>CBDBOH010000001.1:0-26718 GCA_965208215.1 Chloroflexota bacterium
CGAATCGTCTCTTGACAAAGAACGTCTCTAACTCAATTCGGGAGAGGACTCGGAGCACTCTGAACGCAGTGCGGACATCTCCAAAGTAAAGAAGCGCGTCAGTGAATAAGCGAAGCATACCCCATTTTAGATGAGACAACGATGTCATTCCGTCTACTCCGACCAGCCACCGTCCGTCAAAAGGCTCAAGTCTATCAACGGGGTATGGATGACTCGAAGGTAACTCAAGCCAATAGTACCTAAAGAAACCGTCGGAAACCGGCGCTTGGTGGCCAAATACTAGGAGCTGATTCAGCTGTGCTTTGGTAAGTGGATTATTCTCGATCTCGGAAAGCCTTGCAAAGACCCTGTCGTCAGTATTCGCTGTTAGCCAACCACTGATTCCGTCTCCACCTAACGAAAACAAACTAAACTGACTAAGGATGTCGTCCTTTTCCATTGCAGTCCCTTGAGATAGGCAGTTGGAATAGCTGTCGTGATTGTACTCCAAGAACACCACAGTTCATATGCCGTAACGATTCTCGTCCGACTGCCGTCCATCCCGTCAGGCACCTGAATTCAGAGAGGTCACAGATTCAACACCCGGTGCGGATTCACCTCCGCGTCCCACTCCACATCAATCGGCGCCCCAATGTCTCCATGAATCCGAATCGCGTCCCGATACAGCCCAAACGGCGCACCCCGCCTTCGCCGAATTGGCACCAACCGAGCCACCGGCCGCCCCCGCTTCGTAATCACAATCTCACTTCCCGTCTCCGCCACCTCATCCATCAACCGGTAACACCCCGCCCTGAACTCCGTCGCCGACATCGTCTGCTCGCCAGTCACCACCTCCCCCTCCGTCGACACGTCAAGTCCCTCCAGGCCGTGCCAAATCACGAATTCAGCGGATCGCTGTCGTCCGGGTCCGTGTACCAATCCTCGGGCATCGGCGACACGATGTCGCCCAGGATCTCCATCCGTCCCCGGCCCATGCCAAACAGGCTTTTCGGTTTCCGCCGAAAGGGCACCAACCGAGCCACCGGCTTCCCCCGCTTCGTAATCACGATCTCCCGCTCCGTCTCCGCAACCTCGTCGATCAATCCCAAGCACTTTGCCCTGAACTCCGTCGCCGACATCGTCCACTCGACAACTTCGCTCCGAACATCTGTCGCCACGTCAAACTCCCCGGGAGCCCGCTGACCATGTGCTTTGCACCTCCCTGGTCAGAGTCGAGGCCCCACATCCACTACCGCCCAAACCCAAGCCCGCCCAAACCGCACCAACCACCCCTCCTGCGCGAGGCACCGTTCTTCACCCTCTCCAAGGGGAGAGGCAGACGCCGTCCCCGGCATTCGGTGAGGGGTCCCTCGCTCATGCGCCCACCCCCACCGACCACCGTTGCCGCACTCCCGATACCCGGCCCGCCAATCTTCACCGTCTCCAAGGGGAGAGGCAGAAGCCGTCCACGGCATTCGGTGAGGGGTCCCCCGCTCGTGCACTCGCTCTCCACCAAGATTCATCCCCCAGTCACACCCTCGAATTCAGCCGATCCAACGTCCCCGCCCACGCCAGAATCCGCCGATCGCTCGTCACCAGCCGATGCCCTTCCAGCGCCGTCGCCACGATCAGGCGGTCTCCAGGATCCCCGTGGATACCCTCCAGCGCCCCCGCCCGTATCGCTAGGTCCCCGGTCACCGGAATCTCAACCAATCCGTTCGTCAGCAGCTCCCGCCGCCACAGGCCCACGTCGTCCGGAAAGTCCAATCGACCCTTGTCTCGCAGCATCGCGACTTCCCAGAACGTGATCGCCGACACCGCAAGTCGCTCGTTGTGGAGGGCAAAGTCGATCGTCTCCCGCGCCTGCGGGCCTAACCGGGCATCGCCGGTCCAGAGCCACAACAGGGCGCTCGTATCCAGCAGCACCATCATTTGCCGTCCAGCAGCCCTTGCTCCGCTTCCCACTCGATCCCCAGCGGCTCATCCAGGTCGCCCAGAATCTTCATCCGCCCGCGGCCCATCCCAAACAGCGTCTTCGGCCGCCGCATCACCGGCGTCAGCTTCGCCACCGCCCGCCCCCGCTTCGTAATGTGAATCTCCTCCCCCGTCTCCGCCACCTCATCCATCAACTTCAGGCACTTCGCCTTGAACTCCGACGCCTTCATCGTCCGCACCCCTGGCGTTCCACGCCCCGCATCCAAATCCATCTCCACGCTCCCGCCCGCCCTGTGGATCCCCCTATCATCCCATAGTCATAACCATGGTCACCAATTCCGTCGCACTTCGCCCCAACTCACCCGCCCGCGGGCACTCGCCCAACTGGCCAGAACTGCTACGTTGAACCGCGACGCCGAAAGGTCCGACTAGCAGTGACGAGTCCGAGTACCCGCTTCGTCGTCCCCGCGTCCCGCCCGCGAACCCTGATCTACGTCGCCCTCGTCGCCTTCACCGCCTTCGCTCTGGCCACCCCCTCCCCCGCCCGCGCCGCCCAATCCGGCTTCCTCTCCGCCGAAATCACCGCCGCCCACTTCTTCGAACCCCTCCAGCACAACGTCGTCAACCTCGCCGGCCAGTTCGCCGACGCCACTCCCTACGAAGCCAACTTCCTCCACAACTTCACCACCACCGGCGGCATCGAACGCTGGGGCTACCCCACCAGCGCCGTCTTCGAGGAGTCTCCCGGCACCCTCACCCAGTACTACCAGCGCGGCGTCGTCGACTGGCAGCCGCCCCCCGGCGGCGGGCCCCACAGCTTCCAGCGCCGCCTCGCCTGGGACTACCTGGGCGGCGGCCTCGGCGGCTCCACCGACCTGGGCGTCGAACTCCACCTCACTAACCCCAACCCCGGCAAGTCGCTTGGCCCCTGGGGCCACAAGGTCGCCAACACCTCCGTCGAAGGCGTCCCCATCGGCTTCGCCGACTTCTTCCACCGCCTCGGCGGCATCGCCTCCTTCGGCTTCCCCAAAACCGACGCCCGTCGGGACACCCACTCCCAGGCCGTGCTTCACACCCCCGGACGTCAGCCGGACGAACGCATCCGCCAGTACTACCAGGCTGCCGTCCTCGAGTACCACCCCGAGTCTCCCGCATCCCACGTCAAGCTCAGCCTCCTCGGCGACACCCTCCGCGACCACCGCTATCCCCGTGAAACCTGGCAGCTCTACCTCACCTTCGGCCCCGAAGCCCCCCTCGCCCTCGGCGACCCGCTCGACCTCCGCCTCGCCCGCCGCGGCCCGCTCGGCGCCACGCCGGACGACGCGATCAGGTTCCTTGAGCCCTCCGTCCTGCGCGTCACCACCGACAAAGCGTGTGGCTCCGGCTTCTTCGTAACCGAGAGCGGCTACGCCGTAATGCCCTGGCATCTCGCGGTCGATGCGGCCACCATTTCAGTCACCAGCCCGCTGGGCTACGCCGCAGGCGCGCATCTCGTCGCCGGTGACGCCGAGCGAGACCTTGCCCTGATCAAAGTCGATGGCCACGGCCATGTTCCGGTGCTTTGGGACGAATCCGAGAGCCTGGCCCCCCGGACCGAAGTCGTCACCGTCGGCTACGACTCCATCAGACCCGACGAGGGCCGCGGCGTCGAGTGTCGGTCGGAGCCGTCCGCGAGGTCACTGTTGACCTGGTCGGTGCAACCCGGCCAGCGCACAACCTTCGTACCCGCGACCAGCCCTGGCAACATCGGCGCTCCCGTCGCCACCACCACCGGCCGCGTCGCTGGCATTGCCGGCAGCACCGCGCCCGGCCTTCCGCAAGCCGACGCCCTACTCCCGGTCGCCGAGGCCAGGCCTCTGGTTCAGGCCTGGCTCGATGACATTGCCCGAGGCGCGGAACCGTCACTTCCGATCCGGCCGCTATTCGACCGATTCGGCCTGTTCGAGCGCGAGAGCGTGGCCTGCCCCGGGGACGTCTTCACCACCGGTCGCGCCGGCGATCGAATGGCCATCTGGGTGCTGGGAAGCGAAATCGACCTTACGACCTCCATCTGGTTGAACCCTGACGCGAGATACGTGGCACTCCTCGAATTCGGAAACACCTCCGCCGGGTCGTATGAGGCGCATGACACGATTGCTTTCGGTGGAGTCACGATATTGCCTGATCGTGTGTACTCGACACTGCGTTGGACCCTCCACGGCCACGGCCCCTATGGCACTAGAATCAGGCTAAAGCTCGAAGAACATCCCGACGTCTATCGCGGCGCAAAATTCCATATAAGATTTGTCTACAACAGCGGTTCAGTCGCCTTGTTTATCAACGGCGCCGCAGTCCACCAGGAAGCTGGACTTCCGTACAACGATGACATCACCGTGGGCCTGGGATGTTCTGGTGATAGTCGAATTAACAATCTGTACTTCTACGATCTTCGTATTTCTGGCCAGCTCATTCCCGACCCCTGAACAGATCGGCACGCAGTTTGAGCCGGCGGGCAGACAGTCGTGCGCGATTGACTCGAAATCGACACCGCAAACGCACCGCGCCAGCCACTGGGCCACGGGCCAGGTCGTTACGGCGACCCGTATCGACACCAGGGCGCAGGAGGTGGCGAGACTCCGTCTCCCCGCCCCGACACACCAACGCGGTCTGCGCGAGCCCTGCTCGCTGCGCTCCTGCTCGTCCGCACCGCCTGTGCCCTGACCTCCGCGCCTACCGCCCGCGCCGCCGACTCCGGCTCCCTCTCCGCCGAAATCACCGCCGCCCACTTCTTCCATCCCCTCCAGCACAACGTCGTCAACCTCGCCCCTCCCATCACGCCTTGTCCGCCAGCCGTCAGCTTTCGCCCACCACCCGTCGGCCGTTCGCTGCTTGACGTCTGTATGCCGATAGTATACACTATCGGTGATGTCTCTGCAACTCCCGAGTCCGATGCCCAAACTCCGCTGCGCCAGCACCCTCAAATGCTGACCCCACGCCGAATCCTCGCCACCCTCCTCGCCGCCGCCCTCAGCCTCGCCCCACCCACCCTGCGCCCACTTGCATCTCTGACCCGCCTGCCCAGACTCACCCGGGCCAATCCCCTCCCATCCCCGCCAACGCCCCGCGACAGTCCCCGCCCGACGCACAAAGCACCCCCCACAGGCCCCACCGCCCAACCCCAGCTCGCATCCGCCCCGTCGCATCCCCGCCGTCATCCCGGCGTCCCCAGCCGGAACCCAGTCCTCGCCCGCTGCCCCCAGACCCGGCGACAGGACATCCCGCCGCGCTACCCGTCTCCCTCGCGCACGGCCTGCTCCTGCCGGCCCCGGACACGACCCGGGGGACGCCATCCGGGGCGGGGATCCAGCAGCCACCAGCGCTGCCGCCCGAGCGCACCGGCCCTCCCCTCCGTCCCAACCCCTCCCCACGTCCGCACGCCCGGCCATCCTGGCGCCGTCCCCCCGTCCACTCACATCCCCAACGCTCATCGCCAGCCCGCCCAGAAATCCGCCCAAGCTGACTCTCGGCGGCCCGAACCCCTCTGGGGTTCGGGCCGCCGAGAGTCAGCTCCCCCCTTCACCCCCCGCCAATTCCCACCCCCGGCTCGCCGCGTGGATCAAGCGTCCCCGCCGGAACGTGATGAGTCGTCCTCTGCCGCTAGTCCCGCCGCTCGTCACCCTCTCCTGGGGGAAAGGCAGCCTCCGGCGTCCCCGTCGGAACGCGGAGAAGGGCCTTCCGCCCACCCCCAACCGCTAACCCACCCAACAACCACCCCAAGTCACCTCAAGAGTTTCTTGGAAAAAACTCCTAATGCGCGCGAGGCCCCCATTTCACCGCCCCACATCGACCTCGCAACAACGCACCCATCGCGCGCTCCGGGCCACCTGGCAACGCACCCGCACATCCCGCAGGTCCTACTCCGGCCCGGCCCCCCGCCGTCGCCGCTGCACCCGCTGCCACACCTCCCGCTCCTCGCCCCCGCCCCGCCCGTCGTAGAACCGCTGCCGCCCCGGCATGTACGCCTGCGCCACCCAGTTCCCGGGATAGTCGTGCGGATACTCGTACCCCACGCTCTGCCCATGCGCTTCCGCCAGCCCCGGATGCGCCGCTCCGCGCAGGTGCAGCGGAACCTCCACGTTCGCCCCCCGGCGAATCGCCTCCGCCGCCGCCCCCAGCGCCCGCCCGGCCGCGTTGCTCTTCGGTGCCGCCGCCAGGTAAATCGTCGCCTGCGCCAGCGCATATCGCGCTTCCGGCAGCCCCAGCCGCTCCACCGCGCTCGCCGCCGCCACCGCCAGCGGCAGCGCCTGCGGATCCGCATTCCCGATGTCCTCCGATGCCAGGATCACGATCCGCCGCGCAATGAACTCCGGCGCCTCGCCCCCTTCCAGCATCTTCGCCAGCCAGAACAGCGCCGCGTCCGGATCCGATCCCCGCACGCTCTTGATGTACGCCGAAATCGTGTCGTAGTGCTCGTCCGCCGCCCGGTCGTACCGCACCTGCCGCGTCAGCGCCGCCTCCCGCGCCACCTCCGCGTCCACGCCGTCCAGCCCGCGTTCCCGCGCAAACGCCGCCGCCGACTCGACCCAGTTCAGCGCCACCCGCGCATCCCCGCCCGACGCCGCCACTGCCCCTTTGATCGCGCTCTCCTCGAACCGTGGCGCCTCCGCGCCCATCCCATCCGACGACTCCAACGCCCGCTCGATAATCGCCCGCAAGTCCCCGGCCTCCAGCGGCTGCAAGCGCAGCACCCGCATCCGCGACAGCAGCGGCGCGTTCAGCTCGAAATACGGGTTCTCCGTCGTCGCGCCCCACAGCGCGATCACCCCGTCCTCCACCGCCGGCAGCAGCACGTCTTGTTGCGCCTTGTTGAACCGGTGGATCTCGTCCAGGAACACCAGCGTCCGCTTGCGATACAGGTCCCGGTCGCTCGCCGCTTGCGCAATCACGCCGCGCACGTCCTTCACCGTGGCGGACACCGCGCTCAGCTCCACAAACCGCCGTTCGGTCATCGCCGCCGCGATCCGCGCCAGGCTTGTCTTGCCCGTGCCCGGCGATCCCCACAGCACCACCGACCACATCTCGTCGCGTTCCAACGCCACCCGCAGCGGCGCGCCCGGCCCCACCAGGTCGGCATGCCCGCTGAACTCGTCCAGCGTGCGTGGTCGCATCCGCGCCGCCAGCGGCATCGCCGCCTTCCGGGCCTCGGCGCCGGCGTGGGCGAACAGGTCCTCAGTCATCCGGCGGAGCCTGCAGGGCCCGGCCCACCTCCGCCTGCAGGCGTCGCGCCTGTTCCACGCCGTGGTCCGGTCCAAGCTCCCGCGCATAGCGGGCGGCCATGTACATCTCCGTCAGCCCGTCCACCGCTGCCCTTGCGCCGGCGCAGCGCGCGGCCAGCCGCTCCCGGTACTCGCTCGGCGTCACCGAGGGTCCTCTGAAGACCCCTCGCGCCGACGCCTCCTCCACCGTCTCCGCGTAGATCGCGTGCAGTTGCTGCCGCACCGACCCCTTGCCCTCTCGTCGCATCGACGCCAGGCTCGCCTGCATCGCCCGCCGCCGCCCCGCCAGCGCCCGAACCGACGCGCCCACCGCCTGCGCCACCGTCCGCGTCCACCCGAACAGCCCCAGGATCGACGCCAGCAACGCCTGCAGCACCAGCAGGATGTGCGTCAGCAGTGAGCGGCTGGCCCGCTGCGCCGAAACCCGCTTGTAGTTCCGCTGTACCGTCCGGAACAACCAGTACAGCGAAAGACTGCCGGCGATCAGCACGATGATCGCTGCGATAAACAGCCCGAAGTCGATACCCTCGCCCTCGGGCTGCAACAACTCCTCGGGCGGCAGCGGTTCGGTGAAGCCCCCGCCCTCTGGTCGCATCAGCTCGATCAGCCGCGCGATCAGGCTCAGGATCAGCAGGCCAAGCGCCAGCACGATCCGCGCCACCCACAGCATGCCGTCCAGGATCAGCAGCCCGATGCCCGCAAAGAAGTCCGTGTCTGCCGCCGGAATCAGCAGCGCCACCACCAGGGCCACCACCAGCAGGACGATCGCCGACCGGATCCACGTCCCCGTCAGCCCCGGCGCCTGCGCCGCCAGTTCCAAGGACCACTGCGAGGTCCGCCGCACCAGGTTCGCGTAGCTCAGCAGCAGCAGCACGCTTACGTAGTACAGCACCATGATGATCAGCGCCGTCTGCACCACCCCCGCCTGCTGCGTTTCCGACCCCACCGCCACGTTGAACGCCGTCAACCCAACCAGGATTCCCCCGGCCGTCGCCGCCAGCGACGTCAGTTCGCCGATCGCCGCCGACCGGTCCACGTACCGCCCTCGGTCGTTCAGCCACTCGTAATACTGCGGTGAGCGCTTGGACGGCGGAATCTCCGAGCTCTGCGGATGCAGAAGTTCAATGTTCCGCAGCACCCGCATCCCGGCCATCCAGGTCAGCGCCAGGATCATCACCAGCATTAACGCCGTCAGATCCAGCAACCCGGCCACGATCCCCAGCGCCCCATCCCGTTCATCCGGCGCCTGCCCGAAGAACGCCGTGAGCCGCACCAGCAGCAGAATCGGCACCACCAGCGCCGCCCAGTGCTTCCAGCTATAGCTCGCCGCCGTGTGGCGCCCGCCCTGCGCCGCCACCACCATCGACACCACGAACACCGTGGTCATGATCCCCAGGAACACGTACGCCCGATCCGCCCCCACCGTGATCGTCTGCATCCATAGCGTCAGTCCCGCGCCGAACAGCCCGAAGCAGACGGTCGCGATCGCGCCCAGGATCGTCCGGCTAAACGGCCGCTCGGTCGTCTCGCCAGACACGCACGTGCTCCTTGTCCGTGATCGCAAACGAGGTGAGGCCAACAGCCCGCGCGGCTCCGGCGGCCAGCGTGGCCGCCGACCCGTCGGTAAACACCACGATCACCCGGTGGCCCAGTTTGCGCTGCGCCGCCAGGCTCGCCAACAACTCGTTCGACCGCAGTCCTGTTAGCACAATCAGCGTCGCCCCCCACGGCAGCGACCGGCCGGCCGCCGTCACCGCCTGCCCCGCCTGCTCCCCGGCCAATAGCTCAACTCGAGCCAGCAGGTCCAGGCACGACATCAGGTGCCCGCGACCTCGCCCGATCGGAACGTGCGGTACCCGTCCGGCCATCTGCTCCCGCATCTCTTCGTGCGACCCGCCCCGCGCGCCGCCCAGGTAGATCGGGTCCAGCCCGTTCACCACGATTCCCACGCTCTGACGGTTCTCCAGCATGAACGTCGCCAGCGACGCTGCGGCCGTCACCGCCATCTCCGAGGCCGGTCCCCGCCACATGCGGCTGTAGCTGGCGTGGTCCAGGTCCACCAGGATCTGCACTTCGTGACTCACTGCCGGCTCCAGGTTCCGCACCATCAGGTGCCCCACCGCCGCCGTCGCCTTCCAGTTGATCAGCCGCTGCGAGTCCCCTGGTTCATAGTCCCGCGACCCCACCACCCGGATCGGATCGTGATAGATCCGCTGGTGCGAGCGCATGTCCCCGAACGGCGTATTCGACTCAACCTGGAACGCCTCGATCGGCACTACCTCCGGATACACGATCACGAACTCCGCCGTGTCGATCAGCAGGTCCTGGCTGGCCAGCCCAAACACGTCTCCAAATCGAACCTGCAACGGCCCAAGCCGGTGATACCCCCGCTGCGTCGCCGGCAGCGTGTATTCGATCGTCGTCGAGCCCTTCGGCCTCAGCCGCACCACCTGCCGTATGGCGTCGTATGTCGCGATTCGCGTCGGCAGCGCCTCGCGAACGCTCAACCACGGCACCGGCAGCAACGACTGGTTGTCGATATGGATCGTGACACTCACCGTCTCGCCCTGGAAAACTCGCGGCGCAAACTCCCGGCGCACCCGCAAACCCCGCCGCATCCGCCACACCCACAGGTGCGTGAGGACCAATACCGCAATCAGCAGGTAGGCAGCCAGGAACAGAAATGGCAGCCGCGTAAAGAACGCTGCCCCCAGCAGCACGACCGTAAGGATGATCAGGCCAGGCATGTGCTACCCCATCGGCGCTCAGCCGGCGCCGGACCGCTAGACGGCCTCTTTGTCAACCAGGCTCAGCTCGGTGGATTCCATCAGCGAGCGCACCAGCGCATCCGAAGTAACGCCCCGCAGCGAATGCTCCGCCGACACCAGGACCCGGTGAGCCAGCACCGAAGGCGCCAATTCCTTCACGTCGTCCGGCAGCACGTGATCCCGCCCCCGCGTCGCCGCCAGCGCCTGCGCCGCCCGATGCAGCGCCAGCGAACCCCTGGGGCTGGCCCCTAACGCCACTTCCGGCCGGTCACGCGTTGCGCGCACCAGCCGCAGCAGATAGTCGATAACCGTTTGATCCACGTGCACGTCGCCCACATGCCGCTGCAGGTCGGCCAGCGTTCGCAAATCGGTGACCTGCTGCAGATTGTCGATCGGGTGCCCATGCCGCTGCCCGTCCAAGACGTTTCGCTCGTCCTCCAAGGTCGGATAGCCGAGCGACATCCGCATCATGAAACGGTCAAGCTGCGCTTCCGGCAGCGGAAACGTGCCTTCGAACTCCACCGGGTTCTGCGTGGCCAGCACGATAAAAGGCGTCGGCAACGGACGGGTCACGCCGTCCGCGCTCACCTGCGTTTCGCTCATCGCCTCCAGCAGCGCCGATTGCGTTCGCGGCGTAGCTCGGTTGATCTCGTCCGCCAGCAGCACGTTTGCGAATACCGGGCCGGCGCGAAACTCGAACTCGCCGGACTTCTGGTTGTAAACCGACACGCCGGTGACGTCGTTCGGCAGCAGGTCCGGCGTGAACTGAATGCGCCGGAACTCGCCCCCAAACGAAATCGCAATCGACCGCGCCAGCATCGTCTTCCCCGTGCCCGGCACGTCGTCCAGCAGCACGTGGCCGCGACACAGCAGCGCCACCAGGAGGCGCTCGATCTCGGCCTCTTTGCCCAGAATGACCTTGCCGACATTCGTGCTCAGGGTTTGCCGCAATTCAGCAAATGGGGCCGGGTCAATCGCCACGCCGAGCCTCCGTTCTACCTATTGATCGGGACGTTGCCCCAATCTAACCCGAGATTCCTGCGGCTGATGGTCGCCATCCGGCCGGACATACCGAACCACGACCTCATCGCCCGGGCCGTAATGTGCCAGAACTCGGCTCAGCGCGCCCGCATCGGGCACTGGTTCTTCGTTGATTGCAAGGAGTATGTCCCGCACGCGGAGCCCAGCCTGGTCGGCGGGACTGTCCGCGGTGATCTGCACAACGATGATCCCCTCGCTGACGGGAAGATCGAGCTGCCGCGCCAGGCTGCGAGTGATTGTGGCTGGCCCAATGCCCAGGAATCCCCGCACCACCTGCCCGCTCTCGATGAGCTCGGCGATCACTGGTCGCGCGCCGTCCATGGCAATCGCGAAGCCAATGCCGGACGCTGAGCCCGCACCGGCCGAATTCACCCCGACCACTTCCCCGTAAAGGTTCAGCAGCGGGCCCCCGCTGTTGCCGGGGTTAATCGACGCGTCGGTCTGGATCAGGTCGCTGAGCGTCAGCCGCTGAGAACCGACATTGGTGATGGCCCGGTCAACCGCACTCACGACGCCAACCGTCACCGTCGGACCTCCGGGCAAGTCCAGCGCATGCCCGATCGCCACCACGGACTCGCCGATCTGCAAGTCGGCCGACCGCCCGAGCGCAATCGGCGGCAGTCCCCTCGCATCGACTCGCAGCACGGCTAGGTCCGTCTGGGGATCTCGCCCAACTACCGTCGCGTCGTACAGGGCCCCGGCATCGGTCGTGACGACAATCTGTTGCGCATTGGCGACCACGTGATTGTTCGTGATGATCAAACCTTCGGCATCGATCACAAATCCGGTACCAACGCCTCCTGCCGGCATGGTGCGCCCGCTGTTGTCGCGAGCTACCGATTCCGTGGCTATGTGCACAACTGACGGGCGGACAGTCCGAACGAGCTCCGGGACGCTGAGTTGCGCTGATGCGCCGGACCTTCCGGACGTCGCTGCAAGCGGGCTTGAGACGGCCGCCAGGTTCGAGGCTGGCGCCGAAGCCTCAGCCGGAAGAGCCCTGAGAGCCTCAGCGTTCGCGGGAAGCCTGGCGCTCGACGTCGCGCCAACCTGATCGGTCGCCTTTGGTCTGGCCCAAAGCTGTGGAACTGGCTCCGACGAAAACGACGCCCCCGACCTGCCATCAATCGCCTGGCACGCTGCCAGAACCGCGAGCAACGTGGCCGCTGCCGCAACCCGGCAAAGCAATCGCATAAGTCGTCGCATCCAGCATGTGCGTCCGTCCATGCCTCCAACGTGGCCTGCGGCAGGTACGATTTCGGGGAGAACAACCACGGTTCTCACCAAACGCTCATGCACGTCAGCCCAAGCGATCCTGAGGAGTTTCTTCAGCCGGGCGCCATAACCTTGCCGAAGGGCGACTGGTACGTGCAGCCTCCCGTGGCCGGCGACTATGACATCAGCGCCCAGACCGACGGTGCGCGTGGCCAATACATCAGCATGACCTACCCGCAGGGCTTCCAGGCCTGCATCCACATCGATGACCTAGGCGTCCTGCGCTGCCAGCTCTACCGCTACAACGGCGCCTGGCCCTGTGACGTTGACTACGCCAGCCTTCGCATCCGCTTCCGCGGCGTCACGGTCCCGGAATGAAGTCCCCGGCGCCGCCGCGCAAAGCCATCGCCCGGGCTGTTGCCCTCGCCCTGGCCGAGGACATCGGTTCTGGCGACCTCACCAGTCAGGCCGTCGTCCCCGTGCACGCACGCTTCCGCGCGGCGCTCTCCGCCCGCGAACCGCTCACGTTGGCCGGCATGCCGGTGGTTCACGAGGTCTACCGGCAACTCGGCGACCCGGAGGCCCTCGACGACACCGTCCAGGAAGGCATTTGGCTTCAGTCCGGCGACGTCGCGGGATTCATCGATTGCAACGCCCGCCTGGCCCTCACCGGCGAACGTACCGCCCTCAACTTCCTTCAGCGCCTCAGCGGCATCGCCACGCTCACCCGCACGTTCGTCAACGAGATCGCGGGAACCGGCGCCTCCATCCTCGACACCCGCAAGACCGTCCCCGGCCTCCGTGAGTTGGACAAATACGCCGTCGCCATGGGGGGCGGCGTCAACCATCGTTTCGGCCTCTTCGACGCCATTCTCATCAAGGACAACCACATCGCCGCGGCCGGCGGCGTCGTCGCCGCCCTGCGCGGCGCCCGGGCCGCCAACCACCGCGGCGTCCGCATCCAGATCGAGGTGGACACGCTCGACCAGCTCGACCAGGCCCTCGCCGCCGGCGCGGAATCCGTTCTGCTGGACAACATGCTGCCGGCCGAAGTGGAGACGGCCGTCAACCGAGCGGCTGGGCGCGCCCGCCTCGAGGTCAGCGGCCTCGTCAACCTGCGCAACGTGCGCGCCTACGCCGAAACCGGCGTAAACGACATTTCTGTCGGCTCGCTCACCCACTCGGCCCGCGCCGTAGACATCGGACTGGACGCCCGGACCGTGACCTGAGGCCCCTTCAGATCCGTCGAGAGGGTCGCGCGCCTAACCGGCGAACAGCGGCGCTGTCCGCGGCCATGACCGCTCGTGTGCCAGCAGCCGGCGCTTCACGTCCAACCCGCGCGAGTATCCACCCAGCCCGCGCGCGGCAACGACCCGGTGGCAGGGAATAAACACCAGCAACGCATTCGCCCCTATGGCGGTGCCCACGGCCCGAGTCGCCCGCGGCTGCGCCAGCTCACTCGCCACCCAGCCATAGCTCTGGACCTCGCCGAAGGGAATCCCGCGCAGGATGTCCCACGTTCGCCGCTGGAATTCGGTGCCGGCGCGCCGGTCCAATGGAATCCCCAGGCGTTGTCGTCCGGTTGTCAAGTATTCCCAGAGCTGCTCCAGCCCGTTGCCGGCAATCTGATGGGCACTCCAGCCCACGGCGGCGGCTGAGGGTTCAACCAGGCGTCGCGCATGCAGCCGCTGCGCACCGCGCGACCGATGTCGCGCCGCCGTGGACGCCGCACGCAGCGCATCCACGCAGGCTGCCTCAGAGGCATGCGCCAGCGTGGCGCTCACCAGGCCCACCTCGGTTGCCGCCACCCCGCACCAGTCCCACGGCTCGATGCGGCGGGCCACCAGGGCGATCTCCTGGATCTCCCGCGCCATCGGTCAGGCGGCCGACGCCCCTGGTACCGGAACGAAGTCGAGAATGCCCGCCACGATGGCCCGCGTGTCCACGCTGCGGATGCGCGCGGCCGGGCTCACAATCACCCGGTGTGACAGCACCGACTCGCCCAGCCGCTTCACGTCGTCCGGAACCACGTAGTCGCGCCCGGCCACCGCCGCCATCGCCTGCCCGGCGCGAAACAGTCCCAGGCTCCCGCGCGGACTCGCGCCCAGGTACACGTCGTTGTGCTCACGCGTCGCTCGTGCGATATCCACGATGTAGTTGGAAACCAGAGGATCCACGTACACATCCTTCACGGCTTCTTGCGCCGCAAAGACTTCCTCCAGCGTCACGACCTGCTCAAGATCGTCAATCGGCTGCTCGCGCTGCCGCGACGCCAGCACCTCCAACTCGTCCTGCCGGTCCGGGTACCCCAGGTTCACGCGCATCAGAAAGCGATCCAACTGCGCCTCCGGCAGCGGAAACGTGCCCTCATACTCGATTGGGTTCTGGGTCGCCAGCACCAGGAACGGTTCGGGCAGGGCATACGTCGCCCCATCCACCGTAATCTGGCGCTCCTCCATCGCCTCGAGCAGCGCCGATTGCGTCTTGGGCGTGGCCCGGTTGACCTCGTCGGCCAGCACAATCTGAGCCATCACCGGACCTTCGCGAAACTCAAACTCCCGGGTCTTCTGGTTGAAAATCGTCACACCGGTCACGTCGCTGGGCAACAGGTCCGGCGTGAACTGCACCCGCTTGAACGAAAGACCAACGGATCGCGCGATGGCCTTGGCCAGCGTCGTCTTGCCAACGCCGGGCACATCCTCAATCAGAATGTGCCCGTCGGCCAGCAGCGCCACAGCCACCAACTCTATGGCTTCGCGCTTGCCCACAATGACGGTCGCGACGTTATCGATGATGCGGTTCGCGACCGTGCGAATGTCTTGCATACGGATTCTCAGCCGAGGCCGCCGGCCTCGGGTATGACATTCGGATAAGGTGCGGCACTATAGCCGACCAGGGCCAGACAGCCATACGGTCGCACGGACGGATTGACGGCCCGCGCCAGCCCCTTCACATTAGGAGCGTCGCGCGCGACAACCCTCGGCGGGGATAGTTGAGTGGTACAACATGGGCTTCCCAAGCCTAAAACGCGGGTTCGATTCCCGTTCCCCGCTCCAGACCACCACGCGCCGCCGCGAACTTGAGATCCAGCGCCCCCTGACCAGCGCGTCGCGGGCGCCCCGGGTCCCGGCCGACACCACCAGGCTCGCCGCGCGTGGTGCAGCGGATGCCCACAGCCCGATCGAATCCGTCGTCTACGCCTCGTCCTGAATCGTCGGCAGCACAAACTGTCGAATTGAGTCCGTCCCGAGCACGATCAGCTTTCCGTCGATCTCGCTGACCCAGATGCCCCGGATGTCGGCGAAGAAGTCGTCCGATCCCGCGTATTTGAACTGCCGCACGAACTGGCCGCCCGACTCTTCCCGCTTATCGATCTCCACGATCCGCTTGTTGGACGAGTCGACCAGGTACAGGCTGTCCGTCTCAACCTCGGTAAAGATCCGCGTGGCCTTTAGCGTGTCGCCGGCCAGGCCGGTGATCTCGAACGGCACTTCCTGGCCGCCCCGCAGCCGCAATATCGACCCGTCCGAATTCAGCACGAAGATGTCACCGTCAATGGCCATGTCAATGGCGCTGCTCAACTCCACGTCGGCGCTGGCCGGTACGTAGGAACTTGGCGCGACTTCGTACCCCCCGGCGGTGGCCTGATATTTGTGGATCGCGTTGGCGCCGGGATCGAGGACGTAGAAGTTGTTGTTGAAGTTGTCAAAGGCCACCGGCGTGCGCCACGTCTCGGTGCCCGCGATGCGCAGAAGCCGCGGGTTCTGATCGGCTTGCAGGCTTACCAGGTTGTACCGGCTGTCCAGCACCAGCACGCTCAGCGCCCGGTTCACTACCGCAATGGGATCCTGAATCGTCACGGCGCTGACCACCTCGCCCTTACGCAGCACCGTGGTGCCTTGCTTCGCCGTCACGAACGACACCACCCGGCCGGCCGTGGCGTCGATCACGTACTTCGCGTCCACACGCACGTCCATCTGCTCCGCCGCGCTGCCCACGCCCGCGCTATCAAACTCGCCGATCGTGGCGCTGGTCACCACCGTTCGAACTCGATTCAGACGGTCCTCTTCCCGGCCAATCTGGCTCAGCAATCGATTGATGTCCGGCGCGAGCGCACGGCCCGGATCGACTTGGAGCGCCTCGTTCGCCAGGTCCTTCGCGTCCCGCAAAACAAGCAGGACGGCTGCGCGGTTTTCGTCTGGATCCCTGTCCAGCGCTTCCCGGTAGCGGGCTTCGGCCTCGGCGAACAGCTCAGTGGCTCGTTCAATTCCCACCGCGGGCGAGACGAAACCAGGAGTCGCGACCCCGGGCTCGGTCGAGACCGCCTCGCCTGGGACGACATCCAGCGGGCCGGGGGTGGACTCGCTGTTGCGCACCACCAACACAACCGCCATCACCGCCAGCAGGACCAGCGAAACGCCAAAGAGCAGCGTGCCCGGCCCTGGAAGCGAACGGCGGGGGCGATAGCGAAACGGGTCTTGCCGGCCCGGCATGGGCTGGCCCACGGCGCTCAGCGGCGGCGTGGCCTGCGTCGGCGACGCCCGCGGGGACTCCACGCGCTGCGGTCCCGCCTCGCGCAACGTCCGCAGACTTGACCAGTCGTCTTCCATCGGGTCGCCGCTCGTCGACCCGGCATTCCGTGTCGGCGCCGGCGGCGGCGCGGGCGGCGCGCTCTCCGACCGTCCGGTAACCAGCCGCACAAGGCCACGCGCGGCCATCACCGGCAGGATCAGAAGCATCAGCACCGCCGTGAACGGCAGCATCACCATCCGCTGCACCACTGATCGCTCCACGGGGGCCCCGGTCGGGCGCTCGCGCGGCTGGGACGGTTCCTCCCAGACACGTTCAGGTGGCGCCGCGGGCGCCGTACGGCTCGCCATGCCGTTGGTCGGCATTGGCCCCGCCGGTCCGGCCGACATCCAGGTCTCGTCAACGCTTGGCGCCGCCACCGGCGCCGGCGTCTCCGCCATGACGCTCAGCACCACAATGTCGCAGGTGCTGCTCCCGCGTTGCGCGACCACTGAGCACAGGTCGTGCGCGGCGCGCTGTGCGCTCCTCCCCTGCAACAGTCCCTGAATCTCCCGCTCGGTCAGCGCTCGTCGAAACTCCGTCGACGACAGCACCACCACGTCGCTCGGCTCCAGTTCCACCCGAAAGATCTCCACGTCCTGGTCCGGCACTGGCGTGGACGACGACGCGGGCTGGGGCTCGGCCGGGAGCGAATTGAGGATGCCGTCCCGCAGCACAAAGACCTGGCTCGGTAACAGCTGCGCCAGGTAGAGCTGATCGCCGGCGTGCACGGCGCCGATCGCTCCCAGTTCTCCGCCCGGACTGGCGAAGTCCACGTCGACCGACATCGTCTGCGCCGCCTGGCGCATGCCCTTCACCAGCGCGCTCGCGATTCCGTCGGACTCGGCCGCAAGGAAAGTCGCCGCCACCGTCCGTCCGAACGAGGCGGCCTGGTCATCGTTGCCGCCTTGCACCAATACGTAGAGGTCGCCGAGGCCGCCACGACCCACCGGCTCGCGCTGGGCGTGGATCCGGGGGCTTTCCTGCCGCGTTATGCCGCCGCTGAGAGCGGCCTGCCCTACGTCAACGGCGAGCGCCATGGGTTTCGGCGAACGGTGGGTCTCCCGCAGGCGAGGGGCGAATTCCGCGTATTCTCAGGACGAAATACATTGTCGCGCGCATACCCCTATGCTAGCGTGAATCACTCGGCCGGCCCGGTGCCGACCTATTCTGGGAGTTGCCCCTGCGTTCACCATCCCCTCGCTCCGACCAGCGGCCGCGGCCCCGCGGCCCCCGAATCAACGATCAGATTCGTATTCGCCATGTCCGCCTGATTGACGAGAACGGCGACCAGATCGGTATCACTCCCACCCCTGTCGCGCTGGATATGGCGCGTGAGCGCGGCCTTGATCTGGTTGAGATCGCTCCGAACTCCCAGCCCCCGGTCGCCAAGATTCTCGACTTCGGCAAGTTCCGCTACGAGCAGAACCGACGGCAGGCCGAGAATAAGCGCCGGCAGAAGGCCGGAACCGTCAAGGAAGTCCGCTTCGGCCCCCGCACCGGCGATCACGACATTCAGTTCAAGATCAAGCGGCTGGAGAAGTTTCTGCGCGAGGGCAACAAGGTGAAAGCCTGGGTCCGCATGCGCGGCCGCGAACTGGCCCACCCGGAGGTCGCGGTGCGCGTCTTGGAACGGGTCAAGACCAGCCTGGAACCCTACGGCGTGATTGAGCGTGACATCACCCGGGAACAGGATGGCCGGGTCCTCAGCATCATCATGGCCCCACAGGGAAAGAACTAACCGGCAAGACCTCGCGACCTGGAGGCGGTATGCCCGCGTCGGTGCGATGGCACCCGGAGGAACAGCGCAACCCTGATGGCAGCGTGCGTCGCGTCCAGGCCGCCTGGCTGGTCGCCGAACCCACCGCCGACGAGCCGCGCCCCCGCTATCTGGCCTACCTCGGCAACAGTCCCCACGTCACCCAGCAGGTCCGGGAGGAATGCCAGGTTCTGTATCCTGAGATCGAAATCGACTGGGGCGTCGTCGCCCGCGCCCTTGAACACCCGCCCCCAATCGAAGGGCTTGATCTTGAGACGCTGGCGCAGCGCTGGGCCCAAATGGCCGCCAACCAGGGACTCGACCCCTTGGAGGTCGAAGTCCGCATTGGCGGCGGCTGGAAACGCCCGCTCTCCAACCTGGCGCGGCTTCTCTCCGATTCCGCGGCGGTCGCCCGCATGGAGCGCACCTCAGGCTCGATTCTCGCCTACATGCTCGAGTTTCATTCCGACTACGCCTACGCCCTCGCCAAGCTGGGCCTGCTCATGACCGGCCGACACACGGAACTCGAACAGTTGGAAGCCAGGGAGGCCACTGAACTGAAAGGCGCCCCGCGCGCCCGGCAGGTCGAGTTTTGGCGAGCCTCGGCTGAGCGCATCGCAACGTCGCTGAATACCTAGCCGCGTTCCCGCGGCCGCATCTCCCGATCAGCCAGTGCCATTCTCATTCGTCACCCCGGAGGTCACTATGTCCACGTTGCCTGCATCCACCTGGTCCCGCCGCACCCATACCTGCGGCGCGCTGCGGCGCGCTGACGCCGGCTCCACCGTCGTCCTCAACGGCTGGGTCCACCGCCGCCGCGATCAGGGCGGCCTGATCTTCGTCGACCTCCGCGACCGCTACGGCATCACCCAGGTCGTCATCAACCGCGACGACAACGCCGAAGCGCACGAAACGGCGTCAGGCGTGCGGTCCGAATACGTGCTCGCCGTCACCGGACAGGTCCGCGAACGCCCCGCCGGAACCACCAACCCTGACCTGGCGACCGGTGAGATCGAACTGGGCCAGATCGAACGCGTCGAAATCCTCGCCGCCTCGCAGCCCCCGCCCTTCGAGATCACCTCCGACCGCGACATCGACGAGTCCGTCCGCCTCACCCACCGCTATCTCGACCTTCGGCGCATCCGCATGCGCGAGCTCACCGAACTCCGCTTCAACATCTCCCGCGTCATACGCGAGCACCTCTGGGAACGCGACTTCCTGGAACTCGAAACCCCCACCCTGGTCAAGAGCACGCCCGAGGGCGCCCGCGACTTCATCGTCCCCAGCCGCCACTACCCCGGCCAGGCCTACGCCCTCCCGCAGTCGCCCCAGCAGCTCAAGCAGCTGCTCATGGTGGCCGGGCTCGACCGCTACTTCCAGCTCGCTCGCTGCTACCGCGACGAGGACCTCCGCGCCGACCGCACCGCCGAGTTCACCCAGCTCGACATCGAGATGGCGTTCGTCGAGCGCGAGGACATCCTCGAGCTCATCGAAACGCTCTACCTGCGGCTGGCCCGCGAACTTTCCACCAAGCGGCTGCTCCAGGAGCCCTTCCCCCGCATCGCCTACGCCGACGCCATGGAGCGCTACGGCACCGACAAGGCCGACCTGCGCTTCGGCCTGGAACTCGTGGACGTCAGCCACGCCGCCGCCGGCCACGGCTTCCGCGTCTTCGACCAGGTGGTCGCATCGGACGGGGTCGTCAAGGCCGTCGTCGCGCCCGGCTCCGCCGCCTTCACCCGCCGCGAGGTCGACCGGCTGCAGGATGTGGTCAAAGCCAACGGCGCCGCCGGACTCGCCACCGTCGCCCTCAACAGCGACGGCACGATCCGTTCGCCGCTTGCCCGCTTCTTCGGCGAGGACGCTCTGCGCGAACTGGCCCAGGCCGCCGGCGCCGAACAGGGCGACCTGGTCTGCCTGGTCGCCGACAAGCGCGAAACCGCCAACGCCGCCCTCGGCGAGCTACGCCTTGCCCTCGGCGAGAAGCTGGACCTGATCGACCCCGACGTCCTCGCCTTCGGCTGGATCATCGACTTCCCGCTCTTCGAGCCCAACGAGGAAACCGGCGGCCTCACCTTCTCCCACAACCCCTTCTGCTCGCCCGCCGACGATTCGTTCGATCTCCTCTACACCGACCCCGCCAACGCCACCGCCAAGCAGTACGACCTCGTCTGCAACGGCCACGAAATCGGCGGCGGCTCCATCCGCGCCCACCGCGCGAAAGACCTGCACCGCATCTACCAGGTCATGGGCTTCGACGAGGACAGCATCCAGCAACAGATTGGCCACATGCTCCAGGCCTTCCAATACGGCGCCCCGCCCCACGGCGGCATCGCCATGGGCCTCGACCGCATCGCCATGATCCTCGGCGACACCGCCAACCTCCGCGACGTCACCGTCTTCCCCAAAAACCAGGCCGGCGTCGACCTCATGCTCCAATCCCCCTCGCCAATTGACGCCGCACAACTGGACGAATTGGGCTTGGCCAGCAAGTAGTCGCGGAGGCCGTTTGCTAGCCGAGGCGGCTGAGCCAGCCCCGGGCCTCGGCCATCTCCTCCGCGCTCACGCTGTGCCCCATCGGGTACTCCCGGTACGTCAGGTCCACCCCATGCCGCTCAAGCAAGTCACGCGTCCGGCGCCCGGCCTCCACCGGAATAATGTCGTCATACACCCCGTGCGCCACGAAAGCCGGTCGCCCCACCAGGTTGCCGGCATCGGACTCGACCTCGATCGGAAAGTAGCCGCTCAACGCAATCACCCCCGCCACACTGTCAGGCTGTAGCGCCTGCGCCCCCAACGACATCACCGCCCCCTGGCTGAACCCCAGCAGCACGACCCGCTCGCGATCCACCGGATAGCTCGCCTTCGCCGTCTCCAGGAACTCCGCCAGCGCATCCAGGCTGGCCCGAAGCGTCGTCTCGTTCAGGCGTGGCGGCTGGAATCGGTACCACTCATACCCGCCCGCCATCACTCCGCCCAGCTCCAGCGGCGCCTGCACCGAGATCACCAGCAGGTCGTCCCGCTCAAACTCATAAGCCAGCGGCAGAATCCCCGCCGCGCTATCCCCCCGCCCATGCAGCAACACCACCGTCGGACAGGCATCCGCCTGCGTCCGCGGGCCTATGACCTCGTGGTGCAGGTTGGCCTCAATTGGTTCAAGCTGGTCTGTCATTGGCCGGGTCCCTCAGCAAACTACGACGACGCTAGGAAGACTTAGGACTGTACGGGCGAGTCGCATCCAGTGGCCACGGAGAGCGCCCGGCACACGTGCCGCATTTTCGCCGGACTCACGGAACCGACGTAGCTGTGCAGCCGCCGTTGCTCGACCGTCTGCACGTGGTCCAGGTTGATGGCCGAGTCGTGCCGCAACCCTTCGTCCACGCCCACGATCACTTCACTCGGCAGACCGCGAATCGTCGACGTGATCGGCGCGACCATCGCCGTATGCAGCAGCGGAAGCACCTCCTGTCGCGTCAGGACGACGACCGGCCGCCGCTTGTCCGGTCGCTCGAAGCCGTAGTGCCAGATCTCGCCGCGGCGCGGCCGGGCGTCTAGTCCCGGGGCCACGCGCCCTCACCGGCCCATCCGTCGAGCTCGGCATCGAGCTCGGCCCTATCGCCATAGCCCGCACGGTAGGCGTCGGATATCACGTCGGCCTCCTTGCGCACCAGGTACGCCGCCGCCGCCTCCCGCAACACCGCCGACCGCCCCCGCTCCCGCACCCCCGGATCCCGGTCAAGCCGTTCCAGCAGCGCCTCGTCAAACGTCACCTGTATAGCCTTCATATACATCATAATACTACATTGATAATCCACACAATTGTCCGGTAGTGGCCATCGTTGACTGGCTTTGGATCGCCGCCCGGGAACCAACCGATCCGCGAGCCGGGACCTCATGGCCCGTCGTTACTCGCGCCCGCCGGGGCTATGCTGGATCGGATCAACCCGTGCACCCGCAGGACTCGTCCGATGGCCCGCCCGGTGCGAGTCTTCCTCGCGATGCTCGCCCTCGTGGCCACGCTGGGCTGCGATTCCGGCGACCCCACCCACGAGGACCGTCGGGCCGCGGTCGAGACGGCCCTGGACACGCTCGCGGCTGACCTGCTCCGGAACCGACCGCCCGATGTCGCGGCTTACCGCGAACGCCTGCAAGGCTATCTGGACGCGAACCCGGCCTTCTTCGGCAGTGCGGCCGCGCTGCTGGACCCGTCCGGCCGCGTCGTGGCCAGTCCGTACGTCTTTCGCACGCCCGAAGGCTTTGCCAGCACGGATCTCGCGGCGCCCGCTTACGAAATCGAGACGCAGGAGTGGTTCACCGCGCCGATTGCGGCCAACGCAGGCACCTGGACAGAACCCTACTTCGACGCAGGCGGCGGTGAAGTCTGGATGATTACGCGCGCGGTTCCCCTGCGCGATGCCGAGGGCCTGTTCGCCATCATCACCACCGACCTCATGGTGGACGAGCCCACCGGCTAACTCGCGGCCTGCGTCTCAGACTTCGGCTCAGCCCGCCCGGGCATTGTCATCCCCGGGTCCCCCGAGCGCCGGTTGTGAGCGTGCCGGAGGCCCGATCCAAAGCCCCCAGGGGCGCTGCCCTGGGTTGGTCGATAGAACCGCATCCAGCCACACCCCGGCACCCGACCCTCGCAGACAGTCCCCTCGGTCTGCCGCTTCAGCGTGAGAACGTCCGCCCATATTCCCGTCAGGAATCGCAGGGGCATCGGTTTGCCGAAACGCCGAAAAAGTCGATCTCGAAACTGATCCTAAAGCTGACCGACACCTGGCGACGCGACGGCGTATCGCCGAGCCGTCGATAGTGGAGAGCTTGCTGGCGGGGAAGGCGCGCGGGTTAGCGCTCAACCGCGTCTCATCGTCAGACGGCCCGAATGCGGACCGGATAGCCGGCCAGCTTCTCGTCCATGGTCAACAGCGTGATGTTCTCGACATGCGCTTGCGCTATCAGGATCCGGTCAAAGGGATCGTTGTGGATCGGCGGCAGGTGGCCGACCGCCAGCGCGTGGTCCGATCGAATCGCAAGTTCGCGATAGCCGTTTCGCAACAGGCCGTCTCGCAACAGCCGCGCATCAACGCGAAAGTCGCTTCTGCCCAGCGAACTCTTGATAACCACTTCCCAGATGCTGGCCGTGCTGAACATCAGTTGCGTGGCCGGGTCGCGCAGAAGGTCCCGCGTCTGTGGCTTCAATCGTCCGGGCTCGCCCGCCGCCCACAGCAAGACGTGGGTGTCCAGCAAAGACCTCTGGTCGTCGCCCCGAACATTTGCTCGATCTCGGGACCGCCCAGGCAATTGAAGTCGTCCGGAACGTCGATCTGTCCGGCCATGAAGCCCAACCGGAGAGTCCGTGGCTCAAGAATGTGGAATCCAGTCCGGCAATGATCTGCAGGACAGCTTTCGCGTTTCATTCCAGCGGGGCTATCGTGCCTGGCGACTCTCGCCGTCGCGCGCGCGTCCAGGCGTGTTGCAGCTCCTGCTGATGCAGCGCCGCCCACTCCAAGTCCATGCTCTGGGCGCGTGGAGGAAGACGCCCATGCAAGACCGCTGGCGGATCGATGCAAACCACGGCGCGGTCGCTGCCGTAGCGAGCGTGGAAGTGTGCCGGGGCGTGGTCGTTGAAATACATCTGGATCACAATGCCGTAGAACCGGCAGATTTCAGGCATCGTCCACAACCGCCAACGCATGTGGCATAACGTCCGTCAGGGACTTTCCCGTCAGTTGCATGTAGAGGGCGTCCGGGCATAGCTCAAGTTCGTTATCCCACGCGATGGCGTCGTAGTCGGTGATGTGCACGCCCGCAAATCGGGCACGGTCGTTCCAGGACGCGAACACGCCGCCGCCGGCCAGATGCGACAAGTCCACCTCACCGGCGGTGCCGTCGGAGTAGCTGAGCCAAATGCGATAGCCATCGCGCGGTTCAACGGCCGTCGGTCGAATTGACTCCTGGGGCATTACGACGCTCCCGGACTCCCTTTGGTACTCATCCACTCGAGCCTCACAGTATTCCCTCCAGCAAGCCCTCGGACCCGTCCAGCGCCAGCACGTCCGCCCGAATTACCTGAATGGACCGCAGCGGCGACGGCTTGTGGAAATGCCGCATAAAGCTGATCTCGTATCCAACCTTCACGCGCGACGTCAGCGACCGGATGCCCGGCGCGCACGGCAGCGCCGGGCGTCGGTAAAACGCATCGATCCCGCCGACCCGGTCAGCGGTGGATACTCCGTGACCCATCGGCCGGGATCCGGCTCGAACTCGACTGTGGCCGAGCGGCGATCTATCGGGATCGGAACAATCCGCGCACTGCGTCGGCCCGAGTCCCGCTCAGCAGGGTGCCTTCACTATCCCTTCGAACTGGCGGCGGCAAGCGCCCGATCGAAGGTCATGATCTCTCGCACGCCGCGCCGCTGGCAGCTGGCCAGGTGACACAGGTCTCTCGCCTGCAGCATGGGATGCTGCTCATAGAGTTGGCGAGCCAGCATGACGTCTGCCTCTTCCAGCGGCCAAACCTCTACGCCAGCGCCGGCCACCAGCTCCAACGCCGAGTCCAGGGTATGCGGCCTCCGCATCTGCACATACACGTGCATCAGCTCCTGGACAACCTCCGCAGACGTGACCAAAGACCTGCGGTCGCGCCTCGCCTCGTCAAAGAACATTCTGGCGTGAGATCGACGCGGATGTGCCTGCCCAACCGCATACATGAAGACGTTGGTATCGACGAAGGTCATACGTCGGGCAGGCCACGAGTTTTCGACTCGTGAATGGTCCGCAGGTGCTCTTCCCAATCAGGCTCCACCCCGGCGCCTTCGCGTGCGTCGCACTTCTCAAAAAACCGTTGCAGGTCCTCCCGCGATTGAAAACGTTGGGTGAGCTCCCGCGCCTCCAGCCGGTCACGCGCCGCCGCCCGCAGCCAGGCGCTGAAGCTCAAGCCCTCCCGTCGAGCCTGCCGGACGAACCGGTCACGGTCGTCGTCGGGAATGATCAACTGAACCCTTGCCACCTCAACGGCCCAATCTACGCACAGATGTGTGTATCGATCATACACATCGGATCGGCCGACACCAACGCCCATCATGGTTTCTCAGCGCGCTCCGCCGGTCCGCTTCGCAGCGGACCCGATCATCCGTCTGAATCGATGGACGCCTCGGCGCATGCACTCATGCGCACGAAACCAACGCATGCCTGGCACAGCGGAAGATCGGGCGATGCGCGCGTGAAGCGCCACTGGCTCGGCGGTCCGTCGGGCCAGCCGGGGCAGTTTTGGCAGAAGTGCCAGTAGTGGCGAAGTTCCCAGACCATCGGTGGAACGTCGCGCTCGCGGGCCTGGCCGAGTCTGCGGTGAAGGCGATAGGACGAGATAACCGCACCACCAGCGACACGCGCGGCGCCTCAGCCTATCCCACGCGCCCCGGCGAACCGCACGCCTTCAATCCGTTCTCCCTGAGCCCGTCTTGGGCCGCTCTGATCCTCATGACTCCTTCAATCCTGGCCGCCTCCTCTGTCATCCCGAGGGCCGTCGAGAGCCTGCCCTGAGCCTGTCGAATGGGGATCTCGCCTTCCGCTCCCGCGCCGCCCCAGCCCCCACCGTTCGTGGTGAGCCGGTCCGCCGACTTCGGCGGACCGAGTCGAACCACAGTCCCTCAGCACCCAACCACCCAGGCACCTCCCGCCGTCATCCCAAACGCAGCGCGGCATCTCCCCACCTCCCGCGCGGCTGAGCCGCGGGCACCGCGCGCCGCCGAAAACTGGACACATGCCCCGCAAAACTGGACACATTGCCCGCAAAAGTGGACACATCCAGCCGAAAACTGGACACATCGGGCCGAAAACTGGACACATTGGCCTTCCAGAGTGGACACATCCCCGCGTCCCTCCGTCATCCCGGCGTCCGCGGCCGGGACCCAGCGCCATGATCAACCCCAGCGCACCCAGGCCACCCCGACCACGCACCCATCCCCAGCCCACCTGCCCCTCTTTTCCTACCTCTCACTTCTCGCCCCTCTGCCCTCTCCTCTTCCTCAACTGAACACATGGCCCTCGAAAGTGAACACATCAGGCCGAAAACTGAACACATTCGGCAAAAACTGAACACATCGGCCCCGAAACTGAACACATTGGCCCTGATCGAGTGAACACATGCAACGGCGCGCCGACCACCCGCGTCCCGCCCTCCGGCTTGTCATTCCTC
>CBDBOH010000002.1:0-469438 GCA_965208215.1 Chloroflexota bacterium
ACTACCATAATCCGCTGGATTGAAATGAATGAGAATTAGATATAAGTTGATTTGCAGTGCTCCAAGGTGAATTCTAAGTGTCGTTCGTATATCTCCATATTTCACATGTTATGCGCTTTAATGGATCTACGTGTCAGTCGTTAGCGTGATGGGCTACAGCTGTGGATCGTGGGAATACCTAGACTAGCCGCATCTGCATTGGCTTGCCGGTATAGGGATCGGCCATTAGAGGGAGAACCGGTGAGACGTCGTCAAAGTACTCGGCAATGGACCAGCGCTGCATCCTCGGGTAAGCCATTCCGCTCACCCGAATTGTGCCCATTCCCGTGGTTTCGACGCGTGCGGCGTGGGTATTCACGCGGTCCAGCGTGAGATAGCACCCTAGAGCGGCGCGGTCACGTGAAATCACATGGCCAAAGTCTCGCAGCTGCCCAAGGCTGAATGTCCCGCCCTTGACCTGTGCGAGGGCCAGCCTTGTGACGTCGCCATCTGGCTGTTCCCAAACGGTGCCGCGCCCATCCACACCACCGTCCGCCACCTGCTTAGTATTCGGCACAAATCCTATCAGCCGTGTGACAGCCCAGGTCTCGAACGCGAATGGTCGCTCCGAGGCCAGCTTGGTTGCGCCCACCAGGTCGTATGGGATGCCGTAGGCCGGGATACCCGGATCGTCCAGTCGCTTGCGAATGACGTCAATGGCAAAGGCCGAAATGTCGATTCCAACCCATGCACGGTCCAATTCGCGCGCAGCCGCAATGGTCGTGCCACAGCCGCAGAACGGATCCAGCACGACATCGCCCGGACTGCTACTGGCTTGAATGACGCGCCTTAGGAGCGCGATAGGCTTTTGCGTCGCATATCCGAGGCGCTCCGATGAGAGATTGTGCAAAGGACGGATATCGGTCCAGACGTCTTGTAGCAACACTCCGAGCGACTCATCTTCGAACTGTTTGAGACGTGGCATGCCCCCGCGTCTAGACGGCCAATGGAC
This sequence comes from Chloroflexota bacterium, assembly GCA_965208215.1. Taxonomy (GTDB): domain Bacteria; phylum Chloroflexota; class UBA11872; order UBA11872; family UBA11872; genus UBA11872. The sequence continues at coordinate 992 of CBDBOH010000002.1, forward strand.
TCGGCCTTGGTTGTCCATCTTGTCGAGCGTGGCCGGAGTAAATGCCCAGTGCCGACCCTTTGCCGTGATGTCAATTCCCCGCCACGGTAGGCCCGTTTCGCCATGTCGTATTCCTGCCCCAGTCAGGTCTCCGCGCTTGTAGCGTCGGCCACTCGCGTCCTCCTGATCGAAGAATGTCTTGACGTACTCAGGGTCGTACGGCTGGTGCTGTGGCCGCCACGAAAACGCATCCGACTTCGAGAAAAAAAGGATTATGTCGTGAACTGGTCCGTAGCGCCTCGCGCTGCTGTGCGCGCTTGTGCGCTTCCAGACGATCTCGGACTGGAATCTCTCGGGGCCGAAGATGCCATCCAGAACTACCTTGAGGTAATGGCTAGCCGTCGAATCACAGTGGAGGTATAGGCTCCCGGTGGGTTTAAGCAGCCGGTAGCAGTGCTCAAGGCGCTCGGCCATGTACGTCAGGTAAGAGAGCATGCCTGATGGACCGAGGATGAGTTCGAGGCCAACCATTGCCGCGTGCGCGCGGCGACCGAGGGCTGATCGGTAGGTATCCATGCGGCTCGCAGCCTCTGCATCCCAAATCCACGTGTCGGTAAATGCTCGATATTGCGCCTCGCCGACTGTCTTGCCGAATAGCATGTTGTAATTCGACTGCGAGTTGAACGGCGGGTCCAGGTAGATCAAGTCCACGGACTCGTCGTCCCATTGATCCATCCAGTCCAGGCAATCGCCGTAGTAGAGCGCGCTGGTCGTCGGCTTGGCCACGGCTAGGCCAGAGGATGGTGGCGACGCGTGCACGGCCGACGCATGCTTCCCGCCCTTGGTTGGCCCGCACTGGTCTGGTGCCGGCTGCCGCCGAATGTATCACGGCGCTGCCAAGTGACAGATTCGCGCTTCGACCGTCGTCCTGCCCAGGCGATCATGAGCAATGAGTGGCCTGCCTCGGCCTATCCGTGCGCGACGCGCTGCGGCATATGGCGTCCGATCGGTGGACAGAGTCGCGAATCTGGCAGAGAACGGTGAATGACTGACTGTAGTCTCTCGAAGACGATCACTGATTGGAATGTTGCTTCTCTAGTCATTGTCCTTGATCGCTCGTGACAGCCGTTTGGCAAGCTCTTCGACGCCAATAGACGATTCAAGAGCGAATTTGTCGGCTAGACGAGGGCTGTAGTTGTAGACATCTTTGGCGTCAACTCCGTGCCAAATTGGAAGAATAACACTCTTCTTCTCGAGAATCTCACGTGTGAACACAGAGTCAAACTCAGCTCGAGGCCATCCGTCGTTGGATAGGAAGTTCGGGGATAGGACTAAGATACATTTCTTGGCCTGCTTCAGTCCCTCTTCAATTGACTGTCGAAGGCTGTCGCCAATCCGAAGCGTATATTCGTCATACCAAACTGGGCAGTCAAAGCTAATGAGGGTCTCAGCTAGATCTCTCACAAGAGCGTCCTTATCGCGACTGTCATGAACAATAAACCCAAGCGGTTTTTGGCGCAATGAGCAAGCTCGTGCGTATTCTCGATCTCTAATACTGAAATAAATTCCTCGTTCCTTCGCGAGATCAACTAGTGACTGTCGCTCGACTTGAGAAAGTTCCGAGTCGACATAGACACGTGCCCGCTTCGTAAATATCAGGGTTGATGTGTTCTCTCTCTCGGAGGATCCAACCTCGCCTGATTCCACATATACGACCTCGCCTTGACGAGCGGGTGCACCCTGTGAGAAGTAAGGTTGGTCAAGCAGAAAGAGCGCGGCTTTTTCGACATCAACTCTTGCCGGAATGAACACATACCAATACTTGGAATTGCTGGTGAAGTCATAGGCGACCTTAGACTCGATCCTTGCAATCACTTTGTCTCCACGGACAATACCAATTGGATCGCCATCGACGGTAATAACGCCGGGATCTGTGTCGTAGTAGTATTTGATTGACTTAGCGGTCATGCCGACACTTGAGTTTAGTCCTCCTACAGGAAACTACGAATCCGAACACTAGGCGCTAAGTGCGATTGTGATAGGCAGCGAACAGAGTCGTGAGTGCAGCGTTTCTGTCGCTTCTTCGGTCGAGTCAAATGTGAACTCGTTCCGTTTGGCCGGAGAGGGTGGATTGGAGGAGGGCGTCGAGGGCGCCGATGATTTGGAGGTTTTGGGGGCCGCTGGTTTCGGGTTCGGGGCCGCCGTTGATCCAGTCGCCCCAACTGCGCATGACGATGACGTCGAGGGGTGGGCGTTCGTCGCCGCCGTCGATGGGGACGTTCTCTAGCTCGCCGGAGCCGGCGAGGATTTCTTCGACGCCGCCGAAGCCGTGGGTGTTGCGGTAGACGAGGGCGTCTTTGCTGCATTCGATGCGGAATTCGTGGGAGCCCTGGCGGGAATCGGACGTGGAAACCATGGCGACGCGGGCGCCGCTCTCAAACGTGAGTTCGGCGGTGGCGGTGGATTCGCGGCGCCAGGTGGTGGCGGGCGGGCGGAAGCTGTGGCCGGCGACTTCAACAATGGGCTGGCCCATCATGGAAATGACGGAGTCGATTTCGTGCACGGTCATTTGCCAGAGCTGGGAGTGCTCGGAGTCGGGGTACTCACCGCCGCGGGGCTTGTAGGTGACCATGTGGCCGACCTGGGGTTCGCCATGCACGCGCTCGGCTATAAGGCGCCGCATGGTGCGCTGGCCGGGCATGTAGCGCCATTGCTGGTTGACGACGACTTTGAGGCCTGCGGCGTTGGCTTTGTCCTGCAGGGTTTTGGCGGCGGGCAGGGTGAGGGTGTAGGGCTTTTCGACAAGAACGTGTTTGCCGGCATCGAGGGCCTGGCCAACGAGGAGTTCGTGGGTGCGGGCCCAGGTGGCGACGACTACGGCGTCGACATCTTGCTCCTGGAGGGTTTCATCGAGGGAGTCTGAGGCGAGGTCCCTGGAAAGTCCTTCTTCGTCGATGCGTTGGTGGAGGAGGGGGAGGTTGAGGTCGACCCAGGCGACGAGGTTGAAGAGGTGGGGGAGGGCCTGGATGGCGCGGAGCTGGGAGCGGCCGCGGCCGGCGCCGACGATGGCTACGTTGATTGGGTTGGCCATGCGTTGTTTTCCTTGCTCCGCATCGAATTGGAGTTGTGGGCATTGTCACAGGTTAGGTGGCGGAAGACTGGATCCCGGCTGAAGACGCCGGGATGACGGAGGCTGCGACAGCGGTGGGTTGCTGCTGAGTTGGCAGGGGTGGTGGGGCTGGCAGCCACCCTCACCCCAGCCCTCTCCCTCAAGGGAGAGGGTGAAGAGCGGCGACCTTGGCTGGGAGGGGGACCCGGCGGGGTGGTGTTGGTGGGGGTTGGGTGCGCGGAAGACCCCTCACCGAATTCGGCCGAAGACGGCCGAGTCTGCCTCTCCCCTTGGAGAGGGTGAAGAGGGGCGACGTTGGGTAGTGGGAGACGGCCCGGCGGAGTGCTTGGGGGTGGTGGGGTGCGCGGAAGACCCTCACCCTGACCCTCTCCCAAGGGGAGAGGGGAAAGAGGCGACGCTGGGTGCAAAGGCCGCTGGTGGTGCTGGTGGGGGTTGGGTGGGCGGGGGACCCCTGACCGAATGCCGGGGACGGCCGAGTCTGCCTCTCCCCCAGGAGAGGGTGAAGAGGGGCGACGTGGGGTAGTGGGAGACGGCTTGGCGGGGTGCTTGGGGGTGGTGGGGTGCGCGGAAGACCCTCACCCTGACCCTCTCCCACGGGGAGAGGGGAAAGAGGGGCGGCCTGGGCTAACGGGTGACGATGTGGAGGGGTACTGCGATCGAGTGGTCACGACCGGAAGACCCTCACCCTGACTCTCTCCCACGGGGAGAGGGGAAAGAGATGGCGACGGGGGAATGGGTTGCCGGTGACTTCGCGAAGGTGCTGGGGGTGGCAGCCACCCTCACCCTGCCCTCTCCCTCAAGGGCGAGGGTAAGACTGGCGCCGCCTACGGCAGGCATATCCGAGCGCTTGGGGTGCGGGGATGTGGTTCGACACGGTTCTTCGAAGCGGCTTACCGCGAGCTTGGTGGGGGCTGATTGCCCGGAAGAGGCCGGTCAGAGACGCGGCCCCTACAGAAGACGGCTGGGGACGCCGGGATGACGGAGGGGTGCCGGGGAGTGGAGGTTCGGAGCGGTTGGTGTGGCTGGGTGCCGGGGGTGGCTTTGGTGCGCTCCGAGGGTTGGTTGCCCGGAAGAGGCCGGTCAGAGACGCGGCCCCTACGCAAGATTGGGATGGAGACGCGGGGTGGCTGCTGCGTTCGGAGGTCTGGTTTGACACGGTTCTCCGACGGACTGCGAACCGGCTCACCACGAACGGGGGTGGGGCCCGAGGGTTGGTAGATCCGGGGATCCCTCACCGATTTCGGCCGAAGACGCCCGAATCTGCCTCTCCCCTTGGAGAGGGTGAAGAAGGGCGGCGTGGGCTGGGAGGGGTGACCCGGCGGGGTGATGTGGGGTGGTGGGGTGCGCGGGGGACGGGCGGGTCGGGGACCCGCCCCTACGCAAGATTGGGATGGAGAGGCGGGTGGTCTGTCACGGGTCTTCGACGCGGCTCACCACGAACGGGTAGGCACCTGAAGCGGAAGAGGCCGGTTTGAAACCGGCCCCTACGCCAGAGGGGACGCGCGTCGCGCGGAAGACGGGCGGGTCGGGGATGCCGCCCCTACGAAGATGGGGGTTGGGCAGGCGCTGGCGGGCGGGTCCCAGGCTGCGCGCAGCCTGGGCCACGTATGCACGAACGGGGTCAGCGACGGAAGAGGGCACCCACAAGGGGCGCCCCTACCTGATGGCGGCGCGGGCGGTGGCGAGGTCGTGGGCGCCGAGGCGGCGGATCCATTTGGAGTCGTTGCCGCAGCTGACGAAGAGCATGCCTTGCTGGATGCGCTGGGCGGCTTCTTCGCCGTCGCCGCAGGACATGCCGCAGAAGGTTCCGGTGTCCTTGGCGGCCTGGACGACTTTGGCGTAGGCGGCTTCGGCGTCGGTGCCGGCGACATTCGGCTCCAATTGCATGGAGCGGCCCATGTCGGCGGGGCCGATCCAGCAGCCATCGACCGTGGGTTCGGCGAGGATGGCTTCGCAGTTGGCGACGGCCTGGGCGGATTCGATCTGGACCATCATGAGGATCTGGTCGTCGGCCCAGTCCATGTAGTCGGGGCCGTAGCGCTGGGCGTGGGTGGCGCCGAGCGAGCGAACGCCGCGGGGCGGGTAGCGCACGGCTTCGCCGGCGCGGCGGGCGTCCTCAGCGGTGTGGACCATGGGGACGACGATGCCGAGCATGCCGGCATCGAGGGCCTGGCCGATTTCGGTGACGTTGTTGCGCGACACGCGGGCAAAGGGCACGGAGCCGCCGGCGACGATGGAGATGAGGCCGTGCTGGAACAAGGACCAGTCCCAGACCCAGTGTTGCTGTTCGAGCATGACCCAGTCGTAGCCGAGGCGGGCGCAGATTTCGGTGGAGACGGGGGATTGAAGTCCGCAACTGATGCCGATGGCGGGTTCGCCGCGGGCCATTTTGGCCTTGGCCTGGTTGGTGTGCATGGGGATCTAGGGGGCGGGGGGCGATTGGGGGGATGGTAGTTGAGTGGGAGGAGGGAGTGAAGAGGAGAGAGGAGCTAGAGAAGAGAAGGCGGGGACTGCCTGGGAGTTTGGTTGCTCAGGGGGTGTGGTTCGACACGGTCCTCCGACGGACTCCGGACCGGCTCACCACGAACGGTGGGGATTCGCGGTTAGGGGAGGGCGGATTTGGGGAAGGTGGCGTAGGCGCTGACGGGGACGCCGTAGCCGCCGGCCTGGCCGAGACGGAGGTCCATGGCGGCGCCTGAGAGGGCGCGGGCGGTTTGGGGCGATATGTCGAGCTGGTCGATGAGGCGGGTTTCCATGGCGTGCTGGGCGATGCGGAGGGCCTGGGTGAGGTCGTCGTGGACGCCGACGGTCATGACGTGGGTTGGGGTTTCGAACCAGGGCCACTGGAGGTGCTGGGCGGGGGTGAGGGAGAGGTGGAGGTCGATTTCGGCATCGATGTTGACGCCGGAGTGGGCTTCGCCGTCGCCCATGGTGGCGTGGACGTCGCCGATGGCGAAGAGGGCGTCGGGCGCCCAGACGGGCAGATGCACGGTGGTGCCGGCGGTGATGTCGTTGAAGTCGAGGTTGCCGCCGTGGATGCCGAGGCTGAGGGCTTCAATGGCGCCGGTGGCGGGGGCGACGCCGAGGGTGCCGACCATGGGTCGAACGGGCAGGGGCACGCCGGCGACGGTGACGGTCTGATCCTTCACATCGAAGGGCTGGATGGAGGGGGGTACGGGGTGGTCGCCGAGCAGGCCGGTGCCGGGGGTGGTGGCGACGTAGCCGCGGGGGCCCAGGCGCACGGCCTGGATGTGGACGTGGAGGGTGTCGCCGGGCTGGGCGCCGCGGATGGCGATGGGGCCGGTGGCGGGGTTCATGCGGCCGGGGATGCGCTGGGCGAGGTAGGCGTGGATATCGAGGTCGTTGCAGCCGCGGTCGTAGGCGTCGCGGGCTTCGACGGTGAGATGGGCCGGCGGGGAGACGTGGGCGATGGGGGGCGTGGTGGGGTCGAAGGCGTAGATGACGTGGTGGGCGGGGATGCGGGCGCGTTGGGTGGGCATGGGGGACGGGGGTGGTGGAGGCGAGGGGGACGTTAGCACGGGAAGGTGGCAGAGCCACTCTTGCCGGGGTCGGAGGGCGGAGGACGCGAGGGTAGCTAGTTGGACGGATTGACCGGAAAGGGAGTAGGGGCTCGTTGGTCGGCCGGAAGACCCTCACCCCCGGATCGAGTCCGGGGCAGGCTCCGACCCTCTCCCACGGGGAGAGGGAGAAAGAGGGGACGTGGAATGGAGCGAGGGGCGACACGGGCCAGCGAGGACGGCAACCCGGCTCACCACGAACGGGGTGGCATGGGAGTGCCTGCTGAGGTCCGGTGGCAGATCTTGGAGGTGGTTCGACACGACCCTCCGAAGGACTTCGGGTCGGCTCACCACGAACGGGGGGAGCGATACCGGGGTGGGAGATGAGAGTTGGATGAGAAAAGAGAGGTTTGGGGGCGGTTGCGTCACATGTCTTACAGAAAGAACGCTCTGACAGGCGGTTTACTCAGTCATCCGGCGGGGGAACCCGCGGGAGACCCGCCAAGGACAACGGGGTCGGCGGCGGGGGGATCCAGCGAAGGACGTGAAAGGGCCAGCGGGCGATGACTACCGAGATGGCAGCGGACACGGTTCAGACGATGGCGACGACGGCGCGGGCCAATGCGGGCGCCGGAATCGCCGATGAGTTGATGCTGGGTGACGTGGTGTGGGTTGAGGAGGAGCTCGGTGAGGAGCGACCGGCAGCTCGCAGGGACCGAGCCCAGGCGGCGACGGCACAAGCGTCGAGTGGCGGCGCCGGGGCCGGAGACCCGGTGCGGCGGTACCTGAACGAGATTGGACGGATTCCGCTGCTGTCGGCGCAGGACGAGGTGCGGCTGGCGAAGGCGATCGAGCGTGGCGACGAGGCGGCGCGTCAGCAGATGATCAACGCGAACCTGCGGCTGGTGGTGAGCGTGGCGAAGAAGTACACGGGCCACGACGTGCCACTGCTGGACCTGGTCCAGGAGGGCAACAGCGGGCTGATGCGGGCGGTGGAGAAGTTCGACTGGCGGCGCGGGTACAAGTTCAGCACGTACGCGACATGGTGGATCCGGCAGTCGATCACGCGGGCAATCGCGGAGCAGTGCCGGACGATCCGGCTGCCGGTGCATACGCACGACCGGCTGGCGAAGGCCTCGCGGGTGCGGCGCGACATGCAGCTGCTGCTGGGACGGGAGCCGACGGACCGGGAGATCGCCGACGAGCTGGGGTTCAGCGAGGAGCAGATGGCGACGCTGAACCGGATTTCGCGTGCGCCGGTTTCGCTGGACGCGCCGGTGGGCGACGAGGGCGTGACCTCGGTTGGCGATTTGGTTCCCGACGAGGACGCCGATGAGCCGCTGGAGCAGATTGCCGACCGGATGCTGACGGAACACCTGGCGGAGGCGATGGACCAGCTGGAACCGCGCGAGCAGGAGGTGCTGCGCCTGCGCTACGGCCTGGGCACGGGGGCGCCGCTGACGCTGGAGGAGATTGGCCAGCAGTTCGGCCGCACGCGCGAGCGCATCCGGCAGATCGAGTCGATGGCGCTGCGGAAGCTGCGGCGGCCGAACATGGCGGGGCATCTGAAGGCGTTTATGGCGTAGACGGCGGCGTAGCCAGAGCGGCCTCGGGGGCTCGTGGGCGAACCACGGGCCCCCGGTGCTACCTGAGAGGCGCGGTTAGTTCTGACGCAGGGGTTCGCTACGACGGCACCAAGGCCGTCTCTCCGTGATGATGGGCGTCGGCGACATCCGCAACGTCTCACCCATGGTAGAAAATGAATGGAGCACCATGGTATTGCCGGTACCAGTGCTGGACATCATCATGCAGCTCGGACGGCGTGTGCTGCATGAACGTACGGAAGACTTCTTTCTCGCTCGGAATGCGGATACCTTCGTCGTTTTCGCGCGGGTAGTTGTAGTTGGCCATATGATGGAGCTCGCCGAGGGCAGCTGACATCCGCTCCTCACCGATCGTCAGGTACAGACGAAGTAGCAATAGTCGCCCATACGCCTCCGTACAGTCGCGAAATTGGCGTGCGGTCGCGGTGTCCCCGGGATAGGCGAGCCTTGATATCGTATAGATTGATGCGAGGCCCTTGTCCGTGCAGTTGACGCGAGCGTACTCTGCCCACTCGTGTTTCTGATCAAGGATGCTCTTAGTGCCCAGCCAGTCGTTCGTAAAGGCTCGAACGAACGCAGATCCACTGTTCTCCAGCCACGCTGTTTCAAAGAGAATCTGTGAGCCGACAGGCCAACTGTCGATAGCAGGGTAGTGCGGGCCCATGCTGTAGTCCAAATAGAGTTTAGCAACGGTCTCGAAGATGAGATCCCGTGTGAATTCTTCTGGAAAGAAGTTCGGACGCGGAAGAATCAGACGGTTCGGAAACTCGGCGGCTCCGCGGTAGCCGGTCAGGTAGACCACGACATCATTGGTTGGCAGCGCGGTCCCCATGATGCGGCTGGCACCAAGCAGGCCCTGGGCCACCGTTCCCAGCGGATTCTCTCCTTCTTCAAACGGCTCGTGCTGAAAGGCCCAGAGCCGGACGGTTCCGGTGCCGGGAAGCGCAATAGTCGACGATTGGGCATAGTAGGATCGGACAGCGTCGGCGTAGTGTGGGCTATTTGCGGAACCGCTTCCAATTGCCTGAATAAACGCTCGCTCTTCGGCATTCAGGCCGTCCATAAACCATGGCTGGCTACGGAGAAGATTATAGGCTTCAATGTTGCTGGCTTCGTTATCACCTCCGCCAAAGCGGATGCCGTACACTGCGCGAATGAAAGCAAGATCGCTAGTAAAAAGCGGTTCTTGCAAGGCATATTCGATAAGTCCCCGTCCTTCATCGGTAAGGTTTTCTAACGTAGCGTCTATGGAGTCGAGTCCCCAATCTTCGTAGTTTGCAATGCCGTCTCGGATCCAGCCTGTATCTGCTAATCGGATGGCGAAAGGCAAGTCTTGGTCGGAAATCCGAAGTATCCGTCGAAGAGCGGCAGATTCATTGTCAGTCATGTCGTCAGCGATCCATGGATAGCTCAAAACTATGTTGCGAAAAGCGGGATCCATGGAGGACAAGTCACGTAGTGACCGAAGGGCAACTTGTCCCGATCGGTATGGGTCGTCATAGTTCACGCCTTCGCCGAACCAGGCGGAGTTGGCGACGATGATGCCTGCTTGCTCGCTGGCAAGCGTCAGTTCAGTCAATTGCTGAAGTTGGTTGCGATCGTCGCTGGACACGCCGTCGGCAAGCCATGCGTAGGTGTGGCAGGCCAGCCAGGGCATGGCGGCGAGGACGTTGCGCAATCCGGAGTCTTCCTGAGCGAGGGTTGCTACCGCGTGGGGCAGTGTTCCAGGAGGGGCTCGACCGGTGGTCTGGACCGCATATGCCGCCGCTCGTGGGCCGCAGGCGGCCCAGGCAAAGACCTCCCGTATGTCGGCCCGATGGTCATTGCGACAGGCGGATTCGGCTTCGGCGGCGAATGTGCGCTGGTAGATGGTGACGTTGTGGTGGTTGCCGAGATGGGCCTCAAAGATGTCGTTGAGCTCCAGGCAGGTGGTTGGCCATCCGCCGATGTCCGCGGAGGCGACGCCATAGCTGGCGCCGGCGGGCGACGAATCGCTGAGTGCCCACGCAAACACGCCGCGCACGTCCTCAAGGTGGTCGCTCTGACAGGCGTCCTCGGCCTGGTCGCCGAACACTCGCTGGTAGATCCCGACGTTGGCGTGGTTGCCCAGGTGCGCCTCGACGATGTCGTTGAGGTCGACGCAGGTTGTCGGCCACTGCGCACCCGCACTGGTCGCGGTACCCGCTGCAATGACCATGGCCACGGCCACGGCAAATACGAGGCGACGAAATCGGTCCAGCGCAACGATTCGTGTCGAGCGTTGGCGCACCGGGATGGCACCTTTCGGCTGACCAGAGCAAAATAGGCTGCTCGAACAGCATCGTCCAACTGGTCGAGAACGCTACTTCGGGGCGCGCCTGTGTTGCCGGGCGCGGCCGTCAGACCCAGGGCGCTGCCGAGTCCGCCAATCCAGGTGGCGTGCCGGCGAACTGTGGGGTGTCTCGTCTGGTCTTTCGGCAGCCGTCTGGCCGGGCAACTCAAGTCCAGCTCGTCCCTCTAGGTGCGACAGCTTCGGAGCTGGCACCTCGTGGGAGAATCAGGGGTCCTTGCGTGTTTCCGGAGGTGTGTGCTGGCTGTTCCGGTGGTTTGGTCGGATGGGCACGTGGGGCATGCGCCGGTGTTGCAAACGGTGGATGGGCAGGTGTATGACCATCCGGAGACGCCGGCGCGGCCGGGGCTGATCCGGGAGGCGCTGGAGGAGGCAGGGCTGGCGCGGTGGGTGGCGCCGGAGACGCATGACGACGCGGCGCTGGACGCGGTGCATGAGGCGAAGTACCGGGAGTTTATCCGCGACACGTGCGCGGAGTTGGATCCCGAGGCGAGCGTGACGGCGGTTGGGGTGTCACTGGATCCGGGGGTGCTGAAGCGCTCGGATCCGGCGGAGCGGGCGGCGTTTTACTCGTTTGGACAGGACGCGCCGTTGATGCAAGCGACGTATGGGGCGGCACGCGAGGCGGTGGACGTAGCGCTGACGGGGGCGGACCTGGTGCGACAGGGCGCGAGGGACGCGTTTGCGCTGTGCCGGCCGCCGGGACATCACGCGGAGCACGACCGGATGGGCGGGTTCTGCTATTTCAACAACGCGGTGGTGGCGGCGAACCTGCTGAGCGGCGATGGGCGGGTGGCGATTTTGGACGTGGACTATCACCACGGGAACGGGTCGCAGCACCTGACGTATGCGCGGGACGACATTCTGTATGTGTCGCTGCACGCGGATCCGCGGTTTGCGTATCCGGGGTTTTCGGGGCATGCGAACGAGCGCGGGCGGGGGGCCGGCGAGGGGTACAACCTGAATCTGCCGCTGCCGCCGCACATGGGGATCGATGCGTACATGGATGTGCTGGACCGGGGTTGTGAGGCGATTGCCAAGTTCGATCCGCAGGCGCTGGTGGTTTCGCTGGGGTTCGATACGCACCGGGAGGACCCGATCGCGGTTCTGGGCCTGTACAGCGAGGACTTCGGGCAAGTGGCCGAGCGGATTGCCAGCCTGGGCACGCCGCGGCTGCACGTGCTGGAGGGCGGGTACGCGCTGAACCGGCTGGGCGAGTCGGCGGTGGCGTATGTGCAGGGGCTGCCGGGCGGCAGGACGGACAGCTAGGCGACGAGCCGGCGCGATGGGCTCGGTGCAGGCCGCACGCGGCTAGAATTGTTCATCTTGGTCCGGCAGTTTCAGCCGTGGTTCGTATCGAGTCGGTACGGGCGGGTACCGCAGTTGCCAGCCGGCTAGCTCAAGGGAGACACGGATGTCGCTGAGCATCTATCTGAACTTTGACGGCAACTGCCGCGAAGCGTTCGAGTTCTACCGGTCGGTCTTTGGCGGGGACTTTGCGATCGTGCAGACGTTCGCGGACGGTCCGCCGGACATGGGCGTACCGGAGGAGGCGAAGGACCAGATCATGCACGTGTCGTACCCGATCGGGTCGAGCGTGCTGATGGGCAGCGACGTGATGCCCGAGTTTGGTCCGCCGCACGTGACAGGTACGAACTTCTCGGTTTCCTATACGACCGAGAACAGGGAGCAGACCGACGAGTTCTTCGCGAAGATCTCCGAGGGCGGAACGGTGCAGATGGCGCCGGCGGACATGTTCTGGGGCGCCTACTTCGGGGCGTGCACGGACAAGTTCGGGATTACGTGGCAGTTCAACTGCGAGCACGGGGAGTCGGAGACGCCGTAGGGAACTTCCGAACTCCAGATGGACAACGTCCCCCCTGGCGGAACGCGACTCTAACAGGCGGCCGCCCCGTCAGGGGGGACGTTGTACCGGCAGGCAGGATTCGGCGCAAAGGCGGCGAGATCTTGCCTCCTGTTGATGCGCTAGGACTGCAGCGCGGTCTTGAGTTCGGAGAGCCGAGCGAGCAGCATCAGGGGCTCGCGGTCCGAAAACTGCCGGAAGCCAACGGACTCGTAGAACGCCCGCGCGCGCTCGTCAAGCGCCTGGACTATGACAGCGCGCGCACCGATGAGATCGGCCGCGGCCAGTACCCGATTGGCTGCATCGACGATCAAGTGTGAGCCGAGCCCCCGACCCTGATAGTTCGTGTCAACGGCGAGCTGCCCTAACAGGATCGCGGGAATCGGATTGGGCATGTTTCGACCGACCCGGGACGAGACGCGACGCCGCTCGATCGAAGTGGCCGCAAGGCTGTAGAAGGCAACTACCGCATTTCCGTCACAGACCACATAGGTACGCGCGCCGCCTCGAGTCTCGTTGAGGCGGGCCTTGCTACGTAGCCATGAATTGAGACTGTCCACGCCACAGTCGAAGCGCGAGAGGTCGTGGTGTCCGTGGATGGACGTTGGGCCGGTTAGCGCTCCCACGGTGGTCGGCGCGCAGCCAGTTCGCGCAAGCGGGCACTCGGTTTGTCCGGCGCGTCAAGTGCAGCCACGAAGTCGTCGTACGCTTCGTCGTCCAGAACAATGACGGGGCGCTCGTTTAGCGCTTCGAGGGCCGCAGCTTCGCTCGCTCGAAGCACGAATTCAGTTCGCGTTACGCCGCGCATGGCCGCAGCCCGGTCGATGAGCGCTAAGCGGTCATCGTTAACTCTGAAATTTACCTGGGCCAAGTGATGCGTCCCAGCAATCTCGCTGCGTTAGCTCCGACAATCCAAGTGTATATCAATCGTATAGACGGTGCCGAGAGGAGACTTGCAGCAAGCGACCGCCGAGTTTTGCGCCCAAACCGCGACTACACCGGGTTTTCGAACCAGATGGGGTAGCCGTCGGGGTCGTTGACTCGGAATTGGAGCATGTCGTATTCCATGCGTTCGGGTTTGGTGGCCTGGATGCCGCGGGCGACGAATTCGGCGTGGAGGGCGCGGGCGTCGTCGCAGAGGATGAAGAGTTCGGCGGCCTGGCCTTCGACAGGGGGCGGCACGTCGCCGGGGGCTACCTGGAGCATGAGGCTGACGGGTCCGCGCTTGAGCCGGCACCAGGCGATGCCTTGCGGGAGTTCCCAGGAGGCGACCAGCTCGAATCCCAGGCTGTCGCGGTAGAAGGCAAGCGAGCGTTGCATGTCTGTGACCCAGATGAGGGGCCAGATGGTCTGGAGGGACATCGGGGACGTGCGGTCAGGCGTGCGGCGGCGAGTCGGTGTTTGCCAACGTCAGGTTTCCGAGATGGGCTGAGTGTCGGCTAGCCCGCGGTGCCGTCGTGGCGCTGGTGGAGCCAGATGGGGTTGCCGTCGGGGTCGGCGATCATGGCGTTGAGGCAAGCGGGGGTGTCGCGGGTTTCGTGGAGCACCGTGGCGCCGGCTTCGCGGGCTTCCTTGAGGGCGGCATCCACGTCGTCGACGGCCAGGGCCATGAGGACCCGGGGTGGGTGCAGGCCGACGTGGGCCGGGGTGACGGCCAGGGTGGTTTCGCCGGCCTGAAACTCGCGCCAATCGTCGTCCTGGATGCCCGTGGTGGGCAGGCCAAGTACGTCGCGGTAGAAGCGCGCGGTTTTGTCGACGTCGGTAGCGATTGTCCAGATGAAGTCGACACCCTTGATTTCCACACCAAGCCTCCCTGGAGTCCCGGACGTCAGCTCAGGGTACTTGGGTCGATGGGTCGTTGGGCGGCATCCGAGGCGTAGGCGGCCAGGGAGGCCCGAAGTACCTGCGTCGATGCGTGGACGTCGAGGCGCGGCTGGCGGCCGGCGATGATGCCGTCGATGAAGTCGCGGGCGGCGCCCTTGAAGCCTTCGATCCAGTCCATGGGGACCTGGTAGCTGACAGTTTCGGAGCCCGTATGCAGCATCACCGGTGGCAGGTCAAGCATTTCGCCGCTGCAACGGGTGACCCAGATCAGACCCTTTGTGCCCTGGATTTCGAAGAAGTCGTCGAGGGCGTAGTAGGGGGCGCGGATGCGCATCTCGGGGGCGCTGGAGTACTCGAAGACGGCCAGGCAGTTGGCGTCCTTGAAGCGCCAGACAACGACGCTGGGCGCATCGACCATGTAGTCGTCGGTGCGGGTGACCGTGGCGCTGACAGACTCAGGCTCGCCAACCCACCACATGGCGGTGGCGAACTTGTGAGCGCCCTCGTCGTAGAGCAGGCCACCGGGGTTGAGCAGCGGATCGCGGCGCCAGGTGAGGGCGTCGGGCGCGAGGGGGAGCCGCACCGATTCGGCTTCGACGCTGGTGACGACGACGCGCATGCGGACCATGTTTGGGTCTCCGATGACGCCGCTTTCGATCAGCTCTTTGGCCTTGACGAGGGGCGGGTAGTAAAGAAAGTTCTCGGTCACTCGATAGAAGGTGTCGGCGCGGGCCGCGGCATCGGCGACACGGGCGGCTTCCTGCAGGTTGCGGGCCATGGGTTTCTGGCAGGAGACGTGCTTGCCGGCCTGGAGCGCGGCGATGGACTGGTCGGCGTGGAGCGGGGTTGGGGTGAGGAGTTCGATGGCGTCAATGTCGGGGTCGTCGAGCAGCTGGTCGTAGCTGGTGTAGATGCGGGGGGTGATGCCCCATTGGGCGGCGCGTTGTTGGGCGCGTTCGGGGGCGGGGTCGCAGAGGGCGGCGACCTCGCATTGGGGATGTTCGAGGTAGCCGGGGGCGTTGAGCCGGGAGATGGTGCCGCAGCCGACGATGGCGAGGCGGACCCTGGTCATGGTTGGTTCGTCAGCTGAGGGCTCATTGACGACTCAGGGCGCGTCGATCGCGGCCGCCATTTGCCGGAACGACTCGTCCGAGAGCGAATTGAGGTGGAACCAGTTCCGGCCGTGGCCGAGGCGGTCGTTGAGCTCGTTGAGGTTGGCGAGCACGGCTTTGACCTGGTCCCAGGTGCAGCCGATGTCGGCGGGGCGGTAGCGGACCTGGCAGGCGTCGAGCAGCGCCTTGGTCTCGTCGAAGCCCCATTCGTAGACGTAGGCGTTGATAAGGGCGCCGAGGGAGACGACTTCGGAGTGGATGAGCTCGTAGCCGTGGACCCACTCGAAGGCCATGACGAAGGTGTGGTCGATGCTGTGGGAGACCTTGAGGTCGTACGTGGGGATGTCGTAACGCTCGCGGTTGACCTCGCTGGCGATGCGGAGGGCGTCGTCGTTGGGGCGGCCCTCGGCGTCCAGTCCGGCTGCGAACTCGGCACAGCGGCGGCGGATCCAGGCCATGGTGGCGTCGGCCGCCGACTGGTCCCAGGGGACGCCGTCGGAACGATTATCGGCCCACCAGCGCCAGGAGCCGACGTGGCCGAGGAGGCAGATGCACTCGCCCATGCCGGCGCAGTTGAGGTGCGGGGGCGCGGCGGCGATGACGTCGAAGTCCAGCAGCAGGTACTCGGGGGCGATGGTGTCGAAGTAGAACTGCCAGACGGGCTCGCGGCGGAAGGCGACGGGGGACTGGAAGATGGCGCCGGTGGAGACGATGGTGGGGATCATGACCAGGGGCTTGCCGAGCTTCCAGGCGGCGACCTTGCCGACATCGAGGGCGTTGCCGCCGCCGATGGCAAGGACGATCTCGGCATCCGGCAGGCGCTGAATCAGGTCTTCCAGGTAGTCCTCGCCCATGCCGCGCTGGTACTCGAGCGCCCGCGGAGGATGGGGCAGGTGTGGTCCCGCGACGGCCCAGGCGCTGGGCGAGGTGATGGCGATGTAGTCGGTGTATTGGGGCCCGTGGGCCGCCAGGATTCCGCGGCCGTAGCGAGCGTCCCAGGTGCGGCTGTCGAGGTTCATGGGCGTGGTGCCGGACGCCGAGTGCAGGCATGATACGCGGATAGCGGTCATGAGCCGCCGGACGGGTACGCGGGGTGCGCTGGCGATCCGTGCGGATAGCTCGGAGTCCCTGGGCACCGACGCAGCGTCGGGATGAGCTGTCTGACTCGACAGCGGGCAGGAAAGGGCCAGGGCCGCCGGTGAGCGACTGCGTTTACATATTCCTGGACGAGTCGGGGAACCTGGACTTCAGTGCGCGCGGGACTCGCTACTTCGTGCTAGCCAGCGTGAGCATGGTGCGGCCGTTTCCGATGTACGAGGCGCTGGATGCGTACAAGTACGAGTGCCTGGAGTATGGGCTCGATCATGAGCGTTTTCACTGTTCCACCGACAACCGGCATGTTCGAGGCAAGGTGTTCGGCATCATTGGTGCCCACCTCGCGGAGATAAGCGTTCACTCGCTCGTTGCTGAGAAGCGAGCGGCTAATGCCTCGCTGTCCGGCAACGGACGGCTCTATGCCGAGATGCTTAGCTCGCTAATCGGTCGCGTCCTATCTGGAGTGATGGAGTCCGAGGCCAGAAAGGTAGTAGTGATTGCAGACTTGGTGCCGGTGCGAAGCCGACGAAAGGCGATTGAGAAGTCTGTCAGGTCTGCGCTGACCAAGTCCCTGCCCAGCCGTCCGATCTTTCGTGTCCTGCATCACGACTCGCGAGCTCACTATGGGCTGCAAGTCGCGGATTACTTGTGCTGGGCTGTATTTCGAAAGTTCGAGAGAGGTGACGCGGGCTACTTCGACCAGATTCGTCCGGCAATGCTTAGCGATGTTGCAAGCCTCGAGAGTTTGACGGCGCGTCGCTCCAAAGGGGCCAATTAACGATTGACCCCCCCGACTACTCCGTTTCCGGAGAGAGCCCCTTGGGCTCTTGTCATCGGGGGGGAACCTTTGGGTGAGTTTACTACAGCGCGGGCCAGGTGGTGCTGACTAGCTGCCTGTCGTGGCTTTGAAGGTGACCTGGCGCATTTGCCAGTGGATGTCGGTGGTGGCGGGGGAGGTGGTGAGGTTGTCGAGTTGGGTGGCGAGGTTGGCGCGGTCGTGGTCGGAGAGGCCGGCGTGGGGGTTGGCGCCCCAGGCGTTGAGGTTGAGGTGGAACATGCGGGCGCAGGCGGCGGTGGCGACGGGGTGCTTGACAAGGCGGCTGGAGATGCGGCGGAGGCCGGGGACGCGGCCGAGTTGCTCGACGCGGCGGCCGACGTAGAGATCGCCGCCTATTCCGTCAAGCAGACGTTCGGCGGCGTCCAGATAGGTTCGGAATGTCGGGTTGGTGGTTTGGATGTCGGAGACCTCGTCGACGAGGAGAAGGCCGGCGGGTCGAAGCTGGGAGGCCCAGGTCCGCAGCACGGCGGCGGGGTTGGCGAGGTGCGGCAGGAGCAGGTGGCAGAAGAGCACGTCGGCGGCGCCGGTGGGGAAGGGCGCCCGGGTGACGTCGTGCTTCAGGAAGGCAACGCCATCTGCCTCCTGGCGGCTTGCGAGGTCAAGGAATGGCTGCGAGGTGTCGAGACCGACGGTCTTGCGGGCGTTGAGCGTCTCGGCGATGAGGCGGGTGGTGAAGCCGGGGCCGCAGCCGAGGTCGATCGCCAGCCCGGGGTCGGGTGGGACTCGGCCGAGGAAGCTCTTGATCTCGGGGGCAAAGATGTAGGCCAGCATGCGGAGGCGTTCGGCGGCGGTGTCGTCGTCGCCGAAGGCGTAGGCGGGGTTGGTCAGGGGAATGGCTTTCGTGAGTGAGGAGAGAAGAAGCTGGCGGGATTCTGCCCGAAAGTGAAGCCGTCTGGAGACCCGAGCGCGGTGGTGCTGCTTCGGTTCCTGGGCAGAGCCTTTCCGCGTCTGGTTCAGATAGTCTGGCTGTATGGAGTTCCGACGAGTCGTGCCGGCCGCCATCCTGCTACTGGCCGCTCTGGCTTTGCTAGCGCCGTCGCTGGTGACGAGTGCGGCGCCGGTGGTTGGGGTGGTGACGCCGCCGGGGCATGAGGGGCATGACCACATTCATTTGCCGTGGGCGATGGCTGAGGCTGGGGACGAAGGGTCTGATGGAGCCTCCGGGGAGTTTCCGGAGCAGTCGTCGCCGTTTCCGGTGGGGGTGATTCCGGGGTTGCTGGCGGTGGCGCTGGTGGTGTGCATGCTGGAGCGGATTGGTTTCGGTTTTCGGCGGGTGCGGCCGACGGCCAATGGGCCGCCGCTGCCGCCGCCCCGGCCGGCCTTGCGGTAGGTGGCCGATATCCGCGCACACGTGTGCGCGGGCAATCAGCGCAAGGCCCGTGGCGGCGAGACTTTTTGGATGGGTCTGCGCCCAAACTGCGAGGTTTATGAATGAGCTTCTGGCATCGCCTGCCGCGCCTGAGGCGCAGCCTGCTGGCCCTGGCCGTGTCCGGGGCGGCTCTGGCAGCGGCTGTTGGCGGGGTGTGGGCGCATGAGGGGCGTGAGGTGCACGGGTTCACGTTTGACGTCGGGTTCCTGGTGGAGCCGGCGTATGAGGGTCAGCCGAACGGGGTGTATTTGTCGGTGACGCACGAGAGCGGCGTCGAGTCCGGCCACGGATCGGCGGGCGGTCACGACCACGGCGGAACGGTGGAGACCTCGGGCATGTCGGTGGAGGTGACGGCGGAGGTCGATCCGATCGACGGGATCAACGTGCACATCATCCCCAGCGGGTTTGAGTTCGCGCCGGAGCGGGTGAACCAGGCGGACGTGGACGGCGAGGGACACGCGCACGTTTACGTGGACGGCGAAAAGGTGGGCCGAGCCTACGGCGAATGGTTCCACCTGAAGGGCGTTGCGCCCGGGGACCGTGAGATTCGCGTGACGCTGCAGACGAACGGCCACAGCGAATACGCGGTCGGCGGGCAGGCGGTGCAAGCGGCGACGACACTCAGCGTTCCGGCGATGCCGCCGGCGCCGGAAGAGGTTGGGCAGGTCGAGGCGCCCGCGGGGATGGGAGTCGCGATCAGCCTGGAACCGGACCCGGTGGGTGGGGCGAATCTGCTGGTGATGCCGCAGGGATTCACGCTTGCGCCCGAGAAGATCAATGCCCCGAATGTGGCGGGTGAAGGGCATCCGCACGTGTACGTAAACGGGGTGCGGCTGGGGCGGGTCTACAGTCCGTACCTGCACCTGGGGAAGCTGACGCCGGGCATGAACGAGGTGCGAGTGACGTTGAATACGAACATGCACCAGGAGTACGCGCGCAACGGAGAGACGATCGAGGCGGTAGCGACGATCCACATCCCGGACCCGAGTGCATCCGGGGCAATGCAGATGGGCGACGCCGGGCACGAGCGGATCGGCGTGACGGGCCTCGCGAACAGCCTGGTGGTGGAGGTGACGCACCTGGCGGCGGATATGTCGGCCTCGGGCGTGGCGCGGCAGATGTCGCTGTCGCCGCTTCCGGGGGAGAGCGGCGGCTACGTGGCGCCGTTCATTCCGACTGTGCCGGGGCCGTATAGGTTCCGGTTCGTGGGGACGATTGACGGTTTGCCGGTCGACGAGACGTTCACTTCGGGGCCGGGCACGTTCGATGACGTGCGGTCGGCCACGGAGGCGCAGTTCCCGCGGCCGGTGCCGAGCGCGCGCGAGATCGCCGGAGTGGCTTCGGCGGCGCAGCAGCAGGCGCGGGATGCGTCGGATGATGCCGCGGATGCGCTGACGGTTGCGGTGATCGGGCTGGCGGTTGGCGGCGTGGGTTTGATGACCGGGGTTGGCCTGGCGTTGTATGCATTCCGCCGCCGTGGCACGGGGTAGCGAAGCCGGCCGACGGCCCGCGCTCGCGCCCGGACGCGGGCGGCTGGCGCTGCTGTTCGCGCTGACGGCGCTGGTGCTGGCTATTGCGCCGGCCGGGGCGCACGCCAACCTGGTGCGTTCGTCGCCGAGTCCCGGTACGGCTGTCGATCCGGCGCCGCCGGTGGTGTACGCGGAGTTCAGCGAGGCCATTGACCTGGGCTTCAGCAGCCTGGAGGTGCTGGACGCCGACGGGCAGCCGGTGACCACGGGGCCGACGGAACCCGATCCCACCACTCCCACGGCGATGCTGGTGCCGGTGGGGGAGTTGGCGGACGGCACCTACGTGGTGGTGTGGCGGACGCTGTCGGTGGTGGACGGGCACGTGATTCGCGGGTCGTTTGCCTTCGGGGTGGGCGAGCCGGTGGCGCCGGATGTGGCGGTGGCGGTGGCGTCAATCGAGTCGAGCCCGGCGGCGGCGGTGTCGCGCTGGCTGCTGTTCGTGGGGGTGGCGGTGCTGATCGGCGGGCCGTTGCAGGCGCTGGTGCAGCGGCGCGGGGCGCAGCACGAACGGCGTCGCATCGTGGAGCGGCGGACGGCGTTGCTGTTGCTGGGCGGCGGGTTGCTGGCGTTGGCAGGGCAGATCGGGTTGTTGGGGACCCAGATCCTGATCCTGGGCGGGGACTCGCTGCTGGCGGGGTTCGGGGAGGTGTTCGGGGCCGGGCAATGGGGCGTGTTGTGGATCGGCCGCACCGTGGCCTTGGTGGTGGCGCTGGTGCTGTCCGACCAGGTTAGTTCGTCGTCAGCAAGCGAACGGCGCGGTGCAGTTGCGTTCGGCGGGGTGGCGGCGGCGGGTGCGGTGATGGCGGTGACGATTTCGTTGGGCAGCCACGCGGCGGCGCTGGTGGACGTTGGGCCAGCGCTGGCGGCCGACCTGATTCACCTGCTGGCGGTGGGCGCCTGGGTAGGCGGTTTGCCGGTGTTGCTGCTGGTGGCGTTGGATGCGCGCCATGCGCGGCCAACTGGATCAGCAGCGGTCGACTTGACGGAAGTGGCGGCGCGGTTCTCCGCCGTTGCGACGGTGGCCGTTGGGCTGATCGTGGTGACGGGCGTCTATAGCGCGTGGTTGCAGGTGGTGGAGCCGGAGCGGCTGTGGAGCACGGAGCACGGGCTGCTGCTGGTGGTCAAGCTGGCACTGGTTGTGCCGTTGCTGGCGCTGGGCGGGGTGAACCTGGCGTGGACGCGGCCGCGGTTGGCGGAGGCTAGCGCGGCCGGGGCGCGGGCGGCGAAGGCGCTGCGGAGGCTGGTGGTGGCCGAGATCGTGCTGGCGGTTGCCGTGCTCGGGGTTGTGGGCGTGCTGACGGAGCGGGAGCCGGCGCGGCAAGTGAGCGGGGACGTGCCACTGGCGGTGGAAGGTGTGGGCGCAAGCGGCGATACGAGGGTGCGGGTGCGGGTGGCGCCGGGGCGGCCGGGTCCGAACACGCTGGAGGTTGACGTGGCGTCGAGCGGCGGCCGGACGGCGGAGGCGGATATCGAGTTGCAGCTCAGGTATCTCGACACGGACCTGGGGACGACCGTCGAGCGCCCGGTGCGGACTGAGGCAGGGACATTCGAGGCAAAGACCGATGCATTCGCGCTGGCGGGGGCGTGGCAGGTGCTGGCGATCGTGCGGCAGCCGGGGGCATTCGACGCGCGGGTACCGGTGCGGCTCAACATCGGGTCTCCCACGGCGATTGGCGTGGCGGAAGTGGACGCGATGGTGGCGGTGCGGTTCTGGGGGCTGGCGCTGGCGGGGATGGGATTCGTGCTGGCGCTGGCCACGCTGGCGCGCCAGGGATGGGCGGCGCGCGTGCGCCAGGCCGGAACCGGGACCGGTTTTGCGGCGATTCTGCTGGGGGCGGGACTGCTGATCATCGGGCCGCAGCAGGGTGTCGTGCCCTCGGCGGTGAACCCGATTCCGCCGGATGACGCGTCAGTGAGCGCAGGTCGCGAGATCTATGAAGCCGAGTGCGTGAGCTGTCACGGGCCGGCGGGTCGCGGGGACGGTCCGCTGGCGGCGACGCTGGATCCACCGCCGTTGGACCTGGTGATCCACGTGCCGCTGCACCCGGACGACGCGCTGTTCGGGTTTGTGTTCAACGGGATCGAGGGCACGGGGATGCCCGCGTTCGGCAATCGTTACGGCGAACTGGACACCTGGCACATCATCAACTTCATCCAGACTCTGCCAGAGGCGGCGCGGAGCTAGGCGCGGGCGCGGCGACGGGCGGTCCAGGTGTGGGCGAAGACGGCCGCGAAGAAGCCGCCAATGACCAGCACGCTGGGCACGACCCAGTTGGTGGGGGCCAGGTCCAGGGGGTGCGTGAGCTTGGCCGGTCCGAGAGGGCTTGAGATGTCCAGCACGAGGTTCCAGTGGACTTCCTCGGGGCTCTGCTCGACAAACTCGTAGACGGCGCCCGACTCGAAGGCGGTGTATTGGGCGATGTTGACGCCGTTTTCGAAGACCGTGACGTGGACCTCCGCGCCGGGAATGCGCGCGCCGGTCGAGACGTTGCGGAGATCGATGGAGTAGTCGAGCCAGCCTTCGGCCCAGTTGGCGAAGGCGCGTACCTGGTAAGGACCGGTGGCGCCGGTGTAGACGAGGTCGCCGCCATGCGCCAGGGCCGGTGGTGTCGTGGCCGCCACAAGGAATACCAGCACCGGCAGCAGGCGGGCGGAGCGACGCATCAGTTCAGGGGCGGACCAGCCACGGCGGCGACGGCGGGTTCGATTTCGACGACGCCGACCAGGCCCTCGAAGCGTGCTGCCACGCGGCCGGACGCGTCGACTACAAAGACCCAGGGTTCGGTTTCGAGATTCCACTCCAGCGCGGCGTCTGCCCACACGAGTCGGCCCTCGGTGCGGGCGACTTGTAGATCGAAGGGCTCGAGGTGGATGAAGCGCACGCGGTCGCCGAAGTCCCGGGAAAGGCTGCCCACTACGGCGGTGACAGGGCCGCACATCGCCGACGTGCAGTAGCCAGGGGTGCTGAACGCCACGACGAATGGCTCGGCGCGGGACAGGGTTTCGACTATCGAGTGCTCGTAGAGGGCCGGGAGGGGCGGGTCGGCGGTTGTCAGAGCTTCCAGGTTGGGTACGTCGCGGCTGGTGCGATTGGGGAAGGCCGGGGCTGAGTCTCCGACGCGAGGGGCGGAGGTGCGCCGGCCGACCTGAAAGGCGGTGGAGGCCGCGTAGGCCGAGCCGAAGGCCGGTTCCACTTCCAGGTCGGCGCGCCAAAGGCCCTCCTCGAATTGGACGTCGGAAACCAGGTAGTAGGAGCGCGTGTCGTCGTGGATGTGTACCTTGCCGTCCTCGTGCACGTGGTCATAGGTGGCGCCGGCGACGTGCTCGCGGGCCGTCGCTTCGAAGCGGAACTCGTCGCGTTCCCCGATCAGGCGAACGAATCGCACGTTGATGTTCGCGCCCGTGACCAGCCCGCCGTCGCCGTCCGCCAAAACGAAGGGAAAGCGGTGGGGGCCGGGCAGCATTTCGTTGACGGCCAGGAGGACGCTGATCTGCGGATTGGTTGGCAACTCGCCGCAGGCGGGGAGCAACCCGGCCAGGGCCGGCGCCCCCAGGGCCAACGCGCCGAGCAGCGTTCGACGTGAAATCTGGCGGGCGCGGCCAGATCCTGGCTGACTGGAAGGGTCGGGACTGTCCACACTGGCAGTCTAGCCAGTCAGCCGCCGCCACCAACCTGTTAGGTTGCGAGCCCTCCTTACATCCAAGTCACGATGCGAGAGCCGCGGATTTCGGCCAGCGAGCAGGACTACCTGCGGGCAATTTACGACGCGGGCGGGCACGAGCGGCGCGTCGGAACCGGCGAGCTGGCGGGTCAGCTGAAGCTCACGCAGGGCGCGGTGACGGTGGCGCTGCAGCGCCTGCAACAGAAGGGACTGGTCGACTACCAGCGGTACCAGGGCGCGCAACTGACCGACGAGGGCGAGCGCCACGCGCTGGAGATGGTTCGCCATCACCGGCTGATCGAGCGATTCCTGGTGGAGTTCCTGGACTACGACTGGAACGACGTGCACGAGGAGGCCGACCGGCTGGAGCACGTGATTTCGGAGGAAATGGAGCGGCGGATCGCGGCGAAGGTGTCAGACCCGACGACGGACCCGCACGGGGACTCGATACCGAACGAGGCGCTGGACGCGCTGCAGGCCGACGATGCCCGCCAGTTGACGGGGGTTGCGGACGGCACGGACTTCGTGGTGGCACGGGTACGGGACCGTGATCGGGCGGTGCTGGAATACCTGACGGAGATTCAGCTCGTGCCGGGAACGCAGGCCAGCGTGGTCCGACGGCTGCCCTTCGATGGGCCGCTGGTGGTGCGGATCGGGGGCGACGAGGTGGCGCTGAGCCAGACCGTGAGCGACAGCGTGTTCATCCGGGACGCGTAGCGCGGCCCAGGACCCATTGGATGCCGCGGCCGATTGGGTTGGCCGCGCTGGCGGGGTGGGTTAGCGGAGGGCGGCGGAGCGGGCTTCGTTTCGGCCCTGGGGGGTGAGGCGGAGTTGGTCGTTTTCCAGGACGATGAGGCCGCGTTCGGTGGCGGTCTGGACGACGCGGTCGGCGAATGCGGGCGGCCAGCGCATGTGGCGTTGCATGTGGTCGGGTCGGCTCTCGTCGGCTTCGGACGGTGTGCCCTCGTGGGTGGCGAGGTGAATGAGGAGCAACTGGCGGGCGAAGGTCCAGCGCTGGCGGCGGTGGCGTCGGGCGGCTGCGACGAGGCCGCGCCGGGGGACGAGAACCAGGACCAGAACGAACGCGATGCCGACGACGGTGGCCATGGAACCGGCGATGTTGGCGTCAAGCACGCGGGCGAGCCAGTAGCCGCCAACGGCGGACGCGGCGCCAATCACGACGCTGAGGCCCAGCATGCGGGGCAGCCGGTCGGTGAGCAGGTAGGCGGCGGCGGGCGGGCCGATCATGAGCGCCACGACGAGGATCGATCCGACGGCGTCGAAGGCGCCGACGGCGGTGACCGAGACCACCGCCATGAGCCCGTAGTGGACGAGGGCCGGCGAGAAGCCGAGGGCGGCGGCCAGGGCGGGATCGAAGGTGGCCAGCTTGAGTTCCTTGAAGAACAGGGCCGTGCAGGCAAGGTTGACGAGCAGGATCGCGCCCATGACCCAGAGCGCGATCGGTCCCAGATCGACGCCGAAGGGTGCGAAACGGTTGAAGGGGGCGAAGGCGATCTCGCCCAGCAGGACGGCGTCGCTGTCCAGATGCACGTTGCCGGCCAGGCTGGAGATCAGGATCACGGCAACGGAGAACAAGGCCGGAAAGACGAGGCCGATGGCGGTGTCCTCGCGGACCAGACCGGTTCGGCTGACGGCCTCGACGAGAACGACCGTGAGCAGTCCAACCAGGGCCGCGCCGACGATCAGAATGGGTGAATTGAGGTCGGCGACGACGAAGAAGGCGAGCACGATGCCCAGGAGCACCGTGTGGCTGATGGCGTCGCTCATCATTGCCATGCGCCGAAGCACGAGGAACGTGCCGGGAATGGCGCAGGCGGCGGCAACCACGACGGCGACCAGCAGCACGTCGATCTGGGCCGAGGTCACGGGGCACCATCCGGCGTGCGCCGGGTTCGGGCCAGGCGGGCCGCCTCGGCGAGGCCGCGGGCCGTGAGCGACCAGCCGCCGCTGTCGTGCCGCTGGGCCAGCCCGTCAGCGGCGAGTTCGCTGAGCGCCCGCTCGACGACCCTGCGGCCGCGCACCGCATAGAGCGCGCCCACGTCGTGCGGCCGCGTAGCGTCCGCGCTGTGTTGGGCCGCCAGGGCCGCCAGATCGGCCATCACCGCCTCCAGCGCCAGCATTCGGTGACTTCGCCAGGCGCGCATGCGGGCCCATGCCAGTCCGCGCGCGGGGGCAAATAAGAAGGAGACGACAACCAGACCGGTGGCGACCAGCACGATGGTGGGACCGGTGGAGGTCTCCGCCGTGGTGCTGAGCAGCGCCCCGAGGACGCCGGCCGCCGCGCCGAACAGGGCGGACAGCGTGACCATGACGCCGAGGTGGTCGGTCCACTGTCGCGCGGCCGCGCCCGGCGCAACCACCATCGCGCTCATGAGGACCACGCCAACCGTCTTGAGGCCCACCACGATTGCGATCACAAGGAGGCTGGTAAGGAGCACGTCCAGGCGTCGGGTCGGCATTCCCAGGGTCGCGGCGAAGTCGGGATCGAAGCTCAGCAGCTTGAACTCCTTCCATAGCAGCAGCACGCCCAGGAGTCCGAGGGCGCCGACGGCCGACATGGTGATGACGTCGCTTTCGAGCATGGCGGCCGCCTGACCGAAGAGGAACTTGTCGAGCCCCGCTTTGCCCGCGGCCGGTTGGCGCTGGATGAAGGTCAACACGACCAGGCCCGCGCCAAAGAAGACGCTGAGCATCAGGGCCATGGCGGTGTCGGTCTTGACGCGGGACAGGCGGACGACGCTCACGATGGCCACGGCCGCCAGCCAGCCGGTCAACGCGGCGCCGATCATCAGAACCAGGGGTGCGCGACTGCCGGTTATGAGAAAGGCCAGGGCCACGCCGGGCAGCGCGGCGTGCGACATGGCGTCGCCCAGCAGCGCCTGGCGGCGGAGTACGGCAAAGGCGCCAAGGGCGCCGCTGACAATGCCCAGGGCAGCCGAGCCGAGCGCGACGGTTCGGAGCGTGTAGTCCAGGAACAGGTCGCCCAGGACGTCCACCGGCGGGGTGCTCCTACGCGGGTCCCGAGGCTCGGCTCACGCGGATTCCTCGTGTCCAGCCCCGTTAATTCGCCCGCCGATTCCCGCTATGCGGCCGCCGTACGTCAGGCGCAGATTCTCCTCGGTAAACACTGTTTCGACCGGACCGGCGGCGATCCTGCGCACGTTCAGCAGGGTGACCTGGTCGAAGTACTCGGCCACGGTCTGCAAGTCGTGGTGCACGGCGACCACCGTTTTGCCATTGGTGCGCAGGGCGCGGAGCAGGTCGACGATGGCGCGTTCGGTCATGGCGTCGACGCCCTGAAACGGCTCGTCCATCAGGTAGACCTGCGCATCCTGGACTAACGCCCGCGCCAGGAAGACCCGCTGTTGCTGTCCACCCGAAAGCTGGCTGACCTGGCGGTCTGCGTAGGCCTGCATGCCGACCTGGGCCAGGGCGGCGGTGGCGCGGGAGCGCTCGGACGAGCCCGGGCGCTTCACCCAGCCCAGGCAGCCGTAGGTGCCCATGGTGACGATATCGAGCGCCGTGGTGGGGAAGTCCCAGTCGACGCTGCCGCGTTGCGGTACGTAGGCCACCAGGCGGCGTTGTTCGGCGTAGGGTCGACCAAACACGCGCACTTCGCCGGCAGCCGGCCGGAGCAGGCCGAGCACGGTTCGCAAGAGCGTGGTCTTGCCCGCGCCGTTGGGGCCCACGATCGCCATCAGCACACCCTGCGGCACATCCAAATCGACGTCCCACAGGACCGGGCGCTGCTGATAGGCCAGCGTGAGATCCGTGGCCTGGACGGCCAGGGGGCTGCCGGTACGGAGGTGCAGGCTCACGACCGCCGCAGCGCCTCGACGATGGTGTCAATGTTGTGCCGAACCATGCCCAGGTACGTGCCCTCCGCGGTGCCATCCGCGCCCATGGCATCCGAGAAGATTTCGCCGCCGATGGCGACGGTGTGCCCGCGTGCACCAGCGGCTTCGATGACCGCCTGGACGCCCTGGTCGGGGACCGACGACTCGATGAAGACCGCCGGGATCCCGCGCTCGCTGATGAACCTGGCGAGTTCCTGCACGTCCGTGGTGCTGGCCTCGCTCTCGGTGCTGATGCCCTGCAGGCCGCGAACCTGGATGGCATAGCGGTTGGCGAAGTAGTTGAAGGCGTCGTGGGCGGTGACGAGCACGCGAACACGCTCCTCGACCTCGAGTGCCCTGGACCTGACATAGGCGTCGAGTTCTTCGATCTGGTCGATGTAGGCGGCGGCGTTGGCCCGGTAGACGTCGGCGCCGCCGGGGTCCATCGCGATCAGCGCGTCGCGAATGGTCTCCACCACCGTGGTCCAGAGATCCAGGTCGAACCAGACGTGGGGGTCGTAGGCGCCCTCGAACTCCGGCGGCGACAGCAAGCGGTCGCGATCGATGCCGTCGGTAACGCGAATGGAGTGGACCCCCAGATCGCCCATGCGTTCGAGGACGCCGGACATGCCGGCTTCCAGGTGCAGGCCGTTCCAGAAGACGGCGTCGGCCGACTCGAGCCGGGTGATGTCGCTCTCGCTGGCACGGTAGAGGTGGGGGTCGACACCGGGGCCCATGAGCCCGTGGGTCTCCACGCGGTCGCCACCGACGTGACGCACGGCGTCGGCGATCTGGCCGATGGTCGCGACGACGCGCAGCGGGCGGCCATCCGCGAGGTCGACGGGCGTCGGCTCGCTCGCCGCCGGGACTGATTCGGCGGGCGAATCGGCCCCGCAGGCCGCCAACGCCAACGCGGCGAGCAAAAGACCGGCCACCGCCCGCACCGCCCGCACTCTTGACCCCTTCACTTTTTTGGCGCCGCTTCGTAGTCAGGCCTGCATTGACTTGCAGGCACTCCGTGTTCCGACTTCGCCTATCTAAACAAAAGTTTTTAGCAAGGTCAAATCAGCGGGTCGTCTACGTATTTGACGTCTGCTTGGTCGCGACCCGGCGACGGGCGGCCGGGGCCGATTCGCCGGCGGCGATGGCGAGGAGGGCGGAGAGGGCGGCGAAGGCGAGCATGGTGAAGGCAGTGGCGTTGAAGTCGAGGACGTCGACGGCCACGCCCAGTCCGAGGGGGGTGAGGGCCACGCCGATATCGCGCAGGAAGGCGTGGGTGCCCAGGGCGGCGCCGAGACGCTCGCGCGGGGCGCGGTCCACCACGGTGGAGGTAATGGTGGGAATGGCGCCGCCACCAAGGCCAAAGGCCAGGCCGAACAGCACGTAGGTGGCGGCGTTGCCGGCCTGGCTGACGAGGACGCTGACCAGGCCCATGGCCAGCGCGCTGGGCACGTAGACCCAGAGGCGGCCGTAGCGGTCGGACATGGCGCCGGCGACGATGGCCACGGGGAAGCGCATGAGCGTGGAGAGGGAGATGGCAATGCCGATAAGGAAGGGCTGGAGGTTGAGGACCTCGCCGCCGAAGAGTGGGTAAAAGAAGGCCTTGAAGCCGAAGATGGGAACGGCCAGGGCCATGGCCATGCCGTTGACGAACAGCAGACGGCCGGGGCTGTAGATGGCGCGACGGACGAAGTGCAGCGGGCTCGCGCGCACAACCGGCGCGGCGCCGGAAAGCCGAACTGGCGGCGGATCGTCCTTTACATAACGTTTCACCATGAACATCCCGGTGAGGATGGCCAGGACGGTCAGGAGTATTCCGATGCGCCAGTGGGCCACGGTGGCGACGGCGCCGACGACGACGGGGGAAAGGAATCCGCCCATCATGGTGGCGGAGCTGACGGCGCCCAGCATGCGGCCGCGTTCGCGTTCGGGCGCCTGGCGGGCGACGTAGGCCTGGGCGGCGGCGCTGGCGGTGATGGATCCGGCGCCCTCGACGATGCGGCCGAGCAGCAGCAGCCAGTAGAAGGGTGCCGATACCGTGAGGATGACGCCGATGATCGCGAGCGCGCCGCCACCGTAGAAGAGCGGGTGAAGCCGAACCCGGTCGACCAGTGCGCCGATGGGCAGGTTGATGATCAGGCGGGCGAGGGCAAAGCTGGCGATAAGGGCGGCGAGGGCCGTGCCGGCGGTGGCCTCGAGGTTGAAGTCGCGGCTGATGGGCGCCAGGACCGACGCGATTGAACCGTTGCCAAAGGCCACGGCCACCGTGATGGCCATGGACGCCAGCACATCGCGCGGCAAATCCAGGACCGCGAGCCAGGGAAGGCGGCGTCGGGGCGGCATTCAGGGCCGGTCAGGCGTTCGGGTTACCTGGCCCGTACAGCGCCTCCGCTGAGCTGTGATAGCGGGTCAGTTCTTGACATTGACGACCTGGTTGTCGATGGCGGAGTCGTAGCCGGCGAAGACGAGCTGGAGGTTGCGGCGGCCCTCGGCCAGGGTGTGGAGGGGTGGGGCGTCGCCTCGAACGGCGTCGGCGAAGCGGCGGAAGATGGGCGTGAAGCCGAGTTCGTCGGCGTCGGTGTTTTCCAGCACTTCGGTTCGATCCTTGGTGTGCAGGACGGCTTCGCCGCGGTCGAGGCGAATGGAGCCGAGATCGCCGTGAACCTCGGTGAGGCCGGTGGCGCTGGTGGCGCTCCAGGCCGCCAGCACGATCGACGTGGCGCCGCTGGCGTGGCCGAGCATGAGGGCGGCGGTGTCGTCGACGTCCTGCTGCCGCACGTGGGTACCGACGCGGGCGGAGACGTGGGTGACGGGGGACTGGAGCATGGCCTCGGCGGTGTAGAGGTTGTGGTAGCCGTTGTCGAGCAGGGCGCCGCCGCCGGCATCGGCGCGCCGGCTGCGCCAGGTCGGGTCGTAGTCGGCCGCGCCCACGTACCAGCCGCTGCCCATGTGCTCCATGCGAAACATGAAGGGGCGGCCTATGCGCCCGGCTTCGATGGCGGCCAGCGTGGGGGCGGTGCTGGGGCGGTTGAGGTAGTTGTGCATGATGCCGGCGGGGATGTCGTTGCGCTTGACCTCGGCGATGATCTCGTCGGCCTGTTGCACCGACGTGGCCAGTGGCTTCTCGCTGAGGAAGGGCGTGCGGGTGCGGGCGGCGCCCAGGCAGACGGGGGCGTGGAAGCGGTGGGGCACGGCGATGTCCACAGCGTCGACGAGGCCGGAGCGAAGCAAGTCGCGATAGTCCGGGAAACGGGCCTCAGTCGGGACGCCGAAGCGGTCGCTGATGAAGTTGAGACGCTCGGGTGTGGGGTCCGCCACGGCGGTGACCTGCCAGACGTCCGGCATGCGCTGAAGGACGGGGGCATGGCCCTCTTCCTGGATGCGGCCGCAACCGATGAGGCCGATACGCAAGGGTGCGGCCATCAAGCGTTCTCACCGGCGAGGTCGAAGCCCAGGCGTTCGGTGAGGTAGCGGGAGTTGACTTCGAGGCTCTGGCGCGGGGTGGTCTGGGAGCGGTCCAGTTCGACGGTGAGCCAACCGTCGTAGCCGGCTTCGCGGGCGACGTCCAGCAGGGCGGGCAGGTCGACGACGCCAGTGCCCAGTTCACCGAAGAAGGCGATGCGGGGGGCGTGGGCCTGGGCGCTGGCCACGTCGGGCGTCTCCACGTCCAACTCGGGTACGTAGTCCTTGATGTGCATGTAGGTGAGGATGTCGCGGTAGCTGGAGGCGACTTCCACGGGGTCGTCGCCGGCCTTGGCGATGTGGGCGGGGTCGAGTGCGAGCTTGACGAGGTCGGTGTCGACGGCGTCGAAGAAGCGAGTGATTTCGTCACGCTGTTCGATCACCGTGTTCCAGTGCGGGTGCATGCCGGCCACGATGCCCTTGTCGCGAGCCGCGGCGGCGACTTCGGTCACGCCGCTGGCGAACCTGGCCATGTCCTCGGCGGAGGGCGTGCCGTCACGCCGGCCGGGGCCGAGGACGAGGCGGTCGGAGCCCATCTCGTGCAGGAAGTTGATGATGGCGAGGTTGTTGGCGATGGCGTCGGCCTGCTGGGCCGGATCGTGCAGCGGGCCGCCGCCGTAGAGGGCCGAGAGGCGCAGGCCGCGGGCCTGCAACATGGCCTGAAAGTCGTGGGCGCGTCCGGCAAATTGGGTCACGACGGTGCCGAAGGTCTCGGTGCCGGCGTAGCCGAAGCTGCCGATGTCGTCGATGGCCTCGACGAGATTGTCTCCCCAGGTGATCTGGTGGCAGGAACAGCGGAACACGGCCACAGGACAACCTCACGATTCGATGGCGCGGGAATGCGCCGACCCCGGCGGCGTGAACGTACGTTCTGTGGGGCCGTGGGGCAACTGGGTGGAGGCACCCGTGCGTTTGTCGGACTCTGCGATGGGCAATGGGCACGGCATTGAAGGGTGGGCACGTGAGGTACGATCGACGAAACGGTCGAGTGGCAGATGCGATTGCCACCCGACCCGGGGGCGGTGAAGTCGAAGCTATTCCCGAGGAGGGACACCGTGAGCACCGCCTCATATGAGCAACGGCTTAGCGTCGTTGAAGCCGAGCGCAAGCACCTGGCAACGAAGGCCGATTTGCATGCCCTGGAGACCAGGCTTACCCGGTGGATCGCCGGACTGGGCTTTGGCGTGGTTGGGACGCTGATTGCTGTCCTGGTGGACCGGTTTGCGGGGTAGTTCCGGCACTTAGTAACAGGTCCGGCCGCGTTGGCTTCTTCGCCGGTATCGTCTAGTAGCTGACCACCGGACGCTGGCTTCCGTCACGAGCGAGGCGGCTCGACGGTTGTCCAGGTGAGCGTTCAGACTGCCGGCACGGCCGGGGTCTCGGATGAGGTTCGCCAGTTCAGAAGCATGCGCGTGACCAGCCGTGAGCGGCTAGGCGAGCAGTATGCGGACGACGCCCGGCTGGCCTTGCGGCAGGAGACACATCGGCGGTATAGCGAGCGTCCGGACAACACTCCCGAATGGGTACTGGGGCTGCTGGCGCCGGCACCTGGAGACCTGGTGCTGGACGCGGGGGCTGGGAACGGCGCGTACCACCCGGCGCTCCGTGGTCGCGGGGTCAGGATCGTGGCGGTTGAGCGTGAGATGGGGATGATTCGATCGGTATCCGAGCCGGTGGCGTCGTACGTGGCGGGTGATGTGACAACGCTCCCGCTGCCCAGCGACTCGACGGACCACAGCATGGCCAATCACATGCTGTACCACGTCCCGGACATTCCGGGGGCGCTGATGGAGCTTGCTCGGGTGACGCGACCCGGTGGGCGGGTGGCCCTGACGACCAACGGCGACCGCCGGGAGTCGCCGCTGCAGCAACTGCACGAGCGGGCGGCGCGGGAACTGGAGATCGACGCCGACGTGCCAATCACGACGGATCGCTTCGGCGACCACAACCTGGGGCAGGTGCGACGGGTGTTTCCGGACGCAGCAAAGTTCGAGCAGGTGAATGCGCTGGTGATTCCGACGGCGGATCCGGTGCTGGCGTACTACGCGTCGGGACCGGCGGATAGCGTTCGCGACCCGACGGCTGCGACGAAACGCGAGCTCGTCACGCGAATGGAAGAGCTTGTTCGACAGCGGATTGCGTCCGACGGCGAGTTCCGGATTCCGAAGCGGGTCGTCTGCTACCTGGCGACGGCGCCCTAGGTTCGGGAGGGTGTGGCCTCTGTGCCACTATCGGGCTCAGTCGGCTTTGGTCAGGCGAGGTCTGAACGTGGCGAAGGGACTGGACGGCAAGGTGGCCGTGATTACTGGCGCGGGGCGTGGCATTGGGCAGGCCATTGCCGAGCGCTTCGCTGACGAGGGGGCGGCGGTGCTGGTGGCCGATGTTGATACGGAGGCGGCCGAGGCGGTTGCGGCAGGCATCGCTGCGTCCGGCGGCTCGGCTCGGGCGCAGGCCGCCGACGTGCGAAATCCCGCGGACATCACCGCCATGTTCGATGCCGCCGAGGCGGCACTCGGCCCGGTGGACATCGTGGTGAACAACGCGGGGATCGGCGGAGCCTCGTCCATCGCCGAACAGTCGATGGACGCGTGGGACAACATGTTCGCCATCAACGTGCGCGGGGTCTTCCTGGGCGTGCAGGAAGCGGCCCGGCGGATGGAGCCGCGCGGTTCCGGCATTATCATCAACATTGCATCGGCCGCCGGAAAGATCGCGCGGCCGTACATGGCCTGCTATTGCGCGACCAAGCATGCAGTGATTGGGATCACCCGTTCCACCGCCATGGAGCTTGCGCCGTCCGGTGTGCGCGTGGTGGCCCTCTGCCCCGGCATCGTGGACACGCGGCTCTGGCGGGAGGATCTGAACCCGGACCTGACTGAGCTTGAGGGTCGGGAGAACGAGTCGGCCTGGGACGTGCGGGTGGCCAACATTCCGATGGGCCGCCACCAGGTTACAGAAGACGTGTCGAACGCGGCCTACATGCTGGCCAGCGAAGACGCGTCTTACATCACCGGCATTTCGTTGAGCGTGGACGGCGGAATGGTGCTGCACTGAGCGAGGCGTTGTTTCCGACGTTCGTGGTAGGGAGCCTGCCGCGGCCGGTGTGGATTCGGGAGCTGATCGAGCGGCGGAAGCGGGGGGAGGTGAGCGCGGCCGCGGCCGAGCGCGTGCTGGACGACGCGGTGCCGGCGGCGATCCGGATGCAGGAGGCGGCCGGGCTGGACTACGTCTCGGACGGCGAATGGCGGCGCGAGAGCTACGTGAAGGTGTTTGCCGACGCGGTGGCCGGGTTCGAGCCGGACCTGATCGCGGGCGGCCGCGGGGCGGCGTATCCGGCCGTGACCGAGCCGCTACGGCAGGAGCGGGCGATTGCGCTGGACGAGGCGCGATTTGTGCAGCGGTCGACCACGCGGCGGACGCTGGCGGCGGTGCCGTCGCCCTACACGATCGCGCGCCGCATGTGGAGTCGCGAGCACTCCACGCGGGCGTATGCCACCCGCGAGGACTTCATGGAGGCGTGCATCCCGATCATCAACGGGGAGTTGCAGCGGCTGACGTCGATGGGGGTGGACGCGATCCAGCTGGACGATCCGTGGCTGGCGCTGCTGGTGGATGCGGAGTACCGGGGACGGGTTGGGATTGAGAACGTGGAACACGAGATCGAGATGGCGGTGCAGGGCGTCAACGGAGCGGTGGAGGGTGTGGACCACCCGCTGATCTCGGTGCACCTGTGCCACGCGCACGCCAATCGCCGGCACAGCACGCGCGGGCCCTATGACCTGGTAATCGGCGCTCTTGGACGAATGAACGTGCATCGCTTTGCCATGGAGTTCGCCACGCCGGACGCCGGCGGAATCGAGGTGCTGGCCCAGTTCCCGGACGACAAGCTGCTGGGGCTGGGCGCGATCGACCACACGGACAGCAACGTCGAAACGCCGCAGACGGTGGTGGAGCGGGCCGAGGCCGCGATGCAGTACGTGCCCGCGGAGCGGCTGACGTTGAATCCCGACTGCGGGTTCGCGCCGTCGAGTATCAATCCGATGGATCTTGACGAGGCGTATCTGAAGTTGCGGGCGCTGTGTGAGGGGGCAGCGTTGTTGCGATGGAGGCACGGATTGTGAAAGTGCGGGATTCAGATTCCGGCAAGAACGCTGAACGAGATACCGCGAACAGATCCGACCGGGCTGCGCGTGTGGCTGCTGTTGCCCGCTTTCGTCGGCGCCGGTCGAAGATGAAACGCCTGAAGATGACTATTGACGAGATCGTTGCTGACCGCCGTGAGGGGCACCGCCACTAGCAGCGAGCGTCTACGGCGAATCGGAACGTGAGATGGCCGCACGGAGACGCCAGAGGGCCTGGGCGCTGGCGAGGGCGAGGAAGGCGGCGGCGGCGGCGGCGGCGTAGTCGAGGAGGTTGAGGCCCCAACCGAGGTAGACGATCAGGAATGGGTAGTAGACCATCCAGGTCTTGACGCTGAATGGCAGGGGCGTGCGGAAGCGGTCGGCCAGGTAGAGCAGGACGTTGGCCAGGGGATAGGCCGCGGCATAGGCCACGCCGATCTCGCCGCGTAGTGCGCCGACGGCCACAAGGCCGCCCACCACGGTGAGTTCGCGCACGTGGTCGCAAACCTGGTCTAGCAGGGCGCCGAAGTTGGAGTCCAGGCCGCGGGCGCGGGCCAGCTCGCC
This sequence comes from Chloroflexota bacterium, assembly GCA_965208215.1. GTDB lineage: Bacteria > Chloroflexota > UBA11872 > UBA11872 > UBA11872 > UBA11872. The sequence continues at coordinate 36,849 of CBDBOH010000002.1, forward strand.
GTCAAGGAAGTCGAGCACCAGCGTGCCGATGAACAGCACGAGGGCCAGCCGGGGGAGGGGGACGATCAGGAAGGCGATGACGAATCCGAGTGGGATCTGGCTCAGGGAAAGCGCGTTGGGGTGGACGCGGGCGGCGGCTAGTGTCTTGATAACCGGCCGAACGAGGTAGCCGCCAAGGCGTCGGAGCGGGGCTAGAAGCAGGCGTTCGAGGGTGGAGTAAGAGCCGGGGGGCGGGGGCTCGTCTGGACGGCCCTCTCCCGGCCCTCTCCCGGTAGGAGAGGGTGGAGAGGGGGGCGCCACGGGAACGGGTTACCAGGCGAGCTGGTCGGCGAAGTAGGCGCGCAGGCCGTCGGCGGCGACGCGCTCCTGGCGCATGGACGTTCGTTCGCGCACGGTGACGGTCTGGTCGTCGAGCGAGTCGAAGTCCACGGTGACGGCGAAGGGCGTGCCGGCCTCGTCCTGGCGGGCGTAGCGGCGGCCGATGGAGCCGCTGGCGTCGTAGAACACCGGCCAATTGGCGCGCAAGTCGTCGGCGACGCGGGTGGCCAATTCCACCAGCGGCGGACGGTTGCGGGCGAGGGGGAAGACGGCGACCTTGTATGGGGCGAGCCGCGGGTCGAGGTTCAGGAACGTGCGGGGCTTGCCGGCGACTTCCTGGACGGTGTAGGCATCCGACAGGAACGCCAGGGCCGCGCGGTCGACGCCGGCTGCCGGTTCGATGACGTAGGGCGTCACGTGCTGCCTGGCGGCGTCGTCGAAGTACGAAAGGTCGGTACCGCTGGCGTCGGCGTGGCGCTGCAGGTCGAAGTCGGTGCGATTGGCGATGCCTTCAAGCTCGCCCCAGCCGAAGGGGAACTGGTACTCGATGTCGGTGGTGGCCTTGGCGTAGTGGGCCAGTTCCTCGGGGCTGTGGGGACGCAGGCGCAGGCGTCGCGGTTCGAGTCCGAGGTCCTGCCACCAGGCGAAGCGGGCGTCGACCCAGTCCTCGTGGGATTCGTCGTCCTGGCCGGGCTCAACGAAGTACTGCAGCTCCATCTGCTCGAACTCGCGGCTGCGGAAGATGAAGTTGCCGGTGGTGATCTCGTTGCGAAAAGCCTTGCCGATCTGGGCGATGCCGAAGGGCATTTGCACGCGCGCGGTGTCGCGGACGTTCTTGAAATTGACGTAGGTGGACTGGGCGGTTTCGGGCCGCAGGTAGGCGACGGAGGCGTCGTCCTCCACGGGGCCCACGAAAGTCCGGAACATGGTATTGAACATGCGGGGATCGGTGAGCTGGCCGCCGTCGTATGGGCATTTACCGTCGGCCACGTCGTCCTCGCGGAAGCGACGGCGGCAGATCGGGCACTCCACCAGCGGGTCGGCAAAGTGCTCGATGTGCCCCGAGACCTCCCAGATGCGTGGGTGCATGAGGATGGAGGCGTTGAGACCGACGACCTCGGGGCGCACGTGGACGACGCGGCGCCACCAGGCGTCCTTGATGTTGCGGATCAGTTCGGCGCCCAGCGGTCCGTAGTCCCAGGTGCTGGCGAAGCCGCCGTAGATTTCGGAACTGGGAAAGACGAACCCGCGGCGCTTGGCCAGGGAGGTCAGGGTTTCAAGGTCGGGAGCAGGCATGGGATTCCTCGGGTGTATCCAGGGTCATCGGGATGGCGTGCGGGGTGACGCCATGTCGTCGGTGTTACGCCCCGGGCGCTGGCCGGGGCGCGGAACCCGCGCCCGCCCGTTCCAGGATGTGGGCGGATGAGATGTCGCGTTCGACGACGGATGTCGCGTAGGCGCGGAGGGCGGTGCGGAGTTCGGCGCGGGTGCGCGGGTCGGCACGGAGGCGGGCGGCGCCGGTGAGCCCTTCGTGGGCGATGAACCGCAGGGTCTTCAACGTGTCGACGCTCAGCGCATGGCTGGCGTTGTCGTGCGAACACGTCGAGCAGATCACGCCGCCGGTTCGCGGCGCGAAGGCGTGGGCTCCGGGCTCGATCGTTCGGCCGCAGACGGTGCATTGCCACAGTTCCGGCGCGTAGCCGTGCACGTCCAGTAAATTGATGGCCAGGGCGGAGAGCAGCGGTTCCGGGTCGGCGACCCGCTGGTTGAGGGCCTCAAGGAATGCGACCAGGGCGGCATAGGCATCCGGTGCCGCCTCGCCGTCCTCGCTGAGGCCGTCCAACAGCTCCACGGCCCAGCCGGCGGCCGCAAAGGCCGCCAGGTCGCATCGGAAACGCTCGTAGGTCGCCAGGCTCTGCGCCTGTGTCAGCACGTCGAGGTTGGCGCCGACGACGCCAACAAGCCGGACGCGGCTGAAGAGCTCGATGTGGGGGGCGAGTTGACTGGTGGGGCGGCGCGAACCGCGGGCCACCAGGCGACGTCGTCCGAACTCGCGCGTGAAGAGCGTGACGATCCGATCGGCGTCGCCCAAGTCGCGGCGACTGAGCACGACGCCCTCGGCCTTGTAGGTGCTGGAACGCTGCAGAACCGCCATGGGCAAGCCTAACGCGGGCCGATTGCGCCGGATGGCGCTGCGGCCGCTGGTTGGCGAATGACGTCCACGGTCTCCACTCGGGGTCCGCGGGTCCGCCGGACGCGCAGGATCCAGCCATCCTGTTCCACCGAGTCGCCGGGCTGGGGCACGGCGTCGAGCCGCTGCATGACGAACCCGGCGACGGTGGTGAAGTCGCCGGCCGGCAACCGGCAGCCGGTGGCTTCGGCCAGGCGGTCGGTGCGCAGCGTCCCGGAAACGACGAAGCGGTCTTGCCCGAACTGTTGAACATCCTCCAGGGGAGCGTCGTGCTCGTCGCGGATCTCGCCGACGACTTCCTCGACAAGGTCTTCCAGCGTGACGATGCCAGCGGGCGAGCCGTGCTCATCAACGACCAGGGACATGTGCGCGCGCTCGCGGCGCATGGCCACCAGCAGCTCGCCAACCAGGGCGGTGGCCGGCGTCACATGCAGCGGGCGCACGGCTGCGTTCGGCAGCGGCTGGTCCATGGCGGCGGGGTCGATGGCCAGCAGATCCTTGACATGAACGAATCCGGCGATGGCGTCCGTTGTTTCGCGGTAAACCGGGAAGCGCGAGTGGCCGGTAACCACGGCCTGGCGCTCGATCTCGCGCACAGGCATGCCGGCGGGCAATGCATGGACGGCCGAGCGGGGCGCCATTACCTCTTCCACGGGACGCGAGGCGAAGCGAAGCGCGCGGTCGGCCAGTTGCTGCTGCGGCGCGCTGATGGCGCCAAGCCGCCGCAATTCGCCCAGCATCGAGCCGATTTGCGCGGGCGTGTAGGCGGGCGCCAGCTCATCGCGCGGGACCACGCCGAAGGCGCGGATAGTCAGATTGGCGAGCTCGTTCAGTACCCAGAGCAAACCGCGCACGGCGTTGGCGTAGAACCGGTACGGCAGCGCGACCCACAGCAGCGTGCGCACGGGTTCGGCGATGGCAATGTTCTTGGGGGCCATCTCGCCCAGGACCATGTGGAGCACCACGACGATGGTCAGGGCGATGACGCTAGCCAGCGCGTGCAACGGGGCGCCCGTCAGGCCGATCCGATCGGCGAGGGCCGCCTCCAGTACGTCGGCAATGGCCGGCTCGGCCACGAAACCCAGACCCAGCGAGGCCATGGTGATGCCCAACTGCGCGCCGGTGAGCATGAATGAGAGCTCGCGCATGGAGGCGACGGCCAGGCGGGCGGAGCGGCGACCGTGGGCGGCGCGTCGTTCGAGTTCGCCCCTGCGGCTGGCGGCGGCGGCCGTGATGGCGACCTCGGCACCGACGAAGAATCCGTTGACGACGAGCAGCAACAAGGCTACGAGGAGCAGTACGACGGTCATCCGACTGTCCGGCGCCGGGTGAAGGGACGTTCCATGTGCACGCGGTCGATGCGCCGTCCGTCCATAGCGGCTACGCGAAACGTCCAGCCACGAAACGAGACCGCGTCGCCAACCCGCGGGATCCGCTGCAGAAGCGTCAGCACCAGTCCGGCCAGCGTCTCGAAGCGGCCCTCGGGCATGGCGAATCCGGTGGCCACGCGCAAGTCGTCGCGCCGGATGGTGGCTGCCACGTCATAGCCGCCAGCGTCCAGCGGCGTGACGAGGGCGGGCTCGGGCCGGTCGTACTCGTCCTCGATGCTGCCGAGGAGTTCCTCGACGATGTCCTCAAGGGTCACCACGCCGGCGGCCTGGCCGAACTCGTCGTGGACGATGACCATGGCGTATTGGGCGGCCTGCATTTCGAGCAGCAACGAGCGCAAATCGCGGGCGGTTGGTACCACCAGCGCGCGCTGCGCCTTGGCGGAGACCGGCGTAGCGGCGCGAGCGGCCGCCGGCAGCGTCAAAACCTCTTTGACGTGCGCAATTCCCACGTATTCACGACCGGCGGCGTCGCGAATAGGGAAGCGCGAATAGCCGGTGTCCACCGACAGGCGAGCCAACTCCGCCAGATTGGCATCGGAGGAAATCGCCACGACCTGCGATCGAGGGACCATGACGTCGCCGGCCGTGGTTCGGCCCAGCCCAAGCGCGCGGTCGAGCACTTCGTACTCGAGACCTTCGATGGTGTTTTCGTGCGCCGCCCAACGCAGCGCTTCATGCATCTCTTCCAGGGACTGGAAGCCCTCGAGCTCTTCACGTGGGACCAGCCCGACCGCACGCATGGAGGCATTGGCCATGGCGTTGAGCAAACGAATGACGGGCGAAAAGACCGTGTTGACGAACATGGCGGGCGGAACGAATAGACGGGCCGTGGCCATCGGCCGCGCTATGGCCAGGTTCTTGGGACCCAGTTCGCCGAGGACCATCTGAATGACCGTGGCCAGGACGAGGGCCAGCGCGGCGGTGAGGGCGACGAGCGTGCCGTTCTCGATTCCCGGGATCCAGACAAGCGCGGGCCGCAGCAGAGGGCCGATGGCGTTGTCCACCACAAAGCCCAGGACGAGCGAACTGACGGTGATGCCGAGCTGCGCGCCGGAAAGCTGAAACGACAACGTTTCGAGGCCGCGCCGGACGGTGCGGTCCCGTCGCGCGCCGCGGGCGGCGGCGGTCTCCACCTCGTAGCGGTCGACCGCCACGAGCGCAAACTGCGCGCCCGCGAACAGGCCATTGATGGCAATCAGGCCAAGAAAGATCAGGAGGCCCACAAGAATGTCGATGGGTTGGCTCCCCGCTCAGCCCGCGACGGTCAGGTAGACCGCGTATGCGCCGGGAAGGTCAGGCGGCATTGCCGTCTTCGTCGAGGCGGGTGACCTCTAGTCGCGTGATGCGGGTTTCCTTGACCGCATGCACGCGCAGGACGGCGCCATTGACGTTGACGGACTCGCCAACCTCCGGCACGCGGCCGAAGGCACTGAAGGCCAGGCCGCCCACGGTGTCCACACCCTCGGCAGTTAGGGCGAGGCCAAGCTCGTCATTCAAGTCCGAGATCGGCAGGCCAGCGTCCACGACCAGGCGGCCTGGGCCGATGGGCTCGATCAGGACGCCCGGAATATCGTATTCGTCCTCGATCTCACCGACGATCTCCTCCAGCAGGTCCTCAATGGTCACCAGGCCAGCAGTGTCGCCGTATTCATTGACGACGATTGCCATGTGCAGGTTTTCGGCCTGCATTTCCCGCAGCAGCCGGTCCACGTACTTGGAGTCCGGCACGAACAGGGGCTCGCGCACCAGCGAGCGCAGATCCGACGCTTGCTTCGGTTCCAGGAGCTCGGCCAGGCCGTCACGCACGTGAATGATGCCGATTACGTTGTCCAAGTCGCCTTCGAAGACCGGGAGCCGGGACAGACCGCGCGCGTAGGCCGTGCGCAAGGTGCCGCGCAGGGAGGATTCCACGTCCACGGCCACGATGTCGGGGCGGGGCGTCATGACCTGGCGCACGACCCGGTCGCCGAGTTCAATCACGTTGGTGATCATCTCGATGTCGGTGGCGTCGATCGCCCCTTCACGCGCGCCTTCCACCGCCTCGATGACGGCGGCGTCCTGCGGGTCGGGTCCGCGCCAGGCCTCCTGCTCCCGCGGCGAGAGCAAGCGCTCGAACGGCAGGCTGGCCGGCAGGAAAACGACGTATTGGGCGTAAATCAGCCACCAGAAGCGCCGGGCAAGTCGCAGTGGATAGCGCTGGGCCAGAATGCGCGGGGTCACGCGGGCGCCGCCGGCGTGCAGGACGGTGAGCACCGCCAGCGCCAATACGACGCCGACGGGTCGCGTGCCGAGCAGGCTGCCAAGCTGCTCGCCGACCGTGGTGGCCGCCAGCGCCGCTGAGGCGAAGATCAATACAGCCGCGCCAATCCGAGCGCTGGCCCAAAACCGAAATCGGTTATCGAGCAAAACGCGGAGGCGGCGGGCGGCGCGGGGTTCGGTGCTGTCCAGAGAGTCAAGCGCGGTCTGCGAGAGCTCCAGCGCGGCGTTTTCGGCCAGCACCAGCAACGTGCTGATCACGGTCAGCACGAAAATGAGGGCAAGTCCTACCCAACTAACCGGATCCAAAAAGGATCCACTCCCTTATCGCGCGGCACAGACGGGTGCTCACGCCCAGATGCCGATCCCCGCTGGTACGCGGGGAGCACATCGCGCTCACTTGAACATCGCGGTTATGGACTCATCATTGTGGACTCGGCGGACCGCCTCCGCGAACAGCGTAGCTGTGCCGACCTGGGCAATTTTGCATGCTCCCGAGTTGGAATTCAGGGGGACGCTGTCGGTGACGAAGACCCGGCGAAGTCCCGAGTTCTTCAGGACGTCCAGGGCCTGGCCCGCGAAGATGCCGTGAATGGCACAGGCGTAGACTGCCTTCGCGCCGCGCTCCAGTAGTGAGCGGGCACCCTCCGCGAGGGTGCCACCCGTCGAAACCAGGTCGTCGACGATGACCGCCGTGCGGCCGGACACCTCGCCAACTACGGAGAGCGTCTGGATTTCGTCCGGCGCCATCCGGTCCTTGAAGATGACGGCCAGTGACGAGTTTTCCAGGCGCTGACTGAAATCGTACGCGCGCGCCACACCGCCAGCGTCAGGTGACACCACGACCAGATCGTCCAAGGTAACGCGCCGTAGAGACTCCGCGAGCAGCGGCGAGGCCTGCAGGTGATCGACCGGGATGTCGAAGAACCCCTGCACGGCGGGCGCGTGCAGATCCAGGGTAATGACCCGGTTGGCGCCGGCGGCCTCCAGCAGGTTGGCGACCAGCTTGGCGGTAATGGGCTCCCGACCGGTCGACTTCTTTTCCTGGCGGGCGTACCCGAAATAGGGAATCACCGCAGTGATGCGTCCGGCCGATGCGCGTCGCAGCGCGTCGATCATGATGAGCAGCTGCATCAGGTTTTCATCAACCGGCGCGGAGGTGGACTGAATGACAAAGACGTCCGTACCGCGCACGTTCTCATTGATCTGCACGCGGGCTTCGCCGTCGGGGAATTGTTCGAGCCTCACGGATCCCAGCGGCTGATCGAGGCGTGCGGCGATTCGCTCGGCTAGAGCCTGATTGCTCGAGCCGGCAAACACCTTGAGTTCGCCGTCCAGTGTCGTTGCCTCGTACGGCCTGCCGCGCGGGACCGCCGACCCCGCAGGCACCCTGACCGGCCCATGATATCCGGCCTGCGCGAGGGCCTGTGGCCGTTGGCGGCTAGCGGCGCTGAGCCGTGCGTTGCCGGCGCAGAAACGCGGCGTTGGCGGCGGCGAGTCGCTCGAGGTCGTCGCAGCCGATCGTCTCGTCCAGGTCAGTCATCTGGTGGCCGGCCACTCGCCGGCCATCGTCAATGGCCAGGTCGACAAGCTGGGTGAGGTAGCGCTCGCCCGAGGTGGGACTCGGTGTTACGCGCGACAGCGCGCGGCGCAGCCAGGCGGCGCGGAAGGCCGCGGGGCCGGCGTTCACGGTGGTCAGCGCCAGATCGTCCGCCGTGGCGTCGGCGGCCTCAACGATGCCGAGCACCAGCCCGTTCGCCGCCAGGCGGACCCGGCCGAAGGCACCCGGCTGCGGGACATCGGCCCACGCGATGGCCGCCACTGATTGCGTGTCTGCCAGGACGCTCACGACGCCGCGCACGGTCGCCGGGCGAACCAGGGGCGAGTCGCCATAGAGCGCGACGACAATGTCGACGTCAGACGGCAGGGCACCGAGTCCGACTTCCACGGCGAAGGCAGTGCCGCGACCGTGCGGCGGCTGGTCCACAGTGACCGCTCCGTCGGCCGCCGACCCGACGTCCATGCCGGGCCTGATGACGACCACCAGCGGATCGAGCCCGGCGGCTCGCCCGGTGTTGACCACGTGCGCCAGCATGGGGCGTCCCGCCACGCGGTGCATGACCTTGGGCACGTCCGACGCGAAGCGCGTGCCCTGGCCGGCCGCCATAACGATGCCGGCGGCGCCATTCAATTTGGATTCAGGGTCACCGGCATTCATCGGCTGGGGAGGAAGGGTTCGAACCTTCGATCACGGATCCAAAATCCGTTGCCTTACCACTTGGCCACTCCCCACAGGGAAAGCGTAGGCAGGCGGTGTAGGCCGGTCAAAGCTGACGGTCGGCGTCGTCTGGCGGGGTCATGAAGCGAGTCGTCCGGGTCCACCAGCCGTGCGATTGCACCCGGGCTTCCGCGTTCCTTGCAGCCGCCCTGGTAGGGAATAGCCCGAAGCAGGTTGGTCCACTGCCGGCCAGGAGCGCCGGCTCCGCTCCGGCGGACTCCAGGGCGCGAAGGACCTGGGCCACTTCAGGCACCAGGCGGATCGCGGCAGGCTGCAGGTCATTGATCAGCAGTTGCGGCATGAAGTCACCGTCTCGAATCCCGTCCACCTGCTGCAGAGTGGCGCACCCGCCAGACCACTCGGGGGGGCGCAACTCGGCGTAGGCGTCGCGGGCAGATATCTCGGCATTGGGCCGGACAAGCAAGACCCAGCGCAGCGGAGCCGGCGGCATTGGCCGCAGGTCGTCGCCGCGGGCCAGGCCGAGCGCGGTTCCCGGACGAAGAAAGAACGTGACATCAGCGCCCAGCGCCCGGGCGGTCTCGGCGACGGCGGAAGCGTCCGTGTTCCACTGGCGCCGCAGGCCCAGCAGAACCGCGGCCGCATCCGTGCTGCCGCCGGCAAGTCCGGCGGCGACGGGGATGCGCTTGTCGATTCTGATGTGTACGCCGCAGGGCCCTCCGACACGCGCCTGCAATTCGTACGCCGCACGGAAGGCAAGGTCTGTGTTGGCGTCCAGGCCGTCCACCGCGCTTTCGCCCTGAATCGTCGGCGCCGGAGTCAGGTTCACCGTGTCGCCGAATTCGAGTGCCTGGAAGATGGTGACGATGTCGTGATACCCGTCGTCGCGACGGCCACGAACTTGAAGGCCCAGGTTGATCTTGGCCGGGGCGGGGATGGTCAGGCCGGCCACGGTCAGCTCGCTGCGCGTTCGGAGCGCACAAGTCCGACGGCGGCCATCACCGACTCCTCGACCCGACGCATTTCGATTCGCCGAGCATCGACCTCGTGCCCCAGACCAGCTAGGTGCAGCAGGGCGTGCGTGAGCAGGTAGCCGAACTCGCGTTCAATCCCGTGTCCGAAGGCAAGGGCCTGCGCGCGCACCCGCTCCAGCGAAATGGCCACGTCGCCGGGACAATCAAGGTCCCCGCTGGGGAAGGCGAGAACGTCGGTTGCGCGGGGCTTGCCGGCGAACGCGCCGTTGAGCCGGGTCATCTCCGCATCGTCGGTAAGGCGCAGTGCCACCACGCCGGTCATGCCGGTGCTGTCATGCACGGCGGTGGCAATGGGCTGAATCAGCCGGGCCAGGCTGCGGGGCAGCGGGAGACCCTCGCCGGCATGAATCTGTAAGCAGGTCGCCCCGTCGGCGGGGGCGGGCGGGTCAGCCGCCGCCGAGGAGTTTGCCAACGAGGGCATTGACGGCGCGTCCGTCCACCGTTCCTTGTTCGCGCAGCCGCGCCATCAAGGGGCGCATGACCTTGCCCATGTCCCGGCGCGTGGTAGCGCCGACATCGTCGATCACTTCGCGCGCGATAGTTTCCATGGTGTTGCTATCGATCTCGTCGGGCTGATAGGCGCTGATGAGGGCGCGCTCGGCGCGTTCGGCGTCGGCTTGTGCGGGACGGTCGCCCTTGACATAAAGTTGGATGGCTTCGTCGCGGCGACGGATATCGCGCTGAATGACGCGCACTACCAGGGCGTCGTCGGGGGACGCGCCGGATTCCTTGGCCTCGTACTTGATCTGGGAGATGAGCGTGCGCAGCACACGCACACGATCGGCGTCGCCGCTCCGCTGCGCCGTTCGCAGATCCCCGGTGAGGCGGTCGATTAACGCCATGCGGGGCTGAGATTGCGTTGGCTAGAGGGCGCGAGCCTCGGCTTCGGCCGCCTTCATGGCCGCCCGCCGGGCCTTGCGACGCTTGGTGGCTTCCTTCTTCTTGCGCAACACGCTGGGCTTGTCGTACGCCTTGCGGCGCCGGGTCTCCGTGATAATGCCCTCTTGCTGCACTTTCTTGTTGAAGCGGCGTAGGGCCGCGTCAAAGCTCTCGTTCGCACCGATCGTGATATGAACCAATGAACCCCCCAATTCGGACGGGCAAAATGAAACCCGCCATTCCGGCGGGTGCTGGCGGGTTGGTCCACTGGGCCGCGCGATTTTGGTCAGGCGCCTCCTGGTGATGACCCGCCACCCCGCGAACAGGCTTGAGTATATGCGGCGCCGAAATACCGGGTCAACAGATGGCCGTCTCTTGAATACTCCCGGCCATGGCTGAGCTTAACTGGCTGGCCCTGGCGATTGGCGCGCCGCTGGCGCTGGTCTTCACCTGGGGCGTTCGAACGCTGGCCGCCCAGCGGGGCTGGATGGACAAACCGGGGGCGGCGCGAATTCATGCCGTGCCGGTGCCGCGGCTGGGCGGCGTGGCCATGTACGCGGCGTTCGTGATCACAGTGCTGGTGGTGGCCTGGCCGCTGGATCGGCAAACCGTGGGTTTGCTGCTGGGCGCGACGCTGCTGGTGGTCTTCATCGTGGTTGACGATCTGCGCGGGATGCGTCCGCGCGATAAGTTTCTCGCCCAGCTTGCGGCCGCGGCGGTTCCGTTGCTGTTCGGCGTCCGTATCGATGCAGTCAGCAACCCGTTCGAGGCCGGCGTGGTGCTGCTGCACGTCGCCATCGTCATCCCGTTCACGCTGTTCTGGATCACGGGAATGATGAACGCCATCAACTTTGTGGACGGACTCGACGGGCTGGCCGGCGGTGTCGTGACCATTGCGGCGATCGTGCTGATCGCACTGTCGCTAAGGCTGGGCCTGCCGGAAACGGCCACCCTGGCCCTGGTGCTGGTGGCCGTCGTGCTTGGATTCCTGCCATTCAACGCCTATCGGTCGAGCATCATCATGGGCGACGCGGGCTCGCACTTTCTGGGGTTTGCACTGGCGGTCATCGCCATCATGGGTCCGGCCAAGCTGGCTACGGCAATCCTGGTGCTGGGCGTACCGATCCTGGACATCACCTGGTCGATCGGCCGGCGCCTGGCCAGCGGCCGCCGCTTTGCCGACCGGGACGCCGAGCATCTGCATCACCGGCTCTGGGAAGCCGGCGTGCCGCAGCCGGCCATTGCGCTGATGTACTACGCGCTGGCGGGCGTGCTGGGCGCCATTGCGCTGCTGGTGGAACGGCTGGACAAGATCTTCGCGTTCCTGGGTCTGGCGGTATTCCTGGGGATGCTCCTGGCGATTCTGAGTCGGGCGCCCAGGCGTCGGGGAATCCCCCGGCGATAGTCCCGGCCAAACCTGTTGGAACGGTCTTGGCGCGACCCTATGCTAGGGTTGTGCTTCACGGAGGCTCCCACGTTGAATCCCGAAATCCATCCTGCGTATATGGAGTGCCGCGTGACGTGCTCGTGCGGCAACATGTTTGAAACGCGCGCCACCACGTCCTCGATCCACGTGGACGTCTGCTCCAGTTGCCACCCGTTCTACACGGGTCAGCAGCGGCTGGTGGACTCGACCGGCCAGGTGGAGCGGTTCGAGCGGCGCCGTCGCAGGTCCCGCGCCTAGACGGCCCCACCGGCGGCCGCGTACCGCCACGGTTCCCGGATGAGAACCCCGGTCCCGATGTCTGGGTCGTCTGACGCCAGCAACGAGCTGCGCATTAACTATGGCGGCCAGGCCGTACTTGAAGGCGTGATGATGCGCGGTCGCCGCCTGGCCGCGACCGCGGTGCGGCACCCGGCCGGGCACATCGTGCTCAAGACCGAGGAACTGGATCCCAACCGGCTCTCGCAGCGGCTGCGCCGCGTGCCGTTTGTGCGTGGGATGGTGGCGTTGTGGGAAATGCTGGCGATTGGGCTGCGGGCGCTGAACTTCTCAGCCAACGTGCAGCTTGCCGAGGAGGAGGACCAGGACGAGGGCCCGGGCGGCGCGGCCGGCGGGATGATGACGGGGAGCCTGGTGATCGGCCTGGTCGTCGGTATCGCGCTGTTCTTTGTGCTGCCGCTGGTGCTTACGTCGTTCACGGACGGTCTGGTCGAGTCCGACTTCATAAGCAATGTGATCGAAGGCGGCGTGCGGATGGCGGTTTTCGTGACCTACATCGCGCTGATCGGGCTGATGCCCGACATCCGGCGGGTGTGGATGTACCACGGCGCCGAGCACAAGACGATCAATACGCTGGAGGCCGGCGAGCAACTGACCGTGCCGAACGTGCGGCGATTCGGGCTGGCGCACCCTCGTTGCGGTACCTCCTTCATCGTGACGTTGGTCGCGATCTCGATCATCGTGTTTGCGTTGCTGGGGCGCCCGCCGATGGCGATTCGCGTGGTGTCACGGATCGTGCTGCTGCCGCTAATCGCGGGCGTGGGGTACGAGTACATCATGCTGACGGCCCGCTACCAGGGGTATGCGCTGGCGCGTTGGGCCTCGAAGCCCGGGATGTGGTTTCAGAAGATGACCACGCGCGAGCCGGACGACGAACAGCTTGAGGTGGCGATCACGGCGATGGATCACGTCCTGGCCCGCGAGGACGCCCTGGCGGAATTGCGGCCGGCGGCTGTGAATGCGGTGGTGGTCGATGATTGACCGGCTGGCCGAGGCGCGTCGCCGCTATGACGAGCTGACGGCGGAGCTTGCGGGTGCGGGCGGCGCCCTGGACTCGCGGCGCCTGGCGAGCGTGGGCCGGGAGATGGCCCAACTGGAGACGGCGGCCCGGTTACACGACGAACTGGCCGATGCCGGGGAACGCCTGACCGAAGCGCGCGACTTGCTGGAGTCGTCCGATCCCGAACTGGTGGAGCTGGCGCGCGAGGAACTGGACGACGTGAAGGCGGAGATTGCCGAGATCCAGGCCCGCGCCATCGACGTGCTGGTGAGCGACGATCCCGACGACGCGCGCAACGCCATCGTGGAGGTTCGGGCGGGTACTGGCGGCGAAGAGGCGGCACTGTTCGCGGGCGATCTGCTGCGCATGTACACGCGATACGCCGAACGATTGCGGCTGAAGATGGAGCCGCTGACCGTTAACGACACCGACCGGGGCGGCGTCAAGGAGGGCATCCTGCGCGTAGTCGGGGCACGGGCGTTCGGCGCGTTCCGGTTCGAGAGCGGCGTGCACCGCGTGCAGCGCGTACCCGTGACGGAGGCGGGCGGCCGCATCCATACCTCGGCGGCCAGCGTGGCGGTGTTGCCGGAAGCCGAAGAGATCGATATTCAGATTCCCGAGTCCGACGTGCGGGTGGACGTATTCCGCTCCAGCGGCCACGGCGGCCAGAGCGTCAACACCACGGACTCGGCGGTTCGCGTCACGCACCTGCCCACCAACACCGTCGTGAGCATCCAGGACGAGAAGTCGCAATTGCAGAATCGCGTTAAAGCCATGCAGGTATTGCGAGCTCGCCTGCTGGAACAGGAGCGCGAGCGTCAGGCGGCGGAGCGCGGGCAGGCCCGCCGGGATCAGATCGGCAGCGGCGATCGCAGCGAAAAGATCCGCACCTATAACTTCCCCCAGGACCGGGTGACCGATCACCGCGTGGGACTTACGGTGCACAACCTGCCGTCGATTCTGGATGGGAATCTCGACCGCCTCGTCGATCCGCTGCGACAGGCCGAGCGGGACCGCGAGTTGGCGGGTCTTGCCGAGGCCAGCGTCAGCTAGCACGCTCGCGGACCTGCGACGCGAGCTGATTGCGCGGCTGCGAGCGGCTGGCATCGATACGCCAGTCCTTGACGCGAACATTCTGATCGGGCACGCGCTTGGGATTGCGCCCGAACGGGTCGTGCTGGGGCTTGACGTCGAGTTGGGCCAAGCAGACGTGGGACGGATTGAGGCCGCGGCGGGGCGGCGCCAGCGGCGCGAGCCGGTGGCCTACATCACCGGCCGCAAGGCCTTCCGGCATCTCGACATTGCGGTGACGCGGGACGTGCTGATCCCACGGCCCGAGAGCGAGTCGCTGGTCGAGGTTGGGCTGGATCTGTGGGACGCGAGCTCCGGTTGCACCGTGGTGGATATTGGGACCGGCAGCGGCGCGATTGCCCTGGCGCTCGCCGCCGAACGCCCGGGACGTCGCGTGGTCGCCACGGACTGTTCGCGCGCGGCCCTGCGGGTGGCTGCGGCCAACGCCCGGCGATTGCAGCTCGCGAATCGGGTGCATTTTCGGCTCGCGGACGGTGCGACTGGAATGGACCTGGCGGGATCGGTGGTGGTGGCCAACCTGCCCTATATCCCATCGGCGGCGCTGGACACGCTCGAGCCGGAAGTTGCGCGCTGGGAGCCCAGACTGGCCCTCGACGGTGGACCGGACGGCTTGGCCGTGGCCCGAACCGTTGTGTCGCAGATTGGTCGGGGACAGGCGCGCGCCGCCGCGCTCGAAATCGGAGCCGGGCAGTCCGAGGCAGTTGCGGCGCTATTGCGAGGGGCGGGATTCGCGCGCACGGCAATGTATCGGGACCTCGCCGGCCACCCGCGCGTCGTATCCGGCACGCGCGTAAGCTGAGCGCAGGCGACGGCTTGCGGCCGTTCGCTCGGGAGGATGCCGCGACGCGTGTCACCTGCGACTGATTCGCCGCGCAGTGGACTGTTGTTTCTCGTCACCGCTCCCTCGGGCGCCGGCAAGGACTCGGTAATCGGCGTGCTGCGAGACCGCCGCGCCGACCTGAGCTTCGCGATTACCGCCCTGACGCGCGATCCTCGCGAGGGCGAACGGGACGGCATCGACCATTTCTTTCTCAGCGACGTGGAGTTTGAGCAGCGGCTGGCCAGCGGCTGGTTTCTCGAAACGGCCAGCGTCTACGGGCGGCGCTACGGCACGCCCATTCACCAGGTGCGCGAGCCGCTGCTGGCCGGGCGAGACGTGATGCTGCGCCTCGACGTCCAGGGCGCGCGCGACCTCAAGCACCGCTATCCGGGCGCCATTGCGATCTTCGTGGAGCCGCCCTCTCCCGAAGAGGCCGAGCGCCGCATGCGGACCCGCGCCACCGAATCGCCGAAGGAGATCGAGCGTCGCATCGCGGCGATGCGCGATTACGAACTGTCATTTGCCGAGGAGGCCGACTTCCGCGTCGTGAACACGACGGGCGACCTGGAGCGGGCGGCCGATCACGTATGGGAGATTGTCACCTCGGTCCACCGGACCCCCGAGCGAACGGCGGTTGCGGCTGGTCTGACCCCGGTCCGACCTCTGGAATAACGACGTGAACCCGACGGCGCCCGCCTACGCCGAGGTCATCGTGGCGGCCGGCGACGTGCGCGGGGACCAGACGTTTCACTACCGCGTGCCGGACCACCTGCGCGGGAGGGTACGCCCCGGCCAGCTGGTGATGGCGCCCTTCGGCGCGCGGCAGTTGCCGGGGATCGTGACCGCACTGGCCGAAGCGTCGCCGGTCAAGGAGACGCGCGACCTGCTGCAACTGGTCTGGGAGCCGCCGCTGATCGGTACGGTGCAGCTTGCAATGGTGCGCTGGGTGGCTTCCCGTTATGGATCCCCGCTGCGGGCAGCCCTGAACCTGGTCGCACCACCGCGTCTGGCTCACCACCTGCATGCCGTCTATGCGGCCGCCGGGCCGGATGAGCCGGCAACAGACCTTTCGCGCGGCGAGCGGCGCGTATTCGACCTTCTGCGAAAGCGCGGCGGGCTGTCGGAGGCCGCCGTACGCAGCCAGCTAGGCAAGACCGCGGCAACCCGCGGCGTGGCGCAGCTGGTTCGTAACGGCCGCGTGAAGCGTCACGTCAGCCTCCGTTTCCCCGAGCCGGCGGCGGAACGGCTGGTCACGGCAGTTCCGCCGCCAAACGGTGCAGTGCCAGCCGAGTTACTGCGACGCGCGCCCAAGCAGCACGCACTTTGGGAGCACCTGCGCCAGGCCAAGGCGGCGCTGCCGGTTGCCCAGGCGCTGCGCGCAGCCGCGGCCTCCCATTCGTCGCTCCAGGGTCTGGTGGACCGGGGCCTGGCGCGGATCGAGAGCCACTGGTCCGCCCCCTACATCGTGCCCGGGTCGCCGGCTGACGATCCCGAATTGCGTATGCCCGAGCCCGCGGCCTGGTCCGAACTGTCGGAGGCGCTACGCCGCCAGCCGCCGGGCGCCGTTGTCGTTCAGGGGGCCGAGTCGGAGCGCTGGCCGCTCTATGCCGCCGCCATCAAGCAGGGAGCCGCTGAAAGACTTCAGGCCCTGGTGGTGGCGCCGGATGCGTCGACCAATACCCGGCTGGCGGAGTGGCTGGCCGCCCGGGTCGGCCTGACTGTGGCCGACACCACCCGGGCGCGCACCCCGGCCCAGCGCGTCGCGTTGTGGCGCTCGCTGCGGGCCGGGGAGATCGATCTGCTGGTGGGGACGCGTGATGCCACGTTTGCGCCGCTCACGCGCCTGGGTCTCGTGATCGTGGATCGCGAGGAAGACGCCGGTCACAAGAACCGCGTCGCGCCCAGGTACCACGTGCCGGTCTGCGCCGCCAGGCTGGCGAAACTCTTCGATTGCCCCGTCCTACTGGGCACGGAAACGCCGCGCGTGGCCACGTTTCACGCGGCGGAAACCGGACAGGCCCACCTGGTCCACATCGGGGCCGTCCTGGGATTGACCAGGTTGCACGACGAACCGGAGCGCCTGTCGGGCGTGCGGCGGTCGTCGCGCGACGCGCAAGTCGTGGACACGCGCCGGGCGCGGACCGTGGGCCGGTACGGAGCAATTTCGCGCGCGCTCTATGAGACGCTGCGCGAGACTCTGTCCGAACAGGGCCGTGCCGTGCTCTACGTCAACCGGCGCGGCCTGGCCGCCCTGACCATCTGCCGCACCTGCGCCCACGTGTTCGAATGTCCGCGGTGCAGCACCGGGTTGGTCCAGCATCGCCAGACGCGGCAGAACGTTTGTCACATTTGCAACTGGCGGGGCCCGGTGCCCCGGTGGTGCCCGGTCTGCGAGGGCGACCGCCTGCGCCTCTGGGGCTACGGCAGTGAGGCCGTGGCAGAGGCCGTGGCGCATCTGTTGCCGCGCGCGGCCGTGGCCCGAATCGATAGTGACCGGCCAGCGCACGAAATGGATGCGGACATAACGGCCTTTGAGCGAGGCGTGGTGCAAATCCTGGTTGGCACGCAGCGCCTGCTGGGCTACGGCAAACGCCTGCGGGCCGACCTGCTGGGCATCGTGCAGGCTGACATCGGGCTACAGTTTCCCGACTTCCTGGCGCCCGAGCGCGTGTTTGTGACGCTGATGCGACTGCGAGATCTGACCACGGCCGCCAGTTCAACGGCACGCACCGTCGTACAGACGATGATGCCCCAACACCACGTCATTCAGGCCCTGGAAACCGGCAGCTATCTCCGCTTCTACCGAACCGAAGTCGAGCAACGCCGGGGCGAGGGCCTGCCGCCGCTGCGACCGCTCATCAAGGCGGCGTTCGGACACGCCAACGAGGCGCGGGCCGAAGCAGAAGCGCGGCGCGCTCGACGCGAACTTGCCACGGTCCTCGCCGCGGGCCAGCCGCTGGACCTCGACGTGCTGGGCCCGGCGCCCGCCTTCATCTACCGGCAGCGTGGCCAGTTCACGTGGCAACTGCTGTTGCAGGGCCGGGATGCCGAGAAAGCGCTGCCGCTCTTCCACGGCGGCTGGACGCTCGACGCCGACCCGCTCGACTTAACATAACGTCCATGGCCGTTCTCCCCGTCCTCCCCGTCGACCACCCCATGCTCCGGCGCAAGGCCAGCCGCGTGCGGAGCGTGTCGGCCGGCTTGCGAACGTTTGTGGACGACATGTTCGACACCATGCAGGCCAATCGCGGCGCCGGGCTTGCGGCCACGCAGGTTGGGCGACCCTGGCGCGTGATCGTCGCCGACACCGGGGCCGAACGCTTCGCGCTCATCAATCCCGAAGTCGTCCGGGCCAGCGGCGCCGCCATCGCCGACGAGGGCTGCCTGAGCCTGCCCAACTGGTATGGCCCCGTGGAGCGCGCCACCGACGTCACCGTGAAGGGCCTGGGCATCCACGGCAGGCCCGTGCGCCGCCGCCTGCGTGAAATGGCCGCGCGCGTGGTGCTGCATGAAATCGATCACCTCGACGGCGTCGTATTTACCGATCGCCTGGCGGATCCCGCGAAACTTCGCTTCGTCGATCCGCGCTCGCCTGAAGCGCAAGACCTGCGCGCCTCCTGAGCGGCATGCGAATCGTCTTGTTCGGTACGCCGGACTTCGCGGTCCCTTCGATGGTCAGCTTGTCGGATCGATTCGACGTGGCGCTGGTGGTCACGCGCCCGGACCGTCCGGTGGGTCGAGGCGGGCGGCTGACAGCGCCGCCGCTGGCCCAGGCGGCGCGCGATCTCGATCTGGACCTGTTTCAGCCTGTCAATCCCAATCGTCCCGAGGCCCTCGAGGCCATCGCCTCATACCTGCCGGACGCCGTAGTGTGTGTCGCCTATGGACGGCTGCTGGGCAGCTCGCTCCGGCAACTGGCGCCGCCCGGAATCCTCAATGCCCATCCGTCGCTGCTGCCGGCGTATCGCGGTGCGTCACCAATCCAGGGGGCCCTGCTCAGCGGCGAGACCGAAACCGGCGTGACCCTGATTCGACTCGTGCGTGCTCTCGATGCCGGGCCGATCGTGGCGGCCGAGCGGATCTCGATCGCACCCGACGAGACGGCGTCCGCCCTAAATGCGCGGCTAGCCCCGATGACTGCCGACCTGCTGGTTCGCGTACTGCCGGGCTGGGTGGCGGGGGAGCGAAGCGAACGGCCTCAAGATAGGGCGAACGCAACCCTCACCCGGCCGCTGGAACGCGCGGATGCCGAACTCGATCTGCGCCAGCCCGCCCCTGAGCTTTACAACCGGTGGCGGGCGTTCCAGCCCTGGCCCGGAGCGCGAGTGCGGGCCGGCGACACGATCTGCGCGCTGCTGGACATTCGACCCAGCCCGGAGCAACTCCATCCCGGCCAGGCGGACCTGCGCGACGACGCACTCCTGCTCGGCTGCGGCACGGGCGCCCTGGCAGTCCGCGCGATTCAGCCGGCGGGACGCACGCGCATGGACGCGTCGGCCTTTGCACGCGGTTATCAGCGTCTCCTCAGGTTGCCCTGGGGCCGGCCGTACCCTGACGTACGGCCGCCGGTCATCACGTGACGGGAAGCTCCGTTACGGTGTCGAATCGGCCCGGTGCTACCCTTAATTGCGAGACGCGCCGCGTACGGCAGCGACCGCGCGAAGAGGCTCGCTAATCGTGTTCTTTCCCTTATTCGATCCGTTCTATCTCCTCCTGATCGCCCCGGCCTTCATCCTGGCCATGTGGGCTCAGAATCGCGTCAAGGGGACGTACAGCAAGTACTCCCAGGTCATGTCCAGTTCGGGCATCCCGGCCCACCTGGCGGCCCGGCGCCTGCTGGACGCGGTGGGCCTGTACAACGTGGAGGTCAAGCGGGTGCCGGGCGAGCTGACGGACCACTACGACCCGACCAAGAAGGTGCTGCGCCTGTCCGACGGCGTATTTGACAGCAACTCGCTGGCGGCCGTGGCGATCGCGGCGCACGAGGCTGGCCATGCCATGCAGGACAAGATTCGGTACCCCTTCCTGGTATTGCGAACGGCCATGGTGCCCATCACCACCTTCGGTTCGCGCTTCGGCTATTTCATGCTGATCGGCGGGTTCCTGCTGGCCATGTTCACGGGCGGCGGCGAACTGGGCCTTGCGGTGGCCTGGATCGGCCTGGCGCTCTTTAGCACCGCCTTCGTATTTGCCCTCATCACGCTCCCGGTCGAGTTCGACGCCAGCCGGCGGGCCATCCAGATGATGGAGAGCGTGTACGTCATCAGCGGAGCCGAGCGACTGCACGCCAAGAAGGTGCTGGACGCCGCGGCCCTCACCTACATCGCCGCGATGTTCATTGCGCTGATGCAGGTGCTCTACTTCGCGCTGCGCCTGCTCGCTCTTTCCGGCAGTCGCGACTAGCCCACCGGCGCTCGCATGAGCGGTCCTCCGGACGCCGCGCCGGGCCGTCCGCCGATCTCCGGAGTTTCCGCGCCGGCGCTTCGTGAAATCCTGTCGGCTGAACCGCGGTACCGAATCGATCAGCTCCGGCGCGCGGTCTACCGGGAATCGGCCACGGAGTTCGAGCAGATACTGACGTTGCCGACCCCGTTGCGTTCGGCGCTCGAGCAACGCTTTCGCTTCGAGTCGCTGAACCCGGTCCGCACGGAGACATCGTCCGACGGAACGCGCAAGACCCTGTTTCGCACCGCCGACGGCGCGCCGGTGGAGACGGTACAGATGCCGACCGAGCGCGCTGCCGCCACGACCATCTGCCTCAGCTCGCAGGCCGGCTGCGGGATGGGCTGCACATTCTGTGCCACCGGCGCGATGGGGCTGACCCGCAACCTCAGCGGCAGCGAGATCGTGGACCAGTTTCTGCACTTCCGGCGGCGCTCCGAACCGAATCGGACTCCCGACCGGGCGGTGTTCATGGGCATGGGTGAACCGCTGGCCAACCTGCGGGAGGTCAAGGCGGCCGTCCGCCTGCTCGTCGATCCGCTGGCCGTTGGGCTCAGCCCGCGCCGCGTAACCGTATCCACCGTCGGGCTACCGCGAGGCATTCACGCGATGGCCGGCTGGGGCATCCCCGTGAGCCTGGCGATTTCGCTGCACGCGCCGGATGACCACGTGCGCGCCGAGCTTGTGCCAGTCGCCCGCCGCTTTCCGCTCGATACGCTCATGGACGCAAGCCGCCGCTACCAGCAACAAGCGCGGCGGCGTGTGACCTACGAGTACACCCTGCTGGATGGGGTGAACGACTCTCGGGCGCAGGCGGCCGACCTGGCGCGACTGCTGCGCGGCCAGCGCTGTCACCTGAATCTGATCCCCTTCAACGCCTATCCGGGAGCGCGCTTCCGCCCAACGCCGCGGGCAGGCATTCGAGCGTTTCGCGACGCACTGCACGCGCGCGGCCTGCCCGCCACCATTCGGCGCACGCGTGGCCGCGACATCTCGGGCGCCTGCGGACAGCTGCACGCGGGAGCGCTGACCGGCAGGTAGTCGCATGCGCGATTGGCCGGAGCGCCCTATCGTCGGGGCAATCGAATCCGCCAAGGCACCGCGTTCAATGCAGCACCGCACGGTGCGGCCACCGCTCAGGCGGCTCCCTTGTGCTTGGGGAACGGCGCGGTGAGCCAGGTGTTGATCGCTCCCTCCATCCTGTCGGCCGACTTCGCCTCGCTTGGGGACCAGGTGCGCGAGGCCGAAGCCGGCGGCGCGGACTGGATTCACGTGGATGTGATGGACGGCCACTTCGTCCCTCAGATCAGCTTCGGTGAACCGATCGTCCGCGCCCTGCGTCCCGTCACGAAACTTCCGCTGGACGTTCACCTGATGATCGAGCCGGTCGATCCGCAACTGCAGGCGTTCGCCGCGGCCGGCGCCGATTCGATCACGATCCACGTGGAGGCCACGCCCGATCCGGCCAACACGCTACAGGCCATCAGGGACCTGGGCGTGCGCCCGGGGCTGACCCTGCGGCCGGGGACCCCGGCATGGGCGCTCTGGCCCTACCTTGACCTAGCTGACGTGGTGCTGGTGATGACCGTGGAGCCGGGGCGCGGCGGGCAAGCCTTCATGCCGGACATGCTGCCGCGAATCGAGCAGGTGGCCGAGCGACTGACTGCCCTGGACGGTCGGCGCTGGCTTCAGGTCGACGGCGGACTTGGCCCTGCGACCATCGGGCCGGCCGTCAAAGCCGGGGCCCAGGTCATTGTGGCCGGGTCGGCGGTCTTCGGTGATTCCGGCGGCGTCGCAACCGCGATCGACCGCCTGCGCGCGGCGGCTCCGGGCTAGCCGGTTCGGTCGATTGTGCGGATGCAGCGCGTGCAGATCTTCACGCGCTGGTAACGCCCGTCGATCATCAGCCGCTTGCGCTGAACGTTGACGGACCACATCTTTTGTTTGCGAGGCGCCTTGCGTTCCCACCGTCCAGACGCCGAGTGGCGAATGTGCCGGCCGAACTGAGGACCCGCATCGCAAACCTCACACCGAGCCAATGGCGCACCTACTTCGTTGACGCAAACCTGAACGCGTTCATAAGATCAAGCTTCGCCATGCTAGCACCGCGAAAAGGCCGCTCGGTATGACGCTGGCAGATTCCCAAACCGAGGCTTCGGACGTGCGTGATGGTCGACGCTTCATGCACGCGATCGAGTACAGCTTGCGCTGGCTCGAAATCAACGCCGAGGCGATCGACCGCCTCAACGTCTACCCGGTCCCCGACGGCGACACCGGCACCAACATGGTCCTGACATTGCGCGCTGCGATCCGTGAGGCCACCGACAACCCTTCGAATAACGTGGACGCCGTGGCTGCACACTTGGCGCGCGGCGCCCTGCTGGGCGCGCGCGGGAACTCCGGCGTCATTTTGTCGCAGATCATCCGCGGCCTTGCCGAGGGCCTCGACGGCCATCGCGAGTTCGGCATCCCCGAGTTCAGCATGGCCCTCGAACGCGCCTACCAGGTTGGCTACAGGGCCGTCACCAATCCCGTCGAGGGCACCATCCTCACCGTGGCCCGCGACGCTGGCGAAGCCGCGCAGGCCGCGCAGACTCAGGTCGAGTCGGTCGAAGATCTCATCGCGCAGGTCGTGGATGCCACCCGCGAGTCCGTCGCCAACACGCCCAATCTGCTGGACGTCCTGGCCGAGGCCGGCGTGGTGGATGCGGGCGGCCAGGGTCTGCACGTCATCTACGAAGGTCTGCTGCGCGCGCTCCGTGGCGAGCCGCTGCCCGAATCGGCGGACCTGGACCGGGCGACCGACGTGTTCGCCGCCTTCGCCGAAACGCACCAGGCAGATGAGCATGGCTTCTGCACCGAATTCGTGGTGCACGGCACCGACCTGGACGCCGATGCAATGCGAAACGAATTCGCCAAGATCGGCGAGTCGCTGCTGGTGGTGGGCGACAACAGCCTTGTGCGCGTGCATATTCACATCGAGAGGCCCGGCGACGTCTTTAACGCGGCCATGTCCTACGGCGAGATCGACCAGCTCAAGGCCGACAACATGGACCTGCAGCAGGCGCGCAATTTCGAGGGCGCCCTGACAGAGGCGGCCGAACCGCCGCCGCCCGCCAACGGCGTGATTGCGGTGGCCAGCGGCGACGGGCTTGAGGAGGTCTTCCGCAGTCTCGGCGTGGACGTGGTGCGCGGCGGCCAGAGCATGAATCCCAGCGCCGGCGAACTGCTGGAAGCCATCGACCGCACGCCTGACGACTGGGCTGTCATCCTGCCCAACAACTCCAACATCTACCTGACGGCGCGCCAGGCGGCCGAGCAATCCGAGAAAAACGTGCACGTGATCGCCACGCGAACGCTGCCGCAGGGCTTCTCCGCCGCCCTGGCGTTCAACCCGTCCGACTCCTCAGAGGACAACGCCCAGGCCATGAGCGAGGCGGCCGGCGACGTGACCACGCTGGAAGTCACCCAGGCGGTGCGCGACGCCGTGCTGGACGGCAACCCGGTCGCTGAGGGCGAATACATGGGTCTGCTGGACGACACGTTCGTGGAGCGCGGTGAAACGCCCCACCCGGTCATCATGCAGATGCTGGACAGGGTCGCGGACGACGAGCCAGAAGCACTTACGATTTATGTTGGGCAGGCCGCGCCGGCGGCGCAGGCGGCGGACCTGGCAACCGAAATTGGCGCGCGGTACCCGGACATGGATGTACAGACGGTGGCGGGCGGCCAGGACCACTACGACTACATCATCGCGGTTGAGTAGCGGCTAGCGGCGCTGATGACGGCCGACCCCCGGGCGGCGCTGGCGCGGGAAGCGCGGCGGCTGCTGGAGGCCGAGACGTCGGCCGGATTCGACGACTCCTCGACTCCCGGCGGGATCTCGCGCTGGCTGGCCGATCAGGGCCAGGATGTCGGGTCGCTGACGCGCCTGTCGCAATACTCGCGGTTGCGGCCGCGCACGCGCGAGGACCTGGCGCGCGCCGTCCTCTCCGATCTGGGATCCACCAGGGCGGAGCCCTCACACGGACGCGATGCCGATGCGCCCGTGACGGTGCTGCCGGGGGTGGGCGCCACGGCCGCGAAGCGGCTGGCCGCGCTTGGGATTCAGACAGTGAGCGATCTGCTTCATCACGGGCCGCGCCGCTACATCGATCACTCCTCCGTGGTGCCGATTGCCGAGGCGGAACCGGGACGCGAAGTCACAGTGATTGGCGAAGTCGTCGAGATTCGCGCCAGACCGGCACGCTCGGGCCGCGTGCGCGTGGTCGAGGCGGCCATCGCGGACGAAACGGGCCAGATCCTCGCGGTCTGGTTCAACCAGGTTTACCTGGTCAAGACCTTGCGCGGTCGGCGCAACGTGGCGTTCGCGGGCCGGGTGGAGTCTGGCGCCTACGACCGCCAGTTGACGAGCCCCGAGTACGAACTGGACGTGCATCGCATGCTGCACGCGGGGCGCCTCGTGCCGGTGTATCCGCTTACCCGAGGTCTCTCGCAGCGACAGGTGCGGCGCTGGACGGCCTTGGCCGTGGACGACTATGCAACGTCGATTCCCGAAACGTTGAGTGCGCGGCAGCAGCAGGCGCATCGATTGCCGAATGTGGCGACGGCCATCCGGCATCTTCACTTCCCGGTGGATGCCGCGGCCGCCGAGGCCGCGGCCCGGCGCTTTGCGTTTGCCGAGCTATTGGTCTATCAGCTGGCGATCCTGCGTCGTCGTCAGACCTGGCGCGAGAGCCAGCCCGGACGGCCCGTTCGCATTCGACAAGACGCCCTGGCGGCCTTCGGCGGGCAGTTGCCGTTCAAGCTGACCGAGGGGCAGCGGGTGGCCGTGGCCGAGGTGCTGAACGACTTGCGGCGCAATCGGCCGATGAGCCGGCTGCTGCAGGGCGACGTCGGCTCCGGCAAGACCGTGGTGGCCGCCGGCGCACTGCACGCGATCGTGGGCGACGGCTGGCAGGGCGCCATCATGGCGCCCACCGAAGTGCTGGCCGAACAGCACGCCGCCACTTTGCGGGAATTGCTCACTCCGCTGGGCGTGCGTGTGGAACTCGTCACCGGCAGTGTCTCGGCTGGCGAGAAACGACGCATCTGGCGCGACGTGGAGCGCGGTGGTGTGCATGTGGTGGTCGGAACGCAAGCCATCATCCAGCGCAGCGCCAGGTTTGCCCGCCTGAACCTGGCGGTCGTGGACGAGCAGCACCGTTTCGGGGTGCAGCAGCGTGGCGAGATTCGTGCCAAGGGCTATAACCCACACCTGCTGGCCATGTCCGCCACCCCGATTCCGCGCACGCTGGCTCTGACCGTGTACGGAGATCTGGACGTCAGCGCCTTGCGCGAGTTGCCGGGCGGGCGGCGGCCGGTCAAAACGTCATTTGTCCCGAACCACCGGCGGGGCGACGCGTATGCGTTTGTTCGGCGCGAGGTGGCGAAGGGGCGCCAGGCCTTCATCGTGTTTCCAATCATCGAGGAATCGGACAGCCTCAACGCCCGCTCCGCGACGGAGGAGCACAAGCGGCTGACGGGCGGCGCCTTTGCCGACCTCGCCGACGACGTGGGTCTGCTGCACGGCCGCATGAGCGCCGCGGCCAAGGAGCGGGTGATGCGGGCCTTCCGCGACGGCGCGATCAGGATCCTCGTCAGCACCTCGGTTATCGAGGTCGGGATCGACGTGCCCAACGCCACCGTGATCCTGATCGAAGGCGCGGAACGCTTTGGTCTGGCGCAGCTTCACCAGCTTCGCGGCCGCGTGGGTCGCGGCGAGCACCGCTCGTATTGCCTGCTGATGAGCGAGACCACTGACGCGACGGAGAACGCCCGGCTGCGCACGCTTCAGACCGTGCACGACGGCTTCACGCTAGCCGAACGCGACCTGGAACTGCGTGGACCGGGCGACGTGCTCGGGACGCGGCAGAGCGGGGCGCTGGGCTTCCGCTTTGCGTCGGTCACCGACCTCCCCACCATCCAGGCGGCCCGCGCCGACGCCGAGTCGCTGATGCGTGCAGACGCCGAGCTCCGTAGACCTGAACACGTTGCCCTGGCCACGGCGGTTGCCCGTCTGCTGCAACGCAACGAGTGGAACTGAGGCCGGCGTGGCGGCCCGCGGTCGTGGACTCACAATCACCGCCGGTCTTCACCGGGGGCGTCGGCTGCGCGTTCCGCCCGGCATTCGACCAACAACCGACCGCGTACGGGCGGCTGTATTTGACGCCTTGCAAGGACCGCCGCCCGAGCGCGTGTTGGATCTCTACGCCGGCTCAGGCGCGTTCGGTATCGAAGCCATGAGCCGTGGCGCGGCGTACGCCTGCTTTGTTGAGCGCAGTCGGCGCGCGGCGGCAGCTATCAGGCACAACCTGGACCTGCTCGGCCTCCGCGGCCACGCCGAGGTCGTGGTTGGGGACGCGCGGCGGCCAGCGTCGGCCCGGGGGGCGCCGTTCGGACTGGTCTTCGCGGATCCTCCCTATGCCGACGATCCGTGGGTGGCGCTGTTTGACGCATTGGCAGTGCCAGGCCTGCTGGCGGACGATGCCCTGGTGGTTACCGAAACCAGCAGCCGCACCGGTGCACCATTGGCCCCCTATGGCTGGCGGTGCCTGAAAGAGCGCCGACACGGTGACACCACGTTTGCGATCTTCGTCCGGGAGCAGGCGTCGGCCGCTGAACGCCCGTCGGACTGGCCGTCGCTATAATGCGCGGGGTCTGCTGGAGGGACAGGTCGTGCGCGCGCTGTTTCCCGCTACCTTTGACCCGGTCACCAACGGCCATATGGACATTCTGACCCGCGCGGCCGGTGTTTTCGATTCGGTTGTGGCCGGGGTTTTTGAAAACGAGCGGGGCGACACACTGTTCAGCGCGAACGAACGCCTGGCGCTGCTGGATACCGCCGTGGCCCACCTGCCGAACGTTGAAGCGCGAATCTATGCTGGCCTGACGGTGGACTTTGCGCGCAAAGTCGAAGCGGGCGTGTTGGTGCGCGGCCTGCGAGCCGTGTCAGACTTCGAGTACGAGTTCGCGCTGTCCGCCATGAACCGACGGCTGCATCCTGATATCGACACCATGTTCTTTTTGTCGGCGCCGGAACACGCCTTTGTCAGTTCGTCGCTTATTCGTGAAATCGGGGCGCTCGGCCGGTCGGTCGATCCGTTCGTCCCGCCAAACGTCGCGGCCGCCGTCGGCGCAAAGTTCGCCGTACCCCAAGGGCGGAGGTAGCTCGCCATCGATCTCATAAACCTGATTGAGCGGCTGGAAACGCTCTTGCGTCACTCCCAGCGTGTGCCGATGACCCACAAGGTCATTATCGACGAACGTGCCCTGCTGACCATCGTGGACGAAATGCGCATTCGCATACCCGAGGAAATCCGGGAAGCGCGCCGGGTCATGCGCGCGCGTGACCAGATTCCGCAGTCGGCCCAGATGGAGGCCGAGCGCATCGTCCAGGAGGCGCGCGAGCAGTCTGAGCAAATGATTCGCGACGAGGAGATCGTGAAGCAGGCCGAGGCCTACGCGCTGCAACTGGCGCAGGAAGCGGAAGAGCGTCTGGACGCCTCGCGCGAAGAAATGGATCTCTACGCGCTGAGCATGTTGCGCGACCTGGAAGGCCGGTTGGAGTCGCACCTCACCAGCATCCGTCGCGGTGTGGCCGCGCTGGACCAGAGCGAGGCCGAGCCTGTGGAGTTTGACGAGGAGACCGCGTAGCGCAAGCTCAACCGCTCGCGGGCTTGACCTGAGGGTCGCCTGTGGCCGATTACATCTTTAACGTGGCGCGGCTGCTGGCGCAGACGTCGGGCCCACGTCCAACCGTGGAAGTGAATGCCCCGCCGGATGTCCTGGATGTGCCGGAACTCAGTGGTCCCGTGCGGGGTACGGCGCAGTTCACGCGGCTGTCCGACGCCATCCTTGTCACCGGGCAAATGCGCGTGCCGGTCCGCGTGCCCTGTGCGCGTTGCACCGACGACGTCGAGCTTGAGCTGGCGTTCAACCTGGACGACCAGTTCGTGCCCCGGATCGATCCGGTGCGCGGCGGCCTGGTGGATCCGGACGACCGCTGGCAGCTGGACCCCCGCCACAACCTGGACCTGTCGCAGGTGCTGGCCGAAGGGGCGATCAGTGCGCTGCCGCCACGCGCGATCTGCGCCCGGCCCTGCGAGGCGCCATGGGGCGGTCTGGAGGCGAACGTACCCACCCCGGACCCGCGGCTGGCGCCGCTGGAGCGCCTTCGCCGCCAAATGCTCGGCGGCGACGACCAATCTCATGGATAATGGCGGGTTATGACTCCCCTACCTAAACGTCGGCTCACCCGCTCACGATCGCGAGCCCGCCGCCACGCAGCCCGTGCCCGGCGGCCGAATCTGGGGCGTTGTCCGACCTGCCATCGGCTGGTGGTCAGTCACCAGGTGTGTCCCCTGTGCGGGAACTACCGCGGCAACCTGGTCATCGAGCCTTCCGACCAAGCCGTCAAGTACCGCTAGCCGGGGCACCCGGTACCTCCCATCATGGCGCCTCAACGGGCCCGCGTCGCCTTTGTGTTTCCGGGCCAGGGTTCCCAGGCGCCTGGTATGGGTCGTGGCCTGCGTGCATCGTCCGCTGCCGCACGCCAGGTCTGGCGGGCGGTCGACGCCAGCTTTGGCGAACCCCTCAGCGAACTGACCAGCGCCGGCCATTCGCAAGACCTCCAGCCAACCGACGTCCAGCAGCCGGCCATTGTCGCGACGTCCGTGGCCGCCTTTGCCGCCTTCAACGAGGTGCTCGGCATAGACGGCGCCGCCGTAAGCGCCAACGGTTATCCGCTCGATGTCGCCGCCCTTGCGGGTCATAGCGTTGGCCTGGTGTCCGCCGTGGTGGCCGCCGGCTGTACGCCGGTGGGTGAGGCGGTGGCGCTGGTTCGCGACCGTGGGCGCTTCATGGCGGCGGCCGCGCAGGAAAAGCCTGGCCGCATGGCGGCCGTGCTGGGTCTTGATGCCGCCGCCGTTGAAGACCTGACGTCGACGGTCCGCGCTGAGCTTCCCGGCAGCTATCTGGCGGTGGCCAATATCAACGCACCCGGCCAGGTGGTGGTCGCCGGCGATCTGGCCGCCATTGATCGGGTCGTAAACGAAGGCCGCAATGCCGGTGCCCGGCGCGTGCTTCCACTTAATGTCAGCGGCGCCTTCCACTCCGTGGCGATGCTGCCGGCGCAGGCTGCCTTGCGCGAACGACTCCTGGCTGTCGGAATCGATCCCCCGGCGGCGCCCGTGATCAGTAACATCGACGCTGGACAACTCAGCGACCCGTCCGCCATTCGGGCCGAGCTGGCGAATCATGTCGCCGCTCCCGTCCGCTGGCTGGACGGCATGCGTGCAATTGAGGCGCTCGGCGTGCGGCAGATCGTGGAGTTTGGACACGGTTCGGTCCTTACCGGCATGCTGCGGCGCACGGTCAGAGGTATCGATCTGCATAACGTGAGTGACATGGCGACGGCGCAAGCGACCGCAACGGCGCTGACCAGTGGCTAGCGACGGGCGACTCACCGGGGCACGTACGCTCGTAACGGGCGCCTCAGGGGCGCTTGGACGCGCGTTCGCTCGCCGGCTGGCAGCCGAAGGCGCCGACCTGGTTCTGCACTACAACTCCAACGCCAAGCAGGCTGACGAACTGGCCTCTGAGATTCGGTCCAACGGCGGCAATGCGGTCGTCATCGGCGCGGACCTGTCGACGGTCAAGGGCGCTGAGATGATCGTGGACCAGGCCCGCGAAGCCCTGGGCGGCCTGGATGTCCTGGTCAACAACGCCGGCACCACCCGCGACAACCTGCTGATGCGCATGTCCGACGAACAGTGGGACACGGTGATGAATACCAACCTGCGCTCGGCTTTCGTCTGCTCGCGCCGCGCCGTCCGCGGCATGATCCGCCAGCGCAGCGGACGCATCATCAACATCGCGTCGGTCGTCGGTCTGCGCGGCAACGCGGGCCAGGCCAACTACGCGGCCGCCAAGGCGGGCCTGATTGGCTTCACGCGCGCGCTGGCCCAGGAAGTCGGCAGCCGCAGTATCACGGTCAACGCCGTGGCCCCTGGCTTCGTCATTTCGCCGCTAACCGACGTCATCCCCGACCGATTGCGCGAGCAAGCGCTCAGCGCAATCCCGCTCGGTCGCTTCGCCGACCCCGACGACATCGCGGGGTCCGTGGTCTTCCTCGCATCGGACGACGGCGCCTACGTCACCGGGCATGTGCTGACGGTCGACGGCGGCCTCGCCATGGGCTGACCCATGTTCGAAAAGGTGCTCGTCGCCAACCGGGGCGAGATGGCCGTCCGAATCATCCGCGCCTGCCGCGATCTGGGGGTGCGCACGGTCGCCATCTACTCGGAAGCCGACGCCGACGGCCTGCCCGTCCAATTGGCCGATGAATCGGTCTGCATCGGGCCGGCGCCAGTCGCGGCCAGCTACCTCAATGTGCCCCACATCATCGCTGCCGGGCTCAACACCGGCTGCGATGCCGTCCATCCCGGCGCCGGCTTCCTGGCCGAGAATGCCTACTTCGCCGAAGCCTGCGAGCGGTACCGCATCACCTTCATCGGACCGACGCCCGACAACATGCGCATGATGGGCGAGAAAACCCGCGCCCGCCAGGCCGCTCTCGCCGCCGGCCTGCCGGTTATCCCCGGCTCCGACGGTCCCGTGGCCGACGTCAACGAGGCCAAGGTGATTGCGCGAGACATCGGATTCCCGGTCATGCTCAAGGCGGCCGGCGGGGGCGGCGGCCGCGGTATCCGTCGCGTCAGCGACGTCGATGACCTCGTCACCCTCTTCCCGCTGGCGCAGGCCGAAGCCCGCAGCTCCTTCGGCAACGCCGACCTCTACGTCGAAAAGCAGATCGAACGCTCGCGTCACGTCGAGGTCCAGGTGCTGGGTGATGGATCCACCGTTCTGCACCTCGGCCACCGCGAGTGCTCCATCCAGCGCCGCTTCCAGAAGCTGATCGAAGAGGCGCCCGCACCCAGCCTCAGCGGCCGCCAGGGTGATCGCGTGGCCAGAGCCGCCGTGCGTCTGGCCGAGTCCATTGGCTACCGCGGCGCCGGCACCGTCGAGTTCCTCCTCGACGAGGACAGCCGTTTCTACTTCATCGAGACCAACACTCGCATTCAAGTCGAGCATCCCGCCACCGAGGAAATCACCGGCGTGGATATCGTCCGCGCCCAGCTTCAGATCGCGGCCGGCGAACCCACTGGCCTGCGACAGCGCGACGTCCGCCTGACCGGCCACGCCATCGAGTACCGGCTGCTGGCTGAGGACCCGAAACTCGACTTTCGGCCCGACGCCGGCACCGTGACCGACCTGCGGCTTCCAGGCGGCCCCGGCGTCCGGGTGGATACCCACCTCTATGCCGGCTGTGAGGTTTCGCCCTTCTACGACTCCCTGCTCGCCAAGCTGATTGTGTACGGCGACACCCGCGGCGAAGCAATCTGCCGATCGCGCCGCGCGCTTGCCGAGACCCTGATAGCAGGACCCGCCACCAACCTGGACCTGCACCGTGCCATCCTGCAGGACCAGCGATTCGTCTCAGCGGACTACGATCTCGGCTACGTCGCGGGCATGCCCGTCCCGCTTGCGGAAACCGTCGGCTAACGCTGTGGCCGCGCGACGGCGACGGCGTGGCCGGCGGCTGGCGCGCGAAACCGCCATGCGACTGATCTACGAGGCCGATATGGCCCGGCGCTTGCCGCTCGAACTCCTCGACGTGCGCGAGCGCGAGTTGAGCCTGGACGCCGAAACAGCCGCCTACGCCCGGGCGCTGGTTGAGTCCGTAAGCGCACGGCGCGATAAGCTCGACTCCGCCATTGGCCTGCTGACGCCCGCCTGGCCGGTCGATCAAATGGCCCGTCTCGACGTCGCCATCATGCGCATCGCCCTGGCCGAAATCGACGCCGGCGACACCCCGGTGGCCGTCGCGATCAACGAAGCGGTTGAGCTGGCCAAGCGCTATTGCGCCGCGGGCGCTGCTCCCATGATCAACGGGGCGCTAGGATCGTACGTACGACAGGCTGCGGCTTCCCCCGTGCCTGACCACCAAGGCTGACTGAATGGCTGAAGCCGACCAGCCGCTGACGGACCAAGCCCCCCAGGAAGAACTCGGCGGCGTCATGTCGCTGCGCGAGCACCTGGACGAGCTGCGCAAGCGGCTCACGGTCGCCATTCTGGCGATCATCCTCGCCAGCTTCGTGGTCTGGCCGTTCAAGGACTTTGTTTTCCACTTCGTCCAGCTGCCGCTGCCCCGCGGTGCCGTATTGCAGCAAATTGCCGTCACCGAGACGCTGTTCACCTTCGTCAAGATTTCCTTCATCGTCGGCTTCGGACTGGCCAGCCCCATCGTCGTTTACGAGGTCCTCGCCTTCGTCGCGCCCGGCCTCTATCCCCACGAGCGCCGCTGGCTCTTCATGAGCATTCCCGCCATTGCCCTGGCCTTCCTGGCGGGCGTCGCCTTCGCCTGGTTCATCGTGCTGCGATTCACCGTCGGCTTCCTGGCCGGATTCGCGCCTGCCACCATCAGCACGGAGTTCACCGTCGACGGCTGGGTGTCCTTCGTCTTGCGCATCCTGCTGGCTGTGGGCCTGGCGTTTGAAACGCCCTTCATCATCTTTGCCCTGGCCAAAATCGGCATCGTCACGGCCGACAGCCTGTCCCGCCAGCGGCGCTACGCCATCGTCGCCATCGCCGTCATCTCGGCCATCATCACCCCAACGCCCGATCCCTTCACCCAGGCTTCGGTCGGAATCCCGCTCTACGCCCTCTATGAAGT
This sequence comes from Chloroflexota bacterium, assembly GCA_965208215.1. GTDB lineage: Bacteria > Chloroflexota > UBA11872 > UBA11872 > UBA11872 > UBA11872. The sequence goes on from CBDBOH010000002.1 coordinate 70,006, forward strand.
CGGCGTCGTGCTGGCCCGCGTGGCCGCGCCGGCCGACCGGCCTGACGACGACACGGAGCCCGATCCGAGTCCTGAAGACGACGGCTCGGTTCCCACGACCGCCTAGCGGCCGTCCGGCCCGGAGGCCGGCGTGTCCGGCAATGTAAGTCCCAGCTCCGCCGCGGCGCGCTGCAAATCCTCCGGAGGCTCGGCCGCCGCCAACCAACGGTGACCCGCGTCGTCCTCAAAGCGCAGCGTCCATGCGTGCAACATCACGCGCTTGTGGCCTGAGGCGGAACCCCCGTATGTCGCGTCCCCCATGATCGGGTGACCGATCGCCGCCAGGTGCACCCGGATCTGGTGGGTTCGACCGGTCGACGGCCGCGCTTCCACAAGCACGGCCCCGGCTGAGCGGTCCAGCACCCGGTAATCCGTCACGGCCGCCCGTCCCCGCCGCGTCACCGCCATCCGCGTGCGCTGGGTTGGATGACGGCCAATCGGTGCGTCGATCCGGCCCCGCGGCCGTTCCGGCGTGCCCCGCGCAATCAGCAGGTACCGCTTATGAACCTCTCGATGCTCGAACGCCCGCGCCAGGTGCGCGTACGTGGCCGGCGTGCGCGCGATCAGCACCACGCCAGATGTGTCCTTGTCCAGGCGATGCACGATGCCCGGCCGTCGCGGGTGCCCGATGTCAACAAGCTCGGGGTGATGGGCCACCAGCCGGTGCGCCAGCGTCCCGCTGCCGGCCCCCGCGCCGGGATGAATGACCATGCCGGCCGGCTTGTCGACCGCGAAAAACTCGTCCGTCGTCAGCAGCCGAACCAGCGGCCCCGGTTCCGGGGCAAGCTCCTCCGCTACCGCCGGCAGCTCGCCACGCACGATGTCGCCCACCAGCAGCCGTCGCGACGGTGCAACCGCCCGCTCATTCACCGTAACCCGGCCGCCTCGGATCAGCCGCGCCGCCCGCGACCGCGAGATATCCGCCAGTGACTCCGCCAGATACGCATCCAGCCGCACCCCACGCGCCGCGCCCGCATAGGTCAGCTCAAACCGCTTCGCCTGGTGGGACATCAGACTTCGGAACTAGGCGAGACCCTGCGACGTCCCAACCCGGCTAGCCATCATTCTCCGCCCGCGACCGCACTTCGACTTCCCCAATCGACACATAGCCGTCGTGCCCGCCGTTCGCCAGCAGCCGCAGCAGCACATAGCGCGTGACTTCGGTCGGGATTTCGATCCGAACGCTGGGCGCCGGATCCAGTTCCGCCTGCCGGATGAACTTCAGGCCGCTCGGGTCCTCCCGCGGATCGACCTCGCGCGACGTGAACACCTGCACCCGCCGCAGATAGCTGGCCGGTGGCTCGCTCGGGTGATTGAGGATGTCGATCGTCGCAATTGGCGTCCGCAGGTTCGTTTTCAATACCACATCCTGCGGAAACTCCGCGCTCACCGACCGCCAGGCCGGAAAGTCCGCTTCCACCAGCCCGTCCACCAGCGCTTCCGGTCCGTGGCCCTCTTGCGCACCCGCTGGCGAATAGGCGCGTCCGCCCACCGCCGAAGCCGAAACCAGCGCTCCCCGGCTGCGGTCCGCGCCATCGAACAGCAGCCGCATCTTTACCGCCAAGTCGCCCCGCAGGTCGCTGCCGTTGGACACGATGAAGAGCTGCACGGCCATCAGCAGGGACAAGCCCAGCACGATCCCCACCGGCAGCCAGTTCCACGAGAACACGTTGCGCCGCAGCGCGGTGCGGTCCAGTTCGAGCCGTCGTTCCAACTGCCCCTGGCAGACCTCGCACACATAGCCCCAGTCCGTGTCGTTCAGCGCCTCGTCGCAGAACAGCCGCGCACAGTGGTCGCAGCGCTGCGTGGCCACCCGCGTGGGATACACGGTGCAGCGGTACAGCGCCAGTTCGCGGGCGCTCTCGGCAAAGATCCGCCGGCTGGGCGGACGCTTCGCCGGCTCGCCGACCCTCATCGTGGACCCATCCGCCGCCATTCTTCTGCGCGTGTGACGGAGTCCAGGATCCGGCATCCCGGCGGTGCGCGTTGTCCGCGCGCCGCAAAGCGCAGCCTTGCCTCAATATACTCGTGTCAACCAACGCGCCGCCGCGAACACTTCGGTCGTTGGTCGCTCGGGTCGATCTCCAACAGTGAGATACGGCCAAGGCTTCATCGAACCGGGAATGACGGCCGCCGTCTCTCCCCTCTCCCCGTGGGAGAGGGTCTTCCGGGCACCGAGCTACGAGCGATCCAGGACCCACCGTACGCCGCGCCGGCGAACTCCGCTGAGGCTTCATGTTCCGCCGCAATAGCAATGTTCTGCTCGAAATCGCCGAAACGGTTCTGCTGGCCGCCCTCATCTTCTTTGGTACCCGCCTGCTCGTGCAGAACTTCCTCGTCGAGGGTCCCAGCATGTCGCCCAACCTGGCGGATTCCGAGTTCCTGCTCGTCAACAAGCTTTCATACTTAACCGAGGATCCACAGCGCGGCGACGTCATCGTCTTCCGCTCCCCGCGCAATCCGGACGAGGACCTGGTCAAGCGCGTGATCGGACTGCCGAACGACCAGGTTGAGATCCGCGCCGGTCAGGTCCTCGTCAACGGCCACCTGGTCGACGAATCGAGTTACTTTCAGGGACCGATCGGCCGCGACACGTCCGCCAGGCGCGTCCCCGAGGACGCCTACTTTGTAATGGGTGATAACCGGCTGCAGAGCCGCGACTCCCGCGACATCGGCACGGTGCCCCGCGCGTCCATTGTCGGGCAGGTCTGGCTGGTCTACTGGCCGCCCGGCAAGTTCGGTTTCCTCCCGGACGCCACACCCGCCCTGGCGCCGGTGCCCGAGCGCCTGCCAGAAGTTCCGCTGCCGGCCGGAGCGGCGGGACCCTAGTCCGGCCAGGCCTCCACAAGCCGACGCTTCGTCTGGTCCAGCGTTTCCGGCATCACCTTCACGTCGCCCGTCACCGGCATGAAGTTCGTGTCGCCTGCCCAACGCGGCACCACGTGGAAGTGCAGGTGACTCGGAATCCCCGCGCCCGCCGCCGACCCCAGGTTCATCCCCACGTTGTAGCCGTCGGGCGAAAAGGCCTGCTGCAACGCCATCCGCGATTCCACCACCAGCGACATCAGGTCGCTCGCCTCGTCCGGCTCGAGATCGTCCAGGTCCGCCACATGCCGGTACGGCAGCACCAGCACGTGCCCGTTGTTATACGGATACAGATTCAGCGTCACGTACGCCAACCGCCCCGCATGCACCAGTAGCTCGGGCAATGCCTCGGCCTCCGCCGTCGGCACGCAAAACGGACAAGCCCCGTCGTCGCGCGTCTCGCCCCGCACATACGCCATCCGCCATGGACTCCACAACCGCTGCGAAGGCACCAATCACTCCGGCCAGACTGGCGGCTACGCGACCGCCGCAATGCTGGCCGTGATCTTACCGGCGGGGCATGATGGAACGGGTCAGCCGAATCGCCGCTAGCATTGCAGGAGCACAGAGCCCCGGCCGCGTGCTTGCAGTCAGCCTCCGGTCGCCGGCCCGGCCAGCCGATCAACGGCAATGAGGATTCCTGTTGCCGCCGAGACAAGCAGCAACATCCAGGCTGCCAGTGCGAACTTCAGATTGGCCAGATCGGCCTTCGTCGCGTAGTGCCGGAGACTTCGATCCAATTCCTCGCGCAACTCGGCGCGAGTGAGCGGTTCCACCGTCATCGATTCCTCCCTGCGCCCGGGATTCTGCTCCCCGCAGTCGAGGCGACGGCGGGCCAGTGTGTCGGCTTCCTGTCCGCCCGGATCAATTGTATTTCGCGATGCTCGACGCCCGCTGATTGGAACATTAGATGGAAGACGCGGACCTCGGCCAGGCGACCGCTGATCATCAGTGCCTTCCACGGCCCGAGAATTGCTGCGCGCGCGGTTGCTACGATTCGCTCCCATGAGCCTGGAAGCCCACTACAGCCCCGTCGCCCAGGCGATGGAGCAGAACCCGCTGCGGCCCAGTTGGACCATGCAGCGCCCCGGCCTGATCAGCCTCGCCTACGGATTCCCCGACTCGGCGAGCTTTCCCTACGACGAGCTGGCCGAGACGACCGCCGCGCTCATGGCCGACCACAACGCCGAGGCCCTCCAGTACGGTCCCGTCTCCGGCCCCGAACCGCTGCGCAGCTTCCTGGCCGGCTGGGTCGGCGCCACCGAGAGTCTCGACGTCGGCCCCGACAACATCATGATCACCAGCGGCGCCTCCCAGGGCATCGCGCTGGCCGCCCGGCTGCTCGTACCGCCCGGCGGCACTGTGATCGTCGAGTCGCCCACCTTCATCGGCGCCCTCTGGTTCTTCCGCGGGCTTGGAATCAACATCGTCGGAGTCGATACCGACCACCTGGGCATCGTCCCATCCGCGCTGCGCGAGACGGTGACGAGCCAGCGCCAGACCGGCGCCCACGTCTCGCTCGTCTACACCATGCCCACCGTGCACAACCCCGTCGGCTTCAACGCGCCTGTGGAACGGCGACGGGAACTGGCCGAAGTCGGCGAGGATTTGGACCTCGTCTTCCTGGAGGACGACGCCTACGGCGACCTGATCTTCGAGGGCGCCCGTCCGCCGGCCCTCTACGCCATCGCCGGCCGCGAGCGCGTCATCAAGCTGGGCACCCTCTCCAAGCTGGTCGCCGGCGGCATGCGCCTGGGCTGGGCCGTGGCCGAGCCCGACGACATCTCGCGCATGTGTGGTCTCAAGGCCGACAGCGCCACCAGCCCCTTCGCTGCCTGGGTCACCGGCGCGTACCTGCAAAGCGGCGCGCTCGCCAGGCGCCTGCCCACGCTGCTGGACCTTTACCGCGGGCGTCGCGACGCCATGCTCGAGGAACTGGCGCCGCTTCGTGACCTCGGCTGCGACTGGATCACGCCCATCGGCGGCTTCTTCATCTGGCTGGAGTTGCCGGAAGGCGCCGACAGCGAGGCCATCCGCGAACGCGCCGAAGAGAACGGCGTCACCTACCTGGCCGGCCACCACTGCTTCGCCGACGACCGCAACCGCCGCTGCATCCGCCTCGCCTACAGCTACATCCCCGAAGACCAGCTCCGCGAAGGCACCCGCCGCCTCGTCCAAACCCTCCAGGCCGAACTCACGCCCGCCAGTCCGAAGTAGCGTCCATTCCTGGGTTGCCGCTCGCGTGCGGCGACTCGCCGATACCCCTAGCCCTCGTCAACGCTGTACCTGGCGGCCCGTTCCCGAAAGGCCAGCACCGCCTCCGGCAGGTCAAGCTGGATCTCCTCGGCCCGCCGCATCGCCTGCGCCATGTCATAGGCCGCCTGCAACTGGTACCACGTGCTGGCGCCGCCGCCGAATGCCTTGTCCAGTCGAATCGCCATCTCCGGCGAGATTCCCGCTCGCCCGTTCACCAGCGCCGACAGCTGCTTCCGGCTCACCCCCAGCACCCGCGCACCGTCCGTCACGCTCAGGCCCAACGGTTCCAGGCAGTCATAGCGAACCGACGCCCCCGGGTGGGGCGGACTGAGCATAGGCATCGCCATCTCCCTCAGTTCTCGGACGCTAGTGGTAGTCCACCAGGTCCACGTCGCGGACATTTCCCGCCTCGAAGCGGAAAATGATGCGCCAGTTTCCCGAAACGCTGACGGCCCAGAATCCGGCCAGGTTGCCCCGCAGCGGGTGCAGCCGGAAGCCTGGCAGATTCATGTCGGCCGGTTCCGTCGCCACGTCCAGCCGCGCCAGGATCCGCTCGATCTTGCTGACTCTGCGTGACGGAAGGAGCCGCCGATCTCCTCTCTCGTAGAGCTGCCGCAGCCCCTTGTGCCGGAACCGCACGATCATCTCCGGATTGTAACCCGTTACGTATCAGGTGGCAAGCCTTCGCCAGCTCGCCATGCATTCGCGCTCGTTGAGCCGCGCGGGAACCTGTATCCCCTATGTCCCGGTCGGTCCTGGTCAGGTCAGACCGATCTGCGGCGGTTAGGAAGCCGCCTGCCCCCGAACCACCCGATGCCCCAGGTTTTCCTCCGTCCGCTCGGCCACCGGCAGCACTTCAATCAACACGTGGGAGATGCCGGCCACGTCCCCGTTCTCATCAAAGCTGTACTCGTCGCCGATCGCCCCGCTCCAGGTGAGCTTGTGTAGGCAGTCGCGGAAGCCCTCGGTGTCCTGGTCGTCGTTGGTCTGCCGCAGGCACTCGGCGGTGATGTAGACCCCGTCGTAGGCCGAGCCCTGGTACCACGGCCACGGGGCGACGCCGTGGCGGTCGTTGAAACTCGCCAGAAAGTCTTTTCCGGTACTGGTGTTCAGTTCAGGGTCCGGGACAATCGCTTTCAGCCCGGTCGCGTGCTCGCCGGCAATCTCCAGGGCATTGGGTCCCGTGGGCACCACCTCGGAGTAGATGGGACCGTCGTAGCCCAGCTCGCGGGCCTGCTTGATGATGGTGCCGCCGGAGATCTCGCCTTGTGCGGCCAGGAACATTGCGTCGGCCTCGACACGCAGCAGCTTCGCCAGCTGGCTGCGAAAGTCGATCGCGTCCGAGGGGTAGCTCTCCGCCGCCGCCACCGTGCCCCCCAACTGCTCGAACTGCGCCACGGCCGCGCGGCGACTTCCCTCCGCGTAGTCCGTGGCCTCGCTGATCGTGACGATCGTCCGAATGCCGTCGGCCCACAGCAGGTTGCCCACGTCCGTGCCCGCCTTCTGCGAGCTGATGGCTGTCCGGAAGACATAGTCGCCCGCGTGCGTGATGTCGGGACTCGTCGACGACGGCGAAAGCAGGATCACGCCGTCTTTCTCCGCCAGCGGCGCGACCCCCAGCGTGGCCCCGCTGCAGGTCGCCCCCAGGACGATCTTGATCCCCTCCACGTCGGTCAGCCGCTGGTAGGCCGCGATCGCATCCGTGGACGTGCACTTCGAGTCCTCGATCACCAGCTTCAGCATCCGCCCGTTGATGCCGCCCGCCGCATTGATCTCCTCCACGGCCAATAACTTGGACCGCGACAGCGGAACCCCGTACGACTCCCCAACCCCAGTCAGCGAGTCCAGCGCCCCAATCACGAACGGCGCCTCCGACGTGGGCGGTGCCGCGGCGCGTGCGGCGGCGGGATCCGGCGCCGAATCCTCGCCGCAGGCCAGCACCAGGAGAGCTGACATGCAAATCAGGGCGACGCGAGTCCAGGAGTTGAGCCTCATGTCCCCTCGCTCGTTGATCGCGGCCCGCCCGCGACCTGTCACGCTATGTCCAGTTCGACTCTACAAGGACAGCCGGGAGCCAGCGTCCGCTCGCCACCGCCGTCGCCACGACCGTGAGCCTAATGGTTGCCGAGGTCCACTTAATCCCTCCGCGGCCCCCGCCAGCCCGGCTCCAAAACCACACATCACCACCCGTTCGCCCGCCTGGATCCGGCGGCGAGTCGAGCGAGTACCTGTTCCTGACGTGTTTCGCGGACTACGCAGTGACGGCGTTTCTGTTGGGCTGCGGGACGACGCCGGCGACGGTGATGGTGGCGTATGACCGGATGGACGAGGCGGCCTCCTACGAGCTGTACGTGCGGGAGCACGAGGCGGGCACCGACGGGACAGACGCGCTGCAGACGCGGGGCGCGTACGAGGCGGGACTGCAGGCGCGGGGGGTGGCGGCGGAAATGGCCTTGCGCGCGGCGAGCGGGCGGTGGTGGTGGTGGCGCTGGGGGGCGGCGGGCGAGTGGGGGCGTGGGCTGGCGGAAGTCGGGGGGAGGGGCGCGACGGGCGCCGGGCGAGCGGCGTGCCGCGGGGACGGACTGGCGGGGGATGGGTCGCAATGAAGAGCGATCGGATGGTCCGCGGTAGGTGTGAATCAACGGAGATGGACTTCGCGAACACGTTGCAGGTGCGATGATTCGAGGGTGAAGAAACGGTGGTGATATCTCCATGACTATGTTGGGATATTGATCGACATGTCGTGGTTGCCATTGCTTGCGGTCGCTCCGTAGAGTCCCGGCACGCAACGATTGATCAGGGTGGAACGGCGTGCGCGACGGGTGGCCGGCGGGGCGGATGGGGGCGGCGCGGGGCGCGGCCGGGGCCGTGGGGCGGCTGGTCCGCGGGGCCGGCCTGGGCGCCTGGCCGGCGCAGCGGGTGGCGGGGGCCCTGGTGGCGGGCGGCCTGCTGGTCCTGGCGGTGCTCCTCGGCTATGCCGGGCCCCTGCTGGCGCAGGAGGGCGTCGGCATCGCGTTTGCCGACCTGAGCCGCGAGCCCACGGAGACGACGGTCGACCGGTTTGGGGTGCAGCTGTCGAACCTGGACGCGGCGACGACGTACGCGGTGGTGGTGGCCAGCGACAACGCGACGGCGCTGGGGATCGGGGGCTGCGGGACGGCGTCGCAGTCGCAAACGGTGACGGGCGTCACATCGCAGGACCTGACGTTCGTGGTCTATGCCTGCGCGCTGGGCGCCGGCACGCTGACGGCGGAGGTGCGCGCGGCCGGGGCCGCCGCGGCCGCGGCCACGGTGCGCCAGGGGCTGACGGTGCTGGCGATTCCGGAGGGGGCGCCGCCGGGCGTGCCGGGGGCGGCCCCGGCCTCGGCGGCGACGCGGGGGGCGACGAAGGCCGGCACGCCGGGCCTCGTGCCCAACGTCAGGTTCGACAACATCACGACCAGTTCGGCCCGGGCGCGCTGGGACAAGCCCAGCAACGGCGGGCGGACGCTGACCGGGTTCGGGTTGCTGTTGTGGACCGGGCCGGACCATCCGGACTACGGGGACGCCTTTGTGGTGGGGAAGGACTCGCGCAGTCATACCTATACGGGGCTCCAGGCCGGCGCGACCTACAAGTTCCGCATTCACGCCTGCAACAACACGGACAGTTGCGGCCGGTGGACCCACCCGCCCAAGGAAGTGAAGATCGCCACGCCCGCGCCGACCCCGACGCCGACGCGAACCGCCACGGCCGCGCCGCCGGCGACCACCCCAGGGCCGGTGCGCAACCTGACGCATACCGGCAGCGGCAAGCACACCGTGACCGTGGACTGGGACCAGCCCAGCAGCCGCGGCAGCGCGGCGCTGACCGGTTACCACGTGCAGCATAAGGCGGAGGGGACGCCGGACTGGCCGGACGGCTCGGCCGTGGTGACGCCGGGGACCACCACGGCCTGGACGATCCGGGGGCTGATCAACGGCACGCGCTACCAGGTGCAGGTGCGGGCCTGCAACGCGGCGTCGTTGTGCGGCAAGTGGGTCGAGCTGGCCGGCTCCGCGACCGCCGGCAACAAGGTGGGCAACGCCAGCCTGATCCCGTCGTCGGCCACGATTCGGGTGGGTCAGCGGCAGAAGTTCGAGATCCACGACATCCCGGTGGGCAAGACGGCGCGGACCTACCTGGTGGGTCCTATCCAGCCCGAGGGCCGCTGCCGGACGTCGGGCGCCAGCGCGCAGGGCCGCGGCCCGTCCACGGGGTCCGGCTACTACGACTCGCTGCGGATCGACGGCTGCGCGCCGGGCGGCACGGGCTGGCTGCGGGTGGTCAACGCCGACGAATCGGAACTCTATGCCAGCGCCAAGATCACCGTGCAGAAGTCCGAGAGTCCGCCGCCCGAGCGGGAGGATCCGTCGTCGCCTGGGTCCGGTACGCCGGTATCCACCGATCCGGAATGCCCGGCGATCAGTGGCACGGCGGTGGTTCCCGCGAACATGCAAGTGGACGTGGTGCCGCAGCCGCGGCGCATGGCCAGCCTGTGCTGGTCTCCTAGTCTCTTCGGAGAATCCTACTTCGTCCAGGCCAGCGATAACCTCAGCAATCTCCACGATCCCGACAAATCGGACTGGCATCAAGTCCAGGGCACGATGGAGCAAGACCACGTGGCCGACAAGGCTCAGCGCCTCCAACTCAATCTCGGCCAAATCATGACGAAGGCGGGCAACGTCGTCGGCCTTGCCGAGAACGCCGCCTATGGAATCAGAATTGGCATGAGGGACGATCAGCAAAGAGTCTCGTATACCAAAACGATCATCATTATTGACACGCCGATTACTGTGGCTAACGGCAACAGCGCGGGTTCGAATTCTGCTGAACTCAGATGGACTTCAGTAGAGGATCTTTTGAACAATAATAACTATGCTGCTGGTTCGTATGACCTACGATATCGACCGGCGATTGCTAATCATGCACATCCTGATTGGAGACCGACGAGACTTGGTGCTTTTCTCTCTCCGAAAACGAACGTGACAAACCCGTTAACATTGACTGGTCTCACAGCTCGCCAAGTCTATGCCATTCAGTTAATCTACCGAGAGGGGTCCAGCACTTCCAATGATAGCGATGTCTTTGCTGCCCGTGACTCGTATGTCTGGTCGTCAGCGGCTCCGGCAACTTCCGCGGAATCAAGCTCGCCAGTATGGGTTGCGGGTATTCCGTTGCGATACCCGCTGCCCAGCACGACATACGAGTATCGGATCTGTGAAGACACGTTCCCCGTAGGCAAGCAGAGTGACTGGTCCGCCTTTATCCAGCATGCCTTTGAGCAATGGGAACTGGCCACTGGCGGCGTCGTGACCATAACGTATAGCAGCGAAGCTTGCACCGACTATTCGAACGTAGTCGACGCGGTGCTGAAAGAAGTCCGTTCCCGCACAGGCCTCCCTGATACCAGTTTCTATAATGCCGTGGTTGCAATCCTTAGTCGCCTTCGGTGGACCGACATACGACCAAACCAGATCGCCGACAGTCGCCTCAATGAAGTCATCATGCTGGATGACATCGATTGGGATGCTCCTCTGTCGCAAGTTTCAGACTACGATAGACGGCGTGAGTTTGCATTCTCAGAGTTCGCCGAGGATCTGGGTTTCGGGCATCGCGATTGCTGGGGAGAACTTAAAGATAATGTGACTATCGCGTGCGCGTTTCCAACAAAACGCGTAGGATACGAGGGATATACGACCGATATCTTCCTGCGAAGAACCAGGGTCGAGCACGATCCTCTGGCCCTCCCTGGTGGTGACGCCAATGTGGATCCGGGAGATATCTCGTTCAATGCGTGTCCTGATCTACCTCCACCGAAAGCCAGCAATCCTGATGCACCGACTTACAGCGTTTATGGCGTATTGGTTCACGAGGTCGGCCACGCGCTTGGCATTCGCAGCCAGCATGGGGACTACTCGGCGCACCCGGCGTTTAGAGACACCGTCATGACGAAAGGGATCACTAAGGTTAACTGTTCGCCTCACCCTCTTGACGTGTTGGCGATGCGTGCGTTGTACCAGTCGCGGTAGGGCTCACCATGCTCGAACTCAGTACTCGTGCGGGAAGATGGCGAGCGACGCTCGCTTCGTTCACGCTTGCAGTCGCGCTGAGCATGGCGGGCTGTGGGAACGAGACGTTTCCCGACATCAGTCGTGTGCCTGACTCCATGTCGCGGGAACCAGTGGTTTACCCACAATGCCCCGGCCTCAATCGTCGATGGATGCAGGAGCCGACGGGCCTGCATGAACCGGATAAGGAGGTCCATACTCTTGCGCTCCAGTGGCTGCAGGATGGGTCGGGGGTGCTGTTCACCAATGGCACGCGGCTCTACACCGCCGCGGCCGTCCGGCCCGGCTTGCAACTCCTCCACGACGCCGCCGGTGAGATAGCAGTTGAGACGACCGGCGGCGACTGGAGTGGTCGCGGCAGATACGGGATTTTCTACAGGTCTGATTTGACCGACGATTCCGAGGTTACGTCGGACGGGCCGGTGCGGTTTGCCGCGCAGCGACTGACGGCGGCGAGCATCGCCGCCGATGGGTCCAGGATTGCCGTGGCGGTGTGTCGCAAGCCGGCGGAAGGGCAGACGTACGGCGGGCTGGCGGAGGGTGGTCTCGATGTCCCGGGCGGGAAGATATGGATCGCCATTATCCGCGATCTACACGAGATTATCGTTTGGCATCGTGGGCGCGGGACGACGGAGCGACTGGCGATCGGCGGCCGGCCGACGTGGTCGCCGGATGGGCAGCGACTGGCGTTTCTTTCCTACTACGACTACGCCACTGGAGCGCGCGGCGGTGTCCGGTTGAACGTACTGGACATCAACGACGGCCAGGTATCGGAAGTGGCGCGATCGGCCTATGGCGCCCCGCAGTGGTCGCCCGACGGAGGGCGGATTGCGTTTGTTCTTGTACAGGGGCCGGAGCGGGCGGAGGACGCGCCGGCTACCGTTCTGCGTGTCGTGACAGCAGACGGCGTTCACGGATCGCAAGTGGAAGTGGCCGTCGACGTCGTGAGCGATCCGGCGTGGTCCCCGGACGGGCGCCGGCTGGCGTTTGCCAAAGCGGATGGGGACGACGTCGCGCTTTACACCATGGCGGCCGACGGCGCCGATGTACAGCGCATTGCGACTGTCGTCGAGGGTTGGCGTACCGGAGGCGCTTGGTTTCCGACGGTGGCGTGGTCGCCGGACGGGGCGCACGTGTTGTACACCTGCGGGGCGCACGTCTGCGTCGTCACGACTGACGGTACGCCTGTCGGGCAATCGCCCGTGCCTCTGCCCAACGGAAGCCTGGCGGCCTGGTCGCCGGACGGCACGCGGATTGCGGTGGGGACGGTGGGCCTGAACCGGTCGGCCGCTTCAGTCCGTTCGGGCGGCGAGGTAGTGCTGTACACCATGGCCCCCGATGGCAGCGACGCGCGGGTGCTGGTGGCGGCGGACCCTGATGCCCGCGAGCGGTTGATTGCGGTCGAGGCTGAGGAACGTCCGTGAGCGAAGGGCGACGGGGCAGCGCTACGGCCCCGGTGAGCCCGGGGCCGCGGGCACCGTCGCCGTTCACGCAGCCGGGCTACTACGACGTGATGTGGATTGAGGGCTGCGCGCCGCGGGGCGACGCGGTGGTGCGGTTGGAATCGCAGGAAGACTCGGTGCTCCACGACCGCCGGGATCTCACGGTGGCGGCGCAGCGAGCCGGCCGGGTGGCGCGGCCGGTGGTGAGTGCACGCGACGCGGAGCTGCACGTGGACTGGAAAGCGCCGACAGACGGCTCGGACGTGCGGGTGGTGATGCGCGGCGGCGTGCCGATCGCGGCGCACTTGAGCTACAAGGCCGCCTGCCGCGAGGGCTACGTGGTGCGCGATCCGTCGAGCAACCCCGGGCTGGTGGGGGACCGGCAGACGCTGCTGGGGCTGCGAAACCAGTTGGCCGGTTACGTCCTCTTGAACTGGGGCCCCGGCACACCGCTGGCGCAGCGGGTGGGCGTGCAGCTGAGCGGCGAGCCAGCGCGGGTGACGGGCCTGAACTTCCGGTTCCGGCACCCGGACCACTATCTCGGCGGCTGCCTGGATCCGGGATTCGCGGCGCAGCTGGCCGAGGTCAGCAACGTCAAGCTCTGCGGCACGGGAAGCGCGCCATGACGCTTGGGTGCGCAGTAGCCCGCCAGGGACGGCGGGTGCTGCCAGTTGTGCTCATCGGGCTGCTGCTGGCGGCGCTGACCGCGAGCTGCGCCGACAGCGAGACGTCGGATGGTGTAGCGGCGGCAGCGTCCGTGTCCGAGGCGCGGGGCGCCCTCGATTCGGTTGGCGGCCCGGCGAGGGTCGCGGCGGCAAGATCGCAGGGGCCGGCCGCGACCGTGGAGGAACTGTTGAAAGACGGCCTGCGCCTGGCCGGCGCGTCGCCAGTGCACCTGGCGCTCCGGGGCACGCCGGCGGCCACCTCGGTGCGCTGCGCCTGGCGTGGGGTGGCGCGGACGGCGCAGCAGCGCGAGGGCGCGATCCGCTTTTGGCTGCGGTTGGGGCCGACCGACGCGATCCCGGCCGTCGCTACCCTCGAGTTGCTATTCGCGGCGACGCTCGACACGCTCGACCCAAAATACCGCGAGACGGCGAAGGCCAATTTCCTGGCGATCGCGCGGGGCGGGGAATCGAAGGACTACCGGTTCCTGACGTGTTTCGCGGACTACGCGGTGACGGCGTTCTTGTTGGGCAGTGGCACCACGCCGGCGACGGTCACGGTGGCCTACGACCGGCGAGGCGAGGCGGCGTCCTACGAGTTGTACGTGCGGGAGCATGAGGCGGGCACCTACGGGACAGACGCGCTGCAGACGCGCGGCGCGTACGAGGCGGGATTGCAGGCGCAGGTGGTGGCGGCGGAGGCAGCGCTGAGCGCGGAGATCGGGGGGCGGGAGGCGGTGGTGTTCTTGGCGCCGATGGGGGCGCATAACGCGATTGGGTTCGAGGCCTGGCAGGCGGTGGCGTCATGGGCGGTGGTGACGGACGACGCGGGGGTGGCGCAGGCGGTCAGGGACCACACGCCGGCGGGCGACCCGGAGCACACGCAGACCCTGGCGAACCTGTCCAGCCGGATCACGGCGGGGGAAGCCGCCGACGGGAAGGCGACGACGCGGGCCACCCGCGTGGACCAACTGCCGCAGGAGTATCGGGACCTGGGGGCCTACGGCGACATCACGCCCGGCGACGGGCAGACGACGACGTTTACGCCGAAGCAGCCGCCGGCCGCGCCGACCTGCACCAACGGGACGGTGATTGCCAACCCGGGGGATAACCGGGAGCTGGTGAAGGATTGCGAGACGCTGCTGGCGGCGATGGACCCGCTGCGGGGCACGGCCGCGCTGAACTGGAGCACGGGCACCGCGCTGACCAGCTGGACCGGGGTGACGACCAGCGGCACGCCAACGCGGGTGACGGGGCCGAACCTGGCCAACCAGAGCCTGGGCGGCAGCATCCCGGCCGACATCGGGCACCTGTTCGCGTTGACGACCCTGAACCTCAGCGGCAACAGCCTGACCGGCGACGTGCCGGCCGAACTGGGCTGGCTGGACCGGTTGACCGAACTAACGCCGCCAATCACTGGGCGGTGGATGGGCTGGCTGGAACCCTGGCGGTGGGCACCCGACTGAGCCACGCGACGACGTCCAGCTACAGCCTCACCATCAAAGCCAGCACCAGCCGCGACAGCCCGTCGGCTACGACCACCGTCACCATCACGGTGACGCAGGCAACCTGAGCCCACAGCCAGCGCGGGGCGTGTCCGTGAAAATCGACACCGGGCCGGCGAGACGCGTGGCGCAACTGGCGTGCGCCCACTAATTGAAGGCACCGGAGGCAGGTCAGATGGAGCCATACCTGGATTCATCCTGGTCTCCGGGAAAAGGCGGGCCTGCGTTGGCTCTGACTGTCGGCGGAGAGCCCTCAAACCTGCGTCGACGTGTGCCTACAGGGAATCAGACCGCTCGCAGCCTCGCACCGCACATGCGGACGTGGCGACCCGGGCTCGCGGGGATCGTGCCCGCTGGAAAGACGGCTAGCTGGCGCTCGCCGCGGCGGTTGCCACGGTATTGAGCTTTACGGTGGCCGCGGTCCATTCAATCCCCGCGGCGGCCCAGGCCAGGCCGGCGCCAAAGCCAACCATCACCACCCGGTCGCCCGCCTGGATCCGGCCGGCTTCCAGCGCCTCGCAGAGCGCGATGGGGATGGATCCCGCCGACGTGTTGCCGTAGCGGTCCGCATTCACGAACACCCGTTCCAGCGGGATACCCGCGCCGCGCGCCGCCGATTTGATGATTCGTAGATTGGCCTGGTGCGGAATGAACAGGTCCACGTCGTCCGGTCCCAGTCCGGTGCCCTGCAGCGTTTGGCGCGCCGCCTCGGCCGTGGCGGTGACGGCGAACTTGTACACCTCGCGCCCGTTCATTTGCAGGTAGTGGGCGCCCGACTTGATCGTGTCCACCGTGGCCGGCTGGTGGCTGCCGCCGGCCGGCTGGATCAACAGCGGCGCGCCCGCCCCATCGGATCCCAGCACGCTGCTGAAGATTCCGCCCGGCCCGTCCGTGGCCTGCATCACCACCGCGCCCGCGCCGTCGCCGAACAGCACGCAGGTCGACCGGTCCGTCCAGTCCACGACCCGCGACATCGTGTCGGCGCCGATCAGCAGGATCGTCTCGTGAGTGCCCGACTCGATCATGCCGCGCGCCACCGCCACGCCGTACACGAAGCCCGCGCAGGCGGCGTTGATGTCGAAGGCGCCGGCTCGCCTCGCGCCCAGCGTGTCCTGCACCAGGCTGGCCGTTGCCGGAAACCCGTATTCCGGCGTCAGCGTGGCCACCACCACCAGGTCGATGTCGTTCGGATGCACGTCGGCCACCTGCAACGCCTGCTTGGCGGCGTCCCGCGCCAGGGTGAACGTGGACTCGTCGTCGCTGGCGATCCGGCGCTCGCGGATGCCGGTGCGCGACACGATCCACTCGTCCGACGTTGAGACCATTCGCTCGAGTTCCGCATTGGTGCGGACCTGCCGGGGAACGCACATCCCCCAGCCGGTGATCGTCGCTGCACGGCTCACGCCAGGCTCCGGTGGTTTGGGGCGCGCATTGACGCCCGCTGGGGAGCATAGCCGCGAATAGCCCGGCAACGCGACTGCGGCGAGCCGGAAGCCGGTGGGGGGTGAAGGGGGGAGCACTCTCTCGCCAGCCCGACCCCCCCGGAGGGGGGGTCGGGCTGGCGAGAGAGTGCTTAGGCGGTTTTTTTGGCGGCTCGGCGACGAAGGTCGGGGCAGCGAGGGGGCGACAGGACGGCGCCGGGGACGCCAGAGGGGTGGGCGGCACCGTGACAGGAGGGAGGCGAACAGCCGGACGAGACTGGCGAGCATGAGGGCTCCAAGGATGGAGGCGGAATGCGGCATCCCAAGTGTACACATAATGGCTACACGAGGCAAGGGTGATAGGGGAAAAGGAGAGGGCAGAGGAGCGAGAGTGGAGGCAGGAAGGTCTGGAGTATCCGATGTGGTGGTTTGCCAGGGATGGCCTGGGTGCGCATGAGAGCGTTGGGTGCTGCAGGGTCTCCCTCCTTCGACAAGCTCAGGGCAGGTTCTTGGGGGGAGCCGGGACGGCGGGGAAGTGTTCAGCCGGTCGGGACGATGTGTTCAGTTTTTGGGCGAATGTGTTCAGTTTCCGGCCCGATGTGTTCACTTTCCGGCCGAATGTGTTCAGTTTTGAGGGTCAGGTGTTCAGTGAGGAAGGGAAGAGGGAAGAGCGCAGAGGAGTGAGTGAAGGGGGAATCGCGCTCGGGAGGCGTGCGTGGACGGGGTGGCAGGTTGCGCCGGAGTCGACCATGGTGCTGGGTCCCGGCTGAAGACGCCGGGATGACGGGGATGGCCTGGGTGCGCTGGGACTGATCATGGCGCTGGGTCCCCCATTTGACAGGCTCAGGGCAGGCTCCCCGCGGACGCCGGGATGGCGGAATGTGTCCACTCTGGCAGGCCGATGTGTCCAGTTTTTGGCCCGATGTGTCAACTTTTCGGCCGAATGTGTCCAGTTTCGGGGGCAATGTGTCCAGTTTTCGTTCGAATGTGTCCACTTTGGTGGGGGAGGTGTCCAGTGAGGAGGGGGTGAGAGGAGAGCGGCAGGTGCGCTTGGGGTGCGTGCATGGACGGGGTGGCAGGTTGCGCTGGGATTGATTATGGCGCTGGGTCCCCCATTCGACAGGCTCAGGGCAGGCTCCCTGAGGACGCCGGGATGACGAGGGCTGGAACCGGGGTGGGGCGGGTAGGATGGGGGCAGTATCAACGGGGCGGCCCCGGTGCGTGCAGCGGGGACGGTTGAGAGCCGGTCGGCGAGTTCGCCGTCACAACGAAGGGGCGCCCAGGTGAGAGAGCAAGTCCGGAGCCGAGCAGCAACCGTCGTGCGGGGAATCCGATGACGGCCGATTTGTCCGCGCTCGACATCGAGCGACGATTGACGGCAATCGAGTCCACGCTGCCGACGTTCGCGACGAAGGCGGACATTCACTCGCTGCGAGTTGAGATGCAGGCGATGCGAACTGAGTGGAAGTCCGACCTTGGCGAGATGCGGACTGAATGGAAGTCCGACCTTAGCGAGATGCGGTCGGAGTGGAAGGCCGACCTTGGGGAGATGAAGGCTGAGTTTGGCGAGTTGAAGGCGGAACTGCACGCGCGGGAGGCGCGGCTGATCAAGTGGATTGCCGGGCTGATGCTGGCCGGGGTGGCGGCCGCGGCAGGGCTGGCGATTGCGGTGAACCAGGCTTTGGGGCCTGGGGTCGGCGGCTAATCGGGAGCCTCACACGACGAGGTAGAGGTGAACAAAGACGTCCCTAGTGGGTGCGGTTCTCAAGGGTATACTCGATTAAGGTCAGGAGGTTCACGGATAGCCGTCCCGCAGGGATGCGTCCCCCTGGCCACTCTCTTTCTTCAACGAAGCCGTTGAGGTAGCCGTGGGTACAGAAAACGCGAGTCACGAGTTTCCCGGCGAATACCGCCTTGACGCTGAAGATTTTGGCCCGATTGTCAGGGCAAGCGTGGATCTACGTCCGCTAACGGTTTTTATTGGTCCGAGCAATACGGGGAAGTCGTACTTAGCAACTCTTATCCACGCATTGCATCAGTGCTTCCACGTCGAGGAACATGATTCGTTAAAGAGGAACTATAGCTACATATATGATCTACTTGATTCCGTAGTCGAATCGCTAATGCGTGAAGACTCTCACGAGCAAGCTATGCTCGATGATTTCAAAGACTGGATGTTGTCTACCTCTGATGACATCTATACAAACAACAACACCGGTGTCAGAAGCACCTCGCCTGCAATGCGCCGCACGGAGTCAGACGACTTGTATCCGAGTGCATCACGAGTCTCCCTTCCACGGAGTGTCGAGTCATATATTCGCTCAGTTTTTGAGTCATCCAGAGGACACGATTCTCATTCCGAGAGGCGAATCGGAAGATGCTTTGGTGTCGATAGTGTGAGCCAACTGGTACGGCGTTTAGGCAATAGTGGAAGCTCGAGGATTAGATGTTCGATTCCTCGTACGAATGAACTCGGAATGTTCAGATATCAGGTGAATCTGCAAGGTGATGGTTCAGAGTTGTCATTCGGCTTTGATCGATACGAGTCCTTATCGGACGACATAAGACTCCTTGGAAGCCTGGACGTTGGGCAGGCTAATCGTATGGTGATTGCGCCTTGGAAGCGCCTTGAGAGTGAAGATGTAGTCTTTTTCCTCACCCAGCTTATCGAGGACTTATTCATGTGGTTTCTTCGACCACTGCACCGCAATTCCTATTACTTGCCGGCTAGTCGCACGGGCTTGATACACAGCCATAGAGTTGTATCTAGCTCATTGGTGGAGGGAGCCACAATTGGTGGGTATCGTGGGAGAGGTACATCGCCTACTCTTTCGGGTGTGCTCGGTGATTTCCTAAATCAACTTGGTGAAATGAGCGCAAGAGATAGGGAGTCGTCTACTCTCGGCAGTCGTCACAAAGAAGCAGGCACCGAGGCAAATGCAGGATCACTGGAACGGGCAGTACTCAAGGGCGCAGTGGAGCTGCATGATGTTGGGAGTGGCTCGGCTCGTTTTGATTTTCGTCCCAATGGATGGAGCGATACCCTCCCATTGATTCACGCGTCTTCGATGATCTCTGAGCTTGCGCCGGTGGTGCTATATCTACGGTATGTCGTGCGTCATGGAGACGTGCTGATCATTGAGGAGCCAGAGTCACATTTGCATCCGGCCATGCAGGTAGAGTTCACACGGCAGCTTGCGGGGTTGGTGCGGGCTGGGATTCGGGTGATTGTGACCACGCATAGCGAGTGGGTGCTGCAAGAGTTGGCCAACCTGGTGCGCGTGTCGAAGCTCCACGAGGGCGAGCGAGCGGGAATCGCCGGGGGCGACGTGGCGCTTGACGCCAGTCAGGTTGGGGCCTGGTTCTTCAAGCCGGACCCGAACGGTGAGGGTTCCACGGTAAGCGAGATCGGTCTGGACGAAGAGTCCGGCCTTTACCCGACCGACTTCGAAGAGGTGGCCCGGGCGATGCACAACGACTGGGCCGAGATTTTTAGCCGACTTGGGGAGGCTGAGTGAGCGGACTCGTCCAACGGGTCCGCGCGAATGTGGACGACAGGTGCATCGCCACGCGGATTCGCAAGCAGGGCTGCAGCGTGTCCCTAGATGGCGCGCCGGTTTCTCGCGTGATCGTCGACTTCGACAAACCGGGATCGCCGCTCGGGTCGTCAGATCAGCGGTGCGACTACTTGTTCGTGGCGGACGCCGCCGATCGTGACGGGTGGGTGGCACCGCTGGAGTTGAAGCGCGGCAGGTTTCACGCTGGTGAGTTCGTCCGGCAGCTACAGGCGGGCGCCAACGCTGCGGAGAAGCTGGTGCCTGGGAGTGCCAAGGTTAGGTTTCGGCCAATTGCTGTGGTTGGTGGGGCCATGACGAAGGAAGAGTGGAACATATCGCGGCAGAAACGGAACGCGGTGCGTTTTCGTGGCAGACAGGAGCTTCTTCGATCTCTGAAGTCCGGCCAAAGGCTAGCTGACGAGCTTCGCTAAGCAGGTCGCTCGTCGGTCGTAGAGGACTTCGGAGTCTTCGAGCACGCGGCTGAGCATGGAGTTGGGGTTCGGGCGATGTCTGGCGAGTAGGTCGACTGAACGGACCAGGACTTCGACCGGCACCACAAAGTGCTAGCTGAAGATGTGGGAGTTGGCTTGGATGGTGTCGCGATTGTGGGGGATCGTCGATGACGTGATTCCGGACTAGACCGCCACTTGGGATTCGGTGTCGCCGGCGGCGAGGGCGCTCATGTAGGCAAGGATGAGGTCTTTGGTGCGGTAACGACCGTCGAATTCGGCCTCATCCTGGCGCTTGACGATGGGGAAGGTGGAGAGGATGTAGGAGGCGTCGTCGCGCGTGAGGCCGTAGAGGTGGAAGTAGAGGGCGTCGAGGCGGGCTCGGAGGTGGCGGCGTTGTTCGGGGTCCCAGGCGAAGGGTGGGCCGTGGTGGCCGAGGTCGCGGGCGAAGGGGGCCATGTCATGAGAGGTGTAGGTGAGGCGGAGGACGTGATCTCGGACCAGATCGGCGGCTGTACGGTCGCCGAAGCAGCGACAATATGCGTCCATGTCTATGATTGGCAGCTGCTCAAGGATGTACCAACTGAGGTTTGTTCCGGGCATCTTTTGCCTCGTAATGAAGTCCAGGCAGAAGCTGTTGAGGTTTCCTACGACCAACGGCGCGCTTTCAGCGGAACTAATTGATTCTGGAATTAGAAGAAAGATGCTGTGGCTATACCCAGCACGTGGAGCAAGGGTGGCGATCAGAGTTCTAGCGTCAGTCGGCCGGACTATCGGGCGGCAGGCAATTGTCCATTCCAGTGCATTAGGAAATGCGTGCGACACATCATTCGCTGGGACCCAATAGACGCTTGTTGGAAGGAATCTCGGATCTGCATGCTGGATCTCGCTGACCCTTTCGCTCAAGTATGGATTCGTAATGTTCTCGGGGTTTACCTGCACGGAATTGGCCCGGTGGTCGAACTGATGGATCATTCGTCCCTGATACAGCGGTAGATACAGTTCGTTGCCGCGCTTCCAGCAATTGCCGTGGACCGGATAGAAGCCTTCGTCTTCGAGTTGGGCGGCTGTACGGAAGAGGTGGGAGTCGTTGGCCATGTGGAACATATTGGAGTAGCGAACTGGCCAGACGGAACGAACTTCGCCCGTAGAGTGTTCCGCCAGCACCGGATGGTGCCGGTAGATGCGGCGGGTGAGGTCGGCGTCGCGGCGGGTGCGGAAGACGGGGGAGGTGCCGGTGTTGGGGTTGACGCGAGCGAAGTCGTCGGGGGACAGGGCGAACGCTCGGTCGGGATCGTTGATTGTGTCTGTGCCGTGCAAGAAGAAGGCGCAGCGGGTTTCGGGGAAGGTGCGGTCGGGCCCGCCGACGATGAGGGCGCAGAACTTGAATGAGGCGTGGATGTCTTTGAAGAAGATCTTCCTGTTCTCAAAGTCGTAGATGCCGGCGACGCGGCCGGTGGTGGAGACGGATTGGAAGAAGCGGGCGGCGGTGCGGTCGGCGTAGATGCCGGAGGGGGTGAGGAGGCCGACGAGGCCGTTGGGCTTGACGAGGCGCAGGGAACGCTCGACGAAGAGGGAATAGAGGTTGATGTCGCCGCCGCCGAGCAAGGGGTAATGGCCAGAGGCGCGAATGACCTGGCCGAGCCGGTCGGCGCGAGCCTTGGCCTGGTCAAAGGCGTGGGCCAGTGGATCGTCCTGCTCGCGCAGGCGTTTGATGCCTGCGCGACGTGCGGCGGCGGTGGGGGCGCGGGCGAGGTCGGGGTCGCGGGTGGCGAACCATTCGACTTCCTGGAGCTTGATGCGGTCCCAGGGGGGATTGCCGATGACGGCGTCGAAGCCGCCCTCGGGAGTGTGGTTTTGCCAGTGGCGCCAGACGCCGGGGAAAGCCGCCTCCCAATGGAGGACGGACTCTGCTTTGGCGATGGATTTGGATTGGGTTAGGAGGGTGGTGAAGGCGGGGTTTGGCTCGATTGGGTCTGGTTGCTGGTGCGTGAGATCACGACCGGAAGACCCCTCACCCCAACCCTCTCCCCCAGGAGAGGGATTAAGGCGGCGCCTTTCCGGGGAGTTCGCGCGCGCGCCCGGGTCGACAGCGTTCTGTTGATCTCGACCGGAAGAGGCCGGTTTGAAACCGGCCCCTACGTCGGAGGGAGAAGAGGACGGCTCCAGGTTGGGTGCTGGCGAGGGTGGTTCGACACGCCCCTCCGAGGGACTCCGGGGCGGCTCACCGCGAACAGTTTGTGCGGATGGGGGATGGGTACCCACAAGGGGTACCCCTACAGGGGAACTGGCGGTTGCCGGGGCGGACGGGGGATGGGTACCCACAAGGGGTACCCCTACAGGGGAACTGGCGGTTGCCGGGGCGGACGGGGGATGGGTACCCACAAGGGGTACCCCTACGGGGGAACTGGCGGTTGCCGGGGCGGACGGGGGATGGGTACCCACAAGGGGTACCCCTACGGGGGAAGACGAACCGGCACCCTGGCTTAGGAGATTGAAGGCCTGGGAGGGGTCGGCGCCTAGCGTTTCGGCAACGGGGGCCTCGAAGGTGGCGCGCTGGCGGACGCGCATGCCGGCGGTGAGCCAGCGGAGGCCGGCGAGGGTGTCGAGGAAGCCGCGGAGGTCGGCGGTGGCGGATTCGACGGCGTGGAAGAGGGACTGGGATTCGTGGACTTCGGTTACGTCGGCGTCGGAGAGTTCCTCGATCTGGCGCATGCCCTGGGCGGCGTTTTCGACGCCCTGCAGGGCGCTCTCCACGAACATTGGGGCCTTGAGCCGCCGCAGGTCGGCCGTGGCGTCGGCAATGCGGAGGCCGAGGAGGGAGTCGCCGCAGCGGAGGTGGTGGTCGAGGAAGGAGAGGGGCGCGCCGACGGTGAAGCTGTGGAGCCAGAGGGAGACTTTGGCGAGCTCGACAGTGAGCGGGTTCTTGTCGACGCCGTAGATGCAGCGCTTGAGAACCAGGCGGCGGATGATGGCCTGGTCGGTGAGCTGGGCCTCGTTGACCTTCCAGTTGGACTCGCGGGCGCGCCGGAGGATGTCGGCGCGGATGGCGGCGACGCGTTCAAGCAGGGGTGACTGGTAGGGGTCGTCCCGGGGTAGCCAGTCGGCGAAGGCGGGCGCGACCTCGACGAGGTCGGCGACGTAGTCGGTGAGGAAGTCGACGGCGGTGACGAGGAAGTGGCCGCTGCCCATGGCGGGGTCGAGCACCTTGAGATCGAGGACGGCTTGGGCGGGATCTAGCCGGGCCAGCTCAGTGCGGCGGTCGGACCTTGGGCGGCGGTCGCTGCGGAGTTCATTGGCCCGCGCCGCGAAGGCGTCAAGGCGTTCCTCAATCAGCGGCGTGAGGGTCTGGTCGACGATGAGATCCACGAGGTCTTGCGGGGTGTAGAAGCTGCCGCTGTCCTTGCGGGCGTAGGGGTTGGGACGGACCCGTACTCTGCCGTTCGGCCCGAGTTCCGGCTGCTGTTCCAGCAGGCGCTCGTAGATGGAGCCGAGTTGCTGGACGGACATGTCGCGGTAGTTGACGTAGCGGGGCTGGCCGTTGTCGTGGGTGTGGCTGAGGTCGTACACGACGTCGGCAATGACGTCGTCGGGCAGACGAACCTGGTTCAGTAGTTTGGCCGCGCCTCTGTCCGCGAAGAGGCCACCGTTGTAGGGCGGGAGGCCGATGGACGGGTCGCCGCCGTCAATCTGCTCGAAGAGGTCGGTCAGGTGGCGGTAGTAGCTCGAAGCGGTGTTGGAGAAGGTGTCGCTACGTGACTTGCGGTGGGCAACGTCGTCTCTAACGCGCTTGCGGAGGCCGTAGTCGTCGTAGGCGGCGTCGTTGACGGGGAGCAAGCCGCGGTCTTCGGCGTATAGAACGAAGAGCAGGCGGTAGAGAAAGATGAGGGCGGCTTCGCGAATCTCCGGCATGGGGCGGTCGGCGACGTCGGCCAGGGCCTGGAGAAGGCGAGGGAAGACGCGGTCGAAGACGACGCCGGCGAGGCTCCGGGCGACGCGGTGTTCGTAACGGCGGCCGGCCGCCAATGCTGTTTCAAGAAACGAGGTTGCCGCTCCCGGACGGCGCAGGAAGGCCGAGCGACGAAAGAGCAGGTGGAAGGTGCGGAGTCGATCCTCGTCATCGCCCTGGAGGAGGGCCTGGAGGTCGGCTTGGTAGAAGGCGGTGGCGCGGGGACGGGTTTTCTGGTCGTAGAGCCGCCAGACGGCGCCGTTGGTGAGGATGCCCCAGCGGAGGTTGCCGTCGGTGACGGATTCGGCGGTAGACAGGTAGCGAAGGATCTGGGCGTGGGGTGAGGAGGCCTGGGTTCCTTTTCCGGGGCCACGGGTATCCAGGCGGCGGCGGAAGCGCTTGAGTTCGGCGACGGCGAGGGCTTCGAGGTAGGGGCTAGCCTCGGAACTCGTGGCGCGGGTCTTGGCTTCAGCGTCGCGAAAGAGAAGCAGGTCGGGGATGTCTTCGCCGCCGGTGGAGGCTGCCTGGGGGAGGTCGTCAGTCCAGCCGAGGTATTGGAGCAGGGGGCGGATGAGGTCTTGCTCGGTCTGGTGCTCGTTGGGTTCGTGGTGGGCAGCAAAGTCCCTGAAGAGGCGACGGGCGGCGTCACGGAAGGCGAGGAAGGCGGGGCGCTGGGATTGGCGCTCTTGAGTGAGGCGGATGCCGTCGGAGAGGAAGTACTCGGTGAAGAGGTGGCCGGGCATGGGGATGGATGAGTTTGGGGATGGGGGAGTATCGCGTGTCTGGGGAGTGTTGGGGGTGCAGGGGATTGAGGCCGGCCGGTAGGTAGGCAGCGGGCGCACGAGCGGAAGAGGCCGGTCTGAGACGCGGCCCGTACGAAAGAGGGGGCGGGGATGGACGAGGGTGCCCACAAGGGGCGCCCGGACGGGAATGGAAGAGGGTACCCACAAGGGGCGCCCGGACGGGGATGGAGGAGCGGGGACCGACGAGGGGCGCCCGGACGGGGATGGAGGAGGGTGCCCACGAGGGGCACCCATACCGAGGATGGCGCCCCGACGGGGGATCGGGCGGGTGTGGGGCGCTGCGTTGATACACTCGTTTGGCCGCGCGGATTGTTGGCCGCCTGGCGGCTGTCGGTGATCGGAGACTGGATGTCGAGGCGGGTTGTCGTCACGGGGATCGGCGCTATCACGCCGCTTGGGGCGACGGCCGAGGACAGCTGGCGCGCGACGCTGGAGGGCCAGAACGGCATCGGGCCGATCACCTCGTTCGACACCACCGGCTTCGCCTGCCGGATCGCCGGCGAAGTCAAGGACTGGGACCCGAACGCGCTGCTCGGCCGGCGACTGGCCCGGCGCACGGACCGCTTCGCCCAGTTCGCGATCATCGCCGCGCGCGACGCGGTGGCGGACGCGGGCCTGGAGATCACGGACGACAACCGCGACGGCATCGGCTGTTTCATCGGCAGCGGCATTGGCGGTTTGCTGGTGCTGGAACAGCAGGTCCACACCCTGCGCGACCGCGGTCCCTCGCGCATTTCGCCCTTCATGATTCCCGAGATCATCGCCAACATGGCGGCTGGCCTGGTGGCCATCGATCTGGGTATCGGCGGGCCGAACATCGCCATCGTGACGGCTTGCGCGACCGGCGCGCACTCCATCGGCGAGGCCGCTGCCACCATCAAGCGCGGCGCCGCCGACGTGATGCTGGCGGGCGGCACCGAGGCCGCTATCGGACCGATTGGTCTTGCCGGCTTCTGCGCTGGACGCGCGCTCAGCACCCGCAACGACGATTACGAGCACGCCTCGCGCCCCTTCGACAAGGACCGCGACGGCTTTGTGGCCGCGGAGGGCGCGGGCGTCTTTGTGCTGGAGAGCTACGAGCACGCGAGCGCGAGGGGCGCCCCGATTCACGCCGAGATCCTGGGCTACGGCCTCAGTTCCGACGCGTTTCACATCACCCAGCCGCCGGCCGCCGGCGATGGCGCGGCCCGCTCGATGCAGGGCGCCCTGGACGACGCGCAGCTGGACGCCTCGGCCGTGGACTACATCAACGCCCACGGCACCTCGACGCCGGCGGGCGACCTGGCCGAGACTAACGCGGTCAAGCAGGTGTTCAGCGGCAACGGATCCGCGGCGCCGGTCAGTTCCACGAAGTCAATGATGGGTCACCTGATCGGGGCCGCCGGCTCGGTGGAGGCCATGCTGTGCATCAAGGCGATTCACGACGACGTGATTCCCCCGACGATCAACTATGAGACGCCCGACCCCGAGTGCGACCTGGACTACGTGACGGAAGGGGCGCGCGAAATGCGGGTCACGTGCGCCATGTCAAACAGCTTCGGGTTTGGCGGACACAACGCTACGCTGATCGTTGGCGCGGTCTAGGCGGTTGGCGCGATCCCGAACCCGGAGGACCCCGGCGCCGACGCAGGCTACGCCCGGCGCGTCCGCTCGATCCTGGATGCGATGCGCCGGCTCGATCTGTCGGAGCTCGAAGTCCGCATCGGCGACCAGCGCGTCGCCGTCCGCCGCCCGGACGCCGGCGCTTCCACCGCCGCACCGGCGGCTGCGCCCGCCGCCGTTCCGTCGCCCGCCCCGCCGCCGGCCGGGACTCCTGTCACGTCGCCCCTGGCCGGAACCTATTACGGTTCCCCGCGCCCGGGCGCGGAGCCCTTCGTGCGAGTCGGCGTCCAGGTGTCGGCCGGAGACCCCATCGGGCTGGTCGAGGCCATGAAGGTCTTCAACGAAATCACCACCGACCACGCCGGCGAGGTAGTTGCCGTGCTGGTCGAGAATGGCGATGCCATCGCCGCCGGGCAGTCGTTGATCATCGTGGATACTGGCGGTCAGTCATGAACGATCGGCGTGGCGCCGGTCCCGGAAAGGCGAGGCGACCGTGAGCGTTGAGGTTGGCCGACGAGTGGCCGGGCTGGCGCCGCGACAAGCCGTCTCGGACGGCGTGCTCGTCGTCGTCTTCGCCCTGCTGATGATTCCGGCGGCGCAGGCCAAGATCGAGGCCGACCCGGTTCCGTACACCCTGCAAGTGCTCTTTGTCCTGCTGACCGGGCTTGTGCTGGGTCCCTGGCGCGGCGCCGCCGCGATGTTGCTGTACGCGGTGATGGGCTTCGCCGGCTTGCCGGTCTTTGCGCGGGGCGGGGGGCCGGCCTATTTCCTGACCCCGACGGCGGGCTATATCTACGGGTTTATCGTCGCCGCCTTCGTGGTCGGCATGACGTCGCAGACGCTGCACGCGCGGTTCGACGCGGCGATGGAAGGCAGCCGCGGAGCGATCCTGCGGTTCGTGCGAATCGACCTGTTGGCCGCCCTCGCCGGAGTGCCGTTCATCTACCTCTTTGGCGTGAACCACCTGGCTATCTACTATGTACTCGCCACGGACGAGTTGAACCCCTGGGGCAGGGCTTGGTCCGCCGGCGCAGGCATCTTCATTTGGTACGACGTCTTGAAGGCCGCCATCGCCGCTGCTGTCGTCAGCAGCGCGGGTATGCGAAGAGAGGGACTCCGTGGGAACGGTTGACCGTGTGATTGCCGTGGTTTCAGACAAGCTCGACGTACCGGCGGATGAGATTTCCGCGGACTCGCGCTTCGTGGACGACTTGAACGCCGACTCCCTGGATCAGGTTGAGTTGATCATGGCGCTCGAGGACGAATACGACCTGACGATTCCGGACGAGGACGCCCAGAAGATCCTCACCATCACCGACGCGGTCAATTACATCGAAGAGCACGCCTAGGGGCGGTCGTCAGGAAGGCCCGCATCGGTTGCCGCACCATCTGGCTCGGCGGCCGGCGTGGTGCCGGCTGGGACGAGGGCTCTAGAGCAGTCCGTTGTTTACGGCGGACTGCGCCCACGTCAGCAGGCCGCCGCCAACGATCCCGAATGCGACGGTGGCGCCTGCCGCGGCGGCAATCACCGCCGAGTGTGTGTCGGCCACGATGGCCGAGGCCGGCACCGAGCCCGCCTCGGTGGCCACGCCCTCGTCGGCGTCATGCATGAACATCATCACGACGACGCGCAGGTAGTAGAACGCCGAGACAACCGAGGTAATTACCAGCACCACGGCCAACCAGCCAAACTCGGCATCGACCGCCGACTGCAGGATGTAGAGCTTGCCCAGGAAGCCTGAAAGCGGCGGCACGCCGGTCAACGACAGCATGAAAACGGCCATGGCCACGGCCGGCAGCGGCGCCCGCTGGGCCAGCCCGCGGAACGCCGAGATGTCGTTACTGCCAGTCTGCGTCTCCACGACGTAGGCCACAGCGAACGCCCCAAAGGTCATGAAGGCGTACACGAAGCCATAGAACAGTACCGAAGGAATTCCCACGAAGGTCGCGGTGTCCTCGGTCTGACTGACGGCAGCCAGTCCGACCAGCATGTAGCCGGTGTGAGCGATGCTGGAGTATCCGAGCAGGCGCTTGACGTCGTTCTGGGCGATTGCGGCCAGGTTCCCGAGGATCATGGTGGCGGCGGCAATCACAGCCAATGCGATGGCGATGTTGGCGGCCAGCGGTTCGAACGCCAGCGTGACCACGCGCGCCAGCAGGGCCATGGCCGCGACTTTCGGCCCGACCGAGATGAACGCGGCGGCGGGCGTTGGGGCGCCCTGGTAGGCGTCCGGCGTCCACGCGTGGAAGGGCACGGCGGCGACCTTGAATCCCATCGCGACCAGGATCAGTCCAAGCGCGAAGAGCGTCCACGGGGTTTCTCCGTGTGCCGTTATGCCGGCAGCCGTCTCAGCGAGGCTCGTGGTGCCGGACAGGCCATACGTCCAGGCTATGCCATAGACCAATATGGCCGACGCGAACGCGCCGAGCGCGAAGTACTTCATGGCAGCTTCCAACGACTCGCGGCGGAAGCGGGTAAGGCCGACCAGCACGTAGACGGGGACCGCCATAGTTTCGATGGCGATGAAGGCGGTGGCCCAGTCGGCTGCGCCAACCAGAAGCATCATGCCCAGGAGTGAGAATTGCAGGAGCGCGGCGAAGTCCGTCAGCGGCGCCTTCGAGAACCGCTGCGCGCCGAACACGATGGCCAGCGAGGCCAGGATCAGGAAGAGCGTGCGGAAGAAGGTCGAGTAGCCATCGACGACCAGCTGGCCGGCAAAGATCTGGACCGCGGCGTCGTCGGCGGGCGCGCGCATAAACATGAACAGCGCGGCCAGTGCGTTGCCGGTGAGGGCCAGGCTGACGCTGGTCCAGCGCCGGTCGCCGCGCGTAATAGCGGCCCATAGCAATAGGGCCAGGGCGGTGCCCAGCACGGTGATCTCAGGGAGGACGTAGCCGATATCCGAAGGTTCAATCATCGGTTACCCGGCCAGCGCGGCGGTGGTGGCGCCCAGAAGGCGCACAAACGTGTCCGGAAAGATGCCGACCCAGACGACCAAGACACCCAGGCCGACGAAGGTGAGGATCTCGGTGCGGTTGACGTCGGGAATCGTCGCCAGCGCCTGATTGCGCAGCCGCCCCAGCGCGACCCGTTGGTACATCCAGAGCATGTAGGCGGCGGCCAGGATCACACCCAGGGCGGCCAGGACGCCGACGCCGGTGGCGTAGTCGAAGGCGCCGACGAGCACCAGGAACTCGCCGACAAAGCCACTCAATAACGGCAGCCCGAGGGAGGCCAGCATGAAGAAGCCGAAGAGCGTGGCGTAGATGGGCATGCGCGGCGCCAGGCCTCCCAACTCGTCGATGCGGCGGGTGTGCGCGCGCTCGTAGATGACGCCGACCGCGAAGAACAGCGCCGGGCTGACAACGCCGTGGCTGAGCATCTGGACCAGCGCTCCGTCGATTCCGGTTTGCGTGGCGGTGAATATGCCCAGGGTTACGAAGCCCATGTGGCTGACGCTGGAATACGCGACGAGCTTCTTCAGGTCGGGCTGCACCATGGCCACCAGGGCGCCGTAGACGATGGCGACGAGCGAGAGTGCGACGACCAGGCCGCGGGCTTCGTCAACGGCGTCAGGCGCCATGGGTATCAGGAAGCGCAGGAAGCCATAGGCCCCCATCTTGAGCAGCACGCCGGCCAGCACCATGCTGCCGGCTGTCGGCGCTTCGACGTGCGCGTCCGGCAACCAGGTGTGGAACGGGAACATGGGCACCTTGATGGCGAAGCCCAGGAAGAAGGCCACGAAGACCCAGCGTTGGAGAATCTGTGAGGCTCCGGCCATTTCTTCCGGAATCGCCTCGATGTCGAACGTGCCGGTGGTGAAACGAATGGCCAGGATGGCCACCAGCATCAGGACGCTGCCGGCAAACGTGTAGAGGAAGAACTTGACCGTGGCGTAGATGCGCCGCTCGTGGCCCCAGACCCCGATCATGAGGTACATCGGGATCAGGACCATCTCCCAGAAGACGTAGAAGAGGATGAAATCGAGCGTGACGAAGACGCCGAGCATGGCCGTCTGGAGCGTGATGAGTGCGGCGAAGAACTCGCGTTCGCGGCGGCGGATCGTGAGCCAGCTGGCTGCCACCACCAGCGGTCCGAGGATTCCTGTCAGCAGAACCATGAGGATGGATACGCCGTCTACGCCGAGCTTGTAAGAGATGCCCAGCGCGGGAATCCACTCGGCGCTCTCGACGAACTGGTAGCCGGTGGCCTGGCGGTCGAAGGTGACCGTGACGACGATGGCGAGCACGGCCTGCGCGAGGCTGGCCATGAGCGCTCCCACGGCAATGGCATTGCGGCTGCGCGCCAGGACGATGATCGGAAGTCCGACGAGGAGCGGCAGCCAGAGCGCCAGCGACAGGATTGGGAAGTCGAGGGCGGCTTCGCCGGTGGTCATGCCGTTCATCTGAATAGCACCAGGCTACCCACGGTCAGCACCAGGCCAACCACCATCAGCAGCGCGTAGTTCTGGGCCTGGCCGGTCTGCAGTCGACGGACCTGGCCGGCGGTGAAACGCGACAGGTGACCGACGCCGTTGACGATGCCGTCGATCACGCCCGCGTCAAAGCCCCACGAAATCATCGCGGTTGCCTTGGTGAAGGCCACGCCAAAGCCGTCGCCGATGTGGTCCATGTACCACTTCTGGCGGAACAGCGTCTCCGCGCCCGGCAGGATCCGCCGCGCCAGCGCGGGGATGCCCATGCCACGGCTGTAGGCGCCGAGTGCCAGCAAGAGGCCGCCACCGGCGGCGACGGTGGAAATCACGGCAAGGACGAGCGTCGCGGGCGGGCCAGCGCCTTCCAGGTGAACGATGCCGGCCGCGTACTTGAGGTAGCCGTGGATGATTCCGTGCTCCGGCGGGATCCCCAGGACAGCGCCGGTGAGCACCGCGCCGGCCGCCAAGACGATCAGCGGCACGGTCATTACCCGGGGCGACTCGTGGGCGTGGGCGTGCAACTCGGCGTTGCGGGGCTGGCCGTGGAAGGTCTTGACGATCATTCGGAACGTGTAGAAGGCGGTCATGACGGAGACGGCCAGGCCGGTGAAGTAGAAGACCCAGAAGATCCCCGCGCCGTGATCGGTCGATAGCGAGGAACCGGGGTCGGACGTCGCCTTGAGGTGCGTCAGGGCCAGGATCTCGTCCTTACTCCAGAACCCGGCCAGCGGGAAAATCGCGGCGAGGGCAAGTCCGCCGAGGATGAACGTTGCGTAGGTAACGGGGAGCTTGCTTCGAAGTCCGCCCATCTGGCGCATGTCCTGTTCGTCATTCATCGCGTGGATGACGCTGCCCGAACCGAGAAACAGGAGCGCCTTGAAGAAGGCGTGGGTGGCGAGGTGGAAGATCGCGACCGTGTACGCGCCGGCTCCGGCCGCCAGGAACATCAGACCCAACTGACTGACGGTCGAATAGGCGAGCACGCGCTTGATGTCAGTCTGGGTGAGGGCAATGGTGGCGGCGAGGAAGGCCGTGAACGTGCCGACGGCGGCGACGAGCAGCAGCGCCTCCGGCGCCGCGGAGTACACGGGGTTGAGTCGGGCGACCAGGTAGACGCCGGCCGTGACCATGGTGGCGGCGTGGATCAACGCGCTGACCGGGGTCGGACCTTCCATGGCGTCGGGCAGCCAGGTATGCAGCGGGAACTGCGCCGATTTGCCCATGGCGCCGATGAAGAGCAGGCAGGCGATGGCGGTGACCATGCGCGGGTCGGCCGCACCCAGCCCGTCGAAGATCTCGCGGTAGCGCAGCGTCCCGAATTCGTGGAAGGCCAGGATGATTCCGATGGCGAACCCGAAGTCGCCAATCCGGTTGACAAGGAATGCCTTGGTAGCGGCCGCGTTGGCGCTGTCGCGCTCGTACCAATACCCGATGAGCAGGTATGAACACAGCCCCACCATCTCCCAAAAGATGAAGAGCTGAAGCAGGTTGTCGGAGATGACCAGCATGATCATGCTGAACACGAATAGCGGGATCCAGGTGAAGAACCGCGGCTTGTTCGCGTCGTGGTCCATGTAGCCGACGGCGTACATCGAGACGAGCGTGCTCACGCCGGTGACCACGAGCAGCATGACGACCGTGAGCGCGTCGGTCAGGAACGCGATCTCGATGTCAAAGCCGCCGCTGGCGACCCAGGTGTAAAGGACCGACGAGTCCTTGTCCGACCCGATGCTCTGGATCCAGAGCACCACGGTGGCCAGGAACGACCCGAGGATTGCCAGCGTGGACACCCAGCCGGTCCAGCGCGGATCGCGCCTCCCCGCCAGGCCGTTGACCGCAAAGGCCAGCAGCGGCAGCAGGGGAATGATCCAGGGCGCGTCTAGCATTGCGAGGTCCTCACGCGTGCCATATCTCGCGTCACCCGCTGAGGCTGTCGAGCTGGTCGACGTTGACGACCGGGTAGACCCGGCTCAGGGCTACCAGGATCGCCAGCCCAATCGCCACTTCCGCGGCGGCGACAGTCAGCGAGAAAACGACGAGGACGAAGCCGGCCTGGTCGTCCAGGTATCTCGAGAAGGCAGCCAGGGTCACGTTGGCGCCCTGGAGCATAAGCTCGATGCACATCAGCATGACGATCGCGTTGCGGCGAATCAGCACGCCGGTTGCGCCCAGCGCAAACAGGAGAGCGCCGACAACCAGGAAACCGTTCAGCATCATCGGGCGGACTCTTCAAGCGCAGGCTCGGCTGGCGACTCGGCCGATGACGAGGCTTCCGCGGCCTGCGGGAAATCGGCTTGCTCGTGCGTTTCGACGCGTCGCGCGAGCACGATCGCGCCGATAGTGGCCGCCGTCAGCAGCACACTCGCGCCGAGGAACGGCAGGGTGAAGTCATTGAAGAGGGCCACGGCCAGGGCTTGCGTGCTTCCGCCAAGCTCCGAAACGGTGGCCGGCGGGAACGTGCCCTTAATCGACTCGCTGATCTCCGGCGTGCCGATGCTCACGACCACGCCTTCTATCGCCAACAAGACTCCCAACGGAATGCCCAGCCAGATTTGGCGGTGCGTCACGCGCTCCTCGGGGAGGCGTCGCATGTCCAACATCATCAGGGTGAACAGGAACAGCACAACGATGGCGCCGGCGTAGATCGCGATTTGGGCCACGGCCAGGAAGCCGGCGCCCAGGATCACGAAAAGCCCGGCCACGTGAAAAATCACGATCACCAGGGCAATAGCCGAGTGCACCGGATTGCGTGCGGCCAGCATCATGACGCCGGCGCCGACAGCCGCAATGGCCAGATACCAAAAGGCAACCGTGGTCTCGAGATTGTCAGCCATAACGTTAGGTTCTTCCGACCACAGGTTGACGGCTGCCGAGCGTCCGGCGCGCGCTGCGGGACGCGTCAGCCACGTTCGAACCAGTTCGCGATGGCTTCTCCAGGCCCGATGTTCTTTTGCTCGGCTTCCCTGTTGGCCTGATCGCTCTCATAAATCTCAATCATCTTCTGGCCGTCGATCAGGAGCCCGCGACGATCGTCCGTAATGAGGTGGAAGTCATGCGTGCGTTGCAGGGCGTCAACGGGGCAGGCCTCAATGCAGAAGTAGCAGAACACACAGCGCCCCACGTCGAACAGGTACCGGTCGACAAACCGCGACCCGTCGGCGTTCTCGCTCGTATCGACGCGAATCACGTCATTGGGACAGGCGGTTTCGCAAAGACCGCATCCCACGCAGGTCATGCCGCCGGTCACTTCGTCGCGACGCATGCCCACCTGGCCACGGAAGCGGTAGGAAATGTCTCGCAACTGCTCCGGATAGAGAACGGTCGCCGGCTTGCGGCCGGTAACCATCAGCATGGTCTTGAGACCCTTCATGACGCCAGAACCGAGGGGCATGCGCTAGCTCCAGGCCATCCGTAGGCCGGCCGCGATGAGCAGATTCACCACGCCGATCGGAATCAGGATTTTCCAGCAGAAGTTCATGAGCTGGTCGTAGCGAAATCGTGGCTGCGTGGCGCGCAGCAGGAAGAAGCCAAACATGAACAGGCTGCATTTCAACAGGAACCAGAACACGCCCGTGAGCGCTTCAAGGCCGGGAATCGTCCAGCCGCGCCAGCCGCCCAGAAAGAGCGTGGCGACGAGCGCGGACATGAGCAGCATGTTGGCGTACTCGGCCATAAAGAAGAAAGCCCAGCGCATGCCGGAATACTCGACGTGGAATCCCGCCACCAATTCCGACTCGGCTTCCGGTAGGTCAAACGGCGCGCGGTTGGTTTCGGCGACGGCCGCCACTACGAATAGCAAGAAACCAATCAACTGCGGAACGATGAACCAGAGCCCGGCCTGCGCGTTCACAATGTCGATCAGGCTGAGCGACCCGGCGTAAATGATGACTGCCAGGACGGCCAGGCCCATGACCAACTCGTAGCTAATGACCTGCGCGCTGGAGCGCAGCGCGCCCAGGTGCGCGTATTTGCTGTTGGACGACCAACCCGACATGACGACGCCGTAGACGCCAAGCGACCCCATGGCGAGGAAGAAGAGAATTCCGACGTTCAGGTCTGCGATCCACAAACCAATCGTTCGTCCCATTTCGACTTCAGGTCCAAACGGAACGATGGCCCAGGCCGCCATGGCCGGCACAACCATCATTACCGGCGCAAACCAGTACAGGCCCTTGTCGGATTGGCCCGGGATCATGTCTTCCTTAATTCCCAGCTTCAGCCCGTCGGCCGCCGTCTGCAGCGTGCCGCGCCAACCGACGCGATGCGGGCCGTAACGCGACTGCATGCGGCCGAGCACCCAGCGCTCCAACAGCACCAGCGGCATCGCGCCGATCGCAAACAGCAAGAAAACCGCCAAGACCTTCGTTATCAAGATCAGCCAGGCCCAGAAGTCCATGCCTAGGCCTTGCTCACGCGCACAGCGGCACCGTCGGGCGCCCGCGCGTCAAGCTGCCGCGGCGTGGCTTCGAGGAACCGGTCGGGCAGGCTGACCACACCCGCCGGCACACGACGAGCGATCATGGCCTTCAAGTTGACTTCACCGCCTGCCGCTGCCACATGCACCCGGTCGCCATGCGCGATCTGAAGTCTTTCCGCGTCCTCAGGACTTAGTTCGGCCACCGCCTCAGGAAGCATCGCGGTCAGGCTGGGCGCGTGGCGCCCGGCCACACCTGCCGTATAGAGATGCTGCTCGGTCGCCAGTATGAGCCTCTCGTCACCCGCAGTCAGCAGGTCGGCGCCATTCACGGCGACGGCCTGTCCGGATCCCGGAATCAATGGATGCACAGAGAGCGTGGCCAGTTCGTCGGAAATCGGTTCATGGCTGCGCCAGCCGAAGTCTGCGCCCAGGGCAGCCGCTATGCGTGCCACGATCTCCCAGTCCGGCCGCGCATCGCCCACCGGCGGAATCGCTGGTTCGAGCCTACCGAGCCGGCCTTCAAAGTTGCTGAAGTGCCCGCCCTTTTCGGCGAACGTAGTGCCCGGGAGCACAACGTCGGCAACTTCCGTTGTCGCATTCATGAAAATGTCCTGCGCGATTACCAGTGGGGCGTCGCGCAGGGCCGCACGCATTCCGCTAGGGTTGGCCGCGCCGCCCACGACATCCTCGCCCATCACGTACAGCGCCCGCATTGGACCTTCCACGAAGTCTGTGAACGGCAAGCCCGAATCGTCGCTGAGATCAACGCCCCACGCTTCGCCGACCTGGATTCTGGTGTCGGCGTCCGCAAGCGGCCGGGCGCCGGGAAGCAAGTCGGGTGCCATGCCAACGCGGAACGTGCCGACTGAGTTTGCGCGTTCAGGCAACGGGAACAGCTTCACGCCGTCCCGCGCCAGCGCCAGATTGGCGGCCGCCTGCGCAATCTTGCCAGCCTTACCGAGCGTCCAGACGCCGGTGTCCCATACCACGGCCACGGAGCCGGCCGCGCCGACAAGCTGGCTGATTTCGTCAAGCGTTGCAGGTTCGACGCCTGTCGCCTGCACGGCGCCTTCGGCCGGTGTGCCGGCCAGCGCGCCAAGGAAGGCCGCCTCGCCACCGGGGCGGACGCGTGCCGACACGGTGGCAAAGTCATCGAGCCCGCTGGCGAGCCGGGTGGCGACCACCAGCTTGCGTCCCGCATCGCGTGCCGCCTGCTTGATGTGCGCCCCAACCACATTGTGCGTCTGACCGATGTCCGCGCCCACGACCAGAATCAGGTCCGCCGCGAGCAGTTCGCTCTGCGTATGCGGGCCAACCTCGCTGCCCAACACGTCTCGCAGCGTGCGGGCCGTGGCGTGGAGGCCGCTGTCCTGGCTGTACACGTTATTGGTGCCGAGCACAGCGCGGGCAAAGCGCTGGAGCGTGTAGTTGTCTTCGTTAGTCGTGTTGGGTGACCCGACCACGCCAACGGCGCCAGGGCCGTGCGTGTCCAGTACGTCGCGCAGGCCGCTGGTGATCGCGTCCAGCGCCGCGCGCCAGCTCACCGGCCAGAGCACGCCTCCGCGCCGGACCATCGGCTGCGTGATCCGGTCCTCGCTATTGACGAATGAGTGGCCGAAGAATCCTTTGGCGCAGAGGATTCCGCGGTCCGGTTCTTCCAGGCCGTTACTGCGCGTGCGCACCACCTCGCCGTGGCGCGATTCCACCAGGATCGAGCAACCAACCGCGCAATGCGGGCAGGTAGATGCGGACTTCTCGGTCTGCCAGCTGCGCGCCGAATGTTTGAACGGACGGCTCAGCAGGGCGCCGACCGGGCACGTTTCGATACACATGCCGCAGCGTTCGCAGTCCATGAAGTCGTGCTGGGCCGGGGCGATGAACGTCCCAACGTTGCGCTCGACGAAATCCAGCGCGCGCACGCCGATTTGCTCATCGCACATGCGTACACAGCGGCCGCAAAGAATACAGCGGTTGTGGTTGATGAGGATGACCTCGTTGAGGATTTCCTCCGGATGCGCCTTGGGCACAGTCTCGTAGGGACTCTGGAAGATCTCCTGGTCGAAGACCTCGTCCTGCAGCTCGCAGGTTCCCGCCTGGTCACAATACGGGCAGTCGAGCGGATGGTGTTGAAGCTGGAGCTCAATCACGTGCTTGCGGATGTCGATGATGCTCTGGCTGTTGGTGACCACCGTCATGCCGTCGCCGGCCGGGGTCGTGCAGGACGCCGTCGGTCGCGGCGGACCTGGCTGCACCTCGACCACGCACATGCGGCAGGCGCCGTAGGGCTTAAGCCGCGGGTCGGTGCATAGCGTTGGAATCTCGACGCCGATGGATTCGCAGGCCTGCAGCACGGTGGCACCACGCGGCACCTGCACCTCGATGCCGTCGATGGTGAGCGTGACGGTATCGGTACTCATCGATCGACCTCACCCAGCACGATATCGACGCTGCCAATGATGGCTACCACGTCGGCGATCAAACTGCCCACGCTGATTTCCTCGATGATGCTGAGGTTGACGAACGACGGCGAGCGCACGTGGCAACGGTACGGCATGCCCGAGCCGTCGCTCACAAAGTAGAAGCCCAGCTCACCTTTCGGGTTCTCAATCCCGAAGTACGCCTCGCCGGGTGCCGGCTGCACGCCGTGCATCACCAGCTTGAAGTGATTGATCATCGCTTCCATATCCACCGGCACCCGACCGATGTCCGGCGGGACGACCTTGGGCAGGTCCACGTTCGAGGGCGCGTCCAGCGGCAAGTCGCGGAGGGCCTCGACGCATTGGCCAATGATCCGCTTCGACTGATACATCTCGTTTAGGCGCACGAGATAGCGAGCGTAGACGTCGCCCTCGGTGAAGACCGGAACTTCAAAGTCCACAAGGTCATAGGCCGCGTACGGCTGGGCCTTGCGCAGGTCCCAGGCAATGCCGGAGCCGCGAATCACCGGTCCGGTCAGCCCGTAGCTGAGCGCCTGCTCTCGGGTGATAAACCCGACATCGCGCGTGCGCTCGATGAACACCTCGTTCTCGGTGAGCAAGGCGTCGATTTCATCCAACGTGTACCCGTTGAGGAAGGCTTCCACGTTGTCCAGCCACTGGTCGCCCACGTCGTGCGGACCGGTGCCGCCGACTCGCATGAAGGACGTGGTCAGCCGCGCGCCGCAGGCCTCCTCGAACAGGTAGAGGATCTTCTCGCGCTCTCGGAGCGACCAGAGGAAGGCGGACATCGCACCGATATCCAGCCCGTGGGTGCCCAGCCAGATGTGGTGCGCCGCCAGGCGCGACAGTTCCGCCACGGCCGTGCGCATGTAGCGGGCCCGCAGCGGGATTTCATCCGTAATGCCCATCAGCTTTTCGATGGCCATCAGGTAGCCCATGTTGTTCGACGGGCCGGACGTGTAGTCCATCCGGTCGGTCAATGTGATGCCGCCGCGGTAGTCGTGAACCTCCAGCAACTTCTCCACGCCGCGATGCAGGTAACCCATGTCGGCATCGCAGGCGCGGACTTCTTCACCGTCCAGCTCGATAACCAGGCGGAGGACGCCGTGCGTGCTGGGGTGCTGGGGCCCCATGTTGAGGATCATGTTGTCCCCGCTGCCGCGTTCCAGGTCCACGCGGGCGCCGGCCATGCCGGTGTCCGTGGTCATGCGCCGCTCACCTTGTCCACGTCGGCCCAGAAGTCGTCCGGGTCAAGTTGTCCGACCAAGTCGTTACGGTGCGCGTCCTCGGGGAAGGTTGGGCCTTCCACGGGGTACTCCTTGCGTAGCGGATGCCCCTCGTAGCCCTCGGGCAGCAGGATGCGCTTCAGGTTGGGGTGTCCGGTGAAACCAATCCCGAAGAGGTCAAAGACCTCGCGCTCCAGGTAAAGAGCCGAGGCGTAGGTGCCGGTTGCCGAGGCGACGGAGGCGCCATCGGACAGTCGAGCCGTCACGCGAGCAAAGAGGTTGTTCGTCAGCGACCGGAACTGCCACACGACCTGGAATTCGCGCCCTGTGTCGAGCGGCCAATGCACAGCCGTTACGTCGACGAGTTGCTCGAGCCGTAGGTCCTGATCGTCGCGCAAGGCCGAAAAGAGGGCGGGCAGCGCGTCCGGCGAGACTTCGGCCACCGGATCGCCGTGATCCACGCGCCCGTTCAGGTAGGCCGCGCCAGCGTGATGCTTGATGCGATCCAGGATGGCCTCGGGCGTCTGGGTTGGTGAGGCGGCGGGCACCAACACGGCCTAGCGATTCCAGTCCAGGGCGCCCTTGCGCCACTCATACACGAATGCCACCGCCAGAATGAGGATAAAGACGATGCCGGCCAGGAACAATGACAGCTGGTCGTCGATCATGTTGAAGTAAAGCGCCCACGGGTAGAAGAAGAGCAACTCGACGTCAAAGATCAGAAACGTGACGGCAACGAGGTAAAAGCGAATGTTGTGGCGGCCGCGCGCGTCGCCAATGGGCGGCATACCGGATTCGTACGCCTCGACCTTGGCGGCGTACTTGCGGCGCGGCTTGAGCAAGATGGTGCCGACAAGGCTCCCGACTGCAAAAAGGAAGGCGACTGCCATTAGCAGGACAATCGCTACCCAGCTAGGCATCGTGGCCCACTGCCTCTCCCCTGGCCGTGTGAGGCTGCGTTGTGATCATTTTCACAAACTCCGCGCATCATACGCGCCAGCGGTGCCGCTCGCGAACCGGCGGGCCCCAAAAAGCCGGCGGCTCAGTCGCTCAAGGAGTACGAGAGGTACTCCACTTCCACGGCCAGATCGACGTTCGAAAGCTGTACGTGCGGCGGAACGCGCAGTTGGGTGGGCGCAAAGTTGAGGATGGCCCGCACGCCGGCCGCCACGGCCTGATCGACCACCGCCTGCGCGGCTCGCACCGGTACGGTCACAATTATCATGTCGATTCGCTGATCCCGTGTCGCGCCGGCCAGGTCGCTGACGGGGAATACACGCTGACCGTTGACTCTGGAGCCGATAACGGCCGGGTCGCTGTCAAAGGCCGCGACAACGTCGAACCCCTGGTTGTTGAAGCCGGGATAGGCCATGAGGGCCCGGCCCAGGTTGCCGACGCCTACCAGGCCAATGCGCCAGCCGCGGTCGATACCGAGGATGGCAGCCAGCCGCCGCCGAAGGTCGGGAACGGCGTAACCGACGCCTCGCTTGCCAAACGAGCCAAAATAGGCCAGGTCGCGTCGAACCTGGGCCGCCGTGAACCCGGTGAGGGACGCAAGGGTCTCCGATGAGACGTTGGGTTGTCCATCCGCCTGGACCGATCCCAGCACGCGATAGTAGGTGGACAGTCGCCGAACGGTTGTCGGAGGCACGGGGCGGCGCTGGTCGATGTCGTCCGTCCACTTCGCGGATTCGGGAGCCTGCCTATTCTTGCAGCCCTAGCGGAACGCCTGTTAATCCGAAGGCCCAGGCGGACGACGGTTGACGAGTGCGAGCGCGTGCCTATGCTCGCGGACCAATCCCTGACGATCAGGAACCTGATGCATCTCCCTCGTTATACGCGAGGTGCGCCGTGAGCGCCGTTCGCGTCGGTGTGGACGTCGGCGGCACATTTACCGACTTTGCCGTTGCCACGGCCGACGGACTGCGTGTCTTCAAGGTCTCAAGTACCCCGGATGACCCCTCGGCCGCCGTCTTGGAGGGACTCCGACGCGCAGGGGTTGAATCGGAAGGGACAGTAGTGCATGGCTCGACCGTGGCAACCAACGCGGTGCTGGAACGCAAGGGCGCCCGAACCGCGCTTGTCACGACGTCCGGCTTCCGCGATGTGCTGGAAATCGCGCGCCAGAATCGCCCCGCGCTCTACGCAATTGAACCGCGTAAACCGGGGCCCCTGATCGAGCGCGAACTGCGCCTTGAGGTCGATGAACGCGTGGGTGCGGATGGCGCCGTGCGCCGCCCGCTGCAACGCGAGTCGCTTGACCGCCTGACCGAGCAGGTTCGCAGTCTCGCTCCCCAGGCGGCCGCCGTCTGTTTGCTGTTCAGTTTTCTGCGACCATCACACGAGCGCTCGGTACGGGCCGCGCTGCGCCGTGCCGGCGTTCGCTGGGTCTCCATTTCATCGGAAGTGCTGCCCGAACACCGCGAATACGAGCGCACAAGCACCACGGTCGTTGACGCTTACGTGGCGCCGGTTATGGGTCGCTACATTCGACGCCTGGAGCGCGCGGTCCCGGGCCAGCTTTGGATCGTGCAATCGAGTGGCGGCGTGCTGAGGTCGTCGGAAGCTGCCGCGGCGCCTGTGCAATCCGTGCTTAGTGGTCCTGCGGCCGGTGTTGTCGGGGCGCAAGCCGTAGCCGCTGCATCCGGATTTGACCACATTGTGACGTTGGACATGGGGGGAACATCCACCGACGTGGCGATCTGCCCGGGCGAGCCGCTGCGCCGCAACGACGCCACGATCGGTGGACTGCCCGTGGCGATTCCCATGACCGACATTCACACCGTAGGGGCAGGCGGGGGGTCTATAGCGGTCCGCGACGAGGCCGGCGGACTGCGCGTCGGCCCGCGGAGCGCTGGTGCCCAGCCCGGCCCCGCCGCCTACGGCCGCGGCGGCACCGAACCTACAGTCACTGACGCCAATGTGGTACTCGGTCGGCTGGTTTCTGACGCCACGCTAGCCGATGAAGTGGCTCTGGATGCCGCTGCGGCTGCGGCCGCCGTGGACCGCCTTACGCCAGCCAGAGATCGATCGCACCCGTCGCGCCTGCGTACCGCCGCTGGGGTGGTGGCGGTGGCCGACGCGCACATGGAGCGCGCGCTGCGCGTGATCACGCTGGAGCGAGGCTACGACCCACGCGACTTCACGCTCGTGGCGTTTGGTGGCGCGGGGCCGCTGCACGGTTGCGCGCTGGCTGACCGCCTGGAGATTGACCGTGTGTTGGTTCCCCGCTTTCCCGGCGTGCTTTCAGCATTGGGCGCGCTCAGCGGCGAGCATGTGCGCGAATACGCGGCCACGCTACTGCGGCCGGCGACAGTCGCCAGCGCGCGGGCCTTGACTGCCGCCTTTAGCCGGCTGGAACGGACGGCGCGCCGTGACTTTGCCGGAGTTCGCCAGCCACGCCTGCGCCGCATGCTGGATCTGCGCTATATCGGGCAGTCGTACGAGCTGACCGTACCGCTTCGAGGGCGCGACATTCGCGGCGCAGTCCGCGCATTTCACCAGCGTCATCAGGAACGGTACGCGCATAGCCGGCCGGATGCCGGGGTGGAAGTCGTGGTGGCACGGCTGGTTGCTTCTGTGGAGCAGCCGGCAGTGCCGGATGCGCCGCCGCCTTCGGCCGGGCCGCCGAACGCGCGCTCGATAAGAGTTGCGGTTGATGGCGAACTCACGCCGGCCCGTGTCTTCAGGAGAACGGAACTCCCGGTCGGCTTCCGGGCGCGTGGCCCGTTGCTAGTCGTTCAGGACGACGCCACCACCTGGGCGCCGCCCGGATGGCGCGCCGAAGTCGATCAGCAGGCGGCGCTGGTATTGGAGCGAATCTAACCTTCCGGCGCACGAAGCGGCAGTAAGCTGCCGAGGGTTTCCGACCGCATTGGTGCCCGCCGGGCGCATGTCCATGCCAGTAATTCAAGTTCGCGACCTTCGCAAGGCCTATGGCGATCTGCAGGCCGTGGC
This sequence comes from Chloroflexota bacterium, assembly GCA_965208215.1. GTDB lineage: Bacteria > Chloroflexota > UBA11872 > UBA11872 > UBA11872 > UBA11872. The sequence continues at coordinate 113,117 of CBDBOH010000002.1, forward strand.
CGGCGTGTCGTTCGACGTCTCCGAAGGTGAGGTCTTCGGAATGCTCGGTCCGAATGGGGCCGGAAAGACAACCACCGTCGAGATTCTCGAAGGCCTCCGAATCCGTGATGGCGGTCAAGTCAGCGTCCTGGGCCTTGACCCGGCGACGTCGGGTCGGGCATTCAAGCGGCTGGTTGGAGTGCAGTTGCAGCAGGTGGCGCTCTATCCGCGCCTGCGAGTCCATGAGGTCATCAGCCTGTTTGGATCGTTCTATGAGCACCGGGCCAATACCGACGAATTGATCGCGCTGATGGGTCTGGAAGATCGGCGAAACGCGCGTATCGCCGAATTGTCGGGTGGTCAGGCGCAGCGGCTCTCCGTGGCGCTCGCGGTCGTGAACAAGCCCAGGCTGGTCTTCTTGGACGAACCCTCAACCGGCATGGACCCGCAGGCGCGGCGCAACTTGTGGGACACGATCGAGGGATTCAAGGCCGACGGAATGACCGTTGTTCTCACGACCCATTACATGGAAGAGGCCGAGCGGCTCTGCGACCGGGTAGCGGTGATGGACCACGGCCGGATCATCGCCCTGGATCGGCCGGGCGCGCTTGTGCGCGAGAGCTTTGCCGAGGACGCCATTGAATTTGTTTCGAACGATGGGCTGACGGTCGACGACTTGCGCGATCTGGCGGCGGTGACCAGCGCAAGGTCCCAGGGATCGGCGCATAGCCTCTTCAGCAGCGACATCCCGCGGACGATGGGCAGTCTGCTGGACCTTGCGCAAGAACGGGGCGCTCCGCTGGACGGAATGCGTGTGCGCCACGCAACGCTGGAGGACGTGTTCCTCAAGCTCACAGGTCGGACGTTGAGAGATTGAACGCCTTTCTGCCGCTTCTCCGTACGAACTACCGGGACTTTGTTCGTGATCGCACCGCGCTCTTCTGGACCATTGCGTTCCCCGTACTTTTCATTGGGATCTTCGGCATTGTGCTCGGGCGCGGCGACGATGGCGCCAGCTACGAAGTTGGCCTGGCCATGGAGGATCAGTCGCCGCAGGCTTCAGCGCTGGGTGAGGTGCTGGCAGGTTTCGAGGCGCTTGAGCTAACGCGGGGCGAGCTTGAGGCGGAAATCACGATGCTCGCGGACGGACAGCGACGCGCTGTGGTGGTGGTTCCCCAGGGATTCGGCGCATCGATCACCCAGGGCACTCCCCTGCCGCTCCAGGTCCACTTCGACCCCTCGCAACAGACAACCCAGCAGGTCGTGATTCCGGTGCTGCTGCGCGCTTTCGAGGTTGCCGATCGTGCCCTGACGCAGACGCGGCCAGTCGTAACGGCCGAGTTTCAGACCCTGCAGTCGGAACGACTGCAGGTAATCGACTTCATCATGCCGGGCCTTATTGCCATGAGCGTGATGAACGGTGGCGTGTTTGGCGCCATAGCGATGGTGTCGTTGCGCGAACGCCGGGTCTTGCGGCGGCTGTCGGCGACTCCATTGCCGGCTTGGGCGCTGGTCGGGGCAGACGTCACCTTTCGAATGGTCGTGGTGCTACTCCAGACCGTGCTGCTGGTGGCTCTCGCGGTGCTCATTGGCGGCGTGGCGGTCAAGGTGGAGAACCTGCCAGCCCTGGCCGGAGTGACGATGCTCGGCGGGCTGGCCTTTGTGGCCATCGGTTTCTTCCTGGGGGCCTTCGCCAAGACCGAGCAGGGCTTCTTTCCAATTGCTCAGGTCATCACCTTCCCCATGCTCTTTCTCTCCGGCATCTTCTTTCCGCTCGACAACATGCCCGACTGGATTCGTCCCGTGGTAAGTGCGATGCCGCTGACCTATCTGGGCGACGCCATGCGCCAACTCATGGTCGGAGGCGCCCCGGTGCACTCGATGGCGCTGAACCTGGGGGTGCTGGCGGTCTTCTTGGTGGTCTTCTTTGGCCTGGCGGTCCGGCTGTTCAAGTACGAGTAGCGAAGTCCGGCGGCTTCACGCGCCCACGGCGTGCCTGAGCGCCCTCACCTCGCGTAGCAGCCCGGCCGGATTGAGCCCGACGGTATCGATCATGTGAACGGTTCCCGGGTTGCGTCCTATGGTTCGCATGACCTTGCCGAGATCCAGGCCGCGGTCCAGGCCAACATGCAGCGGCATGTTCGGCTCGCGACCCGGTGCCGTGTTGTGCCAGCGAATCTCGGCCATCCGGTCGGCAAACCGAGCCATGTAGTCCAGCCGAGCTTCAAAGGCCAGGCGGTCGCCGTTCACGGCGTGGAACGCTCGGCCCGTGTGCAACGCAAAGCGCACCGTGGTGGTGGCGTCCAACATGGCCAGCACGCTGTCGAGCGCGCTCAGCACCGCGCCGTCGCTGGCGTTCTGGACCGCAATCGGCAGGCCTGGGAATAGGTCGTGAATCGTCCGGAAGCTCTCTCGCAGAACGTCAATGTGCTGGGCGTCGGCGGTCATGCGTCGCCCGGGATGGGCAACGTACATCTCCATCGCGTGTCGCTGTTCGAAGAACTCGATGATCTGCACGAACTGGCGGAGGGCAACGCTTCGGTCCGTCGCGCTTGGGTCCGTCAGCGACGGCCAGCGTCGTGTCGATGCGTCGCGAAACACGTTGAGGTGAAAGCGCATCGGAGCCGCGTCAAGAATCTCGATGAAATCCGCATCGAAGAATGTGCGCAGGCCCAACTCGTACATATAGGTGTCGAGATTCAACTCCACCACCTGGAACTCAAGTCGAACCGCCACGTTGACGATCTCCCGCAGCTGCGTCAGCAGGCGCCGGCGGTCGTGGGGAACGATGCGAGGGTTAAAACCCAGCCTCAGTGGCGGCATCAGCCAGGCCGACGTCGGGCAGGCCCGCAAATGCAGGCACACACGAGCGCGAGCTCGTCTGCGCCGGGCTGGTGAATCCCTATCACGGCTCCCACAGCCCTGACGAAATGTAGCGGTCGCCGCCGTCGGGCAATACGGTGACCACGCACGCACGCGGTTCCTGCAGAAGAATCTGGCGTACCGCATACAGGTAGGCACCGGATGATTGCCCGGCGAAGATTCCCGCGCGAGCCAGTTCGAACGACAAGTCGCCCGCGGCGTCTATGTCGATTTCGACCCACGAATCAACCACCGAACGGTCGAGGATGTCGGGCTCAATGTGTCCTTCACCCAGCGGCTTGAGGCCCTCGACCCCCGGGAAAACCGGCGGGAGGGCCCCCACGACTTCAACATTGGGGCGTTCCTCACGCAGCCGCCGGCCCACGCCGGTCATCGTGCCGCCGGTACCGACCCCGCTGACGAAGTGGGTAAAGCCCTCCGGGGCCTGGGCCAGGATCTCGACCGCCGTGCCTTCGTAGTGGGCCAGCCAGTTTGAGTCGTTGCTGTATTGGTCGGAAAAGAAATAACGGGTGGGGTCGGCGGCGTACCGACGCTGAACTTCGCGCAGCGCCTCGTCATAGCCAAGAACGGCGTCGGTAATCACGAGCTGGGCCCCGTGGGCCGTGAGCCGGCGGCGCCTTTCCTGGCTAGCGTTGGCCGGGATCACAATCTCAACCGGATACCCCAGCGCTGCTCCGAACATTGCGTACGCGATACCGGCGTTTCCCGAGGACGAGTCCAGGATGGTCTGACCGGCTCCAAGTTTCCCGTCGGCTACGGCATCCAGCAGCATGCGAGCCACGGGCCGGTCCTTGATTGAGCCTCCCGGGTTCAGTGACTCAAGCTTGGCGAGAACCGTTGCCTCGGGGAACTCGGTACGAAAGACAGAGATTTCGACCATCGGTGTGTCGCCGACGAGGTCAAAGAGCGGATGGGCCCGCGCGGCGTCCGTCAGGGCCATTGCGCTTCAGCCTCAATCCGTGTTCGACCGCCCATGTAGGGTCGCAAAACGTCGGGCACGACAACGGCGCCGTCCGCCTGTCGGCCGTTCTCAAGCAGCGCAACGAACGTGCGTGGAAGTCCAAGCGCTGTGCCGTTGAGTGAGTGTGCGAATTCGGTCTTTCCGGAGCCCGGCCTTCGAACGCGGACTCCGGCTCGCCGAGTCTGAAATGCCTCACAGTTCGAGACCGACGACACTTCCAGCCACTCCCCGGCCCCGGGCGCCCAGACCTCCAGGTCGTACTGCTTGGCCGCGGCGAAGCCCAGATCCCCGGTCGGCACCTCACGGACGCGATATGTCAGCTCCAGCTGCCGGATCACCGCCTCCGCTTCGCCCCGCATGCGCTCAACAGCCGCGTATGAGTCGTCGGGTGTGGTCACGTTGAATAACTCAATCTTGTCAAACTGGCGCACGCGGCGCAGCCCTCGCGTCTCGACGCCCGCTGCGCCCGCTTCACGCCGGAATGCCGCAGCGTAGGCCACGTATTTGGCCGGAAGCATGGCTGCGTCGAGCGTTTCGCCCGCGTGGTACTCGGAGAGGGCTACCTCCGCGGTGGGACTGAGCCATAAGCGGCCGGCGTCGACCGCGTATGAGTCGTCCGCAAATTTTGGCAGCTTGGCGGCATTGGTCATAGCGGTGCCGGTGACGAGCCCCGGCAGGTACAGCTCGCGGTACCCGTGCTGCTGGACCTGAAAATCCAGCATCCACTGGATGAGCGCTCGTTGCAGCCTCGCGCCTGCGCCGCGAAAGATCCAAAACCCGGAACCAGCCACCTTGGACGCTCGGGCGAAGTCAAGAATGCCAAGTTCCCTGGCAATTGCGTCATGCGGCGGCGTCGTGCCGCTGGCGGCTGGGCTCCCGCTACAAAAGTGAATCTGTCCTGGGTGATGAGCGTCCCCTACCGGCACCGATGCGTGCGGCAACATTGGGATTCCCAGCAGCAACCGCTCGATGTCGGTCTGTACGTTCGTCAGTTCCGGTTCACTGACGCCGAGTTGAGAGGTCAGTTCCCGCGTACGGGCAATCAGGCCTTCGCGCTCACTGCCCGATGCCCGGCCGATACCGCGAGAAACCTTGCGCCGCGCGGCCCGAAGTCCCTCAACCTTGGTCAGCAGTTGCCGACGCTGACGGTCCAAACTGAGCAATTCATCCAGCGGGATATCACCGCCGCGCGTGGCCAGGCGCTCGCGCAGCAGCGCCTCGTTCTCCCGAATGAATTTGAGAGGCAGCATCAGGTTGCCAGGGACGTGTGGACGCGCCGCGGTACGCGCGGCGTGCAGGTGGCGCTAATTCTACGAACGGTCGCGAAGCTGAGGAAAAAGGATGACTTCGCGGATGTTGGTTACACCCGACAGCGCCATTACCAGCCGGTCTACACCCAGGCCGAGGCCGCCGGCGGGTGGCATTCCGTGCTCCAGCGCAAGCAGAAAGTCCTCGTCGACTGGAGTGGCATCGTCCCCGTGCCGCGCTGAGGCCTGATCCTCCATGCGGGCGCGCTGCTCCAGCGGATCGTTGAGCTCGGTATATGCGTTGGCCAGCTCCAGCCCGTTGACGAACACCTCAAAGCGTTCGATGTAACGGGGGTCGTCCGGACAGCGTTTGGCCAGCGGTGCCGTCTCCGTCGGGTATCGCTCCAGAAAGGTGGGCTGGACAAGCGTCGGCTCGACAAGCGTTTTCATCAGTTCGTCCAGCAGTTTCGGGCGCGGCCAGGCGGGATCGACTGGGACGTCGTTGGCTTTGGCTGCGTCGTGAAGTGCCGAAACGCTGCCGTCGCTTTCGAGATCAATCCCGGCGCTTGCGAGCAGGGCGTCGCGATAGTTCAGGCGTCGCCACGGCGGCGTGAAATCGAGTACATGGTCGTCGAACTGAATTCGCGTGGTTCCGCAGGCGGCTTCGGCGGCAGCCGCGACGAGCTCCTGGGCGAGTTCGCGCATGTCACCGAGATCGGCAAATGCCTGGTAGCACTCGAGCATGGTGAACTCGGGGCAATGCGAGCTGTCGATGCCCTCGTTGCGGAAGTTCTTGCAAATCTCGTAGACACGCTCGTAGCCGGCGACAAGCAGGCGCTTGAGATAGAGCTCGTCCGCGATTCGCAGGTAGTAGTCGCGGTTCAATGCGGCGTAGGAGGTCACGAAAGGCACCGCGGCGCCTCCGCCGTAGACCGGCTGAAGCGTTGGGGTCTCGACTTCCAGGAACCCGTGGTCGTCAAAAACTCTGCGGAGGGCCGACACAATTGATGTTCGCGCTTCGAATCGGCGACGAACATCGTCATTGGCGAGGATGTCGAGATAGCGCTGTCGGAAGCGTATTTCGGGGTCCTGAAGGCCGTGCCATTTCGCCGGTAGCGGACGCAAGGCCTTGGCCGCGACCTGCAGGCGTTCCGCGCGGACGCTGGGTTCGCCGGAGCGGGTTCGAAAGACGGGGCCGCCGGCGGAAACAAAGTCGCCAACATCAAGCATTGCCAGTGCGTTCCGGTAGGCGTCCCGGCCCAGCGCCTGCCGGTTGAGGTAAAGCTGAATCTCGCCTGACCCGTCCCGCAGTCGGGCGAATGATGTGCCGCCCATGCGACGCAGGCCGACGAGGCGGCCCGCCACGTCCACTTGCAGCGGCGGAACGTCGTCGACCCGGGCTACTCCTTCCGCGGCCGTGTGACTTCGCGGCGGCCTGGCGGGGTAGGCGGTGCCCTGGGACGCCTCAATCAGAGCGAGTTTTGCCCGTCGCGTCTCGAACAGCCGGTCGCCCGCACTCGCGCCGGGAGACTCGTCGCGTGTCTCGTCGCTCAGCTGATCTCCAGAATCTCGTGCGTGTTTGTTCCGCGAGGCGTTTGCACGGCGACCGAATCGCCGATTCTGCGACCGACCAGGGCCTGCCCGAGCGGCGATTCGTTCGAAATCTTGCTGGTCGTGAGGTCGATTTCGTCGGTCCCTACGATGGTGTATTTGCGCTCGACATCGTCTGATCTGAGGCGCACGGTGGAGCCGATGCTCACGGTGTCGGATGAGTGGCCGCTGATAACGATGGCGTCCTTCAGCAGCCGCTCGAGCATCATGATCCTGCCTTCGATGAAGGCCTGTTCGTTGCGCACTTCGTCGGATTCGTTGCCCTCGTTGAGCTCACCGAACTCCTTGGCTTCGTGAATGCGCTTGATAATGCCGGGCCGCTGAACCGTCTTGAGATCGTCCAGTTCGGCCATCAGGCGTGTGCGGCCTTCCTCGGTCAGGAACTTTGTTGCCACTGGGTCGCCTTCGTGTCGTCGCGGTCGGGTCGCATGCTGGCAGCAGCGTGCGGGCCGCCTGGGGGATTCTGGCGAAGTATAGAGGAGGGTCGCGTCAGCCGTCCGGTCGGCCGACCCCGGTGTACGTGAAGCGGGTTTCCATGAGGTAGCCAATGTCGCCCGGGTCGGCGCCGGGAGCGTCCCAGCTGTGCTCGGTGTGCGTAATCCGCGGCCGGGCGACGCCGGCGGCCAGGGCACGGGACCGCGCAAGGTCCGGGCCGGCCTGCGCGATGTAGCTGCGGGCTGCGGCGATGGCGGCGAAGCGGCGCCGCTCGGTGGGGCCGTGAACCACGTAGCCGGTGATTCCGGAGCGCGCGTAGAGAGGGCGCAGCAGGAATTCAACCTGTTCGCTTACCTGGCTCGCGGCGGCGCCGACGGCGCTGGCAACGGCGGCCAGTTCGGGTACTTCGCACTCCGCGTGAAGGCGTCTGGCGACTTTGGGTAGCCATGCCCGGGCGGGAGCGCCGAGAGCCACGATCGGGTCGGTTACCTGAAGGCGCACGTCCAACGGGTCGCAACGGTGGTTGGGCGAGAGTGAGCGGTTGAGAAGAAAGCGACCGAGCCTGTCGTCGGCCTCAGCGGCGCGGTGATCGAACTCGGTAACTGCTCTGCGCAGCATGCCTTCGCCAAGCTGGCGGACGACGAGTTCGTGGGTGCGAGCGAGGAAGGTATCGAGGTCGACCCGGCTCTCGCGGGCGGCAACGCGGCTGGCCCGGGTCGCGGTTTCGACGTCGAAGCCCTGAAATTCGCCGCGGGCGTGGAGGATGTCGGTGGGAGTGAGGCCGATCCGGCGAATGAGGCCTCGGGCGACGAGCGAGCGGAGATTGAGCAGGCGGGCATCCGCCAGCCCAACGCGCCGGGCCAGGGTTGACACGTCAAGCGGGCCTTCGCTCAGTGCGTTGCAGACATCCTGCTCGGCCGCAGAGCGCGGGGCGCCGCCGCCGGCGCCCTTGATCGTGAGGAACTCCCAGACCGGGACAAGGCGGTGGGTGACGTTGTCGCGATCGATGCGGGCCAGGGACTCGGCGACGCTTGAGTCGGCGGCCGCGGCGGCAGAGAGGGGTTCGACGCGCTGCGGACCAACGCTGAGATCCAGGGGGTCGGCCAGGATGCGGCTGTCGCCGCCGATGCCGAACGAACGCACGTCGGCGGCGCGGACGGCGGTGCGCCAGTCGCTGATGCCGGCGCCCTGGTCGCTGATCTTGGGGCGGCCGTCGCGCAGGAGCGCGACATCGGTGGTGGTGCCACCCATGTCGACCACGAGGGCGGCGGCCCGGCCGGTGAGGCGGTGGGCGCCAACGGCGCTGGCCGCGGGGCCGGAGAGGAGGGTTTCGACGGGACGAGCCTGGGCCTGGGCGAGCGGCATGACGGCGCCATCGCCGCGGACGACGGTGACGGGGGCGGCGATTCCGCATTCGGCGACGCTGCGGTCGATGGCGGCGAGCAGCCGTTCAACGTGGGGGATGAGCCGGGCGTTGAGGACGGCGGTAGTGGCGCGGCGGACAGAGTCGAGGGAGCGTCCGACGGCGCCGCCGGCGACGACGGGACAGTCGGTGAGTTCGGCGACGATCTCTGCCGCGCGGAGTTCGTGCTCGGGGTTGCGGACGGCGAGGTAGCTGGAGATAGCGAAGGCGTCGACGCGGTGACGCCAGCGCTCGACGGCGCGGCGTAGAGCGTCTTCATCAAGGGCGACGCGTTCCTCGCCGAAGACGTCGTGGCGGCCAGGAATGAACTCGAGGGCGGCGGCGTGGATGCGGTGGGCCAGGCCATAGCGGTGAAGCATGGCTTCGTCATAGCCGATGAGCAGGGCACAGACGCGGCCGCCGAGGCCTTCGATGGCAGCGTTGGTGGCCAGGGTGGTGGAGAGGGCGACGAGCTTGATCTGGCCTGGCGCAACCGGTTGGAGACCGTCAATGGCGGCGGAGATGCCGATGGCGAGGTCGGCGTGGGTGGTAGGGGTTTTGTGCCAGGCGACGATGGAGCCGCTGGCGGAATCGAGGGCCACGGCATCGGTGTGGGTGCCGCCGGTGTCAATGCCGAGGATGAGGGCCATGGGGTGATGGTCGCGCGGTCCGGCGGCTATTGCACGCCGCGGCCGCGGCTTTTTGGGGTACTCGCGCCGGCCGGCCGGGAACCCCGTAGGGGTGTTCCCGGCCGGCCGGCGCGAGATTTGGCGGATTTCGGGCGGTGCGGATTCGGCGAAGCGGGTGTGTGATCATGGGGCGTATTGTACACTGTATGGGTACCAAGGGCCAGTCGGGTGGTGGTCGGCGGAGGAGCGGAGCGCGGCAGGGAGGCGGGCGGACTCAGTAGGGCCGCCGCCCCCAGGGTTGGGGATTGCGCTTGCCGAACCGGGTGGTGGACTCGTCGTAGTCGGTGCCGCGCAGGTCGTCGCCCTCCAGCGCGGCGTGGCCGCCGTGCGAGCGAACGATCCCGACCAGCGCGGCTCGCAGCCGGCCCAACTCGTCGTCATAGGCCGGGTCGTCGGCCAGGTTGGTCAGCTCGGTCGGGTCGGCCTGGCGGTCGAAGAGCTGCTCGAAGCGGCCGTTGGCCCACCAGATGTACTTGTAGCGCTCCTCGATCAGCGCCAGCTGGCGGTTGTCCTGGTTGCCGAACACGCCGTGGACCGGCTCCCCGGGGTGGCGGCCGGCGATCACGTCGGCCAGGGGCGGCGCGGTGCCGACGTCCGGCGGGAGCTCGGCGCCGGCGGCGCTGAGCATGAAGGGCATCAACTGCTCCTGGCTGGTCAGGGAGTCAATGCGGCGCGACGGGCCCAGGTCCAATTCGTTCCGGATCGCCTCCGGCGCCCAAACGATCAAGGGGACGTGCGTGGACTCTTCGTAGAAGTTGCTCTTGAAGAAGAGGTTGTGGTCGCCCATCAGATCCCCGTGATCGGAATTGAAGACTATGACCGTGTCCTCGCGCAGGCCGAGCCCGTCCAGCACGCCCAGCAGGCGGCCGATGCAGTGGTCCAGGTGGGTGATGTTGCCGTAGTAAAACGCACGGGCCAGCGCGATCTGCTCGGGTCCCAGGGAATGCCACGTGTACTCGAAGTTGGCGCGGCGGAGCTGCGGCGGGCTCTCGGGCATGTCTTGCCCGTTACGCCACGGCTCGGGCACCTCGTCAGGGGCGTAGATCTGGTCGTAGGGGCGCGGCGGGTCGTAGGCCGAGTGCGGCTTGGTGAAGCTGCAATGCAGGTAGAAAGGCCGGTCGGGCTCCGTCGCGTGGTGCTGGTGCAGGAAGCCGATCGCCTCGTTGGCGGTCCAGGTGGAGACGTAGTGTGACTCCGGCACCGGCGAGGGCGCGGCGAAGATGTCGTTGTTGCCGACGCCGTGGGCACGCTCCAGTCCAGCCCAGGGCGTCGTCTGCAGCCAGTGGTGGTAGTCGTCGCCCTCCGGCATGCGGCCTTCTTCGCAGATCACGGTGCTCTCGAAGCCATTCAACATGCGCTGATCGGGCGTGAAGTGGAACTTGCCAGCGCCGTGGGTGCGGTAGCCGTGCCGCGTCAGCACGCCGGGCAGCGTGTTCTCCGGGTTCATCGGGTTCCGCGAGTTGCCAAAGACCCCGTGCGCCCACGGATGCTGCCCCGTCATCCAGGTCGTGCGCGCGGCCACGCAGACCGGCGTCTCGCTGTAGCAGCGAGCCAGGTAATAGCCGTCCCGCGCCAACGCGTCGAGCGAAGGAGTCTGCAGCCAGGACTGACCCGCGACGCCCAGGGCGTCGCCGCGCTGCTGATCGGTCGTGATGAACAGGATGTTCGGTCGGTGCGCGGGCATGTATCTGCTTCCCGAATTCAGCGACGCTGCATTCTGGCCAGTCTCCGGAATTCTCGCGAGTAGGGCTTACCTAAAGCTCTCTTAGCTCCTTGCGGATTCTGGCAAGGCGATCCAAGAGGCTTTCGATATTCGCTGCCGCTGCCGCATATTCCATGGCCCACACAATGCTGGTCCCTCGCTCTGAGGATGCGTCTTCAGCAAAGTCATCGTCGGCGAACGAAGAGGCCCATTGTTCAAGGGTCTTCTGAAGCTTTGCGTCAAGGGTAGGTTCGAAGTTGTAGATCGTTGCCCCGAAGAAGACTCCTCCCGATCCGAATGAGGGCTGCTTTGCAATCCAATCCGGCGGTGAGGTTGAGGCCAGCGGGAGCCACACAACGCTGATGGGCGGCTTCAAGGCCGGGCAGCTCATGCGAATCATGACGTTCTTTGTTCCCCACGACAGCGTGACACCCGGCGCGCTAGCGACGTCGAGAAGTCGAGACATTGCTTGGCGAACGCCCCCGTTGGGAAGTTGCTCGAGGTAAGTCTCACGCGTGAGCGCCTGACGTTTCGGGATCCCACTAGGCGTGGACTTGGAAGCAATTCGACCGATAACCCGTGGCACAAGCGCCTGACCGCTGGCGCCCTTGAATTGCTTGACCTCCACCGCGAGTACCTCAATCCGCGGCATCTGCTCGTTCAGAAACTCCGTCACCCGCGCCAGTTCATCGGGGATTTCGTCTGCCACGAACAACAACCGTAGCCGCCTGGCGGCTAGATTCGTCGCGACCTGCTCCCAGAATTGATCGGCGTCGGGTTCACTGTCTGACTGCAGCAGGGCCGCGATTTCGCTATCTGGGCTGCTATTCCGTGCGCCGGCGGAGTCCGCGAACGTCTGCCGAAGCTCGTCCGCCGACCATGCCTGGGCAGCGTGCGCCGCGTACTCCAGCAACTGCCCGACCACGGTGCGACGGATTTCGCTGTTGGAGCTTCGTTTCACCTCTACCAGGGTTGGTACAGCGTCTTGGTCGATGACCAGATGGTCGACCGCCCAGCGGTCGTTAGCCCCGGATGTTTCGGCGATGCCCTGCTCGCGCGTTATCAGGATCCATCGCCGTGGGTCGCCCGGACGCATCTGCTCACCGTCCAGCAGTTCAGGGTGCTCGGCGACTAACTGCTGGAGTTCGTCTTCAGTGTCGAAGCGATGTTCCTCCAAAGGTTCGAGGCCGTGCTCGCCCCTGCTGTAAATCCGCTCGGCCATTCCAGAGTCCCTAGCCAAACACTGGCCGCATTCTGAATCATCGTCAGTTGCCTGACGAACGATGTCGGCCACGATCCCGTGTCTGCCAGGCCCTGGATATGGACCGGGAGTCCTAGTCTTGGCTTCACCGGTCTTGCTCATCGCCACTTCAACGCGACGTGTCGACTAGGCTCGTAGCAGTCGGCCCTAAGATGGCGAACTCCCGGTGCCACCTGTTTCCGAACGCACCTTCCTCACCGCCGAGTGGCGCGATCTAGCTCTCCTCAACTACGAGATCGAGCCAGAAGTGCTGCAGCCACTTGTGCCCAGGGGTACTGAACTCGATCTCTGGGACGGACGCTGCTTCGTGAGCGTGGTTGGCTTCCGGTTTCTCAGGACGAGGCTGATGGGAGTGCCCGTACCGTTCCACGCCAACTTCCTGGAGGTGAACCTCCGGTTCTATGTGCGGCGCGCGGTTGAAGGCGAGGTGCGGCGGGGGGTGGTGTTTATCAAGGAGATCGTGCCGCGGCGCGCCATTGCCTGGGTGGCGCGGGTGGTCTACAACGAGAACTACGTCGCGCTGCCGATGCGCCATGCGGTGGACGACGCCTCGGCGCGCTACGAGTGGCGACTTGGCGGCGCCTGGAACGGTCTGGCACTCGCGGGTCTGGGCGACTGGCGGGTTGCCGACCCGGCATCCGAGGCCGCGTTTATCACGGAGCATTACTGGGGATACGCGGTTCAGCGGGACGGTTCGACGCTCGAATACCAGGTCGAGCACCCGCGCTGGCGGGTTGCCCAGGCGACCGGCGCCGAGCTGTCATGCGACGTGGGCCGGCTGTACGGCAACGAATTCGCCCAGGCGCTGAGCCGCGAGCCGGCATCGGCCTTCCTGGCGGATGGATCGGAGATCGTCGTGCGGCGCGGTCGGCGCCTGACTGAACAGGACGCCTGACGAGCCGAGCGCCCGAGGCGCCGGGCTGACTACCCCAAGGCCCGCGCTACGCTGAGCCGTCCTCGTATTCCCCGGTCCCGGCCCGTGCCGCCGAACTTCCTGTTCCTGAGTGCCGACGATCACCGCCACGACGCCATCGGGTCGCTGGGCAATCCCGACGTCCACACGCCGACGCTGGATGCCCTGGCCGCCGCCGGAACGGCGTTCACCAGCACCTACATCATGGGGTCGACGTCGAACGCGGTCTGCATGCCCAGCCGGGCGATGCTGATGACCGGGCGCTCGCTGTTCCGGGTCTTCGCTCCGAATCCGGAGGGCGTGTCGCCGTACCCGATGGATCCCGAGATTCCAACGTTTCCGCAGATGCTTCGCGACGCTGGTTACAGCACCTACGGCGTGGGCAAGTGGCACAACGAGCCCGACCTCTTCGCCCGCAGTTTCAACGGCGGCGGCAGCATCTTTTTCGGCGGGATGTCCGACCACGACGCCGTGCCGCTGCACGAGTTCGACCCGGACGGCGTGTATCCGTCCGAAGCGATGACGGTAGGCGACGGCTTCTCGACCGAAATGTTCGTCGACAGAGCGATTCAGCTGCTGCGGGAGCATCCGGCCGACCAGCCGTTCTGCCTGTACACCGCGTTCACCGCGCCCCACGACCCGCGCACACCGCCCGCCGAGTTCGCGGAGATGTACCCGCCCGAGGACATCGAGCTGCCGCCCAACTTCGCCCCCATGCATCCCTTCGATAACGGACACCTGCACGGACGCGACGAGTCACTGGCCGCTCATCCGCGCGATCCCGACGAGGTCCGCCAACACATCGCCGACTACTACGGGATGATCAGCCACCTGGATGCGCAGATCGGCCGGTTGCTCGACGCGCTGGCGGCGTCGGACCATGCCGAGGACACAATCGTGGTCTACACGGCCGACCACGGCCTGGCCGTGGGCCAGCACGGCCTGCTGGGCAAGCAGAACGTCTACGACCACAGCCTGCGCGTCCCCCTGATCGTGCGCGGGCCGGGCATCCCCGCCGGACAGCGTCGTGAGGGGCTGTGCTACCTGCACGACATCTTCCCGACCATCCTTGATTTGGCCGGCCTCCCGGTGCCGTCCGACTGCGACGGCGTAAGCCTCGTTTCAGCGCTGACAGGACAGGATGTAGAGATGCGCGGCGGTGTCTTTGCAGCCTTCCAGCGCAGCCAGGAGCTAACGCCCGACGACTCCACCCAGCGCATGGTTCGCCTGGGCAGCTTGAAGTTGATCGAAACGCGCATGGCCGGCCGGATCCACCAGCAACTCTTTGATCTGGCGAACGATCCCTCGGAGATCCGCAACCTGTCCGACGATCCGTCGCACGCCGCCAAACTTGAGGAGATGCGTCGCCTGCTACGCCGTGAGCGCATGCGCGCAGGAGATTCGGACCTTATTCAGTCGGACGTCTAGCCAGTCCGGTCTCTTCACCAATCCATCTAAGTCGTCTGACTAGAGCCCGAGAACGCCTCGAATGTTCCCGCTGAAGATCTTGCGCTTCTCGTCGTGGGTCAGGTCAGCGTGTGCCACATTCCCCATCTGCCAGGTTTGGCCGAGCACCGGGTAGTCGGAGCCAAACACGGCACTTTCGACTCCGGCCACCTTGACGAACGCCTCGATCTGCCCCCGGCGGTTGCCCGAGCCGGACATCTCGCAAAAAACATTTGGCAGGTCGCGCACCGTTAACGCCAGGTCCGGCGTGCGAATGTGCTGCCAGATGGCGTGGGCCCAGATGAACCGCGCGTTGGGATAGGTCGTCGCCAGCTGGCGAATGCGCGCCGGCGTGTCATAGGTGTGGCTGAGAATCGGCAGCCCGTGATCGTCGGCGAACTCGTACACGGGTATGTAGTTGGGGCCGTGAATCGGGTATTCGTGGCTCGTGGAGTGGATCTTGATGCCGCGAAACCCCTGCTCGTCCACGCGGCGAATCAACTCCTCTTTCGCTAGCTCCGGATAGTTCGGGTTGGGAACCGCGAATCCAATCACCCGGTTGGGATGATCGCGCACCGCGCCGGCCACGAGTTCGTTGCCGCGCACGAAATCCGGCCCAATGGCCGTGTACGCGCTGAAGCAGCAATAGTCCACGCCGGTCTTGTCCATCACCCGCAGCAAGTCGTCCACTCCGCCGCCCTGGTAAAAGAAGTTGGTGCCCGGTCCGGGATGGCTGTGGACGTCGATCACGAAGTCGTCCAGCGGTTTGCCCGCCAGCGCGTCGGCGGCGACCGGGTCCGGCCGGTGGTGGTGCGGATGCGGCGCGTCGTGGCGCCAGACGTGGCCGAACATCGCGCTACCAGGCTGCCATGTCGAGGAGCCGTTCGAGGTTGGACGCACCGATGGCCCGGCGCGCGTCGTCGTCAATATCCGCGTACATCAGTTCGGCGTGAGGTGGCCCGACCGCCTGCCAGGGTAGCTTCGTGCCGAACACCAGGCGATCGGCGCCAACGGCGTTTGACAGGTATTCGATACCCCGGTGCGTGCGATACCCGCCGGTCTCCAGCCAGACATTGGGCGCTTCGCGCATCAGCGGCGTTATGGTGCGATTGATCATCTTGTCCACGTCGCACACCACGATCTGCAGATCGGGATGCGTGGTGGCGACCCGATGCAAGTCGCGGGCGGTGGCCGTGCTTATCGAATCGATGTGCCAGAACAGGGGAACCTGTCCGGCCAACGCCGCGAACAGTTCGCCCAACACCCAGTCATCAGTCAGAAACCGCTGCTCGTCCGGAAAGATGCGGACGGCGCGCACGCCGGCCGAGCGCAACTCCTCCACGAACCGCGACGGCTCGGGGAACTCCCCGGTGTGGTGCGGCAGCGCCAGCCAGGACGGGATCAGCGAGTCATGGCCCTTCAGCGCCTGCATCAGCAATTCGTTGCCGGCGGCCGGGTGCTCTTCCAGCGCCAGCGAGTGATAGACGAGCGCCTTGCCGATCCCGAAGCGCGCCTGGTGCGCCGCCAGGTCGCCAGCGGTCAGGAATGCCCCGGCCGGCCCGGGTCGGGAGACCATGCCGAGCGCGCAATTCGCGTCGAAAAGTTCAGCCACGAAGGCGATGGTACGGAACCGAACCGGCGCGGCCAATCGGGACCGTCGGGCACAGACCAAAGGCTGTCATGGACAGGAAGCGCCACCTACTCTGCGGGCGAGGTCTCCGTGCTGCGTCCCCGCCGCCGGTCAATCACGTAGGTGCCGGCCATCTTGTCGTGGACGCCCTGCCGGTGCTCGTCGAACGTGGCCCAAATGAACCCGAGGCAGAGTGGAATCTGGACGGTCCGAACAAGGGCGCGCTCGAGTCCGATGGGGCCACCCGTGTGGTCGACCACCCGCAGGCCGAATATCAGCTTGCCCGGCGTCGCACCCCACACCCACCAGAACACGGCGAAATAGATGATGGCGTAGTAGAGGTAGTAGGGAACGATGTAGATGGCGAATTCGGACTCCAGGAGGCTGGAGTGATCGAGGCTGAAGGCGAGGCTGGCCAGCATCATCACAAGGAGCAGCACGCAGAGGTCCAGCAGATTCGCGTCGAAGCGGGTTCGGAACCGGGCCAAGGGATAGCCGCCAACCGTTGGCTCGTCGGTCGCGCCGGCTTCGCCGTTTCCCGATTCTGCTGACGGCCGGTCCGCTTGCGTAGCCACGGGTCGCCTCCGGTCCGGGTGCGCGCCGCTACTGCGAGATCGGATTATACCGCCCGGCACCCCAGGCCGCCGTGCGTGCGTTCGGCTCGAACCCGGCGCCCAATCCCTGCCGGATTACACGGAATCGAGACGTCATTCGAACCGTAGCCATGTGCTGCCCGTCAGTCTGCGGCCGCCGAGGACCGCACTCGGGATTGAGGCTACTCAGTAGGCCAATCGCTTCGGCGTCGACCCTTGCCCGCGGTGCGCGGGCGTCGCGCCTTGCCCTGGTCGCTGACGCGGCCGGCGCCGGTGTAGGTGACGTACGTGCCGGCAAGCTTGTCGTGCCAGCCCTGGGAGGAGTCGTCGAACAAGACTGAAATGAATCCCATCAGCAATGGCGGGGCGGACACGAGGTAACAGAGGTGCCTGGTGAGCAACCGTGTCAGACCAACGTTTTGGCCGGCGACATCGACGACTTGCAAATGCATGATTCGCTTTCCGACGGTGGACTTGAAGAGCCAGTTCGAAATCACGGGATAAACGAGATAACCAAAGATCAGGGCGAGGATTATGGAAAGCCTGATGGCGTCCTGCCGGGCGGTGTCTTCACCAACGAAGTTCTCGGGCGTTCGCGGAATCCAGATTGACAGGACGAACAGTGCCGCGAGCGACGTAACCAGCGATGCGAAGACATCCAGTCCGAAGGCTGTCGCCCGACGCGAAAAATCGGCTACCGGATAGTCTCCAACAGCGGGTCGATCCGCGCGGGGCTGCCCGGCATCGTCCACATCCACTACGCGCACACGCCGCGTTCCCTGGGCCTGGTCGACAGTTGCCGATTCCCCGTGTGCGGTCCTGGCAGGGACCGGACCCGCGAAGTCCCGCCTGGTCGGCGGGCCACCCATGAGGTCCTTATAGAGGTCGCCGGCCATGTCGCGGGATCGAGACTTCTCGGGGCCCAGGTAGACGACGTACGTCCCCGCGATATGGTCGTGCCAGCCACGTCCCAAGCGACTGACGAAGATCCAGGCGAAACCAAGACCGACGAACAACGTCGAAACCCCGTATCCAAAAAGACGCCCAATGGACTGCACAATCCCGATTCGCCAGCCGTTGCGATCGACGATCTGCAACTTCAGCATCATCTTGCCCGGAGTGGCGCTGAACGCGGTCCACATGAGGACGTGGTAAAAGACGAGAAAGGCGACGGTTAGCAGGCCGGCTGATTCCGGCGGCATCTGCCTGTCTTCGCCCACGACCGCTCCGACGAACAGCATCAAGACAATCAAACCGATGATTGCGGCGTCGATCGCCAATGCCCCCAGGCGACGGCCGCGGCTCGCGAGTTCCTGACCGTGGAGGGCGTAGACGGTCTTTTCGGGATCCTCGGGCATGTCGGGGGATTCGGAGGCTTTCTGCTCGGCCGCAGCGGCGGCTTTCCGATGGCCTCTTGCGGGAAGGCAAGGGCAGGCCGCTTGATTTTACGACCGCGGTCCACTTGAAGCCGACGCCGGGGTTGTTCACACTGCGGCCACCCCGTGCCGCTAAGGCGTCCCGCGAACCCGTAGCACGGCGTGACGACGCGGGACCCGAGCCGAAGGAGGCCCGCATGGCGTCGATGAAGGGCCCTGCCATCCTGCTGGCGCAGTTTCTGCGCGATGAGCCGCCCTACGACAACCTGGAGAACATCGGTCGCTGGGTAGCCGGCCTTGGCTACAAGGGCGTGCAGATCCCGACCTGGGATCCGCGCGTCATCGATCTGGACAAGGTGGCCGAGTCCAAGGCGTACGCCGAGGACTACCGGGGCGGATTGGCCGACCTGGGGCTTGAGGTCACTGAGCTCGCGTCGCACCTGCAGGGCCAGGTGCTGGCCATGCACCCGGCCTATGCCGACGGGTTCTCGGTGTTTCATCCGCCAGGGCTGTCGGGGTCGGAGGTCACGGAGTGGGCCACGGATCAGCTCGGCAAGTCAGTCAGGGCCTCGGCCAACCTGGGCGTCAACGCTCTTCCCGTGATGTCCGGCGGCTTCGCCTGGCACATGATCTATCCGTGGCCGCAGCGGCCGCCCGGGGTTATCGAGACGGCCTTCGAGGAACTGGCCCGCCGCTGGCGCCCAATCCTGGACATGGCCAGCGATCACGGCGTCACGATTGCCTACGAGCTGCATCCCGGATCCGATCTCTACGACGGCGCCACCTTCGAGATGTTCCTGGACGCCACCGACAACCACGAAGCCGCCTGCATCAACTACGACCCCAGCCACTTCGTCCTCCAGCAGCTGGACTACCTGGACTTCATTCGCCGCTACGCCGACCGGATCACCGCCTTCCACGTCAAGGACGCCGAATTCCGTCCCGACGGCCGCGTGGGCGCTTATGGCGGCTACCAGGGGTGGACCGGTCGCGCCGGACGCTTCCGCTCACTGGGCGACGGCCAGGTGGACTTTACGCAAGTCTTCACCCTGCTGACCGAGGCCGGCTACCGCAGCTGGGCGGTGCTGGAGTGGGAATGCTGCGTCAAGAGCCCCGAGCAGGGGGCGGCCGAGGGCGCGCCATTCATCGCGCACCACCTGATCGACGCCGCCGACGTGGCCTTTGACGACTTTGCCGGCGGCGAGATGGACGCCGACGCCAACCGCCGATTGCTGGGCCTGGACTAGCCGCCAGGGCCCGTCCGAAAGGAATCCCCCAATGGACTCGTGGAACCGCAAGCTGCGAATGGGCATGGTCGGCGGCGGCCCAGGTTCGTTCATCGGCCCGGTGCATCGCATGGTCGTTGCCATGGAGCAGCAGGCGGAGATGGTCGCCGGCGTTTTCTCGCGGTACCCCGAGCTCAACCGGGAAACGGGCGCCGAGCTTTACCTGGACTCGGGCCGCGTGTACGACTCCTACCAGGAGATGGCCGCCGCCGAGGCCGCGCTGCCGGCCGACGAGCGCATCGACTTCGTCAGCATCGTCACACCCAATGTTTCCCACTTCGACATCTGCCGCGCGTTCCTGGAGGCCGGCATCCACGTCGTCTGCGACAAGCCGATGACCCACACGCTGGAGCAGTCCGAGCAGCTCGTGAAGATCGTCGAGGAGTCAGGCCTGGTCTTCGCCCTCACCCACAACTACACCGGCCACCCCATGGTCCGGCAGGCGCGCGCTCTGTTCCGCTCCGGGCAAATGGGGACGGTGCGCAAGGTCATCGTGGAGTACCTGCAGGATTTCCTGGCCACGCCGCACGAAAAGCTCGGCATGCGCCAGGCCGAATGGCGGCTCGACCCGGCGCGGTCCGGCATCGGCGCCACCATCGGCGACATCGGCACCCACGCCTTCAACCTGCTGGAGTACGTCACCGGCGAACGCGTCAGCGAAATGTGCGTGGACCTCAGCACCTTCCTGCCCGATCGCACCCTGGACGAAGACGTCAACGCGTTGCTCCGGCTCGAAGGCGGTGGCAAGGGCCTGTTGACCGCCAGCCAGATCGCCACCGGCGAGGAAAACGGCATCACCCTGCGCGTCTACGCCGAACACGGCGCGATCCGCTGGGGGCAGGAGAACCCGAACTACCTGGACGTGTGGCGCCTGGGCGAGCCGCGCCAGACCTTCAGCCGCGCCCAGGGCTACCTGGAGGAGCACGCCTCCGCCGCCGGCCGCATTCCGCCCGGCCATCCCGAGGGCTACCTCGAAGCCTTCGCCCAGATCTACGTGGGCGCGCTGGCCGCCATCCGCCGCCACATTGACGGCGACGCGATGCCGACGGAGGAATACGACTTCCCAACCGCGTACGACGGGCTACGTGGCATGCAGTTCATCTACCGCGCCGTCGAGTCCTCCCAAAACGGCGCCGCCTGGGTGTCGCTCTAGGGAAGTGTCCCGGCAGCCCTGACCTGGTCACGACGCCGGTCCGTCCTCGAAGGCGATTCTCGAAGCAATCGCGGTGAACCTCGCTAGTGGCGAGGCTCAGGCCTCCTGCGCTGTCTGCCGGATCCGAGGATGCACGGCGCTATCGTCCCGTGAACACTTCAAGAAAGGTCAAAACGTCACCCACAACATCGGCTTGAATATCGTCGTCGCGTCCCGTCGTCAGAAACTGTGCCACCCGTTTGGGGCCGAGGCCGTCGTGTGACGTAAAGTCCTGTCGGATGATGGCGAGAGCATCCTCGACATAAGAGTCGTCTGCGAGCGGACGCAGGGAATTCGCAGTTTCCTCAATACCCACTCCGCGCAGTACGTAAGCGAGATCATAGGCGTCCTTATTGGCTCCGCGATTCCTGAACGCCAGGGCCTTGAGAACCAGGAACGCGCCAGGCCCACACACCCGGATGTCTCGCACGGCCGCTTCACCGGCGGTTGTCAGTCCGGACACCCTGACCTTCCGGCGATCGATAAAGGCCAGATGGAGGCCTGGCGTGATGACAGCAGCGAAGCCAGGCTGAATGTGGCGTAGCGTTCCGCCTCGATCGCCGCCTTGGCTTGGTGCGATCAGAAAGTCGACCGTGATGTTCTGCGTGAGTTGCACTCGCCAGCGCTGGTTGGTTGGGTTGCCGTCCGCATTAACGTCCGGCACAAATCCCGCGTCTCGCAGCCGTGCGCTCAGTTCCCGGTATCGTTCACTTTCCAATATGGCCAGGGCGAGCCCCAAATCCAGGTCCTTTGTCCCTGCGTGTGCGTCGACTCCTGGAGGTGGTCGGCTCTGGCTGACGAGCAGGGAAGGCGCCAGCCCGCCAACTATGACAATGTCGTCGAGCATGTCGCCGAGCGTCGTCGCAACATAGAGGCAGGCGCCGCGCACTCGGTTGAGGTCGTCGTCACCGTACCCGGCTAGGGTCGTTGGCTTACCGATCATCGATGACCGGTGAAAGGCCCTGGCTACGAAGCTCGTCGGCAGCTTCTCGTGCGCGTTCCGGGTGGTCCTTGAGGTCCATGTAGGCTTGGACCGGGTGGACGCAACGCATGCCTCTCACCAGCTGTGCACCGTGGAATACACCTTGGTCGTTGGGCACGACCAGCCAGATGTTTGCGCCTCGGGACTCCTTACGGAAACCAAGCGACGTTGTGAGCTTGGCTGAAGGGTGCTCGCGCAGGTACACCGTAAGCAGCCGAAAGCTGGCGTGTCGCGTCCATGCCCACGCGGCCGCGAGCCCTGTGATGGCGTAGGGAACGTTGTTCGCGGCAAGTGATCCCGCGACGGCGTGTGCGAGACGTTCGCCCGATCCGGCCGCGATGTGGCCTGGCAGCAAGGTGTGCTTGTCGAAGCGGTACACCTCGTGCCAAGCGTCCAAAAGCCGATCCGCGTCGCGGATCCTGATCCCTTCGCGTTTGCGAGCTACGAACTGGTTCTCGATCAGCTTGCGTACGACCCTGCTGGTATAGCCCTCATCAAGACCGGTGGCTGATGCAAGTTCTCGTTGCCGAAAGGTCGCAGTCGAATGCATCAGAAGCCACCGGGCGATGCGCGTTCCCTTCGGCCCAAATGCGCTTTCGGGTATTCCTGGGCGCCGGTACCGGTTGCGGTGACCGACTATCTGGACGTACAGACCCGGAGCAACGATTCCAGCATTCCCCGAGAGGTCGATCCAGGCGACTCCCTCTCGTTCGCAGTACGACCTGCCCACCTCGCCCATGTATGGAACGGCAACCACGGGAATCCACGAGCGCCTCGAATCGCTGGTCGCTCGTTTCAAAGTGTCCGCCGCAATAGCTACCTGACCGAGCGAGCCGGACCCCTTCCATTCCAGCGCAAAGGAGTGCGGTCCCGCGGTGAAGACGGCATCCAGGCGGAGCGTGCCTGCTTGGGCCGGCACGCCGTAACGTACAGATTTGGAACCGTGCGGAGCGCTGAGAACTTCTGACAGCCGCTCAGTCGCTTGCCGGATGGCCTCGTCTTCTAAAGGCACTTGCATGGTTGCCAACTTAGAGCAACTTGTTCATTTGTGCAAGTACGTCTAAATAGACAAGTAACCGGGGCCGGCGAGGCAGGCACACAGCCTGCGAGCCGTCTCGTCGTCGCCAGGCATCGCCAGTGCTAAAGATTCGTCAGGATGTCGCCCTC
Source organism: Chloroflexota bacterium (assembly GCA_965208215.1). GTDB lineage: Bacteria > Chloroflexota > UBA11872 > UBA11872 > UBA11872 > UBA11872. The sequence goes on from CBDBOH010000002.1 coordinate 135,872, forward strand.
GATGCGCTGAAACTTCCCGTCCAAAGCCGCCTCATCCAGCTCAATCCCCAGCCCCGGCCGCTCCGGCACCATCACGTACCCATCCACCGGCAACACCGGATCGATCACCAGATCGTCCATCAGCCGGTTCTTGATCAGCTGGTGCTCCAGCGTGTAGCGGTTGGGAATAGCCGCCACGAAGTGCGCCGTGGCGGCGAAGGAGATGGCCGTCGTCCAGCTGTGGGGGATGCAGAGCTTGCCGCGCGCCTCCAGCCAGCGGGCGAAGCGGCGCGCCTGGTCCAGGCCGACCCAGGTGACGTCCAGGTTGACGATGTCCACCGCGTCGTTGTCGATCAAGCGGCGCACGACGCGGGGATCGAAGGTGGTTTCGCAGCCTGAGATCGTCATGCCGGACGCTTCCCGCAGCCGGCGGTAGACGGTGACGCTGTCGGCGTCGGTGGCCTCGGCGGTGATGCCGCGGTAGGAGGCGTCGTCCTCCGCGCGCATGATGGGATCCTCGAACCAGCAAAAATCCAGCTCCCGCAGACCGCGCGCCAGCTCCAGCACCTGGTCCGCCTCGTCGGGGCTGAAGCGCATGTTGGCGTCGAGCATCAGCTCGAAGTCGGGACCGACGGCGTCGCGCAGGCGTCCCAGCAGGTCCAGGAAGCGAGCCGGCGTGACGTGGGATCGGTCCCAGGAGGTTCCGATGCGCAGTTTCATGGCCGTATAGCCGTTTGCCTGGTGTTCCAGGGCTTCTTCGATCAGCTGGTCGGGCCGATCGAACCAGGCCCAGCTCACGCCGCCGCTGGCATAGCAGCGCAGGCGCGGCTGGGCCAGGCCCTCGATGTCGAGGAGGCGGTAGACGGGCGTCTCGGTGGCTTTGCCCACGATGTCCCAGCAGGCAACGTTGACCGCGGCCAGGGCCAGGTTGGTGTCGAGGTCGGGTCCAAACACCGTGAGCTTGTCGGCGTCGAATGGGCTGCGACCCAGGAGCCGGGGGCGCACGACGTCGCGCACGGCTCGCACGCGGGTGTCGATGTCCGACCAGGGCATGATTTCGCTCAGGCCGGTGATGCCCTCGTCGGTATGCACCCGCAGCACGATGGCGTTGAAGTGCATGGCCAGCGGCTCGCGCTGGCCGCGACCGCCCGCGTACCAGCGGTCGGCCTCGGGAAAGGCGTAGCTGCAGACGAAGGTTTCGATGTCGGTGATTCGCATGTCGGCTGGCGCCTTCCTAGAGCCGGAACTCTCGCCCGAGCGGATCGCGGCCCTGGGCTCGCAGCCACGCTTCGAACTCAGCCAGCACCTCGGCGTTCGGCGGATAGTGGGTGTGCAGGCTGCCGCGGCCGGCGCTGATTTCTTCGCGGATCCAGACTTCCAGTTCCTCGTGGGTGGAGGCCTCGGCGATGACTTCGTCCACGGCGTGCGGCGGTATGACAACGACCCCGTCACCGTCCCCCAGCACGATGTCGCCCGGCATCACCGCGACTTCCGCAATCTGCACCGGTTCCTGGCTGCCCACGGACATCAGCCGGCGGTCGATGCCCTGCCCGTGCACGCCGCGGGCGTAGAGCGGCAGGCCGACTTCACGTATCGCGGTGATGTCGCGGCAAACACCGTCGATCACGATCCCAAGTCCCCCGCGTGCCCGGACGCGGCGGGTGAAGATGTCGCCCACGACGGCGGCTTCCAGGCAGCCGCGGGCGTCGATCACCATGACTTCGCCGGGCTCGACCGACTCCAGGGCGCTACGGTGGGGTGAGCTTTCGAGGTCGGCGTACTGCGCCTTCACCAGGTCCTCGCGCTTCTGGATAAACCGCACGGTGCGCGCGCGTCCCACCATGCGCCCACCCTCCGGCGGCGCCAGCGGATTGATCCCCGTCGCGTAGGCAAAGTCGAACCCCAGCTTGCCCAGGGCCGCGGTGACCGTCGGCGTCGCCAGATCCGCCAACGCGTCCAGGGCGGCCTGGCCTACGGATGCGTCACTCGAAGCTGCAAAGTCAGCCATGCGCGGGAGATCCAGAACGCGTATGGCCCCGATTGTGCGCGTTCGGCGGCCCAAACGCACGAACCGTGGTGAGCGCGAGTCGCGCATAGGATGCACGCGGCGCGTAGGATGCGAGCAGCACGGCCTTCATCGAGCTCTTCGGGAGCGCGTTCAATGGCAGACACCGTCCGCGTCACTGTTTGGAACGAATTCCGACACGAAAAGCGCAACCCCAAAATCGCGGCGATCTACCCGGACGGTATTCACGGCGCCATCGCGGGGCCCCTGGCGACGCACGACGACCTTGAGGTTCGCACGGCCACGCTGGACGAGCCGGAACACGGGCTCACCGACGACGTGCTGGCCGCCACCGACGTTTTGACGTGGTGGGGGCACACGGCTCACGGTGAGGTCGAGGACGCCATCGTCGAGCGGATTCGTCGGCGTGTGTGGGAGGGCATGGGCCTGGTGGTGTTGCACTCCGGTCACCTGTCAAAGATCTTTTCGTCCCTCATGGGCACAAGTTGCTGGCTGAAGTGGCGCGAGGCGGACGAGCGCGAGCGCATCTGGGTGGTGGACCCGTCCCACCCGATCGCGGCCGGCCTGGGCGAGTATTTCGAGATCCCGCAGTGCGAGATGTACGGCGAGCACTTCGACATCCCGCCCCCGGACGAGCTGGTCTTCATCAGTTGGTTCCAGGGCGGCGAGGTCTTCCGCAGCGGCTGCACCTTCAGACGCGGAAACGGGAAGATCTTCTATTTCCGGCCCGGACACGAAACCTTGCCGATCTACCACCAGGCCGAAGTCCAGCACGTCATCTCGAACGCCGTGCGTTGGTGCGCGCAGCCGCGCGGGGTCTATCACGGCTACGGCAACTACATGCCGCGGGAGGAGCTGGAGGGCTACGCAGGCCCGGACTTCAGCGGTCACCCGGACGACGTGGCTGCCAAGGGCTAGGTCGCGACCGGACGAATCCTCCTCGTTGATAGCGGCAGGGTTCACCACCGGACGCGCGCCAACCACCTTTCGACGTAGGATGCGGGGCGGTTGACGAACGGGGGCGATCCAATGGTGCAGGGCTATCCGGGGCAGGCGGGCATCTGGTTTCAGGGCGATCCCGAGGTCATCAAGGACTATCTCGAATTCAACCCCGTGGGCATAGTGACCAACACCCTGGTTTTGAATGGCCTGGTCGATACTTATGGCCCCATGCTGGGCGTGATCGAGCGCTATCTCGAACTCGACAACGACGGTCCGGTGGTGGTGGAGGTGGACGGCGACACCACCGAGGACATCGTCAACGCCTCGGCGCCCTTCCAGGCGTTGTCCGAGCGCGTCGTCATGAAGATCCCCAGCACGTCCAAGGGCTTTCGCGCCATTGCCCGCATGAGGGCGAAGGGCCGCGAGTCCATGGTCACGACGCTCTTTTCGGCGAGCCAGGCCGTCGCCGCGGTGCAGGTTGGCGCGACCTATATCGCGCCATTTGTCGGCCCGCTGATCGACTCCGGGGCCGACGCCCGCGCGATCGTGAGCGACATCGTGCAGGTCGTGCGCGGGCGCGCCAATCAGCCGTACGTGCTGGGCGGCATCATCCGCAACTGGATCGCGGCTGACGTGGCCTTGCGGGCCGGCTGCGACGGCGTGGTGGTGTTCCCGCACCACTTTGAAGAGATGATGCTGCACGCGGGCACGTCGGAATGGAACGCCACGTTCCGCGGCCACTGGGACACCATGGTGGAGAAGGGCGCGCTGGCTGGCGTGATCGACGGCTGAACCTCCGCGCAGGCGTCTGCACGTGGCGGCACCACCCACTCAGCCGCCAAACCTGATCGGGTCCGAAAAGATTGCCCCTGGCACCAGCTTCGGGCACACTCGCGAACCGTGTGCCGGTGTCAGCCGCACGGCTGAGTGGGAGGAATGTATATGGGGCGGTATAGAGCACTTTTGCGGCTGGGGCTGATCGTAGTAGCCCTGGCCCTGGCAATCGCCGCAATCGCGGCCTGTGGAGAAGAAGAGGTTGAAGTCGTCAGCCGCCTCGAGACCGTTAAGGAGCGCGGCCACCTAATCTGTGCCAGCCGGAACGACGTGCCGGGCTACGGAGCACTGGACGCCGCCGGCCGCAACGTCGGCTTTGACATCGACTTGTGCCGCGCTGTCGCGACGGCTGTCTTGGGTAACCCTGAGGCCATTGAGGTCGAGTTCATTACGGCGGCCGAGCGTGGTCCCACCATCCAGTCCGGCGACGTAGACCTGCTGGTTCGCACCGTCACCTGGACAACTTCCCGTGACGCGCAGTGGGGCAACTACGTCCACACCACCTTCTACGACGGTCAGGGCTTCATGGTTCCCAAGTCGCTGGGCGTTGACTCGGCCTACGATCTCGGTGGCGCCTCGGTCTGCGTGACCGCCGGTACGACTACCGAGCTGAACATGGCCGACTTCTTCCGTCAGAACAACCTGGAGTACAACCCGCAGGTGTTCGAAGACACGGACGTCGTGCTTGGGGCGTACCAGGAAGGCCAATGCGACGTCTTCACGAATGACCGCTCGCAGTTGGCCGCGCTCCGCAGCGGCCTGTCGAATCCGCAGGACCACGTGATCCTTCCGGAGACCATCTCCGAGGAGCCGCTGGGCCCGGTCGTCCCGCACGGTGACGAGCAGTGGTTCGACATCGTCAAGACGGTTGTTGCCGGTCTGATCTACGCTGAGGCCTACGGAATCACCAGCGCGAACTACGCGCAGGTGGCCGGTGGTGACAACGTCAAGGCCAAGCGCCTGCTCGGAACCGAGGGCAGCTTCGGTCAGGAGGACCTCGGGTTGAGCGAGACCTTCATGCAGGACGTGATCAGGTCCGTGGGCAACTACGGCGAGATCTACGACCGCAACCTGGGCCCTGGCGGCATTGACCTGCCGCGCGAGGGTGGTCGTAACGCGCTCTGGGCCAACGCCCCGTGCACGGACTGCCCCAAGGGTGGACAGATCTACGCACCGCCGCTGCGCTAATCGCGGCAACCGGCGAGCTTGCTCGCCGCGGATTCGGGGGGACGCTCATGCGTCCCCCCGAAACAATTAACGGCATTTCTTGTAGGCTGGCGCGGGCCTACCCCGACGAGGGTGCTTGCATAACGCCGTGACGCGACTGCTCTACGTCCAGGGCGTCCCGATTTGGCGCAACGTGGTGGCGTTGCGCTGGGCGGTGCAAGTTGTCTCCGCGGTGCTGGTGCTCTCCGCGATCGCCCTGTTTCTGCTGAACGTCGCGCGCGAGATTGAGGCGCGCGACATTCCCTTCGGCTTTACGTTCCTCGACCGCGCCGCCCAGATTCCCATCGGCGAAGCCGTCATTCCCTACCAGCCGTCAGATTCGTACCTCTACGGATTGATCGTGGCCGGGCTCAACACCGTCAGGGCCTCGGTGCTTGGCGTCATCCTGGCCACCGCGATCGGCATCCTCGTCGGCGTGGCCCGCCTGTCGCCCAACTGGCTGCTGAGTCGAATGGCCCTCGTTTACATCGAGGTCTTTCGCAACATCCCGCTCATTGTGCAACTGCTGTTTTGGCTGACCATCGTGCTCACGCTGCCCAAGGTCGTTGAGGGTTACGTCATCGCCGACGCGATCTACATCAACAACAGCGGCCTTTACCTGCCCTGGTTTGAGGCGCAGGCCGGCTTCTGGCCGTGGGCACTCATCACCGCGATAGGCGTTGCGCTGGCGGTCTATGCGTTCCGATGGCTGAGCCGCCGCGAAACCGAGACCGGCCAGCAGAGCTACCCGCTGCTCGCGGCCGCCGTGATCGCCATCGGGCTCAGCCTCGTGGCCTTGCTGATCTTCGGGCCGCTGGCCATCGACATCCCGCAAATCGAGGGGCGCTTCGGCCGCCTGCAGGGCGGCGCTCAACTGAGCGGCAGCTTCATGGCGCTGCTGGTCGGGCTGGTGATCTACACCTCAGCATTCATCGCCGAAATCGTCAGAGCCGGCATCCAATCCGTCGGCAAGGGCCAGACCGAGGCCGCCCGCTCGGTCGGTCTTTCGGGAATGCTGACGCTGCGGCACGTCACTTTTCCGCAGGCCTTGCGCGTCATCATTCCCCCGCTCATCAGCCAGTTCCTCAACCTGACCAAGAACTCCAGCCTTGCCGCCGCCATCGGCTACCCGGACCTGGTCAGCGTGGCCAACACGATGACGCAGATCGCGCCGGCCATCTCGCTCTTCATGATCGTCATGGTCAGCTACCTGTCCATGAGCCTCCTCTACTCCCTCATCGGCAACCTCTACAACCGCATGATCCGGTTCAAGGGCGCGTGAGGGCCTGCCGATGACCGCGCGCGCCGCTCCCGCCCCGCTTCCCCCGGCAACTACCGTCGGACTCCAGGGCTGGCTGCGGCAGAACCTCTTCAGCTCCCGGGTCAACGGCGTCGTCACGGTTGTGTTGGTGGTCGTGCTGGGCTGGTTCGTCTTCAACCTGGGCAGCTGGGTCTTCGTCGAGGGCGACTGGACCGTCATCATCAGCCGCGCACCCCTCTACATCGTGGGGCTGTATCCCTACGAGGGCTATTGGCGCCTGTGCATCTGCCTCCTGCTGATCAGCGTATTGCTCGGCATGTCCTGGCGCGCCTGGCCCAATGCCGCGCGCCGCTTCGCCGTCGGCTTCGGCGCGGTCATGCTGTTCGTCGGTGTGTTCCCGCATGAAATGGCGCCTGACCACCGGGCTCTCCTGCTGCTCAATCTGCCGGCCATCGGCCTCGGATACGTCCTGACCCCTCGACGCGCAGAGGCAGGCCCCGGGCGCCTGGAAGCCATGGCTGGCGGTGCGCTGGCCCCAGCCCTGGAGCGCGTCGCCATCTTCTCCACGACCAGACGCATGGTCATCGCCGCGTTCGTTGCCCTGGTTCTCACGATGATCCTGATCCTCGGCATCGCCGGAGTGCCGGGCCTCGATCCGGTCAATCCGCAGGATCTCGGCGGCCTGATGATCAACCTGCTGCTGGCCTTCTTCGGCATCGTCTGTTCGCTGCCCATTGGCATCGGACTGGCGCTGGGGCGCCGCAGCAGCCTGCCGATTCTCAAGGTCGCCTGCGTAATCTTCATCGAAGTCATTCGCGGCGTGCCTCTCATCACGCTGCTCTTCATGTCGCGCCACATCCTGCCGCTCACGTTCCCCGAAGACCTGAACATCGACCGCGTCTACCTGGCAGGCATCACCATTACGATCTTCTCGTCCGCCTACATGGCCGAAAACGTCCGCGGCGGCATGGCGGCGGTGCACCCCGGCCAGGCTGAGGCGGCCCGCGCCCTCGGGCTGCGCGACTGGCAGAACACGCTTCTCATCACGCTCCCCCAGGGCCTGCGCAACATCATCCCCGCCATCGTCGGCCAGTTCATCAGCTTGTTTAAGGACACCAGTCTCGTCTACTTCATCGGCATGCTGGACCTGGTGGAGATGGGCCGCGTCAGTGTTCAGGGCAACCAGGAGTTCATCGACAATGGTCGCGAGGTCTACCTCTTCATTGCCCTGGTCTTCTGGGTCTTCTGCTTCAGCATGTCGTTCATCAGCCGGCGCATTGAGGGCGCCCTGGGCGTCGGTCGGCGCTAACCCGAGCCGCGGAGGAGTTCAGCCATGACGGAAACCAACGGAGTTCAGGCGGCCGTCGACATCCCCGCGGACAAGGCGGAAATCCTGGCCCGTCCGCTTGAAGAGCGCGACGACATCGTCGTCTGTGAAAACGTGCACAAGTGGTTCGGCGACTTCTGCGCCGTCCGCGACGTCAGCATGCGTGTGAAGCGCGGCGAAGTGGTCGTCATCTTCGGCCCTTCGGGATCCGGCAAGTCCACCTTCATCCGCATGATCAACCGCCTCGAAGAGCACCAGCAGGGCCGCATCGTCATCGACGGCATCGAGATGACCAACGACGTGCGCAACCTGGACGCCATTCGCCGCGAGGTCGGCATGGTCTTCCAGCAGTTCAACCTCTTCCCCCACATCACGGTGCTCGGCAACATCACCCTGGCGCCGCAGCGAGTCCGGCATCTGCCCCGCAGCGAAGCCGAGGCGTTGGCCATGCGGCTCCTTGAACGGGTCGGAATCCCGGAGCAGGCCCAGAAATACCCCGCCGAGCTGTCCGGCGGCCAGCAGCAACGCGTCGCCATCGCCCGCGCCCTCGCCATGCAGCCCCAGATCATGCTTTTCGACGAGCCAACCTCGGCGCTCGACCCCGAGATGATCAAGGAAGTCCTGGACGCCATGCGCGAGCTGGCCGCCACCGGCATGACCATGCTCTGCGTCACCCACGAGATGGGCTTTGCCCGCGAGGTCGCCGACCGCATGGCCTTCTTCGACGAAGGCGCGCTCGTCGAGCTGGGCCCGCCCGACCAGATCTTCAACAACCCCCAGGAAGATCGAACCAAGCTGTTCCTGGACCAGATTCTCTAGACGGCAGAGCGGCCTTAAGCCTCGGGATCTGCCCCACGCGCGCCGAGCCGTCTAGACGAGCGCTTCCAGGCTCCGCCGCAAGCGAACCGCGTAACGCGCGCGCTCGGCGATATCCGCCAGGTCATGCCGGTATTCCGGGTTCGGCTTGTCGTCATGCCTCGGAACCACGTGCGTGTGCAGATGCCACACGTCCTGCCCGCCGGCCGGTTCATTGTTCTGGCGGATAGCCACGCCATCGCACGGATATCCACGCCGCATGGCCGTGGCGACCAGCCGCACCATCCGGGCGATTTCGCCAGCGATGTCGTCGGGCAGCGCGTAGATGTTCTCGTAGTGAATCGTCGGGATCACCAGCGCCCGCCCCGGCCCGCCCGGATCCCAGTGCTTCGCGATCTGAACAAACACGCGCTCTTCGCGCCACGCCGTGAACTCCGGCTCCGCCCCGCCCGCAATCGCGCAGAACGGGCACGCATAGCCTGGCGGTTCGTGCGAAACGGCCGACACGATCAGCGGGTCGGACTTCGTTGAACGGGGCATGTTTCAGGGTACCGAGCGCCGGCTGAATCACGTCGTTCGACCACGCGTTGGCGCTCTGGGGGTGCTGGCCAGCCGTCAATTGTCATAGCATCTGGACTTTCCGCGGCGACAGGAGCGACTCCCTCGAACGGCGTAACGCGTCATTCCATCTGGGCCGCGCGGCTGGTCGTCTTCGCGGCGTTCTTCGATCTCTTCGTGCAGTTTCCGACCATGGCGCCGCATGCCCGAAATCTCGGGGCCTCCGCGGCGCTTATCGGCGTCGTCGTGGCCGCCTACTCCGTCACGAACCTCTTCGGCAACCTGGGCGCCGGATTCGTCCTTGACCGGTGGGGTCGTCGCGGCCCCATCATGCTTGGTCTGGCCATCACCGCACTTGCGGTCCTCAGCTACGCATTCGTGCAGTCGCCGGAGCAACTCCTGGTTGCGCGTGCCATCCACGGCATCGGCGCGGCCGCGCTTACGCCCGGCGCGTTCTCCATCATCGGCGACTGGGTGGCTTCGGATCAGCGAGGCCGCGCGATGGGTCTGGCCGGCGCGATGATTGCCATACCGGCCATGATCGGCCCGCCAGCCGCGGGCATTCTCCGCGATGCCTGGGGCGCCGATTCCGTCTTTTTCCTCGACGCCGCGGTGCTTGCAATCACCCTGATTGCATTTGCGGCCGTCACGCGCCAGCTCCCGTACAAGGCTGCTCGGCGGGACGCGCAAGTCGCCGCGGGTGCGGGCGCGATGCCCAGCGTGCGATTCATGCTTTCGGCGAACGCCACCCTGCTCGCCGTCACGGTCGGCGTCGGTGTGCTCGTGGCGCACCTGCCGCTTGTTCTCGAAAGCCAGGGAGAGTCCGCGGCGCGCTCCGGCTACAGCTTCGCCATCTTTGCGCTGGTTGCCATCCTCGTCATGGCCAGTCCGGTTGCTGGCGCCAGCGACCGGTTCGGTCGCTTCGTCCCGCTGCTCGTTGGTCTGGTCGGAGTAGCTGCGGGCCTTGCCGTGCTCGGCATTGCCGAGAGCTACGGGGCGATTGCGGCCGGGATGGCGGTCTTCGGCCTCGGCTACGGGCTGATATTCCCCGCGGCGACCGCGTTGGTCACCGAAGCCGCAGGCCCCGGGCGCCGTGGCAGGGCCTTCGGCATTTTCTATGCCGTGTATTCGCTGGGCGTCGCCATCGGGTCGGCCGGCAGCGGGCGCCTGGCCGGGCTATTCGAGGACTCGATGGGCACGCCCTTCTTCGTGGCCTCCGTCGTCGTCCTGGTCGCCATTCCGTTCGTCGAAATCATCAGGCGCCTGCCGGCTGCACGTTAATCGCTTCGACTTCTCCGGCCCCGGACAGACTCAGCTCCTACGCATACCACGGAAGCATCGGCTCGATGGCCAAAATCAGGAACGTCAGCGCCAGGTACAGCAGCGAAAACTTGTAGGCCGCGAGCGTCTGGCTGGAGCTCGCGCCGCCCTGCAGCGGCCACGAGGCGCGCAGCCAGTACCCGGTCAGCAGCGTTCCCACTAGCGCGAATGTAAGCCCACCGTATCCGGCGGCCAGGGGAAGCCAGGTCAGGGCCGCCAGCAACAGGATGTACAGCTTGATCTGAGTCACCGTGTCACGCGTGCTGGCGATGGCCCCCAGCATTGGGACCCTCGCGGCGGCATAGTCCTCGCGCAGAAGCAGCGAGAGCGTCCAGAAATGCGGTGGCGTCCAGAAGAACACGAAGGCGAACATGTACAGACCCAGGGCATCAACCTGGCCTGATACGGCCGCTGCGCCGATGAGCGGCGGAAAGGCGCCGGCCGCACCGCCGATCACGATGTTGTTCCAGGAGCGCCGTTTCAAGACCACGGTATAGACGAGCACATACGTCACGGCCGCGGCCAGTGTGAGCAACCCGGCCAGGAGATTCGCAGCGACCGCCAGCGCCACGACGGCCGCCGCAACGAGGACCAGACCCACCGCGACGACGGCGAATGCGCTGACTTGCCGAGACGCCACCGCGCGCCCGCGCGTGCGCCGCATCACCGCGTCAATGTCGGCTTCCAGCCCCTGGTTGACGAGGTTGGATCCCGCGGCCGCCACAGCCACCGCCAGGATCACGGCGAGCATCGTTGCGGGGTCGGGCTGCCCCCCGGCGGCCTTCCATGCGCCGGCCGCCGCGATGAAGACGACCAGGAGGACGATTCGCGGTTTCGCCAGCGGGAACAGGTGCCTGACCAGCGCTGGCATCAACCGCTTCGGTGCTTCAGCGCCAGGCTGAAGTTGATGACCAGCACCCACAGCAACAGCGCGGCCAGCGTCAGGTGCAGGACGCGAAGCTCTGGATACAAGCCGATGGACTTGGAGAGCACGCCCACGGCCCCCTGCGCCGTCACAAGGACGACAGCGCTGAGGCTCAACAGAATCGCCGCCCGCGTGCCGCCGCGCGACCAGACCTGCCATGCCATGACGCAGAGGTCGATCGCAAGCAGCGACGCGGCAATGCGGTGCAGCATGTGAAGCCCCAGGGCTTCGGCGCCCACGCTGCCGTCGCAGAACGGCAAGGTGGGGCAGCTCGCGCTCAAATTTCTTCCGACGATGGTGCCGCCAAGCAGGACCACCAATGCCGCCGCCACCAGCAGTGCCCGCGTACGCTTCACGCCCGGCAACTCCACGCCCGGGACGTTCAGGGCCCGCAGCGCTCCCGCGGTCAACAGGCCCAGCGTCAGCATGGAAAACGTCAGGTGCGCCAGCCGGACCATGCCGTGCAGATGGGTCAGCACGGTGATGCCGCCCAGCACGGCCTGCACCAGGATGGCCGCCAGCGCGCCGACAATCAGCCTGGTCGCCTGGCGGTCGGCTGTTCGCCCGCGGATTGCGCACCACGAAGCCGCCACGGCCGCAAGCATCGTGACGCCGGCAAACAGGCGATGGCCGAACTCAATGCCCGTGGCGCCCTCCAGGTCTGGGACAACCACGCCCTCGCAGAGCGGCCAGTCGGGGCAACCCAGGCCGGAACCCGACACGCGAACCCACGACCCGTACCCGATGAGGCCAATAGTCAGGATTGACGCGGCGCCGGCCCACACTCCGGCGCGGCGCAACCAGATCTCGGGACGTGAGGTGTTCACGGGAAACTGACCGGCTTTGTCTATTGCGGCTGCAAGGAGAGCCAGACGAGCGCGGTAAGCAACAACGCCGGTAGCAACGTCCAACCGATCTCGGCCGGACGGCGACCGACGATGCTGAGAGGCCCGCTGGTCCGCACGCGCATGCGAAGCGCAGTCGTGACGATGGCGGTTTCCGCCAGCGCCACCGCGCCTATGACGAGCCAAAAGCCTGGGCTGGGCATCTAGTCGAGAATAGCGAGCCGCCACACGTTTCGATAGCCCGTGGCAGGTATCCGCCAGTTGCCGCTCGGGCTGGCCCACCCCACCCGATTGCCCGCGGGAGGCACGTACGACATTCGTTGAAGAATCTCGGCTTTGTGCATGCCGCGCTGACTCGAAAGACCTAAGCGGCCGCCTGCCACGCCTGCTGCAGCTCGCGGTAACCGATGATCCGGATGCCTTCGGCGTCAACGATCCGCGCCGCCTCCTCCGACACCGCAAAGTCGAAGTCCGACTGCCGGCCTTCCGGCGTCCCCGTCACGCCCGGCACCCGCGGATCGGCCATGATCGCTCGCAGCTCGTCGGTCGCGATGCCGGGATGCAGCGCCCACTCGCTGAGGCCCGCCGGCAGCTCGCGCAGCCTGCCCGCCAGGACTGCCGCCTTCGCTTCGGGTGGAATCCGCCCCGAGTCCAGCACCCCGTGCTCGGCGGCCGCCAACCCCTGCTCCAGCAGACTCCGTACCAGGTCCGGCGACCCCGCTCTGACGGCCAGCCCGAACTCGCGCGCCAGGCTGACGACCAGGTCGAAGATGTCCTGCCGCTGCTCGTGTGGACCGTAGTGACTGTCCAGGTGCGTGGGCTTCAGCCCCAGGCCCAAAACCGCCTCGATCTGCGCGCGAAACTCCGTCTCCAGCTCGCCGATATCCGCCGTTTCCAAAATGTGATCGAACCGGTCGTCGCCGAAGAAGTGTCCGGAATCATCGATCAACGACGGCACGTCGCCCGCTGCCGCCAGCGGCCCCCAGCGGTAGTGTCGATACTCCGACACGACCGTCAGGTGCACAGCGAATGAAACGTCGGGATGCTGGCGCAGGAACTCCGCCGCGTGCATACACCACGGCGTCGGCGCCATCAGCGAGCACGAACTTACTAACCCGTCAGTGATCGACCTGATGGCCCCCAGGTTCTGTCCGTGACACATGCCGAAATCGTCGGCATTGACGATCAGCAGCCGCGCGTCGGTGGGATAGCCCAAAATCTCGTTGGCTCGAGAAGCGACGGCCATCTCGGTCCTCCCTGAGTGGAGCGTTGGATTCAGGTGATTCTCGTATGATTCCCTGCGGCCCAGTCGTCCGTTGCTTGCGGCTCGTTGTGCGAGCTGGCGGCTGAAGGCCCGACGCGTCGAAACCGTGCCAGACGACTGCTAACCATAGCCAAGGGGCATTCCACATGAAGAAGACGATGGCGCAGGCGCTCGTTGAGTTCCTCAAGGTGCAGCACGTGGCGCGGGACGGTCGGCAGCAGCCCTTCTTTGCGGGCTGCTTCGGCATCTTCGGCCACGGCAACGTGGCCGGCGTCGGCGAGGCGCTGCAGGAGAACCCGGACTTTCGCTACTACCAGGCCCGCAACGAGCAGTCGATGGTTCACAGCGCTATCGGCTACGCCAAGATGAAGAATCGCCTGGGCACCCTGGCCTGCACCTCGTCCATCGGCCCCGGCGCAACCAACATGGTCACCGGCGCCGCCACCGCCACCATCAACCGCCTGCCCGTCCTGCTGCTGCCCGGCGACATCTTTTCCAACCGCAAGGTCGCACCGGTCCTGCAGCAACTGGAAGCCCCCTGGTCCCACGACGTCTCGGTCAACGACTGCTTCCGCCCGGTGTCGACCTACTGGGACCGCATCAACCGGCCTGACCAGCTTGTGCCCGCGCTGATGGAGACGATGCGCGTTCTTACCTCACCTGCATCCACCGGCGCCGTGACGCTTTGCCTGCCGCAGGACGTGCAAACCGAGGCCTACGACTATCCCGACGACCTGTTTGAGCCCCGCGTTTGGGACATCCCCCGTGCTCGTCCCGACGCCGGTTTGGTCCAGCGAGCGGCCGCCTGGATCCGGGCCAGCCAGCGCCCGCTCATCATCGCCGGCGGCGGCGTCCTCTACAGCGAAGCCTCGGCCACCCTGCAGGCCTTCGTTGAAGCAACCGGCATTCCGGTATCCGAGACCAAGGCCGGCAAAGGCGCCCTGCCGCACGACCATCCCCAGGTCCTGGGCGCCGTAGGGTTCTCCGGCGGCACCGCCGCCAACCTGACGGCGAACGACGCCGACCTGATCATCGGCATCGGCACCCGCTACACCGACTTCACCACCGCGTCCAAGACGCAGTTCCAGAATCCCAACGTCCGCTTCATCAACATCAACGTGGCCGAACTGGACGCCTACAAGCACGCCGCCCTGCCGCTGCAGGGCGACGCCAGGGTGGTGCTTGAGGAACTGGCCGAGGCCGTTGCCGGCTACCGGGTGCCGTCGTCATTCGACCAGCAAGTGGACGCCTGGCGTGCCGCATGGGTTGCCGAAACCGACAGCCAGCGAGCCGCCACCGACGCCATTCCACTGCGGCAAGGCCACGTCATCGGCGTCGTCAATGATTTCACCCAGCCCGAAGACGTCGTCGTCTGCGCCGCCGGCAGCCTGCCCGGTGATCTGCACAAGCTCTGGCGCACCGCGCAGCCCGGCGGCTTCCATCTTGAATACGGCTACTCCTGCATGGGCTACGAGATCGCCGGCGGCATCGGCGCCAAGATGGCGGCGCCCGAGCGCGAGGTCTACGTCATGGTTGGCGACGGCTCCTACCTGATGATGGCCCAGGAACTCGTCACCGCCCTGCAGGAAGGCATCAAGATCAACGTCGTCCTGCTCGACAACCACGGCTGGGGCAGCATCCGCGCGCTCTCGACCGACGTCGGTGCCGACGGTTGGGGCACCCAATACCGGTTCCGGAACGGCTCGTCCGGCGTCTTGGACGGCGACACGATCCCCCTCGACCTGGCTGCCAACGCCGAAGGCCTGGGCATGAACGTCATCCGCGCCGACACCGCGGACGACCTGCAGGAGGCTCTGGAGGACGCGCGCGACTCGGACCGGTCCACGCTCATCGCCGTTGATGTCAGCGCGGATGATGGCGTCCCCACCTACGAGTCGTGGTGGGACGTTCCGGTATCTGAGGTTTCGACCATCGAGGGTGTCCAGGCGTCGCGCGAGCGCTACGCCGAAGCGGTCAAGAACGAGCGCCCGCTCATCTAGCCGTTCATGCGCCCCCTCGACGGAATCCTTGTATCGACCCGATCCCGCTGCGCGGAGCAACGAGGAGCGACGGCATGAAACTCGGCCTCTACATGGACATCCTCAACGACAAGCCGTTCAGCGAGGCTCTCGACTACGCCGCCGGGCTCGGTCTTGACGCCGTCGAAATCGGCACCGGCAACTTCTCGGCGGCTCCACACTGTGAGCTCGACCAACTGGTCAAGAGCCAGGCGGCCCGCGACGAGTTCCTGGGCGCAATCACCGAGCGAGGACTGACGCTCTCGGCGCTCAACTGCTCCGGCAACCTGCTCGACCCGCATCCCGAACGCCGCCGGCGCTGCCAGCAGGTCTACTACGACACCGTGCGAGTGGCCAGCGCCCTTGAACTGGACATCGTCATCACCCAGAGCGGCTGCCCAGGCGCGCCCGACGGCGGAACCTATCCCAATTGGGTCACGGCCACCTGGCCGGCCGAATACGTGGAATGCGGCCTCCGGCAGTGGGCCGAGGAAGTTACCCCGTTCTGGACCGAAGCCGGCCGCTTCGCCGCCGACCACGGCATGAAGATCGCCATCGAAATGCACCACGGCATGGTCGCCTACAACCCGCGCTCCCTCCTGCAGCTACGCGACATCGCCGGCGACCTGCTCGGCGCCAACCTCGACCCCAGCCACCTCTGGCCCCAGGGCATGGAACCCACCGTCGTGGTCCAGGGCTTGGCCGGCTGCATCTGGCACGTGCACGCCAAGGACACCGGCATCGACCCCAACGAGGCTGCCCTCAATGGCCTGCTCGAGATTCGTCCCTGGGACCAGTCCTTCCAACGCTCCTGGGCCTTCCGCACCGTCGGCTACGGCCACGATGAACTCTGGTGGCGCCAGTTCTTCAGCGCCCTCCGCAAGACCGGCTTCGACGGTGTTGTGAGCATGGAGCATGAAGACCGCTGGATGGGCCGGCTTGAAGGACTGGAAAAGAGCGTCGACTTCCTGCGGCCGCTGCTGCCCCAGGACCAGCAGGACGTTATCGCTCCGCGCGCCTAGTCGGCTTCAGCCTCCGCGGCGAGAGCCGTAACGCCCTCGCGGAAAACCGGATCGGCCCGATCCAGCGGCAGGCCAACCGGGCAGCGCCGTGCCGCCGAGGCATAGCAAGCCAGAACCAGGTCGACGGCCCGAGCGCCATCGACGCCGGTACTCCGCGGCTGACGCCCTGAGTCCACCGCCGCGACGATGTCGCTGATCAGGTTCAGGTACGAGTTCTGCATGTTGTACCCATTAAACGCCCAGGCCAGGCGCTCGTCTTCGCTTGCGTGGGCGGAATCGGCGTCGGCGATGACGCCCTCGACCTCCAGCGGTCGCGTCGTCATCCCGTCCGAAGTAAACGCCGAATGGAATCGGTCGAAGGGCGTGGTCCCATTGTTGATGTAGCGGAGCCACAGACGACCCTCGGAACCGCCAACGCCGATTCCCCCAGGCCCGAGGCCCCAACCCAGGTTCAGGCTGGCATACACCTTGCCTAGTCGCAGATGGCACATCGCCAGGTCGTCCACCGGCAGCGGCCCGTCACCGGTTCGGCGGATCATCGCCGAGACTTCGCTCACGGGCGTGCTCGCCAACCAGCTCATCACGTACAGCGGGTGCAGCATGTCCATCAGGATCCCGCCGCCCGCGCGCCCCAGGTCGCGCCGCCAGCCGGGCTGAAACGTTGCGGCGCCCGGGTTATCCGGAACGCACAGCAGGTTGGCGCTAATAGTCTGAACTTCGCCTATCGTCCCCGCCTCAATGGCCGCGTGCGCCGCCTCGAACTCAGGAAAAAACAGGTAGTTGTGCATCATGGCCAGCACACGGTCGGCGCGCTCGGCCGCCTCGACCATCTCCCAGGCGTCTCGCGGAACAGCCGCCAGCGGCTTCTCCGCCAGCACGTGCTTCCCCGCGTCGAGGGCAGCCAGCACCGGCGCTTTGCGCAGCCACGGCGGTGTCGCCACCACGACCAGGTCAAGATCCGGCAGCGCCGTCAAATCCTCCGCGTCGGCAAATCGACGCCCGGTTGGAATGCCCTGTTCCTCGCCGACCCGCTCCAGGTTTGGTGGCGTCACGTCCGTGATCGCGCAAAGCTCGATCCGCGGATGGCTGGCCAGCCCCGGCGCATGAACGCCGCCGCCCATGCTCCCGCAGCCAACCAGGCCCGTGCGGAGCTTCGTCATCGCGAGTGTCCCCTAAGCGAAGGCCGCAGTCGCGCCAACCCTGCTATTCGATGGCCTCCTGGCTTTCCCCGTCGAACAGCCGGATTCGGTCGGGCTTCGGACGTATCCAGATGTCCTCGCCCGGCTGACCGGCAAAGGTCGTCTCCGCCCGCGCCTTGACCCGCGTGTCCTCATCCAGCAGCACGTCAACCAGCACTTCGCTGCCCAGCGGTTCAACCGCAAAAATCTCGGCCTTGGCGAAATCCGTTTGCTCGGTGAACGAGAGTTCCATCGCCTCGGGGCGCGCGCCCACGATCGCCGGCCGATCAACCCGGGGGCGGCGCAAAACGGCCGTCGCGGCGTCGCCCGCCACCGCCCACGAAAAGCCGTTGCCATTCAAGCGGACCCATCCGTTGGTGCTTGTCAGCGTTCCCGAAACCAGGCTCATGCCGGGGCTCCCCACGAAATGCGCGACGAACGCATTGGCCGGCCGGTCATAGATGTCCATCGGCGAACCCACTTGCAGAACCTCGGCGTCGCGCATGACCGTGATGCGGTCGGCCATGGCCAGCGCTTCAGCCTGATCGTGGGTTACGTAGATTGCGGTTGTGCCAAGTTGCTGTTGCAGGTGCTTTAACTCGCCGCGCATTTCCTGGCGCAGTTCGGCATCCAGGTTGGACAGCGGTTCGTCGAACAGGAACACGTTCGGCTCGCGGATGATGGCTCGCGCCAGCGCCACGCGCTGCCGCTGGCCGCCACTCAGTTCGCGCGGCTTCCGATCCATCAGTTCCGGGATTCGCAACAGCTCCGCGACTTCCTTCACGCGCTCGCCGATGCGCGCCTTGGATGTCTTCCGAATCTTCAGCGGGTAGCCGATGTTGTCGGACACCTTCATGTGCGGGTACAGCGCGTAGCTCTGGAACACCATGGCCACGTTCCGCGCCCGCGGCGGCACCTTGTTGACGACCGTGTCGCCAATCTTGATCGTCCCCTCCGTGGCCATTTCGAGTCCCGCGATCATTCGCAGTGAGGTGGTCTTGCCGCAGCCCGACGGTCCCAGCAGGACCATGAACTCGCCTTCCTGCACGTGCAGGTCCACCTTGTCCACCGCGATCACGCTGCCGAAGTGCTTGGACACCTTCTCGAACGTGACCGGCAGCGAAGGCATTCGAGTTGTTGAGTCGCTCATGCTCCCGAAACTCCACCGAGGGTCAGGCCCCGGATCAGGTTGCGCTGGACCAGCAGCGTGAAGATCAAGACCGGAACGATTGAGATGGCCGAGGCCGCCATCATGCGTCCGTAGAGAATGTCGAACTGGGTGATCTGATTCGCCACCGCGATCGGTAGGGTCTGCGCCTCGGTTCGCGTGAGGATCAGGGCGAACAGGAACTCATTCCACGACGCGATCAGGATCAGGATCGAGGTTGCCGCCAGCCCGGGCCGGACCAGCGGAATGATCACCTTGCGGAACGCCCCCAGCCAATGGTCGCCGTCCACCATCGCCGCTTCCTCCAGGTCGCGTGGAATGTCCCGGAAGAACCCCAGCATCATCCACACCGCCAGCGGCAACTCCAGCATCGAGTGCACCAGCCCCATGCCGAGGTGGGTGTCGATCAGGCCGATCTGGGTAAAGAAGATGAACAGCGGAACCACGGTCACCGTCTGCGGGAACATGCGAACCGTCAGGATGAAGAACAGGATGTGGTAGTTCAGGCCCCACGGCAGCTGGAATCGCGAAAGGCCGTACGCCGCCAGGCTGCCCACGGTGATCGCGATGGAGGTTGCGATCGCCGCGATGATGATGCTGTTCATGATCTGTTCGCCGAACCCACGCTTGCCGAGGACCGCCTCAAACCACTCCAGCGTGAATTCCTGCGGCCAGATCGTCGGCGGAATCTGCGAGAACTCCGCCTCGGTCTTCAGGCCGATCATCAGCATCCAGTAGACCGGCGCCAGCACGATCAGCACCACCCCGAGCATCAGCACGTGGCGGCTCAGGACGAGTGGGGCGCTGCGTTCACCAACCATGGCTACCTCATACCTAGGTCCGCAGGATTCGGCGGATGTAGAACGTCGCCAGGATGATCAAGACGACTTGAAACATGACGGACAAGGCGGATGCATAACCGAAATTGAAGTGGATAAAGGCATATTTGTAGATCGACAGCGTCACGGTCTCGGTCGACGATCCGGGACCGCCGCGCGTCATGGCCAGCATCCGGTCCGCGATCCGCGCCGCATCCAGCGTTCGCAGCAGCAGTACCACCACGAAGGTAGGCCGGAGCAGCGGAATCGTGACATCGCGGAAGATTTGCCACGGCGACGCGCCGTCGATGGCGGCGGCTTCGTAGGGATCTTGCGGCAGCGACAGAATCCCCGCGTACATCAGGATGAATACGAACATACTCGCCTGCCAGATGTCGATCAGCATGATCGACGCCAGTGCCGTCCGGTCGTCCGCCAGCCACAGCAGCGGCTCGATTCCCACCAGGCCCAGCAGGTAATTCAGCACGCCAAAGTTCACGTCCATCATCACCAGCCAGCCCGCCCCCACGCTGACCGGCGGCAGCACCAGCGGAATGATCAGCGCCGCCGTAAAGAACATCCGCGCCCGCGAGTGCAGCTTGCTCATCAGGAACGCGATAAACAGGCCAACCACGATCTCCGCGGATACGACGACCAGCACCCAGACCGCCGTTCGAACGGTCGACCCGATGATCAGGTTGTCGCTGAACGCCTTCGTGAAGTTGGCGAAGCCGATCGGCTCGATCTCGAGTTCGCCGAGCTTGAACGTGACCCGCGAAAAGGCCATCCGCCAGCTCATGATGGCCGGGAAAACCGCCAGCACGGCCAGCAAGACCATTGACGGCGCTATGAAAAAGAATCTGAGGTGCGTCTCCCACCAGGGAGTCTTGGCAATGGCCTGCACGTCGCCGCCGCCCCGCCGGCGCAGGACGTTAAGCACGAATGCCTCGGCCGAGTGCTGTCTGCATGGTCGGGTAGAACGCACACGGCCTGGCGGAACTCACCTGCGTGAGTTCCGCCAGGCCCGTGCCTGGTCGCGTAACCAGTGCCGCGATCACGTTGAGACCGGGTAGCGCTAGGCCGACGCGATCCCTGTAATCGTGGTGTTCAGGGTCCCTATGAGTACGCGCCCTTTTCTTCGAGCGCCACGCGAACCTCTTCGTCCGCCAGCCGTGCGGCGTCGCCCACCGACTCCTGCTCGGCGATCACGGCCGACACGTGCCGGCCAACGATCTCCTCGACGATGGAGTAGTGCTCCGTCCGCGGCCGCGGCACGGCCACGGAGGCCGCGTTCTTAATGCCGGCCAGGAACGGGAAGTCCGCCAGCAGTCCGGGGTCGTCCATCAGGCTGAACCGAACCGGCGGCCAGTTGTTGGCGTACATGTTCTCCTTCTGGTTCTCCGCTTGGGTGAGCCAGTGGATCGCCTCCGCCGCCGCTTCGTGGTTCTCGCTGCCCTGCGGAACCCCAAACAGCCACACGCCGGTCATGTTGGCGTGGTCCGCGCCGGGCTGAGCCGGCTCCGGCAACACGTCAATCTTTCCGACGACCTTGGACAGGTCCGGCGTGTACATCTTCAGCAGCTGGTCCGGCCATACGTCGCCCGACATGGCTGCCAGACCGGTGTAGATCAGCTTGCCCAGCTCGTGGTGGCCGATGTTCTCAACGCCCGGGGGCGCCAGGTTCTTCAGCGTCACCACCATGTCCAGCGCCGCCAGGCCCTCTTCGGTGTTCACCTGCGGGTTCAGATCGCCGTCAATCACGTCGCGCCCGAAGCCGCGCATGATCGGTAGGAAACTGGTCATCGCCGGGTTCCCCGGCTGCCCGCGAATGGTGTACCCGTACAGGTCGGGCGCCATGTCGCCGGTGATCTTGGCCGAGTACTCGGCCACGTCATCCCAGGTCTTCGGCGGCTGGACGCCCAAGTCCTCCATGACGTCGGTCCGGTAGGCAAAGCTCTGGATGTTGCCGATGTTCGGCACCGCGCGCGGGCCGTATTTGCCCGGCGGCCAGTCGCCCAGGTCCACGATCGCCGGGATCATGTCCGGGTCGGGCCATACCCAGCCGAAGCCCTGGTACAGCGGCGTGATGTCGGCCAGGAATTCCGTGAACTGCGGCATCCACGGGTCGTCCATCGAAGCGATGTCGTAGGCCGATCCGCCCTGGCTCAGGTTGATCAGCAGACTCTGGTACGTCGCCGCGTACGGCTGCTCAACGTGGTCCAGCTCAATCTGGGTCTCGGACAGCAGCTTGTCGAAAATGCCGGTCTCCGCGGTGCCAAGCGGCCCCGTGCCTCGCAAACGCACGCGCGGCTTGCCGATCGGCTTCTCGATCGTGACCGTCACGATGCGCTCGACCTGCCGCGTAACGACCTTCTCGACCTCGACCGGGACTTCCTTCTCGACGACCTTCTCAACGACCTTCTCGACCGGGACTTCCTTCACCACGGTCTTCTCGACCGGGACTTCCTTCTCTACGATCCGCTCGACTTCGACGACCTGGGTCTCGCCACAGGCGGCCAGGATCGCCACGCCGGCAGCGCCAAGCGCTGCACCGCCACCGGCACGCAGCAACTGCCGCCGGCTTACTGAACGTGGAAGCATTTGTCCTCCCTCTCCCTCTTTGCCTTTCCAAGGCACACACGGTTAGCGAAAGAAGCGCCCGCGACGCTGCGAGTGCCGCGAGACGCATTTCCAGCTATCCAGCAAGAATAGTCAGGGCCAATGGGAGCGTCAATGGACTACCGCCCTGATGTCGCCCGCTGCAAAGAGTGCCCGGCAGCCGGGCCCGATGCCGGTCCTGGATACCGTGGCCGCTATGGCCTCGAGAATTCGTCGCTCGACATTTCGCGAACCTGGTTCGATCCCCGCCGTCGTATCGAGACGACGCGGTCCACATCCACCGACTTGTTGTCCGGCAGCGGCGGCTCGCCGTTGCCCCCGCCAATCTCGGCCACGCTGGCAATCCCCCGCAGCTTCTCGGTCTCCGCAAGCGCCGTGAGATCCCCGCCGAAGTAGTCGAACCACGGCAGGCCGGCGGCCGTGTACTGCCGCGCGGACGGCGGCTCCGTTGGAGGACGTTCCCCGGTCAGCGCCATCCACTGCACCGAGTTTGCGATCGTCACGAAACAGCGGCTGGCGTGTCGTTGATCCCAGGTGTCCAGCCCGTAGTCAGCGTCATAGATTTCCTGCCGCATCCGCCCGCCCGGTGCCAGGCCCATTGGCGCGCTCTTCGCGACGGAATATGCCGCGGCCTCCGGCAATGGGGCGCCGGCCGAGTCTTCGGAGAGCATCTCCTCGTACCGCTCCGCCTTCATTGGATAGACGATGAGTTGCAGGCCCCCGTGCTCGGCCTCGCCCGTCAGCTGCTCCTCCACCGTGTAGCCCTGGCCCAGCGGCATCGCCACGAACTGGCGAACAATCCCCTTGGCCACGCAATACCCGTCCAGCCACGGCTGCTCCGGCAGCACCGCGTAGTCCTGCGGGTCCGTGTTCAGGTGGTTGATCCACCCGTCGCCCGTCAACGCGCAGGTCTTACCCGTCGCGATCTTCACGGCGAACGGATATCCGCGGCAGTCGAAGTTGATCCACATCGCCTCCGCCTGGTGCATCGGCATCAGCACCCCGCCGCGCCGCAGCCAGTCGCTGGGTACCCGCCGTGCGTAGTCGTCCAGGTGCCGCAGCGGAAACCCGCCCATCCCCGGCGGCAGCGGATATTCCAGCCCGTCGTCCGGAATCCGCAATGTCCGCTGAAATTCGATCGCGCAGCGCGCGTCCTTGTGGACCTCCGGAAACCTGAATTCCAGGCGGTCGTGTTCGAGCGTAATCATTCCCTACTGCTCTCCTCGGCATGAAGCCGTTCACATGTGTCGAGTCGGAAATCTCCGATTCGCAGAGCTCGTTGAATCCCGTTGATCTCGTCTCTCACCAGTCCCCGTCACGCACCTCCCGCACAAGGCGCAGGACCGCGTGGTCGGGCGCATCCCGCAGTTCGCGGATCAACTGCGCGAACAGCCGCGGCCGCTTGCGAATGACCTCCTGCAGGTCGCTGGAGACCTTGCCGCCCAGCGCCAGCAGCACGTCCGGGTCCTGGTCCAGTTCCCTGGCCAGCCGAACCGTCGCGGCTTCGGACGGCGGCGCCACCTGCCCGCGCTCGATCTTGCTCAGGTACCCCGGCTCCACCCCGATCCGCTTCGCCACCTGCCGCAGCGAATACCGCCGGTCGCCCTCCTGCAGGCTTCGCCGCGCCGTGTGTACGAAAGTGCCAAACTGCGTCATGTTTCCTAAACACTACACACTAGAGCCGCCCCTGTCAAGTCGACGCGTCCAGGGGCAATGGCTCAGTTTGACTTCTTTCCGGCAGCGGTCGTCTGAAGGGGCCGTGAATGCGCCCCAGCCGTACTCGGCGACGCGAAGCCCGGCGCCGGCTGATCGTTCGGCATGATCGACTTCCCGACGTCTACATCGCCTCTCGGACTATCGCCTGCCTCATGACTGCTCGCTCAAGGACTCTGGGATAGGTTTCTGGCTAAGTTGTCAAGCTCTTTATAGTAGATGGCAATTCCCTAAACGATGCGATCTGGGCAGTTGCTTCAGAAAAGTCATGAGATGCAGTGAACTCGTTGGCAACCACGATGCAGTCAATCCCCGCTGCCACTGCCGAATTCAACCCTCTCGCCGAGTCTTCAACAACCACCGATTCAGCGGCAGTTGCACCAAAACGCTGGAGTCCTTTCAGATAGGGTTCCGGATGTGGTTTCGCTCGCTCGTAGTCATCCCGGGCCAGATAGAATTCCATATAGTCCAGGATGGATCGCTCTTCGTGAATCAAGGCGAAGTCATCTGGCTTGGAGGTAGTGATGATTCCCATCCTGTACGTATCGGCGAGTACCTCTAGCGTTTCCAGGACACCATCGATCTCGATGTCTTCTGTTCTTAGATATTCCTGATAATAAACATTTCGAATCTCACGCTGCCTGCTGATGGTCTGTTCATCCACACCCGCCGCTATGGCTTGAGCCCAGGTGGCCATTCCCTGGGTCATGTCTCGGAGGTATTGGTCCCTATCCATGGTGAATCCGATGTCGGCCAGGGCGCGCTCTCCGGCTTTGTAAAACCAGAATTCGGTATCCACCAGGACCCCATCGTGGTCAAAGAGGATGTATTTCTTCACCATCGATCCTCATTGCCCTCCGTTCACCCTCATGTGATTCCCTGAAGGTTGCTCGCCAGACGCGTCTCGATCGGTTGGTCCGCCACTGGAAACTCGAAAGAGCGACCGGTGATCTTCTCGTAAAGGTAGATGTAGCGTCGTGAGAGCTCGATTACAAGGTCGTCCGGCGCTGCTGGCAGGACGCTATCCTCGTACGGGTTACAGTTCTCCGTGAACCAGAGCCGGAGGAATTCCTTGTCGACGTTGTCGGGTTCCTGTTCTTCCCGTATGCGCTGTTGATACGAGTCGGCGATCCAGTAACGACTCGAGTCAGGCGTGTGGATCTCGTCGATCAGAAGGATCTCACCGTTCTCGTCACGGCCCATCTCATATTTGGTGTCCACGAGAACCAGGCCATGCTCGGCTGCCTTGGCTTGACCGAACGCGAAAAGCTCCTGTGCGATGCGGCTACATTGCTCCCAATCAGCGGCCGTCATCCAGTTCTCGGAGACGATCTCGTCAGGGCTGATCGGACGGTCGTGATCCTCTGCCTTGGTGGTCGGTGTGAGGTAGTTTGTCGGGAGCTTCTGGTTTTTGATTAAGCCATCGGGCACATCAATGCCACAGTACTGACGCCGACCACTTCGGTAGACCGTCCAGAGGGATGTGCTCGTGGTGCCGGTGATGTATGCACGCACCACGAACTCGATCGGGAAGACGGTACATGTTTTGGCAATGGTGACGTTTGGATCGGGGATGGATAGAACATGATTTGGCACAATATGGCGGGTCTGTTCAAACCACCATGCGCTCGTCATATTGAGGACCTGCCCTTTGAAGGGGATCGCGGCCAACACCCGGTCGAAGGCACTCTGTCGATCGGTGGTGATGAGCACCAGTCGGTCCCCAAGATCGTATCGATCCCGTACTTTGCCGATCAGCTTCTCGCCTTGAGAAAGATTTGTCTCAATCAGGCAGTTTCCGAGCTCCTGTCGTATTCGTTCCGTGTAGCTCTGTGGGGTGTAAATGGCGTTCTCCGTTGTCTCGACTTCCACAAGGTCGCTCTGGGACAGCTCGGTAACGCGCTTCTTGAGGTCGGACCACCTCTCGAAGCCGTACTCGCCAGCGATCGCGGCTTGAGCGTCGCGCAGGGATAGCTTGGCCGCGGCGATTTCGGTGTCGGATGCTTTGGCCAACACGGGGCGAGATGCTCGGAATTTCAATGCGGCGTCTCGATCGCCCTCATTCACAGCCTTAAGTAAGGCCTTGGCCTGTTTCTGAAGGTGTTCCAGGCTCGGGTGCAGCGGGAGACTGCGGGGGCGCATACGCACTCCTTTCAAGTGGCCTGCTGTCCGCGTGGTCAGGCCGAAAAGAGTGGTACCGAGAAGCCGTGCCGTTGCGGGGGTGGGTTAAACCCTTGTCGCGGACTCGGGGGCTCCCACTAGAGCGCCTATCGAACTTATACGCAACGAACCGCGGTGCTGTCAAGACTGCGCTCGGGATTGGGCACGCGCTGCGCGTGGCAGGATGCGGGTATCGCGAGCGGCCGAAGCGCAACGCCAGCGCTGACCAGGAAAGATACTCCCATGCCCACGATGACCGGCGCGCGCTTCCTCGCCGAAACCCTCCACGGCTACGGCGTCACCCACTACTTCTTCATGCCCGTCAGCGTGCCCGAGGTCATGCCCGAGCTCGAACGCGTCGGCGTCGAACCCGTCATGGCCCACACCGAAAAGGGCGCGGCCTACATGGCCGACGGCTACGCCCGCATCAGCGGCGGTGCCGGCGTCTGCGGCGCTCAGTCGGTCGGAGCCCTCAACCTGGCGGCCGGCCTCCAGGACGCCTACCTGGCCTGCTCCCCCGTCATCGCCCTCACCGGTCGCCTGCGCCAGATCATGCAGAACCGCCACGCCTACCAGGAGGTCGACCACTCGGCCCCCTTCGAGGCCGTCACCAAGTTCAGCACCCCGGTGACCTCCCTCGAAGAGTTCCCCATCTTCCTGCGCCAGGCCCTGCGTGAAGTCGTCTCCGGCACCCCGGGCCCGGCCCACCTCGACCTCTGGGGCATCACCGGCGGCGACATCATGACCGCTCAGGACGACCTCGAAGTCATCGTCGAGGAACCCTTCCGCCGCACGCCCCCCTTCCGTCCCGAGCCGGACCCGGCCAGCGTCCAGGCAGCCCTGGCCGAACTCCGGCAGGCCTCCCGCCCCGTCATCGTCGCCGGCGGCGGCGTCCGCGCCTCCGGCGCCCG
Source organism: Chloroflexota bacterium (assembly GCA_965208215.1). Lineage (GTDB taxonomy): Bacteria > Chloroflexota > UBA11872 > UBA11872 > UBA11872 > UBA11872. Next base: position 162,782 of record CBDBOH010000002.1, read on the forward strand.
CGACGAGCTGGTCGCGCTGGCCGAAGCCCTCGACATCCCCGTCATCACCTCGCTCAACGCCAAGGAGACATTCCCCGCCGATCACCCGCTTGCGGTCGGTGTCTCCGGGACCTACTCCCGCGAGTGCGCCAATCGCGTCTTCGCCGAAGTCGATCTCGCCTTTTTCATCGGCAGCCACAAGGGCGAGCAGGTCACCAACATCTGGAAGCTCCCCCGCCCCGGCGCCCGCATCGTCCAACTTGACATAAACGCCGCCGAGCTCGGCCGCTCCTTCCCCATCAACGTCGGCCTCCTCGCCGACGCCCGCGCCGGCCTCCGCAAGCTCCTGGGTCAGGTCCAAGCCGATGCGATTACACCCCCGGCGTCACGCGAATCCTGGGTCCACCGCGTCCAGTCCCTCGTCCGCACCTGGCGAGCCCAGGTCGACCCTCTTCTCACCTCTGATCATCTCCCCATGCGCCCCGAGCGTCTCTGCGGCGAACTCACCCGCTTGCTTCCGTTCGACGCCATCCTGCTATCCGACACCGGCCACGCCGGCATCTGGACCGGAACCCTGATTGACCTCACCTCGCCCGGCCAGAGCTTCATCCGCTGCGCCGGCTCCCTGGGCTGGGGCCTGCCCGCCGCCATCGGCGCCAAATGCGCCGCTCCTGATCGGCCGGTCGTCTGCTTCACCGGCGATGGCGGCATGTGGTACCACCTCACCGAGCTCGACACCGCTGCCCGCTACGGCATCCGCACCGTCACCGTCGTCAACAACAACGCCTCCCTCAACCAGGAACAGGCGCTCAACGAACGCATCTACGGCGGCGTCACGCCCGGCTCCGACCGTCTCTGGAAGCTCAACGACGCCGACTGGGCTGCCGCGGCCGAAACCATGGGCTGCGAAGGCATCACCGTCACCCGCCCGTCCGAAATGGAAGGTGCGCTCGACCGCGCCATCTCATCCGACCGCGCCGCCGTCATCGACGTCAAAACCGACATCGCCGGCATCGCCCCCCGCGCCTGGGACGGGTAGCCGCAAACTCGAATTCCCAAGGAGAAACTGCCAATGGCTGAAGGCATCCACGTCGTCCTGGTCGTCAACGACGAAGCCGCCCACTGGCAGGGCTATCGCGACCGCCTCGCCACCAACGACGGCGCCGCCTCGGTCTCCGTGTCAGTCCCTGCCGGCGACCGACGGGAATCCATCCTCTCAGTGCTCGGCGACAAGGTCCGCACCGTCGCCGAAGACTCCGCCGAACTGCTGGCCGCCGAGTCACCGCAGCTAGCCGTCATTACCGTCCCTCCGCTTGATTCACCGCCGATCATCGACGCGGCGCTGGACGCCGGCGCGCATGTCCTGACCGAGAAACCGGCCAGCGTCTCCGACACCTTGCTCGAGCCCCTCGCCCGCAAGGCGCTCGCCTGCGACCGCCACCTCATGCTCGCCTTCGCCGGCAGCCAGCAACCCGCCGTTCGCGACGCCGCCCGCATCGTTCGCGACGAGGGCCGATTGGGAACGCTCTACGGCGTCACCGCCCACTACATCGCCGACCAGGCCCGCATCCGCGATGTCGAGCAGCTCCAGCGCCGCACCGGCTCCTCCAACACCTGGTTCTTCGAGAAGCGCGTCGGCGGCGGCGGCCACCTCTCCTGGCTCGGCATCCACTTCGTCGACATGCTCCACGTGGTCACCGGCCACGACATCGTCGAAGTCACCGCCATGACCAACGTCGCCGGCGGCCAGTCCATCGACGTCGAGGACTCCGCCGTCCTCACCCTCCGCTACGACAACGGCATGCTCGCCTCGCTCACCTCGGCCTACTACCTGGACCAGCACGACGTCGCCGACGACAAGCAGGCGCTCTTCAAGGTCTGGGGCGAAAACGGCTGGCTCCAGATCGACCCGCACGAGGGCACCCCGCTCACCTGCTACAGCAACCTGCCTGCCTACGCCCACCAGCCCCGCGAACGCATCGACTACGACTCCGACTTCATCACCGGCTACGACACGCTCATGCACGAAGCGCTGCTGGCGGCCGCGGGCAAGGGCGACCCGCCCACCTCAACCCTTGATGCCCTCCAGGCCCTGCGCGTCGTCCATGCCGCCTACCGCTCCGCCGCCAGCGGACGCGCCGAGCCTGTCCCGGCTCGCGGCGAATGGACGCTCCCATGACTGACATCCCTTCCCTGGAAACCGACGTCCTGGTCTGCGGCGCCGGCCTCGCCGGCCTCACCGCCGCCCGCACCGCCCAGGAGGCCGGAGCCCGGGTAATCGTCCTGGAAAAGGGCCCCGACACCGGCGGCTCCTCCGCCGTCTCCGCAGGCATCGTCTGGACCGCCCGCGACCTCGCAGGCTGGCTCTCCGTCCAGCCCGGTGGCGACCCAACCCTCGGCAAGGCCCTGGTCACGACCTATCCGGAAGCAATCCAGTGGCTTCGCGCCCAGGACGTTCGCCTGGAGCCCTTTGAGTTCGGCGAAAGCGGCTGGAACCCGCCATTTCCCTATGTGGCCTTCCAGCTCGAGCGCCGCGATGACGGCCGTTCCAATCCGCGCGCTGCCATGGATCGACTCACGGCCAACGTCACTGCGGCGGGCGGCCGCATCTTCACCGAAACCGCCATCCGCACCTTCCTGCAGGACGCCGTCGGACGCGTCGTCGGCGCGGAAGCCCAGGGCCCCAACGGACGCATCCGCATAACCGCCAAAGCAACAGTCATGGCCACCGGCGGCTTCCAGGGCAGCCCCGAGCTTCGCGCCCGCTACTTCGGCCCCAACAGCGACCGCATGATCCTGCGCGCCAATCCCTACAGCACCGGCGAGGCCTTCCAGGCCGCCCTCGCCGTCGGCGCCGGCACCGCCGGCCCCTTCGGCCGCTTCTACGGCCATCGCGTCGTGGCTCCGCCGGCCGTCGTCGACTTCTCGTCATTCCCGCGCGTCCACCTTGGCGGGGCGCTGCCCGGCGCGATCCTCGTCAACCTCCGCGGCGAACGCTACGTCGACGAGTCCGAGAGCGACGAAGTCAGCGTCCACGCCCTCCCGCACCAGCCCGACGCGCTCGGCTTCATGATCTACAGCGAGGCCGACGCCGCCAGCCAGATCGGTTCGGCCGCCCTCGACACGGTCAAATCCGTCGGGACGGAAATCCTGGAGGCGCCCTCACTCGATGCCCTGGCGCAGCAAATGTCCACGACCTGGGGCGTCGCCCGCGCCCCCGTGCTGGCCTCCCTCGCCGCCTACAACGCCGCCGCCCACGCCGGCGACCCAACCATGCTCCCTATTCCCCGCTCTGCCGACCTGTATCCCTTGGCCCAGCCGCCCTTCTACGCCATTCGCTTCCTACCCGGCATCACCGTCACCTACGGCGGCGTGCGCATCGACGCCTTAACCCAGGTGCTCGACTCCACCGGCCGCCCGCTGGGCGGCCTCTACGCCGCCGGCGCCGATGCGGGTGGCATTTACACCCGCGGCTACACCGGCGGCCTCTCCATGGCACTCGCCTTCGGCCGCATCGCCGGCCGCCAGGCCGCCGCCAGCGCCTTGTCTCCCTAGTCGATCACCTCCGCCATCACCCGCATGAAGTTCTCGCCGGCGATGGCGTCCACCTCGCGCCCGCTGTAGCCCCGGGCCTCCAGCGCCGCCAGGAACTGCGGCGTCTCGTGCGCGCCCGCAAACCCCTCAACCACATCCTCCAGGAACTCGAAGTCCGTCCCGATCCCAACGTGCTCATACCCCGCCACGTTCACCATGTGATCCACCACGTCGACCAGCGCCTCCAGCCCAATCGTCGGGAATCTCTGGTAAAGCGGCTGTGCAACCCCCGTCCGAACTCCGGCTTCCGCCGCGAACGGATCCAGCCGGCCCGACCTGACGTCATCCAGCAGCCTCACTCCCCGCTCGCGTTCCGAGGCATTGATGCCCGGACCCTCGCCGCGCCCGTGCTGGCACTCAATGTCGACGAACGCTGACGAGCAATGAATCCCAACCACCCCGCCCCCGTCCGCAATCCGTCGAATGTGCTCATCCGAGAGATTCCGCTGCAATGGACTGACCGCCTTCGCATTCGCATGCGAAGCCACGATCGGATCGCGGCTCTCCTCCAGCACGTGGTCGATCGCCACCTCCGACGCGTGCGAAACGTCCACCAGGATCCCCAGCCGGTTCAGCTCGTGAACTACCGCACGCCCAAAGTCAGTCAGTCCGCTCGGCACGCGCTGCTCGCAGTCGCAGTCGATCCAGGTTTGCGGGGCCCCATGCACCAGCCCCGTCGCCCGCAGGCCAAGCTCGTGGTACGCCCGCAGCATCGCCAGGTCGTCGCCCATCAGCAGATTCTCGGTATGGATCAACACGGCGATCTTCCCTGCGGCTGCCGCCGCTCGAATCTCCGGGGTCGAGGTCACGAACTCCAGGTCGTCCGATGTCGCGCACAGACGCCGCACCGCGTCGAAGCCGCGCAGCACCCGTTGCACGCCCGACGCCCCCTCGAAGAACGTCCGCCGAAACAACTGCCTGCTCGGTTGCACCGTCGCATGCCGGGCGGGCATCGGGTCCACCGTGAACTCCCCCGGCGCCCCTTCCGAAAGCCAGATGCAGTCCACCCCACCCCGCTTCAGCTTGGGAATGTCGACCTGCCGACCGGGCTCGTCGACTGCGGGCTTTCGGTATTCAATGCTCGTCGCGGCGAAATCTCGCTGCATGTGCAGGTGAGCGAGCAGGGTGAGTCGGCCGCTGGCTCTATCGGGCATGGCTGCTCGAGCGGCTCTCAATCGACGGTGGGCACGGCGGGCCGAAACAGGCTACCCGGAGAGCCGGACTGCCGCCTCGGCACGATCGGATTGTCATTGCTGCAAGCCTGCGCGTCGCGCCATTGGTCTTCGGACGGATTCGTCACTGGATATTGAAGCGAGCGGAATAGCTCTGGTACCAGCGAGAGATGAACTCCTCGGCGACGGCTGCCGCTTCGGGAGTTGTGCCCTGCGTAAAGGCATATCTCAAGTGGCACAGGCCGATCTCAATGTTCTCGCAACTGTCTGGTCCCTCGTTGCCTTGCGTGGCATGGTAGAGCCTTCGAAATCCTACTTGGAACAGGTCTTCACCCAAAATAAAGTATAGATCGTGCAGCATCCGAGCTCCGAGGAAGTACACGCAGCTTGACGAATGGTCATCTGCGATGTCCTGGATGCCCGTCTGCGAGCACTTGTGCGCGAGATCCTGCTGCTTGCTGGAACTGAGGATGCCGGCCCGGATCTCCACAAAGACGGCTCCTCCTTCGGACATCCAGCCGGCGCAGCAGTGCCAGAAGTAGTGAGCGACTTCATGGGTGAGAACCCCTTCAAGGAAATTCGAGAAATAGTGATCCCCGTCATCGTAACCTTCCTGCATGGCTATGTGCGTTCCGTAATAGAGTCCTCCAGCCGGCCTAACCGAATTTGAAACGAATAGGGCAATGTAGTTGGTCGGGAAGGGTACGGTCATGACTTCTTCGACGACGCGAACGGATCGTTCCAGCTCTCGCATCGTCTTGAGTTCGCCGGGTCGAGTCCTGATGATCGATAGCAGCATGTTGCCGGAGAACGGGAGGGAAATGATGCGCTCCTCGAGCATGACGTTGGAGGTGTCCAGCAGTTTCTCCAACTGACGAGGTTCGCGAACCGCGACTTGATAGATTGCCGGCATGATCTTGGCATCTCTGTCGGTGATTCCGCCGGTGGATATGAAGTGCAATACGATGTAATGGAAGTAGTCGAATACGTGAAGTCTTGCTCGATAGAGACTCTCCGTTGCTATTTCGTCATAGGGTTCAATACTGTTCATGAATGGCATGGCAATGATGGCGCGGGCTATATCCTCAACGTTGCTGTCGTCGACGTCGTCCAGATCGGTAGTGACCATGCGCCGGAAGTCCTCCAGGACCTGCTTTTCGGGCTCTGAAAGACCGTCGTGAATCCAGCCCTTCTGAAGCAGCGGACGGAAAACCGACGGGGCGGGTGTGGCCTGGCCGAGGAGGTGCTCGACGTCTGGCAGCTCAGCCTCGGATAGTCCGTCGGCTATCCAGGGCAGGACGGCGAGTTCGCGGAGAATCGCGATTCCCGGGAGATTGGACTCGTCCGGCTGGCTGTGTAGGCCATCAGTCCAGACGTTGCGCGCAACATGCAGGAGAAAGGCAGGAGAGTGCTCCGCGAGCGCTTCCAGGTGCGCGATGGCCGTCTCTTCGAGTGGAGTAAGCCCGTCCTGGAGCCAGTCCAAGTCGTTGATGTATCGAAGTGCCCCGGTCTCGCGATCGTATGTTTGGAGAAACGTCTCGTGTTCGGCTTCGGTAAAGCCGTCCTGAATCCAGGAAAGTTCGGCGATGCGGACCAGGCGCTCGAGGACCGGGATGTCTCGTGACGAGGGTTCGCTGTGGATGCCATCGACCCAGACATTCGCCACGATATGCAGGAAGAGATCCTGAGAAGTGGCGGCTAACGCGTTGAGCTGTTCTACGGCGCTCTGTTCGATCTCGGTGAGCCCGTCCTGAACCCAGTTAAGGCCGTTGATGGCCCGTAAGGCGGCTGTTTCAGCGTCGTAGACGTCTTGGAACGCATCGTGCTCGGATTCGGCCAGGCCGTCCTGGATCCATGGGAGGTTGGCGATTCTGATGATGATCTGAAGGACCGAAAGACTGGCATGGTCAGGTGGACTGTGAATACCGTCGACCCAGACGCGTTGCAGGATGTGCCAGAAGAGCTCTTCCGACGTGGCCGCGAGCGTCTTGATTCGCCCGATCATGGCCTCCTCGAGTGGCGTGGTGCCGTCGGCAACCCAGTCGAGTCGCTCGATTGCCCTGGACACGCGTGGGGAGACCGTGACCGGTGCCTGCTCCTCGGCGACCGCCGTGGGCGCGGGCTCGGCGTGAAGCGCGGCGCGAGGGGCCTTGGCGGCATTTGGAATGATCACGTTGTCGAGTCTTTTGACCTTGTCCGGAATGTTCTGGAGCTGCACGCGGCCGACCGTGGTCCCGGGCGCCGGCACGTTCCAGATCTCAAAGACCGTGCGCTGGGTGCGGAGCACCTGCAGGCCTTCGGGGTTGCCGGCGGCCTCCCGCGCTTCGTAGCGAATGGGCAATCCGTATAGATTGAGCCAGTCCGGTTCCGCCAGGAAGCGCGCCTTGATCTTGGCGTTGTTTTCCAGGATCGCCAGGTGGTTCCGGGTCACGGTGGCAAAGTCGGCGCCCGTGTCCTCGGCCAGGACCTCGTGCGGAGGCACATTGGGCAACTCGATGTGGGGATAGCGATTCGCAAGCGCATCGAGCGTGTTGTAGTAGTTCATCCGCTCGCGGCCCGGGTCCCACTGCAGGATGACTTTCTGGAATGCCTGAAACGTGAACGGACCGCTGGTCCAGCGCTGGCTGATGGGATAGCCGATGGCCTGCAGGTTCTTGGCGGACACGAAATCCCACAGGGGAACTCCGTCGGCGTTGGTCACGGCGAAGCCGTCCGATGGGTTCGGCGTGTCGCTGCCGGTAATCGTGAAAAGGCACCCGTCGCTAAGCACGAGGCCGGCCTCTGGTCCGCAGCCGAGTGCCTGGGCGGGCTTTGGCGTTGCCGCAATAAGCAGGCATACGGCAGTGACGAGCAAAAGTCGCCGCACGCTACGCATGGTGTCGATCCGTACGCCTGCCTCTCGGCTCGGCGGACATGCTACCCATTGCTCGTCCTACCGTGCTCGCGGCGGTACCCGCCGCAACGCGGCGAAGAAGTGTGGACGGCCGGCCGAGAGAGCCGCGGGTTCGGTCATGGCGGACTCCGCGTCTGAAGCGTTCGGCGAGCTGTGCGCGTTTGTGTCCGAAGGCGATCTTCGCGCCGATCCCGCTGCTCTGGGCCTCACGTTCCGATCGGAACGATCTCCGCCAGCGACGCGTAGCCGCCCTCGCCGAACGTCTGGCTGATTCGAACCGTCAACGCCGTCACAACGTCGCCGGGCATGTCCACCACGTTTTCAATGTCCGGACGCAGCGGCTGCCGCCGCACCCACTCGGATGTGCCGCTTCCGCTGGCGATCGCAATCTCAACCCACCGCGGCCACGATTCCAGCGGCTCCTCGCTGGCGTTGTAGAGCACGACCCGCTCCAGCGCGCGTGGCGGGTTCAACCGAATCGTGATGTCCTGCGGCAAATCGGAATCCGACGACCGCCACGCTGGCGTCGTTCCATCCACCACGCTGTCGCTGAGCAGCCAGGCCGGATGCCCCTCCGCCTCGCTGGTTACCGATTCGATACGCCCGCCAATCGCTCCAATGCCGAAGATCTTGTGCAGGGACGGGTCGTCAATGATCAGCGGTTCGTGCTCGGCGCCCACGAATCGCTGCTCAACGAATCCGTAACCGATCACGGCCGCCGGCAAGGCCAGCATGAGAGCCAGCGTCAATAGCGGAATCGGCGCCGTACCACGCTCGCGCGAATGCACGACCACGAGCACCAGCGGCGTCAGCAACAGCACCAGCATCAGGACCGCCGGCGAGTCCAGAATGCTGTTCACCCCCAGCATCCGCAGCACCACATACGTGATTGGCAACGCCAGCGCGGCCGGCAGCAGGATGATCCGCCGGCCCAGGTGCCCAAACGCGATGCGCTCATGCGGAAAGATCACCACGACCACAAAGCCAAGCACGAAGCCCGCGAATGCCGGAATCGGATTCCGTACGTCAATCGCCCAGACGACAAGCCACGCCAGGATCAGCATGAACGAAGCGAGTGGGGCAGAACTTCCGGGAGGCCGTCTGTGGTCGAGCGTCACCGGCTCTTCCTCGATGGAGCGTCCGGCCGAGTAGCGCCGCGGCCGGTACAGGCCCTCGCGCGGTGGACGGGTTGCCGGCGGCCGCTCGGTCTCACGCGTCATCTGAACCGCCGCCTCTCGGCTCGACAGCTACATTGAGTCGGCAAGCGTAGCGAAGCCGGTTCGGCGTCCTGGCCCGTCGGGTTTGTCCCATGAGCGAACAGAGCAACCTGTCCACAGCTTCCGGTCGCCGGGAACTGACTGTCGACCTGCCCGGCCTCAGGCCCGGCAACATCCCGCTCCCCGCCGACTTCGGCCTCGACGCGTTCATCGAAGCAATCGCGGCCGCCAAGTCGGACGCTGCGCGCACCAATCCGCGCACCGCCGCCGAGCTCGTCCGCGCCGCCCTTCGAAGCTGGATCCTCGGCTTCGAAACCGATGCCGCCACCATCCGCCGACGGCAGGACGTCGTCCGAACCTTCTGGGACCGCCACGCGCTCAGTGACGTGGTCCAGGATCTCGACGTCGCGCCGTACGACCCCAACCAGGAAGCACGCGGCGGCTACCAATATCACCTCGAGCGCTTTGAGTCCTACGCCGAAGCTCTTGCCAGGCTGCGAGCCGCGCTCGACGGCTCCCTTCCGGAATGGCTCATCGGTGTGCGCAGCGCCCTGCACGACGCTGCGGCCGAAGCGTCCGGCGCGGCGGGCAAGCTCAATCCCCGCCTGGCTCTCGAAGTCAGCCTGTCCGGGCGCGTGCACATCTCCAAGCGGGAAAGCCTGCTGGGCGGGACCACCCAGCAGGGTCGGCTCACCTATTCCTACGCGCTCATCAACGAATCGACCGGCGAGTCCCTCGAGCGCGCTACGCCCGGCGGTTTCGGTGTCGGCGACGTGCTCAACCCCTGGGATCCGGCGCCCCAGCGCCGCTCGGCCTTCGAGTACCAGATGGACAGCGAGATCTTTCGCCAGCTGACCCGCGTCGTAAAGGAGTCGATCTTCACCCGCGTCTACCACCTGTCCGGAGTGATCGGGGTCGACGAAGCTGCCGGCGTCGCCAAAAGCACGGTCTTCTTTCGCCGCACCTCGCGCGAGCCCCTGCTCAAGGTCATCGCCAACAACGCCCTCGGCTTCATCCCAGGGGCGACGCGGCTTGGGTATGCGTGGGAGAACCTCAAGCCCTCGGTCGCTGAAGGAACGCTCTACGTCGAAATCTCGGCTGAGCCCACCGGCGCCATGCAGGACGAGAACACCCTCTTCCGCATCCTCGAAAAGGTCCGCTCCGATCACAACCTCTTCCACCTCCGCCAGTTCCCGCCTGCCATCAAACGCTTTGAGCGCTTGCTGGTCACGCTCAAGGCCGTCGCCGCCGCCGTGCGCTTCTTTCGCGGCCTCCAGGCCCGCGGAACCCCCGCCACCTTTCCCACGGTTGTCGATCCAGCCTCGGCTGCGCCCACTCACATCCACGGCCTTGTCCCGCCCGAACTCGCCGTGCTGGCCGATCACCCCTGCGTCCCCAGCGACGTCCAGTTCTCCCCCCGGCAACCCACCGTCCTCATCACCGGCGCCAACAACAACGGCAAGACCACCTATCTGGACTCCATCGGTATCACGCAGGCGCTCTTCCAGGCCGGTCTCCCCGTCCTCGCGTCCGCGGCCTCCCTCGAACCGCGCGACAAGATCCTCTCCCACTTCATCCGTCCCGGTGACGTGCAAGCCGGCGAATCCACCTTCGCCCACGAGTGCTCCCGCGCGGTCCGTTTCGTCGAGCAGCTCACCCACCGCAGCCTGGCCCTCTGTGACGAGCTCTTCCGCGGCACCTCGCCCCAGGACGGATTGGTGGTCTCCGACCTGGCCCTGCGCTGCTTCATGCGCTCCGGCGCCGCCGTCTTCTTCGTCACTCACTACCACGGCCTCGTCGAGCGCCTCAACGGCGAGGACGGGCTGCGCTTTCTGGCCTGCAAGCTCGACCACTCCGTGGAACCCGCGCGCTTTACCTATCGCATGCAGCCCGGCGTCTCGACCGAGTCCGACGGCCTCCTCGTCGCCGCCCAACACGGCTTCAGCGCCGAGAGCCTCGACCGGATCCTGGCCTTCAAGGCCTCCAGGGGCGAGATCCCTGAAGCGACCTGACGTCTTCTCGTGATCAGGCTTGCCGCAGCTTCGGCGCCAGCGCCAGCACCGCCAGGCTCGTCGCCATCACCACCAGCCCGGCCCCGCCGATCGCCCACCGCACGCCAGCCGTCTCGCCCACCGCGCCCATCGCCAGGTGTCCCACCCAGCCGAAGCCGATGGCAAACAGCCAGCCCCCCACCACGCGTCCCCGCATCTGATCCGGGACCGTCGCCTGCAGCAGCGTCAACTGAATGGCGTCGAACGCCGCGGCCATGGCGCCCACCAGCGTCACCAGCGTGATGGCCACCGCTAGGCTCGGGCTCAGCGCCACCCCCACCAGTCCCAGCCCGTACACCATGGTCACGCTTAGCAGGAGCCGGCCCTTGCGCCGGAAGTCTCCCAGGAGCGACAGCGCCACCGCGCCACCCACGGCCCCCATGCCGGCGGCGAATTGCAATACTCCAAGTCCCGACTCCGTGACCTGCAACTCGCCCCGCGCCATTGCAGGCATTACGGACTGGTAGGCGAATCCAAAGATCTCGACCGCAATCGCCATCAGCAGCAGCGTGGCCACCACCGGCAGCCCCGCCATCAGCTTGATGCCGTCAGCGGTTTCGCGAAATACCGAATGCAGCGGTGACTGTTGGTCGCGGACGGCGGCCTGCGCCCTAGGCACCAGCAGCACGATCACGCCGCCTACCAGCACCAGCGCTGCGGCCCCCGTCAGCGCCGCCGGAATCCCCAGCAGCTCGGCCGTCACCCCGCTCGCCAGCGCGCCAAGAGCTCCCACCGCCAGGCTCCCCACCGCGTGCAGCGAAATCGCGTTCATGCGAACGTCCCGCGGCACCAGGTCGGTAATCAACCCTTGCCTGGCCGGCATGTCGAACGAGTTGACCACCCCGCCGAGCGCAATCAGCAGAAAAATCGGCCAGGGGTTGGAAAACCCCACCCAGGCGACCACGGCCAATAGCAACTTCACAGCCGCCCGGATCAACGCCGTGATCGGCAGCAGCCGGGTTCGTGGAAACCGATCTGCAACCGCGCCGCCTAGCGGTGCCGCTACGATTCCCGGCGCATTGCGCACGGCAAACGTCGCCGCCGACAGCAGCACCGACTCCGTCTCCACCAGCACCAGCCAGCCCACCGCCAGCCGTTCCGCCCACGTGCCCAACTGCGTGAAAGTCGAGCTGACCCACAGGACGCGGTAGCCCGGAGAGGCAAACGCCGTCAGCCCGCGCGGCATTCTCACGGGAGCGTTGCCAACTTTGCTTTGACTCCGTCGAACATCCGGCTATGGTCGAGCGTTGAGCGACGCCAGTCCAAGCCGCTGCGGAACGAACTGCCGCGTCTACTGTTGCGTCGGAAGACCGCGGAGGTGGTCGGCGCCGTGAACACCCGAACCCAATCGACCCTTCACGAGCTGGAAGACGGCTTGGACCACATTCGTCAGTCGCCCCCCGACGGCGGATCCCTCCGGATGATTGTCCAGCGACCCGCCGTCGATCAGCGAGAGGTCGTGGCTGAGGGCACGCTGGATGTCGACGCCGGCCTCGTCGGCGACAGTTGGCTCACCCGCGGCAGCCCCCGTACCCCCGATGGCGGCCCCAACCCCGCCACCCAGGTCACCGTCATCAACGCCCGCCTCATCGCCTTGCTCGCCCAGACCGAGGATCGCTGGCCCCTCGCCGGCGATCAGCTCGTCATCGACATCGACCTGAGCGAAGACAACCTTTCCCCGGGCTCTCGCCTCGCCATCGGCGACGCTGTGCTCGAAATCTCCGCCGAACCCCACACCGGCTGCGCCAAATTCGCCCAGCGCTTCGGCCACGACGCCCTCCGCTTCATCAGCACCCCAACCGGCCAGGCCCTCCGCCTCCGCGGCGTCAACACCCGCGTCATCCAATCCGGCCCCATCCGCGTCGGCGACCGCGCAACCAAACTCCAGCCCTAAACCACCCGCCGATCTTTCCTACCGCTCACGTCAGCAAGTTGGTTGGGGCGAGTGTGTCGGACCTACCAGCTGACCGGCGCGCTCTTCACCCTCTCCCTGGGGAGAGGCAGATTCCGCCGTCCCCGGCGGAAATCGGTGAGGGGTCCACCGGGCAACCAAGCCAGAGCCACTCCATACGTAGGCGCTCACTCATCCCCAAGCAGATGCCGCAAATCCACCGGCACCGGCACCCCCTCACTCCACACAATCCCGCCCAGGCACAACCCCTGCAGCGGCCCGATCATTGGACGCAGGCGCGTCGACGGCTGACCAAACGGACGCAGCGCGTGCGTGATGAACCAGCGATCCTGTTCGTCGCTGAACACGCTCGCCCCGTGCCAAGGCCCCAGCACCGTCCACTCGCCAAAGTGGAACGGATCGTCCCCGCTCGCGTACTGCGTACCCCAGAAATTCATTACGAAGATCCAGTACCGGCCCTCCCGCTTGAACACGCGCGGCACCTCGAACCCCGAGGGACCTTGAAACTTGTTCTCGATCCGCTGAAACGTCATCAGCGGCCCCCGGTCCTCCCAGTGCACCAGGTCCGCCGACTCCGCCAGCGCCAGGCACGAGTCACCCCAGCGGTTCTGGCACACGAAGTACATCAGGAACCGGCCTTCGTACTCAATCACCCACGGGTCCTTGCACTCCAGCACCCCGTCCTCCGTCCACCCCGACCATTCCCGCAGCGGAATGAACACCGGCGAGCCGTCCCCCGGAATCTTCTCCCAGTGCCACAGGTCGTCCGAGACCGCTACCGAGAATCTCCGGCTCGCCTCCGGCCGAGGTCGGCACGCGTACACCATGTACCAGCGCCCGTCGTGCTCGATTACGCTCGCCTCGCTGACCTCCGCGTGATCGCAGTCCCCCGGCTTACCCCGCAGCAACACCGGCGCCTGCTTCGTCCACACCACCAGGTCGTCCGACGTCGCATGCCGTTTCTCGAGGTTCTGACCACCCGGCCACGCCCCGTAGAACAAGTGCCAGCAATCCGGCCCCCGCACGATCGTGTGCGGATTCACCGTGTCCTGCCCCGCCCCATACACCTCCTTCATCGCACTGCGCTGCGCCAGAATCGCCCGCCTGCGATGGCCATTCGTCATATCCAGGGCCCCTTCCGCACGCGTGCCCGGTCCCGCACTTCGCCGACCCGCCGCGAGCCTAGCCGCGCCACCAGCCCTCCGCACCTCCCGGGTCCGGTCGCTCCGTCACGCTCGTAGCCCCAGACCCGGATCACCGCCGGACCCTCTTGGTGACGCCGCGCGCTCGCGGTAAGATCATGCGGTCTCGAACCGTTAGGGTGCGAAGGAAATGGGATGGATCCGATGTCACCAACGATGACACGGCGCCGACTGCTCGCTGGGGCCGTGGGTGCCGCCGGCGTGACCCTGCTGGCGGCGTGCGGTGAAGCGCAGGTCGAAGAGACAGCCGCCCCCACGGAAGCGCCGGCCGAGCAAGCAGCTGCGGTTGAGAAGGTCGTCACGGCCGAGCGGCCGGCTGCTGCCAGGGTCGAAACGGCGGCCCCGGCCGAAAAGGTCGTCACCGTCGAGCCCGCCGCACCGCGTGCTGAGTTAGTGGAGATTCGATTCGCCACGGATCACGTGTCGGGTCCCCGTGGGCGAGCCACACAGTGGGGGTTGGAACAGTTCTTCCAGAAGCAGCCGAACACCATTGTGCAGGTTGAGCCGATTGGCGGCGATTACTGGGACGCGCTCTCCATTCAGGCTGCCGCCGGCTCGCTCGCCGAGCTGGTGCTGTGGGATGGCTGGCTGTTCAACCAGTGGCGCGGCGAGGGAATCACGGTCCCCATCAACGACACCGTGGACAAGATGCCCGGCTGGGATCCGGACGAGTACTACTGGATGCCCAACATCTACACCGAGAACGGCGAAGCCGCCGACCACCAGTGGCCGCCGCCAACCAGGTTGGAGGGGCCGCAGCACGGGTTCAGCTACCAGGGGTGGACCGCCGGGTTCCTCTACAACATCACCATGGTCGAGCGGCTGGGCCTGGGCGCGCCCACCGAGGACTGGACCTGGAACGACCTGCTCGAAAACTCCATGAAGGCCCGTGATCCTGAGGCCGACCTCTATGGAATCGACGCCATCGACCGCGAGAAAATGTGGATGCCCTTGTGCTTCTCCGCCGGCGCCACCCTGCTGCGCGGCGAAGGCGACGTCGACTTCACCATGTTCGACGATGGTGGGGACGAGGGCTTCCAGTTCACCTGGGACCTGATCCACACCCACGACGTGGCACCGCCGCCCGAGGTCCGCAAGCAACTCTCCGGCGAGTTCGGCACCGTCTTCGAGGCCGGCAAGCAGGCCTACTGGATGTCCGGCCGCGTGTATACGGTCGGCTTCGGCGTGCCGCGCATCCAGGATCGATTCGAATGGTCCCTTGGTCCCGTGCCCAAGAACCCCCGCACCAACTATCACGGCAACACCTGGGGCGAGCAGTACCACGCCGTCACCAACGGGGCGCACGCGCGTGGAACGCTCGAACCGACCGCTGAGTTGGGCCACTTCATGGGCACCGACGTACAGCGGCGCGTGGCCGAGGTTGACCGCGGCCACCTGCCAATGTGGAAGCCTGCGTTCGACACCGCCAACGCCACGGCTCCGCCGCCGCAGGGCATGGAATGGCTCCAGAAATACGTGGACCGCCCGGACATGCGCCACTATCAGGCCCGTCTGCCGTTCTGGGTCGAATGGTGGATCATCTGGGGCCCGCCGCTTGACAAGGCCATGCTCGGCGAGACCAGCGCCGAGGAGGGCATGCGCGAGGCCAAGCGCCTGGCCGAGCAGAACCAGGCCAAACAGATCGAGGAAATGAAGTCCCGCGGCTGGATCTAGCCGCCCACGCCACCCCGGCCCACGCTGGCTGACACTCCAAGCGGGCCCGGCCGCCAGGTTCCCGGCGGCCGGGCCCGCGTCACCTACCTGAAACCGATGCCCCGATCGATGATCAAGTGGGTCGTGGAACACGTGCGAGGCAGCGCGAGACTTCGCGCGCCACCTGCGAGAGCTGTGGCCTGGGAAGCCGCGCGTAGGCTCAGTCGCCCGTCAGCTGGAGCCTGCCGGGCAGGCTGAACCTTCCATCGCGCAGGAGTTCAACGCGACCCGGAGCCGGACATCTTGTCCGTGTTTGGGAATTTGAACCCGCCGACCGGCCGTTCGCCCCCACAGCTCCCGAACAGCGAACCGAAGACACCACCGGCCAGGAGCAGCATCACCACGCGTCGTCGAGATGGTCGCCTCGTCCGTGCTCGACTGTGTCCACCGTCGACGCCCACGGTTCGGCCTCACCCTCCGGGTTCACGCGCCATCGACCAGCTTAACCCAGCTTGGGTAGACCTGTGGTCCATGCCTTGTGGCCCCGGCTGCGCGCAGCCTGGGATCCTTCCCCCCGGGACCACCCTGCTCTCGTTGAAGAATCCGCCCTGGCCCTGCCAATGGGACGCGAAGTCCGTTCGTGCTAAGCCGGGCCGGTGTACCCACCGGGCCGTGTGGAACCACATCCCCGCCCACAGCAACCACCCCGCCATCCCGGCGTCCGCGGCCGGGACCCGGCACCCCGGTCAATCCCAGTGCACCAGAGCTGCCCCGACCTCCCGGCCACTTCAAGCGCACCTTCCGCTCTCATCTCACTACTCACTCCTCACCCTCCCCTTCTTCCTCTGCTGATATCGTCGTCCCCCAATTGGTAACTAGGCTCCGGGCATTCCTCTGTCCGCGGGGAGGCAACCCGCCGTGACCGCAGGCTTTGCCTGGATCCGCCACCTCCGCGTCCTGCTAGTCGCCCTCGCCGCCACCCTCGCTTTCGCCTCCCCCGCCCTCGCCCAGTGGCCCACCGCCTGCGTCGCCCTCAACGACATCGTCGAAGCCCACCTCGGCAACCACGGCAACGTCGGCATCTACCAGCGGGTCTTCGGCGAGCAGGCCGAGCAGGCCTGCCAATCCGACCACCGCGACGACGTCCGCGCCGTCTTCGCCTGGGCCTTCGACGAAGGCTCCGCCGGCCCCATCGCCCCCACCCCCTGGCCCTCCACCTGCGTCGCCCTCAACGACATCGTCGAAGCCCACCTCGGCAACGCCGGCAACGTCCAGATCTACCAGCGCGCATTCGGCGCCGGCCCCGCCGCCGAAGCCGCCTGCCAGCGCGACCACCGCGCCGACGTCCGCGGCCTCTTCGCCTGGGCCTTCGGCGGCGCCCCCGCCAGCCGTTGGCTGTCCGTCAGCGCCGGCGCCGACCACAGTTGCGGCATCCGTGTCGACGGAACCGTCGACTGCTGGGGCAATCACGAAAGCGGTCAAACCTCAGCGCCGGCTGGCACATTCACCTCCGTCACCACCGGCTACGCCTACTCGTGCGGCATCCGCGCTGACGGTCTGGTCGCCTGCTGGGGATCCAACTACGATGGCCGGGCCACGCCTCCGCCAGGCCAGTTCGTCCGCATCAGTGCCGGCTTCGGCCACACCTGCGGAGTCCGAACTGACGGATCGCTCGCGTGCTGGGGCGTCAACACGACCGGCCAGACCCGATCTCCGTCCGGCGTTTTCACCGCCGTCAGTTCCGGAACCAACCACGGCTGTGCGCTTCGCCGTAACGGGCAGATTGCCTGTTGGGGCGAGGATTCCAGTGGTGAGGCCACCCCGCCATCCGGCACGTTTGTAGACATCAGCGTCGGATTGGACCACGGTTGCGGCGTGCGCCGCGGCGGCGCCATTGCCTGCTGGGGGTCCAACGAAGACGACAAGGCCACGCCCCCGCCCGGCCGCTTCATCTCCGTCACCACCCGCAACCGCCACACCTGCGGCCTGCGCCCGGACGGCTCGGTCGCCTGCTGGGGTTCTGGTGCGGAAAGCCTGGTCACGCCTCCGCCCGGCGCCTTCCGATCGCTCAGCGCCGGCTGGAACCACACCTGTGGCGTCCGTACCGACGGTCGCTTGGCCTGCTGGAAGTTCGACGACGGTCGAGTCACGCCGCCGCCCGGCGCCTTCCGATCGCTCAGCGCCGGCTGGAACCACACCTGTGGCGTCCGTACCGACGGTCGCTTGGCCTGCTGGAAGTTCGACGACGGTCGAGTCACGCCGCCGCCCGGCGCATTCGCCGCCGTCAGCGCTGGCCGATCCCACGCCTGCGGTATCCGCGCCAACGGCACCGTCGCCTGCTGGGGATCGAACGCCAACGGTCAGGCCACCCCGCCGCCCGGGGCCTTTACCTCTATCAGCGCCGGACGCGGCCACACCTGTGGCATCCGTCCTGACAACACCATCGGTTGCTGGGGTCTGAACAAGGACGGCCAGGCCACCCCGCCGCCCGGCGCCTTCGCCAGCGTCAACGCCGGCCGCAACTTCACTTGCGGCATCCGTCACGACGGAACCGTCACCTGCTGGGGCAGGGACTGGGGCGGCGCCTTCCTGCCCAGGCCTCCCAGCGGCCCCTTTGCGGCCCTCAGCGCCGGTCGAACCGCCACCTGCGGCGCGCGTCCTAACGGCGCCGTCGAATGCTGGGGCAGCGACTCCTACGGCCAATCCACCGTGCCCGACGGCGTGCATCTGGTTTCGTTGAGCATTGGCTGGCGGCACGTCTGCGGCATTCGCCCCGACGGTAGCGTCACCTGCTGGGGAACCGACTACTTCGGCGAATCCTCGCCCCCGCCCGGCGCCTTTCGCTCCGTCAGTGCCGGCTGGTTCCACTCCTGCGGCGTGCGTTCCAGCGGCGAACTCGCCTGCTGGGGCCGCAACGATCGCGGCGAGTCCACCCCGCCGCCCGGCGCCTTCACCTCCGTCAGCTCTGGAGTCGAATTCGCCTGCGGCGTCCGCTCGGACGGCGCCCTCCGCTGCTGGGGCTTCGACAGCGGCCACGCTACCCCGCCGCTCTAGCTCGATCCCTGCCATGCATGCGCCTGTTCACAGCGCTTCGTATCCTGTGAAGCACGGGGCGGCGTCTTGGCCAGGTCCAGCCGCAAGGGATGCTCAGGTGTGAATCCTCTTCGCCGCCAATCCGGCTCACAGCGCCAGCCAGACCGCTTGCCCGCGCGCGCCGGACCATTACCAGGTCCGGGCCGTGAATCGGAGCCACGGGCATCGACCCTCCCCTTGGAAATCGCCGAACCCCGATTTTCCGGCCGCCGCTGGCGTCTTCTCGCCCTCTACGCCGTCGTCGTCCTCGTGGCGGTCGCTGCGGCGCTGGTTCCGGCCCAGCCGGCCGCGGCCCAGTGGCCTCGAAGCTGCGTCGAACTCAATGACATCGTCGAATCCCACCTCGGCTACTACGGCAACGTCGGCATCTACCAGCGCGCCTACAACACCGACGGCGAGGAGGCCTGCCGGTCCGACCACCGCGAGGACGTGCGCGGCGTCTTCTCGTGGGCCTTCGATATCGCACCGGGCGCCATTCGCCAGCCCGCCCCCTGGCCCGCCACCTGCGTAGAGCTGAACGACATCGTCGAGGCTCATCTGGGCAACACCAACACCGTTGGCATCTACCAGCGCGCCTTCGGCGAGGGTCCAGCGGCCGAAGCCGCCTGCCGCTCGGATCACCGCGACGACGTGCGCCTGCTCTTCGGCTGGGCCTTTGGCATCCAGCCGCCCGACGAGTGGATCGCCGTCGCCGCCGGCGAAAGCCACACCTGCGCCATCCGCGCCAACGGCCTCGTTGGCTGCTGGGGTGGCAACTGGGACGGCCAGGCCGAACCGCCGCTTGGCGCATTCACCGCGATTTCCGCTGGCCGCAGCTCCAACTGCGGCCTCCGCCCCAATGGCTCGCTGGAATGCTGGGGCGCGACCACAGATCCGCCGGAAGGCAGATTCACGTCGCTCAGCGTCGGCGGCGGCCACGCCTGCGCGATCCGCTCCGACGGCTCGCTTGAATGTTGGGGCGCTCGCGATATCGCTCCACCGGGAACGTTCGTTGCCGTAAGCGCTGGAAGCGACCACGCCTGTGCGCTCCGGCCCGACGGCGCCGCCGTCTGCTGGGGCGAAAGCGCCTACGCCAGCTTCGAGCCTCCGCCGGGCGCCTTCACGTCAATTGACTCAGGCTCCAGTGTCAGCTGCGGCCTGCGAACCGACGGCTCGGTCGACTGCTGGGGCTGGAACTTCAGCGGCATGGCCACGGCCCCGCCTGGCCCCTTCACGTCCGTCAGCGTCGGCTACCGGAACGCTTGCGGCATCCGTGCCGACGGGACCATCGCCTGTTGGGGCTCCAACGACGACGGTCTGGCCACGCCGCCGGCCGGCCCGTTCAGCACGGTCAGCGTTGGCCAGGACCACACCTGCGGCGTGCGCCGAAGTGGCGCGGTTGCCTGCTGGGGCGGCAACTCCTATGGGGAGGCCGCACCCTGGCCCAGTCAGTTCGCCGCTCTCAGCGCCGGTCACCAGCACACCTGCGGCATTCGTACCGATGGCCAAGTCGCCTGCTGGGGCCAGAACAGCTCCGGCCAGTCCGCCCCGCCGCCCGGCGCCTTCGCCTCCGTCAGCGCCGGCTTCTGGCACACCTGCGCGGTTCGACCTGACGGCGCCCTCGCCTGCTGGGGCCTCAACGACCAGGGCCAGGCCGCGCCGCCGTCCGGTGCGTTCACCACGGTGAGCGCCGGCCAGTACCACACCTGCGCCGTCCGTTCCAACGGTGCCGTCGCCTGCTGGGGCTACGGTGGTGAGGGCCAAACGGCCGCCTCGTCCGGCGCATTCACTGCCGTCAGCGCCGGACTTCGCCACACCTGCGCCGTGCGCGCCAACGGCCAGATCGCCTGCTGGGGTGCCAACGAGGAGGGCCAATCCACACCGCCCGCCGGTCCCTTTGTATCGGTCGCCGCCGGCGACTCCCACACCTGCGGCGTCCGCGCCGACGGCAACCTGGCCTGCTGGGGAGCCAACACCGAAGGCCAGGCCACCCATCCACCCGGCACATTTGTCTCCGTAGAGGCTGGCGACTTCGACACCTGCGCCCTCCGCGCCGATGGATCCCCGGCCTGCTGGGGCCACAAAAGCTACTTCGGCCGCTACCCGTCCTCGGACACGTTCGTGTCGCTCAGCGTCGGCACAAGCCACCTCTGCGGCGTCCGGTCCGACGGAAGCCCCTTCTGCCTGGGCTCTGGCCATTCCGGCGTCAAGGCCCCGGCGAAACCCAACCCGCCCGGCCGCTACCGCTATTAGTTCGCCGTGCTCGCTCTGATACCGGCATTGGCCCAACACTTGAAGCGCTGCACGATCGCGCCACCTCCGATAGCCGGCCGTGGCCAACCCGCACACTCGTCGTTTCGAGCGAACCGGCACAGCGAGACCGAGATTACGGGCGCTCGCCCTACAATCTCTCCGCCGGGTACAGTGCTCGCAGCCTCTCGGGCAGCCAGCGGACCACCGGTCTGAGTCCATGCGCCACCTTCGCGTCCTGATCGTCGCCCTCGCCGCCGCCCTCGCCTTCGGCTCCCCCGTCCTGGCTGAATGGCCCACCGCCTGCGTCACCCTCAACGACATCGTCGAAGCCCACCTCGGCAACCACGGCAACGTCGGCATCTACCAGCGGGTCTTCGGCGAGCAGGCCGAGCAGGCCTGCCAGTCCGACCATCGCGACGACGTCCGCGCCGTCTTCGCCTGGGCCTTCGACGAAGGCTCCGCCGGCCCCATCGCCCCCACCCCCTGGCCCTCCACCTGCGTCGCCCTCAACGACATTGTCGAAGCCCATCTCGGCAACACAGGCAACGTCCAGATCTACCAGCGCACCTTCGGCACTGGCCCCGCCGCTGAAGCCGCCTGCCAGCGCGACCATCGTCAGGATGTCCGCGGCCTCTTCGCCTGGGCCTTCGGCGGCCCGCAGCCCGCGACTCGTTGGATTGCCGTCGACGCCGGCGAACGTCACACCTGTGGCATCCGCACCAACGGCACCGTCGCCTGCTGGGGCAGCAACACCGACGGCTACGGAACCCTGAGAGGCCAGGCTGACCCTCCGGCTGGGACCTTCACCGCCATCAGCGCCAGTGACCTCTATACCTGCGGTGTGCGCACGGACGGATCGATCTCCTGCTGGGGCCTCGACCACCTGGACCGCCTGAATGCCCCGGCGGGCCCCTTCACGTCCGTCAGCGCCGGCAATGCGCACGCCTGCGGCATCCGCACCAGCGGCGCCGTCGCCTGCTGGGGCCACAATGACGATGGACAGGCCACGCCGCCTCAAGGCACGTTTACCGCGGTCAGTGCAGGGGCCGGCTTCACCTGCGGCCTGCGACCGGACGGCGCGATTTCCTGCTGGGGGCGTGAAGGCTACGAGGGCAGCCTGGCATCACCGCCCGACGGCGCCTTCGTCGCGGTTGACGCCGGCTTCTCCAGTGTCTGCGGCATCCGCGCAAATGGAGACGTCGCCTGCTGGGGAAGCCTGCTTGGCATCGCGGCGCCGTCGGGCAAGTTTCAGTCCATCAACCTGCATCGCTACCGCCTGTGCGGCGTGCGCACCGACGGCAGCGCGCATTGCCCTGGATCGGACTTGTCCGGCGTAGCGTCGCCGCCCTCCGGCCCGTTCCGGTCCGTCGCGGTTGGCGAGGATCACGCCTGCGGCCTCCGCACCAACGGCCAGCTTGCCTGCTGGGGCTACGACGACGGTCGCGCCACGCCGCTACCGGGCGCCTTTGTCTCCCTCACCGCTGGAGATGCGCGCGTCTGCGGGATCCGGGCCGACGGCAGTGCCGACTGCTGGGGTCGCGGACTCCGCAACGAACTGTTCACGCCGTCCGGTAACTTCACGTCAGTCAGCGGCCGCTACAACCACGTCTGCGGGCTTCGCACCGACGGAATCGTCCAGTGCTGGGGATTAGGCTACAACAGCCAATCCTCGTCTCCGCCTGGAGCATTCGATTCGGTCAGCGCCGGAGCCCGGCATACCTGCGGCGTGCGCCCGAACGGCGCCGTCGAATGCTGGGGCGACAACGATTATGGGCAGACCAACGCACCGTCAGGCGCCTTCACCGCCGTCAGCTCCGGCGGATCCTATTGGGGGCACTCCTGCGGCCTTCGCCCCAACGGCGCCGTTGAGTGCTGGGGCCGGGATCGCAGGGGGCAAGCCACGCCGCCATCTGGTCGCTTCACGTCCGTCAGCGCCGGAAACTGGCACACCTGCGGCCTGCGGCCCGACGGCGCCATCGCCTGCTGGGGAGACAACGACGCCGGGCAAACCAACGCGCCCGCGGGAGCGTTTGTGTCGATCAGTGCCGGAGGCGGGCACACCTGTGCCGTGCGGCCCGATGGCGCCGGAGTCTGCTGGGGCTCCAACCGGGACGGTCGCGCGTCAGTGCCGTCTGGCGCCTTCACCTCCATTAGCGCCGGTTTCGCCCACAGTTGCGGCGTGCGTCCCGATGGCTCCGTGGATTGTTGGGGATCCAACGACCGCGCCCAATCCAGCCCCCCGCCTGGAAACTTCACCGCCGTCACCGCCGCCGACGGCCAGTCCTGCGGACTCCGCGCCGATGGCTCCCTTGTGTGCTGGGGACGCGGTCCCTATGCCGTCACCTCCCCGCCGCCGTTTGCCTACGCATCGCTCAGCATTACGTACGACTACAGTTGCGGAATCAGAGTCGACGGTTCCCTCGTCTGTTGGGAGGGCACCACCGTCTACAGCGCGGATGCGAACCCGCCGTACGGGTCCACGCCGTTGGCGTCTGGGCCACTGCCATCACCCGTCGCCGGCAGCGCCGACCTGAACCTGCCGTCCCGATTCACGCAATTGGCGAATGACCCGGCGCAATCACCCGTCGTCATCCCCCCGGACATGAACCCGCCGTCCGGGACATTCAGCGTCGTCAGCGCTAGCAGCTGGGGGCAGGGCTACGCGTGCGGCGTGCGCACCACCGGCGCCCTCGAGTGCTGGGGCGACTTACTCGGCGAGTCGTCGACTCCGCCCGGCGCATTCGCGACAGTCGGGACGGGCCGGGACCACGCCTGTGGCATTCGCACCAATGGTGCCGTCGTCTGCTGGGGCAACAGCGATGATGGAAAGACCCAACCGCCGCCCGGCCGCTTCACCGCGCTGGGCGTCGGCGACAACCACACCTGCGGAGTGCGAGCGGATGGAATCGTGGCCTGCTGGGGATCGGACTCCTACGGCCTCACCCAGCCTCCCTCCGGATCCTTCACGTCCCTCAGCGCCGGCTCCGGCCACACCTGCGGCTTGCGCACCGATGGCGCCGTCGCCTGCTGGGGATTGAACGACCAGGGCGAATCGTCACCCCCGCCCGGCGCCTTCGCCTCCGTCACCGTCGGCGACGACTTCAGCTGCGGCCTCCGCCCCAACGGCGCCGCCGAATGCTGGGGCTACAACGACGGCCGCACCACCCCACCGGCGTGACCCCGGATGTCGGGGTACGTCCACGCTCTGGGCGGCACGGCTCGCTAAACCCGATTCCGAAGTAGACCATTGCGCCTGACCGCCTTGCTGGCCGTGGCGCTCTTGGCTGCCCTCGCCTTCGCCTTCCCCGCGCTCGCCCAATGGCCCACCGCCTGCGTCACCCTCAACGACATCGTCGAAGCTCACCTCGGCAATCACGGCAACGTCGGCATCTACCAGCGCACCTTCGGTGACGGCGCCGAAGCCGCCTGCCAGTCCGACCATCGCGACGACGTCCGCGCCGTCTTCGCCTGGGCCTTCGACGGTGAAGCCGCCGGCCCCATCGCCCCCACCCCCTGGCCCTCAACCTGCGTCACCCTCAACGACATCGTCGAAGCCCACCTCGGCAACGCCGGCAACGTCCAGATCTACCAACGCGCCTTCGGCGCCGGCCCCGCCGCCGAATCCGCCTGCCAACGCGACCACCGCGCCGACGTCCGCGGCCTCTTCGCCTGGGCCTTCGACGGCCCGCAGCCCGTTGGCAGCCGCTGGCTCGCCGTCGACGCCAGCGACGACTACACCTGCGGCATCCGCACCGACAACACCGTCGCTTGCTGGGGCAGGAACACCCGGGGCCGCGCTGACACGCCCCCGGGCACATTCACAGACATAAGTGCCGGCAGCTACCACGCGTGCGGCGTGCGCACGGATGCGACCGTGGCCTGCTGGGGATACAACAGCTATGGCCGTGCGGATCCGCCCGCAGGCGCCTTTCAGTCGGTTAGCGCCGGCGGCTCGCACACCTGCGGCGTCCGCACGGACGGGACCGTCGCCTGTTGGGGCCTGGATGAGGACGGTCAGTCCACCCCGCCGCGGGGAACGTTTACGAAGGTCAGTGTCGGCAGAAGCTACACCTGCGGCGTGCGCTCCAACGGCGCTCTCGCCTGCTGGGGCAGTAACTCCCGGGGCCGGGCTGATCCACCCCCTGGCACATTTGTTGACGTGACGTCGGGTTCGATCCATGCGTGTGCGGTTCGCACCGACGGGTCCATGGCCTGCTGGGGCGATTCGTTCCGTATGAATGTTCTACCTGGCCGGCTTCGGTCCATTGACATAGGTTTCTTGCACACCTGTGGGGTGCGCACGGACGGCACCCTGATCTGCGAGGGCTACGATCGCGACGGGCAGGCCACGCCCCCGTCCGGTGCATTTCAATCCGTCACGTTAGGCAACTATCACTCCTGCGCGCTTCGGACGAGCGGCGAAATCGCCTGCTGGGGCAACGACGACGGCCGAGCCACCCCACTCCCGGGCGTCTTCGTCTCCTTGAACGTCGGCGACCGGCGAGTCTGCGGAATTCGCCCCGACGGCGCGGTGGCCTGCTGGGGTCGGATCCCCGAGGGTGGACACGCGACCCCGCCCGGTGCGTTCGCCTCGATCGATGTCTCAGCGGAAAACGGCTGCGGTATCCGAGAAGGCGGTTCCATCCACTGCTGGGGCCTGGGTTTCGGTCCGCGGTCGGTGCCGCTGGCTGGCAAACACAGTGCGGTGGCAATCGAGGCCTCGGTTCTCGGCTCTGTCTGCGCGCTACGCGCCGATGGAGGGATTGAGTGCTGGGAGTGGGAACATCCCGCGCATTTCAGACCCCCCGAGTCTCCGCCTGGGGCGTTCAGTTCAGTCGTCGCCGGCAGAGACCATAAGTGCGGCCTCCGTACCAATGGGACCATCGCCTGCTGGGGCAACAGCGAAGGCGGCAAGACCCAACCGCCGCCGGGCGCCTTCACGGCCGTGAGCGCGGGTGACTATCAGACCTGCGCGATCAGAGTGGATAGCACCGTGGCCTGCTGGGGGTCCGGAACCGGCGGCTTCTACACGCCTCCGTCCGGGACCTTTGCCTCGCTCAGCGCCGGGAGCGGCCACTCCTGCGGCGTGCGGTCCGATGGCACTGTCGCTTGCTGGGGCTCGAACGACCAAGGCCAGTCCACGCCGCCGCCCGGCGCGTTCACCTCCGTGATCGCGGGCAACGGCTTCAGCTGCGGCCTCCGCCCCAACGGCGCCGCCGAATGCTGGGGCTACAACGACGGCCGCACCACCCCACCGGCATGAACTCACGGTCCGCACGCACGTCTCATGCAATCGCTGTGGCAGCGACCATAGTGGCTAGCGAGCCTGGCTAGGCCCATGCGCTTCGTCCGCCTCCTGATCGTTGCCCTCGCCGCCACCCTCGCCTTCGCCTCTCCCGCTCTCGCCCAATGGCCCACGGCCTGCGTTGACCTCAACGACATCGTCGAAGCCCACCTCGGCAACCACGGCAACGTCGGCATCTACCAGCGAGTCTTCGGCGAGCAAGCCGAGCAGGCCTGCCAGTCCGACCATCGCGATGACGTCCGCGCCGTCTTCGCCTGGGCTTTCGACGGCGAAGCCGCCGGCCCCGTCGCTGCTACCCCCTGGCCCGCCACCTGCGCGGCCCTCAACGACATCGTCGAAGCCCATTTGGGCAACCCCGGCAACGTCCAGCTCTACCAGCGCACCTTCGGCCCCGGCCCAGCCGCCGAATCCGCCTGCCAGCGCGACCACCGCGCCGACGTCCGCAACCTCTTCGCCTGGGCCTTCGGCAGCCCCCAACCCACCACCCGCTGGCTCGCCGTGGACGCCGGCGAACGCCACACCTGCGGCATCCGCGCCAACCACACCGTCGCCTGTTGGGGTAGCAACACCAATTGGGCCCTCACGCAGACAAACCAGGCAATACCGCCATCCGGCACATTCACCTCCATCAGTGCCGGCCAACGCCACACCTGCGGCGTGCGCACCGACGGCACCGTTTCCTGTTGGGGTTCCAATCGGTTCGGAGAATCCGATGCACCCGCCGGCACGTTTCAGTCCGTGAGCGCCGGAAGCTGGCACTCGTGCGGGGTCCGCGCCGACGGGACGGCGGCCTGCTGGGGAAGCAACGACGACGGCGAATCCAATCCTCCGCCGGGGCAATTTGCGGTCGTGAGCCCCGGCTTTGGCTTCAGCTGTGGGCTGCGTCCTGACGGCGCCGTTAGTTGCTGGGGCGATACCCGCCGCGGCCTCGCTAAGCCGCCTGAAGGCTCGTTTGTCACCGTTGAGTCGAATACGAGCCATGCGTGCGGGATCCGAACCAACGGATCAATGGCGTGCTGGGGCAACCCGCATGGAATGCACTTCATTCCAGGAGGCCTTCAGTCAATCAGTATTGGCCCTTCTCACACCTGCGGCGTCCGCACCGATGGAACTGTCACCTGTCGGGGTTCGAATCGATCGGGTCAGCTCGAAGTACCTTCCGGTGCGTTCCAGTCTGTGACGTCCGGCGATCTGCACAGCTGCGGTCTGCGGGTCAGCGGCGAGATCGAGTGTTGGGGCAACGACGATGGCGCCACGACACCGCCTCCGGGCGTGTTTGTCTCGCTGAGCGCGGGCCTCAGCCACACCTGCGGGATTCGCCCCGATTCCACAGTTGATTGTTGGGGCGGTGGCCTGGATCGAAAGCCGTTCTCGCCGTCAGGGAGTTTCGTCGCGGTCGGTGACGGGGACGGGTTTAGCTGTGGAATCCGAACCGACGGAACGATCGACTGCTGGGGATCAAACTACAAGGGCCTCGCGACGCCCCCGGCCGGCAGGTTCTCCTCCATCGGCGTCGGGCGCTGGCACAGCTGTGGCGTGCGTTCCGGCGGGAGTTTGGCTTGCTGGGGGCTGCAAGATTACGGTCAAACCGCGCCGCCCTCGGGGGCCTTTCGATCAGTCAGCACCGGCGACAATCGGTCGTGTGGCATTCGCACGGACCACACGATTGCCTGCTGGGGAGTGGACTTCTCGCCGCCGCCCGGAGCCTTCACGTCGGTCAGCGTCGGCGGTTCGCATGGTTGCGGCCTGCGTGCGGACGCAACTCTCGCCTGCTGGGGATCTAACGAGCATTTTCGAGAGGACACGGGTCAGGCCCGACCACCGATAGGAGGATTTTCTTCGGTCAGCGCAGGCACGGCGTTCACCTGTGGGATTCGACTTGGTGGCGAACTCGAATGCTGGGGCTACAACGGCGATGGCCGAGCCTCGCCCCCCGATGGTCTGTTTGACTCGATAAGCGCCGGTCGAGACCACGCGTGTGGCGTGCGCACGGACGCACAGGTGCTTTGCTGGGGGGCGAATGCCTTCGGACAAACCGATTCACCATCAGGCTCGTTCATCTCCGTGAGTGCCGGTGAGGGCCATGCCTGCGGCCTTCGTTCAGACGCGTCGGTCGTCTGCTGGGGTCGGAGGCTCGGCGGCTTGGAGTCGCCCCCACCTGGTCGATTCGCGTTACTCAGCATTGGTTCGGGTCAGAGTTGCGGCATCCGGTCGGATCAGAGCATCGCCTGCTGGCGGCGAGGTCTGTTCGGTGCGGTCAGGCCACCAACCGGCGAATTTCTGGCCCTTAGCGCTGGTTCGAGGCAGGTCTGCGGCGTGCGCGCCGACGGTGCGATCGAATGCCAGACTTCCGAACCGGATAGTGTGGCCTTTTCATTGCCTGGGAAGTTTGTGACAGTCGGCCTTGGATCCAGCCACGTTTGCGGCATCCGCACCAACGGGATTGTGGCCTGCACGGGCGAGAGTCGCGACGGGAGCACGCAGGCCCCGCCAGGTACTTTCGCGTCACTCAGCGTTGGCGGCGACTACGCCTGCGGCCTTCGCGACGACGAATCCGCTGTCTGCTGGGGATCCAACCGGTACGGCGAGGCCACGGCGCCGTCAGGCCAGTTTGCCTCGGTCAGCGCCGGCTCTGGCCACACGTGCGGCGTTCGACGTGATGGCACCGCCACTTGCTGGGGGCGAAGCGATCAGGGCCAGTCAACACCGCCGCCCGGACTCCTCTCTGCTGTCGCTGCCGGATTCGACTTTAGTTGTGGCCTGCGCCCTGACGGCACCGCCGTCTGCTGGGGCAACGACGACGGCCGCACCACCCCACCGGCATGACCGGCGCATGTCGGGGCACTCCCACACCCCTGTCCGCACGGTTCGATAAACCGGATCTCGAAGTAGACCATTGCGCCTGACCGCCTTGCAGGCTGTGGCGCTCCTGGCGGCTCTCGCCTTCGCTTCCCCCGCGCTCGCCCAATGGCCCACCGCCTGCGTCACCCTCAACGACATCGTCGAAGCTCACCTCGGCAATCACGGCAACGTCGGCATCTACCAGCGCACCTTCGGTGACGGCGCCGAAGCCGCCTGCCAGTCCGACCATCGCGACGACGTCCGCGCCGTCTTCGCCTGGGCCTTCGACGGTGAAGCCGCCGGCCCCATCGCCCCCACCCCCTGGCCCTCAACCTGCGTCACCCTCAACGACATCGTCGAAGCCCACCTCGGCAACGCCGGCAACGTCCAGATCTACCAACGCGCCTTCGGCGCCGGCCCCGCCGCCGAATCCGCCTGCCAACGCGACCACCGCGCCGACGTCCGCGGCCTCTTCGCCTGGGCCTTCGGCGGCCCCCAACCCGCCACCCGCTGGCTCGCCGTTGCTGCCGGCAGTCGCCACACCTGCGGCATCCGCACCGATGGCACCGTCGCCTGCTGGGGTAGCAGTACCGACAGCGTCAGGCCCTATAGGGGTGAGGCCGATCCCCCGACGGGGACGTTTGCCGCAATCAGCGGTGGGTCCGTCCACTTTTGTGGCCTGCGTACGGATGGGACCGTTGCATGTTGGGGAGGCAATAGGTTCGGTCAGTCGGAAGCGCCGCCGGGTGCGTTTCAATCCGTGAGCGCCGGCAGCTGGCATACCTGCGGGGTTCGCACCGACGGCACCGCTGCGTGCTGGGGCAGCAACGAGAACGGTCAGTCCACGCCCCCATTCGGCCGGTTCACTGCATTGAGTCCCGGCTTCCGATACAGCTGCGGGATTCGGCCGGACGCTTCCGTCGAGTGTTGGGGTGACATCTACCGTGGTCAAGCCCCGTCGCCGGAGGGCTCGTTCATTGCCCTGAGCGCAGGCCTGAGCTACCCGTGCGGTCTACGTACGGACGGAACGATGACCTGCTGGGGCAATCCGAGCGGCATGCGGATTCTGCCCGGCGTCTTCCAGTCCATAAGCGTCGGCGACCTCCATACGTGCGGCGTGCGTTCAGACCGAACCATTGCCTGCCGGAATCTGGATCGAGCCGGGCAATCCACGGCCCCTCTCGGCGCGTTTCAATCGGTGACGGTGGGCGACTTTCACTCCTGCGGTCTTCGAGTAGGTGGCGAGATCGCGTGCTGGGGCTACGACGACGGCAGGACAACTCCGCCTGGCGGTTCATTCACGTCCCTCGCCGCCGGCTTTGCCCATGCATGCGGGATTCGGCCCGACGGCACGCTTGATTGCTGGGGCGACGGCATGGACCGCCAGCCGTTCGCGCCGTCGGGAACATTCGTCGCGGTCAGTGACTCCGGGGGACATTCCTGCGGGCTCCAAACCGACGGCACCGTCATCTGTTGGGGGTCAAACTACAAGGGCTTGGCTACGCCTCCCGCCGGAAACTTCTCCTCCATTAGCGTCGGGAGGTGGCACAGTTGCGGGGTGCGTTCCGACGGGAGCGTGGCCTGCTGGGGGCTTCGCGATTACGGCCAGACCGCGCCGCCGTCCGGCGCCTTTCGGGCGGTCAGCACCGGCCACAACCGGTCATGCGGCATTCGCGTTGACCACACGATTGCTTGCTGGGGAAGGGACTTCTCACCGCCGGCCGGAGCCTTCACCTCGGTCAGCGTCGGCGGTTCGCACGGTTGCGGCCTGCGTCCTGACGCCAAACTCGCGTGCTGGGGATCGAATGAGCACTTTCGCGAGGATTCCGGTCAGGCGCGACCTCCCGCAGGCACGTTTTCTTCAGTCAGCTCTGGCTATGGCTATACCTGCGGCGTCCGATCCAGCGGCGCTCTTGAGTGCTGGGGCTACAACGCCGACGGCCAGGCCTCACCCCCCGCTGGAGTCTTTGCATCGGTCAGCGCCGGTCACGACCATGCCTGCGGAGTCCGTGAGGACGGGACCGTCACCTGCTGGGGCTCGAGTGCATTTGATCAGACCGATGCACCGCCGGGCTCGTTCGTTTCGGTCAGCGCCGGTCAGGCTCACGCCTGCGGTGTCCGCACCGACGCGTCGGTGGTCTGTTGGGGCCGCTGGATTTCCGCTACGCAGTCGCCGCCGCCCGACCGGTTTTCAGCGCTCAGCATTGGGTTCGATTACTCGTGCGGGGTCCGTCTTGACGGAAGCATCACTTGCTGGGGGCGTCACCGCTACGGCCCCATAACTCCGCCGGCGGGGACGTTCACTAACGTTGGTGTTGCGGGAAGCCAGGTATGCGGCTTGCACTCCAACGGCGCCGTCGAGTGCATCTCCACCAATCCCGACTTCAGCGCCGCGGTTCTGCCGGGATCGTTTATTGCAATCGACATCGCGTCGGGGTCGGTCTGTGGCATTCGCACGAACGGAGTCGTGCTCTGCCGCGGTGGAGGCGGTGACGAACTCGCGCGGTCACCGCCCGGAGTCTTCGCATCGTTCAGCATGGGTAGCGATCACGCCTGCGGCGTTCGCGCTGACGCACGTGGCGTGTGCTGGGGATCCAACCGGCATGGCCAGGCCACACCGCCGCCCGGCGAGTTTCTCTCGATCAGCGCCGGTTCGGGACACACCTGCGGCGTTCGACCCGATGGATCCGTGGACTGCTGGGGCCGGAACGACGAGAGCCAGTCCTCGCCGCCGGCTGGCCCGTTTGCCTCCGTCGTCGCGGGTAGTAACTACAGTTGCGGCCTCCGGCCTGACGGCACCGCCGAATGCTGGGGCTACAACGACGGCCGCACCACCCCGCCGGCATGATCCATCCCCTTGGGCTCAGGCACGGCGCAGCCGCCGACCTCGGCCGGTTCGATGATGCCCACCGGCTGGCTTGCCTCACCTTGGCGATCTGACGAGCCTCGGCCAGGTAGACCTCAGCGCTAACCAACTGGCCGGTTCGATTCCGCGCGAGTTCGCCAGACTCGTCGGCATCTGGCGCCTCAAACACGGCGCCAACCAGTTCGCCTGGATGATCCCGCCGGAACTCGCCCAGCTGCGACTGGATCTGGCCTCCTTTCACTTGGCCGCAATCCGCTAACCGGCTGCATACCACCCGGAGTGCGCCTGGCGGATTGCTAAGAACTCAACCTTCCTGTCTGCTGCAAACCTGGCTCCTGTCCCCGGCGCCGACCACGGACAGGCACCTAGCTTGCCTTTCGTGCACCATGCGTGTACACTATCCCCGATGTCGCCGCAACCCCAATCTCGGATGCCTGTCTCCAACCCGCCGCTCCACGCCGCCGCTCCCTCGCCCGGCCGCGTCGCGCGGCGCCTCCATCCCCCGGCCCGCACCTCGTCACCGCCTGCCGCCCGCCCTTCGCCCCAAACCGCCCTGCCGACCATCCTCGCCGCACCCCAAGTCCGCCAAAAATGCACCCCGCCGCGCCTCAAGAGTTTTTTAGAAAAAACTCTTACGCGCACGAACCCGCCACATTTCGTGTCCCTCACGGCCCCTCCCACCCACCGGCCAGCGTCGACGCAACGCCCAAACCTCGCAGGGCCTGCGGCTAATCTGGCGGCTCTACCAGGCAGAGGATCAGGGCGCCATGGCGAACCCAAGAGGGTTGGGACTGGATGAGCACCATGCCTGAACCGCGGCCGCAGCCCGAACCGCTCGATCGAGCAGCGCTGGTTCGAGCCCTCGTTCGCCTCGGCGTCCCCCGCGGCGGCCTCCTGATGGTCCACAGCTCCCTGCGCAGCCTGGGGCACGTTGACGGCGGTGCCGACGCCGTGCTGGACGCGTTGCTACAGACGCTCGGACCTGACGGAACCCTGGTGCTTCCCGCCTTCACCTACCCGCTCTCTAGGGATCCAGACTTTGTGTTCGATCCGGTGCACACTCCGTCACTTATGGGCGCCATCTCCGATGCCGGCCGCCGTCATCCTGAAGCTCGCCGCAGCCTGCACCTCTGGCACAGCATTTCCGCCATCGGCCCGCTCGCCGAGACCATCGTGACCGCCGGCGGCGAATCGGCCTGGGACGCCGACAGCCCCATGCGCCAGATCCGCGACCGCGACGGCCAATACCTCCTGCTCGGTGTCCCCTACCAGAACCTCACCGCCGTTCACGTCTCCGAAATCGAGCTACAGGTGCCCTACCGCAAACCTGTCTGGAACAAAGGGACCATGCGCCGATCGGATGGCTCGCTGGTGCCGCTCGTGAGCGTCGGCTGCCCACCACAACCCGGTCACCCCGGCAGCGACTTCAACCGCTTGGGCCAGCGCATGGAAGACGCCGGCCTGGTACGAGTGGGCGAAGTTGGCAACGCCATCGCCCGTCTCTTCGGCGGCCACGACCTCCGCCTCGCTGCGCGCGACCTCTACGAACAGGACGCCAACGGATTCCTCCGCCAGGATGGCCTGGTCACCCCGCTGGTCTACGGCCACACCCTCGAATCGGACCGCGGCGAGCACTGCGTGGCCAACCCGTCCCGCATGTACGGTGCGGAGTGACTACTTGCACTTGACCGACGTCCGTGCGCACGAGGCGTCTGCGCCGATTCGACTGGTCCAAAGGCACCACGAAGACTCGGGAGCGCAACGCCCCCGCCCCCGCGGTTACCTCCGACGGTGGGCTACTTCTCGTCGTCCGACGGCGAGTCCTCCGCCTCGACGGCTCCATTCTGCGCCGACTCGTCGGACACGATGCCCGGCAGGTTCTTCAGCGAACTGATGAGGTCGACGCCCGTCAGCGACTGCACCAGGGCTGGCAGTTGGGCGATGGTGGACGACACATCCTGTGTCACCTTGCTGGCGCCCGCGCCCGCTCCGTTGTCGCCGCCGTTGCTGATCACCACGATGCTGTCCGTCTTGGAGAGCGGCTGTGCAACCGCACCCGCGACGTCCGGGAGCGAATCGAACAGCTGCTGGATCATGGCCGCCTGGCCGTATTCCTTCCAGGCGTCGGCCTTCTTGTTCATTGCCTGGGCTTCGGCCAGGCCCTGAGCTCGAATGGCGTCGGCTTCGGCCTCACCGCGCGCCCTAATAGCGTCGGCGTCCGCCTGGCCGCGCAGCCTGATTGACTCAGCGTCGGCCTGGGCCTCGGCGATGATCCGGGAACGTTCGCCTTCCGCGACCGTCTCGAGCTTGTATCGCTCGGCTTCAGACTCGACCCTGATGCGGCGTCGGTTACCTTCGGCGATCAGCTCCAATTGGTCGCGCTCGGCCTCGGCCGGTCGACGGACCGTGGCATCCAGTTCACGCTCGCGTCGAATGATCTCCTGCTGCTGGACTTCGATCTGCTTCTGTCGTTCGACAACCTCGATCTGCAGCTCCTCCCCACGGATCTGCTGTCGAGTCTTGGCTTCCTGGAGCGAGTACGCCAGTTCGGCCTCGGCGGTTCGGGCGTTGACCTGCTGGTCGTAGGCGGCTTTCTCCGTCTGGAAGTCGCGCTCGGACGCCGCAATCGCCGTGTCGGCTTCGAACCGGGCCGCCTGGCGCTGCTGGTCAGCGGAGGCTTCCTTGATGCCGGCATCCCGCTCGGCCTGAGCCTCGCCGATAGCCGCATCCCGCTTTACTTCAGCGGTCCTGCGTACGCCCAGGGCCTCGAGGTATCCCTGCTCGTCCTGAATGTCGCGGATCGAGAAGCTGACGATTTCCAGACCCATGTTGGTCATGTCGGTGGCCGCGACGTCACGGACCTGCTCCGCGAACGCCACACGGTCGCGGTAAATGTCCTCGACCGTCATTGTTCCCAGGATGGCGCGCTGCTGACCCTCAAGGGTTTGCAAGGCGATTTCGGCGATCTGCCTGGCGTTCTTGCCCAGGAACTGCTCAGCCGCGGTGCGAATGGCTTCCTCGCTGCGCCCGACTTTCACCTGCGCCACACCATCGACGGAAACCGATACACCTTCCTTGGTGTAGACCCTGGCGGTGTTGACCTGGAGGGTCATCACCTCCAGCGAGATGATCTGCGCTTTCTGCAAGATCGGCAGCACAAACATGCGGCCGCCGACTTTGAGCTTGGGTTGGGCGCTGCCGCCTGAGACGATCAGCGCGTGGTTGGGGCCTACTGTGTGAAAGCCCGCCATCGGATTCCTCCAGGACGCTTGTTTCGGATTCTCATTATGCCCGATCAGCGTCTTCGTCTTTGATAGAGCTTCTCGACCTTGAGCACCTGGCCATAGACCCCTTGTACTCGGATTTCATCGCCGGCGCGGATGGAGATTCCGGGATCAGTCGACGCCGCCCACTCCTGGTTGGCGACCCTAACCTTGCCTGATGGCTCCAGGTCGGACGTGGCCACACCCCAAGCTCCTTCAAGATTCAGCTCGTCCTCGGTTTGGAATCCGGCTGACGTTCCGCCCTCGGTCCTGACAAAGCGGATGAAGAGCACCCAAGCTACAACCGCGATGGCAGTTGTGATCGCAATCATTATCGGACTTACCATATAACTCGGCTCAGGTAAGTCCGAAGGGCTAAAGTAGTTTCCGAAGAGGAATATAGAGCCAAGCAAGAGGGCGATGATTCCACCCGCACCGAAGGCGCTAAAGCCAGGTGCCACGCTTTCCGCATAGAAGAAACCAAGGGCAAGGGCTATGAGTAATAGACCTCCCCAGCTACCAGGTAGATTGAGAAATCCGACGAACCCCAGTGTCGTTGCAGTAATTCCGGCTATACCCGGTGCAAACAATCCCGGAGACGACAGCTCAACGAGGACACCCAAGCCGCCAATCAGAAAGAGAGCGAGGACTACATTGGGGTTAGCGAGAATCTCGACGACTCGCTCCACGAGCGTGCGACTTGTCCGGCGTACGGTGACGTCGGCTGTCGAGACCACAACCCGACCGCCGGCCGTTTCTGCGGTGCGGCCGTGAAGCTGACTGAGTAAGGCCTGTAAATCTGGAGCAATCAAGTCGACGATGCCAATATCGAGCGCCTCGTGTGCCGAGTAGGCGACGGCTTTCGAAACCGTGTCCTCGAGGGCAGCGGCATTGCGTCCGCGGACCTCCGCAATGCTGCGGATGAAAGCCTGGGTTCCTTCGCTCACCTTTCGAGAAAGTGTGGCTGGTAGCTCGGTGCCGCCCGAGCCCACCGGAGATGCCGCGCCGACGCTGCTTCCAGGCGCCATGACGGCAAAGTTGGCCGCGGCCAGCAAGAAAGTCCCCGCCGAGGCGGCTCGAGCGCCAGCGGGCGCGACGTATACAGCTATAGGCACGTGGGATTCGAGCATCATCTCGACAATCTCTCTAGTGGACTGGAGGAGGCCTCCCGGCGTGTCCAGCCGAATGACCACGAGTGATGCCGCCTCGCTACGAGCTTCGTCGAGTCCGCGCGAGATGTAGTCAACGGACAGCGGATCAATCTGACCATCAATGTCGATGACAAGGACGCTCGGTGAATTGCCCCGAGCGGAGTCAGCCGGCGGCCACGCACATGCCAAGGCGGCAACGATGATTGCGAGAATCCAGATGGACCGAAACAGGGGCTTTCCGCGGCTGAAAGGAGAAGGGGTGGCTAATGCAGGTTCTTTCTCAACCATCATCGTGGCTCAGCCAGGCGAAGTGAGGTCAACGTCGCATCCGTAGGCCGGCGGGAACCACGCGGCAATTATATCTGACTGACCTGAAGGTTTACTGACCGGCCGCGCGTCGCGCTAGTGGAATACGTGAATCTGAATACCTCGGCCGCGAATGACGAGCACTGTAAGCTATAGGCGCCGACATTCGATAGGGTGCGGATGAGAGTTGGTGTTGGAATGCTAATAAATCGTGCCGGATTGTGGAACCGTGACGGCTACTAGGCTTAGATGACAGCGAGATATTGCTAATGGACAGGTTGTATTGGTAGACGAATTGACGCCAAATGAGAGAGGTCCTGAGTTAGCGACTGACTGACGCACCTGCCTGCATGAAGTGGCATAGAAACATCGCCGAGAGACCGCACGGTAGATTATTGGTGGACTGCAAAGAGATTGCGATATACTTCCAGTATTACAGCTATATAAACATAGTCCCGGATGTCGTGCTTAGCGTCCGATTATGCCAGCAGGGCGAGCCATGCTAAGAGTCTGTATACAATCGATCTAAGGGGCATCAGAGTGATCGGTGTCTTGCGCTGCCAACTGAGCGCATCTTGGATAGGTTCAGGATCGAGCGAGGAAAAGGCTCGAGCTTTGGTGGGGCATACGGCAGAGACATTTGATGCTGCTTTCGACATGATGGCTGGCGATTCCCCTGGCCGAGCACTGATATCATCCGAGGCACAGCCATTGATGAGATTCTCGCAGGATCGGCTGCATAGTCGAGCACCGGTAGTGGAATGGTTGTGCGTAATGCCAGACGTCACGGCAGCGGGCAATGCCGTGGCAGGCAGGATTTCGGCGTGGAGGTTCGGTTGTGGGATCAGTCGGCGTAGACGACAGAATCCGTTACGAGCCCGACGAGAGGTGTCCGCCGTTGGTAGCGGTGGGCGTCGGGGCGCAGGGCGTGTTGTTGGTGCTGGCGCCGATCGTCTTGATCGTGGCGGTGAGTGCGCTGGCGTCAGGGCAAGACGAGCGGTACCTGACGTGGGCCGTGTTCGCGGCGCTGGTTCTCAGCGGTCTGGTCACGATCCTGCAGGCAGCGCGGCTTGGACGCGTGGGCCTGGGGCACGTGCTGGTCACGGGGGTTACGCCGAACTTCATCGCAATCTCCGTCATCGCGCTAGCCGAGGGCGGTCCGGCCGCGCTGGCGAGTCTGATCGTGCTCTCATCGTTCTTCTACCTGGCGGTGGGGACGTGGCTGCCGCTGTTGCGAGGAATTATTACGCCAGCCGTCTCGGGCACCGTCTTGATGCTCATCGCGATACTGCTCTTGCACATCTCGTTCGATCGGTTGCAGGAAGTTCCGTCGAGCGCGCCGGCGTTCGCCGGTCCGGTCGTAGCCGCGGTGACGCTGGCGGTGACGGTGGCCCTGGCCCTGCGTGGGCCCTCGTTATGGCGGATCTGGTCGCCGCTGATCGGCATCGGCGCGGGCTGTTCGGCAGCGGCGGCTTTCGGGCTCTACGAGCTTGAGCTCCTTGGCCGGGCGGCATGGATAGGGATTCCGGAGTTCGCTTTTCCGGGCCTGGACCTGTCGGCAACGCCGGGGATATTGGCGCTCTTGCCGATGTTCCTGGTGGTGACTCTCGTCCAGGCAATCAAGGCCATCGGCGATGGAGTGGTCGTTCAACAAGTCGGTCGGCGGCGGCCGCGGGTCACAGATTTTCGACTCATCCAGGGGACGTTGTACGCGGGGGGCCTGGGCATGCTGCTCTCAGGTCTCGCCGGGACTCCGCCAACAACCGCTTACTCGTCGTCCAGCGTGTCGCTCATCTCGCTTACGGGCGTAGCTGCGCGGCGTGTTGGCTACGCCATGGGGGGCATTCTGATCGTGCTGGCCGTTTTCCCGAAGCTCGGAGGCCTACTGCTCACCATTCCCAAACCGGTGATGGGCGCTTTCTTGCTGCTTGCCATCGGGATGCTCTTTGTGGAGGGTCTACGAACGGTATCGCGGGGTGGGCTGGACGCTCAGACCGCCCTCGTCGTCGGGCTTGGCTTCGCAATTGGCGTCGGATTCGAGCAATACGACGTGTTCGACGGGATCGTAGGCCCGCCGTGGAGTCTTCTGTTGGGCAACGGAATAACCGCCGGCGCCGCTACCGCGATCGGCCTCACCGCGTTTCTGAACCTCACGAAGCCTAAGCGGCGACGGCTCGAGGCCCGACTGGATACCTCGGACCTGCCGCGAATCGACGCTTTCCTGCAAGCCGTTGCCGTATCGATGAATTGGAGTGACTCCGCAACCGAACGCCTGCGCTCGGCGGGCGAGGAGACAGTTTCCAGTTTGCTTCGACCAGCCAGCGAGGAGTCGACGACTCGGGCATCGCGTCTGGTGCTAAGCGCGAGCCCCGAGGGCAGGTCTGTCGAGTTGGAGTTCGTGGCGGCTACCGACGAAGCAAACCTGGCAGACCGGCTGGCTTATCTGGCCGAGCAGGACCAACTGCCAACTGAAGAGGATTTTTCGTTCCGGCTGTTACGGCACTATGCATCGTCAGTGCGCCACCAGAAATATCACGGCCTGGACATCGTGACGGTCACGGTTGACGAATCGCCCTAAGCTGCTCACGAAGGTCAGGCGGATCCAATCTGGTCTAGGAACTCCCGCACAGACTCGGCGCACGCTTCGGGTTGTTCGAGTTGGAGGAAATGCGTGGTTTCCGGGAGAAAGTCGTAGTCGACCGTCAAGACGTGGCTCAGATCGAAGGTTGGCAGGTATGAGTAGGGCAAGGTCGGATCGGCTCCGACAACCTTGATCGGGCAGTGGAAAGCGTCGAAGTCCACGAGCACGGCAAAGGCGCTGGCGTAGTCGACGATTTGCGCTTCGTAGTCGCGTGGACAGCGCAGTTCGTAGCCGTCACGCTGTTTGCGCTCTCGAAGCGTCGTGCGGGCGGCAAGATCGAAGGTGCCGGGGACCGAACGGTAAAAGGTCGGCACGAAGCTCAGGAGGTCAGCGAACTGGTCGACCGACTGAAACAGCTCGGTGCGCCGCCGGGTCATCGCGGCGGTTCGCATGGCGGCGGCATCGAATTCCTCATAACTGGCGCCGGGTCGGCACAGCGGAGGATCAAACAGGACAAGCGCTGAAAGACCGCTGCCTTTGGCGGCCGAGAGCAGCGTTGTCAACGCCGACACAGAGTGAAAGACGCCGGTCTTTGGCTTGTCCCCGAAATGCCTGTCAATTGCCTCGAGTATCCGGTCATGGTCGCGGACGAGCGTCGGAACATTGTGATCTTCGAGCGGACTGAGGGCATTCCAGCCATGATTCCTGAGGTCGTAGACGACGAGGTCGAAGTCGTCGGCCAGGAGTGACCAAAACGGGTAGTAAAGGTCGATCGCGAGGCCGTTCCCGTGACTGAGGACAAGGCGCGGGCCCGATGGATTGCCGTGCCGCCGCAGGATCACGACCGTGTCGTCGTCGACTTCTACCCGGCGGATTGCTAGGGGCTCGGGGACATTCCAGATGGGTTGCGAGTCCGTGGTCACAGCCTGGAGTTCTTTCGGCCGGAGACCTGTGAACGAGCGTAAGCGCGCGAATGCATGACGACTGGTCCACGAAACGTCAATGATGGGCGCCGAGAGTCTAGTTCGCGTCTACTCACTCGACATCAGGCTGCGCTGCGGGCTCGCTTCAATTGCGACGGCTGCCGCGAAGTCATCGGTTCCCAGGTCATCGACGCGCCATTCGGTTCGTGGAAGGTCGGGAATCCGAAGCGTTCCAGTTTTGGCGCCTCGACGAACTGCCAATGGCACTTCAAACTTCGCCGGGTCCTGCGAAAAACCCACGCCGAGCGCCTTAATGAGGGCTTCCTTCAGCGTCCACATCCGAAAGAAGAAGTGGGTTCGTCGCTTCCCGCAAAGCCGGGCGAATTCGCGTTCTTCGCTCGGACCCAACACGGCGTCCGTGAGACTCCCGAGGTCGTCGCGTGAGATTCGTTCCTCAACGTCCACGCCGAGGCGCCCGTGCGGGGCGACGGCGATCAAGCCGTGGCTGCCGCCGTGGCTGACGTTGAAACTGATTTGATTCGGCATCTCATTGACCTGGGCGAACGGTTTGCCATAGCTGGACGTGCCGAACGTGAGCTGTTGGCCATCACAGGCGAGCCGATCGCAGAGGACGGCTCGCAGAGCCGCGCGGCACAAGGTAAACCGGCGTCGGGATCCGGCATGCAAATATCGACCCGAACGAACCCGTTCTTCGGGACTCAGCCACTCCAAGGCCCTGGCCTCATGCGCGGCATGGGGTGCAAGGTCTACGTGAAATACCGTAGTCTCGGCGACTGTGCTAAACGGCCGCCACCAGCACCCGGCCGCGAGGGAGCACATGGTGTTCGTTCGCGATCCTTCGCCGGCTCGACATTAGCGAGAGTCGAATGCCCTCGCAGGATTGTGCCGCTAGGCGGCTTGCGAGTCGATGTACGCGGCCAGGTCCTTCAGGGTGCTGAAGTCCGCACATTCGTCCGGGGTCAGCGGGACGTCAAACTCCCGTACGATCACCTTCGCAAACGCAACAAAGTCCATGGAAGGAACGCCGGCGTCGGTAAGGCTGACGTTCAAGTCGGCCGGCACGTTCACGGGCTGACCATCCACTTCCAGGTTTTCGGCGACGAGAGTTCTGAGGCGGTCTTCGGTCGAGGCCATGAGGGCAATTCCATCCTGCAGGGGCCGTTGGGCCGGAGAGTTGGCAAGTGTAGCAGCGGGGGCGCGCAGTCATCTGCAAGAAAGCAAGCGCGGTGGACGGCATCGTTCGATTCG
This sequence comes from Chloroflexota bacterium, assembly GCA_965208215.1. GTDB lineage: Bacteria > Chloroflexota > UBA11872 > UBA11872 > UBA11872 > UBA11872. The sequence continues at coordinate 204,285 of CBDBOH010000002.1, forward strand.
AGGCCACGACGCCTACTTGCACTGACCGATAGCGTCAGGATGCGAGGGTGGCGAGCACGAGTGGGGCCCTTCCAAGAAGCGAGCTTCCCGGCCGACTGGACGCCCCTATCAGGTAAGGCTTACAAAGACGATGACGCCTTGTCCCGGTAGTGCAAGTCCCCCAGGGTGCGCATGACTAGCCCAGTGCGCCTGGCGATTCGCGGCCTACACCCAATGGTGCCGGCGCTGGAACGGGTAGATGGGTAGTGCGATTCGTCGTCTCGTCTCGCCAGCAAACAGGCTGGAAAACGTGGGCGTGAGGCCCGCCTGATACGCGGCCGCAATGGCGTCGATGAATCCGAGTTTGGGCGACGAACCGTTGTTTGAGGGCCTATGCAGCGACGCTAGTGCGACGGGGGCACGAACTGGCTCTGCGGCTGCTGACGAGTCCGGCCAGCACTCGATCACTAGCGGCCTGAGCGCGACGTCCGGACCTATCTCCACTACGACATCGCTGCCGAGGGCAGCGAGCGTCTCAACGCTGCGCGCGAACTCGACAGGCTCGCGAATCTGGCGATTCCAATAGGCGGCATCAAGCGCCAGGTCCGATGCTATGACACGTCCGGTCACACTGCTGACCATGTTCAGCGTAGGGGGGGGCGATCGCGACGCCGCGCAGGGCGGCTGCAAGGCTGCCTTCCAGGGCGAGGCCCGCACCTGGAAGCGCCGCCAACAGCGCGCCTCGGGCCGACGCAAAGCGTAGGCCGTCTTCGAGGCTGATGACTCCAGCCGCTTGGGCGGCAGCGACCTCGCCTACACCCTCGCCGACGACCGCCGTTGGCCGGATTCCAGTACTTGCCCACAGCGCTGTCAGCGCGCACTCGAGCGCATAGACGGCCGGCTGGGCCCAACTCGGGTCATCCAGGTTGCTGGCGGCGTTTTCTCGACCGAACATGATGTCCAGCAAGGAAGCGCCACGCTCGTCCCGCAGGACCGCGTCGCAGTGGTCAAGCACCGCCCGCGCCACCGGCTCGCTCCGGTAGAGGTCCTCGCCCATGCCAACCCAGCGGCTGCCGTGTCCCGAATACGCAAATGCCACTCTGCGGGGCGAGTAGGGATCTCGTTCCAACGATGACTCCGCCACGGTGAGCAGACACTCGCGCAGGGAGTCGGCGTCGCGAAAGACAAGTCCCGCACGAAAGTCAAAGTGACTTCGCCCAACGCCCGCGGTCCAGGCCATGTCCGAGAGCTCGGCTCCAGTCATCGCGTCCGGGGTCTGCCCGTCGAGCCACGATAGGTAGCCTTTCGACACTTCTCGCAGTGCGAGATTTGACTTTGCGGATAAGGGGAGTAGCCGCGTCTCGCGCTCGCTCAATTCGGACACCGGCACGGGAATCTGGGCAACGAGCTCGGGCATTGACACCGGGACCGGCCGCGCCGCGCCGGCCGGAATACTAAGGTCATCTCGCGGCACCGATGAACTCGCCTGAGAGTCGTATCCCTGGACCACCACGTTCGCATTAGTTCCCGACATACCGAATGCGCTTACAGACGCCAGGGGTGGCCGGTCAGGCACGGTCGGCCACGGGGTGTCGCTCGATGCCACCCGTACGGGCAACTGATCCCAGTCGAGTTGTGGGCTCGGGGTGTTGTAGTGCAGCTGCCTGGGGATCATCCGCTGGTGCATCGCCAGCACGGTCTTGATGAGACTGGCGATTCCTGCCGCCCATTCGAGGTGGCCGATGTTGGCTTTCACCGAGCCGATCATCAGCGGCCGGTCCGGGTCGCGGCCCTGGCCATAGACGGACGCCGCGGCCTGGACTTCGATGGGATCGCCGAGGGCGGAGCCGGCCCCGTGGGCTTCCAGATAGTCGATCTCGGACGGATCAACGCCGGCCCGAGAAAGCGCGTCTTTGAGCACCTGTTCCTGGGCTGGACCGTTCGGCACGGTAAGGCCGGCACTTGCGCCGTTCTGGTTGATGGCTGAACCGCGGAGCACACCCCAGATCCGGTCACCGTCCGCTTCGGCGTCGCGCAGTCGCTTGAGCACCACCATGCCGCAGCCGTCGCTGCGCACGAAGCCGTCGGCCGAGGCGTCGAAGGTCCGGGAACAGCCACTCTCCGACAACATCCCGAGATCGTCCAGGAAGCGCGTGATTCCACGGGACAAGGGAACGTTGACCCCGCCAACCAGGGCCATATCGGCTTCGCCCCGTTGCAAACCCGCGATGGCCTGGTGTACCGCGACCAGCGACGACGCGCACACCATGTCCAGCGGCATGGCCGGTCCCTCCAGGCCGAGCACATAGGACACGCGCCCAACGGTCATGCTGCCGGCGGTGCCGACGAAACTGTCCTCCTCGCCGCTGGCGAGGATCAAGTCTCGGTACTCATTTCCGCCAACGCCGATGTAGACGCCTGTTTTGCTTCCTCGCAGCCCGTCGGGATCGATTCCGGCATCCTCGAGCGCGTGCCAGGTGGTCTCCAGCAGTAGCCGCTGGCGTGGATCCATCAGTCGCGCTTCGATTGGCGCGATGCGGAAGAAGCGTGAGTCGAACCGCTCGATGTCGTCCAGAAAGGCGCCTCGACGGAAAACGGGATCCTCGCCGGCAGGATCGCCAAAGGCCCTGTACCAAGTACCTGAGTCCTGACGTCCGTTTCTTACCGAGTCCACACCGGACTTCAGCTGTCGCCAGAAGGCGAGCGGATCATCCGCGCCCGGGAAGCGACATCCCATGCCGACGATTGCGATGCCATCGTCCGCAGGTGCAGCCCGCGGCTGGGGCTCCGGGGAGACCACCGCTGGGAGGGCCGGGATCTCGTCCGCCTGGCCGAGTTCTCCGACCAGGTGCTCGGCAAGGGTCTCGATGTCCGGATAGTCGAAGACCATGGTGTTGGACGCGGTGTACTCGCCGGCGAACGCGCGGTTGAGGCGATTGCGAAGCTCAACCGCCATCAAGGAATCCATCCCGAGATCGAAGAATCCGACCGTGGGCGCCGGTGCCGTGGATAGACGCAGGACGGCCTGCACCTCTTGCTGCAGAAAGGACGCCAGCACCTCCTGGTGCTCGGCCGCCGGTGCGCTCCGCAACCGGGTAAGCAGGTCTTCGGATGCGGCCGCGGCATCGGTGCCGTCGTCGGCGGCGGACGACAGCAGATCTTCCAGGAAGGCCGGACGTTCTTCGATGGCTTCTTCGAAGACCGACCAGTCCATGGACATTACGACGGACGCCGTGGCGTCCTGGCGCACCAGCCGTTCAAGGGCCCTGATCCCTTGTTGCGGGGTGAACCAGCGGCCCCCGAGTGCCGCCCGGCGCCGCTCAATTCGCTCCCGCTGTTCGGCGGCTTCACCGATCTCCGACCAGGCGCCCCAGGCAATGGCCTGGCCTGGAAGTCCGAGGGCACGCCGGTGACCGGCAAGCTGATCCAGGAAGGCATTAGCGGCGGCGTGGTTGGCCTGGCCAGGATTGCCCATGACGCCGACCCGGCTGGAAAAGAGGATAAAGAGATCCAGATCGCGGTTCTGCGTCGCACGGTGCAGGTGCCAGGCACCCAAGATCTTGGGCCAGAGCACTTGCTCGAAGCTTGCCCAGGTCTGATTGGTGAGCGCAGCGTCCGAGAGCACGCCCACGCTATGGATGACGCCACCAAGCGGCGGCAGCGTCGCGTCGATTCGCTCCAGCATCCGGTCTATAGCCTCGGCGTCGGTGGCATCCGCGAGCTCAACCTCAACCCGGACTCCGCGTGCGCCCAGCGCATCAATGGCGGCCTGAGCCTCAGCATCCGGGTCGCGGCGGCCGTTGAGCACGATGGCGCCGGCGCCGTGGTCAGCCAGCCAGCCGGCCACGGCGCATCCGATACCACCGAGGCCGCCGGTCACGAGGTAGGTGCGATCCTGCCGAAGCCGGCCGCTCACGATTGGCGGCGCCGTCAAGACGATCTTGCCCACGTGCCGAGCCGAACGCATGAAGTCCAGGGCGGCTCCGGCCTCGGCTAGCGGCCATCTACTATGGATGATGGGCTTCAGGACTCCTGCCGCAAGCTGCGCCATCACGTCGCGCAGGACCCTGCCGACCCAGGCCGGATCGGTCTTTTTCAGGACGTCCAGTTCCAGAATGTCGTAGGCAACGTCCGGACGCACGGCCGCCAGCTCGTCCTTGGTCAGGATGTCGCGCCGGGCCAACTCGACGAATCGACCACCATTGGCCAGGCACGACAGGCTGGCTTCGATAAAGCCTTCGCTGGTGAGGCTGTTCAGCACCACATGCACGCCCTCGCCGCCGGTGGCTTCGAGGATTTCCTTGCCAAAGGCGGTCTGGCGGCTATCGAACACGTGCTCGACGCCGAGCGAGCGCAGATAGGCCTGCTTGGGAGCGCTGGCCGTGGCATATACCTCCGCCCCCGCCGCCTGGGCGAGCTGGATGGCCGCCAGGCCGACACCGCCAGCGCCGGCGTGAATCAGCACCCGGTCGCCAGCTTCCAGCCCTGAGTATTCGTAGGAGAGCGCCGCCGAGACGAACGCGCTGGGGATGGTGGCGAGGTCCGAGACCGACATTCCTTCGGGAGCCGGCGCCACCAATTCCTCGCGGGTGACCATTTCCGGGCCGAAGGCGCCAAAGCCCAGTCCAACCACGTGGTCGCCGACGTTGACGGTTGAGACATCCGAGCCGACATCGAGAACGCGACCGCACATCTCCCGGCCGAGATCGCCTTCCTCGATAAACCCGAGCGATCGAAACACATCCCAGAAATTGAGGCCGGCTGCCTGGACGGTGACGCGAACTTCGTTCGGCTCCAGGGTGCGTCCCGGAAGTTGCTTGATCTCCGGCTGATCGAAGATGCCACTCCGGTCCGGTGCGAGGACCCATGACGAATCGTCTGGCAGCGTTAGCCGCTGGGCCGCGGCCTCGGGCCGTACCAGGCGTGCTCCAAGGCGGCGCCCGGAGCGGTGCGCGATGTGGTTTTCCTGGTCGGGATACATCAGTTCGTTCACGAGGTCAGCCAGCAGGGGTGTGGCATTGGGTTCCAGGTCGATCATTCGCGGCTGGAGCTGGGGAGCCTCCAGGGCAACGACTTTCCCAAGCCCCCACAGGACGGCGCCGGAAACCTCTCCCATGCGCTCGCGCTCCAAGATCTGCGCTCCGCGCGTTATGAACCAAAGGCCGTTGGCGGGAAGGACGTCGGCGTCGGCCACGCCTTGCGCCAAGGCCAGCGCGCTCGCTCCGGCGCGTCGCACGTCCTCCCCGATTTCCTCGGTGGTTGCCAGTGGGCCGTGGCCGTCAAGCGCTTGAAGGTGTACGACGCCGTTGAAGGGGATATCCCGAGGCAGACCCTCGATCAGCGACTGCCACGAGTCGCGACTCTCCGTGTCCAGCGCGGGTCGGAGAATTGCGGGGCCGGCCGCTGCAGGCCTGCCGTCTTCCGGCTGTTCGGTGTTCGGGAGCACGATTGTCTGGTTGCGACCCGACAACGCCGCCGCGAGATCCTCAGCGACTCCGCAGCGGTCGGCGGTCAGAACCCACACGCCCGGAGGCTCCGCCACCTGCGCCGGTCCCCGCGCCACGATGACGCCCTTGTCCAGGGTCTGGGTCGAGTCAGACTCGTCGACCCCGAGGACTTCAACCGCCTCAAAACCCGAGTCACCGAGCGCCTGGCGCCAGACCGGGGGGCCGGCCAGGGCGTGGTGCGGTCGGTAGTCGTCGGCGAATCGCCACCAGCCGTCCAGCTGGCCGAAGGTCAGGTCCATCCAGCCGACGCCGCTGAGATTCTCGAGTGCGATCAACTGGCCGGACGGCGCAAGCAGATCTCGGCAATGCCCCAGCGTTTCCTCCAGGTAGCGCGTGGCGTGCAGCACGTTGGAGGCGATAAGCAGGTCGTAGCCGTGGCGATCGAAGCCCTGGGCGATGGGATCTCGCTCAACGTCCAGCGGACGGTACTCAATGCATCCGTCGCCATCGCCGAAGCGCGCCTCCGCCTCGGCGAAGAAGCCCGCGGAAATGTCGGTGTAGGTGTAGTCGAACCGACCCGCGGGGAGCTCGGGAAGCACGGACGCGGTGGCCGACCCGGTACCGGCGCCGACTTCAAGCACTCGAAGCCGACGACCTTCGGGCAGCGCGGCGACCAGGGGCTGGACCGCGTCCGCCAGCATTCGGTTTGCGGCGCGCGCAACGGGTGCCTTTAAGTACAGATCGGCCGCGGTTGGTTCGCCGCTGCTGAAAAGGAGCGTCAGCGGATCGGCCTGACCGCGGAGGACGTCGGCCAGCGCGCGGCCAGACCGTCGGAACAGCCCGATCTCGGTTTGGCCATCCGGATACAAGTCCATCATCCGGTCGGTAAACTCTTCAAGATCCCCTGGCATGCGGTCCGGAAGCGGATCGTCCGGTCCCACGATTACCGTAAAGCCGTTATCCGCCTCCTCGACAACGCCGGACCCGGCGAGCATTTCGAACATCCGTCGGAAAACGCGTCCGTGCTCCGGAAGAACGTCGAACTCTTGCCGCAGGGCCTCGGGATCCACGGTCTCGCCCACGATCCGCTGCCACCCCAATTCCTCCAACGTGGCAAGGGCGCGTGAACGCGACCATCGCTCCAAGTCCGCCAACAGAGCGTTTCGGCCCTGGGGATCGACCCCCGCGTCGGTCAGGTAGCCAGTAAACAACTGCGACCTGGCGGCGATCTCGGCAGGTCCGGGGAAGAAGTCTGCGGCTTCGATTCCGGGCGGCAGTTCACATTCGCGCCACGCCACTTCGTACAGCAGTTCGTCTATGCCCTCGACCGCCGAGAGGAGGGCCGCTCGCGTGGCCCGCTTGACCGTGTATCCGGTCAGGCCACCAAGGAGCGCGCCGTTCGGATCGTAGATGCGGAGTTCGCCGCTCAGGACTTCCGGCGGCTCATCCGACTCTGACTGCTGGGAAGCCTCATCCATGAGAACGTGGCAGACGACCCGATCGGGTAGGCGACGCGTCAGCCACAGCCGGTCCCAGCCGAATGGCAAGTAGGTTGCCTCGCCAGGAGCGCCGGACATGTTGCGAGCCAGGCCCACGACCTGGAAGCAGCCGTCGAGCACGAGCGGGTGAATGTCCAGGTCGTTACGGCCAACGGAATCGGGCAGGCGGACTTCAGCCAGGGCCTCACCCGGACCAGACCAGGCGTTCCCCAATGTGCGGAAAAACGGACCGAGATCGATCCCGGTGCTTGTCTTGGCCTGGTAATGCGCCGGCACTCGGCCCTCCACGTGCAGCGTCCACTCCTCGTCACTGCCCTGGCTGTAGATCTGGATTTCGCGCGACGACGATTGCTCGGCAGCGTCGAGAACGACCTGCATCTTGCGGCCTTCGTCGCCTGATCCGTCCTCGGAACCCTGGTCGGAGAAGACCATGGCACTGTGCAGCTGCAAGTCCTCAACGACCAGTGCGCCGCTGCCTTCGGCCTGCGAGGCCGAGGCCGCCATGGCCGCGTAGAGGGCGCCGGGAGCCACGAGGCGGTTGAAAACGCGATGGTCATTCAGCCACTCGGGATCCGACGGGAACACTTCGGTTTCGAACGTGACTTCTCCGCGAGCGGACTCGTGGCGGACGCCCAGCAAGGGGTGACCGGCGGTGGGCCCCCGATGCCTGGAGGGTTCCAGCCAATGGCGCCGGCGTTGGAAGGGATAGCTCGGCAGCGAGATTCGACGACGAGTCTCGCCAGCAAAGAGTCCTTCGAATGAAAATTCCAACCCCGCCTCGTAGGCTTCCGCGACGGCGTCAATGAAGCTGCTCTCGGCTTCCGGAGTCGACGCGTCCCTTCGGGGACGCCGCAGGCTGGCAAGCACGACCGGGCCCCCGGCAACGTCCTGGCCGGATGCCGGGTGGGGCCAGGCCAGCGTGGTCATGGGACCCAACACGGCGTGCGGACCGATCTCGATCACAAGGTCCACGCCCAAGTCCGCCAGTGTTCTGACACCACCGGCGAACGCCACGGGTTGTCGGGCGTGGCGCCGCCAGTAGGCGCCATCAAGCGTGGTGCCAGGCTCCACCTTCTGGCCGGTCAAGTTGCTGACGAGGGCCAGGGACGGTGGCTCAAATGCCAGAGCGCGAAGGAAGCCTTCCAGCTTGACGAGGGCTGGTTCGACCAATGCGCTGTGAAATGCGCGGGTTGTGTTCAGCCGTCGTACCCGGATGCCCTGGGATTCAAAGCGCTTGGCGATGGTTTCGATGTCGGCAGCCGTACCGCTCACCACCTGGTGGGCGCCGTTGTCGGCCGAGACGCTCAAGCCGACGCCATCGGCTGACCCGTTCAGCTCCGTAACCGCAGATGCAACGAGTGCGGGAGGCGCAAAGACTGCGGCCATGGCGCCGTGTGGCGTTGCCGACAGCAGTTCGCCGCGGGCCGCCGCGAACCGCATCCCGTCTTCCAGGCTGAAGACGCCCGCCGCCTGCGCCGCCGCCAGTTCGCCGACGCTGTGCCCCATGACCACGTCGGGTTTGATACCCACACTGGACCAGAGGGCGGTCAGGGCACATTCCAGCGCATATAAGGCCGGCTGCTCCCAGGCGGTGTCGCCCAGTTCGCCTGTTGCTCCGGGCCTTCCGAACATCACGTCCAGCAGCGAGGCACCACGTTCTTTTCGGAATACGGCCTCACAGCGGTCCAACACCGATCGCACCACCGGCTCGGTCTCATACAGGGTCTTGCCCATGCCGATCCACTGGCTTCCTTGCCCGGTGTAGGCGAAGGCCACCCTGGTCACCGCCCGAGGCTGTCCAACTGAACCGGCCTCGGCGACGGATCGGAGTTGCTCCCGCAATGACCTGGTGTCGCTGAACACGGCGCCGGACCGATGGTCAAAGTGACTCCTGCCGACGCCGGCGGTCCATGACATATCCGACAGGAGCGGATCCGAGGCGGCATCCGCAGTGGCGAGTGTCGCGGTCCGTTTGTCGAGCCACGTCAGGTAGCGCTGCGCAAGTGCACGGAGAGCTTGATCTGACTTACCCGAAAGTGGCAGGAAGCGATCCCGTCGCTGACCGAGTGGCTCCTCGGGCCGCGCTTGATGGGACATCGATACGGCCACCGTCTGCGGAACGCCCGCCATCGGTGACTCTTGATCTGGCGCGCCGTCCAGCCCGCGATATTCCTCTACCAGGATGTGGGCGTTCGTCCCGGAAATTCCGAAGGAGTTCACGCCGGCCAGGCGCGGCCTTCGATAGCCGTCCGGCCAGTCCGACATTTGCGAGGTGATCCGGATCGGGAGGCGATCCCAGTCGAGCGCCGGGTTGGGATTTCGGAAGTGCAGGTGCTTCGGGATCACGCCGCGATTGACAACCAGGGCTGCCTTCATGAGCCCGGCGACTCCGGCGGCGGACTCCAGGTGCCCAATGTTGGTCTTTACAGAACCGATCAGAAGAGGCCGGTCGGCTTGTCGTTCGCGGCCGTAGACGCTGGCGACGGCATCGATCTCGATCGGATCGCCGACCGCCGTTCCGGTGCCGTGCGCTTCCAAATAGTCGACTTCCGAGGCGGCGACGCCGGCTTGAGCAAGCGCTGCATCAATGACCTGTTCCAGTGCGGGTGTGTGCGGAACGGTCAGACCCGTGCTCGCCCCGCCGTGGTTCACCGCCGAGCCGCGGATGACTGCCCAGATTCGATCGCCGTCGGCCTCGGCCTCGCTTAGCCGTTTCAGGACGACGACCCCGCATCCTTCGCCGCGGACGTAGCCGTTGGCGGACGCGTCGAAGGCTTTGCACTGCCCGTCCGGGGACAACATCATCGAATCTGCCCGGAGCTCGTAGATGCGTCCGTTGAGGATCGCCTGAACGCCGGCCGCAATGGCAAGGTCGGCCTTCCCGTATTGGAGGTCCGACACGGCGTCGTGCACTGACACGAGGGACGATGCACAGGCGGCGTCGACGGCCTTGGCCGGACCCATGAGACCAAGGACAAACGAGACCCGTCCGCTCGTGCCATTCAGGTTTGTGCCACTCAGGGCGTAGAGGCAGCCGGCGGCTTCGGTCGGCCTAACCGAGTCCACGACCAGCATTCGGTATTCGTCGTTGCTGATCCCGGTGTAGACGCCGGTGCGACTGCCCTTGAGCCGATCGGGGTTGATTCCCGCGTCTTCGAGCGCCAGCCAGGTCGTCTCCAGCATCATGCGCTGCTGCGGATCCAGCAGTTGCGCCTCGACCGGTGAAATGCGGAAGAACTCCGCGTCGAATTGGTCCAGGTCCTCGACAAAGGCGCCGAATCTGCAAGCCTCGCTCCGGACACGATCGTCCGGGAAGATCTCGCCCATTCGTCCGACGCCGGAGCCTGGAACTCCCTCGCTGACCGCGTTCTCGCCGGCTTCCAACAGGCGCCAGAATTCAGCCACGCTCGACGCCCCAGGGAATCGGCAGGCCATGCCAACGATCGCGATGGGTTCCGCGGGTTGAGGAGGTGGTTGGCTGCCATTCGCCGCGGAAACGACGCTCTCAGCAGTCGAGGCAGGGTCTTGGGCTCGTTCGGTCATGTTCTTCTCGCCGGTCTGAAGCCCATAGCAGCACGTCTCCTCACTGGTAGCGCGTGGATTTGACGTCGGCTCACTTCGCGCTCAGTGTCCGCCCATGGATCAATGCACGTACCTCTATCTTATTGTCCGAACGTCGGCGGCTGTTAACCGGCGCGGGGCCAGGCGATAATGACCAGTTGCCAACGCGTTCCAGCTAGGCGTGCGCCGTCAGCTAGTTGATCGATGACCACCATCCAGCGAGTGGCACGAAGTGGCGTGGATCGGGTGCCGAGGGCGGGACTCGAACCCGCACAGCCCGAAGGCCACTAGCCCCTCAAGCTAGCGCGTCTACCAAATTCCGCCACCTCGGCTCGTGCCTATTGTAGACGGGAGTCAACGCGTCTCCCCGCCTGCTCGTTCCTCGACCGCTTCGACAAACGCGGCGAAGAGCGCACGGTGTTGCGCGTGGTTCAGCATTTCTTCGGGGTGCCACTGCACGCCGAGCACGAATCGATGGGCTGGGTCCTCGAGGGCTTCGACCAAACCGTCGGAGGTCCATGCCGTGGGTCGCAGATCCTGCCCAAGCCTGCGCACGGCCTGGTGGTGGAATGAGTTGGTGTCCAGGCGCTCGGATCCGACGATTCGGTGCAGCAGCGACCCTCCCGCTATCTGGACTTCGTGGCCGGCGGAGTGCGGGTCTCCGCGCTGGCTGTGGCCCAGCCCATCGGGTCGCTGGGTTGGAAGGTCCTGCCAGAGCGTTCCGCCCCGCGCCACGTTGAGTAGCTGGTGGCCCCGGCAGATTGCCAATATCGGCACGCGGCGACTCAGCGCACTCTGGAGCAGGGCCAGTTCCAGCGCATCGCGCTGCGGGCTTGGGTCGACAGTATCGTTCAGCACCGCTTCCCCGTAGTTGGCGGGATCCACGTCCAGTCCCCCCACCAGCATCAGACCGTCGATGCGCGACACCACCAGATCGGTTGCTAGCGTGGCTTCCGGAGAGACGACGAGCGGGATAGCGCCGGCGCGCGCGACGGCATCCAGGTAGTCCTGCTTCAGAGCCGCGTGAGGCCGATTCGGCACGCCTTCGGCCGAGCGTTCGCGAAATGCATCACCAGCCGTAACGCCGACGATGGCCGGCACGTCAGTTATTTCTAAGGGCGACCCGCGTCGCAGCGCCGCCGTTTGGATGCCACAATGCACACATGCGCTTCAGAGTATCCGGATTCGGCGACGAGATCTCCGACGAGCTGTCGGTTCAGTTGCGCGTGATGTCAGAGCTGGGCGTCGACGCGCTGGAGCCACGACGCGTTCAACTGCCGGGCGGCAACACCAAGAACATCGTCGAAATGTCCGATGCCGAGCTGCGAGTCATGCGTCGCATGCTGGACGACCACGGGATGGCCTGTTCGCAGATCGGATCGCCGGTGGGAAAGGCGCCCCTTGATTCGGATCTGCAGATTCAGGTTCAGCAGCTCGAGGGCGCCGTTCGCGCGGCTCATGCCCTGGATGCGGACTACATTCGAGTCTTCGGATTTCAGCCGGTGCAGGGGGATCCGCTCCCGGCCGATCGCCCGGCGGCGCTGGGCAAGTTTCAGCGCCTTGCCGAACACCTGGTCTCGCTAGATCCAAGCCTCACGTTGAGTCTCGAAAACGAGCACGATCTGTACGATGACACTCCCGTCGCCTGCTCCGAGTTTCTGGCGCTCGGCGGGGCACCGATCAGCATGTGCTTCGATCCAGGTAACTTCGTGCGAGCCGGCGTGTCCCCGTTTGACGAGGCATGGCCTGTGCTTGGCGCGGCGACCCGGATGATCCACGTGAAGGACTACGACACCAGCGTTGCCGACTGGGCGCCCGCGGGCGAGGGTGACGGTCAATTAGCCGACGTGCTGGGCGCTGCCGATCCCAAAGCGGTGGCCTACCTGTCGCTCGAGCCACACCTAGCGGGAACCGAGGCCGGCCGGGGGCGCGACCGGGCCGAGTTGTGGCGCGAGGCGCACGCTGCGCTGATGCGCGTTCTCAACTCTCAGTGAGCCTGCCGCCTCATGTGGCCTGGGTTCGGGTTTCACCGAGGCCGGGGCGTAACGAGGGGATGTCCAGTCTGAACCTGATTGAAGGGCTGGGTATCGAAGGCGATCGCCATGCTCGAGCGGAAAAGCGAAATCAAGTCCTGGTGATGGACGTCGAGACGCTGGACGAATTCGGGCTACGGGCCGGCGACATCCGCGAGAACATCGCGACCCGAGGACTGGATGTTGCCGACCTGGCCGAAGGCGACAAGCTCCGATTTGGTGTGGACGCCGAGGTGCTGATCTCGCATCCGTGCGCGCCGTGCTACAAGATGGACGCGCTTCGACAGGGCCTTCAGAGCGAGATCAAAGGCCGCCGAGGCATGCTGGGCATCGTCACGCACGGTGGCGTGGTCTTGCCGGGCGACGTGATCGAAGTGACCCGTAGGCGGAACGAAGACAGCATCGAATCCGCCTAGCCCTGCTGGATCGAAGTCTCGCACCCACTTTCGGCTGACTCGTATGCCGCCTCAACCCAGCGGTGGGTGCGTAATGCCTCGTTCCAATCCGGAGAGTAATCGGCGCCGGTGGCCACGCTGCGCACGAAGGCGCGTAGCTGGACCTCGAACGGGTCGACGGCGGTCGTCGGGACTGTGTCCCACCCGTCGAGGGGGTCTCCCTGTTCGGCGGCCGGGTCGTAGGAGAACAGCGGACCGTCGCCGCGCTGCACCCAGCAGCGGTTTGCCGTTACGAGCAGACCGCCGCGGCTGCAGTCGATCTCTATGGTCGGCACGTCTTCATGGCGACGGCGAACCCAACTCGAAAAGACCTGGCCTATCGCGCCGTTCTCGAACCGCAGGTTGACTGCGCAGGAGTCTTCGACGTCGCTGTGGAACGGCCCTGATTCCGGGTCCTCGCGAGCAGTAATGCCCTCGAAGGTCAAGCAGTGCGTGCTGGTTATGGGGCCGACCAGCCAGCCGAGCAGGTCGTAGAAATGCGCCATCATGTCGTGCACCACGCCGCCGGCCGACTCCTCGCGCTTGAAGAACCAGGGCGGACGATTGCTAACCAGCGGCGGGACAAAGTAGCCGAATACCACGCGTGCGTGAAACACCTTGCCCAGATCGCCCGACTCCAGAATCGCCTTGGCTGCCTGGGGTCCGCCCTGGAACCGCATGTTCTGGATGATCCCGTGCCGCACGCCGGCAGTCGTGGCAGCCGCAAACAGGTCCTCGGACTCTTCCAGCGTGGCGCCAAGCGGCTTGTCCGTAAAGACATGCTTGCCCTCGCCGATGGCCTGCATCAACGGCTCGTAGTGCAGCCGGTTCACCAAGCAGTTGTCCACCACGTCCACGTCGAATCGGGCGATCGAGCCTTCCAGGTGATCGCTTGAGAAGTCGGCGCCGTATGCGTAAAAAATGTCCCGAAGCCGCTCGGGCGTGCGGCCGTAAACGCCAAGGCGTACCGGGACGGGATCTCCGTCCACGATCTCAGGCTGAGCGCGGATCTTTGCCAGGGCGGCCGCATGTCGGTGAGCCATTCGTCCGGTTCCAAGAACGAGAAACGTGATTGGATTGGCGGGCACGGGCGATCTCGCAAGCGACGGTGGGCGAAGTCTATACGAGGGTCGGCGGTGATCCTTGGACCCGGGTGGTGTGGGCGTCAGCCGCAGATTGGTGGCACATCGACACTTGGGGGCACCGGTGGGCTGGTCTCCAAGAAAACGCTCGGCTAGCCTTTCCCATCAGGTGCGAGCGGGGACGCCTAATGTTCTCGACTGACGGCAGCCGCAGCCTGACGATTTCTCGAGGCGCGCGACCGGTCCACGTGCCATGAGCGCAGCTACCGGACGCACCGAGTCGCACCCCTCAGGTTGGTTCTTTACGCGCATCAGCCTTTTCTGGGTCGGCCTTTCATTCATGTGGGGGGCCGTGAATATCCAGGTCCTTCCATCGGTTGTGCCGGACATGGTGGGAACGCGTCTCCAGGGCACGGCCATTGGCGCAATTGTCTTCGTCGGCCTCGCCATCGCAATCGTCGTGCAGCCGCTTGCCGGCGCAGTCAGCGATCGCGCCCAGTTTCCAATAGGACGTCGCCGCCCCTTCATGCTCGCCGGCGTGCTTCTCGTCCTTCCCTTCCTGGTGGTCATTGGACTCACGCCCTACTACTGGCTGCTGTTCCTCGCGGTGGTCGGCGTACAGGTCGGCGGGAACATTGCTCATGGTCCGTACCAGGGTGTAATTCCCGACCAGGTTCCGCCGGCCGCCCGCGGTCGAGCCTCGGGGTTCTTTGGCGTTGCCAATCTGATCGGAACGATCCTCGGTGCCGCGATCGCCGGACAGTTCCTGGCCGAGGGCCAGGTGTTCCTGGCCCTGTTGACGATCGCCATCGTGCTGGTTGCCATGTCGTTGATGACGTGGTTTTTCGTACGGGAGACGCCACCGCCGCCGCCGGAGACGCACGGACCGGTATGGGACGAGGTGCGCCGCCGCGTTCGCGAATTGCGGGGCAAGCAGGCGTTTGTGTGGCTGATGGCTTCTCGGCTTCTCTTTTTCATGGGACTGCAGTCGATGGACAATTTTCTTCAGCTCTTCTTCCGTCAGGGCCTCGGCGACGATAGTCCCGAGGGCAAGACCACGATCGTGCTGGGCACCGTGCTGGTTCTTGCCGTGCTCACAAGTGTTCCAGCGGGCTGGGCATCAGACCGATTTGGTCGGCTGCGGCTGGTGGCCGCGGGGTCATGCCTTGGTCTGGGATCGGCTGTGCTTCTGGTGTTTGCGCAGGATTTCATTCAAGTCGTCGCGTTCGCCACCCTCCTGGGCGTGGGGCTGGGCCTGTTTACCGCCGCGGACTGGGCTGCGGCGATCGATCTGGTTCCCGATGCGCGCGCGGCGGGGCTTTACATGGGGTTGACGAACGTCGCGACAGCCGGCGGGGATGCCCTGGCAACACTCTCGGCGGGAATCGCGCTTGACGTCGTGAACCAGATCGCGCCGGGCTATGGATTCCGCGCGGTGTTTGCGCTCATGGGGCTCTATTTCCTGCTGAGTGTGGTTGTGCTGGGCAAGGTGCGCACACACGTGCACGCCGCGCCGGACTCTCGGGTTCTTGCGCCGGAGGTCCGTGACGGCAGTCACTAGCCGTCACCTAACTGCACCGCCGCGTAACGCCGGTCCGCGACCGTATCTGGGTCGCTTCACGTCGGAGGCGTCGCACGGAGGTATGCGCGAATCAGGGATGTTAGGCATAATCTCGGGAACGGCCCCGTCTGGCGTCTGGGCAGGGCCAATTCGTCCGAGCCAGCACCGCCCAATCGCCTACGGGCCCAACTGGAGGCAGTCCGGCATGCAGACAGTGGTTTTCTATCTCGTGATCGGGGTCTCGTTCGGAGGTCTCATCATCGGACTCCTCTACTGGATCTACTCGCTGATTCGCGGCTCCGCCGAGGACGAGTAGCCAAAAGATCGACGCATTGTGGCGGGGACCGTGTTTCGGCACGGATCTAAGCGCTTATCCGCCACTGTTATGCGCTGCCGAGTCAGCTTTGGCCTCCGCGAGCTAGAACCGGCCGTTGTGCTGGGATTCGCCCGACAGCTGGTGCGCTAGCCGTAGGGGTCCAGCCGCATGGGGATGCCAGCAGCCGCCATGAACTCCTTGGCTTCTCGCACGCTGTATACCTCGAAGTGAAAGATTGACGCCGCGAGCACGGCGTGGGCATGCCCAACCGTAATGGCATCCCGCAGATGCTCTAGCGAGCCCGCGCCTCCCGAGGCGACGACTGGAATCGAAACGCAGTCGGTAACGGCGCGTAGAAACTCAACGTCGTAGCCTTCACGGGTACCGTCCGCGTCAATGCTGTTCAAGACAATCTCGCCCGCACCCAGTTCCTGTCCGCGCTGCGCGGTTTCGACGGCGTCAAGGGTGGTACGTACGCGCCCCCCGTTGAGGTAGATGGTCCAGGTCGGCGGATCGCTGTGAGGGTCACGTAGGGCGTCAATTGAGAGCACGACGCACTGCGAACCGAAGCGATCGGCGCAGGCGCGAATCAGGTCAGGGTCCTGATGAGCCGCACTGTTGATGGAAACTTTCTCGGCGCCACTGCGCAGCATCAGGTACATATCGTCAATCGTTCGGACGCCGCCGCCGACGGAGAGCGGAATAAAGACCTGCGAGGCCACGCGCTCCACGAGGTCCACCATGATGTTGCGGCCCTCGGCCGATGCGGTGATGTCGTAGAACACAAGCTCGTCGGCGCCTTCGCGGTCATAGCGGGCCGCTAACTCGACCGGATCGCCCGCATCAATGTCGGCCGAAAATCGTACGCCGCGCACGTTACGCCCGTTCTTCACGTCCAAACACGGGATCACACGCCGCGTGAGCATCGGCTAGGTCCGAGCGGCGCGTCGCGCATCGACCAGCGTGACGGCTCCGGTATACAGCGCCCGACCAATAACTACTCCGGCGGCTCCAATTTCGGCGAGCTGCGACACATCGTCCTGGCTGTGCACCCCGCCGGAAGCGATGACGTCCAGCTGGTGACCATGGCGTCGAACCAACTCGGCGGTGCCCTCAAAGTTCGGCTGGGCCAGCATGCCGTCGCGGTTTACATCGGTGAAGACGAGCGCCGCCGCACCCGCGTCTGCCGCAGTGGCGGCCAATTCCGTTGCTGCAATCGAGCTGTCTTCAGCCCACGCTTCGATTGCGACCAGGCCATTGCGCGCATCCACGCCAACGGCGATGCGACCGGGAAATGCCTGGACCGCAGCCGGTACGAGGCCGGGATCGCGAACGGCGGCGGTGCCAATGACGACGCGGGCCGCGCCGGCGTCAAGAACTTCGCGAACCGCCTGTAAGTTTCGGATGCCGCCGCCTACCTGTACCGGAACGGATCCCGCGAGGCGGATAATTTCGCTGATGAGTGTGCCGTGCGTGCGCACGGCACTGCGCGCGCCATCCAGATCTACAAGATGGATCCAGTCAGTCCCGCTGGCGAGGAAGTATCGAGCGGCCTCGCGTGGATCCTCGTAGAACATTGTCTCGCGGCCAAAGTCGCCCTGTATGAGGTTGACGCACTTGCCCCCGCGTATATCAATGGCCGCGTAAATGTCCATGCGTCAGTCGAACTCTGGCGCCGGAGTCTGGCCGGCCACGCGAATGAAATTGGCGTAGATCCGCAGTCCCACAAGACCGCTCTTTTCGGGATGAAACTGGGTCGCGTAAAGGTGGTCGCGACGTACGACGCTTGTGAACTCCCCACCATAGTCGGTGGTGCCGGACACACGGGCCGCATCCGCCGGCCGGGCGTAGTAGGAGTGCACGAAATAGAAGTTTGAGTCCTGCGGTACGCCCGCGAACAGGGGCGAGTCCTCAACTTGCCGAACTTGATTCCATCCCATGTGCGGAATCTCCAGGCCAATAGGAAAGCGAACGACATCGCCCGGTAGCACACCCAGGCACGGCGTTTCGTCGTCCTCTTCACTGCGGTCAAACAAGACCTGGAGTCCCATGCAGATCCCCAGGTAGGGAATGCCGCGGGCAATGGCGGTAACAACCGGATCGTCCACACGTGCATTACGCAGACCGCGCATCGTGTCCGCCGCGGCGCCCACGCCGGGAAGAACCACTGCGGCCGCCGCGGCCACGGCGGCCGGATCGGCCGTGACGGCAAAGCTTGCGCCAACGCGTTTGAGCGCCCGCGCCACGCTATGGATATTGCCCGCACCGTAGTCGACGACAGCGATCATGCTTCGCCTGCCAAGGCAGCCTGGACGCGGTTCACGACGTCAGCGCGAGGAACCTCGATCTGAGCGTCGCCGTTGAGTGGCTTGAGCGCCACGACGCCCCGTTGCAGCTCCCGCGTGCCGATCAGGATCGCCACTCGTGCTTGCGATCGGCTCGCGCGGCGCAAGTGCGAGCGCGGACTGGCCCCACGGAAGCCGCACTCGACGCCGACGTCTGCGTGACGAAGCTGGCGAGCCAGCCGCATCGCGTCCGAGACGGCAGCTTCGGCCAGCGGGGCGACATAGGCGTCAATGGTTCGAGAACTTCGCGCGGTCACGCCGCGGCGCTCGAGGTTGAGCAACACGCGTTCGATGCCGCTGCCAAAGCCAACGCCGGGCACGTGGTTCACGCCAATCAGTTCAGCCAGGTAGTCATAGCGTCCGCCACCTCCAACCGTGCTCTGCGAACCAGCGTCGGGTGGGACGAACTCGAAGACTGTGCGGTTGTAGTAGTCCAGACCGCGTACCAAGCGATGGTTGATGGCGAACGGTATCTCGAGCGACTCCAACAGCACTTGGAGCGCGTCAAAGTGGGCGCGCGCGGGTTCGCCGAGAAAGTCCAGCGACCGCGGCGCACCTTCGCACAGTTCGGCGACCGCCGGGTTCTTGGAATCGAGGATCCGGAGCGGGTTGGATGTCAACCGCTCGCGACTTTCGGAGTCCAAGCGGTCGGCCATGGGCGTGAAGTAGTCCACGAGCGCCCGCCGATAGGCGGGTCGGGTGTCCGGGTCTCCAAGTGAGTTCAGTTCAAGTTGCAAGTCGTGGAGCCCCAGGGACCGATAGGTGGACCAGAGCAGGTCAATCACCTCGGCGTCGACGGCCGGACTGGTATCCCCGAGCGCTTCGGCGCCAATCTGGTGGTGTTCCCGATAGCGGCCGGCCTGCGGACGGTCGTAACGAAAGATTGAGGTGATGTAATACAGCTTGACTGGCTGCGGCAGGTTGTGCAGACCGTTCTGCACGTATGCGCGGACGACGGGGGCCGTGCCTTCCGACCGCAGCGTCAATGAGTCGCCGCCGCGGTCCTCGAAGCTATACATCTCCTTCTGCGCAAGGTCCGTTGCATCTCCGGTCGTACGCGTAAACAGCTCGGTTCGCTCAATCGTTGGCGTGCTGATCGGCGCGAAGCCGCGCAGTTCGCACTGGCGCTGAAAGGTCTCGATCACCAACTGCCAGGCGGGCGCCGCGTCCGGCAAGCGGTCGGCGGTTCCCCTCGGACGCTGGATCATCGGGTGATCTCCGGGCGATTGACGGCCGTCGGCATGGCGGCTGGATCGTCGGTGGTCACGGCGATTTGCTTGTCGCGAGTGCGCTTGCTGTGTTCGATGCTGATACCCCGCCGCGACAGGCCCAGAGTCTCCGCCAAAAGACCAATCAGGGCGCGGTTAGCGCGACCGTCGGTCGGCGGCGCGGTGACTCGAGCGGCCAGTGACCCGTCGGCTCGTCGCCGAAGGTCGGTGGAACGTGCCGGTGGAGTGGCTCGAACGCGGCGTCGAATAGTGGTCGGCATGTGGCGGCTCTGTCATCGATCGCTCACCCGAGCGCGAGTGAACGCACAAGGCTCCAGAGCACCTGAATGACCAGAATCGCGATTAGCGGCGAAAGGTCGATCATCCAGGATTGCGGTAGCGCCCGGCGGATCGGGCCGAGAATCGGTTCCGTATCGTCGATCAGTAGCCGCAGAAACGGATGGGACGGATCGCGGACGAACCAGGAGAGGATGGCGCGACCGATGATGGCGAAGACGATGATGGTCACGAACCAATCGAGAAGCTGAACGAGTGCTGGGAGCACGCTGCGTCAGGGACCTTGAGCCGGGGAACGCGTGCCAAAGATAGCGCGTCCGACGCGCACAATTGTGGCGCCCTCCATCAGCGCCGCGTCGAGATCATCCGTCATACCCATGGAGAGTTCGGCGATCGGCTGGTTGGGAAGACTGACTCGCAGGGAGTCACGCAGTTCACGCAGCCGGCGAAAGCAGGCGCGGCTGACTGCGGCGTCCGAAGCTATCGGTCCGATGGTCATGAGGCCGCGAAGCGTCAAATCGGTTTCGCGGTCCAGGACGGACGCCAATGGCAGGAGTTCCGCAGGCTCAATGCCGCCCTGCGTCTGTGCGCCGGTGAGATTGAGCTGGATCAGTACGTCGCAGGGTCGGCCGTCCCGTACAGCTTCAAGGCGACGCGCCAGGCGGACCGAGTCCACTGAGTGGATCAGCGAAAACAGCTGCGTTGCCACGCGGGCTTTATTGCGCTGCAAGTGGCCCACGAGATGCCAGCGCCCGCCACCGACCTGTGGGATTTTGGTTTGCGCTTCCTGTACGCGATTCTCGCCCAGGTCGGTGAGACCCGCGGCCACGCCGCGACGGATCGTCGGGGCATCGAAGGTCTTACACACCGCTACCAGAGTCACGGACTCCGGCGAGCGTCGGGCTTCGCGGCAGACTGAGGCGATTCGGCCGCGGATGACTGCCACGCGCGCGGCAATGCCGACGGTACTAGGCTGCGTCATGACGCGCCCTGGGGATGGGTCAGCGACGCTCCGACCGGCGACGCAGGAAGGCCGGAATCTCCATTTCGCTCGCCTCGCGCGAGCGGCTGGAGAAATCGAGTTCGCGGACTACCGGGCTGTTCGCGAGTCGCGACGTGCGGCGCCTCGTGGGAAGGGCCTCGGCCGTGCCGGTCTGGAAGCCTGTTGCGATAACCGTGACCTGGAGACGACCCTCCATGGCCTCGTCGATCACGGTCCCAAAGATGATGTTGGCATTCGGCTCCGCAGCCTTGGCCACGATGTCGGCGGCCTCGTTGACTTCGTGCAACGTCATGTCGGGTCCGCCGGTAAAGTTCAGGAGCACGCCGCGTGCGCCATCCACCGACACGTTGAGCAGCGGGCTATTGAGGGCCTGCTGAATCGCTTCCGTCGCCCGGTCTTCGCCCTGGGCCTCGCCGATGGCCATCAGGGCTGTGCCGGACTCGGTCATCACCGCGCGCACGTCGTTGAAGTCGAGGTTGATCAGGCCTGGCTGGGTGATGAGGTCGGAGACGCCCTGAATGCCCTGGCGCAGGACGTCATCGGCCAGAGCGAAGGCCTCGGTCACCGACATCTTCGGGTCGGCGACCGCCAGGAGTTGTTGATTGGGGATCATGACGAGGGTGTCTACCCGCTCTTGAAGATTCCGGATGCCTTCTTCGGCGTAACGAGCCCTGGTGCTGCCCTCAAAATCGAAGGGCCGCGTGACGACACCGACGGTCAGCGCGCCCGTTTCGCGGGCGACATCGGCCACAACGGGCGCGCCGCCGGTGCCGGTTCCGCCGCCCATGCCGGCGGCGATAAACACCATGTCGGCACCTTCCACGGCTTCGCGAATCTCGTCCAGCGACTCTTCGGCTGCCTTTTGCCCGAGTGAGGGCTGACCACCGGAGCCAAGGCCTCGGGTCGCTTTGTCGCCGACTCGGATGCGCGTGGGTGCACTGGAGCGCACAAGCGCCTGCGCGTCGGTGTTGACGGCAATGAACTCGACCCCCTGCACATGCTCGTCGATCATGCGGTCGACGGCGTTGCTGCCGCCGCCGCCGATTCCCACAACCTTCAGGTCGGCCAGCGAATCGCCGCCGATCGGGAGTCGCGACTCACGACCTGCCGTGCCCGAGTGCGGCTCAGCATCCGTGCCCGTCAACCGCGTGATTCGGCTTCCACCGCGGCCTTCACTTTCGGCCATGACCACTCACCCTTCCCAGGCGCGCCAAAACTGGACGGCCAGACCGCTCACGATGCAGCACCACAACAGTAACGCCATTATGCCGAAACTGAATCAGCATAGTCTGCTCTTCACCGAACAGTTGGCGAGACGACTGAGCGCATCCATCCACCGAGCCTGTCCAAGACGCCTCGCTGGCGGAGACTCGCGGCCGTGACCCAGCCGTCGGCTTCCTCAGCCGCGGCGGCCGTGAGAAGCAGGCCGATGCCCGTGCTGAATTCCGGCGCGCGGAGATTGTCGCCCAGTCCCCAGAGTGCTCGCGGACGTCCCATCGTCACGGGCATGTCGAGGACTTTGCTTGCCAGGTCCGGAAGACCGGCCATGCGCGATCCGCCGCCGGTGAGTACCGCGCCGGCCGGAAGGATTTCGTAGTAGCCGCTGCGGGTGATCTCGTCGCGCACCAGGCGCAATAGCTCCTCGACGCGGGCGGTGACTACCTCCGAGAGATCGCGCCGGCGCACGGCCACCGGCGCGCCGTGGTCAAAGCCCGGGACGGCTACGGTTGCGTCGTCATCGTCGCCCGACGACGCAACGCCGCCATGCTCGACCTTCAGGGCCTCGGCGACCTTAGTGGGAAGCCGAAGGCCACGCGCAATGTCGGCCGTCACGAGGGCGCCGCCCAACGGGATGACGGCGATGTGCCAGCAGGCGTCGTCTACGAAGAGGGCAACGTCGGTTGTGCCGCCGCCGATGTCGATCAAGACGACGCCTTCGCGCCGCTGCTCGGTCGTGAGGCAGGCACGGGCGGAAGCAAGCGGCTGCAGTACCCGGCCCTGGGTTGCCAGGCCGGCCTGATCGACACAGCGCTCGAGATTCGCCATGGCGTTGGTTGCCCCCGTAATTACATGGGCCTCGACCGACAGGCGGCGCGCAGTCAAACCGCGTGGATCCAGCACGTCGGTCAGATGGTCAGTCGCGAAGGTCTTGGGGATAACGGCCACAACCTCGCGATCCTCGGACATGTTCAGGATGCTTGCACCGCGAACCACGGCACCGATGTGCCGCTGGCGAACCTCGCGTTCGCTGGCGGGCAAATGGACTTCGCCGCGCTGGCTGTGTGATTGCAGGTGGCCGCCCGCGATGCCGGTAACGACGTGCGAGGCTCGCACGCGTGCCGCCTTCTCGGCTCGGTGGACGGCTTCATCGATAGCCTTGACCGTGAGAACAACGTCAACGACCTGTCCGCCTTTGAGCCCATACGACGGAGCTGTTCCGACCCCGAGAATGTGCAACTGCGCGCCGCGGTAATCCTGTCCAATAACTACACAAGTCTTGGTGGTACCTACGTCCAGACCGACGTACGTGCGGTTTCGGCTCATGCCTGTGCTCTTCGGCGTGAATCGTGCGCGAGAGGCAATAGTTTACATAACATAGTTAGGGGCCCGGCGCCTGAGGCACGGACTTAAGCGGCGGAGCATCAACCGTGCGATACGTCGGCCGTTCGATTGGGCGAAGGTCCACGCTGGAAATGCGCTCGCCCAGCCGGTTGGCTTGCTCAAGGACGGCATGCAGTGCGACGAGCTTGGCGTCGAGGTGCGACATGTCGCCAAAGTCAAGCTCGCGCCCGGCATGGTCGATAACCGTCAGACCGCCCACCGAATAGCGGATTCGGCTGGGCACCACCCGAAGCAAGGGGAGATTGCTCTGGAGCTGATGCGCGGCAATCAACGCCCCTACATTGACGACATGGCCCGGCGCCATTGCCTCAGGCGAATCGTCTTCAACGGTGAGAGGTACGTCAGGCTCAAAGTGCTCTGCAAGGACTTCGCCAGACGCGTTCACCAGATAGCTCTGGCCATTGACGATCCAGTTTGCAACGGGCGCCTCGTACGCGACGGTCACCGCGGCGCGTCCGTCGACACCGATCTGCACCTGGGCATCCGCTACGCCCGGCAGTTTCTGGATTGTTTCCTGCAAGGCGGACCTGTCAATGCGAAACACATTTCGTCCCACGAGGGGGAGCGCGGCAGCCTCGATACTTGCCGGGTCCACAGCCGGCGGGGGCGACGAATCGGCCCGATGCACCACGACATCACGAACGTTGAACACTGGCGAGTTGAGCAGCCAGATCAAGACCCCGGCCGCGACTGCCGCGATTGCAAGTGACAACACCTTGGTAAACAGGCTGGCTTGAACGTCGGTCATGTAAACAGCTCGTGCGCGTGGCTGTTCCAGCGGCCCAGGAGTCGCACTTCGGGCGTCAAGCGCACTCCCGTCGCCTTGGCAACGCGTTCGCGAACGGCGATAGCCAGGTCCAAGACGTCTTGTGCCGTTCCGCCAGGCCGGGCCGAGAGGAAGTTGGCGTGAACCGGCGACACAAAGGCCCCGCCCAGTTCCCGGCCTTTCAGACCGACGGACTCGATCAGGCGTCCCGCATAGTCGCCCTCAGGGTTCATGAAGAATGATCCGGCGTTCTGCCCTTGTGGTTGTGTGGCGCGGCGCCGCCGCGCCAGCACCAGCAGTTCCCGCCGAAGTTCGGCCGGATCGGCGGGTCGGCTGCGAAACGTGGCGGCCAAGACGACGGGATTGGTGTCGTCCTCGTGAAGGTTGCTCCGCCGATATGCGAACCCGAAGTCCCGTGCCGGCGTTTCGCGTTCGCGACCGCTTCGCCAGACGAGCGCCGATTCGAGCACGGCTGCGACGTCCGACCCGAAGGCGCCGGCATTACCAAATACCGCCCCGCCAACGGTTCCCGGAACGCCAATGGCAAACGACAGGCCACCCATTCCGAGACGCGCACAGCGTCCCGCGAGGCGCGCCATGCTGTGGCCGGAGGAAACCCGCACGCGTTCTTCAGCGCGGCGTGGCGCAAAGGCCATGCAGCGGTTGTAAATCACCAAGCCTTCAATGCCGGCGTCGGCCACCAACGTATTGGTTCCGTGCCCCATGATCGTTCGTGGCATGTTGAGACGGTCTGACGTTTCCAGCGCCAGTCGCAGCATGTCGAGGCTGCGAACTTCGACCCAGAAGTCCGCGGGGCCGCCGACGCCCAGCGACGTGTGTCGCGCCAATGGTTCCTGTGAGCGGACCCGGAGCCGGGATGGGAACGCTGGCGTAGAGGTCATACGCTACGCGCTCGCGAGATGTCTGCGGCGAGGCAGTCGGCCAGGGGCGTCACTGATTCGGGCCCCATCACAAGTATCAGATCGTCGTCCCTGATCCTGCCTAACACGCGATCGGAGATTGCACCAAAGTTGGGAAACGCCATGGCCCTGGGGTGCCGAAGGGCCGCAGCCAGGTCTGTAGAAGTGATTCCAATAGGCGTCTCGCGCCCAGGTGGCGAGTGAATATCCGCCAGCAGCACCTCGTCGGCGTCGCCAAACGCGCCAAGAAAGTCGTCGAACAGGTCGTGCGTCCGCGACTGAAGCAAGGGCTGAAAGATCGCGAAGACTCTCCGGGGGCCTAGTTCACGCACGGCCTGCAGACTGGCCCGCACAGCGGTAGGGTGGTGTGCGTAGTCCTCATAGACGGCAACGCCATGCGCCTGCGCCCGAAGCTGCAGGCGGCGTTCGGCGCCGCGGTAGGTCTCGAGCGCCCGCGCGGCTTCCGTGGCGTCAACCCCGACCTGGGTGGCGGCCGCGAGTGACGCCAGCGCGTTCATGGCGTTGTGGTGTCCGGGCATCGGTAGGTTGACGACCAGTTGCCCGCCGGGGCTGGAGATATCAAGCGTGGGGCCGGGGATACCCGATCTGTAGTGCTCGATCTGCCAATCGCCGCCAGGTCCGAACCAGATGACGGGTTTGGAGTAGCGCTGCGCGACGCGATGAAGCAAGGGGACATCGCGGCGGGCAATTAGCACGGCGTTGGCGGGCAACTGGTCAACGAATTGCTCGAAGGCGGCGACCATTCGATCCACGGTGCCAAAGTGATCCAAATGGTCCGGTTCGAGGTGGGTCAGCACGGCTACCCGCGGCCGGTATGCCAGGAAGGCGTCGTCAAACTCGTCGGCTTCCAGCACCATCCACGCGCCAGCGCCGATTCGCCCATTCACGCCACCCAGCGATGGAATGTCGGCGCCGATGAGAAACGAAGGTGCGAGGCCAGTGCCCTGGAGGATGGTTGCCGTCAACGCCGACGTCGTTGTCTTTCCGTGCGTCCCGGCAATCGCGATTCCTCGGCGTGCGTTGAACAGGGCCGCTACGGCCTCCGCACGGGTGCCCACGGGCACGCCGGCCGCGCGAGCGGCTACCAACTCGGGGTTGTCCGCCGGAATGGCGGAAGAGTGGATTACGGAATGCGCGCCCGCAATGTGGCTGGCGCTGTGGCCCCGGGCGACTCGAGCGCCGCGGCGCCTGAGGCGGTCGGCTTGAGGGGAAGGTTCCAGATCGCTGCCGCTGACGGTCTTGCCCAGGTCCAGCAGGGCCGCGCCGATGGCGCTCATGCCTTTGCCGCCGATTCCGACGATGTGGACATGGCGCACCGACCGATCGGTGACCGGACCGGCCATCAGGCGTCGGCCGCGACGGGCTGCCCCGCCAGTTGGAGACCGATCTGCGCGATTCTGGCCGCCGCGTCGGGCCGCCCGCGCGACCGCGAGGCCGCGCCGATTGTGCGGAGTCGTTCCTGATCGTCCAGCAGTTCCAGGAGCGCATCGCTCAGCCGACCCGAGGTAAGGTCGGTTTCTGTGAGCATGACGGCGGCGCCGGCGGCGGCCATGGCCGCGGCGGTCGCAACCTGGTGTCCGGCTCCAAAGGTGCCGGGAATCAGTACGGCCGCGGTTCCCACGGCGCTCAACTCGGCTACAGACGTGGCGCCGGCGCGGCTGACCACGATGTCCGCCGCCGCCAAGAGATCGGCAAACCCATTTTGGATGAAGTCATGCAGGTGGTATCGGTTCCGCAGCGATTGGGGAAGGCGGTCTCGATCGTCCATCAGCGTCGGAAAGTCGCGCTGCCCGCTCACGTGCACAACGTGGGCTCTGGGGAGCAGGCCCTCCAAAGCTGTTCGGAGCGCCTCGTTGATGACATGGGCGCCCTGGCTGCCACCCATGACCAAGATCACCGGTTCGCTGCTAGGGACGCCAAGCGTTTGGCGCCCATCCTCGGCGTCAGGGGTGGCAAAGGCTTCGCGCACCGGGTAGCCCGCCAGTTCGACTGGCGTCATCCAGATCTGACTTCGAGCTTCCTCGAAGGAAATCGTGGCCACTGACGTCAATGGCGCCAGGACGCGCGTGGCCCAGCCCAAGGCCGCGTCGCCTGAGAAGATCACTGCCGGAATGCGTCGCAGCCAGCCAACGAGCAGCACGGGAGCGCTGACGTAGCCTCCGCTGGCAATCACCGCGTCCGGACGCCTGCGACTGAAGTCTCGCCAAACGGAAACGATTGACCGAAGAATTAGCCATAGGCGCCAGGGAAGCCGCCACCACACGACGCCAACAACGCCGCGGACGGGCAGAGACAGCACCTCAAGGTCAACATCCCGGTAGAGCAGCCGATCAAGTTCGCGTGATCCGCAAACGGCCGTAAGGTCAGCCGCGGACCCCGCCAACGCCGCGAGCTGGCGTGCGACAGCGATCGTGGGGAAGATATGGCCGGCGGTGCCGCCGCCGACCAGCACGAGCCTCACCTCCGCGGCCCCAGGTCAGACTGCCGCGCGACGTTCATCAAAATGCCCATCATGATCATTGAGGCGAGTAGCGATGACCCGCCGCGGCTAATGAATGGCAGCGTGATTCCCGTTACGGGGGTCAGCCCCGTAACTACCGCCATATTCACGAACGCCTGGAAGCACAGTTGCGTCACGATTCCAACGGCCAGCAGCCGGCCAAACACGTCGTCTGTAGCTGCGGCGATCTGAATCCCGCGCACGAAGAGCGCGAGGAATAACACCAGGAGCAGCCCGGTTCCAACCAGGCCGAATTCCTCGCCCAGTACGGCGAAGACTGCATCGGAGTCAGGGATTGGAAGCCGGAACTTCTGTGTGCCCAGGCCGAGCCCGCGTCCTGTAATGCCGCCCGAGCCCATCGCAATCTGCGCCTGTGCAGCCTGATAACCGGTGCGACTGACGTCGGGGTCGCCGCTGAGAAACGTCAGGAGGCGCTCTCGCTGATAGGCATTTTGGGAGATGGAAATGAGCGCGAGGGGCACAAGCGCCGCGAAGCCCAATAGGAGGTGCCAGATGCGTGCGCCGGCCGCGAAGATCATGGCAAAGCCGACGAATGCAATCGTGACGGCGGCGCCCAAGTCCGGCTCGAAGATGATCGGGAGCACAACGAGGGCGACCACGCCGCCCATGTAGATGATCGAAACCCGAAATTCGCGGACTCGTCCACCGAAGTGGTGGGCCAGCGCAGCCAGCATGATGACCATGGCAACCTTGGCGAATTCGCTGGGTTGCACGGTGAGGCCGCCCACTCGAAACCAGCGTCGCGCTGCAAAGAGACTGGTTGCATCCTCAACAAACAGTACGCCCACGAGGGCCAGCAGGACGCCGAGGAAGGCCAGCGGGGCGACTTGCGCGTAGCGACGGTAGTTCACGGCGCTTAGTCCGAGTGCGAGCAGTACGCCAACACAGGCCAGGATCATTTGCTGGACCGAAACACGCTCGAAAACCGAATCACCGCCCAGGACGACTGGTACGCGGGCGCTGGCCACCAGCACGACGCCGCCGAGCGGAAGGGTGAACGTCAACAGGAGGAGGTATGGATCCCGCGCTGGCCAGTTGGGAAGCCGACTCGCCAGCCAGCCACCGGTGCTCGCGCTCATGCTGGCGGTGCGCGTGGCGGGACCCGGAGGTGTGCAAAGACCCGGCTCATCACGCGCGCAAATGTGGGCGAGGCCACATGCGCGCCGAAGAAGGCGGCCTGCGGTCGTTCAATGACGACGAGCGCCAGGACGCGCGGGAGTTCGAGGGGGCCAAATCCAACATAAGACGCAATTGAGGTGTCTTCGAGAAAGCGCCCTCTCGAGGCGATCTCCGATGTCCCGGTCTTGCCCGCGGTGCGAAAGCCGGGGACCCGCGCCAGGTTATTCAGCACCCCGGACTCCGCCGCTTCCATCATCTGAATCAGAGTGTGCGCCGTTTCGCGAGATAGAACCCGGCGAATGGGTTGCGACTCGATGGTCTCCCGGCGGCCGTCGGCATGAGTCACTGCTCGGGCCACGTGTGGGCGCATCATCACGCCGTCGTTAGCGATGGCCCCAATCGCGGTCGCCAGTTGAAGAGGCGTGACTGATATGCCCTGACCAAAGGAATTGGAGGCCAGATCCGGCAGAAACCAGCCCTGGTCTCCGCGTCGCCGAACGATGCCCGGCACTTCCCCGGCCAGATCGATACCGGTGCGCGTGCCAAATCCGAAGCGCGTGACGTACTCGTAAAACGTGTCGGCCCCAATCGTGTCGGCGACGAAAATCGTTCCCGTGTTGCTGGAGTGCTGGAGCACGCTGACCATGGTCTGCTTCGGGTAGGTGCGCTCGTCCCAGTTTTTGAACTCCTGTCCGAAGTAGTTCACGGTGCCGGGGAGGTTGTGTGTTGTCTCGGGCCGCAGGGCGCCGACGTCGAGCCCGGCGGCCATGGTCATTAGCTTGAACGTGCTGCCCGGCTCATAGATGAGGCTGCACGCCCGGTTGGCGAACTCGGGACCAAACTCGCGGTAGGTATGCACGCGGCCCGGATCGTAGGTTGGCCGGTTGGCGAGTCCTAGCAGTTCGCCGGTCCGAGGATTGGTGATCAGGATAGTGCCCGCAGTCGCCCCGAACTGCTCGATTGCGGCCTCGAGTTCCTGCTCGGCGATGTGCTGAATCGTGCGATCGATGGAGAGCGTGACGTGCGCGCCATGCCGCGGTGGTTGAAGCGCATAGCGGCCGATCGGAATCCGGCGCCCCAGCCGGTCGATGTCGGAGCTGACCAGTCCGGCCTGTCCGCCCAGCACGTCGTTGTACCAGGCTTCAACCCCGGCCTGCCCCACCACGTCGCCCGGGCGGGCCGGTCCCTCGCCAACGAAGCCCACAACGTGGGCGGCCAGCTCTTGGTTTGGGTATACGCGGACCCGGTCAGGGTCCAGGCGTACTCCGGGCAGTTGCCCGTCCTCGATAGCCTGCGCAAGGGCCTGCGCCGGTTCACCGGTCAACCCGCGGGCGATTTCCGAATAGCGCAGTTTCGGATTGCCCAGGCGTTCTGCCAGGGCGGTGGCGTCAAGGTCGAGCAGCCCGCTCAGGCGGTCGGCAACTTCAAAGGGGTCGGACGTCTCGTGGATTGTGAGTGGATCGGCCACCAGTCGGACCGCACCGCGGCTGATAGCCAGGACATCGTCATCGCGGTCGAAGATGGTTCCGCGCCGTGGATTGATTTCGCTGCGGGTCAGTAATGAGCTGGCCCCACGCGCGGAAAGCGCGGCGGACTGTTCGACGTGCCAGTCGTAGAGGCGCCAGCCGAGGACGCCGGCCGCCGCGACGGCGCCGCCGAGCATGACGACGAGGCGTCGCGAAGGATCCGGTGGTTCGCTTCCGGACTCCGGAAAGCGGCGCTTACTCCGCAAGCCGCGTAATTCGCGCACTGATCTCTCGAATCAAGAGTTCCCACCAGGGGGACTCAGCCAGCGGTTGCGTTGGTGCGGCCCAAAGGGGGAGATCAAATGAAACGCCGGGCGGAAGCGGATGAGCGCGTGCATAGACCGGCTTGCGCGCCTCCCGCATGTCGAGTTCGGTGAACGCAATGCGCTGGATTCTGGACAAGTCGTTGCGCACCGCCAGTTCAGCCAGGATTCGTTGACGATCCAGTTCAACGGACTCAAGTTGACGCTCCAGCCGCTGAATCTCGCCTCCAAGGCGTACGAGAGTCTGGGTCTGTTGAACCCATACCATCGCGAGCACGAACGCGGCGATGATGATGACCAGGACGAGCCGTGAGAGTGGAATGGCGGTCGGGAGCCAGCGCGTGACTCGGACCGGCCAGACCGTGTTTCGCAGCAGCGGCTCCTGCCGAAGCGCCATCAATTGCCCTCCGCTATGGCAAACACGCGCAGCCGGGCGCTGCGGGCACGCGGGTTGCGCCGGGCTTCTGCCCGCTCGGGCCGGACGGGTCGCCGTGTAAGGACTTCGCCGGCGCCCTCGCGCTCCCAGGCTCGAAACGTGTGTTTCACAATCCTGTCCTCCAGGCTGTGAAAGGCGATTGCCACCAGGCGTCCGCCTTCGCAGAGCGCTCGGCGGGCACTGGCCAGCCCCTGGGCCAGCGATTCCAGTTCCCCGTTTGTTGCAATGCGCAGCGCCTGAAATGTGCGAGTGGCGGGGTGAGTGCGCTGGCGGCCCGGAAAGGCCGAAGCGACGATGCGTGCGAGTTCGGTCGTGGATCGGAGCGGACGGCGGGCAGCGATCCGGCGCGCGATGGCACGCGCCCGCCGCTCCTCGCCGAAGTCCCGCAGCAGGCTGGCCAGTTCGGCCTCAGGCAGTCGGTTCACCAACTGTGCGGCTGGCGTTCCGACCGTGGAATCAAAGCGCATGTCAAGCGGCCCTTCCTGGCGGAATGAAAAGCCGCGCTCTGCTGCTTCCAGTTGCCGAGACGAGAGGCCAAGGTCCAGCAGCACGCCGGTTGGACGCTCGAGGCCAAGGACTTCGGAAAGGTCTGCATAGTTGGCGTGCCGTACGCACACACGAGCTTCGGTCTGGAATCGCACGGCCAGCTGGCGCACTGCGTCCGGATCGAGATCTAGCGCGAGCACGCGGCCGGCTCCGGCATCCAGCAGCGCCTGGGTGTGCCCGCCTTGTCCGGCGGTGCCGTCGACGATCGTTCCATGGAGGCAGGGCCGCAGGGCGTCGACAACGCGCTCCGGCAACACCGGTTCGTGTGGGCTGTGTCCGGACCTCAAGGGAATCGGTGTGTGTGGGGCGCGGGGGAGGCGCCGCGCCCCACACAGAACACCCTAAGTAGAGAGCGGTACGCCTCCGCGGGCGCGCCGCATGATGTCGGACGCATCGGCGACGATGCGGACGTGTCGCTTCTGCCAGGCCGTTGCGTCCCATAGTTCAATCACGTCACCCACGCCCATGACGACCACTTCCTTGGTCAGTCCCGCGTGGTCGCGTAGGTGGACGGGGATCGGAATCCGACCTTGTTTGTCGAATGTCACGTCCTCGGCGGATCCGAAGATTTGTCGCTTGGTATCGCGGGCATCCGGGTTCAGCGGGTCCAAGGTGGCCAACTCGCGCTCCACGTCGCTCCACAGCCCCGCCGGGTAAAACGTGAGGCAGTCTTCGGCGCTCACGGTCAACGTTCCCCCCTCGGGAATCTGGGCACGAAGTCGGCTGGGAAACGCAAGGCGTGCCTTGGCGTCCATCTGATGGACAAAGGTCCCCTTGAAGCTGGCCATGCCCAGTCTTTCGGCCGAAGCCTACCCCTTTATTCCCCACAAGTACCCACCAATCACCACATCTGTGGCTATTTGGCCGTAGAAGTGAAGCATATTCCCCACCACGTGTCAACACCAAACCACCGATCCCCACAAGAAATCTCCCGGGGAATGTGGGAAGTCCGGCGCGGGACGCGCCTAGAACGGGCTGGGGCTGTCCGGCGAGGTGCGGTCGAGAGCCCAGTTCGCCAAGCGGTCGGCCAACGCGTTTTCGGACCGTGCCACGTGTACGTACCGCACGGGCACGCCGTCCGGTGCGGCTGCGCGCACGCGGGCGGCGAGGTCGCGCAGGTGGCGATTCCTGATTTTCCAGTCGCCCGACAGTTGGCGTGCCGCCAGCTCGCTGTCGAGTCGAAACTCGATGCCGCTGGGTCGAAGCTGCTCCACCAGACGCATGCCAGCCAACACCGCGTGGTATTCCGCCTGGTTATTCGTGAGCACGCCGAGGCGAAGCGCGAGTCGTCCGGCGATGGCGCCGTAGGCGTCGAGGATCACCACACCAGCCGCGGCTTCGCCCGGGTTGCCGCGGCTGGCGCCGTCGCAATGGATCTGGAAGCGCATAGGCGTGTCGATACTGAGGGCGGCGTGGGAGCACAATGCATGGTACGCCGGTGCTCAGGCATGAATGGAGAACCCACTGTCCGACCAACCGCCGGAGCCAATCATCGTCACCCCGGGCGAAGCACCGGCGACGTCCGATCCGCTGCGCCGTTTCAGTGCGGAGCTCGAGGCGGGTTCGCACTGGTATCTGGCGGCGCTGCGGGCCTGCGGGGAGTGGCGATTGGCGGATGAAGTTCACCAGGGGCGTCGTCTCACATATCTCGTGGCGGGCGGGGCGCTGGACCTGGTGCTGCTGCTCGACCGCATTGCCAGTACCCGGCGGGATGCTGTTCCGAGAGCGGAACGGGACGAGCTTCGATTTCACGGACGCCCGCCGACTTATGTGTCCGGCGATGCGTTTGCCGACGCCCTGGGAGCGGCCCGCTTCAATGCCTATTTGAACTACTTTTACGGAGTCGACGTTGAGGAAGCCGTGCTGCACGCCGTTGAGCTGGAGGCGAGCAAGGCCCATCCGCTGGATCGAGGGGCCGTGGATGTGTACCTGGTGGTCTACGGCAAGACGCTTAGCGAGCTGCTGAGGTCCTACGGTGTCGCGCGCGGACTGAAGGACGACGGTCGAGTGCGTTGGGCTGACTGGAAGGACTTTACGTACTGGTGTTTTCGGTTGCGGCTGCGGACGCAGGTTCCGGCGCGGATCGCTAGCGACACGCGAAAGGGCATCGCGCTGCTGCAGCGACTGCGCGGCGTTGGGTCTGACGAATCGCCAGACCCGCTGCGTCCCGGAGCGGCGCCGCAGGAGATCCCAGACGCCGCGGCTGATGTCCCAATCGTTGACTTGCGCCGACATTTCTAGGTCTCGGTTCGCGTAGCCAGCAGTGGCGCCAGCGTGACGAGGACTCCCAGTAGCACGACGACGCCGGCGGCGCCGAAGACGATCTGGAAGGCGGCGACCGTGTCCGGGCCGGCCGCGGCGTCCGGGCCGGGAACCCCGAGTTGCAGGACCACGATGGATGCCCAGATGGTGCCCCAGAGGGCTTGGCCGGTGGCTTGGGCCATGTTGCGTGCCAGGGCCAGCACGGCGCTGGCCTGGTTGCGGTGCTCGGCGGCGGCGGATCCCATGAGCATGCTGGCGTTGCCGCTGTTGAAGAGGGCCATGCCGATGCCGATGACGGCCAGGCGGGGCACAACGGCCCAGGGCGATGTGTCGGCCGAAAGCGTGGTCAGCAGTGCCAGTCCGACCGCGACGAGGCCGATGCCGAGGGCGCCGACGGTTCGTGAGCTCGTGCGGTCGGCCAGAATTCCGGCGGGGGTGCCGAGCAGCCCCATGAGGGCCGGGACGGTGACCATGAGGAGGCCGACCTGCTGGACCGGGAGCTCCAGCACGCGCTGGAGGTAGAAGGGCAGAAGCAGTATCTGGGTGGCCGCGCCAGCGAATGCCAGGTAGCCGGCCAACATCGAGGCGGTGAAGTCCGGCACGCGGAACATGGCCGGCTGGATCGTCGGCCAGCGCGTTCGCGTCTGCCACCAGGCGAACGCAAGCAGCAGGGCAATTCCCGTCACGACCAACAGGATGACGAGGGGGGACGCGATGCCCAGCGTCTGGATGCGGTTCAGGCCGACGACCAGGAACGTCAGGCCGATCGTTAGGAGGATGGTTCCGCGCAGGTCGAAGCGGCCGCCGGTGCCTTGCGCTCCTTCGGGCAAGATTCGGGCGCCCAGAGAAATCGCTGCCACGCCTATAGGGACGTTCAACAGGAAGATGAATGGCCATCCCAGCGAGCCCAGAATGAAGCCGCCCACGACGGGACCGCTGACCAGTCCAATCGATACCGCCGACAGGATGAAGCCGATGGCTTTGCCGCGTTCGCTGGGCGGGAAGGCGGAGACCACCAGGGCCGGGCCGAGGGCCTGGGTGATGGAGCCGCCGATGCCCTGGACGACGCGGAAGGCGATCAGAAGCCCGACATTGGGGGCCAGGCCGCAGAGGAGCGAGCCGATGGTGAAGACCAGGAATCCAGCCAGATAGAGGCGCTTGGCGCCGCGCATCTGGGCCAGACGGCCGGCGGGCAGGAGCAGGCTGGTGATGGCGATGACGTAGGCCAGGGTGACCCACTGGACGCGGTCGAAGGGGGCGTCGAGTTCGCGGACGAGGGTGGGGAGCGAGACGTTGACGATGCTGGCGTCCAGCGTGGCCATGAAGACCCCGCTGGCGACGACGGCCATGGTGGCCCAGCGGGTGGTCACCGCTGGCTGGGGGTTGCCGCCAAGGTCCGCGGCGGTCAAGCGAGCGAGAGTCCGAACTGGACCAGGGCCGAGGCCAGGCGTTCCATGTCGGCGCCGCCGAGCTCAACGCTGAGCGGCAGTTCCACCAGCGATTCGGAATCGCCGGGAACGTGGGTTGGGAAGCGGGTCAGATCGTCGCGCAATTGGTCGATCTGCTCGGCGTCGACCCCGCGGCGCAGGAGCAGGTCGAGGGCGACCTCGATTCGCGCCGCGGGGTGGCGGCGGTCGGGGGCGTAGACCCAGGCGACGGTGGTGAGGCGTTCGCCGTGGGGGGCCTGGAGGGCGAAGCCGCGCCGGGCGGGGCGCAGCGGCATGCCGGCCTGCTGCCAGCGACCCATCAGGCCTTCGACCAGCGCGAAGGTCTCCTGCGGCATGGCGCGCTGCAGGGCGCGAACTTCCGGCGCATCGATGTCGTAGGTGCGGAATTCTTCCTCGAACACGGGTGGTCTCCGGTCCCGTCGATCGGGGGTCACTTTATGTTGCGGGGGGCAAGTCGGGGCGGTGCAAGCGGCGGTGGCGGGAGCGGGACGAGGCTGGGGGCGGATGTTCGGTGGCGGGAATGGGGTGGGGGTGAAGGGGGAGCTATCTCTCGCCAGCCCGGCCCCCATAGGGGGCCGGGCTGGCGAGAGATAGCTTTGGCCGGTTTTTTGGGCGGGTCGGCGACGAATGAAGAGGGTGTGACCGAGAGGAGTGAGGAGTGAGATGGAGAAGGAAAGAGTGAAGAGCGGAATGAACTGATATCGGAAGGGGACGGGGAAGGAGAGACGGCGCGAGAGACGCCGGGTGAGCGGACGCGGCGAAGGGGTGGGGCGGGGGCGTGTGAGCGGGACGAGGGCGGTCTGAGATCGGCGCCTACGCAGGGTGGGGAGCAGGCGGGGACGCTCGGTGACGGAGGTGGCGAGCAGTTGGAGGAGGCGGGGGAGCATGGGGGTTGCGAGGAGGGGGATAGGGTGTCTCCAGTGTACACGAAATGCTTACGAGGAGCAAGAGCAACGGGTGGAAGGAGTGAGCGAAGAGTAGTGAGAGCGGAGAGAAAACAGGCAGGTGGGCTCGGGACGGTTGGGAGGTCGAAGTGGCTCTGGTGCGCCGGGACTGCGCGGGGCGCTGGATCCCCCGTTCGACAAGCTCAGGGCAAGCTCTTCGGGGACGCCGGGATGAGGGGGGATGGCAGCCCGGAGGGTGAGGGGAGCGCGGCTAGGGATGTGTTCAGTCGGTTGGGGCGATGTGTTCAGTTTTTTGCCAAATGTGTTCAGTTTCGGGGCAGATGTGTTCACTTTTCGGCCGAATGTGTTCAGTTCTGGGGGCGATGTGTTCAGTTGGGGAAGGGGAGAGGTCAGAGGGTGGAGGAGTGAGATTCGGAGTAGGAGGTTGGGAGCGTTTGGTCAGGTTGGATTGCCAGGGGTGGCTGGTTGCCCGGAAGAGGCCGGTCAGAGACGCGGCCCCTACAGAAGACGGCCGAAGTCGCCGGGATGGCGGAGGGAGGCTGGGTGACGGGGATGTGTCCACTCTGTCGGGCGAATGTGTCCAGTTTTGGGGCCGATGTGTCCAGTTTTCGGCTCGATGTGTCAACTTTTCGGCCGAATGTGTCCAGTTTCAGGAGCAATGTGTCCACTTTGGCGGGGCAGGTGTCAGTTGAGGAAGGAGTGAGCGGAGAGGAGTGAGCGGTGAGAGTCGGAGTGGGAGGGTGGGGAGCGTTTTGGTCAGGCTGGGCTGCCAGGGGTCGGCTGGGTGCGCTGGGACTGATCGGGGTGCTGGGTCCCGGCTGCGGACGCCGGGATGACGTTCCGGGTGGTGCAAGGGTGTAGTTCGACAGGCGCAGGGCAGGTCCCTTCGGCATGCTCAGGACAGGTCGCTTCGGCAAGCTCAGGACAGGTCTTAGCGGACTGTCGGAACGGGTGACGACGGCTAGAATGGGGGCAGCATCAAAGGGGCGGCCCCGGTGCGTGCAGCGGGGATGATTGAGGTTTGGACGGCGAATTCGCCGTCGCAACGAAGGGGGCGCCCACGTGCGAGAACTAGACACAGCCGAACAGGTACCGGCTCCTGGGGAAGCCGATGACGGCCGCGCTGGCCGCGCTCGACACACGAGCAACGACGCATCCCCAACGGCAACAACCGTTGACGGGCGGCCCGAGTGGCTGCCCGAGGGATACGAGCACGTGCAGGTCACGCGTGAAGAGGTCTGGAACGAACTGGACCGTGACGCGCGGCGGCTCTTTGGCCTTACGGCCGATGAGTTTCTGCGCATCTTTCGAAACCCGCCCGAGCAGTATCACGGCGACGTGCGGTTCCGCTCGCTGTGCCATGTCGCGGACCTGATTGCCGAGCCGGACGACGTATAGCAGCCGGCGGGCTGCTCGAGACTTTCTGCGCCGCATCCGCGAGGTATACAAGCTCGTTGCGAACTCGGATCTCGGCCACGCATGGCTAGCCGGGTTGGTGGTGGCCGGGGGCTGCGGCCCCGGCTTGGGTGGCGATTGGCGTCAACCAGGTTTTCGGCTCCGGCGTCGGAGGCTGATCGGGGCGCACGTTGGACGCGGCTTGGGCTGAGGCGTGAGGGATGGGCGGCGGGCTGGGGATGGCGGGTGCTGGCATAGGCGTCGATTCCAGCAACGCAATCAGTGCATGCGTTGCTGGCAGTGCTCGCAAGGTTGGCAGGGGTGAGGTTCGACTCGGGCCGTCCCGCATCGAGGCCTGTGCGTAACTCGAGGGCGATTGCCCGGTAGACCCTCGCCCCCGAATCAAGTCCGGTGCGGGCTCTGATGCACACCGGAGGCGGGTTGGAGGGGGAATTGACGGTCTAGCGCGTCCGGGGCGCATTGGGCCGGAGTTACCGGTGCCAGGCGTGGATGCGGGGCCCATGAGTTCACTTGTAGTAACTATGGCGGCTTGGCGCGGCCATATAGTCGGTAAGTGAACATATGGATGGCGGGAATACGCGTCGTGTGATTAATCCATAACGGTTATACAGACGATACAAAAGAGTTGTACGATCACTTCCACTGGAAGGAGTTGACCAGTGGCGATGGTCGCTCCGCCGAAAACGGGCGGATCTGTCGGGCTTCAGCGTGTCAAGTCTCTGTGGCTGCCTGTCAGCAGTGCGGCACAAGTTCGGTGCGTAAGCGGTCGGGCGTTTGCCCAACACGCGGTAACGCAGTTCTTGTGGACATTCGCGGACGCTGATCGGTAGCCGGTCCCGCCCAAAGCCTGACACCCCGTGATTGGCGGTTCGCGGGAAACACCCGCATCGAGCACACCCCGGTACGCAACGCCGGCCACGACCGACTGACGGCTGATCGCCGTGTCCCCGACGCCCGCCACCGTTAGCCGGACGCACGAAATCGTCATCAACGTTGCCCTGGCGCGCGTGCTGCGGGAGCGGTTGGGGCTGACGACCGCAGCAGAGGAGATGTTGGGACGGTCCAGGCTTGACATCGTGCTGCGACGGAACGGCGCGCCGGTTGTGCTGGAGGTGGAAATCGAGCCGGCGGCGACGGTGGACGCGGACGCGCTGGCGCGGCTGGGTCTGGAGATTGACGGGCAGCCGGTTCAGAACACTTTTGCCGTCACCGTCCCCGGACAGTTCCGCCAGACGGATCAGCGCCACCTCGAAGGACGGTTGGCCGCCGCCCGCGACCTCAGATGGCGCGAATGGCGGATCGACGGAACGTCGGGACCGCGGCTTAGCGGCGACGTTGCGCAACTAGGCCGCGCCGCCGACCGAGCCGTTCCGCCGTCCGGAAACCTGCAAGAAGGCGTAGGTGAACTAGCCGAGGGCGTGCGCCGGGCCGGGGCGCGGCTCTACCGCTCACAGGGCGCGCTGGAACGCGTCGCCAAGACCTTCGGCACGCAGCCCGGCAACGAGACGGCGCACATGGCGGCACTCGTGATCACCAACGCCATGATCTTCCAGGAACGGCTGGCGGGCGACGACCAGCGGGTTCAGCCGGTCAACAAAGCGCGGGAAGAAGGCCGCTTCGCCCGGATGCGGCTGCTGGATTCGTGGGACTCAATCCTGGACATTGACTACTACCCCATCTTCAACATGGCCCGCTCCGTCGTGAGCGAGTTGTCGGGAGTTACGGCCGCGGATGTCCTGGACGAGTGCGCACGTACGGCGGACCGGCTGCTGGAGATGGGCACGGTTGGCCGTCACGATCTTGCGGGGCGCATTTTCAATCAACTCATCGCGGAACGAAAGCTGCTGGCCGCCTTCTACACCAGCATTCCGGCGGCGACGCTACTGGCCGGGCTTGCCTTGACGCCGGAGCGCTGGCCGGGGATGGACTGGAGCGACGCGGCGCGACTCAGAGAGTTGCGCGTGGTGGATCCGGCGTGCGGGACGGGGACGCTGCTGATGGCGGCCTATCAGCAGATCATGCAGAACCGTTCCGGCTTCGGGGGCCCGGCGCGCGACGACGCAGCGCTGCATCGGGCGCTGATGGAGCACACGCTGTTCGGAGCCGACGTGGTGCCGTCCGCCATCCACATCACGGCGGCCACGCTAGCCGCCATGTCGCCCTCCGTTAGCTTCGAGGAAATGCAGTTGCACAGCCTGATCATGGGGGTGGACAAGGAGAGCGTCGCCAAGCGCGGTCCATTTGGGCGTAGGCCGCGCGACATCAAGCTTGGGTCGCTGGACTGGCTGCAAGACGACGAAGCCCAGTCGTCGTTTTCCGCGACGCTGGAACAGATTGGGGCGGTCGGCAGCGCCGGCACGCTGGTCGAACGGCCGCGCGCCGACCTGGTGATCAGCAATCCGCCATATACACGTCGCGGCAGCGACGGTGGCAAGGGCGAAGCGCTGGCGCGCGTACTGGACGTTCAGGAAGGAGACGCCGAGACGCGCAAGGCCATTGCTAGTCGGACATCCCAACTCTTGAAGGGGACTCCAGCCAACCAGACGGCTGGCCACGCCGCCTCGTTCACGGTGCTGGCCGACCGGCTGGTCAAGCCGGGCGGTCGCGTGGCGCTGGTGCTGCCGGTGACCGCATTGGCTGGCGAGTCCTGGCGGCGAGTGCGGGCAATGCTGGCGAATCGTTACGCGATCGAACTGGTGATTTCCTCGCACGACCCGGACCTGCGGTCCATGTCGTTCGATACCCATATCGCGGAGGTCCTGCTGCTGGCCCGGCGACTGCGCCCTAACGAGCGCCCACCCCGGCGGGGAGCATTTGTCAACCTGTGGCGGGCGCCGCGGCGCGAGACTGACGCGCTGGCGCTGGCGAACGCCGTCAACGATGCTGCCGCCTATCCGCTTCACGAATCCGACGGGCCACCGATCGGGGGAATCCCACTATTGGTGGGCGGCAAGGAGCCCCAGGATCAGTGGGGCGAATTGCTGGATGGGCCGGTGGACGATGGTCCGTGGACCGCTTCCCGGTGGAAGCAGGGGCAAACCGGGCAGTTTGCCGCGGCGTTGGAACGGGGCGAGCTGTGGGCAGTGGACGGGACGCGAGTAGTGGCGCAGGTGCCGATTGCGCCGATGGAAGATGTCTTCCACGTCGGGCCGCAAGATCGTCGGATTCGAGGGTCCTTGGGCGTATTCGACAGCTACCACAGCTGGGATCCTCAGGCGCAGTTTCCGGCGCTATGGGCTCATTCGGAGAAGGTGCATCAGGGGTTGGTCACGGAGCCGAACGCTCGGTTATTTCCGCAGTCGGGGCGCGACCATGCGCCGGTCTGGTCACAGTCCGGGACGCTGCAGGTGACTCCCACAATTCGCTATAACTCTCAGCGCATCATGGCCACGCACACCATCGTGCGGACACTAGGTGTCAATTCATGGTTTACCCTGGCTTCGCGCGATGATGACGCAACCACATGCTCACATCGAGAAATCGTAGTTGCTCTGTGGTGCAATTCCACCCTGGGACTACTGCTGCATGCCCACAATGCCAACGCGGCACAACATGGGCGAGGAATAGGGCGAAAAGGGATGCTGGAGAAACTCCCGACGCTCGACGTGCGCCAACTCCAGGACTGGCAACTCGATGAAGCGCAAGCCATCTGGCGCGACTTTCAGGACCGATCTTTCGAATCCTTCCACCGCTGCGCCGTGGATCCGGCGCGCATTGAGCTAGACGACCGAATAATCAGGGAGCTGCTAGGGTTGCCGGGCGAATTGCAGGACACTGTCGTCCGACTTCGGGAGTTGCTGGCAACTGACCCATCCATTCACGGCAGCAAACAGCCGGAACTGCCATAGATCGGTGTCTGGCAGAGAACATTGAAGAGACTTCCATACCCGAAACCGATCAATCGGGCCTCGACGAATAAGATGCGCGCCAACCGACGAGTAGACACCAAGCCGGAAGTCCGAGTCAGATCGCTCCTGCACCGCAACGGTCTACGATTACGAAAGGACTATCCAATTCGCTTACCGAATGGTAGGACGGTGCACGCCGACATCGCCTTCACAAAGAAGAAGATCGCCATATTCATAGACGGATGCTTCTGGCATTCGTGTCCTTTACACGGAACCATACCTAAGTCTAACAGAGAATACTGGATCAGAAAGCTGAGTGATAATGTCGATCGGGACAAACGAAATACAAGGCAATTGCAAAGAATCGGATGGCGCGTGTCAAGGGTATGGGAGCACACATCACCTGACGAAGCAAATGACACAATACTGAGATTTATTTCCGCGAAATGTGCGGCGACTATCCCTGATTGATGACCGCCGCGTCCTCTTCTTCAATGCTCATTACCAGGTCGTATATGCGTCCCGCTTCGCGTCTCTTATCCACATAGTCCTGATAAGCACGTAATGCATTTTCTATCAGGCTATCATACATAACAATTCGTGCGCCAAACGCTCTGATAGACTCACGAAACTCATTCTCAGCCTCGTCCGACGAACCCCACTCCCGTAGAGGCTCGCCAATCACAGCAATGATCTCCAAGTCCGTACCCTGATCCATCTGTCTCAGGACCCGCTTGGCGGCCCTATGGTACTTTCTTATTTGACCGTACAACTCTACCTCGCCTAGAA
Source organism: Chloroflexota bacterium (assembly GCA_965208215.1). Taxonomy (GTDB): domain Bacteria; phylum Chloroflexota; class UBA11872; order UBA11872; family UBA11872; genus UBA11872. The sequence goes on from CBDBOH010000002.1 coordinate 246,458, forward strand.
CTCTGGAGGCGCGCTTCAGTTCTATTACAACATGCTTATTTCCGGTAGTTGAATAGCATATATCGAATCTTGATATTTCATCCATCTGCTGCGGATTGAGAGGATAGTCCTTTCCATCGACTGCAGTAAGGATGCTTGTTTCCATACGTTCAGTGGCTGTAGCCCTCTCCCAGGACGGGTCCAAGAGCCAGAGATGCTTATATAAGTGCTCTTGTAGCGCCCTCTCCTTGGCTTGTTCGTCAACGAGATCAGTGAGCTTTTGGATGACTTTCAGGCGATCCCTGGCAATGTTGTAGTATGCACTAGCCTCAAGATCATCGAGCTGTACGAAAACTTCGCTAAGCATGCTTAAATTCTCAGCGGATATGTTATCAAGCCGATACAAGAGATTTCGCAACTTGAGACTCTCAAATGCCAATATCCCGCTAATAAACAACTGTCGCTTTTCGGACGCGGAATCTATTGGAAGTCGATTGATCCGACCGAACAGTCTTCTTGCAGCAACGCGATGATCGTCGTGAAGATTTCTATACCATTGCCGAATCTGGGGAATCTCCACCGCCACCTGCTCACCCTGAGCATCTCTCAGATCCGTCCATTGACCTTCAATCATCTTTAGTTCCGAACGCAACTTGTCCTTTAGAGCTCGATATCTAGGGTCATCCTCTATGATTCGTTGCCTGCTAGTTGTGGCAATGTCATCGTGGTCGTCCAAGTCGAGGAAATCGGCGTGGACTTCCCCGATGACATACTTGCTATAGAGACCCCCTTCTCCGAATTCCTCAAGTATGTCCTCTTGTGCCAATTTGCCTCGTACCATTAGAACGAGCTTATTGATGCTGCTCCCATCCGAGTCTTTCAGCTGGCCGTGTGCTGTTGCTGTACCAATCCAACCATCAATGTTGAACTCCGAATCGTCGACAGTGAGACTGCCGCTGCGCCTCTCTCTGTGCTCTAAGATACTAGCAGAATCGCCTACTTCTTGACCCAACGGACCAAATGTCCAAATATACTGAACTTTGTCATGGTAGCCTCTGTCCTCAATCGTTACTGGCGAGCTATTGATGGCAATTTGAAACTGGTTGATAGATCCGATAATACTGAATCGACGAGCTAGCCGGCGTCGCAAGGCAGAACCGGATCTGTCCAGGCGACGCTTAATGTTCGTAAGCGTAATCTTAGTTCCGAAGTCTATCTGGACTTGTCCTTGTTCGACTGATTTAGGATGGTATTGGTCCTCATTTTCGCTTTTGATAACTTCTTCGATCCTCTCGGCGTCCATGATGAATCCATGTCGGTCACCATTGCGAACGCTGTGGATCTCGACAGTCTTGGCTATTGAGAATAGGGAGAGTTTCCCAATCCCCTTCCTTCCCATCACCGGTCTGTCAAGCCTAGGACTGCGAGCACCGTCCTTCACCTTGCGTCTTTCGTATCCGACGTAAAGGTATTTTTCGTTGACATCGTCCACGGTCATTCCATGCCCATCATCTTGAATCGTGATTCTCTCGGCCTGAGGATCAATCTCGATCCACACGTGCTCAGCGTCCGCGTCCCAAGCATTGGCGACTGCCTCAGAGAGAACGGCTGGTACATTGCTGTACAGACCGAAGCCGAGATGCTTAAGAACATTCAAGCTCAATGTCATCGAGTATTTGTCGTTGCTCGAACTAGCCATCATAGACACACCAATTTCTCACGTGCGTAACGATTGATGCGCCAATTGCCTCGCCCAGCCTTACTGGAACTGCGTTGCCGATCATGCGAGCAAGCGGAGCAATCTGGATAGCTTCGCTTTCAGGAACGAAGGAATAGGCGTGCGGGAATGTTTGTAGCAGGGCACCCTCGCGCAATGACAGTGCACGATCCTGCTCAGGATGTCCAAACCGACCATTGCCGAATCCGTGGAACTGAGTCGTAACTGTTGGTCCTGGGCGATCCCAACGCATCCGACCGTACACGCCTGAATAGGTCTTGCCCGTTGATTTTCTGTGGCAGGCTGCCCGCAGTTCCTTGTTCCAATCCCGCCATGTTCCACCGGGCCTAGAGCTCCTTATCCGCTTGAGATTCGTTTCAGACATTGCACTAGCTTTGTGCAACGGATCAGCTATCGAGGCTTCGCCGGCCTCAATTGGCTCCATGCACTCAATGGAATCCTCTACCGTGACGTGCTTGGGGGGCTCGTGGGTCGGTCGCGTCAATTCGATACGACCAAGTCGAGATGCGAGCAAAACCAGACGTCGTCTAGTCTGGGGTACACCGTAGTCTGCGCAGCGTACGACTTCCTTGTAGTAGTTGGGATCATAACCGGACCCTTTGAGCGTATCTAGGAACTCGCCAAATATAGGGTGGGTTCGCAAGCGTCGCACATTTTCCATCGTGACGATCTCGGGTTTCAGGTCGGTTATCAACTCTCCGAACTTCGAGAGTAGATTCCACCTTCGATACTTTTCTCGACTTCTCCCAATGGAATAGGATGAAAAAGGCTGGCAAGGCGCGCAGCCCGCGAGGATCCTTACAGAATTATCTGGAAATAGCGAGGCCACGAATTCAGTCGATGCATCGGCAACATCCTTCTCATAGAACTTCGCCTTGACATTTTCTTCGAACGGATACCTGCACGCTGGATCGATATCGATTCCGGCAACAATCTCAATGCCGGCCTGCTGCATCCCATACGACAGTCCGCCGGCACCACAGAACAGATCGACCGCCGCTAGCCTTGGAATGCCTCCGGTGACGCTAGGGAGAGAAGCGGATCGTCGCATAGCCGAGATTGTACCGGACGATCAATTCGCCCGCTGAGACGGGAAGCCGGAACGGTGCTTCGACCGCCTCAACGCGGCGTAGGCGAGGGATTGGCTGGTGTCCTCTTGCTCGAGGTAGGGATAGGCTCGGAGGACTTCGTCGTGGGAGCGCCCAGCCGTCAATAGCCCCACGACGCTTCCGACGGTGACTCGCAGTCCGCGGATGCAGGCTTTGCCGCCCATGACGTCGGGATTGAAGGTGATCCTGTCGAACGCGTCCATGGTCAACCTCCTCCCAGGTTCAGGCGCCAGCTGTGAGTCCCAGGAACCTTGTCGATAACGACCGCATGGGTGGCGAGGCGTCCTGCGGAGTCTGGGACGGTGTTGATTGTAGGCGGCGGTACGGGCCGGTCGGGGCGTGGTGGGCGCACGAGCGGAAGAGGCCGGTCAGAGACGCGGCCCCCATTCGGCAAGCTCAGGGCAGGCTCTACGCAGGAGGGGACGTGGGGTGCGCGGAAGACGGGTGGGTCGGGGACCGGCCGCTGCGAGAGAGCGAGTCTTGCTAGGTACTCTTGCCTGAGCTTTGTGCCGACTGACCTGTTTCGGCTAGCACGACGTGGTTTCGCGCAATCTCTTGGTGGAAGCTCTCCGGCAGTCTGGCCCAGTCGTGGGCCTGAATGAGAATGGGGATGTGCGACTCTTCCAGGGCCGCAATGAGGTCGAGGTACTCGCCGCCCAGGGGTTCCAGCGTGGGGCTGCGCAGCACGAGGTCGAGGTCGCTGCCCTCGTGGCTTTCGCCGGTGACGCGGCTGCCGTAGGCCCACACTTCGACGCCAGGCACGTGCTGGCGCAACAGCGCCTCAAGCTGTTTCCGGTAGCGGCGCGGAAGGTCCAGGCGGTCAGTCATCCGTGCCCTCGGCGATGATCCCGGCCAGGTCCCTGGCGTCCTTGATGAAGCTTGGCAGCAGCTTAAGCGTGGTCTCGGCAAACTGCTCACCGTAGTCGTGCGCGGTGTCGTTGCGGTTGTCTCGATAGGCAAACCAGCGCTCGCAGGCGTCCACCGTGATGAGGTCGTGCTTGACGGCGTGCCGGAAGGCGTTTTTGAAGGTGAGCTTGTCCGCCTGTCGATTGCTGGCGAAGTAGGGCCGAAGCCGCTTCGTCAGTAGCCTGCCGGACTGCTCCAGCACGATCTCGAACTCTTTAGCGGACGCCGCACGGAAGATGTCGTACAGCTCATCGGCGGGTTCGCGCTGTTGCAGGTGTTCGAAGGCCGACTCCAACGTATTGATGCAGCGTAGGAGGAAGTCGGTGTTGATGGCCATGGAACTCCGCTTCCTCGCCGAATTCCTCCAGATCCTCATTGTGCCCAAACGGGTTGAGGAGGGGGACGCGGGTGGGGTGGAAGTGGCGGGTGTTGCGGGTTACAGCGGTAAGGCCGTGTTGGAGGGCGGTGGCGGCGATGAGGAGGCCGGCGCCGCTGTGGCCGCGGGTGGCGGAGAGGCGGCCCCAGCGGCGGGCGGTTGAGGAGCGGGAAGCGGGTGTCCACGAGGGGCACCGCGATCGGATTGGACGCGGTTGGGCCGGAAGAGGGTACCCACGAGGGGTACCCCTACGGAGGACTGGCTCGCCGTGAGCGGTAGGGGTGGTGAGTAGACTCGCGGGTTGGTTGGGGGAGGGTTGGTTGTGACGACGTATGGGGTGGCGGTGCATGGGGCGGGGTGGGTGGCGGCGGAGCATGTAAGGGCGTTTGCGGCGGATGCGCGGGCGCGGGTGGTGGCGATTTCGAGCCGGCGGGCCGAGTCAGCCGAACGGGTGGCGCGGGAGACGGGGCATCCGGACGTGGTGATCGAGACGGAGCTGGACGCGGTTTTGAGCCGGGATGACGTGGACATCCTGGTCGTCTGTACGCCGCACGATTTGCATCCCGCGAACACGATTGCGGCGGCGAAGGCGGGCAAGCACGTGCTGATCGAGAAGCCGGCGGCGCTGGACCTGGGGAGCCTGCGGGCCATGCAGGACGCCGTTTCCGCGGCGGGGGTGCGGACTGTGGTGAGTTTTGTGCTGCGCTGGAATCCGCTGTTTGACGTGATTCGGGCGCAGCTGACCAATGGGGCGCTGGGGCGGCTGTTTATGGCGGAGGTGGATTACGTGCATGGTCTGGGTCCCTGGTATGCGCAGTACGAGTGGTCGCGGACGGCGGCGCAGGGGCGGTCGTCGTTTCTGAACGCGGGGTGTCACGCGGTGGACGCGCTGCGCTATTTCACGGACAGCGACATCGTGGAGGTGAGCGCGTACGCGGTTGAGGGGAGCGACCGGTTCGAGTACCCCGGCACGACTGTGATGGTCTGCAAGTTCGCGAACGGGGCGCTGGGTAAGGCGCTTTCGAACCTGGACGACGCGGCGCCGTACAAGTTCCGCATCTCGCTGTACGGGGACCAGGGGACGATGCTGGATAACCGGATTTTCAGCACGACGCTGCCGGGGCAGACGGATTACGCGGAGATTCCGACGGTGCTGCCGGATAGCGGGGATGTCTCGCACCATCCGTTCCTGGGCGAGGTTTCGCATTTGCTGGATTGCATCGAGCGGGGCGAGGAGTCGCACGTGAGCCTGGCGAATTCGATGAATACGCATGAGGCGTGTATTGCGGCGGATATTTCGGCGGCGGAGGGACGGGTGGTGGGGTTGCCGCTGCCGTAGGTCCGCTACCGCAAGAGGCGCCCTATGAGGCGGGCGAGGAGGGAGGAGAGGCCGAGGGCGATGCCGAAGGCGATGGCGGCGCGGGTGCCGAAGAGGGCGCGGACGTTGCCGGAGACGTTGCCGCCGACGACGGCGAGGCTGAGGACGCGGTCGGCCTGGACGTTGCCGGCCACGACCCAGCTGGCGGCGACGTTTTCGAGCCGGGCGTTGCCGCTGACGTTGACGCCCATGGCGGCGTTATGAACCTGGGTGCGACCAGAGGTGGCGCCGCCGAGGGCGCCGCGGGTGACGTGCAGCTGGTCGGTGCGGTTCATGAGCATGAGGGAGCGGTCAGCCTGGACGTGCTGGGCGTGGGTGTGGCGCACGGTGGCGCGCTGGGTGACGACGCGGTCGGCGCGGACGGATCCGACGGCGGCTTCGGAGACCTGGACGACGTCGCCCTGGGCGCTGGCGACGACCGGGGCATCGGGTTTGGACATTGGCTGGGCCTTAGTCTGCGAGGTCGGGGCTGGGGGGCGCGGCGGCGCGTCCGGCGGCTCGAGCGGCATCGTACACGTCGCGCCAGGGGACGCCCTGTTCAGCGGCGATGCGGCGGCAGTCGGCGGCCTCGGGGGCGGCGTCGCGAAGGGTTCCGTGGAGGTAGGAGGCCTTGACGCGGACCTGGCCGTAGGGGGTGGTGACGCTGAAGGAGTGGCGCGGCAGCTTGGTTCGGTGGACCTGATGGGTGCGGACGCCGAGGGTGGTGGTTTCGGCGAGGATCAGGTCGATAAGCGTGGGGGCCGTGTCGCCGGAAGTCAGGGCGCTGAGCTGGGTGGCGGGGCGGCCGCCTTTCATGACGATTGGGGCGGTCCAGACGTCGAGCGCGCCGGCGGCGAAGAGGCGGGCGGAGACGTACTCGTAGGCCTCGGGGTTCATGTCGTCGATGTTGGTCTCGATGACGGTGGCGGTGTCGGCCTGGTGAGACTCGGCAGCCTGGCCGAGGGTTACGCGGAGGACGTTGGGGATGGCGAGGCGGGCGGTTCCGGCGCCGTAGCCGGTTTGGAGGACGCGCATGGGGGGCAGGGGGCCGTGGGCGTGGGCCGCGTGGGTGAGGACGGCGGCGCCGGTGGGGGTGAGGAGTTCGAACTTGACGTCGGATCCGTAGGCGACGGCGCCGCTGCCGGCCAGGAGGCGGGTGGTGGCGGGGGCGGGGACGGGGAGGCGGCCGTGGGCGGTTTTCACCCAGCCGCTGCCGGTGTTGATGGGGGATACGACGACGCGGTCGATGCGCAGCAGGTGGAAGGCGACGGCTGCGCCGACGATGTCGAGCACGGAGTCGGCGGCGCCGACTTCGTGGAACTCGACCTCGCTGACGGGGGTGCCGTGGATGTGGGCTTCGGCTTCGGCGAGGCGGCGGAAGATCTGGCGGGCGTTGTGCTTGACTCCCGGGTCCAGGTCGGCGACGGCGATTCGGGCGTCGATGTCGGGGTAGGGGTGGTGGTGGTGGCCGCGGTCTTCGATTTCGAAGTCGACGAGGCGGGCCTGGATGAGGCCGCGTTGGACGCGTTCGTCGCGGAGTTCCCAGGGGGGAAGGTCCAGCTTGCGGAGCTCGGCGAGGAGGCGGGTTTTGTCGAGACCGGCGTCGAGCAGGGCGCCCAGGATCATGTTGCCGCTGGCGCCGGCCTGGCAGTCGAAGTAGGCGGTGGTCATGCGGCGGCGCGGCGGGCGATGAGGGTGGCCTGGACGCCGGCGCCGAAGCCGTTGTCGATGTTGACGACGGAGACGCCTGGGGCGCAGCTGGTGAGCATGCCGAGGAGGGCGGCCAAGCCGCCGAAGGCGGCTCCGTAGCCGACGCTGGTGGGGACGCCGATGATGGGGCGATCCGTGAGGCCGCCGACGACGCTGGGGAGGGCGCCTTCCATCCCGGCGACGACCACGATGGCGTCGGCGCGGTCCAGGGCGGGGCGTTCGGCGAGGATGCGGTGGAGGGCGGCGACGCCGGCGTCGTAGACGCGCTCGACGTGGGCGCCGAGGGCGTCGGCGGTAATGGCCGCTTCTTCGGCGACCGGCAGGTCGGAGGTTCCGGCGGAGACTACGGTGACGCGGCCGTGACGCTGGAGGGGTTGGCGGCCGGGGGCGGTGAGCATGCGGGCGGTTTCGTGGTGCTGCACGTCGGGCAGCCTGGCGCGGACGGTGTCGGCCATTTCGGGGGTGACGCGTGTTGCCAGGAGCGGGGAGCCGCTGGCAATTAGACGCTCGGCGATTTCGGCTACCTGGGCGGGGGTCTTGCCGGCGGCGTAGATGACCTCGGGGATGCCGGTGCGGAGGGTGCGCTGGGTGTCGACGCGGGCGAAGCCGAGGTGGTCGGTGGGGAAGGTGCGGAGGCGTTCGAAGGCGTCGTCGGTGGAAAGGGCGCCCGCTGCTACCTCGGCCAGGAGCCGGCGAAGCTCCTCGGGGGTCATGTCCAGTTCCGGCGGATGTTCGTGAAGGCTCGAGAGCCGGCGTAGCGGGCGGCGCCGGCGAGGTCGGCTTCGATGCGGAGCAGCTGGTTGTACTTGGCCACGCGGTCGGTGCGGGCGGGGGCGCCGGCCTTGATCTGGCCGGCGTTGGTGGCGACGGCGAGGTCGGCGATGGTGGTGTCCTCGCTCTCGCCGGAGCGGTGGGAGATGACGGCGGTGAAGCCGGCGCGGTGGGCCATGTCGATGGCTTCCAAGGTCTCGCTGAGGGTGCCGATCTGGTTGACCTTGACGAGGATGGAGTTGGCGGCCTTGCGCTCGATGGCCTGGCGGAGGCGCTCGGTGTTGGTGACGAGCAGGTCGTCGCCGACCAACTGCACGCGGTCGCCGATGGCTTCGGTGAGGGCGCTCCAGCTGTCCCAGTCGTTCTCATCGAGGCCGTCTTCGATCGAGACGATGGGGAAGCGGTCGACCCACTCGGTCCACAGGTCGACAAGCTCGGCACCGGTGAGCGTGCGGCCTTCCTGAGCCAACACGTAGCGGCCCTGGTCGTCCAACAGTTCGGAGGCGGCGGCGTCGATGGCGAGGAAGACGTCGCGTCCGGCTTCGTAGCCGGCGCGGTCGATGGCCTCAAGGATTACCTCGAAGGCGGCGGCGTTGGAGCCGAGGCTGGGGGCGAAGCCGCCTTCGTCGCCGACGCTGGTTCCGAAGCCGCGTTCGGTCAGCACGTCGTGGAGCTGGTGGTAGATCTCGACCGAGGTGCGGAGGGCTTCCGTGAAGGAGCCGGCGGCCACGGGCATCACCATGAATTCCTGGAAGTCGGTGCTGCCGGCGGCGTGGACACCGCCGTTCATGATGTTGAGCATGGGGACGGGCAGGGTGGTGGCGGCGGCGCCGCCGAGGTAGCGGTAGAGGGGCAGGCCGAGGCCGTCGGCGGCGGCGTGGGCGACGGCCAGGGACACACCAAGGATTGCGTTGGCGCCGAGGGAGCTCTTGTTGGCGGTGCCGTCAAGGGCGAGGAGCTGCGTGTCGATGGCGGCCTGGTTGACGGCGTCGGCGCCTTCGATCTCGATGGAAATCACGTCGTTGACGTGTTCGACCGCCCGGAGGACACCCTTGCCGCGGTAGCGCTGGGCGTCGTCATCGCGGAGTTCGTGGGCTTCGTGTTCGCCGGTCGAGGCGCCGGAGGGGACGATGGCGCGGCCGACCCCGCCGCTTTCGAGGGTGGCTTCGACTTCGACGGTCGGGTTGCCGCGCGAGTCAAGGACTTCGCGCGCACTCAGGCTGGAAATCAGCGTCACAAAGGGCTCCGGCGGCGGCGGCATGGTGAGTGGGCGTTGAGTATACGAACGGGCACTGATTGGGCGGCGAGTCCGTCGCCATACACTGCGCACGAGCCTGGCGCCGCTGACCTGGGATATGAGACATGGAATCTGAACTTGTCGTGCGAACGCGCGCTGACGTCGGCGAGGGGCCGATCTGGGATCCCGAAACGGGGACGCTGCTCTGGGTTGACATAACTGGATCTGCCGTGCACCGATTCGATCCGTCGACCGGTGAGGATGACTGTGTGGACGTGGGGATCGACGTTGGGGCGGTTGCGGTGCGGGCGAGCGGCGGGTTGGTGATGGCGGCGACGGATGGATTTCGCTCGCTGGCAGCGGACGGCTCGCAGACGGTGCTGGCCGAGGTCGAGGCCGATGACCCGAGCATGCGAATGAACGACGGGAAGTGCGACCGGCATGGCCGCTTCTGGGCGGGCACGATGGCCTACGACGAGGCCGCCCCAGCCGGGCTGGGGAAGCTCTACCGGCTGGACCCGGATCTCAGCGTGCGAGCCATGGTGGACGGCGTGTCGATTTCCAATGGGATCGACTGGAGTCCGGACGATCGCCTGATGTATTACATCGACAGCCCGACCCGGCAGGTGGATGTGTTTGATTTCGACCTGGACGACGGCGCGATAACCAACCGGCGCACGCTGATCCAGGTGGATGCGTCCCTTGGATTTCCGGACGGAATGACGGTGGACGCGAACGGCGATCTGTGGGTGGCCGTGTGGGGCGGATCGCGTGTGGTGCATTACGCGCCGGACGGGAGCGAGCGCGGCGTGGTGCGGTTTCCGGTGAGTCAGACGTCAAGCTGCGCGTTTGGCGGAGCGGATGCGCGGGACCTTTACGTGACATCGGCAGCGCGTGGCATCTCCAAGGACGCGGAGCCGGAGGCCGGCAGTCTATTTCGAGCCCGGCCGGGCGCGATGGGGCAGGCGCCTAACAGCTTTTGGGGATAGGCGTCCAGGCTTTAGCGCAGGGCGACGTTGATGCCCTGGCCGGCCTCGTCGATGGGGATGAAGGTGATGGCGTCGTGTAGCGGCTCCGGGATGCTGTCCAAGTCGTGCTCGTTCTGGCGCGGGATCACGATGCGGCGAATACCGCTTCGATGAGCCGCCAGGATTTTGGCCTGGACCCCGGCGGCGCGGCGCACGTGCCCGTGGGCCGTCATACCGCCGATGGCGAGAAACTCGGGGTCCGCCGCGCGGTCACGCATCAGGGAGACCATGGCAATAGCCGCAGCGAGGGCGAGCGAGCCTTCGTCGCCGGGCAGTTCGCTGGCGGGCAGCAGCAGGTCGGTGTCGAACTCTTCGAGCGAGCGGGCGGACACGCCGAGGTCCGAGAGTCGCGAGCGCACGTACGAGGGCACGATCCGGTAGCGTGCCGTGAGGTCCGCGCCGGCCGTGTCCAGAATTCGAATCTGCCCGGAGCCGGGCATTTGCACGGCTTCGACGTGTCCGAGAACTCCGCCGCTGCGCCGCACGACGGCCGCCGCACTCTGGCCTGGCGTTTCGCGGCGGCGGCGATCGACGCGGAGTCGTGAGGGCCGCCCAATCGTGGGGCCGAAGTCCTCGATGGCGATGTCTAGCGGTCCGCTATCCCCGCGCAAGGCTCGATTACTCAACGCGCGTCGAACGACCTGACGGAGGAGCCCGTCGAGTTCATCCACGCCAGGTTCGACGGTATAGCTGCGGACGAGCGCGGCCAGGGCATCGTCCTCAATGGTGACGTTGTCCAGCGGCACGTTGTATTCGCTGAGCACGGCCGGCGCCAGCGAGTTCCGTGCAATGGTGACCTTGTCATCGTCTACGTACCCGGGCAGCTCAACGATGTCCAGTCGGCTGCGTTCATGCGGCGGGATGTCCGGCAGCCAGCGCGCGGTTGCGACAATCAGGACGCGCGAGAGATCGAAGGGGACATCAAAATACCGATCGCGAAATTGGCGTCTCGTAACGGCGTCCGTCAGTGCATTGAGGAGGGACGCTCGAGTAGCTGACCAATTCCCGCTGCCGGCCTCGCTCCGAGACCCGGCCGCGGGCCAGCTTCCCCCCACTGCGTCGAGTTCCTCGAGAACCAGGACGAATTCGGTTTGCCCGAGCCGCTCGATCGCCCCCATGATCTCGCCTGGGGCGTGCGCACTTCCGAATAACTCGTCGGGAGCCCCGAGGCGATCAAGCCGGATCGTCGCGCTCGGCAGCCCGAGTTCCTCGGCGATCTGCCGGGCGATGTACGACTTGCCAACGCCGGGCGGACCGACCAGGCAGAGCAGCGCGCGGGGGCCGGACGTATCCGGCTCCGCCGCAAGCTGGTACTCGCGCACGACCAGGTGATCGCATATCAAGTCGGCGACCGGTTCGGAGATTGCGAGATCTTCGACGAGATCGGAGTGCAGGGCCGCTAACTGTGGACGGGCGGCGTTCGCCGCGGCCCAAGGCAAGCGCAATGTGCGCGCAATTCGATCCTCCGAGTCAAGGCTCCCGTCGAGTTGGTCCAGGCGATGACGCAGGACATCGCCGACGGCGTCCGGCACCGGCGTTGTTGCAAGCTGGGATGCGAGTTCGGTGGTGTTCACGGGAATGTCGGCACGAGGGCGTATCCGATCATAGCGTTGCGGCGGGCCTTGCTGTCAGTAGCGAAACTTGCAGGACTCATGCCCGTAGCGTTGACCTGACCGCTTTGCGGCGCGATGCTTGAGTGTCGAACGAACTGCCGATTGGTGCCAAACGATGGGTCTGCCTGGATCGCCTGACTTCGATGTCGACATACACAAGGCGAAGGAGATGATCGAAAACGGTGAGGTGGACGTGGTGGACGTCCGCACCCAGTTTCACGCGCCGGCCATGCCCGGCGCGGACTACGTGCCGCTGGACGAGATCCTGGCGCGTCCGGCCGAGGTCATCCCGGCTGGGAAGCCCCTGTTGTTCATATGCAATGTCGGGCAAACCAGCGCCGTTGCCACCCAGATGGCCCGCGCGTTGAATGTGACCGAGGCGTACAACATGGCCGGCGGCATGACCGAGTGGGCGGAGGCCGGCTACGAAACCGAGGAACCACCCGCCGGGCACTAAGCGCCGGCATTACCTGGAAGGCCCCTAACCGTGTTCACCGTTGAACAAGTTCAACGCTATAGCCGCCACATGCTGCTACCCGAGGTTGGGGCGGCCGGGCAGGCGAAGATCCTGAATGCCAAGGTGCTGGCGATCGGCGCGGGCGGGCTTGGCTCGCCGGTGCTCTACTACCTGGCCGCGGCCGGCGTTGGCACGCTGGGCGTGGTGGACTTCGACACCGTCGACCGTTCGAATCTACAGCGGCAGATCTTGCACCGTGATGACCGTGTCGGGATGCCCAAGACCGCGTCTGCGGAAGCCACGCTGACGGGCTTGAACCCGGACGTAACGGTTGTGCGGCACGACGAGCCGCTGACCTCCGACAACGCGCTGGAGATACTTGGGCCGTACGACATCGTGGTCAACGGCTGCGACAACTTCCCCACGAGGTATCTCGCGAACGACGCCGCCTACTTTCTCGGCAAGCCGCTGGTGGACGGGAGCGTCATGCGCTTCGAGGGCATGGCGACCGTGTTCGAGCCCGGCACGGGCTGCTATCGCTGCCTGTACCCCACGCCGCCGCCCCCGGAAATGGCGCCGAGTTGCGCCGAGGCCGGCGTGCTGGGAGTTCTGCCGGGCCTGATCGGGCTGATCCAGGCTAACGAGGTGCTCAAGCTCATCGTGGGCAACGGGACTTCACTGACCGGACGTCTGTTGCTGCTCGATGCCATGGAAATGGAATTCCGTGAACTGAAGCTGCGGCGCGACCCCGAGTGCCCGGTCTGCGGGGAGGCCCCGACGATCACGGAACTGATCGACTACGAGGAGTTCTGCGGCTTCGCGGGCGGCGACGCGGCTCCGGCCGCGGTGGAGGCGGTGGCCGTCTAGCGGAGACCATCGGTCTCACTCGCATTTGGCTGGCTAGGGTTTCGGGTACCGGGTGACCATCACGGTCACCGTCGTCGAAGCGGTCCGGCCGTCGGCGTCGATCGCCGTCAGGGTCAGGGCGTAGGTCGAGGTGGTGTCGTAATCCAGCGCGGCGGCCACCGTCAGCATCCCGGAGCCAGTGTCTAGCGTGAACGCGCCCGTGTCGTTGCCGGCCGTCAGCGCGTAGGTCAGTGGGCCGCCGTCCAGGTCGCGGGCGGTCGCGGTGCCCACCACGGTGCCCACGGCCGCGTTCTCGGCCACATAGAAGGACCAGCCCCCCGCCGGGAACACGGGCGGCGCTCGCTCATCGGCGTCGGCCACCGCCACGACCACCGGCGCCTGGCTCGTGCGCCCCTGGGCGTCGGTGGCCGTCACCGTCAACCCGGCGCCGCCCGCCGGCAGCGTCCCCGCCACGGACAGCACCCCGGTGGTTGCATTGAGTTGAAACACCCCGGCGGCGTTGCCCGCCGTGATGGCGTAGCTGACCGCCCCGCCGCCCGGATCGACGGCCTGTACCTGGCCGATGGCCGCGCCCACCGGCAAGCCGGCCGGCACGATCCAGTCGTAGCGTGGCGCCCCAAAGGCCGGGCCCGCCTGGCAGGCGGCCAGGCCCTGCATAGCCGCGTCCGTGGTCGTTATCCCGGCGAGCGCCGCCGGCAGGCAGCCCGTCAGCCGGGTGCCGCCCAGGTGCAGGTCGGTGAGCCGCGTCAGGGTCCCCAGGGCCTCGGGCACGTCGCCGGTCAGCGCGTTGCCGCGCAGGTCCAGGGCGGTCAGCTGGGTCAGGTCGCCCAGCGCCGCCGGCACGGGCCCCGTCAGGCCCTGCGCGCCCAGCCGCAGCCCGGTCACGCGCTGCGGCGTGCCGCCCACGGTCACCCCGGTCCAGGCGCTGAGCGCCCGCGTCCCGTCCCAGTTCAGGCGGCCGGGCCCGGCCAGCGCGTCGCGCGCTTGCAGCAAGGCCGCGCAGTCCTGCACCAGGCCCGGGTTGGCCGTGGGGTTGGGCACGGTGACTCCGTTGCTGCAGGGGGCCGTGGCCGCCGCCGGCCAGGTCAGCGTGACCGGCGCCGAGTGGGCCAGGGCCCCCGAGGCGTAGCGGGCCTGCACCCGCCAGGTACTGGTCAGGGCGGTCAGCGCACGCGCCGGGGCAGGCCGGGGCCGCCGGTGGGGTGCCCGCCGGGGCTGGACGGATCCGCAGCATCAGGCGCTCGCCCGGTTGCCAGGGTTGGGTACAGACCGGCCACCGCAGCTCGTGGCCGCCCGCCGTGGCCGTGCGCGCGGCGGCGTCGCCGCGCAGCGTCAGCCCCACCGTGCCGTCCAGCCGGATCAGCTCCAGCTGCTGGCCGGCCAGGGTCGTCCCGGCCACGTCCAGCCGCAGCTGTCCCGCGTCCCAGGTCAGCCGCCGCAGGGTCGCGGCCGATGTGCTGGCCCCGATGGCCCCGCGGCTCGCCGCAGCGGCCGCGGCGTCGCCGGCCACGCCCACCGCCGCCGGCGCCAGCACCCCCCGGGCCGCATCCCGCCCGACTACCCCGCTCCCCAGCGCCGCCGGATCGAACAACGCCTCGTGCACCGTCCCCGCCGGCGCCGTGACCGTGGCGGTCACTTCGGTGTATCCGTCTAGCGGCACGAACTTGCAGGGGAAATACTGGTGATGGTTCAAGTTGTAACGCAGCCGGTACGCACCAGCGGGCAATGGGCGCGTGGTGCGAAGCTGCTCCGTGTAACCCGTGCTGGACTGTCCGTCGTCGTCGATGACTGCTGCCTGAAACAAGGCCGCATCCGGGCCGCTCAGCCAAAGGCGGTTGTACACCGGCTCGCCATACGCATTAGTCTCGCGTCTCACTCCGGTCTCGGCCGCCGACCCAGACCCGAGCGTCACGGCTTCCTGCAGCGGAGTCCACGGGTCAGCACGCCGATACCGCTCACGGGCGATCCGCTGCTCAATACATATCGAGTAGCCAGCGACTCCCTTCTCAAGCTCCGACTTCACCGTCGCCACCCGCGTCCGCAGATCGGCCAAGGAAATCGTGGGCGGCGGCGTCTGGGCCCCGTCTGTGATGAAGGCCGAGGGCGTAACGCCCTCGGCCGGCGGGTCCCGCGCCGGCAGCCAGGCCCGGCTCAGCGTGGCCACGCTGTAGGCCCAGGGCGACTGGTTCGGGTTGGACTGCATGAACGCCAGCGCCCCCGCCGCCACGGTGGCGTCGGTCGCCCCGGACCCCACGGGCGCATAGGTGGGATGGGCCGTGCGCAGGAAGAGCACGCCCTGGCGCGTGTCCCAGGTCGTGACACGGCCCGCAATCGCGAAGTCGGCGGCGGCGCGCGCTCCCGCCTCGGTCGCATAGGTGTCGCCCCCCGTATCGCCACCAGCAGCGTTGCCGGCCCCGTGCCCTTCAGGTATTCGTGCGTCGTGAAGCGCAGTTCCTGCACCGGCCGGTAGCCGCCGTCGTCCGGCTCGGCCACCACCGCCGCGGTCGCCGACTGCAGCGTCGCCCGCACGATCGTCGTCGAGTGCACGATCTGTTCGGTCAGCGACGGCGCCACCCACCAGGTAGGGTCGGGCAGCGTGGCGATCCGGCTCTGGACGGCATCGGGATAGACCTTGGTCTGCGGGGAATCGGCGCCCGGCCCGCAGGCCGCCGCCCCCAGCGCCGCGATCATCAGCCCCAACGCCAGGCGGCGGCCACGGGTTGCCGCGGCCACGGGCTGGA
Organism: Chloroflexota bacterium; assembly: GCA_965208215.1. Taxonomy (GTDB): domain Bacteria; phylum Chloroflexota; class UBA11872; order UBA11872; family UBA11872; genus UBA11872. The sequence continues at coordinate 262,347 of CBDBOH010000002.1, forward strand.
ACCCACGCGCCATCCCCAGCGCGCGTCGCGCCGGCCGCGCCCGCACCCACGCGGCCAGCCGCCGGGTCACCCCGGGCCGCCCGCGCCCGCGGCCGGCCGCCAGGCCACGTCCGACCCTCCAGCGCCTCCGCACAAGGTCCCTCGCTGCTTGACCACGGCATGCAGACACGTTCACATTATCGTTCTCACCGCATCACGACCGGCATACCCGTCAGCGCCGCCTTCGCCCGGTTTATGAGCTACGGCCGTAGGAACGTTCACGTACGCAGGTCTGCCCCGGACGTGCGCCAGGGGTGATGGTGCGTGCTGCCCAGAACGCCAGAAGACCCACGCCCCCTCGGCGTCATCGCCGGTCTCACCGCCACCGTATCTGTCACCTTGTTGTTGACATAACCGTTTCGGGCAATGCGCTTGACACCCAAGGCGACGAGAACCCGCCGTAGTCCCGCCGCAGTCCCGCCGCTCAATCCACCACACCGCCTCGGTGGAGTAGGTCGTCCCGGATCCGATGGGTGCGTAGTCGCGGTTGAACGCGCGGCTCACCGGTCTATCGCCCGACCCTGCGCATGCACTCGGTCGCGATCTGCCTGCGGTCTTCCTCGGTCACCTCTAGACCCTTCTGACCGCGCAGATGCACCTCTATCTGTTCGCAGCGGATCAGGGCATGGAAATTCGAACGCCGGTCAACCTCCTCGCGCATTAGCTCGTATTCCGACTTGCCTCCGCACGCCAGGAAGGCCGTCCCGGCCACCACCAACGCGACCGTAGCCGCGCCAATCAACTTTCGCATCGCTTCCTCCCCTGGTGGCGAACGCCCTCGGTTCGCCTGACCTCAGGCGGCTTTCCGACGCTTGTGCCCGACCTCCGCGTGATTCCGCAGCTTTGCTCGAAAGCACTGAAGTTCCACATCCGTCAGGCTTTCCGCGATCAGGCGATTCGACAACATCTGGTTCACCCGGTCCGCAGGCCGCCGCTCTGCAAGCCGATCACGTGCCGAATTCGTGGACGAGGATGGCGGGAAGGTTCTGGAAATCATGGGGAATCTCGTCCGCCTCATGCCACAGCGGCTGCGCCACGCTCTTGTTCCCGAACAGCACGCCGTATCCCGTCAGCGGTCGCCCTCCGCCCGCCCGGAATCGGTCCGATCTCGGCGGAGCACAGGTGTGAATCATGTATCACAGATTCTGGATTTTGATCAACCGGCTTACATAGGGCGGAGCCAGACCTTCGAGGGCGAAGGGCGCTGTGGAAGGGTCCCAAGCCGGAGGGCGAGCAGGACGACGGGCGAGTCCGGGAAGTGAAGATTGGTCAACGTGAGCCACGCCAGAGATTCCTGTCGTCGCGACGTAGGCAGGGGTTGCGGGCGTATGCTGGGAGCGCCCGCTGCCGGGGGGCATACCGCTGGCTGGACCCGCCAGTCGCACGCGTCGCCAGAGCCTTGGCGAGTGGCTCGCCGCTGAGAATCGCCGCCGGGGCGGCCTGGCCCGTATCTGGCCGCGTCGAGGCGTTCCCCTCGCGTTTTGTCTGACGCTGTGGGTCGCGGCCCTGGTGCTGGCCACAACGGTTGCGATGCAGCCGCTCGAGCACGGGGCGACGGTGGTACCGGCGGAGCGGGGCCAGTGGCTGATCGAGCGCGTGGCGCCGGGCGGGCCCGCGTGGCGCGCGGGCCTTAGCGCCGGCGAGGCGGTTGCCTGGGATGGCGCCCCGGGAGACCCGAGGGGACGGCCCGTTGCACTGAATGCCGAGATCGGCGCAGGGACGGTTGCCGATCCACAGACCGGGGTCGCGATCCCGATTCCAGGCCTGGATCCGGCCATGCGGGCTACCACGCTGGCGCTTGCAACGGTATTTGCAGCGGGCGGCGCGGTTGTCGCCCTCTACGGCCGGCGCCGAGTGCTGGGATCGGCCACGGCCGCCATGTTCGGCGTGGCCATCGCCCTTTCGCTTGGCTCCGTGGTCCCTGACGCCGACGGCGTGCTGACGCTCTTGGTCTTCGCGGCGACCGGCGCGACGGGCGTCGCTTTGCTGTGGTTCGCGGCCGTCTGTCCCATCCGCGGACCGTCGTTCATCGTTCCGTACGTCCCGGCCCTGGCGGTTACCGCCCTGGCCGGTCCGGTGGCGGTGCTGGTGGCGTCATACCAGGGCCGACCGGATCTCTATAACGCGGCCTGGGTCACGGTGGCGATTCTTCCAGCCCTGGGCCTGACGGCGCTTCTGGCCAAGTGCCTGGTCACGCTGGTGGATATCACGTTTCCCCGAGACCGGCGGGTGGCCCGCGTGCTGCTGGCGACGTTCCTGACCGCCGCGCTGCCGCCTACCGCGCTCTCGCTGGTGCCGGCGGTCGTGAGCGGCACCGAGATCCTTCCGTATTCGGTCTCGCTGCTGGCCATCGCGGCAACCGCGCTGGGAGTCGTTCACGTGGCCGTGCCGACCTGGCGCATTCGATTCCAGCGGGTGCTTCGAACACTCTTCCTGCACGGGGCGGCCTGGGTTTTGCTCTTTACGTTCTACGCGCTGCTGGTGGGCGTGATTGGCCGCTACCTGACGGACCGCGCCGGGGCGTTGCCGGTGGTGTGGACGTTGGCGGCGGCGCTAGTTGGCATCGGGGTGACGGCGCCCTTTGCGCGCTGGCTGGTTCTTCGAGCGTTGTCCGGTTGGGTGTATCAGGACAGTTATGACACGCAGCGGCTTATGCGAACGGCCAGCGCGGCATTGGCGTCCACGACCTCCGTGGAACAGCTTGCCGAGTCGGTGTTGGCCCCGGTGCGCCGGGCCATCGGCCTGGACTGGATTGCCGTAACTCGGGCAGCCCCGCCGCATGACCTTGCGGCCATCGCGTTCAACAGCCTGGCCCCGACGCCGGACGACGCGCAGGTGCGGTCGGCCGTGGTTGCCGCCGGGGGCGGAGGACGCTCGGAAATCGCCGCCGTCGTGGTTCCGTGCAAGATCGGCGAGTCGGTGGCGGCCTATGTCGTCGCCTCGATCCGGGAAGAGTCGTTTGGCCTCAGCCAGGCCGATGCCGACCTGCTGGACGCGCTGGCGAGTCAACTCGCCAGCTTCATGGTGCGCGTGGATCTGTGGGGGCAGTTGCAGGACCGCCTACGGGAGTTGGACGAGACCGCGCAGCGCCTGCAGGACAGCCAACAGACGCTGAGCGACCTGTACGACCAAGTTAACGGGATGCTGGAGGCGGAGCGCCAGCGGATTTCACGCGACCTGCATGACGAGCCGCTGCAGAAGCTGGTGCTGCTGCAACGCGCGTTGCGCTCGGCCGCCCCCGGGCCCTACCGCAGCCGCGACGCGCTCTTGCAATTGGTGGATACGGCGGCAGGCGACCTGCGTGAGATCTGCGAACGACTGCGTCCGCCGGTCCTGGACGACCTGGGGCTGGAAGCCGCATTGCGCTGGCTGGTGGACGAGGCGGGGCGAGCCGCGCCGTTCCAGATTGACCTGCAGACGGACGGTACGCCGGACATCGAGCGACCGAATGCGGACGTGGAAACGAACGTCTACCGAGCGGCTCAGGAGGCTCTGAACAACGCGTTGCGGCACGCCCAGGCTTCGCGAGTTCGCATTCGATTGACCCGAGCGGCCGACGCGATTCGGCTCTCGGTCCGGGACGATGGCCGCGGATTCAAGGCCTCGCCCGACTTCGCTGTCTATGCGGCTACGGGGCATCTTGGACTGGCCGGACTGCGTGAGCGGTCTGCCCGCCTCGGCGGAGTCGTTCAGGTGGAGTCGAAGCCCGGTGGGCCGACGGTGCTGACTGTCGAAGTCCCGCTCCATCCAGCTGTGGTGACGCGCGAGTGACCGGGCGCCGTCCCATCCGGGTGCTGCTGGTGGACGACCACGCCATGGTGCGCGAGGGAACTGCCGCGGTTCTTGCCGCCTTGCCCGACATTCAGGTGGTGGGCACTGCCGGCGATGCCTCCGCGGCGGAGCGTGCGTGTCGCCGACTCGCGCCGGACGTCTGCCTGCTGGACTTCCGGATTCCAGGCGGCGGGCCCACGCTCGCGAGGCGCCTGGCCCACATCGCCCCTGCGACTCGAGTGCTGGTTGTATCGGCGTACGGCAAGTCGGACTACGTACAGTCCATGCGTGAAGCGGGAGTGGCAGGCTACGTCCTGAAGGAAATGGATACTGCGGGTCTGGCCGACGCGGTACGCCAGGTCAGTGCCGGGCGAACGGTGTTCCAGGAACTGCCGCCGGCCGGATCGGAAGTTCGGGGTGGCCAATCGTTACCCGAACCGCTGACGATGCGCGAACTGGATGTGCTCCGGCTGGTGGCGGAGGGTGCATCAAATCGCGAGGCCGCTGCTGTGCTGGGCGTCTCGGCGAAGACGATTGAAGCGCATCTGAGCAGCGTCTACGGCAAACTGCGCGTCCGTTCACGCACGGAAGCCGCGGTGACGGCGGTTCGCGACGGAATCATCAGCGTAGATCGGTCCGGAAGCGACCTGTAGCGGGGGAGCATCAAGTTGGACCCGCCGACGCGCGGCCATAGCTTCGTACACCGCGTCGGCGAGGGCGACGGCGCGCACTCCATCTTCGGCGCCGGCTAAGGGCTCGCCGCCCCGTGCCACGGCGTCGACGAATGCGCGCAGGCTCTCCAGCTGCGCGGCGCGAGTGTCGCCGCTGATACATGGCTCAGCCGTGTTGCTGCGGCCGCTCAGGCTGGTTGCGCCGGTCTGAACGTCGCTGTGCGCGGTGGCCGACACCGTGCCGTCCGTGGCCCAGAGGCGCCACGGGGATCCGGTGAGGCTGAGTCCGTACTCTCCGACGATCACTCGGGCGACGCCTCCGTTCGCGAATCGGATCGCGGCCGCGATGGTGTCGGCAAGGTCTGAGCGGCGCGTGTGGCGACCGCCCATTGCTTGGACGCAAATCGGCCGAGAGCGCATGAGAAAGCAGGCCAGATCCAACGCATGGCTTCCGAGTAGGCCCAGCACGCCGCCGTGCTCGGCCTTCCCGGTCCAGGAATCGTGCAGCGGATCGACCACCATCTCGATCCGTACGGCGGTTGGCCGGGGAATACGGCCTCGTATGCGGCGCACTTCCGGCAAGGCACGGCCCCAGAAATTAACGGCCAGCAGGGTGTCGGACGCCCGTGCGCATGCGAGGACTTTGAGGGCATCCGGGTGGCGCAACGCTAGCGGAGCTTCCAGAAAGACATGCAGGCCGCGCTCCAGCGCCTCGCACGCCAGGTCCGCGTGGCTGGCATGGGGCGTCGCAATGATCACAGCGTCCAAGTCGGGACGGCGCAAGGCCATCCTGGCATCCGCAGTCCAGATTGAGGCGCTCGATGCACGGGTGGCTGTCTCGGTCCCGGCTCGATCGACGTCGGCCGCACAGACGGCGGACACGCCCGGCAGTGCCTCGAGCATCGATCCGTGAGAGCGGGCGGTCTCGCCGCGCCCGATGATGGCAAAATGCAATTCGAGATTCCGAGTCTGCTGGTCCTTGCGGCTCAGGCTACTTGCCGGGCTTGCGAAACTCTGATGCCAGTCGCGGCGGCGTAACATTCTGCCGTGTCGCTTCGCTCTGTACTCGGAGCCGAACGAGGGGAAACAGCGGACGAACCGGTCCATCGAATGCAAAGCTGTCGTATAGTGAGGTTTTCACTCGACATAACGCCAGTTCAACGCCATGTCGCCTGAGCCCACGCGAAGACGGCTGTCTGGCCGCGCACATCGTTTGAGGCGTGCCGAGGTCATCAGCGTCGCGTCGGCAGGCGTGGTTTTCGTAGTCGTGGCGGTGCTGGGCGTACTGGTTTGGCTGCGGTCGACTGAATCGCCGGAGGTGCCCGTCGAACCCACGCCAACGGTGGCGGTACCGAGGCCTCAGGCGCCCACCCCGGTTGTAAAGGCCAGGGAGCCGCTGCTCGTGACACCTTCGCCTGTTGTGGAGGCTCAAGCGACGCCGGAGCCTCCAAACCCCCTTGATCTCGTTGCCGACTGGCCCGAAGACCGACCGTTCAGTGTGTTGTTCCTAGGTCTTGACCGACGCCCGGGCGAGGGTGGCGGTCGAACGGACGCGATCATTCTTGCTCACATTGAGCCTCGGGCACGGGCGGCAACCCTGGTGTCTATCCCGCGGGATGTGTGTGTGGCCAATTGCCGGACAGATCCGTTCCGAATCAATTCGGTCTGGCAGGAGGAAGGGCCAGACGCGCTGCGGCGACGTGTATCCAATTTGCTGGGCGTGCAGGTGGACTACTGGGTGACGTTGGACTTCAACGGGTTCAAACGCCTCGTTGACTTCTTTGGCGGGGTTGAGATTGACGTGGAGTCAACGATCTACGATCCCACGTTCCCCAATGCGACGGATACGGGATTCGAGCCCTTCTACGTCGAGGCAGGCCCGTCACACTTTGACGGTGACATGGCGCTGCGCTATGTACGCACGCGACATCAGGATGGCGCGTTCGCGCGCGAAGTCCGGCAGCAGCAGGTTCTGCTGGCGTTAGTGGAGCAAGTGATTTCGCCACAGACGCTAGTGGATTCACCCGCTTTCCTGGCCAAACTCAACAATGCCTTCGAGTCAAACTTGCCGCCAGACCTCGTACCCTCCATGGCGAAGCTGGGAATGCAGATTGGTTCGGCGCGGACGGTGTCGGGTGCGATTCGGCCTGAGGACGGAATGGTGCGAGCGGTGGTTGCGGACAATGGTGCCTACGTACTGCAACCCAACGTACCGCTCATCCACGCCTATACGGCCGATCTGATGCGGCGCGGCGAATCGCTACCGCCGCCGGATGCGGGTCCACAGGTCGAGCTGGCGAATCGGCAGCAGCCGGCCTCCTAGGGCCGTCGCGCCACGACGTAGAGCTCCGAGGGCTCGTAGGCGACTTCCAGGAAGCGGCGCAAGACGCCGGCGACTCGAGCCAGTTCGTGCCGGGTGTGAAGCACCTCATCCGCTGTGTCATGGATGGCTCGCTCCAGGTCGCGTCCATAGCTCGAGTCCGCCAAGCGCGCTGCGATCCAGCGAGCAGCTCGCGCGTCCGATCGCTCGGGTGCGACCTGGCGAGGCGCGGGCGGCGTAACGGAAAGGTCGGCCAGATCGACCGGAAGACCGCGCTCAGACTCCGGATTGACTCCGGCGGTGACCGTTTCGAGCCCCGCGCCGCGTGTCAGGAACTCGATGAGCTCGCGGTCGTACGGTCGAACGTGCGTCGGGTCACGCCAGAACTCGTGTGCAAGGGTCGGAAGGCTGCCGGGATTCGGCGTGGCAACAATGAGCCGGCCGTCGGGCCGTAGCCGATCGGATGCGAGTCGAAGAAAGGCTTCCGCTTCGCGCACCGCCAGATGCTCGATTACGTGAAACGCAGTGATCGTGTCGTAGCGGTCTGACGTGCTTTGGAGGTAGTCCAGCGCTTCGCCGCAGAGGACCGGCAGGCCGCCGACCTGCGCAAGCATTTCGGAATCGTGATCAATGCCCGTGACCCGGTGACCGGCGTCCGCGGCCGCTTCCAGAAACTCGCCGCGGCCGCACCCCACGTCCAGCAGGTCGCCGGGCTGTGGGATGAATTGCAAGTACCAGGCACGCGCGCGCCGCACCGTCTCCGTCGTGAATCCACGCTGTGCGTACCAGTCGGCGCCCATAATCCTTCGGGCCTTTCGGCGTGCCGGGCGGCAGGCTAGCACCGCGCCCCCCGACTCAACTTAGAATGCTGTCCGGTCCTCTCTCGCTGCGGCGGACGCTATGAACGACGACGTAGAGATCTTCTCGATCGGAACGGAGCTCGTGTCCGGCCTGGTGCTGGACACAAACTGCCACTGGCTGGCTGGCGAAGTGTCGGTTGCCGGCGGCGACGTGCGCCGTATCACAGCGTTGGCCGACGACCTGGAGGCGCTCATCGCTGAGTTGCGCGCCGCCGTGACGCGCAATGCGCGTGTGATTATCACAACCGGAGGCCTCGGCCCCACGCCCGACGACATGACCGTCGACGCGATTGCCGAGGTTGCGGGCAGCGATATCCACACGCCGTTTGAAGTGATTGAGGACTATGCGCGCCGACGCAACATGACGATCGAGGAGGTCTCGGTTCCGCCGCGCCTCAAGATGGGGTCGATACCGCGTGCATCCACCGTGCACCTCAATCCGGTCGGGTGGGCGCCCTGCTTCTCGACGGTCATCGACGAGACGACTATCTGGTCGATGCCCGGACCGCCTCGCGAAGTCGAAGGGTGTTTCGAGACGCACATCCGCCCGGCCTTGCGCGGGATGTTCGCTACCCAGAGCGCGCGGATGCGTGTGTTTATTGACTCGTTCGAGTCGGAGACTTCGCCGTTCATGCAGCGTGTTATGCGCGAAGTGCCGGCCGCCTATCTGAAGGCCTACGTCGGACAGTCGCGCGTCAATGGGCTTCCGGTCGACATTGTGGTTCGCAGCACGGACGGCGGCGACCCGAAGGTCAAGCTGGATGCTGCCTACGACCTCTTTTGCGCCATCGCCGCCGAGTCAGGCAAAACCGTCACGCTGGAACCCACGGCGCCGCTGCGCGACTGATAAGGCGATTGCCGGTGCAATCCCGCTGGTCGTCGGAGGACGCTGCCGGACTGGATCCGCTCGCGCTGCGCGTCTACACGTCACGCCTGCTGGGGGCTGAGCCCTCGCTTGTTCTCTCTGGCGGCGGAAACACTTCGGTGAAGCACGAAGGTGCGGATCCGCGCGGCGGTCTCCGTCGAACGCTCACAATCAAGGGCAGTGGTACCGACCTTGCCTCGATTGGTCCCGAAGGATTCGCTCCACTCGCTCTTGACGATCTGATCGCGCTCCGCGAACGCATGACCCTCGATGACGAAACCATGGTCGAGTTGGTCACGCTGGCGCTGCTCGATACGGGTGCGCCGCGTCCCTCCATCGAGACGCTATTGCACGCCTTCATCCCGCTGGATTGGATTGATCACAGTCACGCCGACGCGATTCTCACCCTGACCAACCAGCCGGAGGGTGCTGCGCGGGTGCGCGACGCTCTGGGTGGCGTTGCCGGTCTGGTTCCCTACATCAAGCCCGGCTTCGATCTTTCTAAGGCGGCGGCGGACGTTTACGACGCTGATCCGACTGTTACCGGGCTCGTTCTGGACAAGCATGGATTGGTGACGTTTGGCGAGACCGGGGAGGAGTCCTACGAGCGGCACATCGAACTGGTTTCGCGAGCCGAAGCGCAAGTCGCCCGGACCTGGTTCGGCCCCCGACGGCCAACCGCCGAACCGAAGTTTGCGGCTTCCCGCCTGGCTCTCACGTTGCGGGGTCTGCTGAGCCGTCGCCGACACATGATCGTCCGTAGTGACACCGACCCGCGAGTGCGCAGCTTCGCTGACCGGCACGATGTCAGGCGTATTTCCCAGCAAGGCCCCGCGACCCCCGACCACGTACTGCGTACCAAGAGGCTGCCGCTGGTTCTGCCATCATCGGATCCGGCTGACGCGCCGCAGGCCGTAGCCGGCTACGAGGCCGCTTACGACGCGTACGTCAGCGAACACGCTGATCCCAACGACGGTTTTAGACACGATCCCGCTCCGCGGGTCGTGCTGGCGCCGGGTGTGGGCATGTTTACGACCGGGCGTAGCGCGTCCGATGCCGACACCGTGGCGCGAATCTACCGTCACACCATGGACGTGATTGAGGGTGCCGAATCGATGAGCAGCTATGCGGCGTTACCGGCGCGCGATCTGTTCGACATCGAGTATTGGCCGCTCGAGCTCTACAAACTCAAGCTGGCCCCTCCCGACCGCGAACTGGCTGGACGGGTGGCGCTGGTTACCGGCGCGGCTAGTGGCATCGGCCGCGCCGCGGCGCAGCGGCTGGCATCCGCCGGGGCTCACGTCTTTGTGGCCGATATAGACAGCCACGGCGCTGCAGTGGCGGCGACGGCGATTCGCGACGGAGGCGACGCCGCTGACTGCTTGACCCTGGATGTGACTGACGCGGATGCCGTGGCCTCGGCCATGCGATCAGTTTTGCTCGCCGTCGGAGGGATTGACGTCGTGGTCTCCAACGCCGGTATCGCGGACGCGGCATCCATCGACACGCTCGAACTCGCCGCGTGGCAACGGAGCTTGGACGTCAACGCTACGGGTCACTTCCTGGTTACCCGGGCAGCTGTTCGCGCCATGCGGGCTCAGGGCATAGGCGGCAGCGTGATCCTGGTGTGCACGAAGAACGTCTTTGACCCGGGCCGCGATTTCGGAGCCTACAGCGCGGCCAAGGCGGCCCAACTGCAGCTCGGTCGCATCCTCGCGATCGAGAATGGCGAGCACGGGATTCGCGTCAACATGGTCAATCCCGATGCGGTCTTCGCCGATTCCCGCCTGTGGAGTGCCGACCTCCGAGCCGGACGGGCGGCGGCGCACGGCATCGATGTCAGCGAGTTGGAGGGCTTTTACCGCCGTCGCAACCTTTTGCAAACGCCAATTCGCCCGGAAGACGTGGCTGAAACGGTACTGTTCCTGGCCGGCGATCGTGCGGCCAAGACCACCGGCGCAGTGCTGCCGGTGGACGGCGGCGTCCGCGGAGCTTTCCCGCGCTGAGACGCGATGGCCTTGAGCGGCGCTAGGGAACCGCGGCGCCGGACACGAACAGTTCACCGTCCGTCACCACGAGAGTTTCAATTGCGAGGGGTAGGCGCGGCAGCCCGGCGTCAAGCGTTCTCTCGGCCAGCGCGAGGGCAAGCGAGCGCACGAAGCCGGGCGCGTACATCTCTCCTACCTGGAACCTCGTAATCTCCGCGGTACGTTGGCTGTTCTCGGTCGCGACGGCGATGTCGAGGCGAAAGGGAAAACTCAGGCCAATCGAGTGGAGCATGCCGGTGAGCGTCAGCATCTGCGGGCGAAAGGTGAGCTGCAGATCGGATGCGGTGCCAAACCCATGATCCTGGCTGGCCCAGTCCTGGAGAAGCGCGGTCATTTCATCGTGCGTGAAGGCGACTTGCGCCGGAATCTCACGGCCCGCCAGTCGTGCCTGATCCGATACTTGAGCAAAGGCATCCAGCTTGGCCGCGGCCCGCGCCCGGACTGGTGGATCTGATTGCAGGCGGGCCAAATCCGAGACATCTACCGAACCGCGCGTTGCAAAAACGGCCAGCACCACAGTCACGCCGCCCAACGCCAGGAGCATCCAGATTCCAAGCACCAGAGCGCGACGCACGCCAAGTCCCCTCTTCACGGCCGCGCGATGAGCCACGGGCATCGACCAACGGCTGCATAAGTCAGATCGTCAGCAGGCGCCCAGCGTGATGCGCGGTGAGCCAGCCTGCCGGCATCCGTATGCTAGCGTCCGGTCGCTCACGAGCCCGGAAGCCGAGGGACTGTGCACCGCGCCGCATCGTCCGGACCTATTCGCAAGGCCGTCGTTCCCGTGGCGGGGATCGGTACGCGACTCTTTCCGGCCACGAAGTCGCAGCCCAAGGAAATGCTGCCGGTCGGCCGCCGGCCGGTCGTCCAGTACGTAGTTGAAGAGCTACGTGCAGCCGGAATTGAGCAGATCCTATTCATCACCGGCCGCAAGAAGGCGGCAATCGAGGATCACTTTGATTCCGATCCTGAACTCAGCCAGGTGTTGCGGCAGGCGGGTAGCGGCGACTCGGCCGATCTCGCGATCGCCGACGGCGTTCGCGGGGTTTTCTACACACGCCAGGGTACGCCCAGCGGCGTGGCGGATGCGGTGGGCCTGGCGCGGGACTTTGCCGGCGGCGAACCTGTCGTCGTTGCCTTTGGCGACACCATTATTCGCGGCGGCGATCTGGTCGCCAGGCTGATGAAGGCCTATTGGGCGAGCCGCGCCAGCGGCGCCGTGGCCGTTGAACGCATTGCACCGGAAGATGCGTTCCGATATGGGATCGTGGATGTTCGCGAGATTGACGGTTCGCTTGTGGCGGTGGACCTGGTCGAGAAACCGGTCCCGGGCCGGGCCCCAAGCGATCTCGCGATCGTGCCCAGGTACGTATTCGATCCGTCAATCTTCGACGCGATTGAATCGACGCGCCCCGGGGTTGGAGGCGAACGCTGGCTGACCGATTCAATTGCGATCCTGGCGCGCGAGTCTCCCCCAGTTCGCGCGGTTCCGTTGCTGGCAGACGAACGCCGATATGACATCGGCAATTTCGAGTCGTATTACCGAGCGTTTATTGACTTTGCACTCGCGGACCCGCAGTACGGCGCGGGCGTGCGCCAGTACGTCAGCGAGCTTGGCCAACGGCTGTGACCGCCCCTGTCCCGGTCGTCGCGTCGGCGCCCGGTCGGGCCGGGCTCATCGGCAATCCCAGCGACATGTACGGCGGAACGGTCATTGCCGTAGCCGTTCCACGCCGCGCCTACGTGTCGATTCGGCCGGCGCCCTGCCTGCGGCTCATGGCGCTCGACGCCGATCTCGATCTCACCGTCCGATCGCATGGGGACCTTCGCCTGTATTTTCCGCCAAATGCGGCGGAGGCGTCCCAGATGGATGCAAGCTCCCTTGCCGCGGCACGTCGTTCCACGTACTTGAATGTTCTGAAAGCCGTGATCGCTGCGCAGGGTCTGCAAGACGACCGCGTGGAGATTCGATGCTGGAGCGAGGTGCCGCCCAGCGCTGGCCTCTCAAGCAGCAGCGCCCTGCTGGTGGCCGCGCTCCACGCGACGAACGCCTGGTTGCACCGAGAGATGCCACGGCACCAATTTGCCGAAGCAGCACGCGAGATCGAGTTCAGCCGGATGGGTGTGACTTGCGGTTTTCAGGACTTTTACGCGACGACGTTTGGCGGTCTTGTCTGTATGGACTTTCGCGACAAGGAACACTGGCGCGGCCCCACGGTGGATCCGCTGGCAACCGTGGAGCCGCTGCTCCGGCGCGACGCCCCGCTACCCTTTGTGCTGGCCCACACAGGACGGCAGCGCGACTCAGGCGAAACCCACCGTCCGCTGCGGGCTCGCTGGGTCGAAGGTGACGACGCCGTACGGACGGCCATGCGAGCGTTGGGTTCAATTGCCCGTCAGACGAAGCGCGCGGTGCTCGAACACGACTGGCTGGCCGTAGGCACGGCCATGAACACGGCGCACGACTACATATCCGGCGTTGGCGGCTCCGGCCCGGTGGTCGACGCCCTAATTGCTCAGGCGCGAAGTCTCGGGGCGCGTGGCGCCAAACTGGCAGGCGCCGGACTGGGTGGCACGATCATCGCGTTGCACGATGATCCGCGGTGGCTGGCGGAGAAGATTGTCGATCACGGAGCCGCCTCTGCATTTGCAATCCCGCGTGCGGCGCCCGGCGTCCGCCTCGAGCCGGCCGACATGCCCTTACCGAGCTTCGGGCACTCGGCGCGGATGTGCCAATGAGCACCGCGACGGTGATTGGCCTCGACCTGGGGACCACGGGTGCGCGCGCCGTTCTGACTGACGTGTCAGGAGCAACCCTGGCCGTCTGCGAGTCCCCGTACGAATTGCACACGCCCCGGCCGGGCTGGGCCGAGCAGTCGCCAAACCGCTGGGAGCGAGCGGCATTTGAGGCGCTGGCCGCGGTTGCCGCCAAGGCCGAACGGGCGAATGACATCCGCGCAATTGGACTTACCGGTCAGATGCATGGACTCACGTTGCTCGACCGGGCGCAGCGGCCGCTGCGCGACGCAATCCTGTGGTGTGACCTGCGTACCGGACCGCAGCGTCGGCAGCTGGAAGAACAGTTGGGTGTGCCAGCGCTGATCCGCCACACCGGCAACCTGCCGCTGGAAGGCTTTCAGGCGCCGAAGCTCATGTGGGTCCGTACGCACGAGCCACATCTGCTCGAGCGCACGGCGCACGTGCTGCTGCCCAAAGACTACGTCAGGTTGCGCCTCTCCGATGAGTGTTGGACTGACGTGTCCGATGCCAGCGGAACCGGTTACTTCGATTCGGCCACGCGACAGTGGTCGCCGGAGATGCTGGACACTCTGGAGATCGACGCGACCTGGCTCCCCGAGCTCCGCGAATCGCCAAGGACGGCTGGTCGCCTCACCCGATCCGCCGCCGAACGGCTGGGTCTGCCGGCCGGGATTCCAATCGCAGCCGGCGCCGGCGACCAGCCGGCCGGCGCGATCGCCGCGGGCGTGGTAGACGAAGGCGATGCCGCCGTGACTATTGGCTCGTCCGGCGTGGTCTTTGCCGCGGCTTCCGTGTATGGAGCGGCGCAGGATGGACGCGTGCAGGTCGGTGCCCACGCCCTTCCACGACGCTGGTACCTCATGGGTGTCACGCAAGCGGCCGGGTTGTCGCTGCGCTGGCTTCGCGACATCGTGGCACCGGACACTTCGTACGCCAGGTTGGTTGCCGAGGCGGATGGTGCGCCGCCGGGAAGCCGGGGCCTACTTTGGCTGCCGTACCTGCAGGGCGAGCGTACGCCTCACCTGGACGTCAAGGCACGGGGCGCACTACTAGGTCTCACGACCGCGCACGACCGTTCAGATGTTGTCCGGGCAGTGCTCGAAGGGGTGGCATTCAGCCTGCGGGACGCGGCCCAGGCGATCCAGTCGGTTGGCGCGTCGGCGCGTCGGTTCAAGCTGGCCGGCGGCGGCGCCCGCAGCCCTCTGTGGCGACAGATCCTCGCGGACGTGTTCAATGCGCCAATGCGAGTCGAGCCCGAGGGCCGCGGGCCGGCCTTCGGCGCGGCGTTGCTTGGCGCCGTGGCGGCTGGGCTTTTTGCATCCGTTCCGGAGGCGGTTCAGGCAACCGCCGCGCCTTTCGAAGTGGTTGATCCCAGTGCCGCCGGATCCCGCATGCTCGAATCGGGCTTCGCGCGCTATCGCGACCTGTATCCGGCGCTGAGCGAGGTGAATCGCGCTGCGGCTGCGGCCCAGGCCGACGAAGACGAGCAATCGTAACCAGGACGCCGATGTTTCGTTGCTATATTCGAGCAGTCGCCCGCGCCCAACTGGCCGGGACTGAGCAAATGCCCCATGCCTGTTAGTCGAACAAGTCCCGACGGCATCCTGCACGCACTTGCCCGTCGACCGCTGCTCTTCGATGGAGCGATGGGAAGCATCCTCAACGACTTTCCGGACCGCGACTGGGAAGCTCCGGAGGAAGTCACGCTGCGTTATCCGGACCGAATGGCTGCGGTGTATCAGGCGTATATTGCGGCTGGCGCCGACGTCATTAGTACGAACACATTCGGCGGCAACCTCATTCGACTCGAGCGGGCCGGCCTGGTCGCCAACGCCGAGGCCATCAACCGCGGCGCGGCCGAACAGGCACGGGCTGTTGCCGGCGACGATGCCTGGGTCGCTGGTGATATCGGCCAGAGTGGTGACTTCCTCGAGCCGCTCGGCGATGTCACTGAATCTCGGATGACTGAGGCGTTCCGCGTCCAGGCCGAGCAGTTGGCGTCGGGCGGTGTGGACTTGCTGCTCTGTGAGACCTTCAGCGACATTCGCGAAGTCCAGATCGCCATTCAAGCCGCCGCGTCGACCGGTCTGCCAGTCTTCGCGACCATGACCTACGACATCAATCTGCACACCATGATGGGTGTGACGCCGGCTGATGGCATGCGCGCCTGCGAGGACGCGGGCGCGGCCGTGGTTGGCTGCAACTGCGGAAACGGGCCGGAAGAAATGACGCAGGTGCTGGGACAGATGCTGGCCGCCGGTCCGCGACGGCCGCTGATGGCCCAGTCGAACGCTGGTGTGCCCGAGTTGATAGATGGCCGGGTCTGCTATCTCTATCCGCCGGAAAAGATGGTTGAATTCGCCTGGCAGTGGATTGATGACGGCGTATCGGTCGTCGGGTCGTGCTGCGGGAGCACCAACCAGACGACTCGGCTGCTGCGCGAAATGATTGATCGGCTGCCGGTGAAAGTCCCGGCCTGAATGCTCCTGGCAGGCGTGCGCGTTACGCTCACTTCGAGTGCCGCCGCAGCCTCGGCTACCATGCGCTAGGGAGGCCTCTGCCTCCCTGTCTCCGCGGTGAGGCGCTGTGGCTGACGTATTTCGACACACCTGGTGGGCGTTCGCGCAGGTGTACTACGACCTGCGCGCGCTGGCGCTGGTTGGGAACCTGCTGTGGTTTCTCGCCACACTGCCACTGATCCCGATTGTCTGGATTCCAGGCGGCCTCGCCTTGCAGCAGGCCGTGCTTCAGACCGAGTCACCCGTGACCGGCGTACAGTACTTCGTCTTCATCGTGGGCGGCACGGTCGTGGGGGGAGCGTTGGCCGGGCCGGCCACGGCGGCTCTGTTTCATGTGGCCCGCCGGCATATGGAGTATGAGAACGTTGAGGCTCGCGACTTCTGGCACGGCTTTCGGCTCAATTTCGTGCGCGCCTGGATTCTGTTCGTGGTCGACATGTGTCTGCTCTACGGCCTGATCGTGGGCTTCATCTTCTATACGGGCACCGGACAGTTGCTTATCCAGGCGCTGGGATTCCTCTCGCTGTACTTCGTGGTGCTATGGACGGCCGCCCAGGCCTACCTCTTTCCGATGTTCATTCGATACGACATGTCGATCTATCATGTATTTCGCAACGCGGCGGTCATGGCACTGAGCTCGCCTGGTTCCTCGGTCGCGTTCTTTATCATCGTGATCGCGAGCATTGTGCTCAGCATGCTGCTCATCTTCCCGGCGGTGTTCCTGATGGCGAGCACCCTGGCACTTGTGGCAATTCGGATGACGCAAGACCGGCTGCACGCGTTTGGCGTGGAGCCGGAGGGGCGAGTCTTGTGAGGGCTCGCCAGTCGCAGTCAACAGCAGGCTCGGAGGGGTTCGATGGCTGACGTTCAGATTCGAGACGCTCGCGTGATTTTCAAGGAGGACACCGATCCGGCAGCCGTGATATTCGGCCAGATGGGCGAGACGCCGGACGAGGAAAAGTCCGACCTCGTGGGCCAGGCCAACTATCACGACGGCAACATTCATGCCATTGACGGCGTGGATCTCGATATCCACGACGGCGAATCCATCGCGATTCTCGGGCCGTCAGGTTGCGGCAAGTCCACCATGCTGCGAGTGATTGCCGGCCTCATCAGGCTGGATTACCCGAACAGCGGGAGCATCAGGTACGGCGAAGAGGAATGGACCATGCTCGGCGCCAAGGAGCGGCGCGTGGGCATCGTGTTTCAGAACTACGCGCTCTATCCGCACATGCACAGCAAGAAGAACCTCGGTTTCTTTTTCAAGATGCATAAGCGCGAGGAAGAAGTTGACGAGCGCGTGGAAATCGTCTCCCAGATCATGGGCGTGGGCTTCGATCAGCTTCTGGACCGTCGCCCCAAGGCGCTGTCCGGCGGGCAGCAGCAGCGTGTGGCGATCGCTCGCTGCATCGTGCGCGACCCGACGGTTTTTCTGTTTGACGAGCCGCTTTCGAACCTGGACGCGAAGCTGCGCAGCCGTACGCGCGTGGAGATTAAGCGTTTGCTGCGCCGGTTCAATATCACCACCGTGTACGTGACGCACGACCAGACGGAAGCGCAGGCCATGGGCGACCGAATTGCCGTAATGCAGGCTGGCACGATCCAGCAGTTGGGCACGTACCGCGAAATCTACGACAACCCCGCGAACATGTTCGTGGCCGGATTTGTCGGCCTCCCGCCGATGAACCTGATGCCGGCGAAAGCCGAGCGTGGCGGTGTGCGCGTGGACGGTCACTTCGTGGATCTGCGGAACGACATCCTGGGCCGACGCGAGGGCGACCCGCTGAACCTGGGGATCCGACCCGAGTCAATTGAGCTGTCCCACCATCAGGTTGAGGGTTCGGTACCGGTTGACGTGTACTGGGTCGAGAGTCACTTCTCGGAGCAGCGCAAGGAAGTCACGTTTGATCTCGCCGGATCGCGCGTGATCGCCAAACGGCCCCTGGAAGAGGAATGGGATCGCAATACCACGGTCTACGCCAAGGTTCCCGCGGCCGAGGCTTACGTATTCGGCGCTGACGAAGATCGGCTGATCTAGCTCGCGTCGCGGTCGCAGTCGAACCACAATATGTCGGCTCACTATCGGCCGAAACGCGTCAAATATAGCTTCAAATGGCCCATTCTGGCCGCGTTCGCTGGTCAGGGGCACGAAGTGCTAAACTACGCTTAGCCGCATTGTCTGCTGCGGGCGGGCGAGGGCCCGTCCCTATTCCCGGGGGAGGGAAGCGGTCCGAAAGTCCTGAGGAGGCTATACCGTGCGGAGTGACTTCATGTTGGCGCTGCAACAGCTTGCCGACGAGAAGGGCATTCAGATTGAGGCGGTTGTTAGCGCCCTGCGCACGGCCATTACATCCGCCTTCGAGGACTACAACAGCGACTACGACGACATTGACATCGAAATTGACCCGGAAACGGGCGATTCCACGGTGTACGCCAACAAGACGGTCGTCGAAGCGGTAACCGACGAGATTCACCAGATCTCCCTCGCCGAGGCTCGGAGCTACGACGAGACCATGGAACTGGGTGAGATCTTTCAGATAGACATCACGCCGCCGAATTTCGGGCGCATTGCCACGCAGAAGGCGCGTCAGGCGATGCAGCAGGCTCTACGAGACGCCGAACGCCTGGAAATCTATACGCACTTCATTGAGCACCAGGGCCAGTTGCTCGTTGGTCGCGTAACGCGCGTAGAGAACCGGGGCGTATTTGTCGACCTTGGCCGCGGCGAGGCGATCATGCTTCCCGTCGACCAGGTGCCGGGCGAGTTTTACCGCTCCGGTCAGCGTATGCGTGTGCTCTTGCTGGAAGTGGCCGACGGAGGGCGCGGTGCGCAGTTGCGGGTTTCCCGCTCGCACGCAGACTTTGTCCGGCGGCTATTCGAGCGCGAAGTCCCCGAGATTCAGAACGGTCTGGTTGAGATTGAAGCGATTGCGCGCGATGCCGGAGTGCGAACCAAGCTGGCGGTGCGCTCGCGGCAGGAGGGACTCGATCCGGTTGGGTCGGCCGTGGGCATGCGCGGCACGCGGATTCAGAACGTGCTGCGTGAGCTCGGGCAGGAGAAAGTGGAGATCATCCTGTTCCACGACGAGCCGCGTGTGTACGTGGCCAACGCGCTAAGCCCGGCGCGCGTGCGCAATGTGCACGTCGATCTGTCGCAGCGCGTGGCCGATGTGTTCGTGCCAACCGACATGGTCTCACTCGCGATTGGTCGCGAAGGTCAGAACGCACGCCTGGCCGCGCGGCTCACAGGATTTAAGATCACCATTCGCGACGCTGCGGAGCCGGCGGAGGCCGTGGGCGTCGCCGAGCCGGAATCGACCGTTGAGAGTGAGTCGAGTCAAGTCACGCTCGAAGCCGGTGACGATGCCTCGCAGGTTCCTCTGGACTCCGCTTCGGTGGAAGTCGCGGCGCGCGCAGCCGCGGGGCTGCGGGATTCGGGAGCTGATCATCGCCCGTCCTGAACCTGTGCGTACGTGTATCGTCACGCGCGTGAAGCGTCCCAAGCGGGAGCTGATTCGAATCGTACGAACGCCGGACGGGGATATACGCTGCGATCCGTCGGGTCGCCTCAGTGGTCGCGGGGCCTATCTCTCGATGGACGGCGGCTGCGTGCAACGAGCGCTTGCAGGCGGCATGCTCAGGAAGGAACTGAAGGTTGATATCGATAGCGCGAGGGCCGCAGTCTTGATTGAACAGGTGGAGCGCGTACGCCGCGGGCGCTCGGTCGGGCGGACGGGCTAGCATGGCGCGTCGCCGCCGCACCCGTCGCCGTCCTCCGCCGCGCCCACGCGCCCGCCGCCGCCCCCAGCAGCGACCCGGACCGGCCGCGGAGGAACGACCACCAGAGCCGCAGGAGGCGCCGGCGATTGAATTGCGCCAGGTCGCAATGCCGACCTCGGCTTCGATTGCCGACATTGCGGAACGAGCTGAGGTCCCTCCGACCGACATCATCATGGAACTGCTCAACCGCGGTGTGCTCGCGACCATCAACGCGGCGATTGACCGCGACACGGCCCGCGCGGTCATGCGCAATCTCGGGATCGCAATTGTTGAGGAAGTCGACAAGGCGGAGCCTGCGCCGACGGCCACCCGCGAAGCGGCTCAGCCGGATGCCATGGTCCCAATGGTGGGTGATCCGCGCCCACCGGTCGTGACGGTGATGGGTCACGTGGATCATGGCAAGACCACGCTACTTGACGCGATCCGCAAATCGAACGTTGTCGACAGTGAATTTGGCGGAATCACCCAGCACATTGGGGCGTATCAAGTACCCGTGAACGGGAGCGCCATCACCTTCATTGACACCCCTGGGCATGAAGCATTCACCGCTATGCGGGCACGGGGGGCGGGCGTCACGGACATCGTGGTTATCGTCGTCGCGGCCGATGACGGGATCATGCCGCAGACCGTCGAAGCCATCGGCCACGCCAAGGCGGCCAGCGTCCCAATCATCGTTGCGGTAAACAAGGTTGACCTGGAGACCGCCAACCCCAACCGCGTGCTTCAGCAGCTCACCGAGCACCAGATCGTCGTGGAGGACTTCGGCGGTGACGTGGTGGCGGTTCCGCTTTCAGCCCTGCACGGCGACGGCGTAGACGAACTGCTCGAGTACATCAACCTCACGGCCGAACTCGAGGAGCTTCGAGCTCCGATGGACGGCCCGGCCGAAGGCACGATTATCGAGACGCGGCTCGACCACAGCCAGGGGCCGATAGCGACCGTTCTGGTTCAGCGCGGCACCCTGAAGGTCGGTGACACCATTTCGACCGGTGAGATCAACGGCCGAGTTCGCGCGCTGTTTGACGACAGCGGGGGTCGGCTCAGGTCAGCGCAGCCGTCCACACCTGTCCAGGTCATGGGTCTGGATTCGATGCCGGAGGTCGGTGATCCGCTCAACGTCGTCAAGCGTCAGCGCAAGCGACGCCGGCAGCAGAGTCGCACGCAAGCGCGCGGGAGCGGGGATCAGGCTATGCGACTGAGTCTAGAGTCGCTCGCCGCACAGATGACCGCCGGTCGCCTGCAGCAGATTAATCTTGTCGTGAAGGCGGATACCGCCGGCTCCGTGGACGCTGTGGTGAAGTCGATCAATCAGCTCGGCGACGAGCGGGCTCGGGCGATGGTCGTCTTCGAAGGCGTGGGATCGGTCACAGAGTCCGATGTAAACCTCGCGTCCGCCGCCAAGGGTCTGGTGCTGGCTTTCAATGTGCGCGTCGACGCCACGGCGGCCGCTGAGGCCGAACGGCAAAGCGTTGACGTTCGCACGTACCGCACGATTTACGAACTCATTGACGACGTTGATGCGGCGCTGAAGGGATCGATCAAGCCTGAGCAGGTCGAGGTGGTTGACGGCCGCCTGGAGATTCGCGGCGAGTTTCGCACCGAGCGCACACGTCAAATCGTGGGCGGCATGGTGCTCTCCGGTCGCGTCTATACCGGTGCCAGCGTTCGCATTCTGCGAAGCAACGAGGAGATCGGCAGCGGGCACATTCTGACCGTTCGCCGATTTGCCGACGAAGTGGACGAGGTCCGGCAGGGCTTCGATTGCGGGCTGGCTATCGAGACGACGACAAAGATCCAACTCGCGGACATCATTGAGGCCAGCCACACCGAAGAACGGCTCCCGTAGCACCGGAGGCCGCATTATGGCTACGCGCCGCGCGCAACGGATCGAAGCTCAGATTGCGCGTGAAATAAGCAATCTCATCGAGCGTCGGCTTGAAGATCCGGCGATTGGGTTCGTGACCGTGCAGCGCGTGTCTGTTTCCCCGGATCTCGGGCAGGCCATTGTGTTTGTGACGCCATTGGGCAACGCGCGCAATGCCGAGGCATCGGTGGGCGCGCTGCAGCGAGCGGCGTCGTTCGTCCGCCGCGAACTGGCCGCGCGCATTCGGGTATACCGGATACCGCGCATTCGCTTTCAACTCGATCCGGACATGCTGACCGCTGAGGCAATGGCCCGGCGCCGAGACTCCGACGAGGCCTTGGACGACGCGGGACAGCCGCTCGTGACGCAGCCCGGCGATGGCATCTAATGGGCAAACGCCGCCGGACGGTGGATTTGTCAATGTCTTCAAGCCCATCGGCATGGGATCCACCCAGGCCGTCGGGCGCGTTCGCCGCGCCGTTGGCGTGCGGCGTGTGGGGCACTGCGGCACGCTTGACCCGCTCGCTTGGGGCGTACTCCCGTTGGCCGTCGGGCGTGCCACGAGGCTGAGCCGCTTCATCCTGGACATGCCAAAGGTCTACAAGGCCGTGGTGCTCTTCGGTGTCGAGACGCCCTCGTACGACCTGGAGACACAGCCAACGGTCCCACCGCGTCCGCCACCCTCGCCGCAGGCAGTCGCCGACCTGCTGCCGGCCTTTACCGGGGTCATCGAGCAGCGTCCGCCGCACTACTCCGCACTAAAGGTCGGCGGCGTGCGCGCCTATCGCGCCATTCGCTCGGGTCGGCAGCCAGACCTGCTGCCGCGCCCGGTGGACATCCGGGCGCTGCAACTGGTGGCGGTGGGGCGAATCGGCGTGCGGGTGGTGGGCGGCCGCCTGCGCTTTGGCACTGGCGCTGGATCCAACGACGCGCTACTGGTGGGTCTGCACGTCGAGTGTTCCTCCGGCACGTACATTCGGGCGTTGGCTCGAGACCTGGGGTCGGCGCTCAATTCTGGGGCCACGCTGTTCGGATTGGCGCGAACCAGCGTTGGGCCATTTACGTTAGTGGCGGCAACTGAAATGTGGCAGCTCGAGATCGCGACGCGTGAGGGTTTCCTCGATACATTGCTCTACTCGCCGGACACGGCAGTCGAACACCTACCCGCGAACGTTCTGAGCGACACCGAACGTACCGAGTTCAGTCACGGGCGACCCCTCGATCGAGTAGCCGACGGAATGCACCGCCTCTATGACGGTCAGGGGGAGTTCCTGGGACTGGCGCTCGGCCGGGCCGGGCGCTGGATGCCGCGCCTGGTATGGAAGCCCGCCCAGTGAAGTCATCGTCGAGCGCTCCCAACGTGCGCGTCTTTCGAGAGGACGACGCCTTTGTTCCGCTAGGCGGCGCGGCGGTCACGATTGGCCGCTTTGACGGCGTACATCGCGGCCACCTCGCGCTGCTGGCCGCCACCTGCCGTGCCGCCGCCCAATTGCCAGACGGCCGCGCCGTCGCAGTCACCCTGTGGCCGCCTCCCGAGTGGGTCTTGCGGCCGTCGGAGCCTCGGCGGCTGCTGACGACGCTGGATGACCGAATCGCACTCTTGGCTGCTTCCGGAGTCGACGATATCGTCGTTCTCAGGTTTGATCGGCGGTTCTCTCGCCGCTCGGCTTCCGACTTCGTGCGCGATCTCATTGAACAGCTCGGCATGCGTACGCTCGTCACCGGTCCAAACGCCGCGATCGGACGGGATCGCGAAGGAACGCCAGCCGTTATCGCACGGCTTGCCTCGCGCTTGGGATTCACTCACGTACCCGTGAGCTACGAGGGGGAGCCGGGGGCGATTTCGAGTCGTCAGGCCAGAGACGCTCTGGCCGCCGGAGACCTGACGCGCTTAAACGACATTCTGGGCCGTACGCACAGTCTCTACGGAGTCGTTGGCCGCGGCGACGGCCGGGGCCGCGAGCTCGGCTTTCCAACGGCTAACGTCGAGATTCCGCCATGGCTAGTCCGTCCCGCCGACGGCGTCTATGCGGGTGCCGCGATTCTGGACGGCGATCCGCGCCTCTACCCGGCGCTTATCAGCGTAGGGACTCGGCCGACGTTCGGTCCCGGTGTTGCCATCTTTGAAACTCACCTGATGGGTTTGACGCGGGAGGTTTACGGGCAGGGCCTACGCACCTTTGTAGGCGCCTGGCTACGAGGGCAGGAAGCCTTCAGCTCAGTCGAAGCGCTGATAGCGGCCATGGAGCGTGACCAGAAGGCTGCGCAGGCAATTGACATTTGCGAGCCCAACCAGTTGGCGCCGTTCGCACCGGCAGCCGCCTAGGTCGCGCCTTCCCACGAGACTCCCCGAACGCCGGCGGCGCCGGCGGCTGTGCCAACATATAGGCGGAACGAAGAACTCATCCATATGAGCAACTCGGCACGAGCTCAGGCGGCAGACGCTCTGACGCCTCGCCGGGTGTGGGCGGTGCGCGATGCCTGAGCGACGATTGCGGCAAGCCGCGAGAGCAGGATCGGCCGGTCAGCGTCAGGATCCGGGCGCGCTCAAGCGACGCTATCTGCGCCAGATCGAAGTCTTTCAAGACCTCACGGAGACGCAGATCTATGAAGTCGAGCGCAGCACACGAATGACCACGGCCCGGGCGGGACGGATCCTCTTCCAGCCGGATGAAAGGCCCGAGGCCCTCTACTTGCTCAAGACCGGCGACGTCCAGATTTACCGCATTTCGCCCGATGGCAAGCGCTTCATCATCTCCAACATCGAACCGGGTACCTTCTTTGGCGAGATGGCGCTTCTTGGAGATTCCGTCTATGACTCGTTCGCTGAGACGGTTGAAGAGTCCACGCTGTGCGTCATTGGTCGGCGCGAACTGGAATACCTGATCGGCCGATTCCCGATCATTGGCGTCCGCATCATGCAGGCGCTGGCGGACCGAGTGAGTGAGGCCGAGACGCAGCTTGAGGACTTGGCGCTCAAGTCGCTCACCGCCCGGCTGGCCACGCTGATTCTTCGTCTCACCTCCGAAGCCAACGCTCGCTTGACGGGCCTGACTCACAACGACCTGGCTGAGCGCGTGGGAACGTCACGGGAGACCGCGACGCAAGCGCTGAATGAGTTGAAGAGCGATGGCTTGATCGCGATTGGCCGTAAGCGAATCGACGTCCTCAACAGACCGGCTCTCGAGGACCTGGCCGAAGCCTACTGAGCCCTTATCGGATTCCGATTGCCGGCAGGTACGCGTCGGCGCAGATGACACGTCGCCCGGGAGCGCGCATTATGCGACCTCGGACGGATTGCAAGGAGTCGAACGCCCATGTTTGGACGGCGGCCAAGCGTCACTTCCCGTCGAGGCGTAGTCGCGGCGGCGCATCCCCTGGCGGCGCAGGCGGGCGCCCGCATCCTGTCCAATGGCGGCAACGCATTTGACGCCGCTGTTGCGACGGCAGCAGCGCTCAACGTGGTTGAGCCCTACATGTCCGGGCTGGCCGGTATGGGCACGGCCATGGTCTACGTGGCTTCGGAACGCCGCGTGCGTTGTTTGGACTTTACGCCGGCCGTACCGCTTGAGTTCGACCCTATTGCGCGACGCTACGACGATCTGACGCGCGGTCCGCACGGAGTCGGTCCGCCCGCCAGCCTGGCCGGCTGGATGAAGCTGCTGGACACCTACGGCACTCGCACGACAGGCGAGCTCTTTGCCGATGCGATCGATCTGGCACGCGGTGGCTTCCCGGTATCCGAAGGAAACGCACACATGATCGGCGGCCGCTTGCAGGACATCGCCGAGATCTTTGCCGGTTGGTCGGAGATATTCCTGGACAACGGCGAAGAGCCCGATGCCGGCTGGATGCTGCATCAGCACGATCTGGCCGACACGTACGAGGCCCTTGTGAGCGAAGGGCCGGACTACCTGTATCACGGTGAGCTGGGCCGGGCGCTCGTCAACGAGATCCAGGCGCTCGGTGGCGCCCTTTCCATGGATGACCTGGCCGCCGTAGAGGCCCGCTGGCAGGACCCGATTCGGATCGACTACCGCGGCCTGGAAGTCAACGGCGCGCCGCCGCCTTCCGAGGGCTTTCAGATGCTGATGACCCTGGCCCTCGTGCGTCACCTGGACATCGGCGCGCTCGAACGAAACGGCCCGGAACATCTGGACGCGATGATCCGTGCGATTCGGTTGTCATCCCGAGCACGCTTCCGCCACGCCAACGCGCCGATCGAGATCATTGAAGAGATCCTGGGAGACGAAAACCTGGATCGCCTGCGCGGCTTGCTGGACTCGGCCGAGGCCGTCAACGGACCCACGGAGCAGATCGGAGCCGCGCCGCCGCCGGGCTCGCGGCCCGATCCCATGCTGGAACACACAACCTCGTTCTCGGTGATGGACGCGGAGGGCAACGCCGTGTGCCTGACCCAAAGCCTGGGTGCCGGGTTCGGCTCCGGGATCGTCGTGCAGGGACACGGCGTGCTGACCAACGATCTGCTGCGGTGGGGCGATTTGAACCCGCTAAGCCCGAATCACCTCTACCCAGGGGCGCCGCTGTCGCTGCCGATCGCTCCTACCATCTCGCTGCATGATGGCGAGCCGGTCCTGGCGCTGGGTACGCCGGGAAGTTACGGCATCTGCCAGACCCAGCCGCAAGCGCTGGTGCAGCACGTGGACTTCGGGTTGGACGTGCAGGCCGCTATCGAAGCTCCGCGAATGCGTCTCATGGATGGTGACCTGGTGCTTGTCGAATCACGCATCGATCAGAGCGTGATCGACGCTCTTGCCGCCCGCGGCCATGGTGCCGAAGCTACCGACCCGTGGACCATGTCTGTCGGCGGCATGCAGGGAGCCAGCCGTAATCCGGCCACCGGCGCACTTCAGGGCGGCGCCGATCCGCGACGCGACGGGTACGCCATCGGCGTCTGACCGGGAACTTGAGGTGGTGTGGTATCGGGCTGCGGTGGACCAGGTGACCTCGCGCCTGGAGCGTCGCTGGTTCAAGACTTCGCCGCAGGCAGTCACAGCAGGAGCGTCGTCCGAGTGCGCATAGTCCATGCGGCAGATATTCATCTGGACACACCGTTTCGGCGGCAGGACGCGGCGTTGCGCCAGCGGCTTCAAGAGGCGGGTCGCCAAGCCTTCAGCGCGCTGATTGCCCTCACGCTCGAGGAGCGTGCCGACGCGCTGCTGATCGCCGGCGACCTCTTTGATAACGAGTGGCTGACCATTGCGACCGAACGCGTGCTGACAAGAGAGTTGAGACGGCTAACCGACGCCGGAGTCACGGTGGTGTACGCCACTGGCAACCACGACCCGGGCCGTGCCAACTACCGCGCCGCACGGATTGACTGGCCGTCCAAAGACTTTCACCTGCTCAGCTCTCGGACGCCGCGCAGGATCTCCATCAATCGCGGAGGTGAACGCGTCGGCTGGGTGGTGGCTGCCGGGCATCAGACGGCCCACGAATCGACCAACCTCGCGGCGGCCTTTCCGCCCGCGCCGGGTCCCCAACCTGCCGTTGCGCTGCTGCACGCCGACGTGGGCGGCGCACAGGGGGCGCCGGATGATGAGGCCGGTAATGTATACGCGCCCGCGGCCCTCGCCGATCTGGATCCAAGCTACGAGTACTGGGCGCTCGGCCACATTCACAAGCGCCAGCGTCTGCGTGAGGACTCCCCCGCCTGGTATCCCGGAAACCTGCAAGGACGCGACTTCGGAGAAGCGGGCGCCAAGGGGGCGCTGATTGTCGATCTCGACCCGCCGGCGCCTCCCCAAGTCCGCTTTCAGCCCCTGGCGCCGGTTCGCTGGGAGCGGATCACGGTCCCGGCACTTAGCGAGGCCAAGGCCATCGGCGATATTCAGGACGCGGTTCGGGCACAGTTTGACGGCCTGCGGCAGGAGGACGGATTCGTCCTTCCGGAGCAGGACTGGATTCTTCGCGTGGAGCTTGCGGGGTCCTGCCCGCTGGCAACGTTGCTCCGAAGCGATGAGGAACGCGATGCCCTCGCCGAATATCTCGGCGAGTCCCTTGGTGCGTTGGATGTGGAAGTTCGCGATGTCGGCCTCTCCCCACCGATTGATCTGAGTCGCCACGTTGGCCAGCGACACGTTCTTGGCGAGGCCCTGCAACTGATTGCGCAGGCAGGCCGCGACGACAAGCTTCTGTCCCGATTGGCTCCGCCGGAGTTGGCCGACAGTCACGAGCAAGATGAGAAGGGCGAGCGTCTCGCATACCTTCGAGGGCTTCTCGACGGACTTGACGCAGCTGCAGCGGAACGTCTCCTACGCCCGGACTCCAGATGAGGATCGACGGCTGGTCCATAGTCGCCTTCGGGCCGATTGCCCAGTGGACGGTGTCGGGTCTGGCGAAGAACGACGTCGTTGTGGTGCTGGGACCCAATGAGTCCGGCAAGAGCGCCTTGTTCGAGTTCTTTGCCAGCGCGCTCTTTGGCTTCTCGCCCGCCACGGCCGAGGCGCATCCATATCGGCCGTGGGACGGTCGCTTTCTTGACGGACGGCTTGACGTCGAGCTGAGCGGCGGCGAACAGATTCGCGTCGCCCGCAGGCTCACCTCCAGACCCGAGGGTCGCATCATCCACGCGCAGGCTGAGGAACGGCTCGCCAATAGGCCGATCCCGCCGGTAGGCCTGATGACGCGCGACGTGTTCAAAAACGTCTACGCGTTAACCCAGGAGGAGGCGCTGGGCCTGGACGCTCGGGCCTGGCAACACGTTCAGGATCGGGTTCTGGGCGGCAGTTCCTACGACTTCCTGCGGCCTTCGCGGGAAGTGGTAGGTGCACTGGATTCCGAACGCCGGCGTCTCTGGCGGCCTGATCGGCGTGGCCGACCGAAGGCCCGCGAAATAGCCGCCCAGATCAGAATCTTGCGGGACGGTCTGCGTGAGGCCGCCCAGCGGCGAGAACAGATTGAAGCGGCCGATGCGCGACTTCAAGAGATTACGGCGGAACTCGCAGGCTACACCCGTGACCTTCAACGCATTGAGCTGGCCCTTGAGCGCGACGCTTTGCTGGCGCCCCTGGTCGGACGCGTGAAACGCATGGATCAGTTGCAGGCGCAAGCGGACGAACTTGTGCCCGAAGGCGTCCTGCCCGCGGGAACTCCAGAACGGCGCGCCGCCCTCGTCGAGCGCCTGGAGGAACTATCCGAGGCGAGCGGTTCCTACCGGCGTCAGATCGAGTCCCTCGATGAATCAGCTGAGATTGACGATCCAACCCGTCGCCTCTTGGACGAGCGCGTTGCGATCGAGCGCCAGGACCGCGAGCTCGCGCTGGCTCGCACTGACAAGGATCGAATCGACAGCATGAACGCGGAGCTGCAGCGCCGCGACGGCGCCCTGCGCGAAGTCGCGGTACGGGCGCTGGTCGCCGAAACCGTCGATTCCGAAACGGGCGAGGCAATACTCGGCATATCCGTTGCCGAATTGCGTGGACGGCTCAGCGCCTCGAACGAGGCGCGCCGCAGGTTCGACGCAGCTTCGGACACGCTGCGCGCAGCCGAGGCTGAGCGCGCGCGCCTTGAACAGACGCTTGCTGATTCCGACTTGACGCTCAGCAGGCCCGAGATCGATTCGCGCCTTCAGACACTTCACGAGCTCGAGTCGGCGCGCAGATCGCGTGCCGCGACTTCCTCGCCGGCCCGGTCCCTGCCGCTCGCAGTTCTCGTCGCTGTGGGAGTCATAGGGGTCGTGTTGCTCGGGCTTGGTTTTGGGGTTGGCGGAGTTCCTGGCACTTTGCTGGCCATCGCGGGAGCAGCGGGGTTAGTTGCTGCGGTCGTTCTCGGTTTGTCGAGACGGACAGCCTCTGCGGTTTCACCTGCCGACCTGGAAGCCCGGCTCAGTGAACTGGACCTTGACTCAGATGTCGAAATTGCAGCCGAGATAAGTCGCACCCAGACCGCCCGCGACGCGGTACTTCGTCGGGAGATGGACTCCGAGCGACTGGCGCAGGCGCGGGAAGCGGAGTCGGCGGCCCAAGAAGCCGCGCAGGCCGCCGAGGCCGCGTACCACGATGCCCGCGCCGGGTTTCTCGGAGTGATCGCCAACGTACCCGTGGCTCCGATCCACCGCGAGACGCCGTCTGACGGTCTGGCTAGTGACCTGGAAGAGATGCGCCAGTCGATCCTGGACACGCGCCGTCTCACGCGCAATCGAAATGACGTGGCGGCGCGGCTGGCGACCTGGCAAGGCGAGGTTGAACGCCTGCGCCAGACGATCCAAGTCGAGCTGCCCGCCGATCCATTCGAAGCAGCCCCAGCCGCGCGGCGCGTGCT
The DNA here is from genome assembly GCA_965208215.1 of Chloroflexota bacterium. Classification (GTDB taxonomy): domain Bacteria; phylum Chloroflexota; class UBA11872; order UBA11872; family UBA11872; genus UBA11872. The sequence continues at coordinate 292,127 of CBDBOH010000002.1, forward strand.
TGGCGAGGCGCTGGAAGCCGAGCGCGCTGCTGCCTCGGCCGCGGCAGAACTCGTTGAGCTTCGGCAACGTCTGGAGACCGCCAATCAAGAGCGCGATGCCGCCATGCTCGAACTCGAGCAGTTGGACACATTGTTGGCCACCCTCGACCCGGAGGGCGCCGAAGCGCTGGTGGGACTCGATAGGTTTCGGCAGGCCCTGGAGCTGCGGGCTGAGGCGAGCCGGGTCCTGGCCGACCTTGAACGCGAGACACCAGGCTGGCGAGAGAGGGTCTCTGAGGCCGAGCGACTCGTCGCCGCCGGGGAGTCCATCGGCCTGACCGACGCCGAACGAGTCGAGCACCGCCTTCGTGCGGAAGCGTTACGGGAAGCAGGGCAGGAACTCGCGGCGGAAAAGGGCCGACTGATCACCGAGCGCGACCGCCTGACCAGTGAGCCGGGACCCGCCCACATCATGGGCGCCATCCGGGCCGCCGAGGAGCAGCTGGGCTTTGTGTGCCGGGAACACGACCGGCTGGCGCTACTGCGCCAGGTAGTTCTGATGGCCGAGCACTCATACCGCGAGCGCTACCAGGCACCGCTCTTGCAGGCCGCGGGCGGCCACCTGCGGCACTTCACTGGCGGACGATATGACTTGCTCACCGTGGAAGATGCGTCGTCGAGGGACGTCAAGCTCCAGGTTCGACGGACCGGTGAGGACTTTCCGCAGGATGTGGATACGCCGCTGAGCCGCGGAACGATCCAGCAGATTTACTTCGCGTTGCGGCTGGCTATGGTCGATCTCGTGGAGGGCGACGAACCGCTGCCGCTGTTCCTGGACGAGATGTTCGTCAACTGGGATCCGGGCCGCACGACAAGCGGCCTGGCGGCGTTGGCCAACATGCCGGGGGACCGGCAGGTCTTTCTATTCACCGCTGACCCGTTCTGGGCCGAGCGCGCCGTGCAGGATGTGCCGGCGCACATCGTACGTACGCCTGCCGCCTGAGGCGCCTAATTCGGATCGGCGATTGGCGGGGTGGGGTAGCGTCAGACGCGCTTAGGGTGTGAAGTCGTCGTCGGCCGAGATTCGGTTCGCAAACTCGGCCAGTAGTGTGGCGGCCGCGTCGGCGTCGGACAGCGCAACGATTTCGGATGGGGTGTGCATGTAGCGCAGCGGCACGCTAATGAGTCCCGTTGCCACGCCGGCACGCGTCAACTGAATCGCGTTCGCGTCGGTTCCCGTGCCTCGACCTGCCGCCTCCATCTGAACCGGAATATCCAGGGCTTCCGCGGCTTCTACCAGCTTCTCCACGACCACCGGGTTGAAGTTCGGCCCGCGCGAAATGGTGGGACCGCCGCCCAGCGTCACGTCGCCGGCCGTCTTCTTGTTGATGTTCGGATGATCGGTCGCATGGGTTACATCAACGGCGACCGCCACGTGGGGCGCGATACCAAATGCGCTCGTCTCCGCGCCGCGGAGGCCAATTTCTTCCTGAACCGTGGCCACGGCGTGGACGGATGATTGGAGCTTTGCGCCGTCGATTCGCCGCAACGCCTCGCCGACTACCCAGGCACCCACCTTGTTGTCCAGCGCGCGACCGGCGACGACTCCGTTGCGCAGGTCCTGAATGCCCATGTCGTAGGTGATCGGGTCACCGATCTGAACCAGGCCGAGCGCCTCGTCCTTGTCGGCAACCGCGATGTCGATCCAGATGTCCTCGACCTTGGCCGGCTTGCCCCTCTCGCTCGGAGGTGTGAGGTGAATGGCCCGGCGCCCTGTCACCCCGGCGACAGGACCGTTTCGCCCGTGGATTACTACTCGGCGGCCCGGAATGACGCCGGCGTCATGCCCGCCGATCGTGTTGAAGTAGATGAAGCCCTCGCTCGTGATGTAGTTGACCTGGAACCCCAGCTCGTCGCAGTGTCCGGCGAACATGACACGCGGGCTGCCTTCCGGATTGCGCGTGGCGATGACGTTGCCGTGCACGTCCGAGCGGACGGCGTCGGCGAAACTTTCGGTGTACTGGTGGTAGACACGACGCACGGGTTGCTCGTAACCCGAGGGGCTGGGGGCCTCAACGAGTGCGTCCAGGAATTCGCGTTCCGTGGCGTTCATGTGTTTAGGCGTACGGGCCGCGGCCCCTAGCCAGACCTCTCTCGCTTTTGCGCCGCCATCGCGACGATCTGCTCCTGGATGTTCGGTGGAACTTCCTCGTAGCGTACGAATTCACGCGTGAAGCGCCCGCGCCCCTGCGTAATGGATCGTAGATCCGTCGCGTAGCGCTGGACCTCGGCCTCAGGCGCCTCCACCTCCACGATCGAGAATCCAGGCTCGCCCTCGGCCGGCGCCATGCCCAGTACGTGACCGCGCTTCGAACTGATGTCGCCGATCACGTCGCCCGTGTTGCCGTCGGGAATCAGGATTTCAAGCTTGAGAATTGGCTCCAGGATGACCGGGCCCGCATTGGGAATGCCGTCCTCGTAGGCCAGCCGCGCCGCGATGCGGAACGACTCGTCCGATGAGTCGACCGAGTGGTACTGCCCGTCAAACAGGGCGGCCTTGAGATCCACCACCGGGTAGCCGGCCAACAGTCCGCGGTTGATCGTTTCGACGAGCCCTTTCTCAACGGCCGGTATGTACTGACGCGGAACGCGCCCGCCCACGACACGGTCTTCGAATTCGAAGCCCGAACCACGCGCCAGCGGCGAGAACTCAATGTGAACGTCACCGAACTGGCCATGACCGCCTGACTGTCGCTTGTGGCGTCCATGCGCATTGACTGTCCTGCGAATGGTCTCGCGATAGGCCACCCGGGGCACGTCCGAATTCAGTCCAACCCCAAACTTGCGACGCGCTCGCTCCAGGCTGATGCGCACGTGCGACTCGCCCAATCCGGCAAGGATCGTCTCGGACGTTTCGTCGTTGCGGTACGTCTGCAGCGAGGGGTCTTCCTCCACAAGACGGGAAAGCGCCGTTCCCATCTTGTCCAGGTCGGCGGTGGTCTCCGGGGTGATCGATGCCTCGAATAAGGGCTTCGGCATGGCAAACGGCGGCAAACTGTCGGCTTGCGCGTCCGCAGTCAGCGTGTCTCCTGTCGTCACGCCGTCCAATTTGGTTACGAAACCAATGTCGCCTGCGGCCACTCGGCGAGCCGGCGTTCCTTCTTTCCCCGTCGCGAACTGAATATTGGCCAGTCGCTCCGTCTCGCCGGTGCGCTGGTCCACGAGTTGCGCGTCGCCCTCTATGCGGCCCGCAAACACGCGGAACATTGAGACCTTGCCGACGAATGGGTCGGCCAGCGTCTTGAAGACTTGAGCAACGACCGGCCCGTCAAGTGGCGGGGCGTCACCATCGAGCAGGGTGTTGAGCCCTTCGGCCGGCGAAGGCGCCAGGGTCGCCAGCGCTTCCAGCGTCTCGCGCACTCCCTTGAGGTCAGTCGCCGCGGTAAACAGAACTGGGAAGATACTTCCCTCGGCTATCCCGGTCCGCAAAGCGCGTTCCAAGTCCGCCCGCTGTAATTCCTCGCCTTCGAGGTATTGCTCGAGGAGGTCATCGTCCGTGGATGCCACCGCTTCCACCAGTTGCTCGCGAGCGTCTTCAACGGTGTCGGCAAGGTCATCCGGCGTATCTTCCACCGTCGACCCGTTCGGTCCGAAGACGCGCGCCTTGCCATCCAAGAGGTCCACAACGCCCCGGAAGCCGGGACCGTCACCGATCGGAACTTGAATCGGCGCGACGTTCGCGCCGAACCGCTCCCGCAGGTCGTCCACAACCGACTCTGTGTCAGCGTTGTCCCGGTCCACACGGCTGACGATCAGTAGGCGCGGGCGGTTCAGATCGGAGGCCAGGCGCCACACGATTTCCGTTCCGACTTCAATACCCGCCGTGGCGTCCACGAGTACTGCCGCAGCATCGGTCGCGTTCAGGCCCGAGATCACTTCGCCAACAAAGTCGGCGTATCCCGGCGTATCGATAACGTTGACTTTAGACCCGTTCCACTCGCAAGCCACGGCGGCCAGGTTGATCGACATCCCCCGTTCGTGCTCGTCCGGGTCATAGTCGGAGATTGTGTTGTGTTCTTCGACCCGGCCCAGGCGCGAGGCCTTGCCGGTGACGTAAAAGAGCGCCTCGGCCAACGATGTCTTCCCCGCACCGCTGTGTGCGACAAGGGCTACGTTTCGAATGCTTTCCGTGTCGTATCGGTCCATCATCTCGCTCATCTGCGGCCATGCGGCGACCGGCGCCAGAGCCGCGGGCCGCCATTATAGGCGTGACGGCGCGACCGCACGGCCTCGCCTGTCTACAATCTGTGCGCCGATTCTCCGCCGGCTAGGGGTCCTGGGTGACGTCGCACGGTTCCCGTCGCATCGTCGTAAAGTGCGGCACGCGCCTCCTGGCTGGGAGTTCGGGAGTCAACCACGCGTTTGTCGCGAACATGGCTCGACAGATCGCCCAGATCCGAGCTCAGGGAACACAAGTCGCGCTGGTCACATCCGGAGCGGTTGCGGTCGGACGGTCGATTGTCGCGCTTCCGGGCGATGCGCTCGTAACCCGGCAGGTGTTGGCGGCAATCGGCCAGGCGCCGCTGATGGCGCACTACTCGGCCTGCTTCGGTGAGCAGGGCATGACCGTCGCACAGGCTCTCCTGTCCCGAGCAGACCTCCATAATCGCACCGGCTACCTGAATGCGCGTAATGCGTTGACCGGCCTGTTTGAGGCGGGCGTCGTCCCGATCGCCAACGAGAACGACGTAGTTGCGACCGAGGAGCTGAGATTTGGCGACAATGACCGCCTTTCCGTACTAATCGCCAAACTGATCGGCGCTGACCGTCTCTATATCCTTTCGCGGACCGCCGGCCTATATACGGCGGATCCTGAGAGCGATCCGTCGGCTGCGTTGATTCCCGACGCTGGCGCTCTCTCGCGCACTGAGCTGGAGCAGATCGCGGGCGGCGCGTCGCATGGTGGTCTCGGCGGCATGCGTTCAAAGCTCCAGGCGGCGCTGGAGGCGTCCGCCGATGGCGTCGATGTCGTGATCGCGGGTGGTGACGAAGCAGATGTAATCGTGCGGCTTGAATCGGGCCAACGCCTGGGCACGCGCTTTGCCAGGCAGGGACCTCGGCGTTCAAGCCGCGCACGCTGGCTGAGTTCGAGCGTGGCGCAGCGCGGCTCCATCGTCGTGGACGAAGGTGCTCGTCGCGCGCTGGTCAGCAACGGCAGCAGCTTGCTTCCGGCCGGGATTACCCGGGTGGAGGGCGCGTTCGAGCGTGGCGACCTGGTTAGCCTCAGCGATTCCAGGGGCAACGTCTTTGCCCGAGGACTTGTGAACTACGCCTCCGGCGACCTGGCTCGGATTCGCGGCCAGCCTTCGACGGCGATCGGCGCTATCCTCGGAGCCTCGAGCGGTGACGAGGCGGTTCACCGCAATAACCTGGTCCTGATCGACCGCGACGCCGAGAGAGCCCAATGACGACAGCTACGCCTACCCGACCATCCGTCGATCTCGCGGCCATCGGTGCCGCCGCGCGCGAAGCCGCCCGGGTTCTGGCGACGCTGTCGACCGGCGCCAAGAACGAGATTCTGTCGGCGATGGCCGAGGCGCTATCCGCGCGGTCCGACGAAATCCTCGACGCCAACCAAGTCGACATTCGGGCGGCGAGTGAGGCGGGGATCACCGACGCGATGATCGACCGGCTCACGCTCACGCCGGAGCGGCTTGCGGACATTGCCTCCGCGGTTGGAACCGTCATTGGTCTCGCGGATCCGGTCGGCAGCGTGGAAGACGCGCGGCGGGTTGGGAATGGACTCGAAGTCGGTCGACGTCGCGTCCCGCTTGGGGTTGTGGCTGTGATTTTCGAGGCTCGCCCCAATGTGACCGTGGACATCTCGGCGCTGTGCCTTAAGGCGGGTAACGCCGTGATCCTGCGCGGCGGGAAAGAGGCGCTCCATAGCAATATCGCTCTGGCCGGCGTGATCGCCGATGCGGCGGAGAAGGCTGGAGCGCCGCCGGCCGCCGTGCAACTCATCGCCGATCCCGATCGTGCGCTGCTCAACGACCTGCTGCGAGATCGCAAGAACATTGACGTGATCGTGCCGCGCGGCGGCGGGGGCCTCATTGACTTCGTGACCGAGACGGCCACCATTCCTGTGATCGAGACGGGCTGGGGCGTCTGCCACACGTTCGTGGACGCCGATGCCGACCTTGAAATGGCGCAGCGGATCGTGGTCAACGCCAAGACGCGTCGGCCTTCGATTTGCAACGCGCTGGACACGCTGCTGGTGCACCGGGGCGTGGCCGCCGAGTTTCTGCCGCTGGTTACGCAAGAGTTGGCTGGGCGTGGCGTGGAGCTCCACGCCGGCTCCGATGTCTCAGGACTAGCCGATGAGGGTGCGCAGGTCGTGCCCCTGGGCGAGGACGATTTCGATACCGAGTGGCTGTCGCTGCGGATGTCGGTTGCGGTGGTCGATGGCATGGACGACGCGATCGCTCACATCCGCAGGCACGGCGGCGGGCACTCGGAAGCGATCGTGACGAATTCGCATAGCAACGCGCGTCGCTTCACCGATGAAGTGGACGCGGCGGCGGTGTACGTCAACGCTTCGACTCAGTTCACGGACGGTGGTGAATTTGGCCTAGGGGCCGAAGTTGGCATCAGCACCCAGAAGCTGCACGCGCGTGGTCCGATGGGGCTGCGCGAAATGACGACGTACAAGTGGGTCGTGTTGGGCGACGGTCACGTCCGTCCCCTGTGACGGCGAAATCCTCCGGCCCTGGGCGAGGCGGTTGACATGACCGCGGGCGAGGGACATTTGCGCTGACGCCGTTTCCCAGGGTTCCGCGGCTACCGCTGCCGCACCCGGGACCGGCACTGCGGCCGCTGGCCATTGTCGGGCTGCTCGTGTTCATCGCGCTCGTGGTTGTGGGCCAGGTGGTTGGCGGGCCGCCCGGCCGGTCGGCGCCGTTGCCGCTGCCGCGAGACGAACTGGAACTCCGCGTCTTCGACGTGGGCCAGGGCGACGCCATCCTGCTGCGGTTTGGCGATAGCGCCCTGCTGGTGGATGCGGGGCCGAACCCTGAGACGGCGCGCGAGGTGCTGTTGCCGCGGATGGCGCGGTTGGGCGTTGAGCGGCTTGACGGTCTGGTGTTGACGCACACGGATGCCGACCACATTGGCGGCGCCGCCGACATTCTCGAAGCCCTGCCGGTCGCGACCGTCTGGATGGCATCGTCGCGTCAGGACCATCCGTTGCTGTCGGTGATCGAAGCCGCAGCCAGGCAGGGGGGCACACGGATTGAAGAGCCAGTGGATGGCCAGGCATTGGAGTGGCATCCGGCGGTTTCCATTCAAGTGAACATCGCTGCACCGAGCGTGGCCAGTGGGGACAACAACCAGTCGATAGTGCTGCGCGTGCGCTACGGCAACGCCGGCCTGCTGCTGACCGGCGACATTGAGCGGGCTGCCGAGCGAACGCTTGTGGATGCGGGGGGCGGGTTGAAGGCCGATGTGCTGAAGGTTGCGCACCATGGGGCGGCGACGTCGAGTTCGCCGGAGTTTCTGGCTGCGGTGAAGCCGCAGGTGGCGATTGTCTCGGCTGGGCTTGGTAATGCGTTCAACCATCCGCGCGACGAGGTGCTGCGACGGCTGCGAGGTGTGGGCGCTCAGGTGTTTCGAACGGATCTTGCAGGGGATGTCGTGGTGCGAACTGATGGGCACGAGATCACGGTGGCGCTGGAGCGTTCGTAGGTCAGGCGACGGCGATCATCGCGACGCCGGCGGCGACGAGGACCGCGCCGCCGATGCGCTCGCGGCGGAGCGGTTCACCGAGGAAGAGGACGCCGAGGACCGCGCCGATGACGATGCTGAGTTCGCGGGCCGCTGAGACATAGGGCGTTGGCGCCATGGTCAGGGCAATGAGCACGAGGGAGTAGGCGACGATGGAGAGCACAGCCAGGGTGGTGGCCTGGACCCAGGGTCGGGGCTGCCGAAGTGCGGTCCAGTCGGGCGGGCGAATGGCGAAGATCAGGAGCATGCCGACGACTGACAGGGCGTACATGAAGTAGATGTAGACGAGGGGATGGACCACCGAGACTCCCTGGTTGTCGATGAGGGTGTAGGCGGCGATGGAGACCCCGGTGGCGGCGGCGTAGCGACCTTCGGGGCGGGCCATCGCCTGGATGGGGGCCAGCCAGGAGCGTGACTGGTTGCGCTGGATGTTGATGGTGTAGATGCCGAGGATGACGGCGAGAACGCCGGTAACGCCGAGGGTGGAGACAGGTTCGCGGAGGACGCCGACGGCGACGATGAGGACGAGGGCGGGGCCGAGGCCGCGGGCGATGGGGTAGGCGACGGAGAGGTCGGCGCGGCGGTAGGCGGTGGCCAGGGTGGCGAAGTAGAAGGTGTGGATGATGCCGGTGAGGATGATCCAGATCCAGCCCTGGGGTGGGAAGGGGTTCTGGATGAGGAGAACGATGAAGGGGGCGAGGAAGATGACGGTGCCGGCGACGATGGCCTGGAAGAAGAAGAGGGAGCTGCCGCGGTTGTGCTTGGCGATCAGGTTCCAGCTGGCGTGGAGGACCGCGGAGATGAGGATGAGGGCTAGCGCGCCGAGGGGCACGGTGCGCTCCCCGTGGAGATCTCTGCGTGACGCGGGGGCGGTGGCCCGGAAGACCCCTCACCCCAACCCTCTCCCCCAGGAGAGGGGGCAAGAGCCGCGGCACGTTTGAGCGCGAGGGGCGTCTTGTGAGGGCCTCCAGTGGGTTGGCCGCCGAAGGGCGGTGTCAGGTTCGCCGGATTAGCCCTCCCAGGGGTTGCCGCGGGATTGGAGCGGCAGGTCGAGGCGGCGGCCTTCGAGGTGGCTGCGCTGAGGGCCGATGATCATGTCGACGACGACGGCGGCGTCGTGGATGCCGCTGGCGTCGACGGGGGCCCGATTTTCGCGGAGGCAGCGGACGAGTTCGGCGCCGATGGTGCGGTTGCTGCAGGCGGTGGACTCGCGGCCGGGCCAGTCGGCCCAGTAGGGGGCGCCGGGGTCGTCGGCGGGGGGTGTCCAGTCCGCTGGGAGGAATGGTTCCCAAGCGCCGAGTTCGGCCTGGGGAAAGATGTCGCCCTGGGGGAATACGTGGATGGCGGCGTCGGGCTTGGCGCGGGTGGTGACAACGGCGTTGCGGAAGAAGAGGTCGCAGCCGAGGGCGTCGCCGCCGTTGGAGCCGTCGCCGATGGGCAGGGATTCGTAGGTACCGATGATGCCGTTGGGGAAGGTGTATTGGGCGTAGACGCGGTCGCCGACCTGCGGGCCGGATTCGTACATCTCGTCGTCGGCCGCGTCGCTGACCTGCGCAGGGGCGCCGTTGGTGAGGACAGTGCCCCAACAGGAGCTGGGGTTGGCCTCGGCGAAATAGAGCATGGTGTTGAGCTCGTGGGTGCCGAGGACGAGGGCGTCGACGACACCGCAGCGGTGGTCGCCCTTGCCGCGGGCCTTGATCTGGACGAGGGGGCCCCACTTGCCGGTGGCGGCCTGGCGCTTGACTTCGCGGACGGCGGGGTTTTCGCGGCCGCGGTGGGCCAGGACGACGCGGGCGCCGGCGGCGTCGGCGGCGGCGACCATCTGGTCGGCGTGGGCGGGCTGGGAGGCAATGGGCTTCTCGATGACAACGCCCCTGACGCCGGCGGCGATGGTGTCGAGGAAGGCGTCGAGCCGTTCCTGGTGGTAGCGGTGGACGGCGATGATGGCGATGTCGGGGGACTCGGCGGCGAGCATGTCGCGGTAGTCGGCGTAGCCGGTGGCGGCGCCGGCTTCCTGGCGCCAGCGGTCGCGGTGCTCGTCGGAGGGGTCGGCGAGGGCGACGGTTTGGACGTCGGGATGCTGGTCGAAGGTGCGGTGGAGGCCGTGGGAGGGTCCGCCGCGGTCGTTGGTGCTGTCGGTGATGACGACGGCTTTGAAGTCGGGCATGGGGCATCGGCCTGGTGAAGGAGCCGCGGGGATTCTATGCGGACGGGGGCGATTGCGCTTTGAGGATGGGGGGTGAAGGGGGGAACTATCTCTCGCCAGCCCGCCCCCATAGGGGGCGGGCTGGCGAGAGATAGTTTGGGGCGGATTTTCGGCGGGTCGGCGACGAGCGTTGGGGTTGCGAGGGGAGGAGTGGGAGGAAGGGTAGAGGGCAGAGAAGCGAGATCGGAAGGGGACGGGGAAGGAGCGGGCTTGAGTTCGGAATGGTTGGGTGAATAGGGCAGCACGGTGCGCTGGGGTTGATCGGGGCGCTGGGTTCCGGCTGCGGACGCCGGGATGATGGGGGGAAGAAAGGGGGCGGGCAGGGAATCGAGATCGGATGGGGACGGGGAAGGGGCGAAGCGCGAGGAGTTGGAGAGGAGGCGAGCGAGAAGGGGGCGGAGGAGCGGGAGGCGGAGGGTTGGGAGGAGCGGGGCGTGGTTGGAGAGGCTCAGCATGCTGGGTGGGGCGAGGGACAGGAGAAGGTGGCGGGCGGTGGGCATTTTGGGTGGGGTTGTGGGGTTTACTCAGATAGTGTACACTGTTGGGGCACGGGAGTCAAAGGTGGGAAGTGGAGAAATCGGAGGAAAGAGAAGTGAGCGGGAGAGAAGAAGCGGAGGTTGGGAGCCTTTGGTCAGGCTGGGTTGCCAGGGGTGGCCTGGTCGCGGTCCAGGCGTTGGTTGCTGCTGGGTCCCGGCTGGGGACGCCGGGATGACGGGGATGTGTCCAGTCTTCGGGCCAATGTGTCCAGTTTTTGGCCAGATGTGTCCACTTTCGAGGGCAATGTGTCAACTTCTCGGCCGAATGTGTCCACTCTGGCGGCGAGGTGTCAGTTGAGGAAGGGCAGAGCACCTGTGTTGGGCGTCAAGGGTTAGAGCATGGTGGGATCCCAAGTGGTCTGCGTGCGGCAGAGGGCGTTGCAGATCACGAGGAGCTTGCGCAGGCAGGCGACGAGCGCCACCTTGGCCGGCTTGCCGGCGGCGATGAGGCGCTGATAGAAGGCCTGGATGCGGGGGTTGTGGCGGGTGGCCGTCAGGGCGGCCATGTAGAGCGCGGTGCGCACCGGCGCGCGGCCGCCCCAGCAGCGGCGACGCCCGCGCCGGGTGCCGCTGTCGCGGTTGAAGGGCGCCACCCCGACCAGGGCGGCGATCTGCTGGCGGGAGCAGGCGCCCAGTTCGGGCACTTCGGCCAGCAGGGTGGCGGCGGCCACGGGACCGATCCCGGGGATGCTCTGCAGCCAGGTGGCGCGCGCCCGCAGCGTCGGCTCCGCCTCCACCAGCGCGGCCAGCTGGCGCTCCACCTGGGCCAGGGCCGCCGTCCGCGCGGCGGCCACGGGGTCGAAGCCCAGCTCCAGATGGGTGGGGGCGTGGCGGCGCCGTTGCTGGTCGGCCGCGCGATCCGCCACCAGTTGGCGGCGCCGGCGGCTCAAGATCTGCAGGTCCTCGACCACGGCGCTGGGCTGGGGGCGCAGCGGGGGCCGCACTTCGGCGGCGAAGCGGGCCAGGACCTGGGCGTCCAGCCGGTCGGTCTTGGCCAGCCGGCCCAGGGCGCGGGCGAAGTCGTGGGTCTGGCGCGGATTGACGCGCACGACCGGCAGGCCGGCCGCGGCCAGGGTCGCCACCACGAGCCGCTCGTAGCCGCCGCTGGCTTCCAACACGATGCGGGTCGGCCGCAGGGCCTGGAGTTGTTCCTGCAACCGCCGCAGGCCGCCCCGCGAGCGCGGCACCGTCCACGTCGCACCCGTAGGCTCGACCGCGACGTCCAACTGGGCCTTAGCCACATCGATCCCCACACCGACGTCTCTTGCGGTCGCCATTGGGTACCCTCCGGGAACGCTGGCGACACGCCCTGCCTTGCAGATTCGGGCTCGTGAGGATCACGGCCCCGGCACCTGTTCGGGCTCTGCGCCAGCGTCAGGGCCGGGACGACCCTGCTCTCTCACGGTCTCTTAGGACCCAGGGGAGATCGGTCTGTCCCGGCCCGTGCACTGTCACCCTGGGAATTCCAAGGCTCGTGGAACATACAAGGGAAGAGAATTGAGAGTCGGAGGGGGAGGTTGGGAGCACTTGGTCAGGCTGGGTTGCCAGGGATGGCCTGGGTGCGCTGGGACTGATCGGGGTGCTGGGTCCCGGCTGGGGACGCCGGGATGACGGGCATGGGCACGGAGGGTGAGGGCAGTCAGGGGGCGGGGATGGCCGACGCTGGCAGTGGCGGCAGTGCAAGCAGTACGATCAGTGCATGCGCTGATTGCGGGGCAGGCAAGGCTGGCAGGGAAGTCAGGCGGGGAGGACGACCTGGTAGCAGACGACGCCGAGGTCGTCTTCGGTTATGGGGTCGGGGGCTTGTGGGATGGGGACGGGGCGGAGGCCGAATTGGTTGACGACGTCGGTGATGCGGCGGGCGCAGTCGGGCACGCTCATGCCGCCGGATTCATAGTCGCGGCGGAGGGCGGAGAGTTGGCGGCGAATCAGGTTGTTGCGACCTACGGACAGGGCCTCGTCGGCTTCATCGAATTCGCGGCCTTCGGGTGCATCGGGCGAGCGCAGGATGTTGAGGGCCCAGCGTTGACTGGCGGGTAGGGCGGCCGCGCGCTTCTCGGGATCGAGAAGCGCGTTGTGGGCCTCACAGATGTCGGCGGCGGCTAGCGAGAAGAGACGCTCGAGGTCGAGTCCCTCGGGGATTGGGCAGCCGAACCGATCCCCCGGATCGATCAGCCGGAGCATGGGCAGATCCTCGCGGTGAAGGATGTCTCCGGAATCGGAAATCATGCGCCAGTAGCGTTCATCGCGGCGGGTGCGGCAGGCAAAGAAAACGGCAGGTTCGCAAAGCACCCGTGACTGGTTGACGAAGGCCGCCCCGATTCCCCAGGGCAGGCCATTGAGCCGGGCCACTTCGCCTTCCTCGGCGGCGCGGCGGAGGTGGGCTCGGAAGAGTTCGCCGGCGAAGGCCGAGCCGGTCTCCCGCTCGTTCAAGAGGGTGACGTCGCCAGCCTCGAGACGTTCCACGTAGGCATTCAGTTCCGCGAAAACCCGGGACTCCGACTCGATGTCGGCCAGGACCGGGGTCTCCATGCCCACCGAGGCATTGGCCGCCATGATCTTGGCCTGGAGCTTTGCTTCGAGCCTTAGGAGCCGATTCAGGTCGCCGCGCCTGGGCAGCAAGGTGTAGAGGTAGGCCGTGTCGTGGGGGCTGCGGAGGCGGATGACGCGGCCGTTGCGCTGGACGACCCGCTGCGGGTTCCAGGGCATGTCGAAGGAAAGGACCGCCTGGGCCTGCTGGAGGTTCTGGCCTTCAGAGAGGATGTCGGTGCTGAGCAGCACGTCGACCTCGCCGTCGGCCGGTCGAAACTCGGGATCGTCCGTGACCGAGAGGGGGCAGAAGCGTTCAAGCTCGCGGGTGCGAGCGTTGGCGTCGACCTGAGACCCGATGACAACTGTCCACTTGCGGTTGGCCAGGAGGTCGGGTTGACGCTCGATGTGCTCCTTCAAATAGGCGGCTGTGTCCTGAAAGGCCGTGAAGATTGCGACCTTTTCAGACGGCGTTTCCGCCATCACCGCTCTAAGCGCATCCAGCTTGGGATCAGAAGCGTCGTGCAGGCCCTGCAAGCGCCGCGCCAGGCCGTCCAGGGCATCGCGGTCCTTGCGCAGGTCGACCACAAATCGGTCGTTGAATTCGTCTAAGGAAACTGTTCCATCCGAGTCAGCCAGCGCTTCGTCAATCAGGTCGGCGCTGAGATACGAATCGTCCTCGCCAGACAATCCAACCAGGTCCCTTACGACGTCGGGCGGCGGCACGGCCCTTCGTTCCGCGATGACTTGCAGCAGGGCGTCATTGCCGTCTCGCATTCGCTTGACCGTCTGCAGCGCGGCGTACCAGGACGACTCGAAACGTTTGAGCAGTTGCGACTGCATCAGGCCAGCCAGCGCGTCTTCCGACGCCGAACCGGCCGGCTTGTCCAGGCGATAGGCGGACGGGCGGTAGCGCGCCATCGTGAGGCCGTCGATGGCGTTGTAGACCGCCTGGACGATGCCTGGGTGCGCGCCGTCCAGGTCGTAGCGGCGCTCATGCAACTCTGGCGCTGGAAAGCTCACGCGAGTTCCATCTTTGAAGCGCTCGTTCGGGTAGCGTTCTTCGATAAAGGCGCGATCGCGTCGCACCGTTAGGGCGTCGATCAGTGGAAACAGCTTGGCCTCCGACAGGCGCTCAGTCCTGGATGCGCCGGCCTCTCCGAAGAACCGGCGAAGACTGGGGATGCGCAGCGGCTCGCTGGAAAACGCACTGTCGTGACGGCCGAAGAGCAGGAAGAGGTTGTGCAAGTCCCACAGCGAGTTGTTGACTGGTGTTGCCGTTAGCAGAAGCAGCTTCTTGGGCGTGCCGCCCATCAACCTGTCCAGCGCGGCGTACCAGGTGTTGTCCACGTTGCGGTAGGCGTGAGCCTCGTCGATGACGACCAACCGGTAGACATCCTTGTCCACTCGAAGCACCCTTTGTTGTCCATGCGCCGACAGCTGCCGGTCCTGGGCAAGCTGCTGGTAGGAAACAACTGTTCCGGGAAGATTCTCTTCGGCCAGGCGCTGTTCCCAGAGACGGTCGCGCAGTTGGGCGGGGGAGATGACGAGCACGTGCTCGCCGCGGTCGCGGGTGTGTTCGAGGATCAGCTGGACGCCTATCTCGGTCTTGCCCATACCCACGCCGTCGGCGTAGAGCACGCCGCCGTAGGAGTCGAGAATGCGCTTGGCACGGGCCAGACCATCGCGCTGGAAAGCGGTGAGCGCGTGCCCATCAGGCTGCGGCCCATCGTCGTCGAGGTCAGCGCCATAGAGCTCCAGCAGCGCGCGGAGGAAGACGGTTTGCGGGTCGCTTTCGAGGGACGGCGGCCGGAGAAGCTCCAGGAGTTCCTCGCGAAAGTCCTGGGCGTCGTCCCAGAGGCGCTGGTGCCAGTCGAGCGCCATGCCGACGACGTTGGGCTGGTAGTGAACCATGCCCAACTCAAGGTTGGCGACGAGGCCGCCGTGGGTGAGATTGGCCGAGGAGACAAGGGCGGCACCAGGCCCCGCCGGCCAGTCGCCGCCGTCACCGAGTTCGCCGATGACGTAGGCCTTGCCGTGCAGGAAGCGGCGGACGTAGCGGCGGACGGCGACGCGATCGGACTGGAAGAAGCCGGTTACCCGCTCAAGGACGGCGCGGCGGGCTGCGGGAAAGGCCGAGAAGTCGCGCTGGCGGCGCAGCGCCGAGACGGATTGCTCAAAGCGGTCGGCGACGGTGGTTCCCGGAGGGCCAGTCAGGGCCTCGGGCGCTGCGCCAATGAGCAGGCGGGCGGGATGGTCGCGTGGCGCCGCAAGGCCGGCCAGTGCGTCCAGACCTTCCAGGCCCACGTAGCCCGTGGCCACATGCAGCGGCCCGGCGTAGTGCTGCGACAGCCACGCCAAAGCGTCTCGGTGGCTGCCGTATTCGACATTGTCCAGCAGCTCGTAGGGTCCGCCCATCCCTTGGAGTTACTCGGGTCAGGTATCGAAGAAGGCCCGCACCTCGCAGGTAAAACCGGGAAGGACGTGCTGACCGTCCAGGACGTCGGCGTCGGTCACGGTCGTGACGGGCCCGTTTGATCGATGGACATCGACCGAGCGCCGGTCGGGGTGCACCACCCAGACCAGATCAACGCCAAAGCTGAGCCACATCCGCGCCTTGTCATTCAGTTCCCGGCGGCTGTCACCGGGCGACGCGATTTCGACCACCAGGTCGGGCGCCACTTCGGCGTAGCCGGTCACGCGCTCGTCCAGCGGGGATGACTCCGCCGAAAAGAAGGCGATGTCCGGTTCGCGGACCGTGTCGGGATCACGTTCCAGCCAGACCCCGGAATCCGAGGCCGTGAGGACGCCCAACCGCCGGGGCTTGATGAAGTTCCCCAGCAAAATCACGAGATTCACGACGATCTGTCCGTGCTCGCGCCCCGCCGTCATGGTTTCGCAGAGCACCCCCCGGATCAGCTCGCCGCGCACGCCTTCGCCGGACAGCCGCAGCAAGTCGTCGGCCGTTAGCAGGCGGGCGCCCAGGTCGGTGACAGTCATCGCAAACCTCCCTCCTGACCTCACATGCTACAGCGCCCCGAACTGGTCCCGATGCTCCGCGCTGTCCCGCCACCTGTGAGCACTGGCTTCGCGCGTCAAGCATTCAGATTCATGGGCACGGCCAAGGGGCGCCCCTACAGGGTTGGTGTCCGAGTGGACCCTAGAGGCTCTCGAACTTCTCCAGGACTTGCTCGCGGTAGGCGACGGGGACGGCGTATTCGGTGAAGTCAGTGAAGATGAAGCGGAGTTCGTCGCCGGTTAGGTCATAGGCGCAAGCTACTAGCGCGTCGATTTCGGCTCGCATCAAGAGCACTTCGGCATCCGACAGAGGCCCACAGTCCACACGAGCCTCCGCCGCAAACTCTTCGAAACGCTTGTCCAAGCACGAAATACGTGCCGACAGCCTACCAATGCACTGCCAGTCTGTGCCTTTCGGCGACGGAAAGGCGAGTTCATTTAGGATGAAAAAGTTCAAGTTTGTCTCGACATATCTACGTGATATCCAGTCAAAGGTCAAGCTATTTAATATTCCGAGTAAACTGGCAAGTTCTAATGCGTCCCACTGTGCAGCTATGAGATAAGGAGCCTTATTGGTAAGAGGTGTACGAGGAGGAATAAGGCAGGCAATTACCGTTCGGGAATCAGTGCTTCGAGCCACGTCACGGAATGCAACTCGACTGCGGTGAATTGGGTGAGTGCTGGGATCAAGAAGGACATCCTCGGCGAACATCCGCCTGAATATAGGAGACTTCTTGCGCCGAGCGTGCAAGAAGTCTACAACTTCCTCCCACACACAGAAGCCAGCGGGTTCTCGTCCGTGAGGATCGAATTGTCCGAACGAGCGGCCCTTCCAAACAGGATCGCCTTCAGAATTGGAGAAAAACGAGCGATGTGTCGTCTCGTTTAACTCTTGGTGAGGATTCAGGCCGTTGCCAAGCGCAGGCTCAGAGTCACTTGCGGGGTTCTGCCAGTTTCCGAATGGCACGCCGCGTTGAATCTTAGTCAGTACATCCGCGTGATTCTGAAGAGGAAGCAGCGGAACGACTCGATCAGCTCCCAAAGCTGAGACCATCAAGGATACTCCGGGACTGGTCGAGAGTCTCCGAAACTCCTCAAGTGTCACAGAAGGGCCCGCTGCTCGAAAAGAAGAGTCTCCAATTCGCATCCTACGCTTAGCAGATAGAAGTGCTACGGTATATCTGGGCTCCATGTCAAACGCCCAGCGTGCGTTGTTAAGCAGGAAGTCAAGTCTTGTCACTTTAGTTTGTACAAAAAGCCATTTCCTGAACTGACTGGCTCCTTTTGCAATAAACGCTGTTCGAGGCAGCACGACCCCTAATCTTCCGTTACGTCTGACTAGATGCGTGTATCTCTCACAAAAGAGCTTGTAGAGATCCTTGTTGCCGGCGCCTTGAAGCCGATAGCCACCGACTGATGTAAAGAACTGCTGAAGTAACCTGTTGTGAACTGTCTGTGACTCGAACTCCTTTCGAAACTCCGGATGCTGATTGTCGATCTCGGCAATTCGCTCTCTGCGGGCTCTCAAATCTCGCAAGCCCTTCAAGCCCGGATCACGAAGAGCATAGAAGCTCAACTCCTCGACATTGACCTCGTTCCAAGGAGGGTTCCCGACGACAACATCAAACCCTGGCCTATCTCTGTGGAAGACGCCTGGAAACTCCAATGGCCAGTGGCAGAAACGGTGTGTCGCCGCGACAAATCGGGCTTCGTTTATCTCGTTGGTGATGTTTGCAGTCTTGTGGTTGTCGCGCGAGACGATTTCACTAGCAAAGGTCTCAAGCGTGTGACGCGCGCGGTGAACTCCGAGCGGCTCTGCGGCCCATAGGTCAAATGCCGCGCGCAGACCAGCCGTGGCCGTCTGCAACTTTACGCCGAGTTCCTCGGACTGTTTGACCTCGTCCGGTGTTCGGTCAGGAATTGCTGCCAGAGCGTGCTGAAGCTCGGAGGCTACCTTCATCGCCTGGCGGACGGGTTGGCCGGTGAGGAGGGGGCTGTCGCTGGCACCAACCACGTTCGGATCGGCCACGCCGATCAGCGCGTCGCCGCACTTGAGGTTGCTGCCGAGGTAGGAGAGGGCGAGGCCCGGGACGAAAGAGGCGAGCCAGAGGGTGACGTTGGCTACTTCCACAGCCATGGGGGACAGGTCCACCCCGTAGATGCAGCGCTTGAGAATGAGGCGGCGCAGCAGGTCGCCGTCCTCGGGTTGATGTCCAGTCGGTCCTGTGTCCTGTCGCAATTCCTTTAGTAGCCGGTCTATGCCGGGCAAACCGCCGACGTCAGCCAAGAAGATCTCGATACGGTCGGCCAGCATGTCCAGGGCGGCGGTGAGGAAGTGTGCGCTGCCCATCGCCGGGTCTACCACGGAGAAGTCGAACAGCTGCCGCACGGCCTGTTCGGGGTCTCGCTCGGCCAGCCCTCGGACCTGCGCGAGGTGGTCGTCCAAGGCGGGTTGAAGCGAATGTTGGAGCAGGTGGTCGACAAACTCGTGGCGGGTGTAGAAGACGCCGCCGGCTTTGCGACCGCCGGCCTGGGCCTGGTAGTAGAGGTCGGCCTTGGTTACTTCTGGCCGCTCGCCGGCGCGGAGGGGGCGGAAAATGTCGCGCCGGGCGTCGTAGGCCAAGTCTTCGGGAGCGCGAGTTAGCTGGAGGGTCAGCAGGGCCTCGTAGATGGCGCCGAGGTGGCCGATCTGCAGACCGGCGTAATCCAGCCCGGAGGCCTCGGGTCTGTCATCTTCGTAGGCGATGGCGCTTAGCGCCGGGGCCAGATAGGCATCAGCAATGTCGGCTCGTTCAAGCAGGTCGCTGCCGGGGAAACCAGCAGGCGCGAAGAGGCTGCCGTTGTAGGCAGGCACCCCGGTGGAGGGATCGCCGGTGCGCACCATGCGCACGAGCGTTCGGAGGCGGTCCCAGCGCTGCGTGGACCGGCGGCCGAACGGCCCATTCCCCGGACGTGAATCATCAGCCAGTTGGCTGGCGCTACGGGGCCGGTAGGCGGCAGAGCCGATGGGCAGGTAGCCGCGGGCTTCGGTGTGGAGCAGGAACATGAAGCGGAATACGAGCGTGAGGGCCGCTTCCTCGATCTGTTGAAGCTGCTTGCGGTCGCCGAGGACCGCGCCTTCCGATTCGAGGTATTCGCCGAGTCCACGGGCGATGTTGGGCAGGGCGTCCTTGATTAGGCGTTCCTGGAGACCCTCGCGCAGCTGTTCGCCGAAGTCTTTGGCTTCCTGGATCCAGGCGGGGAGCCAGCCGTCGTCGCGCAGCGAATCGGGGGCGAGGAGGCCGAGATACCAGCGGTCCTGAGACTCCAACTCGGCCACGTCGACTTCGAGGTACTGGCCGGTTGCGGGTCCGACCGGCGGCTTGCGCTGGAAAAGGCGGTAGCGGGTACCCGCCGCCAGGATGCCCCAGTGCGCGCCCTGATTTTCGCAGTCCGCGAGGACCATGCCTTCGGGGAGTTCACCGTTGTCGGTCAGGCGGCTGAAGAGGGATGGGTCGGCAAGCGGATGCACGACGGCGACCGGCGCGTTGTCGACGCGTAGCAGGTAGCCGCGCTGGGGGAGGCGCTGGACCTGGAAGCCCAGGGCCTGGAACAGGGACCGCCAGGAGAGGCTCTGGGGACGAGCGACGGACTTGACGAGCTCAGGCAGGTGTCGCGCGTTGGCGGGCCCGGGCAGGCGATCGCGCAGGAAGTGGGGGGTGAGGAGGTCCTTGACGCGCACTCCGGGAACGACGGCTTCCTCAAGGCGGCTGAACTCGCGGGTAAGGAAGGCCGCGGCCTCGCGCGGCGCCCGTTCGCGGCTTTGTTCCAGCAGGTCGAAGACGCGGTGGGCCGGGAGTTGACGGACGGGGCGGGCGTCCTGCGGACCGGCGACGTGGACTTTGGCCGGATCGTCCGAGGACGCGAGGGCAACGACGGCGTAGGGCTGACGGCCTTTTCTGTCCTCCCACAGGCGTCGGAGGGCGGTTTCGGTGGTTGCCTCAGGCGACCAGAGCAGGTGGAAAGTGGGGGTTTCCCAGGCGGTTGCGGAGGCATGGGAGCGGGATGTCCAGGCGCGGCCGGGGCCGAAGGCGGCTTCGAGTGGCGCGGGGACGGGGGGTGGGCTCATTGGGCGTTGATTGGCGGTGGATCAGGGGCTTGGGGAGTGGGGCATGGTAACGGGTGGGTGAGTGGGTCCCCCTACGGCAGGCTAAGGGCAGGCCCCTTCGAGAGTTACAGGGCATGGTCGCCGTGGACGGTTTGGTGGGCCGGGGTCTGTTGGTTGTGCGGAAGCGGCGGGTCTGAGACGCGGCCCGGATGCAAGACAGAGCCGGGTGCGCGGGGTGTGGTTGGATTGGCTCGCGAGGCCCGTGGGGCGTCACGACCGGAAGACGGGCGGGTTGGAGAGGCCGCCCCCATTCGGCAAGCTCAGGGCAGGCTCTACGCAAGATCTGGACGGGGATGACGTTGTGGTTGCGGGGTTGATTGGGGGGTATGTGGATGGGTTGGTGCGGCGGGGAGTCGTTAAGTCGGCGGGGGTGGAGCGGGCGTTGCGGGGGGTGGGGCGGCATTGGTTTGTGGAGGGGTTTTGGGTTGGGGGGCGGGCGTATGACTGCGACGTAGCGGGCGGCGAGGGGTGGGCGGAGGCGCTGGGGGTGGTGTATTCGGACGAGGCGCTGATTACTCGGCGGGACGAGGAAGGGAATCCGACGAGTTCGGCGTCGCAGCCGTCGGTGGTGGCGATGATGCTGGAGGCGCTGGACTTGGAGCCGGGGATGCGGGTGCTGGAGATCGGGGCGGGCACTGGCTACAACGCGGCGCTGATGGCGGAGATGGTGGGCGATGCGGGGCTGGTGACGACGATCGATATCGACCCTGACGTGGTGGCGCAGACGCGCCGGCTGCTGGCGCGGGCGGGGTATGACGGGATCCGGGTGGTTGAGGGGGACGGGGCGCTGGGCGATCGCGCGTCGGGGCCGTTTGACCGGATTGTGGCGACGGTGGGGTGCGCGGACGTTTCGTGGGCGTGGGTGGATCAGCTGCGGCCGGATGGCCTGTTGCTGCTGCCGCTGGATTACGGCGGATCGCATCCGCTGGTGAAGCTGCGGGTGGTTGGGCCCGGCCGGTTGACGGGTTGCATCGTGGGGTGGACGGGGTTCATGCGGATCCAGGGCGCTATGGCGCAGGCGGCGCCGTGGCCGTCGCGGTTTCCGGATTTCGGGGGGCGTCCGCCGGATGAGGTGCGGCCGCTGTTTCCGGCACTGAGCCGCGCGCTGGCGAGGGAGCCGGCGGATGTGGATCGGCGGACGGAATGGTGGCGGGTTCCGAGTGCCTGGTATGACTTTTACTTTTTTCTGAGCTTGGTTGACCGGCGGGCCTACCGAGGGCCGGAAGGGTTGGGGCTGGTGGATGCCGAGGGGGCGAGCGCGGCGATGGTGCGGCCGGAGGGGGTGTGTGTCTGGGGGCGCTCCGCGCTTCCCAGGCGACTTGAAGCGGCATGTGCACGGTGGGAGGGGTTGGGGATGCCGGAGCTGGGTTCGTGGGGGATGGAGTTTGTGCCGCGGGGGGCGGGGGTTGCGGATTTCGAAGAGTCGGAGGGGGTGTTTGTGGTGGAGCGGGGGAGGTCGATTCAGAAGGCGGTGAAGAAGGCGTGAGTGAAGAGGAGTGAGCCGTGAGATGCGGAGGGGTTGAGGGGCTGCGAGGCAGGGAGGAAGGTGTGGGTGGCTAGCGGAGCGCGGTGCGGGGGTGGGTGGGGCGGCGTCGGGGGAGTGCCTGGGATTGAGGCGGTTCCCGGAGGGGCAGGGCGCGTTTGTCAGGCGGCGTCGATGCGGCGGTCGCGTCCGGCGAAGAGACCCTCGATGACGCCTTCGAGGCGGGAGGTGCGCTCGGTGAGCGCCTGGACGTCGGTGCGCAAATCCGAGAGGTCGGTCTTGACGTCGGCGAGCTCAGCGCGGACGTCGGCGAGCTCAGCGCGGACCTGGGCGAAGTCAGCGCGGACTTCCTGCCGGAATACCTGGAGGTCAGCGCGCATCTCCTCGCGGAGGCTCTGGTTTTCGGCGCGCATCTGGGCAAGGTCGGCGCGAACTTCCGATCGGAGGGAATCCATGTCGGCGCGCAGTCGCCGGCTGTCGGCGCGCGCGTCGCGCCGAAACGTAAGCAGCAGACCAATAACGGTGGCGCCTACGGCGAGGATTCCGATGAGTTCCGGGGTCAGGGTCGGCTCCATGCTATGGATGTAGGTCGTCGAGCCGCCCGTCTCGTGAAGACGATAACACGGGCGGCGGGCCCAAACTCGGCGCCGGGCAGGGGCTGCGAGCAAGGCGCGGGGGATTGTGGGTCGTGGTGAGTGGCGAGTGGTCGGTGGGTGAGGAAGGGGAGAGGGTAGAGGGCGGAGAAGTGAGATGGGGACGGGAGCCTGCTTAGGACGAGCGGGGGAGGAGGGGTGCTGGCAGGGATTGCAGTGCAGGCAAGGTTGGCAGTGATGGTGATGGCAGCGAGGCGGCGGTGGGTGGGTCGGGGTATTGAGGCGGGCGGTAAGGTCTTGGTCGTCGTCTGTGGAGGCGGATTGCGTCATGCGGATTTCGGCGGCCGGGCGGATCACGATTCCGAAGGACTTGCGGGAGCGCTTTGGGTTGAATCCGGGCGTCGAGGTTGACTTCGTTCCAACCGAGAACGGCCTGCTGATTCGGAAGCGGGAGGTGGCGGAGCATCCCGTGGATCGCATTGCCGGGATCCTGGGCGGTCAAGGCATGGACGTTGACACGTATATCGAGGAAATCCGGGGTCGGTGAACACGGGCGTTCGTCCAACCGCTGTGCTTGACGTTCTTAGGCGTATCGGGGGTGCGGTGGATGCGATATCGACGGGCCAGGGGGCCGCGGACGCGGATTGTGGCCGACTTCCTGATCGGGGCGCATGCGGTGGCTGCCGCCGACAGGTTCCTGACTCGAGATCGTGGGTGCTACGGGTCGTACTTTGCGGAGTTGAAGACTCCGCAGGGGTAATTTCGGAAGGTGGGTGGGGCCGGGGCCGGGGATGGCGGGTGCTGGCTATGCAGGCAAAGCTGGGGAGGTAAGGGGAAATCGTTGGTTGTCGAGGATCTTGCCGCGCATCTCGCCAACGCAATTCGGAGTGGAGCGTTCTCGGGACTTGAGGGGGAGATGCCGTGTCTGTTCAATTCGCGCTTCCAATGGGAAGCGGTACGGAAGATGCCGCCATCGTGGTGACTCCAGAGCGGTGATTGTCCTGGTCGGGAGATGGCGTCATGCCATGGATGGTCGAGCACGGTGTCAGCTTGGCCGAACACACCGGCCCGTGGTCTATGGATCTCAAGTGACACTCGGCCCCAAGCGCGGCAGGCCAGCACGGGAGCGTATCCTTCCCGGCTGCTGACCGAGCGGCGAGATTTGGGCAGCGACCTCCATGTGACCACTCATGTGATCCCTCGTGTTGGCCGCTTGATCGCAGTCAGAGCGTCGTTCTTTTCGGCGTAGTCTTAGAGCTCCCTCTGCTGGGCGGCATATGAATCACTAGCGGATCGAGCATCCAGTGTCATCCGCGCCCGAGTAGCCTGCTCAGGAGACCGTTGCGTCGGCTGTGGAGGTTTCTGGCGAGGAATTCTTCCAGTTCGGGACGGTTTAGGACGGTTCGTCCGCCGACGCTGGCGTTGTCGTCGATCAGGGTGGAGGGGACGTTTTCCCAGTCGAACTCGCGACGGCCGAAGGTGTCGGTCTGCTCGATGACGATGACCTTGTCTTTCTCAAGAATCCAACCGGTGGGCTGATTGCCCTCCTTCTTCATCTTCGTGGTCGGCCTGAGCAGGTGGTCCACCTGGGCCTTGACCCGCTCGTGGCGCTTCTCGGCGTAGTCGTTCCATTTGATGGGGGCGCACCACTTGGGCGGGCTTTCCCCCAGCAGGTCGGCGATGAGTCCTGAGAGGATGGTGGAGGAGAACTCCAGCCAGTCGTCGGGCACGGGCGTTTCGTCGAGCCGGGTTAGCGTCCGCTTTAGATACTCCCGGTACAGGTTGGTGGACAAGCCCCTCCGCACCTCCTGAATCTTCAGATGTAGTTGGTGCCGCAGGCTCTCCTTATAGGACGGGAGGGCCGTGGTGGTGTAGATCATCAGGCTGCGTTTGACGATCTGGTCGGTGAAGGCCTTGAGTTCCTGGTTCATGGAGAGGACGAAGCAGGGGTACTCGGCGACGAGGGGTGGCACCTCGTCCTTGATTACGTCCTCGCCGTGGTTGCGTATGGCTGGCCTGCCGATGTCGTCGAAGACGGCGGGGAACCGCCGGTAGGCGTGCTGGATGTCGCGGAGCCTGCGCTTGGTGAACTCCCGCTTGTCCACGCTGTAGGCCGTTCCGAACATGGAGGTCATGAGCGTGTCGATGAGGCTGGACTTTCCGCAGGAAGGCTTGCCGTAGACGATGGCGAAGGACGGATACCTGAAGATGTCGCCCGCGTGGCCGGCCAGGGTCCGCATGTCGCACATGAAGGGCGAGAAGTAGAGCCAGGACCAGAGGATGAAGTAGTCGCGCTGGAGCCTCTCCACCCCCATTCCGCCCTCGAAGGTGCCCTCGTAGTTGCCAAAGAACTCCACCATCAGCTTCGCGTCATTGCTGGCAGCGTCGAGGTCGGCTTGCAGTGAGAATGGCTCGCCGAAGAATGTGACGGTCTTTGCGTCTCTGTCGATGGACAACTCCCGGTGGTCGGCCTCCTCCTCCGTCTGGACGACCCGGACGCGGCTGTACTCCTTGACAATCCGGCGCCTGATATCGCGAGGAATCTGCTGCCTTCCGTTGCGGGGCGCCGGGATGAGGTTGGCCACCACGGGAGGTACGGCAGCCTTCATCCTCTCGATCCGCTCTATCTGGTGAGGGACGCCTATGTGGACGACGTTGCCGTCTGGTCCCTGCTCCTCGGCCGAGTCGATAATCAGTGTGGCGTGATCGTCAGGGGCCAGAACAGGGACTTCAACGAGGTCTATCTCGGCATGCTCGATGCGCTCCGGCGGCAGGGGCATCTCGTTGGAGGCTTGGTCCCTGATGGATTGGTACATGCCCAGGTAGTGGTCCCAGGCGGCATCGTCATCATCGAAACAGACCAGGGTCTCGGACTGGCGTCCGCCGAAGGCGGTTTCCGAGAGGTTGGCGGAGCCGATGAGCACGCGGGTGCTGCCGGACTCGGTGTTGTCCAGGAGGTAGAGCTTGGCGTGGGCAATCTGCTTGCGCAGCACCCGGAACCGGGCCTGCCCCTGCCGGCCCCGCCGCAGGATGGAGGCGTGGCGCTCGTCGGGCAGGTTCTCTATGGCCGCCCGGGTGTCGCCGATGGCGACCTGCTGGAAGGCCATGACGTCTCGAAGGGTATGCAGGACGCTCTCACACCCGAAGACACACTCGAAATCGCTAAAGCCATGCTGGTCCAGGAGGCGCACGATGGCGCTTGCCCCCGCCGAGTAGGTGAGAATGCGGATGCGGTCGTAGCCGTCAAAGAGCGACCAGGAGAACCTGGCCTCGGACTGGAACTGCGCGTGGGCCACACGCAGGCCTGAGCCGTCGTCCAGGTCAAGGCTCAGGTTCAGGTCGGGTCTGGGGTCACTATTCTTCAAGCCGTTCTCCACAGATGCTGCGGCGGCTTGGTCGATTGGCATTGGCTGGGCGGGGGCCGCCTCTCCCTGCCAGTGGGAAGCCATAGCTTATTCCCATCGCACCCGGATCTGCGTAGATCAATCCCTCGAGGTTGTCGCGGAGATATTGCCACCAGCGGCGGCCCGGCCCGCGGATGGCGGGGCAATCTCCGGTATCACACTTCAGGGGATGTTCTGGCTGCTGTGCTGGGTGCTTGGGGCACGAGGATCTAGGACTCACGGCGGATTCTCCGGGAACGAGTTTCGTGGGGTTGGGACGCGCGCTGTCCGAGGTGGCGTAGTTGACCTGCGAGACCTAGCCCGTGGGTACCCACAAGGGGCACCCCTACCGGAGCGGACGCGTCTGAAAATGACAGGGGCGGGGGGCGCCATGACGGTGGTGGGTTCTGGCTGGGTTGCGCGGAAGAGACCGGTCTGAGACGCGGCCCCCATTCGGCAGGCTCAGGGCAGGTTCTACGCAAGACTGAGCCGGGGACGCATGAGAGGGTGGGGACGATGACGAGCAGCACCAGGTTTCCACCTGGATGCGACGAAGCGCGTGTCCAACGCCTGCTTCGGCACTACGACTCGCTGAGCGAGGATGAAGCGGTGGCTGAAGATGAGGCGGCGTTCGAGGATTCCACGCAGACGGTGATGGGAGTCCCCAATGAGCTGGTCCCCACCGTGCGGGCACTGATTGCCAAACGCACCACGTAGCCCGCGACGAGGCCTCAAGGGGCGTATAGGGCGTGTCATCGACAGGCGGCGCTTTACCAGAGGCGGTGGATGGCGTAGCGGTCGAAGGTGGATTCGTTGGAGATAAGGACGAGGTCGCGCGATAGGACCTGGGCGATGAGCAGGCGGCGGAAGGGGTCGCGATAGGGGCCGGGCAGGGCACCGGCGTGGGCGGCTTGCTGGACGGTTGGAGGGTCCCAGGCTGCGCGCAGCCTGGGCCACAGGCGGCGGGCAAGCGTGGTCTGGTACGGCGCCGGGCAGGGGAGCACGTGAGGATTTGAGGATCGTCGGGTCGTCGACGGTATCGTGGAGAAGCGCTCGTGCATTTCCAGGCGACAGGAGGACAGCGAATGAACCAACTTCTTCAGCGAGCTTTCGAGCGAGCCGCCGACCTGCCGCTGGAGGAGCAGGACAGATTCGCCCGCTTTCTGCTGGCCGAGTTGGAGTCGGCAGGGCGATGGGCGGAGTTGTTTGCCCGTCCCGAATCGGAGGATCTGCTGGAAGTCTTGGCCGATGAGGCATTGGCGGATCACCGCATGGGTCACACGCAGCCTCTCGCGTTGGATGAACTCTAGGTGTGCGTTCGTTTACGCAGCGGAGCTTCTGGCGCGCGTATCAACGTCTTCCGGCTCAGGTGCGGCGGCAGGCTCGGGAGTCCTACCGGCTCTTCACGTTGGATCCCAGTCACCCAAGCTTGGATTTCAAGCGTGTGAGCCGGAGACGTCCGGTGTATTCGGTGCGCGTGAGCATTGGCTGTCGCGCTCTGGGCGTGCTGGACGAAGGCGACATCGTGTGGTTCTGGATCGGGTCGCACGACGAGTACGACAGGCTTCTCAGGCGACGATAGCTATGGGTCGGACGAAGGGCCCATCCCGCCACGGTGCTTGGGCGCGATGGAAGCACTTCTAGGCGGATGAAGGTTCATGTGGGTCGCGGACGGGGACCTTATGAGGTTACGTGGGTCCAGTGGGGCGTGGCGGGGGTGTTATCGACAGGTGACAGCGCTTTACCAGGGACGGTGGATGCCGTAGCGGTCGAAGGGGTCATGGTGGTCTCGCCGTGATGAGCGCTGAGGCTAGCGACTTGCGGGCAGGGGGATGGAATCGCTCCAGGCATCCACGCGCAGTGGGTCCAGGCGGGTGATGTCGGGGAGGCGGTCGAAGTCGGAGTCCGCGGAGATGATGCGAGTGGCTCCCGCGCGCTGCATGACGGCCGCATGCAGGAGGTCGCGGGCGCTGATTCCGGGATGGTGGTCGGCGAGCTTTGCGGCCACGAGAATGTCGGTTGCCGCGACGGGTTCGATGCGGTCGCGCATTACCTCGGCAAAGCTCCATAGCACCTCGCGTCCCAACGCCCAGCGCCCGGAGGCGACGTAGCGATGCACGAGTTCTTGCAGGACCTCAGCATCCGTGACAAATGCCTGCGGGTGCTCCGCAGCCAGCATGAGCACGCGAGCGCAGGGCGCCTTGTGCGGATGCGCCCTCCCGGCGGCGTAGATGGGGATGTTGGCGTCAATGAAGACCTCCGGGCTCATGGGCTGCCTCCAGCTCGCGCGCGAGCGTTGCCGCATCGGGCGGGTCCTCGACCTCCAAGCTGATCAAGCGCTTGACCGCCTGTCGCCGGCGTTCCCGTAGGACGTTTTCGTAGGCGTCGTCAATCAGGCCGCGCACCACATCGGAAATGGGCATGGCCCTGGCCTCCCCGAGTTCATCCAACCGGCGACGGTGCTCGGCATTCAGCCGTACATCCAGCCTAGCCATTTGCCCCACGATTCTGTACGAATTTCTTTGTACGGAAGAGAGTGTACGGGGAACGGTGGATTTTTTAACGTGGTCTGCGTTGACGGTGGGCCCGGGAGCGCGCCGGCGCGGGCGGATTCCTGGGCGGTTGGAGGGTCCCAGGCTGCGGGCAGCCTGGGCCACATGGCGGCTCAGCACGAACGGGTGGGGGCCCTGATGCGTGGTGCGGGGAAGAGGGGCGCCTCGCGAAGCGCCCCTACGAGGGCGACGGTGAGTTTTTTGGCGCCTTGAGTTGGCGGCGGATCCAGGTGGCGGTGGTGGTGGCGGATTCGCGGATGGCGTCTTGGTGGGTTCTATCGACGTTGGGTGGGAGTTGGAAGGCGTGGTCGGCGTCGTGGATGAGGTGGAGGGTGTGGTTCGACACGGATCTCCGCGGACTCTGAGCCGGCTCACCACGAACGGATTGGGAGCCTGGCTGGTCGAGGACGGTTTGGAGTTCCTTCAGGTCGCAGTATTCGGGGTCGCGGGCGCCCTGGATGAAGAGGGTGGGGACGGGGACGTGGGGGAGGTGGGCGAGGGTGTCCGGCAGGAGGGCGTGCCAGCGGTTGGGGTAGACGTAGCAGATGAGGCCGCGGACGTGGGGCAACGGTTCCTGGGCGAGGAGGCGGGACATGACCTGGGCGCTCATGGAGCGTCCGGCGAGGAATAGGGGGAGGTCGGGGGCGAGGTCCTGGGCGGCGTGGGTGGCGGCGCGGGTGGTTTGGAGGAGGACTTCGAGGGGGTCGATGAGGTCTTCGGTGTAGCCGCTTTCGAGGTGGCGGCTGTAGGGGTAGTCGTAGCGGAAGGTGGCGATGCGGTGGTGGGCGAGGGCCTGGGCCATGTGGTGCATGAGGGGGGCGCGCATGGGGGTGCCGGCGCCGTGGCCGAAGACGAGGAGGGCGATTGGGCTGTGAGGGTGGAGCAGTAGGCCCTGCACTGGTTGGCCCTCCGGTGAGGCGGGGAATGTGGTGCTGGTTACCCAGTGGGTGGCTGCCACTAGGCGGGACCTGCGTGGAGTGCCGTGTTGCGGGTGCGATGCAGCAGGTCGGTTTCGTGGGCTCTCATGACGTCGATGGCAAGGACTCGGCCGCGCCCAGGTGTGAAGACGATAGTCTCGCTCGGCGGACGGAGGCGGCAAACGCAGGTGAGCGGGCCTGGATGGCATCGTGACCGACACCGGACCAGCGGCTAGGCGCCTGGAGGCGACCAGTCGGGGATCCAGTCGTTATAGACGCTGTCAGTCAAGGGTGTGACGCCCGTCCCGTCGACGTTAATTAGGTAGATCTCATAGTCGCCGTCGCGCTGTGAATGGAAGGCGATCCGGCGCCCGTCGGGTGACCAGTCGGGGGCCCAGTCGTGCACGGCGTTCCTGGTCAACTGCGTCACGCCCGATCCGTCGGCGTTTATGACGAAGATCTCGTCGTCTCCGTCGCGGTTCGATGAGAACACAAGGCGGCGGCTATCCGGCGACCAGGAGGGGTGCCGGTCGAATCCCGGCGTGTGGGTTAGCCGGGTCTGGCTGGTGCCGTCGGCGTTCATGACGTAAATCTCGAAGTCTCCGTCGCGCTGCGAGCGGAAGGCAATGTGTTGCCCTTCGGGTGACCAAGCGGGCTGTGCGTCCCGCTCCGTGTTGTGGGTTAGCTGGGTTAAGCCTGAGCCATCGGCATTGATGACGTAGATTTCGGTATCGCCGTCGCGGCTGGAATTGAACGCGAGTTTGCGACCGTCGGGCGACCAGGTGGGAAACCCATCGTTCGCTTCGTTGTGCGTGAGCTGCGTGAAGCCCGTTCCGTCGGCATTGATGATGTAGATCTCAAAGTCCCCGTCACGATTCGAGGTGAAGGCAATCCGGTTCCCGTCGGGCGACCAAGCGGGGGATACGGCCGTTGCCGCGTCTTGGGTGATTTGGGTCACACCTGTGCCGTCGACGTTCATCACGTATAGCTCGTAGGTGCCTTGACGATCCGACGCAAACGCAAGGCGCGGCGCTAACGGGGACGCAAGACCAAACGCCCAACCAAAGACGCCCCGAACGTCTTCGCGATGGTCGTTGCGGCAGGCGGGTTCGGCCTGATCGCCGAAGGCGCGTTGGTAGATGGCGACATTGTG
The DNA here is from genome assembly GCA_965208215.1 of Chloroflexota bacterium. Lineage (GTDB taxonomy): Bacteria > Chloroflexota > UBA11872 > UBA11872 > UBA11872 > UBA11872. The sequence continues at coordinate 322,405 of CBDBOH010000002.1, forward strand.
GGCGTTGCCGAGGTGGTTTTCGACGATGTCGTTGAGGTCGACGCAGGTGGTGGGCCAGGCGAGGTCGGGCGCGCCGGCGGCCGAAGGCTGGGCTGAGTGGTCGAAGGCCCAGGCGAAGACGCCCTGGACGTCCTGGCGGTGGTCGTTCTGGCAGGCCTGTTCGGCCTGGTTGCCGAATACACGCTGGTAGATGCCGACGTTGTTGTGGTTGCCGAGGTGGGTTTCGACGATGTCATTGAGGTCGACGCAGGTGGTGGGCCACTGGGCGAGGACGGGGGTGGCGGCGGTGGCGAGCGCGAGGACCGAGACCGCGGCGCCGAGGATGAGAACGCGAAGACGCTTCACAGGCGGCCGCCCTTGTGGCCCGCGAGATAGGGGCCCCCTTGTAGCCAATTGCCAAGGCACGCGTCAACTCGAGCACGCGGACCCTGATGCGGCAATTGCGGGCGGCCGGCGCGGGCGGGACTACAATTCGGGCGTTGGCGGTACCGGGGTGTGGGTGGTGGCGGAGATTGCGCGGCGGGGATTGGGGCGGTTTGGGCTGGAGTTGACGGAGATCAGCCTGGGGGCGGCGTTTATTGGGGGGCGGACGGATCCGCTGATGGATGACCCGGAGGCGATGACGCGTCGACTGGACGGGGTGGCGGTGGCGGCGGTGCAGCGGGCGCTGGAGCTGGGGATCTCGCATATCGATACGTCACCGCTGTATGCGCCGAGTGAGCGCCGGATCGGGATGGCGCTGGCGGAGGTTGAAGCGCCGGGGTTGACGATCTCAACGAAGGTGGGGACGCACGCGGAACGGCGGTATAGCTATACGGCGGACGATATCCGGTGGTCGCTGGACGAGAGCTTGAAGCTGCTGGGGCGGGACCGGGTGGACATTGTGCTAATTCACGATCCGCCGACGATGGAGCCGGTGTTCAAAGCAGGAGACGGGTTTGACGCGCTGAACGGGCTGCGGGACGAGGGGTTGCTGGATTACGTGGGGCTGGGGGCGCGGGATATTCCGTTTCACGAGGCGGCGATCGAGGCGGGGCGGGTGGACGTGATCCTGACGTTTGCGGATTACAACCTGGTGCGGCGGCAGGCGGCAGGTCTGATCGATAAGGCAGCAGCGGCAGGTGTGGGGGTGCTGCTGGGGTCGCCGCAGATGCTGGGGTTGCTGGCGAAGGGAGATCCGCGGGTTACGGCGCAGATGCGGGGATATGGCTATTTCCCGGAGGAGGACGTGCGCGGGGCGACCGAGTGGTGGGCGTGGTGCCGGGAGCGCGAGGTGGAGTTTCGTCACCTGAATATGCGGTATGTGCTGGACCGGCCGGGGATCAGCGCGGTGCTGAGCGGGGCGGCGACGGCGGCGGAGATTGAGACGAACGTGCGGGAGGCTCGGACGCGGATTCCGGATGAGATTTGGGATGAGGCGATGGCGAGGGTTGAAGAGTTGGACGCAGGCCCCGCCTGAGTTGCTGTAGTTGCTGGGCATGGCGAACTGGGTGGCGCGGGTGGTTGGGGATCCGATCCGGTTGCGGAAGTTGCGGTGGAATACGGACGTGCCGGCGTGGCAGGTGGATGGGGTGGTTGCGCAGTCGGGCGTCGAGCGGCTGGACGTGCATGTGCCGAAGGGGACGATGTACGAAATGCCGGGTCGGGAGTTGTGGATCTCGGACCACGGGGAGGACCTGAGCTTTTGGCGTGGGGCGTGGTGGCACGTGATGCACGCGGAGGCGCCGGGGGTGCACTGGTACTGCAACGTGACGACGCCGGCGGCGTATGGGGGCGGGGTGTTGTCGTGGACGGACCTGGGGATTGACGTGGAGGTGTATCCAGGCGGCGAGGTTGCGATTGACGATTTGCCGGAGTTCCTGGAGGTGCGGGAGGCGCTGCCGGCGGCGGAGTTTGACAAGGCCGTGCAGGCGACGCGGCGGCTGATGGACTACGGGGTGGCGGGGCGGGGGGCGTTTCGGGCTCGTGGTGGACCACCGGCTTGGATCGAGCAGAAGTTGTTCTGGTTGGCGCCGGGTCTGGGCGACGGGTTGGCGGCGGTGGGGGAAGAGGCACAGGCGCGGCAGCCGGAGGTTGTGGGGCGGGTGCTGGAGACGGGAGCTCCGGGCGCGCTGACAGGGTTGGGCGCGGGGGCGCTGATGGGGCTGATGGAGACGGCGGCGCCGCGGGATGGGGTGACGGTGCTGGCAGCGGAGACGGAGCTGGCGGCGGGGTTGGAGTCGGTGCGGTTCCTGTTGCAGGTGTGGGGCCCGGGGTTGCACGTGCGGTTGGTGATGGTGCGGGATGAGCCGTCGGACGTTTCCAAGGAGTTTGAGGCGGCGCTGCGGCGGCCGAGACAGTCGGAGACGATGCGGCTGGCGGGGGCACTGGCGCAGGGGTTGCCGGAGCCGCGTGGGTATGTGACGGCGAGCGGGTTTGCGGCGGCGGTGTGGCGCTGAGCGGGCTATCCGGTGGAAGACCAATATGACGATTCGATCAAGTGAGAGGTTGAGCAATTCGCTTCCGGTTGCGATCGGGGTGGCGCCGAAGAGGTTAGGGCTGGCCCGGGCGGAGCGTCGCGAACGCTCATCCGCAATACTGTCGCCCTGATGTACTTTTGCCCTGCGGGCGAGAGGGTAGTTACGGGAGTCGCTGCGCCGTGAGGCTAGTTTGTGCGGCTGCGATTGCCCTGGCGGCCGCGCTGGTGCTGGCGACCCCGGTATTCGCGCAGTGGCCGACGACGTGTGTGGCTCTGAACGACATCGTGGAACAGCACCTGGGCAACGATCAGAACGTTGGGATCTACCAACGGGTGTTTGGCGACCAGGCCGAGGATGGCTGCCAGGACGATCACCGCGAGGACGTGCGCGGCGTGTTTGCCTGGGCGTTCGAAGACGCAACAGCCACCAGGGATCCGGATCTGCCGCCCCTGGCCTGGCCGACCACGTGTGTGGAGTTGAACGATATCGTCGAAGCTCACCTGGGCAACGACCGGAACGTCGGGATCTACCAGCGTGTGTTTGGCGACCAGGCCGAGGCCGGGTGCCGGGGCGATCACCGCGAGGACGTGCGGGCCGTGTTTGCCTGGGCCTTCGTGCTGCCGGGGCTGGCTGTGTCGGCCGTTTCGCCAACTGAAATTGACATAACGTGGTCGTTCGTCACCGACGACGTAACGGGCCTGGCGCTGTATCGGGACGGCGGCCTGTTGGTCAATCCCGCAGTTGAGACGCGGACGTTTAGAGACAGCAGCCGCAGGCCGAACACCCGCTATACGTACCGACTGGTGGCGAGCCAACGCGATGGCACACAGACGGCCGACGAGCGGACGGTGGCGACGCTGGCGTTTCGACCAAAGACGTCGGACCAGATGGCTACGACCTGGACGGGGCTACAGCAGCCGATCGTGGACTTGCGGAATCCGGACTACACGGAGTACCGCGTCTCGTTAGAAAGGAGCGACGGCCATACCGCAGTTTCTGACTGGAGTACCAGCAGGTGCCGAACCTTTGACAATCTGAGGCCCGAGAGCCTGTACCGAATAACGGTCAATGCCCGGAACCTGGACGGGATTGAGACGGAGGCCGCAAATGAGCGGGCCGGTGAGCATGGACGGGAGTTCTTTCCCGAACATGTCTACACGCGAATGTATCCGGGGACCGAGGACCCGTGGGTCGTCGACCGCATCAGGGCGGCCGCCGAAATTCACGGGCTGACGGAAGCAGCCGTCGATTGGATGACCAATAACATCCTGATTGACTGGCGACGCGGCGAACCAGGTTGGGCCGGGCACATCTACGGTTATGCCGGGATCGGACACAGCTTTCTCGGAGCTCTCACGCACGAGGTCATGCACGCCTTCTGGCAGGCCTGGGATGGATTTCCGGAGCCGTGCGATCGGCTGAACTTCTACACGTTCCGGCGCGACGTGGGCCAGTTCGTTCTTGAGTTCCAGGGTTACGAACAGTCGGGCTCGACAAATCCCCTCGAGCCGTGGCGGCTGTATTACAACATGATGGTTGGGCTGCTTTCGCGAGAATCATTGGAGGGCGAGAGCTTCTGGCAGGTACTACAGCGTGGCGAATACGGCAAGCTCCTGGGGTTTTATCACCTTCTTGAGACATCAATGCCGGGGCACGCGCCGCAGCACCTGATGCTGATCCCTCCGTCGCTTCGAAAGTACCTGCATGGTTTCAAAGCGGCGGGTCCACCGCGCGCATGGCACGACGAGATCGATTGGTACACGCGGCTCGCCGACGAGGACCGCAGACTCTGGGATCTACATCTCATTAGCCACGAAGTTGCCTATCACTCGCCCGAGGCACACGCGGATCCCAGCGCGGAGAGAACCCGGATACCGGAGCCAATGCGAACCACGCTGCAGAGATCGGATCGACAGATGCTCGTGGACTTCATCAACACCCTGGAAGACCAGGCGCCCTGGGAATGGCGAGGCGATTCTCCGCGGTTCTGGTCTTCCTATGTCCGACGTCACATCTTTACGCTGCCCATCTACCGCGCGCAGTTGAGTTCCTCAGTCGGCATTGAGCTTTCCCAGGCCAATCTGGACGGTGTCGTCCGAGCGCTGGAAGTATTGAACGAACTCCATTGCAGGCCGGGACTTCAGCACTGTGGATACATAGAACGATACCAAGGTGTTCGGAGCGCCGGAGATTCCCGAAGTTTGATTTCAGGCATTCAGCACATTTCGGAAACGCAGCGCAGAGTTCTGCTGGAAATGGTCGAGCTGGGTCCAGACTAGACAGGCCGGGTAGTATTAGCATAAAGCCATAGCAACGAGATCCGGAGGACAGCCACTCAAATGCCGCGAGTGCGCCGTTGCCCGCAGGCGGCGGCAGGACGGGATGTCGCACAGAATATCGCAAGCCCGGTTCGAAAGGGAGCCAATAGTCTCCAACTTCGCGCTTCTTACACGTGAAAGAGCGGCGCGTCAGGCTAAGATTGGCCGTGTCGCGAGGACAGCTATCCCGGATGTTCTCAGAGTGCGCAGCGCTGGCGATGAAGCCGAAGACAGGGTAAGCGAAGACGTGAGTTCCGCACCTGACAATGGGTCTGTCACCCGCCAAAAGCGCACGGCATTTCGAGAGCTCTTGGCCGGACTTCGTTCTCGCCAGCGACTGCGCCAAATCATCGGCGGGAACGCGGCAGGATCCGAGTGGGTTCGGGCCTGGCGGCACGTCGGACAGCGGGTGGCTCGGAATAAGCTGGAGACAATCATCGTTGCGATCCTGACGTTCGCTGGCGGATTGTTACGCATCTACCGTGTGACGGATCTTCCCGGCGGACTTCATGGCGACGAGGCATCTACGGGTCTCGATGCGCGACGAGTCCTGGAGGAAGGATGGATTGGACCTTATGTGGACAGCGCCCTTGGTCAGCCTTCCGGGCCGCTATATGTCACTGCAGCTCTATTTCAACTGGCCGGACAAAGCTTGTTCACGTTGCATCTGTCAATGGCCTTACTTGGAATAGCTACGATTCCGGCGTCATACGTCCTCTTTCGAGTAGGTTTTGGACGATCGGTCGCAATAGTCGGCACAGCTGCACTGACATTCTCATACTGGCATATCTTCTTCAGTAGGTCGGCTTTTATGCTGATCTCGATGCCGTTATTGACGACGATCGCGGCGACGATGTTGCTGGTGGCCTTACGGTTGAAGGCAGCGTGGGCATGGTTCATCGCGGGGAGCGCGCTGGGGTTGGGCGTATACACATACAACGGATACGTTGTATTGGTTGCCGCTGTAGTGGTGTTTCTTGGCATTACGGTTGGAATTAGTTCAAGTGGTCGGCGCAGATTGGCGTCGGGTATTTCGATTCTCGCCGCCGGGTTTCTGATCGTGGCGTTTCCGCTTCTATGGTTGGCGGTTTCCGAGCCGGATTTCTTTTTCCAGCACCATCGAATGGTTTCGTTCTTACAGGAACCCGGATTCCAGGCGGCGCAGACGGCCAGCGAGAGAGCCGCGTACTTCCTGGGACGCGCACGAGTTGCCGCCGGGCTCCTGGTCGATCATCCCGAGATCGACTACGTCGACGGGATGGGCGGGCGAGGGGCCATGCAGCCGGTCCTGGGATGGCTGACTTACGGCGGGCTCGTCATTAGCGTATTTCGGTGGCGCAAGCCGGCCCATTTACTCATGGCGCTGATCGTGATTCTCGGACTGAGTACCGTGATGTTCGGCACGGTGGATCTGGGCGAGTTCCGGCGGCCATTTGTGATTCTTCCGTTTGCGTATGGTCTCGCCGGCGTGGCGCTCGTGGATGGGGCGCGAGGCGTGGCCGGGCTCGTGGGCCGCGCGCACGGCCGGTTTGTTGCCGGTGCGGGAGTCGCAATAGTGCTCATAGCGACTTCATCCCTTAGCACCTGGACCTACTTCGGACGAATAGTTCATGACGATCATATCGACTGGGTCTATGCCGCCGACCTGGTTGACGCGCTGGATGCGGCCCACAGCATCGACGAGCCAGGAATCGTCTATTTCTACTCGGGCCGATGGTCATATGAATACGAGACGCGGCGATTCTTGTATCCCGACACTCCGGGAATCGACCGATCGCGGGAGTTCGGCGAGTTTTCGTTGGAAAGGCTTGACGAAGGTCCGGTGACGTACGTCCTGCTTTCGCCCTACTTAGAGGAATTCGATCGCCTGCGCGAGTTGTATCCCGGTGGAATCGCGGTTGAGGCCGGCGATGAGCACGGCGCCAGGCGGTTCAGCATTTATCACTTAGCATCGGTTCGAAGCGGCGCCTTCGGCTAGAAACACTCTTGCAGCCGGATCCCATTTGGCTCGCGTGTTCATTCTGAATTCGGAGATTGCGACGGTAGCTCTGGTCTCATGGTGGCAGGCTGTACCAGGGCAGGCGTGACTCTAAGCAGCAAGTGTCAGAGGCAATGGCCGGCACCCATAGGGGCGATGGCGAGATTGCGTGTTCGGATCGGTCCGCCCGACTCAAGCTTTTGCAGCGGGGAGCTGATCGAAGAGAAGGGTACGAAGTCGAACCGGGGGTTCACAGGGTTGGTTAGGCTGGCGGAAGTCCGTGTGCCGGGGGAGGGCGTGATGGGGCGAGTGTTGATTCGGGAATCGGAGGCGGAGGTGTTCGATCGGGGCGGCGGGGTGCGGAGCATTCCGCTGATGAGCGGGGCGAAGGGGGCGCAGAACGTCTCGACAGGCATGACGATCATGGCGCCGGGGGCCGGGCTGCCGCTGCACTTTCACGACACGGAGGAGTGCATTACGTGCGTGGAGGGGGTGGCCACGGCGGAGATCGACGGCGAGCAGCTGACGTTGCAGCCGTTCGATCACGTGTGGATCCCGAACGGGGCGCATCACCGGTTCTGGAATGACGGGGATTCGCAGATGCGGATTGTGTGGACGTACGGAAAGCCGGAAGTGAGCCGGACGTTTGTGGCGACGGGGCAGACGGTGAAGCACATGTCGGCGGATGATGTGGCGGAGCCGCGGTAGCCGGGGCTATTCCCGGGCGACTTGCGGTCAGGCGGCCTGAGAGATCGTCAGCTGAGAGGTGGAGTTGCGGGGCGATTCGACCCGCAGCGCAGCCCTGTCCCTGCCGGGGAGAGGGAGCAAGAGCGGTGCGGGTCCAGAGTGTTGCAAGCCCTCCGCCGTGGCTCTCGCGCGAGGGTGTGGGCGAAAGAGCGCGGCCCGCGCTGGTGGTTGGCCCTAGCTGCGGGTGGTGGTTAGTTCGAGGACGGCGGAGGAGGTGTCGCGGGCGCGGCGTTCGACCTTGATGAGGAGGTGCTGGGTGCCGTTGGGGCTTTCGTATTCGAGTTCGCCGCCGCGGGCGGTGAGCTCGGAACGCGAGAGTTCCTTCCAGCCGAGCGCGGGCATTTCGTCCAGGTAGAAGTTGAGGACGTGGCCGGCGGTGAGCTCGGAGAAGTAGACGGCGCGGTCGAAGCGCCCGTTTTCGATGCGCCGCTCGAGGTGGTCGGTGCGGCCGGCGCGCATTTCGGGCATGGCGGGGAGTTGAGCGGCAAGGTTTTCGCCCAAGGACTCGGGGGGCTCCTCAGGAAGCGGCGTGGGTTCCGGTTCGGTGGCGGCCTCGCCGCAGGCGGCGAGCGCGAGGGCGAGCGGAGCGCCGAGGCCGGCCAGGCGGAGGAGCGAGCGGCGGGCTACGGGTCGAGCGTGGTGTGTGGAGTTCAAGGGGGTGATCCCGGGTCTGGTGCAATACTCCGTCGGTTCGTGCGCAGTATCACCTGTGGCGGCGTGTCTGTGCATGTCGATGGGATGAAGAGGGCACCCACAAGGGGCGCCCCTACCGGATCTGCCGGGGTTGGGTAGCCGTGGAGGCAGCGAAGGCCGCGAGTCTGCGGATTGGGACGCGCGAGTTGGCGTGGGGCGCGCGGACGTACGTGATGGGGGTGCTGAACGCAACGCCGGACTCGTTCAGCGGCGACGGGGTGGCGGCCGATCGAGAGGCGCTGGAGCGACGGGTGCGGGTGCTGGTGGACGAGGCGCCGGACGTGATTGATATCGGGGGAGAGTCAACGCGTCCCGGGGCCGCACTGGTGGACGCGGCGACGGAGTTGGCGCGGGTGCTGCCGGCGATCGAGGCGGTGCGGGCGCACGACCTGGACATTCCGATTTCGATCGATACGCGGAAGGCGGCGGTGGCGGAGCGGGCGATCGTGGCCGGGGCGGACGCGATCAATGACGTAAGCGGGCTGCGGGACGATCCGGAAATGGCCGAGCTTGCGGCGGGGACGGGGGTTCCGGTGGTGCTGATGCATAGCCGGCGAGCGCGGGCGGTGACGACGAAGCTGGGTGGGCAGTATCGAGGGGTTCGGTACGAGGACGTTGCCAAGGACGTGGTGCGGGAGGGGCTTGAACTCGTGGAAGCGGCGCTGGAGGCGGGAATCGCGCGGCAGGCGCTGGTATTCGATCCCGGGATTGGGTTCGGGAAGACGCCGGCGCAGAACGTGGAATTGCTGCGGAACCTGGAGGCGCTACGGGAAATCGGGTTGCCGCTGCTGGTGGGGGTGTCGCGGAAGTCATTCATCGGGGAACTGACGGGGCAACCAGCCGACGATCGGCTGGAAGGGTCGCTGGCGGCGGCGGTGGCGGCGGTGGCGAAGAGGGCGGACATGGTTCGGGTGCATGACGTGGGGGCGACGCGGAGGGCGTTGGCGGTGGCGGATGCGTTGTATCGATAGGCGGCGGGTGCGGGGTAGGGGCGCGAGGTTGCGCGGGTCCCAGGCTGCGCGCAGCCTGGGCCACAGGGCGCGCAGCCTGGGTCACGGGGTAGGCGTTGAAGGGGGAGGGTGGCGGGCGTATGCTTTTTGGCCGCCCGAGCCTGGCCCTGGGTTTCCCGTGCCATCTGTGAGGTTTGACGTTCTGTGAATACTGTTCTGCGAGGACGTGAGGGGCTGGAGGTTGTGGTCAGCCGTGAGGGTCCGTTTACGCCTATCGGCGAGCGACTGAATCCGACGAATAAGCCGCGGTTGCAGCGGGCGTACGACACGGGGAACTGGGCATACGTGCAGCGCGACGCCAAGCGGCAGGTGCGAGCCGGGGCGCGGGTGATCGACGTGAATACGGGCGATCCGCATCACGACATCGAAGAGCGCAAGATGCGCGACGCGGTGCGGGCGGTGCAGGAGGCCGTGGACGTTCCGGTGAGCGTGGATAGCTACACGGTGGACGTGCTGCTGGCCGGGCTGGAAGTGGCGGAGGGACGGCCAATCGTCAATTCGGTGCCCTTCGAGGCTGAGTACATGGACGAGTTGCTGCCGGCGATCGCGGAGCACGGGGCGGCGATGATCGGGATGTGCACGAAGGGCGGGGCGGCGATGCCGGAGACCGCCCAGGAACGCGTGGACAACGCGCGGGACCTGATTGCGGCGGCGGGCGAGCACGGAATCAAGCCGGAGGACATCATCATCGACCCGGTGTGCCTGCCAATCGGCGCCGCCGACTCGTACGGTCCCGGACTGATCCAGGCGATCCACATCCTGGCCGAAGAGGACGGGGTGAACATGAGCATCGGGCTGAGCAACGTGTCGTTCGGGCTGCCGAACCGACGGCCGCTGAATGCGGCAGCGCTGCTGATGGCGATCGAGGCGGGGCTGACGGCGGCGATCCTGGACATGACGCACAAGGAGACGCGGCACGCGGTGCTGGCGGCGAACCTGGTGCATGGGCTGGATGAGTTTTCGTCGAGCTGGATTCGGAATTACCGCGACGAGGAAGCCAGGAAAGAGCGGCTGGAGCAGCGGCGGGCGGCGAAGGCGGGGAAGTCGAAGGCGCCGCCGCCAGCAGCGACGGGGCGCGCGCCACTGGAGTTGTAGGCCCTGGGGCTTAGCCTGCGCGCTGCGTCTGGGCCGGCGTCAGTACTGGGTCAGGGCGTCGGCGATGGGGCCGAGGCCGATGCCGTTGCTGGCTTTGAGGAGGACGGCGTCGGTGGGTTGGAGGGCGTCCCGGAGGTGGGTTTCGAGGGATTCGCGGGCGGCGTTGAGGGAGCCGGCGTCGTCAAGGGTGGCTGAGAGCAGGACGACGCGTTCGTCTGGCATGCCGGCTTCTCGCGCGCCTTGCGCCAGGCCCGCGGCGTCCTGGCCGATGGCGATGAGCAGGTCGGCGGTGGCGGCAGCCTGGCCGACCCGGTGGTGGTCGCGGGCGGACTCGTCGCCGAGTTCGAGCATGTCGCCGAGGACCGCGATGCGGCGGCCTTCGACCGGCAGGCTGCCGAGGGTGTCGAGGGCGGCGAGCATGGAGGCGGCGTTGGCGTTGTAGGTGTCGTCGAGGAGGGTGGTTCCGGCGGGGGTGCGGCGGAGGGTCATGCGGTGGGGGGCGGGTTGGAAGGACTGGAGGGCGTCGAGGGCCGGCTGGAAGTCGAGTCCGAGGGCCAGGACGGTGGCGGCGGCGGCGCCGAAGACGAGATCGATGGGGCCGGCGAGGCCGCGGGCATGGACTTGGCCTTGTCCCCGGGGGGTGCCAAGCGAGACGGTTGTTCCGTCAAGGGTGACTCGGCCGTTCACGACGATATCGGCGGTTGGGTCGCGGCCGAAGGTGAGGATGGGGCCGGGGGCGCGGGCGCGGAGTTGGGGGAGCCAGCGGCTATCGGCGGGGAGGACGGCGGGGGCGTTAGCGGGCAAGGCGGTGAGGAGTTCGGACTTGGCCTGGACGATGTTCTCGATGGAGCCGAAGAGGCCGATGTGGGCGCCGGAGATGCTGGTGATGACGGCGGCGTCGGGGGCGGCGACGCGGCAGTAGGACTCGATTTCGCCGCGGACCTGGGCGCCCATTTCGATGACGGCGAAGCGGTGGTCGGGGCGCAGGCGGGCGAGGGTGGTGGGGACGCCGACGTCGGTGTTCTCGCTGCGGTCGGTGGCGAGGGTGCGCCCGTGCCCTCCGAGGGCGGCGGCCAGGGCCTGCTTGGTGGAGGTCTTGCCGTTGCTGCCGGTGACGCCGATGAAGGTGGCGCGGGAGCGGTCGCGGAGGCCGCGGGCGAGTTGCTGGAAGGCGGCGAGCGCGTCGGGGGCGGTGACCTGGCGCCAGGCCGGGTGTTCGGGGTCGACGCGGCTGCCGAGGGTCGCGGCGGCGCCGCGGCTGAGGGCGTCGCCGAGGTAGTCGTTGCCATCGACGCGGGCGCCGGGGAGGGCGACGAAGAGCATGCCGGGCTGGATGCGGCGGCTGTCGAAGTGGGCAGCGGGGATTTGGGGGTTGGGGGTGTCAGGCGGGAATGGCTGGCTCGCCGCGGCGTATACATGGGAGAGCTTGAACATCGAGGTCAGGCGTTGGGGCGCAGGGCGGCGACGGTGGCGCGCAGGCGGTCGCGGGTGGTGGGGTCGGGGATGAGTTGAGCGGCGGCCAGTTGGAACCATTCGAGGTAGCGGGGGAGGCGTTCCCGGTAGGTGCGCGCGAGCGTCGGGTTGGCAGATTGCAAGCGGTGGCCGCGGACGTGGGCGGTGGCGGCGTAGGTGAGGGAGCGTTCGGCGGCGGCGGCCCAGAAGGTGTCGAGGCGCAGGCCGTGGTCGGCGATGACGGCGGCCGATCGGTGGGCCATGCGGTCGGGTGAACCCCAGCCGGGGAAGGTGAGGAGGTCGGCGAAGTCGATTTCGGGCGGGGCGACGGCGAGGGTTTCCCAGTCGATGACGACGAGGCGGTCGTCGTTCCAGATGAGGTTCAGGGGCGAGAAGCCGTTGTGGACGATGCGGCGGGGACTGTTGAGGAGGGGCCTGATAAGGGAGTCGAGCAGGTCCCACGGGGCATTGGGAGCAGTGCGGCGGGGGGAGGCGGTTGGGGCAGGACTGGCGGAGGGGTCGGGCAGGCGGACGAAGGCGGAGGCGTAGCGGCGTTCGAGGGTGCGGCGGGTGATGCGGTCGAGGTCGGACTGGTAGGCGAGGGCGCGGAGCATGGGGCCGAACTGGTCTGTGATCGATTGAAAGCGGCGATAGGCATCGAGAGCGGCGTCGAGGGCCTCGGTTCCTTCCGAGTTCGACGGGGCTAGGAGTCCATCGGCGAGCGAGCGGTGGCCGACGTGTTGCATGGCGAGGGCGGCCCATTGGCCGGGCGCGTGGGCGGCGGCCAGGGGTTGGGGGGCGAGGCCGGGGGCGTAGCGATGGAGAAGGTCGAGGGCGCGTTCCTCGCGGCGCCAGCGGTGGGCGTAGTAGATGTCAATTTCCGGCAGGTAGCCCTTGACGACAACGGAGTGTGGTTGGGTTGCGACGAGCCACATGCGGTGGCGTCCGTCGGTAGCCAACGGGCGCCAGTGGGCGGATGCGTCGCCGAGTCCGGCCGTAATGGCTGTGCCGAGGGGGGCGGGGACGTCAGGGTCTGGCATGACGCTAGAGCCGGCGGACCTCGGCGATCCATTGGGACAGGACGTAGGCGTTTATGGGGCGACCGACGCGTTCGGTGCGGAGTGCGACTTCGGCCAGACGGCGGTCCCGGATCGTCTCGAGATGCCGGTTCAGTCGAATCGGGCCGAGCCGGAATGGGCGGCCGTGCCTGACGGAGACGCAGTCGTCCTGGACGTGGAGAAAGGCGGGGCGGAGCCACATGGCGCTCAGCCAGAAGGCCAGGCCGACGGCGCCGCTTAGCGCGAGGGCCAGGGCGGTGGCGGCGGACACGTGGACGGCGACGACTCCGGCCGCGGTTGCCAGAAACGTCGTGACCCAGAACAGGACGACGATTGAACGGCGGTCGAATCGGAGGAGCTCCCAGTGGTAGTGGAGTGGAACAGCCAGCAGCGGAAGCGAAAAGCACTGGTGCGGGAGTGGATTGCCATCGGGGTCGCGGGGATCCGCCAGGCGGCGAATGAAGGGAATGAGGATCTTGAACTGGATCAACGATGAGAAGCCTTCAAGCAGCAGCGGGGCGGCGATGAGGGGCCAGAGGAGGTCGTAGCCGGCCACGATGGCGGCGATGGCCATGGTTGCGCCGAGCATGAGGGCCCCGCTGTCACCGATGTAGGCGCGGGCGCGGCGGGGCCGATCGCGGGCGGACGGGGCCCAGCGGGAGGGGAGGTTCCAGATCAGGGCGCCGCCGGCGCCGGCGGCGGTGAGGCCGGCCCAGACGCCGCTGACGGGGCCGGCGGCGAGCCAAAGGCCGGCCATCAGGATGGTGGCCGAGCCGGCGGTGAGTCCGTCCATGCCATCGCTGAAGCCCGCGGCGAGGGTAGTGCCGAGGATCAAGACGGCGTACCAGAGGGCGAGCGGCACAACGGCGTCGGTTCCGAGGTGGGTGGCGAGGGCGAAGGGCGTGAGGGTTCCGAGATCGTGGAAGTCGCGACCGAGGATCAGGAGCGCAGCGGCGATGGAGAGCAAGACGATGACGGCGAAGTAGAGGCCTTCGCCGATGCCGCGGCCGCGGAGGGTCTTGGCCAGGTCGTCGATGAAGCCAAAGAGGAAGAACCCGGCGACGGCGGCCAGGGGCCAGAGGGGGGCGTCCGGGTGGAAGCCGACACCGATGGCCAGCGCGAGGGCCATGACCGGGCCGCCGACGAGGGGGAGGCGGCTGCTGGTGCGGATGGCGAAGGCGACCTGGCTGGATTGGGGCTTGGACTCGCGGGAGCGAAAGCGGGGGAAGAGGGCGAGGGCGATGGGGGTGAGGGCCGAGGTGAGCACGAGAGGTACCAGAACGAAGGCCAGGACGAGCACGATTGCCATGGCCGATTGTCCAGGCTGGGTTACGTCGAACTCGATCTTGGTCGCCCGAGCGGCTCAGCAGGGCGAGTATAGGGATGGCGCTGGTCAGTGCCCGGCTTGCAGGGCGTCGTAGACGTGGACGACGTGTTGGATCTGGCGGGCCCAGCCGTACATGCGCTCGGCGCGGGTGCGGAGGGCGTGGGCGTGGCGGGTGCGGAGGGCGGGGTCGGCGAGGTAGCGGAGGAGGCCGTGGGCGAGGCCTTCGGCGGAGCCGACGGGGACGCGGAGGCCGGCTGAGCCGAGGAGTTCGCGGGCGACGGGGCCGTCGTAGGCGACGATGGGAAGGCCGGCGGCCATGTAGTTGAGGACCTTGCCGTTGCCCTCGGATTCGGAGCGCTTGGGGGCGACGGCGATGTCGAGGACGCGGAGCATTTCGGGGGCAGCGGCGTAGGGGACGCGGCCGGTGAAGTGCATGTGACCGGCGAGGCCCGCGGCAGCGGCCGCGTCACGGTAGGCCGCTGCGTTGGGGAATCCCATGACCAGGAAGTGGGCGCCCGGATTGCACTGGAGGACGAGTTGGGCGGCGCGGATCAGGTCGTCGGTTCCCTGGTAGGGGGCCAAGAGGCCGAGGTAACCAATGAGGAGGCGATTGGGTGGGATGCCGAGGCGGTCGCGGAGCCTGTGGACTTCGGAGGCGTCGTCGGGTTGGCGGGGGCGGAAGCGGGTGAGGTCGACGCCATCGGTGACGGCGACGACGCGGTCATTGGGCAGGCCGGACGCAGCGATGAGGGAGTTTCGGGCGTTCTCGGAACTGGTGAGAATGCGGTCGGCCAGGCGGTTGGCCAGTTTTTCGAGCAAGGAGAAGACGTGGAGCAGCGGGTTGGCGGCGCGGATGAATTGATGGTC
The DNA here is from genome assembly GCA_965208215.1 of Chloroflexota bacterium. GTDB lineage: Bacteria > Chloroflexota > UBA11872 > UBA11872 > UBA11872 > UBA11872. The sequence continues at coordinate 337,409 of CBDBOH010000002.1, forward strand.
GAGCATTTCGCGCGTGAGACTGCCCTGGTAGTCGAACACCAATCCGGCGCCATGCATGCGAGCCAGCAGCCAGCCGATGAGCACGCCTTCGTGCAGGTGGGCGTGAACGATGTCCACGGGCCGCGACGGCAGGCGGGTGAGGGCGGTGGCGAGCAGGGCGGGGTCGAGCATGAGCTTGCGCCAGTGCGAACCGACGCGCGGGCCGCCGCGGTGCAGCCAGGCGGGGATGCGGACGACGGGCAGTCCGGGCGGGTCACGTCCGCCTGGGTACGTTACAACGGTAACGTCGTATCCATGCTGCTGAAGGGCGCGGGCTTCCTCGAGAATGCGGACGTGGCAGCCGTAGTCCGCGAAGAAGCCGGTAGGCGCGATCTTGACGACATGACGACGCACGAGGCGGGTCTCCCGTACACGCGAAACCTCCGCCGGTCGGGGCCGACGGAGGCGAGCCGGATTCTACTAGAGGCGTGGTCTCGATTCGGCAGCGGGAATGTGCAGGGTTGGCCGTGAGCGTTCCCTGCGAGTTGACCGTGGCGACTTGCGACGAGCAGGCGACGCGCGACCTGGGGCGGGCGCTGGGGATGGCGTGTTGCGGGCGGGTGTGCGTGGCGTTGAGCGGGCCGTTGGGGGCGGGGAAGACGGTGGTGGTGAAGGGGATGGCCGAGGGGCTGGGCATGGCCGACACTGTGACCTCGCCGACATTCACATTTGTAAACGAGTACCACGGGGGAGGGCGGCGGTTGACGCACGTGGATCTTTACCGGATCGAGAGCTACGACGACCTGGAGTCGATTGGATGGTCGGACGTGGTGCTGGAGGCTGACGTGCTGGCGGTGGAGTGGGCGGAGCGCGCGGACGGGGAGCTTCCGACGCCGCGGATTGAGGTGGGGCTGGTGCTGGGTGCGGGCGACGAGCGGCGGGTGGAGTTGCGGGCGGTGGGCGCGGAGGCGCAGGCGGTACTGGCGCGATTGCAGGCGCAGGACCTGGATTGCGCGTGATCGCGGCGCTGAATACATCGTTCGAGGCCCCGGCGCTCGGCGTTGGCCGTGACGGCGGGTTGCTGGCAGCGGCGTGTGCTCCGGGATGGCCGGCGGATCTTTCCGACCTGGTGACGCGCGCGTTCAGCAAGGCTGGGCTGGCGCCGGACGCGGCGCTGGAGGGCGTGGTGGTGGCGACGGGGCCGGGGCGGTTTGGATCGCTGCGCGGGGGGATTGCGTTTGCCAAGGGCCTGGCGATGGCGCGGCGAGTCCCGCTGCTGGGCGTGCCGACGGCGGCGGCGGTGGCGGAGGCGGCGGGGGCGAGCGACGCGAGCGTGGTTTCTCCGGCCGGCCGCGGACGCTGGTATGTCGCGAGGAATGTCGAAGCCGACGAGATCCAACTGGTGGACGCCGACGAAGTTGCGCAGGCCGTTGCGGGAAACGTGCCGGTTGCAGGGCCGTTGGATGCGGAGTTGGTAGGTGCGCTTGAGGCTGGCGGTCGGCAGGTGCGGCGGGTGGGCGGCGAGGCCGTGCTGCGGGCGCTGGTTCGACTGGCCACGCAGCGACTTGAGAGCGGGCGCGGTTCGGCAATGTTGGGGGCGCGCCCGGTGTATGCGGCGCCGGCGACTCGCGCGAGACCGTGGATTCGTGGTATTCCGCACGGTTGAGCAAGCGAGATCAAGCAGTTGGATTAGAAGGGCACTCACAAGGGGCGCCCCGACATGGAGGTTGGACGAACGGGCGGCGCGATGGTTGACGAGACGTTTGTAGTCGAGCCCATGCGGGTGGAGCAGCTGGACCAGGTGCGGCGGATCGAGCGTGCGTGCTTTCCGACGCCGTGGCCGCGGAACGCGTATCGGCGCGAGATCCAGAAGAACGAGCGGGCGCGTTACCTGGTGGTTCGGACGACGGGCGAGCCGGCGGGTGAGGCGCGGAGGCAGTTTTCGTTCTCGTTCCTGGGGTTCGGGCGGTCGGCGGCGCGGGACGTGGTGGCGTATTGCGGGGTGTGGGTGATGCTGGACGAGGCGCACATCACGACGATCGCGGTGGATCCGGACTACCGGCGGTTGGGGCTGGGGCAACTGCTGCTCATCCAGATGGCGCGGATTGCGCTGCAGGCGCGGGCGACGCGGATGACGCTGGAGGTGCGGATGAGCAACGAAGGGGCGCAGAAGCTCTATCGGAAGTATGGGTTCAGCGATGGCGGGGTGCGGCCGCGGTATTACAGCGACGACTTCGAGGACGCGCTGATCATGCGGAGCGAGGAACTGAGCAGTTGCAGGTTTGCGGAGCGGATCGATGCCGGAGAAGCGGAGTTGCGGCGGCGGCTGACGTGGAGGTCGCGGCTGTGACGAACGGGATCCCGAGGTGGCTGCTGGCGATTGAGACGTCGTGCGACGACACGTCGGTTTCGGTGCTGCGAGATGGGCGTGAGGCGACGGCGACGGTGAGCCAGACGCAGGTGGCGCCGCACGCGGCGTATGGCGGGATCGTGCCGGAGGCGGCGTCGAGGATTCACGCGGAGGCCATTGACTCGGTGTGCGGGGCGGCGCTGGAGCAGGCAGGTGTGGGTATCGACGAGATCAGGGCGGTGGCGGTGACGGTGGGACCGGGGCTGCCGGGGTCGCTGCTGGTTGGGTTGGAGTTTGCGCGGGGGATGGCGTTTGGGCTGGGGGTCCCACTAGTTCCGGTGAATCACCTGGAGGGGCACATCGCGGCGGCGTGGCTGGACGTGGACGAGGTGCCCGAGTTGCCGGCGGTGGCGTTGATCGTGTCTGGCGGACATACCGAACTGGTGCTGGTGGACGGGCCGGGGCGCTACCGGATGCTGGGGCGGACGCGGGACGACGCGGCGGGGGAGGCGTTCGACAAGGTGGCACGGATGCTCGGGCTGGGATTTCCGGGCGGGCCGGCGATCCAGAAGGCGGCCGAACAGGTGGAGGGCACGCCGTACACGCTGCCGCGGGCGTGGCTGCGCGGGACCAGCGACTTCAGTTTCAGCGGGTTGAAGACGGCGGTGCGGCGGCTGCTGGAGAACCGGCTGGGGCCGGATGAGTCGGCGCGAATCCTGGGCGCCGACGGAATAGAACAGGTCGCTGAAGGTGACGCGCTGGTGGGGCAGGTGGCGCTGGCGTTTGAGGAGTCGGTTGTGGAGGTGCTGGTGCGGAAGACTGTCGGTGCGGCTGATGCAGTCGGTGCGCGGTCGATCATCGTGACGGGCGGGGTGGCGGCGAATGCGCGGCTGCGGGCGGAGATGCGGGCGGCGACGGCGATGCCATTGTTCATTCCGGCGCCGGCGCGATGCACGGATAACGCGGCGATGATCGGGCTGGCGGGCGCGTGGGCGCTGGCGCGAGGGGAGGCGAACGGGGGGCGGCTGGAGATAAAGCCGGGGATGCGGTTGGTTTGAGGCCGGGGCCGTCGAGTCTGCCGCTAGAGACCGCTGCGTAACCTGAGGGCGCGTGCCCGTAAGACCCTCACCCCAGCCCTCTCCCACGGGGAGAGGGAGCAAGAGCGGCCACTCATTGGCAGGCGAGAGTCGTTCTGCAAGGGTCTCCGTTAGGAGAGCGCGGCGAGGGTGGGCGCCGATTGGGTGCGGCGGGTGGTGAGGGCGCTGGTGTAGAGGCGTTCGTAGGCGGCGGCGGAGACGTCCCAGGAGGAGTCGCGGGTCATGCCGCGGCGGACGATCCGGCGCCAGGCGTCGGGGAAGCGATAGAGCTCCAGGGCACGGACGACGGCGCCGAAGAAGTCGATGGGGTCGTAGCGATTGAAGACGAAGCCGATGCCGGTGTCGCTGGCGGGATCGACATCATCGACGGTGTCGGCGAGGCCGCCGGTGGCGCGGACGACGGGGACGCTGCCGTAGCGCATGGCGATGAGCTGGCCGAGGCCGCAGGGTTCGTGGCGCGAGGGCATGAGGAAAATGTCGCTGCCGGCGTAGATCTGGCTGGCGAGCGGGTTGTCGAAGCGGATGGCGGCCGCGACCTGGTCGGGGTGGGCCAGGGCCAGCTCGCGGAGGGCTTCCTCGTAGCGGGGCTCGCCGAGGCCGAGGACGGCGAGCTGGGCGCCGCGGTCGAGGATGTGGGGCAGGGAGGCGAGCAGGAGGTCGAGGCCCTTGTGCTCGGCGAGGCGGGTGACCATGCCGAGGAGGGGGGCCTCGGGTCGGATGGGGAGGCCGACGGCTTGCTGGAGGGCGGTCTTGTTGGGGGCGCGGCGGTCGAGGGTTTCGAGGGCGTAGCGGCTGGTGAGGTGGGGATCGGCGGCGGGGTTGTAGGCCTCGGTGTCGATGCCGTTGAGGATGCCGTGGAGGTCGGGTTCGCGGTCGCGAAGCAGGGGGTCGAGGTCGTGGCCGAAGGCGGGGGTGAGGATTTCGTCGGCGTAGCGGGGGCTGACGGTGTTGACCTTGTCGGCGAAGAGGATGCCGCGCGCCATGAAGACGAAGACATCGCTGAGGTCGGGGCGGGTGGGGTGGGGGATGAGGCCGTCGGGCGCGAGTCCGGCCGTTTCGAGGACCGATGAGTCGAAGTGGCCCTGGTATTCGAGATTGTGGATGGTGAAGACGCTGGCGGTTTCGGCGAATTCGGGGGCGTGGTGGTGGGTGGTGCGGAGCCAGTTGGGGATGAGGCCGGTGTGCCAGTCGTGGCAGTGAATGACGTCGGGGCGCCAGTCCAGCACGCGGGCGGTTTCCAGGGCGGCGCGGGCGAAGAAGGTGAAGCGATGGCCGTCGTCGGGGTAGCCGTAGATGCCGGGTCGCGCGCTGACGTAGTGCTCGTTGTCGATGAGCAGCACTTCGAAGCCATCGAGCTCGACGGCGTCGAGGCGTACTCGCTCCTGGTGCCCGTTGAAGGGCAGGTCGAAGCGGGCGATGCCGGGGCGACGCGTGACCGCGGTGAGGTCGACCGATCCGTAGCGGGGAATGGCGACGCGGACGTCGAGACCGCGGCGGGCCAGGGCCCTGGGGAGGGAGGCCATTACGTCTGCGAGGCCGCCGGTCTTGGCGAAGGGGTCGAACTCGGCGGCGACCATGAGGACGCGGAGCGGAGGGGGCTGGGCCGTTTCGGACATGGCGGGGCGGTTAGTGCCGGAAGTGGCGTTCGTCGACGAGGACGAGGATGCCGTTGCGGGCGTCGACGGCATCGATGACTTCCTGGTCGCGGAGCGAGCCGGCGACGGAGACGATGGCGCGGACGCCGGCGTCGAGGGCGGCTTCGGGTCCGTCGGCGAAGGGGAAGAAGGCGTCGGAGGCGAGGTAGGCGCCGCGGGCGGCGTCGCCGGCCTGTTCGGCGGCGTGGCGGACGGCGTTTACGCGGTTGACCTGACCGCTGCCGAGACCGATGAGTCGCTCATCGCTGACCAGGACGATGGCGTTGGACTTGACGTGGCGGATGACCTTGAGGCCGAAGCGGAGTTGGTGGAGGTCGTCCGTCGTCGGTTGGGCCTTGCTGACCACGCGCATTTCGAGATCCGGTCGGGGCGCGCGGTCGGGGGCCTGGACGAGGTAGCCGCGGTCGTTGCCCCAGACGTGGGCGGCCTCGAAGTGGAGGGGCGGACGGGTGACTGCGGCGGGCCAGCGCATGATGCGGAGGTCCTTGCGGCGGCGGAGGCGGCGGAGAGCGGCGGGTTCGTAGTCGGGAGCGACGATGACGTGGTAGAGGTGGCCGCGCATGGCGGCGACGGTCTCGGCGGTGACGGTGCGGTTGAAGCCGAGGATGCCGCCGAAGGCGGAGATTGGATCGGTTTCGCGGGCGCGGCGGTAGGCCTCGACCTGGGACTCGGGGTGAGTCGCCAAGCAGCAGGGCATGGTGTGCTTGATGATGGAGACGGCGATGTTGTCAAAGTCGTTGGCGGAAGCCCAGGCGGCCTGCAGGTCGAGGATGTTGATGTAGGAGAGTTCGAGGCCGTGGAGCTGCTCAACGCCGGCAAGCTCGGTGTCGCCAAGTTCGGCGGCGCCGGCGGCGTAGAAGGCGCCGGGTTGGTGGGGATTCTCGCCGTAGCGGAGGCTCTGGAGCCGGCGGAGGGGGATGGTGAGGTGCTCCGGAAAGGACTGGCCCAGGTCCTGCTGCAGGTAGGCGGCGATGTGGGCGTCGTAGAAGGCGGTGAGGGCGAAGGCCTTGGCGGCGAGTTCGCGGCGGAGTGAATCCGCACTCTCGGGGTGGTCCATTGCTTCGAGGACGCGTGGGTAGTCGGCGGGGTCGACGAGGATCCAGACGTCGTCGGCGTTCTTGGCGGCGGCGCGGATGAGGGCGACGCCGCCGATGTCGATGTTCTCCAGCAGTTCGGCGCGATCGCCGGTGGCGGCGAGGGTGGCGGCAAAGGGGTAGAGGTTGACGGCGACGAGGTCGATGGCGCCGATGCCGAGGTCTGCCAGTTCTGCGAGGTGTTGATTGGAGGAGCGACGGGCGAGGATGCCGCCGTGGACGGCGGGGTGGAGGGTCTTGACGCGGCCGTCGAGCATTTCGGGAGCGCCGGTGATGTCCTCCACCTCCAGTACTGGATGCCCAGCAGCGGCGAGAGTGGCGGCGGTGCCGCCGGAGGCGACGAACTGCCAGCCGCGGGCGGCGAGGCCGGCGGCGAGGTCTTCGAGACCGGTCTTGTCGTAGACGCTGATCAGGGCGCGGGGTGCGGCCATAGGGCCTGGCTTTCCTCCGAATCGATGTAGACGAGTCCGTTCTCTACGCGCGCCGAGCCGTCGGCGAACCAGCGCAGGGCCAAAGGATATAGCCGATGCTCCTGTTCGAGAATCCGATCCGACAGCGTTTCGACGGTGTCGTTGGGCAGAACGGGAACGGCGGCCTGGGCGACGATGGGGCCTGCGTCGAGTTCCTCGGTTACGACGTGGACGGTACAGCCGCTGATCTTGACGCCGGCGCGGAGGGCGTCGGTCTGCGGGACGGGGGCCATGCCGCCGGCGAAGGCGGGCAGCAGGGACGGGTGGATGTTGAGGATGCGGTTGGGGTAGGCGGCGACGATGAAGGGGCGGAGGATAGCGTCGAAGCCCGCCAGGGCCACGAAGTCGGCGCCGGAGCCCTGGAGAATCTCGAGCATACGGTGCTGTTGGGCGGTGCGTGAGGGGAGGGCGCGGCGCGGGACGGCGTGGCCGGGGACGTTGTGGGCTTTGGCGACGTTCAGAGCGCCGACGTTCTCGTGGTTTGTGATGAGGGCGACGGCGCGAGCTTCCAGTTCGTGGCTGGCGATGGCGTCGAGGATGGCGGCCGCGTTGGAGCCGCGGCCGGAGGCCATGATGGCCAGATTCATGGGGTGGGCGTGAGCTCCACGGGCGACCGGCGGTTGGCGGCGATGGTTCCGACGTGCAGGGCGTGCGGCAACTCGTCCAGGAGCCGGGTGGCTGCGTCGGGCGAGGCGACGAGGATTGCGCCGATGCCCATATTGAAGACGCGGAACATCTCAGCGGGTGAGACGTCGAGGCCATCGGCGACGGCTTCGAAGATCGGCGGTTGGGGCCAGGCGGTGGTGTCGATCAGGGCGGTGACGGAGTCGGGGAGGACGCGTTCGAGGTTTTCGGCGATGCCGCCGCCGGTGATGTGGGCGGCGACGCGCGTGCCTGGGACGGCGAAGGCGGCGGCGAAATCGTGGAGGTACGAGAGGTGGGGCGCCAGGAGGGCGTCTTCCAGGGACTGGTCGCCGATGGGCGTTTCGCGGTCGTAAACGGTGAGCAGTTCGCGGGCCAGGCTGTAGCCGTTGGTGTGGGGGCCGCTGGAGGGGAGGCCGATGCAGACGTCGCCGACGGAAACGGCGGTGGGGTCCGGCAGGTGGGCGGCCGAGGCCACGCCGATGACCGCGCCGACGGCGTCGTAGCGGCCCGGGGCGTAGGTGTCGGGCATGAGGGCGGTTTCGCCGCCGACGATGGAGACGCCGGCGTCGCGGCAGGCCGCGGCCATGCCCTGGACCAGCGAGGTCAGGACGGCCGGATCCAGGCGGTCGGCGGCGACGTAATCGAGAAAGGCGATGGGACGGGCATTTTGGACAGCCACGTCGTTGAGGCAGTGGTTGACGAGGTCGCGGCCGGCGTCGGCCGGTCGGCCCATTTCGATGGCCAGGTGGAGCTTGGTGCCGACGCCGTCGATGCTGGCGACGATGGCGGGATCGGGGATGTCCTCGGGCAGGCGGATGACGCCCCCGAAAGCTCCGAAGGCATCGAGGGTCAGGGGCGTTGCGGTGGAGGCGACGGCGGAGCTCAGGCCGGCCTTGGCGCGCTGGGCCAGGTCGAGGTCGACGCCGGCTTCCGCGTAGCTGGAGATTGGGGTGTCGTGCACGCGGGCGGTCGGCTCAGCCTGAGGACGGTGTGCCGGACTCGACGCGGTCGATGGTGGCCTCGCTCGGGAAGACCATGGCCGTGGCGATGTTCTCGGGACGTTCGAGCAGGAACTTGTCGAAGGTCAGCTGGACGTCCAGCGGGTAGGTGTGGGTGAAACAGCCGAGACAAAGGCGATCGCTGGAGCGGCCGATGGCCTGGACGAGATTCTCGGTGGACTGGTAGCCGAGGCTGTCGGCGCCGATGTCGCTGCAGATCTGCTCGACGTCCAGCTTGTGAGCGACGAGGTCGTCAGGGTCGGGGATGTCGATGCCGAGGAAACAGGGCCAGCGAATCGGTGGGGCGGTGATGCGCACGTGCACCTCGGTCGCGCCGCCCTCTTCGCGCAGCAGCCGGACCAACGAGGCCTGGGTGGTGCCGCGGACGATGGTGTCGTCGACCATGACCACGCGCTTGCCGGCGGTGATGTCCGGAAGGGCGCTGTACTTGAGGCGGACCCCGAGCTTGCGGAGGCGCGGGGTTGGTTCGATGAAAGTGCGGCCGATGTAGCGGTTGCGTACGAACCCGTCGCCGTAGGGAAGGCCGGACTCCTCGGCGTAGCCGGTGGCAGCTGCCGTGGCGGAGTCGGGCACGCCGATGACGATGTCGGCGTCGACCGGATGCTGGCGGGCGAGCAGACGGCCCATGGAACGGCGCGCGGAGTGGACGCTGGCGCCGTCCAGCATGGAGTCGGGGCGCGAAAAGTAGATGTACTCGAAGGCGCACATGGCATGGCGCTGGGGCATTTCGAGCTTGATCGACTGCATGCCGTCGTCGTCGATGGCCACGATCTCGCCGGGCTCGATGTCGCGTTCGAAGGTGGCGCCGATGGTGTCGAGCGCGCAGGTTTCGGAGGCAATGACACGGGTTCCGTTGGCGCGGCCGATGGACAGCGGGCGGTTGCCCATGCCGTCGCGGACGGCGATCAACTGCGTGGGCGTGGCGATGATGAGGCAGAACGACCCCTGGAGACGCGGTGCGATCTGGCGCACGCGATCGACCATGGTTGCGCCGGGGGCGGTGGCAATGAGGTCGGCAATGACGGCGGAGTCCGTGGTGGACGAGTCAGGGAAGGCGTCCAGGGCGGCGTTGTTGCGCAGGTCGAGCGCGTTGACGATGTTGCCGTTGTGACCGAGGGCCATCGGGCCGATGTCGGTGTTGCGCAGGATGGGCTGGATGTTGGAGGCGTTGCTGGAGCCGGCGGTGGAGTAGCGGCAGTGGCCGATGGCCAAGTGTCCCTTGAGCCGAGCCAGGCGGTGGTCGGAGAAGACGCGTGAGACGAGGCCCATGCGGCGTTCGGCGTGGAGGCGCTGGCCGTCGCCGACAGCGATGCCGGCGCTTTCCTGGCCGCGATGCTGCACGGCGAAGAGGGCGAAGTAGGTTTGGACCGCGGCGTCGTCGGTAGCACCGTGGACGCCGATAACCCCGCAGGCTTCGCGCAGATTCGGCGAGCCGTCGGGGGCGGCTGGTTCGTAAGACGGACCCAGGCTCAGCGCCAGAGCAGGTTGTTCCGCTAGGTGCTCCCCGTGGGGCATCTTAGCCCGGCGGGGCATGACCGGCCAGCGCGAGCTCAAGGGCGTGGGACCAGACGTGTTCGGCCTCATCCAGCGAGACGTCGATTGGGCCGATAAGGAGACGGTCGCCGCCGACGGTTCCGATTGGGGTGATGGGCACTGAGAGGGTGGCGGCGGCGGCGGCAACGGCGGCTCCGGCCAGGGGCGGATAGCTGACGACGATGCGGGATTGGGACTCGCCGAAGAGGGTCTCGTCGAGGCGTCCGGAGATGGGGAGGTCGGAGGCCCGGACGCCGCGGCCGCCGGCGAAAGCGGATTCGGCCAAGGCCACGGCGAGGCCGCCGTCGGAGCAGTCGTGGGCGGAGGAAAGGAGGCGGCCGGCGATCAGTTCGCGGACGAGGCGTTGGACCGCGACTTCGTCGACCAGATTGATCTCCGGTTGGCCGGCGATGAGGTCGTGGGCAATGGACAGGTATTCGCTGCCGTCAAGCCGGGGACGGCCCGCGCCGAGGAGGGCGATTTCGTCGCCGTCGCTGGCGAAGCCCATGCCGCAGCGCCACTCGGCTTCGTCCAAGACGCCCAGCATTCCAACGACCGGAGTTGGCCAAATGGCCTCGCCGCCGGACTCGTTGTAGAGGCTGACGTTTCCGCTTATGACCGGGGTTTCAAGGGCCCGGGCGGCGGCGGCCATTCCGTCAATGGCCCGGGACAGCTGGTAGTAGGCGGCGGGCTGCTCGGGGGAGCCGAAGTTGAGACAGTTGGTGAAGGCGAGGGGCCGAGCGCCGGTGCAAGAGACGTTGCGGGCGGACTCGGCGATGGCGGCAGCGCCGCCGACGAAGGGGTCGAGGAAGGTGGTACGGCCGTTGCCGTCGGTGGAGAGCGCCACGGCCGAAGGGGTGCCCTTGATGCGCAGGAGGGCGGCGTCGCCGCCGGGCGCGATGACGGTGTTGGCGCCGACCATGTGGTCGTACTGGCGGTAGATGGGGCGGCGGCTGGCGATGTTGGGGGAGGCGAGGAGTTGGAGGAAGGCGGAGGTCGGGTCTTCGGGTTCGGGAAGGTCTTGCACGTCGAGCGAGCAGGTCTCGTCGAGATAGGCGGGGCGCTCGACGGGGTAGGTGTAGGTGGGCGCGTCGGTGAGCATGGGGATGGGCAGGGTTGCGGCGGCGTGGCCGTTGTCCCTGACCTCCAGGAGACCGGTTTCGGTGACCTCGCCGATGACGTCGCTGTGGAGGCCCCACTTGGAGAAGACCTGCTGGACTTCGTGGGCGCGGCCGCGGGCGGCGACGACGAGCATGCGCTCCTGGCTCTCACTTAACATAACTTCGTAGGGCGTCATGCCCGAAGCGCGGCGCGCGACGTGTTCCAGGTGGAGCACCACGCCGGTGCCGCCACGACCGGCGGATTCGACCGACGAGCTGGTGAGCCCGGTCGCGCCGAGGTCCTGGAGTCCCACGACGGCGTCGGTGCTGGTGAGGACTTCGAGGCAGGCCTCCAGCAGCAGCTTCTCCATGAACGGGTTGCCGACCTGGACCACGCCGCGGTGGGAGGCCTCGGGGTCGTCTACGGAGGCGAAGGTTGCGCCGTGGATGCCGTCGCGGCCCGTATCGGCGCCGACCAGGATGAGCTCGTTGCCGGCGCCGCTGGCGGCGGCGCTGGTGAGCTGCGAATGCTCGATCAAGCCCACACACATGGCGTTGACGAGCGGATTGCCGCGGTAGGACGCGGACACCTGGACTTCACCGCCGACGGTGGGGACGCCCATGCAGTTCCCGTACCAGCCGATGCCGCCGACGATGCCGTTGGCCAGGAAACGCCCGCGGCGGTCGTCCAGCGGACCGAAGCGCAGGCTGTCCAGCAGGGCGATAGGGCGCGCGCCCATGGTGAAGATGTCGCGCAGGATGCCGCCGACGCCGGTGGCGGCGCCCTGAAAGGGCTCCACGGCGCTGGGGTGGTTGTGGCTTTCGACCTTCATGACGATGGCGAGGCCGTGTCCGATATCGACGGCGCCGGCGTTTTCCTCGCCGGGGCCAATGAGGACCTGGGGGCCCTCGCTGGGCAGACGAGACAGGAGCGGGCGGGAGTGCTTGTAGCCGCAGTGCTCGCTCCACATACCGCCGATGATTCCGAGCTCGACGGGGTTGGGCGGGCGATCGAGAAGGTCGGCGGCGAAGTGGTATTCGTCGCGGGTGAGGGCGACTTCGCGGAGGACTTCGTCGCTGGGCGGTTCGTGGGTTGGGGTGAGCGTCATGCGCCCGCCGCTGCGAGTAGCGAGTCCCAGATGGCGCGTCCGTCCTCGCCGCCCAGTGCCGCCTCGGAGGCGCGTTCGGGGTGGGGCATCATGCCGACGACGTTGCGCCCGGCGTTGCAGATGCCCGCGATGTCGTCGATGGCGCCGTTGGGATTGGCGTCGGCAGAACGCTTGCCGTCCGGGGAGACGTAGCGGAAGACGACGCGATCCTCTTCGTGCAATTGGGCGAGGCCGTCGGAATCGACGACGTAGTTGCCCTCGGCGTGGGCGATCGGAAGTCGGAGCACCTGGCCGTTGCCGGCCGCGGACGTGCATGGGGTGTGGGTTGATTCCACGCGGAGGTGGGTCCACTCGCAGCGGAACTGGGTGCTGTCGTTGAGCAGCATGGCGCCGGGGAGCAGGCCGGCTTCCAGCAGGATCTGGAACCCGTTGCAGATGCCGAGGACCGGACGGCCGCGGGCGGCGTGGTCGCGCACGGCGGTCATGATGGCGGCGCGGGCGGCCATGGCGCCGGTACGTAGGTAGTCGCCGTGGCTGAAGCCGCCGGGGAGCACGATCAAGTCAACATCGTCGAGACTTCCGTCGGCGTGCCAGGCGTAGCGGGCGTTCATGCCGGCCACGTTGCTGAGGACGTGCAGGGTATCGGCGTCGCAATTGCTGCCGGGGAAGACGACGACGGCGGCGTTCACGCTCCCGTTCGCCCTTCGACAGGCTCAGGGTGAACGGGAGAGCTTGCGATGGGCTCGAGGGCCTCGATCGCGAACGACTCGATGACCGGGTTGACCAGGAGTTGGCGGCACATGGCTTCGGCGCGCTGGGCGGCGGCCGATTCGCTCTCGGCGGACAGCTCGATGTTGATGAGCTTGCCGATGCGGACGTCGGCGACCTCGGTGAAGCCCAGATCGTGGAGGCTGCCGCGGACGGTCAGTCCCTGCGGATCGTTAACGCCGGCGTTGAGCTGGACCGTCACCCGCGCACGGAAGACCTGGGCCGTCATCCAGCGAGTAACGCCTGGGCTTCGCGGTAGCGGGCGGCGGTGCGCTCGATGATCTCAGCCGGGAGGCTGGGGATCGGCGGTTCGCGATCCCAGCCGGTGGCGATCAGGTGGTTGCGCACGATCTGCTTGTCAAAGCTGGGCGGCGACATGCCGACCTGGTACTCGCGGACATCCCAGAAGCGCGAGGAGTCGGGGGTCAAGATCTCGTCGATCAGGGTGATTTCGCCGTTGACGTAGCCGAACTCGAACTTGGTGTCGGCCAGAATGATGCCGCGCTCCTTCGCGTAGTCGCGGCCGAACTCGTAGACGGCGATGGTGAGGTCGCGCAGCCGGTCGGCGACGTCGCCGACGATGGCGCGGAATTCCTCGAAGCCGATGTTTTCGTCGTGGCCGCTCTCGGCCTTGGTGGCGGGGGTGAAGAGGGTCTCGTTGAAGGCTTCGGCTTCCTGCATGCCGGCAGGAATGGGGATGCCGCAGATCTCGCCATCGCGCTGATAGTCGACCCAGCCGGAGCCGGTGATGTAGCCGCGGGCCACGCACTCGGCGTCGATGCGGTCGGCCTTGTGGACGAGCATGGTGCGTCCGCGGATGGCGTCGCGGTGGGGGGCGACTTGGGGGCCCATCTCGTCAACGTCCGTGGTGATGAGGTGGTTGGGCACGATGTGCGAGGTCAACCCAAACCAGTGCTCCGACATACCCGTGAGGACAGCCCCCTTTCCCGGGATCGGGTCCGGGAGGACGTGGTCGAAGGCCGAGATGCGATCGGTGGTGACGATCAGCAGCCGGTCGTCCAGGTCGTAAATGTCGCGGACTTTGCCGCGGTTCAGCAGGGTGAGCCCTGACAGCGTGGTTTCGGTGATGGTTCCGGTCACTACGAGGTGGCCTCCTGTGCTGACTCCGGCATCGGTACCGGCGTGGACGCCAAGCCCATTCGTTCGTAAGCCGTGTCGATCCAGCGCAGATGGGGCGCGGGGCTGAATGCGGCGTCAAGTTCTTCCGTGCTGAGCAGGGCCGCGACGCGTGGGTCAGCGCGCACGGCGTCCTGGAAGCTGGCGCCGCCATCCCAGGCGGCGGAGGCGTGTTCCTGCATAACGTCGTAGGCATTCTGCCGCGACATTCCGGCGTGGATCATGGCGAGCATCACGCCCTGGGAGTAAATCAACCCGCTGGTGAGGTCCACGTTGGCCGCCATGCGATCGGCGTAGACCCGCATGTCGCGGGCGATTGGGATGAAGATATAGAGCATGTAATCGAGGGCGAGGCAGGCGTCGGGAAGGATGATGCGCTCGGCCGAGGAATGGCTGATGTCGCGCTCGTGCCAGAGCGTGACATTTTCGAGCGCGACCTGGGCGTGGGAACGCAGGAGGCGGGCGAGACCGGAAACGCGCTCCAGGCGCGAGGGATTGCGCTTGTGGGGCATGGAGGAGGAGCCGTGGCGACCAGTCTCGAACGGCTCTTCGGCTTCGCGAATCTCGGTTCGCTGGAGCGAACGGAGCTCGGTGGCGAACTTGTCGAGGGAGCTGGCGATGAGGGCCAGGGTGCAGACGAAGTGGGCGTGGCGGTCACGCTGGACTATCTGATTGGAGACGGGCGCGACGGCGAGGCCGAGTTCCTCGCAGGTCCAGTCCTCGACGTACGGCGGGACGTTGGCATGGGTGCCGACGGATCCCGAAATCTTGCCGACGGCGATGTGCTCGCGCGCCTCGGCCAGGCGCCAGCGATGGCGCCGGACCTCGCCGAGCCAGATGAGGAGCTTGAGGCCGAAGGTGATCGGCTCAGCGTGGACGCCGTGGCTGCGGCCGATCATGAGGGTGTGCTTGTGGGTGAGCGCCTGGTCGGTGAGAACCTGTTCAAGGGTGGCGAGTCGCTGGTCCAGTAGGTCCGTGGCGTCGACGAGTTGAAGGGCGAGACCGGTGTCCAGCACGTCGCTGGAGGTGAGGCCGAGGTGCAGCCAGCGGGATTCGGGGCCGACGGACTCGGCGAGGGCGTCGACGAAGGCGTTGGTTTCGTGGTCGTTTACCTTCTCGAGTTCGTCGATGCGTTCGAGTGTGAACGAGGCCTTCATGAGCAGCTGAGCGTCTTCGGCCGGAATGCGGCCGGCGCGGGCCCAGGCGTTGACGGCCGCGAGTTCAACGTCTCTTTGCTTTTCGAAGTAGATCTGCCGGTCCCAGACAGCAGCCATCTCGGGTCGGGAGTAGCGGGGAATCATGAGGGCACCGCCGATTGCGCTTGGCCGACCGGTACCGATTCAGTGGCGGCGATGTCGGATCGCCACTGGGAGTCCTGGAAAGTCACTTGATCCACCGCCACATACGCATTTGCCCTCGCTGCCGGAACGTCCGGCCCTGTGCCAACGATTCCAAGTACTCGTCCGCCCGCGGTGTAGAGGCCGTCGTCGCGCGACTCTGTACCCGCATGAAATGCGAGCGCACCGGGCGGCAGCGCGTCGAGGCCGTCGATGAGGTATCCAGTGGTATATGAGACCGGATAGCCGCCCGAAGCGAGTACCACGCAGACGGCGGCGGTGCCATCGGGCTCAAGGTCCACGGTCGCGACATCGCCGTCAATCGCCGCGAGCATGGCGTCGACCAGATCGCCGCGCATGGTGGGCAGGATGACCTGGGCTTCCGGGTCGCCGAAGCGGATGTTGAATTCGATGACGACGGGGCCGTCTTGGGTGAGCATGAGGCCGGCGTAGAGGACGCCGGTGAACGGCCGGCCGGCGTTGGCGGCGGCTTGCAAGGTCGGACCGATGATGCGATCTGCAACCTCCTGGAGGAGATCCGCATCCGCGTCGGCGACCGGCGAATAGGCGCCGACGCCGCCGGTGTTGAGTCCCTCGTCGCCGTCGTAGGCACGCTTGTAGTCGCGGGCGGAGCCAATGATTCGGAAACTGCTTCCGGCGCAAATGGCAAAGACGGAGAGTTCAGGGCCGTAGCAGCGTTCCTGAATGACCACGGAGGCGCCGGCGTCGCCGAACTCGCGCTCGACCATGATGGCGTCAATGGCGGCGTGGGCTTCGTCGGGTGTGTCGCAGACGAGGACGCCCTTGCCGAGGGCGAGACCGTCGGCCTTGACGACGAGCGGATCGACGGCGTCGTCGACGTAGTCGTGGGCGTCCGACGGCGTGTCGAAGATGGCGGAGTCCGGGATGGGCACGCCGGCCCGGTCCAGGAGCTCAGTGGTCCAGGCCTTGCTGGATTCGAGGCGAGTAGCGGCGGCCGAGGGGCCGAAGGCGCGGATGCCGGCCTCGGACAGGCGGTCGACGAGGCCGAGGGCGCAAGGGTCTTCGGGTCCGACGATGACGAGGTCGGGGCGGTTGGCCACGGACCAGGCAGCGAGGCCGCCGATATCGTCGGCAGCGAGGGGAATTGTCGTGGCGATTTCGGCTATCGCGGAGTTGCCGGGGGCGCAGTAAAGCTCGGAATCCGGGCGGTCGGCGCGGACGCGCCAGCAGAGGGCGTGCTCGCGGCCGCCGCTGCCGACGACGAGGATTCTCATTCCCATTCGATCGTGCCTGGTGGCTTGGAGGTCACGTCGTAGACGACGCGGGTGGCGCTGGGGACTTCGTTGACGATCCGCGCGGAGATGCGGGCCAGGACGTCGTTGGGAATGCGGGCCCAGTCGGCGGTCATGAAGTCGTCCGTGGTTACGGCGCGCAGGGCGATCAACTCGCCGTAGGAACGGCCGTCGCCCATAACGCCGACGGTTTGGACGCCGGGGAGGACGGCAAAGTACTGCGAAAGTTGGCGTTCGAGGCCGGCCTCCGCGATCTCGGCGCGCAGGATGGCGTCGGCCTGCTGGAGCAGGGCCACCTTGGACGCGGTGACTTCGCCGACGATTCGGACCGCCAGGCCTGGACCCGGGAAGGGCTGGCGCCAGACGAGATCGGCCGGGAGGCCCAGTTGCGTACCCAGCGCTCGGACTTCGTCCTTGAACAGGTCGCGCAGGGGTTCGACAAGCTCGAACTCGAGGTCGTCGGGCAGGCCGCCGACGTTGTGGTGGCTCTTGATGACGGCGGCGGAGCCGTGGATGCCGCCGCTCTCGATGACGTCCGGGTAGATGGTGCCCTGGGCCAAGAAGTCGGCATTGGCGATGCGGGCGGCCTCGCGTTCGAAGACGCGGACGAAGCGTTCGCCGATGATCCGGCGCTTGGTTTCCGGATCGGTGACGCCGCGGAGGCCGGCGAGGAACTCGTCGGCCGCGTCGACAATAACGAGCTGCAGGTCGAAGCCCTCGCGGAAGGTCGACTCCACTTCAGCCGCTTCATCGGCGCGCAGCAGACCGGTGTCGATGAGGATGGCGGTGAGCCGGCCGCCGACGGCGCGGGACACAAGGGCGGCGGTGACGGCGCTGTCGACGCCGCCGCTGAGGCCGCAAATCACGTGGCCATGGCCGACCTGGCGACGGATCGCGGCTACGCGTTCGTCGATGATTGAGGAAGGAACCCAGTCGCCAAGGCAGCCGCACATGTCGACGGCGAAGTTTCGCAGGAGACGCTTGCCGTGCGCGGTGTGGCGGACTTCGGGGTGGAACTGGACGGCTACCACGCCATTGTCATTGCCCATGGCGGCCAGGGAGGACTGCGTGTGGGCGAGCGGACGGAAGCCGGGTGGAACACTCGCCACAACGTCGCCGTGGCTCATCCAGACGTCAAGCTCGTCCGGCACGCCCCGAAAGAAGACGTGAGAAGTATCTGAAATGTGCGCTTGCGCAGGGCCGTACTCCCGGTTTTCCGCCGGCTCAACGGTGCCGCCCAGGCTGTGACCGAGCAGCTGCATGCCGTAGCAGATACCAAGGATCGGGACTCCGGCTTCCAGCACGGTTGCCGGTAGGTGCGGGGCGCCCTGGTCGTAGACGCTGGTTGGCCCCCCCGAGAGAATGACGCCGCGCAGGTTGGGCACCTGAAGGGCCTTCGGCTGGTTGCAGGCGGCCAGCACGGTACGGACGCCCAATTCGCGGACGCGGCGCGCGATCAGCTGGCTGTATTGCGCGCCGAAGTCGAGGACGACGATGGTCTCGTGGTCGGCGGCTGCGATCGGCTGAGACAGCGTCACGGTCGCTGCGATTGAAGCGAGGGGTCGGCGTGGGAGTCGTTAGGCCTGAGGTAGGCGAATGAGACGGTTCCTGCGCAAACCTGCGCGCCGTCCACGCGGATGGTGCCTCCCAGCTACCGCGTCATGATCGGACGCGGCTCATCCTTACCGGGCTTAAGTATACGGATCGCGTCGATTATGTTCAGGTCGGTCGTTCGTCCACGGTCGCTCCGGTCTTTGCCGCGCTGGCCACATACGTCTCACAGCCCGACGACGCTTCGATGGCGACGTCGGCCATTGCACCCGCGACGCGCATGGTGCGGTTCTTGGGCGCGAAGGCGATGAGCGTGGGACCGGAGCCGCTGAGCGCCGCACCGAAGGCGCCGGCGTCCAGGGCCGCTCGAACGCCGGGCTCGAGCGCGGGGTTGAGTTCGGCCCGGTACGGCTGATGGAGAAAGTCCTGGGTCGCGACGCGTAATTCCGAATAGCGACCGGTCTGTAAGGCGGCAACCAACATGGCGGCGCGTCCAAGATTCGCTACGGCGTCGGATCGCGGAACGCTGGTCGGCAGTACTTCGCGCGCGCGCGCGGTTGGCACGTGGTACGTCGGCACGACAACGACGATCCCGATGTCGTCGGGGAACGGTACGCGCACCGCGTGCAAGGTCTCGCCAGATTGGACCGTGAGCACCAGGCCGCCCAGCAGAGCTGCGGCCACGTTGTCGGGGTGTCCTTCGATTGCGGTCGCCCGACGCAGCAACTCGGCGCTGTCGAGGTCAAGATTGAAGGCGTGGTTGGCGGCGACCAGACCACCGACGATGGCGCTGGCGGAGCCGCCGAGACCGCCCTGAGGGGGAATCTCGCGGACGGCACGCAGGCGGTAAGGCCCGGCGGCGGTGGGCGCCAGCGACCGGAAGGCGCGAAAGGCCAAGTTGCGCCGGGTGTCGCGGGGGACGTGTTTGAGGAACTTGCCGGCAGGTTCAATCAGATCGCGGCCGGCCGGCTCAAACTGGTACTCGTCGCGCACGTCGATGGCGAGGCCGAACACGTCGAATCCGGCGCCCAGGTTGCCGGAAGAGGCCGGGACGGATACGCGCGCGCGACCGCTCAACGGTCCAGCAGGCCAGGCGGAGGGGACGATGCCAATGATCCACGGACCATGTGCATTGACTGCTGACGGAAGGGCGCGGCAGCGCGATGTGAGTGAATGCTGAGCAGGATGCCGACGGACAAGAGCGTGACAAGCAGCGAGTTCTTGCCGAGGCTTACGAGCGGCAGTGTGATGCCGGTGACCGGCATCAGGCCAACGTTCATCCCGATGTTGACGAACGATTGGGTGAAGAGCATGGCGGCGATGCCGATGGCCAGGAGGCGACCGAACATGTCGCGGGCGCGCAAGCCGATCACGAGGGCCTGAACGATGAGGAGAGTGAAGAAGGCCACAAGCCCCAGTGTGCCTGCCAGTCCAAGCTGTTCGCCGAGCATGGCGAAGATGAAATCGGTGTCTCGCACCCGCAGGAACTCCAGCTGCGACTGCGAGCCTTGGCCGAGGCCGTGGCCGAACCAGCCACCGGACCCAATAGATATCCGCGCCTGCAGTACGTTGTAGCCGGCACCCAACGGATCACTGCCGGGATCGAGAAAGGTCACAAATCGCTGGCGCATGTAGTCCTGCGCAAAAAACCAGGCGAACGGAAAGGCGGCCAGCGCGGCGACGACCGGGAGGAGCATGTGCCACCAGCGTGCGCCGGCCACAAAGACCATCGCCATCCAGATTGCGCCGAAAATGAGCGCGGTGCCCAGATCGGGCTGAAGAAATATCAGGCCTGCGGGAATGAGCAGGACTCCAAGGCTTACGACGACGGTGCGGAGCGATCGCGTAGCGTCACCGCGGTCGGTCAGGTACTTGGCGAATGCGACGATGGCCGCGAGCTTCATGAACTCGGAGGGCTGAACGACGATGGGCCCAAGTTCGAACCAGCGGCGTGCGCCAAGGTCGAAATCCCCGACCAGCAATACAACGATCAGCGCCACCACGCCCAGCAGGTAGATGGGCCCAGCCACCCCATGCAAGCCGCGGTAGTCGACGTGGGCCATAGCCAGCGCCAGAGCCAATCCAACCGCTCCCAGCACGGCCTTCTGAACGGCCTGGTTCTGCAGACCCGTGGCATCGGGCTCAGCGGTGGTACTGAGCATCAGGACACCGACGGCGACGAGGGCGAAGGTGGAGATCACCGTCGCCCACTCGATCCGCGCGACCCGTACCAGCACTAGAGTCGATGATCCGGCGAGATGAAGTCGGGGCGATCTTGCGGCAACGGCGGCATGTCACCGGTCATGAGATAGTCCACGATGTCACGGGCGACCGGCGCCGCGGCAAACGCGCCTTCGCCACCGTCCCGCACCAGGACGGCGAACGCGTACTCAGGCTGCTCGGCCGGCGCGTAGCCAGCAAACCAGGCATGGCTCGGGAGGCGGCCTTTGGCGTCACGCTGACCACTGTATTCGGCGGTGCCCGTCTTGCCGGCCACGACTGTGTGCGCTGAACGCGCCCGCGGTCCGGTGCCCTGCGGCTCGTTGACGGCCCGGTACAGGCCGGCCTGGAGCAGACGCAGATTCGGGTCGCTGATCGGCAAGATGCTGCGCACCTGCGGCGGTGTGCGTTCGGCAACGTTGCCGTGTTGATCAAGCAGGCGGTCAATCAGACGCGGACGCATGACGCGGCCACCGTTGCCGATGGCCGCGTACATTGAGGCGATCTGCAGCGGCGTGACTTGGACGAGGCCCTGGCCGATTGCGGCGTGATACGTATCGCCAGTTACCCACGGTTGCTGCAGGTTCTTGTTCTTCCAGTCTGACGTCGGGACGAGTCCGGAGGCTTCGCCGGGAAGATCAATGCCGGTGCGCTCACCGAAGCCATACGAGCGCTCGAACTGTGCCAGACGCCGATTGCCCAATCCCTGGAGTTGGGTGTATGGATTCCCGCCGGACACGTTATAGAAGTAGATGTTGCAGGACTCGGCGATGGCGCGCTGCAGGTCAACGAAACCGTGTCCCTGCGGCAGCCAGTCGTCAAATGCCCATCCGCTGGGCAGCACGAGGCGGCCGTTGCAGTGAATCTTGCTTTGCGGCAGTACGACCCCAGCCTCCAGGGCGCCGCTGGCGGCGATGATCTTGTAGGTCGAGCCTGGCGGATAGAGCCCGGAGATGGCGTGGTTAATGAGGGGCCGGCGAGGGTCGCTGACGAGCAGCGCAAAGCTCTCGGACGAGGCTCCGCGCGTGAAGATGTTGCTGTCGTAGTCGGGAAGGCTCACCATAGCCACAACATCGCCGGTATCAGGGCGCAGGATCACCACGGCGCCGGCGCCGCGTTCGCGGAGGGCGAGATGGCGGGCCAGGATCTCGCGAATGGCCTGTTGCTCGTTGACGGCGATGGTGAGGACGGCGTGCTGGCCGACCTGCGGTGGCGTGAACGAGAGCTCGTGCAACGATCGGCCGAGAGCGTCGGTTTCCAGCCGCTGCTCGCCGTCGCGGCCGCGCAGCCGGGCCTGCAGGCTGCGCTCGACACCAGCCAGCCCGATGTCTTCGTCGAAGCGAACTCCCTGGCTCCGATACACCTCCACCTCTTCGGCCGGGATCGGACCGGTGAAGCCAAGGATGTGGCCGAGAACGTCGCCGTG
The DNA here is from genome assembly GCA_965208215.1 of Chloroflexota bacterium. Classification (GTDB taxonomy): domain Bacteria; phylum Chloroflexota; class UBA11872; order UBA11872; family UBA11872; genus UBA11872. Next base: position 359,173 of record CBDBOH010000002.1, read on the forward strand.
GGCATATTCGCGCTGGGTGCTGGTTCGTACGGAGACTCCCGGCAGGTCCTGGCGGCGTTCCTCGATTGTGAGCGCGGACTCGCGGGGTACAGCGCGGGCCAGCCGGGCGGGTGTGTCGGGAGCCAGCCGCGCCTGGCTGAGCTTGAAGCGCAGGTCCTCGAGGCGCTCGCCAGTGAGGACGGCCAGGTTGGCCAGGATTGGGCCTTCGCGTTCGAGGGGGAGATCGGCCGGACTCACCCAGACGCTGAAGACGGGCGCGTTTGCAACGAGAGGCTCGCGGTTCCGGTCGAAGATCAGGCCGCGCAGGGGTTGGATGGGTCTCGTCTGGGCGCGGTTGTGCGCTGCCTGCTCGCGGTAGGTGTCGGACTCAACAACCTGCAACTGCCAGAGTCGGCCAATCAGAGCCGCGTTTCCGGCCAGCGCGGCACCGCCCAACAGCAGGGCGCGGCGTGTCCCGCGAACGCGCGTCTGTGGGGCACCAGTTCTGGCCGCCGGGCGAGAATGCGCCTCCAAGCCAGCCTCCCGTTCTCAGCCGCGTAAGCCGCCGGGCGAATGCCGGAGTAGACGCGCACCACTGCGGGGACGCGTCCACTGTTCTACACGGCGCACCGCCGGGTAGAGCAGCACAGTGGCCCCGGCGTTTACGGCCACGGCGCGCGGCAGGCGATCCCAGACTTGCCTGCCCCAGTCTATGTCGAATCCCTGCAGTTGCAGCGCAAGGACGAGGGCCGGGTAGTAGAGAACCGTAGCGGCCGCGCCTGCCAGGACCGGGAACAACAGGTTGGCACGGTCGAACCGACGACCTTGCCCGCCGACGATGAACACCAGGAGCGTGAAGATCAGCGCGTTCACCCCCAGCGGCGAAGCCGACAGCAGGTCAACCAGCAGTCCGCCGGCGAAGCCCCAATAGAGCGCGCGGGCATCGGTGGTAGTGGTTGCCAATGTGATCGTGGCCATGAGGACCAGCGCGGGGCGGATGCCGGCGATGGCAAAGGACGGAAAGACGGAGGTCTGCAGGAGGCCGAGCCCTACGATCAGGAGTGCGGCGCCGACGGCGCCGAGCCGAAGCCAGCGGCCGCGTCGCGACTGCGGAAGCCGGGTGGCAATCATGGCGACGCCGGCGCGCGCTCCAACACGACCTGAACCACGTCCAGGCGCTCGGTGCGCACAAATGGTTTGACGGCGGCCTGGCGAAAGACGCTCTCGGGGGACGAGATTACGGAGATGACATGGCCGATGGGAAGCCCGCGGGGGAACCCACCGCCGAGGCCTGACGTGACGACTAGATCGCCGATGCCGAGCGGCGCGTCAGGTTCAATTCGGGTCAACAACAGGCCGCCGTTGTCGTCGCCTTCAACAATGCCGTCGGCCTCGCCTTCCCGACTCTGGGCCACTGCACTGACGACGCTCTGACTGCTGTGAATTGGCAGGATGTCGGCGGAGGTCGTAGTGACGGTCTGCACGCGGCCGGCGAGGCTGCTATCGGCGATTACGACCATGCCCACGCGTATTCCATCGGCCGCGCCGCGGTCGATAATGAGCGTGTCCAGCACGTCCACGCTGTCGCGTCCGGCCACGCGTGCGGTCAGGAGCGTGTACTCGGTATTCCTGTGCTGATAGTCGAGCGCGGCGCGTAGGGCCTGGTTTTCGCGCCGCATGGTCTGGGCGCCGACGGTCTCGGAACGCAACCGAGCGACCTCTGTGCGCAGGGCCTGGTTTTCAGCCCGAATTGCGTTGAATTGCTGGGCGTCGGCAAGCGCGGCCGCTGCCCCCGCGGAGGCGCCGCTGAGGGCCGACCGCACCGGGGCCATGGCGGCCAATGCCGCGCCTTGCGCCGAGGACCCGGCCTGGGTGTTGCGCAGGACGGCCAGCACCACGGCCGCGACGACCAGAACCAGAAGCAGGAGGACTGATCGCTGTCTGCCGCGCATCCCGGTGGCGACTACACGTAGGGCGCGGCGTTCTCCGCGACAAACACTTCGCGAAAAGCTTCCAGGTTGTGCAGACAGGCGCCGGTTCCGCGCACAACGGCCTCCAACGGATTGTTGGCAATGTGCACGGGAATGTCCGTTTCCTGCTCGATGCGCTTGTCAAGACCGCGCAGCAGCGCGCCGCCGCCAGCCACGGCGATGCCGTGTTCCATCACGTCGGCCAACAATTCGGGCGGGGTGGCTTCCAGTGCGAGCTTGATGTTCTCAACAATTTCATTGACTGGGCCGCTGATCGCCTCGCGAATCTGGCCTTCGGTGAGTTCGACCTGTCGCGGCAGGCCGGTTTGCAGGTCGCGTCCGCGCACCAGCGTTGTCTCCTCCTGAAGACCAGGGGCTGCCGATCCGATAGCGATTTTGCAGGCCTCGGCCGTGCGTTCGCCGATCAGGAGATTGTGCGCGCCGCGGCAGTAGTCCACGATCTGTTCGTCGATCTCGTCACCGGCGATGCGAATGCTGTGACTGACAACGACGCCACCGAGGGAGATGACGGCGACTTCGGTCGTCCCACCGCCGATATCCACGATCATGCTGCCGCTGGCGTCCTGAATGGGCTGACCGGCGCCAATGGCCGCCGCCATCGGTTCTTCAATCAGGTAGACCTCGCGCGCGCCGGCCTGCAGGCTGGCTTCATGCACAGCGCGTTTCTCGACTTCCGTAACGCCCGACGGCACGCCCACGATGACACGCGGCCGGGCCGCGATGGGCAGCTCGCCATGCACCTGACCGATGAAGTACGAGAGCATGGCGTGCACAGTGTCGAAGTCGGCGATGACTCCGTCGCGCAGCGGTCGGCTGGCGACGATGTTGGTGGGTGTTCGCCCGACCATTTTCTTGGCCTCGGCACCGACAGCCAGTACGCGGGCGGTGTGCGTGTCGGTGGCAACGACCGAGGGCTCGGCGAGCATGATGCCGCGATCCTTGACGTAAACCAGTGTATTGGCGGTGCCCAAGTCAATCCCGAGATCGCGCGAAAAGAGCCCCAGCAGCGCGTTAAAGGGTCCGAACATCAACCATTCCGGGATTGGCGCGACGTGGCGACCGCCATTTAAGCGTCAGCATAGCGGGAGGGCGTGTCGGCGGCGGCCTAGCGACTGCTGGCTTGCGAGCTATTAGCGGTTGACGAGTGCGCTGCGGAGCGCCACTTCGACGCTGTCGACTTCAATGAAGTCAATGTCGCGCCGGACGTGCGCGGGTAGTTCGGCGAGGTCCTGGCGGTTGCCCTGCGGCAGCACGAACAAGCGGATGCCGGCGCGGTGCGCGCCCAATACCTTGGGTTTGATGGACCCAACAGGTAACACGCGGCCCTGCAGCGTGATCTCGCCGGTTAGCGTCACGTCGTGCCGGACTTTCCGGCGGGTCAGGGCCGAAATGAGCGCCACGACGACCGCCAGGCCGGCGGAAGGTCCATCCTTGGGCAGCGCACCGGACGGCACGTGAACGTGCACATCCAGTTCGCCGAAGTCGCACTGCTCGCGCGCGAGCCGGTCCGCCCGCGACCGGGCATAGGTGAGCGCCGCATGTGCGGATTCCTTCATCACGTCGCCCAGCAGTCCTGTCAGCAGGGTTTGGCCGGTGCCCTGCGACAGCGAGACTTCCACCGGTGAAAGGTCGCCACCGGCGGGGGTGCTGAAGACGGCCATCGCGGCGCCAACGCTGGCCTCACTTTCGGTTGCGCCGAAGCGGAAACGGGGCGGACCGAGCACTTTCGGCAAATCGCGAGCGCGGATCGTCCAGTTCCGATCCTTGCCTTCGGCCCGTGCCAGCGCGTGCTTGCGGGCGACGGCGGCGACGGACCGCGTGAGGCCACGCACCCCAGCTTCACGAGTGTATTCGCGAATGATTCGGGTTAGTGCGCCAGTCTTGAAGTGCACGGCGTCCGCATCGAGCCCGTGCTCGTCAAGTTCGCGCGGCACCAGGAATCGCTTGGCGATGGCCAGTTTCTCGTCCTCCACGTAGCCGGGGAGCTCGACAACCTCCATCCGGTCGATCAGCGCGGCGGGCAAACCATCGAGGGTGTTGGCTGTGGCGATGAAGATGACCCGGCTGAGGTCGTATGGGATTTCCAGATAGTGATCGCTGAACGCGGCGTTCTGTTCGGGATCCAAGACCTCGAGGAGGGCGGCCGACGGATCTCCACGGAAGTCCACGCCCAGCTTGTCAAGTTCGTCGATCATAAACACGGGGTTTACGGTTCCCGCCTGGCGCATCATTTGCAGGATGCGGCCGGGCATGGAGCCGATGTAGGTCATCCGGTGCCCGCGAATCTCGGCCTCGTCGCGGACGCCGCCGAGCGAGACCCGCACGAACTTGCGCGATAGCGACTCGGCGATGGACTGCCCCAGACTAGTCTTGCCGACGCCGGGCGGACCGACGAAGCAAAGGATGGGGCTACGCGACTGCCTGGCCAGACGGCGAACGGCGATGTATTCAAGCAGTCGCTCTTTGACGCGGTTCAAGCCGTGATGATGCGTATCGAGGATTCGTGCCGCGCGCTTGATGTCGGTGTTGTCGCGGGTGCGCTTTTTCCAGGGGAGTTCCGTCAGCCATTCCAGGTAATTGCGCACCATGCTGGCTTCGGGTGACCCGGGCGGCATGGCGTTGAGCCGGTCAATTTCCTTGAGACCGCGCTCCATGACGGCTGGGGGATAGCGGCCTGCCTCGAGCAGGTCGCGAAACTCGCCGATCTCGGTGTTTTGCGCGCTGGTTTCGCCGAGTTCCTTGGTGATGGTGCGGAGCTGTTCGCGCAGGATGAACTCGCGCTGTTCCTTGTCGACTTCCTCGCGGACTTCCTCGCGGACTTCACGCTCGAGTTCGAGTACCCGGATTTCTTCTTCAAGGACGGTGTGCACCAGGCGCAGTCGCTCGGAAACCTCCCGAATCTCGAGCAGTTCCTGCTGCGTACCAGGCACCAGATTCAGGGAGGCGGCGACGATGTCGGCAAGCAGGCCGGGCGTTTCGGCATTCATGGCCCGGATGTACGCCTCGTCGGGGGTGGCCTCATTTAGTTCCACCACGTGATGGAAGAGTTGCAAGGTGAGCGGCATGAGCTCGCGAGCTTCCGCGGGCGCTTCGTCCAATTCCTCGACCACCCAACCGACCGCCCGAATGAAAGGGAGTTCCGACACGGGTGCGATGGCGCGGACTCGCCGGATGCCCTCGGCGAGCACGCTCGTGGTTCCATCGGGGAGTTTGAGCATGCGGGCAATCTTGGCCTCGGTGCCGACTTCATGCAGGTCGCTGAGGGTCACGTTCTCGGCGTCCGGATCGTGCTGACTGATGACCAGTACGCGGCGGTCAAGACTCAGTGCTTCCTCGATTGCGGCCAGGGATTGCTCGCGGCCAACCACAAAGGAGTTCACGGTGTCGGGGATTGGAAAGAGGGTTTCCCCGCGCAAGGGAAGCACGGGCAATTGAACCTCCAATGGACCGTTCTCGGGCTGGGCGGCCTGGCCGTTGGTTCCCTGGCGGTCCGACGCGGGATGATTGGCGTGAATTGTGTCGGCGTCCGGCATCAGGTCCGGGTGCTCTCGCTGATGGAGCGGCCCAGGCGTGTCAGCAGCTCGAGCGGATTGTCCACGAGGACGGTCTCGGTTTCGTCGGCGTCGAGGCCGGCACCACGGGCCACCCGTCGTGCCAATGCCTCGGTGAGCAGATCGCCCGGCGCGTGCGCATCGCTGTTGACGATGAGCTTCGCGCCGGCTTCCCGGCAGACATTCGCCACGTGCCCGTTGGTAAGCGAGTGGCCGCGTCGGGCCGACAATTCCACAAACTTGCCATTCTGGCGCGCGACGTGACTCAGCTCGGGACTCAGAAGGCCCGGGTGGACCAGCGCATGCACGTATTCGGATTCCAGAGCAGCCCGGTTGGTGCCTGCGGCCACGGGCTCAACGATGGTTTCGCCGTGAACGGCAATGAATTCCGCCCCGGCGTCTGCCGCCATGCGCGCGACCCTGTCAATGGCGGCGGGAGGCACATGCGTGAGTTCGACGCCTGCCAGCGCCACGATTCCCCACTCGGATTCGGCCTCGCGGCAGTCGCGAGCCAGCGATTCGACCAGGCTCTGCACGTTCGCCGGGCTGGCGTGGTCGGTAATGGCCATGGCCGTGTATCCGGAGACGTGGCAGCGACGCAGGAGCTCGATCGGCGACAGCTCGCCGTCGCTGAGGAACGTATGGGTCTGGAAGTCGAAGAGCATGGAGTCGGGCACCAGGGGGTATGGGCGGCGTCGTGCGCCTGGTCGATTCTAGGGAGCATGGGCACTCGTCTACAACGTCCCGCGGCGGCCGGCGCGCAGGCCAGGGCGCAATCAGCGGCAGGTCGAACGAGGCGCCCTGGGCGGACCGTCCGCCGTTGATGGTTCATAATCGGCGACCGCTTCCGCGCGGCGATTCCACTTCAGGAGACGACGTGGCCACAGATTTCGAGCAATACAACCAGGGCTACAACGTCGGGGTGGGCGGGGCGGTTGTGCGCGGCCGCACGGTGCTATTTGTCCGCCGATCCTCCAACTATGGGCGCGGAAGCTGGCAGATTCCTGGCGGGTTTGTCGACCGGGGTGAGACGCTGGACGCGGCGGTGGTTCGCGAAGTGCGCGAAGAGTCTGGCGTCGTGGCTTCGGTGCAGGGTGTTCTGGGTGTGCGCACGCGCTGGGATGACACCAATAGCACCTACGTGGTCTTTCTACTGCGACCGGAGGACGGCGAGCCGTCGCCCGGCGACGAGGTTGACCGGGCTGAGTACCTGACCCTGGCGCAGATCGACGGTCTTGACCAGGTGCCCGAGATCAACCGCGCGATCGCCGCGCGAGCGCTCGGCGTCTCGCGAAACCTGCTGTACCCGGCCGAGGTCGAAAACCCGCGCGGCGGCGAATACCGACTGTTTCTCGGGTGAGCGACCGCTTCGTGGGGGTGGGCGTCGGGCCCTTGCCTGTCGAGCACCCTGGGTCCAGCGGCGCCCGGCGTCAGTGGCGAGTCTTGCTTGAATGAGTCGTTCATTCCGTCTGCGAGGTCAGGTGTGCCGCGTATGGTGCGCGCGGCGCCCGGCTCTGCCGCGACTCACCGGACTCTGGAGTTGACCTGAACGTGTCTGACGTCGTAGCGGTGGCGACCAGGTGTCACCGCGGCGCGGCACCTATCCTTTGGATTCGTCAAAGCCGAGCGTCGATGCGTGAGGGCACAATGGGCCGCCTGTATGGCTTTCCGGGTTGAGTTGCGTGGCAAGAAGAATTGCTGACGAAGTCCTGGGCTCGGCCCGACTTGAGATTGACGGGCCGGCTACGGCTGGCGAGCCGGTGACGTTTCGGATCATTTACACGGCTGGGTCGGTTGGGATTGACGACCGGGGGGCGGTGCGGGTTTCGTGGCGGGCGCAAGCGGGGTTGGGGGCTCCGCAGTTTGAGGATTCGGCCGCGTCCGGATACCTGGCGGTTCGCACGGTGTCAGAGGGCAGCGTACGGCCGGTGGCGCGCTTCAATGAGCGTGGACACCGGCGGCCGTTCGTGCCGGCGGTCACGGTTCACACTGATGACGGCGGGCTGGGGCCGGGCGACCGGCTGGAACTGACGTTCGGCGAAACGTCCGAGGGCAGTCCTGGAGTCCGCGCGCCTGTGACGGTGGTTGAGGCGTTCGAGTTCCAGATCTCGGTTGACTGCAAGGGTGCGCAGGAGTTCCTGGATCTGGATGGCTTTCTGACATTCCCGGTTCGGGCGGGTCCCGCCGTTCGGCTGGTGGCCGTTGCTCCGAGCGACGTGAGGGTCGGAGATCCGTTCGCAGTTCGGGTTCGGTTCGAGGATGCCTGGGGCAACCCGACGGAAACGCCAGGGGCCTCGCTCCAGGTCGGACGGTCTGACACCGGCGACTCGCTCGGGGCGGCATCCGGCAGCGGGCCGGTGATTCCGGTGGAGAATCTGAGGCTGGAGGAATCCGGCGTTATCCGGCTAGAAGTGATGGACCAGACCACCGGCCTTCGTTCGACCAGTAATCCGATCCGCGTGGCCACCGACTTACCGGCCGAACGTCGGTGGTGGGGCGATCTGCACGGCCAGAGCGGCGAGACCGTGGGGACCAACGCCTCGGCGGACTACTTCCACTACGCGCGTCACATCGCCTGTGCAGACTTCACCTGCCATCAAGGCAACGACTTTCAGATTACGGACGAGTTCTGGGCGCGGCTACGGCGGGAGGTGGAGGCAATCCACGAAGACGGCGAATTCGTGTGCTTTCACGGCTACGAGTGGTCCGGGAACACCGAGGTCGGTGGTGACCGAAACGTGATTTTTCGAGGGATTCCCGCCGCCAGCGACATTTCGCGGTCAGGACGCTGGCTGATTGAGGATCGCCGGCCGCTGGATCCGGATAGCGACTCGGGCCACCTGAAGGACCTTTACGCACGGCTGCGCGGGCGGGACGACGTGATGCTGCTGCCGCACGTGGGCGGACGGCGCGCCGAGTTGCGCTGGCTCGATCCCAAGCTGGAACCGGTCGTGGAGGTGCACTCCGCGCATGGCACTTCGGAGTGGTTTCTCCAGCAGGCGCTGGCGACTGGGGCGCAGGTCGGTTTTTTGGCAGGAAGCGACGATCACATGGGGCGGCCAGGCGCGACGCTGGCCAATGCGAATGAAATGCCGGTAAACGGCGGCCTGGCGTGCATTCGTGCAACAGAGCTGACGCGAAACGGCATATGGGCGGGCCTGCACTCGCGCCACTGCCACGGAACCTCGGGTGCGCGAATCCTGCTGGACACCCAGATTGCAGGTGCGCGCATGGGTGCCGATGCCGAAGCTCCTGGGAGTGTGTCGGTGGACGCCAGGGTCAACGGCACGGCCCCGATCATAGAGATTGCGGTGTATCGCGACGGCGACCCCGTCTATCGATGGACGCCCGTGGGTGACCCGTTGCACGTGTTGGTGGCGTGGACGGGGAATCTGCGGATCGCGCGCGGTCGCAAGCAGACGTGGGACGGCGAACTTTCCGTGGGTGGGGCCCGAATCGACCGGGTGTCGCCGTTCGCCTTCGATCATCCGGAAGAGGGCTTGATTGGCGGCGACGGGCGACGCGTGCGTTGGACCAGCGAGACTGCCGGCGACTATGACGGGTTGTGGCTGGAGTTGGCCGACGCCACGGATCCCGAGATTGAGTTTGCCGCCGGACCCCTGACCACGTCACGGTCGCTGGCCGGGATCGAGAACGGCCCGATCTTTGTTGAGGCTGAGGGCCTGGGAGCGCACCTGCGCTTGCAGGCGTTGCCGCCTCGCGGCGGTCCCCTCGACTTTCGCTTGACCTGGGCGGACGACGATCCGCTGCCTGGAATTCATGCTTACCACGTGCGTGTCCTTCAGTTGGATGGACACATGGCGTGGAGCAGCCCGACCTACGTCGAGTCCGCCGGGGATTGATCGGCCACGCAGGCGGCGAGGCGTGGGGGTTGACGGGTTCGAGGGCGGTGCCTAGCCTCAGTCCCGCTCGGGCCAAGCCGATAGACCGGCGAGGGTGATCGATGGCGGCGGCGCAGGATAGGCATCAGGCATCGCAGGAAACCGAGTTATTCGCCCCTCCGGCGGACTTCGCCGCGGCCGCGCACGTGCCGTCGTTCGAGGCGTACCAGGAGCTGCACCGGCGCAGCCTCGAGGACCCCGAGGGGTTCTGGCGCGAGATCACCGACGGCTTCACCTGGTTCAAGCCGTGGACGCAGTTGCACGAGGGCGAACCGCCGTTCGTCAAGTGGTTCGTTGACGGCGAAACCAACATCTCGGTCAACTGCCTGGATCGACACGTAGAGGCCGGACGCGGCGACCGCGTCGCCTACTACTGGGAAGGCGAGCCGGGGGACACGTGCGTGGTCACCTACGCCGACCTACTGACGGACGTGCAGCGCTTCGCGAATGCCCTGAAGGCCCAGGGCATGGAGGCCGGCGATCGAGTTGTGCTGTACATGCCCATGGTTCCGGAGCTGCCGGTGGCGATGCTGGCCTGCGCGCGTCTGGGGGTGGTGCACAGCGTGGTATTCGGCGGGTTCAGCGCCGACGCTATTCGCGACCGGGTCAACGACGCGGGCGCGCGCATGATCATTACCGCCGATGGCGGATGGCGGCGCGGACGGGTGATTCCGCTGAAAGGCAACGTGGACGCCGCGCTGGCCGAGGGCGCCTGCCCCTCGGTTGAGGGCGTGATCGTACTCAAGCGCTGTGAAAACGAGATTGGCTGGGACAACGGTCGCGACGTGTGGTGGCACGACGTGATCGAGGGCCAGCCGGACGAGTGTCCTCCGGCGCATCTGCCGGCCGAGCATCCGCTCTACATCCTGTACACCAGCGGGACGACTGGAAAGCCCAAGGGCGTGGTACACGCGCAGGGCGGTTACATGGTCTACACGGCCCTGACCTCCAAGCTGATTTTCGACCTGAGGGACGACGACATCTACTGGTGCACGGCCGACATCGGCTGGGTGACCGGGCACAGCTACATCGTGTACGGAATCCTGGCCAACGGCATCACTGGCGTGATGTACGAAGGCGCGCCGAACCATCCGGCCGAGGACCGATTCTGGGAGATCGTGGAGAAGTACCGCGTGACGGTGTTCTACACGGCGCCTACCGCCATCCGCACGTTCGTGCGCTGGGGCGACCATCACCCGCAAGGACACGACCTTTCGAGCCTGCGGTTGCTTGGCACGGTGGGCGAGCCGATCAATCCGGACGCCTGGCTCTGGTATCACCGGGTTATCGGCGGGGGACGCTGCCCGATCGTGGATACGTGGTGGCAGACCGAAACGGGTGGAATCCTGATAACCCCGCTGCCGGGGGCCACTACCCTCAAGCCCGGCTCGGCCACGCTGCCGTTCCCGGGCGTGGAGCCGGCGGTGGTGGGTGAAGACGGCGAACCGGTACCGGACGGGCAGCGAGGGCTGCTGATCATCAAGCGGGCCTGGCCTTCGATGCTTCGTGGCATCTACCAGGAAGGCTGGGGGCAACCCGGACATCCCGGCGAGTACGGCGACAGCGAGCGGCTCATCGAGACCTATTGGGAGAAGTTCCCCGGCCGCTACCTAACCGGCGACGGCGCGGTGCGCGACACCGACGGCTACTACTGGGTCATCGGCCGGGTGGACGACACGCTCAGCGTGGCGGGTCACCGCATCGGCACCGCCGAGGTGGAGAGCGCGCTGGTCAGCCATCCCTCCGTCGCCGAATCGGCCGTCGTGGGAGCGCCTGATCCGATTACTGGTGAGTTCATTTCGGCGTTTGTCACGCTGCGCGCGGAGGTCGACGGCAGCGACGAACTGCAGGCCGAGTTGATCGCGCACGTCGGTCAGGTTCTCGGTCGGTTTGCCTGTCCCAAGCAGTTGCGGTTCACAGATGCGCTGCCAAAGACGCGCAGCGGCAAAATCATGCGGCGCCTGCTGCGGGACATCGCGGCCGGTCGCGAGGTGGTGGGCGACACGACGACGCTCGAAGACCTGACGGTGCTGGCGGCACTGCGGGGCGACGAGGAATAGTCAGTCCTGAGCTGCCGGGGCCGTCCGCGAGGATTCGCGGGGAGCCGACTTTGTGAATACAATCACAACCGAGGGCGCGTGTGCGCCCTAGGAGAACCGCGACCGCATGACCGGCCTTAGCCCGAGCCGCCGCCTGCTAGGTGCGGTGGCTGTGTCGCTTGTGGTCGCAGGCATTTTGGCTTCCTGCGGCGAAAGCCGAACCGTAACGACTTCCAGCGTGGTTGTGGTTGCACCGGCGCCCGTGGCACAGATCACGATGCCGCCCGATCGGACGCCGGCGCCGGCGGTGGAGTCGCCCACCCCGCGCGTGGCCGAGGCGATCGTAGCCGTGACTCCCGTCACGGCCGTTCCAACGGCCGTGGCCGCGGCCGCGCCGACGGAAGCGGCGGCAGCAGCCGAAACTCCGGCAGCAATTGCCTCGCTGAGCGGCGCCGCCGAAGAGGGTCGCAAGCAGTTCACGGCGCTGGGCTGCATCGCCTGTCATGGCACCGACCTGAGCGGCGGTATTGGTCCAGAGTTGAGGAAGCGCACGGTCGAGGACCTGCCCGAGGAACGCATACGTTCGCAGGCCATGCAGGGCGGCGAGGGAATGCCCGCGTTCCCGAACCTGACCGAGCAGGAGTTGCAGAACTTCATCGCCTTCATCCGCAGCCAGGCGTAGCCGAGGGCGATTCGTTCGCGACGGCGAGCGGCGCGAGTCGACGTTGACGGCCAGCGCCAGCCAGTTCGCCCCGCTACCTGCGCTTCTCTACTTCAGAGCCAAAGGACTTGCCACGGACAGACTTTGTGAACAAAATCACAAAGTCTGGAGCGCGAGTTCGCCAGAGGAATGGCCGGGTGCCTGGTCAGACCCCAAGGCGCGGCCTGATTGGATCACTGGCGTTGGTCCTCGTGCTTACGGGTGTGCTGGCCGCGTGCGGTGAAGGGTCGTCACTGGCCGGAACTGGTGTTGGACCGGTAGTTCGACTGCCGCCGGTAGCGCAGATTACAGTGCCGCCCGGCCGAGAGCCGGCTTCGCCCTCCACGTCGCCGACGGCGCGCGTTGCGCAACGGAGCACGTCCGTATCACCAACGCCCTCGCCGCACGGTGATCCTGCGTGCGTGTTCTCGCCTGAGGGCTGTATAACGCCCACTCCTGTGCCGTCACCTGCCGCAACGCTCGCGGGTGCGGCTGAAGCTGGCCGAAAGCAGTTCACGGAGAGCGGCTGTATGGCCTGAAATGGCGCTGACCTGAGTGGCGGCATTGGACCAAAGCTCTCCGGGCGTACGGCGGACGACTTGAGCGATGACCGAATCCGCCAACAGATCATGGAGGGTGGTAGCGGAATGCCGGCCTTTCCAAGGACCACTCGACAGGAACTGACAAACTTCGTGGCGCTTCTCCGCAGCCATAGGTAGCGTCAGGCAGTCGGAATCGAAGGCGCTATGGCGCAGGCCATGACCGGCGCTCAATCAGGGTTGCATTACGCGCTTCTTCGTCGCTTGATGAAATGGTGGCTGCGGTAAGCGGCAGAGTAGGCTCGTACACGACGTCTGCCCAGGTGGCTCAATCGGCAGAGCAGCGGTTTTGTAAACCGCAGGTTGTGGGTTCGAGTCCCACCCTGGGCTCCCCTAACGGCGAACGTGCCGCTTGGCGCAGCGATTCGCCCCGGACGCGCCTAATGATCGTGGCACTCTCAGCGATCTGGGCGTCGAACAAGGCGGGCGACGCTTCGGACTGTTTCATTCCGGAGCGCGAGGGCAACGAGCAGTGTCGACGCTGAAGCTGCCGAAATGGCGATTCCTACGTCGTACCAGCGCTGCGGCGTGTACTCGAACGTGATGTTCGTTGCGTCGCGGACGGGCACGAAGTAGCCGTTCCACAGGCCATCGGCCAGCACGGGCGCGAAGGCCTCTCCGTCGACCGAAGCCAGCCAGGCAGGGTCGTAGGCCTCTCGAAGCACGACGAATGCCAGTCCGTCGGCGTCGTCTGCGGTGGCTTCGACTCGGGTGCGTTCGCGCCGGGCGATGTCAACATGCGGTTGGGCCAGCGGGGTGGCGGCCGTGGCTGCGGGGGGACGCCAGCCGGCGGGAGCGAGCGCCACGGTGCTGACCGCGGCGAGACCCGGACCGGCCTCTATTGAAATCTCCTCGGCCTGTGGAAAACCGACGAGGCGCCATTCCCACGCGGCCTCGGCGCTGGTCGTCGAAAGCCGCACCGAGTGGTCATGCCAACTGACGTTGATCCAGGAGGAATTCGGACTGGTGAACACGCGCAGCCACACCGCCCGATCTGGTGAATCGCGAAGATCGATCTCGAGCGTGTCGCGCTCTCCGCCGGGGACGGCGAACGCCAGGCCAAGCCCGTAGTCCGACGTCCAATCATGGAGACCCTCGCCTTCGAGACGCTTGAGCCAGGACTGCCTCTCGTCGGCGTAGGCGCCGCCGCGTGTCCAGCCTCCTCGTGTACTGTGAAATCCGAACCATGGGGTCACACGGCGAAGCTCGACGTTGCGATCCGTGGCGAAGACGGCGTCGCTCGTTCTGCCGGCGGTGACGGGCTGGTCTGGAAGTGGAGGTTTGATTTGATGGTTGGCGAGCAGGTACGCCGAGCCCCGGCGAGCAGGCCCGCCAAGACGGTCGGCCCAGGTGGCATCCACAGCTTCGACCTGCAGCGCAGCCCTACCCAGGCGGATCGCCAACGCGTTTGGCCCAGACGCAATCGCGTCGATATCAGGCAGCTCCAGGAGACTCCGCGCCAGCCGGTCGCCGGCCGGCCAGTCGCGTACTACGACGACGTGGCTGAAGCCGGCCCGCCGCGCGGCATCGAGAGCGTCCGCCGGTTCGCTGCCCACGAGGAAGTCGATCCAGCGGCCGGACACGGGCGCCGGCGGTACTGGTGAGCGGCTGTCGCCGGTGAGCGACGGACTGCCGAGACTTGCCGCTTCCATTAGCCTGAGGATGCGCGTGTCGTCCCACGGCGGGGTTCGGTCATCGGACGACACGACCAGGATGCGACTGGTAGGTCCGGCATCGGCGTCTACCGTCCGCAACACTTCCCGATAGTCCGTGGGAAGCGCCCTCGGGACGTAGCCCGGTCGGCTTTCATCCCAAAGCAAGGGGATGGCCGGGACCGCGTGAACGCCGAGGGAGAGGCCGACACCCACGGCGAGCATCGCGGGTGCGAGTGCCCGGCGGAGAGTCCCGTTCGCGCGTACTCGGCCAATTAGATCGGCGGTCACAAAGCCTGCGCCAAATGCCTGGGCCACCACGAATAGACCGACCAGCCGGTCAGGCTCGCGAAACACCCATAGACCCGGGACCGAATTGACGGCGACCTGATAGGCATCCGCCGTGGGCTCCCAGGCCGAGGCCGCGGCCACTAAGACCGACGCAATCCCGATAGCCGCCAGGTGATGCGAAGGCGCTCCCCAACGGCGCTGGATGACTGCCGCGACCGGCAATGACGCCGCGACCCAGCCCGAGAATTCCCAGGGGAGGCGTGAGGCGTCTGGGAGGGCCACGTGCTGGTGCCAGTTGAAGTTTGCGATTCCCAGAACCGTGGTTGGCAGGTCCTGGTAGCGTGAAATCGTCGTGCGCGTCTGATCCATCAGGGTGTAGGCAGGATCTGGGCTGCCGCCCAGGAGCTTGATGGCCGCGTATGGAGCAATCTGGTAGGCCAACAAGGGGGCCAGAGTTAAAATCCACACGGCCGCATCCGCAATCGCTCGCCGCCGCCGCTGGTGGTGCGTCACGCACGCGCCGGCGATCCAGGCGATGATGGTCAGCGTGGTGAAGACGAGGTAATGGGGTTGGGCGGCGCCAAGCAGGCCGAATACGAGCGCTGAGCCGACGATCCAACTCCGCCGACGCGTCCGCGTGGCCTCCATGTACAGGGCCAGAACCAGCGGAACGACCGCCCATTGTGCGAGCAGCCAACTGTGCTCGAGCCGCGCGATTGTCCATGGATTGACCACAAAGGCGACTGCCGTGACCATGGCGCCAAGCGCCGCACTTGACCCACGAAGCGCCGGCCGCCAGCGGCTGATGAGCGCGAACGAGGCAAACGCACTGACGTATCCGAGTCCTGCGATCCATAGAACAATGAGACGCGCGTACGTTGCCCCGTCGAGACCCAGCAGCTTTGCGAACCCGACCAAGAGCAACGTGATCGGTAGGCGACCAGTTCCCGCAATGTTCATGGTCCCGCGCGGGGACCAGAGTGGGTAGACACTGTGTTCGACGACTCGGTCCAGCACGAGCGAGGGATAGAGGTCGCGTTGCTGCAAGTCGCCAGGTGTGGCAATCACAGCCCAGAAGACGGCAACTACCACGGCCAGCCCTGCCGTGAATGCGGCTATCCAGGGGGCCGCTACGGAGATACGCGGCACGTGACTCCGACTTGGCATGGAGCCAGACCGTGAACTGGGATGGACCGGTGTCGCGACTGCCACTCAGGTTCCTTTGGATTGCCGTAGCGGCGAGTTTAGTTGCGGCCCTGGCCGCGCTCATTGCGGTTGCTCGCGCCGAGGGCGAGTGGCCAGCGTTCCCGGCGTACCCGGCCAACCTGGACTTTGGACCAGTATTCGAGGGGGAACTACTGGAGCAGACCATCGCCGCCCCGGCGACGCCGCTTCGTGAGTTTCGATTGTTCGCCGTTCCACCGTGGCCGGCGAAGGTCACCGTCCGAGTGCGCGACGCGGGGCAGGCGTCGAACGACCTGCTGTACGAGTCGCAGACGCCAATCGGCGCTAGCGGATCGATTCGCGTGCGAATCCCCGGCACGGTGGACACGAGCCGGCGGATCCTGCGAGTTCAGGTGGTCAATCCAGCTGGATCCTCAACACCCTTAACCCTTCGCGCAAGCCGAATCAACCCCTATCCGGACGGTCAAGCCGCGGCGCGTGACGATGTGGGAGAAGGGAATGTCGACCTGGTGATGGAGACACGGCGCCGAGTCACTCCCGGTTCGCTGGCGCAGGAGGTGTGGCGGGCGCATGCGCCGGGAGCGGTGTTCATTCTCTTGACAGTGAGCGTGTTTGGTGGCGCCGTCCTTGGATGGCTTCGACGCCGGACGGCTGGTCGCCCATTGCCGGTTTCTATTTCGGCAGGCTTGCTATTGCTTACAGCCGGGCTACTAGCTGCACGAATCGGGTTCGCATGGCTCGCGCCGTGGACAGCGTAGTCAAGGGACCGGCGCTGTAATGGCTAAGAATTTGGCGCCCTGCCGCGAGGATCCGCTGCGGACCCGGCCTGGGCTAGAATCGCCTCGCCGCGGCAAGCGTCCGACGCCGAATCACCTGGTTCTCGCAGCCTGATCGGAGTGTGCTGAAGCAGCCCATGCGCGTGCTGGTAACCGGCGGGGCCGGCTTTATGGGAAGCCATGCCGTGGACCGCTTGCTCGAACTCGGCCACGAGGTCACGGCCGCCGACAGCCTGGTCGGCGGCTATGAAGCAAACGTCGATCCGGGCGCGGAGTTCGTGGAGTGCGACCTGGCCGACCGTGAGGCGGCGAGTGCGCTGATTGAATCTTCGGATCCCGAAGTCATCTTCCATTACGCGGCAGATGCGACCGAAGGACGGAGTCAGTTCACGCCGCTGAGTTCGTTGGACAACAATGTGGTCGCGTACTTCAACACGCTGGTTCCGGCCATCGCCCGTGGACTGTCCAAAGTGGTTCTGGTCAGTTCGATGAGCGTTTACGGCGCCCAGCAGCCGCCGTTTGTCGAGACCATGCCGCGCCTTCCCGAGGACGTGTATGCGGCAATGAAGGCCTCCATGGAGGCCTCGACGGAGCATCTGTCAGCTGTGCACGGGTTTGACTATGCAGTTTTCCGGCCGCACAACGTCTACGGCGAGCGGCAAAACCTGGCAGACCCGTATCGAAACGTGGTGGCCATCTTCATCAACGCTCTGCTGCGTGGCCGGGGCGTACACATCTACGGAGACGGCGAGCAGCGGCGGGCATACTCGTATATCGGTGACGTCAACCCGGCGATCGTGGACGGCGGCTTGAGCGACCGGTCGAACAGCCGGATTTTCAACGTCGGGTCCTCGGAGGATGTCTCGATAAACCAGCTAGCCGACGTCGTGCGCGAGGTGTTCTTTGACGGTGGGTCCTGGCCGGCAGGGCAGGAGCCGACTTCGATGCCGGCACGCCCGCTGGAAGTGAAGAACGCGTACTGCTCGCACGAGGCGGCCGAGAAGATGTTGGGATTCGAGAATACGACGTCGCTGCGCGACGGGGTTGCGTCAATGGTGCGGTGGGCGCGCAAGGTGGGGGCGCGTGAGCCCGCCTACTTGCCAGACAGCCTCGAAATTGGAACGGATCGCGCACCGGCCACCTGGCGCGAGCAGCTGATCTGATCGACGGCGGCCCCGGAGATCTGAGCACCAAGATTCAGAACGGGTTCTTAAACTCCGTTCGCACCGCGCGGCGCTGAGCCGGACATGTGCGGCATAGCCGGAATTCTGCGCCTGGACGAGCGCCGGCCGGACGATCGGGGCGCGCTTCGAGCGATGCGCGAATCACTGATTCACCGGGGACCGGACGGCCATGGGTCGCTCATTCGGGGGCCCGTGCGCCTGACGATGCGCCGCCTCAGCATTATCGACCTGCAGGGCGGCGATCAGCCGATGGTCAACGAAACTGGGACAATTCACGTCGTCTTTAATGGCGAAATCTACAACTTTGCCGAGCTGCGCCAGACCCTGCGCCGGCACGGTCATCAGTTCCGTACGCGATCGGACACCGAAGCGATCGTGCATGCATATGAGCAATGGGGCGACGACTTTGTGGACCATCTCAACGGAATGTTCGCCATTGCACTCTGGGACGAGGAGCGTGAGCGCCTGGTACTGGCGCGCGACCGCGCCGGGATTAAACCGCTGTATTACGCACATGCCGACGGCGCCCTGGTCTTTGCTTCCGAACTCAAGGCCCTGCTGACGAGCGGACTGGTCGATCGGGACCTGGACTTCAAGGCCTTTGGCCAATACCTGTCGCTGGAGTACATACCGGCGCCCCGAAGCATCGTACGTGGCGTTCGCAAGCTACGGCCCGGGCACCTGCTAGTCGCTTCGGACGGCGGATTTTGCGAGCGAGAGTATTGGGAGTTACGCCTCGCACACTCCGAAGTCGACCCCCTCCCGGGCGACGAAGAGGAACAGGTCGGCGCATTTCGCGACGTGCTGCGGCACTCGGTGGCTCAGGAAATGGTCAGCGATGTGCCGGTGGGTGTTCTGCTGAGCGGCGGAATCGACTCAAGCAGCGTGGCGGCGCTGATGACGGAGGCTGCAAACGAACCGGTGAAATCCTTCTCGGTGTCGTTCGCCGAGCGTTCCTTTGACGAGAGCGCCTTCGCGAGGCGGGTCGCCAGGCATCTGGGCACCGTGCACCACGAAATGCTTGTGACCGCGAGCGACCTGCAAGCCGTGTTGCCGACGATCATGACCAAAGTCGATGAGCCGTTCGCCGACCCGTCGATCGTGCCGACCTACCTCATCAGCCGGTTTGCCCGTGAGCGCGTGAAAGTTGCCCTGGGCGGCGATGGTGGCGACGAAGTGCTCGCCGGTTATTCCACGTTGCAGGCGCACCGCCTGGCCCCAATCTATCGGGCTGTCCCACGGGTCCTGCGGCGGGGGCTCATCGAACCAGCGATTGCGCGACTTCCCGCTTCCTCGCGCTACCTTGCGTTTGACTTTCTGGCGCGGCGATTTATTCAAGGCGCGGACGCTCCGCCTTGGTATCGACATCAAATGTGGACTGGCGCCCTCTATGGCCAGACGAAGTCGTCGGTACTGAACCTTGACCTGCGAGAGTCCATCGATGAGCGTGGCTTTGAGGCCATGCTGGCCGACACCGCGGCGGCCAGCGGCACGACGCATCCACTGAACCGAATCCTCTTCCAGGACTTCAAGCTCTACCTTGAAGGCGACATCCTCACGAAGACCGACCGAGCCAGCATGGCGACATCGCTGGAAACGCGGGTGCCATTCCTAAACCTGAATGTTCTCTCGCACCTCGAACGAGTCCCTGTGGGGCTGAAACTGCGGGGCCTGACGCGTAAGTACTTGCTGCGCAAGGCGGTTGGAGACTTACTTCCGCGTGGGATAGTAACCAGGCGGAAGCGTGGCTTTAGTATCCCGGTGGCGGCATGGATCAATAGTGACTTGCGAGGCCTTGTTCGCGAATACCTGAACGAAGCTCGACTGCGACGCGAGGGTATCTTCAACGCTCCGGCTGTCACGGCGCTGGTGGACGAACACACACGGCGGAGGCGCAACAACGCCAAGATGATTTGGACCATTCTGATGTTCCAGGTTTGGCGCGAGCGTTGGCTCGATACGGCATGAGCGCAACGCTGGGAGGTCCAGAGTCCGGAGCAGATTCCGACGTGCCCGCCGCGCCATCCGGGTTGGACACGACGATTCGGGAGCTCAGGCATGCTTGCGGCTACCACGCGTGGATGTATAGCCAAGTGGAGGACTTCATCGGCTCGAGCGTTCTCGAAGTCGGAGCTGGCAGCGGCAACCTCACGCAGTCCCTCGTCAATCAGGCCAACGTGACGGCCCTCGATGAGTCACGGGCGGCTCTTGACGTGGCGTCACGGCGAGTCGGGGACGCGAGTCTGGACACCCTCGTTGCCGAGTCTGCGGATCCAAGGGACGTAGCGCTCATGGCACGACGGGGATTCGACACGGTTTTGACTTCGAATGTTCTTAAGCTATTGAGGACGATGTGGTGGCCGTCGCGAATATGCACGCAATCCTCAGGCCACGTGGTGGCCATGCACTGCTCATCGTGCCTGCGAACGCTTGGCTCTCTGGCTCGCTGGCCAGGGCGGGGGGCATGATCGGCGGTACTCGCGCACGGAACTGGCATCGCTCGTGCAGGATGCGGGCTTTGCGATCCGACGTGCTCGTTACGTGAATCTCGTGGGGGCGACTGCGTGGTACGTCAAGGGGTACATTCTGCGCATTCGCGATCTCAATGCAGAATTGGTGAATGTCCAGGCTCTACTTTTCGATGGGATCGCCGTACCGGCGCTTCGAAGGCTTGAATCGATGTTCCCCGCACCGTTCGGACAGTCGCTGGTCATCATCGATCAGGCCGCCTGATGGTTCGGGCGTTATTCGGCCCGTCCAAGTTGAGCAACCGTGATTGAAGGCGTATCCCTGGTAATCCCGGCATACAACGAGGAGGGCGCTGTCGCCAGCGTCGTGCGAGCTTTTCGCGTGGCGCTGGAAGGGGCGGGCGCGCCACATGAAATCCTGGTCGTCGATGACGGGTCCACCGATTCGACCGCGCAGGAGGCTCGCGCGACGAATGCCGAGGTCGTGCATTCGCCGCAGAACCTCGGGTACGGACTGGCGCTCCGTCGGGGCATTCTGGCAGCCAGGCACCCCTACGTGATGATCTGCGACGCCGATGGCACGTATCCGCCTTCTGCCGTTGCAGAGCTTGTTGCCATGGCCGAGCATTTCGACATGGTCGTGGCGGCCCGCACCGGTCGACACTTTCGAGGCCGGGGGGCGAGAGCGGTTGCACGCGTGGGACTGCGTTTGTTCGCGAGTTTTGTCGTTGGTCGGCGGATCCCTGACGTGAATTCCGGATTTCGGGTTTTTCGGAAAGCAGACTGTCTGCGCTACTTCAGCATTCTGAGCCCTGGGTTCAGCTTCACGACTGGCCTGACGTTGGCCATGATCAGTGATGCTCGGGCGGTTGCCTTCGTTTCGGTTGACTACGGTGCGCGGGTGGGCCGTTCCAAAGTCAGACTGGTGCGCGACACGCTGCGCATGGTCCAAGTTCTGGTACAGGCGATGGTCAGGCACAACCCGATCAAGCTCTTTGCCGTCATCACCGCGTCTGTCTGGTTGCTGGCCCTGATTGCGTCAGTCGTGTGGATCGTTCTAGGGAATGCGGCGATTGGACTGGTGGCTGCAGCCACGTTTCTGACTGGGATCCAAGCGTTTAGCGTGGGTCTGTTGGCTGAAGCGGTACGGGCGCGTCGTGACGCATAGCCGGCGAGAGTTTAGCTATGCGAGCGGCACCCAGAGCTTCGCGATCGGTGCCTCGGCACCTGCGACGATCGCCATGGCCAGCGCCGTGAGAATGACTGCGAGCGCTGACGCAACGTAACGTCGATGGCGCAGGGTGAGAATCTGCGCCGCCGCCACAGCGGTGCCGACAAGTAGTGCAGCGCCGAACCCGAGAGTAATGACGATCAACAACGCAACCACCCAATCCGAAGGTCCCGCGGACTCTCGCGCGGCGGCAACGGCCGGTGCTATGGCGGCTTCCGCCCAGGCCAGCGGCTTGGGGAGCGTTGGGCTGCGATAGAGAACCAGTCGCAGATCCTGTCCCGCAACTTCCAGTCGATCGAGTTCCAAAAGATTGCCGTCCGCGTACAGATCTCGAGGAAAATACTCGAAGTAGAGATTCGCACGGGGAGAGCTCAGGACGGACTCGAGACGAATGTAAAGTCTATCCCCTTTCGATATTTGGTCTGGGGGAAAGACTAGTCGAGCTTGCCAATGGTCGCCGGATCTATCGAAGACAACCACGCCTGAGAAGAGCGATTCCTGGGACTCAGTATCTCGTATTATCTCGAATTTAACACGAGCATATTCGCCGTCGCCCAGGTCAGTATTCGCCCATACGTCGATTCGAGATAGCCTGCTGGATGGTGCGACGAAGGTCTG
Source organism: Chloroflexota bacterium (assembly GCA_965208215.1). GTDB lineage: Bacteria > Chloroflexota > UBA11872 > UBA11872 > UBA11872 > UBA11872. The sequence goes on from CBDBOH010000002.1 coordinate 381,339, forward strand.
ACCCTTGACGCCGCTCAAGGCCTTGGTATGGAGCGTCGAGTATTCGCGAGAAAACTGCAGAATAGGTATGTGTACGGGCTGAGCAACTAGGGTTACAATCCAGATGGAGGACAGAATAAGAATCACAATAAGAGTGGTGTAGACGAGCCTAAGGGAGTGTCGCTTGTGCATCCTATACTGGCCTTAGGCTAGTGACATCTGGTAGAACGATGTGGAAGAAATATGCGCCGTTAGAGGCGAGCATAACGGGTACCACTAGAACTGCGAGGGCGGCAGTGAATCCTCGCCATCGGGTGTATGCGGCTAGGCCATACACCAAGAGTATTACTGCGGGAAGAAGCGTGGGAAAGACATAGCGTCCGCTCAAGGCGACGTCAACGCTATAGCTGGTCCAAAAGCTGACGAACCACAAAGCGATGTGTATTCCGGCACAGGTGATCAGAATAGGTGATTTTGGACGCAGTTCTCGTGCGCGCGCTGCGCGAATTGCGCGCACCAGCAGTCCGGTGATGGCAACTACGGATACAATGCTGACGGCAATGTATGCTGCGCTTGGGAGCTTCAGCTTTTCGAGCCCATAACCGGCCCAGAACGTGGCGAAATTCTCGCCAATCCAGTTTGTTTCCTGAATGAATTCAACGAGATTCAGGCCTCGCGTTCGCGGTGCTTTAGGTGCGCCTCCACTGGCGTCGATGGCGGCTTGGGTGACAGCGACCCCAATCGGGTCCCCGTATACGATGATATTTCTGATGTACCACCAGGATGCGAAAGCAGCACTACTGAGCGAAAGTGTGATCCCAATCTCGAGAATGCGACGTGGTCGGTTGATAAAGTGCCACAGGACAACGAATGCCGTGGCGGGAAACATGAGAAAGCCCGTGTATTTGTGGAGTGCAATCAAGCCGAGAGTTGCACCCAGAAACAGAGTGTCGGCGGTACGGAATCCGGATTGGTAGGCTCTGACGAGGGCATACATTGAACATGTGCTTGCCGCGATTGCGGGAGCATCGTTCGTGTAATAGGTGTGGACAAGAGTAAACATGGGGATGGCCGCCATGATCGATACGCCGAGGACCGGAGCGGTTCGTATCGATGCAAATAGGCGACGCAGTGTGAGATAGGAAAACCAGAGAGTGACGGGATAGATGGCGACCATAAATAAACGCGCAATGTGAATATTGAACTCATAGTCGGCGGAACCGATAGTAGCGATGACCATGGCTATTGGAATGGCAGTGAAATTTGGAATAATCTCACGTGCGACTTGCGCACGCACTGGACCGCCGGCAAATTTCTGTTGAGCATAACCTTCGAAGACTGGCAGGGAGCGATTTGCGACTATGGATTCGACAACTCTGAAATAGCCAGTCTCGTCGGGTCCGCCGGCACCGGGTTCACGCACGAGAGACCAAAGCAGGGCATGCAGTGTTGCGAGAGAGACAATTGCTATGACAAGTCTAAGTTGCGTGGAGACGCTAATGTCAGACGGCGGCTGGTCATTGGAGCCGAAGCGTGCGTAAGTTGCTGCTTCGCCGGAGGCCAGGGGTGGCTGTACTAGCGTGGTGGAGACGGAGAGCAGCAGTTGTCCGGACGGGTCATGCGGCTAGCCAGCCGCCGTCGACTGGGACGACGACACCGGTGAGATACGCAGAGGCCGCGGATGCAAGGAAGACGGCCGTGCCGACCATGTCTTCGGGCTCGCCGTGGCGGCCCTGCGGGATTCGGCCCATGAGCCAGTTGCGCGTTACCGGGTCTTCAAAACGGGGGCGCGTCAATTCGGTGAAGACGTAGCCGGGGGCAATGGCGTTGATAGTAATGCCGCTTTGGGCGAATTCGACGGCCAATGCCTTGGTGAGCTGCGCGACTCCGCCCTTCGTTGCACCGTAGACGGAGACCTGGGCAAAGCCGAGGAACGAGGTGAGTGAGGCCGTGTTGATGATCCGTCCGTAGCCGCGCGGCTCCATCAGCCGGATGCCGTGTTGGCAGGCGAAAAACAGGCTACGCAGGTTGAGGTCGGCAACCTGATCCCAGTCGCAGCGCGTGATTTCCAGCAGTGGCTTGCGAAAGCCGGTGCCGGCGTTGTTGAACAGGATGTCGAGCTGGCCGAACTCGGCTTCCACCGACCCGAACACGCCGGCCAGCGCGTCCAGGTCGGCCAGGTCGGCTGGCAGGGCGACAGCGCGGCGTCCGAGCGCCCGGATTTCCTCGCAGGCGCCGTTGAGCTGACTCGAAGATCGGGCCGAAACGGCCACGTCGGCCCCCGCAGCTGCCAGGCCGATCGCAATCGCGCGCCCGATGCCTCGTCCGGCACCGGTCACCAGGGCCACCCGGCCGGTCAGGTCGAAGGGACTCGTCGTGGATGCGTCCGGCATTGCGGTGTCTCCCACAGGCTTCCCGCTGACAATATCAGGCAGAATGACGGCGGATACGTGCGACGCTGGCAGCGCGGCTGGCAGGCTCACTGGGCGCGCGGGCTCCGGGGAAGCTCGCCGCACACGTGCACGTCGCGCACAATGGGTGTAGCTCCCGCGTACCCACCCCTTGAGTTACCCGCATGTCCCTGCTAGCTCCTGGAGACAAGGCTCCCGACTTTACGCTGACCGCCACAGACGGTTCGAAGGTCACCCTCTCAGACCTTCGCGGCCGCCGGATCCTCCTGTATTTTTATCCACGAGACGATACCCCGGGCTGCACGATTGAGGCTTGCGGATTTCGCGACAGTCTGGACGAACTGACGGCTCGCGGCGTTGATGTCTACGGGATCAACGACGACGACGTGGGATCGCACCAGCGATTCGCTACGAAGTACGACCTGAACTTTCCGCTCTTAGCGGATACGGATCACGGGGTGATTGAGGCCTACGGCGCCTGGGTGCAGAAGGAGATTCGCGGCCGCAGTGTCATGTGCGCTGATCGGGTGACCTATCTCGTCAATGCCGACGGCGACGTGGAACATGTGTGGCCCGCGGTTGATCCAAACGTCCACGCGGACGAAATCGTCGCCCGGCTGGACGCCAGCATCTAGATCCTATTGATCTGACGCCGGGCTCGTCCCTCCCCGCAGCGAACAGGGTACGATCAGCGCGTGCTGGCTCAGGCTGAGCCACGACTCGCTGGCCTCCAGCCCACATAGCTCAGTCGGTAGAGCGCGTTCTTGGTAAGAACGAGGTCTCCGGTTCAAATCCGGATGTGGGCTCCAACGCCAAGTTTCTCGAATTAAACCACCCCATAATTTTCTCGGTCGTCCGAGCACCGGCTGCCACAGCGCTCCACCACACCATACTTGTGATACTTTTTTGGTGTGGAGTTGACGACCGAAAGCGCCCCATCCATGGCCTCCAGACTCGCCACCGGCCGACGCAATCGCCCCCCTGCCCGTCCGCGACGCCGGGCGCCGCCCCGCCGCACCCCGGCGACGGCCTTCGGCGACGTGGCCACCCTGGCCGTCTCGTGGCGGCGGACGCTGGCCGCCGAGAACAAGTCGCCGGCGACGCTCGACACCTACCTGCGGACGGTGCGGCTGTTCGTTGAGTTCCTGGACCTGCAGGGCATGCCGCGGGACATCGAGGGGGTCCGGCGGGAGCACTGCGAGGCCTTTGTGCAGGACCAGCTCGATCGCCATTCGGCCTCGACGGCCAACACGCGCTACCGCGGCCTGCAGCGCTTCTTCGGCTGGGCCGAGGACGAAGGCGAGATCGACGTCTCGCCCATGCGGCGCATGCGACCCCCGAAGTTCGAGGAGCGCATCCCGGACGTCCTGGAGGCCGACGACCTCCGGCGGCTCATGGACGCCTGCCGCGGCCGGACCTTTGAGGCGCGGCGCGATCTGGCGGTGCTGCTACTGCTGATCGACACCGGCATGCGCCGCGGCGAGGTGGCCGCCGTCCGCTACGACGACCTGGACCTCGACCAGGGCCTGCTGCGCGTGATGGGCAAAGGCGGTCGGGAGCGACTGGTGCCGTTGGGTCGCAAGCTGGTGCAGGCGCTGGACCGCTACCTGCGGGTGCGGCTACGGCACGAGCACGAGGGGGCGGCGGCGTTGTTCCTGGGTCGGGCCGGGCCGATCACCGCCAGCGGCGTGTACCAGATCGTGCGCAACCGCGCCCGGGCGGCCGGGATCCCCAACGTGCATCCGCACCAATTGCGCCACTCGTTCGCCCACGCCTGGCTGGTGGCCGGCGGGCAGGAAACCGACCTCATGCGGGTGGCCGGCTGGCGCAGTCGAGCCATGGTGGGGCGCTACGCGGCCAGCGCGGCCACCGCGCGGGCCCGCGAGGCCCACCGGCGATTGTCGCCGGGCGACCGGCTCTAGACAGGCGACGCTTCCTCGCGTCGGCGGCCACCCCCGGGTGCCACAGCGCCGCCGCCGGCGTCGAAGTGGCGCATCGGGGACGCCCGACGCGAGCGCGGGTGAGCGGCACCGGGCCTGCCAGCGAACGCCACGACCGAGACCGACCTGGGTACGTCCGGGGCTGCGGGGATTGCCCACCACGCGATTGGCGACGTGCCGGCACCGCCGGACGTGGCTGCAGGGTGGGTGTCCGGCCACCAAGACCGTGACACGAGGACGGGCGCCCATGGCCACGGCGTCCCGCCCGTCCGACGCGAAGGCATCATCGGTACGGCGGATTTGGGCGATCCCGACGGTAAACGTACCCGGCTGGCTAACGCGGCGGTGGTCGCGGCCGGGCGCTCCCTGGCGGCCACGCGTTCGGTCGTGCTCGGCCAGCCGCCGATCCGGGCGTTGCACGTCCATCGAGTGGCGCGCGTGCCATCGCCCGGTGCGACCTCGGGGACTGACGTCGTGGCGTCAACCATCGACAACACGAGAGCCGCCCGCACCCATCAGACGCATCCGAGATAGGCCCCAGCATGACGGCCGCGTCCACCGTTCCCTGACCGGCCCGCGATCCGAAACCTGGTCGGCGAACCCGTGACGCCGCGTCGTGGTGCCGGCGCCCAGACTGGGGTGCAGGCCCGGTGCGTCGGACTCTCGCAATACGGCCCGAGGCATCGTGAAACATCCATTCACGGTCCGGACGCTGGTCGCCTGGTCGGTTACGGTCAGTCCGCAGGGCATTCTCGTCGGCACGCCGTTCGTGCACGCTGATCGGACGCTCGTCGCGTTGGTTGGCACCGGATTCGAGAACGTGCGTGACGCCAGACGCCAAGCCGTGCCCCGGTTGGGAATTTGGAATATCCGGGAGCAGGTGCGGATCACGTCACGTGCGTCATGGCGAATCCGCCGGCTGCGGTCCACTACGCGTGCGCGCGCCATGTATCCGGCAACGAACGGCCGCGCGGGCGACATCGACATCGCTCGACCGAATACGAACGCGGCGCCGGATCGGGATCTCATGTGCACCTGGAACCACAAGGGCGATCAGACGTGCTGACGCCGCCAGCCCTACGTTGTCGCGAGGTGTCTCAGGTTCCCCCAGCGACGCGCCGGTTCGCGTGTCCGTCAGTGTGGCTCGCGTCGGTCGACTCCCAACCCCAGTGCCCACGGCGCGGGTCGGGGGCGGGACGCTGCGGCAGCCGGAGTGTCAGCGTCATCGTCGAGTGGGACCCGACCGACGCTAGCCGATGGTCGGTCAACGCGGGGGGCGTTCGGGCTGTGCGACCCGAGTACGAATGCAGATTCCTTGCTATCGCTGGCGGCCGGCCGCCGGCAGGCTCGTCGTGAACTGACTGGGGCTGCTGCACACGGAGCCGATATCTCGCCGGCCATTGGGCGGCGGCCGAGGAGTCCATCATGACCGCATCCGACGACTCTCCCCGGCGCATAGATCCGAATGAAATGGCGCTGCGCGGCCGGGTCGGCGCGTTCCGTTTGCATGCGACGCACGATCCCCGCGAGACCACGGCTCGGGCGCGCGCGGCATTTCTCGCGCGCTTCGAAGCCGAGGTGGATCCGGACGGCGAGCTCGACCCGGGCGAGCGACGACGCCGGGCGCAGGCGGCGCGGCGCGCCTACTTCGCCCGACTGGCGCTGCGGTCGGCCCAGGCACGGCGTCGCCGGCGTTTGCGACCGCAGCGCTGACGCAACGCCGCGTCGGCAAACGCCGGGTTGCCGTCGCCGGTCCTCTGAGGGGATCGCCTGGAGGCATCGACGGAACTCGGCCATGGCGCCGCGTCGTGACCCAGGGTGGCGCCGCAGGCTGCGGGGATGGTGGTTCGAAGCCTCGGGCCACCGCGGCCGCGAAGCGCCGACTGTTGAGCACACCATGGCAATGCACGGATGACTCGGGAGACCAGGCGAACGGCCAGAGGCAGGGGTGCGAGGTATAGGCTCGACGATTGAGCGGCCAGGACCTGCGGTAAATCGCGAGCCGTCGTGGCCGCTTGCGCGCCTGGTCCCGCTAGGACGATTCAACGCGGCGGATCGACCTCGCGTCGGGCGTTCGGCGGCCGTTCCGCGGTGCGCATGTCCCGAGAAATCCATGTGGTCGTCCCCGTGCTTCTCTTCCTCGATAGAGACCTTTGAATAACGCGCCTTGGGCTGCGCTGAGGGGTGGCTCCGACGCCCAACCGGGGCGTGCGAGGGGCAAGACAGCGGCGGTGGCGGCTCGTGGAGCCGGGTCGACGCCGCCCCGCCCGGGGGCGAGGACGCAATGCGCCGAGGGTTACGCGGGGGCGTCGGCCAGCAAGCGGTCCGCGCGGCGCAGGTTGTAGGCCAGCACCTTGAACCACATTTCGGTGGTATTGCGGGCCAGGCCGCGGTAGCGCACCCGCTGGTAGCCGTACGAACGTTTCAACGTGCCAAATACATGCTCCACCGGCCGCCGGACCCGTTCGATCCGGGCATGCCGGCGGCGCGCCGCCGGACTCAGCCGGGGGTGATGTTTGCTGGGCCGCCGCATCAGGTGGTCCTGGATCCCCCGCGCCCGCAGCCGAGCGCTGCGGGCGTGGGTGCCATAGGCCGCATCGCCGTACACCGCCGCTTCGTCCCCCGCGATCAGGCCGTCGGCCACCTCGGTCTCGTTCACGTTGGCTGGCGTCAGTTCCGCGCGCCGGACCAGTTCCGAGTCGGCGTCCACGCCCAGATGCACCTTGTGGCCGAAGCGGGCCTGCCGGCCCCGCCGGGCCCAGGCCGCGTCCGGGTCCCGCGGGCTCCCGTCGCCCGTCTCGCCGCCTTTGGGGCGGCGCACCTGCGCCTCCACCAAGGTCGCGTCCACCAGCGTGCCCTGCTTGATCAACAGACCCCGCGCGCCCAGTTGCTGCTCCACCGCCGCAAACAGCCGCTCGGCCAGCCCCGCCTGCGCCAGCTGGGTGCGGAACCGGCTGATCGTCGAGTGATCCGGCGCGGCGTCCTGCAGCCCCAACCCCACGAAGCGGCGGAACGACAACCGCTCCCACAACGCCTCTTCGATGGCCGGATCCGAGGCCTGATACCACTGCTGCAACAGCAGCACCTTGACCATCAGCAGCGGCGGATAACTCGGCCGCCCCACCGGCGCGGCGTGCAGGCCCGCCACCACGGCCTCCAGCGGCGCCCAGTCGATGAGCTCGGTCAGTCGCTCCAGCCGGGCGTTGCGGCCGATCCGCGGCGGCAGCCAGGCGTCGATCAGTTCCGGGGGCTGGGTCGAACGATGCATCGCCACGATCCTCGGGGGGCAACCGGCTGGGCGTCACCATGCGCCGCCCGCCAGGGTTTTGCAAAGGTCTCTCGATAGGCAGGCGATGGCATTGATGCTGCGACCTGGGCGCGTCCGCGGCTCGAGTGGTCGCGGACCGGATGCCGCGTCCCGACCGTGCCCGTCTGTCGAGGCGCCGCACTGCAGGTCGCCGCTCGTGCCCCGGCGTGCGGGGCCGGCCGGCGGACGTCGTGGGGCCAGCCAGTGGATCGCGTCGGCCCCCCCAAGATGGTTGCGTCCGGCGAGCCCACGCCGGCGACGCGAGTACCCACGGTGTGGCGCTGCACTAGGTGGAGCGGTTGGGGGCGGGTGCCGCCCTGCGCGCCGAGTCGTTCGCGAACCGCGCGACGGAGCCCAGGGCGCGCGACGGCGTGACGGTCCGGGCCACGGTCGATTCGAATCGGCGGACTGGAACGGATCCTCGCCGAAGTGACGCCGTCCTTGGCGCGAGGAGCATCGAATCCTGAACCGCGGGTGTTGAGTGCCACCAATCCAGGGGCTTCGTCGAGGCTTTGGTCTCCGGTCATGCGGGGCGCGACACGCTTCCAGACCCGACGCATCCCAGGCGCGCTGCCGCAGGACATAAATCGTCCAGTGGCTCTGACGCCCCTATCCGACCGCGATCCCACCGCCTGGTCGGCTGTAGGCTCGGCCGTTGAGGTCAAGCCAGTCCGAATGTTGCTGACAGCGACTCTGCCCGACCGATTCCCTCGCAGACACGGCGCGCCGCGTCCCTTGGGCAGATTGCGATTCGAGGGCATCCCGGTCCCAGCCGAGGAGAGCTGGCTATGAACCGTGCCCGGTGTTCGGCCACCTGGATTTCGCAGAAAAGCCCGACGCGAATGCCAACGACGTGGATGAGCCGCGGCTTGGATGTCGGGACACGGCGTCGCGTGAGGCAATCTCGGTCGAGCTGTCTGCGCGGCGTGGCCCGCGGCCGGTGTGCCGGAGCCGCGCCAGGGCCATCCCGAGACTTCGGACTATCGGGCTCGGCATTCCCGCAATCAGCCGTTCGAATCATGTTCGACCCGGTGCCGCCCAGTTGCTTCCGGCCGTGGCGTCGACGACCTGGTGTCTAACCGTGGACAGCGGGCAAAGTCTGGCGCTGGACGCCGACCTCGGGCGGACTGGGAGCGACGTGTGGAGCACGCGATTCGCCACCTCCAGAGCGCCTGGGACCTTCAGGACAACAGCCTGTGCCGTATCGTCGCCGTTCAGGACCTTGCGATGCGCAGGTACCGTGGGCACCCAGGTGCTGAGGCTCTGGCTCTACGCGACCTCGTCAACGAGGCAATCAGCTTGGCGGACGATCTACTGGCGCCCCACCATGCGACGTTTCTTCGACGCTGGGTCGCCACCGGCAATATCGCGAAGGTGGCCCGCGAGATGGGCAAGGACCGCTCGCACCTTTCACGAGACTACCGACCACGGGTTGTCATGGTCGTGACTGACGTGTTCATGCGCCGTACCGGCACTCGAAGCGGCGGAAGCGAGATCGCGCGAGGGCAACGGCCCCCGCGTGCCGGGTAGGACCTGGTATTGGCCAAGCTGGATGTCGCGGGTTCGAATCCCGTCCCCCGCTCCTAACAGAAGTGGATCGGCCGAAACGGCCGATTTGCGAGGTTTCGTGACATCCAGCTTTCCGCCCGTTCCCCTCACGCCCCCGCAACGCTTGGGCCACGCTTGTTCCCCACCCGCGCCACGCCCGCGTGCGCGGCGCGGCTCCCCGTGGTAGGAGGGGGCGATGCACCCCGAGAACGTCCCGTTGGCCAGGGCGACGCTTCACTATCTGGCCACCCTTACCGGGCAGGGCTATTCCCCGGAAACCGTGCGCCTCTATCGTGAGAACCTCGCGCAATTCGCCGCGTTTCTGGGCGGCGAGCCGACGCTGGACGAGCTCACCCTGGAGAGCGCCCTGCGCTATCAACAGCACCTGCAGCAGCGGCCCCAGAAGGCGACCGCCCTGCGGCGATCGACGGGCGGGCCGAGCCCGTACACGATCCACCAGCACGGCCGCGCGCTGCGCAGCTTTACGACTTGGCTGTGGCGTCACGGCTACCTGGAGGGCAATCGCCTGGCCGACTTCCACCCGGGCCGCCTGCCGGAGCGCGAGGTGGAGCCACTGAGCCCGGCCGAGCAGCAGCAGGTGCTGGCCGCCATGGATGGGCCCACCTACGCCGACGCGCGCGGTCGCGCCGTTGTCCTGACCCTGCTGGACTCGGGGCTGCGGGCCTCGGAACTGTGCGGGCTCACGCTGGACGGCCTCGACCTGGACACCGGCGAGGTGCGGGTGCGCCGCGGCAAGGGCGGGACGGCCCGGCACGTGGCGGTGGGGATGCGCACGCTGGCGGCGCTGCACGTGTACGTCTACCGGTACCGCCCCGAGCCGGCGCTGCCGGCGCTGGGCGAGCCGCTCTTCCTGACCCAGGACGGCTACCCGCTGACGCGGGGCTCGCTGTACCTGTGCATCCGGCGGCTGCGGGCCCGCTGCGGGATCCCGCGGTTGACGGTCCACCTGTTTTGCCACACGTTTGCGGTGTCGTACCTGAAGGCCGGGGGCGATGTGCTGACCCTGCAGCGCATCCTCGGCCACACCAGCCTGCGCATGGTCAACCACTACGTGCACCTCGCGCACTCGGATGTGGTGGCCCGGCACCGGCGGCACTCGCCGGTGGACCGCCTGCAACTACCGCGAACGGTCGATCGGGTGACCCGCGGGCGGGCGAGCTTTCGCCGGTAACCCGCCTACGCCCGTGCACGATGGGGGCGTCGCCATAGCCGACACTGCAATTGACGTTAAGGTCACGGATTGGTCTCTTGACGGTGTGCGAGGCGCACCGGTGCTGGTCGCCCGGGCGACCGATGATCGTGGCGCAGCGCTGCTGCGCCCCCAAGGGTCATCGCGTCCGCCCGCTGGTCCGCGGGTTTCAACGGTGTTCGACGCGCGTGCGCCCCGGCCGCCTTGGCCGTGCGCCGCGCAATCCGCGCGAGCCGAGGCGTCGTGGTTGTCGCGGCCTCCGGGTGGGCCCCCGTCGGCGCAGCCCGATCATGGCGCCTGGCCCTGCGGGTGGATCGCATCGTGCGCAGCCGCGGCCGCGGCGACCCCGTTTGGGGGACCCGTCGCGGCGCCGTTCCCCGGTGAGGCGTTGACACCTTGGCTGCGCCAGCGCCGAACCGACTGCCCCGGAGGAATCGAAGGACTTTCAGACTCGCGAGAACGTGGGCTGCCGTATCGCCAGCAGCGTGGCCGGCGTCGAGAAATATCCGCGTACGAATTCATGACTTCAGAGAGCCACAGCGCGAGCATTGGCCAAGCGTCGCGGCACGGCATTGCTCCCAAAACTCGTGTGTCCCCAGAGCTCAGCTGCGCTGCTGCTTCACGTGACGTTTGGGCGGTACCCAACCCAAGCCAGCGCGAACGCCACTAGCCTCTCAAGTCTGCCCGCCCCGCTGATCGCTCGCCAGTCGCCACGCTAACAGGTGTGGCGGGCCGATCAGCGGCCGGCGGGCCGTACGGAGGCCGCTAGCCTGAGAGGCTACGGACCGGCCACGGTCGCACACACGCAGCGCCCAGGGCGCCCACGGTCAGTTGACCGTGGGCGGAGGAGGCGTTCCGATGATGGAGCCTATGGCCATCCCCCATTTGCCGCTGCAGACGGCCGTCGACCACTACCTCGTGGCGCTGCGCGTCGAGGGTGCGGCCCCGACCACGATCGCGACCTATCGCTCGGTTCTCGCGGCCTATTTGCGCTGGGCGACGACCGAACAGCCGCCGACCCTGGCCGACTTCACGCTGGTCCGCGTGCGGACCTACGTGGCCTATCTGATGGGCGAGCACGTGCGCTTCAGTCACCATCGTGCCAAGCGGGCCGGCGGCCGGCTGAGCGATCACACGATCAACCTGCATGGGCGGGCGTTGCGAGCGTTTGCGGCCTGGTTGGCTCTCGAGGAATACACCGCGACCCGCGTGCTGGCGCGCTTCCGGCCCCTGCGGCCACGGACCAAGCCCATCGTGCCGTTGACGACGGACGAGTTTCGGAAGCTGGTGGCGGCGCTAACCGGCCCGGCCCGACTGCGGGCGCGCGGACGGGCGATGCTCTATCTGCTGTTCGACACGGGGATCCGAGCCTCGGAGCTGGCGGAGATACGGCTGGGCGATCTGGACCTGGCGGCGGGTACGCTGCGGGTACGCGGCAAGGGCAGCCAGCGCCAGCGGGTGAAGTGGCGCACCGTTGGCATGGGGGTGCTGGCGCAGCGGGCGGTGCAGCAGTACGCGTATCGCTATCGGCCGCCGGCAATCCCGGTGGGCGAGGATCGCGTGTTTCTGACCCGTGAGGGACGGGGCATGACACGCTATACGGTGCATCGGTTCGTCAAGGTCCTCGGCCAGCGGGCTGGGGTGGAACGGGCGCATCAGCACCTCTTCCGGCATTCGACATGGGTGGCGTTCCTTCGCAGCGGCGGCTCGGAGAGCGTGCTGCAGCGGATCCTGGGGCATTCCAGCCGGGAGATGGTGGAGCACTACATGCACCTGGCGGACACGGACGTGACGCAGCTGCACCGGCGCCATAGTCCCCTAGACCATCTCTGATCGGCGTTGAAGGCCGCGACGCGGCGCGGCCGCCAACTGTTGGTCGCGCGGAACGTAAAGGCAGCAGGTGCAGGTCCTGGTGCCTACGGTCCCCGACTGCACGAGCGCCGCGACGAGCCTGTTTCGCACTGCCGCAGCCCGCCAGCTGAAGCTTGAGGCCGAGAGCAAGCAGTTCTCGAGCGGATTCTCTGTTCACAGCTATTCGCCTGGAATGATGCGGTCTGCTGTACTGCACGCGAATAGGCGGGATGAGGGCAGGTGCCGCACCACTCACTGCTACCCCAATCCCAGCTAAGTTTCACAGCCACAGATTCCTGGACTACCGCAAGCAGGCACGTCCGACCATTCGTGATGCGGCAGGGAGGCCGGGAATTGAAGCTATGCCGCGTGCCTTCGGAGCCATGGCTGTGCGCAGCGTCCACGGTGTGCCCCCCACCCTGCAGCGAGGCAATTCTCTTGCGATAGTCCAGTTTCCGGCATATCATTCTCGTATGAGAGATCTCCTCCCAACCGTCCAGGCCCGCGTTCTGGAGTATTTGGTCAAGAGCCAGCGGGCGCACGGCTACGCCATACTCTCCGAGTTGCGTGCAGTGATCGGCAAGTCGAGCGTATATGACGCGCTCTACCGGCTTGAGGCGAAGGGCTTGGTGCGAAGCAGTCGCGACGCGAGCATTAAGGGACCACGTGCTCGGAGGACATTTGAGGTGACCGGCCTAGGTCAGACCGCACTCAGCCGGCATCGAGCCGCCATGTTGGGGACTGCCAGCGCATCATCAGCTCGTCCAGCGAATAGGCTTGCTCGTGGATAGTCCTCTCTCGACGGTCATCGCCACCGTCGTGGCAGTCGTTCTCTTGTGGGCCGTCGCGGCATCATTCCCAGACAGTGCAATTTGGCTTGTTCGAAAGTGGTTTGATCTTTGGTCGTATCTTCGAACCAACCGCCAAGAAGTTCGTGCAAGACTTCGCGAAATCGAATGGGATTTTCTAGAACGCTATGAAATGGAGATTGACCGCGGTTCAGGGGCAACCCGTGGGACACTTCGTGCTCTGGGGCTAATAACATGGGAACTTGTGCGAACTCCTGCAATAGCAGAGGCCGCTGACGTGTTAGCTTCGCGAGTCAATAACGACCACAGCAATGCCCCGTCGCTCATCCACTTTCGGATCCACTTTGCGTTCTTGCTTGCTGAACGATTTACACTTAGTAGAGGAATATTGCTTGCGCTATTATTGCCAATTATTGCAAGCAGCTTTGCAGGATTAATTGGGGTTCTATCCCGTTGGCAGTTGCAAACTTCACCGCTTAAACTCGCGTTAATGACGGCGAGCTACATAATCATTCCATTGTGCATGACGTATTTCTCTTACAAGGTCTTCGCCAATAGGATAGGCCTTCAAGAATCTTTGGCTAGCAAGCTATGGAAGTCAATGCCTGCGATCTGCTCATTTACCATTGTATGCTACTATATGTTTTGGTCCGTTAGTATTGCCACAAAAGTCTCTTACGGACTACTTGGCATGGGCACCTTAGCCTTGGAAGCCATTTCTCTTCTCGGAACGATTGGTGGAGTTGTCGCCGTTGTTATCAAACTCTCCAGGGTCGAGCTACGAAGGGCAATATGCCGTCATCACTTGAAAAATGCTTTGGCCTGCGAGGATAGACTAGCCAGTGTGGAAAAGGCCCCACGCACTTTGAATTGCAGCCATCGTGAAGATCGGATTGCGTCTTTGCGAGCTGATGTTCTCTATGTTAAGAGCACCCTACTTGATGAGATCGAAAGGCTGGCTAGCTATCCGGTAGTACTGAGGTGACGACTAGTCGTGCCGGGCTAATGGTCTGGCGCGAAGGTGTGGGCACTCTTAATAGGCATGAGTTACTATATCTGTTTTGTCGGGGAACTAATCGTTGGGGAAACCACGGGGAATATCTTTGGAACGGGAGAGTCCGGGTTTAGGTTTCTCTCGATGTTTGATGATGAGGAAGGTTGAGTGACCTTGGGTGGTATCATGAGAGAGGCTGTTGGAATGAATGACAGAGCGTCCATGTGGGCGGCGAAGTTGCGGCGGCAATCTTGATTCCAGGCCGGTGACGGAAGCAAAGTCGTCGGGTGCCGAAGGTGCGGTGTTACTCGGTCGTTCGGCGGCTCGCGAACCTGGTCGCTACTAACGAGGCCACGGCGCGAAGGCGGTACGAACGGGTGGCTCTTGAGTGGCGTGCATGGGCTCTAGACCGCCATTTGGGCTTCGGTGTCGCCGGCTGACAGGGCATTCATGTAGGCAAGGATAAGGTCTCGGGTGCGGTAGCGGCCGAACTCGGCCTGATCTTGCCGCGCAACGATGGGGAAGTTGGAGAGGATGTAGGAGGCGTCGTCGCGGGTGAGGTTGTAGAGGTGGAAGTAGAGGGCGTCGAGGCGGGCGCGGAGGTGGTGGCGTTGTTCGGGGTTCCAGGGGAAGGGTGGGCCGTGGTGGCCCAGGTCGTGGGCGAAGGGGGCCATGTCGTGGGCGGTGTAGGTGAGGCGGAGGACGTGGTGCCGGATGAGGTCGGCGGCGGTGCGGTCGCCGAAGCGGCGGTGGTAGGCGTCGGGCGGGAGCACAGGTAGCTGCTCGACCACGAACCAATTCAAGTGCTGGCCCTGGACTTTCTGGCGGGCCACGAAGTCGAAGGCGAACGAGTTGAGGCAGGCCAGCCAGAGGCAGGCGTTGTCCTTGTAGCTCCTATCGTCGTCAGCGTCTGGAATCGCGAGCGGCAACGTGTTGCCCACACCTGAACGCGGCACGATCGCAGCGATCATGGTTCGGACGTTGGTTGGCGCGGTCACGTCCTTGAAACCAATGGCCCAGCCGAGACCTTCGGGCCACTCAATGCGTGTCTCGTTCACCCAGAACTGCGGATCGGGCAGCCAGCTGGGGTCGGAGTGCTCTTCAACCGTTGCCTGGCGCGGGCGGGCGGGGCGATTGAGGTTCTGAGGATTGACGACGACGCTGGCGGCGCGGTGGTCAAAGGCTTGCACCATCTTGCCTTCGTAGAGCGGCAGGCATAGGTCGTTGCCACGTTTCCATCGGTTGCCCTGAACCGGGTAGAACCCGTTGTCTTCGAGTTGGGCGGCGGTGCGGAAGAGGTGGGAGTCGTTGGTCATGTCCAGCATGCGGACGTAGCGGACGGGCCAGACGCGGCGTTCGTCATCGCCTGAGCGATCCACGAGGACCGGGAGGTCCTGGTAGATGCGGCGGGTGAGGTCGGCGTCGCGGCGGGTGCGGAAGACGGGGGCAGTGCCGGTGTTCGGGTTGACGCGGGCGAAGTCGTCAGGTGAAAGGGTGAAGGCGCGGTCGGGGTCATTGATGGTGTTGGCGTCGGGCAAGAAGAAGCCGCAGTGGGTTTCGGGGAACGTGCGATTGGGGCCGCCGACGATGAGTGCGCAGAACTTGAAGCGGGAGTCGATGTCGGGAAAAAAGGGCGGCAGGTCGGAACCCAGCCGGCGATTCTCGAAGTCGTAGATGCCGGCGACGCGGCCGGTGGTGGAGACGGACTGGAAGAAGCGGGCGGCGGTGTGGTCGGCGTAGATGCCGGAGGGGGTGAGGAGGCCGACGAGGCCGCTG
The DNA here is from genome assembly GCA_965208215.1 of Chloroflexota bacterium. GTDB lineage: Bacteria > Chloroflexota > UBA11872 > UBA11872 > UBA11872 > UBA11872. Next base: position 397,164 of record CBDBOH010000002.1, read on the forward strand.
GGCTTGACGAGGCGCAGGGAGCGTTCGACGAAGAGTGAGTAGAGGTTGATGTCGCCGCCGCCGAGCAAGGGGTAGTGGCCGGAGGCGCGAATGACTTGGCCGAGGCGGTCGGCGCGGGCCTTGGCCTGGTCGAAGGCCGCGGCCAGCTGGTCGCCCCGTTCGCGCAGGCGCTTGATGCCTGCGCGGCGAGCGGCGGCAGTGGGGGCGCGGGCAAGGTCGGGATCGCGGGTCGCGAACCACTCGACTTCCTGGAGCTTGATGCGGTCCCAAGGGGGATTGCCGATGACAGCATCGAAGCCGCCTTCGGGGGTTTGGTCTTGCCAGTGGCGCCACACACCGGGAAACGCAACCTCCCAATGCAGGAACGACTCCTCATCCGCAACCGCCCGCGCCTCGGCCAATCGCTCGCGAAATGCCACCGAGCCGTCGTTCGGGTGGTCGGTGGGGCTGCGTGCCAACTGCTCGTAGGCGCGGCTGGGATCCGCGCCCAACGTTTCGGCGATCGGCGCCTCAATGAGTGCGCGCTGCCGAACCCTCGTGCCGGCCGTCAGCCAGCGGAGCCCGCCCAGCGTGTCCAGAAACCCGCGGAGGCCGGCTGTGTCGGACTCGACGTCCTGGAACTGCAGGTGCGACTCGTGGACTTCGGATACGTCAGCATCCGCCCGCCGTTCGATCTCGTGCATGCGCTCGGTAGCGGCCGAGAAGCCCTGCCGCGCGCTGTCCACGAACAGTGGCGTGTCCAGCCGTCGCAGGTCCGTCCTGGCGTCGGCGATGCTCAGCCCAAGCAGCGAGTCGCCTACGCGCAGGTGATGGTCCAGGAACGAGAGCGGTGCGCCGACGGTGAAGCTGTGCAGCCAGAGGGAAACCTTGGCCAACTCGACGGTGAGCGGGTTCTTATCGACACCGTAGATGCAGCGTTTGAGCACGAGGCGGCGGATGATGGCCTGGTCGGTGATTTGCAACTGGTTTACCGCCCAGCCGGCCGCCGCGGCGCGTTGCAGGATGTCATCGCGGATTCCGTCGACGTGTTTCACCAGTGGCGAGACGTAGGCGTCGTCCTTCGGTAGCCAGTCCGTGAGCTTGGGATCGGGCTCAAGCCAGTCGTAGACGTGATCGGTCAGGGCGTCCACGGCGCTGACTAGGAAGTGGCCGCTGCCCATAGCCGGGTCCAGCACCTTGAGATCCAGGCTTGCCGCGGCGGGGTCCACCTTGGCCAGCCTGTCCCGGCGTTCGGCCGTGGAGCGGCGATCGCTCCGGAGTTCCTGGGCCGTGGTCTCGAATCTGGCGCGGCGCTCGTCAAGGAGGGGCTTGAGGGTCTGGTCGACGATGAGGTCCACGAGGTCCTGCGGGGTGTAAAAGCTGCCGCTGTCCTTGCGGGCATAGGGGTTGGGGCGGATGCGGACCTTGCCCTCGGCATCGAGCACCGGTTCCTGTTCGAGCAGACGCTCGTAGATGGAACCGAGCTGCTGGACGGACATGTCACGGTAGTTGACGTAGCTTGGCTGGCCCTCGGTGTCGGTGTGGCTGAGGTCGTAGACGACATCCGCGATGACGTCGTCGGGTAGACGCACCCGGTTCAGCAACGGAGCCGCGTCGGCGGCGAACAGGCCGCCGTTGTAGGGCGGGAGCCCGATCGACGGGTCGCCCCGGTCAATCTGCCCGAACAGGTCGGCCAAATGCCCAAAGTAGCTTGACGCCGCACTGGAGAACGTGTCGTTGCGGGCCTTGCGCCGCGCCACGTCGTCGCGCACGCGTTTGCGCAGGCCATAGTCGTCGTAGCGGCCGTCGTTCACCGGCAACAGCCCACGGTCTTCCGCATAGAGCACGAAGAGCAGCCGGTAGAGCAAGATGAGGGCGGCGTCGCGAATCTCGGGCATGGGCCGGTCGGTGGCGTCGGCCAGCGCCTGCAGAAGCCGGGGAAAGACACGGTCGAAGACGACGCCGGCCAGGTTCTGCGCCACCCGCTCTTCGTAGCGTTTGCCCTGATCGAGGACGACTTCAATGAATGTCGCGTTCGCGCCGGGGCGGCGAAGAAACGCCGAGCGCCGAAAGAGCAAGTGAAAGGTGCGCAGGCCGTCCTCGTCGTCAGCGTCTACCAGGTCCTTGAGGTCGGCCTCGTAATACGCCGTGGCGCGCGGACGCGCCGTCTGATCGTAGAGTCGCCAGACGGCGCCGTTGGTGAGGATGCCCCAGCGGAGGTCGCAGCCAGGGATGTTGTCGGTACCGCGGAGGTAGCGAAGGATCTGGGCGTGGGGTGAGGCGGCCTGGGTGCCCGTGCCGTTGCCGCGGGCGTCGAGGGGCGTATGGAAGCTCTTGAGCTCGGCGAGGGCGAGGGCTTCGAGGTACGGGCTGGCCGTGGACGTGGTGGCGCTGGCCTTGGCCCGGGTGTCCTGGAAGAGGAGCAGGTCGGGCCGGTCTTCGCCGCCTGGGGCGGTTGGTTGGGGAATGTCGTCGGTCCAGCCGAGGAGTTCGAGGAGGGGGCGGATGAGGTCCTGTTCGGTTTGGGTCTCGTTGGGGTTGTGGTAGGCGGCGAAGTCCTCGACGAGGCGTCGGGCAGCGTCACTGAACGCGACGAACGCTTGGCGCTGGGCGCGGCGCTCAGGGGTGGCGCGGATGCCGTCGGTGAGGAAGTACTGGGTGAAGAGGTGGCCGGGCATGTCGCGGTTGGAGATGAGGTGGCGAGCGAATCGTCGCAGGATTGATCACGCGGAAAGCATCGCACGTGGCGGGTGGGCGGCGAGGGTGTGATTCGGAGCGGTGGGTGGCCCGTGGCCGCGCAGACTGGCCGGCCCAGGCGGCGCAGCCGCGTCCTTGGCCCAGTCAGCACGACTTCGCGCGCCGGACGTGCGGGATCGGTCCTTGCGGTACGCCGATCTTGGCGGAGGCGCGCCGCCGACATACGGAAACCTGGATTCCGGCCGGTGCCGGACGCCGCTACGGTCGTTGTGACAGCCGTATCATAGGGAGCTGCCACGTGCAGCGAAGACTCGCGTACCGCGGCCGCTTCGGAGATCCACCGCCCGAGTCCCGCGATCAATGGCCAGCGTCCGCGGCGCGGCCGTCGGTGGCCGCCTCCCGGATCGTGGCCGCGGACGCTCCCGCGTGTCAGTCACGATGGTGGCACTGGCTCGCAGCAGTGCCCAAGCGACGCACGCTGCACCGTGGCGCCGCGGATGACGGCATGCCGTGGGGCCGCGAGGGTGCATCTGGACCGCACACGATTCGCGCATATCTGAGGCCCGCGCGGCACTGGGCGTTTCCGCTGCGCTGTCCGGACCTGCAGTATCCGCACCGCTTGTTCACAGAGCCTGTCGACGACACGGGCGATGACGTGTACGTGGCCATGCGCATCATCCTGGCGCCGGCGGAGGCCGGGATCGTCCGCGAGGCGCGGGCCCTGGCGGCCATCCTGCAGGCCGAGCGACGCCATTCGCCAAGCGGGCCGCGGGCCGGCATCCGACCGGTGGCCGGCCGCCTGCGCTGGGCCGTTGGCCGACGCCCGCCCCTGCGGCAGCTCCGGCTGCACGCGCCGGTCGTGGAGGCCAAGGCCCGCGGCCACCTGCTGGCCATGCAGATCCAGCTGCGGCTGCAGGCCCCGACCCGGGCACAGGCCGAACGCGGGATGGCGCGGCTGGTGGCGACCTTCGAGGCCTATACGAATTGGCCCAACCGGCTGCGCGCCTATCGGCCGCGGCGTGGCCGCCGGTTCGACCGCGTCTTCAGCCAGGCCCGCGCCTGGCCGGGCGCGACCTTCGTCGCGAGTCCCGAGGAAGCCCATGCGATAACGAGCCTGCCGCTGCCGGTGCTGGCGACGCTGGACGAGCGCCAGGTGTGGACGCACTGGAGCGATGGCCGCGGCACGACCATCGCCGCCAGCGGGCCGTCCGCCGGCGGGGCGCCCGATGCGTGATCGGCGGCGTGTGACCGGCGCTGGTCGCCGCCGGCGACCGGGAGCCACGCCGACCGCGCCGCGGGTCGAGTGCCGCCGTGCCCCCCACGGGCCATCCCCACCGGACCCAACGCGACCGTGACGCGCCTGGCCTTCGGCGGCCGAGCCACCCCCCGCACGACCGCATCTGACGACGGGGTCCCCAACGAACCCACCACGATCCGCGCCTACCTCGCCCCCGAGCAGCATTGGGCGCTGCCGCTGCGGACCGACCTGCTCCAGGACCCGGCCGCGCTGCTCGATCGCGGCTTCGCCGATCAGGCGGCGGACGAGCGCGTGGTCGTCCGCTTTCTCGTCGCGCGGGCGGACGCCCGCCGGCAGCGCGAGGCGCTGGTTCGGGCCGCCCAGCTCCGAGCCGGCCGCCGCTTGTCGGACGGGGGCCTGGGGCGCACGGTGCTGCGCGAGACCGGCGGGGCGCTGCGCGAGATGCTGGCCTTCGGCCTGACCGGCCAGACCTACACGCCGACGCCCCCGGGGTCCTCGCACGAACTCCAGGCGCAGGCCCAGGCGGTGGAGCGCAAGGCGCAGCGCCCGCTGGTGACCATGCAGATCCAGGTCCGGCTCCAGGCGCCGACGAAGGCACAGGCCGAGGCCCGCTTCGCCCGGCTGCTGGCCTGTTTCGAACCCACCGCCAGCGTCTTCAACCGGCTGGTGCTCCACCGGCCCTGGCGCCGCCAGCGCTTCGACCGCGGGTGGGCCGCGGCCGACTGGTGGCCGGGGGCCAGTTTCGTGGTCAGCCACGAAGAGGCCCACGCCCTGACCGGCCGGCCGCTGCTGGAGCTGGAGACGTTGGTCGGGACCAAGGTCTGGACCCGCCGGGCCGGCCGCTACGGGGACGTGCCACAGGACCGCGGGCTGCGGCTGGGCCGGGTCGACGCGTCGACCGACGGTTCCTCGTCCGGCCGCGCGGGCATCAAGCCCCAGGACGCGCTGAAGCACGCCCTCGTGGTCGGCCCCACCGGCGTCGGCAAGAGCACCTTCCTCTATTGGTGGGCCCGCTCAATCATGGACCTGGGCCATGGGCTGCTGGTGCTGGATCCCAAGGGCGACCTGATCTCGGCCCTGCTGGCGGCGGTGCCGCCCGATCGCACGGACGACACCATCCTGCTCGACTTCGCCGACACCGACTGGCCGGCCGCCCTGAATCCGCTGGACGTGCGCGACTCGTTCGAGGGCGGGCGGGTGGCGGCGGCCGTCTACGCCATGATGAAGGAACTGGTGCGCGGCGAAGACCTGCACTGGGGCACCTCGATGTCCCAGGCCTTCATGTACGGCTTCCGCACGCTGGCCGCCAATCCCCAGATCCAGCCCACCATGCTGGACCTGGAGCGCCTCTTCTTCGACCGGGAGTGGCGCCAGACGTTGCTGCCGCAGGTGAGCGACCCCTTCCTGCAGTCCTACTGGAAGAACCAGGTGGACCGCACCTCGATCCGGCAGTTCGAGCTGACGTTCGGTGGGGCGCTCCGGCGGATGGCAATGCTGGTGCAGGACCCGCGCGTGCGCAACATCCTGGTGCAGCCGCACTCGGCGGTGGCCTGGGACGAGGCGCTCGCGCGCGGCCGGATCGTGCTGGCCAACCTGGATCAGGCCGACACGGCGCTGGGCGCGGCGGGGTCGCGGCTCCTCGGCAGCATCCTGGTGACGCAGTTCTGGCAGGCGGTGCTGCGACGGCCAGAGGACCGCCGACCGTCCTTCTTTGCCGTGTTCGATGAGTTCCAGGAGTTCCTGGACACCGGCCGGGACATGGCGGCGTTCTTCGAGCGCTCGCGCAGCTATGGGGTAGGGCTGACCGTGGCCACCCAGAACCCCAATCACCCCCGCCTGCGCCCCATCCTGGACAGTGTGCTGATCAACACCCGCACCCACGTGGTGTTCGGGGGCTTACGCAACCAGGTCCGGCATTTCACCGACGAGATGGCGCCGACGTTCACGAAGCAGCAGTTGGACGATCTGCCGGCCTTTCACATGGCGATCACGACGCTGGTGGACAACCGGCCGGCCCGACCGTTCATGGCGGCCGTCGAGCCGATCCCCACCGGCGATCCCGCGATGGCGGCGCAGTTGCGCACCCACGGTCGCCGCCGGGTCGGGCAGCCGCGGACGCAGATTGAGCAACTGGTGGCCGCACGCTACGGCCGGCTGCCCGACGACGCCACGCAGCAGCCCAAGGACGCCACACCCCCGCAGCCGCCGGAGCCTCCAGACTCGGACGGCACGCAGACCACGAGCCCGGAACCGCTGGACGGCCGGGATCCCGAGCCGGGCGCGGACGCGTGAGCCGCGCCCGCGACGGCCCACCGACTCGGATGACCCATCGCTCCGGCTCTCGACCGGTGGCTCGGAAGCTGGCCCGCGAGCTGGCTCGAGAGGTGCGTCGAATGGCTCGAACGCTCGATGCGAACATCCGCGCGCTGGCCGCGCGGCCCGCCGAACCTGATCGGGAGGCCCGAGGGTTTCGCATTCGCGATGCACCTGCGACCTTTCGCTTCGCGGAACTGTTAACCCGTCCCCCCAATCCTCGTCATATCCAATCCTCGTCCTGGGGGGACGGGTTCTTCGACCGTCCGAGCCCTGGCAGTTCCGGCGACTGCTCCCTGCCCACGCCCCCTGGGATTGCCCGACCGCGCCATGGTCGTTCCCGGTGGGTCCAAGCGCTCGCAGTTCCAACGACTGCCCCGTGCCCGAAGCCCTTGGGATTCCCCGACCGTGTCCCGGTCGTTCCCGCGGGGTCCGAGCCCTGGCAGTTCCAGCGACTGCCTCGTGCCCGAAGCCCCTGCGACTCCCCGACCGTGCCATGGAAATTCCCGCGGGGTCCGAGCCCTGGCAGCTCCGGCGGCTGCCCCGTGCCCCGAGCCCCTGGGATTCCCCGACCGCGCAGCCGTCATTCCCGTAGGGTCCGAGCCTTCGCCGTTCCAGCGACGGCGCCACGCCCGCATTCCCGCGCATCCTCAGGCCTCACGTTGTCAATTCCCGGAGGGTCCAAGCCCCGGCAGATCCGTCGCGTGCTCCAGGCCCTGAGTTCCGGGACGTTCCCACCCGCGTGATGCGCGTGCGCGTCGGCGCCCGGCAACTCCAGGTCCTGCGCCTGCTCTACACCCATCGGCTGCTGACCACCGCCCAGGTGCACGCCCTGGCCTTCGAAACCGCCAGCCGCCGCACCTGCGAGATCTGCCTGCAGCGGCTGCACCAGAAAGGCTGGGTGGAGCGGGCCGAGCCTCTCCACGGCGGGGCCGGCGGTGGGCGCCGCGGCTACGTCTACGGCCTGTCCGACGCAGGCGCGGAGGTGCTGACCGTCCTCGCGGGAATCCCGCGGGCCGACATCCCCACGGTCGCCGGGCCGGAGGCGCTGGAGCCGCGGTACGTGAACCACCAACTGACGGTCAACCGCTGCCTGCTGGCGATCCGGTCGGCCTGCCGCGCGCAGCCGGGAGCGGCGCTGTGCGAATGGACGGCCGATCCGCACGCGCGTGTGCGCTACCGGGTGGGGCGAACCTGGCGGACGGTACATCCGGATGCGGTGGCCGAGCTCACCGTGGACGGCCAGCGCCGCTGGATGTATCTCGAGGTTGACCGGGGCACGGCGGAACTGCGGCGCTACGGGCTGAAGGTGCGGCGCTACGCGCGGTTCTACCTGTCGGGCCGGTGGCGACGGGAGTACGTGCAGTTCCCCGAGATTCGGATCGTCACCGCCCACCGGCCGCGGGTGCAGCGGATGCTGGCTGAAGTCGAGGCGGCGCTGCGTGGCTTTCGCCCAGAAGACGTTCGGCAGCTTGACGCCGGGCTGGGCGTCGCGGTCACCTGGGAAGCGGCCTTCATGGCCAATCCGAGCGGGGCGGTGTGGGTGTCCGTGCGTCATCCCGCACGGGACGAGCCGTTGCTGGCGTCGGTGGTGGCTGATGGCCACGGGCCAGCCCGACACGCTACGCCGCCATCACGGGAGGTCTGAGCACGGTGTCGGCCGATCCCAGGGGACGCGACGCGTCGCGTCCGTGCCCGTGTGGGTGCCGGGGCGGTATCACCAGGCGACCGTTCGGCACCGGCCGAGCTGGGACGTCCCATGCGCCGTGGTGCCCGGTGCGAGCCTCCACAGGCGGTCGGCGGTGAGGACAGCGCAGCTGCGACGAGGCGCGCACGGTGCAGCGGCGACGGCGGCTGCATCGATCTGGACGCCACGGACTGGTGGAGCGTGGGCTGCGGCAGCCGCGCAGTGCGTCTCGGGACTGTCCGGCGAGCGGTGAAGGCGCCGCGAGCGTGTCGGCGCGGGCGTCGCCTGCGTGCCCATGGCCGGCGACGATAGCTTGTGGGTCCGAATTCGGGACTGACGGCCCATCGCCCGCCCTACCGACCGTGCGTCCGCCGTCCGGTGAGGCCCGCCAGACTCGGCTGGCCGATTGGCCAGGGACTGGATATCGCCTCCGACACGTCCACCACCGAAGGCACCGCAAGTGGCAGGTCGCGTTGGAGCCATGGGCGCCGGATGCCTCGGCTAACCGTGCGGGTCAACGTGTCACAACTTGCAATTGGACGGGCCGCGGTTTGCAATCAGACGATACAGAACATTGCAATTGGACGGACTGAAACTTACGATCAGACGGTGGCTCACCTTCCGTTCTACCGTCGCTACGTAGACCGTCAGCTGGCTGAGGCTCTCGAGGACTCGCCGGCGGTGCTCATTCATGGGCCACGCCAGTGCGGCAAGACCACCCTCGCCCAGGTTGTGTGTGCTCCGAGGCAAATGTGGTGGCGGGGCGGCGAGGCGCCGTGGGCTGGCGGCCCCATAGCACGCGGGGCAGAGCACGCCTATTTCAGCTTCGATGATGATGTGGTGCGGGACGGGGCCGAGGCTGACCCCATGGGCTTCGTCGCGTCGCTGCCTGACCGCGTCGTCCTCGACGAAGTCCAGCGTGTTCCAGGGTTGTTCGCCGCCCTGAAACTGGCGATCGATCGCCGTCGCGTCCCTGGCCGCTTTGTCCTCACGGGATCGAGCAACGCGCTGCGGGTTCCCACGCTCGCGGACTCGCTGGCGGGACGCCTGCAGATTGTCCGGCTCCATCCGCTCGCACAATGTGAGCTGGCGGCCGGACCCCTGGGCGCAGCGGTCCCAGTTCAGGTGCCGCGCTTTCTCGACACGCTGTTTGCCGGGGGATTCGTGACGCATCGGAGCGAACCGCTGGGGGACCAGCTGGGCGAGCGGATCGCGGCCGGGGGATTCCCGGCGGCCCTGGCGCGCCCTGCGGGCCGGCGACGGACGGCCTGGTATCGCGATTACGTGCAGGCGCAGCTCGAGAAGGATGTGCGGGATATGGCCCGCATCACGATGCTCGATGCGCTGCCCCGGCTCCTGATGCTGGCGGCGACGCAGACGGCAACGCTGCTCAACGTCTCCAACCTCGCGTCATCCTTCAGCCTCAGCCGCCCCTCCATCAGCGCCTATCTAAGTCTGCTCGAACGGGTCTTCATGCTCGAGCTGCTGCGCCCTTGGCACAGCAATCGCCTGCGCCGCCTCGTGAAGACGCCCAAGCTCCATATTGGCGATTCTGGCCTCGCGTGCGCGCTGCTTGGCCTCAATGCCCGCGCGCTAATGACGCAGCGCAGACTCCTGGGCCAGCTCCTCGAATCATTCGTCTTTCAGGAGTTGCGGCGTCAGGCCAGCTGGCACGACGAGCACCTCGAGTTCTTCCATTACCGGGACAAAGATCAGGTCGAAGTGGATATCGTCATCGAGCGAGGGGCCCTCGCGCTGGCGGGCGTCGAGGTCAAGGCGTCCGGCACCGTGTCCGGGGCGGACTTTCGGGGCTTGAGCCGTCTCCGGCGGGCGGCGGGTGACCGGTTTGCTGCGGGCGTCGTGCTCTACGACGGTGAGGTCTGCACCAGCTTTGGCGGCGGTCTCTTCGCGGTACCCATCCGCGCCCTCTGGGAAACAACTGCCTGACCCCTGGTGTCGAATCGGCCGATGCGGCCGGAGCGCTCGGCTGGCAGGACGAATTGGGCTGACGGTCGGCCCTCGAACCCGCCATGGCACCGGAGACACGCAATCCCGTGCGTCCCGACGATGCCCGGGGCACGGCGGAATTTCGGCGCTATGGGCTGAAGCTCCTGAGCCACGCACGGTTCTACCTGTCGGGGCGCTGGCTGACGTGGCTGGCGTCGGGTGAGATCACCTCAGTCAATCGCGACTGGAACTACAGATCAACGATCGAACTGATCAGGTAGCCGTTCGTCGATGCCAAGAAACCCAGCGTGCACCATGCTGTCGATCGCATCGAGGACGTGTGTTCGTAGTTCATCGTCGTCCGTCTCTTCGTAGAGTCGAACCATCAGTCGCGACATCGCCTCCGCGTTGCCGCCTTACGCAATCCGAATCGAGGTGGCGCAATCTCTAAACGTGGTAACCGCATGTTCGGCCAAATCGCAGACTTCGGCGGGAAGTCGTGACAGTGACTCTTTCAGGCCGTGCACGAGGAAAAACAGGTCGTCTTCACGTCTCATCACTTGAGCGAAAGCGCTAATAGGGCTCCCACGCGCGGTAATCTGGTCAGGCTCGAGATAGTTCCAACACATGCTGGCTGCTTTCCGAACATCGGCATTGTCGTCTGCAAAGAACCTTCGTAGGCGCCGCTCGCACTCCGCTCCAACTGCCTCGTCAACGAGGTTCGCGGCAACAACCTCGGCGACGCTCACACGAGCCTCCGCACCCATCCCAAGTAGGTCGTCCACGTCCTCGCTGGCCTCGGCAATGGATAGCGCGGCGACTGCAGCGGGCGTCGCGCCAGCGACGGCCGCCGCCGACTGCGGTGCTTGCAGCATTCGACGAAGGATCGGCCTGATCGCTGCGTAGTCGCAGCTGGGATCGTGCAACGTTCCACGGGCACCGACCCTTCCGTCGTGTACGGACATGCTCGGTATCGCGTCACAGGCCGGTTGTCACTGGCTTGGACGCGATCAATAGTTCGACTGTCTTCTTGCCGGTACATGCAAGCGGCGCCCTGCAATTTCTGTGGGCATTGTTTCGCCTCGGCACGTCTATCCGTACATCCCCCGTCGCGCCTCTACTTCTTCGTCGTCTTTATGAGCCTTGTCCATCTCCGAATGAACCCGGCGAAGCAGCTTACGAGCCCAGCGTCGGACCTTGACCTTCGGATGCTCAACTAGCGCCTGAAGCGGCTCTTCGAAGCGTGCGAAGTAGGTGGTGAATGATCCTGTCCAGCCGAAGGTGTGAATGTTGCTGGTCACAGCGTCCAACACTGGTTGCCGATCGCCGAACTCATCGAGAAGCCGCGCCATGGCCGGATGCAGTTCATGATGGGAAGCCGCGCTCGGCTGACGTGCGAGGACCGGCAAGACTGCTGCGGCGAACTGCGGCGCGCTGTTCGGGTGAGCGTGGCACCAAGCGAACAAGACGTCCTCGGGAAGGCTCAGAATCTCCGGGTCGGCTTCGTCGTCGAACGAAAACGAGGATCCCAGAGCGTGTTCAAAATGCCAGGCCCAAGTCTGGTCAGACACGATAGCTTGGCCAATGAGCGACCAGGAAATCTCAGGAAAGTCCGCGAGCAGGCGAGGCAGCAATGATTCGATCGGGCGATCGTCGGTGAGATCGAGATCGTCGACCGGGTCGGGATCGTCGATAAGTCCCCTCGACAATGTCAGCGCAACAGCCTGCGCGTCGGTGTCCCGACGGCCTTGTTTTAGGATCCACGTCATGATCACTTTAAAGTGGTGGACTTCCATGATTCCGAGGTCCGCGTTGCGAGGACGGCATGCCCCCTCCGCGACCTTGCGAATCTGAGGTCGCAATCCATCGAGCGCCTCCGGATTGCTCAAGGCGTACATGCCCATCAGTTCCAAGGCCACGGTAATCGCGTCGGCGTCGGGTTCGAGCAGCTCGTCGAGCAGGGTTGCAAGCGCCAGGGGCTCCACAGTGGCGAGCACACTCCCGCTTCCCCAAAGCATCAACTGCTGCGGCTGAAGGAAGCCTTGCCGCAAGGCCGCAATGACCAAGCTAATGTCAGCGGCGGTGATTCCAAGGTTCCAGCAGACTGCGGGTAGTGCCGGCGCTAGGTCGGGCGAATCCGCCAAGCGCCCCTTGAGTGTCGGGTCAACCTGCGGGTGAGAGTTGGAAGCCCCGACGACGAAGCCAACCAAGAGGTCGAGGTTTCGTTCGCCTTCGGGGACTCCGACGGCAGCCGCTATAACCGTCTCCAGCCACTCCGACGGTTCCTCGCAAAACTCGGCGAGTGCATGCCCAAAGTGGAATGTCATCCGCTGTGACCCTCGGCTGAGGTCCGGTACGAGTTCCCGCAGCTGCACTGGCCGGGTTAAGGATTCCTCGGCAAGTGCCCGCACATCCGCGCGTTGCCGCTGTTGGCGGCTCGCCAAATCAAGCTCTGCGTCAGCGGGATAGTTCCATGGCATCTCGGTCAGGAGGGCACGGGCGTTCGATCGCAGGTCGTCTGGCTGCATCGCTGCTAGGAGCGACACGACGCGTTCGGTCACGGCCGGATCGGTGTCCTCGCAGCTGTGCCGAAGAAACCGACCAAGGCTCTCCCCAGCCTCGGGCCAGCTGTCGACCTCCCGACGCACTCCGATTGTTGCCGTTTCAACGGCGTCTAAGAGGTCGGCTCTGAGAAGAGAATCGAGCAGATATCCAAGTCCAGCACGTGCCTTGGCACCAACATCGGTCGGTAACTTCGCAAACCAACTCAGTCGGTCGACGCAGCCCGTGAGGTAGGCGGTCGCTTCCCGCTTGTCCGGCGGGAGCCAGGGCTCGAGCGCGGGGCGCGAACCGTGAGCCTCCGGGCCGACCATGCGCGAGAAGCCACCTGTCCGACAGCCGGCAATTAGACCCTCGACGATCACCGCGTCCCAGGTGGCTTCCTTCGCGGCCAACGCTTCATTGAGGAAGTCCAGCCGTTCTTCGCCGTCAGCGGCGGTATTGCCAAGGATCGATGGAAAGAGTCTGGCAAACTGCCCGGTGGCGTTGTTGCTCCAGGTCTCGTTCTCCGCAGCGGCGAGACGTAACAGGAGCTTCGCTCCCATGTCGAAGGAGTCACGAGGAAAGGCGACGCGCTCCAGGGCTCGAACCAAGTGGCGCCGGGCGTCACCGCTGACCTGCGCCAAATCGGGGACGTTACACATGGAGCGTTCGATCACAGCCCCAGTGGTCTCCGGGTCGATTTCGGCCAGCGACGTAAGCACCTCGGCGTGTCCGGCATCGGTAATTGCACCGGGACCGTCAAACGGTCCATTCGTTCGGCAGACATTGCGGAGCACGACCTCGGAGACTTCAGTCGTATTCAGGTGCGCCAACTGTCGGGCGGCACGTTGCTGAAGATTCCGTCCGGCGCCTCCGGTGAGCACCACCTCCCACTGGGTCGGGCCCCACGCGCGCCACTGACGCTCGGCCAGATTCAAAGCGATCGGCAGCGGCTGGACGACTATGAGGCTGCCGCGCCGCTTGACCGCACTTCGCCGGACGAGTTCGTTGACTGTGGATCGCACGACAGCCTCGGCAAGGCCGCCCGCAAGCTTCGTAAGCGCTGGGAGTTCGTCGTGGGCTGGCGGTTGGACGCGAACGGCGCCAAATGCTGCCAGCAGTTGTGCGACCGCTAACAGACGCTGCCTGTCGCACGGTTCGCGCCCAAGAACGTACGCGTCGACAAGGGTGTCATCCGCGGCCTGTGCAAGCGACGCGGTTCCGCTCCAGGAGTGACCGACGCAAGAGGCGATCTCGGGAAACCCGCGCGCGAAGCGCGCCAGACGTCGACGATCTTCACGTGGCAGACCTGGGGCCGTGCGTTCGACAATAGCCTCGATGACGGTGGGCGACGCCTCGTCGACCCTAAACGTCTCGAGGTCTGGAGACTCGTCCGGCACGTAGTCGCCGATAGTCACAAGCGAAAGCCTGCTGCCTTGACGCATGACCGTGCCCGAAAGGACCTTGTGCGTGTTTACCGTGCAGTGATCGACAACGATGATGGCCCGCGCCGCAGCATCGACCAAGCGTTGCACGGATGTGTAGAGCGCTCGTGGTCCAACCTCAGCCTCGTCGGCATAGAGCACCAGGTCGCTTGCCGTCAGGCCAGTTCGTTCGTCCAGATCGGTCGGTCCGAGGGCTTCGTTGACCAAGCGGGATTTCCCAATGCCGGCCGGTCCGACCACACGCAGGCTGGAACGGGGCTCGTGAAGACTCTCAAGAAGCCAGTCCCGCAACCTGCCAAGACGCTCATCGTCAACCCACGGGGATCCGTCATGCTCGGGACGTCCAGCCCAGTGACTCCATGATCGAAAGGGCCCGACGGATCCGGGCTGCGTCAGTTCTCGGAGCCAGGTGGCAACAGCTGAATGGGCGTTTGCCCAGGCGGCGACCTGGTCAGCGTCGCGAACCTGGACCTGGCCGCTTGCGAATGAAAGACCGGCCTTACGCAGCGCGTCCCGAATCTTGGTTTCACGCTCTACGATGCGTTTCTGGGTGTATGGGCGAGTCGAAAGCACGATGTAATGGCCGTCAGCCTCAAGCGCCTTGCGCACCATGCTCTTGATGGCTCCGTCACCGGTTACGACTTCACGGCTCGTGGCCGACGGCGAGATGTCCCCGGCCTTGAGTTGAAACTGGCAGAAGCGCGAAGGTAGGTAGGGCGTCTTTGCCGGACCTCCGGTCCACATGATCCGCCCGTCCTCGCCGCCATCGGCGGCGTGAATGTTGCTGGCAACATGAGTGCCGTCGGCAGGCAGGTGGTGTGTCTGGGCCTCCGCGCTGAGCAGCCGGCGCAGGAGGTTCGGCAACAGCCGTTCCGTTAGGGCGGCCACGTGGTCGCCGGTGATCTCGAATGGGCCGGACACATTTGCACGGAGCGGCCGAGACCCGTCGCCTTGCAGAGTTGAGATCGCGCCGGGGTCTGCTTCGAGAATTCGAAGCAGGCGACCAATGGCCGCCGATGGCTTAACGGTCCCAGCTTCGTACTTTGTAAACGCCCGCGGTCCGCCGCCGATCAGTTCGCCGGCCTCTACCTGGGTCAGGCCCAGGTCCTGCCGTATGGCGCGAATGTCGTCGCCTGAGAGCTCGCGATCAACTGCCATTTGAAGACCCTTTGCGGTGTGCTATTCCAACTTATGACCATTATGGTACACGAAGTGTATCACCGGTCAAATGGCCTCGTTCGCTCACGATGAACGGAGCCTCCCGCGTGAGTGCTTTGGACGACCGGTGCCCAAGCAAGCTTGGTCGCCTACGTCCCGAACGTTCACCGGCTCGTAGGCCCCATCGCGACCGCGCCCGTCGCTTGGTCGTTCCACGTCTCCCGCAGCGTCCAGTCTCGGCCGGGCAGGTCTCGGCCTTGGACGGCCTCTCGTTCCGCTCGACCAATTAATGCCTAGAACGACCTCCGACCGCGGCGGGCTCGCCGAGCACCGACGCGGAGTTGGCGGAAACCTGGATGGTCCGGCCGCGCGTTCGCGGCCTTCATGGGCCTTCGATGCCTCGCACGCTGCCGGCCCGTGTGATCGACCCGCCGCGCCGCGAAACGGAGCGTCGACCGGGCCGGGTTTCGTCGCGGCCGGCTGTCGCGCGCCAACCGCCTGCGGGCGCTGCAGGCGGCGCTGCGCCGGATCGATTCCGCCTGGGAGCTCTCGCGGTCGCCGCTGGCGCAGTGCAGCGACCGGCAGGATGTCGACCGCACCGCGTTCGGGCAGCGGGCCTTCCCCGAGGGCTAGGCGGTGCAGGCGGTGTTTCGGCTGGCCTGTGCGCGGGTGGCGAGCTCCCTGGAGGCCCGCAAGGGCGAGGTCCTGCGCCGCTGGGTGGCCGGTGAGTCCATCGCCGGGATCGCCGCCGCCGGCCTGAGCCGCAGTCACGTCTCGCGTCGCTGGCGGCCGTCGATGCGGAGATTGCCAACCTGTGCCGCGCCCTACGGGCCGGTGAGCGCGGGGTGCGCGAGGCCCTTAGGGCTCGCCCGCCGCCGTCGGGCGCTGCCGGAACCGAGATCCGCACCCGGCGCTCGTGGCACCACACGCAGGCGTCCGCGGCGCTGGCAGCCGAGGATGGCGCGACTTCGAGTGGTGCCGAGGGGGGACTCGGACCCGCACAGCCCGAAGGCCACTAGCTCCTCAAGGTGTCGTCCGCCTACCGCGCCTCTCCGTACACGTTTCTTCTGGTCGGGCGCTGCCCCGCGTCAACACTAGGGCAGGCAGCAACTCTTGACGTCTCCGCGCTTGACAGCGCTATGGCCACTCGCTGGAAGTTGGACCAGGCCAGCACTCGGCGATCAGCGCGGCCATTCGCCTGCTGCGAGTCCGAATGGTCTCCTCATTCCAGATGCATCTGCGCCGCAGTTCGCTGTTCAGCGTCATGACGCTGAACTCAAGCAGAGCCTCCCGCTTATCCACCCATCGGGAGTTCGACAGCGACGAATTCAGCTTCTGATTGACGAGTGTGAGATTGCCTATGGTGTGCACGACTCGACTTCGGTACTCGCTGGCCGGCTCCTCGTCGATTCCTTCAGGTAGCGGCCAATTGGCCTCCCAGCTCACAGGCATCAGGTGCTCTATCGTCAGGTCCCTCGGCACGTCACGCTGTTCAGCTTTCGGGGAGCGAAGACGGCTTTCGATTCCTTCGAGCACCAGTCTCAATCGACCTCGGGTCAGCAGGCGGTAAACCGGTGATGATTCGAGCGAATCGCTGACGGTCTTGTCGGTTGGCCATTCTCTTGAGTATGCCTCCTGCTTCTTTAGAAAACCGACGACGAGTGAGTCGGCTCTCTCGAGTCCACCTTCTCGAAGCGTGACGGCAAGGTCGAGCGCCAGGCGGTTGTAGTCCTTCGTGGTTTGCCGGCAGACCATTCTGCGAACCAAGAAGCTCTCCAGTGCACGAAACGCGCCAATCCGAACCTCATGCTCAGCCGACAGAAGTAACAACAACACGGGAGTAAAGACGCCAACCTGCATCACGTCCGTGCGGTAATGGAAAACATCTTCGTCCGGCGTCCGCTGATCCGCTTCAAAGCGCCGGTAATTTGCCAGATCACGCCTGACCTCGGTCATCACTCCTTCAATCGGTCGATCGCTGCAGTAGCGTTGAAATGCGTGGAATACCCGCGACGGTGGAACCTCCGTACCGATCTGCATCGCAATCCAGTAGTTAAGGAGCATGTCCAATCGTGGTCTGTAGAGTCTTCCCTGTCTAACCGTGTCCCGCCACCAAACTTGATCCAATCCTTCCCAAAGTTCGCTCGGGGTACCTCTCACAGTTGATGTCTGGGAAAGGACGAAGTTCTTGATCAGATCAGATTGTTCGAGCGGCGTTCCGCGAGCGTTCATCGTCTCAAAGATCACATTTGGGTCATCTTCGGTGCCTAGATCTATCACCACCATCTGGAGCATGGCGGTAACGGCAGTCTCCAGCGCGTCAATGCTGTCCTTTTCAGATGCCACTGCATCGTCAAGCCACTTCTTCAGTTGCTCCTGAAAAAACTCATGCGCCTGCACTATCAAGGAGTCCTCAAAGTCACTGACCGCAAGGCCGTTGTCCATGGCGTGTCGAAATGCTTCCCTGTCGCTTCTGGTCGGCCAGAGCTTGAACACGCGATAGTTGTCGTAACCCACGAGGTCTTCGTCATTTGTGACTAGTTTAGACAGGCGCGTGGCGGCAGGTTTCAGATCCCTCTCTTCGCAGGTCTGTTGTATTGCGTCAAGCAGAAGCTGGAGTGTTGTTACGCGCTGTTGACCGTCAATCACTTCTCGTTGCTCGATGTCCCGTGCCGCGGTAGGGACCTGCTGGAGCACTACCGCCCCAAGAAAGTGCGGCTTCATTTGTTGTTCGGCAGCTATGTGGTTGTTGCCGGATCTCTCAAGTTCTTCGAGATAATTCTCAGCTAGGTTTCTTACATCATTCCAGAGTGGCTCCCACTGGTCGTCGTGATTCCAAACGTAAGGTCGTTGAAACGCGGGAATGCTATAGCAGACCGGCTTATGGAAGAGTTCTCTTGGATTAAGTATACTGGTAGTCAGCATTAGGTGCTCCTAGCCGGCTGTTGATACGCCATCCGGTTTGGATGACAGCAATCGAGCGCTTGCGTTCACCGCTGGAGAACAGCGCAACGTCGAGGGAGGAGGCTTTGCACCCGTTCGAGAGGCCTTGGCAGCGGAGAAGGCACCAATGGAGTGCTTGGCCAAGCGGATGGTAGCGGAAGGTGGCAAGACAATGATGCGACATCGACGTGAGTGGCCATGAGCGGACATTGCGCTGCAGGCTGAGGAGAGGCCGGGACGAGATCTCTTGGCGCGACAGAAGTCTTTGGTGGACCGAATAGGATTTGAATCCAGGCCGGCCGCGATGCCAGCGCGTCGAGTCAGGTATTGTCAGCACGTTCGCGGTCATTTCGTACCTGCCGACCTCGAGCGGTCAGTCGATATCGTTGGGCCCGGCTTCTTGGTCGGTCAGGACGCGTCATCTCGAGCAGTCCCGCGTCGATTCCGGGTTGCAGGTATGCGGTGGCGAAGTGTCGCCGGTCCGCCAGTCCCAGCGCGACCATGAGTTCCGCTCGGCTCATCTCCCCTTGAACAGCTGCGATCAGTCGGCCCACATGAGGGGTGACATGAGGGGTGTCATGAGGGGCGACTTGGGGGGCGATCGCTGATTCCTGGCGCGGAAACACTACGGTTAACCAGTCGGGCGAGACCTGGAACGTGGGTTCCGCGACGCCATGCTCCCGACAGGCGTCATGCATCCTCCTGATCCCGCTCCCTATCTGCTCCACCAGCTTCATGCGATACAACATGCTGAACAGCAGAGGGTTCCGCGGGACACTCTTTCGGCCCAGCTCTTCTTCGCGCATCCCCGCCGGAAGTCCACCGGGCGTCACGATCTCTACCCGATCCTGGTAGACGTACACCTGCACGTTTGCCGTGCTGCGATAGTCACGATGCGCGATCGCGTTCACAATCGCTTCCCGCAGGGCGCTCTCCGGTAGTTCCAACCGCTCCTCACGCCCGCGAGCGTGGAGAATGAACGCGGAGTTCAGCTTCGCCTGCAGGTAGCTCATCACCTCTTGGTAGATCGCGTAAAGATTCCCCGCGAACTCTGTACGGTCGAGAATGTGCGTCTTTGACGTGCCCTGGAAGACGGCGCAGCTGACGACCGCTGGCAGCGTGAAACGCGTGATGTCGTCGGCCAGCAACCAGGCCCCAGCATGGGTCACGTGGGAATCTCTGACCAGATGAAGATTCTCAAGTACCGTCATCGGGTCCAGCCCGGGGTCAATGCCGGCCCGCTGCGCAAACTCCACCCAACGGGTAGGGGTGATCTCGACACTCGGCTTGAAGGCGTTGCACGGCGTCTCGTCGAACCGGATCAGACCTTCCTCGAAGAAGAACTCTCGAATCTCGTCGCGGGACAACTGGTGGCAACTCGCTCCCTCGCGGATGAAGAACCGTCCCCTGAAGGAGTAAGGCTTGCCATGCTGCTCAGGTACCGTCACGCTCAGAACGTTCCCCTCGCTCTCTACGTCCACCGCCACGGGCGGGTCCGCCGAGCGCGCCGTGTTCTGGATCTGGGACTTCAGCCGGTTATGGTTGTCGACGCCAACGACGGTTCCAGCATCGTCAACGCCGATCAGGATTACCCCGCCGGTCGCGTTGGCAAAGGCGCAAATCTCTCTGCCGAGGTCAGCCGGCAATGACTGCTTGAATTCAGTCGTGAATCCCTCGCCAAGGGCGATCAAATCTGCGAGTGTTCGCTTGGCCACGCTGATCTGAACTATCTGATGTCTCGCCGGAACGTCTGAACAGCCCGAGTCGGCGGACCGACGGCCTTGGTTGGCCTAGGGGTCAGCGCCCGCCCCTTCGCCTTGGTCTCCGCCACGGCCTCGCACCCAGGCAGATGTGGACTGTGAACGGCGATGCTGCTCGGTCCCCACGCAGTCACGACGGCGGCCTTCATGGAAGCCATCCTCGCGCCTGTGAGCGGCTGCCCAAAGCGAGCCGATTCCAACGCGAGGCAGCACCATTGAGTCCGATGTGGACGAACGACGTGCGACGTTCGAAACGTGGCTCGACCGCCTGTGAACCAAGCGTACTGGAATGCAATGGCGGGATCCCACGTGACGTCAGGGGCGCCGCTGCTGTGCGTTGCCCACACTAGGTCCACAGCTTCCACCAGGAGCGGGCAGGCCCCAATCGCCGTCCGAGGAAGACCTCCAGACTTCTGCGGTTCAAGACGGTCCGGTTGCCGCTACTTGCGTCTTCGTCGATGAGCGTCGATGGGACATCCTCCCAGTCGAAGCCGGGTCTCCCAAATGCATCTCGAGGTTCCCAGACAATTATCGTGTCGGCGTCTACGGTCCATCCGCTGGAGACTTCACCTTCGGTCTTGGCGAACGATGACTCCCTGAGAACACCCAGGAGGCGAGCCTTGACTCGATCGTAACGCTTCTCCGCGTAACCGACCCACGTTGCTTTCTTGCACCAGTGTGGTGAATCGCCCGCTGCAGCTTCCGCCAGAATGTCGGCTAGAACTTCCGAGGAGAGGGCTAGCCAGTCGTCAGGGAGCCGTTCTGCGTCGATCCGGCTCATCACGTCAGCCAGATACCGCCGATACAGATGACCCGTCAGGCCCCGTCGTATCTCCTGCACGCGGCCCTGCAGACGTTGGCGCAACTCCTCGGCGTGGGCCGGGAGGGCCGTGGTCGTATAGACCATCATGCTCCGCTTCACGATCTCGTCGGGAAAGGACTGAGGCTCCGCGTTCATGGACAGGATGAATCCGGGATATTCGGCGACGCCTGGCTGCAACTCGTCCTTGATGATGTCCCGGCCGTGACGATTGAACGCGGTTCGCCCAATATCATCGAACACGACGGGGAATCGCTTGTAAGCGTGCTGCAAGCCACGCAGCTGGGCGGTCGTGAAGCTCCGCTTGTCCAACGTATGCGCAAAACCAAACATCGAGGTCATCAGGGTATCGACAAGGCTGGTCTTGCCGCAGTTGGACTTGCCAAACACGATGGCGAAGGCGGGGTAACGAATGACGTCGCTATCCTGGAGCAGGGCCAGCGAGCGCAGGTCACACAAGAACGGCGAGAAATACAGCCAAGACATCAACGTGAAGTAGTCGCGCTGGAGTCGCGCTACATTCCCCTCAAAGGCACCCTCGTAGCTTCTAAAGAACTCCATTAGAAGCTCGGAATCACCCTTAACCAGCGAGCCATCCCACTGAAGTGAGAACGGCTCACCGGACAGCAAAGCCGAGTGGTTTACCCTGTCGATGGAAAGGTAGCGACTGTCTGCCTCCTCGGCGGACTTGACCAAGCGTATCCGGCTTATTTCTCGCTTGATTTCGGGAGTTATCGTCTGTCTACCGTTGCGAATGGACGGTAAAGCTCCAGACAGGCGAGGCCCCAGTACCGCTGCGACCTTCTCGATACGATCGATCTGCACCGGAGATGAAATCTGCGCTGCTGAGGTTGTAGGCGATTCGATGACGACCGTGCCCTCATCTGTCAAAATAGGGGTGTCGGAAACCTCGATCTCTGCATTGACGATACGCTCTTCAGGTAGCGGGACTTCGTCCGTCGCGGAGTCCCTTATTTCATCAAACATACGGTTGTAGTGATTCCATGCTTCCACGTCGTCGTCAAAGACGACCAGAGTTTCTGATTGGTTCCCCGAGAAGGCCTGTTCGGATAGATTTGCGGAGCCGATGACTGCACGTCGGCGTCCGTCTGTACACGATAGAAGATAGAGCTTGGCGTGGGCAATTGACGTTCGTAAAACTCTGAAATGGGCCTTTCCGGCATGAACCTTTTCGAGAATGCGGATGTGCCGATCGTCCGTGAGTCCCATGATGGCGGCTCGAGTGTCGCCGACTACGACCTTCTGGAATGCCAGGATGCTCCTAATCTCGCGCAGCGTGCCTTCGTAACCAAACACGCACTCGAAAGTCTCGAACGAATAGTCGTCCAACATCCTGACGATGGCGTTCGTGCTTGCGGAGTAAGTGAGGACGCGCAGGCTGTCATAGCCTTCGAACAGGTCCCAGTTGAACTTTCTCTCACCTGCGAACTTGGCGCGAACGACTCGTAGGCCAGTGCCGTCATCCAAGTCGAATGACGATTGTTGATCGGAATCTCCACCGACCCTTGACCGTGTTGGATTCACTTAGCTCGCACCGTGCACGGTTTCAAATCGGTAGG
Organism: Chloroflexota bacterium; assembly: GCA_965208215.1. Classification (GTDB taxonomy): domain Bacteria; phylum Chloroflexota; class UBA11872; order UBA11872; family UBA11872; genus UBA11872. The sequence goes on from CBDBOH010000002.1 coordinate 419,292, forward strand.
GGTTCGGATGCTGTGGTCGTTGGGCAGTCCGCGCGCCAATGCGGTAGTCGTGGCACGCTTGCCGTCAGTCTGATCGGTGATGCGCTTGGGCAAATTCAGCGGCATGATCTTTCTGACCGGGTGCGCCATAGGTGCCGAGTGCTAGCGAGTCTACTGACAGGTTTGCGAAGTTTGAGGGGATCCTGGTGCCAGCAAATTTGGTGGACCGAGTGGGATTCGAGCCAAGGGCCTGCGCTAGGCGACGGTGGCACCAATCCGACTGGGCGTCCGTCGGGGCGCCCAACGACCGAAGGCGGTGGCGCTGCCCAGCTGTTGGGCAGACGTGCAAAGGGCCATGTCTGTTGCCAGTCGTACCGGGAGCGCGAGGCGGCGCCGCCGCTGGAGATCACCGCGTGGACCGATCCTCGATCGGCCACCGGCTAGAGTCGCGGGGCCGACCCGTATGGTTCCACTGACCCTGGGCGTGATCAGTAATCCAATACACCGCACCCGCGCGACATTCGCCGCGCACCACGTGGCGCGGATCAATGCGATCAGGATTGCGACAGAAGTCGGAGTGCCGGCGAATGTCGAGTCTCGGTGACCGCGATGACGAGGCGACAGTAGTCACTCGGACCCCACGGGTCGGAAGTGTTGCGTGGCCTGCGCACGTACGCGGTCGGCAAAGTTCTCGGTGGCAAAGACGACGACGAGTTGCTCCCCACGCCTGCGCGGGTGACAAGCGGATCGGCTTGAGGGTCACGGCAGCGTAGCGATGTCGGCGGCGGCCCTTGGTCATGAGAGGGTGGAGAGCCCAGGGCCCGCATCTAGTCGTACGACGTCGTCGCGTGCAGAGTCTCACGTTCGCTCCAGAATCCCCCTGGATCACTGCGCCACTCGGAGTGGGTCGACAAGTTGGCGGCGACAATGGCGCGGCTCCGACGGCCGGCCAAGCGCGCCAAATAGGGAATCAGCTGGTGCACCGAGCCGACTCGTGACCGCTTCCCGTGGGTCCGAGCTCTGGCAAGTCCGGCGCCCGCCCATGCCCACAACCCCTGGCATCGCCAGTCCTCCGACTCCAGTTGCGCGCGCGATCCGAGACAGTGCATGTCGGACGCCTGCGCCATCCCTACGGCTCCTCGTGTCCCCAGGGCTCACACGGGAACGTCTCGAAGGATCCGAGTTTCCAATGGACCGTTCTCCAATCCACGCCCTGAGCCCCTGGCGTCGTCACGCGACGAGCTTCCGATTCGCCGAAGGTCCGAGTTCAGGGTGACCCGGCGGCACCTGCGTACCCGCTCCCTTGTGCGTCCAAGCCTCGGAGTGCATGTCCGTGTCTGCGCCCGGCGGCACCAGCGGCAGCCTGACCTACACAGGCTGCTGAACGCCGCCCGCATCCACGCCCTGGCTTTCGCGTCCGCCGCCTGCTGTACCTGTCCGAGCGGTCCCCAGCAGTTGCACCAGAAGGGCTGGGTAGTGCGGGCCAAGTTCCAGCATGACGGGGCTGCCGCGGCCATACGCTCGGCTGTCAGACGCGGGCGCGGACGTGCTGACCGCACTCGCAGGGATCCCACGCGCCGACATTCAGATCGTAGCCGGCGTGGAGGCGACGGAGTCGTGCTATGCCAGCCGCAAGCTGCCCGTCAACCGCTGCGTGGAGCCGATCCGGCAGGTCTGCCACGCGCATTCCGGCTCGGCCCAGTCCGAATGAACGGCCGATCCGCTCGCTCGGGTTCGGTACCAGGCGCGACGGTCGTGGCCGACCGTGCATCCCGACGCGGCGGCCGAGATCGCTGTGGACTGCCACCGACGCTGGATAGGCCGGGAGGTTGACCACTGGACGTCGGGATTAGGGCGCCACAGGCTCAAGCTGCGGTGCTACGCGCGGTTCGACCTGTCCGCAAAATGGCGACTTTAGTACGAACGGTTCCCCGAGGTTTCGAATCGTCACCGTTCATCGGCTGCTAGTTCGCCAACGTCCTCCACGTGCCCAACTTCCCCACCAGTACATCGGCGTGGACCTCAACCAACCCTTCGACCTAGAACCATCGCGTAGGCGATCCACCACAACAGCCCTATCCTCCTCGACATCATCATCGACGGAAGTGTCTAAAGCTTCCGACTAGACTAGCGCTGGGTCGGCTCTCGTCCGCCAACACGACAATATGATCGCCAGCATCCCTGTGACCTCTGATCGATCTCATGTGCCCCGTGTGACGTCAGCCTGGTGCCGAGAGCATGGGCCGAGTGGAGTCCTACGGCGCGGATCGCTGGCAGCAGCCATTGCCTGCTGTGCATTTGTGGTCTTCTTCTCAAGCGCCCTTGCCCAGTGGCCGACGGCGTGCGTGGATCTCAACGACGTAGTCGAGCTTCAGTTAGGAAACCACCAGAACGCAGGCATCTACCAGCGCGTATTTCTCGGTGCTGACGCCGAACGCGCTTGCCAGGGCGACCATCGTTCGGATGTTCGTTCAGCATTCGCTTGGGCCTTTGATGTCACAGCTGACGCTGCTGACCTGCCATCCACAACGTGGCCAACCACCTGCGTTGGCCTCAACGACTTCGTCGAAGCGCATCTGGGCAACACCAGTAATGTTGGAATCTACCAGCGCGCGTTTGGTGACGGCCCCGAGGCAGAGTCCGCTTGTCGAGCTGACCACCGCGCCGACGTCCAGGCCGTCTTTGCGTGGGCTACTGGCGTGCCTGTGCCACCGCTGCCCCGCCTTACGCTTCCGGGCGGCTCACCGCTCGCCCTTGAAGACTTGGCTGACGTGATTCTGGCGCCTCCCTGGACCGAGGCAATGGTCTACCTAAGGGTTCCTGAGGGTGATGATTGGTTTTGCGGAAGTGGGTTCGTTGTTACGTCCGGCGGCTATGTCGTCACTAATCACCATGTCATTGTTGATGGTCCTGGTTGGGCCGAGGTACGAACCTCCAATGGCCTTCTTGGTCAGGCTCGGGTGGTGGCGTCGGATCCCGAACTCGACTTGGCGCTTCTGAAGCTGTCGGAGGACGACGGTCCCTTCTGGTTTCTGGACTTTGGGACGTCGGCTGCCCTGCAACGCGGGGACGGGGTAATGGTCGTAGGCTTTCCGCACTGTGGCTCGTCGGGGGGCGGGCTCATCGCATCGTGGGGCGGCGTCCTGGCGGTCGACGTCTGGGCGACTTCCCGCGACACGGGGTTTGGCAGGCGGAGCTTTCGTTCAAACGCACCGACCGAGACTGGCAGCAGCGGCTCTCCTGTCTTGAATCAGCGAGGGCGAGTTGTCGGCGTCCATCTAGGCCGAGGCGACGAAGGCGCCTCACACCTTCCGGGTGATCTGACGCGTGCGACCATTGCGTCCTGGATGGCTGGAGAAATCCCGCCTGTGGCAGCCGCTAGCGGCCCAAGTCACACACCATCCCAAAGCCCCTCACCGACGTCGCAACCAGCACCGTCACTCGCCCCTTCTGACACCACCGCTGCTCAGCGTGTCGCAGATGCATTGAATCAAGCTGGTGACGCTCTTCAGGGTCACTATGATGCCATGAACGATTTCGACTACGAGCTTCAGCGGGCGGTTCGAGCGGCGAACTTAGATCAGGACTTCACTGTCGGGTCGGCGTTACGATCGGCAGCCGACCACCTCGAAACTGCGGCACGCGAATTGGATACGTCTGCACTGGAGCTAATCAACGCCGTCTCTCTTCTTCGCGCTCACTCACTCCCCAATCAAGAGTGGGCCCTTTATCTCGAAACTGCTTCGGACAACCTGAGCTGGGCAGCCCACCACTTGCGTGACGCCGCATTCAACAATCGGCAGGCGTCCTGGAATCTGCGCACCGCGCAGGCCACCAATTACTTCAATAGCGCAAATCTGGCGCTGGGCTCCTACGAGAGCAGCCTGTCCTCAGCAACGTCAAGTCTCGAACTCTGGTCAATCTCGACGTCCTAGTGTCAAGACAGCCGTTCTCACACAACCCAAGTGTCAATCCGGGACTAGCTCGTGATCGTGACGCCCTCTTGGCATCCCACGACGCTCATTCCGGCAGCGCCCAGTTGAATTGGAGCAAGGACCTCGCGATGAATGAATGGCAAGGCGTCATCCTAAGGGGATCCCCACCCCGAGTAACCGAGTTGGACTTACGATCTAGCCGTCTGACCGGACGGATCCCGCCGGAACTCGGTTTGCTCACAAACCTTCGGGGACTAAACCTTGAGGGCAAGCAGCTGTCGGGACGCATTCCGTCAGAGCTGGGTAATCTCGCCAGCTTGAGGAGACTGAACCTACGGGGGAACCGACTTACCGGAACAATTCCATTGCAGCTAGAAAAACTCTGCGACCTGATGTTCATTAACCTCGGATACAACTTGCTGATTGGCAGTCTCCCGCCTGAACTGAGTAGGCAACTGGTGGAGAGCCAATACTATATGGAGCGTGGGAGAAAAAACGCGGGAGGCCTTGGAAGCTGAACGTAGAGCTTGGCTCGAGGGCTACGACTGGTATGAAGAATATGATGACTTGGAAGATCCGGACTCTGAAGAGTGGAATAGAGATCAGGAACGCGAGTTGGACGATTGGTCAGGTTGGCCTTGGACTGACGAGGATAACTACAACAGAAACGTCCCGGGCTAGAATCTCCAGAGCCAGAAATAGATTGTGGGATTATGCGTGTGTTTATGTTCACGAGTCTTCTGGCGATCAGTGGTCTGCATCTAGACTCAAATTGTGCATGTCCGCAGTTCTGGCCTGATCGGGACAACATTCGCGTGAATATGTCGATGCAATGGCACGAGTAGGCGTTATTCCAAGATGTCCCTGGCTTGATGTTCCTCATGAACTCGTCGGGAATCGGCACAGTGAAGGCGTTGTCGCTGTGGCTTGCGCTTCACACTGTGCCCTTGTTGGTCTGCTCGCTCCGAGTGGACTCGAGGCGATTGCAAGCCGTCCCAACTTCCGCGCAGTGTCACCAGTGCGATGGGACTCCGGCCCAAGCTCCTTGAAGGAGCACAGGTAGCGTTTCTCCGAGGGCGTCAGCCGGGTAAATGCTGACCAGGAAGAAAACCTGATCTAGCCTGATAACGGCAGGTATCGCCGCTTCTTCAACTTCCGGTTCTGCTTAGGGGGACCTCTACGAATTCCTGGAACATGACAGGCGATTCCGAGAGTTACTCCAGATGCTCGGCAAGTATGGCGGAACTGGAGAATACAGTCGGGTGTGATCTCCCATAGCCGTACGTGCTGCATCGTTCCTCCTTATGAGAATCTGGGAATGTATAGAATGATGGGCACGGGCACGGTTTCTGAGTAGCATCAGAGGATGCCGGACCACCCACCAACAAACTAACGACAACTTACGCTAAAGATTCAAAAAGCCATCGACTTGCTGACGTTCAACTCGTTCCCCAGGAGGGGTGTATGCGGTCCACAGATTACTGTAGAACGAGGCGACCTTCTTCTCGTCCTCCCGATCCAGCGTGCCTCGACTAGCCGCGAACGCAAGCAGTTTTAGAGCAATGACCCTATGGGCTCTGTCCAGTTTCGACTGAGGGAGTGAGACTATGGCCATCGCAGTATTCCTAGCTTCATCAGCCGCATCCAGTAGCAGCCATAGTTTCCCAAGGTAACGTAGGTCCGTTAAGTTCATTCCTCTCACATCATCGAATCGGCTTGAGGCGATTCGACGGAGTTCTGCAACAGCCAACAACTGGCAATCCCCCCAAAGTCCGTTACCTTGAGCGCCATTGGAAATCTCTTGATCAATCAACGCCCACAGCGTACGAGGTCCAACCCCCGGGTTCATTGCCTGATCCAGCATCCAATCTTCGCTTGGTTCTCCTAGTAGAACTGCTACGCGAGCCGCATACTCGGCTACATCTGAATCTTCGGTCCCCTGGAGATATGCCCGGACGAACTGGCAGTGTTCCCACAAGCTCTCAGCCAGTGCGATGGGTGTGGCAGGGTCCATTGCATAGCCGATGTCCCTTCGTATCTGTATTGCATAGAGGGCCACTAGGAATCGAAATTGCGCCACCTTCTCAGCATTGAGAAAACGTTGGAAGTCCTCTTCAGCATCCCATGCACTTAACGGCAACGCCCGACACCCTTCCGACACCCATTTGGGCAGGTCAGGATCTTCATCAGACAGAGCTAGTGCAATTCCCAGTCCATTGATCCAGTCACAATACGTCCAATGATTCAAGTCGTAAGAGAACGTACCGTTGAGATCCAGCGTCTCAGTGACTTGTCCGATAGATGTATCGAGCATGAGTCGAGATATCTCAGTGGATCGCTCTGGCTCGGTTTCACGGATACGAAGAGCGACTTGCGCTAGAGGCAGGGTTCGAGGCACCAATGGTGTTAAGAACAGTCCGACGCGAAATTCATCCAGCAGATCTTCGGACCAAGACTGTCGCACGAGGCATGTCATTTGCTGTACACATCGCTCTTCGAGCTGTTGAAATCGATGTGGCTTCTCGTTGCGACGGTGCGAATTCAGTATAGATATGCCATCGCTTAGCAGTTCTCCAATCCAGTGGGCATGTGGGGTAGGCTCAAGCTTATCGAGCTGATCTACCATATTGGAGAGGAGACAAGATGCCGTCACTTCAAGATTTTGCTTCTCATCTTCACTCCCAGTGTTCTGTCTAGGGTCCGAATCCAACTCGTGAACGTCCTTTAGAATATGAACTATCCCAAGGCCAATCAATTCATCGGATGACGATTCGGTGAGCCATTGCAAAGGTGCGTGGACGTCCGATGGTGCGTACTCAGAAATAAGGCATCGCGCTGCACGCAAATGGATTACCGGATTGTCTAGTTCTTCGACCAATCTATAGAAATGGTGGGCCTTCAGCTTTACGAGGAGCTCGACCATGTTTGCTACACTGGAGTGCAGCCACCAGTCATGATCCATCAGTCTCCACAGGGTCTCTAGTCTCCTCTCTCTCTGTTCGTTGTTCAAAGAGACCTTTGCCCTGGCACCGTCAAGACGCATATGCATGTCCGGGTTGAGAACTGCGTCTTTGTCACAGAGGCTGCCCAAAGTCTTGAACGCGTAGCCGACGAATTCTTCGAGTTCTTCATTGGATAAGAAGTGACCGATGAATCTGAGAGCTACGTCGGGTTCAATCGAACCAACTGCACAAAAGGCTATTTCGTTGTTCTGGATACTCGCTTGGCTTGAAAGGGAAGCCCTAATACCATTTACGATATGCTGAGCGACGGTCTCATGCATGTCCTCCTTAATCCACCCCTTTTCACCATGAAACTCAAACCACGCGTGGACGGCAGCGATGGCTTGGTCTTGTTTGGCTAAGGAAAGATGCTTGGCATACTTGCGAATAGTCCGATCAATCAGCCGGGAAGTCGTCTCTTGCTTTAGTGGCGACTTATCATTTCCAAGTATCCGCCAAATAATGTTTGCTAGTTCCTGCGGAAGAGCATTCGTGTCTCTGCTCATCATTTGACCTCGTAAACAAGGATTCCATCGGGTGTCCTCCCTAGTCCCAGTGACCACCACTTTTCTGCTTCGATTCGATATACGCCATACGGCAGGCTGACAAAGGTCACTCCGTCTTTACGCCAGCCGTTGAAGGAGTTCGACATGAGTATTTCCCTGTCGTGGGTGATTAGAAAACGGTCATGAAAAACCGTGTCGTAGCCACTTTGCGTCAGTAACTCCCGAACGATGACATGTTTGGTGAGTATGGAGGGATAGTTCGACCACCATGGGTTCACTGGCTTCGTCCTTTGCTTCGGACTGCCGAGTATGTGCAACCGCCTACCGGTCGTGGCTTCAAAGATTCGGAGATAGAGCTGGCTCTCAGGACTGCCAGGATCGACACTCATGAAGAAAGGGTCGGCGATGTATATTGGCTCGGTCGAATAGGTATGCTGGTGTAGTAGGCCAATGAAGAACTCACAGGCATCCTCGAACTGGTCGGGGCCAAAGCGCCCGAAACCGTCTTCCCGACGTGCGGCCATCTCTCGCCTGAAGCTCCTACGGGTGAGAACCTCTCGGCGAATGTGATTGTCCAGGGTCGCACTATTCTCTTCCGGTTCAATGTTGAGCAGGGACCGTGACCGCCACGAGCTGAATTGAGTTGCTTTGCGGCTTCTGCGGTCACGTACCTCCAGTGTGGTACCTGACTCAATATTCATAGCAATGCTGACACTCATGATTAGATAAGTGTCCATTAGGTCTATGCACTGTCCGTCAACGTTCCGGTACATCGCAAAACCGATGCGATCTACGTCCGATTGAAGATCTATAACGGTTTCCCTCTGAGCGATCGGCACTTCGCACCTTGCCACATCATCCCCACTATGGCTGGCCCATACAGCGGCCGTGTATGTGTTCGGTGGCAACTCATGCCCATCCACACTGTCAACGCTGAGTAGCAATGCTCTGCCTTCGCTGTGTGCCGAGAGTTCGCAGTGGAGCGTATCTTCGGCACCTGCGATCACGAGATTTCCGACTCGATCGGAGAGTTGAGCTATGGGAAAGCCAAGTCTTTTTTCAAGATTTTCGACATTGACATCGGGAGACTCCGCTATCTTCATCCAACGTTTAGAAGGTTTGTCTGCAAAGCTCCAGTATTCCGTCACTCTGGCACTGTGATTGGTGAACGGGCTGCGAAACGATGGTTCAATTTCCTGGCGCTCATCCCGGTATGCCCAGTGGTGTCGTGGGGGACTCGCGAGGGAGTAATCAATCCCGCTCCCAGGCACCTCCAAAGCACCTTTGTCCAAGACGGCGTCAACCAGCTCTTGGCAGTGGTGCAAGGTCGTTTCGAGAACATAGAGCCGAAATTCCTCTGATTCGCCTGCGTAGTCGGTAAGGACAACCTCGCTCAACCAGGTCTGGTCGGGCTCCTTCGCCCAAGGCCCTAACGCCTCACGTCGTCGATGACGTATGAGCGTAAACAGGTTGATGGGTCTAGAATCTTTCGGCTGCCATGTCAGGACGGTCATCCGTGCGACCCGACTCTCCACAGCTCTCAGTGAGAGTGTGGCGTGCGGTGGCAGATCCAATGGCAGTCCGCGGTCGCGCGCCCACCGGGCAGCCTCATCCAGTGCGACGAAGACACTCCGTCCTTCTCGTTGCACCGTCAGATGTCTCCGGTTGATGTGCTGACGTACGTAGTTCTGGCTCTTTCCTGCAGCGCGGGCTAACTCAGCAATCGTAAGACGCATGCCCAGGTCCCCTTACACGGAGTGTACTGAGTGTATAGTACATTCGTGTGTACATCTTGTCAGGTCGTCCGGCGGATTGTTGTCGTTCCCGCAGGCGGCCGACGGTAGGATGCGCCCTGGACGCCGGGTTCAGCCATCCAACGAACGTGAGCTACGCGCGGAGCTTCCGAATGGGCAGACCCGAAAGCGCGGCGCGATCCGGCGACAGGATATGGGCTACATCGGCCGACATGAAACCGGCCAAGTCGGGAAGCTCACCCCGGATGTAGACGAAACTACGGCTGCCATCCGTCCGCCGCTTCAGTGCGGCAGCTGCGTTGCCGTGCATGAAGCTCGCAGCGTTACGACGGGGGAGACCGTTTTCTTCAGCGAAGCGACCAGCGCCTCCGCTCCGTGTTCGCGAACTCGGCGCAGAAGGGCCGAACGACAGCTCAGCCGAGCAGTCGCAGAGGCGTCTCCCGCAGACGGACCTTGCCGGATGCCTACGTGCCGACTCTCTCGATGCGGTCTATAAGCCGTCACATGAACGGGCGTCACAAGAGCCAGAGGGTGAAGGGCGATCGGCAGAACGTCATTCGCCTCAAGTAGGAGCGAGACGCCCATCCTCACACGCGCGAGGCTGTACGGCTACAGAGCCAACCTGAACCTCAGCGTGAAGGTTCTTGATTATGTCCAGCTTGGTGGCCTCGTCTGGATTACCAAGACCGTGAACGCGAACGGCCGCCTCGTGACCTGGGACTCGGGGTACGAATAGCCATGGCCTTGGCCTGGGACCCGCTCGTTCCGATGATCCTCACGGCGCTCGCGTTGATCGGCAGCGGCATCATCATCTGGCGCTCGCCGAATCAATCCACCACGTGGAAGGTGGATGTCGTGGTCCGTGCCCTCGCGCTCGTCGTGGCCGTCATGGTGATCTTGACCATCTTGGACCTGATCATCCCCGGCCCTCCCTTCGTCCTGTTCATGTGAGCGCAGGTGGACGAACCGGGTCTCTCCCCTCCCGGCCCTGGTTTTCGGGTCATGGCCGGGGCTTTGGCGTGACTCGTGGGTGAAGCACTCGCGACCGCAATTCTGGTTGTGGCGCTCATTGAATTGAGGGACTGGCTCAACGAACGATTTCGGAAGTAGCCCGCTCGCCTCAACGAAATGCGCGGGGCCGCACCCCTGGCGAAAGTCCTCCGGACACCAGACCCGACGAAACGTCACCGCGCACGGCTCCTTCACCATCGAGGGGCACCTTGAATCGATTAGCACGAATTTCGGCATTTCGATTGTGAGCCTGAATGACAGGTCTCAATTCGCAATTGGTGGTGTCTCATGCACCATGAAGCGCAGGCAGCAGGATCAGCTCGCCACGCTCAACAAGGGCGAGCGAATTGGGGTTCGCGGGAGAGTCGAGGGTCTTTCGCTCTGGTGGATTGATGTTGCGGACTGCGAATGACTCGGCGTGTATCGCTAGCACATCGCGCCAACTCGTGACAGCCCGCATGCTTCCCCGGAGAGCCGCTGATGGCGACGGGACGCTGCTGGAGCACGACGAAGGCCGACCCGCAGTGGAGCGACAACCCGTTTGTCGATCTCAAGCTGCTAACACCCGAGCAGCGCCGGCGGGTGCGGGTGGCGCGACGCGCGTGGGCCGCCTTGCACGCCACCGGCGATCGGTCAGGCCTCGTCGAGCTGGGCATCCTGCCGCCCGAGAAGCTGGAGTAGGCCGGGAACGGGCCGGGGGCGTGCCGGTTTGGCCCAGGACCGCGTTCTTGGGGTCGAAGGTTTGGGCGGGGTCGGAGGGCTAAGCGAGCTTATTTTGGCTCAGACGCGCTGGGACAGGGCTACGCCGTCGTGGCCTCGGAGATGCACCACACGCGCCGTGGACGGCACGGACGGGCCGAAACCCGTCAAGGCCAGAACCGCCGACCTCATACACGAACCACAGCCGCTTGTCAGCACTGCTTGATATGTCAACCCCTTTCCCTTCCCTGAATCCGTGGATCGCAGTATTCGTCTATAGGACTTGGTGATCGTCTGCGCCGCCGTGGACCACGAAGAAACTCATCGACGTACGGACTTTGCTCTCGCGGGTCTCAAGTACCAATTTGTGGATTCCGAGTTCTTGGCCTTGGTGGTAGTTGCGCTTGGTGTCGTGGTGGTGCTTGCGTAACAGCCTGTCGCTGATGAACCGGCAAGCCGATCAATGTCAGCAACGCAATGAAGTTGAACAGCGCACCGAGCATAAACCAGACAAACCCGTCTCGGCTTTTCTCGGTTGCGAGAAATGCACAGAAGGCAACGAAGACACTTCCCCAGATGGCGTACAAGACGATTAGTAAGAATGTGTCCAAGCTCAACCCCTTTCAGGTTGCTGGTCCTCGCCCTCGCCTATCACTGCGGGCACGGGCCTGAAGTCTCTCGCCTTGAAGTTCGGGCACCACTGCGAGCCGTTCCGCACCGCCGCCTGCTGTGCGACGGCCACGGCGTGGGTTTAGGTCGAACCGTGGTGCTTGTTAAAGAGGATGTTGGCGAGCGGGGGATCAATAGCAGGCCAGTCGGGGATGCCGGGAACGCCAGCACTCAGACTAGCCGTCACGTCGCTTCCGTCCTCGCCTGCCCTTGCGCAGGGAGCGACGCACAACGGAACGAAGCCGAAGCACTACCGACGAGTGGTCCCAAAGGACCAGCCATCGTATGCGACACCAGATCAGCAGGCGGCGGCGCCACGAGAATCGTCCGACCCGTCGTGCGCGTGTGATGTCACCGGCGCGAGCCAGCGGGTACAACTCACTGAGGATGCTCTCCCACTCGACAGCAATGAGAACTATGTCGTGATGGAACTCTTCCGGATCAGGCCCATCTATCGCTAGGGACCGCAGTTTGTCGAATAGCTCACTGGCCTCGTTCAGTGCATCAAGAATATTGTTTCCTGGGCGAAACGAGCGTCGGAGATTCCGCTGTGCTGCAAATATCTCAGACTCCAAAGCCTTGAGCTTGTGCCCATCGCCTCGTAGATGTTCAATCTGAAATTCCCAGATGAACGTCCGTAGGTTTAGCCGCATTATCAAGAGCCACAGGAGAATCCCCGTTAACAGGCCAGCACCAGTGGCAATCACAAACGACGAATGCGGGACATCGTGTTCGTCACGAAAAGTCAATAGCATAATCGTCAATAGAAAGGAGATGACAGCTCCGAATAGCGCTACCGATAGAGGGTGCGGGGCGGGCGCCGTGGAACGATTCATCTCACCCCGCCCGCTCCCTTTCCCTCCGCGGCCGACACTCCAGACACAGCCGCATCCCCCGCGTGCCCCGTCGCAGCCGCTCGGGCTGGCGGCGCGTGATGCGGGTCAGGTTGCGGCAGTCCCGCCACAGCTGACACACGCCGTCGGCGGGCGGGCCGCCGTCGGGAGAGGTGGCGTGGTAGGGGCGGAGGGGCATCAGGTCAGGCGGACGGCGGTTTATCGACGGCCACGACGGCTATTGTCGCGCCGTTCACCGCAGTTGAAGCACAGATCCAGCCCGCCCGTTCCCCGCCTGAGCCTCTCGGGCTGGGGGCGAGTGATCCTTTGCAAGTTCCCGCAGTCCTCGTAGAGGTGGTACTTGTAGTTCGGCAGCGGTGGGCCGCCGTCGGGTCCGGAGACGTACCACGTGGCTGTTGACATATCATTCCCCCCGTTTTACGCGGTCAGCTTCTTCATAGGTGCGAATCAGCCAAAAAATGTCCGTGACGAGCCGAACCTGACGAGCCTTCAGTGACCACCGGCCGCCGTCCTTTGCAGCCGACGCTTTGGGGAACAGTAATCGCAGCATCGGCCGCAGTTGTCGCGCAGAAACCTCGCGACCAACGATGCGGCTCACCAGCTGTGACAGCGCTTGCACACTCGTCACGTCTCGCTCATCTCGTTTGAAATCGACTCAATTGTTTTTGTGAAGGACTCAGCGTATACGGGGCGACGCTCATCCTCGAAGCCATGCGGCCACGTCCAGGTTGTCCGCCGTCCAGATGGTCCTGTCGGCGAAGTTGGGCGTGGCCACTAGTGCCGATTGCCTTTGCTGAGATTGCAGTACTCGTGTGTTGCTTGAAGATTCGACATGTCGTCCGACCCGCCGCGAGAGACGGGCTGGATGTGGTCAATGTGGATTTGCCGATCAAACGGCGGGTCTCGATACGGCAGTAGTTCGCCGCATATGCCACAGCGACCGCCTTGGTAACGGACGAGGTCCGGGAGGTGCCTCCGTAGCCCAGAGGTTCCGCGCCGCTGCGTTGTCGATCGATATCCGCCGTGTCGATAGCGGCCTCGCCCGCGAATCGTGGTCGAGCCAGGCTCCTGAATCTCGGCAACAACCCAGCCAATGAAGCAGATCGCCAAGAAAATGACAATTACGACCGCTAGCGCGTCCAAGCTGGACTTACCTTTCCCTCACGCACTTCCGGCAGCCCAGCGGCGCGCCCACCAAGTTGTCCGCCGCGAAAAAGCGTGCGGTTGGCGAAGTTGCGGTCAGCCACCCCCTACCCCCGCCCCTCCGCGAACCGTTGCATGCTCCAGCGCACCTGGCCCCAGACCTCGGTGATCGCGCGGTTCCAGCGGGTCGAAGGGTACGCGACGTTGTCGCAGGTACAGCACCAGCCGGGGCCGCACTGCTTCGAGCACATGGTTGGCCTGATCCCGCCGACGCTCTGAACACCCCAGTTTACGCGAGCGAACCGCCTTCTCCCCGTGCGCTAGCACACCGTCGTGGATCGCCGACCCTGCCACGAGGCGGACTGAACCGACTCCGCACCGATTCCGGCGCGACGCATCCCGCGAAGGAGGTGTGCGTGCGGTCGTCGCCCCTCTTCCGGGATCGCGAGATTGCGTGGGCTCGTCTTGCAGCCATCGCCACCCGCTCCGCGTCCACCACACGCGCGCCTAGGTCCGCCTGAGCATCGTCTGTCACGGCCACCAACCCGCGCCGAGGCGGATCCGTTTCGCGTGCCCCCGCCAGGGTATCGGCGCGCAAGCGGCACCGAATCGCATCAGGTGAACGGCCGAGCCCGTGGCCAGCGTCGGCGCGTGCGAGGCGTTGCATCGCGCGGTCCCCACGATGTCCGTGGCAACGCATAGACGTTGGCCAGGGCACGCATGAACACTCCGTAGGCGGGACCTGAGGCGTGCCAGGCGGCGACCCGTTATCGTGACTGATCCGCTGCACACGACGGGTTGGCTGACCACCCCCGCGACGAGACGTGATCCACATGAGCGTGCGGGGTTAGCCCTTTCGCTACAGGTTCAGAACGATCCTCAGCGTGGAGGTTCTTGATTTTGTCCAGCTAGGTAGGCCTAAGGGGACTGTACTGCGAACGTTTCGGTGGGAGGTCTCACTGTAGGAAACGAGTCTCTCCCCACTCGCATGGGAACCACGTCTCGCCTCGGCAGGTGGCCGGCCAACCCGCCACATTCTGCGGATTAAGCACGAGACACCAGTCACGATCACGGTCGCCGCCTGGGCAAGCCTCAGGTCCAGCCTTTGGAGTGGTCATGGGTGCCTCGGCATCTCCTGTGCGTTGTCACGGGTTCCGTAGGGACTGCGCGATGCGCCGCCTCGCACGCGCCGACGCTGGTCACGTGTTTGGTATATCACCCGATACGGTCGGTCGCTGCCCACGCGGACATCTTGGTGCGCGCGCGAACGCACACCGCCTCGGCTCAGGGCGGTGGACGTATCGGACTACGCCTAGGCGGACCTCGGCGCACGAGTGGCCGAACTGGAATGTGCAGAGGCGGAACTGAAGGCAGAACCGGCGGCCCTGCAGCGGGAACTGGCCACAGGCCAGAACACGCGGCGATTCAAGCACAGGCGCTGGGACCGCAGGTCATCTCATACGTAGGATGCGTCGCTTCCGAACCGGCCACCCATAACCCGCTGCGTGCGCACGGAACCGCGGGCGGTTCGCTCGGGTGACCTGGGATGTACCCCGGAAGAATCATGCGGTGTTCAAAGCGCAGGCGTGATGATGTCAGCCAACCGCTCGAAAGCGTGCGGCCTCGGCCGGTGGTAGTCCTGCGACAACATCCGGTATCCCCCGACCCGCTGAAGCCGCGTCACTCTCGAGATCTGGGCCAAGATACGCTGGTACGGCAATGGCCGGTCGGGGCCGGCGGATTGCACACTGTTCCTACGCGCCTAGGTGACGGTGCGCGACGAATTCCCCCAGCCACCTGACATCGTCGCGCCTATCAGCTACCGCTAGCGCCGACTCGGACTATTCAGCCAGCGGGAAGGATGCTGCCGGGTGCCGACACGCATTCCCGTTCCAACACTTCGCGGCGGACTTCGTGGTTCCACGGATTCGCGCCAGCACCGATCACTTGGATGACCTGCAACTGCTGTGCGTCGCCTGCAACACCGTCAAGGGCAACCGGACGTATGAGTACCTGTTGGCAAAGCTAAACTAGCAAGCGCCGTGAGGCCACGAATACAACGCTGATCGCTTTGGTCAGACTTTGCACGAAAGGGTAAAGCAGTGAGCGGCGAAATGGGATTGGAGTATTCGGATCTTGAAGAAGGCGATATCGAGGCCATGAATGCTGCTGCCTTTGAGACATCCGCTGTCTGGGTGAACGCTATTTCGGTGACCGTTCTTGATCACACAGTGAGACTGACGTTTGCGGAGCACAACCTAAAGGGGAACATCCTTCCGCAGCCACGGGTTGCTGTGATGCTTCCGCGCGATCGCGTGAGGCCTATGCTTGAAGGCATCCTCGATGCCGTCGCTGAATGATATATATGCTTGGTTTCCGCAGCACCGTGCAGTCAGCAGATATGTTGGACTCGTTGACCTGCGGTCAAGGGTGCCGATTATGATGGACGAAGCAACGCTCCGCAATACTCTCCGAGACTTCGAGGATGCTGTGCGAAGCCCTCGTTACGAAGATGCCGCACCGTATGCTGCAACGTGCGTGACGTTGGGGGTAGCTGCTACTCGCGAATACATGGCTTTATCCGACACAAGTGGGGCTATCGTGCTGACAGCATACTCGTGTTTTGGCGTCGTGTTTCTTGGCATCACTTTGTATAAGCTACTTCGCGCTTTACTCTCTAGATCAAACCGTCGTCTTACCGCCGCTAATCTGGCTCAAAGACTCGCACAGAGTGAACGAAAACGACAACGGGACATGCGCAGTTTAGTCTGACACGTAGTAGATGCGAGTAGTCGTTGACGCGCAAGGCGACGAACGGACAGAAGAGTGGAGAATCGGCTGCCCTCGCCCACGTCATGACTTCGCTGCGTCTGCCTGTCGTCCGGGCGTCATGGCCTGATTGCCAGCCTCCGTTCGTCACCATGAAGTTCGCCAAACACCACTGCTGTACCTACCCGCAGGCCGTCGCGACGGCGCTACAGGCGAGGCTCTACCGCAAACAGGGTAGGGAGTGGCCCTCCACCACATTGCAGCCTAGGTGCACAAGGCGACGCAGGCATCGGCGGCGTCGAACTTGCTCCACGTCACTGTGCCCTTAGGAGCGCCGTCTGGCACTAACCGCCGACCGGACGCAGCACGCCGGCGTGCGACCACGCTTAGGCTATGGACGATGGCACGGCGTGTATGGTCACCGTCCTTTCGCGCGATCTGCCCGTCAACGATCTCAATTTCGAGCGTCCAATCCATTAGGCGGTACGAGGATGGAGATCCCGTCTCCGAATCTGGCGACTGCGGCCTGACTTTCAGTCGAGTCATCAATGTCTCCCTTGGAACAGTTTAGGCGAGTCGATAGACGCCACGAGCCACTCGGACAAAGTACACCCCATAGTCTCCGGGGTTGCCTTCGCAGTGCTTGGACAAGAATGTGCCATAGGTCTTGGGTGCCCATCTTGGGCATGCCGCCCTCACATCAGCAGCTCGGAATGGCTCCGTCAGACGGCCAGACTCAGCGGCCTCGCGAATCTCCGTAATGAATCGCATTCTCAACACCTTGGGAGTAGTAGGGGGTGACGCAAAGTATCAGGTGGACCGACCCAGAGGAGGCCTCGTAGACCCCAGTTTCCCTATGCGTTTCTTTGTCGCCTACCGTACTGATAGGTATCCAGGCCTCGTAGCATGGCTTCCAATCCACGCCTGAACATCCATCAATGGCGACTGACGCAGTCGCACCAATGCCGCACCTCGGGGAACTTGATCGAGTGACGACGACACGATGAAGTGAGAGTTCCAGGCCACTACTCTATTTCCACACAACGGCTCACTATCGAACCAAACCACGGGAGTCCGACCAACGAAACCCGCCTTTTTGATAAGGTTGATCCTATCTGGACCCACGGCGATGCCGCAGACAAACCGGGCACGCCTGACTTTGCCTTGTTGGTAGTCACATAGAGGCGTGATTTCCATGGCTACGGCGAGAGTGCCAGCTTCCTTCAATTCTTGTTTCTTGCCAGGTTGAGCCATGTCATCCAGCAATTCATCAACGGTTGGGAAAGCGTCTTTCTCAGCCGAGGCTATAGTCCCGGGCTGGTAGATATTTCCAGAGGCTACGTCGGGGAGGGCTACACCGAAGAGCAGACGTTGATTGAGTCTAGCGGCCATGTCCGAGCCTCCAGAGGGTGCTTCTCTGGTCTCTACGGACTTGACTAGGCTGTTAGCCGTCTCAGTATCCAGCAACGCGGTATCACTCTCGATGGTATCGAACTGAAGGGAGTTGAAGGCTTCCAGAAGAACTCTGAGTTTCACGTCTTGAGGGTCGCATTCCCCCGCAGAGTGCTTCAAAAGAAGGGCAAGAGTCCTCTTGCTTCCATCAGTCCACCCGTTTCCGTCAGGCATCATCTCCATGATGCTTCCGCTGGACCTATGCACCATCTGTTCCCAATAGGCAAGGAGGCCGAGGGGATAACACTCATCCAGGGACCTCCGCACCTCGGCGGCGATCTTTGCGAAGTCGAATGACCCATCCTCTGCTCGAACTTCCGCCTTGAGGAGAGGGATCACACGGACTGGAGGACATGGTAGCGTTGCGGCTCGCGATCTGAACTCTCCCACCAACTCCGGATGTTTGGTCCATGCGATTGCCAGGTATGGGCCATTGTTTCCTGCAATCAGTCTGCCAAGGACACTTAGTATCGCCGCTGTTGCAGCTGGCGGGTCAGGAGACGGTAGGTTCTCCAAGTTCATGTCCAGGGTAGCCAGACGCACGCCGGTCAGAGGTTGACTCGGGAGACGGGTTACGTCTTGAGAGAAGTAGATAGCCCCGATCCCATCCCTTGCCAGGGCATCAATGACTCCCTGAGCCTCCTCACGTTCGTCATCAATGACAAGAACGCGGGTTGTCCTCAAGCCATCCATTCAGGCCTCCTTGAAGACAAGGACCACGACCGCACCGGTTAGAAAATAGGGCAGATCCAATTCACCATTCTCTGGAAAGTACGTTCGGCCGTCATGTGCCTTCATCACCTCGCTTGCGAGGTGGAGACCAAGTCCCATTCCATCAGGCTTTGTGCTCACAAAGGGCTCGACCAAAAAATCGGGGGGGTCTTTGAAACCTGGTCCGCTATCAGCCACAACAATCGCCGGACCATCGGGGAGGTCAAGATAGGGCCCAATGTAAACGCACTTATCTGATCCTCCCTTCTGATCCAGCCAGTAGATGGCATTGTCAATCAGGTTCATGAGAGTGGCGATGACAAGCCTCCTGGTGCAGCGAAACCGAAAGTCACTGTCTCCACTCTGGAAGCCGCTAACAAATCTGATTTGGTGGTATTTTAGGCGGTACTCGGTATTGAACAAAGCTTGCCGAACCAGATCACTTGCCCTCTCCACTCTTCGACCGGAGCGCCTAGTCAGGTAAGTGAGCCCGTGGACTAGCTCCGATAGATGCTTTGCCAGTTCCCTTACGCGCGAAACTGAATCATCCCGATCGACGGCCTTATTCAGTTCCTGAATGCCTTTTTCCACTTCATGAATGACAACCGTTAGGCTCAGACCAGATCCCGCAGCAGTAAGCAACGTTTCTCTGACCGAAATATACTCACGCTCCACTGAATCAACATACGGTCCGAGTTCGTCCGAAAGACCACGCCGCTGGAGGCCCTCTCGCAATTCTTCTATGGCTTCAACCAAGCTCTCTCGTCGCTTGGCATATGCGTTCCTGATCCGCATCTTGTCCTCGTTGCGTTTCGTCGTGACTCGGTCCACGGCTGATATCACTGCGTCCCGAAACAACCGATATGAACGATTCTCAACAAACCCCTCCCGGTTCGTTTTCTCAACCAAATCGAAGCTGTCCTTAAGTTCCAGAGAAAAACCTCCAAGCACAAGATTGTTGCTTAGTCTTCGCGTAGGAACGTTTACACGTCGACCGCCCAAATCCAACCAGTCATCTCCAGGCTCGCCATAGTTGTAGACTCGAATGCCATCTCTATAGACTCTGATCCCACCATTCTGATTAAGGAACTGGCGAAATCCTCGACGGTCGTCAACAGCGAAGCTGAGCGTCTGGCGATCAAGATCGAATATGACTAACTCAAAAGAGACTGTGCCAATTTCGTGATCAGCAATACTCAATGTGTGAGAGATTCCATCGACTTCTTCCCGGGTCACGGGTAGTTTGTATTCCTTCTCGGTCACCCTCCGTTCTTCAACTCGGTTCATACCGGGTGGAGGCATGAATTGGTATTCATAGGTTAAGAAATTACCTTGGTTCTTCACACCGTGGATGGATCCACTTGCACGGAATAGGGCTTGTTCAATTACAGCCTTGGGATCCAATAGGCCATCCAACCAACCATGGTCCGGTTCAAGCCTTAGTGTTGGATTGAAGTCACCGGGGTCACCAAAGGGCGAGCATATCGAAGCAATCGAGCGATGGGCGTGGCGAGCCATTCCGCGAGTCCAGTCGTCCCTCAATGAGCTTATTTCGATGCGGGTTCCCGTGCGTTCACGCGTGAAGACGGTGGGCTTCCTGGAAATGACGGTAATGTGAGCGTCCGACATGTACTCGTATTTCAGTAGTTGATTCCAGTCAATTTGGATCTTTATCTCTGGCTGATTCCTCGCTCGTGTGATCAGCTTTACAATGTCACCGAGCTTGCCGGCGGCGAATCGCCCCACACCCTTCTCCCCTAGCGGGAGACGTCGATATTTGGGAGACCGTCCGTCCTTATTGGCTCGTTGCTTCACTCTATAGTCAGTACCAGGTTCCATCCACACACCGGTCACAGTTGCCCAGTCCATCCCAGTCCCGTCGTCCTCAACAATGATTCGACCCTTTCTTCGATCTTCAATGTCGAGCATGGACACTTTCACAGAAGATGAGTCAGCGTCATACGCGTTCTTAACGAGTTCGAAGATGGCGATGTTAGGATCGCGGATCAGTTCGTCGCCAAGCAACCGTAGCAATCTGGCTCTTGGTTTGAAGGCGAGGGATTCAGAATGTCCGGTGCTCATATCTCAGTCGTACTGTTCACTTGGGCGTGCTGTCAACAGCCGAACCGGTGGCACAAGTCGCACGCAGTGGACATATCCGGCAGTTGGGTTTTCTGGGCGTACATACAAGCCCCGCCAGATCGAGCAGCATGTAATTCCAATGCTCGTCCGGTCCCTTTGGTTGCGATGCCTCATAGAGGCGCAGTCGCATCTGCCAAGCACTGACTGAATCGTCTCCCAACCAACGCCGTACAAGCCTCCGAGTGTTGCTGTCTATTAGGACGGCAGGTTTTCCAAAGCCGAAGCAGAGAGTAGCTGATGCGACGTAGTCCCCCACACCTGGCAACGAAACCAATTCGGACCGGGTCGATGGGACCTCACCTCCGAATTCGTCTTCAAGTGTCTTGGCGAGCTGCAAGATATTGTCACCCCTCCACTTCAGCCCCAGATGAAAGAGTGATTCGGATACTGCCGACCAGTTGGCGATCAGATCGGCCGGAGTGGCCGCCGATTCGATCAAATCGCGATATACCGATGCGACCTGCTCCGCCCGAGTGCGGCGTAGGCACACCTCGGCCAGTAGAATTGGCCAAGCATCTCGCAGTTTCCGCCAAGGAAGGCTCCGGTCCGTGGTCTTGTGCCACTTTTCCAGTACCCTTCTTCGATCTACTGGTTTCTCCGGCGAGACGTGGTGCTGAGGCAAGAGGGACTCTGCCACAGCCACGCCGATGGATCTGGCAAGCAGTGGCGGAACCGCGTTACCTATTTGTCTGAATCTAGTTGTCGGATGACCGGCGAAGCGAAAGCGGTCTGGGAATGTCTGAATCCTGGCGGATTCTCGTATGGAGATTGTCCGGTCTATCTCCGGATGTATAAATCCGTAACCATCTTTTGCCAAGTGTGCCGTAATGCTTCTGGAAAGGTGTTTCATGGACAGCCGATAGTACCTATCATCGAATATATCGGCTCGATATCTCTGCAGGTGACTTGGAATATCCCTGTATTTTTGGGTTGGCTCCAATATGGCAAATATCTCAGCGTCGTCGGGCCTAACTCCCCTCGTGATGTGGTCGTGGACGACTTCACGTTCCGCCCCCGTCAGTCCGTCCCTGAACCACTTTGTGATGGCCGTCGCATTCTCGGGTTGCTCATATACCAGGGTTTCCTTGTATTGGCCAGCCTCCACCCTTGGAAGATCCTCAATG
The DNA here is from genome assembly GCA_965208215.1 of Chloroflexota bacterium. Lineage (GTDB taxonomy): Bacteria > Chloroflexota > UBA11872 > UBA11872 > UBA11872 > UBA11872. Next base: position 441,042 of record CBDBOH010000002.1, read on the forward strand.
GCATCTCCCAGAGTGCACGTAACAGTCTGAGGTTTTGGCCATTCGAACTTCATACCCTTCCGTAAAGCGATGACAAAAAACCGCTTCCTGTGCTGCGGCACACCATACCGCCATGCCTCGACGACATCAGGGTGTGGCTGGAAGCCTCGGCTGTTGAGCTCCTCTAGGAACTCCAGCAGAATCGATCCTTCTCTGGCACTGGTGAATTCCGGTACGTTCTCGAAAAGAACCCCTTTGGGTTTCAGCACGTCGACAATTTCGAAGAAGCTCCTCCAAAGGTTGGCGCGTGGGTCTGATTCGGGACGCTTCCCGTCCCGTACCAGACTGCGAATCTTGGATGCTCCGGCTCTAGAGAAGGGTTGACAGGGAGGACCACCAGCGACTAAATCGGCCTCCTCAATGCCCCATGCCTTCAACTGGCTCAGGAATCCCGATGGGTCACTGAGGTCTCCATGCCACACCAACCCTCCTATGTTGTGAGCGTGGGACTCCAATGCCGTGGCATCGGAATCGGCGGCAGCCACGACTGAGAATCCAGCCTCCTTTAGCCCGAGGCTCAGTCCTCCGGCACCGCAGAACAGGTCCAGGGCCCATGGGCGGGGTTGACTTTCCAGCCATTGGCGGACTTGCTCATCATCTCCAGGGTCCGGCGACCCGTCGAGCCGGTCTAGCCGGACCGGCTTGCCCTTGGCGGAGCTCACCAATCGCTGACCGCGCGGCCAAGCTTGGGATTCGACGGGCCTATTCATCAAGTGCCTCGCCCAGTATGTCCACACTCGCCCCCATCCCCACCAGATTCCCGTTCGCCGGGCTGTCCAGAGTCAGCAGGGACTTTCCAGTGGAGGCGAGCTTGCGGGCAAAGGCCTCCGTCTTGCCGCCGGGAGCGGCGTGGGCCATGAAGACCCGGCTCGCCAGGGATGCCACCAAGTCGTTGCGTTGCGCCGCGAGCTCCGCCGTCGGGCGACGGACCGTCGCGGGGAAGGGCGACAGGACCAGCAGGCGGCCGTCGTCCAAGGCGGGGCGCCAGTCGCGGGGGACTCGCAGGTTCTCGATGCCGCGGGCCGGGCAGACTACCACCGGCTGGGGCCCTCGCAGCAGCAAGCGCAGGCATTCCTTCTCCATCCGCGTCTGGAAGCCGCCGATGATGGGTACGCCGGCGTCGCGCATGGCCTTGGCGAGATCATAGGTCTTGAGAATGAGGTCCCCGGGACATCGCTGGGAGCAGAATAGGGCGGTCAGCGGCTCTTCAAGGAGTCGCAGGTTCCCCCTGTGGGCGGTATCCGGCGGTGGTGCAGTTGCCGTCCGGCCATTCATTGCAATGCCTGCGGCCTCGGGCGACAAGCCGATGCCACTGGCCGCGCTGACGGCCCTGTCCACCTCCGGGTTCATATCCGACTCTCCTCTTTGAGGAGATCGTCCAAGACGACGACGGGCAAGCCTTCGACGCGGCGAAAGTCGGTGTCGTTGGTGATGAAGAGCGCGCAACCCGCCCAAAGAGCTGTCGCAGCGTGAAGCGCGTCGGGTGTCTTCAGACCCGTCTCGGCGCGTATGCGGGCGGTGTCCTCCCACAACCGGCGCGTGGTCGGAATGAGGTCCACCTCCGGCGCAGCGAACACGGCCCGAAAGGCCGTTGCGAGATCGACGTTACCTTCCCGTATCGGACGGACCAAGGTTTCCGCGATGACCAGTTCACCACATGCCACGACGAGCTGTCCCGCCTCCGCCTTCTGCCATGCAGGAGCCAATAGAGTGAAGTACGGCTCGTTGCGCTCCACGCTATAGATGATGGCCGACGTATCCAGGTAGATGGCCCCGTGCGACGGAAGACCTAGCGATCCCACGATGCCCGTTCCTCCGCGACGTAGTCATTGACTTCCTTTGCGGTCTTGAAGAGACGGTGCCCCGGTCCTTCCGTGATTATCTGCCAGGCCGAACGAGCCGATGGATCCGGTGTGGGGGCGATTGTCACATCCACGCTCTCACCCTCCGCCAACTCCTGGTCCACGATCTCTATTTTGCCTCCGGGCAGGACGGTCGTCCGTATGTGCAACGCTTTCTGCATCTACTCGTCCTCCTTGGTCATAGGTCGCAGTCGGCACGCAGCGGTTCCATGACACCTTCTCTTTCGCCCAGTGAACCATCTCGTTCCTCACTAAGGACGTTGTACAGGTTATACAACAGCGTCTTGTCGGGTTGTTTACGGACTATTTCGTCCGCTATCACCCACATAGATATATCAAAGTCTTTGGAGTTCCGAGCAAAACACCTATCCCGCTCAAACAAGTATCTCGACTCTTCAAACAGCAGTCGGTATTTTTCCAAGAACTCACCAAATGTGATTTTCCGAGCTATTGAGCTAAGGCCGCTGGCTTTTTGCCACTTCGAACTCACGCGGCTCTTGACGTCCTTGGGCAGAGACTCGAACAAACGCAGCAGGTCGTGTGTGGTCTCAGGGTTGCTCTTCGAGTTCAGACTCTTGTATAACGCCTTGATTGCAATCTCCAGTGTGTACGATTGAGTTAGATCCATTATCTGCCCCAACCCAGCCAATTGATGGTCGTGACCTGGTCGCAATCCGACCGTTGAGATAGTTTTTTTGCCTGAGTCAGCGGCTAGTTGACTCTCCAATAGACTAGCCACGGCACGGGCACCTGCCCATAGCTGTACAAGTTCCGTTTCAATGTCGACTGGCATTCTCAGCCCTCCCGACCCATGCGGTACTTGATGTCGTAGCTGATGGAGGCGTATAACTCCTTAGGTATGAGTCCATAGCCACCGGCGAGCACGAGTTCCACGGTACATTCTCTAGAACAGAAGAAGGCTAGCCAAGATCTCGCAGCGTAGCGGAGAGCCATCTGGCGAGCCTAGCTTTGGCTTCGACATTGAGCGCACCAAGATTGTTTGTGCCAAACGTCTTCATTCGGATAAATGTCCCTACGAAAGCGCCAGCCGAAATCTTCGATTGCCTTCAGCTCATCGCAATGGGGACATTGCCAGAGCGGCACGGTTCCACCCGGACCCTCATGTTTGTCATCTGGTTCAGGCAACGCCACTGGTGGCATAAGTCCTCCTAATCCCCTACGCGAGAGCTTAGTCTCATCTCCGCATCACCGAATGTTCGGGAAACCGGTACTTGCCCTCGAAATTTACTACAAAATCAAGCTCCTCATCCGTGAATTCATAATGCGACGCGAGAACAGTATCAATAGCATCGATAACTTCTTTCGATTTGCCCACCTGGAAGTTGACTTCACGTTGGACAGTGCCATCAGCACGGGATCGAAGACGAACTTTTGCATTTAGCCATAGATCTTGAATGAGTCGATCAGACAGCGACCTGAGGCGATGATCATTCGCAAGTTGATTCGGAACGAAGAAACCGTCGATGTCACGACTGGTCACGTGGTAGCAATCAGAATGTACAATCCAATACAAATAGTATGTACCTGATGACAGAAGACTGATAAGCGCAGGCTTCCATGTGGCACTAACTCTAAGCTCCTTATACTCATTCGAGAGCTTTTCGTCCAAGCACTTCCGAAAATATCTTCCTCCGCTGTGGTAGTAAACAGATTCTGCTGATGTATGTGTGGAGCGGATCGTTTTCAAAGACTTGTGTGCTTTGATCTTGCCAAGTATCGAGCCCACCAATTGTGATCCGAGCTTAGGTATTGTCGAGATCTCGCTATGAAAGTATGAATTGAAGAATGTAAGAGTTCCGAACAGATGCCCTCGATATCGCTCGTGCCATCTAACGTATTCTGTCGTGTATATATTTGGTCTTTGTTCATCAGCTTTGCGGCCCGATAGCAGGATGGTCAAATTCATATCGGCGCCATTGAAGAGTTTCGAGGGTCGGACTGCAAAATTGGCCAGCCACAATTGGCTATAACTTGCTTGAAAATGTTGCATTAGTGGCAGCATTCGAGGTGTGGATATAGAGCTAATTGGAAAAATCATTCCCAGCCGACCATCCTGGTGCTTTAGAACTGAAGAGCGATGTCCAAACATAGCAAAGAGGTTTCGTGTCTTTGCGAGAGGAAGTTCATCTATTGTGTATTGGCCACGAAGATTCCGCGCTTCCAAGAAAGGGGGATTACCGATAGCGACATCAAATCCACGGGTTTTCATTATTCCGTAGAACTCGACGAACCAGTGGAACGGTTGGTGGCTGGTGCGCCAGGCGTCATAGGCGGCTGGATCGTTGGTTTCCACGCGGTATTCAGAGGCCAGTAGGTAGTCAAGCTCACCGCCGAGGTGGCGCAGGCGGTCACGGAGGGCCTGCTTGTCGGCGGAGGTCACCTCCCCGCCCAGCATGGTCTGCTGCCACCGGAACTGGTCAAAGGCCCTGCTGGCTGTCTCTGCCGCCTCGTCGATACGGTCGAGGGCCGCCTGGTCCTCGGGAAATACCTGCCGATGCTGGCCATTGGGCATGACCGTCATAGCCTGGCGCACGGCGTTCAGGGACGTGAAGCCGACCAAGGCATTGCCGACACGGACGTTGAAATCAATGTCCGGCAGCGGCTCTATCTGGTCGTAGCTTTCCAGCTGGGCAACCAGCTTCAGGAAGAGGCGCAGCTTGCAGATCTCGACGGCTCCTCGCTCGATGTCCACACCGTAGAGGTTGTTGAGCACGATGGACTTGAGGACGAAGTACCGCTCGCTGGGGTGCTTCTCAACCTGCTCCAAGACCTCGCGGAAGTCGCTCAGGGCATTGGGGCTGCGGGGACGCTCCGAGCGCTTCAGGTCGTCCAGGAACCCCCGCATCCCCTCCAGGCAGGCGGTGTAGAGGGGTTCCAGGACGTTGAGGGCGGCGAAGAGGAAGGCGCCGGAGCCGCAGGTGGGGTCAAGGACCGACACGTCGCGCATGGCATGCCATAAGGCGCGAAGCAGCTCCGATCCCTCGCTCTGGACGATCACGTCCCCGGCGAACCGCTCAATGTCGAGGTTGAGCGTGATGAGGTCGTTGATCTGTTGGACCTCGCCGGAGGCGAGCTTCGCGCGGACCTCGGCGTAGCCTTGACGGCGAGCTACAACCTCGCGCCACGTCTCGGTGGGCAGCGCGTAGTCGTCCGGCGCGGGCCGGTTCCACCCGTCGCGCTGGGATACGTCTCCGATGCCGGCGGCGATGTCGTCGGGCAGGTCGAAGGGCATGTCGAGGCGCTCCGGAGCCTCGACATGCCGGGCGTTCCAGGTGATGCCGTGGCCGACGGCCGGATAAACGTAGCGGTCCGGGTCGTCGCGCAGCAGCCGCCAGACGCCGCCGTCCGAACCGAATGCCACGGGGCACTCCTTCCTGGCGGCGTCGAACAGGAACGGAATGACGGTGTTGCGGGCGATGTAGCCGGTGATGTCCTCCCTGGTGTAGTAGGCCCCCATCTGCTTCTGATTGACGTACTTCTCAAAGATATAGCCGAGCACGTCGGGGTTGATCTCGTTGTCCTCCCGATAGGGCCGCTCGTCCAGGTGCCAGCGGTAGCCGTCGAAGAAGTCGAAGACCCGCTCGAACGCCTCGTCGGGAATGCCGATGTCGGGGTTGTCCCGCTCCAGATCGTGCACGTCGAACAGGCCGCCGTTGAGGAAGGGGACTCTCCCCAACAGCGCGGCGAGGTCGGGCGCTCGCTGGGCCTCGGGCTGTCCCAGACCCTCATGGAACAGGCGCAGCAGGAAGAGGCGGTAGAACTGCTGGAAGCGCCCACGTCCTTCGACAGGCTCAGGATGCCCGGGAAGGGCTTGCACCCTGCTCAGGCGGTTGCGGAGGTAATCGATGTCGCCGTCGAGGAAGCCCTGCTTCTGCACGAAGTAGACGAACATCATGCGGTTGAGCATGAGGGAGGCGTACCATTCCCGGTCGCCCTGCGCGGTGATGCCGTCGATGAAGTCGCCGAAGGCGGTCAACTCGGTCCTGAAGCGTTCGTAGAAGCGCTTCGTGACCTTCTCAACGTCCAACGCCGCGCGAACCCGCGAGGCGACGAGGGCGATGTTCAGCGACGGCTCCTCGTCGAGCGACACGAAGAGCGGTTGCAGTCGTTGGAGCAGGTGGTCTCCGCCACCGCCCGCGGTAAAGGCGTACTCACGGCAGGCGGCGGGCCTGCCGGTCTCCCGCCTGACCCACTGCCAGACCTGCGCCTTGCGTCCGGGGTCGGTGAAGATGATGAGGTGCTCAAAGGCGCGCTTGGCGACCTCGGTCTCTATCTTGCGCCGGATCGGGTATTGGGGAATGTCGTTGTCGATGCCGGCGTCGCACTCGTAGACGGCGAACCCGGCCTTCTCCGCAATGGGCTTGAGCGTGTATTCGCGCTCGTTTACCCGGACGGCCAACGGTTCGGCTCGGTAGTGGTTCCAGCCGAGGCCATCCACGAAGAGACGCGGGAAGTCGAAGGTCTGTAGGTGAGGGCGCAGCTCTTCAATCGAGACGCGCATCAGAATTCCCCATACCTATCAAGTGGCTCCACCTTCACACACTTGGCCATGTCGGGAGTTTGGTGCGCTTCAGGTGAAGCATGTATGCTGCGTATGCAACAGTTACCAATTTCTTAGGTTCACTTTTTATTTCACTCTTGCTCGAAAGGTAACGCCATATTACAAAAGTGTCCTTTGCTGCCAATACGATATCCTCCACACAATCGCCCTCTGTCCAATTCCTGTAAGGATCGGGTAGTTCCGTGCCGTGGATGCTTCGGAGTTCTTTCTTAGTTTCGCAACGCAGGGCGTCGTACAGGCACCAGAGATCATGCCCCCATGCATCTCCCTTTTCCACACGGTGACCCTCGCTAACCAGCAACGTCTTCAAGGCGAGTTCGGTGATCCAAGCAGCGAGTAGTATTACGCAGGATTTTTTTCCTCGCTCGCGGGCTATAAGACTAGGATCAGAAGGCGGCGGACTCTGAAGAAACTGGTCGGGATTTGTTAGGACAGGTGCTAGGAATTCTAGTCTTCCCAAGATGAGCCAATTCTCATAAGGAACGCACCATTTGGATTGAGTATGCGCCTGATCTGTTGACCCGCAGTGGACGCACTGTTGTCCTCCCACGCTACTATTCTTCCTGGCTGCCATCAGCGTAGGAATCGTGCTGGAACAAGCCCAGGGAACAGATTATCTGAGGCTCCTGGGCCTCGGCGACATCATCCGTCAGAGACAGCCGGTCCTCCTCCCTGAGTGCCATCACGATGTCGGCGAGTTGCGCATCGTCCGCGCCGCTGCGCAACTGCCGGTTCAGGGTATCCACTGCGGACGAGCGCAGGGGATGGCGGTATATGTCGTCAATGGCCCGGTGGAGGGCATCCACGTCGAACAGCTGTCCCCTGATGGCCTCGGCGTACTGCTTGAGACGGGTATAGGCGCGGAAGCGCGCCCCGGAGGGTCGCCCCAACTGACCGCCGACCCGCTTCTCTTCCCTGACGACGTGCTTGACGCCCTCGGTCACGAGCCGGTGGTGGTCTTCGTGATGGGGCTGAGCCGGGATATCGGGCCTGCACTCGGCGGCGGAGAGGATCTCCAGTTGTGATTCGGTGATGCTCCGCCCCTCGCGGTCGACGTAGGCGAGGGCGTCGTTGCCGTCGGGGGTGCGCATGAAGACGAGGACGCCCTCGGGCCGCTGGGCAATGGGCGTGTGCTGACGAGACGAGAACACGACGTCCGGCAGGTCCACGACGGCTTTCTTCAATCGCGGGTCCGCGCTGATGGCGTTCTTCCATATCTGGTAGGCGTGGGACGCCAAGTCGACCTCGCCGTCGGGGTCTCCGTCGAGGATGCCCGCGCGCTCGTGATAGAGGTTGATGATGGCCTGGCTATCGGACTCGTCCTCGAAGAACGCCTCGTCCGCGCCGACCACTTCGGCGTTCTCCCTGAGCCGTTCCCGGACCCGCTTGCGCAGGTCGATGATGCGCTCCACGCCCTCGGCGGGCAGGAAGGAGTGGCAGAGAATCTCCTCCGCCTGCTGCCCGATGCGGTCGACGCGGCCCGCCCGCTGAATGAGACGGATGATCGCCCAGGGCAGATCGTAGTTGACCACGACGTGGCAGTCCTGGAGGTTCTGACCCTCGCTGAGCACGTCGGTCGCGACGAGGACGCGCAGTTCCGGTTCCGGCGCGCCCTGGCCCGGCCTCCGGTTGCTTTCGGGACTGAATCGCCACGCCAGCTGCGTGGGGCCGGCGGAGTTGCCGGTGACGCCGGCCAGCGCTTGTACGCCCTTCCTCTTGAGCTGTCCCTCCAAATAGAGAACCGTGTCCGCGAACTGGGAGAAAATCAGGACCTTTCGGTCCGGGAAGGTCTCCGTCAGCAGCGCGTGGAGCGCGTCCAGCTTGGCGTCATGGGCTGGGTCCCATGGTCCGTAATCCCCCAGAACGCCCTGGAGGGCATCGGAGTCCGACAGGAGTGCGCTCTCCAGGGAACTCTCGAAGAGATCGGAGCGGAGCCACTTAAGGCGGCTCTCATAGCGGCCCTCGTACTCCGCGTAAATCTCGGCAGCACGTGACTCAAAGTCGACCGTCGTCCATGCGCCGCCGGTCTCTTCGATTGCCTCTTCCTGATCGTCGTCGTCCGGGTCGAACAGCGAGCCACGCGCCTGATCCGCGTCCTCGTCTGTGAAGCGGGAGTCCAGCATCTCGGCGTCCTGAGTGCCGAGGGGCACCGGCAGGCCGTTCCTGATGGCGTGGAGGAAGACGTAGTTGCGGAGAACGTGCCGCTCAACGGATTGCAGGAAAGCCGCGCCGCTGCTCTCCAGGCGTTTGAACAGGTTGGTGCGGCAGAAGCCGATGAGCCGCTTGCCAGCCCGTGACAGGTCGTCGATCTGCCGCTTCTCCGCAGCGGTGGGAGGAGTCGGTGGGCTGTCCAGTACGTAGTTGCCGAGGCCGTATCGTGGCAGATTCAGGCGCCTGATGACCTCAACGACCCTTGGCGAGTACAGCTTGGCGTACTGGTCGTTGGGGTCGGACTCGTCGATGTCGAACTTAACCGTCTTGGGCACGCGCGTGGGGAAAAAGGAACGATTCCCGTCCTCGTAGGTGAGGAACTTCCGCCCGGTCTCCCGGTCCGTCTCCGCGTAGTTGTCCTGGATGAAGCTGCGGGTGCGGCGCACGAGGTACAGCCGCATCAGATCGCGCCAGTCGTCGGCGTGCTTGCTGAAGTCGAAGGCCGCCAGGGTGCGGAGGCCTGCTTGGTGCCGCCTGCTGAACTCGATCTCGCCCAGCTCTCGCAGGAGTCGCTCGGGCCGGATGCCCAGGTCCTGGTCGTCCTCCACGAAGGTGCGCAGCTGGTTGGAGAGGTCCAGGTACGTCTTGTTGTAGGGCGTGGCCGACAGGAGGATGCACTTGCTCTCGTTGGTGCGGACGTATTCCTGGATGGCACGAAACCGTTTGCTCTCCCGGTTGCGCAGGTTGTGGCTCTCGTCGATGACCACCAGCCTGTATCGGCGCAGGTTGGGCAGCTCGCCGAGCACCCTGCTCAGGGACAGCACCCTGGCCCGCAATTGGTACTGGTACGCGTGGTCTTCCCACATGGGGACGAGGTTCTTGGGGCAGATGATGAGGGTCTCCAGCCCGTGGTCATCCTCGAAGATGCGGGCGACGGCGGTGGCCATAAGGGTCTTGCCCAGCCCCACCACGTCGCCGATGAGCACGCCGTTGCGCTTGTTGAGGTGGTGTGCCGCGATCTTGACCGCGGCGGCCTGGAAGTCGAACAGCCGGTCGCCGAACACCTTGGGAATCCTGAACTCGGCGAGGCCGGCGCGGGCTTCGTGGGAGAGGTGGTAGGCCATCTTGAGATAGACGTGGTACGGCGGTATCAGCGCCTCCCGCGCCCAACTCTCTTCGATGATTTGAAGCAACTCGTCCGTGACGTCGACACAGAAGCGGTCGTTCCATCTGTCCTCGAACCATTGCTCGAGCTTGAGGGTGGCGTCGTGGTCGAGCACGTCCACGTTCAACTCGCCCTGCCCGGCGAGGCCGGCAAAGGTGAGGTTGCTGCTCCCCAGGTAGCCCGTGATGGGGTTGACCGGATCGTCCCGGAACATCAGATAGAGCTTCGCGTGCAGGGGGTGGCGGAGGAAGAGCCTGACCACGACTTTCCTGGCGTGAAGCTGGGCCGCCAGCTGACGCAGGGTCCGCTCGTCGGCGTTGGTCGGCGCGCCGATCGTGAGCTGCTGGCGAAGCTGTTCGGCCAACTGGACTCTGAGGCGATGCGCCGTCTGGTTGTCGATGCCGGAGGGCCTGTCGGTCAGGCTCAGGGCTTCTCTGAGTTGGTCGTGAGGCAGGCGCTGCATCCCGATGAGCACGCGGCAGGGTCCGTCGTCTTGGCCCCAGCCGTCCACGTGGGGCGCAAGTCCGCCCCAACCGCGCAGGTTGAAGTAGCCGACGCAGAAGTCCGCTCGCGACGAAAGCTCCAACGTCTCCTGCAGCGCGGACAGAAGGCGTGAGCCAGGCGCGAGGTTGTCGAAGATGCGTGGCATTGATGCTCTACTCGTTACTCTCGCCCGTCGGCTGTTGAAGCGCTACCAATTCTCCAAGTCCTGGAGTCGCTCTCGCCTCCGGCTGCGATTCATCAGTCTACGTCTGACGGGACACACCGGAGGCTCCCATCCCGCGCACGTTGTAACGGTTCGGGCTATAACGCAAAAAAAGGCCACATATGTGGACCTGCGGGGGAGGACATCCAATCCAGGTGTCCTCCCCCGAGTCTGCGAGCTAGCGTCCCGCGCCAACCGGCTGCCGTTCCTGTTCCAACGCCCACTCGAACAGGGACAGCGCCGGAGCCTGAGCCTTACGGGGGCGGCGCTTCGGCTTCACCGGCTCCTCAGCCATGAAGTCGGCCCACGAGAACAGCGACGGCTGTGGCGCCGGCGCCTCGTCGTGGTGACCGTTGCCGTTGGCATGGCGACCGCTCCCAACGACCGGCTCGACGCGCGGCCCGAGGCCGATGGCTTCGGGATGGCCGTTGCCGGTCGCGCCGTTGCCATTGACAGCGACGGCTTCCGGCTCGACCTCGACGGCCTGCCAGCCATCGTCCACCAGCAGCTCCTCGGCTGCGGACGCGGCGGTCGCGGCTTGGGCGAAGACATCCTCGACGGTCTCGCCGTCCGTGGCGCCGTTGACGACCTGACGGGCCAACGCCAGCAGCAGGTCATCGCCGTCGTCGCCGTAGGCGGCCAGGCCGTCCTCGGGCAGTTCGCCCTCGACGGCCAGGGAGCTTTGCAGCTTCCTGGCCACCAGCTTCAGCGCGTCGGCTTGGAGCGTGTTCCGGTAGGCGAAGAACACGACTTTGACCGGGCGCGTCTGGCCGATGCGCCAGGAGCGGCGCGAGGCTTGCCGCATGGTGTAGACCGAATAATCGGTCTCGTACCAGCAGATGGTGGGGAAGTCCACCAGATCGAGGCCGGTCTGCACCAGCCGGGGGTGGCAGATCAGCACGTCGATGCCCTCCGTGACCTTCCGCGCCACCCACGCCTCGCGGCGGTCCGGGGGCACGGCGGCGGCCTTCATCACGGCGACTCGGAACCCGTGCCGAGTGAGGATGTCGTCCATCCGCTCGGTGATGTCCCGGGTCCCCGTGTGCGTGGCGTAGACCAGCACCCGACGGCCCGCCATGCGCTCGCCGGCCACCAGGTCCAGCAGGGCCTGCTCCTTGGGGTAGATCCGGTCCTCCGCCAGGGGCGGGACCTGCACGAGGATGTCGCCGCTGCCGGGATCGAATACCGTCTCGCCTCGGGTACAGCCGTCGGGGTAGGCCAGCAGCGTCTGCAGGTAGGTGGCCAGCAGGCGCTTGGAGCCGTCCTTCAGCGCTTGGGCGAGGGCGTCCCTGAGCGTCTCGAACACGTGGGTGTAGGCGCTGCGCTGGGAGAGCCCCGTCGCGTCCTCGTCCGAGCCCAGCGAGGACACCTGCACCTGCTCGTCGTAGGGCGGCAGCCCCGAGGCCACGTCCGCGAGTCTGAGGAACACGCTGTGGCCGATGAGGTGGAAGAGCGCGGCGGGCGCCAGGCCGGGTCGCTCCCGGACCACCGTGCGGTAGCGCCGGCGGCGGCTTGCGCGCCCGTCCTCCAGCGCGGCGTCGTCGGGCCGGCCGACGGTGCGCTCGACGAAGCCGTAGCGTTCGATCCAGCGCGACTCCTCCGAGCGCCCGAACGCCGTCCTGATCTCCGGGCTGAACCGGTAGAGCAGGTGGAAGAGCGTGGAGGCGTAGCCGCCCATCAGGGTGCCGGACAGGCTGAGGGACGTGCCGCAGGCGTCGGCGAGGATGCCGGCGGCGATGCCCTGCGCGGAACCGCGGCCCTTGTACTCGTGCACCTCGTCGCCGATGAGCAGGTCGAAGCAGCCCGTCATCCGGTGCTTGACGTAGTCGGCGAGCGGGTAGCGCCGGGGGCCGGCGGCGTCGGCCTGCCAGAGGGGCGCGTCGCAGTGCCGGCAGCGGTGCTTGCGTCGGGCCAGCGCCCGGGCCGTCAGCGGCACGCCGTCCGTGTCCACGATCTGGCCGGCGCAGGCCGGGCAGCAGGGGACGCGAAATGGTTCCCGCGTCGTTTCGTCCCGGACCAGCCGGCCGTTGGCGACGGCCCAGCGCTCGACGACGGCGGGCTGCCAGCGGTACGAGAGCTTGGCGCGCTCGCGGGACATGACGGCGAAGCGGGGCCCGGCGCCGCTCCAGCGGCGGAAGCCTTCCAGGTCGGTGATGGAAGCGACGATGGCGGCCTGGGCGCCGGGGACCGTCGCTTCCACCTCGCGCTTCCACTTTCGGATCAGATGCGGCGGGCACAAGACCAGCACCCGCTGGAAGCCCGCCGCGTGGGCGGCCGCGGCGGCGATGAAGGACTTGCCGGTGCCCATCTCGCCGACAATGGTGGTGCCGCGGTGCGCCCGCAGCGAGAGGGCCGCGCCGCGGATGGCGTCCGCCTGCGCCCCCAGGGGCGAGCGGAGCAGCAGGGGAAGCTCGTGGCCGGTCTCGGACGGCCGGTACAGGGGCGGGTAGGACTCCACCACCCGCTGGGCAATGGCGTCCTTGTAGGTGTCGATGAACGCTCCGAGGTTCATGTCGGGTCTCCTTCCGTGCGATGGGGCCAGAGGACGACGCCGGGACCCGGAACGCATCACGCCCCCGGTGGGGACGTGTCAGCGCGGCGGGTTCCCTGGCCACGTCCCCAGGCGGGTGGTGCATGTGCGAGGCCCGCCGATGGCGGGGCCTTGTGAATGGTGAAGGCGGCGGGGTGGTGCCGCCGTCTACGCGGCGTTCCGGACCGGCCGGCGGACCCCGGCAGCGGCGCCGGCGTCGTCGGCACAGCGGCCTGCGAGGTGGGTGGTGGTCACCGGGGAGGCGACGGCCCGTCCCCCGATGATGTCCACCGCGGCGGTTTGCCTGACGGGTTCGCCGGGGCGGATGGGCTGCCCGCACCGGTCGCAGGCGCCCAGGGTCATGGGCATCTGCATCGGTCGACCTTCCTGTCTTAAGGGGATGTGCGGTTTCGTCCACACAACGCGAGGCCCCGTCGGGTCCCGTGCGGGCCGACGGGGCCTCGTGGTGCGACGCTGGGGGGCGTCGGCTAGGCGCTGATGTCCGTGATCCGGCCGTCGTCCAAGTCGAGGGCGACGACGGTGGTCGTCAGCCGCTCGCGGTAGATCTCCTTCTCCGGCGTGGTCTCCACCAGCACCATCGCCTTGGAGGTCCGGCCCTTGACCAGGATGCGCCGGCCGTCGGCCTCCAGACAGAGGTTGTCCAGGAAGCCCGCCGCGACCAACATGGCCATGTGGCCCCGGCGCAGCGGCATCAGCGGGCGCGTCCGGTGGTCCCCGGTCGGCCAGAGCGCGTCCGTGATCTGCGGGCTGGTCCAGAGCCCCGATCGGCGGGCCTCGGCCGCCGCGGCCAGCGGATCGACGTGGCGCGTGGTGAAGAGAATCTCGCCGGCGGGCGTGGTCGGCGGACTGAACGCCGGATAGCGCGATGGCCGCAGCGGTTCCGGCGCGCCCTCGGCCCACGCCCGGATCTGCTCGGCCGCGCGGGGGTCGGGGGTCGGCTCCGCCTTGCGGGTGCCCAGCAGCACCACCTGGTCGAAGACCGCGCGCTCCGGGTCCGGGAAGGCCCAGCACCGCACCCGCCCATAGTGCGAGGCCAGGTAGCGGGCCGAGACGCGCAGCCGCTGGCGGGGGACGATGAAGACCAGTATGCCCTGATCCGCCAGGTAGCGGGTCGCGTGGACCAGGAAGCTGTGCTCCGTCCGCCGTTGTTCGGCATCGTAGTCGTAGGGCGGATTGAGGAGCAGCAGCCCGAAGGCCCGGTTGGCGATGGAAGTCTGGAACAGGTCGGCGGCGAGGGCGCGGTCGAGGCGACCCGCCGCGTCATCGGCCCGATCCCGGTGCAGTTCCACGCCGTAGGTCTCGACGGGGAGCGTGCCCCGGCGGCGCAGGTTGTCCGCCAGCTGCACCACGGCCTCCCCGGCCCCGCAGCAGGGGTCGAGAATGCGCAGCGTCTCATGACGCCGGGCGTAAGCGCCGGCCGGCGCGACCATCAGGTCGGCGAGGAGGTCCACGACGCGGGGCGGCGTGGGGTAGAAGCCCCCTTTCGCCTGGGCGGCCAATCGCATCACAGGTCTCCTTTCGGGTGCGTCGGTGTCCGATCCGTTGCGTGCCGGTCCATCCCGTCGTCCGGTGCGAGGGTCAGTCGCCCGGCCGCGACCGCCGTGGCGAGGTCGTCCCGCAGCCGCTCCCCGTCGGGGTGACAGCGGTACGCGACGACGCCCGCCGACTGGAGCGGGACGACCTCGCCCGTGTCCAGGCCCCGTCGCCAGAGCCAGTCCGCCCAGGAGTGATGCAGGGGCAGCGGGCTCCGCGTGTCGAGGAAGCGCTGGTGGAGCGCCGGGGCGGCATCGGCGGTCGGGGCCAGGAGCAGGAACGCCTCCCGGTCGAAGCCGTACTCCGCCAATTTGGTGTAGACGAGGGCGTGCCACCCGCCGGCGGCCGGGAGGCGGGCGATCCTGGTGGTCCAGGTGCCAATGGTCTCGTGCGGGATCGCACAGCGCTGGTAGCGGCCCGCCAGCGCCATCCCGTCTGCGCCGTGGATGAGATGGGCGACGTCGGGCGGTTGCTTGAGCAGGGAGGCCCAGATGGCCTTGAGGGCCGTCTGGGATCCGACCATCGAGAGGAACCAGAGGCTCTCGGCGTCGGGGTCGCGGGCGAAGGCGTCGGCCGTGGCCGAGAAGCCCGCCGCGTTGATGGTGTAGAGGTCCTGGGGTCCGAGGACATCCTCGTCCCGGGGCAGGGGATGCGTCGCTGGCATGGAATGCCTCCTTCATGGGTGGTGCGGATGAGGCGCGGCGAATCGATTCCGCCGCGTGCGGCCTCTGGGGGTGGGGTCGGTGGGTGGGCGAGCGCGCGGTGGGGCGCGGCGTGGGACTCGGGCCGGGGTCAGGCGGCCATCAGGCCGCGGTCCTTGAGGCTGACCGTCTGGGCGCCGCCGATGACCACGTGATCGAGCAGTTCGACGTCCAGCAGCTGGGCCGCCTCCGCCAGTTTCCTGGTGAGCGCGATGTCCTCCGGACTGGGCGTCGGATCGGTGCTGGGATGGTTGTGGCAGATGATGATCTTCGGCACCGCCTCCACCACGGCCGGTCGCAGGACCTCCGCCGCGCGGACCTGGCAGGACGCGATGGTGCCCTGGTAGATCACCCGTTGGCCGACCACGTGGTGCTTGGTGCTCAGCAGCAGGACGCGCACCTGCTCTTGGGCCAGGGGCGCCATCTCCGGCGCCAGCAGCCGCCCCACGTCCTCGGGACAGGTGATGACGGGACGGTCGTCACCGGGCCGCTCCGGCTGCGTCTCGATCTCGTAGCGCACGGCCAGTTCGCCCAGCAGGGACAGGTTGCTGCGCAGCGCATCCAGCAACGCCGCGTCCGGCGTGGATCGCTTCGTCTGGGTCACGTCAATCTCCTTCGCTCTGGGGTGGAAACGAACGCGGGGGTGCGCCCGGCGGACGGGCGACGAGAGGCGGAGTCGTCCCGCCCGCTTAGAAGGGCAGGTCCTCACCGTCGGTCGACGCCGGCGCGCCGTTGGCGCGGCCGTCCAGGAAGATGACCTCCTGGGCGTGGACCTCGGTGCGCTGGCGGCGCTGGCCGTCGTCGCCCTCCCAGGCGTTCTGGACCAGGCGCCCCGCCACGTAGATGCGGGCGCCTTTCCCGAGGTACCGGTGGACGGCTTCGGCTTGCGCGCCCCAGACGACGATCCGGTGCCAGTCGGCCGTGGTCTCGCCGTCCTGGCGGCGGCGGTCGGTGGCCAGCCGCAGCTGGACGACGGCGGTCCCGCCCTGGGTGTGGCGCAGCTCGGGGTCGGTCCCGACCCGGCCGAGCAGCTCCACGCGGTTGATGGTCTTCGACATCGCGCTCCTCCTTGGGGAGTGCTGGAGCGCGGTCTGGCCGCGCTCGTTGGTGAATCGGCGGGGCCGTCCGGTCCTCGGACGGCCCCGTGGGGCGCCCGGCGGACGGGCGACGAGAGGCGGGGTGGGTCCCGCCCGACTAGACGGGCAGATCCTCACCGTCGGTCGACGCCGGCGTGCCGTTGGCGCGGCCGTCCAGGAAGATCACCTCCTGGGCGTGGATCTCGGTGCGCTGGCGGCGCTGGCCGTCGTCGCCCTCCCAGGCGTTCTGGACCAGGCGCCCCGCCACGTAGATGCGGGCGCCTTTCCCGAGGTACCGGTGGACGGCTTCGGCTTGCGGGCCCCAGACGACGATCCGGTGCCAGTCGGTCGTCGTTTCACCGCTCTGGCGGCGGCGGTCGGTGGCCAGCCGCAGCTGGACGATGGCGGTTCCGCCCTGGGTGTGCCGCAGCTCGGGGTCGGTCCCGAGCCGGCCGAGCAGCTCCACGCGGTTGATCGTCTTCGACATTGCGCTCCTCCTTGGGGAGTGCTGGAGCGCGGTCTGGCCGCGCTCGATCGTGAATCGGCGGGGCGCTCCGCGGGGGGAGCGGCTAGCTGACCCGCACGAACTCCGACGCGCGCTCGCTGACGATCTCGGCGCGGATGGCCGGGTCGAGGATCGCGTTGAGCTTGCGGTGGTCCACGGCGTAGCGTTTCGACTGCACCAGGCTGACCGTGTGGCCGGCGATGGTCGTCTTGGCGGCCCCCTGCCGCCGCATCCAGGCCTTGAGGGTGGCCAGCGCCGCGCGCTTGTCACGCTCAGGGACCTTCAGGGCGTCTCGGGCTTCCGCGTACGCCGCCACCGCCGCCTGGGCCTCGGCGGCGCTCACCGGCGCGTCCTCGACCTCAGGCACGGCCTCCGCCGTGGCCGCGGTCGCCGCGCCCGGCTGACACGTCGCCAGGAAGGGGCAACTCCGGCACTGCCAACTCCCGGCGGCGAAGTCTCGCGTCGGGAGCGCCTGCGGATCCGCGCCATGGCGGTCGACGTGGGCGCCCAACTGACCCAGCCAGGCGCCGACGCGGTCCAGGGCCTGCGCCACCCGGGGCGCCGGGATGATTTCGACGTCCCAGGCACGGCTGGCCGTGTCCAGCACGGCGATCGCCGCGTCGCGCACGGCGCCGAAGGTCCCGAGGGTGTAGACGGCCACCTGGGCGACCGCCGTCGGATGGCTGCGTTCCGCGCCCAGGGTGCGCCAGCGCTTGAAGGCGCTCGGTCCCCGGGTCTTGACCTCGACGATCATCTCGTCGTCGGTCGCCGGCGGCTCGTCGTCGAACAGGAACATCGACGCCGGGGTCGCGGTCACGGGACGCGCGGCGTCGTGGATCAGCGGCCGCCGCCCCGTGGCGTCGGGGTGCCCGGTCACCACGACGTGCGGATCGATCCGGATCGACGCCGGCTGGGGCACGGACGGGTCGGCCGGGGTCAGCGTCCAGCCGGCCCGCGCCATCGCGCGCAGCACCACCGGTTCGAGCGCATTCCCGGCCTCCATGACCGTCAGCGCGGCGTCCGTTGGCGGGTTCGTCGGCCGATGGCCGGTCGCGGCATACCAGAGCGCGCGACGGCAGGTGCCGACCGCCGACGCGCGCACGTCGAGCGTCCCGTCCTCGTCGACGCGAGCCGACGGTCGGGCGTAGACGTCGGCTCGCGCCTCGGCGCGGGAGCCCGACGTCGGGTGTGACACGGGGGACGTGATCGTCGCCATGTCGTGTCCTCCTCTATATGAGAAGCGGGGCCGACTCCGACGAGTCGGCCCCGCGCTGGTTTCGGGGGCGCCCGGCGGCCTGGGCTCAGGCCGCCGGCGCGAGCTGCGCCTGCTGGAGCTTCCGGTCCGCAGCGTCCACGAGCGTCGTCAACTCGGCCGCCGGCAGGGCGTCGAGGGCCCGGCCCGTCCGGCGCTGCACGGCGGCGCGCACCTGCGTCTCGTCGAAGCCCTGCGCGGCCCCGAGTTCGACCAACCGTGTGCGCAGCGTCCGCGCCGAGGACTCGTCGCGGGAACTGGCCGGGACAGAGCCTGCCGACCGTCCGTCCCCTGCGCGGACCGTCGCCGGGCGCGGCGCGCCGGTCGCCGACGGCGTGGATCGCCCCGCGGCGGTCGCCGGGGTGCCGTAGAGGCCGTTGCCGAAGCGGTCGCCGAAACTCCGCAGGGCGCGCTTGAGGCCGTCGGTGACGGCGCCCTTGCAGGCGGTCTCATGCCCGTCGACGGTCGCCTCGGCCACCGCGTGGAAGCCGACGTCGGCGCGCGGCGGGGCGCCGGGGACGGTGACGCGCACCGGGGCGCTGTACGCCTGGCTGCGCGTCACCTCGCCGGTCGCGGGATCGACGATCTCGATTTGCCGCAGGGTCACGTCGCCCGCCAGCTCGTAGCCCCAGCCGCCGAAGCCGAAGACGTGATTGGCCTGGTCGATGACCACATGGCCCTCGAGGTAGTCGTAGGTCTTGCCGGCGCGACCCTTGCGCTGCGCGACCAGGCCGGGATCCAGCGGCTGCTCCAGCGCCGTGACGACGGCCGGGGGCAGGCTGTCCCAGAACAGCTCGTGGCCCGCGTCGGACGCGGGGCCACGGTCGGTCTCGATCGCGGCGTCCGTGGGGACGCTGGTGGTGGTTCCGTTCGCGTGGATGCCATGGGTCATGGCAGGTCTCCTTCGTGTGGGGTGCCACAGGATGTGGCGGCGTGATCGGGGCGGGCGGCCCGCTGGGACGCCCGTGGGCGGGGCACGCGCCGTCTCGAGGACGGGAGTGCGCCGTCGGGTGTTGGGCATAGGCCCTCCTGAGGTGATGGGTGGAACGGCCACGTCGGGCGGGATGGCGTTCCGGGTGGATGTCTCGGGGGCGGCGCCGGTGGCGCCGGATCACGCGCCCGCGGGCGCTGGTGATCGGGGAGGTGTGCTGGAGGCCGGGCGCGTGCGGGGGCGGTGCGCTAGCCGGCGAGGCGCGCCGCTTGGCGCAGGCGGCGCCGGAAGGCGGTCCGTCCGTGGGCGTGCGTCGCGAGATCGGCCACGTCGCCGACACCCGTGGGCAGGGTCACGACGGCCGCGCGGCACCCCAGCAAGTCCCGAAGCTGCGCGGCCGCCGCCCGGCCCGCGGCGTCCGCGTCGAAGGCGAGGAAGACCCTGGGGCAGCCCCGCAGGGAAGCGGCCACCCGGGCCATGCCCTGCGTGCCCAGCGCGGCGCCGGCCGGCAGGCCCCACTGCGCCAGCACCAGCCAGTCGACGAGGCCCTCCGTGAGTACCGTCCACGGCGGGGCGGGGCCCAGCCGCCCGCGCCCAAGCACCGGCTTGGGGCCGGGCAGCGCCTGAAACCGGGGCGACCGATCAGGCGCGACGGCACGCCCCGCGAGCCAGCGGACGCGTCGGCCGGTGAGCTCGGGCACGACCACCATTCCGGCGAACCGCTCCGCGCCCTGCGCGGTGAAGAGCCCGGACGTCGTGAGTCGCCGCTGCGAGAATCCCGCCGCCACGAGCCCCCGCCGCAGCCCGTGTCCCGGCGCGTAGCCGAGACCCAGGCGGGCAGCGGCGTCACGACCGATGCCGCGGGCGATCAGGTAGTCCTGGGCCGGGCGACTGCGGCCCAGGTGCCCGGCGTAGAACCGCGCCGCCGCCGTCAGCAGGGCCACGTCGCGGGGAGGTCCCACGATGGGCGTGGCGGGCGGCGCCGGAGCCGGACGCGGGGCGGCGGCCGACGCCGGCCCGTGCCCCCCGTCCAGCCATCGCATGGCCTCGGGCAGGGTCAGGTCTTCGGTCCGCTGGATGAAGTCCAGCACGTCACCGCCGGCCCCACAGCCGAAGCAGTACCAGCGGTCCGAGTCGGCGTACACCGTGAAACTGCCCGTGGCCTCGGCGTGGAAGGGACAGACGCCCTGGCGGACGCGGCCCCGGCCGCGAAGTCGCACGCCCGCCGCCTCCACGACGTGGCCCAGCGGGTGGCGGCGCTTGAGGGCCGGAATGTCGACCAGCGTGTGGGTTCCGCTCATGCCGTCCCGCCCCGCAGCGGCTTCAGCCCCCGCAGGCTGCGCCGCGAGACGACCGCGCCGGTCTGCCAGCGCATCCCCAGCACGGCGATCACCTGCAGGGCGCCGTCCGGCCGGGGCGCGAGCGCCGCGGCCCGGCCGGTGCCGGGGCTGTAGACCAGGGTCTGCGGCTCGCCAAAGCGCCGCCGCGCCAGGCCCAGCCACTCGGCGAAGGCCCAACGGGCGTCCGGCGTCGCCGCCCTCGCGGTGTCCGCACCGGCGAGGGCGAACAAGGCTCCGTCGAGGTCGCCCGCCTGCCGGCGGCGGCGGGCGTCATGGATGCTGCGCGCCACGGGTTGCGACGGCGGGAGCGTCGCAGCCGGGCTCAGGGTCGTCATCGCCCGGCCCGCCCGTTCGTCCACGCTGGGCTGAGGGTCGGCCACCGGTGGACGATTGCTTGGCATTGCCGCTGTCATCGTGTCCTCCTTGTCGTTGGGCGCGTGTCGCCCGGTTCCTGTCTGCCCTCGGTCCTGCATGGGCACCTCCTGGGGTGCGGTCCCACGTCGGCATCCGGACGCGGGATGTGGGTATGGATGGGTTGACGCTGGACGCACGCCGCCTCCGGTCGGATGCCGGACGCGGAGGACGGCGTGGTTCGAGGACGACGCAGTTCGCCCGAGGGTCGGGTGGGGACGCTGCGAGGACGCGAACCGTCCGAGACGGTGACGTGCTCGCCGCCCAGGGCGTGAGCCGAGAAACGCGGCGCTGGGCCTGTCCTCAGACGCCGCTGGCGAGCCGCGATTCGTCAGTCACGCGTGCGGCTGGGCGGGGGCCAAGGCGTCGTTCGTCGACCGACGCACGGCGCACCTCTCCCAAGGCATCCCGACGTTCGCGGCGGACACCAGGGGAGCTCGGCTCAACCCCGCGACCGCGGCTCGCTGCGGGCAGCGTGTGTCCCTCGTGGGCGACCGGGCGGAGAGCGAGGCTCGATCCGCGACGATCGTGCCCGGGTCAGGGACGGGACCCGCCAGGTTTCTCGGGCAGGAAACGCTGGCCAAAGCCTGACAACGCCTTGAGTATGGCCGACCACAGGGGCGGATGGAAGGGGTCCGGCGCCCTCCAGCCCCACGTACTTGCGCCAGTGCAGCGGCACTGGCGCAACCCCGCGGACGCTCGCCGGCGCCAGCGGAGGTAGCCCTCGCGCTGGGACGGGTGCCGCGGCTCGGTGTCGGGCAGTCTCCCAGTTGCACGCAGTCGTAGGACCGGGTGAGCATTGAAACGCTCGACGCGGGCGGGCACCGCGCCGCGTCCTGACCGCCGGCTGCCGCCTGGGGCCGGCACCCGAAAGGACCCGCGATTGATCCGCGCCAACGACAGGCTCCGGACCGTGCTGATCGGGCGCACCGAGGCGCGCGTGCTGCTGGCCACCGAGGGCGCTGACTGGCGCACGGTGGACCAGCGGAACGCCCTCGAGCTCATCCGGCCGCACGGCTACCAGTTCGTCACCGTGCCGGCCGACGTCGGCGACCCGCCCCGCGTCCTGGTGGCCGCCGACCTGCTCCGCACCGAAGACGAGCGCACCATCCGCCGGATCATGCGACGGGGCGCGCGGTGAGCTGCGACGCCGTGACACCGCCCCGCCCGCTGCGCTTGGTCGCAGGACTGGGTGCGGATTGAAACCACACCGCTGCCGCATCCATGGCGCAGCCCCCGGGAACTACCCCAGACGCACACGCGTCGGACCTACCGCCACCACAACCCCAGGGTGAGGACTCGGCGGACCCAGCGCCGCAGTTCGCGCCGGGCCCGCTCCGTCTGGAGGTCCGCCAGCGCCCGCCGCCGCCAGCGCAGGTAGCCCTCCCGCTCGGACGGATGGATCGCATACGTGTCCGGCGGCAGCGTCAACTCGTACTCCCCGATCATGGCGATCTCCAACGCCATGATCCGCTCGCGGGTCTTCACCTGGTCGAGCTTCGTGCCCTTTTCGCGCTGCTGGTTTAGCCGCCGCCACTCCACGACCGCCGGCATGCCCCGACCGTAGGACGCTTCCTCGCCCTGGCGCGGCTCGTCGGTCACCACGCCGCGCCGGCTCGGATCGTCGACCGCCCATGGCGGCTCTGGCGCCGTGGCCTCGGCACCGGCGGCCGTCCGCGTGCCCTGGCCCCGCTCCAGCCGCGCCATCCGGCGGGTCAGCGCCTGCACCGCGTGCTCGGCGGCGTCCACACGGCGGACCGCCGCCCGCAGGTCGTCCGCAGGCGCATCGTCACCGCGCCGGGCCTGCGTCACCGCAGTCTGCTGGGTCTCAAGTCGCTCGACCCGCTGAGCCAAAGTCTGCATCTGGTCTCGCTGCCGGGTTGCCGCCGCCTCGCCCTCGGCCAGCAGCCGCCGCTCCACCGTCACCCGCATCAACGGGGACAACGTGCCCCGCCGCAGGCTCGCCGCCAGCGTCCGGGGGTCCACCCCCAGGTCCGTCGCCGCGCCCTTGAGTTTCCGCTCTCGCACCAAGTCGTGGAGCAGCGCCATCAGCCGCAGCTCGTGCACGTCCCCCACGCTCGGGCGCTTGCCCCCGACCGTCGTCTTTCGTCGCATCGATCTCGCCTCCCCGCGCACACCTGTCGTTTTCACCGAGGCCGTTGCGCACCGCCCTTCGGCGCGCCATCGGCAGACGTGCGTGTCCTATAGGGGGCGCCTGTACTTCGCCGTGCAACCGAGCCTTATGTCGGAGTGCTCGCGGCGATGCAGCCCGCCGCTCGCACTTCCTCCTATGGCACCCGGCCAACGACGCCCGTGCATATATGCACGCCACGGCCGTTCTCTGTACGCCCCCAGGACATCACGTTCGGCCCGCCACCATGCAGACCCTGGGGGGAGGGCCTGTGCACAGGCCCTCCCCATACGCCATTACGGCGCGACGCGCGGCTGATCACACTCGCTGGGCACGACCGACGACCCCATCACCGCAAAGGCCTCAAGGTGGAACGACACGCGCCCACGACATCCAGCACGGCCAGCCTGTGGCGCCCCCTGGCCGGCGCGCTGCTGCTCACGGCGCTGCTGGCGATCCCGTCCAGCACCCTCGTCCTGGCCCAGGACCCCGTCGACGCGGGGCTGACCCTCGTCAACGACGACCGGGACCCCATCGAGCGCAAGGACGACGGGCGCTTCATCGCGCGGCCCCTCTTCAATCAGGCGGTCGACGGTCTCCACTACGGCGTGCGCCACCCCGACACCGGCGCCTGGATCACGAGCGTGTACCAGGTGCATGGCGGCGCCACGCGGCGCGCCGACGGCTGGGAGTACAGCTTCGAGTACCCCGGGCTGGACGAGCAGCCCGACCTAGATCCGGACCAGACCTACCTGCTGGTCCTGCTGGTAGCCGGCGGCGGTGGGACGCCTCACACCTTCCACACCGTGATTCCGGTGTATCAGCCCACGGGGCTGTGGGATCAAGTGCTGAGCGCCCTGGACCCCGAGCGCTGGGCCCGAGCCTTCGCCCACTGGGTCATCGAGGGGGTCCACGGGACCCTCTGCGGCGTGGTGGAGCGCGCCAGCGACGCGGACGCCGCCGTCTGCGGGGGCGGATGACGCCTGGATGAGCGACATATTTACCGGCACGCCGCCGGGGCTGACCTACGGGCACCCCCTGGTGATCCAGGCCTGGACGGTCGTCTGGGCCGTGGCCTCCGGCGCGTTGGTCGTCATCCTGGGCTGGCTGGGGCTGAGCTTCATCATGAGCGAGCACCTGGGCCAGTCGCAGGCGGGCTGGCGCGACGCGGTGCCCCGCCTGGTCCTCGGACTGGTGGCCGCCGCCACGTCGCGGTGGTGGTGCGCGCTGATCATCGACGTGGCCGACGCCATCGCCGGCTTCGTCGCCACATCGCTCAACATCACGCCCGGCGACCTGCTCCGAGCCTCGGCCGAGACGTTGCTCACCGCCGTCGCGGCCGGAAGCGTGGGCCTGGCTGTCCTCCTGGCGCTGCTCTACCTGATCTACGGCCTGTTCGTCCTCTACGTGGTGGTGCAGCTGATCCTGCGGCTGGCCCTCATCGACCTCCTCCTGGCCCTGGCGCCGATCACCTGGGGCCTGTGGATCCTGCCGCACACGGCGGGCTGGGCGCGGCACTGGTTGCGCACCTTCATGACGACGGTGTTCCAGCAGGCGGTGCAGCTGATCGCCCTGGCGTTGGCCTTTGGATTCCTGCAGGAGTTTGCGGGCATCGCCACCTTCGAGCCGGTCCAGGACCTCATCTGGAAGCTGCTGCTGTCGCTGGCCTTCGTGTACCTGGCGACGCGCGTGCCGTCGCTGCTGGGCCAGGCGGGAACCTTCGACGCCTGGCTGCGCACGCTCCACTACGGCATGTCCCTGCCCGGGTCCCTGGCCCGCTCCGCCCGGGCCGTCGGGATGCTGGCGGGTGGAGCCGCCGGCGGCCCCGCGGGGATGGCGGCGGACACCGCCACGCCATCGGGCCGTGGCGCGGGTGGCGCCGGAGCGCCCCGGAGCGCCAGCGAGTGATCACCCACGACATCCACCGGCAGGCGCGGGCTCGTGCCGATGACCCGAGGAAGCGAGGCGGCGCGATGGGCCGGTAGCGCGGCGGCGCCCGCACGCAACGCGAACAAATGCACGACGGAACACCGAGTGAGGGAATCCCCTCAGCACTGGCAAGGAGACACACGAATGGCACAACTGACCCAGACCATCTCGAACTTGGTCGGGATCCTGCTGGGATTGGTCGGCGCGGTGGGCGTCGGCTTCTTCATCTACGGGGCCTACCTGTACCTGACGGCCTCGGGCGCGCCCCACCAGATGGAACGCGGCAAGAGCGCCATGTTGACCGCCGTCGCCGGCATCGTGCTGGCCATGGTGGCCTACGGCATCGTCGGATTGGTGATGAACGCCGTGGTGAGCCCGGCGGTGACGCCCAGCCTGCCCACCCCCATCACCCCCGCGCCCCCCAGCACCGGCGGCTAGGCGGCCACCGGGACGAAGGAAAGGCAACCAGGAGGACAAACCCCATGCACGAGCACGAAGTCCCGACCCACGTGCAGGCCGAGGACCGCGTCCTGCTGTGGTTCACGTTCCCGCAGATCGTGGCGCTGACGGCGGTGGGCGCCCTTGCCTACGGCGCCACCCGCGTCCTGCCCATCGGATCGTCTGAGCTGCGGCTCGCGATCGCCGTCGTCCTGGGCCTGTTTGGCCTGGCGGCCGTTGTGGGCCGGATCGGGGGCCGGCGGCTGCCGCTGGTCGCCGCCGACCTGCTGCGGTTCCGGCTGGGACCGCGTCGCTACGCCGGGACCCAGGCCGAGCTGCTGCGGCGCCAGGCGCCTCTGCCGACGCCGACCGCAGCGGAGCGGCTCCGGCTGCTGCCGCGGCGCGTCCGGCGTCGCCTCCGCCGCCGGCGCCCGCGCAAGGGACGCCGCCGCGAACGGCGGCTGCTACGGCCCCGCAGCTGGTTCGGCAAGCGGTGGCGCACGTTGCGGCGGAAGCCACGGAACGGCCGGCCGCCCGCGACCCGGAAACCGAAGCGTGGCACGGGCTGGGGCATCGCACTGGCCATCGCCGCCCTGGCGACGGTGTCGATCCCCGTGGCGCCCGTGGCGCTGGCCGACGAGCCCTGGCAGGACGAGATCGAGTTCGAGATGCCCGCGCCGGTCCCCGGACGACGGCTCTTCGTCGAGGAGCTGGCGGTGACGGGAGATCGCGCCACGGTCACCCTGCGCGCGGCCACCGACCTGGAGCTGCAGGTCCGGGCCTTCGGTGATCGCCGGCAACCGTCGGTCACCGCCACGGCATCCCTCGCCCAGGGCGAGCGCGTCATCTACCGCCTGCCCCTCGCCGGCGCCGCGCCCTCCCTCGCGTTCGCCTGGAAAGACGCGCGGGGGACAGGCGGGGGCCGTGACCCTGAAAGGCCCCGCAGCTGCCCTATCCGCTTCCCGCGGTCGAGGGCGAGCTCTGCAACGCCCGCGTCGTCGCCCTCAGCTGGCAACCGGACCGCATCGAGGGCGCGGTGGCCACCGACTGCGTGTCCGTCATTGACACGACGGTGGACCTCCCCACGTCCGATGGCCACCACGCCCAACGCGTGACGGCGGTGCGGGAGGCCGAGGTCACCGACATCACGGGGACGGTCGCCCTCACAAGCGGCGGGGCGCGCGCCAGCGCGACGTTGGTCCCCAACGGCGAGACGAAGGTCCGGCTGCCGGTCACGGCGGGCCGCACCGTCCAGCGCGTGACGCTGGTGGCCGATGTGGAGGCGACGCTGCGGATCGCCCTGCCACCGCTGATTCGCCTCACCCACCACCCGGAGCGCATCGAGGAACGCACCGAGACGGTACGACTTGAGCGGCCGGGCACCAGCAAGACGGTCAGCGAGACGGTCACGGTGACCCATGCCGGCGGAACGACGACGCAGCACACGGTCGCGGCAAACCTCGAAATCCCCAGCACGGTCGTCGACCGCGACGTCACCCTGACCATCGTCCACCCCGAGCACGTGCGGGCGGAGGTGGTGGAGCGCGAGCCCATCACGCGCGACCAACGCGAGGCGCTGGCCCTGACGCTGCGCGTCGGGTCCGACGCCCCCTATCGAGTCCTCAACCTGCCGCCACTCACGCCGGGCCCCGCGCCTGCGGCGCAGACGCGTCTCAGTGATGAGCAGGTGCACGATCTCTTCAACCGCCTCGGCTGGCGGTGGCCGTGGTGAGTCGACGAATCCGCGGTCACCTGGATCCCAGCCGTGCCCTCGCCGTGCTGAATGCGGCGCAAGCCGAGGAGCAGGCGATGCTGCATGCCTTCGACCAGGTGCTGACCGCGATGGCCTACGCCGCGAGCGGCTGCTGCCTGTTCGCCATCGTCTGGGCGGGCGTCGTCCTGATGGTCGAGGGCGCTGAGGGGCGCGGCGCGGGCAGAGCCCGGAGCGCCGTCCTCGGGGCCGTCGCGGGGTTGGTGCTCGTGCTCTCGGCCAAAGGCGTGGCGCTGGCGCTGCTGCGCGGCATGGTCCCCATCCCATAACGCCGAGGAGGCGATGACTGTGAACCCCCTGCGTACGAACCTGCACCGGCTGGCCGCCCGTGCCCGCCGCGTCCACCGCCGGGAACCCACGGCGGCCCCACCCACGCCGCCGCTTCCCCTGGCCGAAGGCTTCCTGCTCTCCCACGTGGAAGAGGACGGCCTGGTGCGGGCCGACGGGGTGAAGGTCGGCGTGCTGGAGGTGATGGGGCTGGAACCGGACGAGCCCAAGCTGGGCGCCTTCGCCGGGACCCTCAACGCCCTGGACTTCTCCACGCAGCTGCTCGTGCGCCAGCATCCGCCCCTGCTGGGCGGGCTGCGGACGGCCTTGCGGGACGCCCAGCCGGCCACCCTGTCCGACCAGGCCACGGCGGCCGCCGACTCCCTGCACCGGCTCCTTGAGGACCTGGAGACGCGGGACGGCGTCCTGGACCGGCGCTTCTACGCTATCTGCCAGGTCGACCGGGCCGACGAGCTGCGTGGGCTGCTGGCGCGCGCCGGCCTGACGGTCCATCCCCTGACGGGCCGTCCCTTGCGGATGGTGCTCGTCGCCGCGGCGCTGGGCGGGTCCCCCACCCAGACGGACGAGGACGCGCCCGCGGCGGTCGAGATCAACCGGCGCGACATCCGCGTCGGGGACCTCCTGACCCGTTCGCTGCATCTGGGCCACTGGCCCCGGTCGCTCTCGCCAGGGTTCCTGCGAGGCCTCATGGCGACCGGGACGCCCATGGACCTGGCCCTCCACCTGGGGCCGATCCCCGCCGCACAGGCGGCCCGGACCCTGGAGTGGCAGAAAGTGCGGTTCGAGTCGGCGCAGTCATGGTCGCTGCGCCGGGGCCGCACCATGGCCCCCGAGGCGGCGATTGCCCTGGAGGACGTGACCCGGCTGCGCGACGCGGTCCAGCGCGGCCGGGAGCGGCTCTTTCATTCGTCGCTGGCCATCACCCTGCACGCGCGCGACGCGGCGTCCCTCGAGGAGGCGACCCAGCGGGCGCGGGCCCACGTCGCCGCCACGCTGGGCACGCTGGACGGGCTGAGCTTCCGCCAGCGGGAGGGT
>CBDBOH010000003.1:0-1896830 GCA_965208215.1 Chloroflexota bacterium
GGAAAACTTCGGTCGCAACCAGCTCACCATCATCTCGCCGGACGTCGGCGGCGTCATCCGCGCCCGCGCCGTCGCGCGGCGTCTCGACACCGATCTCGCGATCATCGACAAGCGCCGCGAACGGGCCGGCGTGTCCGAGGTGATGAACGTTATCGGCGACGTCGAGGGACGGAACTGCATTCTGATCGACGACATCGTCGATTCGGCCGGCACGCTGTGCAACGCGGCCCAGGCGCTGGCTGAGCACGGCGCCGGATCCGTCTCCGCCTATGTCACCCACGGCGTGCTGTCCGGAGGCGCGGTGGCGCGCGCCTCGACCTCCGCCCTGGCCGCGCTGATCACCACGGACAGCATCCTGACCACCGAGGCCGTGCGCGTCTCCGACACCGTCAGGCAGATCTCGATCGCGCCCCTGATGGGCGAGGCAATGCTCAGGATCGCCGAGGAAAGATCGGTATCGAGCCTGTTTGACTAAACCCCCGCAAGGGGATAAAAACCGGCGCCCCACGAGACAATCGGGACCCGCGAAGAGCGCCGCCGGCATCCGCCGGCGCGCCGTGCGGGTCAGGCGCCAAGAGGCAGGACGACATGGCCGATGTGAGCACCATCGCAGCGACGCCCCGCGAAGGCGTGGGCAAGGGCGCGGCGCGCGCCGCGCGGCGGAACGGGAAGATCCCGGGCATGATCTACGGCAACGAACTCGATCCCGTGATGATCAATGTCGAGCGGCCGATTCTCGACCGCGAGCTCGGTCAGCCGGGCTTCTTCATCCGCCTGGTCGACATAGAGGTCGACGGCGAGAAACACCGCGTATTGCCGCGCGAGGTGCAGTTCCACCCCGTCACCGACGCGCCGCTGCACGTCGATTTCCTGCGTTTCTCGGCGAGCCGCAAGCTCAATGTCGCGGTGCCCGTCCGCTTTCTCAACGAGGACGACTCTCCGGGCCTCAAGCGCGGCGGGGTTCTCAACACCGTCCGCCACGAGGTCGAGGTGCAGTGCACCGCCGACAACATCCCGAACGAGTTCGAGATCGACGTCACGGGTCTGGAGATCGGCGATGCCATCCACGCGAGCGCGATCACGCTCCCCGAGGGCGTCGCGTTCACCATCACCGACCGCGACTTCACCATCGCGAGCATCGCCGCCCCGACCGTGATGGCGGCGGACGAGGAAGAGGAAGAAAGAGGTCGAGGGCGAGGAGGGCGCCGAGGAGGCTGCGGAAGGCGCCGAGGACGGCGATGCCCGGCGGCGAGACCTCGGGCGATGCCGCCCCGTCCGGCGACGGAGACTAGCGCGCGGCCGCGCCTCCGCGTCCCATGTTGATCGTCGTCGGGCTCGGCAATCCCGGGCCCAAACACGCCCGCCAGCGTCACAATATCGGCTACGCGGTCGCCGACGTCATCGCCGCCCGCTACGGCCTGTCCGCGCCGAGGCGCCGCTTTCAGGGCCGCGCCCAGAGCGGCGAGATCGCGGGCGAGCGGGTGCTGCTGCTGAAGCCCGAGACCTATATGAACGAGTCCGGGCGCGCGGTGCGCGCGGCGCTCAATTTCTACAAGCTGCGCGCGCGCGACGCGATCGTCATCCACGACGAGCTCGACTTGGCCCCGGCCAAGGTGCTGATCCGGAAGGGCGGCGGCCATGCCGGGCATAACGGGCTGCGGAGCCTCCATTCGCAGATCGGGCCCGATTACCGCCGCATCCGTGTCGGGATCGGGCATCCGGGCGACAAGCACCGCGTCCTCAAGCACGTGCTGGGCGATTTCGCGGCCGATGAGAGACTGCTTTTCGCCCGGGTTGCCGAAGCGGTCGCCGAGGCGTTGCCGCTCGCCTTGGCGGGCGACGATCCGGGCTTCATGACGAAGGTGGCGCTGCTCTGCCCCCGGCCGAAGCCTCCCAAACCCGAAACCGTCGAAGGCGCGGGGACCGGCGGGTAGTGGGTTTCCGGTGCGGCATCGTGGGCCTTCCAAATGTCGGGAAGTCGTCCCTGTTCAACGCCCTCGTCCAGTCCGACGCCGCGCTCGCGGCGAACTACGCGTTTTCGACCGTCGAGCCCAATCTCGGCCGTATCGCGGTGCCCGACGACCGCCTCGCGGAGATCGCCGCCCTCGCCAGGTCCCCGAAGATCACCCCGACCCAGCTCGACTTCGTCGACATAGCCGGCCTCGTACGGGGCGCGAGCCGGGGGGAGGGTCTCGGAAACCAGTTCCTCGCCCATATCCGCGAGGTCGACGCGATCGCCCATGTCCTGCGCTGTTTCGAGGGAAGCGACGTCGACCGGGCCGGCTCGGTCGATCCCCTCGCCGATGCGGAGATCGTCGAGACCGAGCTGATGCTGGCCGATCTCGACAGCCTCGCGCGGCGGCTCGAGCCGCTGGTCAAGAAGGCGCGGGGCGGCGACCAGGATGCCATCGCCATGCGCGACATGGTCGAGCGCGCGTCCGCCGTGCTGGGGGACGGTCGGCCCGCGCGCGACCTCGGGATCGAAAAGGACGAGGAAAAGCTGTTTCACCGGATGCAGCTCTTGAGCGCCAAGCCCATGCTCTATGTCTGCAATGTCGACGAGGACGCCGCCGCCGGGGGCAACGCGCACTCAAGACGGATCGCGGAATGGGCAGGGGAAAAGGGCGCGCCGTCCGTGGTCGTCTCCGCCGCGATCGAGGCCGAGATCGCCCGACTCGACGACGCGGACGAAAGGCGCGGTTTTCTCGAAGCGCTGGGGCTGGAGGATATGGGCCTCGGCCGGGTGGTCCGCGCCGGCTACGACCTCCTCGGCCTGATCACGTTCTTCACCACAGGCCCGGTCGAGACCCGCGCCTGGACGGTGGAGCGGGGCACCCGTGCCCAGGAGGCGGCCGGCAGGATCCACAGCGACTTCGCGCGCGGGTTCATCGCCGCCGAGACCGTTGCGTTCCATGACTACGTGGAATGCGGCGGCGAGGTCGGCGCCAGGGAAGCGGCCAGGATGCGCCGCGAAGGGCGCGACTACATCGTCCGCGACGGCGATGTGATCCTTTTTCGCTTCAACGTTTGACGGTACAATTTCGCTATCGCTGGCCCGGTTCCGGGCCGCCATCATTTCCAATCGGTGGGAGACCGGGGACATGGGACAGACCGTTACGCTTACCGCCGGAGACGGCCACACGCTCGACGCCTACAGGGCGGATCCGTCCGGGGCCGCGAAGGGCGGCGTCGTCGTCATTCAGGAGATATTCGGCGTCAACAGCCACGTCCGGCATCTCGCCGACATGTTCGCCGGCAAGGGCTACGCGGCGATCGCGCCTGCCCTGTTCGACCGCAAGGAGAAGGGCGTCGAGCTCGGCTATGACGAGGTGTCGTTCGGCAAGGGGCGCGAGCTCCGCGGAAGCCTGTCGGACGAGTGGATCCTCGCCGACGTCGATGCCGCGGCGAACGCGGTGTCGGATGCCGGCAAGGTCGGGCTGATCGGCTATTGCTTCGGCGGCTACGTCGCTTGGATCAGCGGCTGCAACCTCGACAGCCTCGCCTGCTCGGTGAGCTGCTACGGCGGCGGCGTCGCGGCGCGTGCGGCGGGCGATACGCCGCGCATGCCGATCCAGATGCATTTCGGCGACAAGGACCACGCGATCCCGATGGGTGACGTGCAGGCGATCCGGGATGCCCACCCCGACGTCCCGACCTTCATCTACGACGATTCCGCGCACGGCTTCTGCTGCGACGACCGGGACGTGTACAACGCCGGCGCCGAGGCCCGCTGCCACGAGCGCGCGCTCGCCCTGTTCGCCGAGCACGTAGGATAGGGTCCGAATCTTATCGCGAGAAAGCGCCGGGCCTTCGCCCGGCGCTTCTTTGTCCTACCTCAGCGCCGCCGCGATGTTGCCGCCGTCGACGGTGAGCACCGCGCCGGTGGTCTTTTCGGCGAGCGCGAGGTCGACGAACGCGCCGGCGACATCCGCCGCGGTCACCTCGCGCCCGAGCAGGTTGCCGGCCATGTAGTCCCCGGTCGAGACACCGCGCGCGCCGGCGCGTTCCTCGATCATGGAGGGCGTCAGCAGCCCGCTTCTTATGCGGTCGGCGTTGACGGCGTTGGCGCGGATTCCCTCCGCCCCGTGGTCGAGCGCGTATTGCCGCATCAGGAACAGCGTCGCTGCCTTGGGCAGACCGTAGGGGCCGAAATCGGGGCCGGGGTTCACTGCCTGCTTGGACGTGTTGAACAGCAGCACCCCGCCGAGGCCCTGCGCCCGCATGATGCGGACCGCCGCCTGGGCGGCGCGCTGGTGGCCGTAGAAGTTGAGCTCGAAGCTCTCTCGGATCGTCGCCTCGTCGACATCGCCGATCTTTCCCTGCCACGCCGCGCCGGCGTTCGAGACGAGTATGTCGAGCCCGCCGAAGGATTCGGCGACCGCATCGAAAGCGGCCTCGACCGAAGCCGGATCGGTGACATCGCAGGCGAAGGCGCGCGCTCCGATGGCGTCCGCCGCGCCCTCCGCCCCTTCCCGGTCGCGGTCGAGGATCGCGACTTCCGCGCCTTCCCGCGCGAACGCCCTCCGCCGTCGCCCGGCCGATTCCCGACGCGCCGCCGGTCACTGCGACGATGCGGCGTGAGAGCGGCTTCTCGCCCGCCTTGCCGAGTTTCGCCTGCTCAAGGGACCAGTACTCGATGTCGAAGATGTCCGCCTCGGAAATGCTCTCGAACCGGCCGATGGACTCCGCCGCCGTCACCACCCGGGCCGTCGTTCTCCGCGAGGTCTGCGGCCACTGCCGCCGCCTTGGCCGAATTGCCGAGCCCGAAGAGCCCGAGCCCCCGTACCAGAATCACCCGCGGATAGGGGTCGAGCGTCCGTTTGGGTTTCGCCTGGCGTGCGTTGTTGCGCTCGAAATAGGCCCGGTAATCGCGCACGAAGTCTGTCACGGCGGTTTCGGCCTCTTGCCTGAAACCGTCGAGGGCGCCTGGACGCGGCAGCGGGAGGATCAGCGGGCGAGGCTTGGTGCGGATCACGTGGTCGGGCGTCACGGGGCCCGAAGTCCGGCGTTCGAGCGTTTCCCCGTCGACGAAGGCGCGCACCTCGTCGCCGCCCCGGAAGTCGAGAATGAGCCGGCCGGCGCCGCTCGCGAGTCCCCGCAGGATCGGCGCGACCGCGGCCGCCGGCACATCCGGTTCCGCGGCCGCCGGAATGGCGGCCGGTCGCCGCTGCAGGCGCGCTTCCGCCTTGCTCACGGCGGCGATCATCCGCTCGTAGGCCTCCTCGGCGGGTCGCGCCGAAGGTGAAGATCCCGTGCTTGAGCAGGATCAACCCCTCGATCGACGGATCGGCGGCGTGGGTCGCGGCACAGGCCTTGGCAAGCAGGAAACCCGGCATGATGTAGGGGACCAGCCCCATCGTCCCGCCATAGACCTCGCGGCAGATCGCCTCGCCGTCCGGCTGGTCGGTCAGCGCGAGCACGGCATCCGCATGCGTGTGGTCGACGAACTTGTGCGGCAGGAAGGCGTGCAGCAGGGTTTCCGTCGACGGGTTGGGCGCCCGCGAATCGAGGAGATTGCCGCGCTGGTAATCGACCATCTCCTCGTCGCCGAGCCTGTCGAGGGCGGCGAGGCGGCGCAGCGGTTCGAGCCGGACCGCGGGCAGGCCCGACGGTTCGATATCGGCCATGTCCCAGCCGCTCCCCTTGACGCGGAGCACGTCGACGGGATCGCCCAGGACGTCGGTCATCGCGGTCTTGACCGACGTGTTGCCTCCCCCGTGAAGCACGAGGCGCGGGTCCCCTCCGAGAAGCCGCGTCGTGTACACCCGGAGCGCGACGTCCTCCGGGACGCCTTCCGTCTCGTAACGGGCCACCGTCGAGGCCGCGTCCGTTGCCGAATAGAGGCTTTGCACGGCGGCTATCCGGTTGCCGCCCGCCGGCGCTCCGGATAGAGCGAGAGCAGGCCTTCGGCGGACGCTTCCGCGACGCCGCGCTCGGTAATAAGCGCCGTGACCAGCCGCGCCGGCGTCACGTCGAATCCGGGGTTGAACGTCGGGCTCGCCGGGCGTGTCGTATCCGAACGGCAGGCTGTCCACGAACTCATGCAGCCGCACCGCCTTCGCCACTTCGATCACTTCCTCTCGCGTAGCGTCCGCCCGCCCGTAGGCGATGTTGTCGTGAATGCTCCCGCTGAACAGGAACGGCTCCTGCAGCACCAGCCCGATCTGCCGTCGCAGCGAAGCCTGGCTGACCCGGCGCACGTCGTGCCCGTCGATCCGCACCGCTCCGGTGCTGGCGTCGTAGAACCGCAGCAGCAGGTTGATGATCGTGGTCTTGCCGGCCCCCGTGGCGCCCACCAGCGCAATCCGGTCGCCCGGCTTCGCCACGATCTCGGCCTCATGCAGCACCGGCCGGCCCGCCTCGTAGGCGAAGCTCACCCGCTCGAATCGCACTTCGCCCCGGACCCGCGGCAACTCCCGGGCGTCGGGCTCGTCGTGCATCGTTTCGTCGGTGTCCAGGATCTCGAACACCCGTTCTGCCGACGTCATCGCCGCCTGGATCGCGCCCCATCGCGTGGCCAGTTCCTGCACCGGACCAAAGAACCGCTCGATATACAGCACAAAGGCCGTCACCACGCCCAGTGTCACCGTGTCCGACCCGTCCAGCACAAACGACCCGCCCAACCACAACACCAGCCCGGTCGAAATCGCCGTGAAAACCTCCACCGCCGGCTCGGCCGACGACGACACTGTCATCGCCCGCATCTGCGCCCGCGCCTGCGCGTGGTTGACCTCGTCAAAGCGCCGCGCGTTCACGTCCTCTCGGGTAAAGGCCTGGATCACGCGCATCCCCAGGATCGACTCGGCCAGCACCCCGTTCAACGTGGACGTCCGAGTCCGCATCACCCGGTAGGCCGCCTGCGCCACCCGCGCGAAGACGAAACCGCTCAGCAGCATCAGCGGCGACACCGCCACCGCGATCAGGGTCAGCTCCCAGCTCAACAGCGCCATCGCCACCAGGATCCCGATCAGGATCACCACGTCGGCCACCAGGCCGATCGCCCCCTCGGTGACCGCCTCCCCGATCTGCTCCACGTCCGACGCCATCCGGCCGATCAGGCGACCGGTGATTTGGCGGTCGTAGAAGCCCAATGGCAGGGACTGGTACTTGCGGAACATCTCCATCCGCATGGCCTGCAACATGCTTTGGCCGATGCTTGCGTTGATCACCAGCTGGGCCGCCGTGGCTCCGGCCTGCCCCAGCGTCACGGCCAGGAACGCCAGGCCGGCCATGGTGAGCACCCCGGAGTCTCGGGCTCGGATTCCGTCGTCGATCGCCAAGCCGATCAGTGCAGGCTGCGCCATCGTCGTCCCGGCAACCACGAGCACCGCCACGGCTGCAGCCAGCAGTCGGCGCCGGTCACGTACCAGGTACCCGAGCAGCCGCCAAAGGACACGACGGTCGAATCCTTCAAACCCGGTCTCTTCCTGGACAAACGTCCCGCGCGCCTGGGACGTTCCCATCCCCATGCCCATTCCCGACCCCATGCCCATCCTCATGAGCCCGCCGCCTCGGCTGCCGCCAGATCCGCGCGCGCTTCCTCGGCCTGCCGCACCTGGAGGTCAAAAAGGTCGCGGTAGAACCCCGGCCTTGAGAGCAACTCGGCATGCGTCCCTCGATCGGCGACGCGCCCGTCTTCCACCACCAGGATTTCGTCCGCGTGCTCGACGGAGCTGATGCGCTGCGAAACGATGAACGTCGTCCGTCCACCGGCCCGCCGCCGCAACGCGTCCTGGATCCGGCGCTCGGTCTCGGTGTCCACGCTGCTGGTCGCGTCGTCCAGGATCAGAATCGCCGACTCGCGCAGCAGCGCCCGCGCAATCGTCAGCCGCTGCCGCTGCCCACCGGACAGCCCAACGCCGCGCTCCCCGATAACCGTCTCGAACCCCTCAGGCATCCCCAGGATGAAGTCATAAGCCTGCGCGTCCTTCGCGGCGGCGATTACGTCGTCCAGGTCGGCGTCCGGATTGCCGTACGCAATGTTGTTGCGGACCGTGTCGGAAAACAGGAACGGATCCTGCGGCACGATCGACACCGCCGAGCGCAGACTTCCCAGGTCGAAGCTCCGGACATCCCGGCCATCCACCCGCACCGTGCCGCCCGCCGCGTCGTAGTAGCGCGCGATCAGGTTCAGCAGGCTGGTCTTGCCCGACCCGGTCGGGCCGACAACCCCGACGATGTCGCCCTCCTCGACCGCTGCGCTGACCCCCGACACCACCGCTCGCTGGTTGAATGCGATGTCCACACCGTCGTAATCCACCCGGCCCCTGACACTCGTCTGCTTGGCCGCACCCGCTGGACTCTCGATTCCCACCGGCTCATCCAGCAATCCGAACACCCGGTCGGCCGACACCGCCGTGCGGGCCACCTGCTGCACGATGAAACCCAGCCGCCGCGACGGCTGAATGAGCCGGGTGAAGTAGTAGTAGAACGCCAGCAGTACACCCACCGAAATTGCCCCGTCAATGGCCAGTAATCCGCCCGCCCAGATCACCACCAGCGAACCGACTCCGGTCAGCAGCAGCATCAGCGGCATCGCCCGCGCACGCAGGCGGATTGGCGCCAGCGCCCGCTCTCGCATCAGCTCGGATTCGGCCCCAAACGCCTCGATTTCGCGCTCTTCGGTAGCGAACGCCTTGACCACCCGGATGCCATTCAGGTTCTCCGTCAGCACTCGCGTCAGCTGCGCCTGTTGGCTCCGATAGGCCAGCCACATCGGCCGCACCACCCGCCCATACACCGTGGCCACGGCCACCATCAGCGCCAGAACCACCAGCGCCATCAGCGTCAGCTGCGCACTGGCAATCACCATTCCGGTCACGATCACGACGTAAATGCCAACCGTTCGCACGGCCTCCATGACCCCGTAGCCGGTGAACCCCTGCACCGTCCGGGTATCGCTGATCGCCAGCGTGATCACATCGCCGCTATCCACCCGGTCGTAATAGGCATACGGCAGGCGCTGCAGCTTGTCGTAGACCTCATTACGCAGTTGGCGGCTGATGCCTGCCTGGTACCACCGCTGACAGAACCGGGCGCCGAACAGCGCGGCCCCGCGCAACACGATCAGGGCCGCCGTCAGCAGCGAGAGCCCCACCAGCCGCGAGCGGTCGCCCTCCACGATGCCCTCGTCGATCACCCGCTGCAGAACCTGCGGCACGATGAGGTCCATGGCGGCCGACACCAGCCAGACCAATACGCTCAGCAGCGCCACCGGCCAGTACGAGCGGATATAGGCGAGCGTTCGCCAGATGGACCTTATGGCTTGGCCTCGTCCTTGGACGCCTCAGTGGCCACTGTTGCCGGACTCGCATCGTCCGCGCTACCCGGGCTCGGCGTTTCCGGCACATCCTGCACCGGAGAATCGGGCAAGTCGCTGGCAGCCGAAGCCATGGCCATGCGCGTCCGACGTCGCTGCATCACCAGGAACTCCCTGAGAAAGCCGCGCAGCGTCGTCCAGAGCAGCGCGCCGATCGGAATTCCGAAGAGCACACCCCAGAATCCCGCGGCGATTCCGCCCAGGATCACGCTGGACAAAACCACGATCGGATTCACGCCAATCGCCGTTCCCATAATCCGCGGCTTGACCACGTTTTCGATCGCCAGGGACACCAGCGCCAGCGCAACCCCAACCCAGATCGCCAGGTCGATTCGAACGGTAAACGCCATGATCGTCGGAATTGCTATGCCCACGATCATCCCGAAGAAGGGGATGAACATCAGGATGCCGGTACCGACCGCCACCAACAGGCCGAACTCCAGCCCCGCGATCAGGTACGCCACGACCACCGCAATGCCCCAAATGACCGATGCAAGGAACTGGCCGCCCAACCACGCCCCAAACGTGTGCTCGCTGGCCCGCACGCCGCGATGCAGGCGCGCCGCCCAATTCGGCGGCAGCGCGTCCGCCAGCCGGTCCACGCCACGGTCCCAACCCAGGACCAGGTAGAAGGAGATGATCAATGTCACGATTGTGGCGGCCACTCCGCCCGCGATCGTTCCCGTCGTCGCAATGACGCCGGTGGCCAACTGCTGTCCCATCGATGCCAAATTGTGGCTGACATCCTCCGTGACTGTACCCACGATGTCGTCTGGCGCACCCAGCCCGGAAAGCCAGGTTTGCAGGTTGCTCAGACCCTCCGGAATACCGCGGGCCTGGGCGGTCAGGTTCTCCGCCGCGTGCCCGACTTCCGTGAAGAACGGCGGCAGCACGAAAAACAGGCTCACCCCCGCGATGCCCAGCACCACCAGGTACACCAGGGCCGACGCCACCGGACGCGGAATCCGCAGACGCTGCAGCAAGCGCACCGGGCCCAGCGTCGCCACCGTGACAATCCAGGCCACCAGCAACATCACCACAAAGACGCCGGCCTGGCTCAGCACGCCCCACAGGAATTGCAGCAGCCAGGCGGCCGCCACGGCAATGCCGAGGTAGATCAGAATCAGAAGAGAACGCTGAGTCTCGACGGGCGAGGTTCCTTCATGGACCGCTCGCAACCTCCGATTCTATCCGCCCGGCAGCCGGTCCCGACCTGCCTAGAATTGGCTGACGCGGCGCACCGCGCACCGTGTCGCACCGCATAGGAAATGACTCGCGCAGCTGTCCGTCCCACCATTGAAGGCAAGCTGGCGGAATTGCCGGAGGCCCCCGGCGTTTACCTTATGCGCGCCGCGGACGATCGCGTGCTCTACGTCGGCAAGGCCCGCTCCTTGCGGAACCGGGTCCGCAGCTACTTCCGGCGTGGCGACCACTCCTACAAGACCCGCTCGCTCGTGGCCCGCATCGCCGACTTCAACGTTATCGTCACCGATTCCGAAGTCGAGGCGCTGGTCCTCGAAAACAACCTCATCAAGGAACACCGCCCCCGCTTCAACGTCACCTACCGCGACGACAAGCAATTCCTCTACCTCAAGGTGACCGTGCACGAGACGTACCCCCGCATCGCCACCACCCGGATCATTGCCAAGGACGGCTCGCTCTACTTCGGCCCCTACACCAGCGCCAAGTCCCTGCGCCAGACCCTCAAGCTCCTCAACCGTCTGTTTCCGTACCGCACATGCAACATCAGCATGGCCAAGCCGATCCCTCGACCTTGCCTCAAGTACGACATCGGCCTCTGCAACGCCCCCTGCACCCGCTACGTCACGGTGGATCAGTACCGCGACGTCGTGGATGGCGCCGTGCGCTTCCTGCGCGGCGAATACGAGCACGTCAAGGAGAGCCTGACCGAACAGATGTGGGCTGCCGCCGACGCGCAGGACTACGAAGAAGCCGCCAGGTTCCGCGACCGCATCACGGCCATGGAGAAAGTCGTGGCCGAGCAGAAGGTCTCCGACCCCGACGCCCGCGAGCGCCAGGTCGACGTCATTGCCGCCGTCCGCCAGGACCGCGACGCCATGGCCACCGTCTTCCGTATCCGCGGCGGCAAGCTCATCGGCCACCACCACTACGACCTAACGGTGACCGGCGAGGAGACCGAGGGCGAGATGCTGGACGACTTTGTTCGCGAGTACTACGACCGAGCCGCCGAAGTCCCCCAGATCGTCCTCGTTCCCCACGACCTAACCGACGTCGAGGTACTTGAGTCCTGGCTAAAGTCGCTCCGCGGCGCAAGCGTCACCGTTCGCCGCCCCCAGCGCGGTCCTAAGCGCCGCCTGGTCGAGATGGCAGTCCGCAATGCCGCCGAGACCCTGCATCTCGAACGCACCACCTGGCTCAATAGCGAGCGCAAGCGCCGCCAGGCCCTCCTCGAGATCGGCGTCGCCCTGGACCTGCCGCGCCTGCCCCGCCGCATTGAGTGCTACGACATCTCCCACATCCAGGGCTCGCTGGCCGTCGGGTCGCTGGTGGTCTTCGAGGATGGCATCGCCAAGAACGGCAAATACCGCCGGTTCAAAGTGCGCAGCGGCGCGGGCAACGACGACTTTGAATCTTTGCGCGAAGTTCTCCGACGCCGCCTCCGCCGCTATGCCGAAGAAACAGACGTTGCGGCTGCCGCTGGTCAGGACCCTCGAGCCTTAGCCAGCGTGCCGCTCGCCGGATTCAATCCGGACGACCAGCTGCCGGAAGATTCAGAACCCACCGTGGGCTCCAGCAAGGAGTGGGGGGTCACCCCCGACCTCGTCCTAATTGACGGCGGTAAGGGCCAACTCGGCGCCGCCCGTGAGGTCTTTTCCGAACTCGGTTTGGACCGATCCAATATCCCACTCGCCGCTATTGCTAAGCGCCGTGAAGAACTTTATTCCCCCGACCACACCGGTCCCGTGCTCATGCCGGTGGACGGCCCCGGCCTCCACCTCATCCAGCAGATCCGCGATGAAGCCCACCGCTTCG
The DNA here is from genome assembly GCA_965208215.1 of Chloroflexota bacterium. GTDB lineage: Bacteria > Chloroflexota > UBA11872 > UBA11872 > UBA11872 > UBA11872. The sequence goes on from CBDBOH010000003.1 coordinate 12,335, forward strand.
CCGTCAGCTTCCACATCAAGCTCCGCACCGCCCGCGGCCGCCGCTCCATCCTCGACGAGATCCCCGGCATCGGCCCCAAGCGCAAGCGCAACCTGCTGCGAACCTTCGGCTCCCTCAAGCGCATCCGCGCCGCCTCGCTGGAAGACCTCACCGCCGTCGACGGCATGACCGCCGCCAGCGCAAAGGCCCTCAAAGAAGCCCTGTAGACCGACCTGGTGGCTCCCGACGAGCTACTCGTGAGTCGGTCGCTGCTCCCACAACGGCAGAATCGCCAGCGAGTCCAGGTACCCAACCGGACGGTTCTGGGCATCCACCACCGGCAAACCGGCCTGCCCTGAACGGTGCAAGGCGATGAACGCGTCGTGCAGAGTGTCCGTCAGCGAAACGGATTGGGCCTCAATCATGATTTCGCCAGCGTTTGGGTGAACCATGTGGTCCCCGTATTGCAGTGCGCTCTCGAACGACGTCACGTCCGCCATTGCCGCGCCCGGATACACGTCGGCAAATAGCGCGCCATAGAGAACCCGCATAGGAATGATGCCTGTCAGGCCGCCGTCGTCGTCAGTCACGGCCACCGTACGCACCTCGGGGTGCGCCGCCGCTGCACGTACGAGCTCTTCGAACGCAGCGCCCGCATCAACCACACTGAGTGGATCGAGCAGCCCACGCTGCTGCAGGTCCGCGACCCGCGAACCAGAACTATTCAGCGGTCGCTGCCCGTCCGGACTCATGAACTCCCCCCGACTACCGCCCCTAGGCAAACAGCAGGTAACGCAACCATACCCAGATGGTGCCGATCACCAGCACCATAACCGTCACTGGAATGCCGTACTTCATGAACTGGACAAACGGGATGTGATGACCCTCACGCTCGGAAATACCGGCCAGGATCACGTTGGCCGACGCCCCGATGATCGTGGCGTTCCCGCCAAAGTCGGCTCCAATCGCCAGCGACCACCACAGGATGTTGTCAGGGTTCAGGCCCTCGGCCGTCAGCCGCTGAACCACCGGCAGCATCGTCGCCGTATAGGGAATGTTGTCCACCACTGCCGACAGGACGGCGCTCAGCCACATGATCAGGAGGGCCGTGGCCCCCACGTTGCCCTGCGTCAACTCGATGGTGAAATCGGCCACCGCATCCAGCACACCCAGCACCACCAACCCGCCCACCATCATGAACAGGCCCACGAAGAACAGCACGCTGGCCCATTCAACTTCGTTGTACACCTTATGCACGTCCGGTCGGGTCAGAATCATCAGCAGCGCCGCGCCCGCCACCGCCACCGTCGCCGGCTCCCACCCCATCGCGCCGTGAATCAGGAATCCGAATATCGTCAGGCCCAGCACGCCCAGCCCGATGTACATGCCGCGCCGGTCGGTAATGGCATCGGCGGGATCCAGCGTTGCCAGCGCGGCCGCGCGCTCCGGATCCGCCACCACCTGCGACCTGAACATCCAACGCATCACAATCAGCAGAAACACCAGCGAGATCACGGCCGGCGGCGTCATGTGCGCCGCAAACACCGCAAAGTCAAGGTCGCCCGCGCTGGCAATCAGGATGTTCGGCGGGTCGCCGATCAGCGTGGCGGCGCCACCAACGTTCGACGCCAGGATCTCCGCGATAAAGAACGGCACCGGGTTCAGACCCAACCTCGACGCCACGAAAATGGTGATCGGCGCAATCAGAATGACCGTTGTGACGTTGTCCAGAAACGCCGACAGCACCGCCGTAATCAGCGACAACGCCAGCATCAGCCGCACCCCGTCGCCGCCGGTCCAGCGCGCCGCCAGGATCGCCAGCGCCTGAAACGCCCCGGTGTGCCGCACGATCCCCGCCAGCACCATCATCCCGACCAGCAGCAGGATCACGTTCAGGTCGATGTGCTCGAACGCATGGTGCTGATCGATAATCCCGACCAGAATCATCAACGCGCCGCCACCCAGCGCCACCGCCGACTTCGGCACCTTGTCGCTCGCGATCAGCGCGTAGGCGACAACAAAAATGACAATCCCGGCCACGATCAGGCCGGTTCCGGCAGCTTCGTGCTCGCTCATTGGATCATTTCTTCAAGGCCCACAAGAATTGGGCTTCTGACATACGCTACGGCGGCGTCACGAGATCGTGACGGCCCGCCGCGACGATATGGTACGAAACAGGTTCGGACCGATGGTCTCACCTTGAGTGCGATTCCGGCGGGTCTCAATCCACCGCATGGACGGCACTGACAGCGGCCCCTGCCGCTCCGCGCAGGGCCCTCAGCGCCGTGCTCATATCGCGTATGAACTGCCCGATCGCCCGGACTTCCACCGGCCAACGCGCCAGCCCCAGAATGTCGGGCCACAAGCGCCCCCCCTGGGCCGCCGCCAGGGCCGCCACGCTATGCGGGATGTCGTGCCCTATCGGGTCCAGCACCACGCGCAGCCCCGCCGCCGGCACCCCCGCGCGCCGCGCGCGCGCCAGCAGCGTATGCGTTTCCATATCGACCCCTATGAATCCGGAATCGCCCAGCCGGCGTTTCTCCACGGAACGCGCCAGCCCTTCCACGGCTGCCAGAGGGCCGACGTGCGCCGGAGTTCCCGCAGCCTTCAAGCTCTCGGCCAAAGCCTCGACCATGCCCGAATTCGCAGGTGTGGGGGGCGCAAACATCGGGCCCGCGCCGCTGGCCACCAGCACGTCGCCGGCTGACTGGTTGGACCGAGTTCCACCCGCCACGCCGACAATCACGAACTTGCCAATCAGGCGGGCTTCAAGCACCCGCTGCAGGGCGGCGGCAGATCGGCTTGCGCCTTGTCCAGTCACGACTCCAATCGCTTCGACATCGCTGAATCGGTAGCGCCGTGCTCCGCCGATCTCCGGGACGGACAAGCCCGCCTCGGCCTCGCCCACGAACGCGTTCAGTTCGGACCTGGTTGCCGCCAATACACCTAGCACCGGCTCGTCTCCGCCGATTGGTCGCATCGCCCGCGGTCAGCCCGACACGAAGAACGAATGCCGCGCCGGCTGCGCCACCACCTGCTGATAGTCCTCCACCTGCCCCACCTGGTCACCATCGACGACGTATGGCGTCGGCCCTCGGAGCACGAACTCCGCCCGGTCGAAGCGGTTGAACACCGTATGCGCCAGCCGCAGCCAGCACATCGGGTCTGCGTTGGACGAATCGAGATCGGCCCAGAGCATCGGTCCGGTGTCCATCTGGAACAGCACGCGCTCCGGGTGATAGTTGAACGTCTTGACCGGGTATTCCAGCACCGCCCGCCGCGTGCCGCTCGCGTTCTCGATCTGCGTCTGGATCACAACCTGCGCCAGCGACTCCGCTGCCGCCACCAGCCCCGCGTTGTCGTTGGCCGGCCGCGGATTCGGCAGCGGCGTCAGCGCATAGTCCAGTTCGAGATACCGCTCGTCGATCGGCACGGGCTGCGGTCTCGGGTCCGGGTCGGTCAGGTCCCGGCTGAAGCGCAGCGCCCGGTCCTTGCCCTGCGCCCAGGCCAGCCTGTATTCGCCACCTGGCTGCTGGATACAGGAATCGTCCCGATACATCCACTCCGTACGGCACGGTGCAATCAGGTAGAACTCTTCGTCGAATCCGGCTGCCGTGTCGATCAGGCGCGCGCGAGCATCCAGCAGAATCCGCACGCTATTCCCATACGGCATGTGCCCGGGCGTTCGGGCATCCGAAGTCGCCGGCGCAGTCGTCCAGCGGAGATACGAACGGCTGTAGTCCAGGGGATCCATAGTGGCCACGCGATATCAGGCAGGCTGGCTATTGTGCGCCCGCCGAGGCAGCCCGGCGCAATCTGGCATCGGACGGGTACGGCCCGCCACGTCCTCGCTGCGCCGCGTCGAGAGCTTCCGCTAGCCGGGCACCCGCGGCATCGACTGAAGCGTCGCGCCCACGTCCACGCTGCACGAGCCGCGACTATAGGCTCCGTCAAAGTGCTCACACTGCCAGCCCGCCTGCGCGGTCCCGGTCAGGTTGCACACCTCCATCAGCCCGGGAGCCCCACTGCCTGGCGCTACCACCGGCATCCCGAGGTACTGGCCGCCAAAGAAGTCGCACCCCGCCTTGAGTTCGAACGCGTTCGGAACGCGCGTCTCAAACCGCTTAATCTCGTTCGCATGCTCCGCGTTCTCAATCTGAAATCGGATGCCAATCACGATCAGCGCAACCATCCCCACAGCCACAAACACGCTGAAGATGCGCAGACCATTGCGAATAATGAAAGGTTCTCGTTCAATCATCCGGGAGCGCTCCGAACGCGTTCTGTGGCCGTCGTCGGTTGACACACCATAGGCGATTGCGGCCGGTTGCTTCCAATGAATTGTCCGGAGTAGCTCACGGCGCTCGCTCCGGTCCCCGGTCCAGAAACTCCTTGTAAAAGCGTTCGATCCGTCCGGCGTCGAACTCGTCGAACGGCTCCTGCCAGTTCCACGCGATCAGCATGTACCGTGAGCCAAAGTCACCCTCGTACGGCGTGGCCAGCAGCTTCACCTCGCCAAACGCGCCGTCCGGCAGCGACGCATAGACCTGGTTGATGTCGGACCTGACCTGCTCACAGTCGTCTGTGCAGGTGTACAGCAGGACGATCGCCCCATGCTCCAGGTTGTGGACCCAGTATCCGGGGTTTACAGGCTCATCAAACACGCCGTACCGCGACCAGACCGGGTAGTGATCGCCGGACGCCGGCGGATCGGCCTCGTGCTCAACGACGCTGCCCTCCGCCACGTGCTGACGGCCTTCGTTTTCGATTCGGATGCGCTGCGGTGCGTCGGTGTCGGGCCCGCGCCCCAGCGCAATCACCAGCACCGCCAGGGCCGCGACCACGCCGGCCCCGAGCACGGTCACGCCGGCCAACCGCAGTCGCCGCATCGTGCGCGCGGCTCGCTGCCGTTCCTCGCGAGCGGCGCGGCGGCGCGCGCGACGGGCCTGGGCGGCCGATGGTCCGGTAGTGCTCATTGTGTCGACCTCAATCTTGCCAAAGCCACCGCTCCCCCAGTCGAATGCGCCAGAATAGGCCGCCGCTCTTCCCGGAGCCTGCCATGGCCTCCACGTCCGTTGGACTCATCGGCCTTGCGGTTATGGGCCGCAACCTCGCCCTCAACATCGAGCGCAACGGTTTCCCTATCACCGTCTACAACCGCACCGTCGAGCGCACCGACGAATTTCTGGCCGGCGACGCCGCCGGCACGTCCGTCCGCGGCGCGCGCTCGTTGGAAGAATTCGTCGAGTCCTTGGATCGCCCGCGCCGCATCATTCTCATGGTCCAGGCTGGCCGCGGCGTGGACGCCGTGCTGGGCCAGCTGCTTCCAGTCCTTTCCGCCGGCGATGTGGTCATGGACGGCGGCAACTCACACTTCCAGGACACCGCCCGACGCTTCGAGGGCGTCCGCGCCACTGACGTCATGTATCTCGGCACCGGAATCAGCGGCGGCGAGTCTGGCGCCCTGCTCGGACCCTCGATCATGCCCGGCGGTCCTTCCGCTGCCTACGAAGCCATGCGCCCCATCCTCGAACGCATCGCCGCCACGACCGATGACGGTCCCTGCACTGCCTACTGTGGCCAGTCCAGCGCCGGGCACTACGTCAAGATGGTGCACAACGGCATCGAATACGGCGACATGCAATTGATCGCCGAGGCTTACGCGGTCCTGAAGGCCGCCGGTCTCACGCCGCCCGAACTGGCCGACGTCTTCAACGAGTGGAATGAAGGCGAGCTTGAGTCGTTCCTCATTCAGATCACCGCCGACATCTTTCGCGTTCGCGATGCCGCAGGCGACGGATTCCTGGTTGACCGAATACTCGACGCCGCCGGACAAAAAGGCACCGGTCGCTGGATGTCGCAGGACGCCCTGGAACTGGGCGTGCCCATCCCCACCATCGACGCCGCCGTCTGGTCCCGCAACATCTCCGCCAGGAAGGACGAACGAGAGGCCGCGAGCGGCAACCAGGCGGCCCCTGCCCTTCAACGCACCGCCGAAATGGTCGGCCAAGTACGCCAGGCGCTCTACGCCGCCAAGATCTGCTCCTACGCCCAGGGGATGGACTTGCTGCGCACCGCCTCGCAGGAGCGCGAATACGGCATCGACCTATCTGAAATGGCCCGAATCTGGAAGGCCGGCTGCATCATCCGAGCACGACTGCTGGGGCTGATTCAGGGCGCCTTCCGAGACGATCCCGACCTGCCCAACCTGATGGTGGAGCGGTCGTTCGCCAGCCAGCTGGCCGGCGCCCAGGCCGCCTGGCGGACCGTGGTGGGTGCGGCCAAGGCCGCCGGAATCCCTTGCCCGGCTCTCAGCGCGTCGCTTGACTATTACGACGCTTACCACTCGGCGCGTCTGCCGGCCAATCTCATCCAGGCCCAGCGTGACTACTTTGGCGCTCACACGTACCAGCGCACGGATCGCGACGGTGTATTCCACACCCGTTGGGAATCCGGCGCTCAATCTGGCAGCGCCACCAGCGAACCAGCCGGATAGCCTCGCAGTCGGCCAGTCCAATCGCGTGCCGAACTTCATGAGCAGCAGCCCCGTGGAGTCGCGGGAGCTGAGGAGACGAGCCGGGTCGCGATTCCAGGCGAATCGGCTAAGTGGCCTCCTGCTCGTCTTTGCGATGCTTTACCTGGCGGTCGTGGCCATCGCCGGGTGCAACGGCGGAGAACAGGGGGTGGCGGCTCGCCCACCCCCGGCACCTGCTCCCACTCCAACACCCTTGCCTACACCCTCACCCTCGCCCTCGCCCACGCCCACGCCAACACCGACGCCCACGCCCACTCCCACTCGCACTCCGACTCCCACACCAGAACCGACACCGACACCGGAGCCGACGCCCACGCCCACGCCGGAGCCCACTCCCACACCCGAACCAACCGCTACACCCACGCCGACGCCGACACCCGGGCCACCAACCGCGGCTCAGATATTCGAGCGCATCTCACCGTCCATCGCGTTCATCGAAACGCGTACCGGCTCAGGCAGCGGTGTTGTGATAGACGGCGGATACGTGGTCACCAATGCTCACGTCGTCTGGCCGTTTAACGCTGTGCGCATAGTGTTCCCGGATGGCACTGAATTCCTTGATGTACCTGTCCATGGTTCGGACCTCATGGCAGATCTCGCCATTCTCGGTCCAATCGATGCAACCGCGCTACCGCAAGAGCTCGCGAATGGTGAAACCCAAGCCATCGGTGCCGACATGTACCTCATCGGCTACCCCGGTGAGGTGGAAGCATTTCCCGTACCAGCGATCACCCGCGGCCTGCTTTCCCGCATTCGTGAGTGGGAGCTCGCCGGGATTACATACTTCCAGTCCGATGCAATGATTGCAGGAGGCCAGAGCGGTGGCGTACTTATATCCAGAGACGGCGACGTCATCGGGATTAGCGGATACTCTTTTCCCAATACGCCGTTCGCAATTGTTGCGTCGACAAACGACCTGAAGCCACGGATCGATGAGCTGATCGCGGGTAAGGACGTATCTCTGCTCGGTGATCGAAGAGTCGATTTCGCGGATGAGAGTCACGAAGTCAACTTTAGAATGGACGGATATTGGGATCCACAAGCCTTCATAATTGATCGGCAACCAAACTCAGTTGTTGAAATCAAAGTAGAAGGCATAAACGATGTAGCCTTCGGAGTCATTGATGTAGACGGAGAAGAAATACTGTCAGTCGTTGACGACAATGTAAGTGGAGTTGAGTCCGGATCGCTGAAGATAGAGAACGATGAGCCCCTTTTCGTCGTCGTGAGTCAGTACACTGAGTTTCCTGGAAAATTTACAATTAATAGCAATGACACCATGCTTGTTCCCATCAATGACCCTGACGATGGGATTGCAATCACGCCGGGCCAGACTCTCTTCGGCAGCATAGATTATCCCGGTGACTCAGATGTATTCACTATGGATTTGCACGAGGGTCAGAAGGTAGCAATTTCGGTACAATCAGTACGTATCGATCCCTACGTGATAGTCGATTTTGTCGGCGCTATTCCTGAACAATGGAATGAAGACGACGATAGCGGCGGCGGATTGTTTGGGCTGGATGCGCACCTTGTCTACACTGCTGAACGCAGCCGTGAGTACCTCATAGTTGTGTCCGATGCTCTTGATCGCGACGTAGGCGGATACATTCTGCTCATTTCGAGGTTACTCTGACGCAACTGCAGTCCGCTCCTTGTCAAAGCGACCGCGTGCCGGCCTCTCGGCCTGTCACTCAACCCATGTCGTGCGGCAAGGTCTGCCACGAGTTTAGTCCGAGCCGTATGTGGCTGTGACCCGCGCGGCATGGAGCTACCCGCGCGGCTTAGCTTGATTCGGGGCGGGCGCAGGACGACATAGAAGAGCTTCGCCCTTGCGAGCAACCTGCTGACTCGCTGGTCCAACGTTTCCGAATGCGGTTCATCAGCCGGATCACCGCTGAGCGATCTTTCGGCGTAGCAGCGGCAGGATCGCCTGCTGCTGCGGGTGACTGAGAAACAGCGACACGTTGCCGCCCTCGGCGCCGCGCAACTGGACTATGCCGCCCGCGCGCCGATAGCCGTTAAAGCTGTCCCAGGACCAGAAACGACCCGTCTGCAGTCCCACTCCCTGTTCCGTGAAGTAGTAACGAACCGGAAACAGCAGCCATCCCGCCACCAGCAGCAACGACACCACGTCGGCGCCTTCGGTCGTCCACGTTCCCGGCAGCAGCCGCACCCCCAGAAACACCCCCAGGATCGGCAGCAGATACCAGCGATAGAGGAGGATCCGCGCCCGCACCGAGGTCCGCAGCTGCATCACCTCGCGCCCGGGCCACGGCCGCGCCCACGGATTGACCGCGCCGCTCACCATCGCCGCGAAAAGCACCGCGGCCAACACCGCGCTCGCATACCGAGTCAGCTCAGACGCGTCCAAAAGTCTGCTCCCAACGTCTGCTGGTGGCCTCCCGCGATGCTATCAGGACGATGTCGAGGCACGACTCACTCCGAAAACGGCTGCCGATCCACACCGCCTGTAGACCTGGCCGGCCCGGGTCACCGCCGACAATCAACACCGGCCCCACACCGCGCTGGATGGCTCACCGCCGATGCTGGTCCCTGTCAACAAGGCTCGTGGGAGTCACAACTAGGCCTCGAAGAAGGTGCCGAAGTGTCGGTGACCGCAGACGAGCAAATCCATGCGAGCGAGAAGAAGCAAGACGCCGCCCTCGCCCGAGCCATTGAAGCAGGACGCACGACCCAGCGCGTTACTGAGCAAGAGGTAATGGCCGTCTTGCGGCAGCGGGATAGAGGTTGAATAGCCGGCCGCCTTAAGTCGCGCCCTGCGCCGTCTGCGCAGCGTGCAGATGCGTCGCAGAGTCGAGCGGCTGATCGAAGAACTGAAGACGGCCTCAACCATTGCCGAGATCGCCGGTGCCGCCAGAACTAGATCAGGATCGAGACGCGACGAGCGAACCGGAATTGGAGACTATCGACGCGGCCTCGCGCTGGAAGAAGATACGCTCGTGCTCGTCAGACTCTTGCATCCACGCGAAGTCTGTCGATTGTTTCCTTAGGATCCCCAAACAGCAGGAGATGACGCCGGTCGGCGCCTAGGTCCTCCCGGCGTCATCCTCAGATCCGGTCAGGTCGGCGTGCAGATCCTGCGCCGCCGGCCGATGGGAGGTCGGCAGGGCGTGGGCGTAGAGGCTCGCCTCCTTCGGCTAGGCCTGATGGATCAGTCGCTCCCTGGCCATCAGCAGGGCATGTCCGCAACACGGCGACTACGACGCCTGCGTGCTGCGCGGGTGGTTGCCCTCCAAAACATCCGAAGGGCACTCTTCGCATTCCAGTCGGCGCATCCGTCGTATCGGCGAGCCGTCCATCTCGCCCTCGTTCTCCACCCAGAGGGCCGACCCCCTGCGTCGAACTTTCGCCGGAAGCAGCCGTCCCAGCCCCCTGTCCTATACTCGCGAACCAGGTCAAACACTTGATGTCCCAACCCTGATGGCCGGCCATTCCAAGTGGGCGCAGATCAAGCGCCAAAAGGCCGTCACCGACGCCAAGCGCGGCCAGCTTTTTACCAAGCTGGGACGCGATCTCACCATTGCCGCGCAGCAGGGCGGCCCCGACCCAACCGGCAACTTCCGGCTTGAGCAGGCCGTTGCTAAGGCCAAGGCCGCCAACATGCCCAAGCACAACATTGCGCGCGCCATCCAGCGCGGGGTCGGCGGCGGGTCGGACGTCGGCCAACTCGAGGAACTGCTCTATGAGGGCTACGCGTTTGACGGGGCCGGGCTGCTTATCGAAGTGGTCACCGATAATCGGAATCGCTCCGTTGCCGAGGTTCGCAACGCGCTCAACCGGCTGGGCGGAACGCTGGCAGCCAGCGGGGCCGTCGCCTGGCAGTTCGAAACGCGTGGCGCCATCGAGATTCGCCTCGATGGCCACGACCCCGAAGAGCTTGAGCTCGCCGCCATTGACTTCGGAGCCGTCGACGTTGAGCACAGTGACGAGTCGGTCTTCGTTTATACCGACGCCGCCGACCTCGCCCGGGTCAAGACCGCGATGGCTGACGAGGGCGCTGAGATCACGTCCGCCGAACTCACCAAGTCGCCCACGACGCCGATGACGCTGGCGGACGAGCGCGCCGCTCGGGTGCTGGCCATGATCGAGTCGATCGAGGAACTGGACGATGTTCGTCGCGTCCACACCACCCTCGAACTCAGCGATACGCTGCTCGAGCGAATAAGCGCCTGAGCTTGGCCGGTTTGCCCGCGATACCGTTACGAGCCCAGAGGCGAGAACTCTAGTGCCGGGCTGCTCCACGGCTGACTCGACTAGGGGTCGCGACCTGTGCTGACGCTGGGCATAGACCCCGGCACCGCCCGCTTCGGCTTTGGCCTGGTAGAAGGCGAGCGCACTACGCAACACATCAGCCACGGCTGTCTGACCACACCGGGCGGCCAGCCGCTGGGATCCCGCCTGGCGCTGATTCGCAATGGCCTTGAGCGTCTGTTCCAACGCCACGCCGTCACCGACGTCGCCATCGAACGCCTGGGCTACGCCCGTCGGCTCACCTCCGCCGTCGACGTCTCGCACGCCATCGCCGTGGCCCACCTGGTCGCCGCCGACCACGACATCCCCGTTGAGGAGTACGCCCCGCCTGAAATCAAGCTTGCCGTCACCGGCTACGGCGGCGCCGACAAGGCCAGCGTGCAGGAAATGGTGCGCCGCTTCCTTGAACTCGAGCGCCCACCGCGACCCGACCATGCCTCCGACGCCCTCGCCGTCGCCATTTGCCACGTGAACTCCTACGAGTCTCGTGCCCTAGAACGCAAACTCGGCGCACGGTGATTGCCGAACTCCAAGGCCGGGTAACCGATCGAGCTGAGGAAAGCCTGGTTGTCATGGCCGAGGGCACCGGCATCGGTCTCGAAGTCATCGTCCCCGCCCGATCGCTCGCCGATCCCGGCGAAGACATCCGCCTGTTCACCTCCCTCCACATGTCCAACGACGGTGCTCTTCTGACCGGTTTCGAGACTCCGGAAGAACTACGCGTCTTCAAGGCACTGCTCGGCGTCAACGGTGTTGGCCCGCGTATGGCCGTCCGCGTGCTCTCCACGCACCCCGCCGGCCGCATCTACGACGCCCTGGACCAGGAAGACCCCAAGCCTTTCCAGGCTGTCTCCGGCATAGGCGCCCGGACGGCCAACCGCATCATCCTCGAACTCCGCGGCAAGCTCGTCCCTGAGGACAAGCCGCCGGCCGAGACAGCCGACGACGAAAACAGTGGCGAAGTTCTCGACGCGCTCCTAGGTCTCGGGTACACCCGCACTGAAGCAAGCCTTGCCCTGAATCAGACCATCGGCGAATCTATGACCGTTGAAGCCCGCATCGCCGCCGCCTTGCGCGACCTCGGATCCCGAGGACGGCCTGCATGACCGAGCGCGTGGTTGCCGTCGAATCCGCCGCCGGCGACCAGCCGCTGGACCGTGCCCTCCGTCCCCGCGATCTTTCGGACGACGAGTTCATCGGCCAGGAGAGCATCAAGCGCGCTCTCCGCCTCATGATCCAGGCGGCCAGGCAGCGCGGCGAGCCTGTCGACCACATTCTGCTCGGCGGGCCACCCGGCCTTGGCAAGACCACCCTCGCCCACATCGTGGCCACCGAGATGGGTGGACGCCTCCGCGTCACCTCCGGGCCGGCCCTCGAACGCCCCGGCGACCTCGCGTCCACGCTCAGCAGTCTCGACTCCGCCGAAGTCCTTTTCATCGATGAAATCCACCGCCTCGGCAAAACGGTCGAGGAAATCCTCTACCCCGCCATGGAAGACTTCGCCCTCGATATTGTTGTTGGCGCCGGCAAGGCCAGCGCCCGAACCTATCGCCTGGCCCTTCCCCACTTCACCGTCATCGGCGCCACCACCAGCGCCGGCTCGCTCACTTCCGCGCTCCGTGATCGCTTCGGCGCGGTCCATCGCCTCGAGTTCTACAGCCCCGAGGAATGCGCCCGCATCGTCCAGCGCTCGGCCGCGATCCTCGGCGTCCCCATCACCGCTACCGGCGCCCTCGCCATCGCCCGGCGCTCGCGCGGCACTGCCCGGGTCTGCAACCGCCTGCTCCGGCGCGTCCGGGACTTTGCCCAGGTCGAGGCCGATGGCGTCGTCACCGACACCGTCGCCGCCGATGCCCTGGCCGAATTGGATGTTGACCACCAGGGTCTGGACGCCATGGATCGCCGCATCCTTACGACCCTGATGGACTCGTTCAACGGCGGACCCGCCGGGCTCCAGGCCCTCGCCGCCACCCTGGCCGAGGACGTTCCTACCCTCGAGTCCTACTACGAACCCTTTCTGCTCCAGGGCGGCTTTCTCGCGCGCACGCCACGTGGCCGCGTCGTGACCCGTCTGGCCTACGAGCACCTCAACCGCGAACCGCCCCGCACCGCGCCCGAACAGGCTGCATTGCTCTGAGGTGAAGGCAGACACCCAATGCCCGCAGCGGCTCCACGCAACCGTCCGTGGCCGTGTACAGGGCGTCGGCTTTCGCTTCTTCGTTGCCCGCACGGGTCGTCGCCTGGCCCTCCACGGCCACGTCCGAAACCTCCCAGACGGCCGCCGGGTCGAAGTAATCGCCCAGGGTCCGCGCTACGCACTGGACGCGCTCGTCCGCGCGTTGCAGGCTGGACCGCCGCTCGCGGTCGTCGAATCCGTTACTGTGGCGTGGTCGTCGCCCGCCGGCGAACTACCGGCGTTCGCGATTCGTGCCTAGGCAGCACATGATGCAGCACCTTCCGGAGTCTCAGACGCGCACGCGCACGCGCGCGCTCCCGGCGCGTGAGCGCCATCGTGGGATGCAGGTGTTCACCTGGCTTGCGCTGGTGGCGGCCCTGGGCGTTCTGGCGGCGGCAGTCGTCTATGTCCCGCGCGGCGTCGCCGCCCTCTTCAGCGGCGTTAGCGAGTCTCGCCCCACCACCGCCACGGTGCTTGAAGGCACCGTGCTCGTCCAGCCGCCCGCCACTGCCACCTGGCAGGGCATGGCCGCCCGCGCCGACCTGGCCGAGGGGACCCGTCTTCGCACCGATGACAGGTCTCGCGCCTTCCTGCGCACTGGCGAAGGCTCCACCGCACTCCTCTACAACGACACTGAGCTGGCCGTCCAGCGCATGCAGTTCGGGCGGTTCAATCCGGCCCTGCAGGACAGTGTGTTGCGTCTCTTCCAAGGGCGAATTCAGGTCGGCGTCGCGCTGCATCCCGCGGCGTCCGATCGGCGAATAAGCGTGCTCGCCGGCGAAGGCCGACTTGACCTGGGCACAGGTACCTATCACATCGAAATGGAACCCGACGGCACCGTGCATCTCAGTGTTCGGCGGGGTACGGGCCTCATCTGGCTCGGCAGCCACGTGGTGGAGGCGCCAGCCGGTCGACGCTTCGTGCTCGCCCCGGGCGGAACCATCACCGGCCCGCTCCCGCTCGAACGCGACCTGCTCCAGGATCCTTTGCTCGAGCGCGTGGCGGACGGCTCAGCCTGGAGCCCCTTTATTGTCACCGAAGCCGGCACCGCCGGCACCGTCAGCGCCCGCGCCAACGCTGTCTGGTTCGAGCGTCAGACTCCTGACGGATCCACCGACCGCCACGGCGAGAGCGGCCTTGTACAGGATCTCGACCGCGACGTTAGGGATTATGTAAACCTGCGCCTTCGCGCGGACGTCCGTGCTGACCACCAAAGCCTCTCCGGCGGCGGCACGGCCGGCACCGAATACCCCCTCATGCTGCGGCTCACCTACCTCGACGCCGACGGCCGCGAGCAAATCTGGGCCACCGGCTTCTATCACCAGAACGACGCCGGGCTAAGCGTCAAGCTGGGGCGTAATATTCCTGCCGGCGAGTGGATCACCTTCGACAGCCCGGCCTTATTGCAGCAGATCCGTCCAGCCCCCGTCCGCCTCCGCCGGCTCGAAGTCCTCGGCAGTGGCTGGGAATATCGCTCAGCGGTCCGGCGGGTGGAGCTCACCGGCTATTAGGCCCGACAGCCGACGCCTCGCTGCTGGCGTCGACGCCATCGAAATCGCCCGCATCCACGCTGCCCTGAACCGTTTCGGAGAGCGCTTCCTCCGCCGCATTTACACCGAACGCGAACAGCGCTACTGCCGCGGTCGGGCCGAAGAACTCGCCGCCCGCTTCGCCGGCAAGGAGGCCATCTCCAAGGCTCTTGGCACCGGCATGCGCGGCGTCCTCTGGCGAGAACTCGAAGTCCTGAACGACCCACGTGGCAAACCCACCGTACATCTCCACGGCGCCGCCGCCGCCCGCGCGCGCGAACTCGGCCTCACCACATTCGAAATCAGTCTCACTCACACCCGCGAGCTCGCGATCGCCTTCGTCGTCGCCACGGCAGACGAGCCGCAGTGACAGGAGCGCGGCTTGCCGGTCACGGTCCGGCATTTGACCACGTGGTCGACTCGGTTGAAATGCGCGGCCTCGAATCCCAGGCGCCTCCCGGCGTCAACCTCATGCAAAACGCCGGCCACGCCATCGCCGCCGCCATCCTCCGGCGAACCGGCGCCCTTCGGGCCCGCTCCATCGTTGTGCTGATAGGACCTGGCGACAACGGCGGTGATGCCCTCATCGCCGCCGCCCGCCTCGCCGCCACCGGCGCGCGCCTCACCGCCTGGGCCTCCCGTCAGCGTCCCGATGACCCGCTCGTAACCGCCGCAACCGCCCGCGGCGTACGCTGGCGCGTCTGGAACGCCGACGCCCGTCCGCTCATTGACGACGTTCGCCAGGCCGCCTGCCTCGTGGATGGACTTCTCGGCATCGGCAGCAGTCCGCCGCTGCGCGGTCCCATCGCCGACATCCTGGCCGCTGTGCCGGATGTGTCCGGGCAGATGCGCATCGCCGTCGACATCCCAAGCGGTATCGACGCCGACACTGGCGCCGCCGACCCTTCGACTTTCCAGGCACACCTCACCCTCGCCACCGGCCCGATTAAGCTCGGCGCGCTGCTGCACCCAGCCATCGAGTTCACCGGCCGCCAGATCGCGTTGGAGATCGGCCTTCCCGCCCGCAGCTACGCGCCGCTGCGAACCTCGCGCATCAGCGCCCGTACGGTGCGCCGTCTGCTGCCCACGCGTCCGCCGGATGGCCATAAAGGCACCTTCGGACGGCTAGCCGTTGTGGCCGGCTCATCGCGCTACCGCGGCGCCGCCGCGCTGGCCACCGTTGCGGCACTGCGTGCCGGCGCCGGTCTCGTTACCCTCGCGTCGGTCGAGCCGGCGTGCGCCGTCACCGCCGCCCAGGCGCCCGCCGCCACCTTCGTTCCGCTGTCAGCCTCGCCTTCAGGCCAGGTGGAGGCCACCGCTGCCGACGTCGCGGCATCGTTTGCCAGACCTTCCGCCCTCCTGCTCGGTCCTGGCCTGGGACGCGGCGACGCTGCCGACACGCTGGTCCGCAGCCTACTCGACACGTTGCCTGATACCCCCACCGTCATCGACGCCGACGGCCTCAACGCCTTGGCCGACCGAGTCGACCTCCTGGAATCACTCGGACCTCGCTGCGTCCTCACGCCCCATCCGGGCGAACTCGCGCGGCTCCAATGTCTGCCCTCGCCGCCCGAAGGCCGTCAACGCCTCGCGGCGGCCCAGGACGTGGCGGCCCAAACCCGGGCCACCGTGGTGGCCAAGGGCTCGCCCACCTTCGTCTGCGCGGCCGACCGGGTGTGGATCCTCGCCCGGCCCAACCCTGCCCTCGCGGCGGCCGGCTCGGGCGACGTGCTGGCCGGCGCCATCGCCTCCCTGTTGGCGCAGGGTCTGAAACCCACGGAAGCCGCCCGGCTCGGCGTGTGGATCCACAGCCGCGCGGCCCGCATTGCCGGCGGACGCGATGACCGCGGCGTCCCCATGGAACAGGTCGCAGACGCGCTCAGACCCGCAGTCAATCTGCGACGGGCAGGGCCCTTGCGCAAACGTTGGCCCAGGCGCCGACGCCGTAGTTGGCGTCAGTCCGGCACGCCGTAGGTCTCCCACAGCTCAGTCACCAACGACTCCGCGGTAGCGTGCGCGAACCCCCGCCGCACCAGAAACGACCCCAATCGTTGCCGGAAGTCCGCGAACCCGCATCCGTGGAGGCGCCCCGCCTGCCGCTCGGCCACCGGCCGGGCAACGTCGACTTCGTCGCCATACAAGTGGTCTAACGCCTCCGTGGCCACCTCGTCGCTCACACCCTTGGCCCGCAACTCCTCCTCCACCAGTCGGAGCCCGCGCGCCCGCCCCTGTGTTCGTGACCGGATGACTGCCGCCGCAAACTCGGCGTCGTCCACGAAGCCAAGCTCCCGCAAGCGTTCGAGGGCAGCGTCGACGGCCTCGGCGCCCACCCCGCGCGAGGTAAGTCGCTGGCGAATCTGCGCTTCTGAACGCGACCGTGATGCCAAGAAACGCAGGGCTATGGCCAGAGGGTCGGACCTTCGGCCGCGACGGGCCGCCATCGAGAATGCCGGCTCAGTCCCCGCCCTGGTCGCCCGAGCCGCGGCTACCGATTAGCTCCGGCCACGGCGCTAAGCGTCGCTCTGTGCCAGCAAACAGGCGCTGCAGATTGTCCAGGTGCTGCGATGTCAGGAACACCACGAAAACCGCAACCAGCGTCACGTGAAATCCGGTCACGCCCCAGCCCAGCGCGTAGAAGACGATCGCCCCCACCAGAAACCCCAACGCGCCGACCAACGACCCCAGCGAGACGTAGCGTCCGATCGCAACGGTGGCCAGGCCCACCGGAAAACCAACCAGGGCCGCGAGCGGCGCCAGCGCGATTACCGCCCCCGCACTCGTCGCCACCCCACGACCGCCCCGCAGGCCGATGAATACCGACCAGTTGTGACCCACGGCAGTCAGCACGGCCACGATCAGAGGCACCAGTTGTAAGTCCCCAACCAGCAGCCGGGCGACCAGCGTGGGCACGAATCCCTTTAGCATGTCGCCTACGAACACAATCACCGCCGCACCGCGACCTACCGTGCGGTACACGTTGGTCGCGCCTGAACGCCGGCTGCCGTGCTCAAAGATGTTCACGCCAAAACCGACGCGGCACACCAGCCAGCCCATCGGCACCGCGCCCAGCAAGTACGCGACGACCAGGAGGCCAACGACCTGCACGGCTTGGATCGTTGTCACCGGGAGCGCCCCACAACCCGACGATATTGGGCCAGCTTCGGCCCGCCTCGTCCCGCTGTCAACCCGGAAACGCGAACCCTCAGGACGACCGCAAGCTCAAGCGCATCGGCGTTCCGTCGAACCCGAACTCCTGCCGAAGTCCATTCTCCAGGTAACGCACGTAGCTCCGATGCACGTGTTCGGGATTCGAGAAAAACAGTGCAAACTCCGGCGGTGAGGTCCCAGTTTGTGTCGCGTACTTGAATCGCGCCGCTCGACCTCGTCGCGAAGGCAGATCGCGCCGTCCCACCCACGCCCGCAAAAACGCATTCAGGCGCGAGGTCGGGATGCGCTGCTTCCGAATCCGGTGAATCTCCAGCGCCATTGGCAGCACGTGGTCCAGGTTGCGGCCCGTCCTGGCCGAAATCCGCACCAATGGGCTCTGTGGCAGGAAGTGGAAGATGCGGGCCAAGTGGTGCTCCACCCGAGCCACTTCCTCCTTCCCGCGCACCAGGTCCCACTTGTTCGCCGCCACGGTCACGCCCTTGCCCGCGTCCAGCACAAACCCCGCCACGTGCGCGTCCTGCTGGGTGGGTCCTTCATACGCGTCAATCACAACCACTCCCACGTCGGCGTGCTGCATGGAGCGCATGGCTCGGAGCACGCTGTGCTGCTCGATGCCGCGCGCAATGTGACCGCGGCGACGGATACCAGCCGTGTCCACCAGCCAAACCTCGTTGCCTTCCCATTCCACCAGCGTGTCAACGCTGTCGCGCGTCGTTCCTGGTGCGTCGTGCACCAGCGCCCGCGCCTCGCCAAGCAGCGCGTTGAGGAGTGAGGACTTCCCCACGTTTGGCCTACCCACAATGGCAATCCGTGGCCGCGTGTCGGCCACCGCGCGGTACTCGGAACCGGGCAGGCGCTCGGCGATGGCGTCCAGCAGATCGCCCGTCGCCGTGCCGTGCATGGCAGAAATGGCCATCGGATCGCCAAGCCCCAGCGCGTAGAACTCCGGCACGCGGTCCCGATGCTGCGGTGCGTCCACCTTGTTCACCGCGAGCAGGTGAGGCCGTCCGGCACGAAGCACCTCGCGGGCCACGGCCGCGTCCAGTTCGGTTGGCCCGGTCGTCGCGTCCGTCACGATCAGCGCCAGGTCGGCCTCCGCCGCGGCCAACCGCGCCTGCGCTTCCGCGTGTGCGGCCACCGGCGCCGGATTGCGCCACGCGATGCCGGCCGTGTCCACGATCGCCAGGCCACGTCCCCGCCACTCGATCTCCCCGTAGATCCGGTCCCGCGTCGTCCCCGGCTCATCGGCCACCACCGCCACCCGCGAGCCCATCAGGCGATTGAACAGCGTGGACTTCCCAACGTTCGGACGACCCACAATGGCAACCAGAGCCGCGCCCGCCGCCACCGATGCGACTGGACTTGAACCGCCGGGACTGTTCCTAGCCATACGGGCCCCGATAGCTCGGCGGCAGATTCGCGGCGATGGCACGCATAATCGTCTCCCCGGCCGCCTGCAGCTCCTCGTCCGGGATTCGTCCCGGCCGGCGTCCCAGGTCCAGCGGTTCGCCAACCCTGAGGTTCACCGGCATTCGGCCCTTCGTGAGCCGCCGCCGCCAGGAGAACGCTTCGGTGCCCCAGATCGACACTGGGATTACTGGTGCGCCCAGCTTCATTGCCGCGTACGCCGCCCCCGGTTGCGGCTCGCGCAACTTCCCGTCCCGGCTGCGCGTGCCCTCTGGATACATCATCATCGCCTGGCCACTTCGCAGGATGCGCAGCATCTGCCGCACCGCCGGCAGGTCCATCCCGTCCCGACTCACCGGCAGCACGCCCCAGGCGCGGCACAACCACCCAACCGTGGGCGACTCCACCACCTCACGCTTCGCCATGAACGTCAGGTACCGCTGCACGTACGAGCCCGTCAGGATCGGGTCGAACTGCGTGAAGTGGTTCGACGCGACGATGATGGAGCCCTCCTCCGGAACCCGTTCCACCCCCGCCACGCTCACCCGAAACAGGAACGGAAACACCACAAAGCGGCCCAGCAACTGCCAGAACGCGTAGATCGTCGTAATGATCCACGGCGGTTCCCAGCTCGAATCCCCGCGCACCTCAACGCCCTTCCGCAAGGCCGCGCTCACGCAGGATAGCCTCGATCTGCGCCACGACATCCACCGGGCTGGAGTCCGCGGAGTCGATCCGCACCGCGTCGTTCGCCGCCGCCAACGGCGCGTCCGCGCGCGTGCTGTCGATCCGGTCCCGCGTCTCCAGCAATTGGCGCACGCGTGCCAGGTCGATGCACTCGCCGTCCGCCCGGCGCTGCTCCCACTTTCGCCGGGCCCGGGTCTCCAGCGGCGCATCCAGGTAGACCTTCAACTCCGCTTCCGGCCACACCACGGTGCCGATGTCACGTCCTATGGCCACCACGCCGCCCTGCCCGATCACCCGCCGCTGTTCACCCAGCAAATGAGTCCGAACCTCTGGTAGACGCGACACATCCGACACGATCGCTTCCACCGCGGCGCTGTAGACACCCTCGGTCACGTCTTCGCCTCCGGATAGCACGCCGGTGCAATAGGCCCCGTCGGTCTCTGGACGAAACTCCAGATCGAGCTTGGCAATCGCCGGCAAAACCTCGTCTGCGTTTGCCGGATCGGCCCCCGCCCGCAGCGCCGCCAGCGCTGCCGCCCGGTAGAACAGTCCACTATCCAGGGACAGATAGCCGCGCCGCTCGGCCAGCAACTGCCCGACCGTGCTCTTTCCCGACCCCACGGGGCCATCGATCGTGATTACGGGCGCTGGCATCAGGCGCACCAAACCCACAAACACCCCTGGGGGACGGCTTGCCAGTATAGAAACAGCACCCGCACAGACATCAGGTGCGCAACAGAGCCTGTGACGGGCTCATATCTCGGCCGTCTGCGCGGATAGCCTGGCGCGCGGTTGGGCTGTTTGCTCGCGTGCCGTCACGCGGCACCTCGGCTTCTGTCGCCTACACTCAGAACATGCCCGTTACTCGACGCACTTCCCGTGCCTGACGTAACCGTCGCCGACGCCATCGCCGCCTTCCTGGCGCAGCAGGGCGTCCGCCGCGCCTACGGGGTCACCGGCGGCGAGATGCTGCCGGTGCTCGACGCCCTTCAGCGCCACGGTGTCGATTTCATCCTGACCCACCACGAGGCGGCCGCCGCTTACATGGCCGACACCGAAGGCCAGCTGACCGGTCGGCCCGGCGTCTGCCTGAGCACTCTCGGGCCCGGCGCCGCCAACCTCTTCGCCGGCCTGGCCCAGGCCACCCTTGAGCGCTCGCCGGTGCTGGGTATCACCGCGGACGTCACGCCCGACGAAGCCGCCGGCCAGCGGCATCAGGTCTACAACATTCCCGGCGGAATGGCCCCTGCGGTCAAATACACCGCGCGCGTCAGCCCCGACAACGTGGCCGCGGTCGTCCCGGCGGCGTGGTCGGCTGCCATCCTGGGCATGCCGGGCGCGGCCCATCTCGCCGTACCCAGCTCCACCGCCACACTCGCCGCCTCCGCGGCGCCTGACCCATCCCGGAACGGCGCGGCGCCCCCGCTGTTCATCCCACCTGCGCTCAACGACGTCGAGGCACGCCTGGCCCGAGCCAGCCGCCCTGTCGCCGTCCTGGGCCTGGAGGCGCGCACGCCGGCCATCGCTGAGAACTTCGCCCGCCTGGTAGGCACGGCCGACATTCCCGTCATCACCCAGGTCAAGGCCCGCGGCTGGTTCCCTGGCAACCACCCGCTCCACGCCGGCACCCTCGCCGCGTATGGATCGCGCGGCGTCTTCGATCTCGTCAGTGGCACCGACCTGGTGCTCGGCGTCGGCATGGACGGCGTCGACCTCATCTGGCCCTGGGACGGCCCGGCCGGCTTCAACCTCACCGCCTATGACCTGCCGGACGGCTCGCTGCCGCACACCCCAATCGTCGGTGAAGTGGCCGCCATGCTGGAGCGCCTGGCGGCGGTTGGCTGCCCGGACCACCGCGCGGACGGTGCCGCGCGCGCCGCGAAAGCGCGCGAGGCAGCGCGCGCGGACCTCCAGGCCAGTTCGGCCGGCACCGATCATCCAGCCGACGCCCCGTCCGACGGCATCGCCGTCGACCCGCTCTTTCAGGCCATCCGCGCTGCCGCCCCGCTTGACACGGCCCTGGTTTCCGATGTCGGCATGCACAAGCTCTATCTCGCCCAGTATTGGGACGCGCCCGAGCCAGACACCTACTTCGTGGCCAACGGCCTCTCCGGCATGGGCTGGGCGCTGCCCAGTGCGATCTCGTTCAAGCTGGTGCGTCCTGACCACCCCGCCCTGGCGGTAACCGGCGACGGAGGCGCGCTCATGTTTGCCGGCGAGCTCGGAACCCTGGCCCGTCTCAAGCCGCCCGGCCTCGTCTACCTGGTACTCGTTGACGCGTCGCTTGCCCTTATTCGACTCAAGGCCGAACAGCTCGAACACGACCCGATGCCTAATGACTTCGCTCCGCCCGACTTCGTCGCACTGGCCCGAAGTTTCGGCCTCGCGGCTGAGCGTGTTGATTCCCCGGCCGTCGCCGCTACAGTGGTACGTGACGGCCTTACGGCCGCGGAGCCGCTCGTTATCGAGGCGCCCATCGACTACGGCGCCTACCAACGCATGACCTGACCGCGCAGCCGCATGGATCAAATCAACCCGTGAGCGCCGGCGGCCATCGTCGCCATCTCTGGCGCCGACCTTTTCGCCTGCTGGCGTGCGCGGCGGCGTTGGCGCTCGTCGTCGCATCGCCATCCCCGTCCCAGGCCGACGTGCTGCCCCTCCAGACCGGCCAGACCATTCGGATCGAAGGGCAGGGCTGGGGCCACGGGGTCGGTATGTCCCAATGGGGCGCCCGCGGACGCGCCGAGGCCGGGCAGACCGCCGATCAGATTGTTCGCGCCTACTACACCGGCATCGACATCACCGACTCGCCGACGGATCAGACACCCATCCGAGTACTGATCGACCAGAACTACCGTCCGGCGTCCATCGATGGCGGAACGGCGTCCTCCAACGGACTGGCCGGGGACATCATTGGCGTCGGCGGCCAATGGGCCGTCTCGGGCGTCACCAATGCCCTCCCACCCGGCGCGCGCCTGCGCCTGCTGGACCACCCGGGCGCCCACCGCATCACCGTCCGCCTAAGCGATGCCGCCGGCGGGCACATGCGGGACGTCGATCTCCCCGGCCAGATCGAAGTCGTCCCTCTCGAACCTCACACCCGCCTGCTGGTGCACTACAAGTACACCGACCAGGTTGTGGGTTCACCGGGACAGTTCTACGACGTCTATCGCGGTTCGATTCGCGTCTACCTCGACGGGGAGGGACTCATCGACACCGTCAACGTCGTGAGTGTCGAGGACTACCTGCTCGGCGTCGTGCCGGCCGAAATGCCCTACCACTGGCCGGCCGAGGCCCTGAAGGCCCAGGCCCTGGCCGCCCGTACCTACGCCATTGTCAGCCTCAGGCCCGGCAACCCCATCTGGGATGTCCTCGACACCACCCAGGATCAGGTTTACCTCGGCGTCAACCACGAAAAGCCCGAAACCACCGCCGCCGTCCAGGCCACCGCGCGACGCGTGATGACCCATGGCGGCCAGCCCATCCTGTCCTACTTCTTCAGCGCGGCCAACGGGCACACCGAATCAAACGAGGACGTCTTTGGCGGGGCCCCACTACCCTACCTGCGCGCGGTTGCCGACCTTGACCCCAACGGCCGTCCCTGGGACGCAGACTCCCCCTTGAGCACCTGGACCACGCCAGAGTTCTCCGCAAGTCTCCTGCAAGGCCTGTACCAGGATTCGATTGGCACGCTCCATTCGCTCGACTTTAGCCGCCGCACCTCCACCGGCCGCCTCATCATCGTCGGCCTGAACGGTGACCGCGGTCGCCAGACCATTAGTGCCTGGAACTTCGCCCTGCGCTTCAATCAGCGCACCCCGACGGAAGCCGGCCTGATCTACAGCACGCGTTTCGCCATCGTGCGCAACTATCCGCTGATCGAACGCGTCGCGCCCCTCAACCTGCCGGACGGCCAGTCCATCTATTTCGACGAGACCGGGCATAACGTGCGCCACGGCTTCCTCAAGTACTTCAATGCCCGCGGCGGTGTGACGGCCTTCGGCTTGCCCCTTACGGAGGAGTTCATCGAGAGCGGCCGCGTGGTCCAGTACTTCGAACGTGCCCGCTTCGAATATCACCCGGAACTCGCGGGAACGCCCTACGAGACCCAGCTTGGGCTGCTCAATGACGCGCTCACCGCCCCGCGCCGCCCATTTGCCGGCGACACTCCCTTCCCCACCGTGCCCCAGCACCGCTACTTCCCCGAGACCGGCCATAGTGTGCATTTCGGCTTCCTCCACTTCTGGGATACCCAGGGCGGCCTCGAACGCTTCGGCTATCCCATTTCCCAGGAGGTCGTGGAGCACGGTCGCACCGTCCAGCACTTCCAGCGCGTCCGCCTGGAGTGGATACCCGAGGCGCAGTCTGGACAGCAGGTCCAGATAGCCAAGGTCGGCAGCGAATACATGCGCGCCTTCGGCCTGGCTCCGCCGATCTAGGGCAGAACGTCCGCCGCCCCTATACTCGCGCCGACCGCGCGCCCGCCTAGACGACCTGATGCCGCTCAGCTCGCACGAGCAGCAGGAGATTGACGACCTTCGCGACGTCCAGACTTCCACTCGCCGACTGACCGTTCCAGACCTTGAGTCAATCCTCTACCAGGCTCTTCCTGTTCTCGATCACGGACTTGTACGCGTGATCGACTACATGGGCAGCGACAGCGCGGTCGTGCAGGCCGCCCGCGTGTCGTACGGCGCCGGCACCAAGCGCGCGCGCCAGGATGCCGGGCTGATTCGCTATCTGATGCGCCACGCCCACACCACGCCGTTCGAGATGTGCGAGATCAAGTACCACGTCAAGCTGCCCATCTTCGTCGCCCGCCAGTGGATACGGCACCGCACCGCCAGCGTCAACGAGTACTCCGCCCGCTACTCCATCCTCGACAACGAGTTCTATGTCCCGGACTCAGAACACCTGGCTGCCCAGTCCACGAGTAACCGCCAGGGCCGCGGCGACACGCTGTCCGGCGATGAGGCGGCCCGGGTCTTCGACTTGCTCCGGTCGGACGCCGAACAGGCCTACGCTCACTACGAGGAAATGCTCAACGAGGACGTCCACGGAACCGTTCTCGACGAGTCCCGCCAGGGCCTTGCCCGCGAACTCGCCCGCATGAACCTGTCTCTCAATTTCTACACCCAGTGGTACTGGAAGGTGAACCTGCACAACCTGTTGCATTTCCTCTGGCTGCGCAGCGACGCCCACGCCCAGTACGAGATCCGCGCCTACGCCACCGTGATGCTGGACACCGTCCGCCGCTGGGCGCCGCTCACCTACGCCGCCTTCATGGACTACCGCGTGGGCGGCGCCAACCTTTCGGCCAAGGGCCTCGAGGTTGTCCGCCGACGTCTCCGCGGCGAATCCGTCACCCGCCGCGACGTCGGCATGTCGACCGCCGAATGGCGCGAACTGAACGCGCTACTCGACGCCGGGGAATCGCCACCAGCTAGCCAGTAGCGTCTGGATGTGCGTCTGGTCGGCCGCCGGTAGCCTACTCGTTGAACGCCGGAAAGTAGTCCGGAATCGTCTCCGCGTCGTACCCCGCCGCCGGGTACTCGTACTCGTTGCCCTCGTAATTCCGCACCACGATCTTCTCGTCGGTCAACTCCACGATCCGCGACGGTGACACCGGAATCTTCCCGCCGCCGCCCGGCGCATCAATGATGTACTGCGGCACTCCGAACCCGGTGGTGTGCCCCTGCAGGGCTTCCATGATCTCCAGGCCCTTCTGCACGGACGTGCGGAAATGGTCGGTCCCTTTCACCAGGTCCGCCTGGTAGATGTAGTAGGGCTTCACCCGCGCCTTCAGCAGCTCGTGCATCAGCTGCTTCATCGTCTCGGGGTCGTCGTTAACTCCTCGCAGCAGCACCGTCTGGCATCCAACGGGAATCCCGTGGTCCACCAGCCGCCCGCACGCCGCCCGCGCCTCCGGCGTGAGTTCTCGTGGATGGTTGAAGTGTGTATTCAGATAGAACGGCTGGTAGCGCGCCAGCATCTCGCACAGTTCATCGGTGATCCGGGCCGGGTTGACGCAGGGAATCTTGGTGCCCATCCGGATGAGTTCGACGTGTGGAATCTCGTGGAGGTTCGAGATAATCCACTCCAGCGCCCCATCCGTCAGCGTCAACGGGTCGCCGCCGCTCAGCAGCACATCCCGAATCTCCGGATGCTCACGGATGTAGTCGAACACCGCCTCCAGTTCATGCGGCGGCGGCACCGGGTTTTTCCCGACCTTCCGCTTTCGCGTGCAGAACCGGCAGTACATGGCGCACGTGTGCGTGACGACAAACAGCACCCGGTCCGGGTATCGGTGCGTGAGGTGACGCACCGGCATGTCGTCTTCCTCGTCCAGCGGATCGTCTTCAAGGAACTCCGAGTCCTCGAACTCCACCGCATCCGGCATCTGCTGGATGTAGATGGGGTCGCTGGCATCCATCTCCTCAATCAGGCTCAGGTAGTACGGCGTCGTAAAGAACGGGTATTCCTTCGCAACGGCCTCCAGCCGCTCGTACTGCTCCTCGGTCAGTCCGGGAATGGCCCGCACGTCACGCACGCCCTGGGCGAGCTGCTCCTGCCATTCGGCGCGTGGACGGCGGATCTTTGGCGGCATGGCAGTTGAAACCCCTGAAGAAACGCCCGCCCTCTCGGCGGGACGTCGACTCCTGACCGTTTCAAGCCTACGAAATGCCGCGCGTCCCGTCTGCCTGCCGGAGGTTTTCACTGAGAAACCGGCACAAACTTGGCCGCGCGAACGCGCGATGCTACGTTTGGAGTGAGCAGTCGGGCCCGGCCCGGAGCCCCGACGCGCACCGTTACTTCGAGCCGCTATGACTGCGTGTCACGGCCAACGATTCCAGGAGACGTCCCGCCGCGAATGTCCGCTACCAACGGCCAGACCACTCTCTCGATTCGTGACCTCCACGTCTCCGTCGACGATGCCGAAATCCTTCGCGGCGTAACCCTGGAAGTCGCCGCCGGCGAAGTCCACGCCCTCATGGGCCCCAATGGCTCCGGCAAGAGCACGCTGGCCAATGCGCTCATGGGCCACCCCGCGTATGAGGTCTCCGCCGGGCAGGTTCACTTCAAGGGCCACGACGTCCTGGAGCTTGAGACCGACGAGCGAGCGCGCCTTGGAATGTTCCTGGCATTCCAATACCCCGCCGAGATTCCCGGCGTCCGGGTCGCCAGCTTCCTGCGCATGGCGTT
Organism: Chloroflexota bacterium; assembly: GCA_965208215.1. Lineage (GTDB taxonomy): Bacteria > Chloroflexota > UBA11872 > UBA11872 > UBA11872 > UBA11872. The sequence goes on from CBDBOH010000003.1 coordinate 39,294, forward strand.
GAACGCACGACGTGAAAACGAAATCTCCGTCATGGAGTTCCGCCGGCTGTTGCTGGACAAGATGCAGATGCTGCGGATGGACCCCAAATTCGCCTCGCGCTACCTGAACGATGGGTTCTCCGGCGGCGAGAAGAAGCGCAACGAGATCCTGCAACTTGCGGTGCTCGAGCCGGAACTTGCCATACTTGACGAGACGGACTCGGGCCTCGACATCGACGCGCTGCGAATCGTCGCCGACGGCGTGAATCGGTTGCGTGGCTCAGATCTAGGAGTACTGGTGATCACGCACTACCAACGGCTGCTGAACTACATCGAGCCTGACCGCGTGCACGTCCTGATTGACGGACGCGTCGTCGAGTCGGGAGGCAAGGAACTGGCCGAACGGCTGGAAGCCGAGGGCTATGAGCGCTACGCCGCAACGGCCAGCGAGGACGCATAACCATGGCGGTGAAGGACATTGATCAGGTCGGCCTGGACACCTACAAGTTCGGGTTCCACGACGACATCCAGCCCGTTTACACCTCGCCCAAGGGCCTGAGCGAGAGCGTGGTACGGGAAATCTCGCGTCAAAAGGACGAGCCGGAGTGGATGCTGGACTTCCGGTTGGAGGCGTTGCGCCAGTTCGAGCGCAAGGCAATGCCGACGTGGGGCGCCGATCTCTCGCGTATCGACTTCGACGACATCCACTACTACATCCGCCCGCAAGACCGGCAGGCCCGCTCGTGGGACGACGTGCCGGAGGACATCAAGTCCACCTTCGACAAGCTGGGCATCCCGGAGGCCGAGCGCAAGTTCCTGGCAGGCGTTGGCGCGCAATACGACTCCGAGGTCGTCTACCACAGCATCCGCGACGACCTGGAAGAGCAGGGCGTAATCTTCCTGGACATGGACTCGGGCCTGCGCGAGCACGAGGACATCGTGCGCGAGTACTTCGGCACGGTCATTCCTAATGGCGACAACAAGTTCGCGGCGCTTAACAGCGCGGTCTGGAGCGGCGGAAGCTTCGTCTACGTGCCCAAGGGCGTGCGAGTGGAGATCCCGTTGCAGGCCTACTTCCGCATCAATGCCGAGAACATGGGGCAGTTCGAGCGCACCCTGATCATCGTGGAGCCCGGCGCGTACGTGCACTACGTCGAAGGCTGTACCGCTCCCGTCTACGCCACCGACTCACTGCACTCGGCGGTCGTCGAAATCATCGTCAAGGAAGGCGGCCGCTGCCGCTACACCACCATCCAGAACTGGTCGACGGACGTCTTCAACCTCGTGACCAAGCGAGCCGTGGCTTACCGCGACGCCACCATGGAGTGGGTGGACGGAAACCTGGGTAGCAAGGTCACCATGAAGTACCCGGCCGTCTACCTAATGGAGCCCGGCGCCCACGGCGAAGTGCTTTCCATAGCCTTCGCCGGCGAGGACCAGCACCAGGACGCGGGGGCCAAGATGGTGCATGCCGCGCCCGACACGTCGTCGCTGATCACATCGAAGTCGATCAGCCGCAAGGGCGGTCGCACCGCCTACCGCGGTTACGTGCAGGTGATGCCCGAGGCCGAGCGCTGCCGCTCAAACGTCGAATGCGACGCCCTGCTCATCGACGACCGCTCGCGCTCCGACACCTACCCCTACATGGACATCGAAGAGAGCGACGTCGCCATCCAGCACGAGGCCACCGTCAGCAAAGTCAGCGACCAGCAGCTCTTTTACCTGATGAGCCGTGGGCTGTCCCAGGAGCAGGCGATGGCCATGGTCGTCAGCGGATTCATCGAGCCGATCGTCAAGGAGTTGCCGATGGAATACGCGGTCGAGATGAACCGCCTCATCGAACTCCAGATGGAAGGCTCGATCGGCTAGCGTTTTCGACCAGTCTGTCGAGACGCCCACGCACCGGCCGCCACACGTGTTGAGTCCGCCTCGCGCACGCCAATGACTACGACAACCCCGCAGGCAATTTCCGACCTTTCTTCGTTGCGTGGCGAGCCCGCCTGGCTGGCGGAGCGTCGCGCCGCGGCCTGGCGCGCCTACGAGACCACGCCGGCGCCGGCCTGGAGTGACGAGGAGTGGCGGCGTACGGACACCAGTTGGGTCGACTGGACGGGCGTGGCTCCGGTAACCAACGGGGCCGACCCCGTCAGGCTCGCCCTGCCCGACGAGATCCCGGCCGCCAGCGTGCTGCTGCGACAGCGCGGCTCGTCGGTCAACGTGCTGTACACCTCCCCTGAGGCCAGGGCCGCCGGCGTGAAAGTCTCCGGCCTGGCGGCTGCGGCTGCCAGCGAATCCGCGACGGTGGCCAAGCGCCTGGCCACGGAACTGGCAGCGCCGGCAGCCGGAAAGCTGCAGGCCATGAACGCGGCGCTGTGGGCTGGCGGAGCGTTTGTCCACATTCCACCCGGCGCTGAACTCAACGCGCCAATCGTGATCGTGATTGATGCGGCCGGTGGACCGATGTTTCCGCGCACCCTGGTTGATGCCGCTGACGGATCGTCGTCCGCCGTGCTGGAGTGGTGGCGTTCAAGCGAGGACGAGTCGCCGGGATTCGCCAATGGATGCGTGGAACTCTTCGCTGGCGCCAATGCCAGGCTGAGCTACACCCATGTCCAGGCGTGGGACGCCGAGACCGGCGGTTTTCTCTCCCAATATGCGCAGGTCGCTCGTGACGCGGAACTCGCAACCACCAACGTCACGCTCGGCGGTCGTTTCCACAAGGGCGCCGTCTCGGCCACCCTCACGGGACCCGGTTCCAATGTTCGACTGAACGGCCTGGCCTATCTTGATGGCCACCAATTCGCCGATCATCACACGCTGCAAGACCATCGAACGACCGACGCGGCCAGCGATCTGCTCTACGTGAACGTGCTTGAAGGGACGTCGCGATCCGTCTATGCCGGGACCATCATGGTGCAGCCGCACGCCCAGCGTTCCAACGCCTACCAGCAGAACCGGAACCTCATGCTGCACCGCGGGCCGCGCGCGGACTCGATTCCCAGGCTCGAGATCATGGCCGACGACGTGCGCTGTACGCACGGCTCCACGACGTCCACCATTGACCCGTTGCACCTGTACTACCTCGGTTCGCGAGGCCTGGACCACGAGCAGGCGCGCTCGCTGATCGTGGACGGAACCTTTGAGCCCGTGCTGGATCGGATTCCAAGCGAAACCGTTCGAACCGCCGTTCGCACCGCAGTTCGGGCGAAGCTTCGCGTCGGCGCCGCGGACTGATGACGGCGTTCGTCGACGTGGCGGCCGCCGGCGACATCCCGCCTGGAACCGCGCGCCAAGTCCAGGTCGGTGATCGTCGCATCGGGGTGTATAACGTCGGCGGCGATCTGTACGCGATGGACGACCTGTGCAGTCACGATCAGGCCTGGCTGACAGAAGGCGACTTCGACCCCGAGCGGCGTTCAATACGTTGCCCCCGGCACACATCGACATTCGACTTGACCACGGGTCGGCCGCGCACGCTTCCGGCGATTCGTCCGGTCGCGACCTACGAGGCCAAATTCGAAGCTGGGCGCGTCCTGATTCTTATCGATACTTAGAGCAGATGGCTGTCCCAACTTCCACTGCCGCCGGGCTGGATGTCACCGCCATTCGGGCGGACTTTCCGGTCTTGGCCGAACAGGTGCACGATCGCCCGCTCGTCTACCTGGACAACGCCGCGACGTCGCAGAAGCCGCGCGCCGTGATTGACGCGCTGCAGACGTACTACGAGACCTACAACGCCAACATCCACCGGGGCCTGCATGCGCTCAGTGAACGCGCCACGGCCGAGTTCGAGGATGCGCGGGCCCGCGTAGCCCGCTTCATCAACGCCGTTCATGCCCATGAAGTGATCTTCACGCGGGGAACCACCGAAGCGATCAACCTGGTGGCCCGGGGCTGGGGCGACGAGAACGTGCGCGAGGGCGACGAAATCCTCCTTACCGAGATGGAGCACCACAGTAACCTCGTCCCCTGGCAGATGCTGGCCCAGCGACGCGGAGCCGCCCTGCGCTACATCCCGATGGACGTCAATGGCCGTATTGACCTGGAAGCCTACGCACGGATGTTTGGCCCGCGGACCAGGCTGGTGACGGTCACGCAGATGTCCAACGTGCTCGGCACCATCACGCCGGCCGCCGAGATCGTACGCATCGCGCACGCCAACGACGTTCCGGTGCTGTTGGACGCCGCGCAGTCAATTCCCCACCTACCGGTCGACGTGCAGGCGCTCGGCGCAGACTTTGTCGCGTTCTCGGGCCACAAGATGCTGGGTCCTACCGGAATCGGCGTCCTCTACGGTCGCGAGTCGCTGCTGGACGCCATGGAACCGCTTTTTGGCGGCGGCAGCATGATCCGCGTTGTGGAACTTCACCAGTCGAGCTGGACCGGGCTTCCGGACAAGCTGGAAGGCGGCACGCCAAACATTGCGGGCGCCATAGGCCTGGGCGCGGCGGTGAACTACCTGGACGCGGTCGGAATGTCGAACGTTGCGGCCCACGAGCACGAACTCACGGATTACGCGCTCAACTTACTCAGTGATTTGGACGGCGTGCGCGTTTTTGGCCCCCCGGATGCAGCGGATCGTGGCGGCGTCATCTCGTTCTACGTGGGCGACGTGCATCCTCACGACGTTGGGACGCTGCTGGACGCCGAGGGAATCGCGGTACGCGCCGGACATCACTGCGCCCAGCCGCTGATGCGCAAGCTGGGGGTCGCGGCCACCGCCCGCGCCAGCTTGTATCTCTACAACACGGCCGACGAGGTGGACTGCCTGGCGACCGGCATCGCGCGCGCGAAAGCGTTCTTTGCGTGACGCTGGAGGACCTCTACCGCGAGGTCATCATGGATCACTACCGGCGACCGAGGAACCGCGGCGCGCTGGACGACGCCAACGTCGTGATGGAAGGCGTTAACCCGCTCTGCGGTGATGAGATCAAGCTTTGGCTGAGCATCGACGACGCCGGTGTGATCACCGGTGCGGCGTTCGACGGCCACGGCTGCTCCATCAGCCAGTCGTCCGCCTCCATCATGACGGCGGCGGTAACCGGAAAGCCGCTGGCCGACGCCCACGCCGTGATCGCGGGATTCCGCGGCATGATGCTTGAGGGCGAAACCCCTGACGAAGCTCTGCTGGGTGACGGAGTGGCGCTGGAGGGCGTTCGCAAGTTCCCCGTGCGGATAAAGTGCGCCGTCTTGAGTTGGAATACCCTCAAACTCGGTCTTGATGAGCACGCCGCCGCCGATGGACAAACCGTGGAGTTGCACCACAGCGAGTCGTAGCCGGCGAACAGTCATGCTCACGCCACGGCCGATTTAGACTTCCGACAGTTCCGCGCCCTGGAGCGACCGCCGACCGTTCATGCCGTCTCTCGGTTCGCTCCTGAGTCCGCGGATTCGCGCCGTACAGGCCAACCCCGACCTGCTGGCCCTGTGGTTTGCCTATGCCCTGATGCTGTTCTCCATGGCGGCCATGGGTCCGGTGCTGGGAGAGGTGAAGGACGAGTTTGGCCTCACCCCCGCGACCACGGCCCTACTGGTGGCCGTGCAGGGCATGGGCCGCGGGGGATTCATGCTTGTCCTGGCGCCGCTGGCCGACCGCATGTCGCCCCGCCGCCTGATGCCACTGGGCTTGCTGCTCACGGGCCTCGCCTCGCTGGTGACGGCCGCCGCCCCGAGCGAGTGGATATTTGGCGTGGGGATCGTGGCCAGCGCCGCCGGCAGCGGGCTGGTCGGCCCCGGTGGGCAGGTCCACTTGGCGCGACGCGGAGCAGGCGAAGACCGACGGCGCAACATTGCGCGGGTGATGTCGGGCGGCATGTTTGGTGCGTTCGTGGCGCCGATTGCCGCCGGCGGCGTTGCCACCCTCCTCGGCTGGCGCGCGGCGTTCGTGCTGGTCGCGGTGATTTCGATTGCTGTTGCCGCGGGCGTGGCATCGGTGCGGACGCTTGAGTCGTCGGCGCCGAAGTCGGCTCCTGGGGACGGGGCGGCCCCGTCACGACGACGCCCAGGGCTGGGGGTAGGACGTGTCGTGCTTGAGGTATCTGTTCTGGCCGTCCTGCTGTGGGGATGGAACAACACCACTCGCGGCTTTGTGCTCCCCTACTACGGCAGCGAGGCGTTGAAGCTGGACCCCGGCGGTATCGGCCTCCTGATGGGTCTGGCGCTGGGAGGCCGCGCGGCACTCACCTATGTCAGCGGCGCGTTCGTCAACAGGTTTGGTCTGGGATCGTCGCTGCTGATCGCAACGATCATCGGAGCAGTCGGCACCCTAGTAATGTACGCCCCGGTGGGCCTCCCGGTATTCGCGGGCCTTGTTGTTGCCTACACCCTCACCGGCATCAGTTCGCCCATCGTAATCATGATGCTGACCGAGAGGGCTCCACCGCAGCGATTGGGCCAGGCAATGGGAATCACGCAATTCCTGGTGGATGGCGTGGGACTCGGCCTGACGCCGCTGATCGGGCTTATCGTTGGCGCGGCCGGATTTGGTGTCGTCGGGGCACTGCTGGCCGCTATATCGCTGTCCGCAGGTGCGTGGGGCCTCTGGATCATGCGGCACGGCGAAGGTGAGACAGCGGCCACCGCGAGGGGCTAGATTGCTTCCCGGCTAGTCCTCGACGAACTCGATGCGTTGGCGTAAATCGGGAATGTCGATGTCCAGCTCGCCTTCAGCCAGGTCCAGGCGCCCGTCCTCCATCACCCACGACTCGTCCGCGAATTGGCTCAGCGCCGGATCGTGAGTGGCCATGATGACCGTCAGCCCTTCGGTGTCCACGATGCGGCGAAAGAGCAGCATGATCTCCAGGCCCGTAATGCTGTCCAGTTCGCCCGTCGGCTCGTCTGCGATCAGCACGGCCGGACGGTTCGCAATCGATCGAGCAATCGAGACTCGCTGCTGCTCACCGCCGCTCAACTCAAACGGACGGTGCCCAGCACGATCGGCGAGCCCCACCATCTCCAGCGCTTCCATGGTTCGAGATGCGCGATCACTAGCGGAGCGGCCCGCGATACGCATGGTGAGTTCGACGTTCTCGAACGCCGAGAGGACGGGCAGCAGCGCGAATGATTGGAAGACGAACCCGAAGTTGTGGCGGCGGATCTTCGTCAGTTCGGACTCACGCAGGCGGCTCACCTCACGGCCACGGAAATAAACCTCGCCCTCGTCGGGCTTGTCGAGCGAGCCCAACTGGTTGAGGAGCGTCGTTTTCCCGGATCCGGACCTACCCCGAAGGGTGATCAGCCGACCTTGATGGGCCACGCAGGACACGTGGTCAACAGCGCGGATTTCCTCCGCGCCTACCCGAAAAACCCGCGAGATGTCGACCGCTTCGATGATGACCTGGGGCTCTCGCGTGTCGGCTGCCGGCCGTGCGCCGATGACCTCAGTCATCCCGCGCGTCTCCGCTGGAGGGGGGTGCAAAGGGCCGATGTTCGTCGGGGACATCCCGCGGCCGATCGCGCCTCGAAGACTCACGAGCCGGACGCGAAGGCTTCGGCGGTGCCGAAGCGGGACGGCGTCGAGCAGGAACCACAGATTGGGCCAGTTCCACGCGCGCGGGAACGACTGCCTGGTCTGCCGACGACTCTGCGGAGCCGTCGTCCGGCCCAGGTGCCGCCTGCGACGTCGCAACCGTGGAGATGCCGGACGCTCCCGATCGAATCACGATGCGATCGCCTTCCACGTCCACCAGCGCGCGTCCGCGTATGCTGAGCTGGTCCAGCATCTCCTGGGGAACCTGCAGTCGCCCCGTGTCGTCCACGATGACAAACTCGTCATGCGTGTGGTCGTCGCCGTCCTCATGAATGCTCACGCGGCGAACGGTTTCGGTGCTGGTGCGGCCATCGCGAATCGCCACCACTCGATCGACCTGGCGGGCAATATTGCGGTCATGGCTCACGATGATGATGGTCAATCCGCGTTCGCGGTTGAGGTAGCGCAGGATGTCGTAAATCTGGCCGGCCGTCTGCGTGTCCACCTCGCCGGTTGGCTCATCCGCGAGCAGGAGATCGGGATCGTTGGCCAGTGAAATCGCGATGGCCACGCGCTGCTGCTGTCCACCTGACAGCTGACTCAGCCGGTGATGCATGCGGTCCTCGAGCCCGACCGCCCGGAGCAGCGAACGGGACCGCGCGGAAGCCTTGCGCATGTTCCCGAACAGCATCGGCAGGCGCACGTTCTCGAAGGCTGTCAAATAGGGCACGAGGTTGCGGGAGCTCTGCTGCCAGACAAATCCAACATGGTGGCGCTTGTAGTCGACCAAGTCAGACTCAGACGCTTGCAAAATGTCCAGGTCTCCCACGCGACATTGACCGGCGGTTGGCCGGTCCAAGCCGCCGAGGACGTTCAGGAGGCTGGACTTCCCGGACCCGCTGTTGCCGATGATGGCCATCATCTCGCCACGCCGTACCTCCAGGTCGAGGCCCTGTAACGCGACGACTTCCAGATCCTCGGTCTTGTAGATCTTCACGAGGTTGTCGCAAACGATGTAGGGCTGCGCCCCATCGGTGCGGTCGGGGGCTTGCGCCACGCTCATCCTTGCTCCTCGCCGAACTTCACTGCCTCGTTGATTCGTATCTTTGACAGTAGCCAGGCGCTGACCGGAAACGCCACCGCAACCACAGCGCCAAAGAGGATATAGATCTTCAGTACGTCGGCCCAGGCTGTGATGATCACGAACGGAGGGGTATCGCCGAACTGATCCACGCTCAGCTGCAGGAAAGGAATAAAAAGGTTGCCGGTGAGCACGCCCAGCGCCGTGCCGAGCACCACGCCCAGCAGGATCAGGAACCCATTCTCGAATGCGTAGATACCAACCAGCTGACGCGCCGAGAGCCCCATCGCCCGCAGAATGCCCAACTGTTGCATGCGCCGCCGGAATGACATGTACGAGTACATCAGGAAACCCATGATGGTGAGCACGGCGGCTATCAGGAACCCGATTGACAAAATGCCGAAGATCCCAACGCGGGTGGCGTCGTCACGCGCGGCCGCGATCTCCGCCCGGGCGTCCCGTGCATCTAATGGCTTGAAGCGCTTGAGTAGCAGCGTTTCTCGCAATTCCAGCGCATGGACATCAGGGTCCGTATGTGCCAGCACCGTCCAGGGCGTCTGACCGAGACTACGTTCCACATAGTCCAGATTCACGACTACGAATGGCCCATCTTCCGGGTAGTGCGTGGGAAACAAGTCGGTCCAGCCAGCGATGAAGAATTCGAGCGTCTGGGGCGTGCCAAAGTCAATGCGCAGCGGGTCGCCAAGATTCATGTTCAACTCGCCTTGAAACTTCTCGCGCGAAGCGATGAGTGCTTGCTCGTCAAGCGCGAGCTGGTTCATGAGGCTATTGAGCGGCCACGGGCTGAAGTCGTCACGCCACCACACAGTCTCGGCAAGGTCAAGCGGGTCAACGCCGTAGGTCTTGACCGGCACGCGCAACGACTCGCCGGGTCGCCGAAAACCAGTGTCCTCGTTCTCCCAGAGCCGTGCCACGCGAAGGATCTGGGGGACCTCCAGGTGCCGCTCGACGGGAAGGAATGACCATTCCTGGGTTTCTTCGTCGTAGTCACCAATCTCCAGAAAGTCCGCTTGCGATCCGACGGAGTAGTAGACGCGATCATCGAAGTTTCGATCGAGTGTGGCGGCCATCGACGCGCTGAATGAACCGATCGCCAACGTAAGCACAAGCAAGAAAATAAGGCGCGTGAATTGGCCTGGCTCACGAGCAATCTGCCGAAGGCCCAGGTGCATGGACACTCCGAGGTACCGATTTCCCAGGAACGCCAAGCTGGCGACAATCAAGGGAAAGAAGCGAAGAAAGAGCAAGGTTATGGCAAACATGAACATGATCGGGATGATGACCAAAAGCGGATCGGAGAAGAGATCCCCACCTTCGCCGACGGTCACCAGTTGGTCCCGCTGGCGCAGGGTGAAGTAGCCGTAGCCGGCCCCGACAACGACGATCACATCGACGAAGTAGCGCTGAAACCACGGCCGGCTCGTGCTTCGGGAGACTTCTTGCTTATACGTGACAATGCTGTGGCGAGCGGCGCCTATCGCCGGCAAGAGCGTGGCCACTATTGCTAAGGCTGCCGCTGCCCCGGCCCAAATGAAGTGCCGGGACGTGATTTCGAGGGGCAGAGGATCTCGGTTGGTAAACACCAGGAACGTAAACGTCTTTCCGATGACCTGGGCCAGTAGAGACCCCAGAAAAGGTCCGGCCGCGGTGGCGATACCACCAATAAGCAGACCCTCAAGTACATAAATGCCGACGATCTGAAGCGTCCCTACTCCTCGGCTCTTGAGGATGGCAATCTCGTTGCGCTGCCGATCAACGACCATCCCAGAAGTCAGGATGATGTAGTAGAGCGTGAGAGCGACGATAGGAGCGCTGAGGATGAGCAGCAGCAGGGTGAGGAAAAAGAGCTTCTGCTCGAAGTCAAAGAAGATCGGCTCCGGTGAATTCTCGAGGCGGGTACCCTCCCAGACGACATTCGCATTGATCCGAATCACTACCAAGCCGCCAGTGATTCGGCGATAGTTGGTGGCACGGATGGCGTCGACATCGAAGTCCGCGTACCACGTCGCTTCGCTGAAGGCCGACGGTGAGTGGTCGAGCAGATCGCCGAGGTACGCCCCGCGCTCGATATAGACCCCGCCCTCGTCGAAGGCCGCGCGGACGGGATAGGGCCAATAGTTGCTTTCGGCGTCGTGTGGCAGCACGCGGGCCACGATACGCACAGCCACGACGGCCGGGTCGCCCGTTGCGGGGTCGGTGAACTGCATGCCGACGACGTCGCCAACGAGCAACCCCAGCCTGTCGAGCGCGTTGCTCGTGAGGGCGCCTTCGAACAGCGGCATCCTGGCACCAGCCGGCCCGACATAGGTTGTGGTTTCAGCCGTCGGTCTGCGCCCTTCCGTGATGAGCACGTTGTCGAAGAAGTCATTGATCGAAAAGAGAAAGGCGAACCCGAAACGCCGAGGTGGAGCCGAAAGATCGGCATTCTCGGGTGGCGAAAGGTCAAGCATTCCTCGACGTCCGGTGGACAGATAGCTGATGAGCTGAGTTGTCGGCAGGCCCACGGCCTCGGGAATCAGCGAGCGAAAGAACTGGTCGTACGCCAGGTAATCCCCAGCGCTGGTCGGTGTGGCGGAATTGGTTTCCTTATGCCGGATAAAGACGCTAGACGACGGCTGCGCCTGAGGAATTGGCTTGCGCAGCTCGCGCTGGAGGAGCAGACCGCTTATGCCCTCGGCATACAGCGGGACTGAGGTCGCGAGCGTGACGGTGACCAACAGCCCGATGGCCGTGGAGCTAACCAGCGCCCGATTGCTGAACAGGCGCTTTCCCACGAACCGAACTACAGCTAACGGCACTGGACCAACTCGGGAACGCTAGGCATGCCCCGGAACGCCTGCCTAGGGCGCGGCGAAGATCATCTGGCCCTCTTCGAGCCCCGAGAGGACTTCGACCTCGCTGTCGCTGCGGATGCCGGTGACCACGGGCAAGCTGCGTCGCTGCTCATTGACGACAGTCTCAACAAATGTGCGTTCGTTAAGGTCGCGGAGCGCAGTCACCGGAACTTTCAGCACGTCCTCCTTGGTCTGCAGCGTAATGTTGACCCGAGCGAGCATCCCCATCCGTACTTCCTGACCTTCGAAGTTGACGTCAACAAGCGCGTCAGGAATCCGCACGGTCTGCCCCGTTTGGGTAACGATGGTCCGCGGGATTGCGCTCACCGAGCCATCGAACTTGACGCCGGGGAATGCGTCGAGCGCAACCTCGGCCGGCTGCCCCACAGACATCTTGGATTGATCTTGTTCGGCGATCCGAACTTCAATAATCAGTTCCGAGGGATCGGCAACCCCGATGACTTCGTTAAAGGCACGAGCCTGAGATCCTGCCCGCCCGCGCGTAAAGGTGATCTCGCCGTCAAACGGGGCGCGGATCAGGCGTTCTTCAGACTGGGAGAGCAGCGCCTCAAGCGCAATGCGGCTGCGCTCAACTTCGTTCTCCAGAATCTGCAACTCAAAGTCGGATGCCGATTCTCCGCGCTCGAATCGTGAGAAATTCTCGGCCGCAGCTTCGAAGTCAAGGAGCGCTGCCTGCTCGTTGTTCATCATCACGCGCAGCCGGGCGAGCGAGGGGGCACCGGTAGCCTCCTCGTATCGGAGTTCGGCCACGCGGAGGTCGGCCCCGGCCGCCTCCAGTGCCGCCTCGGCGTCGGGTACCGCCGTGAGGCTCGTAGTCCGGATCTCCTCGGCGTGACGTGCCACGGCATCCGCCACCGATTGGCCGCGTAGATACGCGTCAATCCGGGAGGACGCCGCCCGCACGCGCGCCTGCGCAGCGGTCAGGGAACTGTTCTGGTCAATCTGGATCGCGCTGGCAATCCGGGCAATGGCTTGCTGGATGGTTCCGCTGCCGACGAGAGAGTCCAGGCTCATCTCCGCCTCCCGGAGCCTGTAATTGGCCAGCTCGACATTGGCTGTTGCCGTCGCCACGTTGACCCGGTGTTCGGCTAGAGCCTTCTGCACCAGCCGCTCGGCCTCTTCCTCCTCGGTGCCGTCTTCCAGCAGCTCGGCGAGTTCCGTTTCAAGCAGGTCCAACGCCGCCAGCGCGTTGTCGTGGCCTGCCTGCGCAGTTGCGATTTCCGCTGGCGTCGCCGGCCTGATGGCCTGGTTGTACGCCCGCTGCGCCGACTGGTAGTCAAGCTCGGCGCGTTGGCGGGCCTGATCGGACGCACTCGAGCCGGACCTAGTGACCTCATCGCGCGTCAGCCGAGCCTTTTCAAGGTTCTGCTCGGCCTCAATGACATGTTCCGGGAACGGCCGAAACGTAACTTCGTGCAGCGTCTCGGCGAGTCTGGCCACTTCGGCCCGTTTGGCAACGATGGCGGCCCGCTTGGCAGCGATGGCGGCCCGCGCGCGACTATTGTCATCGCGTGTCTCGGCACGCATGGTCGAGGCGATCGTTTCCAGAGCATCCTGAGCATTCACCAGATCCTGATCAGCCCGTACGACCGCGGACCGGGCCGCGGTCACGGCGGCAACGGCGGACTCCACCTGGGCGCGGGCCGTGGCTTCTGGAGAAGCTTCGGTGGATATTGTTCCGGCCTCGAGCGCGCGTAGATTCTCGGTCGCCACGGTCAGGTCGGCCTGGAGGCCGTCCAGCGTGGCTCGTGCCTGGGCCTCTGCCTGCTCCGGCGAAATGACGCCGGCAGCTTCCGCCTTGACTTCAGCCAGGCGGCCTTCGGCATTGGTTACCGCCCGCTGGGCACGGACGAGAGCCGCCTCGGCTTCAGTGATGCTCAAGTCGGCGGTGCCAGGGTCCTCGCGTGTGGCCAAATCTATTCTGAGTTGCTCCAACTGCTCGGCCGTGGCCCGGCGCAGGAGCTTGGTGAAGGCCGTACGCTGATCTTCGAGCCTCAACTCGGCGTCTGCGACGGCACGCTGAGCCGCTGCCCGCTCGTCGCGAACTCGGGTACGGGCCGCGTCCAACCGCAACTCGGCGTTCTGCAGAGCCTCCTGCGAACTCTCGATATCGGACTCAAGGCGACCTGTCTCCAGTTCCGCCAAAATGTCGCCCTGTTTGACGACGTCACCCTGAGTGACGTACATGGTCTTTACCCGACCGTCTGCCTTGAAGGCCAGTTCGGTGCGATTGAGCGCCTCGACTCGTGCGGTGGTCCGAATGGCTTCAATCAGTTGACCACGAGTCACGGGCGCCATTGGCCGTTGACGCACCGACTCGGTGCGCGTGATGAGAGTGGGCGTTGGTTCAACCGTCTGGATGAACGCCTCGCAAGCGGCCAGCACAGCTGCAGCCAACGTCAGCGCCGCCAGACCCACCAATCGCGGGCCGGTGCTTCTAGGCGTGGGAGTGCGTCGCAACAAGGCCATGGGCTTTCGGAGTGTGGGGGCGGGGCTCGTTCCCGCGCGCGATCGTAACGGCGCGACTTGGCCCTATTGTTTCACATGCATCGCGGTTCTTCAGGTAAGAAAAGTGACGAATCGGATGCCCCGGCCATTTGGCGGCTTGGTGGAACCAAATCGGACTCGGTCGATGCACTGTTAGACTCCCGCAATTGCGGCCCGTGAAGAATCCAACCCGTTTGACGGCCCTGAATACAGCGGCGGACGAGCGCGCAGCAGCCAGGCTGGTTGGCGAGGCCGCACTTCTTGGCGGTGACCAGCCGGCAACCGCTGCGCGGACGCCATGGCGAATTGCTCCTGGACCCTTCCCGCTCTCTCAGTCCGCCGTGGACCAGCTCGAGCAGCTGGGCGACGACTTACTGGCGTTCTATACGGCGGCAAACCGTCTCTACAGCCGCGCGGTGCGGGGCCGCGCACCGGGCTGGGTGCTGGGCTACCTGGAGCAGGGAAAGCCGGAGCGCGTACGAGAACTCGGGCGGCTCCGCCGCTATCGATCAGCCTTGCCCGTCATGATTCGCCCGGATCTCATGGCGCTGGACGACGGCCGGTTCGTGGCAACCGAGTTGGATGCGGTGCCTGGCGGATTCGGAGTTCTGGGCGCCATGAGCCGCGCTTATCAGAAGCTGGGGTTCGATCTGGTGGGCGGCTTGGATGGAATCGTTGACGGTCTGGCAGACGCGCTGCGCGCCGTGGCGAAGGTCGACGATCCCTCGGTCGCGCTTGTGGTGGCGGACGAATCCGAGGACTACCGGCCGGAGATGGACTGGGCAGCGAAGGCCCTGCGAGAAGCCGGCCTGCCCGCACGCCAGATTCACCCGCGCGATTTGCGGCTGCAGGACGAGGCGCTGGAGATGCGCAACTGTGACGGCTGGGAGCCAGTCAACCTGGTCTACCGGTTCCTGGAGCTGCACGACTTGCCCAACGTGCCGAAGATCGATCTTGTGATCTACGCCATGAAGCACCGGCTGGCGACGGTAACGGCGCCGTTCAAGAGCTACCTGGAAGAGAAGCTGCTATTCCACCTCTTTCATCACCCAGAATTGGCGTGGTTCTGGCGTGACGCCCTCGGCCGAGAGACCCAGGAGCGGCTGGCGGTGATGTTGCCGCCGACCTGGGTGCTCGATCCGACACCGATCCCGCCGACGGCGGCGGTGGATCCTCCGCTCAGTGCTGGAAAGCGGCGCATCCGCCAGTGGATGGACCTGCGTGGGTTGTCGCAGCGAGAGCGGCGGCTAGTGCTGAAGCCATCGGGTTTTTCGGAATTGGCCTGGGGCAGCCGGGGGGTGACCGTTGGACACGACGTCAACCAGGACGTGTGGGAGGCGGCCGTGGACAACGCGCTGGCGAGTTTCGCGACGACGCCGTACATCCTGCAGCAGTTCCACCAGAGCCGTCGGGTTCGGGTGAGCTACTACGATGTCGAATCCGATGCGGTGCGACCGATGACCGGCAGGACGCGTATTTCGCCGTATTACATGGTGGCGAACGGGAAGACCCGGCTGAGCGGCGTGCTGGTGACGGTGGTGCCGGCGGCGAACAAGGTGATCCACGGCACGTCGGAGTCCGTGATGATGCCGGCCATGGTGAGCGACGAGGCCGAGATCTAGCTTTCACCGTCCGACGAACGTTGCGAGGCGACCCACGCTTCGATTCGAGCTTCGACGAGGGCTCGGGCCGCGTCCGGACCCTCTGAGCGGAGAAGGTCGTATAGACCGTCGGCGCGGAGACCGCGCCAGAGGCGCTCGCGATTGGGGAATCCGTCGACTCGCTCGCGGACGAGGCGACGCCAGGCGAGATAGTGCTCCAGGTGCTCTTCGATCTCGGGCCCGTAGCGCTGGGCTAGGTCGTCCTTGAGGGCGCCGGTGAAGCCAGGGCTGGCGCCGCCGCTGTTGACGGCGATGGAGACTGACCCGTGTTTCACATAGGCCGAGGCGAAGAAATCGCAGTGCGCCGGGTCGTCGACCACGTTCACCAGCAGCCCGCGGGCGCGGGCGTCGGCCTCGACAGCGTAGTTCAATGTCCGGTCGCCGGTTGCGATGATCGCAACCCGGTGCCCGTCCAGGTCTGAAGGTGCGTAGGCGCGGCGCCGTAGCCGAATCTCGCCCGCCACCTCCATGTCCGGCAGTCGACTGTCGAAGGGGTCGGCACTGTCGGGTGGTGCGATTACCGTGGTGGACACGCCGAAGTCCACCAGCAGGCAGGCTTTGAGGTACGCGGCCTCGCCATGCCCAACGACTACTGCCGTCTGGCCCTGCAGGTTGAGGGCGATCGGAAGGTATGCGTGGCTGCTCATCGTGACGCCGCCGGCACAAGCGTGGATCTCAAGCGGTTCTTGTTTGGAGCGCGTGGCTTCGGGTCGCATGATAGGTGGGCCGGACCAGACTCAGTGGTATTGCGATGGCTGCAGTGCGACAGGTGACGTGTGTGCGGTGCCCTGGCGACTTGCGGGTTGAGGTAGGCCGCGCCGAGGTCGACGAGCCGGGGCCGGGCGAGATGCGGGTGCGGACGATGATGTCGGCGATCTGCGGCAGCGATCTGCATCACTACCGGACGTCCGCGGCAACTCGCGACGAGCTGGGCTTCAGCCAATGGGCGTTGGGACATGAAAACACCGGGATCGTGGACGCGGTGGGTCCGGGCGTCGGCTATCCAGCAGTGGGCGACCGCGTGGTGGTTTACGGCATCGTGGGGTGCGGTCACTGCGTGCATTGCCGTCGGGGTGAGGATGTGTTTTGCGGCGAAGCCGAGCATTTCAGCCGGCACCGCCATGGTACGAACGCCGCGTACCTGCTGGCGCCGGCGCACAACGCGATGCCGTTGCCGGACGATTTCGACTGGGAGATGGGCGCGTTACTTTCGTGCAACGTGGGGACGGCTTACGGCGCGCTGCGAAAGACGGAGGCTTCGGGAGACCGACCGCTGGCGGTGTTCGGGCTTGGCCCGGTGGGGCTGTCCTGCGTGATGCTGGGCCGGGCGCTGGGCGCGACGGTCATCGGGGTGGATCCGGTCGCCGAACGCCGGGCGATGGCGCTGGGGTGCGGAGCGGAAGCCGCGCTGAACAGCTCCGACCCGGACCTGATTGCGCGGATCGCCGCGGCGGCCGGGGGCGAAGGGGTGGCAGCTTCGATCGATACGAGCGGACAGCCAGCGGCGCGTGCGGCGGCGGTGGATGCGCTGCGGACGCAGGGGACGTACGTGGAGGTGGGGGTGGGCCACGATCCGACGATCCGGCCCAGCCAGCAGATCATCTTCGGCGAGGTGATCCTGCGCGGGTCGTGGATCTACAAGCAACATGAGTGGGACGGGCTGCTGGACCTGGTACGGCGCCGGCAGATCCCGATCAAGACGATGATTACGCACCGGTTCCGCCCGGAAGACGCGGTCGAGGCGTTCGAACTGGCCAACAGCGCCACGGCCGGAAAGATCCTGTTCGACTGGAGCTAGATTGGGGCCGCTGGGATTGGCGGTGAGGTGACGCCCGGTCGAGACGGGAGGCCGGGGGAGCGGTTTCTCAACGGCCGGGGCGCGTTGCTGGGGAGTTGCGGGTTTGAGGACGATCCAGGGCGGCCGGCGTGGCGTGCCGACGGCGGGCTGAGGTTCTGGCATTACACGCGGCGCAACCGGCTGCCGAAGATCCTGGGACCCGCGGGCGGGCTGTGGGCGAGGAAGCGGGCGTTCTTCAGCACGGAGCTGACGCCCGAGTTCGAGGGGATGTACACGGTTGAGGGGTTCCTTGATCCGAAGCCTCACTGGCTGGACGACTCGCCGCACTTTGGCGGCGACGGCGGACGCCAATGGCGGGGATGGATTGGCGAGGTGCTGCTGCGCGTGGATTTGCCTCCCGGGTTTCGGAATGTCTGGGTTGCGGACCACGGGCATCCCCTGGAGGCCAAGGCGGTTCAGCGAGGGGAAGCGGCGCCGCTGGGGCTGGGGTATGACTGCCGAACGGGGCATGAGGCGAACCGGGCGTACGCGCACAGCCTGGTGCCGATCGACACCTACCGGGGCGGGCACGTGGCGCCGGTGGTGACGGTGATGCGGCCAGGACCCGGGATTGCGATTCCGCGGGTTTGCGTGTCGGTAGCGGAGGTTCAGCCGCGGATGCAGCAGACGGGCTGAACCGGGCGCCTCGCGCGCGATAAGAGTTTTTTCCAAAAGACTCTTGAGGTGATTCGGGGCGCTTTTTTGGTGGGTTTGGGGAGTGGTTGGTGAGGGGTGGTTCGGGGCGCGGGTGGGCGAGATCGGGCCAGGGCGCTGGGGCGGGGCCAGCCGGGCACCCGGCGGTCGCGGGGAACGGCCGCGGCGGCGGGATTCGGGTGGGGGTGAAGGGGGAGCTATCTCTCGCCGGCCCGCCCCCAGAGGGGGCGGGCCGGCGAGAGATAGCTTAGGCCGGTTTTTTTGGCGGGGGTGCGACGACGGCCGGGGCCGTGAGGGGACGGGCGGGGGGCTGGGGAGCGGGGCGCCGAGCGCGCGGGGGCGCGCGGCGGGCGGGGGGCGCGAGGCAAGGGAGGGCGCGGCGATGGTGGGGAAATGGGGACGGGCGAGATCCCCCGTTGACCGGCCCGGGACAGGTTCCGGTGGCGGGCGGGGGGCACGGGTTGGGCGAACGGGTGGGGTGGGGGCGGGCATGGGGCGGAGGGGTTGCGAAGACATCGGGGAGAGTGTACACTATACGAGGACAGCGGGCAAGGGGACGGGAGGGGGGCGGACGCGGGGGGTGGCGGCGGAAAAGGCCTTGCGCGCAGCGATTGGGCGGCGGTGGTGGTGGCGCTGGGGGGGGCGGCGGGCGAGTGGGGGCGTGGGCTGGCGGGAGGTCGGGGGGAGGAGCGCGACGGGCGCCGGGCGAGCGGCGGGCCGCGGGGACGGACTGGCGGGGGATGGGTCGCGGTGAAGAGCGATCGGATGGTCCGCGGTAGGTGTGAATCAACGGAGATGGATTTGTCGAACACGTTGCAGGTGCGATGATTCGAGGGTGAAGAAACGGTGGTGATATCTCCATGATTATGTTGGGATATTGATCGACATGTAGTGGTTGACATTGCTTGCGGTCGCTGCGTAGAGTCCCGGCACGCAACGATTGATCAGGGCGGAACGGCGTGCGCGACGGGTGGCGGGCGGGGCGGATGCGGGCGGCGCGGGGCGCGGCCGGGGCCGTGGGGCGGCTGGTCCGCTGGGCGGGCCTGGGCGCCTGGCCGGCGCGGCGGGTGGCGCTGGCGGCGGTGGTGGGCGGGTTGCTGCTGAGCGCGGTGTGGCTGGGGCATGTCGGGCCCCTGCTGGCGCAGGAGGGCGTCGGCATCGCGTTTGACGACCTGAGCAGCGCCCCCACGGAGACGACGGTCGACGGGTTCTACGTCCAGCTGACCAATCTCGACGCGGACGTGGCCTACCAGGTGGTCGTGGCCAGCGACAACGCCGCCGCCGTCGGCGTCGGCGCCTGCGGGACGGCCTCGCAGACGCGGTCCGTGACGGGGGCGACGGCGCAGAACCTGCGGTTCCTGGTTTATGCCTGCGCGGTGGCGCCGGTGACGCTGACGGCGGAGGTGCGCGCGGCGGGGGCGGCCACGGCCGCCGCCTCGGTGCGCCGGGCGCTGACGGTGCTGGCTTTCCCGGTGGGGGCGCCGGCGGGGGTGCGGGGAGTGGTGGTGGCGAGCCGCGGGCCGACGAAGGCGGGGACGCCGGGGATCGTGCCCAACGTGAGGTTTGACAGCATCACCAGCAACTCCGCGCAGGCGAACTGGGGCAAGCCCAGCAGCGGCGGCGATGATCCGCTGACGGGGTTCGGGTTGCTGCTGTGGACGGGGCCGGACCATCCGGATTACGGCGACGCCTTTGTGGTGGGGAAGGACTCGCGCAACCACGTCTATACGGGCTTGCAGCCCGACACGACCTACAAATTCCGCATCCACGCCTGCAACGGCACGGACAGTTGCGGCTGGTGGACCAATCCGCCCGTGGAATTCACCACGCTGGAGGCGCCCACGCCCGCGCCTCAGCCGTCAACGCCGACCACGACGCCGACCGCAACGCCGACGGCAACGGCGGCGCCGACCGCGACTGCGACCCCGACGCCGGCGCCCGGGCGCTTTCGGTTCAGTGCGGCCGTGGCCGCGCAGGTCTACCGAGCGGGACAGCTGGTTTCCGTGCAATTACCCGCGGCCACTGGCGGGTCCGGCCACGTGACCTACACGCTGTCGCCGGCGCCGGGCAATGGGCTCTCGTTTGACGGACCCACGCGCACGATCGCCGGCACTCCGTCGCAGGCCGCCAACCAGGCGACCTACACGTATACGGCGACCGATGCCAAGAAAAAAACGGTCGCGGCGAGCGTCCCCCTCACCGTATTCGACCTCCACTTGATGACTTGGCATCGCGACGATGACACCTATCGCCGGATTGGGGATGGCGCCTTCGTGGACGCGGTCTATTCGCGCTGGGGGGTGCTGGAGTACGCCGGAGTCGAGCCGCGCGAGCCGATCACCCGAACGGACGGCTCGCGTTTCCAGGTGCGCCTGCCGGCCCACCCGGGGTTTCAAGTAGGCACGACCTGTACTTGGCCGGCGAAGGCGCCCACGACCACCAAAACGCTTCAGTCGCCGTGGATTGCAATCGGGCAGGCCTTTGCGTTCGCGCGCTGTAGCCTGGGATCGGGACGGACCGCCACGGTCGAATTCTGGGTGCGGGACGCGGCCGGCGCCGAATCCCTGCTTGAGACACGCCGACTCGGCGGACAGCAAGCCTGGCACCAGGCCGACCACAAAGCGTTGTACTACGTGCGTGGGACCGCCGCGGACGGCACAATCAAGCTCGTCGAGAGCGACGTGGATGTCGGGGATGGGCTGTTTCCCAAGCCCCGGCCGGCGAACCTCGACCCTACGGTCACACCTGGCCCGACGTACACGCCAAACCCGATTTTGGGAAGCCCGCAACGGTATGTGGTAGCGGCGGGCATCTGGAATGCCGTGGACGGTGTCACAGTCGGTGCCGCCGAGAGCCGCGCACAGGCGGACGCGGTGATCCAAGGGTACTGGGACACGGATCCACGCGATGGCAACGATGGCGTGTGCAGGTCAAGCATTGCCTGCGTGTATCTGAGCGGGCATTACCCGCACCTGGAATCGGGGCTGAGGTTCATGATCGAAGATCCGCCGCATTGGGGGAGCGATGCCCAGGCTCTGACCTGGACCTTGGATTTTGATCTCGCGAAGCGTAAACCCAGCGAGTTCCAGTACCTCCCCGACGTTCTCGTGCGTGAGCTTGGGCACGTGCTTGGTCTGGGGCACAGCAACGGGCCGTCCGACATCATGAACGGAAAGGTCCGCCAGATTGGCTGCACCGGGTCGAACTGTGGCCTGTCCACGAGCGACCGCGAGGGCGCCGAAGCCATCTACACCCGCACGCACCATGTCGCGCATTAGGCCGCCAGCAATGGCCTGGGCAGTCTGCTTCCGCCGCCTTGCGTCGGAGCTGATGATCGCGGCGCTGGCGGCGGCGGCGCTGGCGGCGGCCTGCGGGCCGGGCGACGATGCCCCGCAGCCCAAGGTCTATCCCGATGCCGTCCAGCGCCGGATCGCCACATTGCCCAATCCCACCTGGCAGGTGGCGCCGGCGCTGGAGGAGCAGATCGTGCGCTCGACGACGATCGTGCGGGCGACGCTACAGTCGGCGACGGCGGCGGTGGTGGCCGAGCCGGACGGCGGCTACCGGCCGGTACAGGAACTGCGCTTCACGACGCACGAGTACCTGAAGGGCACGGGACCGGCGACGCTGCTGGTGGCGGTGCGGGGGGACGCGACCTACGCGACCGAGGCGGGGGCGCGCGCCGCCGCCGACTTCGCGATAGCGGGGCGCGTCACGACCTGGGACGCGCGTCAGGGCGTGCTCTTCCTGCGCACAGCCCATCCCACCTACGCGCCGGTCGGGTCCGGGGTGACTGACGCCACCGTGGCGGCGGGCGCGCTTGCCTTCATGCAGTCCAACCCGAACCAGTCGAGCTGGGCCTATAGCGTGGATACGCTCAGCCGGGCCTGGCTACCGGCGCGGGATTCGCCGGCCGAGGGCGTAACGCCCACGGCCTTCATCACGGACGGGACCCAATCGCCGCCGCCCACGATCACCCTGGACGAGCTCCGAGCTCAGATCGCGGCGGCGGTGGCCGGACTGAAGAGCGGAGAGGCGATCGCAGGGTACGCGGAGTGTATCGAGAAACGGATTCTCCATGCGCGGCACCGACGCGCCGACCCCTGGACGCCGCCGCTGGATGCCGCGACGCTGGCTTCCGGATCGGCGGCCGGGACTGACGTGAGTCGTGCGGCGTATATATATGACGATCCGCAATACGGTCGCTACTGGCTCAGCGGCTCAGATTCGGGGCGCTTCCATGCCCTAGTCATTGATGCCGATGGCGTGCCGAGCACTGGATATGACCATGCGCTGGCCACCACCCGGCCCCTGCCGGCCGGCACGTATCGCGTGCGTTACAACTGGCAACACGCGTCGGAAATCCCGTGCAACTTCGTTCCCGACGATTCGTACTGGGACTGGATGGTCACGGTCACCGCGCCGGCAGGGACGGTGCACGAGGCGTTCTTCGATCCGACGGCGCTGGGGAGCGGGGTCATCGGGCAGGACGCGGCGCGGGGGGTGCTGGCGCCGGCGGGGGTGGGCGCGGCCGCAGGCGCGGCGGCCGCCGCGGGGAGTAACGGGAGTTCCGCGACCCTGCGGCGGCTGACCTGGGACGCGGGGCAGTTGCGGCTGGACGTGGCCGGCACGACCCTGGCCGGCCAGCAGCTGGAGCTGATCCGGCTGGACGGGACGGTGGGGCTGACGCTGCGCGGCGACGCGGCGACGCGCACGGCCACGGCCGGCGGCCACGAGCTGCGGTGGCCGGTCTGTACCCAACCCTGGCAACCGGGCGAGCGCCTGATGCTGCGGATCCGTCCAGCCCCGGCGGGCACCCCACCGGCGGCCCCGGCCTGCCCCGGCGCGCCCGCCCTGCCCACGGTGTCGGTCGATGCGGCCACGCCGGCGGCCGGCGCCACCGCGACCCTGACGGCGGCGGTGCCCGCGACCGCCGGCACGGCGACCTACCAGTGGCAGCGCGACGTGGGCGGCGTCTGGACGCCGGTGGGGGCGGCGGGCGCCACCTACCCGGCGCGTGCGCTGACCGCCCTGACCAGTACCTGGCGGGTGCAGGCCCGCTACGCCTCGGGGGCCCTGGCCCACTCGGCGCCGGTGACGCTGACCTGGCCGGCGGCGGCCACGGCCCCCTGCAGCAACGGGGTCACGGTGCCCAACCCCACCACGAACACGGGCCTCGTGCAGGACTGCGCGGCGTTGCTGGCGGCGCGCGATGCACTGGCCGGGCCGGGCCGCCTGAACTGGGACGGGACGCGGGCGCTGAGTGCCTGGACCGGCTTGACCGTAAGCGGCACGCCCCAGCGGGTGACCGGGCTGCGGCTGGGCGCGCAGGGGCTGAGCGGGCCGCTGCCGGCGGCGCTGGGCCGGCTGACCCACCTGACCGCGCTGGACCTGCGCGGCAACGCGCTGACCGGCGCCGTGCCCGAGGGGCTGGGGACCCTGACGCGGCTGACGGAGCTGCGACTGGGCGGCACCCGGCTGACGGGTTGCCTGCCGGGGACCTTAGCGGCGGTGACGACCACGGACGCGGCGGCGCAGGGCCTGGCCGCCTGCCAGGCGGGCCCGGCCTTCGGGGCGCCGCGCTACGAGTGGATCGTGCCGGCCGGGCTGCCGGTGGGCGCGGCCATTGGCCAGGTACAGGCCACCGATCCGGGCGGCGGGACGGTCACCTACGCCATCACGGCGGGCAACGACGCCGGGGTGTTCAAGTTGGACGCGAGCACCGGCGTCCTTTCGGTGGCCGGGACGCTGCCGGCGGGCGGGGCCAGCCTCACGGTCACGGCCACGGACGCGCGGGGCGGCGTCTCGCGCGTCCCGGTGGCGGTGGGGGTAGCCGACGCGGTCCGGCAGCGCGCGCCGCCGCTGTTCCCGGCGGGCGGCTGGACCTTCCGCGTGGCCGAGGACGCGGCGGTGGGCACGCTGGTGGGGACGGCCGCGGCCCGCGACCTCGACGGCGGCCCGCTGACCTATGCGCTGACGGCCGGCACCACCGGCGGCGCCTTTGCCCTGGACACAACCTCCGGCCAGCTGACGGTGGCGGGGGCGCTGGACCACGCGACGACGCCCAGCTACACGCTGACCCTGACGGCCACCGACGCCCACGGCGGCACGGCCACGACCACGGTGACCGTGACGGTACTCGACGTGCCCCCGCAGCCGGTCTTCGGGGCGGCCAGCTACGCCTTCACGGTGGCCGAGGACACGGCCGTCGCCATCCAGATCGGAACGATCCGGGCCACCGTGGCCGGCGGGGCGGCGGTCACGCACACGCTGACGGCGGGCACCACGGACGACGTGTGGGCGATCGATGCCACGACCGGCGAGTTGAAGGTGGCGGGGACCCTGGATTACGAGACCGCGCCCACCTATCACCTGACCGTCGAAGCCCGCAGCGGCCCGGCGGCCGCCACCGTGGTCCCGGTGACGATCACGGTGACGAACGTGGACGAGCCGCCGGTCTTCGGGGCGGACAGCTATGCGTTCAGCGTCGCGGAGGACGCCCCGATCGGCGCCGCGATCGGCGCGGTGGCGGCGAGCGACCCCGAAGGCGGGACGGTGATCTATGACATCACGGCGGGCGATACGGCCAGCCAGTGGGCGGTGGATGCGCTGGCCGGGCGGCTGGTGGTGGCCAACTGGCTGGACTACGAAACCACGGCGACCTACACGCTGACGGTGCGGGCCGGCGTCCTGGAAGGCAGCCGCCTGACGTCCACGACCACGGTGAACGTGACGGTGACGGACGTGGAGGACGCGCCGCCGGCGCCGGCCAACGTGGCGGCCACGCCGGCGGCCACCAGCCTGGCGCTCAGGTGGGACGCGGTGACCGGGGCCACGAAGTACCAGGTGGACTCCCGGACCAGCGGCGCCGAGGCCTGGACGACGGCGGCGGATGACCTGACCACCGCCAGCACCACGCTGGCCGACCTGACCTGCGCGACGGCCTACGAGGTCCAGGTGCGGGCGTTTGGCAGCGGGGCGGGCTACACCAACGCCTGGAGCGCCCCCTCGACGGCCCTGGCGGCGACCACCGGGGCGTGTCCGCCGCCGGTGTTTGGGGCGGAGTCCTATGCGTTCAGCGTGGCCGAAAACAGCGCCGCGGCCACCGCCGTGGGGACGGTGGCGGCCACGACCACGGGGTCGGACTCAGTGACGTACGCCATCACCGCGGGCAACGACGCCGGAGGCTTCGCCATCGACGCCGCGACCGGGGCGCTGCCGGTGGCGGGGACGCTGGATCACGAGGCCAGCGCCAGTCACGCGCTGACCGTGGAGGCCCGCGCGGGGGGCAGCCAAGCGACGGTCACGGCGACGGTGACGGTGACGGACGTGGACGAGGCGCCGGCGTTCGGGACCGCGGACTACGAGTTCTCAGTGGCCGAGGACGCGGCCACGGACGCGGCGGTGGGCACGGTCAGCGCGACCGACCCCGAGGCCGGCGACCTGACCTATGCCATCACGGCGGGCAATGAGGCGGGGGCCTTTGCGCTGGACGCGGACAGCGGCGCGCTGACGGTGGCGGGCACGCTGGATTACGAGACGGCGGACGACTACAACCTGACGGTGACGGCCAGC
Organism: Chloroflexota bacterium; assembly: GCA_965208215.1. Taxonomy (GTDB): domain Bacteria; phylum Chloroflexota; class UBA11872; order UBA11872; family UBA11872; genus UBA11872. The sequence continues at coordinate 64,912 of CBDBOH010000003.1, forward strand.
GACGCCGCGGGCCACACGGGCACGGCGGACGTGGCCATCACGGTGACGAACGCGGCCTTCCCGCCGGTGTTCGGGGCGGAGAGCTACGCATGGTCGGTGGCGGAGGACGCGGCGGCAGGGGCGGCCGTGGGCACGGTCAGCGCGACGGACCCGGAAGGCGAGGCGGTGACGTACACGATCACGGCGGGCAATGACGCCGGGACGTTCGCGATCGACGCCGCGACCGGGGCGCTGACGGTGGCGGGGGCGCTGGACTACGAGACGACCGCCAGCCATAGCCTGACCGTCGGCGCCACCAGCCACAGCGGCACGGCCACGGCCAGCGCGACGGTGGGGGCAGCCGTGACGGTGACGGACGTGGACGAGGCGCCGGCGTTCGGCGCGACCAGCTACAGCTTCCGCGTGGACGACGACGCGGCCGTGGGGGCGGCCGTGGGCACGGTGACGGCGACCGACCCGGAAAGCGGGACGCTGACCTATGCGCTGACGGCGGGCAATGACGCCGGGGACTTTGCGCTCAACTCCAGCACGGGGGCGCTGACGGTGGCGGGGACGCTGGACCGCACTACCACCAGCAGCTATAGCCTGACGGTCACGGTCAGCGACGCGGCCGGCGGGACGGCCACCGCGACGATCTCGATCACGGTGACGAAGCCGGACAAGGCGCCGGTCTTCGGGGCGACCTCGTACAGCTTCAGCGTGGCGGAGGACGTGCTGATCGGCACGAAGATCGGGACGGTGACGGCCACGGATCCGGAAGGGGCGACGGTGGTCTACGACATCACGGCGGGCAACGCCGCCGGCCACTGGGCGGTGGACGCGCTGGCCGGAACGCTGGCGGTGGGCGCCCAACTGAGCCACGCCACCACGTCCAGCTACAGCCTCACCATCAAAGCCAGCACCAGCCGCGACAGCCCGTCGGCGACGACGACGGTGACGATTACGGTGACCGGCGCGGGCTGAGGGTGCGGGCAGCGTCGGCCCGCGGCGTGCGGCGACAATGGCGGCGGGCGCTGACGGGGTTCGGGTTGCTGTTGTGGACCGGGCCGGACCAGCCGGACTGGAGCCAGGCGGACACCATTGGCGTCACGCGCAACCACACGTTTACCGGGTTGGAGTACGCCACGACGTACAAGTTTCGCATCCACGCCTGCAACGGCGATGACAGTTGCGGCATCTGGACGGATCCGCCCGTCGAAGTCAGCACGGCGCGACGGCCCGACCCGCCGCACACGATCAAATTCACCAGCAGCACGGCGAGTTCGGTGCGGGTGACGTGGAGCATTGCCGCCAACACGGGCGGGGTGCCGCTGACGGGCATCGATCTCAAGTACTGGCCCTACGATGCCCAGAACCCCGACCGCGAGACCGGCGCCAAGACGCACCCGGCCGACGACGGGAACGATCGGGGCGAGACGTTGACGGGGTTGGCGGCCGGCACGGAGTACGAGCTGAAGATGCGGGCCTGCAACGGCACGAACGACAGCCACTGCTCAAGCTGGTCCGCCGATCACCGATTTACGACGCTGGCCGGGACCACGCCGCCACCCACGCCGACCGCCACACCAACACCCAGGCCGACGCCCCAGGCGTCACGGCCGCGGAATCTGGACATCACGCCACTGCGCCAACGCAAAGTGAGATTGACGTGGACGTGGACAGGTCCGCAAGTAAACGCATTTGTTATTTCCGCCCGTGGGTTTCGCGTTAACGACACAAATGACCTGTACAGCTGGCGTACGGTTCACTCGGACGCTTCGACTCCGGCTGTGGCCGTTGACGGGAAAACCTCAACTTACAAGTACGAATTCTATCTGCATGTGTTCTATCGGTCCGAGGTTAAACCGAAACGAAGAGGCCTGCAGGATCACGCGGCATATGAGGTGCAGGTCCAGGCCGTCACTGGCAAAGATGCCGCTAACAATGACGTTCTCTCGGAACCGAGTGATGCGATCATTCTCATCGATACGCCAATCACGTCAGCGAATGGAACGAGTTCGGGCACGCGGGGCCAGGCGACGCTTAGCTGGAAGCAGATGCAGGATGTTCTTGGCGACAGCTATGCGGGCGGTACGGCCCGGTTCCGGTATCGGCGTGCCGAGGGCACGCACGCAGCAATTTCATGGCTTCCGGAAGAGGCCAACTTTACGCACGTTGGCGACATTCCTCAGACGGCAATGACAAACGGGAACACGCTGCAGTCGCTTCAACTCAATGCCGTCTATGCCATCCAGTTCTGGTATGTGCCGCCGGCCCCGGAGGCGAATCAACCGGCCACGCTGCGGGTTTTTGCCGGACGTGATGTGTATGTCTGGCCATCCACACGGGCGGGCGCGGAGGGTGTAGACAATCAGGGCAGGTCCAACGCCGGTGAACGCGTTGCCAGCTATCCATTGAATTATCCACTGCAAAATACTCGTCGTACACCTCGGGCAACATACGTCTATCGGATCTGCAGCGATACTTTTCCCACCGTCAACTTAAAAGCGGCCAATTGGGCCGATTTCATTTTCGATGCGTTCGACCGGTGGCGCGTAGCGACCGACGGGCAGGTTCAGGCTGTCTACGAACGCGGGCCATGCGCGACGCACTCGGCCGTCGTAAGCAATCTCGTTGGGGCGGTCGGTCGCTCGTTGGACAGCAACAGCGCGGCTCAGTACGACCTCGACACGCGACGCGCCCACGTCCAAGCCCTCGTGGATCAGTCACGACACATCGGGGCGCTACGCGACGCGGTTTTGGTCGCGGCAGCGGGCACGAGCGATGGACCCGATGTGGTGAGCGAGGTGTTCATGTTTGAAACCAATGCGCGGCCAATGGTCTACGAATTTGGCCAAGAGATCCAACCCGGCCTGTGCGGCTCTAATGGCATCGCCTGTGCACGGCTACGCGTGCACCATGAGACCAAGGGATGGATTACAGATATCGCGCTGAAGAAAGACAGGTACTTCGAACCTGCTTCGGGTAATTATGTGCCAGAGATCCCGACCGTGCGGCTCGAATTGTGCCGTACACGACATCCAGATAATATTGAAGATGGTCGCGCACGCACTAATTATAACTTTAGCTTAGTCTATTCAACTCTCGTCCATGAACTCGGGCACGCTTTTGGTATTCGCAATGGCACCGACGGCAAAGGCATCGACGGCCAAGATCAGCAGCAGCACCATCCCAACAAGAACCTAAATGAAGACTCGGTTTTGGATCATTCGAGAGACACAAACTACCCTTGCGCGCCGACGCCCCTTGATGTGCTTGCAATGTATGCCCTTTACCAGACCAAGTCATGAGCACAAGCGTTGGGCCGATTGGTGTCGCCCGCAACGAAGCCGCCTGGACGCTGCTGGTGCTGGTCGTGCTGACCCTTGCCGCGTGTCAGCCGCAGGCAGCCGACATACGACCACCCGAACCTCGTGCCGCTGCGACGCCGCACGCGGATCCGACGGCCACCGCCGACGCAGCTATTGAGCCGGACAGCACGACGGCCGCCGGCGCCGCGGGCGATGGGCAGAGTGTCATGGTTAGTCACGGGCCCCCCTTGTACACGTGCCACACCCCACCGCTCCACCTTTATTCCTGGAGTTGGTGGAAGACGTTCCTCCAGTGGAGTCCCGACGGCCGCACGATCTTTGTGACGCGCGGGCCGGTGCTGTATGCGGCCAGCGCGGACGGCGCGAGCGTGCGCACGATCGCCCGGGGTCCCGTGCAGTACGGGTCCGTGGTGAGCACGATGCTGCCCTTCGACGTCCGGCCCGACGGCGGCCAGGCCCTGATCGCCGTTTGCACCTACCCGCGTCCCGCAGTTGCGCGGCGTGACCGACCGGACGGTCTGGGGCGTCCGCTTGGCCGGGAAGTCGAAGGAGATGGAATCTACGGATCGTACGGATATGAGCTGGTGCAGGTCGATCTCGGCGACTTCCATCAGCCAGGTCCGGGGGGGATGGATCCGGACCAGGAGCTCCGGCATCCAGGCGCTCCGCGCCGTCTCACGTTCAACCCGGTCTTCGACGGCTACCCGGCCTGGGCGCCCGACGGGCGACGGGTGGCATATCTCCAGGGGATGATCCCGGAGTCCGGGCACTATAACGGGGCGCGCCGCCTCGTCGTCATGGCACCCGACGGCGGCGATGCCCGCGTGCTCGTCACGCACGACGGTGACGAGTGGGAGACGGGGCTGGCCATGCAGCCGCCGGCCTGGTCGCCGGACGGGCGGCGGCTGGCCTTCACGGCGGCCGCGGGCCGGACGCGGCTCGGGCTCTACATCGTGCCGGTGGACGGCGCGGCGCCGCGACGGCTCAACTTCCTGCGGCCGCTAGCGTTGGCGATGAGCGGGCCGGCCTGGTCGCCGGACGGCCAGCGGCTGGCGTTCGTCAGCGTGGAGGACGGGATTCTCGGAATCTTCACCATCGGGGTTGACGGTTCCGACCAGCGTCGGGTTGCGGACATTCGCGCGTGGGACGACTTCGGCAGTCCGCGGTGGGCCGCGGGGACTGCGCGCAGCTTCGGCGCGGTCAGCGACGTGACCTGGTCGCCGGACGGAACGAAGCTGCTGTATACCTACGGCGCGACCGTCTGCGTGGTGACGCTGGACGGGGCGCTGCTGGGCCGGGCCGCGCTTTATGAGGACGAGCCGGACAGCGCGTGCCTGGCCCAGGACCAGCTCCCGATTGACGGAATACCGCCGGGTTGGGGGGTCTTAAAGTATGAGGGGGTCGCCGCCTGGGCTCCCGGCGGAGAGCGGATCGCGTTCGCCTACGCCGTGTCCCATAACTTCCATTACGAAGATTCGCAGGACGTCGAGCTCCGGCTCTACACCATGGCGCCCGACGGCAGTGACGTGCGGCTGGTGGCCGATACGGGCTTTGGGAACCAGGTGGTCCCCGCCATGGCGGCGACCGAGGATGCCGCCGTAAGTCGAGCCGCCTGTGCCGCCGGGTTCGTTGTGCCGGCGCCGGCCGCGCAGCCAGGTCTGGTGCGCGACTGCGAGGCGCTGGTGGACATGCGGGAGGCGCTGCTCGGCGAACGCCGCGAGCTGGCGAACTGGGGATCCGGGACCCCACTCGACGAGTGGTCCGGCATCGAGGTGACCGGCGCACCGGCCCGGGTGACGGCAATCCGTCTGTCCGCGAAAAACATTGGAGGACCGTTGCCGCCGAGGCTGAGCGACCTGACCCACCTTCAGGCACTCAACCTCTCCCACAATGGCTTCACCGGGCGGATCCCGCGTGAATTGGGACGACTGGCGGCGCTACGGCAGGTCAATCTCGCCTCGAACCGTCTGTCCGGCCCGATCCCGTCGGAACTCGGACGGTTGACCAACCTGATCGATCTGTACCTGTCGAACAACCAATTGACGGGGCCCATCCCGCCGGAATTGACCCGGTTGGCCGGCCTGCGCAAGGTGGGCCTGATGGGGAATCAGCTGACGGGCTGCGTGCCGCCCGAACTGCCGGTGATGGACCGTATCCACCTGCGGCTGCCGGATTGTGGAGCGGGAGCGTGAGACGGGTCTTACGGACCTGGCAGAAGAGGCTGGGCGCCCGGACGCCACAGCAGCTTGGCCGGCTGGCTGTGATTGGATTGCTTGCGGTCCTTGCCGGCGCCGGATGGGATGGGCGTGGGGCGCCAGGTCACGATTCGCACTCAGCGATGCAGGCTGAAGCGTCAGCGACGACTGGATCATCCCGCGCGGCGTTGACCTCAGGCGGCCCGGTTCAGACCGAATCTTCCACCGCACCCGCGGCCGAGTCCGTGGCGACGTTCCCCCACAGCACATCGCTGCCGGATGGCGGCGGGTCAGCAGCGGCGCACTTCTCGGCCGGCCAGGTCCCCACCCTGGAGGAGGTGCTGGCCGACGGCCTGGATCTCGCCGGCATCTCGCCGGTGCACCTGGCGATCCGCGGGACGCCGACGGCGAGTTCGGTGCGCTGCGCCTGGCGCGGGATCGCACGGACGGCGCAGCAGCGTGAGGACGCCGTCCGCTTCTGGCTGCAGTTGGGGCCGACAGCGGCGATCCCGAGCCCGGTTTACCTCGACGTGCTCTTCGGTGTCTTCGTCGACACGCTGGAGCCTCGGTATCGAGAGACCGCCAAGGCCAACTTTCTGTCCATCGCGCGGGGCGGGGAATCGATGGACTACCTGTTCCTCACCTGTTTCGCCGACTACGCGGTGACGAGTTTCCTGCTGGGCACGGGGACGACGCCGGCGACGGTGACGGTGGCGTACGACCGGATGGACGAGGCGGCGTCGTATGACCTGTACGTGCGGGAGCACGAGGCGGGGACGTACGGCGCCGCGGCGCTGCAGACGCGGGGGGCCTACGAGGCGGGGTTGCAGGCGCAGGTGGTGGCGGCGGAGCAGGCGCTGAGCGCGGAGATTGGCGGCCGCGAGGCGGTGGTGTTCCTGGCGCCGATGGGGGCGCACAACGCCATCGGGTTCGAAGCCTGGCAGGCGGTGGCGTCATGGGCGGTGGTGACGGACAACGCCGGGGTGGTGCAAGCCGTGCGCGACGACACGCCGGCGGGCGACCCGGAGCACACGCAGCCGCTGGCGAACCTGTCCAGCCGGATCAGCACGGCGGCGACGACGGACGCGCACGCGACCACGCGGGTGACGACCGTGGGCGGCCTGCAGCCGTACTACCGCGACACCCTCAAGGCCTACGCCGACATCACGCCCGGCGACGGGCAGTCCACGACGTTCACGCCGGCCCAACCGCCGGCGGCGCCGACCTGTACCAACGGCACGGTGATCCCCAACCCGGGGAACAATCGCGAACTGGTGAAGGACTGCGAGACCCTGCTGGCCGCGATGGACCCGCTGCGGGGCACGGCCGCGCTGAACTGGAGCACGGGCACCGCGCTGACCAGCTGGACCGGGGTGACGACCAGCGGCACGCCGACGCTGGTGACGGACCGCAGCCTGGCCCATCACATCCGGCACCACAGCGCCTCCGGGCGCCAATAGTGTGGCCACAGTTCGCGGCGCGCGACGCGACACCCGAGCACCGGCTCGCGCGGGCGACCGCCACGGGCTGAGGGGGTGCCGGGGCGGGGTGGACGCGGGCATGCACCGGTGTTCATACTAGGAACGTCTCGGTGACGAGACATGCATAGACCGGTGGGCGGCCGGGGAGGTTGCTCATGGTGGTTCGGGACCGGAGGGGACGCACGGGTGAGGTCCCCACGGCGGGGCCGGGCCAGGCGTGATGGCCGGGCGGCTGGCGTGATGGGTGCGGGGGTGGCCAGCGTGGCGGGTGGCGGGGGCGGCGGTGGCGGGCGGCCTGCTGGTCCTGGCGGTGCTCCTCGGCTATGCCGGGCCCCTGCTGGCGCAGGAGGGCGTCGGCATCGCGTTTGCCGACCTGAGCCGCGAGCCCACGGAGACGACGGTCGACCGGTTTGGGGTGCAGCTGTCGAACCTGGACGCGGCGACGACGTACGCGGTGGTGGTGGCCAGCGACAACGCGACGGCGCTGGGGATCGGGGGCTGCGGGACGGCGTCGCAGTCGCAAACGGTGACGGGCGTCACATCGCAGGACCTGGCGTTCGTGGTCTATGCCTGCGCGCTGGGCGCCGGCACGCTGACGGCGGAGGTGCGCGCGGCCGGGGCCGCCGCGGCCGCGGCCACGGTGCGCCAGGGACTGACGGTGCTGGCGATCCCGGAGGGGGCGCCGCCGGGCGTGCCGGGGGCGGCCCCGGCCTCGGCGGCGACGCGGGGGGCGACGAAGGCCGGCACGCCGGGCCTCGTGCCCAACGTCAGGTTCGACAACATCACGACCAGTTCGGCCCGGGCGCGCTGGGACAAGCCCAGCAACGGCGGGCGGACGCTGACCGGGTTCGGGTTGCTGCTGTGGACCGGGCCGGACCATCCGGACTACGGGGACGCCTTTGTGGTGGGGAAGGACTCGCGCAGTCATACCTATACGGGGCTCCAGGCCGGCGCGACCTACAAGTTCCGCATTCACGCCTGCAACAACACGGACAGTTGCGGCCGGTGGACCCACCCGCCCAAGGAAGTGAAGATCGCCACGCCCGCGCCGACCCCGACGCCGACGCGAACCGCCACGGCCGCGCCGCCGGCGACCACCCCAGGGCCGGTGCGCAACCTGACGCATACCGGCAGCGGCAAGCACACCGTGACCGTGGACTGGGACCAGCCCAGCAGCCGCGGCAGCGCGGCGCTGACCGGTTACCACGTGCAGCATAAGGCGGAGGGGACGCGGGACTGGCCGGACGGCTCGGCCGTGGTGACGCCGGGGACCACCACGGCCTGGACGATCCGGGGGCTGATCAACGGCACGCGCTACCAGGTGCAGGTGCGGGCCTGCAACGCGGCGTCGTTGTGCGGCAAGTGGGTCGAGCTGACCGGCTCCGCGACCGCCGGCAACAAGGTGGGCAACGCCAGCCTGATCCCCGCCTCGGCCGACATCACCATCGGCCAGCGGCAGAAGTTCGAGATCCACGACATCCCGGTGGGCAAGACGGCGCGCACCTACCTGGTGGGCCCCATCCAGCCCGAGGGCCGCTGCGGGTCGTCGGGCGCCAGCGCGCAGGCCCGCGGCCCGTCCACGGGGTCCGGCTACTACGACTCGCTGCGGATCGACGGCTGCGCGCCGGGCGGCACGGGCTGGCTGCGGGTGGTCAACGCCGACGAATCGGAACTCTATGCCAGCGCCAAGATCACCGTGCAGAAGTCCGAGAGTCCGCCGCCCGAGCGGGAGGATCCGTCGTCGCCTGGGTCCGGTACGCCGGTATCCACCGATCCGGAATGCCCGGCGATCAGTGGCACGGCGGTGGTTCCCGCGAACATGCAAGTGGACGTGGTGCCGCAGCCGCGGCGCATGGCCAGCCTGTGCTGGTCTCCTAGTCTCTTCGGAGAATCCTACTTCGTCCAGGCCAGCGATAACCTCAGCAATCTCCACGATCCCGACAAATCGGACTGGCATCAAGTCCAGGGCACGATGGAGCAAGACCACGTGGCCGACAAGGCTCAGCGCCTCCAACTCAATCTCGACCAAATCATGACGAAGGCGGGCAAGGTCGTGGGCCTTGCCGATAACGCCGCCTATGGCATCAGAATTGCCATGAGGGACGATCGGCAAAGAGTTTCGTATACCAAGGCGATCATCATCATCGACACGCCGATCACAAGGGCCGATGGGGCGGGCGGAAAGATCACGATCAGGTGGATTCCGGTTAGGACAATTCTGGCGAACACCAACTTTGGCACGGGCTACCACGAACTTCGGTACCGACAGTCCGACGGCGATCACACCACCGACAAGTGGACCCCAGCATTCCAGGCGCCGTCGGCCACTGCGTTTCGGCTCGAGTCCAATCCGGATGAAATCGAAGGGCTATCGCTCGGCCCTATATATGCCGTTCAATTGGTCTATCGAGACGATACAAGCAAAGACAATTCTAACGATGCTGACGTGTTTTCGGCCCGCAACGCTTACGTGTGGCCATCGAAGAGCGCGCCCGCTGACGGAAGCCGAGTGGCGACATTCCCACTCACGAGAAGTTTGTCAAGCAGTCGCTTTCTCTATCGCATATGTGGAGACTCGTTTGGGCCACCCGGCGATCAGCGACGGGCCGACTGGGAGGCCCTCATCAATGGCGCATTCCAGCAGTGGTCGCAAGCCACGAACGGTCTGGTGACCTTCGGCCGAGTGCTGCTGCCGTGCGCAACGGACGCAGAATCCGGCGTCGACTACATCCAGATCACTACAAAAATAAAAGAAATCCTGGGCAGAGGCGCCGATCGCACGGATGACAAAATCGGGGGAGACGTTCGGGACTATGTCGATCGACTGCGATCCAACGGGATCGTTCGTCGATTGCGCGAGTCGGATGTGCAGCAGTCCGAGATTCTGATGTACGATGACATTTCTTTGGGCCGTCTCGTGACAGTTGGCGCATTCCTTAACATCGCAACGGACATAGGCTATGCGAAGGAATGCTGGTTCGAGAAAGACGGTACGTACGCACCGGCTAACATGTGCGCAGTGCCGGGTGGGCAGACTAGAGACATCATCGTAAGGCGCGGCGTCTATGATGCTGCCCCTGCTGGGCAAACATCTCCATATTTCAAAGAATATGTCAAAAGACCTTCCGACGACAAGCTTGAATTGCCGGCAGCCAGTGCTCGCTTCAACAAGTGCCTGAATGACTCAGATATCGAGTCGTATGATACGGATCCAAGCATCTACAGCGCCTTCCAGTCCATGGTACATGAGGTCGGACATATCCTGGGTATTCGTGGTGCAACTGATGGAAATGGCTATACAAATGGGCATCCATCGATTGCGGACTCCGCTGTGAATTACGACTGGAAAGTAGTGCCTGACGTCGAACCCGACTGCGCGCCGCACCCGTTCGACATCATGGCGCTATTCGCGTTGTATCAGACGGGTTTCGGCACGTCGTGAACGCCATGATTACAAGCGGTAGACGCGTGCAAGTGCTCAGCAGACTGGCTGCGGTCCTCATCCTGGCGTGCGGCGCGGCATTCAGCGCGTGCGGCGGACAACCGGCGGCGGGGAGCGCCGGAGCAACGACACCACCGAGCGGGAGCGCAACGCCCACCGTCAGCGAACAGGTGCATCGCCACTTCTTAACGCCGTGCACCGCTGTCTCCCGTCGTGTGCAGTCGGCGCTGTGGAGCCCCGACGGATTGCGTGTCTACCTTACCTGGAGGGGCAGCGTTTTCACGGCGGCGGCAGACGGCACCGGCGTGTGGCCGGTCGTTACACCAGTGTTGCGGCGACATGAAGGACCTCGGGGTACCTCAGTGGTCATCGCGGGGGGCTTGACCCGCGTGGGACCGATGACCGCCGTCAGCGCGTCACCGAATGGCACGCAGCTTGCGTATTCCACCTGCGAGTATCCAGATAACGAAGCGGAAAATCGTGCTGGGCCTTCGACTCCGGAAGACTATCAGTACGAGATAGCCGTGGTGGCAAGCGGCGGCGGCCATCCAATGCGTCTGACGACGAGCGATGGCTACCAGAACTATCCGGCGTGGTCGCCCGATGGCACACGCATTGCGTTCCTATCCGCTGGACGCAGGCTCGCTCATTTGGCGCAGCTCTCTGTGATGGCGCCGGACGGCTCGGAATGGCGAACTCTGGCCCCGGATCTCTACGTCGAGAACCATCCGCCGCAGTGGTCACCCGACGGCGAATGGCTGGCGTTCGTGGCGCGGGACGAGAATCGCGAACGGGCGCTGTATGTCGTGCGAGAAGACGGGACAGAGCTCCGGCGGCTGGCCGAAGCGGCGAGCTCGCCGGTGGCCTGGTCACCCGACGGCCAGCGGCTGGCCTTCGCCCAGCCCGAGGACGCAACCGTGGCGCTGGTCACCATTGCAGCCGACGGCAGCGATGCGCAGCGGGTTGCCACGATCGACGGCTGGCGATCGCCGTATGGGGATCAGGATCCGGCCTGGGCCTGGATCCGGACGCTGGCCTGGTCACCAGCCGGAACGCAGATCCTGGTCAGCGTCGACGATCGCGTCCCGGCCTTTGTGGTCGACCTCGCCACCGGCGGTCAAACCGAAATCGGGATCGTTCGGGTGCCCGTGGGATCGGGGGAGACGACAGCGTTTCAAGGGGTGCGCGCGGCGGCCTGGTCGCCCGACGGCGCGCGGATCGCGCTGGTTGGACCGACCCTGGCGGCAATCGTCTTCGCTGACGGCGGGTCGCCGCAAGGCCTGGCGGAGCTTGTCGAGGTCGATGGGGTGTCGCGGTGGCAGCCACTCAACGCGCGCGTGCTGGCCCCGCCCGTGGACGCCACGGGGTGCGGGGCGGGCGCGGCGGTGGCGGACCCGGCCGCCAATGCCCGGTTGGTGGCGGATTGCGCCGCGCTGCTGGAGGTCCAGCAGGCCCTGGCCGGGGGCGGCGCACTGAACTGGAGCGTGGACCGCCCGATTAGCGAGTGGAACGGCCTGACGCTGGGCGGCGCGCCGCTTCGCGTGCAGGGGCTGGCGCTCGGCGAGAGGCCGCTGACGCCGACGCCGTCGCTCGGCGAGCTGCGCCGGCCGCTGCCGGCGGCACTGGGGAAACTGACGCACCTCCAGGCGCTCAAGCTGCGCGGCCATCGCTTCACGGGGCCAATCCCGCCGGAGCTGGGGCAGTTGACGGCCCTGCGCGAGCTGGACCTGTCCGGCAACCAGTTGACGGAGGCGATTCCGCCCGCGCTGGGCCAGTTAGCCAACCTGGAGACGCTGGATCTCGCGAAGAATGACCTGACGGGACCAATCCCGCCGGAGCTGGGCCAGGTGACGACCCTGCGCGAGCTGGACCTGTCCGGCAACCAGTTGACGGAGGCGATTCCGCCCGCGCTGGGCCGGCTGGCCAACCTGGAGACGCTGGACCTCTCGGACAACCAACTCTCCGGGTCGATCCGGCTGGCGCCGGGCCAGTGGCCTGGCCTGCGCGAACTCGAGCTGCAGAACAATGAGTTGAGCGGGCCCATTCCGATCGAGCTGACGCAGGTCACGAGCCTCGAGTTTCTGGACCTCGGGGGCAACGACCTGACGGGGCCGATCCCACCGGCGCTGGGCGATTTGACCAGCCTTGTCGTCCTGGCGCTCGGGGGCAATCAGCTGACGGGGGCGATCCCGCCCGAACTGGGCGGGTTGACCAACCTGGGGGTGCTGTCGCTCCCGTTGAATCCGCTGACCGGCTCCATCCCGGCCGAGCTGGGCCAACTCGGGAACCTCAGTGATCTCGACCTGTTCAACTGCCAGTTGACCGGGCCCATCCCGTCGGAACTCGGGCAGATCGAATCCCTGTTCAGCATTCGCCTCGGCGGCAATCGGCTAACGGGCTGCGTGCCGCCAGCGTTGCTCGCCAACGTCCCGGCCGTTAACTCCGACTTGCGTGACTTGGGCCTGCCGGTCTGCGAGTCGGCGGAGTGACGACAGGGTTGTTCGGGCGTCGTCGCGCTGTCACAGCGTTCACGCCAAGGAACCGGCGGGCGCCGTGGTTGCTGGCGGCCCTGACCCTGTGGCTGGCGGCACTGAGTCTGGGCTGTGTGGATCGGGAAGGGCCGAGCGGTAGCGCGTCGGCGCCTGCGGTCACACAAGCGGACGTTGCTGGTAATCCATCGCCAGCCGTCGCGGCCGGCGGCGAGGTAGATGCTGCGGCTCCGACGGGTCGTCATGCGCAGGGACCTCTCGCGAGCGATCAGCGCCGCCAGGTCAGCGTTGCGACTGGCGCCGAAACACGCGGCGAACCCACGACTACTCGCTATATCCCGCCAACGGTGGAGGAACTGTTGGAAGGGGGGCTACACCTGGTGGGCGCCTCGCCCGTGCATCTGGCGATTCGAGGGACACCTGCGGCCAGTTCGGTGCGCTGCGCCTGGCGAGGGATTGCGCAGACGATTGATCAGCGGAAGGACGCGATCCGATTCTGGTTGGGGATGGGGGCGGACGCCGCGATCCCGGACAACGCGGCCTACCTGGAGGCCCTCTTCATGGTGGTGCTGGACACCTTTGACCCGAAGCTTCGCGAAACCGCCAAGGCCAACTTCCGGGCCATCGCGCGGGGTGGGGAGTCGATGGACTACCGGTTCCTGACGTGTTTCGCGGATTACGCGGTGACCAGTTTCCTGCTGGGGACCGGCACCACACCCACGACCGTAACGGTGGCCTACGACCGGATGGACGAGGCGGCCTCCTACGAGCTGTACGTGCGGGAGCACGAGGCGGGGACCTACGGCGACGCAGCCTTGCAGACGCGGGGGACGTACGAGGCGGGGTTGCGGGCGCAGGTGGTGGCGGCCGAAAAGGCATTGAGCGATGAGATCGGCGGGCGCGAGGCCGTCGTCTTTCTGGCGCCGATGGGGGCGCATAACGCCATTGGGTTCGAGGCCTGGCAGGCGGTGGCGTCGTGGGCGGTGGTGACGGACGACGCGGGGGTGGTGCAGGCGGTGCGGGACGACACGCCGGCGGGCGACCCGGAGCACACGCAGCCGCTGGCGGACCTGGGCAGCCGGATCACGGCGGCGGCGGCGACGGACGCGCACGCGACCACGCGGGTGACGACCGTGGGCGGCCTGCAGCCGTACTACCGCGACACCCTCAAGGCCTACGCCGACATCACGCCGGGTGACGGCCAGACCACGACGTTCACCCCGGCCCAGCCGCCGGCCGCGCCCACCTGCACCAACGGCACGGTGGTTCCCAGTCCCGCCGCCAACCGCGAGCTGGTGAAGGACTGCGAGACCCTGCTGGCGGCGATGGACCCGCTGCGGGGCACGGCCGCGCTGAACTGGAGCACGGGCACCGCGCTGACCAGCTGGACCGGGGTGACGACCAGCGGCACGCCAACGCGGGTGACGGGGCTCAGCCTGGCGAGCACGTCGCTGACCGGCAGCATCCCGGCCGACATCGGGCACCTGTTCGGGCTGACCACGCTGAACCTCAGCGGCAACAGCCTGACCGGCGACGTGCCGGCCGAGCTGGGCTGGCTGGACCAGCTGACCGAGTTGCGGCTGTCGGGCAATACGCTGACCGGCTGTGTGCCCCTGAACCTGCGGGCGGTGGCGACGAACGATCTCAGCGCCCTCACCCTGCCGTGGTGCGCGCCGCCGCCGCCGGCGAACCTGCGGACGGGCACGCCGACGGCCGGCAGCGTGGCGCTCAGCTGGGACGCGGTGACCGACGCCGCGGCCTACCGGTTGGAGGTGCGCGAGGGCCCGACGGGCGCCTGGACGACGCCCAGCGACACGATCACCGGCACCAGCCACACGGTGGACGGGCTGCGCTGCCAGACGGCGTACGGGCTGCGGGTGCGGGCGCAGGGCCGCGGCACGACCTACGGGACGGCCTGGAGCCAGCCCTCGGGGTCGGTGACGGTGACGACCGGGGCCTGTCCGCCGCCGGCGTTCGGGGCGACCAGCTACAGCTTCACGGTGGCCGAGGACGCGGCGGCCGGGGTGCAGGTGGGCACCGTGCAGGCCACGGTGGCCGGGGGCGCGCCGGTGACGCACTCGCTGACGGCGGGGAACACGGACGAGGCCTGGGCGATCGACGCCACGACCGGCGAGTTGAAGGTGGCGGGGACGCTGGATTACGAGACGACGCCCAGCTACAGCCTGACGGTGACGGCGGACGCGGGGGCGACGGCCACGGCGACCGTGACGATCACGGTGACGAACGTGGACGAGCCGCCGGCGTTCGGCGAGGACAGCTACAGCTTCCGCGTGGCGGAGGACGCGACGGTGACCACCACGATCGGCACGGTGACGGCCACGGATCCGGAAGGCGCAACGGTGGTCTACGACATCACGGCCGGCAACTCGCCCGGGCCGTGGGCGGTGGACGCGCTGGCCGGACGGCTGGTGGTGGCCAACTGGCTGGACTACGAAACCACGGCGACCTACACGCTGACGGTGCGGGCCGGCGTCCTGGAAGGCAGCCGCCTGACGTCCACGACCACGGTGAACGTGACGGTGACGGACGTGGTGGACGCGCCGCCGGCGCCGGCCAACGTGGCGGCCACGCCGGCGGCCACCAGCCTGGCGCTGACCTGGGACGCGGTGACCGGGGCCACGAAGTACCAGGTGGACTCCCGGACCAGCGGCGCCGAGACCTGGACGACGGCGGCGAACGATGTCACGACCGCTTCGTACACGCTGGCCGACCTGACCTGCGCGACGGCCTACGAGGTCCAGGTGCGGGCGTTTGGCAGCGGGGCGGGCTACACCAACGCCTGGAGCGCGCCCTCGACGGCCCTGGCGGCGACCACCGGGGCGTGTCCGCCGCCGGTGTTCGGGGCGGAGAGCTATGCCTTCAGCGTGGCCGAGAACAGCGCCGCGGCCACCGCCGTGGGGACGGTGGCGGCCACGACCACGGGGTCGGACTCAGTGACGTACGCCATCACCGCGGGCAACGACGCCGGAGGCTTCGCCATCGACGCCGCGACCGGGGCGCTGACGGTGGCGGGGACGCTGGATCACGAGGCCAGCGCCAGTCACGCGCTGACCGTGGAGGCCCGCGCGGGGGGCAGCCAAGCGACGGTCACGGCGACGGTGACGGTGACGGACGTGGACGAGGCGCCGGCGTTCGGGACCGCGGACTACGAGTTCTCAGTGGCCGAGGACGCGGCCACGGACGCGGCGGTGGGCACGGTCAGCGCGACCGACCCCGAGGCCGGCGACCTGACCTATGCCATCACGGCGGGCAATGAGGCGGGGGCCTTTGCGCTGGACGCGGACAGCGGCGCGCTGACGGTGGCGGGCACCCTGGATTACGAGACGGCGGACGACTACAACCTGACCGTCACGGCCAGCGACGCGGCGGGCCACACGGGCACGGCGGACGTGGCCATCACGGTGACGGACGCGGCCTTCCCGCCGGTGTTCGGGGCGGAGAGCTACGCGTGGGCGGTGGCGGAGGACGCGGCGGCGGGGGCGGCCGTGGGCACGGTCAGCGCGACGGACCCGGAAGGCGAGGCGGTGACCTACACGATCACGGCGGGCAATGACGCCGGGGCGTTCGCGATCGACGCCGCGACCGGGGCGCTGACGGTGGCGGGGGCGCTGGATTACGAGACGACCGCCAGCCATAGCCTGACCGTCGGCGCCACCAGCCACAGCGGCACGGCCACGGCCAGCGCGACGGTGGGGGCAGCCGTGACGGTGACGGACGTGGACGAGGCGCCGGCGTTCGGCGCGACCAGCTACAGCTTCCGCGTGGACGACGACGCGGCCGTGGGGGCGGCCGTGGGCACGGTGACGGCGACCGACCCGGAAAGCGGGACGCTGACCTATGCGCTGACGGCGGGCAATGACGCCGGGGACTTTGCGCTCAACTCCAGCACGGGGGCGCTGACGGTGGCGGGGACGCTGGACCGCACCACCACCAGCAGCTATAGCCTGACGGTCACGGTCAGCGACGCGGCCGGCGGGACGGCCACCGCGACGATATCGATCACGGTGACGAAGCCGGACAAGGCGCCGGTCTTCGGGGCGACCTCGTACAGCTTCAGCGTGGCGGAGGACGTGCTGATCGGCACGAAGATCGGGACGGTCACGGCCACGGACCCGGAGGGGGCGACGGTGGTGTACGACATCACGGCGGGCAACGCCGCCGGCCACTGGGCGGTGGATGCGCTGGCGGGGACGCTGGCGGTGGGCGCCCAACTGAGCCACGCCACCACGTCCAGCTACAGCCTCACCATCAAAGCCAGCACCAGCCGCGATAGCCCGTCGGCCACGACGACGGTGTCCATCACGGTGACGAGCGCGGGCTGAGGGTGGCGGGGGGATGTGGTTCGCTTGGACAAGCTGAGGGCAGGCCCTTCTTCGACTAGCTCAGGGCAGGTTCATCACGAATGGCAGGTGGTCCGCCGGAGGTTGCGCGGAAGAGGCCGGTTTGAAACCGGCTCCTACAAATGTCGAGGCGCAGAACCTGATGATGGGTGGCTTTGGCGCGGCGCGCCAGGGGGACGGTTTT
This sequence comes from Chloroflexota bacterium, assembly GCA_965208215.1. Lineage (GTDB taxonomy): Bacteria > Chloroflexota > UBA11872 > UBA11872 > UBA11872 > UBA11872. The sequence continues at coordinate 82,375 of CBDBOH010000003.1, forward strand.
CTGCGGGCGTGCGTCGAAGGGGTTGAGGGTTGGGACGCCGAGGTGCTGGAAGTCGCGGGTGTTGCGGGTGACGACGGTGAGGCGGTGGACGGTGGCGACGGCGGCGATGAGGGCGTCCTGCATGAGGGTGTCTGATTGGCGGTGCATCAGCTTGGCCCAGATTCGAAAGGCGGGGGCGTCGACCGCCAGCACCTCGTGCGTCACCAGCACACGGTCGAGCCAGGCCTCAAGCTGATCCGCTTTGGCGGGGTCCTGCTGGCGGGTGATTTCGATGCCGGCTTGGATTTCGCCGATGGTGATGGCGGAGAGGTAGAGCTGCTCGGCCGGCACACGCTGCATCCAGTCGAGAACGGCCGGGTGCGGCGCGGGGCGACGGAGTTCGGAGACGAGGTTGGTATCGAGGAGGTACACGCGCTAGTCGAATTTCGGCACGGGGCGGCGGCGGAACTCTCGGCGCGGCGGCGTCAGGTCTTCAGTGCGCGGCTCGGGGGCGAGCAGCAGGTCCTTGAGCGTGGGGCGGGTCATTCGTTCCAACCGACGCCAGTGCTCGATGGGGACGAGCACCGCAGTCTCAACGCCTCGCTTCGTCACAATCTGGGGCCCTTCAGCGAGGCTGGTTTCAAGCAGTTCGCTGAAGCGGGCCTTGGCTTCCTGTACTTGCCAGACGTTGTCCATGCCGTCCTCCGGGTCAGGCTCGATCAAATCCTGAACTGACCAGGCTCCAGACTAGTCTATGTGAGTTTGTCGGCTGGGTGTGCCTGCGGAATCGAGTGGCGCGGTAGAATGGGGACAGGTCGTTACTTCTGGGGCGCAGGGACTTAACCAGCGGATTGGCCAGGCCTTCGTTTACGCATTTCGACGCGGATGGATCCGCGCGGATGGTGGACGTGTCGGCTAAGTCGGAGACGGACCGAACCGCGGTGGCGCGGGGCCGGGTGGTGATGCGGCCGGCGACGCTGGCGATGATTCGCGAGCAGATAGCCGGGGAGGCCTCAGACCTGCCGAAGGGCGACGTGCTGGGGGTGGCGCGGCTGGCCGGGCTGATGGCGGCCAAACGGACGGCGGACCTGATTCCGCTGTGTCACCCGCTGCCGCTGAACGGGGTTGACGTGGCGTTGACGCCTGAGGGGGAGGACTCGCTGGCGATTGAGGCGACTGTCCGCACCGTGGGTCGGACGGGGGTCGAGATGGAGGCGCTGACGGCGGTTTCGGTGGCGGCGCTGGCGGTGTACGACATGTGCAAGGCGGTGGACCGGGGGATGCGGATTGCGGACGTGCGGCTGGTGCGGAAGACCGGGGGAGTCAGCGGCGATTTTGAGCGTGTGGACGATGAGGATTAGGGCGGGCGTGGGAGTTCGTTTGGGACTGGAATTGGGCGCTTTCGTGTCCGGGGCGCCGCGGTCGGAAGACCCTCACCCCCGGATCGAGTCCGGGGCAAGCTCCAACCCTCTCCCATGGGGAGAGGGAGAAGAACAGCGAGCCATCTCTGACGAGGGGAGTGGAGGGGCGTGACGGAGGAGTTTGTGGCGGACGACGGGATCCGGTCGGTTGACATCGTCGAGGAGATGGAGACGTCGTATATCGACTATGCGATGAGCACGATCGTCGCGCGGGCGATTCCGGACGTGCGCGACGGGCTGAAGCCGGTGCATCGGCGCTTGCTGTACTCGATGGAGGAGATTTCGGCTACGCCGAACGCGGCGTTCCGCAAGGCGGCGCGGGTGGTGGGCGACACGATGGGGAAGTACCACCCGCACGGCGACCAGGCGCTGTACGACGCGTTAGTAAGGATGGCGCAGCCGTTTTCGATCCGGTATCCGCTGGTGGACGGGCAGGGGAATTTCGGGTCGGTGGACGGCGATCCGGCGGCGGCGATGCGGTACACGGAAGCGCGGCTGACGCAGGTGGCGGCCGCGATGCTGGACGACCTGGATCGCGACACGGTTGAGTTCGTCGACAACTTCGACGGGACGGCGGAGATGCCGGAGGTGTTGCCCTCGGTGGTGCCGAATTTATTGATCAACGGGTCCACCGGGATTGCGGTGGGGATGGCGACGAGCATCCCGCCGCACAACCTGCGCGAAGTGGGACGGGCCATCGATCACTACATCGAGAACCCGGAAGCGACCTCGCGGGACCTGATGCGGTTCGTGCGGGGGCCGGATTTCCCGACGGGCGGGATCATCGTGGGGGCGGAGGGGATCGAGCAGGCGTATACGCAGGGCCGCGGGCGGATCAGCGTGCGGGCGGTGGTGAACGTGGAGGAAGTGCGCGGCACGACGATGGCGCTGGTGGTGTCGGAGATCCCCTACCTGGTGAACAAGGCGAGGCTGGTGGAGAAGATCGCCGCGCTGGTGCGGGACAAGGTGATCGAGGGCGTGCGCGATATCCGCGACGAGTCGGACCGGCACGGGATGCGGGTGGTGGTGGAGTTGCGCGGCGGCGCGCGGCCGCTGGCGGTGCTGAACCAGCTGTACAAGCACACGGCGCTGCAGTCGACGTTCAGCATCAACAACCTGGCGCTGGTGGACGGGCAGCCGGAGCAGTTGCCGTTGCGCAGGTTCGTCGAGCTCTTTGTGCAGCACCGGCAGACGGTGGTGCGGCGGCGGACCGAGTTCGACCTGAAGAAGGCACAAGCGCGCGAGCATCTGCTGGAAGGCTACGTGATCGCGCTGGCGGACATCGACAAGGTGATCCGGATCATTCGCGGGGCGGACGACACGGAGGAGGCCCGGAACGGATTGATGCAGGAGTTCGGGCTGACGGAGATCCAGGCGAACGCGATCCTGGACATGCAGCTACGGCGGCTGGTGCGGTTGGAGCGCGAGCAGATCCTGGCGGAGCTGGAAGAGGTGCGGGCGACGATCCGGGACCTGCAGGACATCCTGGCGGACGAGTCGCGGGTGCTGGCGATCATCGGCGACGAGACGCGCGAGGTGGTTAAGCGCTTCGGCGACGAGCGGCAGACGGAGATTCAGCGGGAGGCGTCGGGCGAGTTCAACGAGGAAGACCTGGTGGAGGACCGGGACTGCCTGATCACGATGTCGTCGCGCGGCTACGTGAAGCGGGTGCCGGCCAACACGTACCGGCGGCAGGGCCGGGGCGGGAAGGGCATCCGCGGGTTCCGCAGCAAGACGGGCGGAGTGGTGGAGCATTTCCTGGTGGCGAATACGCACGATCACCTGCTGTTCTTTACGAACCGGGGGAAGGTGTACCGGCTGCGGGCGTATGAGTTGCCTGAGCAAGGGCGCGACGCGCAGGGGCATAACCTGATCAACCTGCTGGCGATTGAGCAGGGGGAACGGGCGACGGCGGTGCTGGCGATTCCGAACTTCGAGGCGGGGGACTACCTGGTGTTTGGGACGCGCAAGGGTGAAGTGAAGCGGAGCGCGCTGACGCAGTTCGTGTCGATCCGAACGACCGGGCTGACGGCGATGGACCTGGACGAAGACGACGAACTGGTGTGGGTTCGGCTGGCGACGGACGAGACGCACGCGATGTTCTTTACGCGGAACGGGATGTCGATCCGGTTTGCGCTGGACTCGATTCGGGCGAGTGGCCGGGTCAGCGGCGGCGTGCGGGCCATTCGCCTGGCGGAAGGCGACGAGGTCTGCGCGATGGATCTGACGAAGGACGACGGGTTCGTGCTGCTTGTGACGTCCAATGGCTACGGCAAGAAAGTGGCGGTGTCCGAGTTTCGGCCGCAGGGCCGGGGCGGGCAGGGGCTCAAGTCGATCATTCTGAGCGAGAAGACGGGTGAGGTCGCCGACGCGCGCACGCTGATGGCGGAGAACGAGGAGATCGCGCTGGTGTCTTCGGACGGGCAGGTGATGCGCTGCGGGTTGGGGAACGTGCGGCCGATCAAGCGGCCGGCGGCCGGGGTGATCATCATGCGGATGGACGAGGGCGTGGACCTGTTGCGGGTGGCGCGACTGGCGGATGGGCGGGACGGGGAGAACGGCGGCGGGTAGCGAGGCTGCGCGGTTTCCGGAGCTGTTTGCGCCGGTGACGGGGAAACGCGGGTTGGCGCAATTCCGATGTGTCGACGCCGTGTCGTGCGATGACCTCGTATCAAACGTCAATGTCGTTCCCTATACGGCTGCGGGCTGGGTGGTGCTGGTATTGGGGGACGGGCGGCCGGAGGTGCCGGGCGGGACGCGGGAGCCGGGGGAGTCGCTCGAGGCGACGCTGCGGCGGGAACTGCTGGAGGAGGCGGGGGCGAGGTTGGAGTCGTTCAGAACGTTTGGCGTGTGGGATTGCGTGTCGACCGCCGAGACGCCGTATCGGCCGCATTTGCCGCATCCGCGTTTCCAGCGCCTTGTCGGCGTGGGACGAGTCGAGTTGGTGACGACGCCGACGATTGGGGACGGGGAGGATGTGGTGGAGGTGCTGACGGTGTCGCTGGAGGAGGCGCAGCGTCGGTTTCGGGCGGTTGGGCGGGGCGACCTGGCGGATCTGTATGGGTTGGCGGCGGAGGTGGCGGACAGAGGGTGAGGGAACGATTTGCGGTTGGGTCGCGTAGTTATTTATATGGCGCCAATTGGAGCGGTTCCGATGGTCTCGATACGAACTTGCGGGGGCGCCGTTAGTCTTGAAGGGGAAGGGTCTCAGGATGACGCCCGGGGCCACTTCCTGAACGTCAACGTCAATAGGAGCGCGTGATGCCGAGGCGATTCCGAGTGTTGGCGGCGGCCCTGGTGGCTGGGGCGCTGGCTTTGGCGGGGTGCGGGGAGTTTCCGTTCGGCGGGGATGAGGAGTCGTTTGAACGGTCGATGGCCGCTCCGGCGGCCGCGATGGCCCCGGAGCCGCCGGCGGCGATGGCGACGACCGTCGAGAGCGAGCGCATGTCGCGAGATACGGCCACGGCGATGGGGATGGCGGCGGAGCGGGCGGCGGTGCGAGTTGCCGAGGGGCCGGCCGCGGCGCCCGTGCAGGTGGTGGTGAAGGAGGTCCCGATCGAGGCGGCGGCTATGAAGCAGGTGGTTGCCGAGGCTGAACAGGCGGTGCCGGCGCGGCGGGTGATTCGGGACGCGACGGTTGGGATCGTGGTTGGGGACGTGGACGAGGCGGTGCGGCGGTTGCAGGCGCTGGTGGATGGGATTCCACAGGCGTTCGTGGACTCGGCGGACGTGCGGGACGACGATCCGCGGTCGATCAGCACGGTCGTCTTGCGGGTGCCGGTGGAGCGGTTCGACGAGGCGCGTCGGCTGGTGCGCGAGTTGGGCAGCGAGGTGGTGTTCGAGGGCGTGGGCGGACGCGACGTGACGGCGGAGTTCACCGACCTGGAAGCGCGACTGCGGACGGCGCAGGCGACCGAGCAGCAACTACTGGACATCCTGGCGACGGCGCGCACGGTGAGCGACACGCTGGAGGTGCAGCGGGAGTTGCTGGAGGTGCGCTCGCGTATCGAGGTGTTGCAGGGGCAGTTGAACCTGCTGGCGAACCAGACGGACCTGGCGACGATCACGGTGCAGCTGCACCCGGCGCCGGACCTGCGGATCGAGCGATTCTCACCCGAGGGCTACGCGATGCACGGCAGCACGGAACTGCCGATCACGATTGCGAACCACGGGACGGTGGATCTGCGGGACGTGGTGGTGCGGGATCAGCTGGCGCCGGGGATGGTGTTCGAGTGGGCGTCGTCGCAGGGGGTGTACGAGGCGGACTCGCACAGCGTGATTTGGGAGTTTGACCGGTTGGAGGCGAACTCTTCGCGGGATGTGTGGTCGCGGGTGCGGCTGGAGGGCGACGGCTCGCCGATGGAGGTGACGGCGACGATTAGGGCGAGCGGGGTCGTGCGCGAGCCGGCCGAGGACCGGGCGGAGGCGACGCTGCCGTTCTTCGTGGACCTGAGCGTGTTCAAGGAGGGCGAGGCGTCGGTGCCGGTGGGCCGGGACGTGACGTACTTCCTCAACTTCCAGAATCACGGCAACGGCGACGCGCGGGAGGTGCGGCTGACGGAGCGCCTGCCGGAGGGCATGACGTTCGTGCGGGCGGAGGGCGGCGGGCGCTACGACGAGGGCTCGCGGACCGTGGTGTGGGAGTTCCCGCGGCTGTCGCCCGACTCGGGGCAGGGTGTCTTCTACGAGGCGCGGGTGGACCGAAGCGAAGGACGGTTCCAGACCGAGACGACGATCGAGTCGGCCGACGAGGACCGGGCCGACGTGGACAACCGGGTGGTGACGTTCCTGACAGCGTTGCCGGAAGACGTGGCGGGCCGGGACGTGTTCGGGCCGGGATCGACGGCGCGGGACGCGGTGGGGTTGCTGCTGGACGTGCTGCGCTTCCTGGCCAATGCGGCGATCGTGCTGGTGATCGTGGCGGGGCCGTTCGCGGTGGTTGGGGTGCTGGCCTGGCGGGGGATCAGGGCGATCAAGCGCCGCCGAGGATGACCAGGGCGCCGACGCGCAGTTGACGGCGGGGACGGCCAGCTATTCGGCCGTCGTTGGAAGTCGCCGAAGAAGTTCGGAACCCAGGGAACGAATCCGGGCCGTCCGACGTATGCCTTAGCAACGTGCTGTCAAGCTGCCGCAGCGACGCCAGGCCGAAGCTCGCCGGCGCCTGACACCGATCCCCTGCACCGGCACCCGGGCCGAGGCGGAGCGCAGGAAGCGCGGCTTCCAGCGCTGGTGTCAGGATCGTGGATTGGGCAATGTGGCCGCGCTGCTCGACCACGACTGGGAGCGCCTGGTGACCTTCCACCGCTTCCCCAAGGCGGATTGGAAACACCTGCGAACCACCGCGGCGAAGCGCTACAAGCGCGTCGCTAATGTCACGGCGGCAATCTGGAAGACGCTGCTGCTCACCGAGAGCCGCTTCCTGCGGCTGGACGCTCCGCAGCTGCCGGCCGAGGTCGCCGAAGGACGATCTACCAGGATAGGGAACGAGTAAGGAGTCCGAGCGAGGAGGCCGCCGCCTGAGCCCGTTTACACACCATTTGGGGTAACCCCGAGGAGCCTCAGAACCGGGCGTACCGGTCAAGCACCGGATCGATAAAGAGACAGCGATGCGGGACAAGACCGAGATAACTGGCAACGCAACCATCCAGGGAGTGCTGCACTCGACTGGCAACGCTGGACCGGTCATCGGGGGCGTTCAATAAGTTGTGGCGCAGTCTCGCCCCAGGCGAGGCATGGCTACGAGTGGTCAGCCCGGGACTACGCCAGGTTTCCCAACATGCCAATCTCGCTCAACTATGCCGGTTAGGTAGGCGAGATTCGAGCATCCGTGAACGGCGGACAACTTTCGCGGCCGCCTGCTAGTCTCAACCGGAGGGGCGAGACATTGAAATCGCAAAGAGACAACCGACTGACGATTACCGTCCAAGAAGAGATTCCAGCGTTTCTCTCAACCTACGAATTGACCGCCCTAAGGCCACCAACTCTGATCGAGAAAGGCGTCGACAACCTCAACTTCGTTGTTGCAACGCAGCGCGGACGCGTAGTCGTCCGCCGGTACGGGAGAACATCCCGAGGCGACATACCGTTCGAGCTGGAGACTCTCCTGCACCTCGCGTCCGTGCGATTTCCGGTTCCTCGCGTCCTAACCAATGCTCATGGCGAGACCCTCGGTGTCTTGGCGAACGGGCCTGCCACGATCTTCGAGTTCGTCGACGGATTACATCCGACACTGGTGGACTCATCGCCTGAGGTCGTAGGGCGCTGGCTCGCCGAGTATCATGCTGCTATTAGGGGATTCACTCCGCTACATCAGAAGCAGTTCACCGAAACGACTAGGCTGGATCAAGTATCGGCCTACGCGAGCGCTATGCACACAACCGGATCGGGTTACGACGCCTTCTTGGCACATTTAGACCGCTTCAGGGAACAGCATTGCGGCTTCCTTCAGCAGGTACTCCCGACTCTTCCCAGCGGGGTCATCCACAGCGACTTTCGGCCGGACAATCTTCTAGTCAATCGGCGGAGTCTGGTCGCCGTCCTGGACTTCGACACTAGCTACGTGGCAAGCCTGCTACGAGGTATATCTGAGACGATTCTGATCTGGGCTGTCTCAAGCGACGAGATCCCCATAGAACCGTCAGTCCTGCATGGTCTTTTGGAAGGCTTTCAAGAGGTTCGGTCGCTCACGCCCGCTGAGCGTTTAGCGCTCTACCCAAGCGTACTGCTCGCGTGCCTCTGTGATGCCGCCGGGTACCTCACTCGCCGGATCGACGAAGGGAGTCCGGCGTTGCAGGCATCGGATTCTACAATGTACCTCCGTTACCTTGAACTGCTGAAGACGCCGTGGCCAATCTACGGTCGTGAGTACCATATCGACTAGACCCGAAATCAACAGCGTTCTCGTGAATTAACATTAGGGTGATACGACGTGCAAAGGCGGATCCGACATCGTCACACTCCTTAGCCGGTGAACATGCAGAACCCCATCAGTCTAGGCCCAGAAGTGGATCCGAGCGACCCACTTGCCATTTCCTGAGAGTGCATACGGGCGCATCATCGTACTCGTCGGCCAAGAAGGGAGACTTCGCGGAACGATGGCCGGTGTCGGTTCTGCGAGATTCGCCGCATTTGCCTGCGCCGTCCCTGGACTGTGCGCAGCAACTCGGCGGTGATCTGCGCCGCCCGTACCGCTTCTCACGAACATGGCACTGTCCGTGTCTCAGCAACAGGGGTCCACCTCGGAGGCCTCCCCCCGGTTCGGCTGCCCTGTGCTCGGCCCGTCGTAGAGCATCGCCAAGCTCCCCGCCCAGCATCTGCCGGCGGCGGTAGGCCTCACCTTCGATAATCGGCTCGTAGGCAGCGTTCTGCAGCCGACCGATGGCGATTTGAGGCAGCAGCGGACCGGCCATAACTGCCCGCCACTTCGCCAGCGCGCGGTTGGAAGTCACCGCCGTAGAGGCGCGCTGGTGCCGTTCCACGATGAACTCTTAGATGTTCTGGCTATCGCCTCAGCGCATCCGGTTGGGGCCGTTACCGACTGGCCCCGGACTTGGGCCGGCTCAAAGGGTCGCACCTGGCAGAACACCGCGATCGATGTCGCCTCCAGCTATTGCTGGGCACCCTCCGCCACAACCCGAGCAACCCATTGGCCCGCCACACCGCGGCGCTGGTCGCCCAATGCTTACGTGCATTAATTCGTGATTGAATTGGCGAAGCCTTGCGGATGGACCGCTTGTTTAGTCCAGTGGAAGGGCGTGGCGGTTTGGTTGTAGGTCCGCACAAAGCGGTCGATCACGGCGCGGAGATCGGCTGGGGAGGTGAGGCTGGCAGCACGCAGTGGAGTTGGAGTTGACCCGCTTTCGTTGACACCTTGACGCTTGGGGCTGGAAGCCCCCGGAGAGGATCTGAGGTGCCACGAACGCATCCCCCATATCCGGCCGAGTTTCGGACGGAGGCCGTGCAACTGGTCTGCACCAGTGGGCGGCCCAAAGCCGAGATCGCGCGCGAGCCGGGCATCGCCAGCGAGACCTTGCGCGAGTGGGTCAAACAGGCGGCCAATGACGCCGGCGAGGAGGAGGGGCTCACGACCGATGAATCGGAGGAGCTACGGCGGCTGCGCCGGGAGGTCAGCGTCCTGCGCGAAGGACGGGAGATCTTGAAGTAGGCCGCGGCTTTTTCGCGGCCGAGACCGGACGCCGGCCATGAGCTTTCGGTTCATCGCCGCGTGGCAGGGCGCGCATACGGTGGTGCGGCTGTGCCGGACCGTGGGGGTCACGCGCGCGGATGGCGCGCTGGCGGTGCGGATCCGGGCCATCTTCGCCGCCTCCCACGCGACCTACGGGGTGCCCGCATCCACGCCGAGCTGCGGCAGGCCCACGGGATCCAGGTCAGCCGCAAACGCGTCGCCCGCCTGCTGTGCGGACCCTGGGTGTGGCTAGGGTCTCCCGCCGGCGCGCGTGGCGACGCAGGACGATGCCCGACCCGGCGACCGCGCCCGCCCCCGACCTGGTCCAGCGTCGGTTCCAGACGGATCAACCCAACCAGCTCTGGGTGCCCGACCTCACCTACATCCCGACCGCCGAGGGCTGGCTCTACCTGGCCGTTATCGTGGATGCTTGCAGCCGCTCGGTCGTGGGCTGGGCGATGCGCGCGGATCTCAAGGCCGAACTGGTGGTGGACGCGGTCGGCATGGCGATCCCGCGGCGCCGCCCCGCCGCGGGCCTCATCCAACATTCCGACAGTCAATGCGTGAAGGCCGGTCGCTCCTGCGCGGTCTGACCCGCAATCAAATCGACCATGGTGTCAAGCCCCGGACCTGTCGGTCGCCCGGAGCAACTGGTTCGAGGTATTCGCCTCGACCGGTGCGGATACCTGATGAGAGCCTGGCCAATGGCCCCTGACTGTCCATTCCGCGCACACGGCCGAAGCGGGTGCGACTCCGTCTGACGAAAGGACCCGAAATGGACAGCATTGCACCACCCGGGCCCGCTGTCATCGGTGGGGTCGACTCCCACCAGGATCTGAACATGGCCGCCGTGATCGACGCGCAAGTCAACGTCCTCGGGGTGCAGCTCTTCTCCACGAACCGCGCCGGCTACCGGGCCCTGCTTGGCTGGATGCGCGGCCTCGGCAACCTGCCGCGGGTGGGCGTGGAGTCGACCGGCAGCTATGGGGCCGGCCTCACCCGCCGCCTCGCCCTGGCGAGGGTCCCAGTGCTCGAGGTGACCGGACCCGATGGTGCCCAGCGCCGCGCCAGGGGCAAGGACGACACGCTCGACGCGAGCGAGGCCGCACGGGCCGCGGCGTCCGGGCGGCGGGTGCAGGTTGCCCAGGACCGCACCGGCGCCATCGAGGCGTTGCGGGTGCTGCGCACCACCCGCCACAGCGCGATCAAGGCCCCTCGCGCCGCGCTGCAGCTGCTCCACACGACCGTCGTGACCGCGCCCGATGAGGTCCGCGATCAAGTCCGCAATCTCACCCGGATGGAGCGCATCCGCACCTGTGCAGGCTGGCGACCGAAGGTCATCAGCTTCCGGGACCCGGTGGTGGCGACCAAGATCGCGCTGCGCTCCATCGCCCGGCGGATCCTCGACGTCAACGACTAGATCGCTGACCTGGACCGCCTGATCAAACCGCTTGGCACTGAGTTCGCCCCAGGATTGCTCGCCACCCAGGACGTCGGGACTGAGATCGCGGGCTGCCTGCTGGTGACCGCCGGGGACAACCCGCAACAGCTGCGCAGTGAGGCGGGATTCGCCACGCTCTACAGCGTCGCCCCGATCCCAGAGTCCCCGGGCAAGAGCCAGCGCCACCGGCTGAACGGCGGCGGCGCGGCAATGGTTCACGACCTCGATCGAGGCATCCGAGCGCGACCGTGGGCAACCGCAGCGTGACGTTCCTGACGGCGATTCCGGAGCCTGAGGAAACCGTTGACGAAGAGGGAGTGGTCGAGGACGACCCGTGGGACCCCGGTGCGACGGTTGACAATTCGGTCGAGGTGTTGACCCGGATCGGGCAGTGGGTTGCCAATGCGGCCATCGTGATCGGAATCGTCGTTGCTCCGATTGGAGCAGCGGTTGGGGCGATTGGACTTGCCGCGCTGGGTGTGCACCGGACGGTGATCCGCGGGATCCGGCGGCGTATGCCATAGATCGATCGCGACTCGACGTTGCCGGTCTTTTCCGACCCTCGCTCGTTTCGACGAACGGGCGAGGGTCGGGGCACGTCGTGGGATTAGTGCTGCCTGGCGTCGGCCGTTTCGGTGTGGCGCTTGAGGTAGACGAGGAGGCCGGCGATGTCGGAGGGGGTGACGCCCTCGAGGCGGGCGGCCTGGCCGACGGTGGCGGGGCGGAAGCGCTGGAGGCGGTGGCGGGCTTCGGTGCGGAGGGCGCGGAGGTCGAGGTATTGGAGGTCCGGCGGGATTACGTGGTCTTCCATGGCGGCGGCGCGCCGGACCTGGGCTTCCTGCTGGCGGATGTAGCCGGCGTACTTGATCTCGAACTCGACGTGCGCGGCGGCCTCAGGGGGCGGCGGGGGATCGCCGGCGAGGTCGGCGATGAAATCGCAGGTGAGGCCGGTGCGGGCAAGGAGTTCAAGGCCGCGGGTGGTCTGGCGGAGCGGGGCGAGTTCGAAGTCGCGAAGGCGACCGTTGACCGCCGGCGTGGCCGGTACACGGAGGCGTTGCAGCCAGTCCAGGGTGGCGTCGGCGCGGTCGCGTTGGCGATGGAGGCGGGCGAGCCGGCGGTCCGAGGCGAGGCCGATCTCATGTCCGAGTTCGGTGAGGCGCCGGTCGGCGCTGTCATGGCGGAGGAGCAGGCGGTACTCGGCGCGGGAGGTGTGCAGGCGGTAGGGCTCGGTGAGTTCGCTGGTGACGAGGTCGTCGATCATGACCCCGATGTAGGCCTGGGCGCGGCCGAGCACGACGGGCTCGTGCCCAAGCGACAGGCGGGCGGCGTTGATGCCGGCCATGAGGCCCTGGGCGGCGGCTTCCTCGTACCCGGTGGTGCCGTTGACCTGGCCAGCCAGGAAGAGGCCTCGGGCGTTGCAGACCTCCAGGGAGCGTTGGAGCTGTCGGGGGTGGACGAAGTCGTATTCGACGGCGTAGCCCGGGCGCAGCATTTCGGAGGCCTCCAGGCCGGGGATGGTGCGGATCATCTCCAACTGGACATCGGCGGGCAGGCTGGTGTTGGCGCCCTGGACGTAGACCTCGTGGGTCTGGAACCCCTCGGGTTCCAGGAAGAGCGCGTGCGAGTCCTTGTGCGCGAAGCGGACGATCTTGTCCTCGATGGAGGGGCAGTAGCGGGGGCCGGAGGCGGTGATGGCGCCGTTGTACATGGGTGCACGGTGCAGGTTGTCGCGGATGAGTTGGTGGGTTTGCGGCGTGGTGTGGACCTGGTAGCAGGCCATCTGGGTGCGCCAGCCGGGGGGCGGGACGTGGGGATAGACTTGGTCCGGCTGGACTTCGTACCACTCCGACCGCGGGGGCGGGTCGAAGCTGAACCAGAGCGGGTGCTCGCTGCCGTGCTGCACGCGGGTTCTGGCGTAATTGATGCTGTCGGCGGCAAGACGCGGCGGAGTTCCAGTCTTGAGGCGACCGAGTTCCAGGCCAGCCCTGCGAAGGTCGTTGGACAGCGCGGTGGCGGGCGGTTCGCCGCGGCGGCCACCCGGCGAGTCCGTGTCGCCCAGGATGATGCGGCCCTGCAAGAAGGTGCCGGTGGTGACCACGGTGGCGTGGGCACAAATCTCCTGGCCGTGGTTGGCGCGGACGCCACGCACGCGCCACGCGGGGGCCCCATCCGACGGTTCGGAATCCCAGATGAGGCCCTCGACATGTGCCTCAAGGAGGGTGAGGTTGGTCTGCGTCTCCAAGACACGCCGCATGAGTCGGCCGTAGGCGTGCTTGTCGCATTGGGCGCGAAGGGCGCGAACTGCGGGTCCCTTGCTGATGTTGAGTTCACGAATCTGAATCTGGGTGCGGTCGGTATTGCGGGCCATCTCTCCGCCGAGGGCGTCGATTTCGCGAACGAGGTTGCCCTTGGCGGGGCCGCCGATGGAGGGGTTGCACGGCATCTGGGCGGTCGTACCGAGATTGGTGCTGACCAGCGCGGTACGGCGGCCGATACGCGCGGCGGCCAGGGCGGCTTCGCAGCCGGCGTGGCCGGCGCCGACGACCAGGACATCGAAGGTGTCCGCGTGCGGACGGGTCGGTCGAAAACGCATGACCTCATCTTCACACGCGCCGGTGACGTTTGGTCCGGTTTCAGGTTTGGCGGCGATATAAACTCGGCTACTCGCGCTGCGGTCGCGTGGCCACGAAGCGCCGCTGGAGCCTTTAGTCACCGTGCAGGACTCCGATCCCAACGCCCAGTTAATCGACGCGTTCGTCGTTCCCACTGATACCGGGAGCGCCGTGCTGGTGGACACGGACTATGGGCGGCTGGACGCCGAAGCCGGCCCGTTTCAGATTGCCCTGTATTGCCGCGCGCCGATGTCGATGGGCGAACTCGCCGTAATCCGATCCCGCGTCGAGGCGGATCTGTTTGCCCACGCGGTGCGAGTGGCCGGTCAGGGCCGACGCTGGGCGCTGGCGCTACTGGCGGGCTTGCTGGAACTGAGCGTGGTCGGCGTATTGCTGGCGTTTCTGGTCATCAATCGCGATCCGGATTACGCAGTGGTGGCCTGGGCCGTGCCGCTGGGGTTTCTGCCGGGGTTGCTGCAGGCCTGGCGTGCCGTGGCCCGCCGGCAGGTCGGGTCGCGGCCGAGGTCGATTCTCGAGGTTGGTGAACTGCTGCCGACGACCGCGGTAGGCCGGGACGGCGACTCGCTGGCCCGACTGCGCGATCTCTGGAGAGCCGCCGCACGGCCCAACGAACCGCGTGACCTGATGCGACTGGAGCGCGATGCACGGAATCGGGTGCGCTGGCCGGCCGCGGCGCGGTTTTACCGAGAACTGGCGGGCGCTCCGGAGGCCACGCCGCGCCAGGGTCGGCTTGCCAGACTGCGGGGACTCCGACGACACAGGGATGAACCGCGACATCCGCTGACGCACCTGGCGGCCCGGTCGCAATGATGAACCTCGCCTGCTGGGCCGTGCCGATTCGTGATGGTTTCGTACTCCGAGCCGACCGGTCCACGGCGGCAATCCTGCAGGCGGCGCCGGCCCGCAGCCCTCAATTCTGGGGATGGCGAATCGCTTTGATTCAGCCGCAGAGCCAGCAGTTCTCCGCGCCCCTGGCCGCACGGGCCGCCGTGATGGCCGTGGACTACGCGCGCCTGGCCGACCGGGCGGCGTTGCCCGCCGCGCCGAGGCGCCGGCCGGTGATGGTCTGGATGGAACTCGTGCTGGGGCTGGCGCTGCTGGTCGCCTCCGGCGGTCACTGGGTGCCGGCGCTGGCGGGAGCGTGGTTGCTGGCAGGCCGTCGCTGGCTGCGGTGGATGTTTGGTCTCGACGAAGCGGTGAGGCAGGCGCCGGCCGCGCCGGCTCAGCCCCCCGTTGTGACCTCCGACGCCCACGCGGGACTTGCCGCAATTGAGCACGCCATGCAAGGGGTGGACGACGACACGGCGGCGTATGCGCTGGGCGCGGTTCTGGCGCGGGCCGACGGGCTGGACGAAGCCGCCGAGGTTTACGAAGCGCTGGCCAGTGACACGCCCCCATGGGAGCTTCCGCCGCACATCGGCTTTTGGGTCGGGGACGAGACGATGCACAACCCGTGGCGGCTATCGCTTCCTGCGCCGACGCCGAGCGACACGGCATGACGCCGCGACCCGTGGGCGGAGCCCCGTGATAGCCAGTGGCGTACGGATCAACATCCCAATCGATGAGGCCCGCTACCGCCGGTTGTTGCGATCAACGGACTGGGAGGCAGAGACGGCAAAGCTCGCCGGGGTTTACACGGAGCGCGTGATCTACGCGGGGCCAGTTGCCGGTGTACACGAAGGCCGGGTGCTGGAACTCACGGCCGGCGACTCCGCGGCGGATGTACGAATAGTCATTGATGCTGTACCGAACACCTTGACAATGCCTGTGCTGGCGGCGAGCCGCGCCGCTATACGAGCTTTTGCCACGCCAGCCAGCGATCGTCAGTCCCTACTGTCGCGCGTCGCTTTGAGTCTTTACGTCGTCGAGCCCGCCGGCGACGCCGTGGTTCCGCGGCCCGAGCAGCCGGCCTTCGGCCTGGCCGCCGCGATGCGACTGTTGCCATCGCCGATCCGACCGCGGGTGTGGACGGCGCTGCGCACATCGCTTGATGCCTTCGAACCGTCACTGGTGCTGGATTTGCGGGATGGAGGTACGGCGCTGAATGCCCAGCAGCTGGCGCTCATCATGCATGCACAGGGCCAGCAATCCGACGTGCGCTGGTACGACGAGGGTCGCGCGCGAATCGGCGAGGACGAAGGCCTGCGACTGGCGGACGAGATTCGCCGCCGCGGGGTGAGTGCGCTGGCGCCCCTGGCGGACGACCTACACGCGGCCGGCGTGATTCGGCTAGCCCCCGGGGTACTGGCAACGGCCCCAGGACAGCCGCCAGATCGAACGCTGGCCGCGTGGGCCGCGCATTCCAGCGGAGCGGTTGGCGCCTCGGCCGTATCGGTTGGGCGAGTGGAGAGTCAGCGAGCGGCCGCATTGGCGGCGGCGGCGGCGGCCGCATACATCGCCGGTCCAGCGGCCGTGATGCCAGAGGGTGCGTGAGTGCAGGTTGAGCCCAAGGCCGTCGGCCCGGCGGCGCCGGACGACCCAGCGGCGATTCCGCTGGAATATGTCCCGATCCCGGTCGGGCCTAACCGGTCGCTTCTGATCGCGCACGATCGCCACCGACTGACGCAGGCGGCGACCCGCGCGTTGGTTCCGACGCGAACACTGCGGGTGGCAACGCTTCCATTCGACGCCTCGGTCGTGGCGGGCATCGAGACCAAGGCCGTGCGACGGCTGCGGAGATTGCGGCGTCATGCGCGCACGCGGCAGTGGGCGCAGCTCATCGCGGCGGCAGGTTTGCCGTTCTTCGTGGCGGCCCTTTTGGGCTTGCTGGCCCTGCCGGTTCGCGGTGTTCCAGTGGTGGGGGAAGCAGTGGCCGCATTTCTCGGCAGCGCGGGTGGGTCGCTCGGCGGGCTGCCGCTGGCCGCGGTGATCACCCTTATACCGTCTATGTGGCTGATCCGACGTGCGCGACGCGTGGTTGCGGCTCGGCCGGGGGCGCGAGGCGCGGAACGCACGCTCCAGGTCGCGGATCTGCAGGTGCGCGACGACGTGGAGCCTTTTCTGGCTGCCGCCGACGCACTCCTTGCTGACATCAGCAGTGTGTTGGCTGGGCGGTCACGAGTTGACGGTCAGCGCGCGCTGCGTCTGGCGGCACATTTCGACCGACTCAAGAGGCTGGCCGCCCATTACAACGTCGCGGCGGTGCAGGCTCTGGCCGCGGACATGGCGGCGCAGTTCCGCCGGGCGGGCCGACCTCCCCGGCGCCTGATTCCCGGGTTGTATGCGCGGCGACACGCCGTAGACACGGCGTCGGCTTTTGCCCCCTACGATCCATCGGCCAGAGCCCGGGTGCCCGAAATCCTCTCGATTCCAGCGCTCCTGCTAGCCGGCGCCTTGACGGCGACCGTCGCGTTCTTTGCGGCGGGCGTCTTTCGGCTGAGTTCGGACGACGCAATACTTCTGCTATCCAACGAGGCCGTCAGGTTTCCGTCCAGCGGCAGCGTGTTCGCTCTGGGTGAGGGATTTGACGGTTCCGACAGTCCGGGCGTCGGCACGCTAAGTGTGCTGGAGGGGCCGGGCGTGTTCTGGACCTGGCCTCGGCCACTTGCCGACCGGCAACTGGTCAATCTGATTGACCGGGCGGCACCGGTGACTCTGATCTTCCCGACGGAAGCCGAACCCGAAGACCTGGCGGTGCAGTTCGCGTACGACGTGACCGACCTGACGGCGTACGTCCGCCTGGGGCTGCCTGCATGGGCCGATCAAATCGTGGCGGCCATCCTCAGGGAAGGGCTGGCGCAGCAGTTGGGACTCTGGCGGGACTCGCTGCTGGCGGAGTACGAGGGCGACGCCGAGCGCGTCAACGAAGAACTCCGTTCACGCATGGGGGAGTTTCTGAACGAGTTCGTGGACGTTGCCAATGCCTACGAGCAACTGACTGGCCTGGGAATCATCGTGAAGCCGCGGCCAGACTTCGGTTTTCAGGAGACCTGAGCGGCGCGGCATAGCGAGCACGCGTCGCGCCATAATTGGCCATGGCGACCATGGGTGAGATGCTTCGCGCGGCGCGGAGTCAGGCTGGCCTGAGCCTGGAAGCGGCGTCAGGCGCCACGCGCATTCCGCGCCATAACCTGATCGCGTTGGAGTCTGACAATTTGGACGCGCTGCCAGCTGAGCCGTTTACGCGTGGACTTATCCGGATTTACGCGCGATACCTGGCCGTGCCGGATGAGCCTGTGTTGAACGCCTACGTTGCGGCGTTGGGCGCTTGGCGCTATGCCGCAGCCGAGCCGGCCCGAGCCCTACGGCGCCGGCGCGGGCGCGTAGCGGCCGTTGTGTTCGCCATGGTTGGGCTGGTGGCCGTCGCGGCGCTCCTGGTCGTCCTGGCCAGCGGCCGCCCGGCGACGGGCGGTTCGGAGGCCACGGGACCGGCACCCGCGCCCGGGCCGTCGGGCCTTAAGGCCGGCTCCGTGCTGGAACTCTCGGCCGTGCGCTCGACTGAGCTTTCCGTCGTCGTTGACGGCCAACCGCTGTTCGAGGGACGCCTGACCGCCGGTTCGAGCCGGACCTGGTCGCCGCAGCGGGAGATCGCGGTGCGGGCTGAAGAGGCCGACGCGATTGAAGTGCGAGTTGACGGTGACTCCATTGGATTCCTCGGCCCGCCCGGTGGGTCGTTTCAGCGGACCTGGCGAGTGGATGCTGGTGGCTGAGCCGGCTGCAGCGTCGCAATCCGACAGCTCCGCCTCAGTGGCGAAGCCGGCCGGCCACGCCGTCTGGTTGGCCGGACTGCCGAACATGTTGACGGGGTTTCGAGTGGCGACGATTCCGGTGGTCATCTGGTTGCTGCTTTGGGACGGCCAGGCCTCCAACCAGGCGGCGGCCTGCCTGTTCATTGTGGCGGGGATAACGGATGTGTTCGACGGTCTGATCGCACGTCGCTACGGGTCCGGCACGCAACTGGGGATTTTTTTCGACCTGGTGGGCGACAAGCTGGTGGTGGCCGCGTTGGTGATCACGATGGTGGAACTGGGCTGGATTCCCGGCTGGATCGCGTTTGGCTTTATTGCGCGCGAGCTGTTCGTTATGGGGATGCGGGCCTACGCCGGGGCGCAGGGCGTTACGGTAAGCGCGGGGCAGCTGGGCAAGATGAAGATGATGTGGCAGTACATGGGGCTGACCGCGCTGATCTGGGACCGGGTGCCGCTGACCTGGGCGCTGGTGATGTTTGCGCTGGTCATGACGGTGGCTTCAGGCCTCTACTATCTCGTTAGCGTTACGCGCGAGTTGCGCGGACGACCCGCACCGGACGTTCCGGACCCGGTTTGAGGTGGCGCCGACATGAGTGAATCGAACGTCTTGCGAGTTGGAGTGGTTGGCGCCACGGGGCTTTTCGCGCCCACGTATCTGAATCCGGCGGTCGATCTGCCGGACCTGGAATTGCGCGCGATTGCGGCGCGCCGGCCTGGGCCGTTGAAGGAAGCCGCGGCGGCCTACGGAATGCCCGATACCCATACGAATTGGCGCGACCTGGTGGCGCGGGACGACCTGGACGTGGTGGCGATCGTGACGAGCAACGCCATGCACCACCCGGTGGCGATCGCCGCACTGGAGTCGGGTAAGCACGTGTTGTGCGAGAAGCCGCTGGCCAACACGGCGGAGCAGTGCGCGGAAATGGTTGACGCGGCCGAACGAACGGAGCTGGGTCACGGGCTGGGGCACTACATGCGGTTCGCGGAACCGATACAGACGGTCCGGCGGCTGATCGACGAGGGCGAGATCGGCGAGGTGCAGGCAATGTTCGGGCGTATCTGGCAGCCGCGCGCGCTGCACGAGCCGGTGCAGTGGTGGATGACCGAGGAGGAGTGCCCGGCCGGGTCGATCGGCCTGCTGGGCGTGCATCTGCTGGACCTGGCCCGGTACCTGACCGGCAGCGAGATCACGGCCGTGATGGCGCATCTGCCGATCGTGGTGCCGGAACGGCCGGACATGGGCGCGATTTCGCGAGTCGACGCGAACCGCTGGTCGGCCGAGAACCCGCAGGGAGCGGCGCCGGGAACTCCGATGGCGCAAGTGACCGCGAGCGACTTCGGGACCATTCATGGTGAGATGGGCTCGGGTGCGCTGTTTACGTTCACTGCAGGCCAGACCACCTTTACACGGCCCGGACCGACGCCGGATGTGCAGGTGCACGGGTCGCGGGCGTCGGCGTTCGTGAGCTACTCGGGCGGCAACCGGAAGGCCGGCCAGGTGCGCCTGGTGCGCGGGGTCGACCCCGAGGTCGTCGACGTGCCGGTGCGGGTGCACGAGTCGCCGCGGGCGCAGAACACGGCGATGTTCCGGGAGATTGTGATTCCGGGGTTGCGGGCGAGTGCCGCGGGAGAGGCCAGCCGGCTGGCGAGCTTTCACGACGGGCTGGCGGTGGCGCGGGCAGTGGACGCGGCGCGGGAGTCGGAGCGGACGCGGGCGTGGGTGGCGGTGAGGTGAGCGGCAACGCTGGCCTAGCCTTTGCCGCCACGACGCATCTGGTCTATATTGGACTATGAAGCCTCCCGGAGGAAATAACGCTGGAAGTTTCTGAGACTGACCACACCTGGACTGTCGCCGAGGCCAAGGCGCGACTCTCTGAAGTATTGCGGCTTGCAGAAGAGCAGGGTCCACAGCGTATCGGCAAGCGGAAGTCGTTTGTGGTGGTACCCGCCGCGACATGGGAGAAGCATGTGCCGCCGCGCAAGCCGCTGGGGCAGTGGCTGATTGAGAATATGCCGCGGGGCGTGAATCTCGAGATCCCGCACGACCGATCTTCTCGGCGGGAGATTCCATTCACTGACGAGGAAAACGATTGAGCGGGTACCTCCTGGACACCAACGTGGTCTCGGAGTTGACGCGCGACGTTCCCCACCCGGACGTCGTGGCGTTCTTGTCCAACCGAAGCGATTTGTGGCTGTCATCGATTGTGATCCACGAGTTGGAGTACGGGTTGCAGTTGCTCCCTTACGGACAGCGCCGCAGTCGGGTGTATGCGATGAAGGCGCGTATCGTCTCGGGGTATAGCAACCGCATCCTGGCATTGGATCGGCGGGCGGCAGAGTGGGCCGCTCGATTTCGGGCGCAAGCACGGCGTGCCGGGCGGGTCGTCGACGTAGGCGACGCCCTCATGGCCGGGATCGCCCGCAGCAACGATCTCGCAGTCGCAACCCGCAACGTCGCCGATTTCGAGCACCTGGACCTTGAGGTCACGAATCCCTGGAACTGGAGTACATCCTGAACGGCGGTACCGAGGCGGCGTCAGCTCGGATAGCTCCTCCGTGAGTCACGTCTCGTCTCCTCCGCTACCGCTTTGCTCAGTTGACTGACGAGACTTACTCAGCGAATTGAGGAATTCGTCGCGTCCGCTTAGTTGTCGTCGGTCGGCAGACTGCGGACTGTTCGCCGATGCGTCCTAGGTCAGCGGGACCTCGGCGGCGCTTTCGAGGCGCCAGCGGGCGCTGAGTTGCTGGCGGCGAACCATGTCGGCGTACCAGCCGCCGTGGGCCACGAGTTCGTCGTGGGAGCCGGCGGCGGCGACCTGGCCGTCGCGGAGGACGATGATTCGGTCGGCGCGGCGGACGGTGGCCAAGCGGTGGGCGATGACGAGGGTGGTGCGGCGGAGGGTCAGGCGGTCGAGGGCTTCCTGGATCAGGGCCTCGGTTTCGGCGTCGACCGATGAGGTGGCTTCGTCCAGGATCAGGATTGGGGCGTCTTTGAGGACGGCTCGGGCGATGGAGATGCGTTGTTGCTGGCCGCCGGAGAGGCGCACGCCGCGTTCGCCGATGCGGGAGTCGTAACCGTTGGGGAGGCGCTCGGCGAACTCGTCCACGTTAGCTGCGCGGGCGGCTTCCAGGACCTCTTCCTCGGTGGCGCCGGGACGGCCGAAGGCGATGTTGTCGCGTATGGTGCCGGCGAACAGGAAGACCTCCTGCAGGACCAGCGAGATGTTGGAGCGCAGCCAGGCCATCGGCAGGTCTCGGACGTCACGGCCGGCGACCCGCACCGCGCCGCTATCGACGTCGTAAAACCGCGGGACCAGGTGGGCGCAGGTGGATTTGCCGACGCCCGTGGGGCCGACCAGGGCGATGAGTTCACCCGGCTCCGCGTTGAAGGACACGCCTTGCAGGACTGGTTCCTCCGGTTCGTAGCGGAAGTCGACCTGGTCGAACTCGACCGACCACTCGGGCGCCGATGGAGCCGTGGCGTTCGGCTTGTCGCGCAGGTCGGTCTGGATGGCCAGCAACTCGAATACCCGTTCGGTGCTGGCCATGGCCTTCTGGATGTTCTCGCTGATGGCGGCCAGCTGGATGACGGGTTGGTAGATCAAGCCCAGGTAGACGACGAAGACGAAGAGGTCGGCTACCGGCACGATGCCGCGCAGGGTGAGGTCGCCGCCGACGGCCACGACGAGGATGAGGCCGAGGCCGGCGAGAAGTTCGATCATTCCGGCGGGAACCAGGGAGAAGAACTGTGCCTTCTGGATGTCGTCGCGGTAGCGCTGCCAGTTGCGCTGGACGATTCGCAGCTGCTCGCGCTCGCGGCCGAAGGCCTTGATGACGGCGTAGCCGGCGATCCCCTCGGTGACCGTGGCGGTGACCCTGGCCACGGATTCGCGCACCACACGCCAGGAGCTACGGATGTGGGGGAATAGGAACCGACCGGCCACGAGAATGATGGGAATCGGCAAGAGCGCCAGCAGGGCCAGTTGCCAGTTGATGATGAACAGGGCAATCAGCATGGCGGCCGGCAAGGCAATGGCAATGACGGTCTCGGGGATGCCGTGGGCGACAAAGTCCTCGACCGTCTCCACGTCGCCCACGGAACGCGAAACCAACGAGCCCACGCGCCGGTCGGTGAAGAAGCGATGGGGCAGCGTCTGGATGTGGCGGTAGAGGTTGACCATCATGGCCTGCTGCACGTTGTAGGCCGCCCAGTGGGACAGCAGGCCGTAGGTGTAGCGAGCGGCGGCGCGCACCAGGTAGGCGCCCACCAAGGCCGCCACGACGACCAGCATGGCGTTCTCGGCGGCGGTGCCTTCCGCGTGCCAGATCAAAATCTGGCGGACGAACAACGGTGGGACCAGCCCGCTGGCCGTGAAGAGCAAGCCAGCCGCGACGGTGCCGATGAGCATGCCGCGCTCGGGGCGGGTGAAGCGTGACAACTGGCGAAGGAAATTCACGCCCGCAGCCTAGCGAGGCGGGTGGATAGGGGCCAACGCGGGCAGGCGCAAGCGAGCTTCAATCAAGGTCCTTTCAGCCCGAACTCGTTTCCGTCGGGATCGCGAAAGATCGCGAACGTGCCCCAGGCCATGGACTGCGGTTCGCTGGAGAACTCCACCCCGGCGTCGCGCAGGCTTGCGTGGGCGGCCTGGCAATCGGCGCACTGGAAGACGATGGAGGGTTTGCGCTCGGCCCAGTCCGGCATCAGGGCCTTTGGGTAGATCACCAGGCGTGAGCCGGCGCCGGGCGGCGCCACTTCCAGCCAGTCGCCCATGCGGCCCATCGATTCGCGCCGCCGCAGCTCGAATCCGACCTGGTCCACCCAGAAGCGCAGAGCCGCCTCCTGGTCATCGACGTAGATCCCGACGGTTGCGATCTGCTCGATCATGAAGTCTCCTCCAGGGTGCAGGGCTTCGACCAAAGTCCGCTGTCGGCGGGGGTGGCCCCGATGGGTGAGAATGCCAAGTATTCGATCCAGAGTTCCCCGGACACGCATGGCCTACGACGAGGGACTGGCGCAGCGGATACGCGAGGCTCTGGCGGACGACGCCGGATTGAGCGAACGGCGGATGTTCGGCGGGATTGCGTACATGCTGCACGGGAACATGGCCGTTGGCATTTCCGGCGATGAGCTGATGGTGCGGGTGGGACCGGAGCGTTATGAAGAGGCGTTGGCGCAGCCCCACGCACGGGTTTTTGACATGACCGGCCGGGTCATGCGGGGCTGGGTGGTGGTGGAGGCGGAAGGCGTAGCGGACGATGCGGCGCTGAGTGCCTGGGTTCAGAAGGGCGCCGAATTCGCACGGTCGTTGCCGCCGAAGTAGCGCCGCCGTGTACCTTTGGTTCGAGACCGCCGAATACCTTTCGGCATGGTCCACCGTAAACCGCAGCGCGTCCCGAGGGCGGATCGTGGCGCCGTCCCATGACCCGAGAGGTTAGCTAGGAGACTCGCCGTGAAGTACACCCGCGAGGTCGTGATCGACCTGCCGCGCGATCGCGTGATCGAGCTATTCGACAACGCCGACAACCTGACGAAGTGGCAAGAAGGCTTGCAAGCCTTCGAGCACGTCAGCGGCGAGCCGGGAGAGCCCGGCGCCAAGTCGCGCCTGGTGTACGACTACCGGGGGCGCCGCTTCGAGATGACCGAGACGATCACCGAGCGCAACCTGCCCGACGAGTTCTCAGGCATCTACGAGACCGACGGTGTCTGGAACCTGATGAAGAACCGGTTTGAGGAAGAAGGACCGGACCGAACGCGCTGGATCGCCGAGTCGAATTTTCGCCCCCTGGGGCTCAAGATGCAGCTGATGGCGATCGTTCTGCGACCGCTGTTCACCGCCAGGACAAAGAAGACCCTGAACGACTTCAAGGCATTTGCCGAAGGCGAGGGTCGCGGGGACTAGCGGCCCTCGAAGTTGCGCTGGCGTGTAACTTTGGTTCAAGACCGCCGACTGAGTTTCGGCATGGTGCGTGGCGACTCGCAGCACGTCCCGCGGGCTGAACGTGGCGCCGCTCGTTGATCCGCCGGATTGGAATGGAGACTCTCCGTGAAGTACACCCGTGATGTCACGATCGACTTGCCGCGTGATCGCGTGATCGAGCTCTTCATGAACCGGGACAACATGCCGAAGTGGCAGACGGGGCTGAAGAGCTTTGAACACGTCAGCGGCGAGCCCGGACAAGCCGGGGAGACCTCCCGGCTGGTGTACGAGCACCGCGGCCAGGACGTCGAGATGATCGAAACGGTCACGTCGCAAAGCCTGCCGGACGCATTAGCGGGCACCTATGAGACCGAAGGCGTGTGGAACTACATCAACAACCGGTTCGTGGAAGAGGGACCGGACCGCACGCGCTGGATTGCCGAGACTGAGTTCCGCTTCTCCGACTGGAAGATGTTGGTGATGTCAATCGTCATGCGGTTTGCGTTCACGGGGCAGACGAAGAAGACGCTGCGCGACTTCAAGACCTTCGCCGAAGGTGAGGGGCGCGGGGAGTAGCGGCCAGCTCGATCTGCGGTCGGCCAACGCAGCAGGGGCGCCGAGGACATGGAGGGCGTCACGCTGGTGCATGACGGGCTTGTCTGGACGATTGTCTCGGGGAACGAGGCGCTCACCGCACGCGTGCTGCCCGACCCCGGGTTCACCTGCAATCTCAGCTAGCTGGTGAGCCCGACGCCTCAACTCCTGCCCCGATACAGCGCGTGAGTTTGGAAATGTCGCATGCCACCGGATCGATTGCTAACGGACCGCGCGGGCGTTAGTGGCTGTGGAGCGGCAGCCCATCATGTTCGTGGGGAGATGTCTGATCGCTCGCGGTGCCTGCTTGATCAGCGGGGTCGACATGGATGACTGCCTCGCCCAGGTAAGGGACGGCGTGGGCGAGCGCATGGGAAACGCGCTGCTCCAGCTCGTGTGCCTCCTTGAGCGTGAGGTCACCGTCTGCCGTTAGATGCACTTCCGCGTGCAGGCGGTGGCCGATCCAGCGTGCCCGTGACGAGGTAACAGCTCGCACGCCTTGCACGTGCAGCGTCTCGTGCTCCAGGTTGTCAAGAACTTCCGGGTCGACTCCGTCGAGCATGCGCCCGAATACCGTTTTGGCGGAGTCGTACACAATCTTTGCGATGAGTGCGCTGATGCCCAGCCCCACAATGGGGTCGGCTATCGGGAAGCCTGCCCAGATCGCGATGGCGCCGGCGACGACGGCGAGGCTGGCCAGCCCATCGGTCCGGGCGTGGTATCCGTCGGCCACCAGGGCAGCACTGTTGATTTCGCGCCCAACGCGGATGCGGAAGAGGGCGACAGCCTCGTTACCGATGAAGCCAATCGCACCAGCCGCGGCGACTGCCCACACCAGTTCAACGTCACGGGGGTTGAGCAGCCGATCGACGGACTGGTAGGCGGCCACGATTGCGCTGGACAGGATCACGAGAACGATGGTTGCTCCAGCGAGGTCCTCGACCCTTCCGAAGCCATAGCCGAACCGCCTCGTAGCTGCGCGACGTGCAAACAGGAAGGCAATCCACAAGGGGACGGCGGTCATCGCATCGCCTACGTTGTGGATGGTGTCGGCCAGCAACGCCACGCTTCCGGACATTGCGAAGACGGCCGCCTGGAGCACCGCAGTAATCCCCAGGCCCACGAACGACCACTTGATGGCCCAGATGCCACGACTGGTCGTCGCAATGGACGGGTCCACCGCGCCGTGAGTGTGGCCGTGCTTCGCGTCCTCCCCGTGATGGTGGTGATGGTGCTGCATAGCGCTGAATCTAGCCCGAGTGCGCAGCTCGTGGCTAACAGGAAGGCCTGGCCGGCGCGGCCTCTTGCCGGCCGCGCCGGCTACTCCTCGTGGCCGGCGGTTGACTCCAGTTCGAGGGTGTAGGGCAAGGCGCCGACGGGGAGGGGGTCGGGGCGTTCGGCGACGAGATCGCCGAGGTCCGCATCCGCGGCATCGAAGCCCAGGTGCTCCAGCGTATCGGTGTAGGGCCGGCCCTTGTCGGGGTCCCAGCCGCGGTCGCGGTAGTAGCCCTGGACGTAGGTGCGGACTTCCTCGCGGGGCAGGCGGTAGTCGCTGAGGGGTCCCTGGCGAATGGGCTGGTGCAGGCGTTCGGGCAGGCGGTCGTCCTGGGCGGTCATGCCTTCGCGCAGGTTGAAGAGGCGGGCCATGGTGAGGCCGCGCTCGAAGGTCTCGTGCAACTCCTCAGGCGTCATGTCCCAGCCGGTGACGGCGTTGAGGAGCTCCAGGGCCTTGGTGTCGTCGTAGTCCAGGAACTGGCAGAGACCCGCGGTGTTGCGGACGGAGGTGCGCTTGAGGCCGGCGCCGGTGTGATCGCCGCCGGTGGGGGTGATGGGGTAGTTGTCACGCATGTCCTTCATGGCGCGCGGGTCGTGCATGGCGACTTCCAGGCCCTTGACGTGGACGACGTAGTCCTCGGCGTCGCCGCCGATGGTGCGGGCGGCGCGGAGGGCGCCTTCGGCCAGCAGGTCGCCGATACCGTCGCGGTAGGCAATTTTCTCGATGAGGTCCAGCAGGTCCTGGGCCGAGCCGAACTGGAGGGACTGGCCGTCTTCGTTGAAGTCGCGCAGGCGGCCCATTTCGTGCATCTCCATGGCCCAGGCGATGGTGGCGCCGGCGGAGATGCTGTCCATGCCCAGGTAGTTGAGCATTTCGTTGCCCTTGCAGACGGCCATGATGTCGGTGACGCCGGTGTTGGTGCCGATGGCGGCCAGCGTTTCGTATTCCGGCCCGCCGTACTTTGGCCGCACCTTGACCCTGGGCGCGTCGATTTTCACTCGCTTCTTGCAGCGCACGGAGCAGGCGAAGCAGCGGTCCATGTGGTCGATGACCTGGTCACGCATGGCGATGGCGTCGATGTTGCCGGCCCCGTCCAACTGTCCGTCGCGGAAGTTGTGGACGATCAGATGGCCTTCAAGCTGCTTGGCGCGGACCGTGGCGCCAGTGCCCCAGGTGTGCAGGCGGTAGTGCGTACCGCCTTCGCCGAGCGTTTCGCGGGCGACCCAGCGGGCGGTGTCCTTGACCGGATCGCGGTCGGCCACCTGCACCCGACGGCTGCCGCGAACGGCAATGGCCTTGAGATTCTTGGAGCCCATGACCGCGCCGAGCCCGGTGCGGCCGGCGACCTCGTTCAAGTCGTTGACGATGCAGGCGTAGCGGACGAGGTTCTCCCCAGCCGGCCCGATCTGGGTGACGCGGATCTGCTTATCGCCGAGTTCCTCGCGGATGGCAGTTTCGACGGGGCCGGTGATCTTGCCCCAGAGGTGCGAAGCGTCGCGGAATTCGACCTGGTCGTCCTTGATCCAGAGGTAGACGGGTTCGGATGCGCGGCCCTGGATGACGATGCCGTCCCAGCCGGCCTGCTTGAGTTCGGATCCCCAGTAGCCGCCGGCCTCGGACTCGCCGAAGAGTCCGGTCAGCGGCGACTTGGCACCCACGCTGTGGCGGCCGGCGCCGGGCAGGGCCACGCCGGTGGTGGGGCCCATGGCGAAGACCAGTCGGTTAACGGGATCGAACGCATCGGCGCCGCGGGGCGTCTCGGTGAGCAGGTAGTGAGCGATGAAGTTGCGGCCGCCGAGGTGCTTGCGGAAGAAGGCGCCGCCGGGCCGCTCGGTCCAGCAGCGGCGCTCGGTCAGGTCCACGCGCAGGATTTGGTTCTGGATCGAGGTTGGCGCCATCAGCTCGCTCCCATTCCACCGGACATCGGGACCAGGACCTCCAGCGTATCGCCGTCGCGCAGTTTCGTCTCGCGGGAGGCGAGGACATCGTTCACCCCGAGGGTCAGGCGGCGCGATTCATCGAGGCCGTGGGCATCGAGCAGATCGCCGACGGTTGAGCCGGCGGGGGCTTCGACTATTCGGACACGGCCTTCGCCGGGGAAGAAGCGGACGAGGTCGGCGTAGGGGCGGACGCGGATGCGGATGGAACAGTTCTGGGCCACTCCTAAGTCTCTCGAACTCTCCTGAGGGATCATTGACGTGCAGCCCACGGAAGTCAGCCGTCGGCACCAGCACTACGGTGCTTGAAACGACGGCTTGCCGCATGCCCTGATATCATTTTGACATTGAACTGATATCACAGATTGGAGCTTGGCCATGCCGCAGGTGGCAGTGCGTGGACTCCCCGAGGACGTGCATCGGAAACTGAAGGAAGCTGCTCGCCGAAACCACAGAAGTCTCAATGGCGAAATCGTGACCAGGTTAACGGCCTCGGTGAATTCGAACCAGATTGACCCTGAAGCGCTGCTCGATCAGATTCAGCAGCGGTACGAACGAATTGGGCCTCTCAATCTCAGTGACAGCGAAATTCGGGAGCTTCGAGACGCCGGTCGACGATGATCGTTGTCGACACAAACGTCATGGTCACGCTAGTCGTTGGAGGACCGGGCGGGGCCGAGGCGGCACGTCTGTATGGCCGAGACAACGAGTGGGCAGCACCGCCGATTCTGATAAGCGAACTTCGCAACGTGCTGATCGGATCTGTACGCCGCGGTGCGATGCCACGCCACGAGGCAGTCTCGATGGTCGACCACGCCTCGCTCGTGCTTGGCGACCGCGTATTCGGCGTGTCGCACTCCGACGTGCTCGAGGTCGCACTGAACTGCGGGCTGACCGCTTACGACGCCGAGTTTGTCGTCGTGGCCCGCCGGCTTGGCGTTTCCCTGGCGACTGCGGATCGCGAGATATTGCGAAATGCCCCGGACATAGCCGCACCTTTGTCGACGTTGGCGAACGGACAGGCGTAGAGCGGCCGCAAGCGCTAGGGCACGCGGACGCCGGTGGTGTTGGTTTCCACTCGGTAGACGCTGCGGCGGGCGGTGACGAAGAGGGTTGACCAGTTGGGGCCGCCCCAGGCGAGGTTGGCGGGTTGCTCGGGGAACTTGACGAGGCCGACCACGGTGCCGTCCGACTCGATCACCCACACGGCGTTGCCGGGTCCGGTGGACCAGAGGCGGCCTGCTCTATCGCACTTCATGCCGTCGGGGTTGTTGGGTTCGGGGTAGGGATCCATGTCGACGAACCGGCGGGGATTGTCCAACGTGCCGTCGTCGGTGACGTCGAAAGCCCAAATGTCGCGGGGTCCGCCTGAGTCGCCGACATAGAGCGTGGCTTCGTCAGGTGAGAAGGCAAGGCCGTTGGGCTTGAGGAAGCGGTCGGTCAGGAGGGTGAGGGCGCCGTCGGTTCCCAGCCGGTAGACGCCGCAGACCGGCTGTTCCTGGACCTCGGGCGGAAGGTCGATGATCCCGTAGGGCGGGTCGGTGAAGTAGATGTCGCCGTTGCGCTTGACGACGATGTCGTTGGGGCTGTTCAGGCGTCCGCCGTTGAAGTGGGTGGCGATGGGGGTGGGCTGGTTGTTCTGGTCGAAGCGAATTACAGCGCGGGCACCGTGGGTGCAGCCGAGGAGTCGGCCTTCGCGGTCGAGCGTGAGGCCATTGGTGGAGCCGTTGTAGGCACGGAAGGTCGTGAGTTCGGGGCCTTCGGGCAACTGGCGCCAGCGGCAGATGCGGTCGTTGGGAATGTCGCTGAACAGCAGGTGGTCGCCCCGCCAGACGGGGCCCTCGGTGAACCCGAGGCCGCCGGCAATGCGTTCGAGGTTGGTGCCGGGCTCGACCAGTTCGGCCAGGCGTCCGGAAACGTCCTCAAGCTCGACGTCGAAATGCGGAATCGGTTCGGCCACGGCGCGGGCTCCAATAGGTCGAGACGAATTGTTCTGATATTGCCCGATTCGCGCTTTGGTGGCTGGCTTCCGGCGTGCGGGGTCGTCGCGGGTTGCGGTAGCACAAGTCTGGGCGCACGATGAGGAAGGTGCTGGCGCTGGAGGGTGACCGCAATGACCTCTGAGCTTCCGCAGGTTCCGCCCGTCACGCTGGGGCGGTCAGGCGTGCGGTCCACCAAGTTGGCGCTCGGCTCGGCCAACTGGATCGGCCGGGTGGGCGACGACGCCTACGTCGAACTGCTGCGCGAAGCCTTTCGCCTGGGCATCCGTCACGTGGATTCCGCGCCGTCATACGAGCAGGGGTGGCTGGCGGAACGGCTGACGGAGGCCGATCCGCCGGACGACCTGCTGATCGTCACCAAGATCGGGCGCTACAAGGCCGACGATGGCGTTGAGTACGACTTCGGTCCGGATCGTGCCGTGCGCAGCGTTCATGACAGCCTGGCGGAACTGGGGCTGGAGCGTCTGCCGGTGATCAAGGTGCACGACGCGACGCCCGATCACTGGGACCAGATCGTGGGGCCGAACGGCACGCTGGCCGCGTTGCGGCGATTACAGACCGAAGGCCTGATAGGTGCAGTCGGAACGGCGGTGGGCAACGCGGACTTTGCGGCGATGGCGGCGGAGAGCGGCGAGTTCGACATCATCGGCTCGTATCACCACTACACCTTGCTGAACCAGGACGCGGCCCGGCGCATTCACCCACACGCACGCCGGCACAACCTGGGCGTGATCAACATCAGCCCATTCGGCGGGAACATCCTGGGTACGGGCGCGGTGCCGGGGGCGCGGTACAGCTACCGCGAGGCCGCGCCGGAGGTGCTGAACGAGGTGCGCCACATGGAGCAGCGTGCCCAGGATCACGGGCTGAGCCTGCAGACCGCGGCGTTGGCCTACGCGCTGGCTTGCCCGGACATTGACGTCAACGTGATTGGTCCCACGACGATCGAGGAATTGCACGCGGACGTAGCGGCCCTGACGGTGGCAGAGGAGTTTGGAAACTTCCGGGACATCGTGTCGCCGGTGGAGTTTCCGAACGACTGGTTCTGACCGCGCCAACCGCGTCCGCAGGCTTTTCGTCCTAGCTCCGTATACGTTGACGCGGGCCGCGGCATGCCTCAAGATGCCGGTGCCCCAATTGAGGGGTAGCTGGTTCAGCCCCAATTGAGGGGCAGTTCGGGGGCTCCTGCAGGAGCCCCCTTTTTCGCAAGGTTCATGGCTGACCGCTACTGCGCGTTCGTGGATGCGGGCTATCTCTACCGGGCGGGCGGTCTCGCATGTCTCGGAGTGGGCGACCGAGCATCGCAATTCCTCGATGCCGAGGCCTTAGTCCCGGCGCTCTCCAGTTTCTGCAATGAACGTGCCTTAGGTGGACTCGGTTCGTGGCTGCGGACCTACTGGTACGACGGTGCTGAGCGAAATACTGCGGACCATGAAGCCATCGGCTCTCTTCCACGCGTCAAGCTCCGTATGGGGCGTCTGGTCGCCGGGCAGCAGAAGGGCGTCGACTCACTGATCGTCCGCGATCTGATGGTGCTGGCCGGACGCCGAGCGATCTCGACCGCCTTCGTGCTCGGCGGTGACGAGGACCTGCGTGAGGGCGTTCGGGAGGCGCAGGACTTTGGTATTGAGGTCATTCTGCTCGGGATTGAGCCGCCAACGGGCTCGAATTTGTCAGATCTCCTGGTTATGGAGGCGGACCAGCTTCTATTCGTTGACGAGGAAGTGTTACGCCCGTGCTTTTGGAGGCCTTTCTCAAGGCCGCCGCTCGCCACAATCGAAATCTCTACAGACGACGCCTTTGAGCTTGGCCGCCGGTTCGCGCTCGCATATGTAGCTGCGCTCCCGCGATTCGAGCGAAAGGTAGTTCTGCGGTCGGTTCTCCGACTCAGGTGGACGCCACGACCACTCGATGCCGAGCTTGTTCGGCGTGTCGAGGCCATACGCTCGGTCGTGAGTCCACCCGACGCCGATGCCGTGCGGATGGCGCGGAAGGGATTCGCCGAGGGGTGCCGCACTCTGCGAGGTATGCGGAACTGACCGCCGTATGTGGATTGCCGACCTTCGGTCGGTGCTAGGAATTCGCAGCCTCACGCGACGGCGACGCCGTCCTTGCCGAATTGGGCGCTGAGTTCGGCGAGGAGGGATTCGTGGGGCTGCACGGTCTTTGGCCAGCGAAGACGGGCGACGGATCCGTCGGTCTTGACGACGTGGAGATGCAGGGGCGTTGGGCCTTCGTTGGAGGTGACCGCGGCGTTCAGGCGCTTAAGCAGGTCGAGGTCAAAGCTCGGGTCGGGGCTGCGCCGGAGGGTCACAATCACGCGGTGGGGCAGGGGAGCGGCAGGAGGCGGCGGAGCCGGATCATCGGCCTCGGCCACGGGAGGCGAGCCATTCGTCGAACCGTTGGTTGCGGGGGTAGTGTCGGTGCCGCTGCCGGTGGGCACTGCAACGTCGTCCGCTCCGTTGGTTGCACCGCTGGGAGTGGCCTCGGCCGGCGGATCAGCAGGACTGGGTGAATCCGAACCGTTGGCAGCGGAATGCGACGGCCCTGTGACGTGTGGCTCGGGCATTGGGTCAGGCTCATAGGAGGCCGGAGCGTCTGACACATCGGCGGCCCCGGGCTCGGCGACATCCGGAATCGGAGCAGCATCTTCAGGTTCGGGAATCGGGTCAGGAACATAGAAGTCGGCGGACGTCTCGTCCGCACGCGGCCGAGGCGGTTCGACGTCGTCGTTGGCCGGCGCATCTAGAGCCGCAGCATCGTGGGCCGCCGAGGCTCCGTTTGACGCAGTGGCGGCCGAGAGGGTGTAGACATTGTCGGCGAGCATCCGGGGTGAGGCGTCGTCACCCTCGATTCGACCGCTAGCCAGAACCACCTGGTCGTTGTTCAAGTCCGGCGCAATGTGCTGCCAGATGCGGGGAAAGCAAATCACTTCGATCGCCCCTGGCGGATCCTCAAGGGTCACGGCGCCCATCATTTGACCCTTGCGGGTCATGAAGGCCCGCTGGCTGGCGACGATGCCTCCAATCGTCATGGATTGGCCGTGGTGCGTGTCTTCGAGCTCATAGATGCGGGCGTCGACGTTAGCGGCGAGCTGCTCGCCGATGATCGGGTCGGAGAGCGGGCTCGGTGTCACGTAAAGCCCAAGCAGTTCCTTCTCCCAGCGACGGCGCTCAGCCTCGGCTGCCGCCGGCACGTCCGGGAGCTCCAGCGCCGGTTCGGTCGACTCGGGCAGCAGGCCGATCCCGAACATCGTTGTCTGTCCCGCGGCGCGGTCAGCCTGGGTGCGCTGGCCGCGCTTCATGGCTGGCTCCAGTGCTTCCAGCATGGCCTGACGCTCGCCAAGCTCGTCCAGGGCGCCGACCTTGATCAGCGATTCCCAGGCGCGCTTGGGAGCTCGGCGCAAGTCGACTCGCTCGCAGGCGTCGGCCAGGGAACTGAACGGGCCGCCCTCCTGGCGAGCCGCGGCAATGGCCTCAACGGCAGCCTCCCCCACGTTCTTGATGGCGGCGAGGCCGAACACGATCGAGTCGTCCCTGGGCTCGAACGTGACGCCGCTCTGGTTGATGTTGGGCGGCAAGACGTTGACACCGAGGAGTTCGGCTTCCAGGCGCGTGCTGGCGACCTTGCCAACGTCACCGGCGTCGGTGTCCAGCAGGGCGGTGAGGAATTGCACGGGGTAATGGGCCTTGAGCCAGGCGGTCCAGTAGGCGATGACGGCGTAGGAGACGGCGTGGGCCTTGTTAAACCCGTAGCCGGCGAACGGCTCGATGAGCGCGAAGATCTCCTCGGCGATGTCGTTTGGAATCCCTTCCTGCACAGACCGCGCCACAAACTTCTCGTGTTCACTTTGCAGGGCTTCGCGGATTTTCTTGCCGACGGCCCGGCGGAAGTTATCGGCCTCGTCCCACGAGTAGCCGGCCAGGTGGCGGGCGATCATGAGCACCTGGTCGGCGTAGACCAGCACGCCGTAGGTTTCGCTGAGGATCGGCTCGAGCCGTTCGTGAAGATAGGTGGGCGCTGTGCGCCCGTGCTTGCGGTCGATGTAGGTGGGGATGTTGGCCATGGGGCCGGGGCGGTAGAGCGCGATGATGGCGGCGACTTCGCCGATGCTGGTGGGCGCCAGGTCGCGCAGCGTGCGCGTCATGCCGGCGCCCTCCATCTGGAAGATGCCGACGGTGCGCCCGCGTCGCAGCAGCGCAAAGGCCTTATCGTCGTCCAGTGGGATGTCCTGCGGCGCCAGGGCCTGGCCGGCGGCCTGCTCCACGAGCCGCAGGGCGTGCTGGATGGTGCGGAAGTTGGACAGCCCCAGCACGTCGAGCTGGAGCAGGCCGATCTTCTCGATGGTCTGGAAGGTGAACTGGGCGACGGGGCGGCCCTCGGCTGAGCGCGTGAGCGGGACGTGTTCCTGCAGCGGGTCTCGCGAGACGACCAGGCCGGCGGCGTGGGTGGAGGCGTGCCTCGCGACACCCTCGATGCGCTGGGCGGAATCCAGCAACCGCCGGACGGCGTCGTCCTCCTGGTAGAGACGCTTGAGTTCGTCGACCTCGTCCAGCGAGCGGCCGATGGTGTAGGGATCGACCGGGTTTACGGGAATCTGCTTGGCCACCCGGTCGGTCAGGCCGTATTCCATGCCGAGGACGCGCCCGACGTCGCGAACCGCGGCGCGGGCGGCGAGCGTGCCGAAGGTGACGATCTGGGCCACGTGATCCCCGCCGAAGCGGCGGATCATGTACTCGATGACTTCGTCGCGGCGGTCGCTGGGAAAGTCCATGTCCACGTCGGGCATGGAGCCCTTGCGGCCGATGGTGAGGAAGCGCTCGAAGATGATGTCGTGCTCGATCGGGTCGATGTCCGACATGTCGGTGGCGTAGGCAACGAGGCTGCCGTTCACCGAGCCCCGTGGGGCGGTCAACATGCCTCGGCCGCGCGCGAAGTCGAAGATTTCGCGCACCAGCAGCAAGTATTCGCCGAAGTCGGTCTGGTCGATGACGTCGAGCTCGTAGGCCAGGCGTTCGCGGTACCTGGCGTCAGCGTTCGGAAGTCGACGCGCCAGGCCCTCGGTGGCCAGTTCGGCCAGGTGCGACTTGACGGTGTGGCCGGTGGGCACTTCGACCGAGGGCATGGCGATGCGGCCAAACGGCAGGTCGAGGTCGCAGCGTTCGGCAATGGCGACGGTGTTGGCCAGGGCGTCGGGTTGATCGTCGAAGACTTGGGCCATCTCCTCGGGCGATCTGAGGTGCCACTCGCCCTCCATGCGCATGCGGTCGGTGTCGGCTACCAGGCTGCCGGTCTGGATGCAAAGCAGGATGTCGTGGGCGTCCTTGTCGTCGGGGGTGAGGTAGTGGACGTCGTTGGAGGCAACGAGGGGCAGGCCCAGACCGCCGGCCAGTTGGATGAGCCCCTCCGTCAGCGCTTCCTGCTCGGGCAGGCCGGGGCGCTGGATCTCGACGTAGTAGTTCTCGGCGCCGAAGGTGTCGGCGTGCCAGCGGGCGATGTCTTCAGCGCGAGCCAGGTTGCCGGACGTGACCGCTCGTGAGAGTTCGCCGGAGGGGCAGCCGGAAAGGCAGATGAGGCCCTCGGCGTGGGCCGCCAGGAGGTCGCGGTCGACGCGGGGCTTGTAGTAAAAGCCGTCCAGGCTGGCCCGCGATACCAGGCGCACGAGGTTGCGGTAGCCGGTGAGGTTGCGGGCGAGCAGGGTGAGGTGGAAGGAGCGGCGGTCGAGCGCGGGATCGCGGTCGGTGTGGGAGCGGGGGGCGACGTAGACCTCGCAGCCGATGATCGGGCGGACGCCCTTCTCGCGGGCAGCCAGGTAGAAGTCGGCGGCGGCGTACATGGCGCCGTGGTCGGTGATGGCGACCGAGTCCATGCCGAGCGCGGCGGTGCGCTCGATGAGGTCGGGAATGCGGCAGAAGCCGTCGAGCAGGCTGAATTCGCTGTGGACGTGGAGGTGGGCGAATCCGGCCAAACGTGCGCTCCTCAAGTGAGGGCCGATTCTAGGTTTTGGCGGGAGATCCGGACAACCGACCGGTGACCGCGAGGGGCGGCTTCCTATACTGAACGGGCGAGCGAGCGGGGCGCGTTGGCGCAGAGGCCGGTATGCCGCTTGAAGTGTGGATCATTTTCACGGCGCTGGTGGTGGCGGCGGTACTGCTGCTGCCGCGCATCCTGCCGCCGACCGGCCCTACCTGCACGCGCTGCGACGCCACCGGCAGCGTGAACGAGCGCTGGCCGGATCCTTCCAAGCCCGGCGGCTGGCACGAGCTGAGCGGGAAGTGCCCGAAGTGCGACGGGAAGGGGCGGCTGCGTCGCTGAGGCGCAGAGGCCGGGCCGCGTCCGAGCTTCGGCGTGAAAGCCGTTGACTGCGTTCAACCACTGACGTGCGCTATCTGAACGTGCTCGGCGGGCGCGAGATTCCGCCGTTTGCGTGGTTGGCGGCGGCGGCGTTTGGGTTTGGCCTGGCGTTTTCGATCTTCATCACCGTGTCCACGAACTTCCTGGTGGAGGAGATCGGGATCCGGCCCAGCGAATTGGGTTTGCTGGAGACGATTCGCGAGGTCCCCGGCTTGCTGACGATCGTGATGGGCGCGGCGCTGATGACGATTGCGGAGCCGGTGGTGGGCGCCATTGCGCTGTTGCTGCTCTGTATCGGCTACGTGAACTACTTTCATGTGGAGTCGATGGAGGTGCTGATCATCTTTTCGCTGACGCAGAGCATCGGATTTCACCTGTGGTGGCCGGTGGCCAACACGATTGCACTGCGGCTGAGCACGATGGAGACGCAGGGGCGACGGCTGGGGCAGTTACGCTCGCTGATGGCCGGGGCGAACCTGGTCGGCATCCTGGTCGTCCTGTTGGCCGTGACGGTGCTCGCGACGGGGATCCGCCCACTGTTTCTGCTGGCCGGCGGCGTGGCGGCGCTGGCGGCCGCGGCCGTGTGGCAGCTGCGCTCGATGGGCAAGATCGGGCAGCCGCCGCGGGTGGTGCTGCGACGGCGCTACTGGCTCTACTACGCGCTGACGTTCCTGGACGGCGGGCGACGCCACATATTCATGACGTTCGCGATCTTTCTCTTGGTGGACAGTTACGGGGTGTCGGTGCGGACGATCACGATCCTGGCGCTGATCAACAGCATGGTGTCGATCGGCGCGGCCTATGTGTTCGGACGGTTGATTGATCGGGTAGGCGAGCGGCCGATCCTGGTGATGGCGTTCGGCGCGCTGGCGGCGATTTTTGTGGGGTACGCGGTGGTGCCGTGGCTGGGCGTGTTGTTTGTGCTGTACATCCTGGACCACCTGTTCTTTAGCGCGGAGGTGGGGATTACGACGTACCTGCGACGCATCCTGGTGACGCCGGACGACCTGCGTCCGAGCCTGGTGGCGGGGCAGACGATGAATCACGTGGCGGCGGTGGCACTGCCGGTGACGGGCGGAATTCTGTGGGAGGCGTTTGGGCACCAGGTGCCGTTTATCGGCGGCGCGGGGCTGGCGGTGATGGCGCTGATGCTGAGCACGCTGGTGCGACGCAAGGGGGACGTGCCGGTTGAAGCGCCGGCAGCGGCCGCGGCGGGGAGCTGAACCTCCGGAGGCTGACCGGGAACGGGACTGGTGGGGGGTGGTTCGACACGGGCTGCCGAAGACTACGGCCCGGCTCACCACGCACTGGGTTGATTGGCTTCTGCCACGGGCCTAGGGCCGAGTGGCCCAGTCGATGATCTCCGGTGTGAGGAGGAATTCGATTTCGGCGGTGGTGCGCAGGGTTTGGAGCCAGCTTTCATAGGTGACCTGGCGGCGGCGTTCGGCTGTTGTGGGGTCGAGTTCGCGGGTGGGCGAGACGTCGTGAACCTGGATCACGTGCCAGCCCTGGGAGGTGGATACGGGTTTACTGCGGGCGCCCGGCCGAAGGGCGAAGGCGGCTTCGTCCCACGCGTCGGGCATAAGGCCGCGGGGTAGCCAGCCGAGGTCGCCGCCGTCAGCGGCGCTCTCGGAATCGGTGGACGCCTGCTCGGCGACAAGGTCGAAGGGCTGATAGGCGTCCAACCGCGCGATCACGGTCTCGGCGGCTTCCTCGGTGGGAACGACGATCTGCGAGGCACGAATCTGCTCGGGGGCAGGTTCCAGGTCGACTGCCAAGCGGTCGGCCACGGCGTCGGCCAAGGCGCGGTCGGCGATGAAGCCGCGAATGGTGCCAGAGTCAAGCTGGGTTTGATCGCGGACTTCGGCGAACGAAGTCCTGAAGTCGAAGCCGTCGGCGACCTCGCCGGAACCGCTGACGAAGTCGTAGAGGGCAACGTTGACCGCATGGTCATCAATTTGCACGCCAAGAGCCGCCGCTTCGGCGCGCATGAGGTGGGCGTTTGTGAGTTCGGTCACGGCGCTGACGGTGAGGGTGGCGAGTTGCGACCGGGGGTGACTGGGGTCGCGGGGATCGGCGGATGTGGGTGCGCTGGCAAGCTCGCGGCTGAGCTCGAACCGGCGGAGGGCCAGGAAGTCGGCGTAGCGGGAGGCTGGAATCGGGTCACCGTTGACCGAGCTGACCGGTTCGGCAGGCCGCACGACGAGTTCGCCGTAGAGCGCCACACCGATGAGGGCACTTACGACCGAGAGGATGAGGGTGGCGGCGACGGCGACGATCCTGGCGGCAGCCGCGGTGCGCTGGGCGCGAGTTAGCTCGCTCCAGTCGCGGACCGAGTTGGGGACATCGCGCCAGCGGACGTGGGCCGTGGCAGGTTTACGGGCAGCCCGACGGCGGTCGCGTTGGGCGCGACGGCGCTGGGCCCGGGTGCGCGGGGACATCCGCGCGGCGGCCTGGGACTAGCCGCGGAGGCGGCGGCGCACGATGTAGGGCAGGAGCCCCAGGTAGCGGGCGCGCTTGATGGCGATGGCCAGCTTGCGCTGGTTCTTGGCGGTGATGCCGGTCTTCCGACGCGACTCGATGCGGCCGCTGTCGGCGATGAATCGGCGCAGCAGCTGGGAGTTCTTGTAGTCGATGGGTTCGCCGGTCTGCTTGAAGTAGTCGCCGCGACGCCGGAAGCCGCGCCCGCGGCCTCGACCTCGACCTCGACCCCGGCCCCCACCGCCGCGAGGTCCGCCCCCGCCGCGAGACCCGCCGCCGCCACGAGGGCCACCGCCGCGCGGGCCGTCGCCCGACCCGTCGCTGCGAGGTTCCTCGGTCATGGATTCCTGGGTGGTCTGGCCGTCCTGGGTCATCGAGCTTGTTCCTGTTTCACGCGCCGTCAGAACGGCAGGTCATCGGGGCTGATTTCGTCTTCGCCGCCGGCTGCATACCCGGCGCCTTGTCGACTTTGTTGACCAGCACCCGCGCCGTGCTGGCCGCCGCGCTGGTCGTCGTAACCGCCGCCGTCGTCCCGTCCACCCAGCAAGATCATCTCCTGGGCGACGACTTCGGTGGTCGTCCGCTCGTTGCCTTCGCGGTCCTGCCAGGTGCGGGTGGCCAGGCGGCCATCCACATATACCTGGCGGCCGCGACGAAGGTATTCGTTCGCAATCTCGGCCAAGCGCGCCCAGGCGACGACGCGGAACCACTCGGTCTCCTCGCGCAGCTCGCCGTCGCGTGACTGCCAACTGCGGTTGACGGCGACTGTGAAGTTGGTGACCGGGGTGCCACCCTGGGTAAAGCGCATCTCGGGATCGCGCCCCAGGTTGCCGATGATCTGCACGCGATTGAGGCCTCGCGAGCGACCGCGGCGCTGGCCGCTTTGCTCCGTCACCGATGGAGCTCGGCCAGTTGCTTGGCCTCGTAGGCGGCCACGTCGGGATCTTCCGCGACGATCAGGAAGCGGGTGACGTCTTCGACGAGGCGCAGGGAGCCTTCAAGTTCGCCGATGTTGGCGGGGTCGATGGTGAATTTGAGCAGGACGTAGTGACCTTCACGCTGTTTCTTGATGGGGTAGGCGAACTTGCGACGGCCCCACGTGTTGGCGGTGTCGACTTCGCCGCCGTGCGCGCTGATGCGTTCGGTTACGGCGTCAATGTGGGCGGCAGTGAGTTCGGGGACCTGGTCGACCCCATAGATCACCACAAGCTCGTAAGTGCGCACAGGCGGGCTGTTCTCAGTGGGTGGTTTGCGTCGCGCAACGGCAGGCCCGTGGCGACGGGCTGTGAAGCTGAAGCCTAGCATAGGGAGAGGCACGGAATACCGAGGGAGACATCGCGTGGGCAAGCTGACGGTTGCCGCAGTTCTGGCCGCGGCATGGTTTGCATTTCGCGGCCGTCCGGCACCGTATGACATTACGGATCACCTGGCGGATGGGCGACGCACACCGCTACGCGAGGGCCGCTGGTACAGCCGTACGTTTGGTGAAGGCTCCGACCTGGTGCTGCTGCCGGGCTTCGCCGGGAACAGCCGCACCTGGGAGTTTGTGACGCCGGACCTGGCCAGCGAATACCGGGTGCACTGGCTGGATCCGCTCGGTCATGGTCTGTCCGACAAGCCGGCGGACGCGCAGTACGACGGGGCCGCGCAGGCTGCGCGGTTGGTGGAGTGGCTGGACGCGAACCACCTTGGGCGGGTTGTCGTGTTTGCAAGTTCGGCCGGAGCCCAGCCCGCGGTTTCCCTGGCGGCCGCGTACCCCGAGAGGGTTCTGGGGCTTGTGCTGGTTGATCCGTTCCTGGTGGCGGGTCGGTATATCACCTGGTCGATCAAGCTGGGCAAGCTGATTCCGGCGCAGTCGGCGGCGATGGGGCGGTTGCTGTACTCGCAGCGCTGGTATGTGCGAATCGGCCAGATGCTGGGGCGCTATAACCCCTGGGAGGTGACGGAGGCCGACGTGGACCGGCAGTACCTGCCGTATGGGAGCCCGGGATTTATGGAGGCGCTGCCGGCGATGTTTCAAGGTGTGGATCCGGCCAACTATGCGGGGGCCATCGCGTCGACGCGCTGTCCAGTGTTGCTGGTGTGGGGTGAAGCGGATCGGACGGCGGATTCGTCACAAGCGGAGGCGCTGGCGGGGCAGTTTCGGGACGCGGAAATGCGCATTGTGGAGAGGGCCGGGCACCTGGTGCAGGAGGAGCGGCCGGAGGAGTTGCTGGCGTTGGCGCGGCCGTTCCTGGAGCGGGTCACTCGTTCCGTCGCGGCCGCGTGAACGACTTGACGGCGCTGGCGGAACAGATTCATGGCTGCCGACGCTGTCCACGGCTCGTTGACTGGCGGGAAGAGACGGCGCAGACGAAACGAGCCGCGTACCGAGGTGAGACGTACTGGGGACGACCGGTGGCCGGGTTTGGTGACCCGGAGGCTCGGGTGTTGTTGGTCGGGCTGGCGCCGGCCGCGCACGGGGGCAACCGGACCGGACGCGTCTTTACCGGCGATCGGTCGGGCGATTTTCTGTTTGCGGCGCTGCATCGGGCGGGATTCGCCAGCCAGGCTGAGAGCCGGCGGCAGGGCGACGGGCTCGAGCTGCGCGATGCGTTTGTGACGGCGATCGTGCGGTGCGCGCCGCCGGCGAACCGGCCGTCAGCGGAGGAGCGCTCCGAGTGCCAGCGGTGGTTGGAGGCGGAACTGGATCTGCTGCCGCGGGCGCGGGTGGCGGTGGCACTGGGTGGGGAGGCGTGGCGCCAGTTGTTGCGGGTGTTTCGGGAGCGGGGGTTGGCGGTGCCGCGGCCGGCGCCGAGGTTTGGTCATGGTGTCGAGACCACCATTGAAAGCTGGACGCTCCTGGGCGCGTATCACCCGAGCCAGCAGAACACGTTTACGGGGCGGCTGACGCCGGCGATGTTGGATGCGGTTCTGACGCGAGCGCGGGAACTGGCCAGCGATTCAGCTTGAGGCGCTGGTGTAGCGGCTGAGGCCGATGCGCCAGAAGCGGGCGGCGGCGAGCAGGGTCAGGGCGCCGATGAGGGGCGCCAGCCAGATGGCGACCAGGGGTTCGCGGCCGGTGATGGTCTGGGCGGGAACGGTGGTGATGAAAGCGACGGGGAAGACGAAGGTCAGCAGCTGGCGGAGCCAGAAGGGGTAGATCTCAACGGGGTAGCGGCCGGTGTCGAAGAAGAGCTGGAAGATCATGGTGATGTTCTCGACGCGGACGAACCAGAAGACCAGGGTGGTCAGCGCCAGCCAGATCGAGAAGACGATGGCCACGCCGCCGACCATGACGCCGACGAAAATAGCGGCAACGCCAAACGTGATCTGGGCCTCCAGACGGATCAGGCCGATGGCGATGATGGCTCCGCCCAGCATTACGTCGGCAACGTGCCAGACGACGAAGCGGCGGGTGCTGGAGAGGAGCAACGAGGGGACGGGCTTGAGGAGCACGTAGTCGAAGGTGCCCTTGCGGACTTCGCTGACGACCTCGTTGAGGCTGGGGCTGAGGGCGGTCTGGACGATGCCCTGGACCAGGTAGTAGACGCCCAGCAGGACCATGGCTTGTTCCAAGCGCCAGCCGCTGAGTTCGCTGGTGTGGGAAAAGACGACCGCCAGGCCGCCGATGGCCACGGCGATGCCGATGACGCTGCGAAAGAGGTTGCCGACGAGTTCGGCGCGGTAGGCGGTTTCCTTGAGGATGGCGGCCCGCAGGAAGGCGGAGACGATGCGGAGGACGCGCACGGTCAGGCCCCCACGGCGGAGTATTGGCGGATGCCGGCGCGCCAGACGGCGCGGACCATCAGGGCGGCGGCGATGAGCCAGGCGAACTGGAGGGCGAAGCCGAGGGCCAGCTCGCCTGTATCGAGGCGGTTGAGCAGGACCTCGATGGGGAAGCCGAGGGTGTAGCGCATGGGCAGGGCGGTGGCCAGGTTCTGGACGAAGCCGGGAAGAAGTTCGACCGGCGCGACCTGGCCGCCGAGCAGGAAGGTGAGGCCGATCCAGATTTCCCAGAACGAGAACGAGCGGGTGGTCCAAAAGGCCAGGAGGGCGAAGGTGGTTCCGACGAGGAAGGAAAGGAGGGCGGCCACGACGAGGGCCACCAGGAACAGGGGCACGCTGCCGGCCGTGATCGTGAATGAGGGCCGCAGGATGATCACCAGGCCGATCCAGACGGGGATGAGGAGGAGCATGCTGACGCTCTTGTAGGAGATGTTGCGGGCGGCGGCGACCCAGACGGGGTTCATGGGGCGGAGCAGGTGGGGCGAGAGTTCGCCCTGCTGGATCATCGGGCCGAAGGTGTAGATCTCGATGGCCGCGGTGACGTGGGACACGAGCATGAAGGTGAGGTAATAGGCGGCGAAGTCGCTGAGGCGCAGGCCGCCGACGTCGCCCTCGCCAGCAATGGCGCCCCAGACGGCCAGGTAGACGATGGGGTGGACGACTTCCCAGAGGGAGTACAGGAACAGCACCACGCGGTACTGGAACATGTCGGCGATTTCGGCGCGGGTGAGAGCCAGCGCGCCGGCCAGGGTGGCGCGGCGGACGATCACGGGCCTTCGCCGCGGAAGACCTGGTCGATGACCTCCTCGAGGGGCGGGTCCTCGACGCTGAGATCGGCGATGGGGAGTTGGGTCAGCAGGCGGCCGGTGACTTCGGGGGCATCGTCCTTGCCTGCGCGGACGGTGACCTGGAGGCCGTCGACGCTCAGGATCTCGGCCTGGCCGTTGAGGTCAGGGAGGTCGGCCTCATGCTCGAGGTGGACGGTGATGGTCTTGTGGGGGGCGTAGCGTTGGACGAGGACGTCGAGGGCGCCGTCGTAGAGCAGCCGGCCCTTGTCGATGACGATGACGCGGCGGGCCAGGGCCTTGACATCGGCCATGTAGTGGCTAGTGAGCAGGACGGTGGCGCCGGTTTCGGCGTTGTAGGCGGTGACGAACTCGCGGATGCGCTGTTGCATGGTGACGTCGAGGCCGATGGTGGGTTCGTCCAGGAAGAGCACGCGGGGGCCGTGGAGGAGGCCGGCGGCGAGTTCGACCTTCATGCGCTCGCCGAGGGAGAGCTGGCGGACGGGCTTGGTGAGGAGGTCGCCGAGATCGAGGAGCTCGGTGAGCAGGTCGACGGTGCGCGTGTAGACGGCGTCGTCGATGCCGAAGACGGCTTTATTGACGAGGAAACTGTCGGCGGCCGGCAGGTCCCAGAAGAGTTGCTGGCGCTGGCCCATGATGAGGGTGATGCGCGAGAGGTACTCGGCACGGCGGTCCCAGGGCGTGAAGCCGAGGACATCCACCTGGCCGTCGGTGGGGTGGAGCAGACCACTGAGAACCTTGAGGGCGGTGGTCTTGCCGGCGCCGTTGGGGCCCAGGAAACCGACGACTTCGCCGCGGTCGACCTCGAAGGAGATGCCGTCGACGGCGCGGACGAGACGGTGCTTGCGGCGGAGCACGCTGCGAAACGAGGCGCGCAGGCCGCCGGCGCGTTCGGGGACGACGTAGTGCTTGACGAGTTGGCGGACGGAGACGTCGGGGGGCATGGATTCAGCCTAGCGAGGCATTGCGTGGTGGCAATGCGTGGGGCCGCCCGGTTCCGGGGAGCAGTTTAGCGGCGGGGCAGGGCGGGGAATCGGGGG
The DNA here is from genome assembly GCA_965208215.1 of Chloroflexota bacterium. Lineage (GTDB taxonomy): Bacteria > Chloroflexota > UBA11872 > UBA11872 > UBA11872 > UBA11872. The sequence goes on from CBDBOH010000003.1 coordinate 126,896, forward strand.
TCTCGCGCGCAATAGGAGTTTTTTCCAAAAAACTCTTGAGGTGATTCGGGGCGCTTCTTTGGTGGGTTTGGGGAGCGGTTGGTGAGGGGTGGTGCGGGGCGCGGGTGGGCGAGATCGGGCCAGGGCGCTGGGGCGGGGCCGGGGTGGTGTCGGGCGGCGGGATTCGGGTGGGGGTGAAGGGGGAGCTATCTCTCGCCGGCCCGCCCCCAGAGGGGGCGGGCCGGCGAGAGATAGCTTGGGCCGGTTTTTTTGGCGGGGGTGCGACGACGGCCGGGGCCGTGAGGGGACGGGCGGGGGGCTGGGGAGCGGGGCGCCGAGCGCGCGGGGGCGCGCGGCGGGCGGGGGGCGCGAGGCAAGGGAGGGCGCGGCGATGGTGGGGAAATGGGGACGGGCGAGATCCCCCGTTGACCGGCCCGGGACAGGTTCCGGTGGCGGGCGGGGGGCACGGGTTGGGCGAACGGGTGGGGTGGGGGCGGGCATGGGGCGGAGGGGTTGCGAAGACATCGGGGAGAGTGTACACTATACGAGGACAGCGGGCAAGGGGACGGGAGGGGGGCGGACGCGGGGGGTGGCGGCGGAAAAGGCCTTGCGCGCAGCGATTGGGCGGCGGTGGTGGTGGCGCTGGGGGGGCGGCGGGCGAGTGGGGGCGTGGGCTGGCGGGAGGTCGGGGGGAGGAGCGCGACGGGCGCCGGGCGAGCGGCGGGCCGCGGGGACGGACTGGCGGGGGATGGGTCGCGGTGAAGAGCGATCGGATGGTCCGCGGTAGGTGTGAATCAACGGAGATGGATTTGTCGAACACGTTGCAGGTGCGATGATTCGAGGGTGAAGAAACGGTGGTGATATCTCCATGATTATGTTGGGATATTGATCGACATGTAGTGGTTGACATTGCTTGCGGTCGCTGCGTAGAGTCCCGGCACGCAACGATTGATCAGGGCGGAACGGCGTGCGCGACGGGTGGCGGGCGGGGCGGATGCGGGCGGCGCGGGGCGCGGCCGGGGCCGTGGGGCGGCTGGTCCGCTGGGCGGGCCTGGGCGCCTGGCCGGCGCGGCGGGTGGCGCTGGCGGCGGTGGTGGGCGGGTTGCTGCTGAGCGCGGTGTGGCTGGGGCATGTCGGGCCCCTGCTGGCGCAGGAGGGCGTCGGCATCGCGTTTGACGACCTGAGCAGCGCCCCCACCCACACCACCGTCGACCGCTTTCACGTCAAGGTCACCGGTCTGAGCGCGTCGGCGACGTACGAGGTCCGCGTGTCCAGCGACCGGCCCGCCGGCCTGGGGTTCGGCGCCTGCGGCACCGCGTCGCAGACGCAGACGGTGACCGGCGCGGCCGCGCCCACCGTCACGTTCGTGCTGTTCGCCTGCCTGGTGGTCGACGGCACGGTCCGAGCCGAGGTGTGGGAGGCCGGGGCCGACGCCGCCGCGGCCACGGTCAGCCAGGCGCTGGCGGTGCTGGCCATTCCCGACTGGGTGCCGGCCGAGCAGCGGCTGGCGCGCCGAAACTCAGACTCGGTGGCGCGGGCGGGTCGGCCCGGCATCGTCTCGGGAATCCACTTCGACACGATCGAGGACACGAAGTTTCGGGTGAAATGGAGCCCGCCCAGCGACGGCGGGGAGAAGCTAACCGGCTACGGCCTCCTGTGGTGGACGGGCCACGTCGAGAACGACAAGCCGGACTATCGCGACGCCACCAGCATCGGCGTGCCGCCGACTTTCGAGGAGAACGGGATCAAGAAACAGGCGCAGACGTTGAGCGGGCTGACGGCCGGCACGACCTATCACTACCTGATGCACGCCTGCAACCCGACCATCTGCGGGCATTGGAGCTACCCGGCCAAGTCGGTCACGACCACGGGCACCGCGCCCACGCCCGAGCCCGCGCAGCCGCCCGAGACGCCCACGAATTCGCCGACCCCCACGCCGACGCCGACGAAGAAGCCGACGACCGCCCCGCCGCCCGCGCGGCCCCCCGGAGCGCCCAGCTTTGGCAGCACGACCGCCCTGTCAGCCAACGTCCTGGTGGGGCATGCGGCCTCGCTGACCCTGCCCGCCGCCAGCGGCGGAAGCGGCGCGCTGACCTACCAGCTCGCGCCGGCGGTAGGTAACGGCCTGACGTTCGACGCAGCGACACGCACGCTGGCCGGCACGCCGCAGGCCGCCGCCAATCGCACGACCTACACGTATTCCGTGACCGACGCGGCCAAAAGGACGACCCAAGTCCACTTCCATCTCACCGTCTTCGACGTGAGCGTGCGGGTGGCGCATAACCGCAGGCCCAGGCAGTTGGCGGAGTTGAGGTGGGGGATGTTGGAAAATAGCGACGGGGTGCTGCTGGAGCCGGGATTCAGCCGCACGGACGGTCACCAGTTCCGGGTGCGCCTGCCGGCGAGCGCCGGCTTCGAGTTTGGCCGGACGTGTCGGCGGCACGCCGCTCCCACGGATGCGACCGTGCTGGAATCGCCGTGGGTGGCAGCAAACGTCGCATTCTCCGTGGCGCGGTGCGGCTTCGGCTCCGGCGCCAGCGTCAGCCTTGAGGTCCAGGTGCGCCTGGGCACGAACGGGACTGAGGCGTCGCTCTACACCGCGACGTCGACGATACCGCGGGTGCGGCACCGGAATGACCACCGGGTGGTCTACTTCATACAGGGGACCCTTGCGAACGGTGACATCGATGAGAAACAGATGTTTCCGGAGAAGGCCGGCATGACGCCGAGCGAGGCGTTGACCACGGCGCTCAACTATCAGAATGCCGCGAATGCCTGGCAAAACGTGCCCGCCAGCGGCGTCACGCTTGCCCGACTCCTCATTGGCAGCAGCCCCGACGTGGTGATCTCGGGCTACTGGGACCCCGGTCACGGCAGAGAGGACATATGCACAGGGAGCGTGGCCTGCGTCTTTCCGGTCGGCACGTACCCGCACCTCGGCAACGGCCAGGTTTTCTTGATCGAAGACCCGCCGCGGTGGCCCAAAGACGACGCAAAAACAGTGAGGACGTGGACGACCTCGTTTTCTGTCTGGAAGGGAGATCCCGGCTTGTACGTGTACTTGCCCCAGGTGCTAATGCACGAGTTCGGGCACACGCTGGGCCTGGGTCACAGCGCGGATGCCGACGCGGTCATGGGGCACGCGGGGCGGGCAGATCTCTCCAACACGGACGCGCAGGGGCTGCGGGCCACCTACGCGCACCATCGCGTCCATCAATAGGGGATCTGTGATGAGGTTCTTGGTCCACCTGCTCCGACAGCGCACCTGGCGGTGCCTCGGTGCGGCCATGGGCTTGCTGCTGGCCGCGACCGCCGCCTGCGGGCCAGGCGAGCCGGAACACCCGGGGGTGTCCTCGCACGTTCAGCGGTCGTGGAACCCCTCATGGCGGGTCGCACCGTCGGTGGAGCAGCAGATCTTTCTCTCGACGACGATTGTGCGGGCGACGCTGCAATCGGCGACGGCGGCGGTGGAGACGCTGCCCGGCGATCCGGGCGAGGCGTCCACCTACCAGGCGGTGCAGGAACTGCGCTTCACGGCGCACGAGTACCTGAAGGGGAGCGGCCCAACCTCGCTGCTGGTGGTCGTGCGCGGCGCCGACGACTACCCGTCGGAGGCCGCGGCCCGCGCCGACGCGGCCATCGCGGTGCAGTTGCGGGTCACGACCTGGGACGCGCGGCAGGCGGTGCTCTTCCTCGAGGCGCCGACGCCGCCGTACACCCCGGCCAGTGCCAGCGGCGGATCAGGGGAAGCCTCCGAGGCCATTGCTCCGGCCGTCTTGCAGTTCACGCGCTTGAACCTTAACGAGTCAACGTGGGCCTACAGCGTGGCCACGCTGAGCCGGGCCTGGCTGCCGGCGCAGGACACGCCGGCCGAGGGGCAAGCGCCGACGGCCTTCATTACCGACGGTGCCCAATCGCCGCCGCCCACGATCACCCTGGCCGACCTGCGGGCCCGGATCGCGGCACTGGCGGCGGAACTGAAGGCCGGGGACGGCATTGAGGGATACGCCGCCTGCATCTACGGCAGAATCCTCCGTGAACGGTATCGTCGCGCCGACCCTTGGACGCCGTCTTTGGTTGCGGCAGCGCTAGCTTCTGGCATTCCTTCCGGGACTGAAGTGTATGAAGTGGAAGATGATCATCGGGAGGCGCAGTACCACCGTTACTGGCTGAGTGGCCCTGACGCGGCATTGTTTCAGCCGGTAATCGTGGACGCCGACGGTCAGTCCAGCACCGGCTACGACCACCTATTGGTCGCTGCGCGGCCATTGCCGGCCGGCGAGTACGAGGTCTTCTACAATTCTCAGCACTACACGCGCTTTTCTTGTAATTTCGTACCCGACGACGCTTACGACGACTTCACCGTCACGGTCACGGCGCCGGCCGGCACGGTGCACGAGGCGTTCTTCGATCCGGCGGCGCTGGGCAGCGGGGTGGTCGGGCGGGACGCGGCGCAGGGGGTGCTGGCGCCGGCGGCCGTGGGCGTGGCCGGCGGCGCCGCGGCGAGCACCGGGGCCAGCGGGGCCAGCACGGCGTCCGCGACCCTGCGGCGGTTGACCTGGGACGCGGGGCAACTGCGGCTGGACGTGGCCGGCACCACCCTGGCCGGCCAGCAGCTGGAGCTGATCCGGCTGGACGGGACGGTGGGGCTGACGCTGCGCGGCGACGCGGCGACGCGCACCGCGACCGCCGGCGGCCACGAGCTGCGCTGGCCGGTCTGCGACCAGCCCTGGCAGCCGGGCGAGCGCCTGATGCTGCGGATCCGCCCGGCCCCGGCCGGTGCCCCGCCGGCCGCCCCGACGTGCCCGAGCGCGCCGGCCCTGCCTACCGTCACGGTCGACGCGGCCACGCCGGCGGCCGGCGCCACCGCGACACTGACGGCGGCCGTTCCCGCCGCCGCGGGCGCGGCGACCTACCAGTGGCAACGCGACGTCGGCGGGGTGTGGACGTCCGTGGGGGCGGCGGGCACCGCCTACGAGGCGCGCGCCTTGACCGCGCTGACCGGCACCTGGCGGGTGCAGGCGCGCTACGCCTCGGGGGCGATGGCGCACTCGGCGCCGCTGACGCTGACCTGGCCGGCCCCGGCCACGGCCCCCTGCAGCAACGGCGTCACGGTGCCCAATCCGACCGCCAATACCGGGCTGGTGCAGGACTGCACGGCCTTGCTGGCGGCGCGGGATGCGCTGGCCGGGCCGGGCCGCCTCAACTGGGACGGGACGCGGGCGCTCAGCGCCTGGACCGGCGTGACCGTGGGCGGCACCCCGCAACGGGTGACCGGCCTGCGGCTGGGCGCGCAGGGCCTGAGCGGCCCCGTGCCGGCGGCGCTGGGCCGGCTGACGCACCTGACCGCGCTGGACCTGCGCGGCAACGCCCTGACCGGCGACGTGCCCGAGGCCCTGGCGGCCTTGACGCGGCTCACCGACCTGCACCTGGGCGACACCCGGCTGACGGGCTGCCTGCCGGCGGCGCTGGCCGGGGTGGCGACCACGGACGCGGCGGCGCAGGGCCTGGCCGCCTGCCAGGCGGGACCGGCGTTTGGAGCCCCGCGCTACGACTGGATCGTGCCGGCCGGCCTGCCGGTCGGCGCCGCCATCGGCCAGGTGCAGGCCACCGATCCTGAGGGCGGCACGGTCAGCTACGCCATCACCGCGGGCAACGACGAAGGCGTGTTCCAACTCAATGCCACCACCGGCATCCTGTCGGTGGCGGGAACGCTGCCGGCGGGCGGCGCCGCATTGACGGTGACGTCCACGGACGCGCGGGGCGGCGTCTCGCGCGTGTCCGTGGCGGTGGGGGTGGCCGACGCGGCCCAGCAGCGCGCGCCGCCGCTGTTCCCGGCGGGCGGCTGGACCTTCCGCGTGGCCGAGGACGCGGCGGTGGGCACGCTGGTGGGGACGGCCGCGGCCCGCGACCTCGACGGCGGCCCGCTGACCTATGCGCTGACGGCCGGCACCACCGGCGGCGCCTTTGCCCTGGACACAACCTCCGGCCAGCTGACGGTGGCGGGGGCGCTGGACCACGCGACGACGCCCAGCTACACGCTGACCCTGACGGCCACCGACGCCCACGGCGGCACGGCCACGACCACGGTGACCGTGACGGTACTCGACGTGCCCCCGCAGCCGGTCTTCGGGGCGGCCAGCTACGCCTTCACGGTGGCCGAGGACACGGCCGTCGCCATCCAGATCGGAACGATCCGGGCCACCGTGGCCGGCGGGGCGGCGGTCACGCACACGCTGACGGCGGGCACCACGGACGACGTGTGGGCGATCGATGCCACGACCGGCGAGTTGAAGGTGGCGGGGACCCTGGATTACGAGACCGCGCCCACCTATCACCTGACCGTCGAAGCCCGCAGCGGCCCGGCGGCCGCCACCGTGGTCCCGGTGACGATCACGGTGACGAACGTGGACGAGCCGCCGGTCTTCGGGGCGGACAGCTATGCGTTCAGCGTCGCGGAGGACGCCCCGATCGGCGCCGCGATCGGCGCGGTGGCGGCGAGCGACCCCGAAGGCGGGACGGTGATCTATGACATCACGGCGGGCGATACGGCCAGCCAGTGGGCGGTGGATGCGCTGGCCGGGCGGCTGGTGGTGGCCAACTGGCTGGACTACGAAACCACGGCGACCTACACGCTGACGGTGCGGGCCGGCGTCCTGGAAGGCAGCCGCCTGACGTCCACGACCACGGTGAACGTGACGGTGACGGACGTGGAGGACGCGCCGCCGGCGCCGGCCAACGTGGCGGCCACGCCGGCGGCCACCAGCCTGGCGCTCAGGTGGGACGCGGTGACCGGGGCCACGAAGTACCAGGTGGACTCCCGGACCAGCGGCGCCGAGGCCTGGACGACGGCGGCGGATGACCTGACCACCGCCAGCACCACGCTGGCCGACCTGACCTGCGCGACGGCCTACGAGGTCCAGGTGCGGGCGTTTGGCAGCGGGGCGGGCTACACCAACGCCTGGAGCGCCCCCTCGACGGCCCTGGCGGCGACCACCGGGGCGTGTCCGCCGCCGGTGTTTGGGGCGGAGTCCTATGCGTTCAGCGTGGCCGAAAACAGCGCCGCGGCCACCGCCGTGGGGACGGTGGCGGCCACGACCACGGGGTCGGACTCAGTGACGTACGCCATCACCGCGGGCAACGACGCCGGAGGCTTCGCCATCGACGCCGCGACCGGGGCGCTGACGGTGGCGGGGACGCTGGATCACGAGGCCAGCGCCAGTCACGCGCTGACCGTGGAGGCCCGCGCGGGGGGCAGCCAAGCGACGGTCACGGCGACGGTGACGGTGACGGACGTGGACGAGGCGCCGGCGTTCGGGACCGCGGACTACGAGTTCTCAGTGGCCGAGGACGCGGCCACGGACGCGGCGGTGGGCACGGTCAGCGCGACCGACCCCGAGGCCGGCGACCTGACCTATGCCATCACGGCGGGCAATGAGGCGGGGGCCTTTGCGCTGGACGCGGACAGCGGCGCGCTGACGGTGGCGGGCACGCTGGATTACGAGACGGCGGACGACTACAACCTGACGGTGACGGCCAGCGACGCCGCGGGCCACACGGGCACGGCGGACGTGGCCATCACGGTGACGAACGCGGCCTTCCCGCCGGTGTTCGGGGCGGAGAGCTACGCATGGTCGGTGGCGGAGGACGCGGCGGCAGGGGCGGCCGTGGGCACGGTCAGCGCGACGGACCCGGAAGGCGAGGCGGTGACGTACACGATCACGGCGGGCAATGACGCCGGGACGTTCGCGATCGACGCCGCGACCGGGGCGCTGACGGTGGCGGGGGCGCTGGACTACGAGACGACCGCCAGCCATAGCCTGACCGTCGGCGCCACCAGCCACAGCGGCACGGCCACGGCCAGCGCGACGGTGGGGGCAGCCGTGACGGTGACGGACGTGGACGAGGCGCCGGCGTTCGGCGCGACCAGCTACAGCTTCCGCGTGGACGACGACGCGGCCGTGGGGGCGGCCGTGGGCACGGTGACGGCGACCGACCCGGAAAGCGGGACGCTGACCTATGCGCTGACGGCGGGCAATGACGCCGGGGACTTTGCGCTCAACTCCAGCACGGGGGCGCTGACGGTGGCGGGGACGCTGGACCGCACTACCACCAGCAGCTATAGCCTGACGGTCACGGTCAGCGACGCGGCCGGCGGGACGGCCACCGCGACGATCTCGATCACGGTGACGAAGCCGGACAAGGCGCCGGTCTTCGGGGCGACCTCGTACAGCTTCAGCGTGGCGGAGGACGTGCTGATCGGCACGAAGATCGGGACGGTGACGGCCACGGATCCGGAAGGGGCGACGGTGGTCTACGACATCACGGCGGGCAACGCCGCCGGCCACTGGGCGGTGGACGCGCTGGCCGGAACCCTGGCGGTGGGCGCCCAACTGAGCCACGCCACCACGTCCAGCTACAGCCTCACCATCAAAGCCAGCACCAGCCGCGATAGCCCGTCGGCTACGACGACGGTGACCATCACGGTGACGAGCGCGGGCTGAGGGTGGCGAGGGGATGTGGTTCCCTTCGACAGGCTCAGGGCAGGTTCGACGGGTCGCCGGGGACGGCGGCGCGGCTCACCACGAACGGGGTGGGCGGAAGAGGCCGGTTGGAAACCGGCCCCTACGACCGGAGGGATGTCACGGGGGTGTGGTTCGACACGCCCCTCCGAAGGACTCCGGGGCGGCTCACCACGAACGGGGGGCGGACGAGAGCGGTTCGCGGACCGCGCTGACGGGGACGGGCGCACCACGATCGGGTTTCGTTGAGTTAGGACGCGCGCCGCGAGGGCGTGACTTTCGACCCGGCCGGCCGGCCACACTCGGCTGCCCCCCTTCGACAGGCTCTGCGACTCATTCAGGACAGGCGCACCGCGAACGATTGGGGTGGATGGTCGTAAAGGTGACTGACGGGGGCGGCGGTCAGGACAACGCTGGAGGTAGAGGGCTGGGCGTGGGCCTGGCCCGAGATGGTTCGGCAGAGAATAGGAGGCAGCATGAAGCGGCATGTCTGGATTGCGCTGCTGGGTCTGGCCGTGGCGATCGTTCCACTCGCCCTGTGGTGGTTCCGCACGGAGCGCGACGCGGCGCACTAGAGGCGTAGCCGGAACCGATGTGCGGGGCCGCGCGGACGATTGCGTCGCGCGGCCCCGGCGGGCTTGGGCGGAGGCGCCGCTCAACCGAGGGACCCCGCACTCCGGCCCCTTCCCCAGTGGCCGGGATACACGCGGCGTGCTCAGTCCTGGATCGGCGAGCGGCGCCGTTGTCGTGCTCCAGAGGTGTGGGTGGGCTGCTGACGGAGCCGGAGATTCGCAGTTGCCGCGGTGGTGTAGGGTGAAGCGCGGGTTGCGTGGGCTGGTGCAGGTCGCTTGCAGATGTTGATCCACGTGGCCGCATTTCCGTCATCCAGCTGCTGAAACAGGCATGGATTCCGGGCGCTTCATCGCTCCAGGGAGCGCGAAGGTTTGGAGTCCAATACAAACACCGGGCGTGTGCGGCGCCGTGCCCCGCTACAGGGGCGTTTCGTGTCCGGCAGGCGCGGTGGGGGGGCGGTCTGCGAACCGCCGATTACCTGACATTGCTCCTGAGCGCCGTGCGCGGACGCCGGCTGACGGAGGCACGACTTGCCGACTGACAGAGGAATCGACGTGACGGATTCGAAGCCGGTTGAGGGTGGTGTGACGCGGCGGCGGGTGCTGGGACTTGGGCTGGCCGCGGGGGCCGGGGCGCTGGCGGCGGCTTGTGGAGAGCCGGAGCCGGTGAAGGTGGAGCCGCCGGTCTTGCCAAGCAATGAGCGGCCGGTGACCGGGCGGTCGACGACGATGTCGATGGAGGTATCGGAACGGGCGCCGAGCGGAGAAGGCGGACTGCCGGCGGCGGGGGCGGAGTTTCCGATTTCGGTGGCGTTGCCGACGTTTGGCGGGTCGAACGTGGGGGTGGAGCAGATCCTGATTGCGGCTCGGTCGGGGGTGCGGGCGGAGACGCGGAACCGGTACCGGTATACGGACGAGCCGATGGCTTCGACGCTGGGGTATGGCTGGAGTTATACGGAGCTGCTGGATGACGGCTCGGGGGCGGCGCGGGCGGACCTGGTGGCGCTGGAGCGGTGGGACCTGGAGCACCTGGTGGCGAATGGGATGTTGTCGCCGCTGGACGACTGGCTGGTGAGCGACGGGACGTTCGATCCGAACGACTACTGGCCGGGGATCCTGGAGGCGGGGCAGATTGACGGGGTGCAGTACGCGTTGCCGGTGGCGGCGGCGCCGTGGGCGACGGTGGTGAACCAGACGCTGGCTGCGACGGCGGGGTTTGAGGTTCCGCCGCGCGAGGCCTGGGACGGGGAGGCGTTTGTGCGGGGCGCGGTGGCGATGCACCGGGCGCCGAACGCGGCGGGGCCGCGGGCGACGGTGGGGGTTGGGCTGAACGTGGAGCCGCTGTGGATGGCGCCGGATCAGCATTGGAACGACGCGCCGAGTTTTGTGTTCCTGCAGTCGAAGCTGGGGGCGTTGCCGGATGGGGAGGGGTCGTTCGAGGGGCTGCGGTCGGCGGAGGCGGGGTCGGTCCTTGAAACGTTTCATGAGCTGGCGACGGGGTATGGGATTTCGTCGGATCAGCGGCGGCGGAATGTGGATGCGTATGACCTGATCGATGACGGGCTGATCGGGTTGACGCCGCTGGCGGTGTCGGGGCGGTGGTTCGGGAACCTGATCGGGAACTCGGTGCCGAGCGAGAACGTGCTGTATCCGTTCCCGGATTTCGGGAGCGGGCGGGCGCCGGCGATGGTGTGGCTGATGCTGGGGATGGGGTCGGGCCGGAACGATGAACGGGTGGTGTACGACGCGCTGCGGGCGCTGGAACGGCACGCGCAGGCGCCGACGAATGTGCCGGCGCGGCGGGTTTCGGCGGAGAAGTTGCGGCAAGGGTTTCCCTGGTACCGGGAGGATGAGGCGCGGATGGTGGTGGAACTGATGGAGCGGGCCGAATACGTGCGCCTGAGCCGGGCGGCGTGGGGGGCGTTTATCCGGGAGGTGGACGCGGCGATCATCCTGGACGGGGTGAGCGCGGAGGAGGCGCTGGACGGTGTGACGCGGCGGTTGGAGGAGCTGGGGGCGCAGGTCTAGGCGGCAGAGCCGCTTCTGCTGGCTAGGCGAGCAGGTCGGTTAGTTCGTGGAGGCTGGTGATCGTCAAGTCGGGGTGGATGTTGCCTGTTGGTGGGCTGTTGTCCCGGCTGAGCCAGATGGCGTGGACGCCGGTGTTGAGGGCGCCTGCGATGTCGGAGCTGAGGTTGTTGCCGACCATGGCGGCGTGGGCGGGGTCGCAGTTGAGCTGTTGAAGGGCGCGTTGCATGGGTGCCGGGTGGGGTTTGCCGATGCCGAGTTCGCCGGAGACGACGATGGATTGGAAGTAGGGGCGGACGCCTGAGGCGTCGATCTTGAAGTGCTGGAGGTCGGGGGCGCCGTTGGTGACGAGGGCGAGGGGGAGGCGCCGGGCGAGGTAGGGCAGGAGTTGGGCGGCGTCGGGGAACATGGCGTTGCGCCGGCGGCGTTCGCGGCGGAAGCGGTTGGCGAGGTGTTCGGCGAAGGCGGGGTCGTCGACACCGTGCTGGGCGAGGGCGCGGGTCCAGGCTTCGCGGCGGTAGGCGGGGGCCCAGGCGTGGAGGCGCTGGAGGTCGGGAGCGTCGCCGGTGAAGTCGGCCCAGAGGCCTTCCCAGGAACTGATGCCGATGGACTGGCAGTAGGGGAAGTGGTCGGAGGCGTGCCATAGCTGGCGGGCGCAGGCGCCGGCGGAATGGGCGACGGCGGCGGGGTGGAGGCCGTAGCGGTCGGCGACGGGGGCGCAGGCGGCGAGGAAGGCGGCTTCGGAGGCGCTTTCGTCGGGGATGAGGGTGTCGTCGAGGTCGAGGAGGAGGGCGTGGAGGTGCATGGGGGCATGGTCACATAGTCAGAGGTTGACGACGGCTGGGCTCCGGGTCTTGACGGGTGGGGAGTTGGTGGCGAGTATCGGGCGGTAAGGAGGGGGTTCCATGGCACAGGCTGTCCTTGACGCGCCGGCGGCTGCGGAGGCCGCGAACGGCCGTACCTCGCTGACTGTAATCGACTGCGACGTTCATCCGTATCCGAACACGATTCACGACCTGACGCCGTTCATGTCGGACCGGTGGGTGCAGTACATCAAGCAGTCCGGCTTTGCGGCGCCGCCGGGCACGCAGTACCCGAAGGGCTACGAGAATGCCGCGCGACGCGACGCGTGGCCGCCGAACGGGCTAAAGCCGGGTGCGGATCCCGACTTCGTGCGCGAGCAGCTGCTGGACGAGTGGGACATGCAGTTCGGGATCCTGACGCCGCTGTACGCGGCGGGTCACGTGCACAACGACGACTTCAGCATCGCGCTGGCGCGGGCGGTAAACGAGTGGCAGCGGCACGTGTGGCTGGACAGCGACGAGCGCTGGCGGAGCTCCATCACGGTTACGCCGCAGATTCCGGAGGCGGCGGCGGAGGAGATCCGGCGCTGCGGGAAGGACGGGCGATTCGTGCAGGTGATCCTGACGGTGCGCGGCAACGCGCCGTACGGGAAGCGGCACTACTACCCGCTGTTCGAAGCGGCCGCCGACATGGACCTGCCGGTGGGGATTCACTTTGGCGGGTGGGGCAACCACCCGATTACGGCGACCGGCTGGCCGTCGTATTACCTGGAAGACCACACGGGGATGACGCAGGCGTTCGAGGCGCAGGTGTTGAGCCTGGTGTCGGAGGGCATCTTCGAGCGGCTGCCGAATCTGCGGATTGCGCTGATCGAGGGCGGGTTCTCGTGGATGCCGCCGCTGATGTGGCGATTCGACAAGAACTACAAGGGGCTGAAAGAGGAAGTGCCGTGGCTGCGCAAGCTGCCGAGCGAGTACATCCTGGAGCACTTCCGGATGACGACGCAGCCGATGGACGAGCCGCCGAATCCGCAACACCTGCTGCAGATCTTCGACATGATCGGCCGGGACGACTTCCTGATGTTCGCCACGGACTACCCGCACTGGGACTTCGACGCGCCGGACCGCGCGCTGCCGTCGGTGGTGCGGGGCGAGTTGCGGCAGAAGATCATGGCCGGGAACGCCACGGCGTTTTACGACTTCGAGCGTGCATGACGTAGGGGCGGAGACCGACTTCGAGGTCGGCCAGCCCACGCGCGTCGAGATCGAGGGCCGCGGTTTTGTGGTCGTGAATTCGGGCCGGGAGTTCTTTGCCGCCCGCGACGTGTGCGCACACCAGGGCGCACGCCTGTCGTCCGGCCGGTGCAAGGGCAACGTTCACGCGGAGACCGTGGGCGGTCATATCGAGTACCAGACGGGCGGACGGACGTTGCTGCAATGCCCGTGGCACGGCTGGATCTTCGACATGGCCACGGGTCGCGCGCTGGCCGACCCAAACCGGGCAAGAGTGCGGGTGTACCCGGTGCAGGTGGCGGACGGCCGGGTGCTGCTGGACTTGGCGTAGTTCGAGCGTGTCCGCCGTCGAAGGCGGTTTGGACGGGCTGGTGCACTGTATTCACGCGTCGCGCACGGCGGCGGCACTGGTGCTGACGGGGGGCGGGACGGGGGCGATTCCGTTGCTGCTGCGGCGGCCGGGGGGGTCGCGCACGGTGCTGGATGTTGCGGTGCCGTATGGGCCGGCGGCGGTGGCCGACTATCTGGGCGAGGCGCCGGCGCAGGCGTGCTCCGCCGAGACGGCCGAGGCGCTGGCGCGGCGGGCGTTCGGGCGGGCCGTGGAATTAAGACCCGAGGACTCCAGTCCGGTGGTTGGGTTGGGGGCCACGGCGGCGCTGGCCACGGATCGGGTGCGTCGGGGAAAGGACCGTCTGCACGCGGCCGCGTTCGACGGGTCGCGAACTCTTGCGCTCGAGTTGCCGTTTTCGTCCCGGCAGGCCAATCGGCAGGCGCAGGAGACGGCCGCCGAGCGAGCGATCGTTTCGTTGCTGGCGGACGCGGTGGGTGTGGCCCCCTGGCGCGAATTGGCGGGATCCGACCTTGCCTTCTCCAGGCGCCGGGTCGAGGTTGAAGATGACGAATTGATGGTCGTCCATGACGGGACGCAGTCCTGGGTGACCGCCTATCCCGACGGGCGGCGGCGGCCGGGCGGGCAGATCCCGACGGCGCTGGTGCCGGGGTCGTTCAATCCGTGGCACGAGGCGCACCAGGCGCTGTGGGAGGCGGCGCGGCGTCGGTTCGGCGATCCGGTGGCGTACGAACTGTCGATCACGAACGTGGACAAGCCGCCACTGCCATCCGCTGAGGTCCTGGGCCGAGCCGCCCAGTTCAATGGTCGTGCCCGCCTGGTCCTGACCGCAGCCCCGACGTTCGTTGAGAAGGCCCGCTTACTGCCTGGTGCGGCGTTCGTAGTTGGGGCAGACACGGCGCGTCGCATCGTCGATCCGGTCTATTACGGCGGAGTTGAAGCCATGCAGGGAGCTTTGCACGAGTTGCGGTGGCTGGGGTCGAAGTTTGTGGTGGCGGGTCGCCTGGAACACGGCCGCTTTCTGCAGTTGGGCGACCTGCCCCTGCCTGCCGAGGCCGCCGGGCTATTTGAAGCGATTCCAGCCGAGGAACTTCGAGTGGACGTTTCATCAACCGAGTTGCGCCGCGGGCGGACTGCCCGGGGTTGAGCCTATCCGCCCCGCTTGCGTCGGCGGTCGTCTACCATCGACGTACGTCCCCCAAACTCCGAACCGAGCACGGTGTCGGTACCCGACCCGACCGAGGCCTCGGCCTCGTCGTCCGACCAGCGGACTCCAGATCCACGACCGCCCGATTCACCGGTTAGCGGCGCGTCCGTAGCGGGCGAGCAGCCGGTTTATCGCTGGTCGCCGCGGACGCGGCGCACGGTGGCGATGTTCATCGCGATCCTGGCTGGGCTGGTGTTGTGGGGCGCGCGGGAGATCGTGGGCCCGTTTGTGTGGGCGGGGATCTTTGCGTACGTCTTCAACCCGGCCGTCAACGGGCTGGTTCGGCTGGCTCGCGTCCCCCGTCCGGCGGCGGTGGCGATTTTCTATGCCCTGGGGATTGGACTCCTGACCCTGCTGGGCTTCCTGATCATTCCGCGCGTGGTCGACGAACTGAACCGGCTGACGACAGAGCTTCCGAGCATCGTGGCGGAAGTCGAGGCGGCGCTCCCGTCCGAATTGCTCGGGCAGCCGCTGGTCGTGCAGGACGTGATAGATGGTCTGACGGCGGGCGCGACAAGCATGCTGACCGATGCCTCACAGGCGGTCAGCGCGTTCCGCAGCGCCTTCAACCTGCTGATTCACGGCGTGCTGGCGGTGGTCGCGGCCGGCTACCTGCTGCTGGCCGGACCCGAACTGTTCCGTGGGCTCCTGGAACGTATTCCGCCCGGTCCGCGGGCGGAGACCGAGGAGTTGATCGGCCGCATCAACAGCGTCCTCGGCGGCTTCATCCGCGGCGAGATCATCCTGGTGGTGATCATGAGTGTGACCACGTTCATCGGGCTGTCGATCATCGGCATTCCGTTTGCCGTGATCCTGGCCATTGCCACGGGATTCCTGGAGTTGATCCCGGTTTTCGGCCCGATCATGGCGGCCATTCCACCAATTGGATTGGCCCTGGTCACGGCCAACAACTTCGGCTGGCCGGGTTGGGTTGCCGGTGTGGTGGTGGCGGTGATGTACACGGTGCTGCGACAGCTTGAGGACTACTTCGTGATTCCGAACGTGGTGGGCCGGGTGGTGCGCGTGCATCCCCTGATTGCGCTTTTCGCCATCTTTGCGGGGCTGCAAATCTGGGGCATTACGGGCATGGTGATTGCCCTGCCCGTGGCCGGGGTTGCGCGGGTTCTGTTGGGCTACGCCTACCGCCGCACCGTCACCTCGCCGCGGAGGCCGTAGTGGACGGGCGCGGGGCGAGGGTTCGCTGTTCGTGGACGGCCTGGAAAGGAACCTCCGACAGCCGGCCTGATTCTGGTCAAACGGGGTTATTCTTCACGCGGCAATTTCCGTGAGCAGCGAGGGGCGGATGTCCGCAGAGATCGGACTTGGGTTCCTGGGATTGGGGACGGTTGGTTCGGCCGTGGTTCGCACGGTCACCGAGCGAACCAGCTTTCTGGAGCGACAGATCGGCCGCTCGTTCCAGGTTCGGCGCGCGCTGATCCGCGATCCCAACCGTAAGCGGGACGTTCCGCTTGACGAGTCTCAACTCACCGTCAACGTGGACGACGTGCTCGACGACGCGTCCATTGACGTGGTCGTGGAACTGATGGGAGGCGTCGAGCCCGCGAATACGTACATCAGGCGGGCGCTCGAATCCGGCAAACACGTGGTGACGGCCAACAAGGAAGTGATGGCCACGCACGGAATCGAGCTACTGGAACTGGCCACGGCGCAAGGCCGCGATCTCTATTTCGAGGCCAGCGTGGGTGGCGGCATCCCGGTGATCGGGCCGTTCCGCCAGGACCTGGCGGCGAACCAGATCCGCGAAGTGCACGCCATCATCAACGGGACGACCAACTACATCCTGACGGAAATGGCCTCTGGCGGCGTGGACTTCGACACCGCTCTCGCGGACGCGCAACGGCTGGGGTACGCCGAACCGGACCCCACAAACGACATCGAGGGCATCGACGCGGCCTACAAGCTGGTAATCCTCGCCTCGCTGGCCTTCAACTGCGCCGTCAGCCCGAAGGATGTCTATCGCGAGGGCATCACGCGCATCAGCGCGGCAGACTTCCGGTACGCGGCGGAGTTGGGCTACGGCATCAAGCTGCTGGCCATTGCCAAGCGGGCGCCGAATGGCTTCGAGGCCCGGGTGCATCCGGCACTGATCCAGCAGGACGTGCTGCTGGCGCAGGTGGACGGCGTGTTCAATGCCGTGCTGCTGGACGGCGACTTGCTGGGCCGCGCCCTGTTCATCGGGCGCGGGGCGGGCCCCGAACCGACCTCCAGCGCCATCGTGGCCGACCTGATCGACCTGGGGCACAACATCCGGCGCGCGGTGCACGACCGGATTCCCATGTCGCTGGACGGCGACCTATGCGTCTTGCCAATGCCGGAGGTTCGCTCGCGCTACTACTTCCGTCTCTGGGCGAAGGATCAGCCGGGGGTCCTGGCCAGCATCGGCACCGTCTGCGGCGAGCACGCCATCAGCATCGCCTCCGTTATCCAAAAGGAAGTGGACGAAAACGCGGGCCGCGCGGAGCTGGTGTTCCTGACGCACGAGGCCCAGGAAGCGGCGGTGCAGGGCGCGCTGTCAGCCATTGCGGATCTGGACGTGGTGGCCTCGGTCGCCAGCGTGATTCGGGTCGAGGACCTGGCGGAATGAACGGCTCCCCGCGGCCGGGGGTAATCGAGCGCTACCGAGAGTTTCTGCCCATAAGCGAGGCCACGCCGAACCTGACCATCGGCGAAGGCGACACGCCACTGGTACGCGCCGTGTCGCTGGAACGCCGGCTTGGGGTGGCGGAGGTCTGGCTGAAGCTCGAAGGCTGCAATCCGACCGGCTCGTTCAAAGACCGGGGGCTGGCGGTGGCGGCGGCCAAGGCCATCGAGGAAGGCTCCCACTCGTTTATCTGCGCCTCCACGGGAAACACGGCAGCGTCCGCGGCCGCCTTCGGTGCGAGGTCCGGGACTCCCACCGGGGTGATTATTCCGGCGCGCGGCGTAGCGCTGGGCAAGGTGGCCCAGGCGCTGATCTACGGCGCGCGCGTGATTCCGATCCAGGGATCGTTCGACGACGGACTGGCCATAGTCCGCGAACTGGCGGCGCGCCCGGGCGTGGCGCTCGTGAATTCGGTCAATCCCTATCGCCTGGAAGGCCAACAGACAGCGGCATTCGAAGTTGTCGACACACTGGGCGAGGCGCCGGACGAGCTGTTTATCCCGGTTGGAAACGCCGGCAACATCACGGCCTACTGGAAGGGCTTCCGCGCCTCCGAGAGGGCGGGCCGGTCCAGGCAGCTCCCGGTCATGCGCGGATTCCAGGCGGCGGGCGCTGCGCCGATCGTGCAGGGCGAGCCCGTCGCCAATCCGGACACGGTGGCCTCGGCCATCCGCATCGGCAATCCGGCCAATTGGGAACGCGCGGTGCAGGCGCGCGACGAGTCGGACGGGACGATCGAGGCGGTCAGCGACGAGCTCATCGTGGAGGCCTATCAGCTGCTGGCGGCCGAAGAGGGCATCTTTGTCGAGCTGGCTTCGGCCGCGTCGGTTGCCGGGCTGATGTACCGGACCCGTGGCGGCGCGGTGATTGGCGACCGCGTGGTCTGCGTGCTGACCGGCACCGGACTGAAGGACCCGGGCGCGGCCGTTCGATATGCACCGGAACCGGCCGAGGTTGAGGCCAATTCCGAGGCGGTAGCCGAGGCTCTGGGCTGGAGTGTGGATTAGCCAAGTCTCCGGCCGCCCGCGTCCAGCCTCGCAAGCGGGTCCAAGCGTGCGCCTGACCGGCCTCGACTACGCACCAACAGCCTCAATCCATCGACTAGAATCAGCCCGTGTTGTCCCAGGGCTTCACGCGGGCGGGCGCGATGCCTGCCGCCGGAAGTGAACAGCCCAGGTGAGCACCTACGAGGCTGGCTCGACAGCCAGCGCCGCCATCGCCCTGACCCGGCGGCTTGCGTCCCTGACTCCCGGCGGCCCCGCGCTCGACATTGACCCGGCTAGCTTTCTGCGCGCCACCCGGCTGGGCCTGAATCCGCATTCGGAAGCGGCCATTCTGGATTCCATCCCGGTCGTGTCCGCGGACGATCCGTCGGTCGTCGCCGCCCACGAGCAGCTGACGGCCGAGCCCACGGCTGAGGCGGCGGCAACTGGCGACGCCGTGCGCTACGAAGCTGAATGGCCCGACCGCGAACCGATCACCGTCGAGTCCGCGGTCCACCTCGACCGGGCGCCGGGATCCATGGCGGACGCCGGGTTGCACCTGCTCAGGCGGCTTCGCAAGACGCTGGGGCGGCAGACTATTGCGGGACGTGGAACGTCCGGCGAACTGCGGGGGCTGCTGCACGTGCCAGGCGTGCAACGCTCTGAGCACGGCAATCTACTGGCGTTCGCCGTGAGTGGCGCAATGTCCAGGGCGTGGGATCAGGGCGGCAGCCGACCGGATTGGGCGGCGCTCAACGTTGAAGACATCCTGGAGCTGCTTGGACCGCAGGACCGTCGGTTCGTCTCGGGCGCGGCCATCATCCGGTCGCGCGCGCTGCCCCGGGGGACCTTCGTTACCGGTGCGTGTTCGCCGCTCACCATCAGCCTCAACGTCCGGTCCCTGAGCGTTTGGGTCGAAACTCCTAACGAAGACCGAGTCGCCGCGATCGTTGCCGCGATCCAGGCCGAGGTCAACCACCTCCGCCCGTCGGCCTTCGTCGTCGCCAAATTCGGCAAACCCCCGGTGCTGGACCCGGACAACATGCCGAAAATCCGCGCGACACCAGAGGATTGGGAAGCCCTTAATCGCATCATCCGCGAGCGCCGCGGTGGCTGATGGATAGCAGCCGAGGATCCGTGGTGCTCGACACGTCCGTCGTATCCATCCTGTTCAACAAGGATAAAGACGAGCGATATCCCTACTATCAGGAGCTTCTTGCTGGCCGTCCCTGCTTGATCTCATTTCAGACCGTGGAAGAACTGCTGTATTGGCGAATCGCAGGAAGCTGGGGTGTGGCGCGCACTATGCGCTTGCGAGACCACGTTACCCAGTACGAAATCGTCTGGCCCAACGACGTACTTGTCCACATCTCCGCCCGTCTGCGCAGCGACGTCAAGGAAATGGGTCGCACGCTCGACGTCGCGGACGCGTGGATCGCGGCCACGGCCCTGATGCGCCAGTGCCCGCTTGCTTCCGACGACCGCGACTTTGTCGGGATTCCGGGCCTTCCGCTCATCCAGCCCCGCTGACTGTGGGCGGTCGACTCGCGCCTGGCGTGAGGCTGGGCTAGGGCGCGATCTCGTCCAGCAGTCCGTCCCCCAGCACGACGTTGTCGATGAGGCCAACGCCGCCGATTTCGGCCGCGACGGCGAACACGAGGGGCGGTTCGGCTTCGGTAACGGGTTCGAGGGTCAGGGCGTGGCGGATTTCGGCGTAGCCCAGGGTGGCCAGCGGCTCGGCCTGCACGGTCGCTCGCACCAGGTCGGCCAGCGCCTGGGGTGAGCGCTCGTCGTCTTCCCAGGCATCGCGCGCGATCGACAGACCCCGCCAGAGAGACAAGGCAGCCTGCCGCTGCTCGGCCGAAAGCCGAACATTGCGGCTGCTGAGGGCCAGGCCGTCGGGGTCCCGGACCGTGGGCACGATTACCAGGTCTACGGGCAGGTTGAGGTCCTGAACCATGCGGTCGATGACGCGGGTCTGCTGCCAGTCCTTCTGACCGAGGTAGGCGCGCGTGGGCCGGGTGAGGTTGAAGAGCTTGGCCACGACGGTAGCGACGCCGGCGAAGTGGCCTGGTCGGCGGGCGCCTTCAAGGTCGGCACCGATTGGTCCCGGGTCGGTCCGCGTGCCAAAGCCACGGGGGTACATCTCCTCGACAGACGGCGCGAATACCAGGTCCACGCCGGAGGCCTCGAAGCCGGCAAGGTCTGCGGCTTCGTCCCGCGGGTAGGCGGCGTAGTCCGACGAATCGTTGAACTGGGTTTGGTTGACGAACAGGGTGGCAATGACCGAGCGCTCGCGCCGCCGGGCGGCCCTTAGGAGCGCGAGGTGGCCCTCGTGCAGGGCACCCATCGTGGGTACCACGCCGACGGGTCCGGGCGAGGCCGCCCGTGCTGCGTGAAGGCTGGTTCGGGTTCTGGCTACGATCATGGCAAGACGACATGCGTTGAGCGCGTCATGGCGCGCCCCCGATACTGCACATCATGGCACCGAACTCTGCGCCGGATACGGCCGAGCTGTTGGAGGCGCTGGCGACCGAACTGTCGACCGACGCGGTCGCGGCATCCGCTCCGGATGGCGACGCGGTTGACGGCGTTCGGCCGGGTCTTTGCGCGCGCGTCGACTCGCCGGATGCCGTGGCGGCGGCGCTGGCGATCTGTCAGCGCCTGGACGCCGTGGTCGTGCCGCGGGGCGGCGGATCTCACCTGGGTCTTGGTCAGCCGCCGGAACGGGTGGATTTGTTGCTGGATGTCAGCGACCTGAACGCGGTGATCGAGTACCGGCCGGCGGACCTCACCCTGGCGGTGGCCGCCGGCGCGCGGCTGGCGGACGTGCAGGCCCTGCTGGCCGCTGAAGGGCAAATGCTCGCGCTGGACCCGGCGAGCGAACCGAGCTCGACGGTGGGCGGCATGGTGGCCGCCAACCTGTCCGGCCCGCGTCGCGCGGGATCGGGAACGGCACGGGACCTGGTGATCGGCCTCGACGTCGCGGGCGTGAACGGCCTGGTGACGAGGTCCGGCGGCATGGTGGTCAAGAACGTGACCGGCTACGACCTGCCCAAGGCGCACATTGGAGCGTTCGGCACGCTGGGCGTCATCACGCGTGTGAACCTGAAGATCACGCCGAGCCCCTCGGTGGAGCGGACGCTGGTGATGCCGCTGGCGGACTCCGCGTCGGCCGGCGCGGCCATAGGCGCGGTGATCGACAGTCCGCTGGCGTGCAGCGGACTCGACCTGGTTCAGCGAGAGTTGACGCCGGCCATCGACGTGGGCGACGGCGGCGCGTGGCTGCTGGCGATCCGGGTGGCCGGAACCGCGGGCGGGGTGGCCGCGCAGCTGGCGATGGCGACGGAGGCCGTGGCGCCTTACGCAGCCGCGAATGGCGTGACGCAGGACGGAGAGGCCCAGGATCGATTCTGGTCAGATGCCGACGGGCTGGCACGGCCGCCCGGGGAGGTTGCCGGGCAGGCAACCTGCCGGCTGAGCGCGCTGTCCAGCCAGACGCCCTCGCTGTTGAGCAGTGCGTCCGAAGTCGGCGAAGACCTAGGTTTGCGCACGGTTGCCAGCGCGCGGGCGCTGCATGGCGTGGTCCGGGTGTGCGCCGCAGAATCGGAGGACACGGGCAGACTGACAGAGTTCACGCAACGCTTGCGGGCGGCGGCTGAACGCCTGGGCGGCGCGCTGGTAATCGAGTCGGCACCGGCCGCGGTCAAGCAGGCCGCGGGGGTTTGGGGAGTGTCCGCCGACTCGCCTGACGTGCAGGCGATGGAGGCGTTGCGTTCGGCCTTCGATCCAGGTCGGATAATCAATCGCGGACGCTTTGTGGTGACCTAAGGCATGGCGGTGGAACCCGCGCGGTTGGGATTCTCGACGGAGGACGCACCGGACAGGTCGATCCTGGCGACCTGCGTGCATTGCGGGCTGTGCCTCAACGAGTGCCCGACATACCGCGTGCTGCGGGTGGAGATGGACTCACCGCGTGGGCGCATACAACTGATCGACGCCGTGCATGACGGGCGGATGGCCCTGGACAGCCCGGCGTTCCTGCGACACACGTTCCAGTGCCTGGATTGCCGCGGCTGTGAAACGGCCTGTCCGTCGGGCGTGAAGTACGGGGCTCTGATCGAATCCGTACGGGCGCAGACGGTGCAGGCCGAGCTGCTGCCGACGCGCCGCCGCATTGCCCAGGCCGTGCTGCGGGTGGTGTTTCCCCGACCGAAACTGCTGCGGCTGGCCGCGCGAGGACTGTGGCTGTACCAGCGCAGCGGGTTGCAGGCGCTGGTTCGCAAGCTTGGCTTGCTGCGCCTGATTGCGCCGCCGTTGGCGGCTGTGGAAGCGTTGTCGCCGCCGGTATCGGATCGGTTCCTGCAGGCATCGGACCTGCGGTTCGTGCCGGCCGCCGGCGAGCGTCGTCACTCGGTCGCGTTCATCACGGGCTGCATCATGAGCGTGTCGTTCGCGGAAGCGCATCGCGCCTCGCTGCGGGTGCTGGCGCGCAACGGGTGTGACGTTCACATTCCCGAGCACCAGAGCTGCTGCGGGGCGTTGCACGTGCACGGCGGCGATCTCGAGACCGCCCGCGGTCTGGCGCGTCGCAACATCGACGCCTTCGACTCGGCCGACTACGAAGCCATCATCATCAACTCAGCGGGGTGCGGATCTACATTGAAGGAATACGGGGAGTTGCTGGCAGACGACCCAGGCTATGCCGCCCGCGCGCATGCATTCGCCGAGCGAGTGCGGGACTTCTCGGAGTTCCTGGCGGAGATCGGCGCCGAGCCACCAGCCGGAGCGGTAACCGCGCGGGTGATCTACCAGGACGCCTGCCACCTGGTTCATGCGCAGGGCGTGTCACAGCAGCCCCGAGACTTGCTGGCGGCCGTGCCCGGGGTGGAACTAGTGGAAATGGAGAACCCAACGGTCTGCTGTGGAGCGGCCGGGCTGTACAGCGTGACCGACACCGAAATCTCGCTGGCAATCCTGGAGCAGCGGCTGGATGCGATCGAGGCCACGGGCGCCAAGGTCATCGTGTCCGCCAATCCGGGCTGCCTGCTGCACATCCAGTCAGGCGCCCGCCGGCGCGGGCTGGACCTGACGGTGATGCACGTAGCCGAATTCCTGGATAGGGCCTACACGCCATGACGCGCTGCTGGCCCCTTGCTCCGACACGGCGACCAGGCACGGAGCCCCGATGACCTCGCGTGAACGTTCCGTGGAGCGCGGAGCCTCGCGCGGGGCCTGGGCACGGCGTCAGGCGGCGGTGGACGCCCAGCGGGCGCGCTGGCACGACGAACACGAGGCCGAGGTGCGGGCCGAGCAGGTGTCGCGGGCGTCCGAGATGGCCGCGCGGCGCCGGCCGACGCCGCGCAACATCTGGCGTGTACTGACGTCCAACCACATGCTCACGTCGTTCCTGGTCTTCGGGACGCTGCTGGCCGCCGGAATCATCCCGGCCGTGCTGGCGCTGCGCACAACGCAGCAAGACGGCCTGGAGCCGGAAGTGATCCGGCGGATCCAGGTTGGGTTGCAACAGGGATCCAATCTCGACGGCGAAGGATTCGACCTCCTGGAACTGGTGAACGGAGGCGAGTTGTTGTCCATCACTTCCACGGCGGTCGCCGACGGCGACCACGGTCCCAAGCGGCTGCAAGACGGCTTGTTCGACCCGCAGTTCACCGCCTGGCGGTCAGCCGGACCGGACTTTCCACTGACCGCGATTTACGAAGTGCGGTTCCGTACGCCAGTGCGGAAGGTGATCATCTGGAATCACCCGAAGGAACCTGAAGCGAGCTACATACGGGAGTTCGAGGTGCTGGCTTCGCTGGAGGATCCGCGAACGCATCCGGACGCGCTGGTAAGCATCGGGCGATTCACGGCGGCCGCACCGGACCTGAAGCTGGTGTTTCACGTGGATACGCCGGTGCCAATCCGGTATGCGGTGCTGAGGATCTATTCGACGTTTGGTCCGGCGGACTACGTTTCGGCGTCCGAGATCGGGCTCTTTGGCGAAACGCGGGACGCGGAACAGGCGCCGATTCCGAGGCCCCCAGCGCCGCTGAATATCTAGCCGCGGCCCCCTCGACATTCGCGAGGTTGCACCAGCGATCTACGAGGAGCGCGGCGGGCCGTAGGCCTCCATGGTCTGCAGGGCGATGCGGTCCCAGCCGAGGTCATCGGCGACGGCGTGGGCGGCCTGGGTGCGCTCGGCGAGGTTCCAGTCCCGCGCGTCCTGCATGGCGGCACGCAGGTCCGGGATATTGGCCGGTGGTACCAGAACGCCGGCGCCGGTGTCGTCGAGAAGTTCAGGGATGCAGCCGACGCGGGTGGCGATGATGGGGCAGCCGAAGCCGAGAGCGGTGATGATGGCGCCGCTGGTGAGGGCGTCGCGGTAGGGAAAGACGGCCACATCGCCAGCGTGGAAGTAGACCTGCAGCTTGTCGATGGGGACCTTGCCCTCGTGCATGAGGACGCGGGGATCGCCGACGGATTCGTTGCCGACGACGCCCTCGTAGAACTGGTGGCGCTGTCCGGCGACGACGAGGCGGAGGTGGTCGCCCTCCAGGCCCTTGAAGGCTTCCAGCATGTCGTCGTGGCCCTTGTAGCCGCGGATGTTGCCGAAGGAGGTGTAGACGAAGGCATCCTCGGGAATGCCGAGTTCGCGGCGGGCTTCCTGGCGGGTGACGTCGGCGGGATAGGCGTTGCGGAAGTCGCCGTGGGGGATGACGAAGAGGTTGCGGCGGCGGATGAATCGGCGGGTGTAGGCGCGGGCGGCGTACTCGCAGTGGCAGATGATGGAGCTGGCCAGCAGGGCCATGACGTAGCGGCCCACCACGTCGACGCCCCAGTGCGGGCGTTCGTGGGGCAGCATGTTGTGGAGCGTCCAGATGACGCGGTAGCCGAGCACCCGCGCCAGGAGCAGGGCGAAGGTAAAGGCCGCCATCTGGAGCCAGGCTTTGGTGGCGGTCTCCGTATTGGTGACGCCCTGCAGCCAGTGCAGGTGGATGCCGTGGACGCGACCGCGATTGCGCCACACCCAGCCTGGCGTTACGCCTTCGATGTCCCCCGTGGGATTGAGGCTGATCAGTTCGAAGGAGTAGCCGTGACGCTGGAGGGCCTCGACGAGCAGGCCGCCGTAAGGGTTGCCGAGCATGTTGCGGTAGTTGAAGAGGCTGGGATCCCAGCTAAACGCGACGTGCATGGCTAGGTGCTCTCCGGCAGTGGCTGCGACCGGGTTGCGGCGCGCGTCTCGATTTCAGGCATGGGCGGCCTGGATGAGTTTGTCGAGTTCGGCGTATTCGTGCTCTGCCGCGGAAACCGAGGTGTCCCAGTCAGGCCACGAGCACTCGGATTCGTTGGCGATCCAACCGGTGTAGCCGCCGGCGGCGAGCTGGCAGAGGGTCTCGCCGTTGCGTACGTCGCCCTCGCCAAGCGGGACGTGGACGTAGTGGCGGCCGTCCACTTCGAGGGTGTGGCCCGCGGCGTCCGGGAGGCCGCGCATGTCCTTGACGTGGACGTCGAAGATGCGGGCGCCGAGTTGGGCGACATCGTCCGCGCCGACGGACGTGGCGGCCGCGTGCAGGTTGCCGGTGTCGAGGGCAGCGCCAAGGTTGGGGTGGTTGATGGCGTCGACTAGCCGGCAGGTGGCGGCGGTGCTGGAGGCGAGGCCCTGCGAATGGACCTCGATGGTGACGCGGACGCCGGCGTCGGCGCCGAGCGAGGCAGCCCGGCCGTACCAGGAAGCGGCAGCGGAGAGCTCGTCGGCGTTGTCGACCGACATGCCGTCGGCGCCGCCCCAGAGTCGCAGCAAGCCAGCGCCAAGGATGTTGGCTGCCTCGAGGGCGCGGCGCACGCCATCCAGTTCGGCCTGGGCGGGTGCGCCGGTAAAGGACTCGGGACGGCCAAGGCCGGAGGCGAGCCCGACGACCTGGAGGCCGGATTCGGTGAGGACCCGGGAGCCAGCGCGGGCGGAGGGGCCGGGGGTGTCAAGGTCGAGGTGCGGTGGGCGGCACATGAGGGCGACGCCGGCGTAGCCGATTTGGCTGGCGACCGGGGCCACGCGTTCCAGGGCATAGCCGCCGAACATGAGGGTGTGAAGCGCCGCTCGCATGGCCGGACCTCCAAGCCGCACGCGGGGCAAGCGTAGCGCGTTGGGCTGCGGTCAGCGGTCCTAGGCGGCCACGACTTCGCGTTGACTATGGCCCTCAATCGAGAGCCGGGACCGCGGGCGGGTCCACGAACGGTGGAGCGCTCGGTAGCGCGCGGTGAAGGCGGCGCGTTACATTGACTGCTTGAAGCCAGCAACTAACGGCCAACCCTGGGGGACGGAGTATGAAGATGTCGCTGCGCCGAGGATTGATCGGCGCTCTGGCGGTCGCGCTCGTCGCGCTCGTCGTACTTGCGGCGTGTGAGCCACCCGGGACCACGGAATTCCCGGAACCGGCGTGCGCCGCCACGGGCACCTGTCCTGCAAACCCCTGTCCCGACACTGAGGACGTGATGAAGGATGGCGAGCAGCTCTACCTGACGGTCTGCGCCACCTGCCACGGCTACGCGGCCGATGGGTTCGGTCCGCAGTACCAGCTGTACTCGCCGCGACCGGCCAGCTTCAAGGCGGAAGAGTTCCAGGCGCAATTGGCGAGTGACCCGGGCGCTATCTTCCTGAAGACTTGGCACGGCAACACGGCGATTGGCGAAGACGACCGGGGCGATGTGCCGCACAGCATCCCGGCGGAACTGGGCGTCCCGCACACCGAGCTCAAGGTTTCGAGCCAGGTTCGCGAGAAGATTCGCTCGCAGTGCATCGAGGGCGCCGACCAGCCGCAGGAGACCGGCGGCATGACCGAGGAAGAGCTCTGGAAGGTCGTGCTCTTCCTACGCACGGCACCGAGCCGCTAGCTCACGAGGCAAGCGCCTGCTGCGCGGGGCGCCGGGAGGACACCCGGCGCCCCGCGGGCGTTAATGGAATGGCCCGCAGCCGCGGCTGATTCAGAGGGTCCGGCGGCTTGACGGAGCGCGGGGTTTGTGTACATTGGAGGTGCTGACAACGGCGTCAGCCCGAAGACCGGATCGTGGAGATCTGGCGGAAGTTCCCGCAATGAGGAGGGAACGATGACTCACTACGTCGGCCCACGGGCCACCTACACCGCCACCAGCGGACACGAAGCTTGCGTCCGCTGCGGTGGGCGCGGATCACTGCGCTACGCCCCAACAGGGCGCCACGTCAGCCGTTCGTACTACGGCGAGACGGCGTTTTGGCGAACTTGCTCCCGCTGCGGGGGCACGGGGCACACCCAGGAGTAGGACGCCGCTCCAGCAGTAGTCCCGTGGACGCACGGTGATGAACGGAACCCCCGCCGCGGCGGGGGTTCCAGTTTTTTCTCCCGGCTCCGGCGTTTGCCGGCGCTCGACTCTAGAGGCCGCAGCCGCTGTCCATGACCAGGACCTCGCCGGTGACGATGGGGTTCTCGACGAGGAGAAGGATGCCGGCGGCGATGTCTTCGGGCGTGGCCGCGCGATTGACGGGACTGCGGTCGATGGCGCGCTGCAGAAAGCCTTCGTGCCCGATCATCCAACGGGTGTCGATGGGGCCTGGGGCCACGCTGTTGACGCGAATCTCGGGCGCCAGGGTGCGGGCCAGCGACTTGGTGATGGTGTTCAAGGCGCCCTTGGAAGCCGCGTAAGCGATTGAGGAGCCGGTGCCGGTGATCCCGGCCAGGGACGAGACGTGGACGATCACGCCGTCGCCGCCGGCCTTCAGGTGCGGCGCCGCCGCGCGGCTAACGAAGAAGGGGCCCTTGAGGTTGACGGCCAGGATGCGGTCCCAGTACTCGTCCTTCATGCCGTCCAGGTCGTCGTAGTCGACGAAGAACGTGGTACCGGCGCTGTTGACCACGATGTCCAGGCGGCCGAAGGCGGCGACGGTCTGCTCCACCATGGCCACGACCGCGGCGTCGTACGCGACATCGGCCTGGATGGCAAGGCCTTCGACGCCGAGCGCCTGGATGTCATTGGCGGTCTGGGCGGCTTCGTCGGCCGATCGCGAGTAGTTGACGGCCACGTTGGCGCCGCGCTCGGCCAGCATGAGCGCCGTTGCGCGGCCGACGCCGGTTCCGCCGCCGGTGACCAGTGCGGCCTTGCCCTGTAGCGACATACGTCCTGCTCCTTCAATTCCGTGTCAGAGCGGCTATTGTGGCACCCAGAAACGCAGAACCGGAGTTGGAACGGCATGGAGAAGGTATTCGCGCTGCCCAACGGCGAGGAACTGGTAGCGAGCGTGCTGGGACCGGGCGAAGGCCGCGGGACGGGTGCGGCCCAGCAGGAGACTTACAGCTTTCTGACGCGGCCGTTCGATCCGTGGATGGTGCCGGCCGAAGGCGGATTCCTGGCGGAATTCCTGGCCGGGACCCACGACCCGTCGCTGGCCGACACGATGCTGGTCGGACGGATCGACGGGACAGTCGTGGGGACGGCGTGGCATGGAACCAGCCGGGACCTGCCCGAGATGGGGGGCTACGGCTTCGTGTTTACCGAGCCCGAGCAGCGCGGAAAGGGAATCGCGCAGCGGCTGACGGAGCTGTCGATCCAGGGGTTTTGGCAGGTCGGCGGCCAGGTGAGCTACCTGGGCACCGTGAACCCGGTGGCGCAGCACATCTACGAGAAGCACGGCTACCGGCACTACAACGGGTTGACGTTCCGGGCGCTGCGGCCGGGGACGGACGCCGATACGTTTGACGACGAGTTCTTTGGCCGGGCGGGCGATGGAGCGGTTCGTGACATGCGGATGGGCGACATCGGGGCCTATACCGGCCTGGTGATGCTGCTGGAGCCGTCCGAGTGGCTCGTGCGCGACTTCACCGAGGCCATGTTCTACGCGCCGCCGGCGGTGCAGGCCAGCGGGTGCCTGCGGCCGTTCTTCAACTCGATGACGCGGCATACCGCGAGCGAGGCGAATGCCTGGAAGGTGCTGATCAACGACCGCGGGCGGATGGTGGCCTCGGCCAACCTGTGGGCGCCGATTCACGCGCCGGTGAGTGCCAACGCGACGATGGAATTCCAGGCGGCGCCGGCGTATGTGGATCGCGCGGGCGCGGTGATTGAGGCCGCGCTGGAGCACGCGGCCGCTCACGACGTGCGGGCGGTGCGCGCCTGCGGGGTCTCGGAGGGTCGCCTGGGGGTGCTGCGCGAGGCGGGGTTCGTTGAGGAAGTCGTTCAGCCGGCTGCCCTGGACCTGGGCGAAGGTCGCGCGGACCTGACGGTGATGCGGCGTGACCTCGGCTGAGGAACTGGACTTCAAGGCCGTCGGTCCCGAGTCGCTGCTGCCGCCGCCGGGCCGGCTGTCGTCGGTATTCCTGGACAAGGCCGAAATCGTGATCGCCAACGTGGACGGTCGCTACTACGCCCTGGACGGGCTCTGCGAACACGCCGGCTACCCACTGGCGTCCGGTCAACTAGTCGGCTGCGAGCTCACCTGCCCGCTGCACGGCTGGATCTACGACGTCACCGACGGCTGGGTCATCAACCCACCCTTCGGCCACCGCACCCGCAGCTACAAGGTGCGGGTAACGGACGGGACGGTGGAGGTGGCGTTGGCGGAGTAGTTGCGCCAAGACTCAAGGCAGCGGTCACGGCGCGTGGCGTCCGATTGTCGGAGTGAACTCTCGTTGCAAGATAGAATCGTGTATCGGGCGGCGTCGCAAAACCTTGTCTGGCCACACCTCGACAGGAGACACGTCCGTATGACCGACACGAATAGCAGCGCCGCGGCACTGACCCGCGCCGAACTGCGCGAGGAATTGGACCGCAGCCTCGCGCACTACGCAACCAAGGCAGACCTTGCCGAGTTGCGTGGCGAAATCAGGGCTGAGATCGCCTATCTGAGGGCCGACCTGATCAAGTGGATGGTCGGGCTCATGCTGGGCTCGGTGACGGCGGCCGTCGGTATCGCGGTTGCCGTGGACCGCTTTTTCACTTAGCTCGCCAAGACCTCGTCTAGTCGGCGGCGATGTTCGGTGCGTACAACCGGTGCCAGCTACGGACGTTGCAGCGACGGAAAGACAGTAATTCGATATGGGAGGCGTCCGCATGGCCGACCCGAGCATCAGTGCCGCTGCGCTGACCCGCGCCGAACTGCGCGAGGAATTGGACCGCAGCCTCGCGCACTACGCGACCAAGCAAGACCTGGCCGATCTGCGCGCTGAAGTCATGACCGAGATCGCCAATGTGCGCGGCGAAATGAAGTCTGAGATCGCCAATCTCAGGGCCGATCTGATCAAGTGGATGATCGGCTTGATGCTTGGTTCGGTGACGACGGCGGTTGCTATCGCGGTTGCCGTGGACCGCTTCTCCGGTTAGAGCGCCGGAACCTCAGCTACCCAGCGGCGGTCAGTCTCAACTCAGGCTCGGGTCAGGCGGACCTCCACGGGCACACCGTTCAGGGTCGGCGAGGCCTCAGCGGCGCTCTCCGGTGGCATGCCTTCGTTGACCTTTACGGCCAGGACCTCGGCGGCGATTTCGGTCTGGTGCGCGGCCAGGGTTTCGTGCAGGGCGGCCGGGCCGTCGAGCCAGAGACGGATGCGGTCCGAGACTTCCAGGCCGGCGTCGCGGCGGAGGCCCTGGGTGGCGTGGACGAGTTCGCGGGCGAGGCCTTCGCGGGCCAGATCGTCGTCGATCTCGGTGGAGATGGCTACGATGACGCCGTCCTGTTCGGCCACGCCGAAGCCTTCTTTGGGAGTGCGGCGGACATCCAGGTCGCCGGGTTCCAGCGTCTCGGTTACGCCTTCGACCTCGATATGGAGCGAACCGAGTTCGTCCAACTCGCGCACGGCAGCCGGAGCGTCTAGCGCGGCAAGCGCTTCGGCGACCTGGCGGACCTGGCGGCCGAAGCGCGGACCGAGGGCGCGGTAGTTCGGCCTGACCTGGTAGTCGACCAGTTCGTGCTCGGAGGTCATGCGCCGGAGTTTCTTGACGTTCAACTCGTCGAGGACGTGGGCCTGCAAGACCGTGACGGCGTCCCAATCGGCATCGTCTGCGACGCGCACCAGCGCGGAGCGCAGCGGCTGGCGAAGCTTGACGTTGACGCTGTTGCGGGCGGCGCGGCCGGCGCGTACGACTTGCTGGGCCAGGGCCATGGCCGCGTCCAGATCGGGATCGCGCAGTGCGTCATCGGCGTCGGGCCAGTCCGTGAGGTGGACGCTGCCCGGCGCGTCAGAGTCGGCGCGGCGGACGAGGTTCTGGTAGATGTCGTCGGTCCAGAAGGGCATCACCGGGGCCAGAAGCCGAACCAGCGAGGTCAATAGTTCGTACAGGGTCTGGTAGGCGGCCTGCTTGTCGTCGTCGGAGTCGGACTTCCAGTAGCGGCGGCGGCCGCGGCGGACGTACCAGTTGGACAGCTCTTCGATGAACTCCTGGGCGGCCTGCACGCCGCGGTATACGAGGTAGTCGTCCAGCGAGGCGGTCATGGTGTCGATAAGGCCTTGCAGGCGTGAGAGAGCCCAGCGGTCGAGGTTGGGTCGCTCGGCGACCGGGATGCGCGGGGCGGTGGGGTCGAAGCCGTCCAGGCGCGCGTAGGTCACGAAGAACGAGTAGACGTTCCAGAGGGTGAGCATGCGGCGCTTGACCTCGGTGGCCGGGCCGTAGCCGAAGTTGATGTTGTAGAGCGGGTTGTGCCCGGCATACAGCCAGCGCATCACGTCCGCGCCCATGCGTTCCGCGGCTTCGCCGAAGTCGATGGCGTTGCCCCAGCTCTTGTGCATCGCGCGGCCGGTTTCGTCGTTGAGCTTTTCGTAGACGAAGACGGACTGGTAGGGCGACTGGTTCTGGATGGTGACGCTCATAAAGAGCATGGAGTAGAACCAGAGCCGGATCTGCTCGCGCATCTCGGTGATGAAGTCGGCCGGATACCAGTTCTCGAACTCCTCGCTGTTATGCAGGTAGCCCAGGGTCGAGAAGGGCACGATGCCGGCGTCCAGCCAGGCGTCGCCAACGGCGTCGATGCGGTTGGTGGGCGCCTCGCAGGACTCGCAGCGGATGCTCACGCGGTCGATCCAAGGGCGGTGCAGTTCGCGCAGCTGGTCCATGCCCTCGATGGCGCGCTCTTCGAGGTGGGCCTTCGACCCGATCACGGTCAGGTGACCGCAGGCCCGACACGGATAGAAGGGCAGGGGCAGGCCCCAGTAGCGGCGGCGGGAGATGTTCCAGTCGCCCATGT
This sequence comes from Chloroflexota bacterium, assembly GCA_965208215.1. GTDB lineage: Bacteria > Chloroflexota > UBA11872 > UBA11872 > UBA11872 > UBA11872. The sequence continues at coordinate 159,434 of CBDBOH010000003.1, forward strand.
TGCGCAGCCAGTCGGCCATGCGTGCGCCGGCGTACTCGGGCGTCCAGTTGACGGTGGCCGCGGCGTCGAGCATGGGCTGGCGGACTTCGTCGGCGCGGATGAACCACTCGTCGTCCACCCGGAAGACCAGTTCCTCGTGGCAGCGCCAGCAGTGCGGGTAACGGTGGGTGTAGGTGTGGTGGCGATATAGCAGGCCGCGCGTGCGCAGGTGGGCCACCACGTCGTCGGCGACCTCGCGGGCGTCGCGGCCGGTCAGCCAGTCGTAGCCGGCGGTGTAGGCGCCGTTTTCGTCAATGGGCACCAGGACCTCGAGGCCAAGGTCCTGGCCGAGAAGGAAGTCCTCCTCACCGGCGCCGGGCGCGATATGTACCACGCCGGTGCCCTCGTCGGCGCCGACGTCTGTCCATGGGATGACACGGTGGGTTACTCCCTGCACTGCCGGCAGGTCATCGAAGGGGCCGTCGTAGGTCAGGTCCAGCAGGTCCGAGCCCTGGTGCCTGGCAACGACTTCGGCGCCCTCTCCAAAGACGGCCGACATTGCGGCTTCGGCCATGACGTAGCGGCCGTCGTCGACCGCCACCTCGACGTAGGTCAGGTCGGGATGGACCGCCGCCGCCACGTTGGCCGCCAGGGTCCAGGGTGTAGTGGTCCAGATGAGCAGCCACGTGTCGGGGCGTCCGTGGATGGGGAGGCGCACGTAGACCGCGTCGTGCTCGACCTCTTCGTAGGTATCGATGAGCTCGTGCTGGGAGAGGGCGGTGCCGCAGCGGGCGCACCAGGGCATGGCGCGCTGGGCCGCGGCGATCCAGCCGCGCTCGTTGCAACACCGCAGGAAGTGCCAGATGTGCTCGATGTTGTTGTCGGAATGGGTGAAGTAGGAGTCGTCCCAGTCCATCCACTGGCCCAGCCGAACGGACTGGCGGGTCTGGACGCCTGAGAACTTCTCGACGCGCTCGCGGCAGGCGTCGGCGAAGGCCTCCAGGCCGAACTCCTCAATGTCGCGCTTGGAGTTGAAGCCGAGGTCCTTCTCCACCTCCACTTCCAGCCAAAGCCCCTGGCAGTCGAAGCCGTTCTGGTAGCGCTGGTGGTAGCCGCGCATGGCCCGGTAGCGCTGGTAGACGTCCTTGTACGTGCGGCCCCAGGCGTGGTGGACGCCCATGGGGTTGTTGGCCGTGATGGGACCGTCGAAGAACGACCAGCGCGGGCCGTCGGCGTTCTTGGCGCGCAGCCGCTCAAAGGTGTCCTCGGCGGCCCAGCGATCCAGCATCCGCCGTTCCATGGACGGGAAGTCCAGTTCGTCCGGCAGGGGGTCGAAGGCGGACTTCGGTCTGCTGGGGCTCGCGGTGTCGTCACTCATGGCGTCAGTCCGTCAGGGCGATTTCAAGGCGGCGGTTGATGCGCCCCTTGTTGGCGGCGTTGATGATGGCGACGCGGCCGACCTCGCCGGTGTTGGCGACGTGCGTGCCGCCGTCGGCCTGGCGATCCAGGCCCTCGATTTCGACGATGCGGATGTTTGCGATGTGGGCGGGCACCAGGTTGACGTGGGTGCGGATCAGGTCGGGCAGTTCCAGGGCTTCAGCGCGGGGCAGCTCGTAGGCGCGCACGGGGCGGGCGGCGGCGAGTTCGGCGTTCAGGCGCTCCTCGATCTGGTCGCGCACGTCGTTGATACGAATGCCTTCCAGCGAGAAGTCCATGCGGGCCTTGGCGCCGTCGTCGTAGATGTGGCTGCCGGTCACGTCGGCCTGCCAGCCGGTCCAGACGACGCCGGAGAGGGCATGCAGGGCGGTGTGCAGGCGCATGAAGGCGTAGCGCAGGTCCCAGTCCAGGTGGCCGGTGACTTCGATACCGGCCGGGGGCGGCTCGCCTTCGAGCCGGTGCACGATGTCGCCGCCCCGGCGACGCACGGCCGTTACCGGCCAGACCTGCCCGTGGGCGCGCAGTTCACCCAGATCGCTGGGCTGTCCGCCGCCAAGCGGATAGAAGGCGCTGCGGTCCAGCGCCACGCCGTCCGGCCGAACGGCCGTTACGGTGGCCTCGAAGTCGCGCAGGTAGCTGTCGGCGTAGAACAAAGCCTCGGTTGCCATGTCTCTCCAGACAAAGAAAAAACCCGTCCCCAACGGGACGGGTAGAACAACCCGCGGTACCACCCACATTGCGCGGCCCGAGGGACCGCGCCACTCACCCGGCACGCGCCGCGAGGCGGATGCCGTTGCGCCGATCACGGAGCGCAACTCCGTCCGGTTCTACCAGCCCGTGTGGGCCTTCGACCGGCGGCTCGGGAAGGATGTTCCAGCGGGACCCTGACCGCCCGGCTTGCACCGTCCCGGGCTCGCTGCGGCGGGCCACCCGCCAAACGCGTTTCCGTCAACGCCTTTTCTACGGGGTGAAGTTTCGCCGCCGACTCTGGGACGGTCAAGACTCTTTTCGAGTGGCTTGCCGGCTACTCGACGCTGGCGCCGGCGATGTCTCGGCGCTGGAAGATCCATAAGGCGAGACCGCTCAGGACCACAATGTAGGCCAGCGAGACCAGGAAGCCGCGGAGGGCGTCCGCCTGCGCAGCGGCGGCCGCGGCAGTGCCAAGCGACGAGTCGTCGCCGATACCGATGGAAGCCAGCTGCGCCTCGGTGCTTCCCAGCCAGTCATCGATTGCCCAGCTCATTACGAAACCCGAAACCCGCTCGGCCCACTCAAAGCCCGCGAGGCTCTCGAACACGATGCTCTCGACAACCGCGTAGCCGATGGACAGCCCAATGGCTATGCGAGTGGACTTCGTAAGCACAGCGAAGAATGCCGCCAAGCAGATCCAGGGAAGCAACCCGTAAATGACCTTCGCAAAGGTGCGGATCACTTCGCCCCACGCTGCGGAGGCGGCCATCCCACGGCCTCCCTCCAGGGACGCGTACGCGATTTGGGAGCTGAGCGTCACCGAAAGAGTCCCGATGAGTGTTGCGCCGGCGCCCAACAGCACGATGAGCAGCAGCTTCGAAGCCAAGAACAGCCAGCGCGCGTCGCTGACTCGTCGCACGGGCGGCGAGGTGCCCGATCCGTACCCGGCTGCCGTTACCGGGGCGGTAAGGATCATGATGAGCATGGCCACGAACCCGTGAGAGGTCAGGAGGCCGAAAACCGCGCTGTTCGGAAGGGCCAGAACTTCCGGGGGAACAGCACCCACGATCCCGGTGCTGGGATCAACACCAAGCGTTATCTCGTCGCCAGCGCGGTACAAGCCGTATGAAGCCCAGAACGTGATCTGCATCAGCAATACGTTGACCAGCAGCAGAATCCAGGGCAGCCGGCGGCGGCGAAGCTTGAACCACTCCCAGCGGGTGAGCGCCAAGACTTCAGCAAACAAATGGGCTCCGACTGTTACTCAGCGATGGCGGGCGGAAACTAGCCGACCGCAGCTGGCCTGGCCAAATCGTCCCAAGTGGACTTCTACTCGCCCTTCGCGCCCGCAATGTCGCGGCGCTGGAAGAGCCAGAAGGCGAGGCCGCTGAGGACCACGATGTAGGCCAGCGAGACCAGGAAGCCCTGCAGGGCTTCGGGCTGCATGCCGATGACCGCGGCGTCGCCAAAGCCATCGTCGCCGCCGCCAACAAAGAGCTCGCCACCCGTCGTGCCCAGCCAGCCGCCGACGGCCTGGCCGAGGACGTAGCCGGAGAATCGCTCGAACCAGTCAAAGTTGGCCAGGATGCTGATCACGATGCCCTCGGCCACGGCATAGCCGAGCGCCAGCCCGATGGCCGTGCCGGACGAGGTGGTCAGGACGGCAAAGAACAAGCCCAGCGCCACGTAGGGCAGCAATCCAAAGATGGCCTTACCGAACGTGCGCGCCACCTCGACCCATTCCGCCGACTCGGCCAGCCAGTTGCCGCCTTCTAACGTCAACGAGGCGATGAAGCTGCTCACCGCCATGCTGAGCGCCCCGACGATCAGCGCGCCCACGCCCAACAGCGCGACGAGCAGGAGCTTGGACGCCAGCAATTGCCAGCGCCCGGCGCCGCGTGTCAGCACCGTGCGCACCGTGCCCCAGCCGTATTCGGTGCCGGTGAGCGAGGCGGCCAGGATCATGATGAGGATGATTGTGAATCCATGCGAGATGGCGAGCCCGATCACCGCGTTGTTTGGAAAGGCCAGGAGTTCCAGGAAGGCTCCACTGACGCTGGCGGCGCCGCCGTCGCCCAGCGCCACTTCATCGCCGACGCGGAACAAGGCATAGGCGCTCCAGAACGTGATCTGCAACAGCAGCACGCTGACGAACAGCAGGATCCAGGGCAGGCGCCGGCGGCGCAGCTTGAACCACTCCCAGCGGGTGAGGGACAGGGTTTCAGCGATCATTCGGGCCGATCTCCGTTCTCACCGGTAGCGTCCAGATGCTGCGCTCGGGCGATGTGCGGGGCGTATTGTCCTGCATGGGCCGCTACTCGCCCCTGGCACCGGCGATGTCGCGGCGCTGGAACAGCCAGAAGGCCGCGCCGCTCAGGACGAGTACGTATCCCAGTAATACGACGAAGGACTGGGCGGCGTCCGGCAATTCGGCGGGATAGGAGAACGTCATGCCGCCTGGGAGTCCCATCCATCCGTAGCCGGCCGGGCCGATCAGGAACTCGGCAACACGCTCGAACCAGTCGAAGTTGAACAGGACGCCGACCAGGATCGATTCGACCATGTAGTAGCCCAGGGCTATCCCGATGGCCGCGCCGGACGATGAGGTCAGCACCGCTACGCACGCGGCTAGCGCGATGTAGGGAAACAGCCCAAAGACGGCCTTGCCAGACCACTTCACGACTTCGATCCAGTCGGCGGATTCGGCCAACCAGGTCCCGTCGCCCAGGGTGACCAGCGCGATCGCGCTGCCGACAGCCCACGCCGCGGCCCCAACGAAAAGTGCGGCGGCGCCCAGCAGGGCGAGCAGCAGGAGCTTGGATATCAGGAACGGCCAGCGACCCGTTCCGCGGGTCAGAACCGTCCGCAGCGTGCCCCAGCCGTACTCGGCGCCTAGCAGCGACGCGGCCAGGATCATGATGAGGACGATTCCGTACACCTGCGCCACCAGCAGGCCGCCAACCACGCTGTTTGGGAAGAGCAGGAATACGTCGTCGGCACCGCGGACGGCCTGCTCGGTCTCGGATCCAAACGTCCCGGAGACGCTGCCCCAGAGCGACAGTTGCGGCAGGGCCACGATGATTGCCAGCAGAATCCACGGCATCCAGCGGCGGCGGAGCTTGAACCACTCCCAGCTGGTGAGCGAGAGAACCTGGGGGGTCATTCGGGCCGTTCTCGATTCGGGCCGGCCGCGTTGAGGCCGTGCCGACCCGGGCGCGATCGGTGGGGCATCTCATCCGACATGGCGCGCTACTCGCCCTTGGCGCCGGCCACTTCGCGGCGCTGGAAGACCCAGAGGGCCGCGCCGCTCAGCACGACGACGTAGGCCAAGAGGACAAGAAACGACTGCGACGCGTCCGGCAGTCCGGCGGTCGTCCCTGATGACTGAAACGACACGCCGGTTTCGGTCTGCACCCATCCGCTGACGGCTCGCCCCAGGATGAAGCCGGCGACGCGCTGGAACCAGTCAAAACCGGCCAGCACGTTGACCAGGATCGACTCCACGAAGTAATAGCCCAGCGATATGCCGATCGCTGCGCCCGAGGATGACGTCAGGACCGCCGCGAAGACCGCCAGCGCAATGTAGGGCAGCATGCCGAAGACGGCTTTGCCGAACCCGATGCCAAGATCGGACCAGTCGGCGGAGGACGAAATCCAGTCGGCGTTGAGGGTTGCCAGGGCGATGGCGCTACTGGCGGCCACCGACGCGGTGGCAACGATCAGGACGGCGACGCTGAGCGTGGACAGCAAGAGCAGCTTGGCGGTCAGCAGCGACCAGCGTCCCGTGCCCTTGGTCAGCGCGGTGCGCAGCGTGCCCCAGCCGTATTCCGTCCCGATCAGCGACGCGGCCAGGATCATGAGCAGGATGCCGCCGAACCCGTGGGCGACGATGAGCCCGTTGGTGAGGCTGGTCGGAAAGGCGAACATCTCGAGAAACTGGTCGGTGGTCGAGATCGTGGTCGTGCTTGACGCTCCACCTTCACCGACCGTCATTTCGCCGCTACGGAACAGGGCGTAGCTTGCCCAGAAGGCGATCTGCACCAGCAGCACGGCGACGCCCAACAGGATCCAGGGCATGCGGCGGTGGCGGAGCTTGTACCACTCCAGGCGGGTCAGGGGCAGAACCTGGGCAATCATTCGGACCGTTCTCCGTTCTCGCCGGTGACGTCCAGGAAGTACTGCTCCAGCGAGACCTGGAGCGGCGCGATCTCGGTGACATAGACCTCGGATTTGCTGAGCAGGGCGGTCAGTTCGGACGAGCGCTCGTGCGCGATCGTGACGACCAGCGCGTCGTCGGCGGCCTTGGCGGCCTCGATCTCGTCCGAGGCCGTGAGGAGGGTCAGGGCCTTCGCGTCATCGGTGGTTCGCAGACGCACCTGCTCCTGCGGACGCAGCAGGTCGGCCACGTCGCCCTGCACCACCAGCCGGCCCTTCGCAATGATGGCCACGCTGTCGCAGACCTGCTCGACTTCGTTCAGCAGGTGACTGGAGAGCAGGATCGTGCGGCCTTCGGAGCCGAGATCACGGATCAGGTCGCGAACTTCGGCCATGCCGGCGGGATCCATGCCGTTGGTGGGTTCGTCCAGCAACAGCAGCTCGGGGTCGCCGAGCAGGGCGTAAGCCAGGCCCAGGCGCTGCTTCATGCCGAGTGAGTAGGTCTTGAAGGCGTCGTTCGCGCGCCCGGCCAACCCCACCAGTTCCAGCAGCCGATCCAGTTCGCGGGGATCGTTGCGACCCATGACGCCCTGGAAGTAGGCGAGGTTCCGGCGGCCGGAGAGGTAGGGGTAGAAGGCCGGCGTCTCGACGATGGCGCCGATGCGCCGCAGGGCGTCCCGGCCGGTACCGTCGGTCCCCAGCAGGCTGAAGCTGCCGGACGTTGGGCGCACCAGCCCCAGCAACATGCCCATCACGGTTGTCTTGCCGGCGCCATTGGGGCCGAGCAGGCCGAAGACGTGACCACGCGGCACCTGTAGCGACAGCCGGTCCACGGCCAGCACGCGGCCATAGCGCTTGGACAGCGCATTGGTCTGGATCACGATGTCGGTCATGGCCGAGGCTTCCTGAGCGAGCTGCGCATCTGGCGCTCCTTGTGCGGCGTTCACGCGGCCCACTGTAGGCGGGGACACGATGTGTGCCATCGCCCGAACGGCGTAATTTCGGACCTGCGAGTCGGCCGAAAGGACTAGTGCCTCGCTGCGGCCCGCTCGCCAGGTTCCAGGTAAAGCGGCCGGTTGGACGGGCGACGCGACAACGGCGCCGGTGGAGCGAACCGTTCGGCCCGCCAGTTCACCGGCGCCGTTGTGTCAGTCGATCAGGCCGCGTCGGCCGGCGCCTCCTCCTCGGCTTCGCAGACCGGGAGACCGAGCTCGTCGACGTCGGTCTGGGCGGCCTCGGCCAGTACCGCGGGAATGCACCCGGTCAACTCGTTCCCCGAGAGGAACACCCGGCGCAGGTTGGTCAGGTTCCCCAGCTCGACCGGAACGTCGCCCGTCAGCTGATTCTGTTCCAATCCGAGGACCGACAGGCTGCTGAGGTTGCCCAACTCAGGCGGGATTGGGCCGCTCAACTGGTTATGCCTGAGCCAAAGCTCGTCCAGGTCGGCGAGGTTGCCCAATTCGGCCGGAATCGGACCGCTCAAGCGGTTGTGATCGAAGTCGAGCTGGGTGAGACCGGTGAGGTTACCCAACTCGGCCGGAATCGGGCCGCTGAGCTGGTTGGACCAGAGCCCGATCCAAACCACGTTGGGGAGATTGCCCAGCTCGGCCGGAATCGGGCCGCTGAGCTGGTTCAACGTGAAGTCCATGTGGGTAAGGGTCGCAAGGTTGCCCAGTTCGGGCGGAATCCCGCCGGTCAATTCGTTAATGCCGAGAGCCACCCACTCCAGACTCTCCATGTCGCCCAGCTCGGCGGGAATGGACCCGCTCAGTTGATTGGCCCAGAGGGAGAGACGGGTCACGTTGTCAAGGTCGCCAATCGCCGCCGGGATTTGGCCCGTGAGCTGGTTTCCAAAGAAATCCAGGTTCGTCAGACCGGTGAGCAGGCCGACTTCCGACGGGATTTGGCCGCTCAACTGGTTCTGCGAGAGATCCAGTTCGACGACACGGCCCGCTCCGACCGTGACGCCGTACCACTCGCGAAGGGGCGCACCGCTCAGCCAATTGTCGTTGAGATTCCAGTTGGGGCCGTCCATGGCGTGATACAGCGCAATCAGCGCGTCGCGGTCGGCGTAGTACCGCGAAACTAGCGCGTCGACACCCGAGATTCCCTCGGGCTCGAACGCCTGGCCATCCTCCAGCGGTTCGGCGGCTCGGAAGCTCTCGAACGCTTGATGGATGTCAAACGGGTAGAGCGCGTCGCGAGCTTTGTCGCCCAGGAAACGCAGATGCACGCGCTCGGGGCTGTCCGGCCGGTGTTCGAACACCGCAGCCTGAAAGTACTGGCGGATCACGCCGGGAGTGGTGTCCTCAAGATTGAACCTGGCGCCGGGCGCGCCGTCCGGGCGGGCCTCGGACTTGGGGTGGCCGAAGGCCTGCAGGCCACCAAGGGCGTTGAAGAAGTCCAGGAAGCCGATTGGCGTCCCGTCCGTGGCGAAGTTGGACACGCGATGCCCCCACGGGCCCAACGGCAGGCCAGACTGCTCGCTCAACAGATCCGGCTCCGCGCCCAGGCCGCCGAGTTCGTCCCAGACCAGCCGGCGCTCCATTTGCCAGGCACCGTCGCGCTCCTGGCAGTCCACGATGCCGCGCTGGTAGTACTGGGTCAGCACGCCGGCGCGTTCAGTGATGACTTCGGACGTTGCGTACCCCCAGCGATCGACGTCGCCGGTCGCCCGGTAGAGCGTGAGGAAGTCACAGGACACCTCGGCGTCGCCGACCGACAGCGTCAGGTCGGGAATGTTGTGGCCGAGGGACTCGTCGGGTTGAGTGAAGGCGGAACGCTCGACCACGGCTGAGAGGCCTGCACCTGCCATGTCGTCCTGGTCGTGCTGGTCGGCCACGACGGGAGTGGCAAACGCGAGAAGGGCCACAACAAGCGCGAGCGCGATGGCGCCGAAGCGACGCACCGGCCGACGCGGCCCACAGCTGTTTCGTCGGACTGGTTGAGAACTGGTCATCTGAGTGTTCGACTCTTTCTGTAGGACCGACCGTCCGGATTCCCTAAACGTTAGCTTACGAGCTTCATGCTGGACGGGGCTGGAGTCCTGCGACAAGCCACCGAGACGCCGGGTAAGTCACGTGCGCTAGGGCGGCGCCGGGTCGTCCGAAACCGCGGCAACGCGACCGTCGAGCCGTCGGAGTTCCGCGGGGTCGGGTTTGCTGTTGTTCCAGACGTTGCGTTCGGAAAAGCGATGCGCTCCCGTGGCACGGCCCGACTCCACGCGCAAGCTTGCCGACGGGTCGATGGTGGTCCCGGGCGGAAAGCGATAGACCTGCTTGCCGCGAAGGCTAACCAGCCACCAACCGCCGATGTCCAGCGGCACCCGTCCGTTGTTGGTGAGCGTTGCGGCTTCCCGGACCTTGTCGACGGACAGCAAGAGGTCGGCAGCGCCGAGTGCCCACATGCCGTGATCGCCGGCTCGAGCTTCGGCGACGGCGCGGTCGATGGCTTCCCTATGCGCCAGATTCGGGGAGACCGCCAGGGCACGCGCCCAGCCCTGGCGAGCCAGCTCCGCGGCCAGCAGACGATCCGACCTGAAGACGTGCCGGAGTAAGCGGCCACCGGCATCCGTAGGCTCCGCGTCGGCTTCCAGCCGCAAAGGGCCGTCGTCAATGAGGGCACCCAGGGCCTCGCGCGACTTTTCGGCGAGATGCCGTTGACCGACGTCGTCGAATTCCGGGGCGTCGATTCCAAGTAGTCGAACTGTGACTTCGCCGTCGGGCAAGGCGACGGTGAGCGTGTCACCGTCGATGACCGACGCAAGTCGACCTGAAATACCGTCCAGGTCCACGATCACCGCCGATTTGGGCGCTAGGGTTGGGGTCGGCGACGGGGTTGACGTGGCTTCCCGAGTCGCCGTTGGCAACACGGGAGGCCTGGCGACAGGTGGGGCGGGCGCCGGGGTTCCTAAGTGTGGGCGCGCCGGAGCGCCCGCCGTGCGCATGGACGCTGCAGGTGGGCTCACGGTGGCGGTTGCGGCGCGAGCGGTCAGGCGCAGCACAACGGCCTCGCTCGGTGTTTCGATACAGGCGCCCACCACGGCAGTCGCCACCGCCCCGGCCAGCAAGGCCCTGGCAATCGGCGCTGTTTTCCGCGTGCCGCATCAAGTGGTGCCGGTGTGCCAGGCGACAGTGTACGGCGAGTCTTTGTGTCAGGTCTCAGTTGGGGCCGCCGGTACGGACTCGACGGGCGAGTCGCGCAATTCGCGGTACTGACTGGCCGGCGTAACGCACACGAGGATGCGGCTTCCATGTGTCGCTCGGCGGATAACCCGTCAGGCAGGTTCTTCGGTAGGGAGAGCATCGCCCGCCAGCGAAGGCTCCGCCGACACCACTATCCAATTGAACGTGCCTGAAGTTCTCCAATCTCGAGGGTCAATAATTCCGAAGGTAAGACTAGATTCTCGAAGCCGCAGTACCGTGCGCTGTCCCAATCAAGGACTCTTGACATGGGATAGGCTGAGACTGGTGTAGCGCCATAGCAGGGGACTGTGCGATGGCCAATTACGAGAAGTTGAAGAATCGCATAGACGACGGTGAAGTAATCATCTTGGACGGGGCCATTGGAACCGAGCTCCAGGCCATGGGCGTGCCCATGCATCCGGCCGCGTGGTGTGGCCCGGGCAGTTACACCCACCCGGCAACCGTGCGGCAGATGCATGAGCGCTACATCAGAGCAGGGGCCGACATCGTCACCACCAACACATTCAACACGCTGCGCCCCGCGCTGGAGGCCTCCGGGTACAGCGAGTTGGTACGGGAAGTCAACGTGCGGGCCGTGGATGCGGCGCTGGAAGCCATAGCCCGGGCCGCTGTCGACAGGCCGGTGTGCGTCGCCGGGTCCATCTCATGCCGCACCCCCATCCGCGACCACAGAACCGGGACGCTGCTGGGTGGCACCGGTTACGGCTATGGCGCCAGCCTTTCGACGGCAGAACTAAGGACATACGCCGAGGAGCAGGCCAACATCCTGGCCGAGTCGGGCGTGGATTTCTTCCTGATCGAGAATCTGTGGGCCGACAACGAGTCCCGGGCGATAGCCGCCGAAGCGGCGAAGGCCACCGGACTACCGGTCTGGGTGGCTTTCACGGCCTCGGTCGCCGCGGATGGGCAGGCGGTCAGAATGAGTTTTGGTGACGAACGTCACTACAGTGGCGGCCTGGGAATGCCGATGTGGACGGAGACCTGGCGGCCGGTTGACGACGATAAGAGCCTGGCCGAAGGCATCAACGAAATCGCCTCGGTGGGTCCCGACGTCCTTGGAGTGTTCCATAGCCGGATAGATGAAACTTCGGCGGCGCTCCAGGTCATGCTCGACGAGTGGTCCGGTCCCGTCGTCGTCTATCCGGATGCCGGCAGAGAAGACTATCTCGAGACCTGGCAGGACAGCACCGTTAGCAACGAAGAGTCCGTGGATGAGTTGACGCGGGAGGCCGCCACGTGGGTTGGCATGGGCGCCCAGGTAATAGGCACGTGCTGCGGATTCGGGCACGACTACACCAGAGCTCTGCGGGACACGCTACCGGCCAAGACCTCGTCACAGCGAAAGGTCGCTTAGGACCCGCATATCCATGCAACTGTGACGAAGATCTGGCTCTAGCCTGAGCAGAGGGACCTGACATGGAATCCAGACCGCTGGTCGTTGTCGGCGCGGGTGTGTCAGGGTCGGCCGCCGCCACCGAGGCGGCCAGGGCGGGCGTGCAGGTCACGCTCATTGACGAGCACCCGATTCCAGAGGCCATGGCCGGACTGAATGTTCCGCACTTCTTCGGCCGACGGTTTGTGAGCACGCTGGGAAACAAGGCGCGGATGCTGGAGAGGATGACCGCGGCCAACGATGCCCTGGCTGAGGCTGCTGCTGCCGGCGTTGAGATTCAGCTTGGGACCTGTGTCTGGGGCGCATTCCGCAATTCAGAGTTCAGCAGGGTTCTTGATGGCCCACAGATTGGGCTGGCCGACGACGAGCGGTCGTGGCTGATGAAGTACGACCGGCTCATTGTGGCCACCGGCGCCGGGGACTTGGGCTTAGCATTCGGAGGTTGGAATCTGGCGGGTGCCATGGGGGCGAACGGTGCCTACTGGCTGATGAATCGATACGAGGCATCAAGCTCGCGGCGCATGGTGGTCCTTGGCTCCGGAAACCTGGGACTCAACACCGCACGGATGGCGCTGGCCAGGGGAATCGAGGTAGCCGCCGTCGTGGACGTGTCCCGCTCTGTGCGCGGCGACGAGGCCATCGTCGCGGCGTTGCGGGAATCGGGCGTCAAGCTCTTCACGTCCCACACCGTGCGGGAGGCGGTCGGAGGAAACGGAGAGATCGAGTCGGTCGTGCTAGTCGAGATTGACGACAACGGCGAGCCGGTTGCCGGGAGTAACAAGGTTATCGCCGCCGACACCGTCTGTCTCGCGGTCGGCCTGGTTCCGAACGTTGAGCTCCTCAGCCTCCTGGGCTGCAACCTTAGCTTCAAGCCTGAGCTGGGCGGATACGTTCCAGACCGCGATGACTGGATGCGGACCAGCGTCGAATCGGTGTTCGTCGCGGGGGATGCTGCCGGATTCCACGACGGGATGATCCTGGACAGCGAGATTGCACGAAGCCAGGGGCGCCTGGCCGGCGTGGCCGCGGCCGCGTCGCTGGGCGCAATCGACCCAGCGGAGGCGGCTGCCCGTCGCAGTGATCATGATGCGACGGTAACCGGGTCGAATCCGAGCGACGCCTACTCATACTGGATGCAATGGCTCCAGGCCCTGCTCAACGCTAGTGGATCGGGCGTCTTGGCGTGTCCCTGCGAGGAAGTCACCTGTGCGGATCTCATCGACTTGCGGCCGCCGCGATTCCTGGATAGGAAAGTGGAACGAGGTAGCCGCCCCAGGCTCAAAGCCCTGGCAGCGGATGCTCCGGTCAACCCGGACCAGGTCAAGCGTCTGACACGGGCAGGCATGGGCCACTGCCAGGGACGGCTTTGCCGCGAGCAGGTCGCGCTCCTGCTTGCGGAGGCGTCGGGCACCGACATCGCGGACATGCCCGTGATGTCCTACCGGCCACCCGTGCGGCCGCTGCCCCTGCGGGTGATGTGGCCGCACGACGAGCCGGAGCAGGTACGCAGCGAATGGGCCAAGTGGTTCAGCCCAACGCAACAGGTCCTGGGATAAGGGAGACCGATGACCGGACTCGCGAAGTGACCACATGCCCGTAGACCGCGCCGACGTTGTCGTCATTGGGGCTGGAGTTTCCGGCCTGAGTTCAGCCTATTTCCTGGCCAGGGCGGGCAGGGATGTGGTGGTCGTCGACAAGGGGATCGTCGGGGGCGAGGCCTCGGGACGGAACGGCGGAATGGTCAGTGAGCGGGTTGACGAGCCGCTGCTAATTCCGATGGCCGTAGAAGCCACAGAGCTATGGACGACGCTGGACGAAGAGCTGGGCCATCCCACCGAGTTCACGCAGGAGGGCCGGCTCCAGGTTGCCGTGACGGAAGCGGAGATGGGCGACCTCCTGGCGGAGCGAGAGGTGGCCGTGCGTCACGGGATTGACGTGGCGCTGGTGGAACCACCAGAGATACGGGACATGATTCCCGGCATCACGGAGCGGACGCTCGGCGGACTCTTCTTCGCCAACGGCGGTCACGCCAATACCCAACTGACGGTCCAGGCATACGCATGGGCGTTGCAAGACCTGGGAGGCCGGCTCTACCAGAACACGACGGTCACCGGCCTTCGGGTCGTTGACGGCAGGGTCTCGTTGGTGGAGACGACCGCCGGCGACTTTGCCCCCGATGTGGTGGTTGGCGCCGCCGGGCCCCAGACCGGGCTGATGGCGGAGCTGGTGGGCGTTCACGTTCCCGTGGCGCCGGCGCGAGTTGAGATTCTGGCGACCGCCCCGGTGGAACAGCGCTTTCCAATCGCCCTTGTGGGGAACGGGCTTTACGGACACCAGGCCGTCAGGGGGAACCTGATCTTCGGCGGCGGGGCTCACGAGTGGACCGACGTGGAACTGACCGCCAGTCCCGGCAAGCCCAACACGCCCCTCATCAGGAATATCGCCAGGCGACTCACTGAGCTCCTTCCCGCGGTGGCGGACGTTCCGGTCATCCGAAGCTGGGCGGGGGTGGTGGAACAGGCGCCCGACTACCGGCCGATCATTGACATCCTGGACTGCCCGAGCAATTACGTAGTCGTCACGGCATCGGCGCATGGGTTTGGAATCTCGCCGGCCACGGGCAAGGTTGTCAGCGACCTGGTGATCCACGGCGAGTCGAGCATCGATATCAGAGGCCTCGGGCTGGACCGGTTCTCCGACTTCAGACCGGGCTGGCGTGAGGAGCGCGGTTGGAGCCCGGTTCCCCAGCGAGCCTGAGGTCGCTGCCGTTACAGGGGAGCTCAGTACGCGTGGCCAGGCAGCGCTGGGCCTGGGTGGACAGTACCGCTGAAGGTCACCGCCGCCCCGGGTCTGCGACGGCGCCTTGAGCCCGAGGGGGACAGCCCAGGCGGGGCGCAACCGGCCAGGGACGGAAGCTCCCGGCGGAAATAGATTGCCGACCGCTTAGCGCTCGGCGAATCGCCGTTGGGCGCTACCCCCCGTCCGCGCAGAGCACCATGTGCGACCCGTCGGTGTTGGAATGCACCGCGTGGGACGAACCGGCAAGGTCAAAGATCAGCTTGTAGCCCGGCGTGATGACCTGGGCGTACATATGGCCCTCCTTCGGGCATCCCAGGCTGGCGTCCGACCACTCCACCCCCTCCGAGCTAGCGAGCTTGAAGTCTCCTGCAATTGCGTCCAGCTCGTCGGCCAGCAGCTTCCGCGCCGCGGTCTCTATCTCCGCGGGGACGGTCTCATTGGCAGGCGCCTGTGCGGTGGGTTGGCGGGCGGGCGAGCCCGACTCTGACGCAGGCGCCGCCGGTGCCGTTTCCCCGGCAGCCTTCCCCTCATCATTGCGGTCGCAGGCTGCCACGGCCACAAGGACAATGGCCGCAAGCGCCATGCGGGCTATGAACTCCGACAGCTTCGACCTCACGTTCCTCTACCTCCCTTTGGATCCGACGAGACCCGTGCACGACATATGGGCGCGCCCGCTGAACCAGTCGCGTGCGGCGCCTCCCCCTTGCCCTCGCCTCTCGCCATCCGGTAGCCGACGCCGGACTCGGTGAAGAGGTAGGTGGGATTGCGGGCGTCCTCGCCCAGCTTGCGGCGCAGCTTCCCTGTGATCGTGCGCATGGGGCTGATGTCGCCGCCGCCCTTATCGCCCCAAACGGTCTTCCACAGATGCTCGTAGGTCAACACCCGCCCGGCGTTGGCCGCAAGCTCGGCCAGCCGCCGGTACTCCAGCGCGGTCAGTTGAACCGGTCGACCGGCCAGCGTCACGCGGCGCGCGGCAAACTCGATGGTCAGGTCGCCCCGCACGTAGGGCTCCGACGGCTCGGAGACCTCCCTCCGGCGCAGCGCCGACCCGATCCGCGCCGTGAGCTCCGTGGGCGCGAAGGGCTTGACCATATAGTCCGCGCCCCCAGGCCCGGCCCGTCGATCTCGGCCCAGATGCGCCCCCCGTGCGCCTCCACGATCCCCGTGCAGATGGCCAGGCCCAGGCCGGTGTCCCCGCCCTGCTCCTCCAGCTCCCGGATCCGTCGGTCGCGCTCGTCCGGTCCGTTCAACGCCTCACCTCGATGGGTCGCGGGCGGCCCGGCCCTGCCCGTCCGGCGCCGCGCGACTCGGC
The DNA here is from genome assembly GCA_965208215.1 of Chloroflexota bacterium. Taxonomy (GTDB): domain Bacteria; phylum Chloroflexota; class UBA11872; order UBA11872; family UBA11872; genus UBA11872. The sequence continues at coordinate 175,404 of CBDBOH010000003.1, forward strand.
GGCAACGGGAGCAATTGTGCCGGTTTCGGCCTACTGTGAAGAAGTGATAACAAGTTATAGATAGACGGTCGAATCGTGACGCACTGGTCACATCCGTTTGCTAACGTTGGCGACGGCGTTACCCAGAATCGGCAGGTCCCTGCGTGTATTTCCGCCGGCGAGCGCTCAAAACCGCCAACCGCGCGGATTCCGGCACCGCGACACTCGCCTTCGAGGCATTCCGATCCCGGCGCGCTGAGTTGCTCCCTCCCCAACGGGAGGGGCTGGACCTGGCTGCCCTAAGCCCAACGGCGCCCGGCCCCGCGCCCACTTCCCGCCGGAAGTGACGCCGTGAGGCGCCCCGCTGCTTCAGCCTTCTCCCGTCGCTGGCCGCTCCTTGGCCTGTTGGCCCTGCTCGCCGCCTTCACCCTGCTGCCCGGCGCCAACCCCGCCCGCGCCCAGACCCCGACCAGCGGCACGCTGATTTCGAACACGGGCCAGGCGGACAGCCACGTCCTCTCCTTCAACGCTGAAGATTACGCGTTGCCGTTTACGACCGGGGCCAACACCTTCGGCTACAAGCTGACCTCGGTCGAAATCCGGTTAGGCGCCTACAATGCCCTGGGCGCCCCCCGCCTGTCCTACACGGCCAGCATCCGCAAGGGCAGCGGCACGTCGGTTGGCTCCAGTGTTGGTTCGCTCACCAACCCCAACCTCGATGCCGGAACCGTCAGCTTCAGCTCCGCCAGCGGCATCGACCTCGAGCCCGACACGTCCTATTTCGTCGTCTTCGATATCTCGGCGACCGGCAACCGGCAGGTCTGGTTCCCGTCAACCGCCTCGCACGACGAAGACAGCGGCGGCGCGGAGGGCTGGACCATCGGGGACCGGTTCACCACCCGGGCCTACAACACCTCGACCTGGGCGTTGGCCAGCGAGCGCAACGTCGTGGAACTGAGCATCAAGGGCGCCGTGAAGCCTCCGCCGCCCGTGGTGTCGTCGGCGACGGTGGACGGCACGACCCTGGAAGTCGTGTTCGACAAGAACCTCGATCCTGCCTCGGTGCCGGCGGGTGGTGATTTCCTGGTTGCGTCAAGGGGCGAGGGGAACGGGGTGTGGACGGTGACGGTCGCGGACGCGACGCTGACGCTGACGCTGGCCAGGGAGGTGGGCGCCGCCGAGACGATCCTGCTGTACTACACCAGGCCGGCCGCCGGCGCGCTGCGGGATGCCGACGGGAACGAGGTGGCGTCATTCAGCCGCCAGGCGGTGACCAACGCCACCGGCTCGGGGACCCCGGCGATCACGGACGTGGCGCTGGTGTCCAAGCCGCGCCACGACGCGGACGACGACGATACCAATGAGACCTACCCGGTGGACCAGCCCATCGTGGTGGACGTGACCTGGGATGCGGACGTGACGTGGGACACCTCGGCGACGAGCGCGGAACTGCAGGTCTCGCTGGGCATCGGCAGCAACACGCGCACGGCCACCCTGGTGACCGGCGGCGAGACCAGCGGCACGGCGCGCACGCTGCGCTTCAGCTACACGGTGGTTGCCGGGGACAGCGACAGCGACGGCGTGACCGTCGGGGCCGGCGGCGGCGACTCCACCAGCGCCCTGGTGGTCCTGCACAGCGGCGCGACCCTCACGAACGCCAAGGGGACCCAGAACGCGGGCCTGACTCACGCGGGGCTGGCCGCCGACTCGAGCCACCAGGTGAAAGGCAGCGTCGCCGCGGTGGCGAACACCGCGCCGGCGTACAGCGGCTCGCCGCTGACCACCACCGCGCCGCCCCAGAATACCGCCGCCATTCCGGTGGCTCGGAGCGATTTCAGCGACGCCGACGGCGACCCGCTGACCTTCACGCAATCCGCGAACCGCGGCGACATCCACGAATACGGCACCGCGGTGTACTTCCCCACGGTCCTCGGCGGGCTAGTCACGTTCCGCGCGAAGGCGGCCTGCGTGCTGGCGAACCTGGCGCCGGCGCCGACCAGTCCGCTGTCGACGGTGGTCACGCTGACGGCCAGCGACCCCGACGGCGCGAGCGTGTCGACGACGGCGACTTTCGAGACCGCCTTCACGTGCCCGTCACTGTCGAGCGCCGCGGTGGACCGGCAAACCCTGACGCTGACCCTGGACGGCGTCCCGAGCGCGCCGAGCTACGCGCCGGCCGACGAGGCGCCCGCGGCAAGCGACTTCTCAGTAATCGTTGACGGGACCGCGGTGGAGCTGGCCGAGACGCACCCGGTCGCGGTGAGCGACCCCATGGCCGCCGACCACACCATCACCCTCACCCTGGCCAGGCGCGTGACCGCCGGCTCGACGGTAACGGTCAGCTACGCGCCGGGCGACTACCCGGTCGCCGTCGCCTTCGCCGACCGGGCGGTGACCAACAACACACGGCCGCCGCCGGTGGCGGCGGTAGACGCGAACAGCGGGAAGATCGTGACGCTGACCTTCAGCCAGGGCCTGACGGCGCCGAGCCAGGCGGTGCAGAGGACGATGCGCTACACCTTCTCCGTGCAGGGCGCGTACTACCTGGGAGCCGAGGTGCGCAACCAGGCGCCGCTCACGCTCGCGATCAGTGGGTCGACGATGACGCTGACCCTGGGCGCGCCGATTCCCGCCGGCCAACCTGCCACGGTGGGCTACAGCCGGAGCAGGTCCTCCAGCGCGAACGTGCGGTTCGCCGACGGCGAGGTGGTGGAGAACTTCACCGTGGTGGCGACGAGGCCGGGGTCGTCGAATGTGCCGCTGCTGCTGGCGGCCCAGGTGGAGGGCCCAACCCTCACGCTGACCTTCGACCAGGAACTGGACGCCGGCTCCGCGCCCGCGGGGAGCCGGTTCCGCGTCGGCTACCTCGGCGCGTCGCGGTGGGGCGCCGGCACGGCCACCGTCAGCGGCACGCGGGTCTTGGTCACCCTGTCCTCGGCGGTGCCCCAGGATCAGCTGGGCCGCCGCACGCTGGAAGTGTGGTACGACCCGCGTGACGATGCGAACCCCCTGCGCGCGGCCTCCGCCGGGCCCCTCGTGAAGAGTATCTCGGGTTTTCGCGCCGACGGGATCAGCCAGGCGGACCCGACGCTGGACTCGGCCATCGTCGCCGGAACCGGGCTCACGCTCTACTACAGCGAGGCGCTGGACACCGGCTCAACGCCCGCGACCGGCGATTTCACGGTCACCGTGAACGATGGAACCAATCCCGTGACTGTTGGGGTGAGCGACGTCGCCGTCAGCGCCACCGCGGTGACGCTGACCCTGGCCTCTTCGGTGGCCGCGGACCATACCGCCACGCTGGACTACACGGCCGGCGCCAACCCGATCCAGGACCTGGCCGGCCTGGACGCCGCGGACCTCTCCGGCCAGGCGGTGACCAACAAGGGGCCCACCGACCCGGGCGCGCCGGCGCTGGCGGCCACCACGCCGGCGGCGGTGGCCGGCTGGGGGCTGACGCTCAGCTTCGACCAGCCGCTCGATCCGGCGACCGTGCCGGACAAGGCGGCCTTCACGCTGTCTAACTCGTGGTGGTCGGTCCACAGCGTCACCGTCCGCGGGCAGAAGCTGGAGCTCGGTCTGAGCTGGTCCGTGCATCCCTGTGCCCGGCGCTTCACCGTCAGCTACGCCAAACCGTCCGACGGCGCGCTGCGCAGCGTCTGGGGCGCCGATGTGGCCACCTTCTCCGACCAGACGGTCACGTACGGCGGGACCGGGACGTGCATGTATGGATGGGAGGATTCGTGGACCGGCAGCGTCATCCTGCGCGGCACGCGGCCATTCGCCCAGGATGCGCCGCCCCAGCCCCAGTGGTTCACGGTCTCCGCGACTGGCGGCCCGGTAACGGTGACCGGAGCGGCGTTCCACCGGCGGGACCCGGAGCTGCTGGTGCTGACCGTCAGCCGCGAATTCGCCGGCCACGAGTTGATCACGGTCAGCTATACGCGGCCGCCCGGCGAACCTGGGGTGTGGAACGTGGACGGCGACCAGCTCGCCGACCTCACCGACATGCTGGTGCGGAACCGCGTCGGGACCCCGGCGGTGACCGCGGTGAACGTCGTCTCGGACGCCGGCGGGGACGACACCTACGCCGCGGGCGAGGTGATCCGCGTGGCGCTGACGTTTAGCAGGCCCGTGGAGGTGGTCACGACGGGCGGCACCCCGCACCTGACGATCGACATGGACCCCGCGGACTGGGGCGCCAAGCGGGCCGCCTACGAAAGCGGCAGCGGCGCCAACCGGCTGGTCTTCGCCCACACCGTCGTCGAACCCAACTTCTCGACCCAGGGCATCGCCGTGCTGGCCGACAGCCTGGCGCTCGACGGCGGCGTGATCCGCTCCGCCCTGAACGGCGCCCACGCCGACCTCGACCACCCGGGCCTTGCCCACGACCCCGCCCACCAGGTCGACTGGCGGCTTCCGCCGCCGTCGACGCCGCCGGGCGTCAACCAGGCGCCGGTATTCGTCGGCGCGCCGCCCGGCCGGGTGCTCGCGCCGTCCGCCACGCTGGTCAGCCTGCCCGCCTCCCAGGCCGACTTCCGCGATCCCGACGGCGACCCGCTGACGTTCACGCTGAGCGCCAGCCGCGACGACGTGCACGCGCCGGGCTTTCTGACCTACAGCGAGCCGACCAAGCGCATCTTCTTCATGGCCAACACCGAGTGCGCGCTGGCGGCCCTGGACCCGCCGCTGCCCGCCACGTACGACACGGTGGTCACCATGACCGCCACCGATCCCCACGGCGCCAGCGCGCAGATCACCGCGACGTTCCGCACCGGCCGCGCGGGCTCCCACTGCCCGTCCTTGGCTTCGGCGAGCGTCGACGGCGCGAGCCTCACGCTGGCGTTCGACGGCGCGTTGGCCTGGGCCTACGACCGGACCCCCGCCGCGGAGGAATTCGCGGTGACGGTCGACGGCCAGCCGGTGAGCCTCGCCGATGCCGACCCGGTATCAACCAGCGGGGACACGATCAGCCTGACCCTGGCGTCCCCGGTGCGGGCGGGCCAGGCCGTCACGGTCAGCTACGCGGCGAGCCACAGCCCGGTGGCCGCCGCCTTCGCCGACCGGCCCGTGACGAACGAGACCCCGGCGCCGGCGGTGACCGCCGTGGCGGTGACCTCGGACGCGGGCGACGACGCCACCTATGGGCCGGGCGACACCATCCGGGTGACCGTGACCTTCGGCGAAGCGGTGGACGTGTCCGGCACGCCGCGGCTGAAGCTCAAGATGGACCCCGGCTACGGCGAGAAGTGGGCGGCCTACGAGGGCGGCGGCGGCACGGCGGCGCTGACCTTCACCCACACGGTGGTCGAGCCCAACCTGTCGCCCCAGGGCATCGCCGTGCTGGGCGACACGCTGGAGCTCAACGGCGGCGCCATCGCGTCGGCGGCCACGGCTAGCGCCGCCAACCTGGCGCACACGGGCCTGGCCCACGACCCGAACCACAAGGTGGACTGGCAACGCTCGAGCAGCGGCGGCGGCGCCCCGGCCACCCCCACGGTGGACGCGGTGGCCATCGTCTCCGACCCCGGCGACGACGCCACCTACGGACCAGGCGACGTGATTCGCATCCAGGTCACCTTCAGCGCGGCGGTGGACGTCAGCGGCAGCCCCCGGCTCAAGCTCAAGATGGATCCCGGCTATGGCGAGAAGTGGGCGGCCTACGAGGGCGGCAGCGGCACCACGGCGCTGACCTTCACCCACACGGTCGTCGAGCCCAACCTCTCGCCCCAGGGCGTCGCCGTGCTGGCCGACACCCTCGAACTCAATGGCGGCAGCATCGCCGCCTCATCCGTGGTCGCCAACCTCTCCCACCCCGGCCTCCCCCACGACGCCGCGCACAAGGTGGACTGGCAACCCTAGGCGACGGAGGCGGCCGGTCCGGCGCCACGACCCGGTGCTGCTTGCGGTTGCCGGTTGGTGGGCGCGAGGGGACTCGAACCTCTGACCTCCACGATGTCAACGTGGCGCTCTAACCAGCTGAGCTACGCGCCCAAAGGTTCGGAGTTCAGACTGTAGGCGGCCACCGGCCAGGATTCAACCCCGCGCAGCCCCGGGTGGGCAGTAACAGCGCTGCACGCGCCGCCGCTCGGCGAATGGGCCGGGCCCTCAGGCGGTAGGCTTCGGCTGGACGAGGATTCAACCGGCCGCGATGGACGCGGGAAGGAGATCGGCAATGGCTCAAGCGCCGACCGTCTACGCCGCGGCCGATCTGCGGTGTCGCCTGGATGCGCTGCCGCGCTTTCACCTGACCGAGCTGCCGACGCCGCTGCTGGAATTGCCGAACCTGACCCGGGAACTGGGCGGCCCGCGGCTGCTGATGAAGCGCGACGACCTGACCCAGCACGGGTTGGGCGGCAATAAGAACCGCAAGTTCCAGTTCGAGGTCGGCGCGGCGCTTGCGCAGGGTTGCGACGTGTTGCTGTGGGGCGGCGGGGTGATGCAGTCCAACCACGCCCGCCAGTGCGCCGCCGCCGCCCGGCGCGCGGGTCTGGACGTGGTGTTGGTGCTCAACGAGGGGCCGCACGGCGACGAACTGCAGGGCAATCGGCTGCTGCTCGACATCCTGGGCGCCGACGTGCGACCCACGGGTCGCGACGGGATGTTCGGCCACGAGGCCGACCTGGCCGCGACGGCGGAGGAGTTGCGCGCCGCCGGGCGCAAGCCGTACGTGATCGACTACGGCCCGCTGACTTCGATTGGATACGTGGAGTGCGTGCTGGAGATCCACGAGCAGTCGCAGGCGCTGGGCGCGAACGTTTCGCACCTGTACGTGGCCTCGGGCGGAGGCACGCAGGCCGGGCTGGAGCTCGGCAACCGCGCGCTGGGCGCGGGCTATGCGATTCGCGGCTTCAGCCCGCTAATCGTGGACGGCGGGCGCACTGCCCAACAGGCCGCCATGGCCAATGCCACCGCAGAACTGCTGAACCTGGACGTAAGAGTCCGGCCGGAGGACATCTGGAACTCGCAGGCCTTCGTCGGGCCTGCGTATGCCGAAGCCACACCAGAGGGGCTGGATGCCATCCGGCTGGTGGCCGAGGCCGAAGGGATCTTCCTTGAACCCGTGTATACGGGTAAGGCGTTCGCCGCGCTGCTGGACGACATTAGGCGCGGGGATCTGACACAGGAGGACACCGCGGTCTTTTTGCACACTGGTGGGACGCCGTTGATCTTTGCGTACGCCAGCGAACTCGGTGAAACCCCGCAGCCAAAGGGGTAGGCTGCGGCAGCGTGGGAGGGAGCGTACAGATGCGAAGAGCCGTCAGAACTCGTTCGATGCGCCGCGTGGCGGGCATGCTTGCCGCCGTTGTCCTGATCGTTGCGATTGCGGTGGTCTCAGGCTGCGGCGATGAGGAACGGAGCGGAGGATTCAAGATCAACCCGAGCAAGATGTCATCGGCCGGAATCGGCTTCTAGAGGCCGTCATGACATTCGCGGCGCCAGTTGGCGGCGCGGTTCGTGTCGCCGCCTGTCCAGGCGGGCGCCAGGTTCTCGCATGACGCTGGCCGAGACGAACGGGGTGGGCAACCCGGTCGCCCGCGTGGTGTTCTTCTGGAGCGCCACCACCCTGAACTGGCGACTGGACGGATCGAATCCCTACGCCGGTCTGCTGGCACAGGCGCTGGCCGAGCACCGGGTGCGAGTTGACGTCAAGCGCTCGGGCAACCTCGGGTTCGTGTGGAAGTTCCCTCGTCCCTACGACATCGTGCACTTCAACTGGAACCCGACCTTTTACGAGCACCCCAACCCGCTGCTGGCGGTGCTGCGCCTGCTGGCCTTCGCGGCCATGCTGGTGATTGCGCGGCTACGCGGAATCCGCATTGTCTGGACCATGCACAACGTGGTTCCCCACGAGCAGATCCGTGCTTCGCACGGCGAAGTGGCGCGCCGAGTTGTCACTACGCTCGCCAACGCCGTGATTTGCCACTGCGAGTACGCGAAGTCCGTGCTGGGTCGACGCTTTGGCCGGCGCTGGGGCGTGCACGTGATCCCGCACGGGTCGTTCGCCGACGCCTATCCGCGGGACGCCACGCGGGCGGAGGCGCGGCGGGCGTTTGACATTCCGGATGACGCCTTCGTCTACGGGTTTTTCGGGAATATTCGGGCATACAAGGGCGTTGAGCAGTTGATCGAGGAGTTTGGGTCGCTCGAGGGCGACAACCTGCGCCTGCTGGTCGCGGGCGCGCTGCATCCGAACTACCACGGTCCGCTGCACACGACTGAAATCGAAGACCCGCGGGTGGTCGCCCATCTGCGTCACATCGCCGACGAAGAAGTGCAACTGGTGATGGCAGCCGTGGACGTGCTGGTGCTGCCGTTCCTGGACACGCTGACCTCCGGGTCGGCGATCCTGGCGCTGGGCCACGGCACGCCGCTGGTGCTGCCGCGCCGGGGGTGCCTGCCTGAGTTGGTCGGCGACGGTGCGGCCGCGGTCCTGTACGACCCCGACGATCCCGGCGCCCTGCGCCAGGCGTTGGTGGATGCCCAGGCGCTCGATCCCGAGACGTCCGTTCGTGCGGCCGGCAACGTGGACGCCGGACTGAACTGGGCCGGAATCGCCCGCAAGACGTTGGCCGCCTACGGCCTGGATGGGGGTTCAGTGTGACCGGATGGGAACTGGGACTGCCCGCGGGTCCGCTGGAGCGTGCGCTGGCTCGTCACGAATCGCCGGCCTTTGCCGCGGCCATGCAGGAGCTGCACGACGAAGCGGCGGCGGCGCTAGCCAGCCCACTGCGGCCGGTGGCCCGCAACGGCGGCTACTACCACTCGTATTTCTGCCCGGACGATGCGGCCGAATTGATCTTCGAGGAGCACACGCCAACCCAGCACAAATGTCCCGTGTGCGGCCGCGTCTGGTCCGGCCAGCCATTTGACGACTCCTGGCTTTGGACGGCCAATCGCCGGATGGCGCAACGCGCCTACCGGCTGGCGCTGCTCTGGCGTTTGGAAGGGAATCGTGAGCACCTGGACGCGGCGCGCCAGATTCTCACCGAGTACGCCGCCATCTATCCGGACGTCCACAGCCTGCGCAACGATCCGAGCGTGGGCAAGATCACCTACTCCGCGCTCGACGAGTCGGTCTGGGCCATTCCCATTGCCTGGGCCTGCCACTGGATCTGGCCGGGCGTGGTTGACGACCGCGAACTGCTGCGCACCCGGCTGCTGGAACCGGCGGCCGCGCACATTGAGTCCCAGCGCACGCCGCGCATCCACAACTACGAAAACTGGCTCAACGCCGCGCTGGCCACCCTGGGAACGGCGCTCGGCGACGAAGCCCTGGTCCGGACCGTGATTGACGACACGTACGGGCTGACGGATCAGCTTGCCCGCGGCGTGTTGGACGACGGTCACTGGTACGAGGGCGCCTCCAGCTACCACTACTACACGCTCGGGGCGGTGCTGTATCTCGCGCAGGCGCGCGAGGGACTGTCGGGCGACCCGGTCGGCAATCCGACAATGCGTCGCATGTTCGAAGCGCCGCTGCGGATCGCCTATCCGGACGACTACGTGCCGGCCATCAACGACTGCTGGTACCACTCGCGCGTCACGGATGAGGTAGGGCACGGAATCCCCAATGGTCCCGGCTTCTACGAGATTGCCGCCGGCACGTACGGCGCGCCGGAGTTCGCTGCGGTTCTGGCTCGCGCGTACGGCTCAATGCCGAGATCGAACGTGGAGTCGCTGCTCTACGGCCCCGATGAGGTATCGGACGCGGACGCGCCGCCGCTCGTGGAGTCCAACGAGTCGGCCAGCGGGTTTGCGGTGCTACGGCCACAGCTTCCGTCCGGCTCGCCGGGCGAGCTGCTGCTGAAATACGGGCCGCACGGCGGTGGGCACGGACACGCCGACAAGCTGGCGCTGAGCATCTACGGCGGCGGCCGCCGCTGGGGCGCCGACCTGGGCACGCCCGGCTACGGGATTGCCATCAACGACTCCTGGTATCGCCACACGCTCAGTCACTCCACCATCCTGCTTGAGGGCGAGGAGCAACCGCCGGCGACCGGCGAGGCTCGCCGCTACCGGCCCGTCGGCGGCAATGACTTCGGAGTCGCCGATGCCCAGGTGCACTGGGAACAGGGGCCGTACGCGGCGGTGTACGCCCGCCGCGTGGTGCTGGCGCGCGATGGGTACTACATCGTCCTGACCCGCGTGGAGTGCCCGGTCGCGCGTCGCGCGCATATCGTCTTTCACCACGAGGGCACGTGCACAGACTGGCCGGCCGGCCCTGAAGCGCCACCAAATCTGCCGGACAACGTCTCCTACGCTCATCTGAGCGACGCCGTGGCCTGGCCGGCCGCGCAGGGCGCCGCGGTGCGATTGCAGGTGCCGGTCGATGGCGAGTTCCCGGCGACGCTGACGGCCGCATTCGCGCCACTGCCGGGCGCGCGACTCATCACGGCGCGCTCACCGGGCAATCCCGCCAGCGACTTGCGCGCGACGTTGATCTCGGAAGTCACTGGCGAGGCCTTCTGGAGTGCCGCCGCCTTTGTATACGGCGACGATGCGGAGGTTTTCTGGGACTCGTCATCCTCAGCGGAGCTGCCGGATCTGGTGGTGCGCCGCGCCGGCCGCGAAGATGCCTGGTCGTTCGCCGATGCCGCTGACACCCCGTTCAACTATCCGTTGGTCGGCTAAGACTCCGGCGATTCCCTAATGTCCGCAGGGCGCTTGCGCCCGTAGAATCCGCGCACATCTGTTGACGTGCTTGCCGTGGTGGCTGTACGGTCCGCCACCGCTATGGCGGGCGCCGTCTAATGGGGGCCGAGCGGCCTTTGACGAACACGGGGCCTGACGCTCGGAATTGAAGGAGGTGCGATGACCGCAACCGACATGGCCAGTGCGCCCACACCAATGAGACGCAGGCGCGGCATTCTGGGCTGGACATGGAAGGAAACCCAGGGGTTCCTGTTTATTCTCCCCTGGCTGTTTGGGTTCATCGTGTTCATCGCGGGGCCCTTCTTCTTTTCCTTCTTCCTCAGCTTCACGCAGTGGCGCCTGGTGGGCGACATCAAGTGGCTGGGCTTTGAGAACTACGCCCAGTTGCTATCCGGGGAGGACACCCGGTTCGTCCAGAGCGTGTACAACACCGCGTATTACGTGGTGTTCCACGTACCGGGCGTGCTGATCATCTCCTTCGTAATCGCGGGGCTTCTCAACCGCAAGGTAAAAGGCATTGCCATCTATCGCACGGCCTTTTACCTGCCCTCCATCACGACGGGGGTTGCCACGGCGGTGCTCTGGTACTGGGTGTTGCAGCCGAACGGCCTGCTGAACAATTTCCTGGACATTTTCTTGAAGCCGCTGGACATCCAGGCGCCCAACTGGCTGGGATCCACGACCTGGGCCATGCCAGGCCTGATCATTATGAGTTTCTGGTCCGTGGGGACCACGATGATCATCTACCTGGCCGGGCTGCAAGGGATTCCCCAGCACTTGTACGAAGCCGCCGAAATCGACGGCGCCGGCTGGTGGGGCAAGGTCCGCCACGTCACCATTCCGATGATGACGCCGCAGATCTTCCTGACCATGGTGCTGGCGGTCATCGGGTCGTTCCAGGTCTTCACCGCCGCCCTGATCATCACCGAGGGCGGTCCGGCCGACGCGACGCTGTTCCTGTTGCTGTATCTGTACTGGAACGGCTTCCGCTTCTTCAAGATGGGATACGCCTCGGCCATTGCCTGGATCCTGTTCTTCGTCATCCTCTTCCTGACGATCGTGCAGTTCCTGACCGCGCGGCGCTGGGTGTACTACGAGGGTGAAAGGGCCAGTTAGGGGGGACTATGGCGCAGCAAACGGTAACTGTAGAACCATCGGACCCCTCAGGGATGCCGTCGTCGGTCCGCATCCGAACACCGGCGCGTATCCGTGCGATGCGCGTCAGCGGACGCGTTCTGACGTACCTGATCCTCTGGCTGGGAAGCTTCGTGTACGCCATCCCCTTCCTGTGGATGGTCCGCACGTCGTTTATGCGGCTGGACAAACTCTTTGAAGAGCCGCCGCAGATCTGGCCCGATCCCTGGATCTGGCAGAACTACATCGACATGTGGGAAACGGGGCCGTTCGCGAACTGGATCGTGAACTCCCTGATCCTGGTCGCGCTCGGCATGTTCGGGCAGACCTTCATCAGCATCTTCGTGGCCTACGGCTTCGCGCGAACCCAGTTCCCGGGCCGTAACCAACTGTTTGTGCTGATCCTGGCGACCCTGATGCTGCCGGGCCACGTGACGATCGTGCCCAAGTTCATCATGTTCCGCACCGTCGGACTGCTGGACAGCTTGTGGCCGGTGGCCCTGCCGGACCTCTGGGGACAGGCCTTCTACATCTTCATTCTTCGGCAGTTTTTCTTAACGCTGCCGGTTGAATTGGATGAGGCAGCGGAGATTGACGGCGCGAACCTCTTGCAGGTGTTGTTCCGCGTCGTAATTCCGCTCTCCAAACCTGCAATCGCCACCGTGGCGGTGTTCAACTTCATCAACAAGTGGAACGAGTTCTTCGAACCGTTCGTCTTCATCCAGACGCCTGAGAAGTTGACCCTCGCCGTGGGCATCCGGTGGTTCCGGACCCAATACGGGACGGAATTCCAGATGTTAATGGCGGCGTCCATCGTCTCGGTGGCGCCAATCGTGATCGTGTTCTTCTTCGCACAGAAGCAGTTCGTGCGTGGAATTGCGCTGACCGGCATCAAGTCGTAACTCCGGCTTGACGTCGTAATCCGCCTGGTGGGGGCCATTCGGCCCCCACCAGTCGTTTAAGGGCCGCGTGCCGCCAGACCGCACTTACTGGAATCGAGACTCAGCCTGCCTCGACGCCGTTGGAGATGCTGTTGCGTGGCGGTGGACGGCGGCTGCTTGCAGAAGAACGTTGCCGACGGTCACACTAGCCATGCACGCACCGCAACGTTGGATCTCCCATGCGCTTACTCTTGGCCGCCGGCGCTTCCGGTGACGCGGACCTGGAAGACGCGCTGGTGGGCGCGCCGTCGTTGGACATCGCTGGTCCCGAGCGCCCCGACGCGCAGGCGATTTTGCTGACAGCCGCCGATGCGGGAAGCACGACCGACGTCGGGATTCCCTCCGCGATTTTCGCGTCGGCCGTGGCGGGGACGGCTGGGCTGTCGACGCTGCAGGCCGAGCGAGGATCAGGTGTCAGCGTGTTGGCGCCCGCCCTCCACCGTCCGCCGCATAGTCTGCTGCGCGCCTCGCTGGACACCGGACGAATCGGCTCGCCGCGCTTTCTGCGCTGGACGCGCTGGGCGCCGACCGGTCCCGACGAACTTGCGGGCGCCGTGATCGACGAGTTGGCGGCCGTGCTCGATCTGATGGGTCGCCCCGCGGTGACCGCGTACGCGGCAGGCCAGGCCGTGGGCGCGGAGGGGCCTGACTACGTGACGGCCATCCTGACGTTCGAACGCGGCCTTACGGCCGTGCTGGACGTGGGCGCGGCTTCCTCGGGTGGACAGCCGTTCGACCGCGCCATGCTGATCGGCGGCAACGGTTCGATTCACGCAGACGGGCGAGCCGCCGCGGCACTTCGGCTCGACGACTCAGAATCCACCCCACTCGATTTGGATGGACCGTTCGCCGGTCACGTTCGCGCGGTGGAGGCGTTTACGCGCGGCGAGTCGCTGGACCTTGAGCAAGCAACGCAGGTCGCCGCCGTGCAGGACGCGGTGCTGGCCTCACTGGAGTCCGGCCGGGCCGAGGCCGTTGTGGCGACTACGGGCTGATCCGAAAAGACGGCGCGACTTCATCCGGCGAACCGATCGACGAGCACTGCAATCAGGGTGCCGGCCACGCCAAGGCCAAGGCCGGCGATCCAGCGAATGAGACGTGTTTCGAGCTTGTGCAGTTCGGCTTTGAGTTCAGCCAGGTCCGCCTTTGTTGCCAACTGCGGTAGCGTGCTCTCGACTTGGCTGAGGCGGCGTTCGTAGTCCAGCGCGTCTGGTTGTGCGGCCATGGTTGCACCTTGCCGCCCAACTCGTGACTGAATCTTAGCCTAATAGGGGTCTCGACAGCCGAAGGGCCGCACGTCAGGGAGTCCGCAGGGAGGCGAGTTCCGTCTCAGCCTGACTCGGGCGCGTACGGAATCGGCTGGCCTTCAGGAATCTCCGTCAGTTCCACGATATTGTCTTCGGGGTCCCGGGTATAGATCACCCGGGTCCACGTATCGAACCAGGCGACTGGACCGCCGATCGACTCGATTCCGGCGTCCTCCAGCCGATCCAGGATCGGGTCCAGGTGATGCACGATGAAATGCACGTGATTCGGTCCGTGGGTGTTGGGCTGCCGCTGGATCGGCGCCGAGGGGTGGCGGACGTACTGCAGCAATTCAATCGCCGCCGGCCGGTCGGGCGTACCCAGGAACATGACCTCCAGGCGCACATTCGTCAGCCCCAGCAGAGCGTCCAGGGGCGGGCCTTCGCGACTGATGCGGCGCGCTTCGGTCAGGCCAATCACATCCCTGTAAAACCGCGCGACCCGGTCCAGATCCTGAACCACGATTCCCGTGTGTCCGGCGTAAATGGCCACCTGCGGCGCCTCCTACAATCGTCTGGTCTGGCGGCATTGTGACAGCGCACCGGAGCGAGGAGCGTCCCTGGCCTCTCAGCGAGCGCACATGCAAGTGGCCCTGGCGGCGCTGCGGCAAGCGCCGGGCTCGCTGCGGAACATCGTGCGCGCCGAGCAGCCGGCCTACTACGCAGGGGCCATCGCGCCGGACGCCCGAATTCGCAGCGAAGCCGCTCGCGAGGCCACGCACTTCTACAGCTTTCGCGATTCGAGCACCTGGGGGAGGGCCACGCGCCGCCTGTTTTCCGCCTTCCCGGAGCTTGCCGATCCGGCATCGCTCACGAAACCTCAGACTGCCTTCGTGGCCGGGTACCTGACCCACCTGGCCGCCGACGAGGTCTTCGTGACCCGGCTCGGCCAACACGCGGTGCAGGGTGACGGTTTGGCGATTGGCGGGCTGTCCTGGGCGATAGAGGCTGGATCTCCCCAGCCGCCGGACGGGCTGGCTGCGGCGTTTCAGTCCCTCGCGGCCTTTCGAGCCGACGGCCTGACAACGATTGCGGATTCCGGGCTGCTCGAGCGCAAAGCCGCCGGCGTGAGCACAATCGACCCCGCCCTGCCGCTCGGCGAACTGCGCCGGGTCATCGCTGCCCTGAACGGGCTTGAGGTGAGTTCCGTGGAATCCGCCCGCGAGGCTGAGGCGCGTGCGGCCATCGGGCGCAACATCTTCGGCCCCGATGTCGCTGTCGAGTTCCTGGCTGCAGCCAAGGCCGAGGCCGTGCGTCGGCTCCGTGCGTTCGCCGCCGGAACCGCCGCCGACTACGATGCCTCGCACCTGCGCGACTCCAGTTGACGATCTGATGCACGACCTCTGCATTCGCGATGCGCTGATTGTGGACGGAACCGGCGCGCCCGGCGTGCGCGGCGATGTAGCCGTGGACGGCTCGACGCTTGTCGCGATGGGGCGAGTCGAGGACAGTGCCGCGCGCGAGATTGACGCGGGAGGCCGCGTCCTGGCGCCCGGGTTTATCGACGTCCACACCCACTCCGACCTGCTCTTGCTCGACCGCCCGGACCACCAGCCGAAGGTGCGGCAGGGCATCACCACCGAGCTAACCGGCCTGGACGGTATCGGCTACGCGCCGCTGGCCGCCGAGAACCGCCAGCCCTTCCTTGACTACTTCGACGCGCTGAATGGCCAACCGGATGTAGACGGACCCTGGGAGACTGTCGGCGGCTGGCTGGACAGCTTCGACCGGAAGGTCGCGGTCAACGTCGCCCACCACCTCCCCCACGGTTGCGTACGCGCCGCCGTGCTGGGTTGGGAAGACCGCCCCGCCACGCCGGAGGAACTGGCGCAGATGCGCCAGATCGCGCATGACGCGATGCGCGACGGCGCCGCAGCGGTATCAACCGGCCTGGACTACGCCCCCTGTACCTTCAGTAACACGGATGAGCTGGTAGCGATCAGCGAACCGGCCGGGTGCTTCAACGCGCCCTACGTCACGCACATGCGCTACAAGCTGGGAATGCGCCAGGCCATCCGCGAGACGCTGGAAATCGGCCGTCGCGCCGGGTGCCCGGTCCACATCTCGCACTTCAACAGCCAGGACAACAGTTGGTGGGTCAACCATGACGAAGCCGACCGCGCGATCGACCTGGGCGTCTCGGTTTCGTTCGACACCTACGCCTGGGCCGCCGGTAGCACGCTGATGCACTATTCGTTCCCGGACTGGGCGTTGGACGGCGGGGTTCCGGCCATGCTGGCAAGGCTGGATGACCCGGCGATTCGGGCGCGCGTCGAGGCGGAAATGCGAAGCGCCGACAGCGGGCGACGGCTCGACGGTTCCAGCGTCCGGCTGGCCAGCGTCCCGTCGCCGACAAACCGTCACCTGGAGGGTCGCATCCTCGCGGACATCGCCGCCGAACGTGGCGTCGCCTCCGAAACCCTGCTGGTTGACCTGGTGATCGCCGAACGCGGCGTTGCGGCGGCGGTAATCCACAATTCAGCGACCGACGCCGACTTCGAAATGACGATGCGGCATCCCGGGCACATCTGCTCAACCGACGCCCTGCTGACCGGCGGTTCGCCCCACCCGCGTACCTATGGCACCTATCCGCGCTTTCTCGCACGCTTCGTGCGCGACCGTGGCGCGCTGTCGCTTGAAGAAATGATCCGCCACATGACTTCGGCGCCCGCCCGACGCTTCGGTCTGATCGACCGCGGACTCATCCAGCCGGGCCTGGCCGCTGACCTGGTGCTGATCGACATGCCGCGAGTCAAGTGCAATGCGACGTTTGACAATCCGACCCAGTACCCCGACGGCATCGACATGGTGATCGTCAATGGGGAAGTCGTGGTGGATCACGGTCGCCACACCGGGGCTACCCCGGGCCGCGGGTTGCGACGCGGCGTGCCGGCCGCCGCCTGAGCGTGGCCGACCCCACGCCTCTGGGACGGCCCCCGGGCTACACCGGTGGCGGTCGCTTGTCGGGGCTCTTTTGGCGGCTGTTGCGACGCTTGCTCTCGCGACGCTGTCCCATGTGTGACGGCACAGGCGTTGATCCCGGCGGTCCGCCGGCGCGTCCCAGTGGCCGTCCACCGCGCTGCCCGCGCTGCTTTGGCTTCGGGCGCGTGGCGTTTCCGTAGAAAGGTATTGAGGGACCCTGCATGGAACTGGACCGCAGCACGATTCGTGCGCTGTTCGAAGCACCCACGGCCACCCGCCCTCGATGGGCGCCCATAGGCCGGCGCCTCGTGTACACGGTCGCCGTTCCGGACGTTGAGGCCAATTGCACCACCAGCGAGCTCTGGATCCTGGCTGCCGATCGCGCAAATCCGGAAAGACTTGTGCAAGGGATTCCCAAGGGTGATCCCCCGGTTAGCTGGTCGAGTGACGGAACCCGTCTCGCGTACGCCGAAACAGAGGATGAGACCGACCGCATCGTCGTAATTGGGCTGGACGGGTCGCGGCGAGTGATCGACCTTGCACAGGCTCCCCACGGCCGGTTGGCCACGCTCCCATTCTTCAGGACGTTTGCCTGGTCCCCAACCGACGACCGGCTGCTGTACTCCGCGTATAACCCGGATCCTGAGGACCCGCCCGACCCGGCGGTGAATCCCCGCAACGACGGCGACGGCCTGGGAGAAGTCGAGCGTATCCGCCTCTGGGTGCACGACCTTCACGGCAACGAGCCGCCGCGCCCGGTGACCTCGGACGAATTTCACAGCGGCGCGGGGATATGGCGGCCCGATGGCAAGACCGTCGTATTCGTGTCCAATCGCAGCGGACACGAAGAAGGGGCGGTCGCGAGCCTGACCCAGCCCTTCGCGATCTGGACGTCGGGCACCGCCGGGCCGACGGAGCAGCCGCTGGTCTCCGATTCGCACGCGGCCGTCGTACCGGCCGTCCAGGCGGACGGTCGGCGCATTGCCTACCTGGCCGCGCCGATGACGGGACCGCACGCCGTCAATATGGAGCTGACGACCGTCGACACGACCGGCAGCGACCGACGGACGCTGACGGGCGGACTTGATCGGAGCGTGGACCCGGAGTCGCCACCAGCGGCGACGCCCGCTGGCTCATGGATCGTCGCCTTGATGGATGGCATGCGCAGCGTGCTCGTCCGGGCCTCCGAGGATTCCGCGCCCGAGATGATTGCCCTGGAGCAGCCGCACGCCAGCCTGCCCGATGTGGATGGCTGCAGCGGCGAGATCGCCTGCGTGACGCAGGCGGCCACGATGCCGCCTGAGATCGAGCTGCTGACGCCGGAAGGGCGATCGCGCTGGCGCTCAGCGCATCACGGCGTTGCATGCCAGGCGCGGTCTCGCATCTGGACCTTCGAACGCGACGACGGATTCTCGATAGAGAGTCTGGCCCTGGCACCGGCCCACACCCCACCGAGCGGCGTAATCCTGTGGCCGCACGGCGGCCCGCACAGCCGAACCGCTAATGAGTACCGTCCGGAGAGTGAGACGGCGGTCCGGCACGGATTCGCCGTAGTGCACCCCAACTTCCGGGGCAGCCACGGCTATGGGATTGACTTCGTCTTGGCAGACCGGATGGACCTGGGTGGCGGCGACTATGCGGACTGCCTGGCGGCGCTCGATTCGTGGCTGGCCTCGTCCGGCTGTGACGACGTTCCAGAGTTCGTCACCGGTACGAGCTACGGCGGATATCTGACCTCCTGGGCGGTTGGACACACGGAACGGTTTGTGGCCGCGGTTGCCGTGAACGCAGTGACCAACGTGGAGAGCTTCTTCGGGCAGACCGACATACCAAGCTGGGTCTATTGGGAGTTTGGGGGTTCACCGCTGCAGCAGCGTGAACTCATTCGCGACCGTTCGCCGGTGCAGCACCTCGCGGGCGCCACAACCCCAACACTGGTGGTCCACAGCGAAGAGGACCGGCGCGTACCCATCGCCCAGGGTCTGGAGCTATACGCGCTCCTTGCATCTGCAGGCGTCGCGACCGGGTTCGTGCGCTATCCCCGCGAGTACCACCGGATTTCCGAGCCCGCGCATCGTGTCGATCTCATCGCGCGCACTCTGGACTGGTTCTTCCGGCACTCGGCGCGACGGGCGAGTGGGCTCGACGCCTGACCCACGCCTTCAATCACTGCCGTGCGCGGCATGAGCGCACCTTCTCGCGTTGCCGTCGAGTGCAACGAGCGGTATTGTCACGCAAGGGGAGGCGCAGGTTCCGCGGGCCGTACGGCCCTTATAGGCCAGTTGGCCGGAGAACGGCGCCATGTGCGGCATCGTAGGGTATATCGGCGAAGGGCCGGCCGCCCCAGCCATCCTTGACGGGCTTAGAGCGCTCGAATACCGCGGATACGACTCCGCCGGACTGGCCGTCCTGACACCCGAGGGCCTCAGCGTCCGGCGACGAGCTGGCCGAATCGACGACCTGGTCGAGCTGGTGGACGACCAGTTGATGTCGGGCGCCATCGGAATCGGACATACCCGCTGGGCGACCCACGGTGCCGTGACCGACGCCAACGCTCATCCTCATGCCGACGCAACCGGCCGGCTGGTCATCGTCCACAACGGTATGACGGACAACGTTGCCGAGCTGCGCGCCGAACTGCTAGCCGACGGACACGTATTTTCCTCGGAGACCGATACGGAAGTCATTGCCCATCTCATCGGCGTTCAGCGCGATGCCGGAGCATCACTAACCGACGCGGTTGGGCGGACGCTGCGCCGCCTTGCCGGTGCGCACTCGGTGCTTGCCCTGGCGGCGGACGAGCCCGACCTGCTGGTAGGCGGTCGTGTGGGTTCGGCTGGCGGTCTGGTGGTCGGGCACGGCAGTTCCGAAGCATTCTTGGCTTCCGATCTGCCGGCCGTCGTTCGCCACACGCGCAACCTGCAAGTCGTGGAGGCCGGGGAGACGGTCACCTTGAGCGCCGAGGGTGCTGAGTTTCAGGATCTCAACAGCCGTCCGCGCCAACGGCACCTGATTTCCGTGCCCTGGGGCCCCATGGCAGCGGCAAAGGCGGGTCACCGCCACTTCATGCACAAGGAGATTCACGAACAGCCCGACACGCTGGCCGACACGATCCGGCCGCGCGTCACGCTGGATCCTGCCGAACTCAGGCTTCACGATTTTGAGCTTCCGGTAAACGCCCGGTCCGTTGATCGCGCGGTGATCGTGGCCAGCGGATCGTCAAACTTTGCCGGCATGGTTGGCGCCCGTTATCTGCGAGATCTTGCGCAACTCCCGGCGGCTACCGAAGTCGCCTCGGAGTTTGCCTACGCACCCGGTCCGCTTTCCGATCGCACGCTGGTCGTTGCGATTTCCCAGTCGGGCGCCACGGCCGACGTGCTGCTGGCGGTCGAGCGCGCGCGGGACGCCGGCGCACCCGTGGTCGCCCTGGTCAATACGGTCGGCAGCGAGCTCACCCGCACGGCGGACGCCGCCTTCTACCTGCATGCGGGACCTGAGATCAGCGTGTGCGCTACGAAGACCTTTGTGTCGCAGCTCGGGGCCTTATACCTGCTGGCCGGTCACCTGGGCGAGCGACGCGGCGTCTTGCCCCCGAACCAGCTGGCGCGCCGTCTGGCAGATATCGCCCATGCGCCGCTGGCGGTCGCGCGCGTGCTCGAAATCGAGCCCCAGATCGAAGAGCTCGCGCGTCGCTACCACCACGCCGCCAACTTCCTGTATATGGGCCGTGGCCTCGCGCACGCCATCGCCTTGGAAGGCGCCCTGAAGCTGAAAGAGATCTCCTATATCCATGCGGAAGGCTTTGCTGCCGGCGAACTCAAGCACGGTCCAATTGCGCTGGTGTCGCCTGACATTCCAGTCGTGGCCGTGGCGCTGAACGACGAGTTGCGGGCGAAAACTCTGAATGCCGTGGCCCAAACGCGCTCGCGGAATGGTCGGGTCATCCTGGTAGCCAGCGAAGGAGACGACTTGGAAGACGGTATCGCCGACGAGATCATCACGGTGCCGGGCACTCCGCCGCTGATCGCGCCCCTGGTTTCCGTGGTTCCGCTGCAACTCTTCGCTTATCACATTGCCGTGTGGCTGGGATTGGATGTGGATCAGCCTCGAAACCTCGCCAAGTCGGTAACGGTCGAGTAGTGGAGACGTCGACCGCGTCTCAGACTAGTGACCGCGCGCGCCTGCTGGGCCAGGTTCTGGCTCTGGTCGGCGTGCTTGCGCTGGTGGCGGTGATCGTTCGTGAGACCACGAATTCGCCCGCCTACCTGGCAGCCAATGAACGCATCGACGAACTCAATGCCCAGATTGAGCGTGTGGAGCGATCGAATGTCGAGCTGCGTGAACGGTTGGCCTACGCCCGCTCACTTCCCGCCTTGCGCGAAATCGCCAAACGCGACTTGGGCCTGGTCGATCCGGGCGACCGCGCCATTGTCATCATGGATGACCTAAGCGGCGTGCCCTTGCCTACCCCCGTGCCCGTGGAGCCACCACCGCCCGAGATTCCACCGCCCGTCAGGTTCGGCCACCTGCACGCCTGGCTCGAGGTCTTCACGGGAGGCTGAGCCTCGCGGAGACGGCGTAGACTCGGCGCGCTATGCGCGTGCCCATAACTCGCGTCGACACGTCGCTCCCCCTGCCAACCTACGCCACCGCAGGCTCGGTAGGTTTCGACTTCACGACCCGGGTGACGACCGAAGTCGCCCCTGGTGGCACAGCCCGGATCCCGTCGAATCTGATTGTGGCCACGCCGCCCGGCTATATGCTCCTGGTGGCTGTTCGGAGCAGTACGCCCCGGCGCACCGGCCTGCGGCTTTCCAACGCCATTGGAATCGTCGATCAGGACTACGCAGGTCCAGGCGACGAAATCCACATCGACGTTTGGAATCCTACGGACCGGGCCGTTGTCGTGGAGCGCGGGCAACGGATCGCGCAGGGTGTATTCGTCTCCGTCGCGATGGCTGCGTGGGACGAGCGGGAGACGCCGGATGCCCCCACTCGGGGTGGCTTTGGAAGCACCGGCTAAGCGCAGACGTCCACCGCACGTCGTACGCACGCTTCGGGACGTGGTGTACCGGGCCACGGTGCAGATTGCCGGCCTGGCCGCGCGCGACCTGCTGGCTGTGGCCGTGTCGGGAGGTCCCGACTCAATGGTGTTGCTGGACGCCCTGCAGGCCGCCGACGCGCGCGGTGGGCCGGCACTACACGTGCTGCACTTCGATCATGCCTGGCACGCAGGTAGCGCGGCCGTTGCCAGGGACGTGACGAACGCATGCCGAGAACGAGACATTCCGATCACCTGCGAACGCTCCGCCCGACCTGCTCTGAAGCAGGGCGAGTCCCTGGAAATGAACGCCCGCCGCCATCGGTACGAGTTTCTGCGGAGCGAGGCGGCACGACTGGGCGCCGTACGCGTTGCCACCGCGCACCAGGCGGACGACCAGGTGGAAACCATCGTGATGAACCTGGCTCGTGGCGGCGGTCCCGTGGCCCTGCGAGGCATGCGTCAGGACGACGGACAGACACTGCGCCCGCTGTTGACCGTCTGGCGCGACCAGGTCGAAGCGTACGCAGCGATTCGCCGCCTGCCAGTGCACCGTGATCCTGCGAACCAGGCAGCCGAATTCCGCCGCAATCGCATTCGGCGCGAACTCCTGCCCCTGCTGGACGACATCTACCCGGGGGCGCGAAAAGCGCTGCTGCGCGCTGGCACGCTGGCGGCCCCGAGCGACCGGCCATTGGTCCGTTCCGCCGCAGGTGTACGGATGCCCCTGGACTCCAACCGTCGCGCCGTCGCGGCGGGACCGCTCCGCGAGGTGATGAACGCGGCACTGCGTGCCGACAGACACCCAATCCCCCAGATCGGGGCCTCCGTATGGCGAACGCTGGAATCCGCCCTGGCCGAAAACACGGCCGGTCGTTGGGTGCAGCTGCCCGGCGGGCGGTGGGCCTACGTTCGCAACCGGGCAGTCGCGCTCTACGACCGGCAAGTGAGCGACCCGCCCCTGTCAGCACCGGTGCTGCTCGACGTTCCAGGGGATGTGGTGTTGCCCGTTGGGCGGATTAGCGTCCGGCGAGTACCGGCGGCTCACGCGGCACGCCCAGCGTCCACGGAGCAAGTAACGGCCGTACCGCCGCCGGGTACCGTCCTGGCCGTACGCACGCCGCGACCGGGAGACCACATGGTCCTGCCATTCGATTCACGTCGGCACGATCTGACTCGCTTGCTGCAACGTCGTCGGGTGCCGGCGGCCTTGCGACCAGGCACTCCGATCGTGACTCTCGATGACCAGCCCGTCGCCGTGCCCGAAATAGCAATTGATGCCAGGCACCGCCGGACTGACGAATCGTCGGAGGCGCTGATCGTCAGAATGAACTGGACTCATGTGCCGTCGGCGGCGTCGCCCGGTGGTTTCGTTACGGAACCTGGGGAACGGCCGTCTACACTCGATTCATCGGAGACGTGCGAGTCGGACGCAACGGGGTCACTGATATAATCGCCAACTCTCTCGCGGCGCAGCGTCCTTCTCGTTCCTTCTCGGAACGAAAGGCCGCCCTTTCATGAACAACCGACTGGTCCGCAACGGCTTCATGTACATCGTGCTGGCCGTCGCGATTCTGGTTGTGCTGTTTGTGATGTTCAATCCCAGCCCGCGCGAGCAGCCCGTGCCCATCTCCACGCTGCTCGCCGAGGTTCAGTCCGCCGCGGACCGAGGGAGCCGACCGCAAATCCGCCTGGGGGGCACGCGCGTCTTGGCCAATGTGGATGGGCGTTCGATCAGCGCGGTGGTCGACGACAACTTCAACATTGGCCGCGAACTGGCTGACCGCGGGATCAATATCGGGGGTGAGCAGGTCACCGTCGAATTTGACGAACCCAGCAACGCGCCCACGATCATCAGCATTCTGACCTCGGTTCTGCCCCTGCTCGTCTTTATTGGGCTGCTCATCTTCCTGATGCGGCAAGCCCAGGGATCGAACTCCCAGGCGCTGAGCTTCGGTCGCAGCCGCGCCCGCATGGTCACGGCCAACCGACCCAAGGTCACGTTTAAGCACGTGCAGGGGGTTGACGAAGCCAAACAGGAACTGGCCGAGGTCGTTGAGTTTCTCAAGTTCCCGGAGAAATTCACCAAGATTGGCGCCGAGATTCCGAAGGGCGTGCTGCTGGTTGGCCCACCCGGAACCGGCAAAACCTATCTGTCCAAGGCCGTGGCCGGCGAGGCCGGGGTACAGTTCTTCAGCATCAGCGGTTCGGAATTCGTCGAAATGTTCGTGGGCGTCGGCGCATCCCGTGTGCGCGACCTCTTCGAGAAAGCCAAGCAGAGCGCACCCTCGCTGGTGTTTGTGGATGAGATTGACGCTGTCGGCCGCCAGCGCGGCGCCGGCCTTGGCGGCAGCCACGACGAGCGCGAGCAGACGCTCAACCAGATTCTGGTCGAGATGGACGGATTCGAGTCCGAGCAGACGGTTATCGTGCTGGCGGCCACCAACCGGCCGGACGTCTTGGATCCCGCCCTGCTACGGCCAGGTCGATTCGACCGCCGGGTGACGTTGGACTTGCCGGATATCCGTGGCCGTGAGGCAATTCTGAAGGTTCACGCCCGCGAGAAGCCGCTCGATCCGGACGTGGACCTGGAGACCGTGGCAAAGCAGACGCCGGGCTTCTCCGGTGCCGACCTCAAGAACCTGCTCAACGAAGCCGCAATCCTGGCGGCCCGCCGCAACCGCTCCGTGCTGAGCCTGTTCGAGATCGAGGAAGCCATTGATCGCCTGATCGCGGGTCCGCAGCGCAAGAGCCGCGTGATGAGTTCGCAGGAGAAGCGGGTGACCGCCTTTCACGAGATCGGTCACGCGCTGGTGGCGCATATGCTAAAGCGGTCCGATCCGGTCTATAAGGTCACCATCCTGCCGCGCGGCCAGATGGGCGGATACACGCGCCTCCAGCCGCCCGAGGATCGGCACCTCTACACCAAGTCGTTCTTCGAGGACATGCTGGCCATGATCATGGGCGGGCACGCGGCCGAAGTGCTGGTCTTTGGCGAAATGTCAACCGGACCGAGCAACGATATCCAGCAGGCCACCGAGACCGCGCGTCGCATGGTCACGCAGTACGGCATGTCGCCTAAGCTGGGTCCCCGGGCCTTTGGCCGCCGCGAGGAACTGGTCTTTCTTGGTCGCGACATCGCGGAGCAGCGCAACTACAGTGAGCGCGTGGCCGAGGAAATCGACAACGAGGTCTCCCACCTCATCGACGACGCCCATCGTCGCGCGATGGACATCCTCTCCCGCCACCACGATCTGCTGGACAAGCTGTCCGAGCGGCTGATCGAGGTGGAAACCCTGGACGCCGAGGAGTTCACGCTCCTTATTGACCAGCACGAGGGCCGCGCACCGCTGACCCCGCCCGAGGCGCCCGAGCCGATGCCTGAGTCAGAGTCAATGGACGGGGCGTCCGCTAATGCTCCGGACCTCAAGCTCCCGTCCAACCCCAAACCCCGACCCGCCGAAGGAACCGTCTAACACCCGAGGTGTGCGTCGAGGTCTTGGCTGACGGACTCAGGATCCGCGCCACTGCCGCCAAAGCGTGCCCGCGCGCATGACAGGCAGGCACAGCAGGCTGCGGTACTGATTCTGGAGGTGTGCGCGCAGGGTTGGCCTGGGGTGTCGCACACGGCCAACCGCGGGAATGGTTGATCGACCCTCGATGGCTGAGCGCAACCCTGCAGCGCTGCGGCCGTCAAACAGCGTCACGGCCTGGGCCAGGTCGCCAAAGTGCGCGTCGCTCGCGCCGATGCGGGCTCCCACGTCCTCGCTGTGGTCGCGGAGAAACGCCGACAGCCGACCGCGCGCGCTCTCACCCATGTAGGGGTTCTCGGCCTCGATGCCGTCGAACTGACAGCGCTGTAGCGCCTCGCGCAACCGTCCGGCCGAAATGGACGACGGTAATCCCAGAAACGGATGCGCCACCACGGCCAGGCCGCCCTGCGCGTGGATCTCGTCTACCGTGTCGGTCACCGAGCGGAAGATTGCCGGGGCGCGCTCCAGGAAGAGACCCACAATGTGGTCCTGGCGGCGCGTCGTGACTTCCATTCCGACAATTACCTCAACCTGTGCGTCCGTCTCCAGGGCATGATCCCTTGCTGCCAGCGCCCCATCGATGGTGTCGTGGTCAGTCACGGCCAGCACATCAAGACCCAGATGCTCGGCAATCTCCACCAGCTTCTCGGGCGAAACGACGCCGTCGCTGGCCGTCGTGTGACAGTGCAACTCCGCCACACCCCAGCCACCGGCCGGCGCGGGAGGTGCCTGAACCGGCAGGCAGGGACGCTCGGAGTCTCCGGCTGTGCGAGGAATGACAGACGCTCCAACAGCGGTCGGGACATTCTGTCCAATTCGACGTGCCCGACACTACCCACCTACGAGCCGTGGCCGCAGTATCCGGAATCGAGCCTTCTGGAGTACGCTTTGCGCCAGGTACGAGTCGCAGAGGGTGCAAGGTGAGCGCGCTGCCAGACGGTCCGGCCTGGAACGTCGAAGAGTTTCCGTCCAGCTACAACGGCGTCCCGATCGAGTGGGACGCCGAACGTTTCGACACCGCGGCGATGCCCTTCATCGTGGCCATTCGGCAACACTTTTGGTCCTGGCGCATCACCCGCTTCGCCGCCGCAACCGGTGTGATCGAGATTGACCTGGGGCTGCCGAGCGTGCTGCCGGACGGCCTGACCATGATCGGGTTTGATCCTGGCGACGAGTCTCCCGCCGCGCTGATTGATGAGTTCGCCGACTTGCTGTCGAACATGGGCCGCGTGATGTTGGACGATTCGTGGACCTACCGTCTGCGAGCGACCGACGGCGCACGGACCGACGTTTTTGAGGGTGAGTTTGGTGGCCCCGGAGCGAGTGGCTGATGTGGCCAACGTCGCCTGAAGCATCGCTCGTCGCCGACCGAACCTACCTCCGGGACTATGCCGGCTGGGTGTCCTCAATCCATGGCGTCGAGGCGCGCGCGCTGGTGGCCGCCATTCGCCAGTCCGACGACCGCAACCTGCGCAAGGCGTTGAGCACCCGCCTCATGCAGTCGCGTGTAAGCGCGCTGCTCTCCATCGGGTTCCTCTACGTAGCCGTCCGCGAACGATTCGGTTCGTCCCTGCTCCAGGCGCGGCTTCGAGCTGACGCTGCGTCCGCTCGCATGGCCCTGCGCGAAGCTTCTCTCGCCGCTGACGCGGGCTATTGGCGGTACCTGCGCCTCCCCGAGCCTTCCGAACTGCGCGAAGCGAACGTCGACCCTGCGGCCGTGAATGAGTACGTGGATTCCGGTGAACAGCGCCTGGCCAACCTGGTTCGGATCAGCCAGATCGCTCGCCAGGACATGCTGCTTAGCACGTTGGACGCCGGGCGGCACAACCGAATCATCGTCGCTTCGCCGCGCAGCGTGGGGCTGATCAAGACGGGGCAGGAGTCCGAGTTGCACGGACTGAGCAATACGGCCTTTTATCTCGTGGACCTCTCCGGCGGCGAGTTGCAGGACGAGGGAGATCTGGTGGCCGTGGCGAGTCCCACAACGCCAGCCGTGATCGAGGAAATTGCGGAAGAGATCGTGTTCATCGATGGCGAGGCCGCGGCGACGGCCGCGCTCGTCAGCCTCGTCGCAGACGCGGGGCTTTTGGAATCCGGCGATCAAGGCCCCGCGCTAGGCGATCTCCTCTAGGAATCGAGCGTAGAGGCTGGCGACGTTCGCTTCGTCACAGGATCCATCGTGGGCCGCGAAGCGTGCGCCCACGGTGCGTGACTCACCGGGCTCCAGGGTGGTTTCCTCATGCCGCCAGGGGCTGACGTACATCGGGCCATAGTCGCGGGTGAACCATGGGATTCCGTCGCTGCCGGGGTGCGGAAAGATGGCGATGCCCGCCGTCTGGGTCCGGCTGACGGGTCCCGAATAGTCCACCCAGTCTGAAACCTGGTCGAACGTCTCGGCCTCGTTGACCTGCCCGTCGGCGTTGGTAATCCGACCTCCGTCCAGCACGTCAATCTGGTCGGAGACTCGCAGGGCCAGGCCGGCTTCCTTCGTCTGGCCCATGCGGACGGGGTGGTCGTCCGCGCGCACGGTCACCGTGACGTCAACCATGGTGTGGCCGGGACGCTCGCCGATCACAACAACCCGCGAGTCCCGCAGGCAAACCGCGTCGTTCCCGTCAAGCCACTCCACGTCCTGGCGGAAGGTCACGCCGTCCGAGTCAATGTCCACGTCGGTCGCGGCCACAAGCATGCGTGGGATGGGGTGAGTCCACCGGGACTCGGGTGCCCAGAAGTTGACGCCGTCAATGTCCTCGTGGGCAAACCAGATGCCCAGGTGATGCAGGTGGTCGGCAGTCGCAATCTCGGTGACGACGTGGCCGCCTGGCGTAAGCACCGGGTGGATGTAGGGGCGGAACTTCCCCTGCTGGACAGCGGCCAGGTAGTGACCGTCGACGTAGACCTTCTGCTGATGCTGGAGTTCGCGGACTTCGTAGGTTGGCAAGGGGTTGAGTGATCCGGTGGATGGCCGGTGCAGTCTACGGGAACACCGGTGCGCATTCGGATTTCGTAGCCTTACGGTGCGGACGTTTGCTCCGCCCAAGTCTGATTTGAATGATTGACGACACTCGATCCGTTGGCCGCTCGCTGGCCGCGCTGCCACTGTTCCTGATTGCGGCTGTCTCCGGTTTGGTCGTCATTGCCGTGGGCCTGGTTTTTCTGGTGGCGGCGACGCTGGTGCTGGCAGTGGCATCGCTGTTTAGGCCGGATCTGCGGCGGGTGATCGTGGGGTTGTGGCGGGCCGGGCGGGCCGCCAGGGCCTATCGCCGCTGGCAGCGCGGGCCGACGGTCGAGGTGGTGGACGTCGACCCGGTGGAGCGGGGATAGAGCCGCGGCGCTAGGTCAGTTCGACCGCCTCGCCGGAGTCCGTGGAGCGGGCGATGGCGTCGATAACGCGGATGACGGCGAGGTTGTTGCGGCCGGAGAGCTCCGTGTCGACGCCTTCGTTGATCTGGCGGGCAAACATGTCGGAAATCTGTTCCTCGGGAGACATGCCGCCGGGCGGCGGATCGGTCGGGATGGATTCCACGTCGGTACCGCGCTTGAGCTGCAGGGAGTTGTTGGAGTGGAGGCCGACCGTGGCCAGGGCGGCCTTGGAGCATTCGACGGTGAACTGAAACTCGGTGTGCCGGGCCTGGGAGGTGCCGACGTAGGTAGCGGAGGTTCCGTCGTCGAACTCGATGATGGAGTGCACCAGCGACGGCGTGGGCCAGGTGCCCCAGGCGGGTTCGACGCTGATGCCGCGGACGCGAACGGGCGTTCGGGGGATGGCGCTGAGCAGGGAGTCGATCTGGTGGACCCCCTGCTGCCAGAGGTGCATGTGGGGTGAGTCGTGGTACGGGCCCGAGCGGGCTTTGTGGTGGATCATCACGGCGTAGCCGGGCGGGCCGTAGGTCTCTTCGATCAGGTGTCGGCGGATGGTGGGGTAGGTTCGGCGGAGCCGGTCGTTTTGGGTTACCAGCAGTTGCAGGCCGGCGGCTTCGGCGGTGGCGACGGCGCGTTCGGCGTCCTCGAGACTGACGGTGAAGGGCTTCTCGACCATGACGTGCTTGCCGGCAGCCAGCGCTTCGTCGATGAATTGGGCGTGGAGCATGACGGGGGTGACGACGACGACGGCGTCGCAGTCATGCTTGTCAAGAGCCGCGGTCAGGGAGGTGTGGGAGGCGTCGGCTCCGAGGTCCGCGAGGTCGAGGCCCTGGGCCATGAAGTCCTCGTTGACGTCGACGAGGGCGACGGGTTCAAAGTCCTCGGACTGGGTCATGACGCCGAGGTGCGAGCGGGCGCGGTTCCAGGCGCCGACGTGGATGGTGCGGATGGCCATGGGTCTCGTCCCTGCCGGGTGAGTGAGCGCTGCCATTATCGGTTCGCGTCCAGGTGGCGACTAGCGAGTCGCAGGCCGCCTACAATTCGGCTATCTGCTGTCTGCCCTCAGAGAAGGTGACGTGTGTCGCATGAAGCGCGGTTGAAGGAGCTTGGGATTGAGCTGCCGGAGGCGCCGACGCCGATGGCGGCGTATGTGCCGGCGCTACGCACCGGGGACCTGCTGTGGATTGCGGGTCAGCCGCCGGGGGGCGACTGGCGCGGTCGGGTGGGCGAGGACTATGACGTCCCCACCGGCGCGCTGGCGGCGCGGGACTCCGGACTGAACATCCTGGCGCAGGTGCGCAAGGCGGTGGGCAGCCTGGACGAGGTGGAACGAGTGATCAAAGTGGTCGGGTTCGTGAACGCCGCGCCTTCGGAATCGGGGACGCACCTGGTAGTAAACGGCTGCTCGGAACTCATGCAGGACGTCTTTGGCGAGGCGGGGCGGCACACGCGGTCGGCGGTGGGGTGCAGCACGCTCCCGATGGATATTCCGTGTGAGATCGAGGCGGTCTTTCAGTTGAAGAGTTAGGGAGGATTCGATCGGCACTGGCGATCACGAGATCGTGGCTTCGATACGCATTCGACTCACCGTCACTACTTGACGAAGCCGCTTCATGAAGCTGGCACTAGGCCAATTCCAAGGCCATCCTACGGGACGGAGAACTTTCGTCTGTCCAGTAGTTTATTGGTACAATAGGGCCATCTCGTACAGGCACTTAATTTTGCGGAGACGACAATAGATGGAGAACGCCATTTACACCCCCGAGGAATACACGGTTCGAATACGACAAGTGCTCGAAAACTGCCTCACGCAGACTGATCTTTCTCAAGGCGAGAAGCTCATCGGCAAAGTACGGGATCGATACGATCTTGGGGACCGACTGGTACTCATCACCACCGATCGACAGAGTGCCTTCGACCGGGTGTTGGCCGCGATCCCCTTCAAAGGGCAGGTCCTCAACATGACGAGCGCATGGTGGTTTGAACAGACCCGCCATATTGTGCCAAATCACCTTCTATCCGTCCCCGACCCAAACGTCACCATTGCCAAGAAATGCACCGTCTTCCCAATTGAGTTCGTGGTGCGTGGATATATCACCGGAACTACCAGCACCGCCCTCTGGACGGTCTACCAGAGTGGTCAGCGCAACTATTGTGGAATCGATCTGCCCGAAGGCTTAATCAAAAACCAGCAGCTCCCGACGAACTACCTCACACCGACCACCAAGGCAGACGATCACGACCGTCCGATCAGTCCTGACGAGATCGTCTCCGAGAACTGGATGACGGCCGCTGATTGGGAACAATGTAGTCGCATCGCGCAGGAGCTTTTCGCGTTCGGTCAAGCCAAGGCAGCCGAGCATGGCCTGGTTCTCGTGGATACCAAATACGAGATGGGCCGTGACGAGAACGGTGAGATCCTTCTGATTGACGAGATCCACACCCCTGACTCCAGCCGCTACTGGATCGCCGACACGTATCAACAGCGCATGCACGAGGGACAGGAGCCCGACAACGTCGACAAGGAATTCCTCCGGCTCTGGTTCACGGAGAACTGCAACCCTTATGAGGATGAGGTCCTACCAGCAGCGCCGGACGACCTTGTAATCGAGCTCTCACGACGCTACATCTACCTTTACGAGAAGATCACTGGTCGCTCTTTCGAGTTTCCAGCGGCGGACCAACCGATCGAGACGCGTTTGGAGAGCAACCTTGCTGGAATCTCATGAAGGGTACGGACCGCAATAGGCACGACCGGTGAAGAAATACATCCTCTTTGACCATGATGGGGTCCTGGTGGATACCGAATTCTGGTATTTCAGAGCCGGAGAGCGCGCCCTGGCTGACATCGGATTCACCCTGGATAGGGACCAATACCTCCGAGACATGACCCAGGGAATGGCCACCTGGGCCCAAGCCATAGCGGCAGGTAATGATGAGCAGATCATCAACAGGCAGCGTGACGTACGTAATGTTTATTATCAGGAATATCTAAGAACAGAAGACATCGAGATCGATGGTGTCTTGGAAACGCTAGATGTACTCGCCGATCAGTACAGGATGGGCATAATTACTACTTCCAAACCAGTTGATTTCGCCTTAATACAGAAGGCGATCCATCCTGGACTATATGGAATTCTATTTGGCAAGGGATGGCTACGAGCGAGCGAAACCACATCCGGAACCCTATCTGAAAGGACTCCAACATTTTAATGCAACTGCCGCTGAATCGGTGGTTGTTGAAGACTCGGCGAGAGGGTTGATGTCGGCAGTGGCAGCGGGTATTGACTGCATTGTGGTTGCCAACGAGTTCACGGCATCTCACGATCTTTCCCAAGCAACCACCAAGGTCGCTACCTTTAGGGATTTGCCAGCTGCCATAAGGGGCTTTGCAAATTAGCCAAGAACCTACCCCGGACTCCTTGAGATTGCGGTCCTATCGTCGGCTCTTGGTCTCCCAGCGCGTTGGGGCGTTAGTTTCGCACGTGGCTCCCTGAATTCTTACACGGTTCCAATTGAGACTCTGGGCGAGCGGCATTTCATTGACCTGATCGATTCAAGGGGAGTTGGCGACCGAGGGGTTCCATGAGGATCGCCGCGAACGAATCGGTGGTGGGCGCTCGTGGCTGCCCCGCTGTCGTGTGGGGTGGCGTTGTGCTGTGCTTTGACGGTACGCGGTGGAATTGTTGGGTTTCGAAGGGAAGAGCGGAGCGCTCCAGCCGCTTCCCTGGCATGTGACCGCGGGAGTGCGCTGCGGGGAGAAGCCGGTGTGAGACCGATTCCTGCAAATCACGGGGGCGGCGCTCGTGAGTTGGAAGCCGGGCGATCGGACTGTTCAGCATGAGATGTGGAAGCGGGGGATTGCCGGGGTGCGGGCAGCGACGGTGGTTGCGGATAGGGAAAAGAAGGAGTGAGTGAAGCGACGTGAGCGGCGCGAGAGGAAGAAGTGCGGTGCGGAGGGGCGGGAAGGTTGGGAGAGGCTTAAAGTTTACGAGCGGCCCACCTGGTGGACCGCTCGCTTGTTCGCGGCAATTTCGGGCGCGGCTAGGCCGTACCCGGGTGTCACGCGACGTTACCCGGCGCTCACCTCACATACGGCAGCGCTCGAAAAGCCACGACTAGCATCACCCATATGTATCACCCCCTCAGCGTTTCGGAGTTCTCGGCCCGTCGCCGATGTCCGGTATGTCTTCATTATGCACGACGGCGAGGAGTCAGTGAAGAGAAGTAACCACCTGTACTGGCGGGTCAAGGGTTAGAGCATGGCGGGGTCCCAGGTGGTCTGCTGTAGGCACAAGGCGCTGGAGAGGACAGGGAGCTTGCGCATGCAGGCGACCAGCGCCACGTTGGGCGGGTCGGCGGCGGCGGAAGGGCTCGGGCGCGGGGCAGAGCAGGCGGGTGGCTGCGGGCGTTCGGGTGGGCGAAGATTCGGGCAGTAACGTCGCGGGGTATTGAGGCGTATCACGGACGGATTCCGCCGGCTCTCGCGTAATCGCTCGTTCGCGCTGCTGTGGAGCGGGCAGACGGTCTCCTACTTTGGAGACGCGTTCTTCAACCTGGCCGTGATGTGGGCGGTCTGGTCGGAGACGCAGTCGACGCTGCAGACGGCCATCATCCAGGCGATCTGGCAGTTGCCCGACGTCCTCTTTGCGCCGCTGGCGGGAGTCCTGGCGGACCGCTGGAACCGCAAGGCCATCATCCTGACGACGAACCTTGGCGCCGCCGCGGTAGTGGGCGCGGTGGCCCTGATCGTCGTGGTGGTGGGTCACCTGCCGCCGGTCGTCGCATTCGTGGCCATTTTCAAGCTGAACGGTCTGACGACATTCATGCAGCCGGCGCGCGCTTCGGTGATGCCGTCCGTGGTTGGACGCGATCTTCTGACCACGGCCCAGGGCCTCTTCGCCACCGCACGAGAGACGGCATCGCTGGTCGGCAGCGCGGCCGCGGGGCTCGTGATCGCCGCGGCGGGCACCGTGTGGGCGCTGGTGATGGACGCGGCATCATTCCTGGTTGTGTCGCTGTGCATAGCGCTGGCGCGCCTGCCGGGCCGGGTTTCCGACTCTGCGGGCCGGGCCGGCCGCGGGCTTTCGGTACGAGACGTGGCCCGGGACCTGCGTGCTGGGTGGCAGACGGCTGCGCGGCACCCGGTGGTGCATGCGTTGCTATGGCTCGGGGCGCTGATCAACGTGGCGTCCTTCATTGGGCCGCTGTGGCCGGCGCTCGTCCAGGAACGGCTGGGCGGCGGGGCCGGCGCCTATGGACTGCTGCTGGCAGCTTCCGCGGCCGGCGCCATGCTGGGCGGCCTGGTCGCGGGTCCCCTGGAACGGCGTTTCGGCGCGGGCCGGGTATTGGCGTCAGGTTGGAGTCTGGCGGGGATCTGCACGTTGGGGATTGCCGTCTCGACCTGGCTACCGGTGACCATGTTCCTCGAATTCATCGAAACGGGCACGCTGACCGCCGGAATGATTGCGACGGGCGCGATCTTGGTTGCGGCCGTGCCCGAGGCGTACCGAGGCCGGGTGTTCGGCATCGTCCGCGGGCTGGGCGTGGCGCTTATTCCCGCGAGCGCGCTGGCTGGCGGATGGATTGCGGAATTCATCGAGGTTTGGATCATGTTCGCCGCCGGCGGGGGCTTCATCCTGGCCGTGGCGCTCCTGGCCTGGGCGAATCCGCATGTCCGGGACGCACGCATTTAGGCCGATACCCCACCTGGATCACCCAGGGCGTTGCCGACTGGCCGGCCCGTCACCGCCAGTGGGCCCTGTGAAGAGCTCGGGACAGGCCCCTGGACGCGCTCAGGGCGAACGCACGGACCGCCCGACGCAGCGCGACTGAGACTTACGGCACCGGCTGTTGCCAGGGTCACGCGAGCGGCAACCTGGTCGTGCGGCGGCGGGGCAGCGGGCTAGGCGTTGAAGATCTCGGTGGCCTGGCCGGTAAAGCCGGCCAGGGCATCGTGGCCGGTGAGGGTGTCGTTGCGAGCGAGCGTGGTTACGTCGGCGTGGCGGCGATGGACGGCCACGGTGCGGGTGTCGGGATGGACGACCCATGCGAGGCGTACGCCGTAGCTGAGCCACAAGAGAGCCTAGTCGTTGAGTTCGCGGCGGCTGTCGCCGGGAGATGCGACCTCCGCGACCAGGTCGGGAACGGCTTCCGCACTGCCGGTAACCCTCTGGACCAGCGGAATCTCCTACGCGGAGAAGTAGGCGATGTCCGGTTCCCGCACGGTGTCGGGGTCGTGTTCGAGCCAGACGCGTGGGTCGGAGGCGGTGAGGGTGCCCAGCTTCCAGGGCTTGATGAAGGACTCGAGCTCAGTGACGAGATTCACGACGATTACGCCATGCTCCATTCCGGTTGGCGAGGTCTCACAAACCATGCCGCGAATAAGCTCGCCGCGGACGCCCTTGCTGTAGAGCCGGAGCAGAGCGTCGGCGGTCAGCAAGTCGGGCTGAAGGACTGTCGTAGTCACCTCAGGTTCCATTGTCAGTACGACGCGGAGAACCCGGCCGAATCGCGTCTGTACACCAAGTCAAGTCTTCTGGAAACCGTCGGGCGCTTAGGAAGGACGGCGGCGGAGGAGTTGGGCGATGGGGCGGAGGCGGCGGTGGGTTCCGTCCCTCACGCGCTGGAAGCGGCGGTAGAGGCCGATGAAGGTGAAGACGACGGTGATGAGGTAGCCGGGCCAGGCGAAGACGAAGCCGGTGAGGCCGCGCATGAGTTCAACGGGGCCGTCGCCGGTGGCGCCGCTGGCGAGGGCGGCGGAGAAGAAGAAGGGGAGCATGCCGAGGGCACCGATGAGAAAGAGGCCGAGGAGGCCGACGATGGGCAGGAAGATGACGTAGAGGACGGCTTTGACGCGGCGGGCGACGCGATCGAATTCGTAGTCCTCGACCCGTCCTTCGCGACGGTCTTCATAGGAGTCGAAGCCGCAGTGGGGACAGGCGGGGGCGCGTGCGCTGAAGTGGCGGCCGCAATTGGTGCAGGCGGTCGTGCCCATCGTGACGTGTTTCCTGCGTAGCGGCTGGCCGATTGTGGCGCGTTTGGGCCGTTTGCCACAAATGCGGAAGCGCGGAATGAGCGAAATGGACTGAAGAGTGAGCACGAGGGAAGGAGCAGCAAGGGATTGGACGGACGGCGAGGTACCGGGGCCGGCTGAGGGTTAGGCGGCTCGGAGGGGTTTGAGGCGGACGCTGGGGAGGCGCTTGAGTTGTTGGTTGCGCGGGTCGACCTCGATTCCGACCGATTCGAGGGCGGTCAAGCCGAGCAAGGGTTCGGCGTCGTCATCGCCAATGACAATGGTGGCTCCGACGATTTCGCCCATGAATTCGATGTCGGCCGTGCTGATGTCCATTGTGACTTCACTACCGTCGGCCAGGCCGTAGACGCGCTGACCCTTGGGCTGGAGACCGATGGCTTCCAAGCAGGTACTGGGAACGAGGGAGTCGGTAGCTCCGGTGTCGACGAGAAAGAGCCCTCGCCAGGTTCGATGCGGCTCCGCCGGATTGCGAATGGTGGCGGTGACATACGTTGCGCCCATTTGAGCCTTCCCCTGGCCGCACGGCGGCCTTGAGACGCGCCCGAAGAGTTTGAAAAGGGACACAGGCACGTCCTTCGTTGGCCTGGTGCCGGCGTCCGCCGCGCCGCCTGGCGGGCCTGTCCCAACACGAGCGTACAACACGTGATGGCCCGCCGATGGGCGTCGGCGGGGGTTCTCGGAGGACTGAACGGCGGGAAGGACGGCCAGCTTCGTGGCGAGGCGGCTCAGCGGGGCTTAGTCATCGCGGCGGAGGCCGCGGAGTTCGTGGCTGAGTTCGCGGGCCATGAGAACCTGGCCGGCTTCGGCGACCGGCAGGCCGTCGAAGAGGGCGCGGTTGATGAGTTCGACGATGGGCATTTCGACGCCCAGACGGCGGGCCAGGGCGAGGGCGCCGCGGGAGGTTTCCACGCCTTCGGCGACCATGACCATGCGCGACTGAATGTCGTCGAGCGTGCGTCCGGCGGCGAGTTCCTGGCCGACGTAGTGGTTGCGGGAATGGGGGCTGGCACAGGTGGCGATCAGGTCACCCATGCCGGCGAGGCCGGCGAAGGTGAGGGCGTCGGCGCCGGCGGTGAGGCCAAGGCGGGTCATCTCCGCCAGACCGCGGGTCATGAGCGCGGCCTTGGCGTTGTCGCCGAAGCGCAGGCCGTCGGCCACGCCGGCGCCAATGGCGATGACGTTCTTGATGGCGCCGGCCAGTTCAATACCGATGACGTCGTCGCTGACGTAGGTGCGAAAGGTGGGCGCGCTGAGACGCTGCTGGACGGTTCGGCCGACTTCGGGCACGCGGGCGGCGATGACGGCGGTGGCAGGTTCGCCGGCGGCGATTTCACGGGCGAGGTTGGGTCCGGAGAGGACCGCGAGGCGGTGGAGGATAGCGTCGCCGGCCCATTCGACAACGAATTCACTCACACGGCGGCCAGTGGCGGGGTCGAGGCCCTTGATGCCGCTGACGATGGCGGCGTGGCGTTCGATCAGGTGGGCGACGGCATCCCAGTTCTCGCGGAGCCGGTGCATGGGGACGGTGAGGAGGACGAGGTCAGCGTCTCGCAGGACGGCGGCGGGGTCGTGTTCGATATGGAGGGTGTCGGGGAGGGTGACGCCGGGGAGGAAGCGGACGTTCTCGCGGCGGGCGGCCATGTCGTGGGCTTCAGCCGGGTCGTGGGCCCAGAGGGCGCAGTTGCCGTGGGCTTCGGCGACGAGGACGGCCAGGGTGGTGCCCCAGCTGCCGGAGCCGATGACGGCGGTCTTGTTCACACAACGAGTCTCGGAGATTGCTCGGAGTAGTTTAGTTGGGGGCGGTGCTAGCCTTGGGGGCCAGGACGGCGCGCGGGGTGCGCGGCGCCGGATAACTACGCGATACCCAGCTTTGCCATGACTTCTCTCCCCCAGGTCCCCCCGGATCGGGCCGCTGCGGTTACCCAGGCGCTGGCGCGCGTGATGGAGCCGGACCTGCAGCGCGGACTGGTGGCGGCGCGCCTCGTCAGGGATGTGCGGGTTGAGGGAGATGACGTGTCGCTGACGGTGGTGCTGACGTCGCCGGCGTCACCTCACCGCGAGACCATCGAGCGCGACGTTCGAGAAGCGATTGCCGGACTTGGCTGGCCGAGCACGGTTGAGATCACCTGGACAGCCGAAGTTTCGACCAACACGGGTTTCGGTCAGGAGGGCGATGTTCTGGCAGGCGTGAAGAACACGCTGGCGGTGGCAAGCGGCAAGGGGGGCGTGGGCAAGTCGACGGTGGCCGTGAACCTGACGGTGGCGCTGCGCGAGTTGGGCGCGAAGGTGGGGCTGCTGGACGGCGACATCTACGGCCCGAACGTGCCGGGAATGCTGGGGATCGACGGGCGGCCAATCCTGGAGAACGACAAGATCAAGCCGCTGTCGGCGTTTGGCGTGCCGGTGATGTCGATGGGGTTTCTGACGGACCCCGGCCAGGCGGTGATCTGGCGCGGCCCGATGGTGGCGCAGGCGCTGCGGCAATTGCTGCACGACGTGGCTTGGGGCGAGCTGGACTACTTGATCGTCGACCTGCCGCCGGGCACGGGCGACGCGCCGTTGTCGTTATCGCAACTGCTGCCGCTCTCAGGAGCAGTCATCGTGAGCACGCCGCAGGAAGTGGCGCTGCAGGACGTGCGCCGCGGGATCGCCATGTTCGAGAAGCTGCGGGTGCCGGTGCTGGGCGTGATCGAGAACATGTCGTACTTCGTCAGCCCGGACACGGGAGCACGGTTCGAGATCTTCGATCACGGGGGGGCGCGGAAGGCGGCGGAGGAGTTAGGGGTACCGTTCCTGGGCGAGATTCCGCTGGATCCGGAAGTACGGATTGCCTCGGACAATGGGCGGCCGGTGGCGTCGCGGGGGATGGACGACCCGGTAGCGGGGCCGTACTTCGAGGCGGCTCGGGGAGTTGCGTCGGAGATTACGAAGCTGAACGCGGCGCGGCCGGATCCCCTGCCAGTCCTCTAGCGCCGCGGGCAGTTGCCCTTTCTGCTGAGCGGCAAAGCTGGCGTTTAGCTACCTTCCTGGTGTGGGCCGTTGCGCGCCGTCAGTCCCCGTTGTAGGTGATGACGGTGTGGACGGGGTGAGGGGCAAGGCGGGCGGTACCGTTGAGGAATGCCAGATCGATCAGGAACGAGCAGCCGACAAGCTCTCCGCCCAGGCGCTCCACCAGTTCCACGGCCGCGACGGCCGTTCCGCCGGTGGCGATGAGATCGTCGATGATGGCGACGCGGTCGCCAGCACGGATGGCGTCGGTGTGGACCTCAATGGTGTCGGTGCCGTATTCGAGTTCGTAGGTGGCGGAGGTGGTCGCGGCGGGGAGCTTGTTGGGCTTCCGAAGGGGAATGAAGCCGCAGTCGAGTTCGCAGGCGACGGCGGAGGCGAAGATGAAGCCGCGGGACTCCACGGCGGCGACGGCGGTGAGGTTGGCGTCGCGATAGGGGGCGGCGAGGGCCTGGACGGCGGCCTTGAGGGCAGCGGGGTCGCCGAGCAGCGGGGTGATGTCCTTGAAGAGGATGCCGGGCTTGGGGAAGTCCGGGACGTCGCGGATGTATGCGGTCGGGTCGGGGGGCATGAAGGCCTCTGACGGGAAGGGCCGCGGTCATGGTAGGACGCGGGCATCGGACGGCGGATAGAATCCGGGTGAGACATCTTGGGCTGCGAAGGACTTAAACATGCCGGCGTATACGTACGAATGCGAGACGTGCCAGGACGTGTTTGACGTGCGGCGGTCGATGACAGACGACAGCCAGGTGGTTTGCACGACGTGCGCCGGTAGCCGGGTGCGGCAGGTGTACTACGCGCCGGCGATGGTGGGGCGAGCTTCGTCAGCTTCGGCGAGCCGGGCGCAGGCGGCGAACGACGCGTACAGGAACGGCGGCGGCGGGAGTTGCGGAAGCTCTTGTGGGTGCCACTAGCGGGCACCGCAAGTAGGTAGAACCGCCGGAAATGAATCTCGCGCCGTAGGACGTGGTGTCCTGGCTTCCAGGTGGGTTAGGCGGCGGATTCGCTCTCGCGGCTTGGTTTTGCTCTGCCCATGCCGACAAAGAGACCTTCCACCGCGCCCATGAGTTGGATCTATTCCTGATCTAGCCCCGCTACGCGGTTCTCGAGGGCGTTCGTGTCCTTTCCGGTGGCAGCGGCCTCCGCCCTTAATTCAATGCGCCAGGCGGCGAGCTCCGCCTTCAACTCACTGCGCATGGCAGCCAATTCGGACCGTAGGCCACGGTAGAGGGCAATGTCCACGCTGACGACCCCGCCCAGGCCGATCAGCATCGCCGCGCCTACGCTCAAGATTCCGATCAGTTCCGGGCTCATCCCGTCAACCTCTCGTCCGTTGGGCGGATACAAGCAGTCTAGCGGTCGACGTGCGCCCTGCTGGGGTCCTGGGACAGTCGCTAACGACTACGCCACGCCAAGTAGAACCCCGGAAACGAATCCCGCGCTACGTGACGTGGATTCCCCGCTGTCAGGTGAGTCAGCCGCTGGGTTCGCGTTCGCGGCCGGGTTGTGCGCTACCCAGGCCGGTAAAGAGACCCTCAACCGCGCCGGTGAGCCGCGCCTGGCCCTGTTCAACTCCCGCTACCCGAGATTCCAGGGCCTTCACATCCACTCGAACCTCGGCGATCTCAGCTTTGAGCTCACCTCGGAGGGCAGCCATATCGGACCGTAGACCACGGTAGAGCGCGACATTGACGCTGACGACTCCGCCCAGGCCGATCAGCATCGCCGCGCCTACGCTCAAAATTCCGATCAGTTCCGGGCTCATCCCGTCAACCTCTCGTGCGTTGGGCGGATACCCGCATCTTAGCGGTCGATCCGCACCGCGCTGTGTCGGTTCCGGGACCGAAAGAAGTGCTGGACGTGGTCGAGACGATGGGTGACGGGGGCCGGGGGGAGGGAGCGGAGGATGGTGGAGCCGTAGCGGCGACGGCGGAGGCGGCTGTCGAGGACGGCGACGACGCCGCGGTCGCTGGTGGAGCGGATGAGGCGGCCGAACCCCTGCTTG
Organism: Chloroflexota bacterium; assembly: GCA_965208215.1. Classification (GTDB taxonomy): domain Bacteria; phylum Chloroflexota; class UBA11872; order UBA11872; family UBA11872; genus UBA11872. Next base: position 216,324 of record CBDBOH010000003.1, read on the forward strand.
AGCAGCAGGGCGGCGCGGGGCAGGGCGAGTTCGCCGAACCAGTTGGCGCCCTGGCTGCGAAGGTGCTCGGTGCGAGCGGCCACGACGGGGTCGTCCGGGACAGCAAACGGCAGGCGGGCGATGACGACGAGGCGGAGAGCGTCGCCGCGGACGTCGACGCCTTCCCAGAACGAGCGCAGGCCAAAGAGGACACCGTTGTTGGCATTGCGGAAGCGCTGCAGAAGGTCGGCGGGGGCGGCGTCACCCTGGCGGAAGCGGGGGTAGGGAAAGGCCTCGCGGGTGCGGCGCCAGGCGTCGTTCATGGCGCGGCGACTGGTGAAGAGAAGAAACGCGCCGCCGCCGGAGGTTTCGACCAGCTGGGTCAGGCGGTGGGCGAGGCCGGCCAGGTAGGGCTCGTCGTCGTGACCGGCGGTTGGGGGCGGCTCGAGATCGGCGGGGGCGTAGATCAGGGCCTGTCGGGTGTAGTCAAAGGCGGGGTGCGTAATGAGTTCGGCGGCGCCGCCGAATCCCAGGCGCGAGATGAGATAGGCGAAGGACCGGTCGACGGTGAGGGTGGCCGAGGAGGCGATGACGGCGGGGCGATGTCGTGTGGCGCCGTGGATGAGCCGGTCGACTTCGAGCGGCGCGGCGTGGGCGGTGAGCGAGCCGTCGCGGGCGCGTTCGGCGAAGTGGACCCAGGCGGGATCGTCCAGCCGGAAAACGCGTTCGGCGTCGGCGGCAAGTTCGTGGATGCGGCGCGAGACCCAGGCGCGGGTGTCCTGGTCCTCGATCTCTTCGCAGGCTTCGACAAGGGACTGGGCCGTTTCCGCAAGCGTCAGGCCCGGGCCGATTTCGTCAGTGATTGTCGTGCGGTTGAGGCCGACCGTACGGTTGAGGGCGGCGAATGCGCGGGTGCTGGCGGCGACCACGGCGGCCATTGCGCGCGAGTGGTCGGGGCCGAGGGAATCGCGGACGCGCGGGGCGTTCATGATGCGGGCGGCGCGGCCGTCATCCAGGTGGGCTGAGAAAGCCGAGGTGGCGGCGTCGTCCAGAGTGTGTGCCTCGTCGAGGATCAGTACGCCGTCGGGCGGGAGCGGCATGCCGGCGGCTTCGCCTCCGGCGCCGCGAAGCTTGGCGTCGGCGAAGACGAGGTGGTGGTTGGTGACCACGACGTCGGCCTGGCCGGCACGGGCGCGAGCTTTTTCGGCCCAGCAGTCGCCGTGGAAGGGGCAGAGGTTGCCCTCGCAGGTGTCAACGCCACGGGTGAGGTTGGACATCACGTCCGGGGTGGCGTCGGCGCCGAGTTCGGCCATGTCGCCGGTGGCGGTAGTGGAGGCCCAGGCCTGGACCCTGGTGAGGCGCTCGCCAACCAGGAGGTCCGGAGCCTGGGCCTGTTCGTCCAGGGAGAGCAGGCAAACGTAGTTGGCGCGGCCCTTTAGCAGGGCGGTCTTGGGGGCGACGCCCGCGACGCGCGCCGCCAGCGGCAGGTCGTGGGTCCAGAGCTGGTCCTGCAGGGCCTTGGTTGACGTGCTGACGATGGCGCGGTGCCGGGCCCGCAGGACCGGAACGAGGTACGCGAGGGTCTTGCCGGTGCCCGTGTCGGCTTCGACGACGCCGCGCCCGCCTTCGGCCACGACGCCGTCGACAAACTCGGCCATCTGGACCTGGCAGACGCGAGGCTCATAGCCGGCGAGATGTTCGGCGAGCGGACCGCGTGGTCCGAAGAGCGCCCGCAGGTTGTCCGGCGCGTCGGGCGTCGGAGGGGCGCCGGGAGCTATGGCAGGAGCCGTCGGGTTGGCAGGGGGCCGCGGCGCGAGTCGCCCCGGAAGGCTTCGGCAGACGCAACGCCAGCCTGCAAGCCTCGGTAGGCCGCAACGGTCTCGGCAGCTTCGCCAAGCTCAACGCCGTGGGATTCGCGTACGGCGGCGGCCAGCGAGACGTGGGCGTCAAGAGCGTGGTGTTTGTCGTCGAGCGTATCGCTGATGTCGACGAAGTCGGTGGGGGTGAAGCCAGCGGTCCAGGTGCGTTCGTAAATGAGGAGCGCGGGGGGATGGGGCAGCGGGTCGCCCTCGCAGAGGACGTTCGGCGCGGCAGCCATCTCGATGGCGGCGCGGGCCAGGTCCCAGGCGCCCGAGGCGTCGAGGACGTTGCCGAGGGGGGCGGGGGCCAGCAGGAGATCGGGCTTGCGGTCGCGGAGGGTCTCCACGAGCTTGACGCGGGTGACGGCGTCGGCCTGGACGGCAAAGTCGGAGTGGCCCATCCAGACGAGGTCGACGCCCAGGCGTTCCGCGGCGATTTCGGCCTCGCCGCGGCGGCGGGCAGCCAGCTCGCGGGGCGCAACGTCTTCGAGGGCGGAGTTGCCGTTGGCGACGGTCACGATGGTTACGTCGTCGCCGCGCTTGCGATGGCGCGCCAGGGTGCCGCCGACGGCGAACTCGGCGTCGCCGGGACGGGCTGAAATGGCGATGACGCGCATCTGGTCGTTCGAGTCCTGGGCAGACGAACCGCGGGCCGAGTGTAGCGAGGGCGCCTAGAAGGCGTTATAGACCGGCACTAGTCGAAGTGCGGACCGATCCCTCTCGAAAGCTGGTCCACAAGGACTACGGGCGGACCATCCTTGAGCCCTGGCCTGGCCAGAAACGGCTGAAACTCGACGCGCTCCGTTTGCGGGTCGACCTGGTTTTCGCGACTGTAATACCTACCTGACACCTGCTCGCATTTGGCGTGAGCGGAGCAACTCTCGTACAACTGAACCCAATCTCTCGAACCTGCGTCTACCTGGTTACGTACCTCTTTCAGAACCACAAAAAGGACCCCTCAGTCCCCGCCCAGATGCGCCCAGTTAACCTATGGTCATCGTAGCCGCGTGCGTCCTGCGTGGGCAATCCTCGTCGAGCGAAATCGGTTTTCCTGTGTCCCACTCGACTTCACGAGGCGCCGGCTGGGCTCGACGTCAGCCGTCTGTCGAAGAGGAGAAGCATGCCAAGCAGCACCGCCGACCGCGGCTTTTTCGATGAGGCCAGCATTTACGTTCGCGCCGGGTCCGGCGGGGACGGGGTGTCGCATTTTCGGCGGGAGAAGTATGTGCCGCGGGGTGGACCGGACGGCGGGGATGGGGGTCGCGGGGGCGACGTGGTGTTGCGGGCGCGGGCGAACCTGCACGCGTTGACGGCGTTCCGATATAAGCGGCGATTCATCGCCGCCAACGGCGGGAAGGGCGAGGGCAAGAAGCGACACGGGGCCAACGGCGAAAGCGTGACCGTGGACGTGCCCTGCGGGACCGTGGCGTATGACGACCGGACCGGCGCCGTGCTGGCGGACCTGATAGAGGAGGGCCAGACCGTGGTGGTTGCCGAGGGCGGCCTCGGCGGGCTCGGCAACGTGCATTTCAAGTCGGCGCGCTTCCAGACGCCGGAGCTGGCCACGCGCGGGGGCAGCGGGCACGAGCGGCAGGTGCGCCTGGAGCTGGAGTTGCTGGCGGACATCGGGCTGGTTGGGGCGCCGAACGCGGGGAAGTCGTCCTTGCTGGCAAGGCTGAGCGCGGCCAGGCCCAAGGTTGCGCCGTATCCGTTCACGACGCTGGAGCCAGTGCTGGGCGTGGTGCAGGCGGGCGACTCGGGCGTGGTGTTTGCCGATTTGCCGGGACTGATCGAAGGGGCCAGCCAGGGGGCGGGGCTCGGCATCGCGTTCCTGCGTCACGTGCGGCGGGCACGGGTGCTGGTGCACGTAGTGGACGGGTCGGGGCTGGAAGGCGATCCGTTCGAGGCCTTCCAGGCGATCGACGCGGAACTGGGCGCCTTCAGCGAGGATTTGCTGGAGCGTCCGCGGATCGTGGCCTTCAACAAGATGGACCTGCTGGAAGCGCGCGAACTGTGGCCGGACTTCGAGGCGCTGGTGCTGGCGGAAGGCTACGAGGCGGTCGCGGTCTCGGCGGCCAGCGGGGCGGGGTTGCGCGAACTGGTGGGACGGACCGTGGGATTGCTGGCGGAAGCGCCGCCGGCACCGCGGCCGGATCCTGAGGAAACGGCCGTCCTGCGGCCCTCGCCGGTGGATGAGTCGGCGCAGCTGTTCCGCAGGTCCGACGGCGCGTACGTCGTGCGGGACGAGCGGCTGGAAGACCTGGCGCGCAAGCTGAACTTCGATACGCCGGATGCGGCGGACTACTTTCAGCGGCAGCTTGACCGCAGCGGCGTCACCGAACGGCTGGAGCGGTCGGGGACGACGGCCGGCGACACGGTGGTCGTGGGCGAATTGGAGTTCGAGTGGATGGGGCCGGGGCTGTGATAGGTTTTCGCCGAGCGATCATGCGACACCCAAGCTGCGAGACGCCTCGCGCCACACGCACCGCCACTATCTAGCCCCTGCCGCGCGCCGGCGGGGGCCGTGCCCGCGCCCATGATGCGGGTTTCCTCGAATGACCACCTCGTTTCCTTGTTCCGCGTGGAGCGTCTTCCATGAATGCTGATCAGACGTACGACCGCCTCTATCGGGTGCGGCACTCGGCCGCGCACGTGCTGGCCACGGCGATGCTGGACCTGTTTCCGGATGCCCAGATGGGGATCGGTCCGCCGACCGACGACGGCTTCTACTACGACTTCGAGCTGCCGCGCGCGCTGACGCCTGACGACCTGAAGGCGCTGCAGAAGCTGATGCTGAAGCACAAGAAGGCCAAATATCCGTTCGAGTACTCGGAACACGACCGCGAGGCGGCGCTGGCCTACTTCGAGGAAACCAACCAGCCGTTCAAGGTCGAGCTGATCAACGACCTGCCGGACGACGAGACGATCAGCTACTACACGTCCGGGCCGTTCGTGGACCTGTGCCGGGGTCCGCACGTGGACAGCACGGGCGAGATCGGAGCATTCAAGCTGCTGTCGATCGCCGGCGCGTACTGGCGCGGCGACGAGAACCGGGCGCAGTTGCAGCGCGTGTATGGCACGGCCTTCGAAACGAAAGCCGAGTTGAACGCCCACCTGGCGCGCCTGGAAGAGGCCAAGCGCCGCGACCACCGCACGCTGGCGCGCGACCTGGACCTGTTTTCAATCAATCCGGCGATCGGCGCCGGGCTGGTGCTGTGGCATGCCAAGGGGTCGCTGCTTCGCGAGCTGCTGGAGACGTTCTGGCGCGAAGAGCACCGGCGGCGCGGGTACGACATGGTCTATTCGCCGCACATCGGACGCCGGGAACTGTGGGAGACCAGCGGGCACACGCAGTGGTTCTCCGAGGGGCTGTTCCCCGAGATGGAGCTGGAGCACCAGACGTTCATCAACAAGCCGATGAACTGCCCGTTCCACGTCAAGATCTTCGACTCGCAGACGCGCAGCTACCGCGACCTGCCCCTGCGCTACGGCGAACTCGGCACGGTCTACCGGTTTGAGCGCTCGGGCACGCTGCACGGCGCTTTGCGGGTGCGTGGGCTCACGCAGGACGACGCCCACATCTTCTGCCGGCGCGACCAGTTCACCGACGAGGTGGCCGGGGCGCTGGACCTGGCCAAATTCATCTACGAGACGTTCGGCTTCAGCGAGTACATCGTGGAACTGAGCGTGCGCGACGCCTCGGGGTCCGAGAAGTACGCCGGTGACGACGACTTGTGGGAATTGGCCGAGCAAGGGCTGGTGGAGGCCCTGGAGCGGCACGAGATGGCCTACACGCGGGTCGAGGGCGAGGCGGCCTTTTACGGGCCCAAGATCGACATCCAGGTGGCCGACGCGATCGGCCGCCGCTGGCAACTGACGACGGTGCAGGTGGACTTCAACCTGCCGGAACGCTTCGACATCACCTACGAGGACGCCGACGGCACGCGCCAGCGGCCCGTGATGGTGCACCGCGCGATCTTTGGGGCGATGGAGCGCTTTGTGGCGGTGCTGATCGAGCACTTTGCCGGCGCGTTCCCGGTCTGGCTGTCGCCGGTGCAGGTAGCCGTAATCCCGATTGCGGACCGCCACGCCGAATACTGCGAATCCGTGGCCGAACGCCTGCGGGCGGCCGGACTGCGCGTGCAGGTGGACGCGCGTGCCGAGCGTATGAACCGCAAGATTCGCGACGCGCAACTCCAGAAGACGCCCTACATGCTGATCGCGGGGGACCGCGACATCAAGGCCGGGAAGGTCTCGGTCCGGCTGCGGACCGAGGAGGACCTGGGGGCGATGACGGTGCACGAGCTACTGGAGGCCGTGCTGCCCGTGGTCGAGTCACGCGCGCCGCACGGCCTGGGGTTGGGCACCGCGAGCGCCGCTGGCGGCTGAGTCATCAACGGGACATTGACTGCGGGCCTTCGTTTGCAAGTTCAGCGGCCTGTGGCGAGCCAATCGGCGGCGCTGCGCCGCTAGGATTGCGGTGAGCCCCACGTGACCAGGAGGACGACCCGGATGCCGCCCGTCAGCTACGACTTCAGCGAGTGTTCCGTCCTCATCACCGGCGGCACGCAGGGCATTGGCCTGGCGGCGGCGGAGGCCTTTGCGCACACCGGGGCCGACGTAGCCATTTGCGCCCGGACCGAAGCGGACGTGGTGGAGGCCGTGGCGGCACTGGACGAACTGGGTTCGGGGGCGGTGTACGGAACCACGGCGGACCTGGCCGAGCCGGACGACGTGGGTCGCCTGTTCGACGACGTGGTTGCCAACCTCGGCGCTCCCGACATCCTTGTCAACAACGCCGCCGCCCAGGGCAACTTCCCGTTTCCCGAGATGGACCTGGAGCGCTGGCGCTGGATGTCGCAGGTCAACCTGGAGGCGCCGTTCGAGCTGTCGCGGCGCTTCGTGCTGGCGCGCGACGAGCCCGGCGGGGCCATCGTCAACGTCGTCACCAACCAGGTCATCCGCCACGCCAGGGGCCGCGTCGGCTACGGGTCCAGCAAGGTGGGCCTCGTGGGACTCACCCGCACCATGGCCCTGGAACTGGCCCACCGCGGCATCCGGGTCAACGCAATCGCGCCGGGATTCGTGGACGTGCCGCGCATCTACCGCGAGTTCGACGACGTGGACGACCGGCTGGCAGCCATGCCGTCGGGGCGATTCGTCACACCGGACGAAGTCGCACAGGCGATCCTGTTCCTGTCGTCCGACGCGGCCTCGGCGATCAGCGGCGTTGTGCTGCCGGTGGACGGCGGGCACGCCCTGGACGGGACCTGGGTCCGCGATTGACGTTGCGCTGCCCCTCGGCTACCGGCGAGTGGCCTGAATGAACCTGGTCGTAGCAAACGACGACGGGATCGACGTGCCGGGCATCTGGGCGCTGGCGCGTGAGTTGTCGAAGCTTGGACAAGTGGCGGTGTACGCGCCGACGCGAAACTTCAGCGGAGCGGGGATGTCCATCAGGCTGGAGCGGGAAGCCCGGCTATGTCGCGCCGCGCCGCCGCCGGGCGTCGACCCGGACATCCCGGCGTTCACGCTGGAAGCGCCGCCGGCCTCGATGGCGGCTGTTGGCACCGTGCACGCCTTTGGCGGGAAAGTGGACGCGCTGGTCTCGGGCATTAACCCCGGATGGAATCCCGGCGAAGAGCCGTACAAGGTGTCAGGCACCGCCGGTGCGGCCCAGGTGGCGGTCGAGCGCGGCCTGCTGGGCGTGGCGGTTTCGGCCGAGTATTTCGCCGCCCACAGGCAGTTCGGGGACATTGCGGTGGCGACCCGGCGACTGCTGGGGGCCATTCGCGCCGAGTTCAGTCCGCTGCCCAACGTTCTGGTGAACGTGAACGTGCCGGAGGACTTTGGCAAGGACACGCCGGTGCGGCTGACCACGCCGAGCCTGAATACGATGTTCAGCGAATTCAGGCTGGAGGAGTGCCAGGCCGACGAGCATGGCGTGGACCTGAGCTTCGAGCTCGGCAGCTACTTCGACCGCGAGCCGGTACCGGGCGACGAGATGCACGCGCTGGCCCAGGGCGTGGTGTCCATAGCGGTGACGGGGCGGCGTCCCGGCGAGGTGTTAAGAGACGATCCCTGGCCGGCGGTCGTCCAAGAGTTCAGGGCCTGAGCGGCCGCCAACTGGAGCTACGGAGCCAATGAGCGTTGAATCCGACCTGGGGAACTTGAAGGCGCGGTTGCGCGAGGCGCGCGATATTTCGTCGTCGGCGGCGGTCCTCTACTGGGACCAGTCCACCTACATGCCCACCGGCGGCGCGGCCGGGCGCGGCCGGCAATTGGCGGTGCTGAGCCGGTTGGCGCATGAGAGCGCGACGGATCCGGAGATCGGGCGGTTGCTGGACCGGCTGGCGCCGTACGCGGATTCCCTGCCGTCGGAGCACGACGATGCCGCGCTGGTTCGAGTGGCACGCCACGACTACGAGCGCGTGACGCGCGTGCCCGCCGAGTACAGCGAGCGCACGGCCAAGCACGCCTCCGCCACCTACGCGGCGTGGGTGGAGGCGCGGCCGAAGAACGACTTCGCGACGATGCGACCGATGCTGGAGACCACCCTGGACCTGAGCCGGGAGTACGCCGGCTTCTTCCCGGGCTACCAACACATTGCCGATCCGCTGATCGACGACGCCGACGAGGGCATGACCGTGGCTCGCATCCGGCCGGTATTCGATGAACTGCGGGCGGGACTGACGCCACTGGTGGCGCGGATTGCGGCCGCCGAGCAGGTGGACGATGGGCCCGCGCGCAAGCACTTTCCGCAGGCGCAGCAGTCGCGGTTCGCGGAAAAGGTGATCCGGTCCATCGGGTTCGACTACCAGCGCGGGCGGCTGGACCCGACGGCGCATCCGTTCATGACGCGCTTCGGTCACGGGGACACGCGCATCACGACACGCACGAACGAAGACTTCCTGGCCGAACAGCTCTTCAGCACCATCCACGAAGCCGGACACGCGCTGTACGAGCAGGGCACGCGGGCCGAGGACGACGGTCTGCCGCTCGGCGGCGGGACGTCGGCCGGCGTTCACGAAAGCCAGTCGCGGCTCTGGGAGAACATCGTGGGCCGCAGCCTGGGGTTCTGGTCGCACTGGTATCCAACGCTGCAAGAGGAATTTCCGGAGCAGCTGGGGAACGTGGACCTGCGGGACTTCTACGCGGCCGTCAATCGGGTGGAGCCGTCGCTCATCCGGACCGACGCCGACGAGGTGACCTACAACCTGCACGTCATGATTCGGTTCGACCTGGAGCTGCAACTGCTGGAGGGCGAACTGGCGGTGGCCGACCTGCCGGACGCCTGGCACGCGCGCTACCAGTCGGACCTGGGCGTGCGCGCGCCCGACGACCGCGACGGCGTGCTGCAGGACGTGCACTGGTACGCGGGGAGCATCGGCGGGGCCTTCCAGTGCTACACGCTGGGCAACATCATTGGGGCGCAGCTGTACGAGGCGGCGCTGCGTGAGCGGCCGGCAATCCCGGATCAAATCGCGAGCGGGGATTCGTCGTCGCTGTTGGAGTGGATGACCACCAACGTCTACCGGGTGGGACGGCGCCTGACGCCGGATCAGCTGATCCAGCGCGTCTGCGGCGGACCGCTGGACGCGCAGCCGTTGCTGCGGCGGCTGACGGCGAAGTTCGAGGACCTGTACGCGCTCTGATCCCGCAAGTCGCCCCGTTCCCCCGTAGGGGCGGTTCGCGAACCGCCCTCTTCCGGTCGTGGTCTCCGCGCCGGCAACCACGCACGGACTCACTTGAGTACATCGGCCGCCGTTCTTCACCCCCTCCGAGAAGACCTTTGCAAAACGCCCCGCGTCCTCAAATGTCCGGCCTCCTCTTAATCCCTCTCCTGGGGGAGAGGGTTGGGGTGAGGGGTCTTCCGCGCAACCAGCCTCGGGTTATGAAAAGGTCTCTCTTGGGGGAGAGGGTCAGAGCCTGCCCCGGACTCGATCCGGGGGTGAGGGGTCTTCCGAGCAACCGCCCTCGGGTCAAGCCGAGAGCGTCCGCGAGCGAAAGTTGCCTGTGCTGAGCATGGACGGACCGCGCGCTCCTCGGGCTGACGAATTCGACGAGCTCGTAGCCCAGGTCAATCGGGTCATGCGCGAGGAGGTGGGCACCGCACCCACATACGGCGAGGAGTGGCCGCGGATTTACTGCCTGGAGAACCTGGAGAACTTGCGGGTGCTCCGCGCGGACGGGCGCATCGTGTCGTCGGCGGCCATCTATCCGCATGACGTCCGCTTTGGCAAAGCACGGCTGCGGGTCGGTGGAATTACCGGGGTTGCAACCGATTCGGCCTACCGCCGGCGGGGCTTTGCGACGCGTGTGATGCAGGCCTGTATCGAGCGCATGGCGGAGCTTGGCTGTCACCTGAGCCTCCTGGGCTCCGGTGTGCCGAGCTGGTACCGGAAGCTGGGCTGGGAATACGCGGGAATGGAGCGGAAGTACCAGTTCAGCCGGGGAAACCGGCACCTGCTGCCAACGGATACGGACCTGGAAATGCGAACGGTAGAGGATGGCGACTTCGAGGCGCTGACGGCGATCCACGCGGCGCGAGCGCTGGGCGCCCTGCGCTCGGCGGATCTGCTGCGGTCGATGTGGTCGCCGAAGCCCGCGGCGGCCGTGTGGGTCGGGCTGCAGAATGCAGAAGTCGAAGCCTACCTGCGGGTGCGCGGCACGTCGGTGACGGAGTACGGGGGACCCGCGGAGCTTGTGCTGCCGATGCTGGCGCGTCTGCTGGAGTCATGGGATGACCCGGCGGTTCCGACCTCCACGCGCTCGATCGAGGAGCGGCAGGTCAACACCAAGCCAACGGTGCATGCCAGCCTGGACGCGCCGTGGCGGCCCGACGACGTGACCGACGCGCTGGACGCGCTGGGCATCCTTCGGTCAGCCGGTTACGTGCGAATGATTCGGATCGAGGATCCGCAGGGGCTGGTCCGGGCGTACGGGCGCACGGACTTGAACGTGCAGGCCGATGTCGACCGGATCGTGGTGGAGACAGGGAATCGGAAGCTGCGGCTGAGTCGCACCGATGCGGTGAAGCTGTTCTTTGGCCCCGAGCGGCCGGTGCAGCCGGATGTGGCGGGGTTGCCGTTCGAGTTTCACGTGTGGCTGACGGATCGGGTCTAGGCAGCGGGGCGCCTGCCCACTCATCTGCTAGGTTGCTGACCGAGGGAGCGCGGCCCTCGCCCCGGGGCGGACGGGTAGTCGTTGAATGAACCCACCGCCGACGAGGAGGGCGAGGACATGGCCAGCATCGAAGCGATACATCCCGGAACGCATCTGGCGGAGATGCTCGAGGGGCTTGAGGTCACGCAATATCGCCTGGCGCGGACGGTGGGCGTGCCGCCGCGACAGATCAACGAAATCGTTCACGGGCGGCGGTCGGTTACGGCGGACACGGCGCTGCGATTGGGGAAGGCGCTGGGCATGACACCGGAGTTCTGGCTGAATCTGCAGCGGATGTACGACCTGGAGGTTGCGCGGGCGACGACGGACCTGAGCTCGATCGAGCCGCTGGTGGCGACGTAATCGCGATCTCGTCCAGCCCGCACCGCGGCGATGCCTCTAGGTGTCGGACTTGCGGGCGACGAGGAGGAAGGAACCGAGCAGGCGGCGGATCGTGGGGAGGTCGTCGCCGAAGCGCCAGGATGCGGTGCTGGGGAACTCCTGGAGGCTCTCGATGCGGAGGTGGGCGCGGGCGACGCTGGTGACGATGTCGCCGAGGGTCCAGCTGAACTCCCACCTGGGTTCGGGGGCGTCTTCGGCGCCGGCGAAGTGTCGCCAACCGGTGGTGCGCCGGGGCTGGCTGTCGAAGTAGTCGCCGACGATGGCAATGGAGCCGTCGCGAACCTCGAGGTTGCCGAGCTGTGGGTGCTCCTCGTTGAGGATCAGGCGGCCGGAGGGTTTGAGTAGCTCAAGGACTGACGCGGCCCAGCTGTCGAGGTCGGGAAGCCACACAAGGGCGCCGCCGCCGGTGTAGACGATGTCGAAGGACCCGGCGGGTAGTTGCACCGGGCGGCTGCTGACGTCGGCGGCCAGGAACTCGGCCAGAATTCCGGCGGCCTGGGCCTTGCGCCTGGCCAGGTCGATTTGCCTGGGGCTGATGTCCACCCCGGTGACATTGGCGCCGGCGTTGGCCCAGGAGAGGGTCTCTTCGCCGCTGCCGCACTGGAGGTGGCAGAGGCGCAGGCCGCGCACGTCGCCGGCGGCTTCCAACTCGTGCTCGCGCAGCAGCGATCCGCCGCGGGCAAAGAAGTCCGCGGACGGCCAGATGCCGTGTCGTTTCTCGGCAATGGCATCCCAGGCGTCTCGATTGGCGGCGGTGTAGTCGTTCACGGGTCTTTCGGATTGCGGCGGATGGGAAGCGATGGTCCATTGTGACCGTTCGCGTGACGTGGCTGGACGGGCTGACCTCGGGGATTCAGGCTAGGGTGAGACGCCGCGCGGGGAATCCACGATGAGGAACGAGGGTCTGCGATGAGCGCGGACGGGCCGCGGGTGATGCGGCTGGACGAGCGGCAGGACCTGATCGACCACGTCAACCGGGTCATGCGCCAGGAGGTGGGCAGCGATCCCACCTACGGCGAAGACTGGCCGCACGTGCACCAGCCGGAGAACGTGCCCAACATCTTTGTGGTCCGGGAGGACGACCAGATCGTGGCCTCCACGGCGATCTTTCCGCACGACACGCGGCTGGGCGGCGTGGAGTTGCGGATTGGCGGCATCAACGGGGTCTCGACCGACGTGCCGTATCGCCGCCGCGGCTACGCCACGCGCGTGCTGGACGCCTGCATCGAGCGCATGGCGGAATTGGGGAGTCACGTCAGCCTGCTGTCGACGGGCGTGCCCAGCTGGTACCGCAAGCAGGGCTGGGAGTACGGCGGGACGGTGCGGGTGTATCGGTTCGACCGCGGCAACCGGTTGTTTCTGCCAAGCGAGCCGGTGCCTGAGATTCGGCCGGCGACAGATGCGGACTTCGAGGCCCTGTCGGAGATCAATGAGGCACGCGCCTGGGGCGCGGTGCGGCCGCCGGATCACATGCGGGCGATGCTGGTGCGGCGCAACTCGACGGTGTGGGTGGCCGAGCGCGACGGCCGGGCCGGAGCCTACGTATTCGCGCGCGGCACGACGATGGCGGAATACGGCGGACCGGCCGGCCTGGTGGTGCCAATGATCGCCCGCCTGCTGGCGGACTGGGACGACCCGGCGGTGAAGACGTCTACGCAGTCGGTGGCCGAGCGGCAGGCCGGCCAGAGTCCGACGGTGCACGCCACGCTGGCGGCGCCGGCGCGGGCGGACGACGTGACGGACGCGCTGGATGCGGTCGGAATCATGCGGTCGGCCGACTACATCGGGATGATTCGCATCGAGGACCCGGTGGGACTTGTGCGCGCCTACGGGCGCGAGGACCTGGATCCGGAGGACGAGGGCGACACGATTGCAATGACGGTGGGCGGACGGCGCGTGCGGCTGAGCCGGAACGACGCGGTAAAGCTGCTGTTCGGGCCGGAGCGGCCGCCGGGCGTCTCCGATCCGGGCTTGCCGCTGGCGTTTCACGAATGGGCCGCCGACCGGGTCTGAGCGAGTTTCTGCCTCTCACCCCCGCCGTCCTCGGCGTCAACCGCCGCGCCGACACCGTGAACGCATCGGCGGAAAAAGTGGACACATTTGGCCAAACAGTGGACACATGCGGCCAAAAAATGGACACATTTCGCCACTTTCTGAACACATTCGGCGAAAAAGTGGACACATCGCCCGGGAAAGGTGGACACATGCGTGACCGTCGGGATTTCCGGCGATGCGCTCCCGGACTGCCACCATGAGCTGCGGCCGAACTCAACGCGCAGCCGCCGGTCGCCCCGTCGCGCCGCACATCTCTTGCGCTTCGTATTCAGATCGCGTACAATCGGCCTGTTCCCTGCCCCTCGAGGCCCCCCGTGCCTACCCCGCCGATCCTCAGCTTGCGGCCTTTCCCAACCCCTGGCGCCGTCCCCCTGGCGGCGCCCTTCCTCCAATTGCTCCGAAGCCTGTTCATGGTCACGGTACGCCGGTCCTCGCTCCTTGTGAGCCTTTGCGCGCTCGTGGTGTGCCTGTCGAACCGCGCCCCCCGCTCCGCCTCGGGCCCCAACAACCCGCGAATCAGCCCAAAAAATCCGCCTAAAACCGTCTCTCGCCAGCCCGACCCCTATGGGGTCGGGCTGGCGAGAGACGGTTCCCCCCTTCACCCCCGCCGGGAAACGCTGCTCGCCGCCGGCGAAGCGACGCCGCGAACGCTGGCGCGCGCGTCCCGATTCTTCGTAGAATCGGCCCGCCTACCTGCGCGGGGAATACAGGTAGGCTCACAACCCGGCCGCAACGGCGGCGCGTGGAGGCCAGGCATGGCAGTAACTGAGCGAAAAGACACGGCAGGGCACGTGATCGAGATCCTCGACGAGGAGTTCGAGGACTTCACCACGGAGGCCCGGGCCTACCTGGCCGGTCAGCGCGTCGAAGAGAAGTTCATCGGCTACCGGCTGAAGCAGGGCGTTTACGGCCAGCGCCAGCCGAACGTGCAGATGCTGCGGGTCAAGCTGCCTATGGGCGGCGTCACGGCGGACCAACTGGACGCCTTTGCCGAGGTGGCCGAGCGGTTCGCCCCGCTGAAGAAGGGCCACATCACAACGCGCGAGAACGTCCAGATACACCACATCCCGCTGCCGCTGGCCTGGGATGCGTTGCGGGTGCTGGGTGGCGCCGGGCTCTCCACTCGGGAAGCCTGCGGCAACACCGTCCGCAACGTGACCGGCGACCCCTGGGCGGGCGTGGCGGACGACGAGACGTTCGACGCGACGCCGTATGCGGGGGCCTTCGTGCGCTACTTCGTGCGCAACCCGCTGACCCAGTTGCTGCCGCGCAAGTTCAAGGTCTCCTTCAGCGGATCCGACACCGACCGCACGATTGGCGAGATCCACGACCTGGCGTTCTTCTCGACGATCCGCGAAGTGGACGGCAAGGAAGAGCGCGGGTTCCGGATCCTGACCGGCGGCGGGCTGTCGATCATGCCCAAGCACGCGTTCGAGCTGTACGACTTCGTGCCGCTGAGCGACTACCTGCGGGTGTCGGAGGCCGTGCTGCGAATCTTCAACCGGTCCGACGAGTTGCGGCGGAACCGGGCGAAGGCGCGAATCAAGTTCCTGGTGCATCGGGTCGGTATCGAGAAATTCCGCGAGATGGTTGAGGCCGAGTTGACCGGCGCCTGGGCGCAGCGCGACTACGACCTGGACGACCTGGTCTTCATTGACAACGAGGAAGCCGACGCGCCGGAGATGCCGGCCGAGGCGCCTGAGATCGCCGAAGAAGACGCCGACCTGTTCGAACGATTCTGCGCGACCAACGTGGCGCGGCAGGTGCAGGCCGGGTACTCCACCATGGAAGTCAAGGTGAACCAGGGCGACCTGAGTCCCGAGCAATTCCGCGGTCTGGCCGACATCCTGCGCAACTACGGCGCCAGCCGGGCGCGCACGACGCACTGGCAGAACATCGTGCTGCGCTGGATTCCGGACAACAGCGTGTACGCCGTCTGGCGCGAACTGCGCGCGCTGGGGCTGGGGAATCCGGGCGCGTACGAGATCAAC
Source organism: Chloroflexota bacterium (assembly GCA_965208215.1). Classification (GTDB taxonomy): domain Bacteria; phylum Chloroflexota; class UBA11872; order UBA11872; family UBA11872; genus UBA11872. Next base: position 231,775 of record CBDBOH010000003.1, read on the forward strand.
GACGTCGTGTCCTGCCCCGGCACGGATAGCTGCAAGCTGGGGATCACGTCCTCGATGGGCCTCAACAAGGCCATTCAGGCCAAGGTCGAGGAAATGCACATCCAGGATCCGCTGACGCGGCAGATCCTGATCAACATGAGCGGCTGTCCCAACTCCTGCGGGATGCACCACGTCGGCAACATCGGGTTTCACGGCGCGGCCATCAAGACCGGTGGGCGCCAGGTGCCGGCGTACCACACGTTCATTGGCGGCAACCGACGCTACGGGTCGCCGATGCGGCTGGGCTTGCTGCTGCGCACGCGGGTGCCCGCCAAGCGCGCGCCGGCTGTCGTGGAGCGATTGATCCTCGACTACGAGGAGAATCGCGAGAGCGACGACGAGTCCTTCAACGAGTACGTGGACCGGTACGACCGGCTGTATTTCGACGGGCTTCTCAAGGACCTGGCGCTGCCGCCCGAATACGACGACGAACCCGAGCACTTCGTGGACTGGGACCGCGACCGGCTGTACGTGCTGGAACGCGGCGAGGGCGAATGCGCGGTCTGACTCCAGGCATACCGTCCGGCCTATCGCCGACGCAGCGCGGCCAGCGTCTGCATGCGTCGGCGGCGATTGACGCGATTCTTCTCACACGTGGCAGCGCGTCCTGTTGTTGCCACTGCACCTGCGCCTGTATACGGGGCGTGACGGTCTAGACCTCTCACGCCCGCCAAGTCCTGGCCACGCCAGGCACTTCTCGACGCCGGCCGGGCGTTCGCGCCCAGGCCGCGTGATCGGTCCCAACTGACTACGCCCTAGAACGGCGTCGAGCACCTGAAATCGAGTAAGGGGCGTATTCCGCCCTGTGCCCTTGGAGGTTCCCTCTCAATCGTGAACGTGCAACTTGCTGAAATCGACCTGCGGCGCGAAGGCCCGCGGCTGCAGAACCTGCCCGCCGAGGAGGTGCTGCGCGAAGTCGTGCGCGCCTATGCCCCGGACGTTGCGCTGTCGTGTTCGTTCGGCGGTCCCAGCGGAATGGTGCTGGTGGACATGCTGGCGCGGCAGGACCTGCTGGATGACGTCGAGGTGTACTACCTGGACACCGGCCTGCTCTTCGACGCGGCGCACGACGTGCGCGAGGAGATCGAGCGGCGCTACGGGTTCGAGGCTATGGCGTATCACCCGGATCTGTCGCTGGCGGAACAGGCGGCGCTCCATGGACCGGCGTTGTGGGACCGCGACCCCGACACCTGTTGCGGAATCCGCAAGGTCGGGCCGAACGCACGGGCGCTGGCCGACAAGCGGGCCTGGATTACGGGCGTGCGGCGCGACCAGTCGGCGCAGCGGGCGGCGACGCCGGTAATCGAGTGGACCGCGAAGTTCGGGCTGGTGAAGGTCGCCGCGCTGAGCGGCTGGACTGAAGCCGAGATCTGGGACTACATCCGACTCCATGACGTGCCCTACAACCGGCTGCACGACGAGGGCTACCCGAGCCTGGGCTGCAACACGCGCTGCACCTCGCGCCCGCTGCCGGGCGAGTCGCTGCGGAGCGGTCGCTGGCAAGGGCTGGATAAGACCGAGTGCGGTCTGCACGGAAACACCTAGGGATGGTCAAGTCAATGGACTGCAATGGGTATGCCGCCTACGGGCGGCTGGAGCCGGCCGGGGTCACAATCTGGCTGACGGGCCTTTCGGGCGCGGGCAAGACGACGCTGGCGGAGTGGCTGACGCCGGAACTGGAACGCCGCGGCCACCGCGTTGAGTCGCTGGACGGCGACGTGGTGCGCACGCACCTGAGCAAGGGCCTGGGGTTCACGCGCGAGGACCGCGACGAGAACATCCGGCGGATTGCGTGGGTGGCGGCGCTGGGGACCCGTCACGGCGCGACCATGCTGGTGTCGGCGATCTCGCCATATACCGACGGACGCCGCGAGGCGCGGGAGCAGATCGGCCAGTTCGTCGAGGTTTACGTGAAGTGCTCACTTGACGAGTTGATCGAGCGCGACCCCAAGGGGCTATACGCACGCGCCCTGGCCGGTGAGATCAAGAACTTCACCGGGGTCAACGATCCGTACGAAGCGCCGGTGAGCCCGGAAATCGTGGTGGAAACGGACATGGAGTCGGTAGAGAAAAGCGCGACCAAGATCCTGGACGGCCTGGAACGCCTGGGTTACCTGGCGCCGGTGACCGACTGCGTGGCGGCGGCCTGATGGCGGCCGTGGCAGCGACCGTGGCGATCGAGCTCACGCCGCGGCAACTGGCCGACCTGGAGCTGTTTCGAGTTGACGGCTACCACCCGCTGACCGGTTTTATGACGCAGGCCGAATACGCGGCCGTACTGAAGGACATGCACCTGCCGGACGGGCAGCCCTGGCCACTGCCGATCACGCTGGCCGTGGACGCGGAGACTGCGGCGCTGGTGCGCGAGGGCGACCGGCTGGACCTGCTGGACGGCGCGGGCCGGCCTCGCGGCGAGCTCGAGGTACGGCAGCGATTTCACTATGACAAGACGGCCGAGGCGCAGGCGGTGTATCGAACGTCCGACGCCGAGCATCCGGGCGTGGCCGCGCTGTATGCACAGGGAGAGGTTCTACTGGGCGGGCCGGTGACCTGTTTCGGCATGTCGACGGACCAGGCTGAGGATCCGCGACACCTGACGCCGGCGCAGCTGCGGGAACGGTTTGACGCGCTGGGCTGGCGGACGGTTGTCGGCTTCCAGACCCGTAATCCGATCCATCGCGCGCACGAATACATCCAGAAGGCCGCGCTGGAGATGGTTGACGGGCTGCTGGTGCATCCGCTGGTCGGCGTCACCAAGGAAGACGACGTGCCGGCGGACGTGCGCTGGCGCTGCTACGAGGTGCTGCTGGACGGCTACTTCCCGCGCGACCGGGTGGTACTGGCGGCGTTGCCGGCGGCGATGCGATACGCCGGTCCGCGCGAGGCGGTGTTTCACGCGCTGGTGCGGCGGAACTATGGCTGCACACACTTCATCGTGGGACGCGACCACGCGGGCGTAGGGGATTACTACGGCCCGCACGACGCGCAGCACATCTTCCACGAGTTCGACGCCGGCGAACTGGGCATTACGCCGTTGTTCTTCGAGCACGCGTTCTGGTGCACGGAGTGTGCGGGGATGGGCTCGGCGAAGACCTGTCCGCACGACGGGGCCAACCACGTGTTCCTCAGCGGGACGCGGCTGCGGGGGATGCTGAGCGAAGGGCAGCAACCGCCGGCGGAGTTCACGCGTCCGGAGGTCGCGGCGGTCCTGGCGGAGGCCTACGCCCAACGCTGACGGACGGGGCGTAGGCTTTAGCGGCTGGCGCAAGCGGCGGGACCGAGGTGCGGCGGTGAAGGCTCGCATCGCGACACGTCGATCCCCGCTGGCTCGAGCGCAGGCGGCCCTGGTGGCCGATCTGCTGACGGCGGCCCATCCCGGGCTGGGCGTCGAATTCGTGCTGGTGGACACGGCGGGCGACCTGGACCGCAGCCGGCCGATCGAGACGCTGGGCGAGCGGGGCGTGTTTTCCCGCGGCGTGCAAGCCGCACTGCTCGACGGACGCGCCGACATCGCGGTGCATAGCTACAAGGACTTGCCGACGGAGCCACTGGCCGGCCTGCGGATTGCCGCCGTTTCGGTGCGAGCCGATCCGCGCGATGCGCTGGTTAGCCGGAGCGGCAAGGGCCTGGCGGAGCTTCCCCAGGGCGCCACAATCGGCACCGGCAGCGCACGACGGTCCGCGCAGGTGCTGGCCGTGCGCCCCGACGTGCGGGTGCACCCGCTGCGGGGCAACGTGGGCACGCGCGTTGGACGCGTGAAGGCCGGACAGCTCGACGCCGCGGTATTGGCGGTGGCCGGACTGGTACGGGCGGGTCTGGCCGGAGACATCGCCGAGATCCTGGAACCGCCGGAGTTCCTGCCGGCCCCAGCCCAGGGCGCGCTGGCGGTGGAAGTGCGGGCCGATCGACCCGACATGCAGCAGTTGCTGGAGCGAATTGACGACGCGACGTCGCGGGCGGCGGTGACGGCCGAGCGGGCCTTCCTGCGCGACCTGCGCGGCGGCTGCAATGTGGCGGCCGGAGCTCTGGCGACTGTCGACGGGGCTGATCTGACGCTGACGGCGGGGGTGTTTGGCAAGGGCGAAGCGCAGCCGCTGACGCTTCAAGGGCACGTGCGCGATGCCGACGCGCTGGGTCGGCAGGCGGCCGCCCGGGTACTGGCGGAGCGGGATCAGGCGACGCAGTGAAAGCGCAAGCGGGAACCATTTACCTGGTCGGTGCGGGTCCGGGCGATCCCAAGTTGATCACGGTGCATGGCCGCGAAGTCCTCGAATCGGCGGACGCTGTGGTGCACGATCGGCTGATCTCGCCTGATCTGTTGAAGCTGGCGCGGCTCGATGCGCGGATCGAGGACGCCGGCAAGGCGCCGGGTCGCGCTTCGCGGAGCCAAAACGAGATCAATGACCTGTTGATTGCATTGGCTCGCGAGGGGCTCTCGGTGTGCCGGTTGAAGGGCGGGGACCCGTTCGTCTTCGGCCGCGGCGGCGAGGAAGTGCTGGCGGCGCGGGCGGCCGGAGTTCCAGCTGTGGTTGTGCCCGGGGTTTCGTCGGCGCTGGCCGGACCGACCGCAGCGGACGTGCCCGTGACGCATCGGGGCGTGGAGTCGAGCTTCACCGTGGTGACCGGTCACGACGCGAAGTCGGCTGGGGATGCCGCGGTGGATTGGGAACGGGTTGCCGCTACACCGGGGTCCATTGTGGTGCTGATGGGGGTTGGAAACTTAGGGACGATCGCCCGCAAGCTCGTTGAGGGCGGACGCTCCTCCAACGAACCGGTGCGCGTGGTCGAGCGGGCCACGTTGCCCGAGCAGCGGATGGTTTCAGGGACGCTGGCGACCATTGGCACGATCGCTCGGGAGTCTGGCCTGGAGGCGCCGGCGGTGATCGTTGTGGGCGCCGTCGTCGGCGTGCTGGACCAGGGCGCGGCGACGTGACGCAACCTCGCGTGGTCGTGACGAGGCCGGCTGATGGCCGGGATCGGCTCACGAAGCGTCTGGAGGAGTTGGGCTGCGACGTAGTCGTGGCGCCGGCCATCCGAATCGGCCCACCCCGCAGCTACGAGGCCCTGGACGCGCTGGTGCGCGCGCCGGGACGGTACAACTACCTGCTGTTCATGAGCCGCAACGCGGTGCGCTACTACGTGCAGCGCGCACGTCGCTTTCGGCGCGGCGGCCCACCGGTGCCAGCTAGTGCTCAAGTTGGCGTGGTCGGGGCCGCGACCGGAGCCCTGGCCGAACGGGCGGGCATTGATGTGACCGTTCGATCGAACGGTCGAACCGGGGTTGATCTTGCGGAGGCCGTGGCTGCCGCGTCCACGGCGGGGGCGCGGGTGGCCGTGGTCCAGGCAGAGGATGGACTTGAGGAACCAGCCGAGCGCCTGCGATCCGCCGGGCTGTCGGTCACCCGCGTGCCGGCCTACCGGACGCGTCCCGCGGCGGTACCTCGTGAGATTGTGGCCGCCGTACGAAACGCCGAAGTCGACGCGCTGGCGTTCGCCAGTCCTTCAAGTGCGGTCAGCTTTGCGGTGGCGCTGGGTGGGTTGGGGACTGTTCCAGGGAGCGTCGCGGTGGCCGCCATCGGGCCGACGACGGCGGCGGCGTGTGCGCGGGCGGGGCGGGCGCCAGACGTGGTGGCGGCGGAGTCAAGCGCGGAGGCGTTGGGTGAGGCGGTCGTGGGGTGTCTGGAAGACCGGCTGAGGGAAGTGCGCGCGAATTGAGCCTGTTGCTGCAACGTGCCTGGTCGAGTGTCCTTCGATGCGTCTGGGCGTAAGCGGGGCTGCCGAAGATCGGCGCCAGCGAAGGTACGGCGGACTGGCGTGCACGGGGGCCGAGGTCGCGGCCCGCAGGCACGCCTCGTTATTGGCAGAACGGCAAGCCAAGTTCGGCGAGATCGTGGTGCACGAGATTGCGGAAGTTCGCCGGGTAGCAGCCGGTCAATGCGTTGCCGGCAAGTTCCAGCCGCAGGAGGTTGGGCAGCTGGCCTAGTTCGGGGGGAATGTCGCCGCGCAACCGGTTGAATCGAAGGCTGATCCTGTTCAGGTGGGTGAGCCTGCCCAGGACGGAAGGAATCTCTCCCTGCAACCGGTTCCAAGCGAGCCCCAGGTCTCGGAGGTTCGCGAGATCGGCGAGTTCGGGTGGAATCTCACCCTGGAGATTGTTCTCGGCAAGGCTGATGGCCTCGAGGCTTGACATTCTGCCCAGCTCCGGGGGAATCGCACCCTGCAATTGGTTTCGGTAGGCGTAAAGCTGCTTCAGGCTTGTGAGGTCGCCCAGGGCGGCCGGGATCGTTCCAGTCAACTGGTTGGACGTGAGGTCCAGGTAGATGAGGTTGGAGAGGCGGCCAAGTTCGGCGGGAATGGCCCCAGTGAAGTGATTTACACCCAGGTTGAGGATTTGAAGACTCTCCATCCCGCCGATCCAGGACGGAATTTCGAATTGCAGTTGGTTGTTGTAGAACTCCATCGTCCAGAGTTGCGTAAGGTCACCCAGCGACTGCGGAAGCTCCCCTCGCAAGTGATTCTGGCTCAGGTGCAGATACCGAAGGCGGGTGAGACGCCCCACGGCGGACGGAAGCACGCCAATCAGATTGTTTGAAACCAGCCTCAGCCCAATCACGCGGTCGTCGCGGGACGCCGTAACGCCGTACCACTCGTTCAAGGGTCGATCGCTGAGCCAATTCTCACTGTGGCGCCAGTTGGATCCGCCCGTCGCGTTGTAGAGCCTGACCAGTACGTCTCGATCCGACAGCGGTGCCGCGGCCTCATCGCAAAACGACATCCCCAGTTCGAGAGCATCGTTCTGGTTGACGTTGCGCAGCCATCCGGGGATGCATCCGGTAAGCCGATTGTCGGCGAGGCGCAGCACCTGCAGATTCGCGATTTCACCAAGGCGCGTCGGGATTGCGCCTCGCAGCTGATTGGCGCTGAGGTTGAGAACGGTGAGGTTGGAAAGCCGATGCATTTCGACGGGAATCGCTCCGCTGAGTTGGTTGGCGCCGAGGTCTAGCCAGGTGAGGGCGGCGAGATTGCCGAGAGCGGCGGGAATCGAGCCGTGAAGCTGGTTGCCAGCGAGATGCAAAGCGTCGAGCTGCGAGAGGTGACCGAGTTCAGTGGGAATCGGACCTCCGAGCCAGTTGGAGCCGAGATTGAGGACCGTGAGACGTGAGAGGCGACCGAGGTCGCTGGGAATGAGGCCCGTCAGACGGTTGGAGCTGAGGTTCAACACGAGGAGATTGGAGAGGCGACCGAGGTCAGCGGGGACCGGACCTACGAGTTGGTTGGCGCTGAGATCCAGCCAGGTGAGGGCGGCGACGTCGCCAAGTTTGGAAGGGACCTGACCGGCGAGTTGATTGCCGCCGAGATACAGGGACTGCAGGTTTCGGAGCAGGCCAAACTCGTCGGGAATAAGCCCACGAAGTTCATTGCCGAGAAGAAACAGGTGCACCAGGCGTGGCAGTCCGCCGAGCTGCGCCGGAAGTTCGCCGCGCAGGTTGTTGTGCGCAAGGTCCACTGCAACCACGCGGCCGTCGGGCGCGGTTGCGACGCCGTGCCATTGGTTGAGGGGGGCATCGCTGAGCCAGTTGGTGTTGTTGGTCCAGTTCGGTCCATCGGTGGCGTGATAGAGGGCGCTGAGGACGGTGCGCTCAGTCGTGCCGTTGGCGCGGAACGGTTGCCCGGCGGTGAGCGCCCGGGCAGGGGCGAAGCTGGGGAAGACTTGGTAGCTCTCATTGGGGTAAATGATGTTGCGGACGTCGTCGCCGAGGAGGCGGAGCTTGACGGATTGGGTGGTGCCGGGATGGTATTCGAGGACAGCGGCCTGGAAGTACTGGCGGATGAAGCCTGGGGTGGCGCCAGAGATGTGGAGGACGGCGCGAGGATCGTCATCGGGGCGGGCGTCGGTCTTGGGGAATCCGAAGGCCTGGACGCCGCCGAGCGCGTTGAAGAAGTCGAGGAAGCCGGTGGGCCTGCCGTCGACGGCGAGGTTGGAGACGCGGTGTCCCCAAGGACCGAGCTCGAGGCCGGGTTGGCGGCTCGAGAGGTGGGGTTCGACGCCGAGATCGACTGAGCCGGCAATACCGCCGCCGAGGTAGTCCCAGGCGAGGCGGCGTTCGAGCAGCCAAACGCCGTTGCGCTGGTGGCAGTCGACGACACCGCGCTGGTAGTACTGAGTGAGGGAACCGGGGCGTTCTTCGAGGACCTCCGAGGTGGGGTAGCCCCAGCGGACCAGGGCGCCTGTGGACTCGTAATGGGCCAGGAATCCACAGGTCACGACATCGTCCCCGATTGTGAAGCGGAGGTCGGAAACGTTGTGGGCAAGACGGTCGTCAGGCTTGCTAAAGCTGTTACGGAGGACAGTGGCGGCAAACTGGGATGTGGGCGGCGGGTCGTCGGCAAGGGCGGGCGCGGGGACGGCCACGAGCACCGCAATGACACCGAGCAGGATGAGCGAGAAGTGCAAGACGCGGCTGGCTTTCACTACCAGATGACTCTCGAGCCCGCGAGCATTGATCACCGCACGAAGGATACGGCGCAGGCCCTTGGTTATCGGCGATTGTCGTCCGAGGAGTCGGCGGCCTCGAGCGACGGGGATGGCGCGTCCGTCAGCGTCGGTGAGCGGATGCCGTGCATGCGTATTGCGGCCTTAGAATTGCTCCTGGCGGCTGGTAGGTCTGAAGAAATGCGCGAGCACCTGATTGGGCCGGTGACGTCGGCTGAGGAGGTTGGTGCGCTGCGGCCGCGGCGGTTGCGGCGGTTGGCGGGGTTGCGGCGGTTGGTGCGGGAGACGCGGCTGTCGGTGGATCAGTTGCTGTATCCGATGTTCGTGGTGCCGGGCGAGGGCGTGGAAACGGAGATTGGGTCGCTGCCCGGGCAGATGCAGCGGTCTGTGGATCGGATAGGCGCGGCGGCTCGGGAGGTGGCAGGCGCCGGGATTCAAGGCGTGCTGTTGTTCGGTCAGGCGGCGGAGAAGTCGCCGGAGGGTGACGAGGCGTCCTCGCCTGACGGAGCGGTGCAACGGACGATCCGGGAGATCAAAGAGACGAGCCCGGAACTGGTGGTGTTCACCGACGTGTGCCTGTGCGCGTATACGGATCACGGGCACTGCGGGATTCTGGACGGCCAGACCATCGACAACGATGCCTCGGTGGAGCGGATCGCGGAGGTGGCGCTTTCGCATGCGCGGGCGGGGGCGGACGTGGTGGCGCCCTCCGACATGATGGACGGACGGGTGGGCGCGATCCGGTCGGTGCTGGACGCGGAGGGTTTCAGCGAGACGGCGATCATGGCCTACGCCGCGAAGTACGCCAGCGCGTTCTATGGGCCGTTCCGGGAAGCCTCCGGCTCGGCCCCGGCGTTTGGGGACCGGCGCGGGTACCAAATGGATCCCGGCAACGCGCGCGAGGCGCTGCGGGAGGTTGGGCTGGACCTCGAGGAAGGCGCGGACATCGTGATGGTGAAGCCCGCGCTGACCTACCTGGACGTGATTGCGCGGGTTCGCGCCGAATATGACGCGCCGCTGGCCGCCTACCTGGTGAGCGGTGAGTACGCGGCGATCAAGGCCGGCGCGGCGCGCGGCTGGCTGGATGAAAGGGCGGCGGCGCTGGAGGCGCTTACGGCGGTGGCGCGGGCGGGGGCGGACATCATCATTACGTATTGGGCCCCGGAGGCCGCGGGCTGGCTGGACGAGGGGCCGACGCACTGACGCAGGGCACGCGCCGCGCGGTTGTGCTGAGCGCGGCTGCCGCGGCGGCGTTTTCGCTGGGTGCGCCGCTATCGCGCCTGGCGGCGCCGGTGAGCGCGGCGGAAGTGACGCTGTGGCGGCTTGGACTGGCGACGCTGGTGGCGTTCGGGCTGGCCAGAGTGTCGGGCGTCTCGCTGGCGCACATTCGCGAGCGGCGAACGGCCGTCCTGGGTGCAACGCTCTACGTGCACTTCCTGCTGTTCACGATTGCGGCGCAGACGACGACCACCGCGCACACGCTGGCCCTGGTGTATGGCTCGCCGGCGCTGGTGGCGCTGGGTTCGGCGCTGATCCTGCGAGAGCCGCCGCGACCCATGCAGATCGTCGGCGTGCTGGGGGCGGTGGCCGGAATAGCGATCCTGGTTGGGTTCGAGCCGGCCGAGAGCGGGGCGACGCTGGGCGGCGACCTGGCGGCTGCGGGGTCCGGCGCGGCATTGGCCGCCTACGTGCTGGCCGGGCGCTATTACCGCGGCGCAATGCCGCTATCGGCCTACGTGTTCGCGGTTTACGGATGGGCGGCGCTGTTGGCGCTGCCGTACGCGGTTTTCTCCTTCGAGCCAGCTGCGTACGACGGGGGGCGCATCCTGGTCCTGGTGATCCTGGGGGTGGTGCCGCTGGGACTGGGACACACGCTGCTCAACGCGGCGCTGCGGCGAGCGCGGGCGACGATTCCCAACGTGATCACCACGCAGGAGGTCACCGGCGGCGTGATCCTGGCCGCGCTGCTCTACGGCGAGATACCGGGTCCGAGTGCGGTGCTGGGGGCGCTGCTGGCGCTGGCCGGGGTGATCACCGTGGTGGTATTCGGGCGCGGCGAGCGCGAGGCGCCGGTGGGTTCCTAGGGGCGAAAGCGCAGGGTTGCGACCGCGCCGGGCGCGTCCGGGCGCGGGGCGATGTTGAAGTCGCCATCCAGATTGCGCTCCACCAGGTTGCGAACGATCGTGAGGCCGAGCCCCTGATCGCGCAGCAGGCTGAAGCCTTCGGGCAGCCCGATGCCGTCATCCTCGATCGAAATGGCCAGCCGGCCGTTGTGCGCGGCGGCGTCAACGTGAATGCGGCCGGTGGTTCGTCCGGCCATGCCGTGCTCCACGGCGTTCCAGAGCAGTTCATTGATAACCAGGGCAAATACGGTGGCCTTTTCGGATTGGATGCGGCCGGGTCGGGCCTCCACGGTGATCTCGATGCGGCGGCCGCTGGCGTTCAGGTCGCCGCGCAGCATGTCGGCCATCGAGTCGATGATCTGATGCACCGTGGTCTGCCCGATGGCGTCCTGCGAGAGCAGGTCATGGACACGGGCCATGCCGCCGATGCGCCCGGCGCTGAGCTTGAGCAGCGTGGCGGCTTCCTGCGTCTCGGTGCGCCGGGCCTGCATTTCCAGCAGGGAGGCGATGGTCTGCATGTTGTTTTTGACGCGGTGATGCATCTCCTGCAGCAGGATGGACTTGGTCTCCAGGCCTTGCCGCACTTCTTCGAAGAGCCGGGCGTTCTCGATGGCGATGGCCGCGTGGTTGGCGAAGGTGAAAGCCAGGTCCACCTGTTCCTGGGTGTATTCGTGTGGCGCGGGGCTGTAGAGGCTGATGGCGCCGACGGCCCGATCGCGCAGGATCAGCGGCACGCTGAAGAGGGCGCCGTAGCCCTCCGTGGCGATCAATTCGCGGGTGGCAACCAGCCGCTCGTCGTTCATGGCGTCATGGACCACGACCGGCGCGCGGGTGGCGACGGCTCGCCCGACCACACCGTCGCCAATGCCCAGGCTGTGCCGCCGGTAGGCGTCGCCGATGTTGTATGAGGCGACGATGCGCATGCGCCGGCCGTCCTCGTCCACCTGCCAGATGGCCGCCTTGTCCACATCGATGAGATGCGCGGCGGTCTGCGCGATCTGGGCCAGCACGGACTCGGGTTCGAGGTCTGTGGTAAGCGTTCGGGCGAGATTCTGGACGGTGGTGAGCTGCTCGATCTTGCCGTGCAGGGCGTCGTCGGTCTGGCCGTGGAGGCGGGCGTTTTCGACGGCGATGGCGAGCTGGCCGGCGGTGATCTCGGCAAAGCGGACTTCCTCGTCCGTGAAGTCGCGGAACTCCGGACTGGCCATGCTCAGCACGCCGATCAGGCGCTCGACGGTGAAGAGGACGATGGGGACGACGAGGAAACTGCGCAGATCCTCCTCGCCGAGGCCGGGGACGTATTTGAAGCGGGGGTCGCTCCAAGCGTCACGCACGGCCACCGGCTGACCAACCTGGGCCGCCCAGCCGATGATGCCTTCGCCGAGGGCCAGGGTTGTCTGGCCGACGGCTTCCGGATTGAAGGCGCGGGTTGCGCTGAGGATCAGTCGGCCGATGGCCTCGTCGTAGAGGTAGATGGTGACCTCGGATACGCCCAGGTGGTCGGAGACGGACTCGACGGTGGCCAGCAGGACCTCGTTCAACTCGAGGGAGGAGTTGATGACGCTGTTAATGCGATCCAAGGCTCGGACGGTGTTGTCCAGCAGGCGCTCGCGCTCAGTGGGTGTGGCGTTGATGGGAACGATGGCGTCATACCCGCGCACGAGCGCCTGGACGGCGGCTGTCTGCAACTGGACGAGTTCGTCGACGATGGCCTCGTGCTGCGATGGTGCTGCGTTGCGCAGCACGGCGGCGCCCAATGCGCCCATGCGCTCGAGCGCGGTGGCCAGCAGGCCCGAGAGGGAGCCGCCACGTTCGGCCACGGTGGTGCCAGTGCTCTCGATGTGACGGAGAAAGGCGCGATTGGCGCGCAGCTGCAACAGGAGCCGGCCGGCGTCCAGCATGGAGGCGTCCAGTCCCGCATCGGCCTGATCCGCCAGCCAGCGGGCGAACTGCGGGCCTTGTTCAGTCCCGTCTCGAACCTGGGTCACGCCTCGGACCTTCCGTCAGCCGCGGTCGGCCCGCGGCACCCTGCGTGAAGAGCTTAGGACGGCTAGCGGCGACGTAGAAAGGCGGGCACGTCGACCTGATCGTCAGCCAAGTTTTCGTGTCGCGCCGTGCCTGAGGCGCGGGCGCTCTGGCCTCGGCCACGCCCGGGCCGGGCAACGTCCGGCGAACTCGAGACCTGGAACCCGGTCGCGATTAGCGTGACCCGGATCGCCTGGCCCATGCGCGGGTCGACGACCGTGCCAAAGATGATGTTGGCATCCGTGGCGGCGACCGCGGTCACGTGCTCGGCGGCGGCGTTGATCTCGGCAATCGCAACGTCGTCCGAGGCGGTGATGTTGATAAGCACGCCGCGGGCGTCGTCGATCGAAGTTTCGAGCAGTGGGCTCTCCATGGCCTGACGGACAGCGCGCAGCGCGCGTTCTTCGCCGGCGGCTTCGCCAACGCCCATCATGGCCGTGCCGGAGTCGCGCATGACCGAGCGCACGTCGGCGAAGTCGACATTGACCAGGCCGGTGGACGTGATCAGGTCCGTGACGCCCTGCACGCCGCGGTGCAGCATCTCGTCGGCCATCAGGAAGGCGTCGGAGAACGCGGTGCCGGCGCTGGCGTGTTCCAGCAGCTTGTCATTGTGAAGCGTGATCAGGGCGTCTACACGAGTCTCAAGGTCCGCAAGACCGTGGCGGGCAACCTGGACTCGCCGCGAGCCTTCGAACGTGAAGGGCATGGTGACGACGGCGACGGTGAGGGCCCCGGCTTCCATGGCACGGTCGGCCAGGATTGGCGTAGCGCCAGTGCCGGTGCCGCCGCCCATGCCGGCGGTGATGAACACCATGTCAGCGCCGTCGACCAGATCCGCCAGCTCGTCGCTGCTCTCGGTGGCCGCACGCTCGCCGAGGCGCGGGTCGCCGCCGGAGCCGAGGTGGTCCGTGGCCCGGCTGCCGATCAGGAGACGGCGGTGCGCGTTCGAGGAGGCGAGGTCCTGGGCGTCGGTGTTGACGGCAATAAACTCCACGCCGTCGAGGTCGGCGGCAACCATGCGGTTGACGGCGTTGTTGCCCGCCCCGCCAACGCCAATGACGCGAATGTCGGTGAGGCCTGGTACCGACTCCCTCGACTCCGGATCGGGGTTGTTGCGCAGGATGCGTGGGACCAGGTTGGCAGGACGTTGCAGGTCGTCCAGGCGGTCGGGGTCGAACCCGCCGCGGTCCTCAGGCGGCACGGGAACGCACCTCCGCGGCCAGCGTCTCGTAGGCCAGGACCGCGCGGCGGGCGCCGCGGTTGGCTCTACCGGCGGCGAAGATCGAGACGCCGGTGCTGGCGGCTTCCAGGATCTTGCTGTTGGTGGGGATGTCGGACTCGAAGACGCTGGCCCCCCAGCGCTCCCTCAGGTACTCGGCCACGGTCTTCTCTTCGCGCAGCCGGCGGTCGAACTTGCTGAGCACGATGCCCAGGACCTTGAGCCGGGGGTTGAGGAAGGTGACTTCCTCGATGCTCTCATTCAGCATCTGCAAGCCTTGCAGCGAGAAGAAGCGGGCTTCGGTGGGGATGATGACCCACTCGGCCGCGACCAGGGCGTTGATGGTGAGCACGCCCAGGGAAGGCGGCGTGTCGAAGAGGATGTAGTCGTAGTCCTTATCCACGCGCAGGACGTGCTCGCGCAGGCGCAGTTCCCGTCCCAGCTTGGTCTGCAGCGTGGTCTCAACGCGGGCCAGTTCAGGCGAGGCCGGCACGACATCCACGATGCCGCCGGCCGGGTCGTTGACCCGATAGCGGGGCAGTTCAACGTCGCGATTCAGCAGGGCATCGGCCAGGGTTGCTTCCATCACGCGTTCAACGCCGAACGAGGCGGTGAGATTGGACTGCGGATCGCAGTCGATCACGAGCAGACGTGAGCCGGCACGCGCAAGGGTGGACGCGAGGTTGGATGTGGTGGTCGTCTTGCCAACGCCGCCCTTCTGGTTGGCGATGGCGATAGTCACGGCCATGGGGAGCCTCCACGGAAGCGTCGCCCACCGGCCCCCACGGCGACGATCTCAGAAGGAATGCTAAGCCAGTGCGTTTCTCGTAGTCAACATAAGTTTAGGCGATGCCTCGCCGTCACCCCATGCTAGCCTCGGCGCATGCGGCCGGACGCATGCGAGCGATAGCCACGACGACCGACGTTTCCGAGACCTCATCGCTGGCTGTAGACCTCGCGCCCGGCCATCCACGCGGTCTGCGACTGCGCGCGCCGGTGCTCACCGCCTCGGGCACATTCGGATTCGGCGACGAGTACCGTGACGTCGTGAACCTGGCCGCGCTTGGCGCCATCGTCACGAAGACGGTGACCCCTGAGCCGCGCGAAGGCAACCGCACGCCGCGAACGGTTGAGACGCCGGCCGGCATGTTGAATTCGATTGGCCTGCCGAATCCCGGCGGCGCAGGCGCGGTGCGAGAGAAGGCGCCGATCTGGGCAGGCTTGCCGTGTCCGGTGGTGGTGAGCATCGCGGCGCACGATCCCAATAGCTGGACGACGTTAGCCGCCCGGTTTGACGGGCTGGACAACGTGGTGGCCATCGAGGCCAACTTGTCGTGTCCTAATGTCGCCGGCGGGCTGGATTACTCGACCGATCCCACGACGACCGCGGCGACGGTGCGGGCCGTGCGCCAGGGCGTGTCGCTGCCGGTGATTGCGAAGCTCTCGCCCAACGTGACGGACCTGCGACCAATCGCGCGCGCGGCCGAGGACGCCGGAGCCGATGCGTTGTCGTTGATCAACACGCTGCTGGGCATGGTGATCGACACCGAAGCGGCCCTGCCGTTTCTGGGCGCCGGCGTGGGCGGTCTTTCGGGTCCAGCCATCCGGCCGCTGGCGGTGCGGTGCGCCTACGACGTGGCCGGGGCCGTCTCTCTCCCGGTCATTGGCATGGGCGGGGTGATGACCACGGACGACGCGCTGCAGTTCCTGATGGCCGGAGCGTCCGCCGTGCAGGTGGGCACGGCGACGTTTCGTGAGCCGCGCACGGCGGAGCGCATCGTTGATGGCTTGGGCGCATTCCTGGAGAGTCGTGGGTTTGCATCCGTTTCCGACGTCGTCGGACTGGCTCGGCCGGAACGGCTCAGCGGCTGAAGTGGACCTGGATTACATCGGCGTCTGAGATCAGGTAGTCGCGACCGACGCGGCGGAGTTGGCCGCGATCGCGCAAGGCGGCCATCGAGCCAGCCGCGATGAGGTCGCCCGCCGCCACGGCGTCGGCTCGAATGAAGCCCGCGGCGAGGTCGGTGTGGATGGCGGCGGCGGCATCCAGGGCGGTTGCGCCGCGCGGGAGCAGCCAAGCGTTCACCGAGCGGGCGTTGCCGGTGTAGAAGGTGATGTAGTCGAGGGCGTGGCAGAGCGCCTGGCCCAGGCGCTGCGAGGCCAAGCCAGGCAGACCCAGATCAGCCCTGAAGTCGGCGGCGTCCTGCTCGGAGAGATCGTCGAGTTCGGCTTCGGTGTCGGCGGCGACCACGCACCAGTCGTCGTAATGCGCGGCGGCACGCTGTGCGTCAATGACGGGGGCGGCGGCGTCGGGAGCGTTGCAGGCCACGGCGCAGGGTTTGGCGCTTAGCAGGCCGAAACCGCGCAGGCTGACGGCTTCGCGCCTCGAGAGCCCCTCCAGCAGTGGGCGTTCCGCTTCCAGGGACTGGCGGGCGCGGGTGACGATGGCCAGTTGCTCGCCGGCCTCGCGGCGGTCGACGCGTGGGCCGCTGGTCACCCGCTCTTCGAGTCGCTGCTGCGCGGGTTCGAGGATCGCCAGGTCGAGCACGGCCATTTCGGTGCGGAGTGCGGAGGCACGCTGGGCGGCGGCTTCGAGGCCGCCCTGACCGGAGACGACCAGCAGAAGCGCGTCGGCGGTTCGCAGGCGGCCGATCCACTCGGCGCTGGGTGGCTCGCCGGCCGCCAACCCCTGCCCGGGCGCGTGCCAGAGAGTGAATGACACCGGGACGGTCTGGGCCGCGTTGAAGACGGACTGGAGGGGCCGGAGCCGCGGATCGGGGAGGGGCATGACGCCGGTCTGAAGGCTCAGCCGTCCGTGGGGGGCGTCGACGAGGTGGCGACCGACGGCGGCGGCGAAGACGGCGTCGACGCCGGACTCGAAGTCGCCGGCGAGGGCGATTTCGGGCACGTCAGGCGACTCCCGACGGAACTCTCATCAAACGTTCATTTGAAGGGCCCGTGAGGCGAAGTTTCGCGCCAATTCGTCCGGGGGGCGGGCATACGGTCGAAGTGACTCCGGAACGGACGGAGTGACCCATGGGACAAAGGAGTTCCACGGTGAAGCGGAGTCTGCGCATCGTTGCGCTGGTGATTGCCCTGCTTGCCATATCGCTGAGCGGCGCGTCGGCCCAGGAGCGCTGCGACGGAGCGAATCCTAAGTTCGCCGGGGAGTTCGCCGAGCTCAAGTCGCTGCTCGGCGAGACGATGGGTGAGCCGCTGGCCTGCGAGGAGCATGCGGCGAACGGCGACATCATTCAGCACACGTCGACCGGTAAGGCCTTCGTTCGGCCAAGCGTGGGGATTCCGACGTTTACGGACGGCTGGCGGCACTGGGAACTGACGACTGACGGCACTCGCATGTCGTCGAAGACCACGGCCTACGACGTGACGATCAAGAACTTGACCAGCACGCAGCCGTTCACGCCGGCGGTAATTGCAACACATCGGTCGGCTACCCAGTTGTTCGCAACCGGGGCAGCGGCCAGTCCCGAGATTCAGAACGTGGCGGAGAACGGGGATGTGCCCGGTCTCGTTCAGTGGTGGCACGACAATCCTGACGCGTCGCACGTGGCGGTGGCGTCTGGTGCCGGTGAGCATCCGCCCATCATGCCGGGTGAGTCGTCGACGATCACCATCGTCGCGGATCGAGGCGCGAACCGCCTGTCGGTGGCCTCGATGCTGATCTGCACGAATGACGGCTTCACAGGTGGAGCCGGGCTGGCGCTGCCGGAAGCGTTTGGTAAGACGGCCACCTACATGGCGCGCGCCTACGACGCCGGCACGGAGCGCAACACCGAGGACTTCGCGGACCTGGTTCCGCCGTGTCAGCCGCTGCGCGGCGTGTCGTCCGACGACGCGGGCACGGGCATGAGCAACCCGAATCTGGCCGAGGACGGGGTGATTGCCCGCCACGGCGGCGTGCGCGGTGACCTGCCGACGAGCGACCTGACGGTGGAAGCCCACGGCTGGGACATTGACGCGCCGGTGATGCAGATCACGGTGACGCAGGTCGGCCTGGTTCCGACGTACGAAGTCGCGATCGAAAACCTGACCGGCACCCAGCCGCTGACTCCGGCGGTCGTGGCGACGCACGGAAGAACGCTCCAGCTGTTCGCGCGCGGCGAAGCGGTAAGCCCGGAACTGCAGGACCTGGCCGAAAACGGTGGGGTTCCCGGTCTGCACGCGGCGCTGAGGGACCGGGCGGATGTGGTTGACGTGGCGGTGGCCGCGGCCGGCGGTCCGCCGCCGATCATGCCGGGCGCCTCCGTGACCACCACGGTGACGGGCGGGCCTGGCGCCACGTATCTGTCCGCGGCCGCGATGCTGATCTGCACCAACGACGGGTTCAGCGGTGTGTCCGGCCTGGCGTTGCCGATGATGATCGGTGAGTCGGCCGTGCACACGGCGATCGCCTACGACGCGGGCACCGAGCGGAACACCGAGGACTTTGCGGACCTGGTTCCGCCTTGCCAGGGGCTGCGCGGCGTGTCGTCCGACGACGCCGGCACGGGGATGAGCAACCCCGACTTGGCCGAGGGCGGCGTGGTTGCGCCCCACCTGGGCGTCGACGGCGGCCTGCCCACCAGCGACCTCACGACTGAGGCGCACGGGTGGAACACCGACGCGCCCGTGGTGAAGATCACGGTGACGCGCATTCGCTAACGCAGCGAATGCGTGGAGGGCGGCCGGCTTGCGCCGGCCGCCCTTTGGGTTTAGTCGAGGTCGGTCGGACTCGAACAGCGTGCGGGCAGTCTCAGTCAGCGGATGGCGAGGCTTGCCCTGGCGTACGCCGGCCGTGGCGAACCGCCGATGTTATGCTCTGGTTCTACCCGTGACCGGAACCTCGTTGAACCGTGCCTTCACCTAAAGAAGTCGTCCGACAGCAGCGCCGGGTCAAGCAAGTGCGCCGGCAGCGATTTCTGCGCGCCCGCAACGTAAGCGCGCGCTCGGCGGTGCGAACGTTTGTCAGGCGCGCCCGCGAGGCGATTGAGGCCGGCGATTCCGAAGCGGCCGAGGCGGCGATCCGCGACGCCCAGAGCCGCCTGGATAGTGCTGCGCGCAAGGGCGTCATCCACCGCCGCAAGGCGGCGCGCAGCGTTGCGCGCCTAGTCCGGCAACTGCGGGCGGCGAACGCCGCTTAAGCGCGCGCGTCGGCCGGCCGCGTGGCCAGCCGGGCGGTCAGGATCTCCAGCAGCGCGTCTTTGTCGCCGCCGGTTGACTTGAGGGCGCCGTCGGTGCGGACGACCTCGGCGTACATGCGGGCAATCAGCCGGTCGGACATGCGGCGCGCCTGCTGGGCGAGGTAGCGCCCGCGACCCGGCGGGGCGCCGGCGGCCCGAGCCACCTCCTGGTAGCTACCGCCTTCCACCACGACCTGGCGCGCTGCGGCCAACTGGCGTAGCGAGCGGGTCACGTCGGCCAGGATCATTTCGTGGGGCGTGCGCAACGCCAGCATGTCGTGCAGCACCGCTAGCGCCTCGGCGCCGCGCCGGTCAGCCAGCGCGTTCACATAGTCCCAGCGCGCGTGTTCGCCGATGGTGGCGCAGGCGGCATTCACGTCGCGCTCGCTGATCTCGCCGCTGAATCCCACGTAGGCCGCCAGCTTCTCGACCTCGCTGGCAAGCAGGCCGGCATCCGCCGTCATGAGTTCCACGAGGCGCGCGGCGGCGTCCTCGGACATGGTCACACCCGCGCGGCGGGCCTCGGCGCGCACGAATCTCACGGCCTCGGCGTCGCGCAGCGGCCCAAACTGTTGAACCCGCGCTCCGTGCTGGGTCAGGGCGTTGAAGGCCTTGACCCGGGCGGCAGTGCGTCGGTCGCCCAGATCCAGGTAGACCGCAACGGCCAGGTCGGCGGTGTCGGCGCCGGGGTCGTTGCGCTGGGCGTCGCTGAACGCGACCAGCCACTGGATGAGCTTGCGAGCCAGCGGCCCGCTGGACGGTGCGCCGTCCAAGAAGACCTTGCGCCGCTCGCCGAACATGGAAACGGCGCCGCAGGCGGCGGTGAGTTCGTCCGGCCCCGCCCGCGCGCCATCCAGGTGCGTATAGGCCAGGTCATCCGAAGCCGGATGGCCCAGCACAGCCTCTACGGCGTTGCGCAAGCGCGGGTCGCGTCCGCCCAGGAAAACAGAAAGCATGGCGTCAGCGTACGAATGGCGCGGGGCGGCGGCGAATCCAGTCGAAGGCCGACGCGTTGACACGGCGGAATGGCACACTCAGCCTGTTACTCGGCATGAGCGCCCGCCAACGCGGGTTCCGTCATTTCTAACTGGAGGTTCGCTATGGGCGGCGACTCCGCCAACGGCGCGATCGAGCAGTCGTTTACGTCACAGCACGCCGGTTCGGGTGCGCTGCGCGCGCGGGCGTGCGAGGCGCTGGCTGGCGGCGTTGCACACGACACCCGCATCCAGGCGCCCTTTCCCATCATGACGGCGCGCGCGAAGGGGGCGCGCAAGTGGGACGTGGACGGCAACGAGTACGTGGACTACACGATGGGCCACGGCGCGTTGATCCTGGGTCACGGGCACCCGGTGGCGGTGGACGCGGCGCGCGAGCAACTGGAACTGGGCACCCACTACGGGGCGGGCCACGAGCTCGAGATTCGCTGGGCGGAGCAGATCAAGCGCCTCGTGCCCAGCATCGAGCGGGTGCGCTTTCACTCCTCGGGCACCGAGGCCACCCACATGGCCATGCGCCTCGCGCGCGCCCACACCGGCCGGGACCGGATCGTCAAGTTCGAGGGCCACTTCCACGGCTGGCACGACTACGCGACGGTGGGCGTGGAAGATCCCTACGACATCCCGACCTCCGCCGGCGTTCCAGCGGCGACGCAGGGGACGATCACCGCGCTGCCAACGGACCTGGAGTGCGTGCGCGAGGAACTGGCGAAGGGCGACGTGGCGGCGGTGATCGTGGAGCCGAGCGGCGCCAGTTGGGGCGCCCTGCCCATCGACCCGCCGTTCATTCGCGGCCTGCGTGACCTGACAACCGAGCACGACGCGGTGTTGATCCTGGACGAAGTCGTTACCGGCTTTCGCATGTCGCCGGGTGGATTCCAGGTAATGGCCGGCGTGACGCCGGACCTGACCACCATGGCCAAGATCGTGGCCGGCGGGCTGCCGGGCGCGGCCGTGGGCGGCCGCACCGAAATCATGGACCGCCTGGAGAAGCGCGGCGACCCGGCCTGGGACCGCGGCCAGCGGATTGCTCACCCAGGAACCTATAACGCCAATCCCGTCTCGGCCGCGGCCGGGGCGGCCGTGCTGGACTTCCTGGCCGACGGCCAGGTACACGCGCACATCGATGTGCTGGGCGAGCAGCTACGGCAGGGCCTGCAGGCCGCGTTCGACCGCCACGACGTCGGCGCGCTGGTGTACGGCGAAACGTCGTACTTCCACATCAGCTTGAGCGGCCAGCCCGCCAAGAGTGGTGTCAGCGGAGCCGCTGGCGATGCACTGGGCCAGGCGCTGATCAACGAAGGCGTGCACCTCATCTCCGGCGGCGGCTTCACCAGCGCCACGCACACTGAAGCCGACATCGAACAGACGGTGGCGGCCTTCGACGCGGCCATCGGCGCCGTGGCCGCCGAAGGCTTGTTCGGCGACTGAGCCTGAAAGGGAACCCTGACGCATGAAGATCGAAGGCAAGCTGGCGGATCTCGGCATCGAACTGCCGGCTCCGAGCATTCCGCCCACGGCACCATTGAAGCCGTGGAACATCAGCGGCAATCTGGTCTACCTCTCGGGCGCCGGTCCGGTGGACGCCACCGGCGCGACGCCAGTGGGCAAGGTCGGGCGCGATTTCGACACCGCCCAGGCCGCCGAGTTCGCCCGCTCGATCGCCGTGGCCCATCTCGGCGCGCTCAAGGACGCGCTCGGCGACCTGGACCGCGTGCTGCAAGTAGTCAAGGTGCTGGGCATGGTGAATTGCACGGACGACTACACCGACCAGCCGGCGGTGATCAACGGTTACTCGGAGCTGTTCGTGGAGCTCTGGGGCGAAAACGGCCGCCACGCCCGCTCGGCCGTTGGCATGGCGCAACTCCCCGGCGGCATGCCGGTCGAAATCGAGGCGATCCTCGAGTTCATGTAGAGCCTGACGCCCGCGGCTCGAGGTTGAGAGGTTGGTCGGGAGGCTAGCGAGGGCCGCGCGTAAACGCGTCGTCCTGGCCCCAGGCCACCGGCACCTCAGCCGGCACGTGCGAACGCGCGCGGCGCAGGTTCGGCACCGGAACCAGCACGTAACCGTTGTCGACGCCGAACTCCAGGATGCGCTTGGTCAGTTCCACGTCACGCGCGCAGTAATCGATCACCCGCCGGCGATCATCCGGCCGCCCGGTGCGCCACAGGTGGACGGCCTCGGTGCCGTCGCTCAACGACTTCGCCTCGCCGAACATCGCGCCGGCGATGTCCTGCAACCGCATGCCCTTGCGACGGCCCGTCACCGATTGCAGTTCCAGCAGCACGTCGAATGACCGCTCGCGCAGCCCGGACACGTCGCCATAAGCCGACAGCACCGTAAGGTCGAAGCGCCGCGAGTTAAACCCGACCACCCGCGGATGCGCCGCCAGGTAGTCGATCAGATCCTGTGCGTCCGGCTCCTGCCAGACGTGCTGCCGCCCGTGTTCGTCGATGGTGACCCCCACGGCCAACCCGAAGCCCCGGATGTTCCGCCAGCCGCCGCGCACCTCATGGCTCAGGTGCAGCGTCTCCAGGTCAAAGACGACATAGCGGCCGTCGGGCGAAAACTGATCGGGCCGGCTGGACATGGCGCATTATGCGCAGGCGCATGCGGCTTCGCGACAATCACCGCCGCCGTTCGGGGAAATCTGAACCTGAAATTCCCTTGCCGCAGCCCCAGGCCGTTGTTACCGTTGCGCTGTGCGCATTGCGCGCCTGGCCCGTCGTGCCTGTCGCGGCTCCAGGGCACAATGCTCACAACGCAAAGGCGTTGACGGGGAGGAGTAAGCCTCCCGAGAACCCCGAGCGAGCCGGAAATGGTGTGAGCCGGCGGGTTCTCCGGGCCGAACGTCGCCCCCGAGCCGACCGGTTGAAGGAAGTTGCTGATAGGCCGGTCCGGCGCCCGCCGTAATCGGGTAACGAAGCGGTTCGGTCGTTCGGCCGGGCAAGCGGGGTGGTACCGCGGGTTACAGCCCGTCCCTGTGAGGGACGGGTTTTTTGTTGCCGAACAGGCAGCCGACGAAAAGGACGCGGAGCGATGAGACGCAACACGCAGAGGCGTGAGGTTGCGCGCGCTCGGATCTACGCGGTCGCGGTACCCGACGGAGACGCCGCCTAGCCGCCGTCTCCGCGTTTCCCCCCAAGCAGACACGACGACACCTTCTTCCACGACTCTCCAGGAGACTCACGACATGTCCGCGACCAACGGCCAGTCCACTAACGGTTCCACCGCCGCGCCCGGCACGCCGCGTACCGGCGGCGAGGTGGTGTGCGACGCCATGCTCGCCGCGGGCGTTGACGTCATTTTCGGAATGCCGGGCGGCGCCTCGCTGCCGTTCTACGACTCGCTTTACCACTACCAGGACCGCATCCGGCACGTGCTGATCCGGCATGAGCAGGCGGCGGGATTCGCGGCCAATGGCTACGCGCGGGCCACCGGGAAGGTCGGCGTGGCCACCAGCACCTCCGGGCCCGGCGCCACCAACATGGTCACCTGCATGGCCAACGACATCATGGACTCGGTGGGCGTCGTCTACATCACCGGCCAGGTGGCCCGTCCGGCGATTGGGTCCGACGCCTTCCAAGAAGCCGACGTCACCGGCATCTCCATTCCGATCACCAAGCACAGCTACCTGGTGATGGATGTCGACGACTTGCCGCGCGTGATGTCGGAAGCCTTCCACCTGGCCTCCACCGGTCGTCCGGGCCCGGTTCACGTCGACATTCCCAAGGACGTATTCCTGGAAACCACCACCGAAACCGCGCCCGACCAGGTCAACCTGCGCGGCTACCGGCCGTCCAAGGTCGGCAACGCTCGCATGGTCCGCAAGGCGGCGGAGGTCATCAACGCGTCCGAGCGCCCGATCATCATGGCCGGCCACGGCATCGACATTTCCGGCGCCGCCGAGGAGCTGTTGCAGCTGGCCACCCGCGGCAGCATCCCCGTCGTCAGCACGCTGCACGGCGTGGGCACGTTCCCCGAAACCCATCCCCTCTCCTTCGGGATGCTGGGCATGCACGGTTTGGCCTACGCGAATTTCTCCATGCGCCAGACCGACTGCATCATCGGCCTCGGCACCCGCTTCGACGATCGGGCCGTGGGCAAGGAGGACGAGTTCGGGCCGGGCGCCAAGGTCGTGCACATCGACATCGACCCGGCCGAGATCGGCAAGGTCCTGGAGACCGACGTGCCGATCGTCGGCGACCTGAAACTCACCCTGCAGAAACTGTTGCCCCTGATCGAATCGCGCGACCGCACGCCCTGGCTGGACCAGATGAACGGCTGGCGGCGCGACCACCCGTCGCTCAAAATCCCCGACAGCCCCGACTCCGTGCTGCCGCAGGAAGTCGTGCGGGCGATCTACGACATCTCAGGGGGCGAGGCGCGCGTGATCGCCGACGTGGGCCAGAACCAGATGTGGGCATCGCAGCACTTCTGGTACGAGCGCCCGCGCATGTTCTTCAGCGCCGGCGGCCTGGGTCCGATGGGCTACGCCCTGCCGGCGGCCATGGGCGTGAAACTGGCGGACGAGTCGCAGGACGTCTGGTGCGTCACTGGCGACGGCGGCTTGCTGATCAACATCCAGGAGTTCAACACGCTGGCGGCCGAGGGCATCAACGTCAAGGTCGCGGTGCTCAACAACGCGCACCTGGGCATGATCCGCCAGTGGCAGGAGTTCTTTTACGAAGGCCGCTACATGGGCGCCTTCCTGGACAACCCCGACTTCGCCAAGGTCGCCCAGGCCTTCGGACTGCACGGCGTCGGCACGAGTTCGCGTGACGAAATGAAGGACGCCATCGCCATGGCCCACGAGTACGACGGTCCGGTCGTGCTGGACCTGCACGTGGACCGGGTGGAGAACGTCTACCCGATGATCGTGCCGGGCACCGGCGTCAACAGCGTGATCGAGGACCCGCGATGAACGGGACCGAAACCCACACGCTGGTGGCCACGGTGGCCGACCATCCGGGTGTCCTGACCCGGGTGGCCAGCCTGTTCCGCCGCCGCGGCTTCAACATCGCCAGCCTGGCCGTTGGACATTCCGAAGAGCCCGGCTACTCGCGCATGACGATTGCCGTCGAAGGCTCGGCGGAGGAAGTCAAGCAGTGCGAGAAGCAGCTCTATAAGCTGGTCGAGGTCGTCTCCGTCAGAAACCTCACCGGCGCGCCGGCGGTCACCCGCGAACTCGCCATGATCAAGGTGCGCGTCAAGGCCACCGAGCGGCCGGGCCTGGCCGAGATCACCGATATCTTCCGCGGCGAGATCGTGGACGTCAGCAAGTCATCCATGATCGTGCAGATGACCGGCGCTCAGTCCAAGATCGACCGGTTCCTGGACGTGATTACCGAATACCCGATCGAGGAAATCTCCCGAACCGGCGTGATCGCCATCGCGCGCGACGACGTCGGCCCCCGGAATGGACGTGCGCGTGGATAGCAAGGTTCTCTACGAGGCCGACATCACGGCCGACGAGTTGCAGGGCAAGCGGGTCGCGGTCCTGGGCTACGGCAGCCAGGGGCACGCGCACGCGCTGAACCTGCGCGACTCCGACGCCGACGTGGTCGTCGGCCTGCGCCCGGGCAGCCCCTCGCGCGCGCGCGCCGAGGCGGAGGACCTGCTGGTCCTTGACGTATCCGAAGCCGTGGACGCGTCCGAAGCCCTGATGCTGGCGCTGCCGGACCAGGATCAGCCGCAGGTCTACGAGGAGCAGATCGTGCCGGTCCTGCGCCCAGGGCACATGATTCTCTTCGCGCACGGATTCAATATTCACTATGGCCAGATCAATCCGCCCGCCGAGGTGGACGTGGCCATGGTGGCGCCCAAGGGTCCGGGGCACGTCCTGCGCGACCTGTTTGTCGAGGGCGTGGGCGTACCGGGCCTGGTTGCGATCCACCAGGACGCCACCGGCCGCGCGCGTGACGTGGCGCTGTCCTACGCCAAGAGCATCGGCTGCGCCAAGGCCGGCCTGATTGAAACCACCTTCAAGGACGAGACCGAAACCGACCTCTTCGGCGAGCAGGCTGTCCTGTGCGGCGGCACCACCGCGCTGATCAAGACTGCGTTCGAGACCCTGGTGGACGCCGGGTACGACCCGCGCCTCGCCTACTTCGAGTGCCTGCACGAACTCAAGCTGATCGTGGACCTGATCTACCAGGGCGGCATCAGCTACATGCGCTACTCGATCAGCGACACGGCCGAGTTCGGCGACCTGGTCTCGGGGCCGCGCGTGGTCGATGAGAACTCGCGGAAAGCCATGCAGGGCATCCTGGAGGATGTCCAGAACGGCGAGTTCGCGCGCCGCTGGATTCTCGAGAACCAGGCCGGGCGTCCCGCGTATAATGCGCTTCGGAACCGCGACCTTGAACACCCCGTTGAAGTGGTGGGCCGCGAGCTCCGCAGCATGATGGACTGGCTCCCCAAGACGCGCGAATGAACGGCAGGTAACGCACGACCGATGCGCAACTTCCTGGTGACCTTCCGGCTCGCGCTTCCCGGCCCCTCCCACTAGCGGAGGGGAATCCCGGGATATCCCGCGGCCGCCTCCGCGGCCGCCCATGACCTAGCTGAGGAAGCTGTCACCATGCGGAACGTCCGCATCTTCGACACCACCCTGCGCGACGGCGAGCAAGCTGCCGGCGGCGCGCTGACCATCGACGAGAAGCTGGAAATCGGCCGCCAGTTGGCCCGCTTGAACGTTGACGTCATCGAGGCCGGGTTTCCGTTTACCTCGCCCGGCGACTTCAGGGCCGTGGACCTGCTGGCCCGCGAACTTCGCAACGTCGAAGTCGCCGGACTCAGCGGTTTCAAGCGCGAGCAGATCGACACGACCTGGGATGCGCTGAAAGCCGCCGCGCGGCCCCTGCTGCACATCGTCATCTCCACCAGCGACATACACCTGCAACACCAGTTGCATGAGCGCCGCGAGGTCGTGCTGGATCTGACGCGCGACTCCGTGGGCCACGCGCGCACCCTGACCGATCACATCGAGTTTTCGGCCATGGACGCCACGCGGTCCGACCTCGACTTCGTCAGCGAAGTCTTCAGCGCCGCCATCGAATCGGGTGCCACGGTCGTGAACTTCCCGGACACGGTCGGCTATGCCCAGCCGGCGGAGTTCGCGGAAATGGTCAGGTACGTCATGGACCAGACGCGCGGCATCGAGGATGTCGTGCTGTCCGTCCATTGCCACGACGACCTGGGCCAGGCGGTGGCCAACTCGCTGGCGGCCGTCAAGGAAGGCGCGGCGCAGGTGGAGTGCACGATCAACGGCGTGGGCGAGCGCGCCGGCAACGCCTCGCTGGAAGAGATCGTGATGGCGCTGCGCACCCGCGGCGACTACTTCGCCGCCGACACCCGACTGGTCAGCACCGAACTGGCGCGCAGCAGCCGCCTGGTCTCCAACTACATGGGGATGGTCGTGCCGCCCAACAAGGCCGTCATCGGCGCCAACGCCTTTGCGCATGCGTCCGGGCTGCACCAGGACGGGATGCTGAAGGAGCGCACCACCTACGAAATCATGGATCCGTCCGACGTCGGCTTGGACGAGAGCAGCATCGTCCTGGGCAAGACCTCGGGCCGCCACGCGTTTCGCGACCGCCTCAAGCGGATGGGATACCGGTTGGCCGATGACGAGTTCCAGGCCGCCTTCCAGGCCTTCAAGGAGATCGCCGACCGCAAGAAGACGATCACGGATCGCGATCTCGAAGCGATCGTGCAGAACGAGCAGCGCCGCGCGTTCCACCAGACGTTCGAGCTGCTGCACGTGCAGGTCAGCACTGGCACCGGCGCCATGCCGACCGCGACGGTGCAGTTGCGGTCGGATGACGGGGAAGAGCACGTCGACGCCGGCATCGGCACCGGTCCCGTGGATGCGATCTACCAGGCGATCAATCGCCTGGTGAAGGTGCCGAACCAGCTCACCGAGTTTTCGATCAACTCCGTAACCGAGGGCATCGACGCCATCGGCGAGGTGACGATCCGCATCGAGAGCAACGGCAAGACCTTCAGCGGGCACGGCGCCGACACCGACATCCTGGTCGCCAGCGCCCAGGCATACGTGAACGCGCTGAACCGCCTCATGGCCGGCCTCGGCAAGGGCTGGTCGACGACCCCTGAGGCCACGTTGCTGGCCGACGCTTCGGGCGTACCCGGAATCTAGGAGGCGACATGGGCCAAACGCTGCTCGACAAGGTCTGGGACGCACATACGGTGCGCGAGTTGCCGAACGGGCAGACCCAGCTGTTCATCGGTCTGCACCTGGTGCACGAGGTCACGAGTCCGCAGGCGTTCCAGATGCTGGCGGAGCGTGGCCTGTCCGTGCGTTACCCCGCTCTCACCTTCGCTACCGTCGACCACATCATCCCCACCGACGGGTCTACCCGCCCATACGTGGACGGGATGGCCGAGCAGATGTTCGTGGCGATCGAACAGAACGTGGAACAGACCGGAATCCCGTTCTTCGACCGCTCTACCGGCCGCCAGGGCATCGTGCACGTGATCGGGCCTGAGCTTGGTCTGACGCAACCCGGCATGACCATCGCCTGCGGCGACAGCCATACGAGCACGCACGGCGCCTTCGGGGCCATTGCCTTTGGCATCGGCACATCGCAGGTTCGCGACGTGCTGGCCACGCAGACCATTTCTGTGGCCAAACCACAATGCCGGCGCATCTCCGTCAACGGAAGGCTCGCCGAGGGGGTGTTCGCCAAGGACGTGATCCTGGCCATCATCGGGCGGCTCGGCGTGCAGGGCGGAGTCGGCTATGCCTACGAGTACGCCGGCGACGTCTTCGACGCGATGTCCATGGACGAGCGCATGACCGTCTGCAACATGTCCATCGAGGGCGGCGCGCGCGTGGGCTACGTCAACCCCGATGAGACCGCCTACGCCTACCTGCAAGGCCGCGAATACGCCCCGAAGGGCGACGAGTTCGACAGCGCCCGCCAGTGGTGGAGCGCGGTGGCCTCGGACGCGGACGCCGCCTTCGACGACCAGGTCGACATCGAGGGCGAGTCCATTGCGCCGATGGTGACCTGGGGTGTGAACCCGGGCCAGGTGCTGGGCGTGGACGAGCTCATCCCGTCGCCGGAGCTAGTGGAGGGGCTGGAACGCCGCTCCATCCAGGACGCGCTGGACCACATGAAGCTCGCGCCTGGCGCCCCAATTGCCGGCACGCCGATTGACGTGGCCTTCGTTGGTTCCTGCACCAATAGCCGCATCTCCGACTTGCGCGAAGCGGCGCGGATTGCCGAGGGTGGTCGGGTGCCCCCGCACGTCAAGGCCCTGGTCGTGCCTGGGTCACAGCAGGTGAAGACCGAGGCCGAGGCCGAGGGTCTGGATGACGTATTCCGGGCCGCCGGGTTCGAGTGGCGCGACGCCGGCTGTTCCATGTGCCTGGCCATGAACCCGGACAAGCTGGTGAACGACCAGGTCTGCGCGTCGTCCAGCAACCGCAACTTCAAGGGCCGCCAGGGCAGCCCGCTGGGCCGGACGCTGCTGATGAGCCCGGCCATGGTGGCCGCCGCCGCCGTCGCCGGCGAGGTGACCGACGTGCGCGCGCTGGCCGCGGGCTAAGGGGACGACCAATGTCTGACGACGGACGCATCACCCATGTCGCCGGAACCGGCGTTCCCGTGCGCGGCAACGATATCGACACCGACCGCATCATCCCGGCCCGCTACCTGCGCGAGATCACCTTCGAAACGCTCGGTCCCCACGCCTTCGAGGATGACCGCAAGCAACTCAACGGCAAGCACCCGTTCGACGATGCTCGCTTTACCGGCGCCAGCGTCCTGGTGGTCAACCGCAACTTCGGTTCGGGCTCCAGCCGCGAACATGCGCCGCAGGCGCTCATGCGCCGCGGCATCAAGGCCATCGTGGGCGAAAGTTTCGCCGAGATCTTCTTCGGCAACTGCACCACCATCGGCATTCCCTGCCTGACCTTGCCCGCCACCCAGATCGAGTCGCTCCAGAGCCTGATCGAAGAGGCGCCCGAGACCGCGCTGACGATCAACGTCGGCAGCGGAGCGATCACGGCCGGCCAGGCCACCTATCAGGCCGAGTTACCGGCTTCGGTCCGGGAGGCCTTTGTCAGCGGCGAATGGGACGCGCTCTCGTCACTGCTCGAATCCGGCGACGCGATCAGCGCCGTCCGCGACCGCCTGCCCTACATCAGCGGCTGGCCCGCTCGGTGAAGAACTGGCGCATCGTCGTCACTCCCGGCGACGGCATCGGGCCGGAGGTGATGGCGGCCGGCGCCGAGGTGCTGGACCACACCGCCGCACGCTTCGGCATTGGCGTCACGCAACTGGATCGCCCGCTCGGCGGCAACAGCATCGACCGCTTCGGCGAGCCCTGTACCGACGAGGTGTTTCAGGACGCCCTCGACGCGGACGCCGTGTTGCTCGCGGCGGTCGGCGGTCCGAAGTGGGAGGACCCGCATGCCGAGTTCACTCCGGAGGAAGGGGTGTTGCGGCTGCGCAAGGGTCTGGAACTCTATGCCAACGTTCGACCGGTGCTGGTGTACGACGCTCTGGTCGACCAGTCTCCCCTGCGGCCTGAAGTCGTTCGCGGGACCGACATGGTCATCCTGCGCGAGCTCATCGGCGGCCTGTACTTCGGCCAGCCCAAGGAGATGCGCTTCATCGGCGGCGAACGCGGCGCCGTGGACACCCTGGCCTATCGCGAAAGCGAAGTCCGCCGCATCGTCGAGCGCGCCTTCGAGTGGGCGGCCGGCCGTCGGCGCAAGGTGCTGTCCGTGGACAAGTTCAACGTGCTGGTCACCGGACGTTTCTGGCGCGACATCGCCAACGACGTGGCGGCGCAGCACCCGGACATCGAGTACGACACCATGCTGGCGGACGCGTTTGCCGCAGCGCTGGTGCGCCAGCCGACCGAATATGACGTCGTCGTTACCGAAAACACCTTCGGCGATCTGCTGAGCGATGAGGCCGGCGTCTTCACCGGCTCGCTCGGCATGCTGCCCTCCGCCAGTTTGGGCGATGAAGGGCGAGCGCTCTACGAGCCGGTGCACGGCAGCGCGCCGGACATCGCGGGCCAAGGCATTGCTAACCCGTTGGGTACAATCCTCAGCGTGGCGATGCTGTTTCGCCACACCTTCGAGCAGCCGCAGGCGGCCGCGGCTATCGAGATGGCCGTCGAACACACACTCAACGACGGGTTCCGAACGCCCGATATCGGCGAGGAGGGTGCGCGCCTCGTGGACACAACGTCCATGACCGCGGCGGTCATTGCCCGCATCGAGGGGCCCGCCGCCGGCTGACAGGCGTTTTAACGTCTCGCGGGAAGCCGGCGAGTCGACTCGCGCGTAACCGATCTCTTTCCCGCCGAGGCTTGACCGATTCCGATGCAACTCTCGCTATACGACACGACCCTGCGCGACGGCGCGCAGACGGAAGGCATCTCGTTCTCAACCGAGGACAAACTGCGCATCGCCCAGCGGTTGGACGCCTATGGCGTCCACTACATCGAGGGCGGCTTCCCCGGCTCGAATCCCAAGGACCGCGACTTCTTCCGGCGCGCCGCCGAAATCCCCTGGCGGCAGGCCCGCATCAGCGCCTTCGGCGCCACGCGCTACAAGGACCGCGACGTGGCCGACGACCCCACCGTGGCCGCGCTCCTGGCTTGCGAAACACCTGCCGTCACGATCGTCGCTAAGTTCTCGCGCTTCCAGGTCGAGTCGGTGCTGGAAACCAGTACCGACGAGAATCTGGCGATGATCCGCGACACGGTCGCGCACCTGAAAGCCGCCGGACGCGAGGTGATCGTCGACGCCGAGCACTTCTACGACGGCTTCATCCAGGACCCCGTCTATTCGTATGCCTGCGTCGAGACCGCTGCCGACGCCGGCGCCGACTGGATCATCTGCTGCGATACCAATGGTGGTGCCTTGCCTGTTCAGGTCACCGAAGCCACCCGTGCGGCCCGCGCCTGGACGACCGTCCCGATCGGCGTCCACATGCACAACGACGCCGATCTGGCCGCGGCCAACACGCTGGCCGGCGTCGCGGCCGGCGCCTCGCAGATTCAGGGGACCGTTAACGGCTTCGGCGAGCGCTGCGGGAACGCCAACCTCACGACGCTCATTCCCACCCTGCAACTCAAGCTCGGCCATCAGTGCGTGACTGAAGAGCAACTGCGGCAGACGACGGAGTTGTCCCGCTATGTGGGCGAGCTGGCCAACACCCCGCCCAGCGCCTTTATGCCGTACGTCGGCCTCAGCGCCTTCGCCCACAAGGCCGGATACCACGGCAGCGGCATGCGCAAGCACGCCCAGGCCTATCAGCACATCGACCCGGCAACGGTTGGCAACGAGCGCCGCATCCTCATTTCCGAGCTGGCCGGCCGCAGCAACATCGCCGAACGTGCCCGCGGCCTGGGTCTGAGCACCGACGACGCCGGCGTGAGCGAGGCGCTGGCCAAGGTCAAGGACCTCGAAGAACGTGGGTACCAATTCGAGGGCGCCGAGGCCTCCTTCGAGCTACTGCTGCGCCGCCTGCGCGCCGACTACCGCTCGCCCTTCGAGTTCGTGGACTTCCTGGTGCTGGCCGAAACCCGCGGCGGCCGCGAGATGCTCTCGGAAGCCATGGTCAAGATCCGCGTCGGCGAGGAGATGTTCCACACCGCCGCCGAAGGCAATGGCCCCGTGAGCGCGCTGGACCACGCCGCCCGCAAGGCGCTGGAACGCTTCTTTCCGGCCCTGCAGGAAGTGCACCTGGTCGACTACAAGGTCCGCATCCTGGACTCCGCCTCGGCCACCGACGCCAGCGTTCGCGTGCTCATCCAATCCACCGACGGCTCCCGCGAATGGGGCACCGTCGGCAGTTCCACCAACATCATCGAAGCCTCCTGGCTCGCCCTGAAGGACAGCTACGAGTACGCCCTGCTGGAGAACGGCACGAACTGATCCCCGCGCTCTGGGGCTAGAATGCCGATAGGGATCTAACGTTCATAGTCGGGCGGGTCAGGAGTCCACGGCGTGACGCCGGACTTGATCGGAATACTAAGCGTGGGCATCGCGCTAGCGGCGCTGATCGTCGGCGCGACGATACGGCTCAGCGGCCGCATGGACCGGCTTGACGAACGCCAGTCTGCCGTTGAAGCGCGACTTGCCGTGTTGGAAGCACGGCAGGCATCACTGCAATTGCAGTACGCGGACCTGAAGGCGGAGTTCGGAGACTTGCGGACGTCTTTCGCGTCCTTGGAGTCACGCCTGGCGGCCATGGAGTCCCACATCGCCACGTTGCAGACGCAAGTCGCCGACTTGCACGCCCAGGGGGTGGCCGTCGAACAACGGCTTGCCTCGCTCGAACGCGGCCAGGCCCGCCTCGAAGGCGTGCTGGAAGGCCTGATCGTCGGCATACGAAACGGACCGCCACAAAAGGAGGCGGCGGCCTAGTCCGCTAGGCACCCGAACGACCCGCCAGCGGCGGGTCGTTCCGTGTACCGGTTAAGCCAGCCGGATCAACTCCGTCGTGACCTTGGTGATCGCCCGCAGCTGGTCGTGCGGCATGAACTCGCGCACCGAGTGCACGTCGATATACCCCATGCCCAGGCAAACCGAGGTAATGCCCTTCTCGTTGAACTCGTGCGCGTCGCTGCCGCCGCCCGTGCTCACGTGTTGCGGCTCGATCCCGGCGGCTGCAATCGCGGCGTCCGCCAGGTCCACCGCCGGATTGCCTTCGTCCAGTTGGTATGCCGTGTAGAACGTGTGCGTCTCGATATCCACCTCGCCGCCGAAGTCCGCCGCCGCCTGCTCCGCCGCGCCCACGATGTCCGCCACCTGCAGTTCCAGCCGTTCCTCGGAAAGGCTGCGGGTTTCGACCGTGACCTGGGCCTCCGGCGCCACGATGTTGTACGCCTCGCCGCCGGAGATGATCCCCACGTTGGCCGTCGTGATCTCGTCCACCCGCCCCAGCGGCATCCGGTCGATCGCACGCGCCGCCATGCCGATGGCGCTGACGCCCAACTCCGGCTCCACCCCGGCGTGGGCCGCCCTGCCCCGAAACGTGAAGTTGAAACGCCGCTGGCCCGGTGCCCGCATCACCACGTTGCCAACCGGCCCGCCCGCGTCCAGCACGTAGCAGCGGCGACCAACCACGTCATTCGCGTCGAACGCCTTCGAACCGATGTGCCCCACGTCTTCTCCGGTCGTAAACAGCAGTTCCACCGGCCCGTGCGGCTCCCCCGACTCGTGGTAGGCCCGCACCGCCTCCATGATCGCCGCCACCCCCGCCTTGTCATCCGCGCCCAGGACCGATGACCCGTCCGAGTACACCCCGTCCTCCTTCACTACCGGCGTCATCTCCGGCGTCGGCCGCACCGTGTCCATGTGCGCGTTCAGGATGATCGGCTCCCCCGCCCTTCCCCGCGCCGGCCACTCCCCAATCAGATTCCCGTGCGGATCCGACCGCCACGCAATCCCCAACCCCTCCATTCGCGGCTTGATCACGGCCACCACGCGCTCTTCGTCGCCGTAGTAGCTGTCCACGGAGAGGAGGGCGACGAAGGTGTCGAGGAGGCGGTCAAAGTTGATTTTGATTGGTGGTGTGGCGGTGGTCATCTGCGCGTTAGTCTCCGGATACGCGAGTTGCCCGCATTGTGGCGCACTCGGGCCGACGTTTGGGGTACAGCCGAAGCGTCTGCCTTCGCTTTTCGGTACGCCTGTGCCGCTGTTCAAACTCGTGGCGTAGCGTCCGGGCGGTAGGCGGCATGGGTCCAGTCGGCATCGGCCTCGATCCAGCCGGTGACATTGCGATGGGTGCTGAAGGAGGCGCGAAGAGCATTGAGCTGTGCGGATCCGATCTTGTCAGTCGCGGTGACGGCGGGCCACAGGCGGGCGGTGGCGGGCGCGGCTTTGCGGCCGGCGCGCGGGTCCAGAAGCAGGGTGAGCACGTGATCGACAGTGAGCGGGGTGTTGAGAGCAGCGCCCAGAATCGCGGCGACGCGTTCGGGCCGGTGGACGTGGCGCTCGGCGAGGGGGCGGCCGACGGCGGCGAGGCAGGCGACGGGGATGACTAGAGTTGCGCTGGCAGGCATTGCGGGTTCGTGACTCGCGGGCGCTTTGAGCAGGCGGCGGCGGGCGCCGTCGGCTTCCACGATCAGGACGTCGGCACCGGAGGCGTCTAGCAGTTCCGACGCCAGCTCCGGCGGGATGCCGTCGAAGCGTCGTGGCGTGGGGGCGGCGGTGACGACGGTGACGACGGGATGTGCGTCCAGCACTGGCGGCAGTTCGGTTCGCCAACGGTCGGGCGGTGAGATCAGCAGCCGGGGCGCGCGGGCCATCGAGGGCCGGTGGATGGTGGTGGACTTGGTTGTGACCACTCGCAGGCCGCGTTCCTCCAACGCGCTGGCCAGAGCGAACATGGTTGTGGTCTTGCCGCCGGCGCCCACGATGGCGGCGATGTCGCCCGGCCCGGCGATTTCCGCCAGCGAGCAGGTGGACGCGCCCCGCGAGGTCACGTACCCGATCTCATCGGCAGGCTCCCGGCGTCACGACGAGCAAACAGCGGCTGTTGTATAGGCACCGCGCGTACACTGCGGGCGGGATTCCATGAACAGGGGTTGTGCATGCCCTGCGCGTTGATAACGGGCATTACCGGCCAGGATGGCTCATATCTGGCGGAGTTTCTGCTGGAGAAGGGTTACAAGGTCGTCGGCGTCGTCCGTCGCACCAGTACCGAGAACAACGGACGTATCCAGCACCTGCAGGACGACCTGGTGCTGGAACCGGGCGATCTGCACGATCAGTACTCATTGATCGAGATCATGCAGCGGCACCGTCCCGACGAGGTGTACAACCTGGCGGCGCAGTCGTTCGTTCCCGCCTCGTGGCGGCAGCCGGTGCTCACCGGCGAGGTGACGGCACTGGGCGCCACCCGCGTGCTGGAAGCCATCCGCGCGGTGGATCCCACGATCAAGTTCTACCAGGCGTCAAGCAGCGAGATGTTCGGCCAGGTACAGGAATGGCCGCAGAGCGAGTCCACGCCGTTCTACCCACGCAGCCCGTACGGGGTGGCCAAGCTGTACGCCCACTGGATCACCATCAACTACCGCGAGAGCTATCGAATGTTCGCTTGCTCGGGCATCTGCTTCAACCACGAGTCGCCGCGGCGCGGACTGGAGTTCGTGACCCGGAAGCTCAGCTATTCGGCGGCCCGCGTGCATCACGAAGTGGTGCAGAGCGTGCCGTTCGGCGACCTATCGACTCGCCGCGATTGGGGCTACGCGCCTGACTTCGTGCGCGGGATGTGGCTGATGCTGCAACAGGACGAGCCACGGGACTACGTGCTGGCGACGGGCGAAACCCACTCGGGTCACGAGTTTGCCGAGTTGGCATTCAGTCACCTTGGATTGAATGCCCGCGACCACATCACCGTAAGCGAGGATCTGTTGCGGCCGGCGGAGGTGCATCGCCTGATTGGGGACCCCTCGGCGATTCGCAACGACCTGGGATGGGAGCCGTCGGTCACCTTTGAGGAACTGGTTCGCATCATGGTGGACGCGGACGTCGAGATGGTTGCCGATGAGATCGCGCACGCGGAAATAGCCGCCAGCCGCAGCGCGGGTTAGGCCAGGCGCGAAGGGTGACGGGTTCGGTCCTCGTTACCGGAGCGACCGGATTCCTTGGTTGCTACACCATTGCGGTGTTTCGAGACGGTGGCCGCGACGTGGTGGGGACGTCCCTCGGCGGCGACGGCGAACGCGGCCTTGTGGCGCTCGATCTGCGCAACGCCGAGCAGGTCGAGGGGACGGTCGCGCGCGTTCGTCCGTCGGTTGTCGTACATCTGGCGGCCATTGCCAATCCCGGCGAAGCGCAGGCGGATCCCGCTCGGGCGTACGACGTGAACGTGCTTGGGCAGCTGCGACTGATCCAGGCGATGCTGCGGCACGCGCCCGAGGCTCGCCTCGTGGTCATGAGCAGCGCCGAAATCTACGGCCGGATTGAGACTGGCGAGCTCGTCGACGAGGAAGCGCCGCTGCGGCCAGCCTCCGTGTATGCGGCCACCAAGGCAGCGGCGGACCTGCAGGCGCTGCAATACCATCTGTCGGATGGATTGGACGTGGTGAGGTTGCGCTTGTTCGGGAGTGTGGGGCCGGGACGTTCGGCCGAGTATTTTCCGGGCCGCCAGGTGCATGCCGTGGCGGCCATTCGGGACGGACGGGCCGAGCCGGTCGTGCCGACCTTCAGCCTGGCGGGGGCCCGCGACTACGTGGATGTGCGCGATGTCGCGCAAGCCATCGTGGCGGCGGCTGAGCGCGGGCGAAGCGGCGCGGTCTACAACGTGGCGACTGGACGTGCGTGGCCGCTGCGGCAGATCGTGGAACAGCTAATTGTGATCGGCGGCATTCGCGCCGAGATCCACGAAGAGCGCAAGTTGCCACCAGGACGGCATGGCGCGGTCGTAGCCGGCGACGCAACCCGCTTGCGCACAGACACCGGGTGGCAACCGCGAATCTCCATGGACCGGTCCCTGAGCGACGCCCTGGCTCATGCCCGACAGACAGCGGCGGCGGAGGCTTAGCGTGGCGGCTCTGACCGAAACGCCGATCACGTTCGGTACCGACGGCTGGCGCGCTGTGATCGGCGGCGACTACACGTTTCGCAACGTCGGCCGGGTGGCGCAGGGTTTCGCGACGTTCGTGCGGCGCAACTGGCGCTGGGAGAACGGGATCGTGGTCGGCTATGACCGCCGATTCGGCTCCGAGCGATTTGCTCCGCACGTGGCGTCGGTGCTGGCCGGGAACAGTATTCCCGTGCATCTTGTGGATGCGCCCTGCCCTACTCCGGTGGCGGCGTTCAGTACCGCCGATCTGCGGGCAGCCGGCGCGGTGATGATTACCGCCAGCCACAATCCACCAGCGGACAACGGATTCAAGGTCCGCACAGCCACAGGTGCGGCCGTGGATCCGGGTGCGCTGGCCCTGATCGAGGAGACCGTGGCGGCCGTTGACGGCGATGCCGTGGGCTTTCTAGACCCGGCCACGGCCGAGCAGGCGGGACTGCTGCGCGAGTTCAGTCCGGATGCCGCCTATCTGAACCACGTAGCCAACCTGGTGGACCTGGACGCGCTGCGCGCCCGCGACATGCGGGTGGTGGTGGACGCGATGTATGGATCGGCGGCCGGTTGGCTCCCGCGCTTTCTCGAGGGCGGACGGCTTGACGTGACGGAGATTCACAGCGAGTGGAACCCGCGGTTTCCGGGATTGGCGCGCCCCGAGCCGATTCCCCCGCAGACGGATGAGGTCGCCGCGATGGTTCGGAACACATCGGCTTCTGTGGGCATCGTCACCGATGGCGACGGCGATCGCCTCGGCGTCGTTGACGAACACGGTGACTTCGTAGACCAGCTGCGCACGATCGGCCTGCTGGCGTATTACTTTCTGGAGCACACAGGATCGCGGAAGCCTCTGGTAAAGACCCTTACAACCTCGTCGATGCTGGAACGCCTGGGCCAGCGATACGACGTACACGTCGAGGAAGTCGGCGTGGGCATGAAATTCGTGGCCCCGGCCATGCGGGATCTCGACGCCGTTATGGGAGGCGAGGAGAGCGGCGGGTACGTATTCCAGCCGCACATGCCCGAGCGGGACGGCGTGGTGGCGGGGCTTTACTTCCTGGACCTGATGGCGCGCGAGGGCAAGACGCCGGCCGAATTGGTGGCGCTATTGTTCGAGAAGCTGGGGCGGGAGTATCACTACGCGCGCTACGACCTGGA
The DNA here is from genome assembly GCA_965208215.1 of Chloroflexota bacterium. Classification (GTDB taxonomy): domain Bacteria; phylum Chloroflexota; class UBA11872; order UBA11872; family UBA11872; genus UBA11872. The sequence continues at coordinate 270,591 of CBDBOH010000003.1, forward strand.
GTTTCCGGCCGAGGCCCGAGCGGAAATTGAGGCGCGGGCGCAGGCCTGGCAGCCGGACGCCATTGACGGGTCGCGCGTGCTGAGCCGGAACGAGATGGACGGCTTCAAGTACTACCTGGACGACGAAAGCTGGCTGCTGATTCGGTTTTCGGGGACCGAGCCGCTGCTGCGGGTTTACACGGAGACCACCTCGACGGAGCGTGTGGCAACGCTGCTGGACATCGGGGCGCGCGCGGCTGGCGTAGAGATTGACTCGGCATGAGTGATCAGGACGTGACGATCATGGCCAAGCCGTGGGGCCGCGAGGTGATCTATGCCTCTACTGAGCTGTACATCGGCAAGATCATTGAGATCAACGCCGGCGCGCGGTTGAGCCTGCAGTATCACGAAGCGAAGGACGAGACGATTTACGTGCTGAACGGACGGCTGCGCCTAGTGATTGGCGACTCAGCCGATGCGCTGGACATGCGCGACCTGGACGAGGGCGCCAGCGTGCGCGTGCATACCGGCACGGTGCACCGGTACGAGGCGCCGCACGGGGACGTGCGCGTGCTGGAGGTCTCAACGCCGCACCCCGACGACGTGGTGCGGCTGGTCGACGACTACGGTCGCGAGGGTTCGTCCGCACCCTGACGTTCGGCCCGGATGGCGGCCGTGCGCCTGTGATGGGCCAGCGCGATCGCTTCCGCCACAAGATAGACGGCGGCAACGGCCGTCCCGACCAGCAGCACGCTGAGGACGGTGCGCGGCGAGTCGTGCGCGAACGCATAGCCGCTGACCGTTGCGATCAAAATGACGGCCAAACCAACCCACACGCGCAGGTGACCGGCGCCGATATGCAGACTGGCGGTCACCGCGGCGATGGCCAGGAGCGCGGCGGCCGCAACGTAGAGCGGGAGCAATTCGACGTAGGGCGGATAGCGGTCGCCGAAGATCAGGCCATACACGCCCTCCGGCCACACAAGGATGATGAGCGCGGACGCGCCGGAAACCGTGGCCATGAGCAGAAGGCTCGCCAGGTACGCGCGGATAATGCCCGCGCCGACGGCAGCTCGCCAGACGACGAAGGGCAAGAGCACGATCCCCACCATCATGCCGCTCCAGAAGACGATACGTCCGATGAGTGCCAGGGCCGCATAGGCGGCAGCCACATCCGGGCTGAAGTAGGCCTTGACGGCCAGTACATCTACATGCAGCAGGCCGGCCAGGGCAAAGAGGATCAGCGCGACACGAACATGGTCTGAGATACCCAGCGGCGTCGCTTCCTGCTCGGCCGGAGCGTCGGGCTGATTCAAGACTCGTCGGGCACTCAGCCAGCCAAAGACTATGCCGCCCAACGCGGACGCCGGACTTGCCAGCAGGGCGCCGGTGGCCCCGCCGCCGGACAGCACCGTTGCCGCGCCGACGATGAGGCGTCCAAAGCCGTGCGCGGCCAGGGCGAATCCGAGCCCGACAAATTCGCGCGCGCCCTGGGTGATGCCACGCGCCACCGGTTCGAACGTCAGGGCGCCTGCGGCGACTCCTGCAACCACGACCGGCCACGGAGAAGTCAGTTGCAGCGCGGACTGGATGAGCGGTGACAGCGCCGCAATCCCGAGCATCAGGAGCAGTGAGACCAGACCGGTCCAGCGGACGATTGTTCGTGTGACGGCGCGCAATTCGTTCAGACGTCCCAGCGCGACCAGTTCGGCGGCTCGACGCGCCACGAGCGTTTGAACGACCTGAGCCGGAGTTACCAGCAGCGACAACGCGCCGAGCACTGCAAAGGCTTCGGCGTAAGCCCGAGGCTCCAGTCCGCGGGCCATGATGAGCTGAAACGCAGAGGTTGCGGCGCTCCCTGCCAGAAGAAACGGCGCCAGTTGGCCGTTATCGCGCAGGATCGTCCGAACGATGCGCGGGGCCGACGCCGAAGCGTCAACCCGTGAGGTGTCGAAGCTGGTGTTCAGTCCTTGTAGTCGTCCCGGGCCGGGCTCCAGGCCTCGATCAGAAAGCAGCGGCTGGTGGCGGTTGCCTCGTGAGGTACGCCGGACGGAACGCACCAGCAATTGCCGGGTTCGATGGAATGAACGACGTCGCCGATCTTGAGGTCAAACGTGCCCTCGATGCAGTAGCCGATCTGTTCGTAGACGTGGTCGTGCAGGGGCACGACACCGCCCTCCTCAAGGTAAATCTCGGCGACCAGCATCGTCTCGCCCCATAGCAGGGTGCGCCGGCGAACGCCGGGCATCATGTCGGCGAAGGGGCGGTCAGCATTCGAAACTATCGGCATGATCAGCCTCCCTGAAGTTCACATCTGGCGCATTGTCGCAAGCGTACGGTTCCGGTGGGCTATTGGGTTGGCGGGCAGCCGAGGGTTTGGCGTATCAGTTCCAGACTAGGTTCCTCGCCCCGCACCTGGAGCTGAGGCCAGTCGCCCTTCAGCCCGGTCTCGGAAGAGATGCAGACGATCTCGGCGTTCGGATCCAGCTTGCCTTCCCGCGCCAAGCGAGCTGTAACGGCAAGCGGAACAGCCCCGGTTGGTCCGACCCATAACCCCTCGGTTTGGGCAAGCCGGCGCTGCATGTCCAGCGTCTCCTCGTCGGAAACGTCTCCGGCCAGTCCGTCCTGTTCACGAATACGTCGCAGCGTGAGCCGGCCCTTGGCGCCCATGTCGCCCACGGCGGTTCCTTCGGCCACGGTGTATCCGATCGTCTTCGCCCGTAGTTCAGCGCCGGTTCGCCATGCTTCGGCGATGGTGTTGGCCTCGGTGGACTGCGCGGAGACCGGCCGCGGCGGTTTCTCGATGCGGCCAGTGGCGGCAAGGGCCACCCACGCGCGCTGCCCGGCCAGAAGCGTCTCGCCCATTCCAACCGGGTACACCATGAGATCGGGCGCGTGGCCAAGCTGCTCGTAGGTCTCAAGGGCAATGGATTTCTTGCCGTCCTGCTTGAATGGATTCCGCGTGGCGCCGCCGTCGAAGAACCAGCGGCGATCCACGGCGGCATCAAAGTGCCGGATCATGTCGTCGTAGACGCCCTCGTACCAGATCACGTCGCTGGCCACGCCCGCGAGGTGAGCCATCTTGGCCGCCGTGCTACGCGTGTAGCAGCACACCAGGCCGCGGAACCCGGCGCGTGCCGCGTAGGTGGCGATGGAGGAGGCGGCGTTCCCAGTGGAGACGACGCCCACGGCATCGAACCCGAACTGGCGGGCGCATGCAACGGCCGTCTGGCTGGATCGGTCCTTCACGGTACCGGTGGGGTTGGAGCCTTCGAACTTAATCCAGAGTCGGCGCAGGCCGAGTTCCGCGCCGAGGCGCGGAATCTGTAAGAGCGGCGACAGTTGCTCGCCCAGGGTGACGAAGTTGGTGGCTTCCTGCACAGGCATCCACGCGGCGTAGCGCCAGACGCCGGTTCGATGGGGCTGGACCAGTGGCTCGTCCGTCAAGCGCTGCAGGTCGTATTCGATCTCCAGCAGCCCGCCACAAGCCTGGCACGCCAAGCGGTATTCGAGCGCGTGGGACTGCTGGCAGTCAACGCACCGAAGGTTGGTGGCTGCGGATTCGGAGCGCACGGGTCCGTTCGGTTAATGGCGGGAAGCGACAGGGTACCGCCCCTGATGCGTGGAACGCCTTGCCGGGGGGAGCCAGCAAGGCGTTCGGAAGGGGAGGGAGCGCCCCGAGTTAGCTCAGGCTGTGGGCCAGAACTCGCGTCTGGCCTCGGGCGCAGCCAGCGCAGTGGGTGGTGCCCGGCAGCAGCTCGAGGCGAAGCGGCTCGATCAGGCCCCCGCAGCCCTGGCATTGGTCCGGGCTGTGGCCGCTGGGCAATGCCCTGAGCACCGACTGGATCGCGACTCGCAGATCGCGATCGGCTGCGTCGCGTGCGCTATCGGCCAAACCGTCTGTCTGCGGTTCACTCATGAACGTACCTTCGTGGGCAATCGTGGGCGGGCCGCACAACCGGCCCGCCCACGGCGCCGACGGTTCCTACGCAGGCTCGATGGCGATAGTGGCGGCCCTGGCCTCCTCGGCCTTGGGGACACGCACAGTCAGAACGCCGTTCTCATACCTGGCCCCGGCGCCGGCGGCGGTCGTGCGCACCGGCAGCGGAACGCGGCGGTAGAAGCGGCCCGCGCGACGCTCGCGAACGAGGTATCGGCTGCCCTCGTCCGTCTCAGCCTGCGATCCGTCGTCGTGGGCGCCCTGAATGATCAGGTCACCATCGGCGGTCGTAATCTCAAGGTCCTGCGGTCGGAATCCGGGCACCGACGCTCGCACGACAACTGCGTCGTCGGTCTCCTCAATGTCCACCGGCGGCAGCCAGCCGGGGATGTCGTGGAACGCCTGCCGGAACGGCCGGGCAAACCACTCGTCGTCGAAGAATCTTGGCGCGATCGCTCGGCGGCGAGCCTGCGGCCGCCAACTTCGGATAGCAAAGGTCATCTGAAACCCTCCATGCAGAACATCTAACTGCTGACGATTGGATCATAAGAGTTGAGTCTCTGACTGTCAAGTCATAAAAGCAGACTTTCTGCGTCTCCTGCGCGCAAGTCTGCGGTCCACGCATGGACACTCGAAACGGTCAGGAGTATTTCGACGACGCGGGGTGGGGCGAAACGCTGGAGTCAGAAGCCGGCCGGGGCGTCCAATCCCAGCCGCTCGGCCATCGCGGTCAGCGGCTCGACCACGCTGGCCGGGTAGGCAATGCCGTTGGCGACCCGGTCCTCGAACAATTCCCACTCGGGCTGGCCGGGCATTTGCACCTTGGAGAAACCAGCCGCCGGCGGCAGCGAATTAACGGCGCGGCTCTGTTCATCCATGGCCGTGCGAAAGTCATTCAGCGGCAGGAAGGCGCCGACGTCAATGGTCAGAAAGAACAGGCTGCCCCGGGGCACCCGGTTCTCCGGATCGAGTGCGCCCTTGATAAGCGTTGCGCCGTCGCCGGAAAGGACGCCAGCCATCAGATCGTGCACCAAGCCAATGCCGTAGCCCTTGGGGCCGCCGGCAGGGAGGACGAAAGCGAGTTTGGAAGCGTCGGTGGTTGGATTGCCATCGCTGTCCGCGGCAACGCCCTCCGGCAGGGTGCCGGTTGTGGTTCCTACCATGTGCAGTTTGTTCAAGGCATACGCGCCCGATGCCATATCAAGCACCACCGGATCCGTTCCGTGGGTCGGAAAGGCCCAGGCCAGCGGCGTGTTGCCGGTGGCGGGCTGACGGCTGCCGGTGGCGAGCATGCAGGGACCGGCCATGTTGCTGGCGGCATGTCCGATGAGGCCGGCGTCCGCCGCCATCAGCGCCCAGTAGGCCGCGGCACCGAAGTGGCCGGTGTCCGACGCGACGGCCACGCCCACGCCACGCTCATGCGCGATATCGATAGCCGCCTGCATGCCGGCCCGGGCGCCGAGCTGTCCCAGGGAGCGGTCACCGGTCACGCGGGCGGCCCCGTTCGAGCGGCTGACGCGAATGTTGGGCGTGGGGTTGATTGCGTCGATCTGAAGGGCTTCGGTGTAAGCGGCGAGCAGCCGCGTCCCGTGGGAAAACACGCCGCGAAGGTCGCAGTGAACGAGCGTCTCCACCACAAAGACCGCATCCTCGCGGGGGACGCCGGTTGCGGCCAGCGCGATGGTTCCGAAGGCACGCATTGCGTCGGCCGGGATTCGTGCCTGGCCGATGTCGTAGCGGAGGCGGTCGCTCATGCGTCCCACTCCGGCTCAACGCCATAGGCGCGGCCGGTTTCGGCCACGGAATCGAGCAGCCCGGTGGGATAGCCGATCCCATGCTCAAAAGCGTGGGCGCGCTTGAGCCATTCGGGTTCGCCGGGAACCAGCACACGGTCGTAGCCCTCGGCTGGACGCAGCGCGTGAATGGCGTCAATGGTGCGGTCCATGTCCTCAAGAAACTCGGCCAGAGGACGGAACGCCTCAACGCGGATGGCGGCGAAGACCTGCCCGACTGTGCCCAGATGGCCGGGAGTCCGGTTCACCGCGGCCGTCGCGCCTGCCAGGATTCCCGAGAGCGTTTCCATGACGATACCGAAGCCGAAGCCCTTGGGACCGGCAAAGGGATTCAACCAGACGAGCTGATTGGGGTCAGTGGTCGGGTTGCCGTCGGCGTCCACGCCGACGTCCGAGGGAATGGACTGCCCGGTCGCGGCGGCGACCCGAACTTTCCCAAGGGCGGAAAACCCGACTGCCATATCGGCGACGACCGGGTAGTTTCTGCCGGCCGGAAGCGCCCAGGCGATGGGCCCGTTGGTGAGTGCGGGGGTGCGGCTGCCAAAGGCCAGCACGCCAGAGGCTCCGCCCCCGCTGCTGGTCACAAAGGCGACACATCCAGCCTCTACGGCTTGCAGCGCCCAGTGCGCGGCCGGACCGAAATGGCGGCCGTTATGTACACAAACCATTCCGGCCGCGCCGTCTCTCGCTAGGTCAATGGCCCGTTGCATCCCGAATTGCGCCGAGACGGCGCCGGGAGCGCCGCCGGCGTCGAGTGCCGCCGTCGCAGGCCGCTCCTGGAGCGTGGCGACATTCGCGTTGGGGTTTACCAGTCCGGAGCGGATTTCAGCTGTGTAGGGGGTGACGCGTGTCACGCCGTGAGAGAACACGCCACGCGCGTCGGCTTCCACCAGCACATCGGCGATCAGGGCAGCGCGACTCTCGGGCACGCCCGCGGCGTGCATCACGCTGCTTGTGAACACGTGCATGCGCTTAACCTGCACGCGCTGGCCAACCGCCGCCTGCGCGAAGTCGGCGCTCACGGGTTCGCTGCGATCGAAGCCCGAATTGCTTTGCCCAGCACTCTCACTCCCGCGCGGATCTCGTCGTGCGGCGCGTGGCTGAAGGCCAGTCGAATCGCGCCCAGATTGGCGCCGTCCACTCGAAAAACGGAACCGCTACGGACTAGCACCCGGTCGTTCTCGCAGCGTCGAATCACGTCCTGCACGAGCTCCGGTCGCCGCAGCGTGAGCCAGCAGAAGAAGCCGCCGCTCGGCGAGGTCCAGGTCGCGAGGTCCGCAACGTGTTCGTCCAGCGCGCGGAGCATGATGTCGCGCCGCTCGCGGTAGATGTCCTGCAGCCGCGCGATCTGTTCTTCCATGTGCTCGCGCATGAATTCCGAGGCCAGCACGGAGGCGAAGGGGCTGGTACCGCCGTCGGTCTTGAGTGGCAGGATGCGCTCGGTCAGCGGGGCCGCGGTGAGGATCCAGCCGAGACGGATGCCAGCGCCGAGAATTTTGGAAAAGGTACCGGCGCGTGTCACCAGGCCCGAGCCGCCGTCAAGTTCGTACATGGAAGCGGGCCGCTCACCGTCGTAGTGCAGTTCGTAATACGCGTCGTCTTCGAAGACGGGTACGCCGTGCCGGTGACAGATTTCCAGCACCTCTCGCCGACGCTGGCACGTGATCGTGGTGCCCATTGGGTTCTGGAAGGTCGGAATGGTGTAGAAGATGGCGGGCTGCCGAGTGGCGAACAATTCGTCGAGGGCATCCGGTACGGGGCCGTGGGCATCCCAGGTCACGTGCGCCCCGTGGTCGCTGACGCGCCGCACAAACAGGGCGCCAAACGAGGCGTGGTCGAGGGCGATGATCTGGTCCCGGTTGACGAATGTGCGCAGCACCATGTCGATGGCCTGGCCGGAGCCGTTGGTGATGATGATCTGATCGCGATCAACCTCAAGTCCCTCGAAGACCCGCAGCTTCTCGCGAACGACGTCCACCAACTCCAGGCTCCCCTTGCGCCGCCCGTACAGGAGCGCGGGGTAGTTCTCCGGTAGCGCATTGCCGGCGGCCTCGACCATGAGATCAAGCGGCAGGGCCTCGTTGGCAGGCTGACCGACCAGCAAGTCGGCCACGATGTCGTCAGGCGCACCGGAGGCCGACACCATCGTGCCCGGGGCGGCGCGTTGACGAGCCTCGTCGCTCAGACAGCATTCAAAGTCGAAGATTCCAGCCATGGCGCCGTCGGGCTGCGGGGGTCGGCTAATAGATGCCGCCCCCCTCCAAGTAGTCTTCCTCCGGTTTGGTGGCCACCGGAATCGGGCGGTTTTCGCACACGATAGCCTCCGTGGTTAGCGTCATGATGCCGACGCTCACGGCGGCACGGATGGCGGCGATTTCGATGGCTGCCGGGTCGATGATCCCGCGCGTGTAGAGGTCCGTGAAATCGCCGACCACCGCGTCCCAGCCATGCCAGTCGGGTAGCTTGCGCACGCGATTGACGATGACCGATGGGTTGACGCCTGAGTTGCGGGCGATGCGCCGCATCGGCGCCTCCAGGGCGTCGACCAGAATCCGCGCGCCGACGGCTGCATCGCCGGTCAGTTCGTCGGCGACCTCCTGGGCGGCGGTCTGCGCACGGAGCAGCGACGTTCCGCCGCCGGGCACGATTCCCTCGCGCAGAGCCACCTTCACCGCCCCCACGGCATCGTCGGCCTTGTCCTTCAGATGGTTGATTTCCTGCTCGGTGACGCCGCCGACGGCCACGATTCCCACCGCTCCGCCGAGACGAGCAATTCGGCGCTCGAGCTTCTTGACGAAATTCGGGTTCGTCTCTTCCTCAAGCTGCGCGCGTAACTGGTTCTGCCGATCCTGGATGTCGGCCTCGTGGCCGGCGCCCTCCAGAACGATAGTGGCTTCGCGATTGGCCACGACACGCTTGCAGAAGCCCAGCCACTCTAGCGGGACATCCTGCCAGCGGATGCCCAGGCTGCTGGACACGACCGTAGCGCCAGTCAGTACGGCCATGTCTTCCAGAAGGTCGCGCATCTCGTCGCCAAAGGAGGGGGATTGAATGGCGACGACATTGAGGTTGCCCCGGAGCTTGTTCTGGAGCACAAACGTCAGGGCGTCGTGCCTGAGAATGTTGGATACGAGGAGAAGGTTCCGATTATCGCTGGAGGCAACTTTGTCGAGAATGCTGGTGAGTTGATCGGAGGTCGTGAGATCCTGATCAGTTAGCAGAACCCTGGCGTTTTCCAGCGAGCCCTGCATCTTGTGGGTGTCGGTAACGAAATAGGGCGAGATCCAGCCCTTGTCCACCTGCATGCCCTCGACATATCGGGGTTCGAGGCGCACGCCCCAACGGTGGTAGTCGACGGTGACGAGGCCGTCGCGTCCAACGCGGCTCATGATTTCGCCGACGATTCTGCCGAGTTCAATGTCGTCACCCGAAATGGTGGCGACGTGGCGAATCTCCTCGGCGTTCTCCACGGGCCGGGCCAGATCGCGCAAGCGCTGGATAGCGGCATCGGCGGCGCTCCAGAGACCTTCGCGCAGGAGCATGGCATTCGCGCCGGCCGCAATGTTGTAGAGGCCGCGGTGAACAATGGCCTGTGCCAGCACGGTGGCGGTGGTCGTGCCGTCCTCCGTCATCGCGTTGGTCTTGGCGGCTGCTTCTTTCATGATCTGGATGCCGAGATCGAGAAGCACGTTGTTCACCCGCTCGATCTCATTGGCTACGGTCACGCCGTCGTTGGTGATCTGCGGAGGGCGCAGCGTTCGCGCGAATGCCACGTTCCGGCCACGAGGCCCGAGCGTGGACCCTACCGTGTTGGCAACGATATCGATGCCGGCACGCAGCGTCTCGCGGGCCTCGTGACCGAAGCGAACTTCCTTCTTCTCGGGCGGGGGAAGCTTGTCCCCAATCGTGCCCGGAATATGGGGCAAGGCGGCTCGCTAGCTGATGATGGCGAGGACGTCGCGCTCGCTGACGATCAGGTAGTCCTCGTCGTCCAGACGCAACTCGGTTCCGGCGTACTTGGCGTAGAGAACCTTGTCGCCTTCCTTGATTTCCAGCGGGATCGTCGTGCCCTCGTCGTTCACACGACCGGACCCGACAGCCAGTACGGTGCCTTCTTGCGGCTTTTCCTTGGCCGTGTCGGGCAGCACCAGTCCGCTAGCGGTCGTCGTTTCGCGGTCTTCAGGCTGAATCAGCACGCGGTCGCCCAGCGGCTTGACCTTGGTCGCAACCGTGGCCATGCAATCTCCTCCGTGGCAGTCCGACGCCAGAGTGAGTCTCCGCGTCGAGAATAGGTGGTAGCTGCCGAGTCGTCAGGGGCAGCAGCAGAACATGATAGCCGATGTCGTCGCCAGCATTGGAGCATATGCGGACGCTCGGCTGCGCGATAGTACCCTACCGCCACCTGCGCCGCACCGGGTTCGCGTAGGATACGGCCTGCGCACATGTTGCCCGACTCCGGGGAGCTGGTTTGACCCTTCCACACGAGCCAAGTGTCGATTCCACGTCCTACGACCTGCTGATACGCGGTGGAACGGTGATCGATCCGGCGGCGGGACGTCCCCGGCACGCCGATGTTGGGGTCACAGATGGCCTCATCGCAGCCATCGGCCCGGACCTGCGCGGCGAGTCTGACGAAACCGTGGACGCCCGCGGTGCCTACGTCGTACCGGGTCTCGTCGATTTTCATGTGCACGTTTACTGGGGCGCGACCATTTGGGGCCTGGAGGCCGACAAGATTGGTGCCGCGGGCGGGACGACGTCGTTCCTGGACACGGGAAGCGCCGGGGCCATCACGCTGGCGGGACTGCGCCGCTACGTAATAGAGCCGGCCCGTACCCGCATTCGGGCACTGGTGAACATCTGCACCGCCGGACTGGTCACGACCCTGGGCGAACTGCGCGACCCACGCTACCTCGATATTGACGGAACCGTTCGTGCAATCGCTGCGAATCGCGACATCGCACCGGGCGTAAAGATCCGCTACTCGGAGAACATCGTTGGCGAAGGCGCCCAGGCCAAGGCTGCGCTCGACGCCGCGGTGGAAGCCGCGGAACAGGCCGGAGTCTGGCTGATGGTGCATATCGGCTACACCCCCGAGTCGATACCGGATGTGCTGGCCCGGTTGCGGCCGGGCGACGTCGTCACACACAGCTACACACCGCTGGCGGGCGGGTTGGTGGACTTAGACGCGCAAGGCGTCCTTCCCGCCGTGACAGAGGCCCGGGAGGCCGGGATCGAGTTCGACATCGGACACGGCAAGAGCAGCTTCGGCTGGCACACGGCGCAGGCCGCGCTGGACTCAGGCTTCCCGCCCGACTACATCAGTTCGGACTTGCACCGCGGCTGTGTGCACGGTCCGGCATTCAGCCTTCCCAACGTTATGACGAAGTTCTGGTTGCTGGGGATGTCACTCGAAGAGATCGTGGCCCGCTGCACTCTCGCACCCGCCAGGAAGCTGGGTCTAAACGTCGGCACACTCCGCGTGGGTGCGGAGGCCGACATCGCGGTGCTGGTGGTTGACGAGGGGCCTACGACCTTGGTGGATTGCACCGGCGAGGAACGAACCTGGGACCGCGAACTGCGGGCCGCGCATACGTACCGGGCCGGAGTTCGGCTGGCCCCCGAGGTGCTGGGACCATCTGAGGAGCTGCCGGTCGAGCTTTCGTCGAGGCCGATGACCCGCGACGCCGATGCGTAGAGCTAATCCTCCAGATAGCGAGCCAGCGCGGTAAAAGCGCGGGCCAGTTCGAGCCCCTCCTCTTTCTCCATATGCATCACCAGGCCACGCTCAAAGAGTTCAAGTGTGACCGTGCCGTGCGTCGTCTCCTCGGAGATGGCTACGGCGTCGCTCAAATAGACCTCCTGAAAGACGTGCTCGTGCTGGTGGTCGCCATTAGGTGACGTGCCTTCCACGTGATCAATCCTCCGCCGCGGCCAGACCGCCGTGGCAGAAAGTCTACTGAGGTCGCACCCTCGGCGTCTGGTCAACGGCTGGTGACCGGCTCAGGTAGCGATGAAAGGAATCGTGAAGGGCCCGCGTGGAAGGATGCACGCGCGGCCCCATCCGCCAACGAGCTCGCGGGTTCGCCGCGCTACGTCAGGGCAGGGCACGCAGTGAGCGGCCCGGACTTCGTCGTCGCTCAGTCCGCCGGCGTGGAGATGCACGGTGGCGCTGTCCAAGACTCGCCCAAATATCTGGTTTTGCCACTGGTCACCGCGCACCTGCGGAGCATCCTGGATAGCCTGAACCATTGAGCGCGGCGTCTCGTGTTCGCGCAGGATGTGCACAAAATCCCCGTGTCCGGTGCCTTCGCGGCACTCCGCCGCCATGACAATGTGTCCCCCGGGCCGCACAATCTGCGCCGCGGCATCCATGCCCTTGACGGCCTGATAAAGATTGAGGTCCAGCGGATGTCCGCCGTTGGTGGTCACGACCACGTCGTAGGCCTGGTCAACCGGCTGCATCGCGGCCTGCAGCGCCGCCTTGCAGCCGGCATCGTGCGCGGCTTCGAGCGCCCCGGCAAAGATACCGGTGATGGACCCGTCACCGGCAATCGTGACGTTCAGGCTAAACTCGCAGCCAGCCAGACGCGCCGCTTCGCGCTGCTCACGGTGAATGGGATTGCCGGCCAGCATGCCCCAGCGAGCGTTGGCATGGCCGATCATCTCGGCGTCGTGATTGCGCAAAATACTCGCTGCACCCGCGACGCCGGGTAAAACGAGCTTGGCCCCGCCGCTGAATCCGGCGAAAAAGTGCGGCTCGATAAGGCCCAGGGTGATACGCACGTCACAGTCGAGATAGCGGCGGTTGATGAGCACCGGGCGCCCCGAGGAGGTCTGACCAATCTCCCGCAAGCTCGACGTGTCATGGGCATCATGATTAGTGACCCGGAGTCGGCGTCGTAAGTCGCGGCCGAGCATGCGGTCAAGTTCGTCGCTGCGCGTGGGTCGATGCAGGCCGGTGGCCACCAGCACATGCATGCGGCTGGCCGCGTCGTCGCCCAGTTCGGCCAGAAGAGCTTCCAGCATCTGCCGGTTCGGCGCGGGCCGCGTGCTGTCGCTGATAACAATCATGATGGAACTGTGCGGCGGAACCAGGTCGTTCAGCGGCGGGCTGGCGATGGGGCGGCGCAGGGCCCGGCGCAGCGCCCAATCCGGATTGGCGATGGCTGGCGCGTCACGCGGCTCGATAACGTCCGCGTCTACGTCAAGTTCGACTGGCAGGAGGCCGTCGCCGTACGCCAAGTCAACGCGCATCGGAAGAAATCCCGAAAAAACCTGGCTGATCTTAGGCCAAAGCCCGAGTCTTTCGTTGTTTTCGTGTTAACATAACGGTCCCCAACCGCACGGTGAGCGTGGCGGACTGAGGCCAAGAGCCGGCAAAACGCTGTCCGCCGCCAGGGAGTACGACATCGAAATGCTTGTCACCCACTCGACGCTCTGATGCGCGCCAGCGTGGACGACTTTGTCCAGCATCTTCATACCGAACGCGGCCTGTCGAAGAACACGCTGGCCGCGTATCGCAGCGACTTGCGGCAGTTCGAGACGTTTGTTCGGAGAGCCGGCCATAGCGGCTGGGACATTCCGCCAGGTGTCGTGCGCGGATTTATGACCGACCTGGTCCAGCGCGAATATCGGCAGACGTCGAGGGCGCGCAAGCTGGCTGCGGTGAAGGCGCTCTATCGCTACCTACGCGCGGTGGAGGCCGTGGCCTCGGATCCTGCGGCAGGGCTGGATGGGGCCCGTGTTGCACGGCGGCGACCGCGCATAATCTCGACTGCGGAAGTGGAGCGCCTGTTGGATCAGGCCGCCGACGCCTCCACGCCCGAGCGTATGCGCGACAGCGCGATGCTGGAAACCCTGTATGCCACTGGAATGCGGGTTTCCGAGCTGGTGGGGCTTGACGTAGACGACATGGACTGCTGGGCGCGGGAAATCGTGCTGGGTCGGAACGGCGCCAGCGCACGCACGGTGCCGTTGACCGAGCGGTCGGCCGAAGCGCTGCAGGCGTACCTGACCAACGGGCGCGAGAAGTTGCTGCGACGGGCCGACGAGTCGGCGGCATTCCTGAATCATCGGGGTAGCCGGCTGACTCGCCAGGGCTTCTGGTTGATCGTCAAGGCCTATGCTCAGCGCTCCAACATTAAGTCGCCCATCACCCCGCACACGCTGCGGCATTCGTTCGCTGCCCATCGTCTCCAGGGCAACAGCAGCGTGCGCGAAGTGCAGCAGCTGCTGGGTCACGCCAGCCCGGCGACCACGCAGGTCTACGCCGAACTGGCTCGGGAGAATCCCTCCCAGCCACCCGGTGGATCGGGGGCCTGACAGCCAGCGTGACCGACGCCGCTCGCGGCGCCGAGATTCTGCGGGCGGCTTCCCGCGGATGTCCTCCGCGGTGGGCGGTGGTCAGCGGGAGCGGGCTGTCCGGGATCGCGGATGCCTTTGACTTGCGCCAGACCCTGGACTACCGCGACGTGCCGGGGTTTCCTACCGCCACGGTCGTTGGTCATCCAGGTCGGCTTGGTCTTGCGAAGGCGAGCGGAGTTCCCGTATGGCTCTGCCAGGGCCGTCCGCACTTTTACGAACACGGCGACTTGCGTCCGATTGCCACGTTCGTGCGCGTCCTGCTGACTGCGGGTGTTACTCATCTGCTGCTAACGAATGCTGCCGGTGCGCTCAACCCGGGCTACCGGCCGGGGGACGTCGTGGTCATTGCCGATCACCTCTTCTTGCCCGGTATGGCAGGGCATCATCCATTGCTCGGTCCAAACGATCCGCGCGGTGAGCGTTTCCCGGCGCTGGCCGGGGCCTACGACGTCGCGCTGCGCGTCGCCTTGCGCCAGATGCTCTCGCAGAAGGGTCTCACGGTGCGTGAGGGCGTCTACGCCATGGTCGCCGGACCGTCATTCGAGACGGCGGCGGAAACGAAGTTGCTGCGCCACTTGGGGGCCGACGCCGTGGGGATGTCCACGGCGCCGGAAGTAGTAGTAGCGCGCCACGCCGGGGCTAGCGTCGCCGCGGTGGCGACTATCACGAATATGGCCGGGACCGACGATCCGGCGGACCACGGCCATACGACAGTCGTGGATACGGCGTCTGCCGCGGCGCCGCGCGTGGGCGCGGCCGTGGCGGCGGTTATAGGGCGGTTCAACCCCGGCTAGCTCATGCGCAGCCGCAGCAGGTGCCAGAGGAAGCGCAGTCCCTCCAAGGCGGACGCCTTGCTGGCGGCGCGGATGCGCCGGTCAAATGTGTACGGCACGTCGACTACGCGACACGCCCCGCTGCGGACCAGGATCTCCAGCAGAAGCTTAAATCCGACGGGTTGCAGCACCGCACCGACGAGAACTTCGCGCCGAAATGCAAAAAAGCCGCTTCCCGGGTCCGAGGTGCGACGAGCTGCGGGAATGAGAATACGGGAGATTCGCGATGACTCTCGGCTCACCAACCGTCGCCAGGGTCCACTGAGACCCAATTCTCGTCCACCGGACGTGTAGCGGCTGGCAACAGCAATATCGGCGCCGGTTTCCAATGCCGCGACCAGCGCCGGCACAATTGTCGGCGGATGCTGCAGGTCGCCGTCCATCACCACCACAACACATTCAGTGACGTGATCCAGAACCTCAACCACAGCCCGCGCCAGACCGCGTCGGGAGGGGCTGTGGCACAGGCTAACGGCCGGGTTGGAGCGGGCCAATGCCTCGATTTCACGGGTCGTCCCGTCAGTACTGTCGTCGGCGAACACGATGCGAAACGGCGCACGGCCAAGCTCGGCGGTCACCTGCTCCACCAGCGGGCCAGGGTTTCCGCGCTCATTGAAGGTAGGCACGATTACGGCGATCGTGGGCGCGTTTTCGGGTGGCATGCGATTGGAGTGACGGCCGCCTGGTGGCGGTCTCGGGCGAGCCTAGCACCGGCGTTGACAGCGCCAGGACCGACCGTAGACTGTCAGCGCGACCCGCGTTACGGCTGATCGAATCCCCACACACGCCGTAGTCATGGCCGGAGGCGAAGGCTCCCGGCTGCGACCGTTGACCATTGAGCGCCCCAAGCCAATGGCGATGTTGGGCGACGCGCCCGTCATGGAACACATCCTGCGGCTGTTGCGGGCGCACGGCTTCACCGATGTGATCGTCACGCTGCACTATCTCGGCTCGACGATCGAGAACTACTTCCAGTCGGGCGAGGACTTTGGCCTGCGGATTGCCTACACCTACGAAAACGAGCCGCTCGGCACCGCCGGTAGTGTGGCGCTGGCCCGGGACCAGTTGACCGAGCCATTCCTGGTCATCTCAGGCGATGCCCTCACGGACGTGGACCTATCTGCACTGGCAACTGCGCACGAGGCTTGTGATTCTCAGGCCACATTGCTGCTGGCCCGCGTCCCCAACCCGTTGGAGTACGGCGTAGTGGTGACCGAGGACGACGGGCGGATCGTGCGGTTTCAGGAAAAGCCGTCATGGGGCGAGGTACTGAGCGACGCCGCCAATACTGGGATTTACATGCTGGATCCGGCGGTATTTGACCTCATTCCGGCGGGACAGCAAGTCGATTTTTCGATGGATGTGTTTCCAGCGATGTTGTCCGACGGTCGACCGCTCTATGGTCACATTGCGGACGACTATTGGACTGACATCGGCACGCTCGATGCCTACCGAGCCGCAAATGCCGACCTTGTGTCGGGGCGCGTGCATACATATGGCGGCCCAACGTATCGACCGGACGGTCCCACGGTGGACCCGACTGCTCGCGTCGACCCTACGGTGCAGATGCGGGGTCCGGTGTACGTGGGGCGCGGGAGCGAGGTTCACGCCCACGCTGTAATCCGTGGTCCGGCGGTCATCGGCGACAACACACTGATCGCTGAGCGTGCGGAAATCAGCGACGCGGTAATTAGCGGCAACGTCGTGGTCGGCGTCGGCGCCAGCCTTGAGCAGTGCATCGTGGCGCGCCACGCTAACCTCGGGCGCGGCGTGACGGTTCGCGAAGACGCGGTGATTGGAGACCGCAGCACGCTGGCCGACGGGTCGTCGGTTCGTCCGGGCGTCCGAATCTGGCCGCGCAAGTTCGTCGACGAGGGCGTGGTCGTGGACCGGAGCCTGATCCACGCGCCGCAGGCCAGGCGGACGATCTTCACGCACGGCGGCGTCGCCGGGCTGGCGAACTTCGAGCTCACACCCGAGTTTGCGGCGCGACTGGGCGCCGCTTGGGGAAGCACGCTGCCCGTCGGCGCGTCGGTGGTGGCGAACCGAGACCAGACGCGGCCCGCACGCATGGTGAAACGAGCGCTTATGGCAGGCCTCGCTTCCGTGGGCGTTCGCGTGATCGACACTGGCGCCACGCCGTTTCCAGTCGGGCGCTTTTCGTGTGCACGCTTCGGGGCCGAAGGCACCACGCACATCCGAACCTCGCCCTACGACGCCGCGGCCGTGGACGTGCGCTTCACAAACCCGCGAGGGGTGGACCTTCGACCGACCGAGCAGCGCAAGATCGAAGCTACGTTCATGCGGGAGGACTTTCGGCGGGTCGGCTCGGAGTCGATTGCCGAAATCACGGTAGCGGCGGCGGTGGAGGCCTACCAGGAGGCGCTGCTGCGCGTGGTGGCCAATTCCGAGGTGACGCACCGGCACGTGGGCGTGGTGGTGGACTACAGCGACGGGACCTGCGGGGAAACACTGCTAAGCGTGCTGACCCGGCTGGGTGTGCGCGACACGGCGGTGGACGCCTCACCGGTGGACGTGGGGTCAGGCGGCATGGCGATCAACGAGCGACTGGCCCGACTGGGGCGGATTGTCACGGCCGTGGGGGCGACGTTCGGGGCAGTGGTGGGTCCGGATGGCAACCGCATCTGGCTCGTGGACGAGCAGGGCACGCCGATCGATAGCCTTACGGTTATCGCGCTGGTATTAGACGGTCTACGCGCACGCGGAATCGTCGGTCCGCTGGCCGTGCCATTCACCGTGCCCAACAGCCTTTCGTCATTCGCCAGCGACTTGGGCTTCACGCCCATACGTACGCAGGCCAACGTGGCAAACATGATGCAAGTCAGTGACCGCGAGCAGGCGGTCGTGGCAGCGAACGGCCGTAACGCCCTGGCATTTCCCAATCTGCATCCGGGACCCGATGCCATGGCAACCCTGGTTCACCTAATCAGTGCGCAGGCGCTGAGTGACCTGTCGGTGTCGGCCCGGGTTAGCTCTCTGCCGGCTTTCACGCTGGCGCAGCGCGAAGTCTCAGTGGCCTGGGAGCGGCGCGCCCAGTTGATGCGCGTGCTCAACTCGCATCCCGATCGCAGCGACGAAGGCGAAATTGATGGCGTCGTCTTTGGCGCAGGCTACCAGCGAGCAGTCGTAGTCCCCGACGACGACCGGCCGGTGTTCCGCGTGATGGCGGAGGGCGATGGACCAGTGGCCGCGGCCTCACTAGCCGACGAGATCGAACAGCTGGTCGCCGGCGCCGCCCGATGAGTGCCCGCTCGGGCGCGCCGGCCCGGGTCACTGCGGTTGATATCCGTCGTGAAGGCGACGATGCGCTCGGTATTGAGTGGGCCGATGGATCAGCTTCCGTGATTCCGCTGCGGGAGATTCGCCTGGCCTGCGGCTGCGCCGTCTGCCGCGACGAACTCACCGGCGCGCCGCTGCTGGACCCGGCCACAATTCCCGCCGACATTCGCGCCTACCGGATCGCTCCAGTGGGGAACTACGCGCTCACCTTCGACTGGAGCGATAGTCACAGCACGGGCATCTATCCGTGGGAGATGCTCCGCGAGCTTGCAGAGCGGACCGAGACCCAGCGACCGGAACAGAGTCGTTAGCTGCCAACCCGCTCCATCGTGCGTTCGTAACGGCGCTGCATTTCGGGCTCGCGCCAGTCCATGAATTCCTGCGCCACGGCGTGGGCATTGGCTTCGGATGGCGGCAGGGGTATCTCGATCGGGGCCACGGATATGCGGTCCGTCCCCCAGACGTAGGCCGCTACCTCGCCTTTGCTCACGATCAGGTTGACGCCCACGTTGGCTTCAACCACCGGCACACCGTTCTCGCGCGCTCGAGCGATTACGGCCAAATTCTGCTCGCGAGTGCGCGAGCCATAGGATGGGATCAAGATGGCCTGGGCGCCATCCATCACCTGAGCTCGGGCAATTAGCGGGTTCCAGCGGTCGTTGCAGATCATGGTGCCGACGCGGGCCAGTGGCGTGTCGATGGCCCGCAGATCGGCGCCGAGGCGGTTGAAATCCCAGTCGTCGCACGACCCCTCCGCGAGCTGCGTCTTGTAGTAGGTCCCGCAGTGCTCGCCGTCCGGCCCCAGGATGATCGCCGCGTTGTAAACGCCATCGTCGCGCCGCTCGGCGTAGCCGAAGCAGAGCACGATTCGCAGCTCACGCGCCAGGTCGCTAAAGCGCTTGATGTACGGACCGTCCGGCGGCTCGGCAATTTCCCACATATCGGCGCGGCGATCCGGATCTTCGATGACGTCCATCACGATGTAGCCCTCCAGGAATCCTTCAGGGGCCACCACCAGCTCCGCGCCCTCGGCCGCTGCCCGGCGCACATAGTCCTCCAGCTTGTCGGCGTTGGCGGGCTTGTCCCACTTCTTGGGCTTGATGGAGAGCGCCGCCGCTCGCACTGATCGATACATGGCGTGGATCCTTCCGACCGTGAATCACCGAGCCCTACACGGTGACGCTGACGAGCTGGCAGGAACTTGTCAAACGAGGACGGCTCCCAGGCCGGGCCGCGAGCTGTTGTGCTTGGAGTCGATCAGCCGCCGGGTCGGTCGCGCGGACCGAGCCAAATGCGCTCGGGGACGCCGGCCTCGTGGTTGAGGGCACGCGCGAGTTCGAATAGCACGTCGCTCAGACGGTTGAGGAAGACCGGGACATGGGAGCTGACAGCGGATTCCGACGTGAGACGAAAGACCTCGCGTTCGGCGCGGCGGCAGACTGTTCGGGCCAGATTCACGCTGGCCGCCGCTGGGGTGCCGCCGGGCAGGATGAAGTGCTGCAGCGGCGGAAGGTCCGCCCGGTAGCCGTCCAGCCACGTGTCCAGCGTCGCTGTGTCCGCCGCCGTGATGCGGTCGCCACGGGCGCGTCCGCCCGGATTGGCCAAGTCCGAGCCGAGGGTAAACAGGCGGGTCTGCATCCAGGCCAATCGGTCCAGGTGACTGCCGGGTGGGCAGGAGCTCATGGCGACACCGAGCGCGGAGTTGAGTTCGTCAACGGCGCCCAGGGCGGCGATGCGAGCGTCTGTCTTCGACACGCGTGCACCATCGAAGAGGCTGGTCTGGCCGTGGTCACCGTGGTGCTTGCGGGTCATTGAGGGCCGCGGACGGAAGCTTGAGGGAGTCGCCTCATGCGAATGACCGGCGTGAAGTCATGCGGGTTTAGCCGGGCCGGGAAGGAACAGGCGGGCAGTAGCGTCGCCCGCGGCGTCGCGCCAGCCGGAGTCGGGGTGGGCGAGTTGGCGTGCCAGGAGGGAATCGGTCTCGATGACCATAGCGTTAGGACTTATGTCAGTGAGCACCCGGCGCCAGTCAGACCCGAGACTGATGACGGTCAGGTAGTCCCGGAGTGTATCGGGGACAAAGAGGTCGAACCGACCGTCGATGTACACCAGCGCGTCGGGCCAGAGGGTCCAGGCGAGATACGCGCCCCAATGGTAGGTACTGAAGACTCGAGTTGCTCTGGACGCAGCGACGAGGTCGCGAGCGGCAGTCGGCATAGGCACGACGGTCGGTCCATCGAGCGTGCGCGGGCTGATGGCGACCGCGACGCTTATGGCCGAGGCCACGACCAGCGCCCCAGTGACACGGACTGCCCAGGCCGGCGGACGCAAGCGGGGGGCGCCGGTGAGGGCGAGTGGGCTAGTCAGCAGCAACGGCGCCAGGACCGCGGCGAAGGGCATGACTTTACGCGTGCTATAGCCGGCGGCCACCACGACGACCAGCAATAGCAAATCGGACGGGGAAACACGACCGCGTCGCAGGACGAGCAGCAGGCCGGTCAGAACCAGAAAGGCCGCGAAGAACCACCAGGTTTCGCTGAAGGCCTCGGGCGGCCGCCAATCGCTGTTGAAGCGTCGAAACTCGCCGCCCCACTGAAAGAACGGCTGGGCGAGCAGACGGAGCCCCGACGGATTGAGTGCCGGTGCGACGGCCGAAGAGGCCGTGACGGCGGCGAACCGTCCAAGGCGTGTGTGCGGGCGTGGACCGATGAAGGGCAGCCGGGACCGTGCCCAGAGTGCTTCGAAGAGGAAGGCGCCGAGCAGGGCGAAGCCGATGGGGAACGACGCGTGTACGTTGCCCCAGATAGCGAACACGAGCGGCAGCAGCCAGATCCAACTCGAGCCCGTGCGCCGGTGATGCAACGCTAGGACGGCCGCCAGGACAGCGGCCAGTAGTCCGAATGCCAGCGGACGGATGCCCGCGAACGGGAATAGCGGCAGGGATGCCGTCACCAGCGCGGCGGTTCGCATCCAGGGTCCGACGCCGTGGGCGGCGAGCGTACGTTCGAGCAGGCCCCAGATGAGGGCGTAGACGGCGGCTATGCCCAGGACCGCGGCTATGAGTCCGCCCAGGTCGACCAGTTGAAAAATGATCAGGGCGGGCAGCCACTCGTGGACCGTCCAGACCGCGTCCCCGGCGCTAAAGGTGAATGGATCGGGATAGGGAAGCTGGCCCCGGCTGGCGATGAAGCGACCGTTGTTGAGGTGGACCCAGAGGTCGGCGTCCAGCGGCTGGGCGGCGGCCAGCGCGGCAATGGCCAGGATCGCGGCGGCGGGCGCCGCGCACACGTGTCGACCGACCGTGACGGTCAGCCGCTCGGCGGCCTGAGACAGCGCAGGCACGGCCCGTGATTCCTAAAGCGTTGTCGGCAGATTTCGCCGCAGGAATTCGGCACTGTTGCGGACGACGGTCTGAGCGCTGGCGTTAAGCAAGTGCCCGACGCCGGGGTAGAGATAGAGGTTACTTGCCACGCCGGCCTCCGCCAGAGCCAGCCTGAGCTTTGACGCCCACGCCGGGTCAACCGCCAGATCGTTCCCGCCCTGGTGGATGTCCACCGGGCCGGTCAGCCCTTCGAGATAGTTGCCTGCGGACAGGGCGGCGCGCAACTGGTCGCTTGAGCGGGAGGTTGGGACCCGGTAGTAGTCGGAGATGTCGTCAAGCCAGACGCTGAGCGGCGCCCAGAGCGCTATCGGGCCAATCCAGGGGTCCACGACGCCGGCGCGGATGGCCAGTTCGCCGCCGAGGCTATGCCCCCAAATGCCAATGCGACCCGGCTGGGCTTCGGGGAACTCGCGCGCCGCGGACGCCAGGTTGAGAACGTCGATCGCGAATTCCAGCCGAGCGCCGATGTTGAGCCGCGAATCGTCTTGCGAACCGCCGAGCCCGCGATAGTCCGTTGCAAGCGTCACCACGCCGCGCCGGGCCAGGGCGTCGGCCATGACGCGCGTGCCCACGCCGGTGGCGTACTGGCTTGGGAGCACGTAGCCGTGATTGAGCAGGACGACCGGAAAGGGGCCATGGCCGGACGGGATAGTGGCCATGCCGGTGATGTGCAGGCCGTCGGAGTTGTAGCTCATGACGTACGAGGTGTAGTCGTCGTGGCGCGCTGCCACGTTGTGCAGGCGAATCTCCGAGGGCGGGAATTCGCGCGCACGCAGCGCCGGAATGGAGAGCGGAGACCCACCGGGACTGCGGTCGCTGGGCCGACCAACCAGGTTCCAGACGTCGCAGGCGCTCAGGGCCGGTGCCGTGGAGCTGGCCGCGAGCAGGCCGAGGAGTCGCCGGCGCGGGAGCCCAGGATCCTCACCCCAACCTTTTCGCACGTGGCGAGAGAGCAGCTTGCGGAGTGTCGGCGCGGACATGGGCGGAACTGTCTCCAACGTGTGCGAGGTTGCCGCCGACCGCTTGGGTGGGGTTACCGGTCGATTAAGGCTAGTCCGTCCGAGACGCGCTCGACGACGCGGGACTCGACGGCACGGGCCGCAGCATTGAGCGCGTTTTCCACCGCCATGGCGTTAGATCGTCCGTGTCCGATGATGACCACGCCGTTGACACCGAGTAGCGGCGTCCCGCCGTATTGCGCGTAGTCGGTGCGACGCCGTACCGCGCGGAATGCCGGATACATGAAGACCACGCCGGGAAGCGTGTAGGGGCGGCGTCGGACGGCGGCGCGAAGTTCACCCACCGCAAACTCAGCCGTGGCCTCGAAGGACTTCAGAACCAGGTTGCCTGTGAAGCCGTCGCAGACCACCACATCGGCGCTGCTGTTGAAGAGCCCGCCCGGCTCGATATTTCCGACAAAGTCGAGTGGTGAGGCCGCCAGGAGTTCGGCGGCCGCAAGGGTCAGCGGGCTGCCCTTGGTGGCCTCCTCGCCGATGCTCAACACCCCGGCGCGGGGATTGGGCGTCCCGAGCACCTGGCGCAGGTAGACCTCGCCCATCAGGCCAAAGTCGCGCAGATGTTCGGGGCGGGCCTCGGCGTTGGCACCGACATCAATGAGCAGCGTCGGAGCTTCGCGACCGGGGATGAGAACCGCAAGACCGGGCCGGTCCACGCCGGCCGCACGCCCCACGACCAGGACGCCAGCCGCCATCGTGGCGCCGGTGTTCCCCATCGATACAAGGGCCTGGGCCTCCCCGGAGCGGACGAGCTCCGCGCAGCGGCGGATCGAGGCGTCCCGGGTGGATCGCACTGCCTGTACCGGGTGTTCGTCCATGCCGATGGTGGCCGGCCCCGATTCCAGGCGCCAGGCGGAGGGATCCTGGCCGCCGCTCGACAGCAGACCGCGCATCACGTCGACATCACCGACCAGGATGGCGCGTTGGCCGGTTGACCTGGCCCAGCCGACGGCGCCTTCAATGGTGGCGTCCGGCGCCCGGTCACCGCCCATGACGTCCAGGGCGACGGCCGGTTTCTCGGCGGCGGCCATCATGCGTGGATCGTCAGACGTCCAGATTTCGGACCGTGCGAGCGCGGTTGATGATGAAGCGGCGGCGTTCGCCCACGTCCGTGCCCATCAGCCGCGAGAACACCTGGTCCACGTGCGCGTCACCGTTGCCGTTCATCCCAACCTGCAGGAGATGCCGGTCCTCCGGGTTCATCGTGGTTTCCCAGAGTTGTTCGGCGTTCATCTCACCGAGGCCCTTGTAGCGCTGCACGCTAACCCTGCCTGAAATCTGGCGAAGCAGCCGGTCGCGCTCATCTTCGCTGTAGGCGTATTCGGCCCGCCGGGAGTTGCCGACGCGGAAGAGCGGAGGTTGGGCAATGAAGAGATTGCCGTGTTCAATCAGCGGCTTCATTTCACGGTAGAAGAAGGTGAGCAGCAGCGTGCGGATGTGCGAGCCGTCCACGTCGGCGTCGGTCATGATGACGACGCGGCCGTAGCGAATCTTGGTGACGTCGAACTCGAGCCCAACGCCACCGCCGACGGCCGTGATGATGTTGCGGATGGACTCGTTCGAGAGCACCTTGTCGACGCGCGCCTTCTCGACGTTCAGGATCTTGCCGCGGATGGGCAGGATGGCCTGGAAGCGCCGGTCACGGCCCTGCTTGGCGTTGCCGCCCGCGGAGTCGCCTTCGACGATGAAGAGCTCGCAACGGTCGGGGTTGCGCTCCTGGCAGTCGGCCAGCTTGCCGGGCAGGGCAAAACCGTCCAACGCCCCCTTGCGGACCACCAGGTCGCGCGCCTTCTGCGCGGCGACGCGCGCACGGGCGGCGAGCTTGGTCTTTTCGACGATCTTGCGGGCCTCGCTGGGGTGCTCGTGCAGGTAGGTGCCGAGTTGGTCGTTGACCACGGACTGGACATGTCCCGCGACCTCGCTGTTGCCGAGGCGGGCCTTGGTCTGCCCCTCGAATTGCGGCTCGGGGATCATCACGCTGACGATGGCGGTGAGGCCTTCGCGAACGTCGTCCCCGGTGAGATTGGGATCGCTGTCCTTGAGCTGCCCACTCTTGCGGGCGTAGTCGTTGAGCGAGCGGGTAAGGGCGGCCCGGAAGCCGGTGAGGTGGGTGCCGCCGTCGATGTTGCGAATGGTGTTGGCGAAGGTGTGAATCTGTTCCGACACGGTGTCGCAATAGGCCAGCGCGACTTCGACCTGAGTAGTTTCCACCTGACCGCGCAGCACGATTGGGTCGGGGTGCAGACGGCCGCGCCGGCGGGTGAGGCGGCGGACGAATGAGGTGACGCCACCCTCGAAGTAGTAGGTCGCCTGGCGGTCGGTCCGTTCGTCGTGCAGCCGCATGGTGGTGCCACCGGCGAGGAAGGCCATTTCGCGGATGCGCTGGTCAAGAGTGTCGAAGTCGTAGTCGAGGGTTTCGAAGATCTTATCGTCGGCCAGAAACTCGACCTCGGTGCCGTGTGCCCTGGTCCGTTCGCCTTTGACGACATCGCCTGTCGGTACGCCGCGTTCGTACTCCTGGATCCAGCAGAAACCGTCGCGGCGGACGTTGACGCGCATTCGGCTGGAGACGGCGTTGACTACGGATACGCCAACGCCGTGCAGGCCCCCCGAAACCTTATAGGCGCCGTTATCGAACTTGCCGCCGGCGTGCAGGGTGGTCATGACAACTTCAAGCGCGGGCCGCTTGACCTTGGGATGTTCGTCAACCGGAATGCCCGAGCCGTCGTCGGTGACGCGGACCCAGCCGTCAGGGGTGATGACGACCTCAACCCTGGTTGCGCGCTGGGCCAGCGCTTCGTCGACGCCGTTGTCAATGACCTCGAAGACAAGCTGGTGCAGGCCACGGGCGTCGGTACTGCCGATGTACATACCTGGCCGCCTGCGAACGGCTTCGAGACCCTCAAGCACCTGGATGTCTTTGGCCGTATACGCCATTCGGCTTAGAGCTCCTTCGCCGACCGACTGGCGGGCTCGTTCACCACGACGATGTGGCTGCATAGCGGCCCGAAGGCTTCAGTGGGACGGGTGTTCCTGATATTCGCAGGACCAGCAGGCCGGTGGGGCCAACCGATCACTGTGCGGACGTGTGCGGCAGGGCGGCGGTTTCGGATAGGTTCTTTCCGTTGATGCCCGAACCGCCTCCGCTTTCTCGTGCCCGGGATCAGGTGGTCTGTCCGATGCGTCTATCGTACCACAGGACGGTCGAATCGGGACCGCCGTCTCCCAGCGCAACAGGCACTGATCTGGCGCTGTTGCCCCATATGAAGCTACAAAACGTAGCATCCGACTACTCCACAAACACTCCGTTTTCTTGCAGGAGCGCACCATCGAGGTACAGCGCACTATCCGTGCGCAAATCCTTGACCATGTCCCAGTGAACCGCGGACTGATTCTTACCACCAGTGAACTCGTAGGAACGGCCCACGGCCAGATGGACCGTGCCGCCCATTTTTTCGTCGAAGAGGATGTTCTTGGTGTGGCGCTGGATACCGTCGTTGGTCCCAATACCGATTTCGCCGAGCCGACGGGCACCGGGGTCGGTGTCAAGGATGGCGTTGAGGAAATCTTCCCCGCGTTCGGCAGTGGCTTCGACGATCAGGCCGTTCTTGAAGGTCAGCGTGATGCCGTCCACCTGGCGGCCCTGGTAGATGGCGGGGAACTCGTAGGTGATGCGGCCGTTGACGCTGTCCTCGATCGGGGCCGTGAAGATTTCGCCGTCCGGCATGTTCTTCTTGCCGTCGGCCGGCTCCCAGATGCGTCCGGCGGTCCGAAGCGTGAGGTCCGTGTCGGGTCCAACGATGCGGACTTCCGAACCCGCTTCGAGCCGCGTCTTCAGCGACGCCAGTCGCGCCGTCATCTCCGACCAGTCGATGTTGGTGGCGCCGTACAGGAAGTCGGAGTACTCGCTCAGCGACATCTCGGCCTCCTGGGCCAGCGCATTGGTGGGGTAGTCGCAAAGGACCCAGCGCACGTTCTCGATGATCTGGTCCATGACAGGGCGCCGGGCAATCATCGTCTTTGCCAGCCTGGACGGGTCGACGTTGGCAAGAGCGCGGGTGTTTTCGCTGGCACGGATGCGAATGGCGACCTGGATTGCGTCGGCCTGGAACTTGGCAACCGGGTCCAGGAACTCAAGCTGGTCGTCGTTGGCTTCTGACAGGAAAACCTCCTGCGCTTCCTCAAAGCCGACATTGAGCCGGGGATGACCGCCGGCCGCCAGCACGCGCTGGTAGCAGGCCATGAGCAATGGCTGGGCATTGGCAGTGCCGTCAATCAACACCAGGTCGCCAGGGCCGACCTCGGTCGAGTGCTGCACTAGGATGTCGGCAAGCGCTTCCACGCGGGGGTCGGTCACGGAACGGATCCTCAGCTAGTTAAGGGCGACGATGAACCCATCCTCTAACGCCGCCCGCACCACGCTCAACTGCATGTCAGCACCCAAGGCCCTCGACGCTTGTCGCGCGCTGGATCCAACGACGCGGAAGCGCCGTGCCTGACCTGCGGCCCTGGGAGATTCTGGGCTCGCACACAATATCCTGCGACCGTTGGCTCACCCACACGGTCGAGCACGTGCGCCTGCCCAGCGGGCTTGAGCTTTCGCGGTACCACGTGCTGAACCAGAACGACTTTTGCCTGATGGTGGCGGTCACACCCACCCGCGAGGTCCCGCTGGTGCGTCAGTACAAACACGGCGCCCGCGACGTGGTGCTCGAGTTTCCCGCGGGGCTAGTCGAAGACGATGAGACCCCGGAGGCTGCGGCATCCCGTGAGTTGCTGGAAGAGACCGGATATGCGGGTCAGATGCATTGCGTGGGCACGCTGCTCACGAGCCCTTCACGCAACCGCAATCTCGCCCACGTGTTCGTTGTGTTAGACGCTGAGCGGGTAAACGAGCCCTCGCCCGATGAGACCGAGCAGATCGAGGTCATGTTGACGCCCCTGTCCCGAGTACCCAAGTTAATCGCGGCGGGCGCCATGCGAGACTTGGGTTCGCTGGCGACGTATGCGCGGGCACGTGCGGCGTTTCCCGATCTTGGCTGGGAAGAGTGAGACACTCCGCAAGCGGATTGCGCGGCCAGTAGGTAGCATGCGGTCCCGTATGCCCGCATAGCGCGCGACGGTCCCCCAACTCCTTCCATGGTTCAGATACGCCCCGAGATCGCCGCGCTGCACGGCTATACGCCGGGGCACCAGCCAAGCGAAGGCGGCTGGATCAAGCTGAACACTAACGAGAGTCCCGCCGTGGCCCCTGGTGTCCTGATGCGGCTGCGCGAGGCCGTGACCGACGACGTGCGCCTGTACCCGAATCCGGTGAGCCAGGAACTGCGTGAGCGGCTGGCGGACCGCCACCAGGTGACGCCTGACCATGTCTTCGTCGGAAATGGGTCGGACGACGTGTTGAACTTGATCATTCGCGCGGTGTGCGCGCCCAAGGCGCGCGTGGTGGCGCCGCATCCCAGCTACTCCCTGTATCCCGTGCTGGCCGAGATCCAGGGCGCGCGAATGGTGCACTGTCCGCTAGGCCCAGGCTTTGAGTTACCCGTGCGGCAGCTCGCGGCGGCGCGCGGCGCGGTGACTTTCGTGGCCAGCCCCAACAATCCCGCCGGTACGCACTACGCGGCGGACGAACTGCGCTGGCTGGCGGAGCGCACGAACCTTTTGGTGATTGACGAGGCGTACGTGGAGTTCGCGTCGAGCGACCGGATGGACCTCGCGCGGACGCTGCCGAACGTGTGCGTGACGCGGTCGTTTTCCAAAGCGTTTGGTTTGGCAGGGATCCGCCTGGGATATGCGGTGGGCGATCCCGAGTTCATCGATGTCTTGCACCGCGTCAAGGACTCGTACAATGTCAGCCGGCTTGCGCAGGTTGCCGGGGTGGCAGCCTGTGACGAAATCGCGTGGGCGGAGGCGCACTGGGAGGCAACTCGCGTCCGGCGGGACGCATTTGCGGAGGAGCTCCGCGGACGCTTTGATCTCCAGGTATATCCATCCGAAGCGAATTTTGTGTTCGTTGAGTGCGCGCCCCACGACGCGGGCGTCGTTCAGCGTGAACTCGCCAACCGTCGAATCCTGGTCCGCCGCTTTGCTGAGGAGCCCCGCCATGCCAACGCGCTGCGCGTCTCGATTGGATCGGACGCGGACATGCGGACGCTACTGGAAATCCTCGGCGAGATCCTGGCGGCTCGACCGGTTCGCAACGGCGAGAACTGAGCCGATGTCTAGGTCGATTTTGGACGTTTCACCATGCACTCAGCCATTGCGACGCATGGTTCGCAGGGAGGTTTCGTAGTTGGAAGGTCTGGTCTGGTTTGTACCCGCTTCGATCATCGTTTCGGTGCTCGTCGTCATCTACCTGGCGCGCGATGTTCTGACGCGGCCGGTTGACCGTACGGCAAACCCCGCGGATCTGATTCCGGCCATGCAGGGGTTGGAAGCCGAACAACGGTCGGAACTGTTCGGTCGAATGGCGCTCAATGGCGACCGCATCTTCGACGGCGCCACAGCGTTCCTCCAGCGGCAGTACCGCACCATCGCCTGGATGGCCATCGTGGCGGCCGCCTTCCTGGCGGTTCTGCTGCTGTTCTTTGGCGAGAACGAGGCGAAGGGCATCGAGGCCGGCGACCTCGCCTGGCGGACCGGGGTGTCCTTCCTGGTTGGCGCGGTGCTGTCCGGTCTCTCGGGCGTGATCGGCATGATCATTGCCGTTCGGTCCAACGTGCGAACGGCCAGCGCGGCGACCCGATCGCTCGGCGACGCGCTCACGATTGCGCTGCGCGGCGGGGCGGTATCGGGAATCCTGATCGTGGGCCTCAGCTTGCTGGGCGTGTTCATGCTGTTCTGGCTGTTCGGCGGGTTCGAGAATCCGAAGGTCACGCCGGAACTGATCGTCGGGTTCGGGTTTGGGGCCAGTTTCGTGGCCCTGTTTGCGCAGTTGGGGGGCGGCATCTACACCAAGGCCGCCGACGTGGGCGCGGACCTGGTCGGCAAAGTGGAAGCCCGCCTTCCCGAAGACGACCCGCGCAACCCCGCGGTCATCGCCGACCTGGTGGGCGACAACGTGGGCGATTGCGCCGGTCGTGGCGCGGACCTCTTCGAGTCCACGGCCGCCGAGAGCATCGGGGCCATGATTCTGGGTGTCGCCGTATTCAAGGCGACCGGCGAAGACAACATTGCCTGGATTCTGTTTCCGCTGGTGGTTCGGTCGTTCGGGGCCCTCGCCTCAATCGTCGGACTGCTGGTCATCCGGCCGGACCGGGTTCGTAACGCGCAGCGAGCGCTGGATGTGGGCTACTGGACCACTGCGATCCTGGCCACGGTTGGGATGGCGATATCGGCCCTGGTGATGCTGGAGTCGTGGTGGTTCTTCATGTGTGGCGTGATCGGCATCCTGACCAGCGTCGCCTTCGTGTACATCACGCAGTACTACACGGCGTTCAACCGGCCGGTGCGCGAGATCGCCGAGGCCTCCCGAACCGGAGCGGCCACCAACATCATTTCCGGACTGGCCGTTGGTCTGGAGAACACGGCGATGCCCATCATCGTCATCTCCGTTGCGCTTTGGGGTTCGTACCAGGCAGGCATACAAGGATTCGCCGAGCTGGGTATCAGCCTGGGTAGCGCGGAGGGCGAGATCAGGCCCTTTGTAGCCGGCGTGTTCGGCACGGCCGTGGGCACGATGGGGATGCTCATGAGCGCGGCCTACATCCTGGCAATGGACACCTTTGGCCCGATCGCGGACAACGCGGGCGGGATCACGGAGATGGCCGAGGCGCCGGAGGACGTGCGCGACATCACCGACGGGCTGGACGCGGTCGGCAACACGACCAAGGCGCTGACCAAGGGGTACGCCATTGGTTCGGCCGCGCTGGCGGCATTCCTGCTGTTCAGCGCATACCTCGAAACCGCCGAGTTGCACTCGGTCGACCTGTCCAAGGTCGAAGTGTTTATCGGGGGCATGCTCGGCGCCATGCTGGTGTTCCTGTTCAGTTCACTCGCGATTCGCGCTGTGGGTCGCGCGGCCCAGGCGATGATCCAGGAGGTTCGCCGGCAATGGCGGGAACAGCCAGGGATCATCGAAGGCACCGTTGAGCCGAACTACAGCCAGGCCGTGGACATCAGCACGCGCTCGGCACTACGGGAAATGATTGCGCCGGGTCTTCTGGCAGTCATCATGCCCATCGTGGTCGGCATCGTGCTGCGGGCAGAAGCCGAGGCCGCGCTGCTGATGGTCGGCACGATTGCCGGCGTGCTGCTGGCGACCGTGATGAACAACGGTGGCGGTGCCTGGGACAACGCCAAGAAGTACATCGAGGCTGGCCATCTTCGCGACGAAGACGGCAATCCGATTGGCAAGGGTACGGACGAGCACGCCGCGTCGGTGGTCGGCGACACCGTGGGTGACCCGTTCAAGGACACCGCCGGCCCGTCGCTGCACGTGCTGGTCAAGCTGTTGAGCACGATCACGCTGGTGCTCGCACCGGTCTTTATCTAGCTGCCTTGACACTGGGCCGCCCGTCAGGGTGCGCGCCGGCGTCTCGCTGGGTCGACTGACCTATGTGGGGCGAGGTGATCGTCCTGGCGGCGGTCCAGGCCCTGACCGAGTTTCTGCCGGTCAGCAGCTCGGGTCATCTGGTGCTGATTCCCGCCGTGGCGGGCTGGACCGATCCGTTTTTGACGGGGCTGACGCTGTCGGTGGCACTGCACGTGGGGACGGGGTTTGCCCTGGTGATCGCGCTTTGGTCCGACTGGGTGTGGCTGGCCCGCGGCGTGGTCGGCAAAGGACATTCCGTCCAGTTGGCCCGTCGCCTGCTAGCAGCGCTGCTGGGATCGACACTACTGATCGGACTAATCGCGCTGCCGCTGCGCGGCTGGCAGACGATGCTGCGCGACCCGACGCTGGCTGCGGTGCTGCTCATCGTCTTTGGGCTGGGCCTGGCGGCGGCGGACCGGTTCGGGACCAGCCGCCGCGACCTCGCGTCCACGCCATTCGCATTCTGGGTTGCGATTGGACTGTCGCAATTCGCGGCGCTGGTTCCCGGGGTTTCGCGGGCGGGCATCACGATGACGGTAGCGCGAGGTCTGGGTGTGGAGCGTCAGGCCGCCGCCAGGTTCTCGCTGTTTCTGCTGGCGCCGGCGGTGGCGGGCGCGGGCCTGGTTCAGTTCGTGGACGTGGCGATCGGCGGCAAGCCGATCGCCGATTTCCCTCTGCTGATCGGGGCGACATTGGTCGCGGCTGTGGTGGGGGCAGCGGCCGTGCGCTGGCTGCTGAGTTTCGTCGCTCGCCACAGTCTGGCGGCGTTTGCGGTCTACCGTGTGGCTTCCGGCATCCTGGCGCTGATCCTGCTGTTCACGCTGCGCGCCTGAAAAACCTGCGGCGCGAGCGCCAGCCGTCCATATAATCGCTTCTCTCAGGCGAGGTGCGTATGCGCATAGGAATTCTCAACGCGACGGGGTATTCCGGTGGCGAACTGGTTCGGTACTTGGCCGTCCACCCGGAATTCGAAATCGTCGGCGCCACCGCCCGCAGCCAGGCCGGACGCCGTTTGCACGAGGTGTTTCCCTGGATGCGTGCCAGCGGTCGCGCCACCTACGCCGACCTGGAACTGACGCCCGAGTTGAACGGCAGCGCCGACTTGGTGATCTCGTGCTTACCCCACAAGGCGTCGGCGGCCCAGTTGGCTCCGTTTCTCGACGATGGGATCCGCTGCATCGACGTCAGTTCTGATTTCAGGCTGCGCAATCCAGCGGACTACCTGCGCTGGCACGGCGTGGCGCATGCGGCGCCCGAGTGGATCGACTCTGGCGTGTACGGGCTGACGGAGTGGCATCGCGACCAGATCCGTGAGACAGACCTCGTGGCGAATCCCGGCTGTCACGCCATCACGGCGGCGCTGGCGCTGGCCCCGGCAGCGAGCGTCGGGTTGCTGGCCGGACACGTGATGGTGGACTCGAAGACCGGCGTTTCCGGGGCGGGGCGTTCGGCGTCGGCCGCGTATGGATTCTCGGAGATCAATGAAGATTCGTCGGCCTATCGGGTGGCCGACCATTATCAGAGTCCGGAGATCGCGCAGGAGTTGAGCGACATCGGCGGATCGCCGATCGAGGTGACCTTCGCCCCGCACCTGGTGCCCATGACGCGCGGCATTCTGATCACGGCCTACGGGGCTTTGCGTGCTGATGTCGCCCCGTCGCAGGTCGAGCACGCCTACCGCGACGCCTATGAGGACGAGCCGTTCGTTCATCTTGCGGGCGTTCCGCCGCACACCAAGTGGACGTCCGGCGGGAACCATGCCTTCGTGCATTGGACCGTCGATGAGGCGACCCAGACGCTGGTGGCGATGGCGGCGATCGACAACCTGGGCAAGGGCGCGGCCGGCAGCGCGGTCCAGAACGCGAACGTGATGGCGGGAATCGACGAGCAGGTTGGCCTGGCGATTCCGCCGAGTCACCCCTAGATGCACGAGCCGCCGGCGGAACTTGACGGCTTCCAGGTCGTTCCGGGCGGCACCCTGGCGCCGCGCGGATTCGTGGGCGGGGGCGTGGCCGCCGGGATCAAGGCGACCGGGGCGCTGGACCTGGGCGCAATCCTGAGCACGCGAACGCCCTGTCGGTCGGCGGCGACCTTTACGACCAACCGCGTGTGCGGCGCGTCCGTGACCATCAACAAGGAGCGCCTGAGCAAGAAGCCGGCCCGCGGCATCGTGTTCAACAGCGGGAACTCCAACGTGTTCACCGGAGCGCGCGGGCGGGCCGATGGCCTGGCGTTCATTGACGCCTTTGCCGGCCGGTTCGGCGTGCCGGCCGATGAGATCCTGGTTGCGTCGACGGGCGTGATTGGATTCCACCTGCCGATGCCCAAGATCCTTGCGGGACTTGAGTCTCTTGAGCTGTCGCCCGACGCCGGCGAGTCGGTCGCAAGGGCCATGATGACTACCGACGTTGCGCCAAAGACGCTGGCCATTGAGGTTCCGGTGTCGGGCGGCACCATTCGGATCGGCGGTGCCGCGAAGGGCGCCGGCATGGTGCATCCGAACATGGCGACGATGTTCGTCTTCATGACGACGGACGCCGAACTGCGGGGCGGCACGCTGCAGCGGCTGCTGAGCGAGACGGTGGCCAACTCATTCAACCTGCTCAGCATTGACGGCGACCAATCGACGAGCGACACCGCCCTGCTGCTGGCCAATGGGGCAAGCGAAACCGGCTCGATCCAGGAAGGCACGCCGGACGCGGAAGCGTTTACACGCGGTTTGCAGGCGGTGTGCTTGTGGTTGGCACAGGAGATCGTGCGGGGCGGCGAGGGTGTCACGAAGGTGTTTGCCGTGACGGTGCGCGGAGCCTCGGACGACGCCACGGCGCGGCAGGCGGCGCGCGCGGTCACCACGTCGTCGCTGGTAAAAACCGCGATTCACGGCGGCGACCCGAATTGGGGCCGGATCGTCATGGCCCTGGGCAATAGCGGCGCCGTGTTCGACCCGGACCTGCTCGACATCTGGATCGGGAGAACGCAGGTCGTTAAGCAGGGAGCGCCGGCGGTTTACGAGGAGTCGAAGGTCGCCGAGCATTTCCGGCAACCCGACGTCACGATCGAGGTGGCGCTGAACCAGGGCGAGGCCAGTGCGACGGCCTGGGGTGGAGACCTCTCGGCCGAGTACGTGGCGATCAACGCGGAGTACATGACCTGAGTGCCCAGGATTCCGCGATCGGCGGGGCGGTGGCAATAGGCCTAGGGGGCCGCTACGTCGTCGTAAAGATCGGCGGAACAGCGGACATGGCCGCTGGGCGAATCGGCGCCGACGTGCGGGCATTGGTCGATGCCGGCGTGCGAGTCGTGATTGCCCATGGCGGCGGCGACGAACTGACCGCCTGGCAAGCGGCCCGGAATCGCAAGACAACGTGGCACCACGGGCTGCGCGTGACCGACGACCAGACGCGAGACGATGCAGTGCTGGTCTTCCGGGGGCTGGTGGCGCCGGCCGTCGTGGGCGCGTTGCAGCAGTCTGGGGTCTCGGCGGTGGGCATCAGCGGGCCGGATGGCGGCGTGGTGCGTGTTCGGCAGGCGTCCCCGGATCTTGGCTGGGTGGGTCACGTACGGGCGGTGAACACGCGGATTCTCGATGACCTGACGACCGGGGGACACGTGCCGGTGGTTTCGCCGCTGGGGGTTGATGGAGACGGCGCGCTGTACAACGTGAACGGCGACGACATTGCCGGGGCGCTGGCGCGTGCGACGCGCGCTGCGGCCCTGGTGTTCTTGACCGACGTGGACGGGGTAAAGGGCGGCGACGGCGAGGTGCTGACGCATCTGGATCCGACCGGCGCCGAGCGCTTGATCCGTGATGAGGTTATCGCGGGCGGCATGGTTCCGAAGGTTCGGTCTGCCGTGGCCTTGCTGGGCGACGTCGGCCGGGTATGCATTGCCAACGGTTCACGATGTCACGCCTTGCGGCGTGCCCTTGACCCGGCCGGTGGTGGTACGCAGGTGAGGGCCAAGGCCGCGTCCCTATAATCCGAGTCGGAACGGCGACCGCCGTTCGACCCCTCGCGAGGCTGAACGACGCATGGGCTGGCAAGAGTTGGAAGCGCGCTATTACCACCAGGCGTTTCGCCGCTTTCCGGTGACGCTGGTGCGCGGCGAGGGGTCGCGCCTGTGGGACGACGAGGGCAATTCCTACCTGGACTTCACCGCCGGCATTGCCGTGACCACGCTGGGACACGGCGATTCCGAACTCTGCGACGCGGTGGCGGACCAGGTGCGGTCGCTGGCGCACATCTCCAATCTGTTTTACACGACACCCCAACTTGAAGTGGCGCAGCGCCTGGTCGACAACTCGGCGCTGGACCGCGTCTTCTTCGTCAACAGCGGCGCGGAGGCCAGCGAAACCTGCCTGAAGATCGCCCGTAAGTGGGGACGAACGCAGCGCGATGGCGCATACGAAGTCATAACCGCTGAGCACGGATTCCACGGCCGCACGATCGCCACCACCGCGGCCACTGGCACGCCGGCCTACCAGGAACCGTTTGCGCCGATGCCCTCAGGGTTCACGCACGTGCCATTGAACGACCTGGATGCGGTGGATGACTCGATTTCGTCGTCAACCGCGGCCGTAATGGTTGAACTGGTCCAGGGCGAGAGCGGCGTGCGCATGGCAGACGTGGACTACGTCCAGGGCCTGCGACGGGTCTGCGATGAGCATGGCGTGCTGCTGATCTTCGACGAGGTCCAGACGGGAATTGGGCGCACGGGTCGCCTGTTCGGCTACGAGAACTTCGACGTTACGCCGGACCTGATCGGTCTGGCCAAGGGGCTCGGCGGTGGACTCCCGATCGGGGCCGTGCTCAGTACCGAGGCCGTGAGCGTGTTGGCGCCGGGAGAGCACGGATCAACCTTCGGCGGCAGCCCGGTGGCGTGCGCCGCAGCGCGCGTGGTGCTGGACCGCGTTCTGGCTGCTGGCTTTCTGGACGAGGTGCAGGCGAAGGGCGAACACGTGCGGGCGCGCCTGCGCGACAGCGCCGACCATGGTGCTCGAATTACCGACGTGCGCGGTCTGGGACTGATGGTTGGCTTTGACCTGGAGTCCGAGGACGCGGCAACCGACGTGGTGGAGCAGGCTCGCAGCAACGGGCTGCTGCTGATCAAGGCCGGGCCCGAGACGATCCGGATTGTTCCGCCGCTGACGATCAGCGCCGATGAACTCGACGAGGGGCTGGATGCGCTCGACGCCGCGCGGGGCGCGTGACGAGATTCCTGCGCCCCGTCGGCCAAGGTAGCCCACGCCCATGTGGGGTGGACGGTTCGACAAACCGCCGGCGGACGTCGCGCGTGCCTTTACGCGCTCCTTTGCTGTCGATCGCCGCATGTACCGCGAGGACATCGTGGCCAGCCGGGCGCACGCCACGATGCTGGGCCGGCAGGAGATCATTCCGGCCCGGAGCGCGGGTGCCCTGGTTGAGGCACTTGACGCGCTACTGACGGACCTGGATCAGACCGGTGGCCCTCCCCTGACCGCCGCTGATGAAGACATCCACAGTTACGTCGAACGGGAACTGACCGAGCGTATCGGCGACGACGGCCGACGGCTCCACGTGGCGCGCAGCCGGAACGACCAGGTGGCAACGGATTTCCGGCTCTACTGCAAGGGGTTCTGTGTACGACTTGCAATTGGGGTTCTTGATCTGTTGGGGGTGCTGGCGCGGCGGGCCGAGGAGGAGGCGGAGACCGTTGCGCCGGCGTTCACTCACCTCCAGGTCGCGCAGCCTGTCACGTTGGGGCACTACTTCCTGGCCTTGTTTGAAATGCACCGGCGCGATGTAGACAACATCCTGTTTGCCTACACCGTGGCCGACGTGTGCCCGCTGGGAGCCGGTGCGGTGGCGGGCGTGGCCTTTGACATCGATAGGGAATTCGTGGCGGAGGAACTGTGTTTCAGCCAGGTCGCGCGCAACAGCCTGGACGCGGTGTCCGACAGGGATTTTGTGAGCGAGGTGCTGCAGGCCTGCGTGACGTTCAGCGGGCACTTGTCACGGTGGGCGGAGGACCTGGTGGTCTGGGCTTCGCCCGGCTTCGGGCTCGTGCGGTTCGATGACGCGTTTGCGACCGGTAGCAGCATGTTGCCCCAGAAACTCAATCCAGACGTGGCAGAGTTGACGCGCGCAAAGGCTGGCGCTGTTGCGGGCGCAGCCGTCGGATGGCAAGCGACGCTCAAAGGGGTGCCGCTGAGCTACGCCCTGGACATGCAGGAAGACAAACGCGCCGTATTTCGAGTGGAAGACGACGTGCTGGCGGCGCTGCGGGCGCTAACCGGAGTCCTCGACACGCTGACGGTGAACCGGGAGCGCATGGCGGCAGTGGCCGGCATGGGGCATTCCACGGCCATTGAGATTGCCGACTACCTGACCGAGCGGGACGTACCGTTTCGTGATGCGCACGCGGCCGTTGGGCGGCTGGTTCGCCTCGCTGAGGATAGGGGCGTCGAACTGGCCGACCTGGACGACGCCGATTTTGCGGAGGCCGACGCCAGGCTGTCAGGGGACGTTCGCGACAGGTTGGATCTTCCGAGTGCCGTCGCGCGCCGAACGTCGCTTGGCGGAACGGCGCCAACCCGAGTGCGCGAGGAAGCCGCGCGCGCGAACCGCTGGCTGCGCTGGCAGCGTGAGCACCTGCGCGATCTTGTCGCCCGCGGTCTCCCGGCGGCGCTTCAAACTGCGGCCCACTCGGCGGTGGATGAACCGACGTCGCCATGACCGGCGACGCAGCGCGCGCCGTACTCATTCTGAAAGTCTTCAACCTTGACTGATCCATCGGAGGTACCTCTTCAACTCTCGATCGTCATACCTGCGTATGACGAAGAAGCCCGATTAGGAGGCACGCTGCAGGCAATTGACCGATGGGCGGAGGGTCGCGACGGACTGGTCGAAGTTGTGATTGTTGACGATGGGTCCACCGACGACACCCTGAAGGTGGCTCATGCCTGGGCAGGTGGAGAAGCCGGAACGCCACGCGCTATTCCGGTCGTGCTGACCGAGCCGCACCGAGGCAAGGGCGCGGCGGTAGCGCGTGGAATGCTGGCCGCACGCGGCGCCGTCCGGATGTTCATGGATGCCGACTTGGCGGTACCGCTCGTCTTCGTCGAGCGTATTGTTGAGGAGATTCGACGCGGCGCGGACGTAGTGATCGGCTCGCGAGAACTCGCTCAATCAAACCGTTTCGACGAGCCGTGGCGCCGTCACGTGCTCGGGCGGGGATTCAACTGGCTGGTCAGTTGGCTGTGCGTCAGTGGCTTCAGC
The DNA here is from genome assembly GCA_965208215.1 of Chloroflexota bacterium. Lineage (GTDB taxonomy): Bacteria > Chloroflexota > UBA11872 > UBA11872 > UBA11872 > UBA11872. Next base: position 308,990 of record CBDBOH010000003.1, read on the forward strand.
GACACGCAGTGCGGATTCAAGGGATTCTCGGCTGATGCGGCCGAGGAAGTGTTCAATCGCGTCCGCCTGTATCCAGCCAGTGCACGAACAATTCGGGGCGGGCGAGTCACGGCCTTCGACGTAGAGTTGTTGGCGATATCTGGCCGCCGGGGCTGGCAGGTTGTGGAAGTCCCGATCGAGTGGCGGTATGTGCCGGTGAGTAAGGTGCGTCCGCTGGTGGACACGGGGCTGATGCTGCTCGATGTGCTGAAAGTCCGCTGGCACTTGGCGCGTGGGTCGTACGACTGATCCTGGAGTGAATCATGCCCGCGTCCCAGAGCGTGAGCGGGCGCGTACTGGCCCATTTGCCAGCCACTCGGCACCCGTCGCGGCAACAACGACATAATGCCGAGGGAAGCGAAGATCGTAGTCTTCGACGGCTGGCTAGAAACCCTGGGCGGCGGTGAGCGACAGGTTCTCAGCGCGGCCAGTGCATTGCGGACGTTGGGCAAGGTCAGCGTGGTGTCGCACCGCCCGCTGCATTGGGCTACGGTGGTGGAGCGTGCCGCCGTCGACCTTGACGGGGTGAGATTCCACACGCTCCCTGAACGACCGCAGCTGTCGGGACGCCATGTGGCTGGCAACGCGCACCTGTTTGTGAATGGGACGCATCACAGCGCGGTCGATGGTCGTGGTGTGCCGTCCATTCGGTTTGTCTACTTTCCAGCGCGACAAGGCAACCGCGCGCGGCGCATGTCGGGACGAGCGCTGCGTGGCCTTGGCCGCGTGCTGGGCGCGGCCTGTGAGTGCTCGGGATGGTTTGGGACTGAAGTCCATCAAGGACTCCGGTACCGTCAGTCCGACGGCGACGGACGAATCAACGTCAGCGAAGGCACGTGCGTTCGCCTGTGGCTGAGTGCGATGAGCGACATTGATCCGTCCTACACAATTCGGACCGGCGCGGGCGACGTGGTGGCCGAAGGTCTGGCTGGGGCGGAGGGCGACTTCGCACCCAGCCCCTGGGTCGAAGTCCCGCCCGGCTGCGGCGAGGTGGTCGTACATTCGGCGGCGACACTCGGGACGAACGCGCGCGAAAGCCGACTGCTAGGGCTCGCGCTTGGTTCCATCGAGGAGCAAGGGCCGATCGCGCGGCGCCTCTTTCAACGCTCCACTCGGCGATTGGCGCCGGTGCTGGGGGCATGGGCAAGCGACGACCGCGAGGAGCGCTACACTAGGGCGCTGCGCTCGTACGACGTCGTAACGCCAAATTCGTACTTCACGGCGTCCTGGCTCGAACAGCGCTGGGGCGTGATAGGTCCAGTCATCGAACCGCCCGCGGTTGCCGTCGCGCGGCGGGTACCAGAGCCTGGGCCGCTGATCATGTCCGTCGGACGGTTTTTCGTTGGCAGCCACAACAAGAAGCACCTGGCGATGGTGTCCGCCTTTCGCAAGCTGTGCGATCGCGGGCTAGTTGGTTGGCGCCTGGCGCTGGTGGGCGGCGTTGGCCATCGCCCCGCAGACTCGGCCTACCTCCGCGAGGTCAGGGAAGCGGCACGCGGCTTGCCAATCGATATCTATCCGAATGCTGATGAAGCGACCTCGATCGAGCTGAGGCAACACGCGGCCATTGGCTGGCACGCCGCTGGCTTCGGCGAGTCGGAACGCCGGACCCCGGAACGGTTTGAACATTTCGGCATGTCCGTCGCCGAACTAATGATCTCCGGTGCCGTGCCGGTAGTATTTGACGGCGGCGGACTGCGGGAGATCGTTGAGCCGGGTTCCAGCGGGTACCGCTGGCGAACGCTGGATGAGTTGGCCGACTTCACGCTGGCGTTGGCGAGGAATGGGCGCCGACGCAAGGAGCTGGGGGAAGCGGCGCGACGCCGCGCGGAGCGCTGGTCGCTGGCAAACTATGAGAGGCGGATCGTCGCGTTGGCCCGCGAGGTCATGGATGCCCGCAATGGCCGCCCGCAAGCTCACGAACACCCCCCGGTCTCCAAATAGCCGCGAGACTCGGTGGGGAATCTCCCACCAACCAGCGCCGATTGCTAGCATCGTGGGCTTGCCTACCTGGTGCCTCAACTCAGCGTGGCTTTACTAGTTCAGAAATTTGGCGGTTCGTCGCTCGCGACCAGCGAGCGAATACGGATCGTGGCCGAGCGGATTCACGACTCGCTGGCGAACGGTGATCGCATTGCGATGGTCGTATCTGCCATGGGCGACACAACCGATGACCTGATTGCGGCGGCGCAGCGACTGGCCACACGGCCTAGCTCGCGCGAATTGGACTTCCTCCTCTCCACCGGCGAACTGGTGTCGGCCGCCCTTATGTCAATGGCCCTGCACGAACTCGGGCGAGACGCGGTGGCGCTGTCTGGCCCGCAGGCCGGAATCCGAACCAATGGGCGCTACGGCCGCGCCCGCATCACCGAGATCGAGCCCACTCGAATCCGTGCGGAACTTGAGGCTGGACGCGTGCCGGTAATGGCAGGATTCCAGGGACTAGGCCCCGGGGGTGACATCGTCACCCTCGCGCGCGGAACTTCAGACACGTCGGCGGTGGCCCTGGCCGTGGCCTTGAATGTCGACCGCTGCGAGATCTACACAGATGTGGATGGCATTTTCACTGCCGATCCACGGATAGTGCCGGACGCGCGCAAGCTCGATCTGGTGATATATGACGAAATGCTGGAGATGGCAAAGCTGGGCGCACGTGTCATGCATCCGCGTGCGGTCGAGATTGCCGAACACTTCGGCATGCCGGTGGTGGTACGTTCGAGTTTCAGCGATGCACCGGGGACGGAAATCGTGGCTGAATCAGCAGTTCCAATCGAGACAATGCAGCGTGTGCGCGCGGTGGCGCACGACACCGACGTGGCGCGGGTCACCATCCGCGGCGTCAGCGACCGGCCGGGCCTAGCGCATGCGCTGTTCCAGCCGCTCGCTGACCGGCACATAAACATTGACGTGATCGTGCAAAACGTCTCGGATGGCGGGGTGACCGACCTATCGTTCACTATTGCCGAGACGGACTTGGACGCGACGCTCGACCTCGTTCGTCCTGTGGCGGCTGAAATCGGTGCCCGCGACGTAGCGGCGTCAACCGAACTCGGCAAAGTCAGCATTGTGGGTGTGGGCATCCAGAGCACTCCTGGCATCGCGGCCCGGATGTTCGGGTCCCTGGCAGCTGCCGGCATCAACATCGTGAGCATTACAACCAGCGAGATTCGCCTGACCTGCCTGGTGAAAAAGTCGCAGGTGGCGCGGGCGACTGAGCTGTTACACGACGAATTCGACCTGAGCGACCCAGACCCTGTGTAGCGGCGTTCGCTCGTTCCGTAGACGGCCACTGGTACCATGAAGGTGCGCGCCAAACCTGTTAGTGCGTCGCCTGGAGCGGCGGAGGCGATAGCCGCATGATCGAAATGGTCGTGGACAGCGTGCGGGTAAACCTCATCAGCCCCAGCCGGGTGGTGGTGCTGAAGGAACGCGACGGTCCGCGCTATCTCGCTATCGTGATTGGCCAGGGCGAGGCCGACGCAATCGCGGTCAAGCTCCAGGATCATGACGTTCCGCGGCCGCTGACCCACGACCTGCTCAAACAGCTAATCGAATCGGTTCAAGGGTCCGTTGAGCGCGTGGTGGTGACCGATCTCGTGGACACCACATTCTTCGCAACCATCGTGCTAGACGTAAACGGCAACCGCTTCGAACTGGACTCGCGACCCAGCGACGCCATCGCGTTGGCCGTACGAGCAAATGCGCCCATTCTGGTGGAGCCGTCCGTGCTGAATGAGGCCGGGTTTGAGCCGGACGTGGCCGGGGAAGAGCCCGGCGAAGGCGAGCCCGTGGCCGAAGAGAAGCTTGAAGTCTTCCGCGAATTCATTAACCAGCTCGATCTGGATGACCTGGAGAAGTCCTAGGCGGCCCGGACGAGAAACGCCGGCGTCGGAGCCGACCTTGCAACGTCTAGTTGGTAGGCGACACACTTAGACGCTCAAACGTTGCCATACCCGTAGGGCCCCTGGCAGCGATGACCCAATGACCCATGCGTGTCAAGTCGTCGGCGGCGGCGATGCTTGTCTCGCGGACCCCGCGTGTGGAGTTTGACTTGGGGTGGAGCCGTCGAGCAACCCCGCCGCCGGCCGCGACAGCCCACACCTCGTCCGCACCCGCGCTGGAAGTGCCGATGCGCCGGATACCGTTGCCATCGTCGATCGCAAAACTTGAGGCAAGTACGGGTCGCTGGTCGGTGAGCGCCGACTCCAAAACAATTGTCGCGACATGGCCCGTCGGAGTTGCGCCGTGGCTCGTCGGCGTGTCCGCGCTCCCATGATCCGGGTGCAGGACCATCAGCCGTACGGGCGCCGCGGTTGCACCGGACAGTGAACTGGCGACGCGTAACTCAAATCGTCCGGTGGCATCGGTCCAGGCGGCCCGACCGGAGTCTGAGGCAGCGGCGATTACCAATGCTCCAGACACGGGAACCCCCGTCCGGTCATACACGTGTCCGATCAGGACTCGACCACCGTCCCTCCAGCCTGAAAGAAAGTGGGCAAGGTCCAGTCGCTCGGCGGGGGTAAGGATGGACGCGACGTGAGAAGTGTCGATATTCGATCGAGCGGAGCCAGCCAGTCGTGGTGCGTGTGCGCCCGCCACCGTCGCGCCGTGGCAGAACGCGCACCGCGAGTGGTAAATCTGGCGGCCGCGCTCGACGGTTGGCAAGGCGGGCAGCCCGGAAAGCGAGCCGTCAATAACAGCCAGTCCATAGCCGGGGATTCCAAGAGTTGCACCGTCGAACCAGGCCAAGGACCACGGCACGTCGCCACCGATGGTGGCCACCGGGGCAGGCGGTAATCCGGCTAGGTGTACGACGCGATGGTCTGGGGATAGATTCACCACGGCTGTGCGTGGTCCCTGCTCGGTGACCACGGCCAGCGCGTCCAAGTCCGAGCCCCGCACGTCGACGCGGGCCAGACGACCGGACCCTGCAACGAATCGGCGCATGAGTTGCATCACAGGAAACGCGGGCGCTGGAGCGTCTGCAAGCGCGCTGGACCACAGACCGAAGTCTGGTTCGCCGCGCGGCGACAGGCCCGACGGGTCGTGGGTGCCCTTGTAAACGAGCATGCCGCTGGCGCCTTGCCGCACCGCGCGTAACGTCGCCGAGGCCAGGAATGCCCCATTCACCGGGGCGTGTACCAGCGGATCGACTGCCAGATCACCATTGAAGTTGATCTCTTCCACATAGTGGGGCCGACCAGCCGCGATACCCGAAATCAAGCGCACCCGGTGTTCAAACCACGCCAGGCGGGTGCGCAGCACGTCGGCGGTTGTTGTTTCGCCGGTTCGAAACATGCCGTACCAATGCCATGTCAGAAAGTCGTGAAAGGCGATCTCATCCACCGATCTCAGGTAAGCGGACCAGTCCAGGTCGGGTGCTGGGCCACAGGTACGGTCGCCGTCCGGGTTCAACGTGGCGCCGGTATCAATCGCATCCAGCGAGGGTCCGCCCAGGGCCACCACGCCGGATCCGAAGCGGTCCGCCACGGCGGCCTTAGTCGCGCCGTAGAGCTCGGCGTAGGCAGATCCGTCGCCGCAGGCATAGTGCTGCCCCGCGTTCTGGTGATTGTTGGGCTCATTCCAAATCGTGTACGGCCAACTCAGGGCATCTGGACCAAACTGGTCACGTAGCCGATCGATGGCCTCAGCCACATACGCGGCGTAGGCATTGACCCCCTGGGCGTTGAAGCGTTCGCTCTCGTGCTGCGAACTGGGCCTGCCGTCTGCGGCCGTTATCCATGCCGGCGCAGCCACAAAACTCACCAGCGGCGTGGCGCCGGCTTCCAGCACACGGCCCACGAAGTCGTACAGGAGACTCCAGTCCAAGTCGTCCCGCCCGTCGCCAACCGCGGATCCTAGAAAACGGTGACCCAGCCAGACGCGCACCAAATCTGTCCCAAACTGACTGGCCCGGTCGATACCGCCGTCACGGTACAGATCCACGATCTCATTCGTGCCCAGCTTGAAATCGAGCGACTGAGCAAACCCGTGTGAGGGTTGGTTGAGGCGGACTGAGATATCCGGAGTCTGTGAGCCGCCAAGGAGCAGCAGGCCCAGGACCAAAGCGCCCACCAGGCGGGCGGAGCGGCGGAGATTCGGCAGGCTGCCGCCCACCGTACGCTAGGTTCGACTTACGACTTCGCGCTGCCCCGATACAGCTGATCGCCGAATGGCCGCGAGGACCTCCAGCAAATGGATGCTGTCTTCGGGTGGCGATCCGTTTGGGGCAGAGCCGCTGATGACCGCCAGAAAGTGGTCATCCGGATTGCTTCCGCCGGAGAGCCCCTTGACTTCGCGTGTGACCTTGGCTTCAAGGTCGTCTTCAAAAATCACTTCCACGCCACCCGAGGCCCAGTCCGCGCGGATGGCGCCGTTGCCGGCGACTACACCCAGACGTTCCCCAAACGTGTGACCCGTGCCAATGATGGACAGCGTGCCTATGGCACCGTTCTCGAAAAGCAACACCGCCGCGCCGTCAACTTCAACCTCCAGGTCGTACGTGAGCATCCGCGCGTCCACTTCGATGATGCGCAAGCCGGTCGTCCAAAGCAGCATGTCCATGAGGTGGCTGCCGGAGTCGCTGAGCTGCCCACCGCCGCCCAGAGCCAGCGTGCTTCGCCACTTGCCTCGTGCGGCGCCGATCCAGGCCTGCCACTGGCTGGCTTGTACGTGGGTGATGTCACCCATCTCGCTGCTCTGCAGTCGATCCCGCATATAGGTATAGCCGGGGCTGAATCGACGCTGGAAGCCAACCACCACGTGTCGGCCGAGAGCCGTGGCGTGATCGGCGATCTCTTGGGCCAGTTCGGGGGTGTGGGCGAGCGGTTTCTCGCAGAGCACGTGCAAGCCGGCGTCCAGGGCGCCCATGACATGCTCGTAGTGAAGGGTATGCGGGGTGGAGACCAGCGCTAGTTCCAGATCGGTCGCGGCCAGAAGATCACGCCAGTCGGCGTATGCTGGAACTTCGTCCAGGCCTTCAACATTGGACCGCGCGTTCGCGATTGACGTGTCAGACGGATCCGCCATACCAACCACGTCTAACTCTGGCATGGCGAGGAATCGCCGCAGGTGGCCGGCAGAGTTGCCGCCAACGCCAATGGCGCCTAGTCGGTATGGCATGGACATCGTGCAGTGCGCGCAGACGGGCGGAAGTCTACGTCAACGCGCCCAACCGTAGGGGCCGCAGCCTATGCGTCGCGGGTGGTCGGGTCTCCAGGCGCAAACTGACCACCGTACGGCAGGGGAAGTCGCTCCACGGTCTCACGGAACGTCCCGCGCCCCTTGAGCAGATCGTGCACGTCCCAACCCTGGGCTTCCAAATGCTCAAGCACATAGGCCAGTTCGTAGCGGTCGCCGGTTTCCTCGTCGATGAACGCGTCGGTCCAGGCGAGCTGGTGGCGGGGCACCGGAAAGGTACCTTCGCCGCTGCGGCGGGGAATCTGAAACCGGAACTCGGATACGCGGATGTGGCGACGGGGCTCGCTGGTCATATGGGTTTCTGGTCGTGGGCCCAAACGGCCTGGCTGGCTTGGGTGCGATTGTGAAGAGCGCGCCCGCCCTGTGTCAACGGGCGGCTGTGCGACCGATGACGATCAACTTCGGCGAGTCGTCGCGCCACGGCTGGCGCGTGTAATCACCGTATACCGCGGCAATCTGCAACCCGGCCTCCACGAACTCCGCCACAACGTCGTCGCGCGTCACCAGCGCCAGGCTGTAACCCAGCCGACGCTCGTCGACCAGCAACGGGCCGTCGTAGTAGCGGTAGATAAGAGTGCTGCAACCGCGATGCGTGGCCTCGTCGTAGGTGTAGAAGCGCTCGCGGGTTATGCGCCGGCCGGTCGAGGGGTCGCGTTCCAGAAACTCGACCTCCTCGTGATCCGGTGTGGCGTCAAGCGGCGTGGCCGAGAAAACGTCCACGGCCACGCCCCCGCCCGGCCGCACGTGGGCGGCAGCGTTCTCCAGGGTCCGCCGGCGAGCCGGTTGATCCGGCAGTAACAGATATGAGTTGAAGCCCACCAGCGCCAGGTCATAAACCTCCGTCAGCCGGCAGGTACGCATGTCGCCGCGTTGCAGCCTGAGACGCGCGCTGGTTGACCGCCCTAGGGCAGCGCGGCGTGCCATGGCCCGCTTCAGCATGGCGGCCGAGGTATCCACACCGGTGACCTGGAACCCGCGTCTGGCCAGGGGAATCGCCAAGCGGCCGGTGCCAACGGCAAATTCCAGCAGCCGCGGTCCCAAACGCCGGCCCTCGGCGATCCAGAAGTCCAGCTCGGCCCCGTCGCATTCCGGGTACTCCAGATCGTAGACGTGCGCGGCCGGGTCATATCCGGTTTCTCGAAACGGCGGCGGCGTGGCCAACTTCGGTTTCTGCATATCAGGGCCGACCCGCGGCCGTAAACATCAGTCGGCGCCGGCGTAGTTCAGGGGCGCGTCCGCCAATTCCTCCTCGAGGTTGGCGTGATCTTTCACGCTGTCCATGCCGCGCCAACGCGCTTCGGATCGAAACGCGCCCAGTCGGCCGGCGGCGGCCAGTTCGGGAAACGTGCTGTCTTCGTGGTCGCCAATCTCAGGCAAGTGGTCTTCAAACGACCGGTCCAACACGTACACGCCGCCGTTGATCCAGTGAGGCAGCACTGGGTTGGTGGTGAACTGGCTGACCTTGCGGCCGTCGACTTCCACGATCCCATACTGGCTGACGTAGGGCGTCAGCAGGATGGTCGCCAGATTCCTGTCGTCCCGATGCTGATCCAGCATCGGCGCCAGCCGCTGCTCTGTCAGGATGTCGGCATTGGAAGCCATCACGATCGGCTCGTCGCGGGGAATCTGCTGCATGCCCAGGCGCAGGCCGCCGCCGCGACCCATGGGTGTGTCCTCGACCGCGTAACTGAAGCTGGCCCCCAAGGCCGAGCCGTCGCCAAAGTGATCCTCGATGACTTCGTGCAAATAGCCGCACGAAATGACGAAGTGATCGACCCCCTGTGCCTGGTACCACTCCACCTGGTGCTGCATGATCGGCTTGCCGGCCACGGCAACCATGGGCTTGGGCACGTTTGCGGTCAGCGGCCGCAGGCGTTCACCGCGGCCTCCGGCGATCAGTACGGCGTACACGCAGCGGACCTCCAGGGCATCACGGGCACCCGGCGCCGCGACGGACGATTATAGGAATGGGCTGCGATAAGACTGATCACGCCGCTTTTGGGCGTTGTATCGGTGTTACGCCGCCGGGGCCGGATCCCACGTGCTGCGTAGCTCGATGACGTTGCCATCTGGATCTCGAAAGTATAGAGAGCGACCCTCGGAGTCTTCTGTTGGCCCGTCAACCGCCGATCCGGCGGCCACGATGACCTCGGCAGCACGTGCGAACTCAGCTTCGCCCAGTGCCAGCGCCACGTGATGCACGCCTAGCCGCCGCCAGTCGTGGGTGCCCGCTTCCGGTCGCCGTTCAGGCGCCTGGAACAGATGCAACGACAACGTAGACGCCTCGAGGACCCGTCGGAACGTCGTTCGCGGTCCCGGACTGAGGCCAAAGACGCGGGCGTAGAACGCCGCGCTGCGGTCAAGATCGCGCACGTTGATTGCCACGTGATCCACGCGGCTGATTCGGAGCCCTCGGGACCCGACCGGCTTCTCTGACATTGGCGATCCGTTCCAGCTGGTGGTTGTCAGTATCGCGCTTGGAACGTGGGTTGCGTTCGGCCGGGTCGCGCGTCGACGATAGATGGGCTCTAGCCCTTACTTATCACAAGATGTGGGTTGAACCCGTGGTGTGCCTGAATGGCATACCAGATGTAGTGGTTCGATGCTAAGATTCGCGCCCAGACTGGCAGGGAGTGCACAACATGCGGTGCCCAACCTGCGGGTCGGCTCGACTGCAAGTAGTCGACACGCGTGAGGCCGCCGACGCCACACGGCGACGCCGCGCCTGCCAGGAATGTGGCCGTCGATTCACAACCTATGAGCGTCGCGACGCCTACACGTGCCCACATTGTGGACGCGATGAGGCCCGCATCGAGTCGTGGGAAGTAACGCCGCAACGAGCCTTGCGCCGCCACCGTCGCTGCGCGGAATGCGGGCGTGGCTACCAGACGCTCGAGCGATTGGCGCGAATGGACATTCGCGTACTAAAGGCCGACGGACGGAGCGAAGCGTTCAACTGGGGCAAGCTTTACCGCTCGATCATGATCGCCGGAACCAAGCGTCCGATCAGTAGCGAATGGGCGGAAGCGACGGCCATCCAGATCGAGAACCAGCTGCTGAGCCGCGATGCGTTCGACGTCGACTCCAAGCAGATCGCCAGCTTGGTGATGGAACGCTTGGTAACTCTCGACGAGGTTGCGTACGTGCGGTACGCGTCAAGCTACTTCGGCGAAGGTGGCATCCCGGAGATGCTGGAGGCAATCAACGAATCGCGGGTACGTCGTGAGCGAACTGAAATTGAGCGAACTACGCTTCCCTTGGTACCCACGGATCCCGAGAATTCCTAGCTCGCGGTCCAGCCGACGACCATGGCCGACAGGTCCGGCTAGCGACCCCTTGAATGGGGGCGGGTCGCGATGATCGCCGCCCGCACGTTTATCGGGTTTGGCGTGGCGCTGGCCCTCTTGGGTTTCGTAGTCGGCGTTCGCGATGAGGTGGGCCCCGGCCTCCGCACGGCTTCCGCACTCGCGTCCGTGGTTCCAGGCAACCCGCCCACGCTGCTCAAGCTGCGGCCGCCGCCACGCGTAACCACGCTGGCCTACACCACCCGTCACGGTTACGAGTTGCTGGCGGATCTGTATGAACCGCCGGATGCCTCGGGTCGGCCTGCCATCGTCCTGGTCAACGGGGTGGTACCGGAGGGCCGCGAGTATCAGCCGCTCGTGGACTTCGCGGATGGGCTGGCACGCACGGGGTTCGTGGTTCTCGTGCCCGATTTGCTGGATTATGTCAACTATCGCGTGTTCCCGGAAGACATCGGCGTCCTCGTGCGCGGCTTCCAGGTGCTCCAGGCCCTCCCGTCCGTGGACCCCGACCGCGTCGGCTTCATCGGGTTCAGCATGGGCGGATCGCTGGCGATGGTGGCAGCCTCCGATCCTGAAATCGCCGATCAGGTGGCGCTGATCGCAACCATTGGCGCCTACTACTCGCTGGACGCGATGCTGCGAGCCGTCACGACCTCCACCGTGCAGGTTCACGACCGGTTCGAGCCGTACCAGCCCGACAGCTACGTCTGGCTGGTGACGCGCAACACGTTGCTCTCGGCCATTCCGGACGTCAACGATCAGGAGGCGTTGTTCCATCTCTTCGCGCTGGAGACGCCGGACCCGGACCCCGAGGCATTGCAGAGCTACGACTCGAATAAGCTCGGCCCGGCGGCACGGCACGTATTCGATCTCTTCACCAATCGCGACCCGGCGGCGGTGGGCACCCTCATGGACCGCGTGCGTAGCGAGCTGCCGGGAGTGCTTGAGTCAATCTCGCCCGACGCTCATATCGAGAGCCTCCGAGCTCCGGCGGCGCTGCTGCACGACCGCGGCGATCTCTACGTACCGGCACACGAATCGCTGCGCATCTTTGACCAACTGGGCGGCGAGCCCCGCGCCCAGTTGGCCGTCCTGGACGTAATTCAGCACGCGCAACTCTCCGCGCCCGACCTGTCACCGCCCGTGCTGCTCGGCTCATTCCTGCCGGGCATGTGGACCCTCTGGCAGTTCACCTACAACGCGCTGGGCCAACTGTCAGTGGCTGCCAACCCGCACCAGGCGTAGGGCCACCACATCTGCCGGCGCGTTGAATCGCAGCGGCACGCCCACCGTGCCCACGCCGGCGGACACAACCAATGGACGCCCGCGCACACACATCAAGCCGGAGGGTTGGGGCAGGCGGTGACGCGTGCGCAGAGTGAGCGGGCCCAAAAATGGAAGGGCAACTTGCCCACCGTGGGTGTGGCCGCTGAGCGTCAGGTCCACCCGACGCTGTTCCAGCCGAAATGCGGTGTCAGGGTTGTGGGCGGCGAGAATGGTGAAGACTGTAGGGTCCATGTCCCGAAACGCGGCGTCCAGGTCGCACAGGCCCAGATGAGTATCGCCCGCGCCAACGATCTGCAGCGGCGCGCCGTCGACTGTGAGACGAACGGAGCGGTTGGTCAGCGTCTGAATGCCGTGCGCTGCCAGCGCTGCCTCCATGTTGGGGAGCGACCGTGTCTCGTCGCGCAGCCAGCCTGGAGCCCGACCCTGCGGCTTGCCCAACGCATCGTGGTTGCCCCAGACGGCGAAGGCTCCAATGCGAGCATCGATCCGCGCCAGGCGCTCGCCGACGTCAGAGATGTAGCGTTCGCCCTCCACCAGGTCGCCTCCCGCTATTAGCAGGTCCGTCTGCGCTCCGGCCAGATTCTCCAACGCCGTGAGTGAGTGATGCGGTCGTCCGCCAACGTGAAGATCGGAGACTAGCAGGATGCTAAGCGATTCGATCGCCGGCGGCAGGCGGGCTGCGGGAAGTGTGTAGCGGATAGCGGTTGGTGACGTGCGGAGAAAGTCCATTCGCCACGCGCGTGAAGCTACGTTCATCGACGCGTCCCGAGCGGGAGTCGCACTTGGGCTGCCCTCCCGATTCGGCTGGACAGGCGGTCGTGGCCGGCAACGAAACTGCGACCGCCGATCTGGCTGGATACGGAACGACCCCTAGACGGCCGGGGCTTCTTGGTGCTCGCCCATGACGCGGAATTTGGCGTAGCGGGCGCTGACGAGGTCGTCAATATTCTGGGCACAGAGCTCCTGGAGTATGGGTGCCAGTTCGGCTTTGAGGTTGGCGGCCGCTGTGTCGAAGTCGCGATGCGCGCCGCCGTCGGGTTCAGGAACGACGCGGTCGATCAGGCCGGCTCGTAGCAAGTCGGGGGCGGTCAGCCCTAGGGCGGCTGCCGCTTCTTCGGCGTGGTCGGAACTGCGCCAAATAATGGCGGCGGCGGCCTCTGGGGAGGCCACGGAGTAGATGGCGTGTTCCAGCATGAGCACCCGATCGCCAACGCCAAGTGCCAGGGCGCCTCCGCTGCCGCCCTCGCCAATGACGGTCACTATGACAGGCACCCGAATCCTCGCCAGGCGGGCCATGTTTTCGGCGATGGCCCATGATTGGCCGCGCTTCTCGTCGTCCAGCGTTGGGCTGGCGCCGGGCGTGTCCAGAAAGGTCAGGACGGGCCGCCCAAACCGTTCGGCCATGTCGAACAATCGTAGGGCTTTACGAAAGCCCTCGGGGTGGGCCATACCAAAGTTGCGCTCAACGTTCTCGGTGGTGCTTCGGCCCTTTTGGTGGCCCACCACAATCACGCTGCGCCCCTCAAACGCTGCGAGCCCGGCAATGACGGAGGGATCGTCGGCGAAGCGGCGGTCGCCATGGAGTTCGGTGAAGTCGGGGCAGAGACGGTCAATGTAGTCTTGAGTGTGGGGGCGCTGCGGGTGACGAGCCAACTGGACACGCTGCCACGGGCTGAGGTGGGCAAAGACGTCGGCGGTGCGCGCCTCAAGCTCTAGTTGGAGGACGGCAAGTTCGCGCGCGACCTGGGAATTCGGATCCGCGCCGGCATCGCGCTCAAGTTCGGCGATGTGTTCGCGGAGCTCGTCGAGATCGCGCTCAAATTCAAGCACGGGAACGGTCCGCGCTCAGGCGCGCGCGGCCGTGGCGGCTACCCGCGCCTGGACGGTCTCTTGAGCCGGCGCCAAGTGACTCATCACGCGGCCCAGGGTTTCGCGCAGTTCGCGGCGCGGGACCACCAAGTCCAACATGCCCTGCCGCAGCACCCATTCCGCAGTGTGGTCTTCAACCGGGGCGCGACGACGTAGCGTGCCCTGCACGACCCGTGACCCGGCAAAGCGAATGGTTGCGCCCGGCTCGCCGACGATGATGTCGGCCACGGCGGCGAAGCTGGCGGTTACGCCGGCCAGGGTCGGGTCGGCCATGACGCAAATGTGCGGGAGGCCTGCTTCGCCCAGCCGTGCGGCGGCGGCCGTAGTGCGGGCCATTTGCATGAGAGCGTAGAGGCCCTCGTCCTGACGGGCGCCGCCGGACGCCGTGACGGTGATAACCGGCAGGCGGTGACGCAGGGCGTGCTCGAAGAGGCGTGTGATCTTCTCGCCGGTAGCCGAGCCCATACTGCCGGCAATAAAGCCGAATTCCATGACGCCAAGCGCGACCGAGCGACCCTGCAGGCGACCAACTCCGCAGACAATGGCCTCGTTTCGAGATGTCAGAGCACGTGCCTTGGCGACTCGATCAATGTAGGTGCCGCTGGGGCGGCGGAACTTGAGCGGATCAGCCGCGGTGACATCGGCGTCGATCTCGCGGAAGGCACTCGGGTCGTCCAGCAGGAGAGCGATACGCTCGGCGGCATCAAGGCGGTCGTGGTAGTTGCAGGTGGGACACACGCGCAGCGCGGCTTCGAACTCTGGGCGGTAGTGCATGCCGCCGCATTTGCGGCAAGTCACCCAAAGGTCAACCGGAACATCCGGGTAGCTGTGCACTCCGCCGCGACGCCTGACGGCCATCCGGCGCACCCCTTACGCGCTTGCGAAGACGCAGCTCGGGGGCGGACCTCCCAGCCGCGAGATTGCCGGAGTATATCAGCGATACAAGTGTAAATCGGATGGATTCGGCGCAACGTCCGAGCGTTCCTCGGGGGTTCGTGCCAGCGCCAGCGCGCCCACCCAAACCGCGCCGCGGCGGCGTAAGGCACGGGTAGCGGCCTCGAAGGTGGCACCCGTGGTCGTCACGTCGTCGACCAGCAAGATCCGGGCGCCCGACAGCTTGTGCAGGGAGCGAAAGGACCCTCGAACGTTGGCAAGGCGCTGCGCGCGGGGCAACGACGTCTGGGGCGGAGTGTCACGCAGGCGAATGAGGACACCGGCATCCAGTGGCAGATCAAGCTGCCGAGCGACCTCGGCGGCCAGCAGCCGGCCCTGGTTGTAGCCGCGCTCGCGCTCGCGGCTCGGGGTGAGCGGAACTGGGACAACGAGGTCGACCTGCAAGCCGGATGGTAGAGCCGTCATGGCGAGGGCGGCCAGGTCGGCGGCGAGATAGCGCTTGTTGGCGTATTTGAAGCGATGGATGGCCTGGAGGATCGGCGGGGTGTAGGCATAGGGGACAAAGAGGTGGTTGACGCGGCGCTGCTCGAGGCGGCAGCGGGCACATTGGTCGCCGTAGGTGAGGGGGCGGGTGCACTGGCGGCACTGGGGGTGGGAGAGCGGTGTGACCGTGGCGAGGCAGGGTTGGCAGAGAGCGCTGCCGGGGCGACCGCAGGCGGCGCAGCGGGGCGGGAAAAGGGCGGCGGTGAACGCGCGGGCGGCAGTGCGGAGCCTGCCGGCGGCCGACCTAGCGCGGCCGCGAAGATATGCCCCGCCCTCAGCTTGGTCGGGCGGGGCGTGTCTCGCCATCAGCCCAGGCGCATCGGGTTAGCCAGCGGTACCCGCCGGACTGGGAGTAGTTTCGACGATGGTCGGTTTGCCGTCCTGCACGCGCAGTTCGAACTCGCGTCCTTCGCCGGCGCCCTGCATGACGTGGTCGGTGAGCGGCTGGTCAACGTACTCGCCCACCAACTGATCAATGGGGCGGGCGCCGGCATTTCGGCCGACCGTGACGTCCACGATGTAGTCGAGCGCATCGGACGTGATGTGCAGCCGAATGCCCAGGTTCTCGGCACGGTGGATAGCGTCGGAGAGCGTCCGACGGGCGATTTCCCGGATGTCCTCCTCTTCGAGCGCGCGGAAGACAACCAGTCGATCGAGTCGATTCAGGAATTCGCCCGGGAGTTGGCGACGAGCGAACTCGCGAATGCGTGATTCGTAGGCGGCGTGGCGGCGTGCCGAGGCCGAGGTGGACTCGAAGCCGATGGAGGGACCGGTGACCTGATCCACGCCCAGGTTGGAAGTCAGCACAACGATAGTGTTTCGGAAGTCGACGTGGCGGCCGTTGGCATCAGTGAGCAGGCCGTCCTCCATGATCTGCAAAAGGACCTGCAGCGTACGGGGGTGCGCCTTCTCAACGTCGTCGAAGAGGACGACGGAGTAGGGATTGCGGCGAACCGCCTCGGTAAGGCCCCCGGCTTCATCGAATCCGACGTAGCCCGGCGGGGAGCCAATCAGCCGCGAGATGCTGTGGTACTCGGACATTTCCGACATGTCGACCCGGACCAGGTTGTCCTCGGTGCCGCTGACAAACTGGGCCAGGGCCTTGGCGGTTTCGGTCTTGCCCACGCCGGATTCGCCGAGAAACAGGAACGATCCGATCGGCCGGCGTGGGTCGCGCATGCCGGCGAGGGCCCGGCGCAGGGCGCGGCCCAGTTCGGCCAGGACATCGTCCTGGCCGACGACGCGCTTGCGCAGGTCGTCCTCCATGTGGAGGAAGCGGTCGGAATCGTTTTCGGCCAACGTGGGGAGTGGTACGCCGATCCAGGAGGAGAGAACTTCCGCGATTTCGTGTGGGGAGATGACCGGGCGGTCGGTGCCGACTTCGGCTTCCCAGGCCGTGCGTTCGTCGCGGAGTTCATCAGCGACCTGGTCGCGCACTCGACGGCGGGCAGCGGGAGGATGTGCCGGGTCGTCCGGCGACTCGGGCTCTGACGCGATTTCGGCGTCCAGTTCCTTGATTCGCCGCAAGAGCTCGACGATTCGGGTGGGTGGGGTCTGGCGCCGCACCTTTGCACGGGCGGAGGCTTCGTCCACCAGGTCGATGGCCTTGTCGGGGAGCTGGCGCGAGGTGACGTATCGCCGGGACAGGTGCACCGAGGCATCAACGGCGTCGTCCGTGACCTCGACGCCGTGATACGACTCGTAGATGGGTCGCAGGGCCTTGAGTATCTCGATTGCGTCGTCGTCGCTGGGTTCGTCGACGTCGATGGGCTGGAAGCGGCGGTTGAGGCTCTTGTCGTTGGCGATGTAGCGCCGGTATTCGCGCCAGGTGGTGGCGCCGATGACCTGGACCTCGCCACGGGCGAGGTGGCCCTTGAGGAGATTCGCGGCGTCCAGGGACCCCGCTGCGCCGCCGGCGCCGATAACGGTATGCAGCTCGTCGATGAAGAGGATGACGTCGCCGCTCTTGCGGACTTCGGCGATGAGCTGCTGGACGCGTTCCTCGAACTCGCCGCGATACTTGGCACCGGCGATCATGCCGGGGAGGCTGAGGGAGATCAGCCGCTTGCTTTGTAGTTCGTCCGGCACGTCGCCCTTGACGATTCGGTGTGCCAGGCCTTCGACGATGGCGGTCTTGCCCACGCCGGCGTCGCCGACGAGGGCGGGATTGTTCTTGGTCCGGCGCAAGAGGACCTCGATGGCGCGGTCCATCTCGACCTGGCGGCCAATGACGGGATCAAGGTCGCCGGTGCGGGCGGCGTTGGTGAAGTCGCTGCCGTATTCGGCCAGCATGCTGCGTGGCTTGCTGCGGCGCCCGCGTCCACGCCAGCGGCCGCGGCGACGGCGGCCGCGGCCGGGGGAGCCAGGCTGGTAGGCGGCTTCGACCCGGCGGCGGAGGGAGCGAAACTCGATGCCAGCGGCGGCCAGCGCGCCCGAGGTCAGGCGTCCGGCATTGGCCAGGGCACCGAGCAGCAAGTGCTCGGTGCCGATGAAGCGCACGCCCATACGTTCGGCCTCGAGAGCGGCGGAGCGCAGCACGTTGCGGCCCTTAGCCGAGAGCGGGCGGCGGCCCTCGTCCCGCACGTAGCCCGTGGGCAGGGTGTCGACGAGCGCGTCGCGGAGCGGGTCGAGTTCGACCCCGGCATCGCGCAGGACGCGGGCAGCGGCGGTTTGGGGCGATTCGAGGATGGCGAGGAGGATGTGGCCGGGGCCAACGGCGTCGTGGCCGAGGCGGGCGGCTTCGAGTTCGGCGTGCCGGATGACGCGGCGGCCGCGGCCGGTGAGGCGGCGGAGGTACTCGACGGGGGCGTATTCGTCGGGTTCGCGTTCCACGGCCTGGCGACTCCTCAGAGGGTGATGGGGATCTGGTCGACGAGGTCTTGCAGACCCTCGCCGATGCTGTTGCCGAGGGAGGTGAGCACGACGATCAGGACGATGACGAAGACGGCGGTGACCAGGACGTAGCTGAGCACGCTGACGCCGGAGCCCTCGGGCAGATAGCGGCGCCCGGAGTGGCGGGGCGGCCCGGCGGGGTTGAGATTCGCCGTCACACCGGCTCCCAGGCTTGGCGGATCCCCGCCAGTGTAGACGGGAGGGACGGTGGGTTGCTCGCCCGGGATGGCAGGCGGGCCGACGGACGACGAATGGAGCGGCGAAATCGGGCGGGTTTGCGCGCGTAAGAGTTTTTTCCAAAAAACTCTTGAGGTGATTTGGGGTGGTTTGAGGGGCGGCAGGGGAGGGGCGGTTCAGCGGTCGGACTTGCCCGGAGGCCCTCTCGCCGCACTGCGACGGGGACGCCGGATTCGGTCGGCGAGCTCGGGACAGGTTCCGCCTCGCCCCCAGGTGAGGTGGAAGATCGGCGGGTGGGGTGACGTGAGTTGCCGGTTGCCTGGCCTGGGTGGTGGGGGCGGCAGCCACGCACACCTCCGGATTGCATCCCCCGGATCGCGTCCGGGGCAGGCCGGGGCAGGCTCCAGCCCTGTCACTCAAGGGCGAGGGTGAAAGGGCGGCGGCGCGTCGGGGCGGGGGTGGAATTTGGTGGGGGGTGAAGGGGGGAGCTGTCTCTGGCCAGCCCGACCCCAGAGGGATCGGGCTGGCCAGAGACAGCTTGGGCCGGATTTCCTGGCGGTCCGGCGAGTCTTGAGAGCCGGGGCCGACGTGACGGAGGCGGCAGGCGGGCGGTGTGGGGATCCCGCCCGCGGTGGGAGCGGGCCGGTGCGTATGGCGCTGCGAGGAGTGGGCGGCGATCCGGGGCCGGGGCGCGGGTGGGACCGGCTGCAACGCCTTGAGTGAGGCCGGCGGTGGGGCCGGTTTGGGGATCCGCGCGCGACGAGGAATTTCTTGCAAGCAACTCCTGATCCGGGCGGGGGCGCGATTAGGCCGGTACCGGTGCGCGGCGGGGGGTGAAGCCTGGATGCCGGCGGGGAACGGCCGCGAGGGGAGCAGGAGCCGCAGGAGGCGCAGCAGAAGTGAGGGGAGGTGCAGGACGCGGGAGGCGCAGGGCATTGGGAGCGGGAACCAGGTTGCGAGACTTACTCAGTTAGTGTACACTGTTGGGAAGCGGAAGGCAAGGGGCGAAGGGAAACGGGCAAATCGGAGCGATGGCGGGCTCAGGATGGTGGGGAGATCGGGGCGGCACCGGTGTTCCGGGGTTGCTGAGTGGTGCCGGGTCCTCCACTCGACAAGCTCAGGGCAGGCGCTTTGGAGACGCCAGGATGACGAAGATGTGTCCACCCTGCCAGGCCGATGTGTCCAGTTTTTGGCCCGATGTGTCAACTTTTCGGTCGAATGTGTCCACTCTGGCTGGGCAGGTGTCCAGTTTTCGGGGGCGGGCGTTGGTTGGGGTAGGGAGACGGAGGGCGGGGGGCGCGGCGGGGCCGGGGATGGCGGGTGCGGAGACGCGCTGGCGGGCCGAGGCAGGTCGGCGGTCAGTAGCTGGTGAGGCGGCGGGCGGGACTTCGGGGTGGCGGGGAGGAGACAAGCGTCCGAAATTCGGGTTGCTACGACTTCAGGCAGGTCGTACACTACCGGTGCACGGACGGCAAGCCGAATGCTGATCCGCAGCCGGCGCGGGGGACGGGTGTCAGGTTTGCCGGCAGTCGGGAAGGTTGAGTTCTTCGCGATCCGCTATGCGCACCCCGGCTGGGATGCAGCCGGTGAGCGGGTTGCCGGCGAGATGAAAGGAGGACAGGTTCGATCGCAGTTGAACGAGTTCCGATGGGATCGGGCCGGTGAGTTGGTTGTCGCGAAGGTCCAGTCGCCACACAGCGACCAGTTGGGCGAGTTCCTCCGGAATGGCGCCGGTCAGCCGGTTGGCGCTGAGGTCCAGCTGGTCAAGGCTCGTCAGATTGCCAAGCTGCGCGGGGATAGGCCCGGTGAGCCGATTGGCGCCGAGGTAAAGCTCGCGCAGGCTCGCCAGCTGGCCCAGCTCGGGCGGAATCGGACCTGACAACTGGTTGGAGCTGAGGTCGAGATGCCAAAGGTTGGCCAATTCACGCAATTCCGGCGGGACAGGACCGGTGAGGCGGTTGCCACTAAGGTCGAGCCACTCCAGCTTTGACAGTTGCCCCAGCCAGGACGGAACCGGTCCGGAGACCTGGTTGCTGCCGAGACGGAGGCCGTGAAGATTCGCGAGCCGGACCAGTTCGGGCGGGATAGGTCCAGTCAGCTGATTGCCGTTGAGGCTGAGTTGCGTCAGGTTTTCCAGTTGGCTCAACTCGGCTGGGATCGGCCCCGTCAGCTGGTTTTCGGTGAGGCTCAGCCACCGCAGCGTCGAAATGTGTGCAAGCCAGAGCGGAATCGGGCCCGTTAGCTGATTACCGCCGAGGTCGAGGTCGACCAGGCTTGCCAGCCGGGCCAACCGGGACGGGATCTCCCCCGTCAGTCGATTGTCTCGAAGGATTAGCCTCTGCAGTCGGGACAAGTCCCCCAGCTCGGGTGGAATGGTTCCGATCAACTGATTGGTCGAGAGGTTGAGCACGGTCAGATTCGACAGCCGGCCCAGTACCGGGGGAATCGATCCTTGCAACTCATTGCCCCCGAGGTGAAGACCGGTGAGATGTGTCAGCCGACCGAGTTGCGGAGGGACGGTTCCATCCAGATAGTTGTGACGCAGATCCAACGTCCGGAGGTGCGCAAGTTCACCAACTTCAGGCGGCAGCGGGCTCCATAAGCCGCGACTAGGGAGCGCCAAACCATGGACGCGGAGGGGCGCGCCGGCCAGTTCGACGCCGTCCCAGGCGGTCACGGGATTCTCCGCCGTCCAGCCGAGAACTCCCGCACCGGCGAGGGTTGCCTGGAGAATCAGGAGGATCTCGCAGTCGGCAACTAATCCGGCGTTTGCTTCGGGATCTGGCACAGCGATTCCGGCGTGACAGAGAGTCACATCGACACTTTCAGCTCTGTGGTGGGTGCCGCGCACATAGAGGCCGCGGGGCGTGCCGAGTCCGACGAGGAAGCGCTGAGTGTCTCGGTCATCAGGAGCAACAGCATCGTGACGGACCAGGATCCGAACGTTGCTGGCGTCGGGGGACATGGTGAACAGGGCGACCTGCTGTGGACGGTTGAGATCGGGACGCCCAAGGCGGACGACCGCGATCCGCGAGCCGTCAGGCGACCAGGTCGCCCCCATCGGAAAATCCGCGACTTGCCTGGGTGACCGGCCAACCGCTGATCCGTCCACGTCAATCACGCACACCGACCCGCCGCAGTCATAGAGAATCCTGGAGCCATCCGGCGACCACGCCACCGTTGGAATCCAGACGTGCGCAGGGCCCAGTTCGCGTTGCCGCGGCGGAAGGTGCGACCGCCAGCCCTCAATCTCGGTCAGGCGGCGCGCGTCCGTGCCGTCGGCCGCGATGGTGTAGAGCGCCACGCCTTCTGCCTCGGGCCTGGCGAACGCCAGCCGCTTGCCGTCGGGCGACCATGAGGCGCTGCTGCCGGCCTCCGACAGCCGAATGAAGCCACCACTTGCTGAAGTGGACACGAGGTGGAGAACAGCCAAGCCCCGCAGGCTGGCTCCAAACGAGCTGGCCGCCGACCACTCCTGCTGGCTCGGGATCCCGATGACCGCCAGCCAGCGACCGTCGGGCGACCAGGCAGGGGGCTGGGCGGCGACGAAATCGAAGCCGCCGCGGAGCACCCGCGCGTTGGCGCCGTCGGCCTGTGCGACATGCAGACGCGCCGACGGTTCCCAAGTGAACGGCCCCGGCTCGAAGTCTACGTAGGCGATGCTGGCGCCGTCGGGCGACCAGGCCGCGTAATTCTCGAAGCGTGCACTGACCGTTAGCCGCTGTCGGTGGGCGCGATCGAGACTCTCGATCACCAGATCCTGCTGCTCGGTAGAGTTCGATCGGCGCGTTTCCGTCCCTGGCGGTGGGTACTCGCAGGTGGCGTAGACGAGGCGGGGCCCATCGGGAGCGAGATGGAAAGCGGTCTCGCCGGCGTGAATCCGTCGCGTGTCGGCGATGTGCCGGAGGCGGCTTCCGTCAGCCGTCACCGCGTAGATGTCAGCGCCATGGCTGAATACGATCTCAGCGCCGTTGGGACTCCACTGCGCGTAGCTGGCTGTGCGCTGGCCGAACCGGAACGGTCCTCCGCAAGGGGTCGGTATAGGCTGCGACCCCGCCGTCACCGGTGCTTGACTGACCGCTTCGGGCGTCGGCGAATCTTGCGGAGCAGCCGAGGGCTGCCCGTCGAAGGCCCAGGCGAAGAGGTTGCGGACGTCGTCGCGGTGGTCGCGCTGGCAGGCGGATTCGGCGGCGGGGCCGGGGCCGAAGGTGCGCTGGTAGATCTGCACGTTGCCGGTGTTGCCGAGATGGGCTTCGACGATGTCGTTGAGGGCGACGCAGGTGGAGGGCCAGGGGGTGGCGGCGGTGGGGCCGGCGGTTTCGGCGTCGAAGGCCCAGGCGAAGACGGCGCGGACGTCGTCGAGATGGTCGGACTGGCAGGCGACTTCGGCGCCGTCACCGAACGTGCGCTGGTAGATGCCGACGTTGCCGTGGTTACCGAGGTGGGCCTCGACGATGTCGTTGAGGGCGACGCAGGCAGTGGGCCACTGGGCCAGGGCGGGGGAGGCGAAGGCGAAGGTGGCGGCGAGGCCGACGATCAGGACGCGAAGATGGCGAATGCAGGCAAAGCCTGCAGACATGACCGGTTGCCTACCTGCGGACAAACGCCTGCCACTCGCTTTTCCTGCAATTGGGGGAAGACGATATCAACAGAGAAAGAAGGCAACAGACGTGAGGAGTGAGATGGAGAGCAGTGAGAAGTGCGAGAAGAGGGCAGGCACGCTCGGGATGCGTGCGTGGACGGGGTGTGGTTCGACAGGCTCACCAGGAACGCTGGTTGCGCTGGGATTGATCATGGCGCCGGGTCCCGGCCGGGGACGCCGGGATGGCGGAGGGAAGACGGGCGGGTCGGGGACCCGCCCCCATTCGGCAAGCGGACAGGCTCTACGAAAGACTGAGCCCGGGGGATGTCGGGTGGTTACCGCATCGGTGGGTGGTTGGACACGGCTCTACGCGGACTTCGAGCCGGCTCACCACGAACGGGTGGGCGTTTCGACCGGAAGAGGCCGGTTTGAAACCGGCCCCTACCTGCAGAAGAGACGCGGACGGCGGGGTTGCGGGGTTAGTAGGGGAGTTGGGTGTGGGGGTGGTCCTGCATGTAGCGGGCCTGGGCGACGCCGAAGTTTTCCTGGATTTGGAGGGAATGGCCGCCGTCGACGACGAGGGTGTGGCCGGTGATGAAGGAGGCGTCCCGGGAGCAGAGAAAGGCGACGGCGGCGGCGATGTCTTCGGGGCGGCCGCAGCGGCCGACGGGGTATTGGGCGGTGAAGAAGTCGAAGCCGCTGGGGTTGTCGTCCCAGATGCCGGCCTGGATGTTCTCGGTGACGATGTGGCCGGGAGCGATGGCGTTGACGCGGATGCCGTCGCGGCCGTATTCGACAGCCATCTGTCTGGTCGCGGCGATCAGGGCGGCTTTGCCGGTTTCGTAGACGAGGGCGCCGGGGGCCACGAGCAGCCCATGAATGCTGGAGATGTTGACGATGCTGCCGCCGCCAGCGCTGCGCAGGTGCGGCACGCCGAACTTGGCGGACAGGTAGCTCGCCTTGACGAGGACGGCCATGGCACGGTCGTAGACGTCGGGCGGAATCTCTTCGGCGCCGCCGGTCATGGCTTCCATGGCGGGATAGGCGTTGTTGACGATGATGTCGAGGCGGCCCCAGCGGTCGACGGCGGTCTGGATCATGGCCTGGACCTGGTCGAGCTCACCGACATTGGTGGTACAGGCGCCGGCGGTACCGCCGGCGTCCCGGATGCGGGCGGCGCGCTCGCTGGCGCCTTCCGCGTTGATGTCGGCGATGAGTACGGAGGCGCCCTCTGCGGCGAGGCGTTCGGCAATAGCGCCGCCGATGCCGGTGGCGCCGCCGGTGACTACCGCTCCGCGGTCCTTGAATCTCGAGGGTTCAGTTGCCATGGCTCAGGGTCCTTCGGTACGAGTCAGACGGAGGCGGGGGCAGGGGTGCGCGCTCCGAGGCCTTCGAATCGACCAGTTGCTGCTGTCATGGTTCGTTGTCCTTCGATGCGCGTCACGCAGTCGCGGGGGAGTGCGTCAGGCTGCCACGCTTAGGTAGTGGACGGGGGCGAGGCCGGCGTGGGTGCGCCATTGGTTGAAGGTCATGCCGTCTACGAGGAAGACCTGATCCTGGAAGTTTCCGCCGGCGATCAGCTGGCGGGCATCGTCGGAGAATTCGCCAGTCGTGATCAGATAGGCCCGCTGCGCCCCGTGCAGCGACATTGCCGCGCGCAAGGCGCTGACGTCGCCGTACTCGACGGCGTCGTCGTGCGCTTGCAGCTTGCACTGCACGATGGCCGACGGCTGGGACGGGCTTGCGCCGGAGTCGAATAGCCGGAGGTCGATGCCCCGGCTGCGGGGTTCGCCGGCGATTTCGACCTGCTGATCGGCGAATCGACGGCTGAGGGTTTCGGCGACGACGCGTTCGAACTGGGCTGGGATGACGACATAGAGGGGCTCGCCGGTATATTCGGACTCTGCGGTTTGAGCCCCCTGCGGCGGCAGCGGTCTAGTCGAAGGTCCCTGATTCCCTGTGGCTGCGTGCTGTAGTTCGCCAAGCGCGCGCTGGTGTGCGGACTCCATTTGCCGTATTCGATCTTCGTACTCCGACTTCAGTCTCTCGATTTCTTCGCCGTGACTTCCGGGCCCCTCGGCGTGCGAACGAATCGTTTCAAGCCGTAACCTATGCCTGCGCTTCAGGCTTTCGATCTCGCGCTCGTGCTTTCGACGGAGGCTCAGGAGCGCCAATTGATGGGACGAAAGTAATTCCGACTCAGCCTTATTGAAAAGGGCCAAATACAGCGCGACAACCCAGCCAATTACGGTCCACCCCAGAAGTATATTTATCAAAATTACCGGCGTCTTTTCGGAATGAAGCTTGGTAGCTATAACTATCGTAGGCAAGAAATAGAAGGAGATGAACGAGACGGTAAATATGAGAACGCCGACAGCTTCGGCGACGGGATTCACGAAATATGCGCCTTCCAACTCACCGAGGCGTGCGAAACTGAGGCCCGCTTTGCAGCGACCTTCAGTGTAACCAGTGCGGTGGCGTCGGCGGAAAGTCAGCCCGCGAGGCTGAGGTAGTGGACGGGGGCGAGGCCGGCCTGGGTGCGCCATTGGTTGAAGGTCATGCCGTCGATGAGGATGAGACGGTCCTGCATGGTTCCGCTGGCGATCATCTGCTGCGCGTCGTCCGAAAAGCTGCCGGTGGTGATGAGGTAGGCGCGGTCGGCGCCGTGGAGCGACATGGCTCCGAGGAGGTCGCTGACAGCCCGATATTCGATAGCCTCGTCGTGCGACTGGAGCGCGCACTGCACGATGGCTGACGGCTGCGATTGACTTTCGCCGGACTCGAACATCCTGAGGTCAATTCCCCGGCTACCGGCGTCGTCAGCGGATTCGACTTCGTGATCACTGAAGCGGCGGCTGAGGGTTTCGGCGACGACGCGCTCGAACTGACTGGGGACGACGACGTAGAGCGGCTCGCCGTCGTATTCGGCCTGAGCCGGGGGACCTTGCGGTTTCGGGCTCGGCTGGGCTTCGGGCTGGGGCGCCGCCGCGACTTCGGGCTGCGGCTGGCTGGCGGCTTGGCCGCGTTCTTCGGAGAGTGCGCGCAGTCTTTCCTCGTACTCCGCCTTCAGACCGTCCAGTTCCGATTCGCGCCTGGAGAGTTCGGCTTCGCGTTGGGAGAATTCCGCGTCGCGTTGCGATGCACCGGCCATCCGTTGAGGTCGTTGCGCGCTGTAGAGCTCACGGTTCTTGCGCCGAAGCTCTTTGATCTCAGATTCGTATTGGCCCTTTAGCGCCATGGCCGCGACTGCCTGGCGAGTTTCGATTTCCTCCGCACCCTTCTGGGAGAGCGACATATAGAGGGCGATAAACCAGCAGATTACGGTCCATCCAAGAAGCAGGTTCAACGCAAAGATCAGGGTCTTTTCGGGATGCACCTTGTTGGCGACGATGATGGACGGAAGAAAGTAGAGCACTGGCACCGCGATGACCGAGACGACACCTCCAAGACCGTCCACGTAACCGATTCCTTCCTATTGGCCGCGAGGCAAGTCGTTCAGGATTGCACGACGGCATCCGTGAGGCTGGATTCTGCCGTGGCGGACGCTGCCGCCGCGCGGCCGGTCGTGCGACCGTTTCGCGAGGGATGGGAGTAGCGGGCGCCGGGCGCGAGGACGCGTTGGAGGTATTGGCCGGTGTAGCTGGCGGGCTGGTCGGCGACGTCTTCGGGGGTGCCTTCGGCGATGAGTTCGCCGCCGGCGTCGCCGCCTTCAGGTCCGAGGTCGATGATCCAGTCGGCGGACTTGATGACGTCGAGGTTGTGTTCGATGACGATGACGGTGTTGCCGGCGTCGGCCAGGCGCTGGAGGACCTGGATGAGCTTGCGGGTGTCGGCGAAGTGGAGGCCGGTGGTTGGTTCGTCGAGGATGTAGACGGTCTTGCCGGTGGCGCGCTTGGAGAGTTCGGAGGCGAGCTTGATGCGCTGGGCTTCGCCGCCGGAAAGGGTGGTGGCGGGCTGGCCGAGGCGGATGTAGCCGAGGCCGACATCGACGAGGGTGCCGAGCTTGCGTTCGATGGACGGGATGTTGCGGAAGAAGTCGTGGGCGTCTTCGACAGTCATGTGCAGCACGTCGGCGATGGTTTTGCCCTTGTAGGTGATGTCGAGGGCCTCGCGGTTGTAACGGGCGCCCTCGCAGACCTCGCAGGTGACGTAGACGTCGGGCAGGAACTGCATCTCGATGCGGTTGAGGCCCTGGCCCTCGCAGGCTTCGCAGCGGCCGCCCTTGACGTTGAACGAGAACCGGCCGGGCTTGTAGCCGCGGGCGCGGGACTCGGGGACGGCGGCGAAGAGGTCGCGGATGGGGGTGAAGGCGCTGGTGTAGGTGGCGGGGTTGGAGCGGGGGGTGCGGCCGATAGGGGACTGGTCGATCTCGATGGCTTTGTCGATGTGCTCCAGGCCGCGGATGCGGGAATGCTCGCCGGGGACGTTGCGGCTGCCCCAGATGCGCTGGGCGAGGGCTCGATATAGAACGTCCTCGATGAGGGTGCTCTTGCCCGAACCGGAGACGCCGGTGACGCAGATGAAGCAGCCGAGGGGGAACCGGACGTAGAGGGACTTGAGGTTGTTGGCGCGGACGCCTTCGAGGGTGAGGTTGGCGCCGTTGCCGGAGCGGCGGGCCACAGGGACGGGGATGTGCTCGCGGCCGGCGAGGTAGGCGCCGGTGAGGGAATCGGGATGGGCTTCGATGAGGTCCGGCGGACCTTCGGCGACGACCATGCCGCCGTGTTCGCCCGCGCCGGGACCGATGTCGACGACCCAGTCGGCGGAGCGGATGGTCTCTTCGTCGTGCTCGACGACCATGACGGTGTTGCCGAGGTCGCGCAGCCCTTCGAGGGTGCGGACGAGGCGGGCGTTATCGCGCTGGTGGAGGCCGATGCTGGGCTCGTCGAGGATGTACATGACGCCGACGAGGCCGGAGCCGATCTGGGTGGCGAGGCGGATGCGCTGGGCCTCGCCGCCGGAGAGGGTGCCGGCGGAGCGTTCGAGGGTGAGGTACTCGAGGCCGACG
The DNA here is from genome assembly GCA_965208215.1 of Chloroflexota bacterium. Taxonomy (GTDB): domain Bacteria; phylum Chloroflexota; class UBA11872; order UBA11872; family UBA11872; genus UBA11872. Next base: position 336,786 of record CBDBOH010000003.1, read on the forward strand.
GCCTCCAGGAAGCCGAGGCGGGCGTTGATTTCCTTGAGGACCTGGACGGCGATGGTGGCGTCGCGCTTGCTCAGCTTGAGGCCGGTGAAAAAGGCGGCGGCGGCCTGGATGGTGAGGGCGGTGGCGTCGTGGATGGAACTGCCGCCGATGGTGACGGCCATCGACTCGGGCCGGAGCCGCGCGCCCTGGCAGACGGGGCACATGCGGCGGGTCATGTAGCGCTCGATTTCGCCGCGGATGTATTCGGACTCGGTGCTTTCGTAGCGGCGTCGGAGGTTGGGGATGACGCCTTCGAACTCGAATTCGTAGGCGCGGCGGCGGCCGGCGGCGTTGGTGTACTGGACGACCAGGGGCTGGCCGGGCGCGCCGTAGAGGATGACGTCGACGATGGCGGGATCGAGGCGCTCGACGGGGGTGTTGGTGCGGAAGCCGTATTTGCGGGCGAGGGCCTCGATGACGTGGCGGGTCATGGAGGACTCGCGGGTGTGGGCCTTGAGCCATGGCGCGATGGCGCCCTGGGCGATGGTGAGGGATCGGTTGGGAATGATGAGGGCGGGGTCGAGTTCAAGCTTGGAGCCGAGACCGTTGCAGTCGGGGCAGGCGCCGTGGGGGGTGTTGAAGGAGAAGAGGCGGGGTTCGAGGTTGGCGAGGCTGACGTGACCGTTCTTGCAGGCGAGGCGCTCACTGAGGGTTAGCTCGTCGCCGTCGACGATGGTGATGGTGACGAAGCCTTCGCCGAGCTTGAGGGCGGTTTCGAGGGAGTCGGCGAGGCGCATGCGGGAGTCGGGCCTGGGGGTGAGGCGGTCGACGACGATGTCGATGTCGTGCCAGAGGTTGCGGTCGAGGTCGGGGACATCGTCGAGGGGAACGACCTGGCCATCGACACGGGCGCGGACGAAGCCGGCGCGGCGGGCGTCGTCAAAGACGCCCTTGTGCTCGCCCTTGCGGTGGATGATGACGGGGGCGAGGACCATGAAGCGAGTGTCGTCGTCCCAGCCAAGGATGAGGTCAACCATTTCCTGGATGGTCTGGGAGGTGAGGGGTTCGCCGCAGGAGTGGCAGTGGGGCTGACCGATGCGCGCCCAGAGGAGGCGCATGTAGTCGTAGATCTCGGTGACGGTGCCGACGGTGGAGCGGGGGTTGTGGGAGGTTGCTTTCTGGTCGATGGAGATGGCGGGGGAGAGGCCCTCGATCTGGTCGACGTCGGGCTTTTCGAGCTGGCCGAGGAACTGGCGGGCGTAGGCGGAGAGGGATTCGACGTAGCGGCGCTGGCCTTCGGCGTAGAGGGTGTCGAACGCGAGGCTGGATTTGCCGGAGCCGGAGATGCCGGAGATGACGACGAGCTTGTTGCGAGGGATCTCAAGGTCGATGTCCCTGAGATTGTGTTCCCGCGCGCCGCGGATGACGATGGAGGAGTCGGCCATAACAGTCCAGCTTAAGTGATTGGGCGGGCGGCTGTTGGCGGCGGGTGTCTGGAGGCTCGGCGTCGGTGGGGGTGCCGGGGTGTGTTCGATCAGAGGGCTAAGGTTGGGGCGATTGCGGTCAGGTAGCCGGGTGGGGGCAGATGCTGCGGTTGTTGCTGGAGCGGCTGGAGGCGCGGGCGGCGGCGGGGCGGCCGGTGGGGGTGGCGTTGGCGGGGGCGGGGCGGTTTGGGACGAGCGTTGCGGCGCAGATCGCGCAGATCGCCGGGTTGCGGCTGGCGGCGGTGGCGGATCCGAACGCGGGCAACGGGGTTGATGCGCTGAAGGCGGCCGGCTGGGCGGAGGGGCAGTGGCGGCGGTGTGAGGGCGCGGGCGAGGCGCGAGGAGCGCTTGAGGCCGGGGCGGCGGTGCTGGCGCCGGACGCGGAGGTGTTGGCGTCGGCGCCTATCGACGTGTTGGTGGAAGCAACCGGGATTCCGGAGGTGGCGGCGCGCAATGCGTGGGGGGCGCTGCAGCAGGGCAAGCACGTGGTGATGGTGACGGTAGAGGCCGACGTGAGTTGCGGGTGGGCGCTGGCGCGGGAGGCGCGGCGGCAAGGGGTGGTGTACAGCCTGGCGGCGGGCGATCAGCCGGTGGCGATCATGGAGCTGTTCGACTGGGCGAGGGCGCTGGGCCTGGAGGTTTTGGCCGCTGGGCGGGGCACGAGGCGGTACCCGGCGGACCGGCACGGGGACCCGGAGCGGGCGCTGGCCCGGCTGGGATACGACGAGGAGGCGTCGGCGCGGCTGCGGCTGAACGCGCAGATGTACAACTCGTTTCGCGACGGATCGAAGGCGCAGATCGAGATGTGCGCGGTGTCGAACATGACGGGTTTGCCGCCGGATTGCCGGGGGATGCATGAGCCGTCGGTCGGATTGAGTGGCCTACCTGACCTGTTTGCGGGCGCCGAGGCCGGCGGGTTGCTGGAGAGCACGGGCGTGGTGGACCTGGCGAACGGGGTGGGACCTGATGGGGAGTCGGAGTTGCCAGAGAACATCGCTGACGGGGTGTGGGCGGTGGTGACCTCGGCGGACGGGCACATCCGGGAGGACATGCGGATTCACGGGACGCGGGTCTCGAGCGATGGCCGGCGGATGGCGCTGTTTCGGGAGTACCACCTGTGCGGGATCGAGACACCGCTGAGCATCGCGCAGGCGGCGCTGCTGGGGGCGTCCTCCGGACGTCCGCACGAGACGCCGACCTCGGAGGTGCTGGCGTATGCGAAGCGCGACCTGCGGCCGGGGGACAGGCTGGACGGTTCGGGCGGGCGGCTGGTGTACGGGCTGATCGACAGGGCCGAAGCGCTGGCGGCCGAAGGGGTGTTGCCGCTGGGGCTGTCGTACGGGGCGACGGTGCGGGAAGCCGTGGCGGCGGATCAGCCGATACCGGCGGGGGCGGTGGAGGTGGATGAGGAGTCGTTTGTGGCGAAGATGCGGGAAGAGGCAGCTGTCGGGCCGTGAGGGTAAGTACCGGGTCGCGGCCTCAGCGTTAGACGGCTCCTGAGCGCTAGCCGTGGGGGGCGTCGGCGCTGCACGGCGCGGTATGGTGGATGTAGGAGCAGTGGTTTCCCCCTGGCCTTGACCACGGGGGCTCTGTCTCCGAGTGATGGGAATCGGGCCGGGCAGGTTCGCCCGGATTCACGAGCCGCATGGGGCGGACTGCGGGTCTGAGGTCAGTACTCATGGACAAGCAGACTCCAGGCGAAGAGCCCCGGTCGGTTGTGGCGTTCTTTCTGAATCTGCAGCTAGCCCAGCCAACGATGGTTGCCCTCACGATGCGATACGAACTCGAAGACGACGTGTGGGTTGGCGTGTGCGAGGAGCTTGGCACCTCCACCTACGACTCCGACCTCGACACCGTGATGCACGAGTTGGGCGAGCTTGTGCTGCACGAATTGAACGCGCTGGAGGCCGATGGGGAGCGCGAGGGTGTCTTTGGACGGTACGGGATTGAAATGCTGCCGGTGCCAGGCGATGTTATTCGGCGACTTCGCGACGTCGATGTGCCGCGCTCGCCAACTTCGAGTGAACAGCCTCGGCTGACAGCCTGGGCTCCGCGGGATCAGCTTGCGCCCGCTCTAGCGCCCGCCCACTCCTAGCCCCGAGGCAGGCGGATGTCTCCGCGCCTGCTTGTCAGGCTGTTTCGACGTGAGGGGTGGAAGGAGCGGCCTTGCCCGCACGGAATCCTGTTCACCACCGGCAGCGGCTCCACTTACCGCAGCGCCACGGTTCCGCTGAAGCGCGACCCCATCCCGCAGGGAACCCTTGGAGCGATCCTTGGACCGAAGCAGACGGGCTGGGGACGGAGTGGACTCGATGAGCTATTGGCCAAGCATGGCCTGGGACAGGGCAGGCGCGAGCGAGCGAGGCGGAGGCGTGGATAACGTCACAATCCGAGGCACTAACGGCGAGTCTCGAGGTTGCTTCTAGTCGACGGGTTGGTGGAAGTAGTAGCAGAGGCCGTCGGGGGCGACGAGGAAGAAGACGCTCATCTTTTGGCCGCCGTGGTCGTCGATGCGTGATTCGCCGGGCGAGAGGCCGCTGGCTTCGAGTTCGCGGCGGGCGCGCTCGATGTCGGTGACGAGGATGGCGGCGCCGTCGTTGCTGGCGTCGCCGCCGTTGATGGCGAAGCCGATCCGGATGCCGTCGCGCTGCATGATGACCGTTGGGACTGGGTCATCGCGTCGCTCGACCTCGGTAAGGCCCAAGGCATTGGCGTACCACCGGGAGGCTTGATCCAGGTCCTCGACGGGGAGCGCCAGGACGTCGTCCTGGTAGGGACGGGCGGCTTTGAAAAGTGGTTCGGTGGTCATGGCCGAGGTTCCTCCGCCTGAGACACGGCGGATGCGAAAGCTCTTACGGATAGAGCGTACAACTGGTCATTCGATATGGGCTGGTCAGACCTCGCGGTAGCGGAAGCAGGTGACGAGATGGTCGTTGACGAGGCCGGCGGCCTGCATGAAGGCGTAGCAGATGGTCGGTCCGACGAACTTGAAGCCGCGGCGTTTGAGGTCGCGGCTCATGGCGCGGGACGTGTCGGTTTCGGCGGGGATGTCGTCCAGGGTGCGGAAGGCGTTGCGACGCGGGCGGCCGTCGACGAAGGACCAGATGAGCGCCTCGAGCGACCCGAGCTCGTCGATGGCGCGCAGGGCGGCCCGGGCGTTGCCGACGGTGGACTGGATCTTGGCGCGGTTGCGGATGATGCGGGGGTCGGCGCGGCAGGCTTCGATGTCGGCGGGGGTGTAGGCGGCGACGCGCTCGAGGTCGAATCCGTCGAATACCTCGCGATAGCCCTGGCGGCGGTGCAGGACGGTGCGCCAGGAGAGGCCGGCCTGGGCGCCTTCCAGGGTCAGCAGTTCAAAGAGGGCGCGGTCGTCGTGGAGGGGGACGCCCCATTCGCGGTCGTGGTAGGCCTGCATCAGGGGGTCGTCACCGGCCCAGGCACAGCGAGGACGGTTCATGCCGGGTCGCCCAGGTCGCGGGCGTAGCGCACGAGGTGGACCGGGCCGTGCCAGTCGTGGGTGTCTTCCGCGCCGTCAAACGCCCAGCCGTTGGCCTGGTAGAACCTGCGAGTTGACGGCAGGTCACGCAGGGTCCAGAGGACGGCGGCGCGATAGCCGCAGGCGACAAGAGCCGTGGTAAGGGCATCGAGCAGTGCCCGTCCCACGCCGCGACCCTGCCAGGCAGGAAGGACATAGAGCGCGCGGATCTCACCGACGTCGGCCGTCAAATCCTCGTCACGCGCCGGCTCGGCCAAGCCCATGGCGATGATGTCGTCGCCGGCGCTGGTCACCATTACCGACGAGCGTTCGACGTCCCGGATCGCGTTGCGGCAACGCTGGATTCGGTGAGGCGGGAGCGCGAGACCATCGAGGAATTGGTCCGAGACGATGCCACGGAAGCAGGCCTTCCAGGCGGCGATGCGGACGGCCTCGAAGGCCTCGACGTCGTCGAGGGTGGCGGGGCGGACCGTCCAGGGACGCGGGCAGGTCACGGCTGTTCGCTCAGGTCGCGTGCGTAGCGGACCAGGTGCACAGGTCCTTGCAGGTCAAGGCTGTCTTCCGCGCCGTCGAACTCCCAGCCATTGGCTTCGTAGAAGCGGCGGGTCGGACGGCGGTCGCGGAGGGTCCAGAGGATGGCGCTGCGGTAGCCGAGGGCGCGCAGACCGGAGGTCAGGCGCTCAAGCAGTGCACGGCCGACGCCACGGCCCTGCCAGTCCGGTAGCACATAGACAGCAAAGACCTCGCCCGTTCCCTCAGGTAACTGATCGTCTTCGGGCGGTCCGGCGAAGCCCATGCCGATGACGCGGGCACCAGCCACTGCCACCAGGCTCGCGCGTGCGTTAGCGCCGTCGATGCCCTTTCGAATTCGGTCGACCCTGGACGATTGGACGCTGAGTGCGTCGAGGTACGCGTCTGGAACGATTCCGCGGTAGCAGGCTTTCCAGGTGGCGATGCGGACGCTCTCGATGGCCTCGGCATCGTCGGGGGTGGCAGGCCGCACTGCCCAGGGCTCGGTGGGGTTGGTCGTCACGGCTCTTGGCGTCCCACAGCGGCCTATTGGCGCCAGGTTTCGGCACGGCGCAGGAAGACGCCGGGATTGTTGCGCCACTCGGCATAGCCGATGCGCCGATTGTCGGTCAGCCAATTGAGCTTCGCGTCGATACAGGCCGCCAGTTCGGCTGCATCCGCGGCGAGGGCGAAACCGCCGTATTCCACCTCAGTGTCGAGCGCCGCGATTTCGAATGCGTCGCCCGACGCATGCACGGCGTCACGATTGCCAATCTCGCCACGCGCCAGGGCGTCAATACGACCGTCGCGCAGCGCCTGCAGCAATTCGGTTTCGCCGCTCTCTTCGCCCAGGTAGACCACCTGAGGCATGTCCGGCGCCGGCGGCTCCAGGCGCTGACGGCGCTCCAGATCCGGCGAAACGCTGGCCGCCGTGATGACGTAGGCCGCACTGCCGTCCGCGATCACCATCCCCGACCGCGTGTGCGCGCGAGTTCCGGCGGCCAAGACTCCGGCCGAGTCAACCAAGCCCGTCAGTTCCAGCAGACGCGCTTCTCCCGTGGTGCCGGCCAAGGCGCCGACTCGATGCCGGCTGGTCAGGCGATCGTAGCTGGAGAGTCGGTCGGCCTGGCCAGCGCGCACCAGGAGCGACTGGCGAAAGGTGATGTGTCCGGACGTGAAACGCACGACCTGGGCGCCAGTAGCGTTACGGGTGCGCGAGTCCAGGATGGTGATACCGCCGCCAACCATATCGGCGTCGTCACCGGCGGGTATGAGCCAGATGTCGTCCCAGGGCTGAATGGGGTAGCGGATGAAGGACAACCCGGCGCCATCCAGGGCTTCCAGGGCGGTCAGCAAATCGGCTTCGTAGCCGCGATGCTGCCCGAATCCCGCGGCGCCCGGGTCGGGATCGGCGCTGTAGCTGACGGGCTCGAAGAAGGCGTAGAAGCCCACGCGAAGCTGCTGTCCGTCGGACGTACAGGCGGCCGACAACGGGTCTTCGTGCGCCGGCGGTCCGCACGCGGCCAGGGTGTGCACTAACGCGAGCGCGACGACGGCCCAGGCGAATCGAGCAAGTGCGTGAGAGGTGTGACTCGACAGGTGGATCATGGCGCCGCATTCAGTCTATGGACGTATCAAACGGCCGGCGCGGACATTGGCAGGGGACCCTGGAGATTGAAGTCGCCGTGGCGATCGCACGTCCAGCCGTTGGCTTCGTAGAAGGCGCGGGCGGCGGGGTTGTCGCGGAAGGTCCAGAGGATGGCCGACGTGTTCCGGAGTGACGGTGAGCCAGTCGAGATAGTCGTCCGGCAGCAGGCCGCGGTAGACCTGCTTCCAGACGCGCACGCACAGCGTTTCGATGGCCTCGGCGTCGTCCGGGGTTGACGCGCGGATGGACCAAGTCGCGGAAGGTTTCGCGTGAGCGGCCAGTGCGTGATGCATCGATGCCGCGACTGTAGCCCAGGCGATGGGGTGCACGTTTCTGACGTCGTACAGACCGGATCCCAGAACGACGAGTGGCCGGCGGCGCAGATGAGGTGGACGACAGAGTCGAGATAGTCGCGCTCCAACTGATTCCGCCAAAGATTCCGGCGCGCGGGACGCACGGTCGTATATTCTTTCGGTACTGAACTGTAGGGTCCTACAGCCGGCTTGGAGGCTTGACATGGCCGTCAGCACGCTTCGCACGCTTACGCAGGCACAAGTTGATCAGTTCATGCGCGACGGGTTCACGGTCGTCGAAGACCTGCTGGACGCCGACGAGATCGCGGTCCTAGCCGAGCGGGCCGACCTGATTGCGTCCGGCAAGGCGGAACACGTCGTCGAAGGCATCGTCCAACTGGAGCAGCCGTTCCGCGAGGCCGAGGACAAGGTCGACGACCGGGTGATGGCGACGCGCAAGCTGGCGCACATCGTTCCGGAGGACGAGGTGCTGCGGGCGCACGCGCGCAACCCCAAGATCGTGGACGTGATCGCGGACCTGATGGACACGGACGACATTACGCTTTACGGCGACCAGCTGTTCATGAAGCCGCCGCGGCACGGGTCGGCGAAGGAGTGGCACCAGGACTCGGCGTCGTTCAAGAACATCTTCCCGATGGACCTGATTTCGGCCTGGACGGCGATCGACAACGTGACGATCGAGAACGGCTGCCTGTGGATGGTTCCGGGGAGTCACCGCTGGGCGATCATTTCGCCGACGTCGCGGCCGACGATCGAAGGGCAGTTCGGGGGTGATTACCCGACCGTGCCGGTGCCGCTGCGGCCGGGGAGCGTGAGCTTTCACCACAGCCTGACCTACCACGCCAGCGGGCCGAACGAGACGGATACGCGGCGGCGCGGATTCGCCACGCACTACATGCGGTCAACCTCGATTAACGACAGGGAAATCCCAGGTTCGCCGACGGTACGGGGCTACACGCACATCCGCGGGAAGCGTATTCCGGGGACGGTGTCGGACGAGGTGTTTGACATCTAGCGACTATAGGTTCGCTTTCACGGCGGCACGAGGCGTTTCGGGGCTTCCGACACTCGGCAGTTCGCGAGCGGACAGGGCAGCCCTGGTTGCTCAGGGCTTGCTGATCGCGGGAGCCCCACGGGCTTGACGCGACCGGCGTCTAATGCGATGGTTTGATTAATGAACCGCCCCGTCCGACCAATGTGGGGCGTCTGATGAATGGGCCCGCCCCGTTATATGGGCCCTATGAGTTCTCTTCTAGTGTTTGTCGGCGCTCCAGTAGTTGGCGCACTTCTTCCAATGGTGTAAATGCATGTGCGGCATTGATAATGTCATCTGATGTGAAGGGTTCATACGAGATCACACGCACTCGCTTTCCGAGGTTTCTAAGGTGTTCAAGAACCGGAGCGAAGTCTCCATCGCCTCCAAAGAACACGACGACGTCGAATTGGCTGACTTCGGCCAGCATCTTGAGGGTGATTTCTACATCCAGATTGCACTTATAGCGGAATTCGTTCCTCTCCTTGTCATACTGCCTCTTAGCTTCCTTATGGATCACGGTATATCCGCCGTGCGCTAGCGCACGGTGGAATCCCCGCTGCTTCCGGACCGCACTAGCATTGTTTCCTGCCGGCGTGCCGGTAAAGTAATAGGCACAGCCCTCGTCATGCTCCTTCAGCAACCAGGCGAGGGTTTTGAAGTAGTCAATACTCCATCCTTGCTTGCGCTGGGCGTAGAACATGTTGGCGGCGTCGATGAACAAGCCTAGGCGAGGCATAGATGTGCTCCTGATGCAGAACCACGGGTCGGTCTAGCCCGACGGAGGTTCGTTGACGGCGATCACGCGAAGCAATCGTCCTCCGGCGTCGTCGGTGAGATAGATCTCGCCGTCGCCGCCCTCGCCGAAGGTCGGGATGAGGAAGTCGAAGTCGGCTCGCTGGATCATCTGCCAGGCGCCCTGATCGTCGAGTTGGAGCGTCCAGACACGGCCGCTGCAGTAGTCCCCGAAGATGTAGGCGCCGGCGAGCGCGGGAAAGGCCCGGCCGCGGTAGACGTAGCCGCCGGTGATTGAGCAGCCGTAGTCGCGCCCATATTCAGCGATTGGAATCTGCAGGCCCTCGGTGTTGCAGGTGGGCATGACCGGCGGGAAGCAGGCGCTGCCTTCCATGATGTTCCAGCCGAAGTTGAGGCCTCCACGCAGCGGCGCCAGCGCCAGGTGAACCTCTTCCAGATCGTTCTGGCCAACGTCGGCAAGCCACAGGTCCCCGGTGACGCGATCAAAGGAGAAACGCCAGACGTTGCGCAGACCGTAGGCAAAGATCTCGGCGCGCTTGCCCGGCTGACTGGCGAACGGGTTGTCCACGGGAATGGCGTAGACCGAATCGGTGTCAACGTCTATTCGGAGGAGTGATCCGAGCAGGGATGCGGCGTTCTGGCCGTGTCCCAGGGGATCGCCGCCAGACCCACCGTCGCCGGCCGAGATGTAGAGATAGCCGTCCTGGGGTCCGAAGGCAAGCATGCCGCCGTTGTGGTTCTGGTAGGGCTGCTCGATCTGCAGGAGCACGCGTTCGGACTGGGGATCGGCCCGGGCTTGTCCGGGATCGGCGGCGAACTCGGATACCACGGTGTCGCCGTTGTGGTCGGTGTAGTCCACAAAGATGCGGCCATTGGTGGGATAGCCGGGGTGAAAGGCGACGCTGAACAAGCCCTGTTCGTAGGCCTCGGAGCGCACGCGGTCGGTGATGTCAAGGAAGGGATCGTTGCGAACCTGGCCGTTTTGCACAACCAGAATCCGGCCCTGTTTTTCAACGACGAAGAGCCGGCCGCTGGCGTCGCCGGCATTGCCGACGAATATGGGGCGATCGAAGCCGGCGGCCACGACCTGTACGTCGATACCGAAGTCTCCGGCCGGCGCCGGCTGCGGGGTGGCGACGACCTCAGGAGTCGGCACGGGGGTAGGCGTGGGTTCAGGTGTGGGCTCCGGGGTGGGCTCGGGGCTGGGCTCGGGACTGGGCTCGGGCGTTGCCGCTGCGACCGGTGACCCCGTTGCTGGCGGGGTTGCCGCAACTTCAACACCGGCGGTCGGTGTTGGCGCAGCGGCAGCCGTGAGCGTTGGCGTTGGCACTACAACGGTGGGCATGGCCGTTGCGGGTGGACTGGTCTGTGCCTGTTGAGCTGGCGTGGCAGGCGCCTGCGGGCTCGGAGATGGCGCGGCCGGCCGCGCTGCCAAGGCCTGGACCGTCGGTGCTGACGGTGTCGCGGCCTGAGCGGGTGAGGATACGACAGCAGGCGACGCCGCCGGAGGCGGTGACGTCGGCAAGGCGCCGGGCGACGCGCCCGGCTCGCAGGCGGCGGCCACGACCATCACCAGAAGGGCGGCAAGCGTTCGTCGCATTGAGTCAACCTTACGGCATGAGACCTACCTGAACCGTGAACCGCTCCGCCGATTCGGCCGGATTGAACGCGCCGGCAAAGCAGCGCAAACTCGCGGACGCGCAAGGTTGGCGGGGAGCGGCCGATGAGACGATTTGAGGGGAAACGGGCGCTGATCACGGGCGGCGGGCGCGGGATTGGCGCCGGCATCGCCCGGCGGTTCGCCGCCGAAGGCGCGCACGTGATTCTGACGCAGCGTGATGTCGGCCTGCTGGCGTCCACGGCGGACGGCATTCAAGCGGATGGCGGCACGGTGACCTACTTCCAGGGCGACGTGGGAACGCCAGCCGGCGCCGCAGCGATCGTGGCGGAGGCGCTGGATCGCGTTGAGTCGCTGGACATTCTGATCAACAACGCGGCGCGCACGGGGCAGGTCGGTCCATTCCTGGACGTCTTGCTGGAGGACTGGCACAGCTATATCGATACGAACCTGACCGGCGCGTTCGTGGTGGCGCAGGCGGTGGCGCGCCACATGGTGGCGGAGGGAATTGAAGGGCGAATCGTCAATACGGGATCCGTAGATTCATTTGCATCCGAAGCCAACGCGTCGCCGTATGCCGCGAGTAAGGGCGGGTTGTGGTTGCTGACGCGGGCCATGGCGGTGGACCTGGCGGCGTACGGCATAGCCGTGAACCTGATCGCGCCGGGACCGATTCGAGTCGAGCGCTCCGAGGTGCGGGCACGCGACCCGGAGATTCGAGCAAAGCGGGCGCGGGTGATCCCGCAGGGCGCCTACGGCATGCCGGAAGACGTGGCGGCAGCGGCCGTGTACCTGGCGAGTGATGAGTGTCGCTATGTGACCGGGAGCGCGATTACAGTAGATGGTGGGGGGCGCGCGTTCCTGCCGTTCTAGGTGGACGACCCTACGCTCGTTGGCGCCCTTTCCCCTGAAGCCTTCGGCAGTGAAGACCGACCAGACTCGGAGAAGCGCATGGAGCTGATTGCGCCGTCGCTGACGGATTCGCTCTGGCGGGACAACCCCGGAAGCTGGGATTGCGAGCCGCGTGACATCTGGTCGATGCTGCGCGCCGCGCTCGAGGGCGACACCGTCAGCGTACGGTCGCTGGCGGCACGCGAGCCGAACCTGGTGCGGGCCGAATACTGGTACACACAGCCGTTGCACTTCGCGGTTCGCGAGGGGCACGCCGACGTTGTGCGGGCGCTGCTGGAACTGGGCGCAGACCCGAGTTACCGCCGTTACGCCCACGAGCCGCTGGCCACGGTCGCACGCGACCGTGGCCATGAGGGCGTCGCCCGAATAATCGAGGACGCGCGGGCGGCGGTGGGGCTGGGCGTCGAGCCACACGACGTACACACCGCCGCCACGGCCGGGGACGTGGATCGGTTGCGAGCGTTGATCAACGGCAACCGCTCGCTGTTGGATCGCGGGGATGACGAGGGTTTCACGCCGCTGCATCGCGCTGTCGAAGCCGGGCAGGCTGAATGCGCAGCGCTTCTCCTCAAGCTCGGCGCGCAGCCAGATGCCATTCAGGCCGGCGGTGGGGGGAATCGGCCAGACGCCTGGTATCGCCCGGCGGGCAAAAGGCCGATCGACCTGGCACTGAAGCGCAATGACTTCGACATGGTTCGGGAGTTGCTGGCCGGTGGGGCCGCGTTGACGATCGAAGTGGCGGCGGCGATGGGCGACGAAGCACAGGTGCGGCGAATACTGGATTCCGACCTAAGTGCTGTGACCGCTCTGGGCGATGAGGCCGGGCGGCCGATGGGGGAAGCGGCGCGGCGAGGGCACATCGGCGTGGTGCGCACACTGCTTGCACATGGGGTCGATCCGAACCTGCGCGAGGGGCGCGACGCTCCGCAAGGGACGGCGCTTTGGAACGCGGCACAACGCGGGGATAGCGAACTGTCGCGGATGCTGCTGGAGGCGGGTGCGGAGCCCAACGCCGTCATTGAGTCCTCGGGTACGGCAGCGTGGATGGCGAAGGAACCGGAATTGCGACGAATGTTTGAGTCGCACGGCGGGTGCCTGGACGCGAGCTTGCAGCTGTTGGACGGCAATGACGAGGCGGTGCTGGCGATGGCGGACGAGGACCCGGATGCCGTGAGTACCCACGGGTGCGGCGGAATCTTCACCATGGCCGTCTCGTTCAAGCGGCGCGACCTCTTGCAGCCGCTGCTGGACAGAGGTGCGCGAGTGCCCGATGTCGTGACCGGCTGCCGCACCTACCTGTGGAACACGCCCGACATGACACGCGTGCTGCTGGAGCACGGCATGAACCCGAATCTGCCCAACTGGCAGCGGGTGACGCCGCTGCATGACATCTGCAGCCGCGGTGGGCGCGGCCGGCCGGATTCGAACCGGCATGAGCTGCTGGATCTGTTCCTGGAGTTTGGGGCGGACATCAACGCGCTGGACGAGGAATATCGGTCGACGCCGCTGGGGTGGGCTGCGCGGAACGGGCTGGCTGACATGGTTGAGTTATTGCTGGCGCGAGGGGCCGATGCGAGCCTGGCGGGGGAGCCCTGGGCAACACCGCTGGAGTGGGCGCGGCGGCGGGGGCATACCGAGATCGAGGCCGCGCTCGGGGGCAGGGGCAGGGGCAGTTGACCGGTTTACCGCCCTGGCGGACTGGCGGTGGGGCTTCGGCGAATCTGAAGCCCCCGGCTGTCGGCACCAGGAGATGCTCCGCACGTCCTGAATCTCGACATATGGCCATCCTCTCCATATGGTTTTCCATATGAAGACGACACTCAACATTGACGCCACCGTCATGCAGCGCGTGCGCGAGGAAGCGGCGCGTCGCGAGACAACGATTTCGGCTCTTGTTGAGGCCGGGCTGCGGCGAGTTCTCGAACCCGAGGTCGACGCCAACGCCGATCCCCTGCCGAAGTTGCCCCGGTGGCGAGGCGGCGAGGCGCGGGTTGATGTAGCCAACCGTGCGGAGCTCGCCGCCGTGTTGGATGAGGAATGAGTGCTCGTCCTCGACACCAACGTCCTCCTGTACGCGGCGAACGAGAGTTCGGAGTTTCACTCAGCCTGTTACCGGCGGCTTGAAGACTGGCGGCGTGATCCGTCCCCGGTGTTCCTCACCTGGAACATTTGCTACGAGTTTCTTCGTATCAGCACCCACCCGCGCGTTTTCCCTCAGCCGTGGAGTTCGCGGCAGGCGTGGGGATTCATCCACAGCTTGCTGGCCTCGCCGGGCATTTCGGTTCTAACCGCAACCACGCGACATGCGGCCGTGCTTGCACAGACCCTGGACGAAATCCCCGAAGCCCGTGGCAACCTGATGCACGACCTTCACACCGTGGTCGTGATGCGAGAGCACGGGATCAGTCGGATCTGCACTCGCGACACCGAGTTTCATCGGTTTCCATTCCTTGAGGTCCTGGATCCGCTGCGCATCTAGCGAACTGAAGAGTCGCCAGGAATGGGTTTGATGCGCTGCGCTAGATCGGGTCGAGGGGGTAGATGGGACGGCGGAGGCGGTGGTAGGTGAGGTCGCGGGGGTCGTGGGACTGGACGGCGGGGAAGGCGACGCGGTGGACCTGGGTGGCGATAGGGCCGTAGGCGGCGCGGAAGTGGTTTGAGGATTTGACGCCGATCCAGCGCAAGGCCGTTGGCTCAAGGCCGAGGGTGCGGGGGCATTCCAAGCTGAAGATCTGCAGACGGTTGGTGGTGACGGCGACGCGAACGCCGCCGATGCGGAGCAGGGCGGTGGGCCCGAACTTCTGGGTGAGGCCCGTCATCATCGGTCCGCGGATTACGAATTCGAGGTTGAGGAGCCGTTCGACGGTTGCGCGGGCGTGCACGGGTGGACCCTGGTCGGGGTGGGACTTGCCTCCGATGGCGACTTCGACTTCGGCGTCGTGCCCGGCGGCCTGGGCGAGTTGGACGGTTTCGGGGTCGCAGATGGTGAGGACGAGCGCGTCCTGGAGATCGTGCTGAATGAAGGTGCGCAGCATGCCTGTGGAGTCGCCGGGTGCGCCGCCGCCGGGATTGTCCTGGCCGTCGGCGATCACGATGGTCCCGGGTCCGGCCGAGCGGGTTTCGGCATAGGCGTCGTCGAAGCGGACCAGATCGACCAGGAACTGCTGGCGCTGGCCGAAGACCCAGTCGGCGTAGGCCCTGGCCTCGCGCCTTGCACGAGCCGGATCGCCGTCGGTCACGACGACGACGGAGGTGCCGGCTTCGGGGATGTCGGCCCAGGCGAAACCGGGGTTGACGGAGGCGGTGAGGATGCCGGGCTGGGCTTCGAGCTGGTGGGCGCGGGCGACGATGCCGTCGAAGGGCTCGAAGCCGGTGACGTTGCCGCCAGCCCAGAGCAGGGGCAGAAGCTCTACCGCCATGGTTGGGCGAATCTCGTCTCGCAGGATGCGGGCGATGAGGTCGGCGGCTTCGCGCCCGCGTTCGCGGAAATCGACGTGGGGGTAGGTGTCGCAGGGGATGATGACGTCGGAGAGCTCGGCCATGGTGTCGCTGATGTTGGCGTGAAGGTCGAGGGTGACGATGACCGGTCGGTCGGGTCCGAGGATGGCGCGGACGCCGCGCAGGAGATCGCCTTCGCCATCGTCGATGCCCTCGATGACCATGGCGCCGTGCAGATCCAGCAGCGCGCCGTCGACGGGCATGGCGGCTTCGAGGCGTTCCAGGAACTCGGACTTGAGGCGGGTCCAGGCGTCGGCGTGGACGGGGCCGGAGGGTTCGGCAAAGGTCCAGAGGAGCGGGACCAGGTCGTAGCCGAGGGTTGTCGCGGCGTCGATAAATCCGCCGCAGCCGGTGTTGGTATCGCGCATGGCCTCGATGAGCTCGGGGCCGCGGTGGAAGCCACGCGAGGCTTCGGAGAACGCCTCGTAGGGCGTCTCGATGGGCGTGAAGGTGCTGGACTCGTTCCCGATGTTGCCGGTGGCTATACGCATGACGCGGCTCCGGGGCGTGGATTGGGGGGAGTGTAGCGGCGCGGCGGTTGGGAGTTCCGGGTGCTAGTCACCGTGGATTGGTTTGAGGCGGGCCGCGCGAACGAGCGCGAGGGCGCGGGCGTGGGCGTGGGGAGAGACGGCCGCGACGACGCCGCCGCGAATGCGAGGGTCGGGTGCGTTGAAGGTTCGGGGGCGACCCTTGAAATCGGTGACCAGCCCGCCGACGGACTCCAGGATCGCGGCGTGGGGCGCGAGGTCCCACTCGGATCCGGAGGTTCGGGCCGCGACGAAGGCGTGCCTGCCCTCGGCGAGCATGACGGTCATGCTCATCAGGCCGTGGTAGGAGACGGTGAACTCGACGCTGTCAGACGCAGCCGCATCGGTGATGGCCGCGGCGCTGTAGCTGTGCTGGACGCGAAGGGGCGAGGCGTCCAGCGGTTGCGGGCGTAGCTCGATCGTCCGGTCTTCCAACTCCAGAGTCGGAGTGGTGCCGACAGCACCTGAACGGAGGTCGGGCATGGCCGGCCGGTTGACGGCGCCGACGACGGGCCGCCCGTCCACGGCGAGCGCAAGCATGATCGACCAGTCGCGGTCGCCGCGCTCGAAGTGGGAGGTGCCGTCGATGGGATCGACGATCCAGCAGCGCGACTTGCCGACGCGATCCGGGTCGTGCGGGCCTTCCTCGGAGAGGACGGCGTCGTTGGGGTAGGCGGCGGCGATGGCTTCGACGATGACGTCGTTCACGTCGTAGTCGGCCTGGGTGACGATGGTGCCGTCGGGTTTGTCGAATACCGGGAGATCGGGGCGCTCGAAGAGCGCCAGGGCCGGTTCGGCGGCACGGCGGACGATATCGACGGCAAAGGCGAGTTCGGCGGTGTAGGTCATTGGAGTGAGTTGGGCACGTCGGGTGCAAGCATGTCAGGTCGGCATGACGTGGACGGCTGCGGGGGGGATGTGGACGCGCCAGTGGCGGCGGGTGGCGACGCCCATGACCTGGTAGGGGTGGGGGGCGATCTGGATTTCGAGGGTTGGAGCGGAGGGGCCGGCGCCGTTGGCTACGCGGGCGTAGAGGGTGCGGGAGTGACCGAAGTCGGCTTCGTCGGTGATCTGGATGTCCAGGGTGTTGGGGCGGGCATCGGATGGGCGGTCGGGGCGGGTGAGGATGATCTGATCGGCGCGAATGGCGATGTGGACGGGGCCTTCTGCGTCGTTGAGAGGTTGAGAGGTTTGTAGGGGGCCGATGGGCGTCTGGACCACGGGCGCCTGCTCTGCGTTCACGACTGTGCCCTCGAGGACGTTGGCGATGCCGAGGAGGCCGGCGACGCGGGCGGTGCGGGGGTGCTGAAGTACGTCGGGACGGTCGCCGACCTGGAGGACCTGGCCGGCGTCCATGACGGCGATGCGGTCGCCGATGTGGCTGGCCTCAGTGAGGTCGTGGGTGACCATGAGCACGGGGAGGTCCAGATCGCGGACGAGGCGGCGGAGTTCGCGACGGAGGGCGAGGGCAACGCCTTCGTCGAGGGCGGCGAAGGGTTCGTCGAGCAGGAGGGCCCGGGGGCGGCGGACCAGGGCTCGGGCCAGGGCCGTGCGCTGGGCCTGGCCGCCGGAGATCTGGGCGGGACGTCGATCCGCCAGATCGTGAATGCCGAGGGTTCGGAGCAGGCCGTCGACCCGTTGCTCGCGTTCGGCGCGGGGTAGATCGAAGACGCCGTAGGCAACGTTCTGGGCGACGGTGAGATGGGGGAAGAGGGCGTAGCTCTGGACGACGTAGCCGAGGCTGCGGTCGTAGGACGGGATGTCGAGGCCGGTCGTGGCGTCAAAAACGGGACGGCCGTGAATGGCTATGCGACCGGTGTCGGGGGTGAGGAGTCCGGCGATGGCTTCGAGGGTGAGGGTCTTGCCGGCGCCGGATTGGCCGAAGAGGACGGTGATGCCGGGTCCGACCTGGAGCCTGGGAGCGAGCCGGAAGTCGCCGAGCGTGAGGGTGAGGTCGATCTGGATCACAGGGCTCGGCTTCCGGCGCGGGCGAGGCCTCGGAAGGCGATCAGGACGGCGAGGGCAATTGCTGCCAGGACAACGGCGATGGCGATGGCGGCGTTGGCGTCGGCTTCCATGGCTTCGAGGATGGCGAGGGGCATGGTCTGGGTTCGGCCGGCGACGTTGCCGGCGAACATGATGGTGGCGCCGAACTCGCCGAGGGCACGGGCCCAGGCCATGACGGCGCCGCCGGCCAGCGAGGGCAGGGCGAGCGGGACGGTGATGCGGCGGAAGGTGCGCCAGGGACGGGCACCGAGGGTGGCGGAGACGGACTCGAGGCGCTGGTCGACGCTCTCGAATCCGGCGCGGGCGGCGCGGATGTAGAAGGGCGAGGCGACGAACATCTGGGCCAGGACAACGGCGGCGGTGGTGAAGGCGACGTGGATACCGGCGCCGGCGAGCGGGCCGCCGACGGGGCCCTGGCGACCCAGGAGCAGGAGCAGGGCCAGACCACCGACAACGGGGGGCAGGACGATGGGCAGGTCGATGACGGCGTCTACCAGGGCGCGTCCGGGGAAGCGACGGCGGGCGAGCAGGTAGGCGGTAGGGGTGCCGAGGACGACGATGGCCAGCACGGCGATGGCGGAGGTGATGAGCGAGAGCTGGACGGCGCCCCGGACGAAGGGGCTGGTGAGGGCGGCGGCGATGTCGGCCCGGGTAATGCCGCGGGCGATGAGGACGCCGACCGGGGCCAGGACCAGGGCCAGGGTGAGGGCCGCGAGGAGCCAGACGAGGAGTTGGCTCCAGGAGAGCGGGGCGGCGCGGGGCGGGGTCAGGTCAGGGTCCTCTCAGAGCGGCGAGGCGAATCATCGCACCGGCGGGGTCATGCGGGAGCACCGAATCCGTGGCGGGTGAGGATGGCCTGGGCCTGAGGGGTGCCGAGGAAGGTAAGGAAGCGCTGGGCCAGATCGGGGTTCGGGGCGTCGCGGAGGATGGCGGCGGGGTAGCGGGCGGTGACCTGGACCTGGGGCGGGGTATCGATGACATGCAGGCGGCCGGCGGCGGCGAGGACATCGGAGCGGTAGACGAAGCCGGCGTCGGCTTCGGCGAGTTCGAGCTTGGCGGCGACCTGGCGGACGTTGGTCTCGAAGGAGATGACGTTCTGTAGGAGGGCGTCAGGGAAGGCGGGTTGGCCGGTGGCGGCGGCGTGGAGGGCGAGCATCTGGCGGGCGTAGGCGCCGGCGGGGACGGACTGGCCGGCCATGACGACGCGGCGGCCGGGCTGTGCGAGGTCGTGGAGGCCGGTGACGCGGGCAGGGTTGCCGGCGGGGACGGCGAGGACGAGCTGGTTGGTGGCGACGACCGTTCGGGGCTGATGCAGGAGGTCAGCGTGCTGGAGGGCGTCGAGGTGGTGGGGGTTGGCGGAGATGACGAGATCGGCGCGGGCGCCTGATTCGACTTGGAGGCGGAGGACCTGGGAGCCGGCGAAGTTGGGGACGACATGGACGTCGGGATTGGCCTGCCGGAAGGCGTCGGCGGATTCGGAGAGGGCCTGGCGGAGGGAGGCGGCGGCGAAGAGGTGGAGTTCGTGAGTGCGGGAGGGGTGGCAGGCGGTGAGGAGGGTGGCGAGGAGGAGGAGTGCGAGGAGGGCGGAATGGGCGGTCTCGCGCGCAGTAAGAGTTTTTTCTAAGAAACTCTTGAGGCGCGGCGGGGTCTTTTCGGACCGCAGATTGGCGTGGGGGTTAGGCGCGCGGATGGCGTGGCGGGGGCTGGAGGCCGGACACTCCGGCAGCGCGTCCGGGCTGAGCCAGCGCCGGATGAAGCGAATTGCAGCGGTCAGGGACATCCCGAGTTGCAGTTGCGAAGATCGTGGGCATATTGTACACTGTATGTGCACGAGCGGCAAGGCGGGTTGGGGAACGGGGAGTAGCAGAGGTTAGTGTCCGACGGCTAGCGTCTGGCGGTTGGGGCGGTGCGAGCCTTGGCAGCTGAGGACCCAAGCGTTCGGCCAGAGCATGGGAGACGGACCGGCGCGATCATGTTGCCGCCGGGACCGAGGTGGGTCGGTCAGGCGGCGTCGTCGTGGCGGTCGCGGTCGTGGTGGGTGGCGGCGAGGCCCTGGATGACGCCTTCGAGGCGGGCCGTGCGCTCGGTGAGGGCCTGAACATCCGTGCGCAAGTTCGACATCTGGGCGTGGAGGTCCGCGCGCAGGCGCTGGTCGCCGGCGTGAACCTCTCTGCGGAGATCCTGGATCTGAGCGTGGACCTCGGCCCGCAGCGCCTGATTGTCGGCGCGGAATTCGGTTCGCAAGGAGCGGTTATCGGCGCGCGCGTCGCGCCGCTGCGCTATGAGCAGGCCGATTACGGTTGCGCCTATGGCGAGGATGGCGATGAGATCGGGGGTCACGGACGGCTCCTTTGGGGTGAATTGAGAACTGGCCGCCCGTGTGGATCAGACAGTAGCACGCCTGCCGGGCAGGCGGTTGTGGGGGCGCATGGCACGGCGTTCGCCGGCCGCGGAATCTCAGGCGCCGGTGGCGGCGCGGCGGTCAGGCAGCGTCGTCGTGGCGTTCACGGTCGCGGTGGGTGGCGGCGAGGCCCTGGACGGCGCCTTCGAGACGGGCGGTGCGCTCGGTGAGGGCCTGGACGTCCGTGCGCAGGTTCGACAGGTCGGTGCGCAGGCTCGACATCTCGGCATGGACGTCCTCGCGCAGGCGCTGGTCGCCGGCCTGGACCTCTTTGCGCAGGTCCTGGATTTGAGCGAGAACTTCCGCGCGCAGGGCGTGGTTCTCGGCCTTGACCTCGGCACGCAGGGCTTGATTTTTCGGCGCGGGACTCAACCCGCAGGTTTTGGATTTCCGCACGGAGTTCAGTGCGGAGGGCCTGGTTGTCGGCGCGGGCGTCGCGCCGGGAGACGAGCAGCAGGCCGATTAACGATATGCCCAGGGCGAGGATGGCGATGAGTTCGGGGGTCACGGACGGCTCCTTGGGGGTGAATTGAGAACTGGCCGCCCGTGTGGGTTAGACGGTAGCACGAACGTAAGGAGCTAGGGCCTGGCTGGACTTGCCGCACGCGCGTGGGCTACGGGTTAGCTCCGGCCGCGGCTCGCCTGGCAGGTGGCGTCGTCGTGGCGATCGCCGGGTCGCGGCCAGCCACGAGGTCTTCGACGACGCTCTCGGCGCAGGACCCGCGCTTAGTCAGAGCATGGACATGCATCTGCTTGTGCGCAAAGTCGGCCCTCACAAGGATCCGAGAACCGGGGATACCGGTGCAGCAGCGCCTTCATGCCGCTGGCTCGCAGTACGGCAGGCCCAAGTCGTCCACGTCGGTGTAATTGGGCGCTAGGCGAGAGAGCGCCGCCGGGATGCAACCGGTCAGCTGGTTGCCACCGAGGTCGAGGCTCTTGAGGGTCTCGATCTGCCCGAGTTCGGCAGGTATCGGGCCCGTCAATTGGTTGTCGCTCAGGCTGAGGCCGTTGAGATTCCTCAACTGCCCGAACTCCTGCGGAACGGATCCCGTCAGTTGGTTCGAACTGAGCCAGAGGTTTACCAGGCCACTTAACCGACCCAGTTCGGGCGGAATCTGCTCCGACAGGTGGTTTGAATCCAGGTACAGCTCTTGCAGGGTGGACAGGTCTCCGAGCTCCGCCGGAATCGGTCCCGTAAGCTGATTGCGGGTCAAGTTGAGCACCCGCAATTGCGTCAGCCGACCCAGCGCCGAGGGCAGCGGCCGGTGCAGGCCGCTGAGCGTCGGTGGTGGAGCCCGGTTTGGCGAATGTCGTGGGTTTTCGAGCGACACGACATGCACGCGCCTGGGCGTTCCGCCGAGACTGATGCCCTCCCACTGGTCGATGGGACGGAAGATGTCCCAGTTCAGCGCCGCGCCATCCGCCAGGGCCTGTTGCACCTCCAGGAGCGCGGCGCAATCTGTCACCAGGCCGGGGTTCGCGTCAGGTTCCGGTACCGCCGCGCCAAATGTGCATCCGGTGACGTCAGGGGGCGCCAGCTCCTGGCCGACGTTGAGCGGCTGCCAGGACTCATCCGACTCGTGCCACTGGGCGACGCCGCGAAGCGGCCCGCCGTTCGCGGCAACCGTGACCACGTGTTCCGGACCAACCAGTACGAGCCATGCACCGTCCGGTGACCAGCCGGCGGCCCGGATTCCGAGAAACCGCCCTTCGCCAGGCGTTCCGAGACGTGCATCCCACCGCACGAGGCCCACGACCGATCGCCCCGGAACGTCGACGCCGGCCACAATTGCGGAATGCTTGTCATCGGGCCGGACCAGTATGTGCGTTCCGGCCGGCGACCAGGCCACCGACTCGATCCAGGCGCGGACTGGTTCGCGCTCATAGTAGTCCGGATTCCAGCGCTCGATAGTGGTCACTCGCCGCACGTCCGCGCCATCGGCCGCAATCGTGACAAGCGCGACCGTGGTTTCTTCCGGCTGGGCGAAGGCCAACCGCCGACCGTCCGGTGACCAGGACGGTCCGCTGATCGCCGGCCCCAGTCGCCGGAGGTCAGTCCCGTCGGCCCGAACGGTGTACAGGTTCTGCGCAAAGCTTGCGCCCGGCCTTCCGACGGCGACGAACGCGAGCCGCTCTCCGTCCGGCGACCACTGCGGCGAGTGATTGATGACGAACTCCAAACCGGCCGAGAGGCGGCGAACTTCCGAGCCGTCGGCTGACATGGTGTAGAGATGCGGCCGGGCGAATGCTTCGGCTTCCAGTTCGCGGTGACGGGCGGAGAGGAACGCGATGCGCGTACCATCCGGCGACCACACCGGGAAATTGTCGTAGGCGTCGTGCACGGTCAGGCGTCGCGGCTCGCCGCCGGTGGTCGAGATCAGCGCAATGTCGTACTGATAGTCCTGTTGGGTCAGCGGCGCGCCCCTCACTGAGTCCGGATAGCCTCTCGGGAACGCGCAGGTGGAGTGGAGGAGCGTCGCGCCGTCCGGGGAAACGCTGACGGCGGACATAACGCCAATCTCAGACGACGAAACTTTGTTCTGGCTCTCGCCATATCCAATGGGTACCGGGTTGACGAGCTGGCGAACGTTCGTGCCATCCACGGCAGCCGCGTAGACGTTGCGCCCATGGGTAAAGAACACCGACAGGCCATCCGGGCTCCAGTGGACCGAATCTTGCACAAGGCGGCCAGGGACAAAGCGCCGAAGGGTACGGGCTCGATCAAAGCACTGGTTGGTGCTTAAGGGGTGTATCTCGGCCGCTGTGGCTACCGGCGTTCTGTCCCCGGGACGCCCCGACGGCGGCTCCTGTGTCGGCGTTGGTGAATACTGGACTTCGGGAGGTAGCGGCGGTTCCCGTCTCTGCGATAGTGAACTCTGGACTTCCACCGTGGGAGATGGCGGAGCTGTCGCCGGCCGAATGGGCACGGGCGGCGCCTGGGTAACGGTTCGTTCGATTGGCGGTTGTGCAGAGCCCGGAGTAGAGGCCTGGCCGTTGCAGCCGGCGAGGCAGAGGAGGATGACAAAAATGGCCAGGTTTGCCGGACGGAGGTGTTGCACGAGCGCTTGAGGCCAATTGGGAGTGCTAGTAGCAGTGCGGAGGGCAAAGGGCGCTGGACCCGACCGGCGTCGGTCTTGGGAGCGTAGCCAAGAAGTAGGGCGTGATGGCGTCATGCCCCGAGCGTTGCCGTGCGTGACCAGTCAAGAAATATATAGGCGATCCGGAGCGGAATCGTTCCGTCATTAGTTGGCGCGGCGGCGGAAATGGCTGGAGCGGCGGGGTTTGGGCGATGCCCAGCCGGGTGCGGGCCGGTGAAGGTCAGATGCTTGCAGGTTGATTGAAAGGTGGGTCGAAGGGCCAGGGGGTGGGGCGTTGGGTGTCGCGGAGGTGGGTTTCGTGGCGCCAGAGGACGTGGTGCCAGTCGGGGCGGCGGGGGTGGACGCCGTGTTCGTGGATGAGGTGTCGGGGACTTGTTCGAGTGTGATGTGGCGAGTGGGGGGTGCAGAGAGGCGAGACGCGGGAAAGGGGTGCGAACAGGCGCGATCAAGCGCGGGGCCCAGGCTGGGTGCAGCCGGGGTCACAAGCCCGCGGGTGCGAACGGGCGCGGTGGTCAGGCGGCGTCGCCGTGGCGGTCGCGGTCGTGGTGGGTGGCGGCGAGGCCCTGGATGACGCCTTCGAGGCGGGCCGTGCGCTCGGTGAGGGCCTGGACATCCGTGCGCAGGTTCGACATCTGCGCATGGAGGTCCTCGCGCAGGCGCTGGTCGCCGGCATGAACCTCTCGGCGGAGATCCTGGATCTGAGCGTGAAGCTCGGCGCGCAGGGCCTGGTTGTCGGCCTTGACCTCGGCGCGAAGAGCCTGGTTGTCGGCGCGGAATTCGGCTCGCAAGGAGCGGTTATCGGCGCGCGCGTCACGCCGCTGCGCTATGAGCAGGCCGATTACGGTTGCGCCTATGGCGAGGATGGCAATGAGATCGGGGGTCACGGACGGCTCCTCTTTTGGGGTGAATTGAGAACTGGCCGCCCGTGTGGGTTGGACAGTAGCACGGAAGGGGGAACCGGGGACCGGCTGGGCTTGCCGCGGGCAGTTGGGCGGTGCGCTAGCTCTGGCCGCGGTCCTCTAGGCGGGTGACGTCGTCGTAGCGGTCGCGGGGGTGTCGGCTCAGCACGAAGGAAGGGGCGCCTAGAAGCAAAAGCGGGATTCCTCACTTCGCTGCGCTGGGTTTGGAATGACAAGGGGACGGGGATTGCGCGGACGACGGGTGGGTCGGAGACGCCGCCCGCTCCGAACTTGGGCCGGAGACGTGGGGCCGCGGGGGCGAACGGGCGCGATCGAGCGCGGGTCCCAGGCTGCGCGCAGCCTGGGCCACAAGACGCCTGGGCCACAGGTCAGGACCTCGACGGTGGCGGGGACTAGAATTGGGGTGGGACAGGTGCGCCGGGTTTGCGGGGAGCGTCAGCCGTTATGCCGGAGATTGAGTCGACACCGGAGTTGATCGAGGGCATTTATGCCGCCATGCGGGAGCGGCTGGCGGTGGTGCGGGGGCGGCTGGGGCGGCCGCTGACGTTGACGGAGAAGGTGCTGTACGGGCACCTAGACGATCCGGCGGTACAGGAGCTGGTGGCGGGCGAGAGTTACCTGCAACTGCGGCCGGACCGGGTGGCGATGCAGGACGCGACGGCGCAGATTGCGCTGTTGCAGTTCATGCTGGCCGAGCGGGAGAGCGCGGCGGTGCCCTCGACGGTGCATTGCGACCACCTGATTCGGGCCTACAGCGGGGCGGACCCGGACCTGCAAGAGGCGCTGCTGGAGAACAACGAGGTCTACGCGTTCCTGAAGAGCGTGTCCGCCAAGTACGGGATCGGGTTCTGGGCGCCGGGGTCGGGAATCATTCACCAGGTGGTGCTGGAAAACTACGCGTTTCCGGGCGGGCTGATGATCGGCACGGACTCGCACACGCCGAACGCGGGCGGACTGGGAATGCTGGCCTGCGGCGTGGGCGGGGCGGACGCGGTGGACGTGATGGTGGATTTCCCCTGGGAGGTGCTGCACCCGCAGGGGATCGGCGTGCACCTGACCGGGGAACTCTCGGGCTGGACGGCGCCGAAGGACGTGATCCTGAAGGTGGCGGGCCTGCTGACGACGAGCGGCGGGACGAACCGGATCGTTGAGTACTTCGGCGACGGCGCGAGGTCGCTGGCCTGCACGGGCAAGGCGACGATTACGAACATGGGCGCGGAATTGGGCGCCACGACATCGGTGTTCGCCTATGACGAGCGGATGGCGGCGTACCTGCGAGCGACGGAGCGGGACGAGCTGGCGGGGCTGGCGGAGGCGAACCGTGACCTGCTGACGGCGGACGCGGAGGTGCTGGCGGAGCCAGAGCGGTACTTCGAGCAGGTGATCGAGATCGACCTGTCGGAGCTGGAGCCGCACGTGGTGGGGCCGCACCGGCCGGACCTGGCGCGGCCGATTTCGGAACTGGCCGGGGCGGCGGCCGAAGAGGGCTATCCGGATCAGATATCGGCGGCGCTGGTGGGGAGCTGCACGAATTCCTCGTACGAGGACATCTCGCGGGCGGCGGACCTGGCGCGGCAGGCGGCGGCGCGCGGCGCGAAGGCGCGGGTGCCGTTCCTGGTGACGCCGGGGTCTGAGATGGTGCGGGCGACGATCGAGCGGGACGGGCAGTTGGCAGACCTGGAGTCGATCGGGGCGGTGGTGTTGGCGAACGCGTGCGGTCCGTGCATCGGGCAGTGGCGGCGGGACGACATCACGCCGGCGCGCGAGGGCGACCCGCCGAAGCGCAATTCGATCGTGTCGTCGTTCAACCGGAACTTCCCGCGGCGGAACGACGGGAGTCCAAACACGTTCTCGTTCCTGACGAGCCCCGAAGTGGCGGTGGCGTTTGCGCTGGGCGGGCGGCTCTCGGCCGACCCGACGGCCTCGCCGGTAGGCGGGGAGAACGGCGATGGATTCGTGCTGGAGCCGCCGGGGCCGGCGGCGGACATTCCGTCGGACGGGTTCATCGGTCAGCGGTACGGCTATGAGCCGCCGGCCGCGGATCCGGACGCGGTGACGGTGGCGATCGATCCCGAGAGCGAGCGGCTGGAGGCGCTGGAGCCGTTTCCGGAGCGCGCGGTGGAGCAGTTCCACGGCATGCCGGTGCTGTTGAAGGCGACGGGGCAGTGCACGACGGACGCGATTTCGCCGGCGGGGCGCTGGCTGCGGTACCGGGGGCACCTGACGAACATCAGCGACAACATGTTCATCGGTGCGAACAATGCGTTCGGCGATGAGGCAGGCACGGGCTACAACGTTGAGACGGGCGAGGACGACGAGCCGCTGGCGAATATCGCCACGTATTACCAGCAGCAGGGGATTACCTGGGTGGCGGTAGGCGACCAGAACTACGGCGAGGGCAGCAGCCGGGAGCACGCGGCGATGTCGCCGCGGCATACGGGGGGCGGCGCGATCATCGTGCGCAGCTTCGCGCGCATCCACGAGGCGAACCTAAAGAAGCAGGGGTTGCTGCCGCTGACGTTCGACGATTCCGACGATTTCGACCGGATCGAGATCGACGACCGGATCACGCTGAACGACGTGGCCGAGCTGGCGCCGGGGCGCCCGGTGACGGCGACACTGGAGCACTCGGACGGGTCGACGACGACGATCCGGCTTAACCACACGTTGAACGACGAGCAGATTCGGTGGTTTTGGGCGGGGTCGGCGCTTAATCTGATTCGCGCGGCGGGCAAGCCGGATAGTTAGGCTGGCGGCCACGATGCAGGCGGCCGTAGTCGCGAACGTGCGCGGGCACCCACAAGGGGCGCCCCTACAGGCGGAGGCCGAGGTGCTGACGGGGAGATGAGAGAGCCGGAGCGGTATGACATCGTCATCATCGGTACGGGGCCGGCCGGGCGGCGGGCGGCGATCCAGGCCGCCAAGGTGGGCAAGCGCGTCGTAACCGTCGACCGCCAGCGGTACGTGGGCGGGCAGGCCGTGCACCGGGGGACGATTCCCTCCAAGACGCTGCGCGAGGCCGTGATTCACGTTACCGGGGTCGGGCAACGGGCGTTCTACGGGGCGGCCTACCGGGTGATGACGAACGTGACGATGGACGACCTGCTGCGACGGACGGCGCAGGTGGTGCAGTCCGAGGTGGACGTGGTTCGCGACGGGTTCCTGCGCAATGACATCGACATGCTGAACGGCATTGCGCACTTCGAGGACCCGCACACGCTTGCGGTGCATACCGAGAACTCGATCCTGGAGCTCCGCGCCGACAAGGTGATCCTGGCGACCGGGTCCCGGCCGGCGCGGCCGGCGCACATCCCGTTCGACAAGGCGCGGGTGGTGGACAGCGACGGGATCCTGGACCTGCACTCAATTCCGAAATCGATGACCGTAGTTGGGGCCGGGGTGATCGGGACGGAGTACGCGAGCATCTTCGCGACGCTGGGTGTAGCCGTGACGCTGATCGACGGCCGCCGAGATCTGCTGGAGATGGTGGACGAGGAGATCGGCGAAGCGCTGAAGTACCGGATGCGGGAGGACGGGATCACGCTGCGGCTGGGTCACAACGTGTCCTCGGTGGAGTTCGACCCACGGGGACGGCCGGTGACCGTGCTGGAGACCGGCGCCAAGGTCGTGAGCGACCTGGTGATGTACTCGATCGGGCGTCACGGCGCCACCGGCCTGCTGAACCTAGACGCGGCAGGGCTGAAGGCGGACTCCCGTGGGCGCCTGAAGGTGAATCAGCATTTCCAGACGGACGTGGAGCACATCTACGCGGTTGGCGACGTGATCGGTCAGCCGGCGCTGGCTTCGACTTCGGCCGAGCAAGGACGGCTGGCGGCTCTGCACGCGCTGGGGATGGCCTGTCCGGAGATAGACGACGACCAATTGCCCATCGGCATTTACACGATTCCGGAGATTGCGCTGATCGGGAAGACCGAAGAGCAACTGACCCTGGCCGGCATCGCATATGAGAGCGGGGTGGCGCGGTACAAGGAGATTGCGCGCGGGGCAATCATCGGCGACGACTTCGGGATTCTGAAGCTGTTGTTCGACCCGGACTCGCGCAAGGTGCTGGGGGTGCACATCTTCGGCAGCCAGGCGAGCGAACTGCTGCACATCGGGCAGGCGGTGATGGAGCTGGGCGGGACGATCGATTATTTCGTGGAGACGATCTTCAACTATCCGACGTTTGCCGAGGCGTACAAGGTGGCGGGGTTGAACGGGGTGAACAAGCTGCTGCGGTAGGAACTGTGCATCGTTCGGGCGGTGGGCAGTGGCAGTATGGGCGGGTTGCGGATTCAGACGAGGTCATTGGGTATGTCGGAGATGGTTGACGCGCCGGACGGTGAGCGGCGCCGCATCCTGACGGGGTTGCGGCCTTCCGGGCCCTCGCACGTGGGGCATTACGCGGGCGCGTTCTCGCAGTGGCTGGAGCTGCAGGAGGAGTATGAGTCGTTCTTCCTGCTGGCCGACTACCAGGTCTCCGACTACGCCGACAACCTGCCGTGGATTCGCTGGGGTCTCTGGGAAGTGACGCTGGACTGGCTGGGGGTGGGGCTGGACCCGAACATCTCGCACTTCGTGATCGAGAGCGGGGTGCCGGAGTTCGCGGAGCTGACGCTGCACCTGAGCTGGTTCCTGGGGCTGGGGCACCTGCAGCGGAATCCGACGCTGAAGGCGGAGCTGGCCGACCTGGAGACGACCAACAAGACGGTGCCGGTGGCGTTTTTCAACTACCCGGTGATGCAGATTTCCAACATCCTGCTGCCCCTGGCGCACCTGGTGCCGGTGGGCGAGGACCAACTGCCGCATATCGAGATGACGCGGGACGTGGCGATCCGGTTCAACCGGCGGTTCGGGGAGACGTTTGTGCTTCCCGAGGGCCGGGTTGGCGAGGTGCCGCGGCTGGTGGGGATTGACGGCAAGGGGAAGATGGGGACGTCGGCGGGGAACGCGATTTTCCTGAAGGACTCGGAAGAGACACTGCGGGCCAAGGTGCGGAGCATGTTCACGGATCCGAAGCGGCTGCGGGCGACGGACCCGGGGACCGTGGAGGGCAACCCGGTGTTCATGTACCACGACGCCTTCAACCCGGACACGGAGGAAGTGGACGACCTGAAGGCTCGGTACCGGGTTGGCAAGGTCGGCGACGTGGAGGTGAAGGACCGGCTGTTCAGGGCGATGAATGCGTTCCTGGCGCCGATCCGGGAGCGTCGGGCGGACTGGGAGTCGCGGCCGGACGACGTGCGGGACGTGCTGGCGGCCGGGACTGCGGAGACGAAGCGGCGAGCGGAGCCGCTGCTGGAGCAGGTTCGCAGCGCGCTGGGGCTGGACTATCTGACGGATGGTCCGCCGCCGGCGCCGGAGGGCGCGCCGTAGCGCTGGCTTGCCGGCGGACGGACAGAGCCGGATTCTCGAGATGACCCCGCTGGACGAGCCCGCCTGGGCTAAACGTGGCGGTCCGGTGACGCGGGCCGCGAGGCAGCTGCCGGAGGGTTCGCTGCCGTCGTGGGCGTGGATTCGGCCGCAGGCGCTAGTGGCGGTTCGCAGCGGATCGCGGGTGCTGGTGCAGGACTACGCGGCGACCGGCGGCGTGCCCAGCTATCGGCCACTGGGCGGTGCGATCGACCATGGGGAGCTCGCGGAAGCGGCGGCGCAGCGCGAAATCCAGGAGGAAGTGGGCGCGGAGGTTACCGACGTTCGGCTGCTCGGGGTGCTGGAGAACATCTATTCGAAAGACGACCGGAACTGGCACGAGATCGTGTTCATGTTCGAGGCGCGGTTCGTGGATGCCTCGCTGGAAGAGGCGGAGCGGCTGGTGGGGGTGGAGGGTGACGGCGATCGGATCGAGGCGGTGTGGCTCGATATCTCGGAGCCGCTGGATGCGCCGCTGTATCCGCCCGGGCTGATGGAGTTGCTGCGGGCGCGGCTGGCCACGGTGGCCGCTGACGACTGAGCGAGGTTCCGAGTGGACGACCTGGCGAGGTCTGACCTGTTGCCATCGTGGGCGGGGATCCGGCCACTGGCGCTGGCGGTGTTTCGGGACGGGCCACACATCCTGGTGGAGGACAACTCGGCGCAGGACCGCCGGGACTATTTCTACCGACCGCCGGGTGGCGGGGTGGAGTTTGGCGAGCGAGCTATCGACGCGGTGCGGCGCGAGATGCGCGAGGAGTTCGAGGCCGAGATCAGGGACGTGCGGCCGCTGGGGACGCTTGAGAACATCTTCGACTATCACGGACGGCCGGGGCATGAAGTCGTGTTTGTGTTCGAGACGCGGTTTGTCGATGCCTCGTTCTACGCAGCCGAGCGGATTGTGGGCACGGAAGGCGCCGGCATTCGGATCGAGGCCATTTGGCTCGATGTGTCGCGGCCGTTGGATCGGCCGTTGTATCCGAATGGGTTGTTGGAGCTGCTCGGTGACCGTTCGGCTTAGATGGTTGGGGGCGGGGCACGCTTGTAGGCCGACGCGGATGGCCTGGTGATGGCTGAGCGATCACCCGCCTATGCCGGTATCCGTCCGGTGGCGCTGGCCGTGATTCGGGATGGGTCGCGGCTGCTGGTTCGGGAGTACCGGACGGGCAGGGGTGGACGGTATTACCGGCCGCTGGGCGGGGCCATTCACTTTGGGGAGCGCGGGGCGGATGCGGTGCGGCGGGAGATTCGGGAAGAGATTGGCGAGGAGATAGCGGTCGTTCGGCATCTCGGGACGCTGGAGAACATCTTTGAACGGGAGGGGCAGCCGGCGCATTGGATCGTGCTGCTGTTCGAGGCGGAGTTTGTGGAGCGGTCCCGATACGCCAGCGAGCGGATCGAGGGAGTCGAGGGCGATGGGGAGCGGATTGAAGCGCAGTGGATTGATGTCAGCCAGCCGCTTGCGGGTCCGCTGTATCCGGAGGGGTTGTTGGAACTATTGGGGGCCCGCTGAACGTCTCCAGGCGAGTCGCGGGCAAGCGCCGGAGTTCAGGATTCGCGGCTGATTCGGTAGGCTTACCGGGCGGTCGGGTGGTGCTGCGTGAAGGGGCGCCCCGGCCTCCCAGTGGATATACGAAGCGGCGGCCGCGCGGGTGCGGCGACAAGGACGGCACAGGGACCGATAGACACGCCGCGACCCCAGGCCAGACGAGGAGCAACCCAGGGATGACAAGCGAAAACGGTAGCGCCGTGGCGACGCTGCGACGGGCCGCGGCCCAGCAGGTGGCCACCGAGCACAGCGTCACGATTCCCGATTACGACCGGGACCGGCTGGAAGACGTTGGGTTCATCACCGCGATGACCCTTGTGCTGCTGGGCAACTACGCCCAGACGGGGCACTTTGGGGGGCCGCTGGCCTATACGCCGTACAACGTGGCGCTGCACCTGGGCGGCCCGGAGAACGGGGCGCTGCGGTACGACTACCGACGGCCGAAGCACCCCTACTGCGACCGCTTCATGCTGGCGGGCGGGCACAACATTCCGACGGCGTACGCGCTGTGGATGATCATGGGCGAAGCGATGGCCCGGAAGCACGCGGCGACGGGCGACGCGCAGTACGCGGTGGACCCGAACATCGGGATGCTGGCGATCGACGCGCTGGGGTTCCGGCGGGGTCGCGAGGCGCTGGAAACGCTGCTGGCGGACAACGGGCTGGCCGACCACCCGCTGTTCGCGCAGGCGAAGATTCGCGGCATCCGCTCGCTGGCGGGGCACGCGGAGACGACCGACCTGACGAACGACGTGAACGGCGGTCCGTCGGGGATCGGGGTCGCGACAGCGGCCGGCAAGGCGGCGTTCTGGGACTTCGTGGGGGCGGACGACTCGCTGAAGGTGATCGCGCTGGAAGGCGAGTTCGCCATGACCGAGGGACATGCGCAGGAACTGAAGACGCAGGCGCTGGCGCAGAAGGTCGGCAAGCGGCTGCGGATCCTGCTGTCGTACAACAACGCCGGAATCGACGACTC
The DNA here is from genome assembly GCA_965208215.1 of Chloroflexota bacterium. Lineage (GTDB taxonomy): Bacteria > Chloroflexota > UBA11872 > UBA11872 > UBA11872 > UBA11872. The sequence goes on from CBDBOH010000003.1 coordinate 368,924, forward strand.
GCTGGTGGGCGGCGTGATCGGCGAGGACGTGTCCGAGGGCTACGTGATGGAGGACCAGTGGACCTCCTACGGCTGGAACGTGCTGTCGCTGGACGACGGGAACGACTACGACCAGGTGATGGCCGCGCTGAAGATGATGGAGGACTGGGACCCGGACGACCGGCGGCCGCTGATCGTGGTTGGCAAGACGACCAAGGGCTGGTGGCCGAGCGCGCAGGACGGGCAGATTGCCGGGTTCGGCGAGCAGCTGGTGGGGTACCACAGCCATCCGTACGAGATGAAGATGAACGAGCCGTACTTCGTGGCGCTGGCGGAGACCTTCGAGCAGCGCTATGGCGTGCAGTTTGAGGGCATCCGGGAAGGCCCGGTCAGCGATGAGCGCGAACGGCTGATCCAGTTCAAGACGAACATCGACGTGGCGATGTCGGTGCTGAACCAGAACGGCCTGGGCGACTGGCTGGCGGACCGGCTGGTGGAGATTGGCGACTCGCTGAACGACGAGTTGCCGCTGCGGATCGACACGTCGTCGGATCCATTCCAGGACGAGCGGCTGCAGCCGCAGAACATTCCGCAGGAGCCGCAGTCGCTGGAGGTGACCAACGAGTTCTCGGGTGAGACCTCGACGGTGGACATCGAGCTGTTCAAGAAGCCGGGCGACGTGGCGGGCACGCGGCGGGCGATCTCCGAGATCATCAAGTGGACCAACTACGTGACGGACAACCGGTTCATCACGCTGGCGGCCGACCTGTCGAGCTCGATCAACGTGGAGAACGGCGCGCTGTGGGGGCACTACGACCCCGTGGGCAACCCGCTGGGCACGCGTGTCAAGGCGCCGATCGAGGAAGCCGGGAACGCGTCGTCGGCGATCGGGTTCGTGAGTCAGTCGGCGTCGATGGACCCCGACGTGCACGCCGGCGTGTGGGCGCTGAGCGGTACGTACGGCGCGTTTACGCCGCTGATGTACCTGCCGGCGCGGGTGTGGAGCCAGCAGAACCAGGACAGCCCGTTCCGGGTGGGCGTGCTGCACATCCTGGCCGGGCACTCGGGGCCGGAGACGGCGGCGGACGCGCGGACGCACTTCGGCATCTTTGCGCCGCAGGTGTGGAAGCTGTTCCCGCGGGGGCAGGCGATCAACCTGAGCTTCTGGGACTACAACGACGTGGCGCCGGGGTACTTCGCGGCGGCTTCGCTGGCCGCGCAGGACCCGAAGGTGGGGGTGATCATCATCGAGGTGGCGCGACCGGACTTCCCGGTGGCGGACCGGAACACGTTTGCCGACTCGGACCCGCTGGCCGCGGCCAAGGGCATGTACCTGATCCGCGACTGGGATGCGGACCAGCCCGCGCAGGGCACGGTGTTCGTGCAGGGCTCCAACTCGACGGTGAACCTGGTGAACGTGCTGCCGCGGCTGGACGAGGCCGGGGTGAACGTGCGCGTGGTGGCCGTGGTGAGCGAGGAACTGTTCGCTCGCCAGCCGGCGTCCTACCGCGAGTCGATCGTGTCGGACGCGTCGCGTTACGACGCGATGGTGGTTTCGACCGGCACGCGGCGATTTCCGCCGGTGAGCGGCCTTGGACCGCTGACCGATGAGTATTCGCTGTGGTCGGACTGGGGCGACCAGTGGCTGACCGGCGGGACGGAGCCGGACGTGATTGCGGAGGCACATTTGGACGCGGATTCGATCTATGCCGGCATCGTGCGGTTCGCCGAGGACCACGACTCGCGGCTGGCAAGGCAGCAGGCGGCAGTTGGGTTGTAGCCCAGTCTGAGTATCGGGCGGCGATTTCCACTCGGTTCGACCCTCTCCCCCTGCGAGGGGAAGCCGGTGGCGTTGCTTAGTCACGAGACCGCGACCTGTGGAACCCTGGCACCTTCCGCAGAGCGCAGATCGGCCAGGGCCGTTGCGGGGCCGGGGCGGACCGACCAGCCCTGGTCGCATCATGCCGCTCCCAGCTTCTGCTTGTCTGTCCTCCGTTCATCCGCGACAACCGTCCTGATTCCCGCGAGTCCAACAGGCTGCCAGAAATAGGACATACGTCTGTCATAAAGCGACAGTGCGCGTACGCTCAATCGCTGCTACCGTCGGAACGGTGCGAATCCCCGGAAGCGAAGTCGCCCTCCCGCTGAGCGCAGCGCGGACTCAGCGCGGCCCAGGGAACGGAGCCTACGAGGCCGACTGCGCGCCCCACCCGGCTGACATCATGGCGCTGTATCAGACGCGCTGATGGGGGCTTGGGTGGTGCCGCGGCTGCGCGGGCGTGGAGGACGAGCCCTGATCGCTGCGCTTGCCATAGTCGCGGTCGTCGCGCCCATAGGCATCTGGCGTCTGGCAGATTGGACTTCGCGGTCCGCCGACGTCGTCAGCGTCATCGTGCGAGAGGGTCAAGTCGACGCCCACGGCCCACCGACTCGTTTTCCGCGCAATAGCGAATGCCGGCCGAATGAGAAGTCCTGGTGGTCACAGTTTGACTTTGACGTTGCGGCGTCGAGTCCGAACGGCTCGGAGATCTACTTCACGGATACGGCGGACCTGCGGGGCGTTACGTCGGACGGCTCGCGGCTCTGGCTGATTGCGACGGAGATTCTGCGAACGTCGTTCGCCGTGGCCCCGGACGGGAGCCAGCTTGTGTACGCCGGCTGCCGACCGGAGACCGACACTCTGCCTGACGGCACCACGCGAGTTCTGACCCGCCAAACAGGCCTCGAACTCCTCCGGGTCAGGCGTGACGGCGGAGGCATCGAGCAGCTGACGGCGAACGTGGGCGATGACTTCTATCCTGCCTGGTCGCCGGATGGGCAGCGCATTGCCTTCCTCGTCGACGCCGACGCCGCAGGACTGGGCATGGGTCTGAACATCATGGCGGCCGACGGCACGGACGTGCAACCCCTGCTCGACGAGGAATTCGCGGTGCTGCCCGAGCCGCCGCAGTGGTCACCGGACAGCCGCCACCTGGCCGTGGTTCGCCATTTCGCCCATAGAAGAGTAGGGACTGGGCCTTTTGTGGATTTCGAAGAGATCGTCCGCGAGCTGTTTGTCGTCGGCGCTGATGGCGACAAGCGATGGCGGCTGGCGACTGATGTCGTGAGCGGACCCTCATGGTCGCCGGACGGCCAGCAGGTTGCGTATGCGCGGGTGAAGGCCGATGGGGTGGGGCTGTACACGATTCGGATTGATGGTGCGAACGAGACGCTGGTGAGCGATATTCCGCAGTGGCAGGCGCCTCAAGGGTCCGGGGTTCGCGCGAAGGAGGATCCGGCCGAGGCCTGGATTGACACCGTGGCCTGGTCGCCGGACGGGACGCGAATTCTCGTCGGGTCCAATCTCGATTCCCCGCCGTTTGTCGTCAGGCTGGCAACGGGTGAAACGACGCAGTTGACGATCGTCAGCAACCGCTATACCGACAGCCTGGTGGACGAAGTGCTGGCCGCCGCGTGGTCGCCCGACGGCGCGCAAATCGTTGTGGTCGCCCGTGATTACAGTAAGTCACCTGGACCGGACCTCGTGGCGGCGCTGACGGCGGATGGCACGGATGCCCGAGTGCTGGCGTACAAGGAGGAATTCGCCCCATGGCAGCCGGGGCAGCCCAAGGTGGCGGACGCGGCTGCGTGCCGGGCGGGCGTCGTGGTGCCGGACCCGGACGGGAATCCCGACATGGTGATGGATTGCGTCGCGCTGGTGGAGTTTCATCAGGCGCTTGAGCGCCGGTCACGGCCCAACTGGACCGCCGACCAGGGAATCGATGCCTGGGACGGCGTGAGCGTCGGCGGGACGCCGGGGCGCGTCGAGGCCCTTGTTCTTCCAAACCTCAGCATGGACGCACGGTTGCCGGATGCTCTTGGGAAGCTCACGGGGCTGCGCACGTTGGATCTGAGCGACAACCTGTTTTGGGATCGAATTCCGGCCGCGTTGGGCGGCCTGTCCCAGCTTGAGCATCTTAATCTTGGACTTAATCGCTTGATGGGGCCGATCCCGCCCGAACTGGGGCAGTTGACCGAGCTCCGCACGCTGGACCTGGCGCACAACAGCTTGAGCGGCGACATTCCGCGAGAGCTCGCCGAGCTGCCTAACTTGCAAGAGATCGCCCTGACGGGCACTCAGTTCACCGGCTGCGTCCCACCCGGGCTGCCGCTCCGCGATCGCGATGCACTGGATCTTCCGACGTGCGAGGCGGCTGCGTGAGGTACCGCCGGTACCCACTTTAAGTCCGGCGCTCCCGCGACGCGCCGGGCGGGCGAATGGCCGTGGCGTTTCTGCCTGGATCCCTGGTGGCGCAAAGTGTGGGGTGCGTTGGCTCGGGCGAGCCTCGTGCGGACCAACCCTTGCTCTCAGAGTTGGCGGTGGTTCGGGAGGCGTTGGGGATGCCGGAGTGCGAGGCTGCGGAAGACTGGATCCCGGCTGGAGACGCCGGGATGACGGAGGAGGCGGTCGCTGGTTTCGACTGAGGCCGCTCGTCAGGAGGTGACGGGGATTTCGAGGAAGTCTTCGCCGAGGATGACGTCGCCGGGGAAGTTGGCGTGGGCTTCGGTGAGCATGGCGGTTTGGCGGTTGGGGTCGTCGGCGGTGGTGTCGAGGTGGACGAGGACGAGGCGTTTGGCGTTGGCCTGGGCGGCGATGCGGGCGGCGCCGGCGGCGCCGGTGCAGCTGGTGGCGATTTCGGGCCAGCGGTCGATGTCGTCCTGGAGGTCCATGGCCATGTGGACGAGGACGTCGGCGTCGCGGGCGAACTCGACCAGCGCCGGAAGGGGCCGGGTGTCGCCCGAGATGACCACGGTGGCGGACGGTGTTTCCAGGCGAAATGACAACGAGGTGAGGTAGGGCTGGACGTGGCGGGCGGGGCCGGTGGTGACGGTCCAGCGGTCGCCGGCGACAGCTTCGTCCTCGTTCAGTTCGTGGACGACCAGGGTTGGGAGCGTGCGGGGCATGGGGCCGCCGCGGAGCTGGTGGATGCGCTGGCTGAGGGGGTGGCGGGTGCGGGCTTGCAGGTCGGGTCCGTAGACGCCGTCAGGGCCGAAGAGTTGTTCGGTGATGCGGAGGAGCGGCGGGGGGCCGTAGACGGTGAGCGCATCGCCGGCGCCGGCGCCCTGATCCCAGCGGGCCATGACGAAGTGGCCGAAGTCGGCCATGTGGTCGAAGTGGTGGTGGGTGAAGAAGAGCTGGTCGATTTGCAGCGGGTCTATGGATGAGGCGAAGAGGTTCATGGCGGAGCCGGGGCCGAGGTCGAAGATTGCGCCGGCTTCGTCCGATAGAACGGCGATGGACTGGCCGGCGCGGTGCGCACGGGGGGCTGGGTTGCCGGTGCCGAGGAGGACGAGACGGAGGCCGGCGCTCATTGTGTGTCCGACGTAGGGAATTGGAGGCCGAATTGGTGTCCGGAGTCCTGGAGCCAGGCGGCGACGTAGGGGGCGAAGCTGCGGCGGACGACGATGTCGAACGTTGGCGTGTCGTCGACGGCGATGAGCAGGGCCTGGGCGCGGGCGAGGAGGGTTTGGGCGCAGGCGCCGGGTGGGAAGACTGAGGGATGAAGATCGAGGGCGCAGCCGCGGGCGAAGACGTCGAGTGCTGAGGCGCCGGACAGGCGAATGACTGTCTGGCCGGCGCTTATGTCAACTACGGAGCCAATGTAGCCGGTCAGGGCAGCCTGTAGATCTGTAGTCAGCGCGTCGGGCTGGTGGTGCTCGGCGAGCAGGAGCCATTCGTCGGGGCCGAGCCAGATGGCAAGTATGGCGTCGGCGTCGGCAGTGGTGTTGGGTGTGAGCGGGAGTTGGACGCCGAGTACTTGCTGGATCGCAGCCAGCGCTTTGGCGTCGCGGGGGTCAACTCGCAGGTTGACGTGGGTGAGGAAGGGGCGTTCGGAGAGCTGGCCTGACGGTCGGGGCGGGTCGGCGAACTGGACGGCGCCTAGCGGCGAGCGTCGTGGCAGGGGGCTGTATCTATACATGCTGGCGGGCGCCTGCGGGGTCGTAGAAGACGGGATGGCAGCTGTGGGCGGGGAGCCAGCGGTCGTCGTCGAGGGAGGCGACGAAGAGGCGTTCGCCGAGGGCGGCGCGGCCGCCACTGATCCTGGCGAGGGCGATGGAGCGGCCGAGGACGGGGCTGAAGTAGCTGGAGGTGACGTGGCCGCGCATGGGGAGGGGGCGCTGGGGTCCCGGTGAATCCACGAGATGGCCGCCTTCGGGGAGGACCTGTGCCGGGTCGTCGGTGAGCAGGCCGACGAGTTGCTTGCGGTCGGGGCGAACGGAATCGGGGCGGCTGAGGGAGCGCTTGCCGAGGAAGTCCTTGCGTCCCGAGAGCAGACGGCCGAGGCCGACATCGTCGGGCGTGACGGAGCCATCGGTTTCCTGACCGACGATGATGAAGCCCTTCTCTGCACGCAGGACGTGCATGGTCTCGGTGCCGTAGGGGGTGATGCCGAAGGGCCTGCCGGCGTGGACGAGCGACTCCCAGACGTGGCGGGCGCGGTCGGCGGCGACGTTGATCTCGTAGGAGAGTTCGCCGCTGAAGCTGATGCGGAAGACGCGGGCGGGGACGCCGGCGACATGGCCTTCGCGGAAGGTCATGAAGGGGAATTCCTGGCGGGCGAGCGGGATGTCTGTGCCAGCAGCCGTCAGGACTTCGCGGCTGCGGGGGCCGGCGAGGGCGATGTTGGACCAGTGCTCGGATACCGAGATGAGGTAGACGCGAAGATCCGGCCACTCGGTTTGCAGCCACTGTTCGAGCCAGGCCAGCACGGGGGCCGCATTGGAGGTGCTGGTGAACATGAGGTAGCGCTGGTCGTCGAGGCGGGCGGTGACGCCGTCGTCGAAGATCATGCCGTCTTCGCCGAGCATGAGGCCGTAGCGGCAGCGGCCGGGACGGAGGCGCTTCCAGGCGTTGGTGTAGACGCGGTCGAGGAACTCGCCGGCGTCGGGCCCGGTGACCTCGATCTTGCCGAGGGTGGAGTAGTCGAGGATGCCGACGCGGTGACGGACGGCGAGGCACTCGCGGGCGACGGCTTCGTGCATGGATTCGCCGGGCCGGGGGTAGTACCAGGCGCGGCGCCACTGGCCGACGTTTTCGAAGCGAGCGCCGGCGGCTTCGTGCCAGTCCTGCATGGGGGTGACGCGGACGGGGTCGGCGAGCGGGCCGATGTGGCGTCCGGCGATGGCGCCCAAGGAAACGGGCGAGTAAGCGGGGCGGTGGCGGGGTGTGCCGACGGAGGCGGGGTCGCGACCAAGCAGCTCGGCAATGACACCGGTGGCGAGGGGATTGGCGAGCTTGCCCTGGTCGGGCCCCATGCCGAGGGTGGTGTAGCGCTTGACGTGCTCGATGGACTCGTAGCCTTCGCGGAGGGAGAGGCGGAGGTCGTCGAGGGTGACGTCTTCGTGGAGGTCGACGAACTGGGGCTTGGCGCGGGCGAGATCGCCGGGTGGGAGCCAGTAGGGCTGGATTGGAGCCTGGGCAGAGTCGCTGGCCCGGGGAACTTCGGGTTCGCTGCCGTTCGAGCAGCCGGCGGCCGCGGCTGCGGCGGAACCGGCCTGCGTGCCCTGGCGGAGGGCGGCGGCCAGCTCCAGTCCACCCGCAACAGCGCCGGCGGGATGGATGCCGCGGCCTGGTTTGGGGACAAAGGCAGCGAGCGTTGGGTCCCACGCCGTTGGGCCACTGGCCTGGGCGTGGAGGTGGAGGGCGGGGGCGAAGCCGCCGGAGACTCCGAGGAGATCGCATTCGACGGTGCCGAGGGGGGCGCCGTCCAGGGAGCACAGCTCGGCGGCGGCGACCCGGCGACCGCCGTGGGCATGGTGGACGACCGCGCCCGCGTGGACGGGGATGCCCTGCGCTCGGGCTTCGGCTGGAAGATCGCCGTCGGGATCGCCACGCACGTCGGCGATGGCGGCGACCGGGACTCCGGCATCGGTTAGGTCGAGCGCGGTGCGGTAGGCGGAGTCGTTGTTGGTGAACAGGACCGCGCGTGAGCCGGGGGCCACGGCGTAGCGATTCACGTAGGTGGAGATGGCGCCGGCGAGCATCACGCCGGGGCGGTCGTTGTTGGCGAAGAGCAGGGGGCGCTCGTGGGCGCCAGAGGCGAGGACGATCTGCTTGGGCAGAACGCGCCACACCCGGGCGCCGCATTCGGAACCGGCGTTGTCGGGCTGGTCGGTGATGAGGCGTTCAGCGAGGAGGACGAGGTTGCTTTCGTAGAGGCCGAAGGCGGTGGTGTTGGGGAGGAGGGTGACGTTGGGCGTTGCGGAAAGCCTGGCGGCAGTTGCGCCGGCCCAGTTGGGGCCGGGCTGGTCATCGACAGGCTCACGACTGGCGAGAAGGCTTCCGCCAGGCTCCGCTTGCTCGTCGGCGAGGATCACGCGTGCGCCGGTGTGGGCAGCCGCATGGGCGGCTGCGAGACCGGCCGGGCCGGCACCTACGACCAGCACGTCGCAGTGGGCGTGGACGTGGTCGTAGCGGTCGGGATCGGGGGCGTCCGGCGCGTGGCCCAGGCCGGCGGCGTGGCGCAGGAAGTGCTCGTAGAGCGGCCAGAGGCGGCGGGGCCACATGAGGGTCTTGTAGTAGAAGCCTGCGGGAATGAACGGGGCCACGAGGCCGAAGGCGGACATGACGTCGTATTCGAGAGTGGGCCAGGCGTTGACGTGGCGGACCTTCAGGCCGGGCGTGGCCGCCGTGACCGTGGCCAGGCGGTTGGGCAGCGTGCGGGCGCCGTGGCCGAGCTGGACGAAGGCGTTGGGATCTTCAGCGCCGGCGGAGACGATGCCGCGGGGGCGGTGGTACTTGAAGCTGCGGCCGACCAGGGTGACGCCGTTGGCGAGGAGGGCGGAGGCGACGGTGTCGCCGCGGTAGGCGTCGATTGGTCGTCCGTCGAAAGTGAATTGGAGGGGTGCGTCGCGGTCGATGCGACCGCCGCGGTTTAAGCGGAATGGCTGGCTCACGAAGAGCTTCCGTAGGTGCTTGCGCCGAGAATCTCGTTGGTGACGGTGTCGCGTTCGACGATGAACCAGCGGCGGCAGCCGGCGGTGTGGCACCACTGCTCGCGGTGGTGGCCGCGACGGTTGTCACGCATGAAGAGGTAGTCGGCCCACTGCTCGTCGGTGAGCGCGTCGGGATCGGCGGGCCGGGGGATGTCGGCCTCGCCGCCAAAGGTGAACTCGTCGTCCTCGCGGGGTCCGCACCAGGGGCAGGGGATCAGGAGCATGGGATCAGTGGGCGACGGCGGCGGCGCCGTGTTCGTCAATCAGGGCGCCGGTGGTGAAGCGATCGAGGGAGAACGGTTCGTTGAGCGGGTGCGGCTCCTGGTGGGCGAGGGTGTGCGCGAAGACCCAGCCGGAGCCGGGGGTGGCCTTGAAACCGCCGGTGCCCCAGCCGCAGTTCATGAAGAGGCCCTTGACGGGGGTGCCGGAGATGATGGGGCTGGCGTCGGGGCAGACATCCACGGTGCCGGCCCACTGCCGCAGCATGCGCACGCGGCTGAAGATCGGGAACAGCTCGCAGACGGCGGCGAGGACGTGCTCGATGATGCGGAAGTTGCCGTTGAGGTCGTAGCTGACGGGGGCGTCGATGCCGGCGCCGAGAACGAGTTCGCCGCGGTCGGTCTGGTGGACGTAGACGTGGACGGCGGCGGACATGACGACGGGGTCGAAGACCGGCTTGAGGGGCTCGGTGACCAGGGCCTGGAGCGGGTGCGACTGGATGGGGAGCCGGATTCCGGCCATGGAGGCGAGCACGGTGGCGTTGCCGGCGACGACCAGACCGACCGTGCCGGCGCGGATCTCGCCGCGGGTGGTTTCGAGCGCGGTGACGCGGCCGTTGGAGGTACGGATGCCAGTGACTTCGCAATTCTCGATGATTTCGACGCCCAGGGCATCCGCGGCGCGGGCGTAGCCCCAGGCGACGGCGTCGTGGCGGGCTACGCCGCCGCGGCGCTGCAGGGTTCCGCCGAGCACGGGGTAGCGGGTGTCGGGGGAGGTGTTGAGGATGGGGACGAGCTTGCTTATCTCATCGGTGGATAGGAGTTCGGCGTCGATGCCGTTGAGTTGGTTGGCGCCGACGCGGCGGCCGAGATCGCGCATTTCCTGTTCGGAGTGCGCAATGTTCAGCAAGCCGCGCTGGCTGAACATGACGTTGTAGTTGAGTTCCTGGCTGAGGCCTTCCCAGAGCTTGAGGGAGAACTCGTAGATGTGGGCGCTGGCGTCCCAGAGGTAGTTGGAGCGAACGATGGCGGTGTTGCGGCCGATGTTGCCGCCGCCCAACCAGCCGCGCTCGAGGACGGCGACGTTGGTGACGCCGTGGAGCTTCGCGAGGTAGTAGGCGGTGGCCAGGCCGTGGCCGCCAGCGCCGACGATTACAACGTCGTAGGACGGCTTTGGCTCAGCCTTGCGCCAGGCGGGGGTCCAGTCGCGGTGGCCGCGCAGGCCGCGACGGATGAGACTGGGGAGCGAGTAGAACTGCATGCGCGGCCCCGGGTGTCGGCAGTGAGGGAAGGGTAGCGCGGTTGGAGACGGCTTGCGTACGAGGAAGGACGCGCGCCGTCCTACGCGACATAGAGCCTGGCCAGCGGCGAGGCGGGCCCCGTCGACCTAGCCGCGTGGGTTGCCCTGAGTGCCGGGGTTACTGGAGGGACGCGGAGCGTCGTGCTCTGCGGCCCCGTGTAACAGGGACTTCCGCTAGCTGGCCAAACGATCCACGGCGATCACCACTCCAGCGGCCGCAGCGGCCGCTGCAAGAACGAGCCCGGCGAGCCAACGCGTCTGTGAAGCCATGGCGGCGGTCAGTTCGGCCATGGCGGCAGTGAGACGGGTTTCGAGGGCGGCCAGGTCGGCCTTGGTCGCGTAGTGACGCAACGTGCGGTCCAGTTCCTCGCGCAATTCAGAGCGGGTGAGCGGGGGTTCTTCAATTGCCATCAAGCCAATTCCTCCACCGCCCATGAGTGGAACTGATGTCCCGAATTGATAATTGCATGCCGATGGTGCTCCGGCAGCAGCCACTAGCTCAAGCGAATCCGGGCTGCCGGGGTCGGGCCGCCAGGCGCCGCTAGACTGCCAGGCGATCGACCGCGATCACGACGCCGGCGGCGGCCGCTGCCGCCGCAAGTACCAGCCCGGCGAGCCAGCGGGTCTGGGAGGCCATGGCGGCAGTGATGCGGGTCTCGAGAGCGGCCAAGTCGGCCTTGGTCGCGTAGTGGCGCAAGGTACGGTCAAGCTCCTCACGCAGTTCAGAGCGGGTGAGCGGGGCTTCTTCAATGGCCATCAGGCCTGTCCTTCCACCGCCCATGGATCGATACGACAACCTGCGTTGATCGTTGCACTCCGACGCAATTCGAGCAAGGTTAAGTCAGGTCCCGCCAGCACATCTGACGAGTGGCGGGCCGCGCTCAATGTCTAGCCGGCCAGCCGGTCGACGGCGATAACCACACTGGTTGCCGCAGCCGCGGCGGCCAGCACAAGTCCGGCCAGCCAGCGGGTCTGCGCGGCCATGGCGGACGAGTGCGCGGCTGCCTGCGCGGCCATGGTGGACGTCAGCGCGTCCGACTGGGCGGCCATGGCGGACGTCAGTGCCTCCGACTGGGCGGCCATGGCCTTCGTGATGCGAGTTTCGAGCGCAGCCACGTCAGCCTTGGTGGCGTAGTGGCGCAGGGTGCGGTCCAATTCCTCACGCAATTCGGCGCGGGTGAGCGGGGCTTCTTCAACTGCCATCAAGCCTGTGCCTCCACCGCCCATGGATCGATACGACAACCTTGGTTGATCGTTGCACTTCGACACAGCTCCGGCAAGGTCACATCAGGTCCCGTCGCTGTATTCGGCGAGAAGCGGGCCGCGCTGGGTGTCTAGCCGGCCAGCCGGTCGACGGCGATGACCACACTGGTGGCGGCAGCCGCGGCGGCCAGCACAAGTCCGGCCAGCCAGCGGGTCTGCGCGGCCATGGCGGACGAGTGCGCGGCGGCCTGCGCGGCCATGGTGGACGTCAGTGCGTCCGACTGCGCGGCCATGGCGGACGTCAGCGTGTCAGATTGGGCGGCCATGGCGGACGAGTGTGCGGCGGCCTGCGCGGCCATGGCGGACGTCAGTGCGTCCGACTGGGCGGCCATGGCCTTTGTGATGCGGGTTTCGAGGGCAGCCATGTCGGCCTTGGTGGCGTAGTGGCGCAGGGTGCGGTCAAACTCCTCGCGCAGCTCGGCGCGGAATCCTGAGCGAGTGAGCGGGGCTTCTTCAACTGCCATCAAGGCTTGCCTCCACCGCCCATGGATTGAGGGAGAGATCCCACTCAATCGTTGCACTTCGCTTCGGCTCCGGCAACGCATGATGCGGCCGAAGCAATGAGATCGAGTCAGTCCGCTCCGGGGCTAGAGGGGCCAGACGATGGGGACGACGATGAGGGCGACGATGAGGACAAGGAGGGTGAGCGGGCCGCCGGCCTTGATGAAGTCGATGAAGCGGAAGGCGCCGGTGTTGTAGATGAGCACGTTGGACTGGTGGCCGATGGGGGTCATGAAGGCGGTGGAGCCGGCGATGGCGACCATCATGAGGACCGGATGAGGAGCAATGCCCAAGCTGGCGGCGACGCCGAGACCGATGGGCGCAACCAGCACGACGGCGGCGGCGTTGGACATGAGCTGGGTAAGCAGGGAGGTGAAGATGAAGATGCCGGCCAGGATTGCGATGGGTCCGAGGGGTCGCAGGGCGCCGGTCACGACGTGGGCGAGGTCTTCGGCCAAGCCGGTGGTCTGCATGGCCGTGCCGAGCGGGAGCAAGGCGGCGATAAGTACAAGGGTGCGCCAGTCGACGGCGGCGTAGATGCGGTCGTAGGGCAGCACGCGTGTGACCACCATGAGGACGGCGCCAAGGATTCCGGCGACGGCGATGTGGGCGACGTTGGCAGCCGCCAGTCCCACCACCAGGATCAGAATGGCCAGCGGCACGAGCATGCGCGGCCGGGGAACGACGACCCGCGCGCGCTGGGAGAGGACGATGAAGTCGGTCGACTCTTCGAGGTCGGGCACGCGGGCGCTGGGCATGCGGACCATAAGGACGTCGCCGGTCTCGATTCGCTGATCGCGGAGCCGGGTGCGCAGATGGGTGCCCTGGCGCCAGATGCCGAGGACGAGGCCGCCGAAGCGGTTGCGGAAGCGCATAGCGGCGATGGAGAGGCCGCGGGAGGAGAAGCCGGGACCGGCGACCAGCTCGAGCACGGTGGCGTGCTCGTCTTCGGCATGTAGCCCGCCGGAGGCGAAGTCTCGCTCGGACGCGAAGTCAAGCCCCTCGACCTGCGTCAGGCGAAGGACGTCGTCCGGTTCGCCCTCCACCAGGACCACGTCGCCCACGTAGAGGGCCTCTTCGGCGGTTGGGAAGCGGAGGCGGCGGCGGTCGCGAACGATCTCCATAACCGAGATATCAAAACGAGGCCGCCAGCGCAGTTCGCGCAGGGTCTTGCCCACCAGCGACGCGCCGGCCGGGATGCGCACCTCCGCCATGTAGTCGCGCGTCTGGGCAATGCCCTGAGCGACATCGGGCCCCTGCCGGTCAGGCACCAGGCGCCGGCCAACGGTGAGGAGATAGAGCAGGCCGGCAATGAGGATGGCGATGCCGGTGGGTGCGAAGTCGAACATGCCGAAGGGTTGCTCACCAGCGGCGGCCAGGGCATCGCTGACCAGCAGGTTGGGCGGGGTACCAATCTGTGTCATGAGGCCGCCGAGCATCGATCCGAAGGCGAGGGGCATGAGCAGGCGGGAGGAGGAGGCGTCAGCGGCGCGGGCCAAGGTGACGGCGGCCGGCATGAGGATGACGGTGGCGGCGATGTTGTTGATGAAGGCCGACATGCCGCCCACCACCAGCACGAGCAGGGCCGTGAGTACCACGATGCGGGTTCCGCCGTAGCGGACGATGGCCGAGGCCAGGGCGGCCGGGGCGCCAGCTTCCACAAGGCCGGCGCTGAGGATGAACATGGCGGCGACGGTGATGACGGCCGGGCTGGCGAAGCCGGCGACGGCCTGCGGAGCGTCGATTACGCCGGTTAGCGCCAGGATAAGCAGGACGATCACGCCGACGCCTTCGGGCGGCAGACGCTCGCTGGCGAACAGGGCCAGCGCGCCGCCGACGCAGCCCACGACGATCCAGGCTTCGGGTGTCATTGGGCTCTAGGGGCATCCCGCCGGCACACGCCTTAGGATACGCTTCGATTACGTTTCCCAGCTCGACCGCGCCGATCGGAGCGAATCCCATGGCTGAGACGGGCATAGCCGCCACCTATCACGGAACCAACATCCCGTTCGACCTGCGGGAATACCCGGTACCGGACCCGGAGCCCGGCGCGGCGGTGCTGGCGATGACGATGGCCAACGTGTGCGGGTCGGACCTGCACTACTGGCGGGGCGACATTGACGTGGTGAAGATGGGGCGTCCCACTCCAATGGCGCTGGGGCACGAGGGCACCGGAACGATCCACAAGCTGGGCGACGGCGTGACGACCGACACGCTGGGCGAGCCGCTGAGCGACGGCGACCGGGTTGTCTTTCAGTACTTCTATCCGTGCATGCAGTGCCCGACCTGCCTGAAGGGTCATACCTACGCCTGCCCGACGCGCCAGTTCGACCGGACGCAGAGCGCGGACGTATGGCCGCACTTCCGGGGGACGTTTGCCGAGTACTACTACCTGCACCCGAAGCACGCAATGTTCAAGGTGCCGGACTCGCTGTCGGACCTGGAGATTGCCGGGATCAACTGCGCGCTGGCGCAGGTAGTTTCCGGGCTGGACCGGGCCGGGCTGACGTTCGGCGAAACGGTTGCAATCCAGGGGGCCGGCGGGCTGGGCGTGTATGCGGCCGGAATCGCCAAGGCCCGCGGGGCGGCCAAGATCATCGCTATCGACGGCGTGGACGAGCGGCTGGACCTGATCCGGGAGTTTGGCGCGACGGACGTCGTTGACATTCGCGAGTACGAGACGCCGGAGGAACGGGCCGATGCAGTGCGCGACCTCACGGGCGGTTTGGGATCGGACGTGACGTTGGAGCTCGTGGGACATCCGGGCGTTGTGCGCGAAGGGCTGGACATGACGGCCCACGGCGGGCGCTACCTGGAGATCGGCAACATCAACGTGGGGTGGGACACGGAGTTCGACCCGTCGGTGATCGTGTTCAAGAGCATCTCGGTCATCGGGGTGGCGCACTACAAGGCCGAGGACTTGCGGAACGCACTGAATTTCCTGGTGGACTACAAGGACCGGCTGCCGTTCGACCGGATCCTGTCGCATACGTTCCCGCTGTCGCAGATCGACCACGCGATGGAGCAGCAGGACAAGGGGTACATCACGCGGTCGGCGTTGATTCCGGGGAGCTAGGAGTCACTTGACGCGAAGGTTGCCGAGGAGGGTTCGTTGAAGCCACGGCCCCGCCCGTGCATTGGTGCGGAAGCCGGCAGCCACGGTCACCCCCGGATTGAGTCCGGGGCAGGCTTCAGCCTTCTCCCGCACGGGAGCGGGAGGACGAGCATTGCGACATGGGCTGAGTCGCCAGGCGGGGGTGACTAGTGGAGATCTGGATGGCGGTGTGGGACGCGTTCAACGCGCCGCTGTTCAGCCTGGGCGCGGAGCCGGTGACGCCGCTGAGCCTGATTGTGCTGATCCTGATTTTTGCGGTGACCTGGTTCGTGGCCGGGCGCGTGCGGTGGGCCCTGGAAGACCAGCTTGCCAACCGCGTGGAGGAGATCCCCGAAGCACTGCTGCACGTCATCGGGAACCTGGCGCGGTACACGATCATTATCTTGGGGTGGTTCATCGGGCTGCGGTCGGTGGGCTTCCAGTTGGACGCCGTGCTGGTGGTGTTCGGCGCGCTGGGTGTGGGGATGGGCTTTGGCCTACAGAACATTGCCAACAATTTTGTGTCGGGCGTGATTCTGCTGGTGGAGCGTCCGATCAAGGTGGGGGACGTGGTGAGCGTGGCGGGAGAGCTTGGGACGGTTGAGCGGGTGGGCATCCGGGCGACGACGCTGCGGAAGTTCGACCAGACGCAGGCGATCGTGCCGAACGGCGACCTGATTTCCAGCGTGGTGAATAACTGGACGCTGGACGACCGGCGGGTGCGGGTGGACTTTGTGGTGGGCGTGGCCTACGGCTCGGACACGCGGCTGGTGGAGCGGCTGATACGGGAGGCTGTGACGGGGCACGAGCTGGTGCTGGACGACCCGGAGCCGCGGATATTCTTCTTCGAGTTCGGGGATTCGTCGCTGAACTTCCGGGTGCTGGCGTACGTGGCCGATATCAGCGAGCGGTTTTCGACGCTGAGCGATCTGCACTTCACGATCGACGAGAGCTTTCGCGAGCACGACGTGGAGATTCCGTTCCCGCAGCGGGATCTGCACCTGCGGTCGATCGACGAGGACGTGGCGATGCGGCATATGCCGACGGATCCGGGCTAGCGGCAGGACGGACCGACGAGGTCGAGGCCGGACCGGCAGCTGGCGTTAGGCTGTGCGAATATCCGGATTAGCATGGGCTAATCCGTCCGAGCGACGCCCAGACATCCCGTGAGTTGGTTGTGATTGACGCTGTCGTAGGCGCGGACCTTCGCGCATGAGCCCGGCGCTGCGCTGCAGCCACCTGACCAAGCGATTCGCCGGCGTGACCGCCGTGAACGACGCGTCGCTGGAGGTCGAGACGGGCACGCTGCTGGCCTTGTTGGGTCCGAGCGGCTGCGGCAAGACGACGTTGCTGCGCCTGATCGCCGGCCTGGAGCGTCCGCACCACGGCACGATCGAGGTGGCTGGGCGCACCGTGGAGTCGGACTCGGTGCATCTGCCGCCGGAGCGGCGGCAGGTGGGCTTGGTGTTCCAGGAATACGCGCTGTTCCCACACCTGAGCGTGGAGGACAACGTGGCGTTCGGGCTGGCGCGCGGAACGCAGAGAGCGGCGCGGGTGAAGGAAATGCTGGGTCAGGTGGGGCTGGACGGCCTGGGCACGCGCATGCCGCACGAACTGTCAGGCGGACAGCAGCAGCGGGTGGCGCTGGCGCGGGCACTGGCGCCGGGTCCGCGCCTGATCATGCTGGACGAGCCGTTTTCCAACCTGGATCCGGCGCTGCGCGAGGGCGTGCGACGGGAAGTGCGGCGGGTGCTGCGGGCCGCCGAGGCGACGGCCATCATCGTCACGCATGACCAGGAAGAAGCGCTGAGCCTGGCGGATGAAGTGGCCGTGATGATGGACGGGCGCATCTTGCAGCAGGCGGCGCCGGCCGAACTCTATCGCCGCCCGGCCTCTCGGACGGTCGCGGAGTTTGTTGGGGACATCAACGTGATCGCCGGGCGCGCCATCGGGCGGGCGGTGGTGTGCGACCTGGGCACGATTTCGGTGGTGGACGATCTGTACGGGCCGGCAGACGTGCTGATTCGGCCGGAGGCGTTGCAACTGACCAACGACCTGGGCGGGCAGGCGGTTCAGGTGGGCCGGAGCTTCTTTGGACACGACCAGATGATCAATTTGCGGTTCGACTCGGGGCTGCGGCTGTCGTCGCGGGTGGGTCCAACGTTCACGTTTCGGCGCGGCGCGCGGGTGCGGGTGCAGCTGAGCGGGGACGTGCTGGCCTTTCCCAGGGCCGGCGGCTAGCTGACGAGCCTGGTACCGGGAGGTTCACGGGCCGTGGCAGAATTGCGTCCAATGCCGCTCACCAGCACGACCGAAGACTATCTCCTGGCCATCTACGGCATGCGGGCCGAGGCGGAGCCGGTAATCAACGCCCGGCTGGCCGAGCGGCTCCACGTAGCCGCGCCTACCGTGTCGGCGACGCTGGACCGCCTGGCGCGCGACGGCCATATCTGGATCGACGAGCGGCGGCAGATTTATCTGACGCTGGGCGGCGAGCGGGTGGCGGAGCGGCTGGCGCGGCGTCACCGCCTGATTGAGCACTGGCTGATCCGCACGCTGGGCATGGGCTGGGCGGAGGTTCACGAGGAAGCCGACCGGCTGGAGCACTCGGTTTCCGAGGAACTGACCGAACGGATATCGGCCTCGCTGGGCCACCCCGCCACGTGTCCCCACGGACTACCCATTCCCGGGAACTACCCGGAGACCGACGTGGCGCAGTTCTTCAGCCTGAGCCTGGCAGAGCCGGGTCAGGAGGTGCGAATCGTGCGCCTGTCCGAGCCGGCCGAGGACGACGGGGAATTGCTGCGATACTTCGAAGAGAAGCAGTTGGTCCCCGGGCACACGATGACCGTGCGGGAGATCACGCCCTCAGGCAGCATGGTGTTGGTCCTGGATGGCGAGACCGTGGTGGTGGACGAGCGCGTGGCCACCAATTTGTGGGTGATGGCAGCCTAGGACGCCACGCGCGGACGCCGAGCCAGCGAAATCGGACAGCAGCCATGACGCATGTGCAGCCGAACCACGTGATTACCGTGCGCCCGGCGATCCCGAAAGCCCTGCGCGGACTGCGTGCACTGGCCTACGACCTGTGGTGGGCCTGGAGTCCGGACGCCCAGGACATTTTTCGACGCATCGACCCCGACGCCTGGCAGGCGACGCAACACAACCCGGTCGCGCTGTTAGGACACGTGGCGCCGGACCAGTTGGCCGCCCGGGCGTCCGATTCAGCTTTTGTTCACGATCTGGCGCGCGTGGTGGAACGCCGCCGCCGGTACCTGGAAACACGCTCCTGGTTTGCGGACAAGTTTACGGAGGCGAGTGACCTGACGGTGGGGTACTTCTCGATGGAGTACGGAATCACGGAGTCAGTCCCGCTCTATTCGGGCGGACTCGGTGTGCTGGCGGGCGATCACGTCAAGGCGGCCAGCGACCTGGGTGTACCGCTGGTGGCGGTGGGGATGTTGTATCGCCAGGGGTACTTCCGGCAGACGATCGATCCATCCGGCAGTCAACAGGAACTGCATCCCGAGACCGACTTCTACAGCCAGCCCGTCACCATGTTGACCAGGCCGGACGGGTCGCCGCTGGCCGTTGGCGTGCCGATCAGCGACCGCTGGGTGGAGGCCCGGGTGTGGCGGATGAACGTTGGGCGCTGTCCAGTGCTGCTGCTGGACGCCAATGTGCCGGGCAACGCCCCAGAGGATCGCGAGCTTACAGCCAAGCTCTACCAGGGCGACTCCGACGTGCGGATCCGGCAGGAAATCCTGCTGGGAATCGGTGGGATGCGGGCGCTGCGGGCGATGGGGGTGAACCCTACCGTGCTGCATCTGAATGAGGGCCATAGCGCCTTTGCGCTGATTGAGCGCCTGCGCGAGTTGCGAGAGGAAACCGACCTGACCTTCGACGCAGCGCTGGAGACGGTGCGCGCCGGGGCGGTGTTTACGACCCACACGCCGGTGGCCGCCGGCCACGACGAATTCCACCCGCACCAGGTATCTCACCACCTGGGCGCCTACCTGCGTGAGTCCGGAATCGAAACTGATCGAATTACGGAAATCGGCCGGTATCCGAAGGGGGATGAGTCGTCCCCGTTCTGCATGACCATCCTGGCTCTGCGCGGGGCGGCGTGGCGGAACGGGGTGTCGCAGCTGCACGGCGAGGTCACGCGGCGGATGTGGCAGCCGCTGTGGCACGGCGTTCCGTGGTCCGAAGTCCCAATCCAGCACGTGACGAACGGGGTGCACCTGCCTACCTGGGTGTCGCGCGAACTGGCGGACCTCCTGGGGCGCTACCTGGGACCGGAGTGGGCGCTGCTGTCCGATCGGGACGAAATCCGCGAGGGGCTGGACGCGATCCCCGACGATGAATTGTGGCGCGTGCATACCCGGCGGCGCGAGCGGCTGGTGGCGAATGTTCGAAGACGCTTACGGGCGGTGGTGGAGCGTCGCTGGGGATCAGGCGCCGAGCTGGCCGACGCGAGCGCGGCGCTTCAGCCGAATGCCCTCACGGTGGGTTTTGCACGGCGGATCGCTTTATACAAGCGCCCCACGCTGCTGCTTTACGACCTGGAACGCCTGCGGGCGCTGGTAACGAACGCCCGGCGACCCGTCCAGATCATCTTTGCCGGAAAGGCGCACCCGGACGATGCCATGGCCAAGGACTTAGTGCGCGAGATCCATGAGCTGAGCCGCGATCCAAGTTTCGTGGGGCGGGTCGTGTTCGTGGAGGACTACGACATGGACCTGGCCCGCGACCTGGTGCAGGGATGCGACGTGTGGCTGAACCAGCCGGTGCGTCCGCAGGAGGCCAGCGGGACGAGCGGCATGAAAGCGGCAGCCAACGGGGTGCTGAACGTGAGCGTGCTGGACGGGTGGTGGGCCGAGGCGTATGCGCCGCACATTGGCTGGGCCATAGGTCGCGCAGATGACGATGTGGACGATCCGCAGCGCGACGCGAATGACGCCGCCGCGGTTTATCGGTTGCTTGAGCGATCGGTCGTGCCACTGTTCTACGACCTGGGACTCGACGGCACACCGACGCGCTGGATCGAGCGGGCCAAGGCGTCGATAGTGATGGCGCTCACGGACTTTGGCGCGCACCGCATGATGCGCCAGTACACCGAAGAGTTCTACCGGCCGGCCGATCACCTGCAACGAACGCTGACCAGCAACGGCGCGGGTCCGGCGCGATCGTTAGCCGACTGGCTGGCGCGGGTTCGGGAGCAGTGGGATTCGGTCCAGATTCTGGACGTGAATCTGAGCGGCGGACCGGACGTGAACGTCGGGTCCTCGCTTCCCGTGCACGCGCGCGTGTCATTGAATGGTCTGCACGCGGAGGAACTGACCGTGCAGGTCTACGTTGGCCGGGTTGGCAGCGATGGCGCGGTTGGCGGGGGCGTGACGTTTGAGGCTTCACCGGCGGGACCGGACCGCGAGGGGTCCCACTGGTTCGAAGCGACAGTGCCGCTCCGGCAAAGCGGCCGAATGGGCATCGCCGTTCGCGTTGTGCCGCGCCACCCGCATTTGACGGACCCAGTGGAACATGGACTGGTCCGTTGGAGTGTGCCGGGGGCGAGCAGTTAAGGGCGCGGACTTGTGTCTGTCCGGGGGCACCTGAATCCCAAGACACTCACGTCTCACGCGCAGATCTGCGGTGACGCCGAGCGGAGTCGATCCCCGCAGGGGCGCATCCTCGCAGCGCCGGCACCGAGGGCGGGAACAAGGCCGGGCTGGAGCCCTGGCGCGACGATTCGACGGACCATTGAGCGGCGGGGCTTCGTTACGACGGTTCAGGCGCGGCGTCCAAGGGACAACGCTCGGAGTTGGAACGATCGGCCAACAGCAGGGATCGGCGATTGATGTCCGCGTGACGCTGAGAGCCTGGACCCGGTCGAACGAATCTGCTGGCGCTTACGGTCTCCGGGTCGCACCCACGAGAGACCTGGGAGGAGATTCAGCACATCATCCCGGTGGCGCGCGTCAGACTGGGTGAAACAGGCGTCGACTATGAGGTGTTCTCGGGCATCGTGTCCATTGAGCACCGGGCACCGGGCACCGGGCAGCAATGACCCGCGTCGATGAGTCACCTCGGCTTTGCCGGGTGGGGTTGACGCGATAGGATTTGGCAGCCGGAGCGTCGGGTCGCTTTGGCGGATACCTGCAATCGCCGCCGTCCCACCAGGGGGAGTCTTCGTCGATGACGTATGTGATCTGCGAGCCGTGCATTGGCACCAAGGACGCTTCGTGCGTTGACGTGTGCCCGGTGGACTGTATCCATACCACCGATGAAGCCGAGAGCTACTACATCGATCCCGTAGAGTGCATCGACTGCGGCGCCTGCGAGCCGGTGTGCCCGGTCACCGCCATCTTCCCGGACTTTGACGTGCCGGAAGAGTGGGACGAGTGGACCAAGATCAACGCCGACTTCTTCCTCTAATCGCGCAGGCGCGCTGATCGGATGCTCGAGGACGGAGCGATCCGGGAAACTTAGGCGAGCGTGGGGCGAGTCCTCGCACCTTTGGTCATTTCCTTCAGCGCTGTATATGCCGGTCGGGGTGAGCCGTCCGGCCGAAGGACGCCGAAGGCGAACTTTTCATCCTGTGGGCCGACGACGGTCTGGAAATTCAGATTCCAGACGAAGGCGTGGGTGATGTAGGGGGCGTCTTCCCGGATGAGCCGGAAGGCATCGACCAGGAATTGGGCCTGATCGTCTTCGGAGTTGTCCGTGCCGAATCCGTAGGCCGGGTCGGCGTTGGCGGTTGACCAGCCCATCTCGGTCAGCCAGATGGGTTTGTCGCCGTCGCCGTGTTCTTCCATGACCGCTCGGTGCTGGGTGAAACGCTGAAAGTAGAAGCTGCCGTGGCCGTTCCAGCCGGAACCGCGCTCACTGCCGATCTCCTGGGTAGGCGCGTTGTTGAACCCACCGGGGTGTACACCCCAGGCGTCAAAGGCGTCCCGCGCGATGCCGTCGCGGTAGGCGTAGATCTGCTGAAGGAAGCGGACGTCGTCTACGGCCTGCACTTTCTGGTCCGGAATGTCGACATCGCCGGCCGGCGTGAGGGCCCCGCCAACGGTGATCGCCTGGGGATCGCCGGCCTTGACGCCCTGGTGACCGGCCAGCATGAGTTCCACGAATTCGCCCGCGTCGATCTGACCGTATCCCCACTCCCGGGCAAGATTGGCCTCGTTCCACAACTCGTACGCCTGGACGCGCCCGCGGTAGCGACCGGCCAGGGCCTGCATGAAGTCGCGAAAGTCCAGAGGATCGGCCGGCGGTCCGTGAGCTCGGTCGCCGAGCGCCCATTCGGGCGCCCGCACGACGCTGAGGAACAGATTGAGTTCGGCACTGCTGACGGCGGCAACGACTTTGTCGAGTTCACGCCAATCAAAGCCGTCTTTCTCGATCGGCTCCGTCTGGTGCCACTCGACCTGCTGCTTGAGCCAGTCAAAGCCAGCCTCGACGGTGCGATCCACGATCAAGCCGCGGTCCTGGTTGTAGAGATGCGCCTGGAAGCCGTAGCCGTCCAGCCGGCGCAACCCGTCGTCCACCGTCGGCGGCGGAGTGACAGGTCCCGGCGTGGATGTGGCGGCTGGAGGAGACGCGATGGTCGCGGTCGCCGCGGCGGCGGTAGACCGGGCAACAGCCACGGCAGTTTCCGTGGAAGCTGGCGACGACGTGGCGGTGGGCGTGGGCGTGCGGGGCGTCTCGGCCTCGCCGCAGGCGGCCAGCACGCCGGCCGCGCCGGCGCACGCCAGGAGGCGCCGCCGCGAGAGCAAATGGCTGGTCGTCACGCTGCAACTCCGTTCACGACACGGCTGCATGGACCGCGGTTGTGCGGTATTTCCTTGTCTCCGCGCGGCATGGATGGTATCAACGGAGTAGGCAAACAGTCCGAGTCAACGACCCGGCCCGGGACCAGAACCGCGCGCCGGCGCGTCGAGCCAGAGGAAGCCACCGTTCATGGGCACAAACAGATACGGAAACACCGCCGTCGGCACAATCGTAATCGTCATTGCCGCGGTCATCGTAATGGGGCTCTTCAGCGTGCGGTTCGTGAACGTCGGCGAAGTGGGCGTGCTGCACACGTTTGGTGTGGTTGACCAGACTCCGCGACCCGAGGGCCTGCTGGTCAAGGCGCCCTGGGCCAGCCTGGAGACGCTGAGCGTGCGGACGCAGCAACTGACGATGAGTTCGCGCGCCGAGGACGCCAGCCCGAGCGCGACGGATCAAACGGTGCGGACGCTGACCTCCGAGGGACTGTCGGTTGGGTTGGACATCACGACGCTGTATCGGCTGAAGTTTGCGGATGCGCCCATGGTGTTTCAGCAGATTGGCCCCAATTACGTCGAGATTGTCGTCCGACCGGCAATCCGCGACGCGATCCGTGACGTGGTTGGCGAGTTCCAGGCCGAGGCTCTGTACACAACCGCACGCACCGAGGTTGCCGAGAAAATCGAGGCGCAGCTGCAGAGCATCCTGTCGGAGCGAGGCGTTCTGGTAGAGAACGTGTTGCTGCGCGACGTGTCGCTGCCACAGCAGATCACCACGGCGATTGAGCGGAAGCTGGCCGCCGAGCAGGCGATTGAAGAGCGGGCATTCCGGGTTCAGGAAGCCGAGCAGGAGGCTCAGCGACGCGTCGAGGAAGCCACGGGTATCGCCGAGGCCAACAACCTGATCAATGAATCGCTCACCGCAGCGGTGCTGCAGGACAAGTACATTACGGCGCTGCGTGAGATTGACTCAGGCAGCGTGGTATACGTCCCGACCAACCCGGACACCGGGCTGCCGGTGATTCTGGGAACGCCAGGGATCGGCTCAGGCGGAGGCGGGTCGCCGTAGCTCGAGGGTGGCAGCGCGGGCCCGGATCTATCGGGGAGCAGCCGTTGGGGTAGGATGCGCCGCGCCCGGGTCGCGGGGCCTGCCGACGGGCGGTTAGCTCAGCTGGCAGAGCGCTACGTTTACACCGTAGAGGTCGCAGGTTCGAGCCCTGCACCGCCCACCTGGCCCGGATGGCCGCAGGTCCCGGCGAGGTAGCTCAGTCGGTAGAGCAGTGGACTGAAAATCCATGTGTCGGCGGTTCGATTCCGCCCCTCGCCACCAGACGTTCTCGGCTGTCCGCAGAGACGGCGGCGGGCCGAGACGGCAGATGACTGCATGTTGATGTCGCATTCTCGGACCGGTGCTCGGCTAACCGTTCGAGCGCGATCGCGGACCGGCTGACCGATGTTTCTGAATCCCGCGGAACCTGTGTGGCCAGGACTCTTCAAGGCCACGCTCGTTCTGATGCTCGTGGTCGGCAGTGGCCTGCCCCTGTCGTGGTCGGTCTTTGGCGCACGGCCCCGGCCGGTCTGGATTGGTTATGCGCCAATCATGGGCGTGGGATTACATCTTCTCGCGGCGAACCTGGCGTCGTGGTTGACGCCGGGTGCGGTGGGTAGCTGGCTGGGATTTGCCGCAGGGATCGGCCTGTCCGCGATCACCGTGTATTGGAATCGACGGCGACTGGGAGTCCCGGACCGGCCGGAGGTCAGCTGGGCGGGCGCGGCCGTGGGTGTGGCGGTACTGGCCGGCCTGCTGTACGTGGCGCTTGCTAACCGCACACATGTGCTGTTTACAGACGAGGAATGGCATCTACCGCTGACCGCGCGGATGGCGGCAGGTGACTTTCCGCCGCATTCGCCGTTTTCGCCGTCGTTCGGCGCCGCCTATCACTACGGCGCCGATTTACTGGCGGCTTCACTGCTGCACGTGACCGGGATCGCACCGTGGACGGCCTTCTACCTGCTGACGCCGGTGGCGGCCGTGATCTTTGCGCTGACGGCAGCGGCGGCGGCCTGGGACTTTGGCGCATCACGAGCCGTGGCGCTGGGCACCGGCCTTGTGGCGGCCTTTGCCGACCCCGGCTTCGTTGTTGGGCTGCCGACCCTGTTTGGAGACTTCAGCACGGCTGACGGAATGGGAGGTTTCTTATCCGGATTCGGAGTCCCGAGCGACGAGCCGCTGTTTCGGCGCATGGGGCCGGCGCCGCTGAACCATCCACACTTTGCCCTTGGAATGACGCTGCTGGTGGTGATGGCAGCGTCGCTGCACGCCGGCAGGGGGCGATGGCCGCTGGCCACGTTCGGCGTGGCCCTGGCGCTTTTGCCGCTGGCCGAGACGGCAGCCTTCCTGATTGGCGCCGGGGCAACGGTGCTGTACGTCGCGGTGGCGGCCTGGCGCTGGTCGTGGGGGGAGCGACGGGCGTTCGCGCTGGCCGCCGGCGCGGGCCTTGCGCTGGCCTGCCTCGGCGGCGGCGCTGTCACCGATGCGCTTTTCCGAAATCCCGGCGGGGCCGGTACGCAAGTCGGGTTTCATCCCGACGGCAGCGTCATTACGCCGGGGGTTCTTTCGCCTGACGGCGGCCTCAACGTTCAGATCGGTCTGCTGGTACTTGCGGTGGGGTTGTCCGCAGCGGCGGTTGTATTCCGTTCGGGCGGCCTGGGCTTTCTGGCGGCATCCACGGTTGCCGGACTGGCCGCACGACAGTTGCTGGGTTTTGAAGTCACGGGGGTAGATTCCCGACTGGTCAACATCCCCTACGTCCTGGTCACGCTGGGCGTGATTGCCGGGCTGGGGACGCTGGCGGGCCGGGCGCGTTCGTCGGCGGGTCGCCAGGTGGCCGCCGGTGCGATTGTGGCGCTGGTTGTGGCGCCGCTGGCCGCGCCACGGATCGTCAGCGGCCTGGAGATAGCCACCCAAGGCATTTACCTCGGCTATCCGACGGCGCAAGACGAGTTTGTCAGGTATGCGAACCAGACCAGATTCGCCGGGCTGCTGCGCAATGAGTGGCGAGCCCTGGCGTGGATGCGGCGTGAACTTCCGGAGGACGCGCGAGTACTGGCAGCCAACGCTCCGCTCGTGTCATTTGCCACAGGGCGCGCGGCGCCGCAGTCCGGGGAGCAACTTGTCCTCTTCAACCCGTTGCCAACGCCCCTTCACCTGGACGCGCTGACGTTCCTGGCACGGGTCGACCTCGAGGAGCTCGACGCGACGCATGTGTACGTGACGCCCGACGTTTTCGCGCGCATGTCCAGCGAGGCTCGCCAAGCCCTGGACGACGCAGGACAGTTCCGCCTGCTGGCCAGCGAGCCGAGTGCCAGCGGTGAACCACTGCGGGTCTACGCGATCCAACCAGGGGCAGGGGGCGCGGCGCCCAGCGCGGCAGGCTATCGGCAGTTGGCAGCCATTGGGCGCGACGCAGGATCGGCGGGAGTCGGAGGATTCCTGTCGTTCCCGCAGCGTCAGACACTGCTTCTGACCTTTGCCCCCGACCAGGCGGTGATTGGCCCGTATACATACGTGCCTCGGACTAACGTTCTCGCCAGATATGAGACTCGGGTCCCTGACCGCCGGCCCGAACTGCTGATCCTGCACGAGACGCACGTTCCGACCCCCGTCGGCCTGGGAATCGATGACGCGATCTGGCACGGGCATGGGCTGCGGGCGTATTCCACGGTGGACGGCGCCTGGAGCCAAACGTGGCGACCGCACGCGGAACCGCAGACTCCGCCCAACGACTCGTCAGTTGAGCTGGGCGGCGCGGACGCCGGATGCGAGCTCCGGGTCCTCGGTGAGCCCGGCGCTCGGGTCCTGATTGGGGACCGCGAGCTGAGGCTCACGGGATCGCCGCAGACAACGGGCACGGACGCAAGGCCGTGCGGGACGTTGGAGTTGGCCTGGACGGGCAGCGACGTGCCGCCGTTTATCCAAGTGCGGCCAGGCCGGGCGGAGCGCGCAACCGCCGCACCCTCGACAGCGGGTCTTGCATTTGATGGCGGCGTGAGCGGTGGGATTGGGGTCTTTCACGTGTGGTATCGGAATTCCGAAGGCCACCCAATTCCGGGCGGGACGGAAGTGCGGCTCTATGCCGCGGGACCCGACGGGTTGATTGAGGCCTCGTCGCCCACACAGTCCGTGGCGCGCTGGCTTGGGCTCATCGAGCTAGCCAAGGAACGGTTTACCGACCGGTTTGAATTCAACGCACGGTCGCTCCGGCTCAACGGCAAGGCACCGATTGAGCAGACCGGAACCGTGGTCGATGGGAATTACGTGCTTACTCTCAACATCGCGGAGGAGTTCGACGACAATCGAGGCTTACAGATTCGGCAAGTGATCCCGGTGATGCAGGTAACCATTGTTGACGGTCGTCCTTCCTACGTCCCGATGAGCGGCATCGTGGGCGTGGACTAGCGTCCGGTCGGTCGAAGCCGGTCCGTCGTGCGTCTGCCCCCAGTGATTTCCATGAGTCCCGGCGACGACACGCGGGGTGAATCACGTCGAAAACGATGGTTCCTGCATCAGGCGTGCGTGGGCGCAGAGTGTGCCCACCAATGGTCGTTTGCCGTCATCGGTCAGGTGGCGTTTGCCGCATGTCGTGAATTCGTTGACTCTGAGGCGGTCTCGGCGTCGATCCGAAAGCAGGCTCGCCAGTGGATCGTCTGAACATCGTCGTCATCTGTCTTGACACTTTTCGAGCCGACATCGTGGGGCCCGACAAAAAGCTGAGCAGCACCGCGACCCCCGCGCTGGACGCGTTGGCCGCCGAGTCGGTGCGCTTTAACCGGTGCTTCACGGAGCCGGGCCAGACGATCCAGGTGCGCAACGGCTGCTTTACGGGCCGCCGCGGATTTCCGTACGCGCACGGCTACTACGGCTGGCATGAGATTCCGGACGAGTACCCGACGATTGCCGAGATCCTGCTGGAGCAGGGCTACGCCACGGGCCTGATCGCCGACACGCCGCACCTGTTCAAACCCAACATGAACCAGCACCGGGGGTTCATGACGTGGGAGCACATTCGCGGCTCGGGGGGCGACGGCTGGCGGACCGGCTCCTGGGACCTGATTCGCGAGCTGTTCAAGGACTACTTCGGCGCGTACGAAGCGTCCGTGCCCAGGGCTTCGGCCACTTCGCTGGAAGGCGAGAGCGCGTTTCTCCAACACTTGCACAATGTCCGCGACCGGCGCCAGGAGGCGGACTGGCCGGGCGCCCAGGTCTTTGCGTCGGCGCGCCGCTGGCTGCGCGACAACGTCGGGAACGCGCCGTTCTTCCTCTGGATCGACTGTTTTGAGCCGCACGAGGTGTTCGATCCGCCGCTCGCCTATGTGCGGCGCTACAACAGCACCTGGGATGGGCCGATCTACCAGCAGCCTCGACACATCCTGCATCCGTCGTTCTCGTCGGACATGCAGGGCGCGGATCTTGACGTGTCATCGGCGGATTTCATCGACTACTACACGTCCTGCTACAAGGGCGAGGTGACGTTTACGGATGCGCAGATCGGCCGACTGCTGGACGAGCTGGGGCACCTGCGACTGCTGGACGATACGGCGGTGATTTTCTTCACCGACCATGGCACCGAATTGGTCGATCACACCGGATGGGGAAAGCGCAACACCGAGTTGCACCCATTCAATACGCAGCAGAACCTGACGATTCGCCATCCCGACGGGCGTTACCGGGACGTGGATGTTGATGCCTGGGTTCAGAACTACGATCTGGGCCCAACCATCCTGGATCTGGCCGGCTTGTCCGAAGCGCCCCCGAGCATGAACGGCCAGAGCGCCTGGTCGCTGGCGACCGGGGAGCGAGAGTCGCTGCGTTCATACGTGACCACGGCGTGGGCCGGCCGCGTGTCAGTGCGTGACGAGCGCTGGGTCTATGCCACGGGCTGGGACTTCGAAGACCCGAATCCGGAGCTGTACGACTTGCTTGCAGACCCGGATGAGCGCGACAACGTTCACCATTCGCAGCCGGAGATCGTTGGCGACCGGCGGTCGCGAATTGAAGAGCTCTTGGGCACGCCCATTCCGCAGCCGTACAGCCAGGATCGTTTCGGTCCAACGGTCGGCGGCCTGCGCAAACCGCTCTACGCCACCTCGTACGCACCGCTTTTCTACGGTGCGCGTCAGGCCTGGGAGAACCCGCGAGCCTTACCAGGCCAAGGTTCGACGAGCGCGGAATAGCCAGGGGGAGTCGCGCGGCGGCGTGCGTGGCCTCCGGTGCCGACGCCGAATCTCAGTGGATTGTGTTCGGCATACCTAGGCCAGGGAGTCCGGACTCCGCGATACCTGGTGGAGTTCGCTGAGTTCGTCGGCACTCAGGCTCCAGGACAGGGCGTTGAGGTTGGCGTCGACCTGGTCGGGCGTGTCGACACCCATCAGCGTGACAGAAACATCGGGATTGGACCTGACCCAGTTGAGGGCCACGTGGGCCGGGGCGCAGGCGCGGGCGGCGGCGATACGTTCGACGGCGGCAAGGATCTGGATGGCGCGGCCGCGAAACGCCTGGTCGTACTCGGCGCGCCTGCGGGGCGCCGCCATCACTGAGCCGGGCGGCGGCGGGCGACCGGGTCGGTAGAAGCCAGTCAAGAGGCCGACGGCAAGGGGGCTATAGGCGAAGAAGCCGACCTGTTCCTGGCGGCAGAAGGGGAGCACCTCAAGCTCGGGCGTGCGGTCGAACAGGTTATAGGGATGCATGACCATGGCCGGGCGTGGACCGCCGAGGCGCTCGGCGATCATGAGCGCCTTGCACGACTCCCAGGCGCTAAAGGTGGACATACCCCAGGCTCGGGCCTTGCCCTGTCGTATGACGTCCAGCATGGCGCCGACGGTCTCTTCCAGGGCGGTGTCCGGGTCCCGCCAGTGGATGATGTAGATATCGACGTGGTCGGTTTGCAGGCGCCGAAGGCTGCGGTCGATCTCGCGCATGACGTGCATTCGCGAGCCGCCGAGATCGTTTGGGCCCGGCCCGATGGGACAGCCGACTTTGGAGGTGATGACCACGTCGTCGCGGCAGCCGGCGATGGCGCGCCCGAGAGCCACTTCGGAGGCGCCGCCGTAGGGCGTGTCCGGTGTCTTGCCGTAGAAATTGGAGCAGTCGAGGAGCGTGACGCCGCGGTCTATGGCGCGCCTGATGGCGGCTTCCATCAGATTCAGGTCGGTCTGATTGCGGAAGCCGCAACCCAGACCCACGCGCGAGACCCGGATGCCGCTGGATCCGAGGAGCGCCATTTCCATGCGAGTGTTCTCCGCCCGGGCGCTAGACGCAGCCCGGGAAGGACTGACCGCGCACCTGGATGAACGGCGGAACCTTGGGTGCGTCGGTGACGGTCTCGTCCTTGATGGTGGCCGCGCGCATGTAGTGGACGGCGGATCCGCGGCGACGGTGGGGCGTGGTGTTAGGGCGGCTGGAGTGGAAGACCAGGCTGTGATGGAAGCTGACGCCGCCGGCCGGGATCTCCACGGGGACCGGTTCGAACTGGCCGACGAAGGAGTTCTGAAGATCGGACTGGAGGTGCCTTGGAATCATGCCCCAGCGGTGGGTTCCGGGCGCCATCCAGAGGCAGCCGTTGGCGATGGTGGCGTCGTCCAGCGCGCACCAGGCGGTGACCAGATCCATGGGAAACATGTCACGCCAGGAGCCTGAATCCTGATGCCAGGCCTGAGCCGATCCGTGAAACGCGGGTTTCATGAGGATCTGGTCGAGATACAGCTTGATGTCGTCGCTGCCCAGCAGGTCGGCGATGACATCCACAAGCCTGGGATTGCGCACGTGCGCCAGCATGACGTCGTCGTAGTGGGCCACCTTGTAGATCTTGCGGACGGCAAGGGCACGGTCTTCGGGCAGCGGGCCGTCGCGCAGGCCGGGCTCGACTTGCACGCAGTCGTCGGGGACGTGGGGTGCGCGGCCGCCGGCGATGAGGTCGGCGCGCTCACGCACGGCGGCCATGTCGTCCTCGGACAGCAGGTCTTCTACAACCAGGAAGCCGTCGCGTCTGAATTGCTCGACCTGGGCGCGGGACAGGGTGTGCAGGCCGTTGGCCTTGGTGCTCATTGGCGCTCTCCCGATTCGTGCGGGGTATTCGCGCTGCAGCCTCAGCATATCCCGGCGTAGGTTTAAGGGATGAGCAAGCCACGCGTTCACATATTTGGCCAGGGCGACCCGCGGGCAGTGGCGCAACTGAACCGTTGCCTGCGGCAGGCGACGTATGGGGTGCTGTGTGCCGATCACCACGTGGGGTACTCCGCGCCGATCGGCGCGGCGATCGCCTATCCGCGGCACGTCTCGCCGTCGGGCGTGGGGTACGACATCGGGTGCGGGAACCTGGCGGTGCGGACGCCGCTGCGGGCCTCACGGATCGACACCAAGGGTGTTATGGACGAGATCGTGCAGACGATCAGCTTTGGCCTGGGGCGCAAGAATCGTGAACGGGCGGACGATCCGGTGCTGGAACGAATCCGAACGGCCGCATTCGCACCGCAGCGGAGGCTGCTAAAGCTGGCGGAGGGGCAACTGGGGACGGTGGGCGCCGGGAATCACTACGTGGACCTGTTTGCCGATCAGGAGAACCGGCTCTGGATCGGGGTGCACTTCGGCAGCCGGGGGTTCGGTCACCGGACCGCCACCGGGTTCCTGGCGATGGGCGAGGGCCGGAAGTTCACGGACCGACCGCGGAACACCAGCATGGACGCGCCGCCGGTTCTGTTTGAAGTTCGCTCCGAGTTGGGACAGGCCTACATTGCGGCGATGCGGCTGGCGGGCGCCTACGCGCAAGCCGGACGTCGCTGGGTGGTGGAGCGAATTCTGAAGCTGCTGGGAACCAACGCGGACATAACGGTGCATAACCACCACAACTTTGCCTGGGAGGAGAAGCATTTCGGGCAGACGTTCTGGGTGGTGCGCAAGGGGTCGACCCCGGCGTTTCCCGGTCAGCAGGGGTTCGTGGGCGCGACGATGGGCGGGACGTCGGTGATCCTGGAGGGCCTGGACTCACCGGCCTCAAAGCAGGCGCTGTACAGCACGGTGCATGGGGCCGGACGGGTGATGTCGCGGCGCCAGGCGGCGGGCCGGCGGCGCTACAACCGGAAGCGCAAGCGCTGGGTTCAGACGGCGCCCGGCGTGGTGGACTGGCCGAAGGTGCGGGCGTCGCTGCGCGGGCAGGGCATCGTGCTGCGTGGCGGCGGGGCCGACGAAGCGCCCGAGGCGTACAAGAATCTTGATCACGTGCTGGCCGAGCACGCGGGAACGGTGCGCGTAACCCACCGGCTGCGGCCGATTGGGGTGGCGATGGCTGGCGCGGATACGTTTGACCCGTTCAGGGATTAAGCAGCGAACTCAGAGCCCTCACTGAACGGTAGCCGGCGATCAGTCGCGGGAGCGCAGGGGCTTGTCGACGGCGTAGCGGGTGTCGTACAGGCCCGGGAACTCGACCGGGAGTTCGCCCGACGTGATCGCCTCGATCAGCGGCGACCCCATGGTTCGGAGCGGAAGGCGGACGAGGGTGTGGGTGCGGGCGGACTCGTACATGGCCATGAGGATTTCCTGGTTCTTGATGGCCAGGTGGGCGTCGTTGCGGTTGTCATCCACGTCGCCGCGCGCCCAGCGGGCCAGACCATCCAATTCGCGGAGAAACACGTTGTCCAGGGTCTGCGTTGGCGCCGGCGTCTGTGTCACACCGTTGCCGCGGCGCACGAGGCGAACGGCAAAGTCGGGCGCCAGAAAGGCGCTCGGCCACATGAGCACGCCGTCGGTTCCGGTCACCGTTTGGTACTGCCAGTCGTAGACCGGATCGGGCGGAATGTCGCCCTCGAATGAGATACGCACACCGTTGGTGAAGGCAATGAGTCCGCCCGAGATTTCCTCGTTCGGCCAGCCGCGTTCGTGGCGGTCGCTGCGGCGCTGGACGTTGGCAATGACCCACTCGGGATCGGGATCGCCGAGCACGTACTGCATGTAACTCAACACGTGGGTGCCGTTGTTCATCAGTCCACCCTCCTCGAGGCAGACCGTGGCGGTGAGCGGCGTGCCGATAGCGCCGTCGGCGATGAGCTGGCGCGCCTGCTCGTGCACGGTGTACCAGCGCATCATGTGGCCGATGGCCAGCTTGACGCCGTTCCGCTCGCAGGCCGCCAGCATGGCCCGGGCCTCGCCCAGGCTGCCGGCCATGGGCTTCTCGCAGAGGATGGCGCGCGGCGGATGGCGGGTGGCGGCCAGGATGGTCTGAGGGGCATGCCAGCGCTGCGGGGTTGCAATGCTGAGCAAATCGGGCTGCTGTTCGGCAAGCATCTGCTCGAAGTCACGGTAGCGGTGAAGGTCCGGGAACCAGCGGCCTACCCGGTCAAGCGCGGACGAATCGACATCGCAAACAGCGGTGAGATCTACCCCTTCAAGCTGCACGTAGATCTGGGCGTGCTGGCGGCCGGCCCAGTTGAGGCCGACGACGGCGGCGCGCAGTGACTCACCAGGCATGCACGGTCCTCCCAGCGGGCTGAGCCGCGTCGCAGCGCCCACACTATGGACTTGCACGGCATTTCGCGCCAGCGCACGCGGGGCCGAGACATGCACGGTCACCTGCGATGGGACGGATAACGTGACACACTCGCGGCGGTGGCGGCTTCAGTCGTGGAGCAAGCGTCGTGGAATATCGGAACCTCGGTCGAACTGGAGTCAAGGTTAGTCCGCTGTGCCTGGGCTGCTGGAATTTCGGGAACGCGACGAGCCGCGAGGAATCGCTGGCGATCATTGCGCACGCGTTGGACGCCGGGGTCAACTTCATCGACACGGCCAATATGTACGGTCGCGGGACGAGCGAGACGATCGTGGGCGAAGCGCTGCGAGAGCCGAGCCGGCGTGGGCGGGTGGTGCTGGCGACGAAGGTCCACTTTGCGATGGACGACGAGGACCCCAACGCGCAGGGCAACAGCCGCCGCCACATCCTGGAACAGTGCGAGGCGTCGCTGCAGCGCTTGCAGACCGACTACATCGACCTGTACCAGATTCACCGACCGTCGCCGGACGTTCCGCCGGACGAAACGCTGCGGGCGCTGGACGACCTGGTGCAGAGCGGAAAGGTGCGCTATATCGGCACGAGCACGTGGCCGGCCTGGCAGGTGGTGGAGTCGCTGTGGGTGGCCGAGACACTGAGTCTCAACCGGCCGATCTGTGAGCAGCCGCCGTATCACCTGCTGGACCGCCGGATCGAGCGTGAGCTGGTGCCGATGGCGCAGACGTATGGCATCGGCATCATTCCGTGGGCGCCGCTGGCCAGCGGGTTTTTGACCGGGATCTACCAGCGGAACACAGCCGCACCGCCGGGTACGCGGTTCGAAAAAAATCCGGAGACGCAGGAGCAGCGAAACCTGCACAGCGAGGCGGCGTTCGCGGTGCTGGACGAGGTCGCGGCCATCGCCAGCGAGAAGGGCTGCAGTCCCGGCCAGCTGGCCCTGGCCTGGAACATGGCACAGCCCGGGATCACCGCGCCGATCGTGGGCCCGCGCACGCTTGATCACTGGAAGGGCAACCTGGGCGCGCTGGACGTCACGGTCACTGACGACGACCGCAAACGGCTGGATGTCGTCGCACCGCCGGGACGCATGATTGCGCCGTACTACGAGGCCCAATGGGGACCGCGCACGTATCGGTAGCCCGAGGAAGGACGAAGCCATGCGGGTGCATGCCAGCCTGAGCGGGGGGCGGTTCCCTGAAGCCGAATTGGGGAATCTGAATCCGGAACCTGCGTTTTCCACGTCCGAGTACGAAGAGCGGCTGGCGCGGGCGCGGGCGGCAATGGACGCGCACGGGTTGGACGCGCTGGTGGTGATGAACCCGGCGAGCGTGTTTTACCTGTCCGGTTACCAGACGTTCGCGGTTGACGGCGGGGCCTGCCTGGTCGTGGCTGGCGACGGCGAACCGGCCCTGGCGATGGATCCGCCGGAGTTAGGCGGCGCCCTGCTGGGCGTGTGGTTCGACGACCTGCACGGATATCCGCCCGAAATCGAGCGGCCGGCGTATGCGGCGCGGATGCTGAGCGAGCACGGCGCGACACGCGGGCGAATCGGGCTTGACGGCGCCGTGTGGGGGGCGACGACGGCGTTCTCCGCAGGGCTGGCGCACGCGCTACCGTTCGCGGAGATCGTCGACGCGACCGACGTGCTGGTGGAACTGAAGCGGCGCAAGTCGGCGGCTGAGATCGAGCATATCCGCGCCGCGGCGATGGCTACCCAGGCGGCTGTGGAGGCCGCGACCTCGTTCGCGGCGGCCGGTGTATCTGATGGTGCTGTCGCAGGGGCGGCGTTCGCAGCTATGGCGCGGGCGGGTAGCGAGTACCCGTGCCTGTCGCCGATCGTCACAAGCGGCCGCCGCTCAGGGATGCTGCACACGACGCACAAGCGTCACACCATTCAGCCGGGCGACAACGTGCTGCTGGAAATCGGCGCCTGCGTGCAGCGCTACACCGCGCCGCAGATGCGGACGCTTACCATCGGTCCGCCTTCCGCCGAGGTGCGCGCAGCCGCCGACGCGTGCCTCTCCGCCCTGAGTGCCGTTCTCGAAGCCATGGGACCGGGCGTCGCCGCACGAGACGCGGCGGCGGCGGGCTGGCGGGAATTGGCGGCCGCGGGCGACGACCTGGTGTTTCACGGGACGTTCGGCTACGGCATCGGCGCCGGATTCCCGCCGATCTGGGCCGACGGCTCGGGGTTCATTCGGAGCGACGAGGACTCGGTGCTGGAACCCGGCGTGGTGTTTCACCACCCGGTCGCCGTACGCCGGCTGGGGGAGTTTGGCGTGGCGTTCAGCGAGACGAGCGTGATCACCGAGGACGGCTGCGAGGTGCTCACACACGGGCCGCGCGAGCTGATTGAGGGGTAGCGTCCGTGGGTACATCCCGGGTCGGAATCGTCTGGCCGGAGCCTGTACAGGACCGTCACCTGGCGGAACTGGAGCGGTTTATCGGGCACGGTCTCGTGTTGGACATCGAACCCGTCAGAACCGATCCGGAGCCGGAACAGAACATCACGCTGGCGCTGGTGGAGGGGCTGGCGCGGGATCCGGAGAATGGGCACGCGGCGGGGCGGCTGGCTGAGCGCGGCGCGCAGGCCGTGGCGTACGGGTGTACGTCAGCCAGCTACGTGCTGGGGCCCGAGGGCGACGCGGCCATCATCGACGAGATGCAAACTGCCTCCGGCTTGCCCGCGACGACAACCTCATCGGCTGTCGTTGAGGCGCTGCGAGGGCTGGGCGCGCAGTCCGTGGCGGTGCTCTCGCCGCACATTGATGATTTGAACGACCGCCTGCAGGCCTACCTGGAAGCCGCGGGATTCACCGTGGCGGCCATGGTCGGATTGAATCTGCGATGCGATATCGAGGACGTGGAGCCTGCGGAGACGCGGAGGATCGTGGAGTCGCAGGTGGACAGCCCGGACGCCGACGCCGTATTCATCAGCTGCACGGGCATGCGCACGGCGGGGATCATCGACGACATTGAGGCGTCGCTGGGCAAGCCGGTGGTGACGGCCAATCAGGCGACGCTTTGGCATCTGGGGCAGCTAGCCGGCATCTCGACGGCCACGCCGGGGCGAGGACGCTTGCTCGCAGCCACACCTGTCTGATCTCAGTTATCTCTGCCGCCGGCCCTCGACAAACCTGGGGCGGATGGGCTTCCAGGATGAACGGCTGCAGGGTCCAAATCCGATGCATACTCGCGTTCCGACACAGCCGGATGAGTCGATACGACCGAAGCCCGACAGTTGCTAATCCGCTGCCTCGTGGACGCTGTCCCAGGGGATGAGACGTCCAACTGATCGGACTTGAGACTCGCTGCCCCCATAGATGACCGCTATCTCAATTGGCAGCGAAGCAGCGGCGAGGTTTCGTTGAACGCGTAGCGCCCCGCTGAAGAGGCTTGAGGATTGGGTCTGCGACGACTTGGCCTCGATCAGCGTCAGGCCGGACGGTTGCTCGATGACCAGGTCGACCTCGGCTCCGTCTCGATTCCGGTAGAAACAAAGCCCGTGGGTTTCGCCCCGGTTCAGCCGATGCTTGACGATTTCCGACACGACCCAGCTCTCGAAGATCGCTCCTCGCAGCGGGTGCGTACGTAGCTGTTGCGGAGTCCGAATGCCAATCAGCCAGCAGGCGAGGCCGGTGTCGTAGAAGTGCAATTTCGGGGTCTTGACGAGCCGTTTTCCCAAGTTCCGGTGAAACGGCGGGAGGCGGAAGACGATGAAGCTAGCTTCCAGAATGCTGAGCCACGCCTTCGCCGTCGGCTGGGACACGCCGCAGTCGCTCGCCAGCGAGAGTAAGTTGACCAGCTGTCCCGTGCGGCCCGCGCACAACTCCACAAAACGTTGGAAGATCGCGAGGTCGCCGACCTGGCTAATCGTCCGCACATCGCGTTCCACGTAGGTGGCCACGTATGACCGGAGCCATTCCGAAGGGTCGGGCCTGCGGTCGAAGATTCGGGGATAACCACCGGTAAACAGGGCCTCTTCCAACGTCCGGGGATGCTGGTCAAAGCGCTCAACTTCGCGCCGGGCGAGCGGCAGGAGATGGTGGACCGCCGTTCGCCCGGCCAGGGATTGACTGACCGAGGCGGTCAAGGCGAGGTTCTGAGAGCCTGTCAGGAGCCATCGACCAGGGCTTGGGTTGTCGTCGATGACTCCCTGGAGGTAGGCGGGCAGGTCCGGGGCGCGCTGAACCTCATCAATGATCGCGCCATCGGGATACTCGGTGAGGAAGCCACGGGGATCCTCGGCTGCGAAACTCCGAGTGTCTGGAGCCTCAAGGCTGACGTAGCGGTGTCTGGGGAACACGGTCCGGGCAAGCGTGGTTTTGCCGCTCTGGCGCGGACCAGTCAGGGTGATTGATGGCGCGGTTTGCGCCGCGTGTAGCAGTCGGGGAGCGAGGTCGCGTGGGATGGTCATGGACAGATGCTAGTACCGGAACTCGGCTAATTCAAAGTTTGATTTTGAATTAGCCGAGTTCCCTTGGTTTCCAAAGACCGCGAGGCGACCTGCGGGGCTGGAGGTAGCAGGCGAGTCAGCCAGTCGGGGCGGCGTCCTCCGTGGTGAACTGGAATGAATAGAGCTCGGCGTTGCGGAGAGTGAAGCGTAGACGGCGGTAGGGGGCGCCGGGACGGCGGGGGTCGGGCTCGCTACCGTCGCCGTGCGGGACCGCGGCACTGCCGCCCCACGTGATGGTGTGGTCGAGCGCGTCGTCGGTGAAGGGGTCGCAGTCGGCTTCGGTGACGCCGGGCAGCGGGCGGTCCTGGGCGTCGGTTACCTCCACCCGGAGGTAGCCGCCGGGGCGGCAACGGGCGTTGACGCGCAGGCGATCGCCGGGGGCGACCAGCGGCTCGGTGACGATGAGGCCTTCGCGCTCGCGACCGGCATCCAGCGACACGAAGCCGTCGGGCCGCATGCGGGCCAGGCCGAGGGCGTAGCCGACGTTGCTCATGTCGTTGACCTCGGGCAGGTGGTCCCAGGCGGTTGAACCGGCGTATTGCTCGGGCGGGCCGGCGAACCACCAGTCGTGATGGTTGCGCGAGCCGCCGTAGTAGACGCGCAACTCACCGTTCTGCGTAACGGGCGCGCTCGATACGTTGACCATGAATTGGTCCCAGGCGCCAAGCGGGCCGGGCTCCAGCCACGGGCGACCCGGCCAGACGCGGCGCCAGGATCGTCCATCGCGGCTGTGCGTCAGCTCCACGTGCATGGTGTTGCTGACCATGTTGAACACGCCCATGAAGCCGAGCCATTGGGCGCCGACCCGATAGAGCGACATGCCATAGAACGACGTGTCGAGATTGTCGATGTCGGGGTCCGGGGCCAGCACGAGTCGGGGCCGGGTCCAGTGGTGAAAGTCGGCGCTTTCCATCAGGAAGACGCGGCGGCGGTTGCGGCCGCCGGGCTGGTCGGTGGCTACGTCAAAGGTGGGCGTGCCGCCGGTCGGGCCCAGGGGCGGAAGGCGAAGAGGGTCGGGCGCACCGACCATGAACGGGTGGCGGGTGATGGCGAGATAGGCGCGGGACTCGGGATCGACGGCGACGATGGCCGTGTCGTCCAGGCGCGCACGCTCGGCGCCGACCACCGGGGGCTCCTCCAGCGGCGTCCAGTGAATGCCATCGGGCGAGACGCCGTGGCGAACGACTCCGCCGCCGACCTCCTCCTCCGAAGGTGGCACGTGGAAGTAGAGGGCCTTGAAGCGGCGCGAGTCGTCGGCTTCCCACGGGTCGCGAAGCAAGCCCATCGAGTGCGGCGAGCCGTCGACTTCCGAGCCCATGACAATGTTGGTGTCTTCACCATCGTGGCTGAACATGCCCATCGGAGGTTTGGCGAAGGTCTCGCCGTCGTCGGTGTGGGCGTAGAGGTATCGCATGCGCGCGTTAGCCCAGGCGTGAATGGTGCCGCCTTCGCCGCGAGCCAGCTTGTCGCGGTCCAGCCACCAGTCCTCGTACATGCAGTGGGTGCGGCCGGTCTGTAGGTCGTGCCAGGTCTGCCAGCCGTTGAAGGAGAAGTAGGTGACGTGCTCCCAGGGCCGGTCGGCCTGGATGACGGGATTGGCCGGCGATTTGGCGGGCCTATGCAACGTGCGCGTGACGTTGGCGACGGCGCTGACGACGCCGTTGTCGAAGAAGTACTGCGGCGCATCGCCGATCACGAGTTCCGTCGGGTCCAGGCGTGGCATGGGCTAGGTCTCAGTTGCGGAGGGCGAACCGGCAGGCGCCACCATAGCGGGCGGGAACGGACTTGCGAGCGGCGGTATGGTCAAGCGGGCAACTGGGTGTGTCTGAGACGGATAGGCTGCTTGAACTTCACTGGGACACCGAATGGCCTGATGATGCTGGCGACATCGCGGCGGCCAGCAAGGCAAGGGGAACGTGTGTGACCTCTGACCGCCTGCCACTCATCGGGCTGATGCTCGGCGACAGCACGGGCATCGGGCCGGAGGTCGCCGTCAAGGCCGTGGCCTCCGGCGCCGTCGATGATCGTGCTCGCGTTGTGATCGTCGGTGACCTGCGCGTCCTCCAGCAGGGCATGCGGGACGCTGGTCGGAGATTTGACTACGACGCCTACGAGACGCTCGATGACGTGACCTGGCCTCGGCGCAGCGTTCCGGTCGTGGACCTCGGCAACATGGATCCGAGCCAGCTCCAAAGA
The DNA here is from genome assembly GCA_965208215.1 of Chloroflexota bacterium. GTDB lineage: Bacteria > Chloroflexota > UBA11872 > UBA11872 > UBA11872 > UBA11872. The sequence goes on from CBDBOH010000003.1 coordinate 409,232, forward strand.
GGCCACGTCTCGCCCGCGTCGGGCCGCGTCTGTGGCGAGACGCTCAAGCACATGATCGGCCTCGCGGCGGCGGGAGCCCTCGACATCCTCTGCTATGCGTCGCTCAACAAAGCCGCCCTGCACCGCGGCGGCTGGCACTTCCCGGACGAGGCCCACATGTTCGCCGACTTCGCGGGGCACGGCGGTCTCTTCGGCGAGATGAACGTCATTCCTGAGTTCAGCACGTTCCGGGTCACCTCACATGTCGCCCTGCGCGACGTACCTGACCTGATCACGCCCAACCGCCTGACGACAATCGTGCGACTGGCCGCACGGACCCTGCGAAGCATGGGGAAGCAACCTCCGCGTCTCGGTGTCGCCGCGCTGAATCCTCACGCGGGAGAGCAGGGCCTGTTTGGCGATGAGGAGATCCGAATCATCAGTCCCGCCATCAAGCGACTCCAGGCCGAGGGCATTCACGTGGCCGGCCCCATCCCCTCGGACACCGTTTTCCTGCGAGCGAAGCGGGGAGAATTCGACGGCGTGGTGATGATGTACCACGACCAGGGGCAGATCGCGACCAAGCTTCTCGGCTTCGGCAAGGGTGTCACGGTCCACGTCGGCCTGCCCGTCACGCTCACGACGCCCGCGCACGGCACGGCCTTCGACATTGTCGGACAAGGCATCGCCGACCCTGGTGGCATGGCGTACGCCCTTCGCCTTGCGGCCCGCCTCGCAGCTCGAACTGCCCCGGAGGCATAATCGCGCGTTAGGGCGAGGTCAGGGCGGCCATCGGATCGTCGACTGTCGCGGCGCGGTCAAGCAAAGAGACCAGATCGATTGGCTGGCTGGACTGCGCCGGCGGGAGCAGGCCATCGGCGCCTCAGACGCGATCCGCAGGCCACTGATAGAAGGGAATCGGGAACGCGCTTCCCCCCACATCCGAAACGCGTTCGGGTCCGAAAACCAGCTTTACAAACTCGCGTGCGCTTAGTGCGGCCCGCTCTGAGTCCCTATAGAGAATCCAGCCGGCCTCGTGGGTCGCTTCAGCGACGATTGGGACTCCCAGTGTCTTGAGCAGCCCCGCGCCGTCCAGCACGCGCAGCATTCCCATGTACTCCAGGTTGTTCGGTATGCCCAGGTTGAGCAGCCGGTCGGCAACAGCGTCCGCAGCTGCCGGAGCCGTGACCGTCATCTCGACCGTGGCGCGCTGGCCCGCTGGCCGCTCCGAGGTACACACCGACGGATCGTCGATCTCGGAAAACACGTGCCGCAGGAGCGCCAACACGTCGGCCGCCGCGCCGCCATACTCGCGAACCGCCGTTCCAGTGACGCCCGCGTAGGCGACGACACGCTGCGAACGACGAGCCACCATTACCTGGCCGAATTTTCTGCGGGCCAGATACGTGAATCGATCCAGACTTCGGATGGCGCCATGATCGTTGGCCGCACTTAACCTGTGAGCTTCCTCACGGATTGGCAGCCAGTCGCTCGAAACCTCATACGCGCTCGCGTCGGGCAGGAGCCCCACATTCCCGCGATCGAACGTGAATACGCGCTGCCGACCGGCGCTCTCCCACCCGTACTTTCGGTAATAGTCCTGAATCAGGGTGCTAAGCAACGCGACGTGGAGGCCGTCAGACGCCATCTTGGCGTGAGCGTCCAGCAGCACGGCCTCCCCGGCCCCTCGCCGCCGATGGTCCGGGTGGGTGACGAACGCGTTGATGCCTCCAACCCGAATCGTGCCCAGCGGCGTCTTGACCCAGGTCGGGTAGATCGCCACGGACGAAACGACGCGTCCGTTGAAACGCACGACGCGGACATTCTCGAGGTTCCCCGGGTGGTAGACGTGTGCGTAGTCAGTCCCGATACTCGGTTCTCGCGGCGGCGAGCCGGCGGGCACATTCAACGTGCGCAAAACCAGATTCACCAGATCCAGCACAGCGGGAAGATCGTAGGGCGTGCATGGGCCCGGGCCTTCGTAACCGTCAGGCAGGCGAGGTTGCATAGACATCGCGGCACGTACCTCTCAGTGGCTACCCGCGACGCGACGCACCGACGAGCTCACGCGGAAGCGACGTAAGACGCCGCAAACCATCTTCCGTCACCAGGAACTCGTCTTCGACGCCACCATCGAGGCCAGCCCAGATTTCCACGCAAAGCACCGCGCCAAGCGGAACCGTTACACCAAGATCGTTGTCATCCTGGACCGTGCTGAACATTGGCGGCTCATGTACCTCGCGACCGATTCGGTGCACCTCGATGGCGATGGATTTCGGACAAAGGTCAAAGGCATGCGCAAGCGTCTCGCCCGGCATGATGGCCTCGGCAACCTCCGTCTGAAGCGCGAGCACCGCGCCGTGCCGCTCTGTGAGCTCGCTGGCCACCGCACCAAACACCGCGTACCGCCCGATATCGGAATGGAATCCGTCCACGGCGAACTGAAAGTCCATGCCCCACAAGTCCCCGCGAGCGAGCGGCCTCGTGGTTCGCAGCTTTGGCCCGACACCCTCGTCGCCTACCACGAATGCCGTCCCTGTCACTTCGGATGTCACCCCGCGTCGTCGCACTTCCGACGTAAACGTCGCGTTCATCTCGTCGATTGTCATGCCCTCATACGCGGAATCGAGAACACGCTGCACCCCGCCTTCGTTTGCCGCCAGTGCCCGCCAAAGGCCGCCTATCTCGCCCCGACGAATCAATGTCATCACGATTCCTCCCTGGGTCCGATCGCGGACGCCGTCATCACCCCTTCAAACCTGTGAGTGCGATTCCTTGGATGAAATACTTCTGCGCAATCAGAAAAACGATCAGAATCGGCACGATGGCCATCGTCGAGGCTGCCATTAGTAGATTTGTATTGGGCTGGTATTCCACGACGAAATTACGCAGGCCGACGCCTAGCGTCTGAATTTCCGGGTCAGTCAAGAAGATTAGTGGATGAAAGAAGTCATTCCACGCCGCCACGAACGAGAAGGCCGCCACCGCCGCCAACGCCGGCTTGCTCAACGGCAGAATGACGTGCCAATAGACACGGTAGAAGCTGCACCCGTCAATCCGAGCCGCGTCGTCAAGGTCGCGGGGAAGCGTCAGGAAAAACTGCCGAAGGAGGAAGATGTAAAACGGCACTCCGAAGAACTGGGGAACGATCAGCGGCAACCAGCTGTTTACCCATCCGACCCTCAGGTACAGCAGGTAGAGGGGAATGATTGTCACTTGCTCGGGCAGCATCATCGTGCCTAAGACCAGTACAAAGAGGGCATTGCGCCCCGGAAATCGAAGCCGCGCAAACCCAAACGCGGCCAAGCTACACGAGATCAGACGACCGATGATCGTCAGGGACGTCACGACGCTGGTATTGATTACGATTCGACCAAAATTGGGAAGGACTGTCCAGGCGTCGGGATAATTCGAAAACAACCATTCGCGAGGGAGAACAGTAGGCGGCAATTCGCCGAGCTCAGCGATTGACTTCAGCGATGTCGACACCATCCAGAGAAAGGGGAAGATCGTTACGATAGCAATGGCGATGACCAACGTGTATATCACTGTGGATCGCATTGAGACATGTCGGGCCAAGACAGCGAACCGCCGCCCGCGACTACCGAGCTGACGCCGGCCACCGGAGGCTACCGTCATTGGTACATTTCCAGGTCGCCTTGCATCAGCGAGTCCGATTTCGCGGGCTCAAGACTCGGCTTCTCCCTCATAGTAGACCCACCGGCGGCCGACCCACATCTGAATCAGTGTCAGGACCATAATGATCAGGAAAAGGATCCATGCCAACGCAGAGCCATACCCAAAGTTCAGGTCCTGAAACGATTTGTAGTACAGGTGGAGAACATAGAACAGGGTTGCAAACCCCGGACCGCCTTGCGTGACGATAAATGCCGTGGTGAACACCTGAAACGACCCAATGATTCCGACAACCGTTAAGAAGAAGATTGTCGGGGAAAGTTGTGGGGCGGTTACGTGTCGAAAGCGTTGCCAGGCATTCGCCCCATCCACCGCCGCAGCCTCGTACAAGTGCTCGGGCACAGCCTGAAGACCCGCGAGGATGATGACCATGGAGGTCCCAAACGCCCAGGTCCCTATCAAGATGATCGACGGCATGGCCCATGCCGTCGATCCCAGCCATGCGACCGCCGGAATGCCAAATGCTCCCAGGATCTGGTTGACTACACCGAAGTCGCGATTGAACATCCACACCCAGAGTAACGCGGTGGCGACTCCCGACGTGACTGACGGTATGTAATACATTGTTCGAAAGATTGCTTGACCTTTTATTCGCTCGTTCAGTAGCAGTGCGGTAACCAGTCCCAACCCAATGTTCAAAGGAACGTGGACACCCACGTAGTAAGCTGTGTTGACGAGACTCTTGTAGAAAAGCGGATCGGCGGTAAAGACGATTTCATAGTTCTTAAGGCCAATGAAGCTCGACGGCTGACGCGGTTGCCAATCCATAAAACTAAGACCAAACGACGAAACAAAGGGGATCAGCGCGAAGGCCAGAAACCCAACCAGCCACGGCGCAATGAAGACATAGCCAGCCACGCGCTCGGTGTCCAGCAGACGAAGCATCCGGCGCACACCCGTGGGTCGTCCGGGCTCTAGCCCTGCGGTCAACGCCACGCCTCGTACGGGTCCACCAGGATTCCGCGCACCCGCAGCGGCCAACGACAGCTACGGTCCGGGAAGCGTCGCCCGTAATCCGCGCCGCTTCCCGAACCGCTCACGCATGTGAGTGTCCCCACCATCATGCGCCTGCGTACCGTTGCTACCTCCGCCTAGGCCTTGTCGACCTCCGCCCAGTTCTTGTCCATGAGTTCGTTGCCAACTCGCGTGGCCTCGTTCATGGCGTCCTCGACCGAGAGCTCGCCGGCGATCATGAGTTCACGCTGGGCCTCCACCGCCCGGCGCCATTCCTGATAGCCGGGGAACGACGCCGGCGAATGGAAGGAGCGGGCGGTGTCATCCGGGGCTCGCGTCGCATGGGCGGGCGGCGACTTGATGAAGCCGTTGGGGTCTTTTGACCACTCGATCTTGGTCGGTATCCCGATCTCCTGCACGCCCAGTTGTTCCTGCCCGGCGTCGCCTGCCGCATATTGCATGAACAGCCAGGCGGCCTCGTGGTCACGCGCGTTTTGGCCCATCAGGTACATGCCGTCATGTCTCCACAGCGGCATGTGGTCCCCCTTCGTGGGCCAGGGGATGTAGTCCCACGTGAACGTCGCATTCGTATTCCACCCCGGCTTCGAATTAAAAACGGTGTGCTGCATGAGTATGCGACCGCTGTACCAGGGGTTGATCCCAGCGCCCTTGAGCGCTTCGATGTCCGTCGCCTCGGGCATATACTGATCCGTGAGCTGCAGATTCGCCACAAAGTTGATCGCTTCGAGCGCCTCTGGCGTGTTGAAAAGTGAAGCTCGGCGGTCCGCGCTCACCAGGCGACCACCGTTGTCGCGCACAAAATGCTCAAAATTCTCGAGCATGTTGTACCAGCCCATGCCATAACCCCAGACCTTACCGCCGCCGGCTTCGCCGGTACCCTGCGCCGCAGCCTCGCGAAAATCCTCCCAGCTCCAATTGTCCGCGGGGTACGCAATACCGAGCTCGTCGAACCGCTCCATGTTTCCGCCGAGCGATGCCACAAATGCGATGTTTGGCACTGCGTATATCTCGCCTCGCCAGGAGTTTGCGTACTCATCCATGGAGTAGTAGTCGTCCCAGTTCCAGTCGTACTTCTGCAGGAATGCGTCGATCGGGTGGAAGACCCCCTTTGGCATCCAGTTTCCGGTGACAAATTTGAAGACCAGCATCACGTCGGGATCGGTTCCGGCAGCGAACATTGCCGCCAGTTTGTCCCAAAGATCGGCGCCTGGAATGGTCTCGAGCTTAATATCGGCCCAGGCGTTTTCTTTTTCAAAGTTGTCCTTGAGCCAGTTCACATATTCGTTACGGGCGCCGGACGTGAACTTGCTTGTGAATCGAATCGTGCGCGGAGGTCGCTGGAGTGGCGCCTGCTCAACAACCACGCGCTCGACAATCTTGGTTACTTCCTTGACGACGACTTTCTCAACCGGCACTTCCTTCTCGACGATCTTCTCGACGGGTACTTCCTTGGTGACAATGCGGTCAACTTCGACGGTTCGCGTTTCACCGCAAGCCGCGAGCGCCACGGCGGCGCCGCCGCCAAGAGCCGTGAGACTCAGCATGCGCCGCCTACTCAGAATCTTCCGACCATCGCGATTCATCGTTTCCATCCTCCCGGGCACTGGATCCGCGATCCGAGCCCTGTAGACAGGTTCATTGTTCGGTCGTTCAACCTGACGACACGCTCCCCTCCTTCCGATCGCTGGCCGGCGGCACATGCACCAGCAACTCGCGAATCGCTGGGTTGCCGACTGGTCGGCGGACGGGCGATCCAGTTCGACACCACTCCGACGCGTGCGCGATCACAAACACGATCCCGGCCCCCCACACCTCCATGGCGTGCGGCCAGTCCTCCGCAGGAAACACGCCTGGCGTCGGGACAATTGCGATATCGCTGAGCTCCACGACCGGTGAATGCTGAACTGGCGTGATGCCGACCGTTGTCACTCCAAGCATCCGCGCCGCATGGAGGGCGTTCGTGACCACGCGCGTACGGCCGTCGGGTGAGATTCCGACGATGACATCCCCGTCGCGCAGGCGATCGAGGACCACCACCAGCTCGGCGGCGTCGGAGGTTGACACCGCGTCGATGCCGACGGCACGCGCGTTGAGTGCGCCAATTCGAGCGACGCCGGCGAGCATGCCGGAGCCGACAAACACGGCCCGCTGCGCGCCAGCCAACGCCTGCGCGGCATCGACAAGTCGTGAACTGGCGAGGCTCTTGAGCGCCCGATCAAAACTCTCGCGCATCGCGTCAAAGACCCGGCTGGTGACGACCGCTGGATCAACCTGTTCCGATCCATCGTCGCCGTCCGTCTCGAAGAGGCCGTGCTTTATTCGGCCGAGGTCCACCGAGAGTGCGTGCGCGAACTCGCGATAGCCGCCGTAGCCAAGCGTGCGCGAGAAGCGCACCACGGACGCCTGGCTGACCTCCGCCGCGTCAGCCAGTTCGTCGATCGGCACCCCCCACCAGCGGGCGGGATCGCGCAGCACAACCCGCGCCAAGCGCGCGTTGGTACCGCGCAGGCTCCCTGATCCTGATCGAAGCCGGGCCAGACAACTGGCGCTTGGAGGCCCAACCATCATTGCTAGACATCGCTTCGGGATATGAACAATTATATATCAGAAGTATTAAAGTTCAAAATTCCTCCGTTCATGCAAAAAACTTCCAAAAGCCGCACCCGTTCGGCGACGCTCGACGACTGCGGCCTTCGGTGCTGCTACTTGACCGTGGGCATCATCTGGCTGCCTCCGCGTCTTGGTTGCATCCGCCTCGCTTCTCGGCAGCCACGGCGTCGCGGCGTGCCGCCGACTATGGCCTGCGACCAGCTGTTCAGAGGATTGGTTGCGTATCGCTGACCTTTTGCGACTCCGACAGTCGTGGAACGTCGATCCGGGAGACGCGGGCGACGGTCAGTCTTCAGGTGCTGCATGGCTCGCGCGGGCTTGAACGATCACGCGCCGGCGGGCGGCGCGCATCACTAGGTCGAGATTCGGCCCGTCGCTGGCTGCCGCCAACACGGCAATCACTCGATCCATGGCCGCCAGGTCGTTGGCGTCAAGCGGATGCTCGGCTGCCCACATACGCAGCGCCCGCAGGACCGCGATCCGCGGTTCCAGGACGAGCGCTCGGGCAGTTGATGGCCTGTCTCTGTTGTGGTGCCGATTTCGGGGCGCGGGAGGCGCCATGTTGCTGACCAACGTGCGGACTCCTTAGTGGATGGAGAGAACTGGAGAGAAACTGTATGCCCGCCCGTTCGATCATCCTCTCACAGGTGGCATACCTTGTCAATCTTGAAATAAACTGTCACTGGTGACACACTGGAAGTCACGATTGCGCCTCTGATCGACCATGGCAGGGCAAGGAACCTACGAACGCTATGAGTTCGCGCGACGGCTGCGCGCCTATATGGGCTACGCGGACCGGACACTGGACGACGTCGCACGGAGCCTGCGGGCCGTTGGGGTGAATGCCAGCGTGAGCACGATCAACCGCTGGTCGCGCGGATTGTCAGTGCCGAACATCGTGGCGGCGCAGGCGCTGGCACGAATGGTGGAGGATGCCGGGATGGTCGCACCCGGCGAGGGGGTGACGTGGCTTCTCGGCGAGGGACGTGCCGACCATGCCGGCTCTCAGGCCCAAGCGACTCCCGACCTCGACCACTCGACTCGAAGCTGGCAGTTCCACACCGCCAGCCCGGCGCTCTCGCAGGCGCTGGCCGAGCGCGGGGTGCCCGTCGCCTACCGCAAGCCGCTGGCCGACTTGCTGGCGCAGCTGCTGGCCGAGATCGAACCGAATCAGCCAGACTCGCCGTTAGCCGACGAGGATGCCGCTGGCTAGAATGGGACAGCTACCCTCTGGTGGCCCGGCGGAAGTGGCTCAGTGGTAGAGCATCTCCTTGCCAAGGAGAGGGTCACGGGTTCGAATCCCGTCTTCCGCTCCATTTGGCCCTGCGTGCGCCTTTTGGGGCTCGCTCACCATAAGCGCAGGGCGTCCAGCCCACATCAGGCTCTACCCGCGTCCAGAAGGATGGCTCAGTCCTACTGGCCTAGCACCGCGAGCGCACGTCCGACCACGACTCCCGTTGAATCCGGCAGGATCTTCGTCCGCGTCCATTGCACGTACTTGATCGGGACTCGCAGCGATGACGACAACGGACGCACCGACACCTGCAGGGTCGACGTTGAACCGATGGCCGATTGGGGCGCGGGAAGCCGCTGGAATGACACACGAACCCGAGACTCCGGCCGGATCGCCCGACCCTCATTGCTCGCTGCCGTACGTCGCCTTGCCTAAAGTCAGATATGCGGCTTGCCGGCCAGCAATAGCGGAGACAGCAGCATGCCTACGGTAGCGATTCCGGTCGTCACCATCACGCTCCTCCAAAGCGCCTCGGTAAGATCGCGACTCCAGAGGCCCGCCTGATGGCCGGAGATTCCACGCTCCGTTGCAAGTACTGCGAAAACCCATAGAAACGTCGTAATCGCCAGGTCAACAGCAAAGACAATTCGACGAGGATCAGAATCCGCACCGCCCATATGCGTCAGGAATGCCCGTCCGGTCCAGTACGTCGTCATGGCCAAGACATCTCCGAAGCGCGATCTCTCGCCGCTAATCTTCACCGCACTATCCGACTTAGCGCCCGCGCCCGTAAGGCCCAAGAACACCCAGGGTTCCGGACCACCCAGGACACCCACCGACAGCGAATACACTCTACCTCCACTGTCAGGAATCGGTTCAAATTCGAACACGACCGACGTGTTCTCAAGTCGGCTTCCAAACACCTCAGCACGACTCTCTCGAACCAGCTGATCCGACCCTGCTGCCCTAAGTCGGGCAAACACCTCCGCCGTCTCCCCCTCCGCACCACCGTCGATATAGCCCCACAAGCTGATTTGACTTAGATTGTCATGACGCATCGAGAATTGCTGCTCAACCAGGGTGACGGGACCAGTGAACGAATGCGGCGCTCCTCTGCCAAGCGATTCACCTTCGAATACCACGTCCATGCGTTTGATATATAGATTGCTTGCGTATATAGCCAACAGTATCAACAGTCCGCTTGACACTGCCAATGACCCCCAAAGGAAGCGTCCGCTAATCGCCTGGCTTGGTCGACCCAACTTACTCATTGACAATTCTGGTTTCCCGAAAGACAAATTCAGAAGCAAGACAATCACGATTATCACACCCAACAACTCCCACGCTTCTTCCAGATAATTGGTAAGATAATCGCGGTCCCATGATGTTCCCGAATAGAACCTCGTCAAGATATCTCGTACAATTGATCCTCCACCAAGAATGAACACCAAGCCCGTCAACACAACGCGGACTGGATGTCCAAGCTGCGATGCCCAGAAAACCAGTGCTCCCGAGGCCAGCACGGGAGCCACGAGAATTGTGATTGCGAATAGCCAGCCGACTTCAATTGCCCGTCCAGTCAGTATGTTTCCAAGATCCACAAGCTCGGAGAGATCTACAACTACGACGACGAAGGCGCTGCCCGCCACGCTCAGCCAGCCGATTGGCCATAGCCAACGTGGTACGCGTTGAGGCCCAGAACGGAAAGCTTGCACAATTCCTAGAGCAGCGGCTGCAATGAAGAGGATGCCGGCGTATTTGCTTCCAGCGGATTGCGCAACATAGAGACTTAACTTGCGAAGCCAGTCGTCCGGCACGGGCAACGCTAAATCAAACGGATGAGATATTGGCAGTAGGAATAGTGCCAAGAAGTGCACTGCTATGAATGCTGCTAACACTCGATTTCGTATACGCTCATGTGATACTAAGTCTCGAGTCCATTTTGCGCCCCTCACCATAGCTGCACTTCCAAAGAGTCTTCGGCCAATGCGGGGACGAATGCCGTCAGACAATGGAAAGTGGTCCGACTCCTATCGGACTGCTCAAGGAGGATGTGGCAGTTGCCCAACGACAGTCGGGACTCTCGGTCGTTCACGCCGAGAAAACACAGTTGCGAATCATGCAGTTAACATCGTCGTCACACGAGCTTAGAGCCAGTGCACCTTACCAGAACAAACCAAGCGTGTTGACTCTGTTACACATACCTTACCGGTGGCTTTCGAGCCATTGCCCAATGGAAAGTGGAAGAGTTCCACAAGGGGTCATTGACCAGACCCTCTCGTTCGGCATTGGCCGCCTGCCAAAGCACCGCGTTGCGATACGTCGTGCATAGATCCGCTTGGTTCAGATCCCTCAGATTCTGGGCCGCAGGCACCAAAGGGTCGCGCCGATTGCGCTGGGTTCAAGCTGCCGAGGCCGGCACCCGTACGGCACAGCAGTTCAGCCGCCGCTGCCGATCGAGAGCCCGGTCTAGCGCACGCACGACCGCGATTATCGAATGGGTCCGGCCTCCGGAGTCGACCCAGGGCCAAAGTCGCCGAGCACGGGCTTGTGGGCTCCTGACACCGCGAGCGTCGGCTGCTGCGTCAGATGCCGGCGACGCTGACGGCCCGGAATCGACGGGCTGCCACGTCTATGTCAGCTGCCGCGGCAACCACACGGCGAGCATTACAACGGCGAGAGTGAATATGCCGACCGTGAGTAGTGCGCTGGTTCGCACAGCGGGCCAGACGCAACCGCGCCAAAAGTATGGACCGCGTATCGACAGTCCGTTCAAAGGGATCACGGCCAACAGTACCCACAGCAAGATGTGCAGTCCCACCTCACCGATCAGCAACCAGTTTTGGCGCACTTGCGGGAGGAGCCAGTCGATCAAGCGCCCGTTCCAGCTAGTCCGAATTGCAAGATCGTCCGCAAACGACGCTGGTGCGCCACTGACCACCGCCGCGCCCTCCGGAATCGCTTCACCGCCGGTCAGACCAAGGAATACAAATGGCGTTGGGCCGCTGAGGACGCCGACGGCCAGGTCGTAGAGCTTCCCACCGCTGTTGGGAATCGGCTCGAATTCAAAGGTAACGGTCGCATCGCTAAAGCGGGTACTGCGGACATCGGCTCGGCTCTCGCGGATAGGACGATCCGAGTCCTCCGCGGGGATGAGGCGGGCAAAGATCTCTGCAGGTATCCCCACCTCGCCACCGTCGACGTACGACCAGACGTCAATTCGACGGAGGTTATTGTGGCTGGCCCGGAATCGTTGCTCGACCAAGGTGACGGGGCCGGTGTAATACCGGGGAAGACCCTGACGCCATCCCTGACCCTCAAGCGAGCGCGGGGAGAGAAGCGCGAGGGCACTGGCGGCAAGGAGCATCGCAACCAGGGCATATAGCGCCCAGAGCCAGCCTGATCGGCGCTGTCGGATCCCGGTCGCGACCGGGACAGCGCCCTGGGACTCCGCCAACATCTCGGCAAGGACGACGACAAGGGTTGCGGCAGCCACTACTTCCGAGCCTTCTTCAAGGAATTGCGCGTAGGCAAGGAACGAAATGCCGAGCACGTTGAAGGCGTCCTGGACAACCGCCTCGATTGCCAGGAGTGCGGCGAGAACCGTCAATAGCCCCGATGCGGGACGACGCTGTTGCGACTTGTAAAGGACCCAGCCAGCCGCCGCCAGCGGCAACGCCAGAATCGGCACGGCCGCGAGCAGCCAGCGAGCCCCTGGTGGCACCAGCTTGAGCTCTAGCATCGACAGCTCAACCGAAGCGGCACGTGTCCCGACCCAGTGCTTCAGACTGAACCACTCTTCAACGGCTATCAGCGCGGCAAGAAACGCCACGCTCAGCCAGCCGACCACCCACAGCCAGCTCCGGCTGCCAGACCGACCGCCACGGATCAGTTGCGCGAGTCCAAGTACGGCGACTAGACCCCAGACGACTGCCGAGTATGAGTTCGCCAGCGAGCCTTCGATATCGAAATCCAGTTGCCTCGTCCACTCGCCATGACCCAACCACCCCATCCGTTGAGCGTCACCCGCCGAGAGGAGAACCAATGCGATGTTCGCAGCCAGATAGCCCGCCAAGAGTCGAGCGCGGGTGCGTGCGCTGATGGCGAGGCGTATCGCGACGAGACGCCTGGCAGCCGCTACCTGCTTCAATTGCCAGGCCAAATCAGCAGAGGGTTCAGCTTCGGCGCCTTCCTGCTTCGATACAGACGAGGCCAGGGATTCACTCGTACCTCGTATATCTCCCTGCCGTGATTACCTGCCCTTGTGGAACCAGGACCAGGCTACGTGGATCGGTGGTAGTCGCCGCTTGGCGGCGGCGAGACTTCCCGCTGGCCCCTGCCCAGATCGGCCTACGGCTCCACGGGGACGCCATGTCACCGATGGGGAAGCGTCAGGGTCACCAAGATCCGGGGGGCTCGCACCCTTGCTCTCCTGGTGCCGACGGTATGCGCCGGCACGAACCCGTAGCACTGGAGGCAATTGCCATACGCGAGGTTCGTCCTCTGCAGGAGCGCCGCAGCCGGCCAGGCCGGATCGCGTGCGGGATCCAGCCAAACTTGACCGGAAGCCGATTGCAGCCCCACAGGCTCGGGAGAATCACTGACCCTCAGAACCCCATCCAATGCGGCTGTGCGGTCCCGTCCGACCCACGGTGTGGCGGATCACAACGGTGCCGTAGCTGATGAGGGTTATCCAGCAGGCCGGCACGTGATACAACCATGCCCGGTCGCGGCAGCGCAGCCAGCCGATTGTCGCCTGGATCAACAACGGGACAATAGTGATCGTAGAAATCGCGAACATCACGATTCCGCGCCACGGTGGCGACCCTGCGCGCAGGCCCACCGCACTGAAGTGGAGAAAGTCTTCGGCCCGACGACGCTGCTTGCGTGCGAAGTGGCGAAGTGAGCTTGTGTAGTGGTGAGCAATGCCTAGCTTTAGTTTGGCTACGTGAACGGACGGATCAGGTCTCACGTTTTGGAGGATATCCACATCAAACAGAAAACTGTTTCGAACAGCAGCGACGGCGATAGCGCGTCTCGTGAAGAATCCATTCGCGCCAACCGTCGGCAAGTTTGAACGATCAAACCGAATCTTTATAAGTGACTCTGACTCCTCATAAACCGTGTGTCTTACAGCGGTCCACTTACCTGTAACCAGAGATATGCGGTCATACGTGCCAAGGAACAAGATGAGTGGATCATTCATCCCGAGGAGCGCAAAGTACCGGTTGATTGCACTCATTCCCGTACTCGTGGCGAACTGGATCGGCTCAGCACCTTCAATGACCGGGTCCGTGAGCGCCTCAGCGACAGCGCGAAGGAACGTGGGACTGGTCATTTCATTGTCGGAGTCCACGAAGCCAACAATCTCGTGTGTTGCCCGAGCAAGGCCCGTCGCCTTGCCGGCCTCGGCCGTTACAAGGTCGTTTTCGACGATTATGCAGTTCCAGGCACTGGCGACTTTCCGTGTTCCGTCCTTCGATCCGCCATCGGCTACGATAATTTCCACGCGTTCCGCCGGATAGTGCTGGGCACGAATGGATCGAAGCGCTCTTTCCAGATCGCTCGCGCAGTTAAGCGTGGGTATTACGATTGATATCCCGGGCACATCCATATCCGACAGTATGCCCAAACGAATCGGACCCTTGACGTTCACCCATTGCGCGAGGTCGATCTGATTCCTGATCCCGGATCTCTGGCCGGCATAGCCTGGGTGCTGGGACAGCTTCTGCTGCTGTCAGTCGCGGGTACGAGCATCATTCGTAGCGTATGGCCGAAGATCGCGCCGGGTCTGGCCCAGTCAGTCGGCCTGCTGGCAGGGCCAGCGCTATTCGGTGCGATGACATCATTTGCCATGTACGTCGTCCCTGGGTCGGGAGGCGTCGCTGCTGGCTGGCTGGTTGTGCTCGGCATTGTGGCGGCTGTGGCCTGGCGTCAGCGCCACTCGCCCCTGGCGTTGCTGCCGGGGTGGCGAGCCGTGGCGTTTTGGCTCGTCTCATTCCTCATTTCACTGGCAGCACGCCAGCAATACTGGATCCCGGACGCAATGGTGCACGCGCCGCTGAGTGCGTCCCTCATGGCCGGCGTCTTCCCGCCGAGATTCCCGTGGACACCGGACGTGCCGGCGATTTATCACTTCCTGCCGGAGCTCGTAATCGGAGCGCTCAATCTCGGCTTCGGACCGGGACTGGTGCTCACGACCGAGCTCCTGGGAGCGTTCATGGCAGCCGCGCTGGCGCTGCTGGTTGCGGCCGTGGCGTCGGAGCTCGGGGCGAGCCGGCTGGCAATGGCGCTGGCGCTGCCAATCCTCTTGTCGTCGGGGCTTTGGACACTGGTGCTCTTTGCTGATCGGCCGGCGGCGGCCCTGGTCGCGATTCCAGTCGGGACGCCCGAGGCCGGACTACGTGCAGCGCTTGGCGCGGTGTTCTTGCCCGACGTGGCTTCGGCAGCAACGTCGCCTGCCGAGGCCGCGCCACCCAACATCATCAATCCTCATTTCATCTGGTCGTACGGCCTAGCCATAAGCCTTGCGCTGCTTGCAACCGCGCGAGCGACTCACCGTGTGGCTGGTGGCGCCGTGATTGCCCTGTTGCTTTCCGCACTCTCGGCTATTGACGAGACCGTGTTTGTCTCGGCGCTGCTGGCACTCGGGGCATTCGCCATGTTCAACATTGTCCGCCAGCGCAGAACCTGGCAGCGGCAAGGCTGCCTTTTGCTGGCGCTGACTGCCGGGACAGGGCTGGCGCTGGGACAGGGTGGCGTGGTATCGGACCTGCTTTTTCGTGTGCCAGGGTCAATGAGTGTCTTCAGCCTGCACAAACCCTCACCCGAAGTGGCGTGGCTAGGCGAGATTCAAACAGTCGGCGGCGGACTTGGAACGCTCACCCTGGGAACCGTCGCCATCCTGATTCTGGGAGGTGGTAGCGCGTACGTGACAAGGTCGGGAGCACTAGCGATTGTCGTGGCAATGGCGCTGACGCTATTCGCGGGATTCGCGTTGGTGCACTTTTCGGCGTCGCCCATGGATATTGCTCGTCTCGAGGGCCACGCCTTGAACTTGGCGATGATGGTGCTGGCAGTCGGGCTTGCGGCGTTCGCGTTCCGAAGCCAGCGTCGCGTCACCCTTTACAGCAGCGGCCTGGTTCTCGCCGGGCTCATCGTTTGGCCGACGACTGCCGACGCATTCGGACGGATGGCTCAGGCGATCGCCGACGGTCCGCGTCTCTACATCGCAGGAACTCGCGCGGTCGACTATGCCCCGTCGTTTTCCACGCGGTCGCACCTGGATGCGGAGATTGCAGACCGACGTGCGCTAGTTGAAGCAGTCATCGCTACCACCGCGCCGGACGAGCGAATTCTGACCGCCCGTCCGAAGATAATCTCAGCGGGCACCGGCCGGCCGACCCCGCTGGGATATGCCGAGTGGCCGCATTACGTGGCACTGCCCGGGCCCGAGTACCAAGACGCCATGCGGTCCCTGGACCAGGCCGCATTGCGGGAGTTGCGCATAGATTTCGTTCACGTCGACGACGCCATGCTTGGCGCGATGTCGGAAGAGGCGCGGCGGCGCCTTGGGTCGTCAGAGTTTCAACTGGTGTTTCGCGCGCCCGGACCGCGGACGGACGAACTGTACGCGGTCGTTGACCGGCCTCCGCTCGCGCGGGCGCCGGCGCGGGGGAGCTTCCGCGCGCTGGCCGGACTGGCCGCGGGTCGTCGTGTGCTCGTTTCGTCGGCCACGCACCCACTGGAGCGCCTGCCGCTGTACTACACGCTTCGCGCGAGCGAAGATCTGTATGGACGCTGGGACAATCCGGCGCACTTTCGGCAAGACCTGCAGATCCGCCCGGCGACGGGCGACGCCGTGGACTTGATGGCTCTGCCCGACACCGTCTACCCCTCGTCCCTCGACCACATGCATCGAGCACCCGCGTGGACGCGCGGGGGCGTGCGGGTCTACGACCTCCGTCGGCCAAGCACTGGCGACAGTCCGGAGTCGCCGATTCGCGTGGAGGGACACTCACTGCTTGACGCGTCGGGGATCCAGGTCACGTCCGTACCTGGATGGTCAGACGACTGGACCGGCACGGATTGGATGGTCTTTCGCGAAGCCGAGCCGAACTCCGGCATTCCCGCCATACTCGAAAAGGGCCAATTGTGGTTTCCAGGGCAACTTGCACCCAAGAGTCCTGGACAGCGAATCGAAATTCGATTCGACGCGTCGCGCGGTCAACTGGAACAGCGTCGTGCCGATGGCGGCTGGAGTGATGTCGGCGACGGCGGCCGCGGCCTCCCAGCCGGCTCATACGTTCTGACGCTTCGCTTCACATCAGAAGGCCGAGCTGTATTTTTTGTCCCAGTGGCCGTCGTGGAGTTGACCGAGCGAGCACCAGTGGACCGTGTCTTTGCGCTAGGGGACGCGTAAGCCCACGACGGTCAGCGCCGTGAACTGTCGGCTTCGAATCCGAACTGCCGAACGATCAGGTCGACGTTGCGTTCAGAGAACCTGCGCTCAGCGGAGGCGCGGGTTCGCTTGCTAAGCGCGGCCAGCCCCTGGCGATCGTGAAGCATGGACTCCAGCGCTTCCGCGAATGCCTCGACGCTCGGCTCAACGAGCCGGCCAATCTCGCTGGTGACGGCTTCTTGCAGTCCGCCGAGGTTGCTGGCCACGATGGGCGTGCCAGCGGCACTGCCCTCAAGGACCACGATCCCGGCCGCTTCTTCGTATTGCGAGGGCACCAGCACGAGGTCGGCGGCTGCATACATGGTCGCGATGGTGTCCAATCGTTCGGCCGCCTGGCCTGACGGATCCCGCATGAGTGTGAGGTTGAGGGATGCCGCAGCGGCGTTGGTGACGGCAGATTCCATGTCACCTTCCGCGCCCAACATCCTGAATTGCACGTTGGGCAACCGTTGCGCGAGATCCAGCACGATGCCAATCCCCTTCTTGCGGAGCATTCGGCCTACAAAGAGACAGGTCGGCACCGCCTGAGGCCACCCGAGTTGCGTGCGGGCCTTGGCCTGGTCGCGGGGCCGAAAGACCTCAAGATCAACCCAGTGCTGAAATACGACCACGCGGTCCGGGTCCAAGCCAATGTCGAGAAGCTCCTGCTGCAGCGCCTCGCTGACGGCCAGCACCCGATCGACGCGTCTCAGCAAGAGCCGCACGGCCTTTGCAAGGAGTGGGCGCTCTCGCAAGCCGTAAATCGCATGAATGCTGACCACTATTGGCTGACGTGCGCCGGTCCAGCGCATGCCCAGGGCCGCCACGGCAGCGGCCAATCCATGCGCATGAATTACATCAAAGCCCGACTTGTGCGTGAGGCGGTGTCGAATGGCCCCCGCGAGCAGGCCGGGGACGAGGTAGGCAAACACCAGCGGCGCATAGGGCTCGATGCGGGGATGCCATCCCTGCCCAAACCACGGAATGCGGATCACCTCGCCATTCGGAAGAGGCTCGCGCGCTGGCGCCTTGACCGGAGCGATAAGCGGTTGATGCGTGAGCAAGGTCACTCGAATGTCCCGCCTTGCCAGAGCGGCTATAAGTGCATCGATGTGCGTCTCCACGCCGCCGCGATTGGGCGAGGCGAAAGGTGTCAGCATCAGCACGCGGCCGCAACTCGACCGGCTGGCGTCATCGGCTCGTGGCTCCGGCATCACCCGAGCGTTTCCGGCCCATGCAAAAGCGCGACGAAAGCGGCCGCGACTATTCCGCAACTCACCGAGGTTGCGGCCAGTCGACCAAACCTCAGGCGGCGCAGCGAGGACCACGCGGCGCTGCCGACCATTGACCCCACCAACAAAGCAACAGCCAGGCCAGCAGCGAGATACACAGGCGCCTGCCGCGCTTGAGCTTGCAGTCGCGCCAACGCGCCAGCCTGCCCGGTCGTTGTGAAGACCAGATCGACCCCGGGCGTCGCGTGTCCCGAAGCGTCGACGAGCCGACCACCTTGGTAGGCGTCGTTAAACGTAGCCCCAACAAATACTTGGGCCTGACTCTCTTCAGGAACAACGATACGCAGGCGTAGGAGACCGGCAGGCAAGTCAGTCGGTACAAGCGCAATCGTCGTTGGCTTCAGGTCAGCACCAGGACGTGCGTGAAAGAGCGCGGACCGTATTGGCTGTCCGGTCGCCGAACCCAGGAGATGTACTTCCGCCAGCTGGGGCACCGAACCACGACTGCTCGCCCAGATGCTCACGGATTCCAGTGGTCCCCCAGGGTATGCAATCGACTGCGTGACTGATCCTGGAATCGGGCCGAACGCGAAACTTGGAGCTTGAGGGTTTTGTGCGGCGACCAGAGGTTTCAATCCGAGCCCGAATTGAACGGCAAGCGCAAGGATCAGGAGCGTGAACAATCCCCAACTCAGAAACTTCACCGAAGTGATCGACTCCGTCCTGGCCACGACCGCCACAGCATCCAAATCATCCACGCCGCAAGGCCGCCCCATGTTATTCCGTGGCCTGCGACAAGCGCGCGGTGCAGGCCGAACGTCAGGACCAGACGCCCCGAAGCCCCCGCCTCGGTTCGAACGCTAAGCAACCCGGACTCGGATTCCTCCACGGTCGTTGCGTAGTCGGAAAGGTCCGCCGTCCAGAGCGGATCCCAGTATTCATGCGTGACGATTCGTCGAGTTTGGTTTCCCGACGGACGAAGATCGATGATCAGGCGGTGCATGCCTTCTCGCTTCCAAGGGAGCGCTACAGGTCCACCTGGACCCTCTTCGTAGACCCAGGGAACGGGAGGTTCCACTGTCCGGAAGACTTCGTGATAGCCCTCGGATAGCTCCGATACCAGGCCATGGGTCCGACCGAGACGCTGTGCGAGTTGCTGACCGCGGGACGTACCCGTTGGGACCAGAATGCGCGCTACGCCATGGACGCGCAGGGTATTCACGAGGTCCGGATCATCGGACTGGAGCAGCTCCGAAAGCCTGTCGCCGACCAGTGAGTTGTCCGCCGCATACGGCGTAGTGACAGCCAGAGCCTCGATCGCGTGAAGCACGCGACTTGAGGCCGACCATTCGGGAAAGCGCAGGGGCCACACGGCCAGCAGCGTGCGAGAGTCGCCCGCCACATTGCGCCGGTCGATTTCTGCCGGCACGGTCTGAAACGAGGCCGGAAACCGCTCCGGCACAAGGCTCAGCGTGCGGTCGTCCCAGAGCATGCGATGGATCCCGGGCAGCATGTAGGCAGTCAGCAGCAGTCCGAGTACGACGGTTTGGATACCGGCAATGGCCGGCGCGCGGCGAGGCGCCCTCCGGACGAATGTTGCCGGAGCCAGGGCGAGTCCCGGAAGGTAGGAAAGTGCGAGCGCCCCCGACAGTTTGTCGGGCTCACGCAGCGCCCAGCCCAACGGCGCGTCTTCGACGACGGCCAGGTACGCCGCGCGTGTTGCGTCCGAATGACTGGCGACCTGGATGATGGCCGTCACACTGCCGATGATGGCGGCGTACCCAAGAACGCGCCGCTGAGCAGGCTGCCGCCAAAGCACGAGCACAATCAAGGCAGCCGGAAGCAATGCGGCCGCACGCCACCCCGGCAGCGCGGTCGGATCGGGTCTAAGGCCCGGGCCGAAGAAGGTATGCCCCGTTAGCGTCAGCGTGTTGATGATCGACTGGCGGCTCTCGAGCACGGGCTGCACATCAGTGCCTTCGGCGTATCTGGGACCCGTCGGCGAGCCAGCGGCCGCCGTAACGAGAAACGGGACAAGAATGAATGCGGCAAACACGGCGAACCCGCCCAGGAATGCCACAGCAGGGGCCAGGAGCTGGCGGCGTCGACCCTGGTCCGTCGTCGCCGCGAAGACAAACCATCCCAGGCCCACCAAGAAGCCAGTTGCCATGTAGTGCGGCGACGTGGACACCGCGAAGGCGAGCGTGGCCGCGGCGGCCAGCGCACGCTGGATTCCGGCGCGGGTATCCGATGCGCGCGTCGCGGCCACCACGAGCCCAAGGAGAAGGGGAAGTAGCACGGCACTGATGTGAACTCCGAGTTGCTCCCATCGCGCGAGCGTCCACGGATTGAGGGCCCAGAAAAGACCCGCCAGCACCAAGCCCGCGCGCAGTGCGATTGGATGTCGGTGTCGAAGCCCCCCTCCCACCAACATGCGCGTGCCGCCGTACCCCGAAAGGAACGCCAAGAGGTGCCAACTCAGCCAGTGGAACTTTCCCGCCACTTCCGTGGACAGCCCAGACGCCTGTACGACCCAGCCCCACGGCACGTAGGTATACGTGCGCATCACGTTGACGAGCGCGGTTCCGTATGACGTGTCCCACGCGCTCGTGAATCGTCGGGTCCAGAACTCGCTCGCAATCGGATAGCCCAGGTCGCCCTGGATAATTTCGCCCGGAGTCGCCACGACGCGCCAACCCGCCACGAGGGTAAGAATGAGCCCAAGCGCTACCCACGCGGAGTCGCTGGCCATGAGCCGCTGGGTGCGAGCGCTTACTGACATGCGCCGAGTCGCCCAACGTCGGAAGCCGTTGCCAGCCTCCCCTCCCTCCGAGACGGTTGTTGACCCGCGCTCGGCCGATAATCACCGGTATTGAGTACTATTCCGACCATCGATCAGATAGGGGGCCGACTCGGTTGCCGGCACGAATGCACCGTCAGGCACCTTACATCTCGATGAGACGGCGTCCATGATTGGCCAACGGCGCCGTTCAGGATCAAGGCCCCAGGCGCGACGCCTCACCAGTGAGCAGTAGCGCCGAGTCGGCGACCGTCGGGTCCGCTTGGGAACGACTCGCTCACGTGCTCGTCAATGTCGGTGACCTGTCGTATCGACGACGAATTCAGACAGTCGCCGAGTACCTGGCGCCGCAGCCAGATCACTGGATTCTTGACCTTGGGGCTGGCGAAGGCTTCGTAAGCCTGGCATTGCGCGAGGCCTTTGGCTGCCGCGTGGTGGCGCTCGACGCGGCTCACTCGATCCTGCACCAGGGCGTAGGCCGAGAATCGAATGGATCCGAGCAGGTATGGATGCTTGGCGACGGCGCCAGACTTCCCTTTCGCGACAGGAGTTTTGATGGCCTCGTGTGCTCGGAAGTGTTGGAGCACGTGCACGATGACGCCAGCGTGGTACGTGAGATTGCCCGGGTGCTCAAGCCCGGCGGCGTCGCCGCGCTCACCGTTCCTTGTGGGAATTACCCGGCACTGTGGGACCCGCTGAACTGGGTGCGTGAGCGACTTGGGCTTGGACACTTCAGCCCTGACTCCGGCTTCTGGGGCGGCCTGTGGGCCATGCACCTGCGGCTGTATCGCGCCGATGAGTTTCGAGAACTAGTGGCGGGCGACGAACGCCTGCGCGTGACGGAACTTGCGGGCCTAACCCGGTGGTGCTTACCGTTCAACCACATGCTGCTTTGGACCGGCAAACAGCTTTATGGGCGACTGCCAGAGTCTTCGGCGGCCTACCGCTCAATGGAGAAATTTGAGTACGCCCGCACGACACACCGCCGACGTACGCTGAACCCCATATCCTGGGGCCTGGGGCTCATGCAAACCATCGATCGTCGCAATGACAGCCTGCGGGATCCGTATGGACAGAGCGTGAATCTGGCAATTCGCGCGGTGCGGACGGCTCCCTAGGGTGAAGCGCCCACGACCGGTCGCGTCAGTAAGCCGGACCAAGCCCGGTTACTCGCGTGAGCCCTAGGCGAAGACCGGCGGATTCGCAAATCGTCCGGACCCGTGGCAGTGGGTCACGGTCCGATAATCGCCGCAAGTTCGCGTTGCGAAATGTCGGCCCAATCAAGCGAACTTACGCGGGCCAGTCCACGTGCGGCAAGGTCGCGGCGACCTGACTGGTCGTCCAGGAGGGCCAAGACTTCGCCGGCAAATGCCGCTGTGTCCCCCTCGGGAACGGCGCGAAAGGCGCTGCCCCAGACCTCCTTGAGTTCGGGCAGGTCAAAGGCGATCACCGGCATGCCGAGCGCCATCGCTTCGCCGATTACGATCGCCCAGTTTTCCTTGTATGACGGGAGAAGAAACAGCCGCGCCGTGCGGAGTGTCGTGAACGCTCGAGTCGTATTGAGGATCAGGCCCGCAAAGTAAATGTGGTCGTCCAGACCCAGGGCGCGCACGCGCGCCTGAGCGGCCTGCATATCAATGCCGCCACCGATGATGGCCAGCCTGGAGTTCGGCGACTCCGCCACGACAAGTTTCCAGACATCGATAAGCGTGAAAATCCCCTTCTCAGCCGAGACTCGCGTCATCGTGGCCGCGTCGAACCGCCGCTCCGGCGTGGTGCGTGCAATAGCGTCGAGAGCGTCCAAGTCCACGCCACAGGGGACGGTGCAAATCCGTCCTTCTGGGAATCCCAGGGCACAAAGCTGTCGCGTTGTCGCGGGGGAAACGGCGAGCACGCGATTGGCACCCAGCGCTGCCAATAGGAGCGACAGCCGCTCGGAAACGAGGAACGGCAGGGACTGGTACCACCGGTGGCCCTCGCGCTGCCAGAACCTCCACGCCGGAATGTTGTGCGCAACAACCGCCCAGCGTGCGCGCTTGCGATACCTGAGTTTGAGAATCATTCCTGGCAGGGAGTCGTAGAGTTGCTCGTTTGCGCTGACGATCACGTCCGGTTCCAGGCGCAGAAGCGATCGCGGGAGCCGGACACACACAGTGATAGCGCGCAGCATGAACGACCATCGACTTTCGCTGCCATGCCACTCAACGATGTGCGGCCGCACCTCAAGTCCCCGTTGACGAAATAGGTCGACACTCGCTGCGCTGCCCATCAAGTGGATGTCATGGCCGGCCCGCGCCCAATGCCTGGCAACTTCAATAATTCGAATGTCACCGCCGGCAACGCCGCCAACCGTCTGTCCGGCAATGCCATTCACGATCAGGAGGATTCGTATGGTTCGGACCCCAGCGTTGCGTTGATCTCGCAAAACTAGCAGAATTCTGACGCACTCCACCAGAGATTGAGCAAAGAGCCTATGAATTAGATCCGATTCTAAGACTACTGTTCTTACAATACTTCCGCTTCGTTCCGCGTCGCTCGTGCACAATCAAAGCGCCTAGTGAAGTAATTTTTACTTGACGGTGTAAATGAGTTTCATCTATGCATTTCAGCTAGCCAATCGAAAGTCCGCTACGGGCAATTCGTTATGCGATTGCCCTCCCGTACCAAAGTCATACTGAGCCCGGTCCGCTTGGACGGTTTGCAATACCTGCAGTCCGATCAGCGATGCGCCAGCGCTAGACGAGGCAACGCTTGTGCGGCACGATGACAGGACAGTTTCCGCCGAAGCGGACCGAATGAAACTCTCTGGCCATGGCCTCGTCTGACCAGGCGGTGTTCGCTTCACGAAGTCCTGAGCTTGATGTGCTTTCCTGTGAGGCGGGCTCTCGAGCCGCGTTCGCGCATTACGCGCCGGCTCCGCGCCGTTGAGCAAACGCTGCGTGTCTCCTTGGTCCTTGTGAAGAGGCGCGTGCCGCCGTCCCTGCACCTACCATCGGCCCGTACAGTGAGCGATATCGGCCTCGACCGTGGGCAGAGTTCGTGCCAAGGACTGATTCCCCGCCAATGACCGGCGAGCCAATTGTCACGCTAGGGATTCACGACGGGAATCTGGCTGCGGCCGCTCTCGTTGTTGACGGCGAGCTCCGCGCCGCATGCGCGGAGGAGCGGCTGACGCGGAATAAGAATCAAGCGGGAATCCCACTTCACTCGGTCCAGGCGGTTCTGGCGACCGAGGGCTTCACGGTCGATGAGGTTGATCTGATCGCGATCAGCAGCCATGACGGCGTCATGCCGACCGTTGACGACATGCGGGCGTCCCCGACGACATGGCGGATGTATGACGTCTACGGCGCCGTGGGTCGCCTGTTGGCAGCTATCGAGCGGCGGTGGCCCGCCAGCCGAGCCCTCACGCTTCCATCGGACATCGCCCGGCGGCTTGGGCGTCCACTGTTGAAGCGTGCGCGCGCCGCCGCCGTAGGAGCGGCAACCGGCGCCGATCCCAACCGGATGGCCTTCTTTGACCACCACACCGCGCACCTTATGGCGCTAGCTCCCCTGCCCGGCCCTGAGCGGCGGCTCGTATTCACCCTGGACGGGGAGGGCGATGGGCTCAGCGGTTCGATTGCCTGGTTTGCCGACAGCCGCACACCTGAGCGGCTTGGCACGGTGTCACGCAACGCCTCGCTCGGTCACATCTACGCCGGAGTGACCAGCCACCTGCGGATGACTTCGCATCAGGACGAATTCAAAGTGATGGGCATGGCGCCGTACGCGCACGCGAGCTCCCGTGATGCCTGTTACGACCGCCTGCGGTCCCTGCTCTGGGTGACGCGTGACGGGTCTGGGTCACCTGAAATACGGGCGTCACGAGGCACGCGCCTGGTGCACCAATTCATCGGCGACTACCTGAGTGAGTTCAGATTCGACGCGCAGAGCGGGGGCGTGCAGCGACTCTGTGAGGAAGTCATTCTTGAGTGGATGTCCGCCTGGGTGCGGCACATCGGCCTTGAGCATGACGGCGTGGACATTGGGCTTGGCGGCGGGGTCTTCATGAACGTGAAGGCCAACTTGCGGATCGCGCAACAAGCCTGGGCAAAGTCGGTCACTCCCGTACCTAGCTGCGGGGACGAGTCGTGCGCCGTCGGAGCGGCATACCTGGCGTACCTGGATGCATGTGCGGCGGCGAAGCGCCAACCGCAGTTTCGGCGAGCCAGTCATTTGTATCTCGGACCTGGCTGGAGCGAAGCGGACATCAAGGATGTGGTTCATCGGGCTCGCACCGACCATGGCCTGAAGGTCGAACGTCCCAAGAACATTGCGGACCGGACCGCGGAGCTGTTGGCTGAGGGGCACGTGGTGGCTCGATTCCGCGGGCGCATGGAGTGGGGGGCGCGCGCCCTCGGGAATCGTTCGATCCTGGCGGATCCGTCCCGACTTGAGAGCGTGCGGGAAATTAATAAGCGCATCAAGAGCCGCGACTTCTGGATGCCGTTTGCCGCCACAATTCTGGCCGAGGCCGCGTCGACGTACCTGCAAGCGCCCCCAGCCCTCTCGTCGCCGCACATGATGCTCGCGTTCGATACCGTGCCAGAGCGCTGGCATGAGATCGCCGCCGGCACGCATCCCTACGACCGGACCTGCCGGGCGCAGATTCTCGAGCGCCAGGCCAACCCGGACTACTATCACCTGATTGAACGGTTTCGCGATCGCACCGGGATCGGCGCCGTGCTCAACACGAGCTTCAATCTGCACGGCGATCCAATTGTGAACTCGCCAGACGAAGCGCTACGCACGCTGCTGAAGAGCGACCTGGCCTACCTGACCGTCGAGGACTTCCTCATCAGCAAGCCCTCGGCGGCCTAGCGGCGAGGGCTTTCGAACGGGGGTTATATGCGTGGGTGCCCAGGGGCTGATAGAAAAGTCGGATTCGACGGCTGTCGAGAAAGTAAATCGGACGCCGGTTCTGTCCCTGCGACCTCACCAGCGGCTGGACTCGTTGCCCATACTTCAGATAGTTCAGCACACTGCTGAGCCGCGACGGTGGTACGGCTACGACACCGTACGTGGCAGTGTGGCTATGACTACGAGTGAATCGGTACCAAACGGCAACGACCCGAACGCTTTTGAGGACCGCACGGCCGTCAATGACATGGTTCCGTTCGTCCTACCGTCGATTGAACGGGCCATCCAGCGATCCACCGCCATCGACAGACGAATCTAGAACCTCATTTCGCTGCTGGCGGCCGTCACATCCACCGCTCCGGTCGCCGGGTGCGCAGTCATCCCGTCAATCTGCTTCAACCCGTTCGCGTGCTGCCAAGCCCTGCCGTTCGTCTTTGCGATCACGATAGGCGTGGTCGGCATCGTATGGGGAGCACGGACGCAGACTAGCGGCTCAATCGAGATGCTCCGCCACGAACAGATGTACGTCACACACCGCGACAAGTCGTCCAATTGGTTTCAGGACGACCTCGTACGGAGAGCAGGGCAAACCGAACAGGTCAACCGCAGCCGACTCGACAAAGGGGCGACCTTCGCCGAATGGCTGAGCAGAGCCCTGGCCGTCGAAATCCTGATATTCGTCGTCTGGATCGCCATCGCCGCCGTCTGAGCCATCGGCCGGCGGACCATCGCCGCCGATTCCGCCTTCGAAGATGGAGTCCTCACCCACGATCGGATTTCACCGGGCCAACTTTCGGTGCGGTCGGATTCCTCACCTCCGCCATCACCCCCGTCGTCTTCCGCTGCCTCGATCGACTGAACCAGCATCCACCAACGACGAGCGAGCGGCTGCAGGGTGATTTCCACGAGTGGTCCTCCGTGGCAGATTCTCGTACGCGGAACTCAGCGCGCACCGAGACGACGAGCAAATCTGCAATCGCGTACGGCTCCGTCGAACACTGGTTTGGCGATTGGAGCGGATCCCAATCCTCTCGTGCGAGTCGGAACGTCATTTGAGCAAAGGGACGACGCCCCCTACCGATCAAGGCCCGGCAGCTGTGCCTTCGTGCCGTGAGCTTCGGGGCACCCGCGGCGCTGGTTGTAGAAGGTCGCGTGGTCGAGGCGCTTGACACGGTCGGTCTCGCGCTGCCACTGACGTGCCAGGGCTAGGCACGACGACCGGCTGATGCTGACCTGTTGACCGACCGCGTTGCGCGTTGTGGTCTGCCGCCTAGCAGGACCTGTCATGGCCCCCACAATGCAGACGGCCATCCATGCCGACAGAGACACAGCGATGAGGCCAACGATCATCTGTCGAGCGAACGTGGCGTTGTCCCGCCGGTCAGCATTCGCGGCTGCTACACGGCCCGCATTCTTTGTCGCCAGCTGCCGCGCCCGGGGCGACATGCGGCTTGACGATGATCGGCTCGATTGCTGCCGCTGCTCCCGGCGGTCGAGCGGATCGGTGCTGTCGGAGGGACGTGAGCGCATGGTGCACCCGGCGGAACTCCGGTGGTAAGGCGGCACCGAACAGAGCCGCTGGGCGGAAGTCCCTGTTACCACGCAGGTCCCCAGCGCGACCCGTCCGGGGCCGCGAAGACTTCCAATCTGCGTGGTGCGGTGCGGCCGTCATCTTTGACTTTGTCAGACGCCGGACTAGCGGGTCCGCGCCGGCTCCACCCCAGGAACGAGCCTGGATTGCGTTGATTGCACCGCACATCGTCGACGAATTAACGAGACATCATTAGGTCGAGACATGACCATGTCGAAGCCCAAAACTCGCCGTCGAGTCCGACCCCCAAACCGATGCCCGAGCGCATCCCGGACACCCCGGAGAACGTCGCCCGGATCCTGATGACAACCCCGCCGCCCGAGGCGTGGGACTACCTGAAGGCCGAGAAGCCGGAGGCGTAGGCGATGGCCGTGACCGAGCGTGGCCGACCAATCTTGACGCTTCGCG
The DNA here is from genome assembly GCA_965208215.1 of Chloroflexota bacterium. Lineage (GTDB taxonomy): Bacteria > Chloroflexota > UBA11872 > UBA11872 > UBA11872 > UBA11872. The sequence continues at coordinate 437,099 of CBDBOH010000003.1, forward strand.
AACTCGTGGATGTGCTGGCCGAAGAACTGCCCAGGCATCTGGCAACCGGCGAGGACATCACCGACGTCAGGGAAGAAATCGACTAGCTTCGGTTCAACATGGCCACCAAGGATGAGCTCAAACGCTACGCGACGAAAGAAGAGCTATCCGAGTTTCGCGGCGAGGTGACGGCTTGGCTCATCGCCTTGGAGCGCAAGATCGACGACCTCACCCCGACGATCGACAACTTGACCCCGAAGGTCGATAACATCGAACTCCTGTTCCAAAGGGTGCTTCGCCGCCTGCCACTTCCATAGCGTGCCCAAGTTTCTCAACCCGCATCTCCAACCGCCGATCAGCGACGACGTGCACGACGTCCTCGTCGTGCTGCCGTCTGAGTGGGAAGCCATGCATCAGAACGACGGCGGCACCAAGTCCTTGGCACTGCGGGCGGAGCTCGCCGACGAATTCGAACGCGCGAATCCCGAGTATCGTGTCACCATTGCATTCAAAGGATCACGCGAGGAACGAGAGAGCGTGATCCGTCTCAAGTGCTTCGTCGGTTCGAGGGGCAACGCGCAACGCCTCGTTGGCACTTTCCCCTTCAACTTAGATGAGTTACCGCACCGATTCCCTCGGGAAAACATCGACTCCGTGACGAAGTCCTACCGCCAGCGCTTCATCAATCCGGCGGACTGATGAGCGGCTTTTCTAGCTTAGGGTAGGCCGGTCCACCTTCAATCAGCTTTTCGTACGGCAGCCTTGCCCGGGTCATCTGGCGGGCCATGATCTGCATCTGCTCGATCGTGTCGTAGTCCCGCCAGTTGTATCGGCCGGCGACCTCGCGGACGTAGCGAACCAGGTGCTTCGGCGACACGTGGTGAAACGTGCCGTGGTTGCCGCGCTTCTACAGCGACCAGAACGACTCCAGGCCATTCGTGTGCGCTTGGCCGTCGGCCCACTGGCCGACCCCGTGGCGGACCACCCTATCGTGCGGGAGTGATCGATACGCCCACCACTCGTCGGTGTAGACCTGTGCATCGGGTTCAATATGCCCCATGACGAACGGCAGAAACGTGCTCGTTTTCTTGTCAGGGACGACGGTGGTAACGATGCGTCGCGTCGGTCGATCAAGGACGCCGGCGACCGTCGTTTTTCCAACCGCGCTGCGCCCTCGAGTGCCCCGATGATGGACGGAGTGCCGCTGCAGTCTCCCACCCACATGCGTCTCATCGGCTTCGACCGGACTCTCAAACGGCGCGGGGTCACGCGACCACATCTCGCGAATCCGGTGGGCCAGGTGCCAGGCCGTCTCTTGCGTGACGCCGAGATCGCGGGACAGCTTCATCGACGACGTGCCCTTGATGCCGGTCGTCATCAGGTAGCGAGCAAACGCCCACATCCGAAAGCCGAGCTTCGACCGTTCCATGACGGTGCCGGTGCGCACCGAGAACCGCTTCCGGCAATCCCGACAACGGTACAGCATCGACGGGTGGGCGGCGCCGGTCTGGACGCGCATCGACCAACAGTGCGGACACCACGGTTTGTCGAGTGGCCACCGCTGCCTGGCGAACCATGCCTCAGCCGTTGCGTCCTCAGGGAACATGTCGGCCAGCTCCGTCAGGGTGATGCCCGTGCGGTGATACCGACCCGGGCCTCTAGCCAACGGCGACGTTCCTATCTTTTCTGTCATCATAGTACCCAATCTGCGTACCTGTCAAGCAGGCAGCAATCAACGGAAGACGTGAGTGGTGGCGTCGCGCGGAGGGCGGCCGCCGAAACATTGGTGGGCGGACCTCGAGGCCAATAGATAAACACACGGCAGTTTCTCTGCCGTTCGCCGTCCACCTTTTGCGTAAGTGGGACGGCGTTCGGCATTTCAGGGGGAGAAACGGGTCCACGTCGCGTCCCCTGAGTCGCCGTCAACGTATCACGACACCGCCCTAAGATCTACGGTAATCTTTCGAATATTATTAGACTATCTTGACACGTCACATTCACGTCATCAGGTGGTTGTCGAGTACCCAAATGGACTCTCCCACTCGAAGTCTTGGGCAGTTAGGTATATGAGTTTCTTTCAAATAGTGTCCAGCAAGCCAATCGTCACACTCGGCGTCAACGACGCGGCTGTCGCCGCCGCTGCCCTGGTCGTGGACGGCGAGCTTCGCGCTGCCTGCGCCGAGGAGCGGCTGACGCGTCAAAAGAACCAACTGGGCATTCCGCGGCGCGCAATCGAGGCAGTGCTGGAGAGCGAGGGGCTCACGATTCATGACGTCGACTGGGTCGCAGTCAGTTCCGTCGGCGGGCTGGTGCCAACCATGCATGGCACAGCAACCTCGCAGTTGACGCAGGGATTGTTCAATGTGTATGACGCCGTCTTGCACTTCCTTGCATGGATTGAGCGGCGGTGGCCCGCGAGCCGGGCTTTCACGCTGCCGTCCGACCTCGCAGCCCGCTGGCTTGGCCGACGGATTGTCCAGCGCGCGCGCGCGGCCGCCATCAAGGAAGCAACCGGCGCCGAGGATCGGCGGCTGTCGTTCTACGACCATCACACGGCGCATGTCATGGCCCTGGCGCCGCTGGTCGGTTCCAAGCCGACACTGACCTTCACGCTGGACGGTGAGGGCGACGGGCTCTGTGGCACGGTTTCGTGGTACCGCGGTGCGGAGCGGCCGGAGCGACTCGCCGACATCTCGCGCGATGCCTCGCTCGGTCACCTCTATGCGGCAGTCACCAGCGGCCTCCGCATGCGACCGCACGAAGACGAGTTCAAGGTCATGGGCATGGCGCCCTACGCGCACGCGAGCGCGAGTGACCCGCTATTCCGGAAACTCCAATCCCTGCTTTGGGTAGATCAAGACTCGTCAGGCGCACCCACCATCCTGGCGTCACGAGGCACTCGGGTTGCCCCGTGGTTCATCGGTGACTTCGTGCGTGAATTCAGATTCGACGCCCAATGCGGAGCCGTGCAACAACTCTCCGAACAAGTCATTTTGGACTGGACGTGCGCATGGATTCGACATCTTGGGCTTGACAGCGGCGGCCTCGACATAGGGTTGGGTGGCGGGGTCTTTATGAACGTCAAAGCAAACATGCGAGTTGCCCAGCAGTCCTGGGGCAACGCCGTTACTCCCATTCCCGGCTGCGGGGACGAGTCAACGGCGGTTGGCGCGGCGTTTCTCGGCTATCTGGATGCCTGCGCCGGCGCTGGACGGCAGCCCGGGTTCAAGCGCACGAGGCATCTTTATCTCGGCCCGCAGTGGAGCGCGGCGGAAATCTGGCAGGTGGTCGATCGAGCGCGCACCGACCACGGCTTGCAGGTCGAACGTCCCACGAGTATTGCGGACCGCACCGCCGAGCTGCTGGCCAAGGGACACGTGGTGGCTCGTTTCCGCGGGCGCATGGAGTGGGGACCGCGCGCCCTCGGGAATCGCTCGATTCTGGCGGACCCATCCCGCGTTGACAGCGTGCGCGAGATCAACAAGCGCATCAAGAACCGCGACTTCTGGATGCCGTTTGCCGCCACAATTCTGGCCGAGGCCGCGTCGACGTACCTGCAAGCGCCCCCAGCCCTCTCGTCGCCGCACATGATGCTCGCGTTCGATACCGTGCCAGAGCGCTGGCACGAGATCGCCGCCGGCACGCATCCCTACGACCGGACCTGCCGGGCGCAGATTCTCGAGCGCCAGGCCAACCCGGACTACTATCACCTGATTGAACGGTTTCGCGATCGCACCGGGATCGGCGCCGTGCTCAACACGAGCTTCAATCTGCACGGCGATCCAATTGTGAACTCGCCGAGCGAGGCGCTGCGCACGCTACTCGACAGTGACCTCGCCTTTCTTACGCTCGAGGACTTCCTCATCAGCAAGCCGATCGCCGCGTAATCTGGAAACTGTTGGCACCGCCGCAGCGGCGAGCAGGGCCCAAGCGCCCGTGAGAGTCGCCAACGCTGTCGCCACTTCGAGAGCATCCTGGGTCACGGCGGCAGCCGCGGCACCGCCGAGCGGAATCGGCGCGAGATACCAGTGGCGGATTGCCGTGACGGTGGCCATCCACAGGCCCCTCGCGACGCTGCTTGCGCTGTCAAGCGTCGCGCCGGGCGCCTTGACGAGTATGGCGGCCACTCCGAGAACCACCACGAACGGAAACGCGAGCAAGGCGGCGGTGCCCGTTGGCGTCAGTCCACGCAGCACCCCAATCTGGGCCTCCGTGTCCAGCGGCACGCTCAGGTGAACGGCCGCCACATAGAGCCAGATAACCAGCGACGCTAGACCGACCGTGGCTGTGATGACGGCGATCGAGCCCCCGTACGTTCGGCCCAGAAGCACGGCCGCCACCGCGCCACCCAGCGCCGTCAACACGGCAGCAGCGGCAGCTGCCACCACCGTCCATTGCTCAACCGCGGTCGAAACTTCTTCCAAATGGCGCACGGGCGGCACCCGCTGAAACGTGCGGTGGCCCAGCGCCAGAAAGCCCCGTAGTGGCTGCTCCATGATCGTAAGCTGCGTCGTGGCCGTCGGTTCCCCAATGTCTACTCCCGCGAGTACCACGCCGCCGCCTTGCGCCTCGAGCACCCGCACCACCATGCGGTAATCCATGCCGTCCGTCGGCACTGCGAACGTCGCCACGTATTCGCGCATGGTGTCGCCGATCACACGCACCCGGTCCGCCCATAACACCTGGTCGTCCCGCTCCAGCCGGACCTCCAGCGTCGGTGCCGACTCCATATTCGCGGTCGGTCGCGCCTTAAACCCGACAAAGAGCTCCGGCGCGGGCTCAGGACGCAGCGTCTGGCGTATGCTCCACCCTGGCGGCAGGGGCCCAATCTCAAACGGCTCGCCCTTCACGCCCCCGACGATGAGAGGACCCGCCGGCCAGACCAGGGCAGCTACCACGCTGAGGACCGCCGCAATCATCCAGACCAGCGGCGCAACCCGGATGCGGCGCGTCGCCGTCACCGCCGCCACCACCGGCGGGGCACCCGCGCCCAGCCCACCAAGGTCATCCCTCCCAGGAAAACAAGATTTGTCATCAGGATCCAGAAAAAGCCGACATTTGGAGTGAACGTCGCCGTCACCTGATCACCATCTGTCAGGTCCACGAACCATCCGTTGAAGTGTCCGTCCACGACAACATGGCGAGACTTGCTCACCTCGTCGCGATTAACGTGGAGGACCCAGCGCGGATCGAATCGCTCGTCTAGCCGCACCAGGCGCTCGCCGGGCACACCCGCGTACTCGGCACCAGCCCCGCCGCGTTCGTCATTGGTCAGCGCGAGGGCCCCGGCACCGACAGCGGTCGGCGGCTGCTCCTGCGCCAGAACCACGGTCAGGCCATGCGGCAGCGGCGATACCGCCACCTCGTGCAACGCAAACTCCAGGCCGGGCAGTCCCATGCGAATGTGCGCAACCTCGAGTGCGGCCATGGACACGCCGGGATCAAGTGGCACTTTGACTTGCACGAGCCGGTCGTGCTGGTAGGCCTCCTCACGCTGGATCTCGTAGGTAATGTTCGGATGCACCTGAGAGCCGATCAAGTGAACGCCATCGACGCCGGTGGAAAGCCGGCCAACAAACGAGACTGTGCGTCCATCGGATGGAACTGAAGCCTCGATGCGCACTGCGCCGTCACAAACCGCCGTATCGCACGGTTGAAAGGTCTCCTGGTGCAGAGGACGGTGGGTCACGCTGACGACTGGTTCGGGCGGCCCTGGCGCCAGCAGGTTGAGACGGTGCGGTCCCGCGTCAAGCTTCGCCTCCCACGTGTGGATGCGATAGCCGGCCTCGGTGCGCGTGCGCATCAGCGGCACCGGCGCACCGTCGATCACCAGCGCCGGCTCTAGACTGGGCGGGGCCGCCAGCCTCACGGTGTAGGTTCCCGGCCTCGCCAGGCGGAACGTCCGATCACCGTTGGTCGTTCCAAGGTCCGGCAGCACCATATACACCGGCAGCCGACCCAGTGCCCGTGCCGCCTCCCGTTCCGCCGACTCAATCTCCGCCGGAGTCAGGAGCCCCAACTGCGAGACTGCGTTCAGCCCTGGTCCTTCCGCGCGCACCCGCACCACGTGTTCGCCCGCACCGCTAGTCCCCGCCTGGACCCGTGTCCAGCGGTATCCGTAGCCCGACGACTCACGCGTCACAATGCGCGCGACCGTCCGTCCGTTCATCTCAATCTCGAGCGCGCCGCCTTCTGGACTCACAAAGTGGCGCACCCACAGTTCGGCAGTCGCTTCGTGGGTCTCGACAATGACAGTAAAGGACACGTCGTCGGCTCGGGTAAGGAGCCCGCGCGTCATATCCGCGATCTCGGGATCCGCGTACCACCAGGCGTTCTTGTACGGCGCCACCCACGACCGCGTGGCGTCCGGCACGTCCGGCCAGTACTGATCCGCCGGACTCAGCAGAGCCCCCGCGGGCAGGAAGTTGGCCGTCAAGTCCGTTGGGTCGGCACCTAGCCAAACCTCCGACGCGGCGCGAACGGCACCGCCGGGGGCGCCGTCGATGCCAGCAACGCCCAGTTCCCCGCTCGCGATCGTTACCGATTCCGCGTCGTCAAACATGTGCCAGGCTGTGACGAGCGGGCGCAGTGAGGGCGACCCAACAAGGATTCGATCAGGAAGGCTCAGCCGCTGCGCCGGCGGGGCGGCGACTTCGTACAGGTCGACCTCTCCCGCCGAAAGGTCGTTCAAACGACGCAAGCCCGGTTGTTGCGCCAGCGCCAGCCGCGGGCGCGGACGTCGCTCTAGAGCTGCCAGCCACGGCTCTCCCGTCGGGTTGATGAAGCCAGCGTGAGCGCTGTTCCAGTGTGAGTCGAGCATGACGTTGCGAAAGCGCCCAAACGCCAGCAGCCGGTCCACGGGATATCGATTAGGACCGTAGATCCCAAAATTAAGCGCGGCAGTAAACGGACCGTTAAGCGTGGATGACGCCGAACCCCAAATAGAGCGTTTGGGCGGCTGCACAACTGTCGGCGGATTGCCCTGGCTGGAGTGTGGCCCGGTACGGCTCTCGTAGCTGCTCGGCCAGAGCATCGGCATGTGGAGCATGCGATCGTTGTGTGGGAGCGACCGAAGGTTTTCGGTCACCGCCACCGTATCGGAGTCAAATCGGTAGGTCCGCAAGTGACCCGCGAGATCCCCGCTCCAGAACGGAAGCGTGCTGCCAACGATTACGGTACACGCAAAGACGTTTGCCGCAGTCCGTCGCGGACCCGGTGGCTGCGCCACAAGGTGGCCGACGGTTTGCGCCACCAGCAGGGCCAGCACCAACCCGGCCCCGGCGGTCAGGTACCGGATATTCCTGAAGATAGCGCCGAGAAGCGTGGCATCGATCCCATCCTGGATGGCTGACAGCGGCTCGTTGAAGCCTTTGCCGACCATTACAAGCGCGAGGAACCCGAGGAGACCCCACACTGCTTGATGACGGGCGCGTCCGCGCAGCAGCACCGGGGCCGCAAGCGCAAGGCCTGTCAGAAACCCGCGGGCGACCAGTCGGATGCCGCTGACCGGAGCCAGAGGTCCCACTGGATCTTGCGAGTAGTTGTACGGTGCACCCGTGAGAGTTAGCGCTTCGGCCAGTGTCGGCGCGGCGCCCTTGATCCACTGAGCGGCAGCTTCAATGCTCCAGGCCGACATGACCTGGTTGGCCGAGGGCACCACGATGAGCTGCCAGGAGATGAAGGCGATCGCCTGATGCAGCAGAACGACGCTCAGGCCCATCGTGGCCACGAGCCCGAGCCGCCGCAGGCGCTGGGCTTGCGAACCGGAAGCGGTGAAGGTACGAAATAGCGCGTACGCAGCTACCAGGCCAGTGGTAATGAACGTCATGTGGATCGAGCTGGCGGCCAGCCCGATCCACAGGCTGCTGCGCACGAAACCCCGAGTGTCCGGCGCCCGATCAAAGGCTTCGTGTGTGACTTGAACCGCCTTCGGAAGAAACGCCACGCCCAGAAGAATGCCGAAATACCCAGCGACAAAGCCGTCAAGGAAGAACGGCGTCGTCATATAGACGACGGCGGCCGCAAGTGCCCCGGGCCGCCCGGTGCCCATACGCTTGGCCGCCTGGTACATGCATACGCCGGCCACCGCGAGAAACAAGATCGAGATCCGCGACGTCAGCCAGCCGTCAATGCCTGGAAGAAGCGTGATTGCTCCAAGTAGAAGCATGAGGTACTGACTCATGGCTCGCTCTTCCTCGGACGAGCCGAAGTAGTTCGTCTGCCAGGCCGAGAGGCGATCAAGGGCGTAGTCGGTGTTCTGCCAGGCAGCCGGCGGGATGGTCCAGTCGTCGCGCAGCCCCAGATAATCGGGGTTGAAGATCACGCCGCGGTGCCAGACGAGCACCAGCAGCAGGATGGCGATGTAGGCGGCCGCGTCGGGGTGGCGTGCGATCAGCCGCTTGGCCCAGGCGACCAGGCGCCGCACCCCACGGAGCGATGGCGCGAGAACGCCCGGCACCGCGCTGGGTTCGAGACTAACGCTCACACGGGCTCAGCATATGTCGTCGCTGCGTGTCGAACTCCTGGAACGGCCACGCGTCCAAACCGGCGCCGACCAAGGTTAGGTCCGGCATTGCGGTCGCTGCGGCCTCGCTGGCCCAAGCCCACTTACTCGGGCTTCGCCACGATGTGATATTCCGGACCGTAGGGGGCTGGGAACGTGTCGCAGTGGTATCCAAGCGCCGCCAGCCGCGCAACGGTGATGCCAGCCAGCCCGTCAGAATGAGCTTCGACCACCACGGCCGGACGGTGCTCGCATAGGGTAGCCGTACCTCCGCGGAGGACCTCGAGCTCGAGCCCTTCCACGTCAATCTTGATCAGCGACGGCGGCCGGAACTCACCGCTGAGATCGTCAATCGTTGTCGCAGTCACTGCAGCGCCGCCAACATGCGCGGAAGGTTCCGAAAGGTCGGCAACGGCAGCCTTGCGCACAACCGTAATGTGGCCGAACCCGTTGAGAGCAGCCTGTGCTTCGACCTCGGCGGCGTTCGCCGGATCCGGCTCGATGGCGACAACCAGTCCCGCTGGCCCGACAGCACGAGCGCCCACGAGGCTGTGAAAGCCACTATGCGAGCCAATATCAAAAAACGTACCGCCGCACGAGAGAACCTCGGCAATCGTCCGCTGGACCAGCGGTTCGAACGTCCCGAGCCAATACTCCGCCACGACGTTGCGTTTGGAACGCCGCCATCGCAAGCCCTGCGCGTGGCCCAGGTGGACCGACGTCACGCTCCCATCACGATGGAGCGTAAGAATGCGCAGCACGACCGACCGCAAGAGTCGGTGGCGCACGATCCGGGTCCGATAGGGTGCAGCCCAACGGATGACGTGGCTCAACACAAGCACGCATCCTTGCACACGGCTAGGCGCGCTTGGCATCCGCGGACGCCGGATCGGCAATGGCTACCGCTTACCCTGAGCTCTGCCACGCCGCGCCTGGCCACTGCACGCATTCGACTGGCCGTCAATCTCGGCAGGGGCGGGCGGTCGCCGCGCGAGTCCCCGGCAACTTCAGACCGTGGCCCCCATTGCCAGGGCCGCGTGCGCGGCAATCGCGTTCCGCGTCACCGCCGCCGCCACGTGCGCGGCACCGGCGCCCATCCCACCACGAGCATCCCCACCAGGAAGCCCAGATTCGCCATCAAGATCCAAAAATATCCCGCGTTCGGCGCAAACGTGACCGTCACCTCATCGCCTGCCGCCAACTCCACGAACCAGCCGTTGAAGTGCCCGTCCAGCACCACATGACGCGCCGCACCCACGGCTTCCCCATTAACCTGCAGTACCCAGCGCGGGTCGAAGCGCTCGTCCAGCCGCACCAGCCGCTCTGCCGCCTCCCCCGTGTACTCGGCCGACGCCCAACCGCGCTCGTCACCCGTCAGGACCAGAGCGCCACCGGTCGGAGCGGCCGGCTGCCGCCCGTCCGCGAGCACGACGGATAGGCCGTGCGGCAACGGCGATATCGCCACCTCCAGCAACTCAAACTCCAAGCCGGGCAACTGCTCGTGCCGATGTGCGACATCGAGGGTGGCCGTGCCCGAGCCCGGATCGAGCGGCACCTCGACCCGCACGAGCCGGTCTCGCCGTCCGGCCTCCTCGCGGTGGCGCACGTGCGTGATGTCGGGATAAGCCTGGGCGCCGATGGCATACGCGTCGTCGGCGCCCGCGCTGATACGGCCGACAAAGGAGACCGTGCGCCCGTCAGCCGGCACGGCGGCTTCCACGCGCACCGGGCCCTCGCATACAGCGGACGCGCAGGGTCGATACCCCTCCCCCTCCCGCAACTGCTGGGTCACGCTGACGACCGGCTCCGGCGGCCGCGGCAGCCGCAGCGCCAGCCGGTGCAGGCCGGCGTCGAGTTCGATGGCCCCGGTGAGAATGTCGAAGCCCGCCTCCGTCGTCGCGCGCTCCAGCGGCACCGCCGTGCCATCGATCGCCAACGTCGCCTGCGTGTTCGGCGGGGCAGCCAGTCGCACCGTGTAGGCCCCGACCCGCGCCAGCCGGAACGTGCGCTCGCCGTCAGTCGTTCCCAGGTCCGGCAACACCGTGAACACTGGCAACTGCGCCACCGCCCGAGCCGCCGCCTGCTCGGCGGCCTCAGTTTCCGCCGTCGTGAGCAGACCCATCTGTGACACGGCGTTGAGACCGGGACCGTCGGTGCGCACCTCCACCGTGTGGGCGCCCCCGCCGCTCGTCGGCGCCTCCACCCGCGTCCAGCGATAGCCGTACCCCGCGGCCTCGCGCGTCACAACCCGCGCCACCGGTTGGCCATCGAGCATGATTTCGAGCGCCCCGCCCTCGGGGCTCACAAAGTGTCGGACCCAGAGCTCGCTGGCCGCGCCGGATGAGTCGACGGCGACCGTGAAGGCTGCGCCGTCGGCTCGGGTCAGGAGCCCGCGGGTCATGTCCGCAATCTCGGGATCCGCATACCACCAGGCGTTCTTGTAGGGCGCCACCCATTCCCGCGTGGCGTCCGGGACCTCCGGCCACACCTGATCCGCCGGACTCACCAGCGCGCGCTCCGGCAGATAGTTGGCCGTCAGGTCCAGCGGATCCGCACCCACCCAGATCTCCGAGGCGGCGCGAACGGCGCCGCCCCCGGACCCCGTGATTCCTCGCACGCCCACCTCGCCGCCGGTGAGAGTCACGGATCCCGCATCGCTGAACATATGCCAGGCCGTGACGAGCGGACGCAGCGACGGCGACCCAACGAGGATCCGCTCGGGCAGGCTCAGCCGCTGCGCCGGCGGCGTGACGACCTCATACAGCTCAACCTCACCCACCGATACATCGGCAAGACGGCGCAGCCCGGGCTGTTGCGCCAGGGCCACCCGCGGGCGCGGGCGTTGCTCTTGCGACGCCAGCCACGGTTCGCCGGTCGCCAGGATCAGCCCGGCGGGTGCGCTTACCCAGTGCGGGTCGAACAGGACGTTCCGAAACCTCCCAAACGCCAGCAGGCGGTCCACGGGATACCGGCTGGGTCCGTAAAGCCCTTGGTTGAGCGTGGCGAAATAGGGGCCATTGAGCGTCGAGGATGCCGAGCCCGAGATCGAGCGCTTGGGCGGCTGCACCGCCGGCGGGGGATTGCCCCGGCCGGAGGAATGGCCCGTGCGGCTCTCGTAGCTGCTGGGCCAGAACATGGGCACGTGGACCATCCGGTCGTTGTGGGGCAGCGCGCGCAGGCTGTCCAACACCGCAACCGTGTCGGCGTCAATCCGGTACGGGCGTAGGTGGCCGGCGAGATCCCCGCTCCAAAACGGAAGGGTGCTTGCCGCCACCACGGCGCTAACCAGAACGCCGGCCGCGGCCCGTTGCAGATCCAGCGGCCTCCCTGCAAGGTGGGCCACCGTGTGTCCCACCAGCAGGGCCAGCAGCAGCCCCGCCCCGACGCTGAGGTAGCGAACATTCCTGAAGATCGCGCCGACCAGCGTGCTGTCGAGCACCTCCTGAATGATGGGCAACGGCTCGTTGAAGCCCTTGCCGATGAGCACCAGCACGATGAACCCCAGCAGTGCCAGCACCGCCTGCTGCCGGGCCGGTCCCCGCAGCAGGACCGGGGCCGCGAGCGCCAGGCCGGCCAGCACACCGCGGGCGACCAGCCCGAGGCCACTGACGCGGGCGAGCGGCCCTTCGGGATTCTGGGAATAGTTGTAGGGACTGCCGGTCAGGGTCAGGGCTTCGCCCAGTGTCGGCGCCGTCCCCTTGATCCATTGGGCCGCGGCTTCAATGCTCCATGCCGACATGACCTCGCTGGCCGAGGGCACCACGAGAAGCTGCCAGACGATAAAGGCGATGGCGGGATGCAGCAGCACGACGCTGAGGCCCATGCCAGCGACGAGCCCCAGGCGCCGCAGGCGCTGCTCCCGAGAGCCTGACGCCGTAAACGCACGGAAGAGCGCGTAGGCGCCGACCAGAGCGGTCGTGATGAAGGTCAGATGAATTGAGCTGGCGGCCAACCCGATCCAGAGGCTGCCGCGGACGAAGCCGCGCACGCCCGGCGCCCGATCGAAGGTCTCGTGCGCAACGTGCACCGCCTTCGGTAGCAGCGCGACGCCGATGAGCATGGCGGCATAGCCAGTGATGAACGCATCAAGGAAAAACGGCGTCGTCATGTAGACCACGGCGGCCGCGAAGGCTCCCGGCCGGCCCGTGCCCAGGCGCTTCGCGGCCTGGTACATGAAGACGCCGGCAAGCGCGAGAAAGACAATCGACACGCGCGACGTCAGCCACCCGTCCACCCCGGGAAGCAGCGCCAACGCCCCCAACGTGAGCTGGAGGTACTGGGTCATCGCCCGCTCTTCCTCGGACTGCCCGAAGTAGTTCGTCTGCCAGGCCGAGAGACGATCGAGGGCGAAGTCGGTGTTCTGCCAGGCGGCCGGCGGGGTAGTCCAATCGTCACGCAGCCCCAGATACCCGGGGTCGAAGATCAGGCCCCGGTGCCAGATCACGACCAGCAGCAGCATGGCGATGTAGGCGGTCGCGTCGGGGTGGCGCGCGATCAGCCGCCTGACCCACGCGACGATGCCCCGGGACGGCCCGAGCAACGGCGCGAAGCGGTGGCGTGACAGGGCTTGCGCAGCGCGCCGGGTCATACGCCCGCCACGCTCAACGCCCGTCCCTCACACGCCGAGCCGCCGGCGGCCGTTCCCGATCCGCGGCAACCCCCAGAGCTTCACCAACTCGGATGCGCGCGCACCGTTTCCAAGCCCGTCGGCTACGGCGTCAGCGTGGTGCGATCCCTCCGGAGCACCTTGACAGCCCAGCCGAGCAACGCGAGCACCCCCGCGCCAAGGAAGGCGTCGAGCGTCCACGCCACGGATGTCAGGGATTCGTGATGCAGCCACAGCGTCACCGTGCACGCGATGCTCAGCGGACCAAGCACAACCCATACGCGAAGCGTACCGGCCCCGATGTGGAAATAGGTGAGCAGTGTCACGAGCGCCAGGAGTGACCCGGCGAGGGTGTAGCCCCAGACGAGCTCGGCGACGGGCACGTAGCGGTCCGCGAAGATGATCCGGAAGACCAGCTCGGGCAGCGCAACGATGACCAACGCTGCGCCGCCGCCGATCACCACCGTGAACGCGGCAGTTACCGCGAAGGTACGAGTCAGCGGCTCGCCGGCGGCTACGTGCCGAATGATGTGTGGGAGCACGACCTGTGCGGCGGGCAGCGATGCAAAGAGAACGATGCGCCCAACCAGGGCAGAAGCCGCGTACAACGACGCGCTGGCATCGTCGAAAAAGTGCCGCACGACCAAAACGTCCACGTTGGTCAGGATGGCCAGCGAGAGCGCGAGCAATCCAACCCGCACGTGCGCCGACACTCCGGTCGCATCCGGGACAGCACCAACCGGCGTTTCCGTCGTCGCCTGCGCGATGTATGGCGCGGCGAGCATCACGATCAGTACGCCCACGAGACCGGAGAGCGCCGAGGCAGCCATGCCCCCGGCCACTCCAAAGCCAAGCGTGACCAACCCGACGCCGATCCCGGCGCGCAATGCGCCGTCCACCAGGTTCGAGGCCCCCAGCAAGAGAAACGCGCGCAAGCCGGTGAGCAGCGCCTTGGTGAACGGGACGACAAATCCGATGGCAACCGCACAGCCCAACCAGATGACCGCGGCGCGGTTGTCAGTCCCAATCAGCGCTTCGATGGCACCGCTCGCGGCGGCGACGACGATCCACGCGACCAGGCCAACAAGCCCAGCTCGGACGAGCGCTCGCCGCAAGACCTCGAGGGCGGCCGAGCGGCCTCGTGCAACCACGGCGAGGCTTGTGCTGCGCGTGCCGATCGGCAGCAGCAGCTGCGATGGCACCGAGAGCACGGCAAACAGCGCCAGCACCGCAAACAGATCCGCATAGTCGCCTGGTGCCAGCAGGCGCGCCATGGCCCACTGAAACCCAAACGACGTCAGGCTCGCGAGGAAGCTGAGGCCGCCGAGCACCACCGTATCCCGGGCAACGACGCGCGGTCCCGAGGATCCGGGATCAGCCGCCATTGCCGGCGAAGCCCGGCGCCCGTGCACATCGCCAGCATCGGATTCGTTGGGCGCTCCTGGGACTTGGCGCACCTCAGGCTTTGGTTGGCTCAGCGCTGTGCCATGTGTACGACCGCGGAGCCGTGGATAACCGGGACAAACACCTAGTCGGCCGCGATCTCCGGCGGCCTGGGATGTGGCCGGTGGGAAGTTGCGCGTGACGTCGACGACGCCTCCAGCCACGGGTCCACGCCGAGCGAGTCATCACCAGCAAGAACTCCCATGAGCAGCTGGAGCTCTCGCTCCGCGAGTACTGACCAGTCAAGCTCACTCACCCGGGCCAAGCCCCGCTCGACAAGCTCGCAACGGCCCGCATTGTCCCCAAAAAGGCATGAAGCGGCCCTGGCAAACCCCGGAATGTCGCCCTCGGGCAGGGCGTGGAACGCATCGCCCTCCGCCTTCAGCTATTCCGGGAGGTCATAGGCGACGACCGGAGTGCCAGGTGCCATCGCTTCACCCATCGCAGTTGGCCAGCTCTCCTCGTGCATTGGGAGTGCACGAGGCCTGGAAGCGCTAATCCACCTGAGCTTCTCTGTCGCGTCCAGAATCGGGCCGAGGAAGTCGACCCTGACGTTGAGGCCGTGGCGCTGGACGCGACCCTTCATAGCCTCGCCGTCCGGACCGTCACCAATCACGGCAAGTCTGGCTTCTGGATTCCGGGCGACGAAAAAGGCAAGCGCGTTGTACCAATGCGACCCTTGGCGCCGCCAAAACCCCCACCGCAATTTCATCGGCTCGGAGACAGCCAGTCGCGCGTGCGTCCAGCGTCGAATCTCGCGCATGACGCCAGGCCAGGCGTCGTAGGGTCGTTCGTGCGACGTGACGATCAGGTCTGGCCTCAGGCGCCAATGCGACAGCGGAGGAGAGAGGCCAACCGCAATTGAGTGCAGTGCCAGCCACTAGCGGCTCTCACTGCCCCGCCAGCGGCCGCTACGCAGCGTCGGCACGAAACCCCACGGCTCACAGGAGGCGGGCGCCCGTTGGCTGTCCGTCAGATGCGCGTCGGGTTCGGCCTTCTGCCACTGCTTCGCGATCTCGTTGATTCGGCCGCACCCGCGATCAATCTGCTCGCGAACCAAACCGTTCATGATGAGCAGGATTCGCACGAGGGACGGCGCCAAGGCAGCGAGCGCGCGATGCTACCACCGTCGCCGCTGGACAAGGCAGCGATGCACTCGATCTGGGTAAACGCCGCTAGCTGACCGCGATTGCCGACTCGGCCTCGGCTGCGGCTGGCTCAAGCAGGGTTGCGTCGATCGGCGCCGTTGACCCGCCCGCGGTAAAGAGCCGGGCGGGAAGTTCGGCAACGCCCGTGTCGACCGGATCGGCGCCGGTCGCACCCTCGTCAAGCTGCCCCTTTCGGAAGTCCAGCATGTGGCCCACGATGTAGCGCGAGCCGCGGAGCACGTAATAGCGGAAGTGGTCGCGGCTCTTGACCGCGTGCAGGAGCTTGCGGGTCACGTATCGCGGCGTGAGGAAGCTAGTGTAGAGCGACTGCACCAGCCCCATGATCTCCGCTGTGGGGATGTGCGAGCGCAGCACGGGCTCTCGCATGTCGTAGCGTTCCCAGTGCTCCGGACCGTCAAAGCGGAGCCAATCGTGCTCGCGTGCCTGCGCGTAGAGCTGGGTGCCCGGGTAGGGAATGACTATGGTGCCCTGCAGGGTATTGATCCAGCCGCGGTCGAAGGTCTCGCGCGTGAAGTCGATAGTCCGCTTGGCCTCTTCGAACGTCTCCCAGGGGTAGCCGACCATGCAGGTCACGTGGGGTTCCAGCCCGGCCTCGCTGGCCCACTTCACCGATTCCCACTGCTGGCGGACCGTCGTGCCCTTGTTGAGCAGGTCGAGGGTGCGCTGATTGGCCGACTCGATGCCGTAGAGGATGAAGCGGAAATTGCTATCTCCGAGCATCTCGTACTCGGCCTGCGAGAGGGCATCGGCCCGCATGTTGCAGCCCATCATCAGGACCTTGTGCAGACCGCGCTCGCGGAATCCGGTGCAGAAGTCTGTCAGCCAGCGTCCCGCGGGGAACGTGCCTGTGTCGTCGAAAACTTCCTCGACACCGAGATCGACGAGTTGCTCCAACTCGTCCAGATAGTCGTCAACGGGCCTGACGGACCACGTCGGAAGCATGCTGGTCCAGGAACAGAAGGTGCACCCCCCGCCACCGTGACGTGGTCCGCCGGGCACCCGCCGCCGCCACCAGCAGTCGGCGCTGCTCGCCCCGGTGGCCCAGCCATAGGTGCCCTTCTTCAGAAAGTTGCCGTTGCGATAGGCGTAGAGCTCCCACTTGGCCAGTTGGCGGTCGATATGCGGACGGACGGCTTCCCGGACCGGCGGATGAGGCTCTTCGCCGGAGTTGACGATCTCGGTCTCGTCATGACGCCAGAACACGCCGCCCCCAAGGTCGTCGCGACCCTCCAGGAAATCGGCGAGATTCAGAATGGCAAAGTCGAACTGGCCGCCCCGGATCACATAGTCGACCGGGCAGAAGAGAAACGGCTCTTCGGGAAACGCGGTGACGTGGTCGCCCACGAGCGCGATGGTCATCTCCGGGAATCGCGACTTGAGGTCCCCGATCGCCTGGTAAAGCGGTGGTGCGCTGGGTGTCTTGGTCTCGATCATCATCAGGTCGGGACGCGCCAGCTCAACTTCTCGGCAGTAGGCCTCCCAGTCCCAGCCTTCGGCGATCCCGTCCAGCCAGACGGCCTCGTGGCCATGGCGCTGCAACAGCGTGGCCGCCAGCGCCGGCAACACCGGAAAAATGACGGTGGCGTTGTCGCCAACGAAGCGATTCAGGGCGCCAACAACGCCGCTACCCTTACTCTGACCCGTCGAGAATACTTGGTACTGCCGGTTCTGACTGAGGAGCGGGATGCCCTTATCGCTTGCAAACGGCGGAAAGCTGATAGCAACTCTCATGCAGGCATATCGTCCCGGGGTGCGGTGCTATAGCGGCAAGGCCGACGGTACCGCGCGGGACTTACCCCGCCGTTCAACGCAGCCTCTACGATATCCTAGCAGAGGTGCGATCTCGGACCGCCCGAGCGGACGACGGCCGCTGGCCAGATGCAGTGCCAGGCTTCAGCAGCAATGTCGCAGCGGCCGAACAGGAGCAAATGCGAGCTTCCAGGCAGGCTGCGTCGTCGGCGGACGTGTCAATCATCATCGTCGCACCGCGAGTATCCGATTTCCTGAACGAAGCCCTGCAAGCAATCGAACACCTGGTCAGTCCGGCGCGCGAGACTATCGTGGTTCTGGATGAGGCGCCCGATTCTGGCCTGAACGCGACGCACTGCATTGTCAGCGGCCCGCGTGGTCCGGCCCAGAAGCGCGACATGGGCGCAGCGGCCGCCAGCGGTCGGCTCCTCGCATTTCTGGATGATGACGCCTATCCCTCCCCCGGCTGGCTGGAAGCAGCTGTGCCGCACTTTGACAACCCGGCGATCTGGGCTGTCGGCGGCCCCGGCGTGACACCCCCAAATGACGGCTTTAGGGCAAGGGTTTCCGGATGGACCTACGCAGCCTGGATCGTGTCCGGTCCCGCGCGCTTCCGTTACGTCCCAAGTAGCAACCGGACCGTGGACGACTACCCGTCGATGAATCTGATCGTGCGCCGCTCGGCATTTCAGGCGATAGGCGGATTCGACAGCGGCTTCTACCCCGGCGAGGACACAAAGCTTTGCCTCGAGATCGCACGCCGCGGTGGCCTGATCCAGTACGAATCCGATGCCCTGGTGTATCACCATCGACGACCTGTGATGCGCGAACACCTCAAGCAGATCGCCCACTACGGTCGACACCGGGGATACTTTGCGCGCACATTTCCAGAAACTTCACGCCGCGTGCAGTACTTTGTGCCAAGTCTCTGGCTGCTATGGCTCATCGTGGCCGCAGCTGCGTCAACCTGGATCGAGCCCGTGCGTGCCGTGCTCTTGGCCACGCTCGGCGCCTACGGAATAGCGGTGGCTGCGAGCGCGGTTAACGCCATCATTGGAGCTCGCAGCTTCAGGATAGGGATGGCCGTCATACCAACCATCGTGGCCAGTCACTTGCTCTACGGGTGGCACTTCATAGGCGGCCTTGTACGATCAAAGCCCTGACGAAGGCAGACCTCGGCACCCAGTCTTACGTCCAAATCGAACGGCCAATTAAGGTCACATTTTCGCGGCTCAATGCAGATGCAGCGGGCTTAGCCGGTTAGACAAGAGTCCTCAGAACCGAAACTGCCGAAGGCCACCATTAACTCACTTTGGCTTTGCAGCCTGATTACCTTGAACGCCCTGCGCTTCTAAGCCAATACTGCGCAAGCGCCTCGACACCATAAGTGTTTCTATAAACATCTCGGCAATTGTCGTCGGCCTGATCGTACTAGGATACCTGTCACGAACGATGATTGGAGCCTCAACAATCGCAGGGAAGCCAAGTCGTATCGCAAGGGCCAACGCCTCGATATCGAAGGCAAAACCCGATGTGCGAACGTGCGGAAACACGCGCTTGACTGCGGCTGCGGAGTAAATCTTCAATCCAACCTGCGTGTCCCGAACGCTTAGTCCAAATAGCAGCCGCGTGAGCTGGCGATACCCCCAGCTGTAGATGCGCCGCACCAGCGGGTAGTCCACAACAGACTCTGGATGCAGCTTCGAACCCACAACAACGTCGGCGCCTGTCGCGACAAACAGCCGATAGGCCTGAACGAGACATCGCGGCGGAATGTCTCCGCCGCCATCGAGAAAAGCCCGGGCGCTTCCGTCGACGGCTAACAGACCACGCCGTACGGCGCTGCCCTTACCCGTATTTCGTTCCTGCACGACAACTCGCAGGCGTTTATGCAGGATCTTCGAGAGCGCGGTCGAGGAGCCATCGCCGTCACCATCCACCACGACCAGGACTTCGTAGCGAAGGTCAAGCTCATCCAGCACGCGGAGCACATCGCTCACCTGATCCGCAATGATCTCGGACTGGCGATAGGTCGGTATGACTACCGAGAGATCGGGTGGGTCAGACACGTGTGAAACCCTGTGCGTCTAGTGCGGAGTGGCCAAGTGCAATGACCTCAAAAGCGTCGGTGGCGCGAGCGACGCCAAAGTGGCACGGGCGCCGGCGGTCGAAATTGACGGAAGCCCCGAATCGAAAGTGCTCGCCCACCAGGGCCAGATCATACGGCATGGCAGGCTTCGAAGTGCCGGAGCGGCTGTTGCCCCGTGCCAGCGCCCGAATTCGGAGACAAGACCCAGCCTCCCTGTTCCCGCGTCCTTTCACACAGCCAGCTGGGCTCGACCGGCAGAAAGTCGCCTCGTTCCCGGCCACGGCCTACCGTGCGAGCAGAGTCGGCGCCGCGTAGCGCCCACACCCAACGCCTCTTGCTACCCGTCGTCCCGGCCTCCCCGGCAAGCCTGCCCTGAGCCTGCCGAAGTGCAGGAACCGCGAAGGGCGCGCCTCCCAAAACTGGACACATTTGCCGACGAACTGGACACATTGCTCGCCAGAGTGAACACATTCGGCCAAAAATTGAACACATTCGGCCGAAGACTGAACACATGGCCCCCACCCACGAAGCACATCCCCGTCATCCCGGCGTCCCCGCAGAACCTGCCCTGAGCCTGTCGAAGCGAGGCGGATTCAGCGGCGCCTGACACCCCTTCCGCAACCTGCCACCCTGGCCTCCCCTCCATCCCGAGCGCACGTCCCCCTCGCCGCTCGCTTCTCACACTTCGCCCCGCGCGCCGTGCCCCTGCCCCTCTTGTTCGCAGTAATCAGTTCGTGTACACTGGATACGCCCTGTCGCTCGGCCATGCTCCGGAGCCCTCATGCTCGCCCGCCTCCTCCGCTCTGCCCCCGCGTCACGCCCACGCACCCGGCGTCCCCGGAGCCCTTCAGCCCTGCCTTCCCAGCCCCGCCATTCGTCGCCGACGCGACCCAGAATCCGGCCCAAGCTATCTCTCGCCGGCCCGAACCCCCTCTGGGGGTTCGGGCCGGCGAGAGATAGCTCCCCCTTCACCCCCGCCCACTTCACGCCCCGGGGCGCCCGTCCGCGGCCTCGTCCCAACCCCGCGACCGCCGGTTGCGCTGCCGTTGCACGCCACCCGGAACTCCGAGTGACCCAGGACCCGGAAGTGCATCTGCACTACCGCCACCGTAAGCTCTCGACAGACTGGCATCGAGTCGCTCGGCGCTGGAGGGCGGCGGAAGTTCGACGAGCTGCGTTTGGATCCGCGCGCCCTCTCGGTATTCGCGGACTTGGTGGTTGGCTGCCGAGTTTGGTGTCAGGCCCGGAGTCCGCCAAATGACCGCTGATCCAGCGATCGTCCCCGGCCTGTTGCTGCTAACGGCAGAGTTCATTGCGTTGGCCGCGGTCGGCTACGTGGTCGCGCGGGTCGTGCTTCGACAAGCCGACGACCGCGCCGCATTAGCCCAGGGTCTCGTCATCGGACTCGCGCTCTGGGGTCTGATCGTCAACTTCGTGATGTACGCCGTTCCAGGGCTTGCAGGGGCGGCCGTGGGCTGGGGCATCGTGCTGACCCTGGGCGCGGTCCTGGCCTGGCGGGCGACCCAACAGATTCGACCGCAACCACGCACGGTTTCCGGCTTCGCAGTTGTTGTCCTGGCACTCCTCTGGATCGCGCTGGCCAGCCGCCAGGCCCTGTCGATTCCGGATCCGCACACGCAACTAGGGTTGGCGGCCTCGATTCGCGCGGGCGGCTTCCCGCCGGAGCTGTTCTGGAATCCCGGCATTCCGGCGCCCTATCACCACGGAATCCCCCTGCTGGTCGGGCTCTTGATGCCGCCGGTTGGACCCGATCTCGCGTTCGTCCAGGAACTGCTGGGCGCCTACGCCTGGACGAGTTTCGCGCTCGTGGTGGTGACGCTGCTCGTGCAGCGCGCCTCGATCTTCGCCGTGGCAGTCACGGCGCCGCTGCTGCTCTCCGCTGGCGCCTGGAGCTTCACCTGGGTAGGAGAAGGCCTGCTGGAGCTTCCCGCGATCACGGGGCTGCCGTCGGCCGGCATCCGCGCCTCCGTGTCGGACATCTATTGGCCGCCCGTGGAGCAGTCCTGGGAGGTTCAAACGTGGAAGTATCGCGAAGCGGCCCTTCCGGACATTTGGAAACCCGGATTCCCGCTGGCCTACGCACTGACGGTCATCGTGCTGGAACGCGCCGCGCGGGTGGGCGATCGTTCGTGGCCGGCGCTGCTGACACAGTCGGCACTGGTTGGATTTGTCGGCGTGCTGGCCGCATCGGTGGCGCCGGTTGCACTGGCACTCTGGGCGGGCTTGGAGGGCGTGCATCTCGCGTGCTCCGGACGTTTGAGGCCCTTCGACCGCAGCGCCGTGCTGCCGTCCGGGGCGGCGCTGGCGCTGGCCGTGCTCCTGCTTATCGGCGGCGGCGGGCGATTCGCCGGGCTTCTAGGAGGTACCGCGTCGTCCGGCCTGACCCTCGGGTGGAATGAGCATCAGGAGGGCTGGCGGCTGCTAGGCCACCTCGACCCGCGCATGGGCGGAATGGGGCTGGTGGGCGTGGGACCCGTGGCGGTGGCGGGCGTCGCCGCGCTGCTGGCGCGGCGCGACCGCCTGGTGCTGGCCCTGGCCGCCGGCGCAGGCGTGCTGGCGCTTGTCTACCTCACGCTGCACTACCCGCCCTATCCGTTGGACGTGCACCGCCTGGCCGGGCATGGGCGCAACTTCGCTCTGGTGGCGCTCCTGCTGGCGCTGAGCGTCCGCCTGGCCGGCTTGCAGCCGCGCCGGCGTTATGCGGCGAGTGCGCTGCTACTGGCTCTGGTCGTTTGGCCTACCGTCGTGTCCCCGGCCCAAAGTCTCGGTGTGGCCGTCCGAAATGGGCCGCTCTTCACGAATGCCCAACCGGGGCAGCGCGAATTCAGCGGGTCAACAGCCATGGGTCGCTATGTGATCGCGAAGCCCATCTCCGAACGAGTCGTCGCGTATGTCCGCGACCACACCTCGGTGGACGCACGCATTCTCTCGTCCAGCCCACTCGAAATGGCCATCGCCACCGGCCGCCCCAACGGCGCGGGCTTCGTGGGGCTCACCCATCTGCTGTTCGTCCTGGGTCCGGACTACCTGGATGCTCTGAAGCATCTGGAGCCGATCGCCATTCAGCGGGTAGGCATTGACTATGTCCATGCCACAGCCGACTGGAGGGCCGGGCTGCCGGAGCGGGCGCAGCGCTGGCTGGCGGACCCGCGCCTCTTCGAGCCGGTCGCGAGTGAAGGTTCGGAGTCGCTCTACCGGGTGCGGCCGGCGTTTCTGGCGCTGAATGCACCGCCCGCGCCCCAGTCCTTCGAGGCGCTGCGACGGGCCGTTCCGTCATCGGCGGTGGTGCACCTGGCCCCGCAACTCTGGATGGGCACTCAGTTGCAGGTCGCGTCGGTGCTGTCGCACACACAACTCACCGGGGCTGACAATTCGCCCTTCCTCCATTTCCTCACGCCCCTACCATGGACAGTCGGGCCGTTGGGCGATCGCGCGCCGGATCTGGTGGTGCTGCCAGCAGCTGTCGAGCCCTGGACGTGGATGTTTCCGCCGGGCAGTCGGCGACCGATCTGGCGCAACGACGACATTGCAGCCTATGCACCGACTGGGGCTTTTGCGCCCATTACACCGCCGGGGTCGCCGCCTGAGCCACCGCCTGTCAACGTCCGCGTAACCGCGACGCACCTCGCCAACGGGCGAGTCACGTTCACTACCGCCTTCGAGGAGCGAGCGCCTGACCGCTGGACCGGCCAGGATTGGATTGCCGTCGAGCTGGACCCAGGGCCGCTTATCGTCCCCAGCGGCTTTCGCAACGGCGATCTCGGACCTGCGACCGTGAAGTGGTTCGGTGGCCTCCTGGCGGCGGGGTCGGCCACGCGCGTTGACACATACATGCTTGATGTCGAAGCTTCCTCCGTGTCGATCCAGGACGATCAGGGGGCCCTGGCGCCGCTGCCGGCGTCAGAAGGCGACTTCGGGACGACATCGTGGGTGCTGGCCGTGCGGCTGCGCCACGAGTGGCAGCCGAACCACTGGCGGGATGCGGCCGTGATCCCCGTGCTGAGATTCGATGTCTCGCAGGCAGGCGACGTCTCGTACCAAGTCTTCGACGATATGCACGATGCCGGGCCATCCCCTTAAACTCTGGCGGCGCCGATATCGTCTCCTCTCGCGTCGGATTCGATGCTCACCGTTGACAGCGTGACGACCGGTGCTTTCCTGGCCTGCAAGGACGTGTCGAATCAAGAGCGCGAGCGCACCGACTGAATCCGGGGCAAGCACCCGGAGGGCGCAGGCATGACCGTTGATCCAACGGTCGTTCCCGGTCTGCTGCTGCTGGCGGCGGAACTCGCGGCGCTGGCCGCCGTCGGATTCGTCGTCGTGCGAGTCGTGCTGCGGCAAGCCGATGACCTGGCGGCCCTGGCCCAGGGCCTCGTGGTGGGGCTCGCGCTCTGGGGCCTGATCGTCAATTTCGTCCTGTACGCCGTGCCCGGGCTGGCCGGCGCGCTCGTCGGCTGGGCCATCGTGCTTGCGGCCGGCGCAGGCCTGGCGTGGCGAGCCCGCGGGTCAATCGCTCCGCGTCCGCGCGTTGCGGCGGGATTCGCCGTCGTCGTTCTCGTGCTCCTCTGGTTCGCGCTCTCCAGCCGGCAGCTACTGACAATCCCGGATCCGCACATTCACCTGGGGCTGTCCGCATCAGTCCGGGCCGGAGGCTATCCGCCCGTGCTTCCCTGGAACCCCGTCTTCTTGGCGCCTTATCACTACGGCGAAGACCTGCTGCGGGGGCTCCTGATGCCGCCGGTTGGACCCGACCTTTCCTTCACGGAAGAGCTGCTGGGTGCGTATTACAAGGTTGGCTTGGTGCTCGTCGTGGTGACGGCGCTCTTGCGTCGCGCGTCAGGACTCATCGTGCTGATCACGGCCCCGCTCTTGCTCACGACCGGGGCCTGGACGCTTGTGCTAGGCGTGCCCGACAGCCTGCTGCAGACACCCGTTCCCGCAGGTCTTCCGGAGGCTGGGCTCCGAGCTTCGCTTATGGCTATCTATTGGCCAACGGCGAGCTTTCCCTGGGAGTCGCCACACGTGGCGCTAGCAGACATTTGGGACCCGTCATTCACTCTGGCATACGCGTTGGCGTTCGTGGTGCTGGAGCAGGCGGCAGGTAAAGGCCGCCGCTCATGGCCGGCTACGCTAACGCTTGCGGCACTTGTGGGATTCGTCGGCCTGCTGGCATCG
This sequence comes from Chloroflexota bacterium, assembly GCA_965208215.1. Taxonomy (GTDB): domain Bacteria; phylum Chloroflexota; class UBA11872; order UBA11872; family UBA11872; genus UBA11872. The sequence goes on from CBDBOH010000003.1 coordinate 461,833, forward strand.
ACGCTCGCCCCGATGGTGCTCGTCTTATGGGCCGGGTTGGAGGCCGTGGCCCTTGCGAAGTCCAGGCGTGCCGGCTCCCTGGCACAGGGGGCGGTGGTCCGGCCGGCCACGGGGTTGGCGCTGGCGGCGGTGTTACTGGTCGCCGGCGGCAGGCTGGTGGGCATCTTCGAAGGCTCGGCACCTTCGGGACTGTCCCTCGGGTGGTACGAAAACTTTGGGGGCTGGCGGCTGCTTGGCACGCTTGATCCACTGCCCGGCGGCGTGGGTGTCCTGGGCTTGGGGCCCCTGGCCGTGGCCGCTGGCGCCGCGCTGCTGGCCCGGCGCGACCCGCTGGTGTTGGCACTCGCGATAGGCGCGGTTGGGCTGGTGGCGATGTCAGCGCCCTTGAGCTACGAGCCGTTCCAGATCGACCTGACCCGCATCGAAGGCCATGCGCGCAATTTCGCTCTGCTCGCCCTGCTGCTCGCGCTCAGCATGCGTCTCTCCAGCCTGGGATCCCCGCGCTGGCGCTACGCCGCCGGAGCGCTCGTGCTGGGGCTGATCACCTGGCCGACCGGTGTGGCGCCCGCCCGCAATCTCGGCCTTGCGATCGGGCAGGGCGTTGAGGTCGCCAACGCCCAACGAGCGCCGGGGCCCCAAGCCTGGTTTGCGGAACGATATCCGCTCGACCTGCTTCCAGCGGACGGCATTGCGGCCTACGTTCGCAACCACACGGCAGTCGACGACCGCGTGTTCTCACCCAACGCGCACCGCATGACCTGGACCACCGGCCGCCCTAATGCCACGGGATTCTCCGAGCTGCTTCACTTATTCCCGGTGGCGGGCCCCGCGTATCTGGATGTCCTCCACTTCCTCGAACCCGCCGCGGTTCAGCGGCTTGGATTCGAATACGTGCATGCGCCCGATGACTGGGTGGCCGGTTTGCCGGCCCCGGCCGCGGAGCGGCTCAACGATCCGCGTCTGTTCGAGCTTCTCGTCCGCGACGGCGCCGAGGCGCTGTATCGCGTGCGGCCGGCATTCCGGGACTTGGAAGCGACCCCCGACCCTCGGTCGTTCGAGGCGCTGCGCCAGGCGGTTCCCGCGGCGACCACGGTATACCTGCCGCCGGCGTTTGACGAACGACCTGGACTCCGCGCGGCGTGGGCGCTATCGCACACGCGGCTGGTCAGCGACATCAACCCCGCCGCGCTGCACTTACTGTCGCCCTGGCCGGGCGAGCCAATCCGCGAGCAGGTGCCGGACCTCGTGATTACCTCGGTGAAGTTCGAGCCGTGGATGTTTCCGCCGGCCGGGCGACGACCCATCTGGTGGGATGACGAGATCGCAGTCTATGCGCCAGACGGGGCCGTCGAGCCAATCATGTCGGCGTGGCCAGACCCCGAGCCGCCGCCCATCGAGGTTGAACTGACCGACGTGCGCGCCAACGATGGACGAATCGCGTTCACCGCCACCTTCCAGAATCGCGCACCGGAGCAGTGGACCGGTCAGGACTGGGTTGTGGTTGCCGGGGACACGACACCGTGGGCGATTCCACAGCGCTTCGAGTACGACTGGCGCACCGTGGCGCCGCAGGTCTGGTTTGCGGGACAAGCCACCCCGAAACTCCCAGCCACATCTCACGCATACGAGTTCAATCCCCTGGCGCCGAGCCTGACCGTGCAGGATGTGAATGGCACGCCCGAGTCAGTCGACGTATCCGCAGGGGACTTGGGAACCGGGGCCTGGACGCTCGCCATCCGCCTGCAGCACGAGTGGCAGCCAAACCACTGGCGGCAGGCGGCCTTCATTCCGGTGATGCGAGTCAGGGTTTCCGCTTCCGGAGAGGTCTCACACACGGTCTTCGACGACGTGCTCGCAGGGTCGCGAGCGTCGGTGTCCCCCTGACAGGCTCGACCGCGTGGAGCACGAGAGTCGCGACGCGTGGACAGCGCCACCTTCGGGCTCGCGACAGACACTCCGAGAAGAGCGAGATTCGTTGCGGATCCAATATCCGCACGCCGCAACGCGACGGGATGGTCCCATAAGTGACGGTTGATCCGTCGGTCCTTCCGGGACTACTGCTTCTGGCGGCCGAATTGAGTGCCCTGGCCGCCGTCGGCTACGTCGTGGTGCGGGTGGCGCTGCGGCAGGACGACGAACGGATGGCCCTGGCCCAAGGTCTCGTCGTTGGTCCGGCCCTTTGGGGCTTGCTGGCAAGTTTCGTCATGTACGTCGTTTCGGGGCTCGCCGGGGCAGCCGTGGCCTGGGCCATCACGGTCGCGGCCGGCTTGGCTCTCGCGTGGCGAAATCCCCGCCGCATTGGCGCCCATCCACGCACGGTGGCCGGGTTCGCGGTCGCCGTGTTGGCGCTCGTATTCGCGGCGCTCGCCAGCCGCCAGCTGATGGGAGCATCGCATCCAGATCTCCATCTGTACCTGGCGGCATCGATTCGGGCCGGGGGGTTTCCGCCCGAGCTTCCCTGGAACCCGGGCGCCGTTCTCCGCTATCACTTCGCCCCTGACCTCCACGTTGGACTACTGGCGCCGCCGATTGGACCGGACCTCGCATTCGTCGCTGAGTTGCTTGCCGCCTACTCCTGGGCAAGCTTTGTCTTCGTCGTCATTACCGCGCTGCTCCGACGGGCGTCGTTGATCGCCGTCGTTGCCGTGGCCCCGCTGCTGCTCGCCAACGGTCTCTGGACGTGGACAAGCCCGGCGGGCGGCGCGATTCTGCATATCCCCGTCCCGGCAGGGCTGCCGGGCGCGGGCCTGCCCGAGTCGCTGGGCGACGTCTATTGGCCGAAGGTCGAGCTGGCGCCCAACGTGCGCATTGCGGATCTCCTGGCGAATATCCACAAGGCCTCGTACACGATGGGGTATGCCCTGACCATCATCGCGCTCGAATACGCGGCGAGGGGCGAGCGCTGGTCGTGGGGCGCGTCGTTGACGCTGGCGGGGCTGGTGGGTCTGCTGGGCATGCTGGCGCCCTCGCTGGTGCCGGCCGTGCTGGTCGTATGGACGGGACTGGCCGTGATGGATGTGCTGCGTGCCCGACGCACCGGCTCGATCGCGCGGGCGGCGCTGCGGCCGGGTAGTGCCTTGGTGTTGGCGGGGCTATTGCTCCTCGTCGGCGGCGGCACATACACGAGGATCCTCGATGGCGCGTCGTCATCAGGCCTGGAGTTGGCGCGGACCCTCAATCCAGGTGCGTGGGGTGCGCTAGGCACCTTTGCCGCGCGACCAGGCGGAGTGGGTCTGCTCGGGGTGGGGCCATTGGCGGTCGCGGGGTTGGCGTTGGCGCTGGCGCGACGCGACCGGTTGGTGGTGGCCTTGGCGGCGGGCGTCGCCCTACTGCTGCTGGCCTGGCTGGCGCTCACGTATCCGCCTGCACCCTGGGATGTAAATCGATTTGCGGGACATGCGCGCAACCTGGCGCTCGTGGCCCTGCTGCTCGCCGTGACGACCCGGCTCGCCGACCTGCGGCCGACCCACCGGCGCTATGCGGCGGCCCTGGTGGCGGTCCTGGTCACGTGGCCCACGGTCGTGGCGCCGGTTCGCAGTCTCGGCCTGGCTATCGGACATGGGGTGCAGCTGGCCAACGCCCGGTGGGTGCAGGAGGAGTTCATAGACCGAGGCACGCGGGCGCCGATGCGGCGGTTTCGGATGCCGCCCATCGCCGAACGCGTGACGGACTACATCCGAGACCACACCCCGGTGGACGCGCGCGTTCTTGTCACCGAGCGGCCGTTCTGGAGCGTCTCGATTGCCACCGGCCGACCGAACCACGCGGGATTTACCGACCTGATGCACCTGATCTTCCACGTCGGCCCGGAGTACCTGGACGCGACCCAATACCTTGAGCCAGCCGCCATCCGGCATCTCGGCATCAGCTATGTGCACGCCACGGATGCTTGGGCCGCAGCCCTGCCGCCGCGCGCACAGACCTGGCTGGGCGACCCCGTATTGTTCGAGCTCGTGGTTCGCGACGGTCGCGAGCGTCTCTACCGGGTGCGACCGGCGTTTCTGAATCTCGACGGGCCGCCCAGTCCCGCGTCATTCGAGGCACTCCGGCAAGCCGTACCATCGACTGCATTGGCGTACCTGGTGATTCCGCCCCTGGATGTCGAGACGCACCGCGTCGCGTCGACGCTGTCCAACGCCGGGCTGCTTGGCCAGGTAGATCCGCGACTTCTCCACCTGCTCTCGTCCCCAAGCTGGCGCGTCGATCCGCTGACCGATCAGATTCCCGACGTCGTCGTCCTGCCGAAACAGGAATCACCCTGGATGTTCGCCCCTTCGGCGCGAACGCCGATCTGGTGGAACGACGACGTCGCGGTCTATGCGCCGAACGGCGCGGTTCGGCCGATCATGGTCGGCCCGCCGCCGGCGGAGCGGCCGGCAGCCGATCCGCCGCCCGTGCGGATGACCGTCAGCGACATCGTCACCACGGAAGGGCGCCTCGAGTTCACGGCCACGTTCGACGAGCGCGATCCGCAGCGGTGGACCAGCCAAGACTGGGTCGTTCTCAAGGGCGACCGATCACCGTGGGCGATTCCGACGGAGGTCTATCGCCGGGGCGCGGAGCCGACGATTGCCAAGTGGTTCCAGGGATTGCTTTCGGCGGGCGGGGCGACCACGACGCACACATACCGGTTTGACACGCGGGTTCCGGAGTTGACCGTGAGGAATGATGCCGGTGCATTCGTTCCCCTGGCGACCTCGGCGGCGGACCTTGAACCCGGCGGCTACACGCTGGCGCTGCGCCTGCGCCATGAATTCCAGCCCAACCACTGGCGCGACGCCGCGGTGATTCCCGTGATGAGGATCAGGATCTCTGAGGAAGGGGGCGTCTCGTACGAGGTCTTCAGCGACGTGCTCGCCGAGCGGGTACCCATCCCGTCGTACAGTTCGCCGTAGCCTGAACAGTTCCGACGTACATACATCCAATGACTAGCGACACGCCCGGCGGCCGCGACGGCACCGCTCGTCCATCGGACCCGGCGGACCCGGGCTTCCTCATGACCGAGCGACGTGCGAAACGATCCCAGCGAGCGCGGCGCATGCTCGGTGCACTGCTGTTCCTTCCGTGGCTGGTGTTGCTCGGCTGGCTGGCGAGTGTCGGGTGGTTCATCACCGACGATGCCTTCATCAGCTTTCGCTACGCACGCAACCTGCTGGAGGGGCACGGGCTGGTCTTCAACCGCGGCGAGTACGTGGAGGGCTACACCAACTTCCTCTGGGTCATTGAACTGGCCGCAATCTGGGGTCTGCTAGGGATCCGGCCGGAGGTTGCGGCCCAGTGGTTGTCCGTCATCTACACCGTGGGCACGGTCGCCGTGATGCTGTGGTGGGTCGCGCGCCTGCCGGCCCTGCGCCACCGCTGGCTGGTGGCGTGGATGGCTATGGGCGTGGTGTGCAGCAGCGCGACGTTTGCAGTGTGGACGTCCGGCGGCGGCCTGGAGACGCGCCAGTTCACGTTTTTCGTGCTGGGGGCCGTGGCCTGCCTGAGCGTGTTCGGGACCAGGCGCTGGGGGTTGGTGGCGGCGTCGCTGAGCCTGGCGGCGGCGGGCTTGACCCGGCCGGAGGGGCTGTTGGTGGCGGCCTGCTGTGTCGGCTGGTTCGTGGTCCAGCGTGCGCTCAGGGATCGCACGCTGGACTGGCGCGGGACGCTGGCGCTGGCGGGCCCGGTTGCCGTGGTGATTGGCGGCCATTTTCTGGCGCGCTATCGCTACTACGGGGAGTGGTTGCCGAACACGTACTACGCCAAGCACGTGGACTCGTGGTACGAGTCCGGCTATCGGTACTTGTCGGCGGCGGCCATCGAAACCGGCCTCTATCTCCTCATCCCGCTCGCGTATACGGCACTTCTCGCCCGCTGGTGGGAGCACCGCGACGGGACATATGCGCTCGCGCTGCTTTTGATCGGGGCGCACATGGCCTACCTGTTCGAAATAGGAGGCGACCACTTCGAATTTCGGCCCCTGGACTTCTACTGGCCCTTGCTGGCGGTCCCGGCCGCCGAGAGTCTGGCGCGGTTGGGCGCCGGACTCTCAGCGAAGCTACCCACCTTGTCCAATCGCCTGCGATGGGCCGCAACATGCACGTTCGCAGTCACTCTCTTCGTGCCCTGCGTCTTTTACGCAAGCGCCATTCAGGCCGTCTTGCTCTTCGAAGGCCTGGCGATGCACAGACCTGACCGTGTCTTTCAGCGATATATTGAGCTGGATGACCGGAACGCCGGATGGTTGCTAGCGGCACCGGGCACAGCTCCGCTTGTTGCCGTATCTCACTCCCTGCGCTCGCAATACGAACGACAGTTCGTCGGTGAGAGAGTGCACGTCCATCGCGACTTCGCCGATCGACGCATACGACAGTACGAGCCTTACGCGACTGTAGACGGACTAGAATTCCCGAGCGATGCAGTGGCCGCTCTATCCAGCATAGGAATTCCACCGTACTTCTTGTCAGACTTAGTTTTTATTGATACTTTAGGACTTACCGACTCTGCCATTGCCCGCAATCCGGTTAAGCGTACTAGCAGCCATAGAACCATGGCTCACGACCGGAGTCCACCTCCGGGATACCTTCAGCGTCGCGGTGTCAACTTTCTCGTACATCCCGCCGCAGAAAGCGAAAGTATTGCGTTGCTAACATCAAACTATACAGTCAATATAGCACCTAGCGTATGGATGCCCTTTGATGCTCAAGGTCATCAGTGGGTCAACGAACGATTTGCTGGTTTGGATCTGCGTGCAGTCAACAGATTTTCGCAGACCAGTCCGGCCAGCAACCGCCTCATTGCCAACGGCGTCGCCTACGTCGGCGAGCGATTCCTGGGACGATTTGAAGGTGGCAGTCTGGACGGTTGGAATCTCGACGGTAAGGCAGTCTCAAATCATGAGGTGAATCCATATCCCGGGACGGTCAATAGGCTGGCATTTGGTCATGTCGGGCCTGGCTATCTGACAACCTATTATCTCGGTAAGTGGGAACGAAAAGGACGGGCATACTCCCCGAGATTTACGGCAAATGCCAATCAATCCCTGATGTTCCTAATCGCCGGCGAGCCCAACGAGCACGTCGGAATGCGCTTGCTGGCTGACGGGAGGGAGATTGCCGTTTGGCGTGGCGAGAATTCGCGTTCTTTCGATCTGGTGCTTTACTCACTGAGCAATGTCGCTGGAAAGGAATTACAACTCGAAATCTTCAACAATGAGATTGGGGATCGGCCTCGTCTGATGGTCGATCACGTAATGTTGGTGCGTCGAGATTCTGGGAGGGGCCAATGATCGCGTTGTGTGGAGGCTTCTGCCAGCCACAAGATTGCGATTACTGTAAGGGGCCGTGGCCAGGGTCTGCCGTCAGGCTGGCATGAATCCGTGGGCGTAACGCGGCGGCGGATGCCGGTGGTTAGCAGTCGCTCGATTATCGCGGCGCTGTCGTTCCTCCCGTGGATTGTATTGCTCGGCTGGCTGGCCAGCGTCGCGTGGTTCATCACCGACGACGCCTTCATCAGCTTTCGGTATGTGCGCAACCTGCTGGAGGGGCACGGGCTGGTCTTCAATCCCGGGGAGTACGTGGAGGGCTATACCAACTTCCTGTGGGTGCTGGAGTTGTCGGCGATCTGGGGCCTGTTGGGCATCCGGCCGGAGGACGCGGCGCAATGGCTGTCGGTGATCTACACCGTGGGCACGGTCGCCGTGATGCTGTGGTGGGTCGCGCGCCTGCCGGCCCTGCGCCACCGCTGGCTGGTGGCGTGGATGGCTATGGGCGTGGTGTGCAGCAGCGCGACGTTTGCAGTGTGGACGTCCGGCGGCGGCCTGGAGACGCGCCAGTTCACGTTTTTCGTGCTGGGGGCCGTGGCCGGCCTGAGCGTGTTCGGGACCAGGCGCTGGGGGTTGGTGGCGGCGTCGCTGAGCCTGGCGGCGGCGGGCCTGACCCGGCCGGAGGGACTATTGGTGGCGGCCTGCTGCGTCGGCTGGTTCGTGGTCGAGCGCGCGATCAGGGATCGCACGCTGGACTGGCGCGGGACGCTGGCGCTGGCGGGCCCGGTTGCCGTGGTGATTGGCGGCCACTTTCTGGCGCGCTATCGCTACTACGGGGAGTGGTTGCCGAACACGTACTACGCCAAGCACGTGGACTCATGGTACGAGTCCGGCTATCGGTACTTGTCGGCGGCGGCCATCGAGACCGGGCTGTATCTGCTGCTGCCGCTGGCGTACCTGGCGCTGCGGGCGCGCTGGCGGGAGGGGCGCGACGGGATCTATGCCCTGGTTCTACTGCTGGTGGGCACGCACATGGCCTACCTGTTTGAGATCGGCGGCGACCACTTCGAATACCGGCCCCTGGACTTCTATTGGCCTTTACTGGCGGCTCCGGCGGCCGAAGGGATTGCGCGGTTGGGAGCGGGGCTTGCCCGAAGGTTCCGGCGGCTGTCACGCCACCTGCAGTGGGCGGGAGGTCGGTCGCTGGCGGTTGCTCTGTTTGCGCCTATTCTCTTTTACGCCAGCGCGATTCAGGCGGTTCTCCTATTTGAGGGAAGTGACGTGCCCCTTACCGAAGTTGGAATCCCACCACAGATCGTGCTTGATGATTCGAACGCCGCGTGGCTGGGGATCGCGCCAGCGATGCCGGCGCTCGTCGCCGTTTCTAACGACCTGCGCCTGAGATCCGAGCGCCACTACGTAGGTCTTCGGTCATACCAACATCACGGCTTTGTCGCTCCGCAGATACATGCGTGGAAGCCCTATGAGGAAACGTCTCGTCAGGTCATTCCAAGTGACGCAGTAATGGCAACTGGGCCTCTAGGGCTCAGTTCGTACTACGTGCCCAATCTGACAGTAATTGACCGACTAGGGCTCACCGACGCAACGGTGGCCCGCAATCCGGAAACCCATACTTACTACGGCAACCGACGCATTGCCCACGAACGCTATCCACCGCCGGGCTATCTTCAGCGCCGGGGGGTGAACTTCCGACTCTATCCGACTGTTGAAACTGAAGCTCAAGCGCACGCTCGGGTGAACTACGCCCTCAAGATTGCCCCGAGCATCTGGATGCCGTTCGACGTTTACGATCACGTCTGGGTCAACGAGCGGTTTGCCGGCCTGGACGTGCGCGCCACGAATCGCTACTCGCAGGACGATCCTACCGGTAATCGCTTTACCAAGGACGGGGTCCGGTATGTGGGCGAGCAGTTCCTGGGGCGTTTCGAGGATCGAGAGTTCGGTGGCTGGCACCGCGAGGGCAAAGCGGTCACCAACCACATTCTGGGTCCGTTCCGCGACCGGATCCTACCGATTCGCGGCCATGTGGGCCCTGGGTTTTTGACGACGTACTTCCCCGGCAAGTGGGAGCGCACAGGGGAGGCGACCTCGCCCACCTTCACGGCCAGGGACGATCAATACCTGATGTTTCTGATCGCCGGGGAACGGCATGACCTTGTTGGGCTGCGCCTGCTGGCCGATGGCGAGGAAATCGCCGTGTGGCGCGGCGACAACTGGGAGGCCTTTGAGATGGTCATCTATCCGCTGCGTGACGTCGCTGGCAAAGAGCTCCAACTGGAGATCTTCAACCACGAAATCGGGGGCCGCCCTCGCCTCATGCTTGACCATGTCATGCTCGTTAGAGCGGACGCGCCGAACAGCTGATGACTACCCACTCGCCGTAGCAGTCGGTGCCATGAGCGAACCCGGCGAGTCGGGCCAAGTGGATCCCGGCGATTGCACGCGAACTGGCCTTGCCAGCGCCAAGCACGACGTGGCGGGCCTGGACTCTTCAATCGTGAGCGACTAGATGTTCATTGCCCCCGCGGTCATTCCCGGCCTGCTGCTTCTGGCGGCCGAATTTGTCGCGCTGGCCGCTGTCGGCTATGTCGTCGTCCGTGTCGCGCTGCGGCAGACCGACGAACGAGCGGCCTTGGCCCAGGGGCTGGTGGTGGGTCTCGCGCTCTGGGGATTGATCGTCAGCCTCGTGCTCCATGTCGTACCCGGGCTTGCCGGCGCGGCGGTTGGCTGGGGCATCGTGACTTGCCTGGGCGCGGTCCTGATCTGGTGCGCGCCCGACCGCGTTCGCCCGCGGCCTGGCCTGGTGGCCGGATTCGCCGGCGCCTTTCTGGTGCTGCTCTGGATCGCGCTTGCGAGTCGCCAACTCTTGTCCGTGCCGGATCCGGCTATTCACCTGGGGCTTGCGGCTTTTTTTTCGGGCCGGGGGGTTTCCGCCCGAACTGCCCTGGCACCCGGGGCCTGTCCTGCGCTATCACTTCGCGACCGAATTATTCGTCGGGCTGCTGACGCCGCCAGCAGGTCCCAATCCGGCCTTCGTTTCGGAACTGCTGGGCGCCTTCGGCTGGGTCAGCCTCGCGCTGGTGGTGTTCACGGCAATGCTTCGGCGGGGTGGCTGGTTGGGCGCCCTGGTGTTTGCCCCGCTGCTGTTGACTCCGGGCGCCTGGACGCTATTCAGCGTTGGCGCGGGAATCCTCCAGATCCCGGTGCCGGCGGGAGTCCCCGAGGCGGGCCTGCGTGGGTCTCTCACCGACATCTTCTGGCCGACGCTTCCGACGTTTCAGTTTCCGTTGGACAAGCGTCTCAACACGCTGCCGGACATCTGGAAGCCGGCCTTCACGTTGGGATATGCCCTATCGTTCGTGGTCATCGAGCGCGCGGTCTCACTTGCGCGATGGTCACCGAGCCGCAGCGTGACGCTGGCCGCGCTCGTCGGCTTTCTGGGCATTCTGTCGACCACGCTGGTGCCGGTTGTGATGGCCGTGTGGGCAGGGCTGGCCACTTTGCGGGTTCTGCGAGCCGGCCGCTCAGGGCTTGCTGTGCACGACGCGATTCTGTTTGGCGCCGGAGCTGCGCTCGCGGCACTTCTGCTCGCCTTTGGCGGCGGCGTTTTCGCGAGCGTATTGGATGGTGCACGGTCGCCCGGCGTGGAGTTGGGGCTAAGTCTGGATCGCTGGAACTGGTCGGCATTCGCCACGTTCGACTCGCGGCCGGGCGGCGTGGGACTGCTGGGTATCGGGCCCCTGGTCGCGGCTGGGGTGGCCGTGGCCCTGGGGTATCGCGATCGGCTGATCGTGGCGCTGGCGGCGGCTGCGGGCGTGCTGGTGTTGTGCTGGATGGCGATCACGTATCCGGCGGCCCCGGGAGATGTGGACCGACTTTTGGGTCATGCGCGTAACTTCGCCCTGGTTGCCCTGGCACTCGCGCTCGCCGCCGGCTTGCGTCGTGTCCAGGCCAGACGGTGGCGTTTTGCGGCGGCCGGCATTCTGCTTGTCGGGCTCGTCGTATGGCCCACGATCACCGTCCCGATTCGTCGCACCACCCTCGCGGTTTGGCACGGCCTTGAGGTTAAGAACGCCGAGGCATCGGCCACCGCGTTGGACGACGCCGTGGACAACACGACCCAACAGGGGCGCTTTCGTTTGCCCACCATGTCGGATCGCCTGGCCGACTACATCCGCACCGACACGGCAATCGACGCGCGAGTACTCGCGACGGCTCCTCCCTACTGGAATGTCTTCTTCGCAACGGGGCGGCCCAACACGGCGGGCTTCGCGGAGCTCCACCACCAGCGCTATTACCATGAGCCAGGCCCCGAATACGCTGATGCCCTTCGGTTTCTCGAGCCGGCGGCGCTTCGCCGGCTGGGGATCGATTACATCCACGCCATCGACTCGTGGGCCGGTGCGCTTCCGGACCGCGCACAGCGGTGGCTCGCGAACCCCGTGTATTTCGAACTCCTGGCGCGCGACGGTACCGAGGTGCTCTATCGCGTGCGCCCGGCTTTTTGGCAACTCGACACAGCGCCCGATCCGAGGTCATTCGAGGCCCTTCGATCCGTTCCGGCATCGACGCTGGTGTACGTGGCCCCACACAACCGCTGGTTGCCCGCGCTTCAGGTGTCCTCCGTTCTTGCCCATGCTCGGCTCTCCGGCAGCGTCGTCACTCGACACCTGCACCTCCTCAGACCTGAGCCGTGGCTTGTAGAGCAATTGGGAGATCGCCTGCCCGATCTCATTGTCTTGCGGGCCGGCGTCGAGCCATGGTCATGGATGTTTCCACCCTCGGCACGTCAACCCGTCTGGAGCAACGACAGCGTGGCTCTGTTCGCTCCCACCGGGACGGTGGCCCCGATCATGACACCACCGCCAGCGCCCCGGCGGACGCCTGTCAGCGTCAAAGTATCGAGAATGCAAGGTGACGACGGACACGTCACGTTCGACGTGGCCTCCGTTGAGAATGCTCCGGCGCGCTGGACCGGCCAGGACTGGATTGCCGTCAAGGTCGACTCCGGGCCCCTTCATGTCCCCACCAGCTTTCGAGACGGTGGTCAGCGACCGCCAATCGTCAAGTGGTTCAGTGGCGTCCTGGAACCTGGGGCCGCGACGCGCGTTGTCACGTATACGCTTGATGTCGCGGCCTCCACGCTGGCGATCCGCGGCGAGCACGGAGAACTCGCGTTGCTCGCATCATCCGAAGCAGAATTGAGTGCGGGTACCTGGATTCTGGCACTGCGCCTGCGCCACGAATACCAGCCACACCACTGGCGCGATGCCGGCGTGATCCCCGCGATGAGGATTGGAGTCTTTGAGGATGGGTCCGTGTCCTTCGAACCATTTAACGACGTAGTTGGCGAATCGCCGGCAGGTCCCTAGCCGAGGCGTCCGTTGATTGCAGCCGCGGATCAGGCCACGCTGGCTGCGCGCCCGCGTCGCTCGCCCCATGGGTTCTGCGGGTGCATAAACCCGTTGCCTCACAAATTGCTTGACGCCGAGGGTAGGGCGGGACGCCTCACCGGCGCGCAACCCATGGTGTCCCGGGCCCCACGCCGGGTGATTCCCTTTGATCGGAGCTCCCCCCGCAGTTCCACACTCCCAGATGACGATTGATCCAGCCGTAATCCCGGGCCTGCTCGTACTCGCCGGTGAGTTCGTTGCCCTCGCCGCTGTCGGTTACTTGGTCGTCCGCGTGGTATTGCGGCAAGACGACGCGCGGGTTGCCCTGGCCCAGGGGCTGGTGGTGGGTCTCGCCTTGTGGGGCGTCATCACCAATTTCGTCCTCTACGTCGTGCCCGGACTTGCCGGCGCGGCCGTGGGCTGGGGTTTCGTGCTCACCCTCGGCACGGTTCTGGCCTGGCGCTCGTCCCGTCCCATCTGGCCGCGGCCGCGAGTGATTGCGGGCTTCTCAGCTGCGGTTCTGGCGCTCTTCTGGGTAGCGCTCGCCAGCCGGCAACTGATGTTGATCCCGGATCCACCCATCCACCTCGGCCTGGCCGCCACCTTCCGCGCCGGCGGTTTCCCGCCCGAACTGCCCTGGAACGCGGGCACGCTGGTGCGCTACCACCACGCCACGGACTTGCTGGTCGGAATGCTGGCGCCGCCGTTTGGGCCGGACCTTGCCTTCGTGTCCGAACTGCTTGGCGCATACGCCTGGATGAGCTTTGTGCTGGTCGTCGTCACCACCCTGCGCAATCGCGCATCCGCGTTTGCCGTGCTGGTCACCGCTCCGCTTCTGCTCACGAGCGGTCTTTGGACCTTCACCAGCTTTGGAGCAGGAATTCTGCATCTTCCGATTCCGATTGGGCTGCCGGAGGCGGGTCTGCGGGCATCGCTGGGTGAAGTCTTTTGGCCGCCAGTTGAACTGTCTTCGACCGTGCAATTCACGGAAGTGTTGGCCGACATTTGGAAGCCCGGCTTCCCATTGAGTTACGCCCTGGCGGTGGCTGTGCTGCAGCACGCGGCACACCACGAGCGTTGGACGTTGCCGGCCTCGATAACGCTGGCCGGATTGGTCGGCTTCATGGGTCTGCTCTCGACAACTCTGGTGCCGGTGGTCGTCGTGGTGTGGGCCGGCCTGGCCCTGGTGCACTGGATTCGCGTTCGAGAGGCCGGCTCGGCAACGCGGACGGCCTTTGGACTGGGCACCGGTCCGGTACTTGCCGGCCTGTTACTGCTTGGCGGCGGGGGTGCGTACACGGGAATTCTGGACGGCGCGCCGCCATCCGGACTGACTGCGACGGAGGGCCTTGATTCCACTCACTGGAAGGCGCTGGGGAGTTTTAAGGCGCATCCGGGCGGTGTCGGTCTGCTGGGGATTGGCCCGCTCGCGGTAGCAATTGCGGCCGCCGCGCTGGCGCGCCGCGACCGGCTGGTTATGACACTGGCGGTGGGCGCTGGACTGTTCCTGCTCGCCTGGCTTGCGCTGGACTATCCACGGGCGCCCTGGGACCTGAACCGGCTGGCAGGACATGCCCGGAACCTTGCCCTTGTGGCGCTTCTGCTGGCGCTCAGTGTTCGCCTTACGACGCTTCCAGTCCGCTGGCGCTATGCCGCAGGCGCGCTGCTTCTAGGGCTCGTCGCCTGGCCAACGGTCGTTGCGCCCGTTCGGAGCCTCGGCCACGCCGTGGGGCATGGTATCCAGCTAGCGAACGCCAGATCAGTGCAGCTGTCGCGTTTGGAGCGCGGCTCGGACGTGCCGCTGCGGCGGTTTCAGTTGCGACCCATCTCCAACCGCGTGGCCGACTACATCCGGAACCACACCCCGACTGACGCGCGCGTGCTCGCCACCGAGTGGCCCTACTGGAACGTGTTTCTCGCCACCGGACGACCAAACAACGCCGGCTTTGCCGACCTGGTCTACTTGATCTACCACCCTGGTCCCGAGTATTGGGATGCCCGCCACTACCTTGAGCCAGCCGCCTTCCGGCGCCTAGGCATCGAGTATGTGCATGCCATGGATTCGTGGGCGACAGATCTTCCCCCTCGGGCACGGCGCTGGCTGGCCGACCAAACAATGTTTGAACTTCTGATTCGTGACGGAGACGAAGCGCTCTACCGCGTGAGGTCCGACTTTCTTGACCTAGACGTAACGCCCGATCCTGAGTCGTTCGAGGCGCTCCGGACCGTTTCGCCGTCTACTGTCGTCTTTCTGGCCCCACAAACCATATGGCTGGACCGGCTGCGTATGGCCTCGGTGCTTTCCCATACGCAATTGGTTGGCGCCATCAGTGCGTTGCCCTTGCATGTGCGCTCGCCTGAACCGTGGCGTGTGGAGCCGTTGGGGGCCCAGCGACCGGACCTGGTGGTGCTGCCCGCCGCCATTGAGCCATGGACCTGGATGTTCCCACCCGCCGCCCGCCAGCCCATCTGGCAAAACACGGAGGTTGCCATCTATGCACCAGACGGCGCCCTGGCGCCGATTACTCCGCGCACGGCGTCCCCCGTGGCTCCGCCGCTTTCTGTGCACGTCTCCAATACGCGCGCCCAGGCTGGCCGCATCACCTTCACGACGACCTATGTCGACCACGCACCCGACCTCTGGTCCGGCCAGGATTGGGTGATCATCGAGGTCAGTGATGGACCGTGGGAGATGCCCGCGGCGTTCCTTCACGGCGGCCGTGGACCCGCCACAAGGAAGTGGTTCGCCGGCCTGATTTCGCCAGGTAGGGCAGACACCACGCACGCCTATGAGCTAGATGTGGCGGCAGCCACGCTGGCCGCGAGAGATGAACGGGGAAACTTCGCGGCCCTCGAATCGTCGGACGGCGATCTGGGCACCGGGTCCTGGATCCTGGCCATGCGCCTCCGGCACGAATGGCGGTCAGTCCATTGGCGTGAAGTCGCCTTCATTCCCGTGATTCGTTTCAGCGTGTCCGAGAGCGGCGAAATCTCACTAGCGGTTTTTGCAGATGTCGATGCCGACAAATCAAGCCCGTAGCTGCCTGCAGAGATGTGCACCCAAGCGGCGCGACCGCCCCTTAGGCTGTGCCTGACCGCATATACGCCAGCAAAGTTGCCGCTTTACCGGACCTGCTGGCTCATCCGCTCGGATGAATAACTAAACGTTGGGCCGGCACGAGGTTCTCGTCACATGACCGTTGACCCAACAGTCATCCCAGGCCTTCTGCTCCTGGTCGCCGAGTTCAGCGCACTCGCGGCCGTGGGCTATGTCATCGCTCGGGTAGCACTGCAACAGGCGAATAGAACTATCGCAATGGCTCAAGGCCTCGTGGTAGGGCTCGCAATCTGGGGACTTATCGTCAATTTCGCTCTAGCCGTTGCTCCGGGACAGACCGGCGCGGCGGTGGGCTGGGTCCTCTTCATTGCCTTGGGCATCGGCCTCGCTACACGTAGTCCGCACGACGTTCGCGTTCGGCCCCGTCTGGCAATGGGCTTTGCGGCCGTCTGCATTGCGCTCTGCTGGGTCGCGCTCGCAACCCGGCAACTTGGGTCAATTCGCGATCCGTTCATCCACTTGGGACTGGCGGCATCGATACGGGCGGGCGGTTTCCCGCCGGAACTGCCCTGGGGACCTGGAATGCAGGCGCCGTATCACTATGGCCCGAGCCTCCTGGTTGGGCTTCTGGCTCCTCCTGTAGGACCCGACTTGGCATTCGTATCCGAGTTGATGGGGGTCTTCACATGGACGGGCTTTGCGCTCGTGGTCGTGACGGTGATCCGGCAGCGCGGATCCTGGTCAGTCGCCCTCGTGCTTGGCCCGCTGCTGCTCACCAGCGGCCTCTGGACGTTTGCCAGCGCCGGTGAGGGGATTATTCGATTGCCGGTTCCGGCTGGCCTACCAGGCCCGGGCTTGCGCGCGTCGCTTGCCGAGATCTACTGGCCAGCGGTGGAACTGTCCCCAAACGCACGGTTTCCGGAAGCAATACCCGACTTACCAAAGCCGGCGTTCACATTGAGCCATGCCCTGGTTCTCGTGGTCCTCGAGCGCTCAATGCAATTCGGTCCCTGGGCGTGGCGCCGAAACCTGACGCTGGCTGCATTGGTCGGATTCCTGGGCCTTCTCTCGACCACGCTGGTGCCCGTCGCCCTGGTTGTTTGGGCTGGGCTGGCGGTGCTGTCCTACATACGTGTTCGGCAGGACGCATCTGTCACGAGGCTCGCGCTGCGACTGGGGGCGGGGCCCATGCTGGCGGGGGTGTTGCTGCTCGGCGGCGGCGCATTCACGGGCATTGTGGATGGTTCACTGCCATCAGGTCTGACCCTCACCCAGGGCCTCGAGTCCAGGCATTGGCAGGCGCTCGGCACATTCGATGCCCGTCCCGGCGGGATTGGCCTTCTTGGGCTAGGTCCGTTGGCCCTAGCGGGCCTTGCGTTGGCGCTGGCGTGGCGCGACCGCCTGGCCACAACCCTGGCGATGGGCGCTGGCCTACTGGTGCTGGTGTGGCTCGCGCTGGACTATCGACCCGCTCCCTGGGATATCAACCGCTTGGCCGGGCATGGGCGCAATCTCGCGCTCGTGGCGCTCTTGCTCGCCCTCGCCACCCGACTCGTTGGCCTGCAGCCCCGCTGGCGCCACACGGCCGGCGCGCTCCTCGTTGGCCTGATCGTCTGGCCCACCGTTGTGGCGCCTGTACGCAGTCTCGCGCTCTCCCTTGAGCGAGGCGTCCAGCTCGCGAACGCCAACGCCGTACAGCGAATCATGCTCGAGAACGGCGAGCCCGAGCTCCAGCCTCGGTTTCAGCTTCCCGGCATGTCCGAGGCCGTGGCCGCCCACATTCGCGATCACACCGCCGTCGACGCACGCGTGCTCACTCCCGAGTGGCCGTTTTGGACCGTTTCGTTCGCCACGGGACGTCCCAGCAACGCGGGGTTTCTGGGCCTAACCCATCTGCTCTACTACCAGGGTCCAGAGTACTGGGACGCCCTGCACTACCTTGAGCCGGGTGCGATTCAGCGACTAGGTATCGAGTACATCCACGCGACCGACTCCTGGATCGACACGCTTCCGCCACGTTCACGAGATTGGCTGGCGGACTCTGAACTCTTCGAACTGCTGACCCGCGACGGCGCCGAGACGCTGTTTCGGGTTCGACCCGCCTTCCTGAAGCTGAACGTGCCACGACATCCGGAGTCCTTCGAGGTCCTGAGGTCTGTCCCTCCGTCAACGTCGGTATACCTGGCCCCACAGACCCTCTGGCTCAATCGGCTGCGCATTGCGTCCGTGCTCGCCCACACACACTTGGTAGGCGCCATCGACACGGAACCAATCCATCTGCGGTCCCGCGAGCCATGGACGGTCGAGCCGCTCGGCAACCAGGTGCCCGAGCTCGTGGTGCTGCCAGCTTCCATCGAGCCGTGGACCTGGATGTTCCCGCCCGGCGCCCGTCAACCCGTTTGGCAGAACTCCGA
Source organism: Chloroflexota bacterium (assembly GCA_965208215.1). GTDB lineage: Bacteria > Chloroflexota > UBA11872 > UBA11872 > UBA11872 > UBA11872. The sequence goes on from CBDBOH010000003.1 coordinate 479,962, forward strand.
AGTCTCGATCTATGCGCCCAACGGAACCCTGGCGCCGATCACTCCACCAAAAGCCGCTCCCGAGATGCCTCCCGTGGTCGTACATCTCCTGGATGTGCACGCCGACGATGGGCGTATCAACTTCACGGTTTCCTACGATGAGCGTGCGCCCGACCGCTGGTCCGGTCAGGATTGGGTCGTCGTCAAGGTGGACGACGCTCCCTGGGAACTGCCTTCCGCGTTCCTTGGAGACGGCCGCGGGCCTGTAATTGCAAAGTGGTTCGCTGGCCTTATTTCGCCGGGTGCGACGAAGGTCTCGCATACCTTCGAGCTGAATGCGCCGGCAGCCAAGCTGGCCGTGCGCGATGAAGCCGGGAATTTTGTCGCCCTCGAGTCATCGGACGGCGACCTCGACTCGGGCAGCTGGGTCCTGGCCATGCGCCTCCAGCACGAATGGCGGCCAAATTACCGTCGGGAAGTCGCCTTCGTTCCCGTGCTGACGTTTCGAATTGGCGAGACCGGCGAGGTGACCTACAAAGCCAGCTAGCGTTCGGTCTTCCCAAGTTGCCATCGCTCAGCCGTGCCCGTCGCGACTCCGCGTCGGACGTCTCGTGTGATGGAGTGCTCCAACGTCTCTCGCAACCTGAGGCCGGCGACCGCGTTCTGCAATACCTCTGGCGCGCACCTCGTAGTCAACCACGCAATTCCTCAACCGAGCCTCCGAGCGGTCGCCGCATCCAGATCACATCACGCTATTGAGCCCCTTTGATGACGGTGTGCGCGACTAAGCCGAACGCACAGCAAACCTCACTCGGCTCCAGGCAATGACCTCCAAGACTCGTCGGACACACCAGCACGGGAACAATGAAGGACGCCTGTCCCTTGGCATCGTGTTGGTCTGCGTGGACTAATCCCTCCCGGGGAACGTCAATTCGGCTATGCCGGACTTGTCCAGTTCGCCCTTGCCGACCTCAATCATCCGGTCGTATTGCGCCTTGGTGGCCCGTGCCAACGGCAGGTTGAGGCCGGCGTCGTCGGCCAGCGAGAGGGCGATCCCGGAGTCCTTCGAGGCGTGGGCGGAGGAGAAGTAGCACTCGTGGTCGCGGATGACCATGTCCTCGCCGTCGGTCTCAAGCACCCGCGAGTTGGCGCCGGTCTGTGAGAACACCGTTTGCAGCATTTCCAGATCAAGCCCCAACGCGGCGCCAAGCCCCAGACCCTCGGCCAGGCCGGCGGTGTTGATATTCATCACCATGTTGACCAGTGCCTTGACCTGGGCCGCGGTTCCGGCAGGCCCGATGTACATGCGCGAAATGCTGAGACTCTCCAAAATCGACTCAACAGATTCGTAGACGTCCTCGCGGCCGCCGCACATCAGGTACAGGGTGCCGTCACGGGCCTGGGTGATGCTGCTGGCCATACAGCCTTCCAGGCTGCTCGCGCCTGCGGCTTCGGCCAGGGCCTCAACGTCCACGTGAACCTGCGGCGTGATGGTGGAGCAGTTGATGAACGTGGTTCCGGCGGCGCCGTTAAGCAGGCTGTCGCCGCTCTCGCTGAAAACGTCGCGCATGGACGAGTCGTCGGTGACCACCGTGATCACGACATCGGACGCTGCGGTGACGGCCGCCAGCGAATCCGGGGCCTGGCAGTCCAACTCACCCGCCAGCGATTCAGCAATGTCCCGCTGCACGTCGTAGACGGCGGAAATGGTGAAGCCCTCATCGTTGAGATGACGAGCCATATTGGCGCCCATGCGTCCCACGCCGACGAAGCCGATGCGTTGTGTCGTAGCCGACATCAGTCGATCCTCCTTAAGCGGTACGGGGCGCGGAGGGCCCTGGTTGGCCGTCCGCGCCCCGAAATCCCGTTGTGCCCGGGCGTTAGCCGGTCACTTCCCCGTGAATCTCGTTCCAGTCCTCGAGTGCGTTGAGCGTCACGGCGTCCGTGATGGCGCCGTCCGCGTTCGTGCCGGCGGCCGACGAGATGGCCGAGACGATGTCGTCACCGTGGTTGTAGCCGGCAATGGCCGCGTTGGAGGCGTCGATCACGGACTGATCAATGCTGCCTCCATTCTGGTCGAGCACCCACTGCTCGAACTGCGGGTAGGTCGGCTTTTCGTCCGTCAGGTATGCCACGGCCGCGTCGCGGTCGACGCCGAGGCCGTCCAGGACCATCTGGTCAAAACCGGCGCCGCAGGCGTCGTACTCCTCATTCAGCGCGCCCGCGGCCGACAGGGTCACCTTGAGCCAGAGCCTGGGCAGGTGCATGGCCCCCAACGGACCGGCTTCACTGGAACCAATGAGAGGGATCATCTTGGCCATCTGCTCATCCTTCCGACACGGACAATCCTTGAGCCCGTTCATGCTATCAGAGCACTGTTTCGGGCACTAACAGACGGGCGCGGCTAGACTCGAGCATGCGTGAGGCAGGGTCTCCCACGTCGTCGAGCCTGCGCCGCGCCGCGGGGCCGCGACGCCGGATTGATCCGCTACTGCAGGAGGTCCTGGCAGCCACCGCGGCCATGACGGCGCTGGCCGTGGTGGTGGCCGGGCTCTACTGGATCATCACGGGACTCTCGCCGTGGCCAGGACTGGTGCTCGGAGAAATCGCCGGCTTCGGATTCGGAATTGCGTTGCTGGCCCTGTCCTCACCACGGCGTCGGCGGTAATACAGTCGCTCGCGCCTACTCGTACCTGAGGGCCTCGATCGGGGCGAGCCGCGAGGCGCGCGAGGCCGGGTAGATTCCAAAGACGAGGCCAATTACCACGGACACCACCAGCGCCAGGAGGATGGGCTCCAGGGTGAGGGTGGTGGTGAGGCCGCCGGCAAACGGATTCCCCCGTGGGCCGCCGCCCTGGGGCGCCTGCTCGGCGCCGGCGCCGAGTTCGTTGAGGCCGAGCGACAGGGCGACGCCGATCAGCACGCCGGCGGCGCCGCCACCCATGCTGACGGCGACGGCCTCAATCATGAACTGGGACATGATGTCGCGACGCTTGGCGCCGATGGCCTTGCGGATGCCGATTTCGCGGGTGCGCTCGGTAACCGACACCAGCATGATGTTCATGATGCCGATGCCCCCGACCAGCAGCGAGATTCCTGCCACGGCGCCAAGAAAGAGCGAGATGGTATCGGTGACCTCGGATATCGTCTCGATCTGATCGGCCTGGCTACCGACGGTGAAGTCCTGTTCATCGGAATCGTGGCGGCTCAGCAGCAGGGTTTCGATAGCCTGCTTGACGCCGGCCACGGTGGCTTCGTTCTCGTCTACCAACTGAACGACGATGGAGGACACCACGTCATCGCCGTGCGAGGTCTTGGAGGGGTTGAGGCGGCTGCTCAGCGTGCTGATTGGAATGAATGCGTTCTCGTCGCGGCTCTGAAATGAACTGCCGCCGTCCGAGGCGAGTACACCAACGACGGTGAATGGCTGGGTGTTGAGCCGCACCGTCTGCCCCACGGCGTCAGCATTTGGGAATAGGTCGGTGGCCAGCGTGTCGCCGAGCACAACCACCCGTGAGGCCCGCGCGACATCGTCGGCCGAGAAAAAGGCGCCGGTGGCGACGTCGGCGTTACGAACGGCCGGGTAGACCTCGCCCACACCCTGAACCGAGGCCTGCACTGCATCGTCGGCCGAGACGAACGATCCGTTGAACGACCGTGACGGGTAGATCGCCAAAATGCCGGCGATATTGGATTCGGCGATCGCTTCGGCGTCTTGAGCGGTAAGCGTGCGGACCCCTCCGCCACCGCCGCGGGTGCGAAATCCGCCGAATCGATTGTTGCTGACGCCCGGACTGACGGACAGCAGGTTCGTTCCGGTACTGCGGATGCGTTCTTCGATGGACGTCTGAACGCCGGCGCCGATGGACATGAGGGTGATGACGGCAGCAACGCCGATGATGACGCCCAGAAGGGTCAGGGCCGTGCGCAGCTTGTTGGCGGCGAGGGCGCGGAAAGCCACGCGCAGGCCGTCGGCAGGGGTCATGCCAGCATCTCGTCCGACTCGAGTAGTCCGTCGCGGAAGCGGATCACACGGCGCGCGCGTAATGCTACTTCCCACTCATGGGTCACGAGGACGGTCGTGATGTTGTATTCGTCGTTGAGTTGCCCGATCGCATCCATGATTTCGTCGGCTGAGGTGGTGTCGAGGTTGCCGGTGGGTTCGTCGGCCAGGAGCAGGCGGGGGCGGGTGACGAGGGCGCGAGCGATGGCCACGCGTTGTTGCTGACCGCCGGAGAGTTCGACGGGGGTGTGGTCGACGCGGTCGGCCAGCCCCACGGTGGCCAGGGCCTCGAGCGCGCGGTTCCGGCGATTGCGCGAGCCGGCGTACATGAGCGGCAATTCAACCTGCTCGCGGGCGGTCATGCGCGGGAGCAAATTGAATGACTGGAAGACAAAGCCAATCTTGCGCAGGCGGATGTCGGCCAGGGCGTCTTCGCTGAGGCCTTCGACGTCCTCGCCATCCAGCCGGTAGCTGCCCTCGGTCGGCGAATCGAGGCAGCCCAGCAGATTCATGGCGGTGGACTTGCCCGAGCCGGAAGGCCCCATGATGGCCACCATCTCGCCCGGCTGGATGGTGAAGGTGACGCCGCGCAGGGCCTCAACCTTGACATCACCCATCTGGTAGGTCTTGGTGAGGCCAACGACATCAATCGTGGGTGGTGGGCTGACCGAGGTCGCTGTCATTGCTAGGCGCCTCCGCCACCGCCGGCGCCCGGCCCGGCACCCCGTTGGCCGCCTTGACCGCCCTGGCCACGTTGACCACCCTGGCCGCGCTGGCCCTGGAACTGGCCGCGCTGGGCACCGGGCGGCGGGGTGCGGCCCTGGAAGCCGGCGGGCGGCCCGCCCTGGCCGCGCTGAATCCCCGGCGGCGGAGTACGGCCTTCGAAGCCCCCGGGCGGCCCGCCCTGGCCAGTCTGACCGCCGCCCGTGCCGCCCTGGCTTCCCTGGGTGTTGGGGCCTGCTCCCGCCTGAGCCGGCTGCGCGGAACCGGCCGTGCCCTGGCCGGGCTGGACGCCTGGCGGCGGCGTGCGGCGCTGACCCGCGGGTGCACCGCTACCGGGCGCTGCGGCCTGTCCGCCCGGTTGAGCGCCCTGTCCGCCGGCCGCACGAGCCGCCTGAGCCGCAGCTCGCGCCTCCGCCAGCGCCTGGGCGGCGTTGGGCATCACCAGTTCGCCGGCCTGCAGACCCGAGGCGACTTCGATGAGCAGCCGGTTGCTAAGGCCAGTCTGGATCACTCGGCGGCTTGACGATCCGTCCGCCGCAGCCACGAAGACCACGCCGCCGCGCGGAGTCGTCTGCACGGCCGCCTTGGGAACGACGATCACGTTGCGTGCCTCAGCGACCAGGATCTCTACATCGGCGGATAGACCGGCCCTCAAGTGTTCGTCGGGCGCGTCCAGCGAGATGTCGACCGCGAATGTGACGAGCCCCTGGTCGACTTCGCCCTGAACCGCAATCCAGGCGACTTTGCCCGTGTATTCGCGATCATCCAGTGCCGCAAAGGTCAGGTCGGCGGGTTGTCCAACCTCCAGCATTCCGATGTCGTTCTCATCAACGTTGATGCGAACGCGCAGACTCTCGGCAACGCCGACCGTGAGGAAGGCGGCGGACACGCGTTCGCCGACATCCGCGTCCAGGGTGAGCACAACACCGGTCGTCGGCGAAATTAGTGTGGCGTCGGCCAGCGCCGTGCGTGCGGTTTCGAGCGCGCGTGTGGCATCTGACAGGGCCAGTTCCAGACGCTCCACGCCAAGCGGGTCGGTCTTGGGCTCGGCGTCCTCTCGCAGGTCGGCGAGATCGATCTCGGCTCGGGCAATCGCCAGTTGGGCCTGCCGCAGTTCCGACGTGCCGGCTCCGGCCAGCAGATCGCCCAGCCGCGCCTCGGCGTCGGCGAGATTCGCCAGCGCTGAGGTCACGTTTTCCTGAGCGACCAGCACGTCTTCTTCCGCTACGCGCACGTCTTCTTCCGCTATGCGGATATCTTCTTCAGCCTGGCGCAGGTCGCTGGCGTCCACGCCGCCCGTGAGGTCGGCCAATCGCGCGCGCGCTGCGGCCAGGGAACTTTCGGCCGATGCGACGTTGGCGCGGCGCGTGGCCAGATCGGTTGCGCTTGGCCCGGCCAAAAGGTCCTCAAGCTCGGCCGCGGCGGTCACTTCGTTCCGCTCGGCGGTTGTGATCGCCTCGTTGAGATCCGTTAAGTCGGGACCTGCCGCCAGGTCGTCCCGTTCGGACTGCGTCACGACCAGGTTGGCCTCCGCGGCGGCGAGATTGGCCTCGGCCTCAGCGAGTTCTTCGCCGGTCGCCGGCCGAACTGCTTCGGCAAATGCGCGCTGGGCCTCTTCGTAGACCACAGCCGCCCGCGCCTTGGCTTCGGCGCTGGCATTGTTGCCGGTGCGCACGGTGTCGTCGTGCGTCAGGCGTGCCTGTTCGAGCGCGATTTCGGCGTCGCGGATGTCGTCCGGCGTTGGCTTCGCCCGCAACTCTCCCAGCTCAACGTTGGCCGAAATGACGGCCGCCTGGGCGGTGGCAACCCTGGCCTCGGCATCTGTCAGGGCTGCCGGATGGTCGGCTACCGCCGAGTCCAGATCACGACGCGCGGCCGCTACGGCATCTTGCGCAGCCGCCAGGTTGTCGCGAGCCTTCTGCACGTCCAGCTCAGTTGCGCCGTCGAGCAGGTCGGCCAGTGCGCCCTGGGCACTGACAAGTGAGGCTTCGGCCGAGATCACGCCGCTGGTTGCGTCGGCGAGGTCGGTATCGGAGACCTCGGCCAGCAGATCGGCCAGGCTGTCGCGCGCCGAGCTCACCTGCGCCTGCGCGGAGGTCACCCGCGCCTGGGCCGAGGTGACGTTCGCCCGGGCCGAGGCGACTTGCGCGCGGGACGAGGCCACCGACGCTTCGGCCGACGCAATGCTGGCGGCGTCGGGCGGGATCTGCAGGTCTTCGAGTGCGGCCCGCACCTCGGCCAGATCCAGTTCCGCGCGGCGCAAGGCGTGCACGTCGGGGTCAGGCTCCAGATCCTCGAGAAACTCGGCCAGATCCAGTTCGGCCCGTCGCAGGGCCGAGACGGCATCGTCAATGTCGCGCGCCAGGTCGTCGGCCTCCTGCAAGGCCAAAACGTCGCCGGCGGTCACCGAATCACCCGCACCTACCTTGAGGTCGGTGAGCACCCCGGCGTTCTCGAAGCCAACCTGAACCAGCGTTCCGAAGTCCAGTGTCCCCGTCGCGGGCACCGTAACCAGCAGGTCCTGGCGTACCGCCTCCACGGGCTGCGGCGGAACTGTCACGACCTCCTCTTCTTGCACCCGCGGAAGCACGACGTAGAAGACAAATGCGGCGATCGCGGCCAGCAGCAGAAGCAGCAGCCAAAAGCGGCGTAGCAGCGCGAAGAGAGTCGTCACGGGCCAGACGAGCACGCGCCCGAACTGGCGCAGGCGGGCGGCCCGCAGCGCCGGTGCCTGTGGGGCGCTTGGGCCGCTCGATGGCGGTTGATCCTGTTCGGGCGGGTTCACCGTCATTGCGTCACTCGAGAGCTAACTCGTCTGGCGTCGAGCTTAGTACCAAGGGTGTGCACGCCGTATGCACGCGGCGTGCAGACGCGATGAAGCGCGTGCCTCTGGACTCGTCGTGGAGTCACGCCGATACGGGACCAGTTGGAAGCCGAAGGCTAACCGTGGCGCCGGGATGCTCGGCGTTGTTGCGGGCGACCGCGTCGCCGCCATGGGCCCGAGCGATTCCGCGAACAATCGCCAGGCCAAGCCCGGTTCCGCCCTGGGCACGGCTTCTCGAAGAATCCGCGCGATAAAAGCGGTCAAAAACGCGGGAAAGCTCGTCAGGCGCGAAGCCGGGCCCAGTATCGATAATGTCCAGCGACACCCTGTCCTGACCCTCCTCATCCCTCGCACGGCTCGCCCGGACGGTTATTGTTCCGCCTTCAGGCGTGTGAGTCAGCGCATTCCGCAGCAGGTTGTCGAGCGCCTGATCAATACGGGTCCGGTCAACGTGAAGTAACACAACGTCTACGGAGTTCACGATCCGCAGCGAAAGGTTTCGCTCCGCAGCCAGAGGCGCATGTCGTTCTCGGACCGCCTTCAGTAGATCGCTCACCGAAACATCGGTTCGTTCCAGTCGGAGCTGCCCAACGTCAGCCAGCGAGAGATCGCGAATGTCGTTGATGAGCTGGGTCAGCATGTCCACGCGGCGCATCACGGTTTCCACGTGGGCCGCGCTGGGCTTGTACACCCCGTCGCCCAGCGCCTGCACCGTGCTGCGGATCACGGCCAGCGGCGTTCGCAGCTCGTGCGCAATGTCGGCAAAGAGCTGGCGGCGAGACTCCTCGTTGCGCTCCAGCGTCTCCGTCATCTGATCAAACGAAGCCGCCAGCGCACCGATGTCATCGTTGCGCCGGATCCCGGTGCGACGAGAGAGTTCGCCCTGGGCGACGGCCTCGGCGGATTCGCGCAAGGTGCGGACAGGCAGGGTAATTTGACGCGCCAGGTACACGGCCATGAGTACTGCCGCGGCGACGCCGACCAGCATTGCAAGGATGAGGGCGGTGCCAATCTCGCTCAGGAATACGTCCTCGGCGATACGCAGCGGCGCCAACGACTGCCGCGGCAACCCTCTCGCCCCAACGTCGGCGAAGTAGGCCGTTGCCACCGTACGGCCGTCGGCCTCGATCGGAATCGACCGCCAGCGGGCAAGATCCGGGGGCTCGGCACGGTCTTCAGGTCTGACGCTGCCCCCAACGACCGCGCCGCTCGGGTCCAGGACCAGATAGGGCAGCCCGCGCCCAACTCCCGGACGTCGCACGTGAAACGACCCGGTCGCGCTGTAGGTCAGGCTCAACTGCTCAGCCACAGCACGTTGCTGATCCTCGCGAACGTGTGCGGCGAAGTGGTGAAAGCTGCTGGCCACCGAACGATTGATTAGCAGCGCTGCGATTCCGGTGGCCACCAGCGACACCGCCACGAACGCCAGCGTCAGTCGTACACGCAGGCTCATCGATCAACCGCCCTACGGGTTGCCGCCGGCTCTCATACAACTGCGAGGGTATCGACCCTCCATGCACGCCGTATGCACGAGTCAATCACGCAACTTGGCGCTGGCCCGCCATAGCGCCAGTCGACGGTCGCCTCCTGAGGCGCCAACGCGGCCTCGTGTAAGAATCGAACACACGGGCGCTTGCCACAGGCTGACTACAGGGACGGAATTGCCGAGTTCGGGGCTGATTCTGGTGGTCGACGACGAACCGGACATACGCCGGGTCGTCCGCGCCTACCTGGAGCGGGACGGATTCAGCGTCATCACCGCCGGCGACGGTGCCGAGGCCCTGCGACTCGCCCGCCAGCGCCGGCCCAACGCGGTGGTGCTGGACCTGATGCTGCCCGATGTCCAGGGCCTTGACGTCTGCCGTCAGCTGCGCGCCGAATCCAGCACGCCGGTGCTGATGCTGACCGCGCGCGACGACATCACCGACAAAGTCGTGGGTCTGCAGATTGGCGCCGACGACTACGTAACGAAACCGTTTGACATCCGGGAAGTCGTGGCCCGCATCCATGCGCTGCTGCGGCGCGCGGCAAGTCCGGAAGCGGAGGAGGGACCGCTACGCGTTGGCGGCATGACACTCGACGCCGGCACGCGCCAGGTCCGGCGTGACGGCGAGGCGATTGCCTTGACGAAGGTGCAGTTCGATCTGTTGGCTACGTTGATGCGCCAGCCTGGCCGCGTGTATACCCGTGAAGCCCTGGTGGAGCGCATCGTGGACGACGACCGTCCCACGCTGCCGCGATCCATCGACAGCCACGTTCGCAATCTGCGCAAGCGGATCGAACCGGTTCCATCACGTCCGCGCTACGTGCTGACCGTGCCCGGCGTGGGCTATCGATTCGCCCAGCCCGACGGCGGGTAGCGACTGGATTGAGCCGGAAAAGTGCACGGAACTGGCACTCGCCGTGCATCGCGCATCCATCAGCCGGCCCAACACTGCCTTTCGTACACGTTGTGCTGGCCTCGGAATGGCCGGCGCTTGCGAAAGGAGGCGTCGTGAGACCCAGAATTCGAACCCTTGTTGGGGCGGCGGTGGCCGTATTCCTGCTTACGGCCGTGACGGTCAGTGCAGTCCTCGCGCACGGCGGAATCGGCCGCGGCGGCGACAGGTCCGATGCAAAGACTGCGATCGAAGAGCAGGCCGGACTCAGCCGGGAAGACCTGCGAACCCGCATGCGGGGTGGCGAGTCCCTGGCGGACATCATCGAGGCCGAAGGCGGCGACCTGGAAGCCGTGGTCTCTGCGGCGCTGGCAGGGCTCGATGACAAGGTCAACGAACTCGTTGAGGGCGGCCGGCTTGAGTCTGACCAGGTGGAGGATTTCAAGGCCAAGGCCGAGCAGCGCGTACGCGACTGGCTGAACGGCACACACGAAGGCAAGCGGGGCAAGGGCCGCGGCCGCCTGGGCGGTAAGGGCGTTGGCCTGATCTCCATCGTGTCCGAGCAGACGGGCGTGTCCGTAGAGGACATCCGCGCCAAGCTGGCCGAGGAGCAGAGCTTGGCCGACGTGATTGAAGAAGCGGATGGCGACCTGACCGCCGTGACCGACGCGGCCATGGCAGCCTTCGAAGCGCGGCTGACCGTGGCCATCGACAGCGGACGTGTCAGCGCCGACAAGGCGGACGAGCTGCGCCAGGGCATGCGCGAGCGCGTCGACGCCGCCCTGCAGGCTGACGGCGGTCCCGGCTGCAAGGGTCACGGAAAGTCCGGTTCACGCGGCTGGGGACGCGGGCACGGTCGAGACGCTGCCGGCGGCAAGTCAGGTTCCGGCAAGGTCACGCTTCCGCTCGGAGAAACCCCCTCGACGGCCTAGTCGCGTAACCCCTCCCCCCGCGACTGCGCCGCTCGCGCCCGCCCCGGGGCCTGTGTCCAAAAGGCACAGGTCCCCGGGGCTCTTTCGTTCGGTGAGTCAACGTCCCATCTCTGTCTCGAAGCGGGGAGGATAAGAAACGCCTCGGCGGACACCGCAACTTCGCCAACGGAACGCGTGCTGCTGATGCCGAAATGGCGGAATCCAAGCCGCGCACCTTACTCAGGCATCACCGACCATCTCGTTAAGCCTGCAGACGGTGCGCCAGTTTCGGATGGTGCACACTGTGTGCAACGTGCGGTCAAAATAGGCGTTGTCGAGCTTTGACCGTGCGACGCCCGCCGGAAAGTGCAGGTAGACCTCGCGGCCCTGAACTTCGAAGACATCCGGGGGTGAGCGGTCGGGATCGAGCCGGGCGACGTGCGCCGGGTCGGGCGTGTCGGCCAGGAAGCCGACGTGCAGCTTGGTCGGGTCCGCGCCGGCGGTCAGGAACCGATTGTCGCGGACGATCCGGTTGAATTCCGACGCCGTCCGTAGGACGACCGGGATCTGAAAGCCGCGGCTGGCCGCGATTTCGGCGCTAACCAACGCCGGTAGCCCGTCCGCCAGTTCCTGCGACGCCCGGAACACGACGTTGCCGCTCTGGATGTAGGTACGGACGTCGTCGCACCCCATGCCCACGAACATCGCGTTCAACTCCCGCATCGGCAGCTTGTTTCTGCCACCCACGTTTAGGCCGCGCAGCAACGCGACATACGGGCGTCCGACGGCCACACCGTCTTTCTGGTTCCGATTCAGCATCTGCCGCTTCCGCCGCGATCTTCACTAGAACTCTAGGTCACACGCCCGGCGCCACGCGACGCAAGTCGTTCAACGGGCAACGTCACGCCAGGTGTCACCACGTTGCGGCTTTGTCTATGCTCGCGGTCCGGCAACGTCGCCTGGCTCGGCAGGATCAGCGCACGCCATAGCCGCGGCGCGCGTTCCGCGACCATTCTGTCAACGTCACGTCAATTGACCGATGTACCGCTGGGGAGAGCCGACATGGAGATGCGGAGCTTGGGGGCAACCGGTGAGCAGGTGAGCGCCCTGTGCATGGGCTGCTGGGAGATCGGCGGTCAGGCCTGGGGCGACTTCCCCGCCTGGGACGGAGTCAGGCTGGTGCAGCAGGCCTTCGATGCCGGCGTCACCACCTTCGACACCGCCGAGGTCTACGGCAACGGCCGCAGCGAGGTCCTGCTGGGCGAGGCGCTCTACGGCCGCCGCGACGACGCGTTCATCATCAGCAAGGTCGGCTACCTGCCGGGCACCGATGGCGCGCAGTCCATTCAGGGCGCCAAGCAGCCGCGCGACTATTCGCCCAAGCGCATCCGCAACGCCTGCGACCTGGCCCTGCGCCGCCTGCGCACCGAATACATCGACGCCTATCTCCTGCACGACCCGCCGCTGCACATCGTCAAGCACGAGGCGCCGTTCGCCACGCTCGAGGAACTGCAGGCCGCGGGCAAGATTCGCTGGTGGGGCATTTCCGCCAGAACCGGCCAGCCGGAGACTGCCGTGGAAGCCATCCGGCGCTGGGGCGCGCCGGTGGTGGAGACACCGTATAACGCCGTCGACGACGGGGCCGGCGACGAGTTGCTGCCGCTGGCGGCCGAACACGGAACAGGCGTGTTCGCGCGCTCGCCCTTTGCGAACGGACTGATTCTCCTGAGCGAAACGGAGTTGGCCGCGTTGCCGGCCAGCGACTGGCGACAATCGGAGATGTTCCGGGAGCGTCTGGCCGACGCTGCCGGTCCTCGCGAGCGCATCCAGGACATTGCCGATCTGCGTGACGAGTTGCCGTACGAGACGGCGATGCGATTCGTGCTGGGACACGAGGCCGCGTCCACCTGCATCGTCGGGCTCTCGAACGCCGGCGACATCGCCGCCAACACGCCCGTCGGCGACCCGCCCTACCTGAGCGCCGAGGAGATCGCGGTTATTCGCGGACAGGTTGCCAAGTAGCTCCGAGGCAGAGCCGGAGGACGGTTCGTTAGCCCTCTCGCCAGCTCAGTTCACGCTGGGCGGTCACCTTGGATTCGTCGATCTCCACGCCAACTCCGGGTGCGTCGGGCGGACTGATCATGCCGTTGACCGGCATGACGGGATCCTTGAAGAAGAACTGCCGTAGCTCGTTCCATTTCACCAGGTACTCGACGTAGGGGCAGAGCGGAGGCGGCCACGCCGCGCTGAGATGCGCGTTCACCGGAACCGACGCGCCGTGCGGGATCAGCGGCACGTCGTAGACCGAGCAGATCGTGGCGATCTTCAGCATTTCGCTAACGCCGCCGGCCCACATCGTGTCGGCCTGGTAGATGTCCACCGCGCCAGCCTTCATGTAGTCGCGGGCGCCCCAGCGCGTGTACTCATGCTCGCCGCCGGAAATGGAAACCGGTGAGGCCGCACGAATCCGCGCGTAGTTGGCAATGTCGTCGGACTTGACCGGTTCTTCGATCCAGTACGGCCGGTACTCGGCCATGCGCCGCGCCATGTCCAGCGTGTAGCGGACGTTCCAGCTGCTCCAGGCGTCGATCATTACGTCAACGTCGTCGCCCACAGCCTCGCGCAGGACGCGCATCAACTCCACGTTGCGCCGCGCGCCGGTCTCGCCGTCATCCGGGGCGTAGCGCACGAACCACTTGGTGGCCTGGTAGCCCTCGGCCACGAACTGCCGCGCACGTTCCGCGGCCCGGGTCGGCTCAATCGAGAAGCCCAGCGCGCTGGCGTACGCCGGAATCTCCGTCCGCACCGGCCCGCCCAGCAGCCGGTACAGCGGCTGGCCCAGCCACTCACCCTTCAAGTCCCAGAGCGCCGTGTCGATTGCGCTCAGCGCGAACATGGGCGAGCCCTTGCGACCGTGAATCATGAATCGGTACAGCTGGTCCCAGATCCGCTCGCTGGCCAGCGGGTCCGCGCCCAGGATGAAGGGCGTGATCTGCGTATCGATGATGAAAGCGTCCTGCACATCGATCGGCCCGGCCATGCCGCTGACGCCTTCATCGGTTTCTATGGTCACGAACACCCACGACAGGTCATGGACGCCGTCCGCGTCGCGCGCCTTGGGAATGTGCTGGTCCGGATCCCGCTTGTGTTCGGGATAGACATCCAGCGGCCGCACTAGGCGCTCTTCCCAGAAGTCGCCCTCGGTCTCGAAGTTGCCGTGCAGTTCGGTGAGGCGGATGTTGGTGATTCGGATTGGATTGCCTCCGTTCCAGAAAGCGCCGACGGTCCCTCGCCCGCAGCCTAATCCAGCGCACCCGGTTCGCTACACTCCCGCGCGTTACGCCCGCTTGGAGGGCGCACGCATGGCCAGTCGCCCGAACATTCTGTGGATCGTCATGGACTCCCAGCGGCCCCACAACATTGGGGCCTACGGCGACCCGCGCGGGGTAACCCCCGTCCTGGACCGACTGGCGGCTGAGGGCGCCGTTTTCGAACGCAACATCACCTCCGCGCCGTGGTGCCTGCCGTCGCACGCCTCGATGATGACCGGCCACTACGCCAGCACACACGGGGCCGACGGTCGGCACGAACGGCTGAGCGAGGAATATCCCACGATCGGCGAGGAGTTGACCGAGCTTGGGTACGCGACGGTGGGCATCTCCAACAACGCCTACATGAGCGCCTCGTCAGCCCTGCATCGCGGCTTCATGGACTGGAGTTACGTGCTGCCGCCGCTGGGTAAGCCCGACGACGATAAGGGCGGCGCGCAGGTGGTGCGGCAGATGCTGAGCTGGCTGCGCGGGCACGAAGAGGACGAGCGACCGTTCTTCATGTTCGTCAACATCAACGACACGCACACGGCGTACATCGCGCCCGAGCCGTGGCACTCGCGTTGGGCGCCGGATGTCAGTCGCGATGAGGCCCGCGAACTCAACCGGGCGCAAGGCGGTTTCGCCGATCCTTCGCGCATGGACGGGATGCCGGACGACATTCGGGACAAGCTGTACGCGCTGATGGACGGTGAAGCCGCCTACGTGGACGACCTGATTGGACGCGTGGTCAGCTACCTGAGGGATGCCGGAACGCTGGACGACACAATGGTGGTGGTGACTTCGGATCACGGCGACGTGATCGAGGAACATCCGCCGTACTGGAACCATCAGTTGACGGTGTTTGAGGCCGTGGCGCACGTGCCGCTGATCGTGCGGTATCCGGCAGCGTTCGAGGCGGGAAGTCGGATCTCGGCGCTCACACAGACCCATGACGTGGTGGCCACGATCTATGACCTGATCGGCGCGGAGCGTCAAGAGGAGTGGCTCGGAGAGAGCAGCCACAGCCTGGTGCGCGCTCGCGACGGGGATGTCCGCAGCTATGCGCTGTGCGAGTTTGCGTTTCCCGTGAACATGCTGGAGCGCGTCACGCGCCAGGGCCGGGCCTTCGAGTTACGCCGCTTCTTCCGGGCGCAGCGGGCCTACTACCGCGACAACTGGAAATACATCTGGACCAGCGACGGCCGCGACATGCTGTACAACCTGGCCGACGACCCCACCGAGCAGGTGAACCTGTTTGAGAGCGAGAACGACCGGGCGCGGGAGTTCTACATGGAGCTGGAAGCCGTGCTGGGCCGGATCCCGGTGAACGATTACGGCGACTGGATGGTGACCGAATACATGAAGGGCACGCCGAAGGAGAGTTGGGAGAAGATTCGGCGCTGGGGCTACCTGCGGCCCGGCCAGGCCGACAAGCCGGCGTTCCGAAACTAGGTCAACGGCCAGCGGTTCGGCGGTCAGGGCGCCCGGCCCTCCATGATCCCGGCGCGGCGTGTTTCGAGTGGCACACGCAGACCGTCGCGGGCCGCGTGGCGGCGTAGCAGACCGTCGCGGTCGTAGTCGAAGCGTTCGATCGTGGGCTGGAGCCGGCCGTCCGCTTCAGCAACGGTAAGGAATGAGGGACGGCTGTCATTGACCGAGAGGTCCGGGTCGTCAACGCGCCGGTCGATCTCCCGTCCGCTCGGGTCCCGGTAGCGGAACAGCGGCGCCGCCACGGTACCTGGGTTCGCCAGCGCACCGGCAGCGCCCTGGCTGATGAAGGGGTAGTGGGTGTGCCCAATCACGGTCAGATCCACGGCGGGATCGGCGAAGAGTTCCGACAGTTCGGCGGGCCGAAGCCGCCAGTTGGTGGTCTCGGGCGTGCGCAGATTGAAGTGGCCGTGCATAAGCCGCAGGGAGTGCCCCCGCCAGTACACATCCAGGATGTCGGGCAGAGACTTGACGAACTCAAGCTGGTCGGGCGTCATCTCTCGATAAGCCGCGAGTTCGGTGTCGTCGGGCGCGCGTTTGCCAGGCGACGGGTCGGCGTCGAGGTACCCGAAGATCGCGCTGTCGTGGTTGCCACGGGTCGTTCGGCCGGCGGCGTGCCTCATCGTCCACTTCACCGCAAAGCGGCCGTCGATCCCGCCTTCGAAGATGTCGCCGTTGACGAAGACCAGATGCGGCTCAGACAGCTGAGTCAGCCACTCGTCGATGGCTTCCAGCGGCTCCCGATACCCGTGCAAGTCGCTGACAATGACGAGACGCTCCGTGGCGGCGCTGACTTCGACCCGGGCAGTCACATGGGGACACGTCGGTCGACGATCCTCGAATCGCGCCGGATCTGCAGCACTCATTCCCAACCCCCTGACTAAGACTCGCCGGCAACTCTGACCTAGACTAGCCAGGGGCCGCGACTGAACCGCGGGGACGCCTGGAAAACTCCCCGGCACAGGCACGGAGTGAGCATGGAAGGTCTTACCGGCCTGATCATCGTTCTCATTGTCATCGTTCCTTACTTCCTTCCCACGTTGATCGCCGTACTCAGAGAACATCACAACAGGCTTCCGATCTTCCTGCTTAACTTCTTCCTGGGATGGACGTTCATTGGCTGGGTCGCTTCGCTGGTCTGGTCGTTCACGAGCCCGCCGCCGCAAGACCAGGCGCCACATACGCAGATTCGGGCAGCTCGCAGGCAAACCCACGCGGGTTTTCCAGTAGGCTGAGCGTCCGAGAAGGTCCCTTGCCCCTATTCCTGGAGCCGACGCCATGACCATGACGATGAGCGCCCGACCAACGGCCGCCGAAATTGCCGAGCTCAACCGGGAATACACGTTCTTTGACTGGGCGGCGCAGGGCGCGGTGCGTCCGGTGGCGGTGGAGCGGGCCGAGGGGTCATACCTGTACGACCACGACGGACGGCGCTTCCTGGACCTGAACGCCCAGTTGATGAACGTCAACATTGGGCATCAGCATCCGGCGGTGGTGGAGGCCATCAAGGCGCAGGCCGACAAGCTCTGCTACGTCAACCCGCGCTTCGCCTCCGAGCCGCGCGGTGAGTTGGGGCGCGAACTGGCGGAGATCACGCCAGGGTCCTTGTGCAAGACCTTCTTCACCCTGGGCGGAGCCGAGGCGACGGATCACGCGGTGAAGATCGCCCGGCTGGCCACCGGCCGGCAGAAAATCGTGGCACGGCGCCGCTCCTACCACGGATCTACCTACGGCGCGCTTTCGCTAACCGGAGAAGCGCGGCGCTGGGCCACCGAGCCGGGCATTCCGGGCATTGTGAGGGCTGCCGATCCCTACCAGTACCGCTGTCGGTTCTGTTCGGGGCAGGCACAGTGCGACTTGCGGTGCGCCGACGACATCGACGAGGTGATCCGGGTGGAAGGCCCGGACAACGTGGCGGCGGTGATCGTGGAGCCGATTGCCGGCGCCAATGGGGTCGTGGTGCCGCCGGACGGCTATCTGCCGCGGGTGCGTGAGATTTGCGACGAGTACGGCGTGCTGCTCATCGCCGACGAGGTGATGACCGGCTTCGGTCGCACCGGCCGCTGGTTTGCCGTGGAGCACTGGGACGTGGAGCCCGACATCATGACCATTTCGAAGGGCCTGACGTCGGGATCGGTTCCCCTGGGTGCGGTGGTCGTTACGGACGAGATCGCGCACCACTTCGAGGACAATCCCCTGTGGGCCGGACTGACGTACGGCGCGCACACGCTGGCGTGCGCGGCAGCGCTGGCGACGATCCAGGCCTACCGCGACGAAGGCATCCCGGAGCGGGTGGCGGAGTTGGGCGAGACGCTGAAGGACGACTACGCGGCGATGGCGGCGCGGCACCCGAGCATCGGCGAGGCGCGCAGCATTGGGCTGTTCTCGGCGCTGGAACTGGTGCGCAACCGCGAAACCCGCGAGCCGCTGGTGCCGCAGATCGACCCGGCGTTCGAGAACTACGGCGTCATGAAGGAAATGTTCGGGTACATGCTTGAGCGGGGCGTGGTGACCATGACGCGCTGGAACTGGCTGATGGTGAACCCGCCGCTGACCATCACGCTGGACGAGCTGCGCGAGGGCCTGGCGGTGGTGGATGAGGCACTGGACCTGGCCGACCGGGCGATGGTCTGAGGGGCTGCGAAACGGGGGGCGAAACGCGGCGAAAACGGCGCCCTCGCGCGAATAAGAGTTTTTTCTAAAAAACTCTTGAGGCGCGGCGGGGCGTCGAACGGCCCGCGAAAAGCGCAGGGCGACCCTGCCTGATTTCGGCTCGGGGTCGAGTCCCGGGACGGTTGTGCGACAGATCGACGGGGCGAACGCGGAGCAGCGCTTCCTGGCGAGGGAACGGAGGCGCGGTTCGGCGTTCGCGGAAACGGGCATGCGGAAATCGGGTTGTGGAAACATCAGGTCTATTGTACACTGATCGCATACGACAGGCAAGCACCGCTCGCTTCGTGAACCGGCGAGGGATCACGACAGCGCGGCCGGGGCTGGCCCGTACCAACATGCACACGCACGGGTCGCCGTCCCGCTGAGAGGCGGGTTGACGACGAGCCGGGCTTTTTCAGCTGTGAGGGAAGGCCGCGCGGTTAGCCGACGAGGGCCTTCTCCGGCTCGATCTGGTCGTGTTCCTCCAGCCAGACCTTCAGCGGCACATCCGCGTCCGATGGTGACGAGCGGCCGAATTCGTTGGTGGAGTGGCCCATCATCTGCCGCAGGACGGCGTGCGAGTCGTCGTACCAGTCCTGCGGAAACTCCATGTCGTCGCGCGTGCGGATCCAGCGGTAGCCGTAGCCGTAGAACAGGACCCGCCGGGTCACGTCCGAGAAGTTGGGCGTGGCGGCGTGCCAGATCCGGCGGTCAAAGATGACGGCGGTGCCGGCCTTGACCTTTACGGGGATGGCGCCTTCCGGCTGGACCTCGCCGTCGCCGGGCTCGGGGAGGGTGTTGGACAGCTGGCTTCCGGGAACGACCCAGAAGTTGCCCATGCCTTCGGTGCTGACGTCGGTCAGGAAGTAGCCGACCTTCAACGAGATCCGCGGGCGCGGGTTGGTCTCCATGTCGCGATTCATCTGGCCGGAATCCTGGTGCCAGCCCCAGGCGCGGGCTTCGGGCTCGTAGGCGCCCGGCTCCCTGCCGGTGACGGCCAGGTGGGTGTGGTAAAGGTAGATATTCCAGCCCAAGATGCCCCAGACCTTGGGCAGCAAGCGCTCGTAGGCGACCATGTCGAAGAACGAGCGGTCGAGATGGATGAACCCCAGCTTGTTGATGCGCTGGGTGATGGTCTTGTCGGTGCGGCCCTCTTCGAGGACACCGCTGTCCATCAGGTCGTCGATAGTCTCGATCAAGGATTCCCGCAAATCCTCGGGAACGGCATCCTCGACGACCAGGAAGCCGTCGCGCTCAAACGATTCGCGCTCGTCGTCGGTCAGGGCGTATTGCAGACAGCTGGGATCCATGTCCGGCCTCGATCCGTCCGGGTGCGGCGGTTCAGTATAGAAATAGCGGGGGCGGGCGGTCATCTGTTGTGGCTACTGAGGCCACTAGAGCGCGCCGCGCCATCCCCCCGGCTGGGAAATGGTGACGGACCATTCGCCTTCGGCGCGTTCGACGATGAGCACGTAGCGACCAGCCTTGAAGATATTGCCGCTGGCCGCACCCTTGCGATCGAGCGGCGGGATGATGCTGATTGGCGCGATCGGGTCGGCTTGGGGGTCATCCAGCGATTGCAGGGCTGCGCTGAAGGGTTCGACGGTCCCGTCGTACTGGGCGTGCAGGACGACCAGCCCCTCACGCAGGCCGAAAGCCCCGGTCTGTCCGGGTCGCAATCCGTCGAAACTGATGGGTGCGGCGATGAACACAATGGTTGGCACAGTTTCCGACGATTTGCTGCCCTCCCCGCCGGTGAGGGTCGCACCGAGCACGGATGACCGTGGTGCCGGAAGCGTTCCGACAACCATGAGCAGGACCGCGACAGCGACCGCCAGGAGCGAAACTCCAAGCAGATAGGAGTGAATCCGCAGCATGCTGGGAGGGTGCGATGCGAGAGGGAACGACGTCAACGGCTTAGCGCGCGAGGCCGTCCGGACGCTTTGACCCGGGAGGCTGGCACCGGCCGCGGGATTCGTCATTGGGCGTGTGGCACTGCCACAATCGGATGAAGCCCGTTGCGGGAGTCGCGCAGTGCGATTGGTAGGCGTCCTGGCCCGTCGCGAAGTTCTGTTCGGCGCGGTGGCAGGGCTGATTGCCGGAATCGTGTTCGCCCTGGCGATGCAGGCCGAGCAAATGCGCGTGGAAGTGACCGGGCTGGCGGGCACGTCCACGAGCGGCACCGGACTGATCGTGCACCTGGTGCTGGCCGCGCTGATCGGCGCCGGCGTGGGCATGCAGTACCGGCACGAGCCGGGCAGCTACGCGGCGCAGATCACCCTTGGCGTCACGTTCGGCTTGCTGGGCTGGATCCTGGGACCGCTGACGATCCGTCCGCTGGCGGAAGGCGTTATCCCGGACTGGTCCATTGCCGTGGCGTCGGCCGGCTTCCCGAGCCTGATGGGGCACATGCTGTACGGGGCGCTGACTATCGGCGGCTTGTACTGGGCCGTGCGCCAGTGGGGCGGCGGCGCCCTGCTGGTCCGTCCGGGCGAGCGCGCGGAGGATCGCGTGCATCGCATCGTGGTGCTGGGCGGCGGTTTCGGTGGGATGAGCGCCGCGCAGACGCTGGAGCGCATGACCCGCAGACGGCGAGACCTAGACGTCACGCTGGTGAGTCAGAGCAACTTCCTGCTGTTCACACCGATGCTGGCTGAGGTGGCTTCCGGCGCGCTGGAAGCGCAGCACATCGCGGCGCCGATTCGCGCGGCGTGCCCGTTCACCAACTTCGTCCACGGCGACGTGGAACGAATCGACACCGAACAGCGCCAGGTGACGGTGCGCAGCCGCCGCTCCACGACGCCGCAGGCGGTGCCGTACGACCACCTGGTGCTGGCGATGGGGTCGGTCCCGAACTTCTACGGCCTGCCAGGCCTGGCGGAGCACGCGATCACGCTGAAGACGCTGGAAGACGCCGTGGGGCTTCGCCACCGGGTGCTCTCGCAGTTGGAACGCGCCGACCACGAGACTGACCCGGCAGTGCGGCAGCGGCTGCTGACGTTTGTCGTCGCCGGCGGCGGGTTCGCGGGCGCGGAGACGATCGCCGAGCTGTTCGACCTGGTATCGAGCGTCCGGCGCTACTTCCAGAACCTTGGCCCGGCTGACGCGCGGTTCGTGCTGGTGCACTCGCGCGACCGCATCCTGCCGGAGCTGAGCGCCGAGCTTGGCGCCTACGCCCTGGAGAAGCTGAGCGCCCGCGGGATCGAGTTCCGACTGGGTTGCCGGGTCGCCGCGGCGAACGAAGGGTCCGTCACCCTGAACGACGGCACCACGATTCCGTGCGAGACCTTTGTCTGGACGGCGGGCAATCAGCCCAATCCAATCCTGCGCACCGTGGGCTGCGAAAGGAACCGGGCCGGACAGGTGGTAGCGGACGCGACGCTGCACGTGCCCGACACCCCAGGGGTCTGGGCAGTGGGCGACGCGGCGCAGATTCCAGACCTCACCAACGAGGGCCGACCCTGCCCGCCGACGGCGCAGCACGCGCTGCGCGAGGGCAAGCGGGTGGCACAGAACATCGTGTCCAGAATTGACGGCCGGCCATTGAAGCCGTTCCGCTACCGAGCGAGTGGGTCGCTGGTGGGGCTGGGGCATCGAACCGCGGCGGCGGAACTCTGGGGACACAAATTCTCCGGGCTGCTGGCCTGGTTCATGTGGCGCACGATCTATCTCAGCAAGCTGCCGGGCCTGGAACGCAAGGCGCGGGTGGCGCTGGACTGGGCGCTGGACCTGGTGTTCCCGCGCGACATCGTGATGACGACGGCGGCGGACGGACGCTTCGACGCCGCCGCGCAGCCAACCGCGGAGCGGGAGCGCACGACGTGATGCGGCGCAACGACCTGGCGGCCTGGCTGCTGGCCGGCGCCCTTGCAGGACAGGTTGGCGGGATCGTCTACGGCCTCGTAATGCGGCACCTGGGCGTCATCGAGTCCATAGCCGCGTTGGTGCGGCTGCCGCCATCGGCTGTCGGCGGCTGGATCGTTCACATGGTCGTGGCGGGCATCATCGGCGCCGGGTTCGCGGCGTTGATTCGACGCCAGGAGCACAGCGCGGGCGACCTGCTCTTCTGGGGCCTGATCTACGGCGCGGTCTGGTGGATCATCGGACCCCTGACGCTGGCGCCGCTGCTGATCCGCCGCGAGGCGCTGGCCTGGGACCTGACCTCGGCGCAACAGACATTTCCGATGCTGCTGGGCCACCTGCAGTACGGCGTCACCACCAGCCTGGCGTTGCTGATCTGGCAGCGTTCATCCTTCGAACGACCATCGGTCGGGGCCGTGGTGCGAGGCGTTATGGCTGGCCTGGTCGGGGCCGCGCTGACCGGCAAGGCGCTGGTGGACCAAGGGCTGCTCGGCCAGTTTGTGGGCATCGACAGCCACGATGCGTCGGGCTTGCTCTGGCTCGGGGTGCTGCTGGTTGGCGCCGGGACCGGGCTGGCGTTCGCGGCAACCGTGCCGACAGTTCGCGACAGCGCGGGCGCGGCGCTGGTGCGCGGGTTCGTGTTCGGGTTCCTGGCCTGGATTCTCATTCCCATGACGATCGTCGGCCTGGCAACCCGGGGCATGCTGCCCTGGGGCATGGGTTTTGCTCACGACGCCTTCCCCGGCCTGCTGGCGTATCTGCTCTTTGGCGGAATCCTGGGATTGGCCTACCAATGGCTGAGCGTGACCTGGCGGGTGTTGTTCGCCGAAGCGACCTCACACGATGACGAGGGCTACGGCACGGAGGGGCTGCGGGCGTTGGGGCGCGGATCAGCCGCGGGGCTGCTGGGTGGGCTGTTTTATACCGCAATGCTGGCGCGGCTTGGGTCGTTCGAGGGTATTGCCCAGTTGATGCGGGCCGACAACGCCGCGGTCGGCGTGCTGGTGCATGTCGTGGTTTCGGTCATCTGGGGCGCTGTCTACGGCCTGCTGTTTCGCCGGCAGACCTACGGCATCGGGTCGGCGGTGGGCTGGGGCATTGCCTTCGGGTTCTTCCTGTGGGTGGTTGGGCCCAACACCCTGTTTGCGGTGCTGACCGGTCACACACCGGATTGGGCGGCGGACAGCGCGGCGCCGAGGACGGCCTCGCTGGTTGGTCACCTGATCTACGGCGCCGTGCTCGGCGTGGGATTCCACTATCTCGAAGCTCGGCACAACCCGTGGTGGCAGCCGCGACGCACGCGACTCGAAGCGCGAGCGCGACGGCGACGGCGGCAACTGCAGACCTCGGCGCCGGCGATCTGGGCGCTGGTGATGCTGATTGCGCTGAGCCTGCCAATCATCTTCGGCGGGTCCGACGAGATGGGGCGGAACGCAATTAAGGCGGAGACCACATCGGACGAGGAGCGCGGGCCGCCGATGGACGACATGCAGCCAATGCGGTGATCGCCCGGGACTTCACTGTGGGCGATTGGGAGTAGAAAAACGAGCCGCCGCAGGGTCTCTAGAAACCCTGCGGCGGCTTCGTTCAGTTCGACTTTGCCGAGTGGATTCCCGGCGTTCGGATCCGCCTTATTCGGGGTAACCGACCGGGTTGCTCAGGATGCCGTTGCCTTCCAGCTCGACTTCCGTAACGTCGCCGCTCTTCATGGCCTTGGTTGTGCCGGACGTTCCCGTGAAGATCGCGTCGCCCGCCTCGAGCGTCATGTACGTCGAGACGAAGCTGACGATCTGTTCCACGTTGTAGATCAGCTCGCTGGTGTTGGTGTGCTGGACGACCTCGCCGTTGACGCGGGTGGTCATCTCCAGGTTGCCGTGGTCCAGCCCGGTGGTAACCCAGGGGCCGAAGGGCGAGAACGTGTCGGCGCCCTTACCGCGCCACCACTGGCTGTCCGGCTCGCCGTTGGTCTGACCGTTCTGCCAGATGCGCTCGCTGATGTCGTTGGCGGCGCATACGCCAAGGATGTAGTCCCCGACTTCATCCTCGCTGACGCGGGAGCAGCGCTTGCCGATGATGACCGCCATCTCGCCTTCGTAGTGCAGGTCCTTGCAGCCCTCAAGCCAGGCGATGGTGCCGCCGGGATTGAGCACGGACGACGGCGGCGCCAGGAACGGCTGCGGTCGCGAGAAGGGCGGCGAGTCACCCATGTGGCTCAGGTAGTTGCCCGCCAGGTTGACGATCTTGGTTGGCGAGGTGGGCGTGAGCAACTGCACGTCGGCCAGGGCCACCGTGTTGCCGGTGCGCTCCAGGTCGCCGAAGAGGTCGCCCGAGATTTCGGCGATGGTGTCGCCTTCAACGATTCCGTGGTGGACTTCGCCGTCCACGCTATAACGCGCAAGGTGCATGCTCTGCCTCCGAGTGCCTGACCGACAGTGACCGCGAAAGGATACCGCGCAAACCACGGACGCTTCGTGCCGGTAGGCCAAAGCCGCTGCCAATGCGGCGCTGGAAGCTCCTGATCAGACCGGCCAGGCGCCAATCTTTCGAAGCGTGGCGTAGATCTCCAGTTGCTGGCGCTCCAGGGTTTCCCACTGCGCGGCGAAGTCCACGTCCGACCAGTCGAAGAAGCCGCGGCCGGTCTTGAGACCGAAGTGCCCGGCCTCAACCAGCCGGCGCAGGACCTGGTGCCCGCTGTCGGCGTTGCACAGGTCGGGCCAGACGCTCTCGGTGCCGTTGAGGGCGATTTCCAGGCCGGCGAGATCGCGGTCGCGCATGACGCCCATGAGCGGCATGCGCGGCGAGAACGAGAATGCCGTGAGCTCGTCGATGTCCTCGGCCGAAATGACGCCCCGGTCGACCAGGTCCAGCGCTTCGCGAAACAAGGCCTGCCGCAGCCGGTTGGCGACCTGTCCGGGCAGGTCCACGTTGATCCGAACCGGCCGCAGACCGGCGCCGCGCAGGAGGGCCAGCACAGCTTCGACGGTGGCCTCGCTGGTGTGCTCGCCCTTGGTGACTTCGACCATGGGACACAGGTAGGCCGGGCGGAAGAAGTGGGTGGTGGTGAAGCGGTCGGGCCGGCCGGTAGCGTCGGCCATGAGGTGGATCGGGATACTTGAGGTGTTGGAGGCCAGCAACGTGTCGGGCGACAGGTGGGGCGCCAGGTCGGCGTAGACCGCGCGCTTGACGTCCACGGACTCGGTGACGGCTTCGATGATGAGAGCGGAGTGACCCACGTCGGTCAGGTCGGTGGTGAAGTTTAGTCGCGCCGGGACCGCCTCGGTCTGGTCTGGGGTGACCAAGCCGTACTCGATCATCAGCTCGAGGTTGCGGGCGACTTTGCTGCGGGCGGCGTCGAAGGCTGCCGGGTTGGCGTCGAGTACGGTTACCTGGTGCCCGGCAAGGGCGAATACCTGGGCAATGCCGTGGCCCATGAGGCCGGCGCCAAGGACTCCAATGGGGGCGCGTGGGTCAGCGATGTGAGGGATTCCCTGGAGGCTGGGTAATCACGCCATGCTAGGCGCGCAGTTGGCGGGCGACAATCCCCGCGCGGCCGCGGAGGCTGACACCGTGCGGTGATCAGGTCGGGCGCCCGAGACCTCGACGCGTGCGGGACAATCCGTGAACACGATCCGGGAACACGACCATGAGGCTCGACGCGATCACAGCGAAGCTCGACCAGGGAATCGCGGAGCTTCGCGCCGGAACCCTACAAGAGTCCACGCTCGCGGCCATTCGGGACGAACTGACCGCCGCTCGCAACGCCCGGCAGGACCTGCTGTACCTGCAAGCCGCCGGCACGGCCCTGGACACCCAGGTGATCGGCATGCGGATGGTGATTGACGGCGAACTCTCGGATGGCGCGGACGATCCCGACGACTGGCCCTACCAAACCGTTCTGGACGCCATCCGGGACGGCTGGCGCATCATTGAGTTTCCCAACCTCGCGCTGCTGCTCGACGAGTCGCGCACCTATGCCTACGGGGCCGAGTTTGTACTTGAAAAGATTCGGAGCGCCTGATGGATACCTCGCACATCGCGCCGACGCTGACCGACACCGAGGTCCTGGAGTTTTGTAAACACGGCTATCTGCTCCTTGACGGCGTGGTGCCGGAGGAGATCAACCGCAAGACCGTCGCCTTCGTCGACAACAACACGTCCCTCGAGCCAACCGACATCCTGGCCGAGGAATGGTTTATCGAGAACGTGATCCTCAATCCCGCGGCCGCCGGCGCCGTACGCTCGCTGCTGGGCGCGGGGTTCGAGACGCCCGTTCTGATGAGCAACCACCGCGTGCATATGCCGGCGCCGGCGCAAGGCTGGCATCGTGACGGCGGGTCACGCTATGGACCCGCACTCCACTACTTGCAGGTCTTCTACTACCCCGAGGCATGCACGGCTGAGATGGGGCCTACCGAGGTGCTCCCCGGTTCGCACTTCCTGTTTCAGCACTCCAGCATGATGGGGCATTACGGAAGCCTCCGACACGGCGTCAAGACCGTCGCGTCCGCCGGCTCGATCTTTCTCACCGTCTATTCCATCTGGCATCGGCGCTCCGTATCGACGGCGCGGGGAGTCCGCAATCTCCTCAAGTACAACTACTGGCGCACGTCACCGCCGGCCCGCGACTGGGTGATTGAGCCGGACTTCGACTTTGCCCAGGCCGACTACACGTTCGCCCTGCGGGGATTGCGGCAGCAGTTTCGGGACGCCGTGGATGCATCCGAAATGTTCTTCTGGCTGTGCGGCAAGTCCCGCGAATACCAGACCATGGGCGGCCAGGGCTGGCCCATGCCCGGCCACCGCAACGCATCGCCCCGAGGCTTCCCGGGGGAGCCCACCGCAGCCAGGTATTGAGAGGCGCTGGCGGAAGGCCTCAGGTGGACGCCGCCGGCAGGTAGCCGCGGAGGAAGCGGACGCCGAGGGGGATTACCTCGATCGGGTCGTCGCGACCTTCGTATACCAGGCTGACCCAACCGTTGTAGCGAACCCCGCGGATGGTTTCGAAGATCGTGTCGTAGTCCAGTGACTCTTCCCTGCCGGTGGCGATGCGATAGAGCTTGGCGCGGACGGCGGTGGCCAGCGGCGCGGTCAGGGCAATGCTGTTCAGGTAATCGTGGCGTCCGCGCTGCTCGTCGTCGGCGAATCCCGAGGCGCCGGGCGAGCCGGCGTACTGGCCGGTGTCGAGCACGTGGCCCAGGTTTGGATGATCGACCTGGCGGATCAGGCGCAGGACGTCTTCGCCGTCGGGCGCGATCTGGTTGTGGTTGTGGTTCTGGAGGGACACAACGACGCCCATCTCGGCGCCGAATTCGGCGCACTCGCGCAGGGCATCGGCGCAGCGGTCCCAGGAGGCGGCGCGGTCGTCCTCGGAAAACGGCTTCCCGCTGAAGACGCGGACCTGGGGCGCGCCGAGGAGGGCGGCGCGTTCGATCCAGGTCCTGGTGCGCTGGACGTCGGCGGGAAGGTCCTCGGCGGGGCGCGCAAAGTTGTTGGAAATGGCGATGCAGGGGATGTCCAGACCGCGGTCGAGGCAGGCGCGCTTGACGGCAAGCAGCGAGGCACGGTCTTCCGCCGGGAACGCGGAGTCGTGGAGATCGACGCCGTCAACACTCAGTTCGCGGCAGGTGTCCAGGAAGCGCATCAGGTCCATCCGGCCGTCGTCGAAGGCCTGGCGATAGGAGAGGGTGAGAATGCTGAGCCTCAACATGGGGCAGCGTTTCTGGGGGTGGATCGGCGGGTTAAGCGTAGGGCGGCGGGGCGGGCGGGTCGAACGGTGAATGCACCGGGTCTTGAAACCGGCTGTCCGCTCCACAAGCCAAGCTTGCGCTGCGCAAGCCGCTCAGATCGTCTCTTCGACCACAACGCGTCCGCCGGCGTGCACGTTGATGGACAGCCTGCATCCCAGAAGGGAGCGCATTCCGAGCAAAGATGGACTATCCAAGCGAATGACGAATACCGGCCTCTCATTTTCGTGCAGCAACACCCTGGCTGTGAATACGTCAACGTTGTGTGTGAACCCGTCGGCCGTAGCGACCGCTCGCTGTCCGCTGTACTTGAGACCAAGCCGGCTGACGACGTCCGATGGCAAGGTCAAGTGGCCGCTGAATCCGGTATCCAGAATGAACTCGAAGCTGTGCTCGGTGTCGTAATCGTCGAGAATCGAAACACTGACTACGGGCTCCAGGCGTTGGTTTACCCGCCCGCGAATCATTCCGTACGAGCCAGAATCCCGCCCTGTAAGTTATACGCCGCTGGATAGCCGACACGCTCCGCCCATGTAATTGCGTCCGGGCGCCGCTCCATCAGCCGCATGGTTGCCGCAAGGTCGTCGGAATCGACCTCGAAGTCCCCGCTGTGAATGTCGATCACGACGAAGTCGCCCTTCGCCGTCTCGCGGGTCAGTTCGCGGATCCTGGTGACGTAGAGCTCCTTGCCGCGCGAGGCCACGCTCTTCTCCTCTATCGCCACTCGTGGCTTACCTTTCGCTGTGTCGACACGAACTGGGCACGACCACTCAAGCGCCCCGCGGCTGCCCGATCGACAACTCTAGCAATGCTCCGCTTCAATGAGCCTCGCGGCTGGCTCGTCCGGCACTTGGAGCCAGGCAGGACACGCCTCGGTCAAGATCTGCCTGGCGTGAGGCTGAGCACGCGTTGGATTTGGGCACCGAGGCCATCAGCCATGGCAGCAAAGCCGGCGTCGTTGGGGTGGACGTGGTCGGCCAGCAGGTCACCCTGGCCGGGGCCGATGAGGCCGTGGCCTTCCAGCAGGATCAGGTTGGCGTCGCCGAAGCTCTGGCGGCGGTAGACGACTTCGCGGATGACGCGGCGGTACTCCTCGAGCTTGGCGCCGCCGCGGGTGGTCTGCTCGAATTCGCAGGTGTGGAAGAGGGGCGTGACCATCAGGATGGGGACCTCTGGTTGATGCCAGCGGAGGATGGCCAGAAAGGTGTCGTAGGTGCGTTCGAAGGCGCGCGGCTCTTCGTGGCTGGAGCCGAAGGTGTTGACGCCGTAGGCGAGCACGATGACGTCGGCACGGAGGGACGCGGCGATTTCGGCCATGGCCGGCTCGCCGCGGGCGGAGCCGCCGACGCCCAGGTTGACGAAGTCCACACCCAGGCGTCGGGCGATGCGCGCGGGATAGGTGGTGCCGGCCCGAGCGGTTGTGCTGCCGTGGGTGATGGAGTCGCCGTAGAACAGGAGCCGCGGACCTTGCAGCGGCGGGGGCGGCTGGATGGAGGCATCCTCCGCCACGCCGACGCCCGCGAACCTGACTTCGCCATAGGGCGGCATGTAGAGCTCGACGCGGCGGTCGCGGGCGGGGCCGTCGTAAATCACGCCCTCGGCGACGCCGAGGCCCTGGCTGCGGAGCTGGCCGTAGAACTCGCCGTTCTGGTAGAGGTCGATTTCGGCGTTGGCCCGGGTGGTCTGCTGGGATATCCATTCGGCGCGAATGGCGATCGTTGGGCTGTCCGTGCGGAATGCCACGCGGACGCCGGACGCGGCGCACAGTCGCATCCAGGTATCCGCCGGCAGGCGCTCGCGCCAGCTGACGGGCACACGATGCAGCAAGGCGCGGCGTTCGCCGACGAGGCCGCAGTATTCGAGTTCGGGAGCGAGTGCATCCAACCAGCGCATGGGCAAATGCTACGCCGCCTGCGCCGGTCACGGGCAATCGGTGACAATGCAGACAGCCCGCACCGCCCGAAAGGCCCCGCAGGATGCTGAACAAAGCAGCCGCCGATCTGCTGGAGGGCTTTGCCGACGCGCTGGAGATTCGCGGGGCGAATACGTTCCGCGTGCGGGCGTTTCGGAACGCGGCACGGCGGGTTGATTCGCTGACCACGGATGTGGCGGAACTGGTCGAGAGCGGCGAGATTTCCAAGGTGCGCGGCATCGGCAAGGGCATCGCGGGAGTGCTGGGCGAGTTTGTGGCGAAAGGCCGCGTGGACGAGTACGAGGAGATGCGGGCCGAGATTCCGGACAGCGTGTTTGAAATGCTGCTGATTCCCGGTCTCGGTCCGAAGACGGCTGCGACGCTGTACAACAAGCACGGGATCGACAGCGTGGACGCGCTGGAGGTTGCCGCGCGCGAGGGTCGGCTGGCGGGTATCCGGACGATTGGGGCCAAGCGCCAGGCGCGGCTGCTGCGGGAGCTGGGTCGATTCCGAGAGCGGATTGCGCGGCGGCGGCTGGGGGACGTGATGCCGATCGCGGAGCGGCTGATCGCGCACGTGGAGGCCGCGCCGGGGGTTCAGACGGTGCAGTACGCGGGCAGCCTGCGGCGGGGCCGGGAGACGATCGGCGACCTGGACATCCTGGCGGCCGCGGAGGAACCCGGGCCGGTGATGGATCACTTCATCGCGGCCGAGGACGTGGAAGAGGTGGTGGGAACCGGCGGGACCAAGACAGCGGTGCTGGTGGGCGGCGGGTTCCAGGTGGACCTGCTGGTGGTGGCGCCGGATGAGTTCGGGGCGGCGCTGGCCTACTTCACGGGATCGAAGGAACACAACATCGAGATACGGGCGCGGGCGCTGCAACGCGGGCTGTCGCTGAACGAGCGCGGCTTCCTGGACTCCGAGACCGGGCAGCGACGACCGGCGGCGACCGAGGAGGACGTCTACGCGGCGGTCGACCTGCCCTGGATCGATCCGGCGCTGCGCGAGAACCGGGGCGAGATCGAGGCGGCCGAGGCGGCGACGCTGCCGAAGCTGATCGAGCTTGGCGACATCAAGGGTGAGTTGCACGGACACTCGCTGTGGAGCGACGGGGCGGCGTCCATCGGCCAGATGGTGGATGTGGCCAGGGGTCGCGGGCTTGCGTATTTCGCGGTGACCGATCACTCGGGCAGCCTGCTGGTGGCCAACGGGCTGTGCCCGGAGCGGCTGGCGGAGCAGGCCGAGGAGATTGCGCGGGAGCGCGAGGCGTCGTCGGATGTGCGCCTATTGCACGGCAGCGAGGTGGAGATCCTGGCTGACGGCAGCCTTGACTTCAGCGACGAGATCCTGGCGTCCCTCGACGTGGTGGTGGCCTCGGTGCACAGCAACTTCAACCAGCCGACGGAGCAGATGACGGAGCGGCTGATCGCGGCGATCGAGAACCCGCACGTGGACATCATCGGGCATCCCACGGGGCGCATGCTCGGCCTGCGCGACGGCTATACCTTCGACGTAGAGGCGGTGCTGAAGGCGGCGGCCGCCACGGGCACGGCGCTGGAGATCAATGCCGCGCCGGAGCGGCTGGATCTGGACGATACGACCGCGCGGCGCGCCGCCGAATTGGGCGTGCCCATCTCCATCAACAGCGACGCCCACCATCCCGACAGCCTGGCCTACATGCGCTACGGCGTGCTGACGGCCCGAAGGGCCTGGCTGCGGGCCGAGGACGTGATCAACACGCTTTCACTGGACGAGTTGCTGGCCTGGCTGGCGCAGCCGAAGCCGCGGCGCTGGATGCCCACGGGCAAGAGCGATTAAGGGAGTGCATGCATGGATCTGGGACTGAATGGCAAGGCCGCGTTGGTGACTGGTGGCAGCCGGGGGATTGGGCGGTCGATTGCCTTGGCGCTGGCGGCTGAAGGTTGCAATGTGGCGATTACGGCGCGCGGTCGCGAGCGCCTGGAACAGACGGTTGGTGAGATCGAGGCGGCGGGCGTGCAGGCGGCCGGGATTGAGCTGGACATGGCCGAGGAAGCGACGCCCGCGCAGGCGATCGAGCAGACCGTCGATGTGTTTGGTCGGCTGGACGTGCTGGTGAATAACGTGGGCGGATCGACCGGCGGCCGGACGTTCGGGGAGGCGACCGATGACGACTGGGCCGCGACGCTGGATGTGAACCTGTGGCCCGCCATCCGCGCCAGCCGTGCGGCGCTGCCGCACATGCGGGCGCAAGGGGCCGGGCGGATCATCCACATCACCTCGATCTACGGGCGTGAGCAGGGCGGTCCGCCGACGTATAACGCCGCCAAGTCGGCCATGAACAGCCTGTCCAAGACGATGGCCCGGGAGCTGGCGCCGGAGGGAATCACGGTCAACGCGGTGGCGCCCGGTTCGATCATCTTCCCCGGTGGAGGCTGGGAACAGGCCATGCAGGCCGACCCGGAGGGGATGGCGGAGTTTTTGCGACAGGACTTTCCGATGGGACGCTTTGGGCACCCCGAGGAAGTGGCCGCGGTGGTGGCGTTCCTGGCATCGGACCAGGCCAGCCTGGTGACGGGGGCCTGCCTGAACGTGGACGGGGGCCAGACCCGCGCGAATGTCTGAGGCGGCGACTCCTATACTTCAAGCCACCGACTCGATTGGGGCGCCCAGACTATGACTCGGTTCCAGGAACGCCTGCACGGCGTGATTCCGGCCCTCCTCACGCCGTTGACCGCGGACCTGGCGGTGGACGAACCCGCCATGCGTCGGCTGGCGCGACGAGTTCTGGACGCCGGCTGTCTCGGCTACGTGCTGCTGGGCACGACCGGCGAGTTCGCGGCGATCAATGACGACCAGCGCGCGGTGGCGATTCGCGCCGGCGTCGAGGAAGCCGACGGCGACGTCCCGGTCATCGTGGCCTGCGGGCAGCCGTGCGTGGAGCGCACGCACCAACAGGCCGTCCAGGCCGGTGACCTGGGCGCCGACGGCCTGCTGGTCAATCCGCCGTTCTACTTCCCCATGAGCAACGACGAGGTGGTCCGCTACTTCGAGGACCTCGTGGCCGCATCGCCCGTGCCGGTGCTGCTGTACAACATCCCGGGCATGACCAAGGTCTCGGTGGACGCGGCCACGCTACTGCGTCTGCGCGACGTGGGGGTGCAGGGCACCAAGGACAGTTCGGGCAGCCCGCAGAACCTGCTGGACTACCTGGACGCGATGCGCGGCGACGACTTTCGAGTGATCGTGGGCGGGGACGCGACGCTGCTGCACGCGCTTAACTCCGGGGCCGCCGGCACGACCGGTCCCGCGCCCAACGTGGCGCCACAGCTGGTCTGTGCCATCTACAACGCCTGGTGCGACGGTGACCTGGCCGCCGCCGCGGCTGCCCAGAACCGGCAACACGCCTTCCTGCGCGAGCTGAGCGGAGCCTCGCCGTTCATGCAGGCCACCGCCAAGGGCGTGCTGAGCCGGCTGGGGATCATGGAACCGTGGGTGGCGCCGCCAAAGACGTCGCTGGACGACGCGGCTATCGACGAGGCATTCGAGGCCGTGAAGGAGTTCCTGCCGGAATACGAGCCCGCGGCGGTTGGCGTCTGAGCGCCGTCATCAACCGAATGATTCGACACGCCCGATGGGCTCGCGTCACGATTGGGATGCCGCGCGCCCGACCGACTGAGAGAGGTTCGCCGACGTGAATCGACCGCCCGAGGCCTACATGCACATCGGGATCGTGCAGTTCATGCTGCACCCCGACCTCCAGAGCGGCGACGGACCCGCCGTGGAGGCCGCCGAAGCGCTGGCGGCCGACGGGTTCTTCCACGCGCTGGAGATCGCACGAATCAATGACCCCGCTGAGCGCGTCGCCATGCGCCGGCTGGCCGAGTCCGCGCACCTGACGCTGGGCTACGGCGCGCACCCGCTGATCCTCAGCGGTGGCCTGAATCTCGCCTCGACCGACGCAGACGCGCGGGATGACGCGGTGACCCAGGTCAAGGACGCCATCGACGAGGCTGCCGAACTGGGCATCACGATGGTGACGCTGCTGGACGGGCCCAATTCGGCGACGGCGCCCGGCGGCGTAGAAGCCGCAGTCGAAAGCATCGTGGAGTCGCTGACCGAACTGTGCGACTACGCCGGGCGGCAGAACATCTGGATCGCGCTGGAGCAGTTCGACCGCGCGATCGAGAAGAACTCGCTGCTGGGACCGATCGACCTCTGCGTGCGGGTCAGCGAGATGGTGCGCGCATCCACCCCGAATTTCGGGTTGTGCCTGGACCTGAGTCACCTGCCGCTGCTGGACGAAGACCCGCCGACCTCACTACGTGCGGCCGGCGAGCACCTGATCCAGGCGCACATCGGCAACTGCATCCTGCGCGACCGCGAGCATCCGCAATACGGCGACCAACACCCGGTGTTCGGGGATCCGGCGGGCGAGAACGACGTGCCGGAACTGACGGCATATCTGAAGACGTTGATGGAGATCGGGTACTTCGAGCGCGACCTGCCCACGCCGATGCCGCTCGTCTCGTTCGAGATGAAGCCGGCCCCGGACCAGTCGGCAGCGGCGATAATCGGCAACTGCAAGCGCACGTTCCAACTCGCCTGGGCGCAGGTCTAGCGCCAGGCACGGCAGCGAGGGGACACACCGACATGCGAATCGGCTACATCGGTCTCGGGAAGATGGGCATGCCCATGGCGATCAACCTGCGCGCGGCGGGGCACGACCTGATCGTGCACAACCGCAGTCGCGGCAAGGTCGACGATTTCGTGGCCGATGGCGGCGTGGCCGCCAGCACGGCGGCCGAGGTGGCGGCGCAGTCGGACGTGGTGTGCGTCAACGTGCCAACCCCCGAAGTCTCGCTGGAGCTGCTGCTGGGCGCGGACGGCGCGATCGAGAACGCCCGCGAAGGCCAGCTGTGGATCGACTTCGGAACCAACGGCCCGGACACGGCCCGGACCTGCGCCGAAGCCGCCGCGGCGAAGGGCGTGAATTACCTGGACGCGCCGGTCAGCGGCGGGCCGGGCGGTGCGCAGGCCGGGACCCTGGCCGTGTTCGTGGGCGGCACCGAGGAAGCGTTTGCACAGGGCAGCGAGATCCTGGACATCATCGGCGGAAAGATTGAGCACTTCGGTCCGGCCGGCACCGGCTGTATCGCCAAGCTGACCAACCAGATGATCATCGCCAGCGTGCGCCAGGCCAACGCCGAGGCCTTTGTGCTGGCGGTCAAGAACGGCCTGAACCCGCGCCAGCTCTACGACACGCTGATGGGCGCCTTTGCCGCCAGCCGCTGCATGGAAGTGGACATTCCAAACCTGGTTCTTCCGCAGGACTACAGCGCCAACTTTGCCGTCGACCTGTTGCTGAAGGACCTGGGGCTGGCGCTGGATGTGGGTCGTCAAAGCGGCGTGCCGCTGGTGGCCACGGCCCAGGCGGACGCGATCTACCAGGAGATTCGAGCCATGGGCTGGGGCGACCTGGACGCCGCCGCCACCTTCAAGCGCCTGGAGGAAATCGTGGGCGTGGAGGTGACGGAACCGGAGGCGGGCTAGCCTTAACTGTCGCGGGCCAGGACTGTGGAAAGGGGTTGCGGGTGAAGCGCCTCGCCTGGCCGCCCGTCACCTGCCTGGCAAGACAGTCGTCTCTTGATAGGACGAACGAAGGCATTGCCGGGTTCAGCCACTAACGCATGGGGTGGCTTGGTCGCGAAATCAGCTTCCTGCTGGCCCGGCTCGTCACGAACTTCTTCGCGGTGCTGGCGGTGACCCAGCTTCTGGAAAACGGCATCGTTCTGCCAGATCGGGGCAGCGACAGGTTCTGGCTGGCAGTCTTCAGCCTGGCCGTGGCTCTGGCCGTCTTGAATTCCTATGTGCGTCCGGCGCTGGAAATGATCCTTAAGCCGATCAACTGCCTCTTGAAACTCCTGACCTTCGGGTTGTCGCACTTCGTGATCAGCGCGCTGGTGTTCTGGGCCGCCACCATGCTGGTGGACGACTTCACCATCGTGGACATCGGTACAGCCCTGCTTGGGACCGTGATCGTGGCCGCCGTCGGCGCCTTTGGGTCGCTCGCGTTCGGCGGCCGTTCCACCGACGAGTGAGCCTGGAGGCCTCGACTTCTAACGGCGGCGCGCCGGCCCGGCGTAGCGTCCTGGTCGAGGCGGCGGTGGCCACGCTCGAGGACGCAGGCCGACCCATGACCTTGCAGCAACTGGCGCGGGCCGTACTGCACGTGGAAGCCGGGGGCGCCCACATTGGCGCACGCATCCTGGCGCCGCTGCTGGATGCCGATGCCCGTCTGGCAGCCGAAGCGGCGGGGCATTGGGGCCTGGCGGCCTGGTCGCAGCGCTCCAATGCCATCGACGAAGCCGAGTTTGTCGTGTTCGACATCGAGACCAACGGCGGTCGCGGCGGGCGGCACCGCGTCCTGGAAGTCGGCGCTTTTCGCCTGCGCGCAGGTCGGGAGATTTCGCGCTACGCCTCGCTGGTGCGCGTACCGGGCCGCGTGTCGAAGTTCGTAACGAGGTACACGGGCATCACGGACGAGATGCTGGTCGAAGCGCCGCCCATTGAAACGGTGCTGGACGAGTTTCGCGAGTTCCAGGCCGGCGGCGTACTGGTGGCGCACAACCTGCCCACGGATCTTGGCTACCTGAATCGTGAAGCCGTGTGGTCGGCTCGGGCACTGTTTCCGGGCGACGGCCTGGACACGATGGAGCTGAGCGCCGCGCTGCTGCCCGATCTGCCCGGGACCGGGCTGGCCACCGTCCTGGAGGCGGCTGGCATCACCGACACGCCAACCCATCGAGCGCTGGACGACGCCGGGGTGACAGCCCGGCTGCTTCGCTTTCTCCTGGGCACAGCGGCCGGCCAAAAGGCGCGCACGCTGGACGATCTCCGGCGGCTGGCGGCCAAGGGCGGGCCGGAAAGCCGACACCCGCGGCGGGCGCGCGAACTGGCGCGCTGGGCGTCGCGCAATCTGCCGCCGTCGCCGGGCGTCTACGTCTTTCGTGACACGGCCGGTCGGCCGCTGTACGTCGGCAAGTCCACCTCCCTGCAGCGGCGGGTACGCAGCCACTTCACCGACTCGGCCGGGTTCGTCCGGCGGCGTGACGGGATGCTGGAGCAGATTGACGCCATTGAGTGGGAACCGACGGGATCGGAACTACGCGCCCTCGTTCGCGAAGCCGAGCTGATCACCGCGCTTGCTCCCGCCTACAACCGGAATCGCCGCTGGCGAATTGGCCGGCGCTTCGTACGCATTGGCCCGGCCGATTCCGCCGTTACACACGCCGCCGCCGTTGCGCGGGATGACGGTGCCGACTATCTGGGACCGTTTCCGACGTCGCGCGACGCGCGGCTGGCGAGCGACGCGGCGCGCCGGATATTTGCCTTGCCATCGCGACGATCGGTCGATAAGCAGGTCCCCGCCTGGCGACGCGACGCGGCCGTTGCCTTTCTGGGAGTGAGCCGTGAGGCGGCCCTGCAGACGGTCGACGCCGCCGATGCGGACCCCTCCGAACGGGAGACCCTGGCGCGCCGCATCCGGCGGGCGCGCGTGCTGCGCCATCCCGTGCGTGGCGGCTTGGGCGCCGTGCCGATGCTCGCCATCGCTGCCGGCGCGACGCCGGGCGATGCCGAACTCGTTCGAATCGAGAACGGTGGCATCACCGCGATCGAGGCGATCTCCCGCCCGCGCCGATCGGCCGTGCGCGCCGCCCTTCAACGCCTCGGCAACGCAAGCCCTTCGCACTCCGCAGGAAACGACAACGAACGGCACATCGTGATGGCCTGGCTCCACACCCACGCCGACGACCCGGACACCATGGCGTGGGATCCCGATCTGTCGCGCGCCTTCGTGGATCGCGTGTGTCGGCATGCGCGTCAGGTCGCCAACGCCGGGTGAGGCCTCGAGGCGTGCTTCAGGGTCTGGGAGGCGACGCTGGGAATCGAACCCAGGATAGGGGTTTTGCAGACCCCCGCCTTACCACTTGGCTACGTCGCCCGAAAAGCGTTCCGCGCTGGCCAAAGGATATCCAGCGCACCCCGCCGCGGCCAACACCGTGGGTGGTGGAGGGGTCTGGACTCGATCAGCCAACTGGAGCGCGTTGCACCACGCGCCAGCGGTCGTCCGCGCTGCGGGCCAGGAAAAAGCCGACATCCTGGCTGATGGGTCCGCGCTGGATCGTCTGACCGTCCGACGTCCGACGCGTGGCCAGATTGCCTTGCTCGCGAACCAGGACGCCCGCCGTTTCGCCATCCAGCCGGGCATCGACGACCTGTACCCGGATTTCGCTTTCGAGGTACAAGCCTTGGGCTCGCAGCTGCTGAACTCGCGCCTCAATCGCCTGGGCCAGCGCTTCGTCGTAGACCGAACGCAGCGCGCTTGAATCGAGCGACTCGTACGCCTCGAACTCCAGGTGCGCGGCGCGCACCGCGATGTCGGTCGCCCGATCCAGGCTGGCCGCCTCGGCGTCCTGCCGGCCGCGAATCATGAAGACCGCAATCAGCACGCCGAGCAGGGCGAGGAGCATGAATCCCGTGCGAATCATGCGCATCCGGCGATGCTCGGCCTGCTCGAAGGCCTCGGCCTCCGCAACCGACTGTTCGTGCGATTCGATGTTCGAGCGAATAGTCGTAGGGACAGGCTCGGGCTCACCCCGCCCGGGGGAACCAGCGTCCCAGATGTTTGGATCGTCGACGCGTCCAAAGTCTCCTTCGTCACGCGGCGACGGCATGTCGTCAACGTTGGAGCGCAAGACCTCGCCATCCTCTGGACCAAACTCGGACTCGGCCTCGTCCGGCAAGTCCGCCGGCGGCGCCACCCGTAACGATATGAAGCGGCCATGCGACGCTTGCTCGCCGTGTTTGAACCGCACGGCCTGCCCAAGCGTCCAGCGACCCTCCAACAGCAGCGTCAGATCCCGGCCGTCCAGCAGCACCAACTGGTCGGCCCAGTCAGCATCCACCGGCATCGATAGCGGAAAGCCCTGCACCACGATCAGAATGTCGACCTGGCGTTCCAGGGCGGCCTGGGCCAGCGCGGACGGGTCGTCGCTATCCCACCACAGCGCGACGCGGCGCCGCACGCGTTCCAGCCGGACGGCGCCCTCCACGTGGGCGCCGACCGGCGTCAGCGGCTCCAGCGGCTGGGCGTCGGAGGCCAGGGCCAGCGCTTCGACCACATTGGCCAGCTTGGCCAGACGGTCGGCCTCGTCAGTCAGCGCTTCGTTGAAGAGCTCAGCATGCGCGGCCAGCACCTGACGCCGACGCGCGCCCGCGTCGCCGCCCGCCGTGGCGTCAGTCTCGGATGGCATAAGTCTCAGGCCGGAACGCAGACCACCGCACGAACGCGACGGTCTCTTATTTCATCGTACGACAAACGGCTCCCGAACTCGCTCCGAAATCCGCGAAAATGTCTCACTCAACTGATGGGAGGAACGCCCATCGGGACCAGCGACGCAATTACCGGCATGAGATTCGTAAACACAATGACCCCCAGCGCGATCAGCAGCACGCCGCCGCCTGCGCTGGTGTATTGGAGGGCTCGTCCGTAGCGCCGCAGCAGCACGCGCGTCCATCCGGAAAACGCGCCGGCCAAAACGAATGGCAGCATGATTCCAAGCGAGTAGGAGGTCAGGAGCACCGCCCCCGTTGCGGCCGATGCCGTGGTTGCCGCCAGGACCAGGATCGCGCCCAGGATCGGCCCGACGCAGGGAATCCAGCCCACGGCAAACGTGCCGCCCACGATCAGCGAACCCGCATAGCGCGCTCGCCGGGCAAACCGATCGTCTACCGCAAAACCGCGCTCGAGGATGGGAACGCGCAGGAGACCAAGCGTTAGCAGGCCGAATCCTATGATCAACAGGCCCCCGATGCGGTTGAGCCACACCGCTTGATTCCCGGCGACGCTGGAGAGGGCGCCGAGTGACGAGCCCAGTACCACGAAGACCGCAGTGAATCCCAGGGCAAAGAGGGCGACATTCAGAACCGTGGCCGCTTGCAGCCGCCTGGGGCTGGCGGTGCGCGGATCGCTCAGCGTGAACCCCGCCAGGTAGGCGAGGTAGGCCGGAACCAGCGCCAGGGTGCACGGCGCGATAAAGGAGGCAACTCCGGCAACGAACGCCAGACCAACGTTGAGCGACTGATCCATGCTACGTAGCCATCGCCTGCCGACGAGAACCTACGTGAATGAGACGGCGTACAGTGCCACTCCTGGCGAGCGGACGGTGAACTGCAACTCGCCGGCGCGTTCCGTGCCGTTCCGCAGGACGTTGTAAAGCCGGAATTGGTCGATCTGCAGGTGGGTCTGGCCATCGGGCCCGGCCGCCACGTCACTGCCGCGCCGGTCGGCCGGGATCGGGCTCCCATCCACGGTCACGTTCAGGCGCACCGGGGTTCCGCCTGTCGCACCGAACGACGCGGAAACGTCGGTGGCCTGAAAGACGACTGCCAGCCGTGCTGTCTCATCGGCCTCAGGCCGCGCCAGCGCGGCGTTCGCGGACCAGTCCCAGCGCCCGTCGAGATAGATGCCTTCCGCGCTGTGGTCGACGTCGTCCGTGAATACCCGCACACCGTCGTTGGGCGTCCCCGTGGGATTGCCGAGATAGGGGCCAAACGCGAATCCGCTGCCCGCAAAGAGAGCGCGCGGCCCCACCTCGGTCGACGGGGTCACCTTCCGCGGGATGGCCGCGCTTGAGAGCGGGATGTGCGAGAGGTCGGTTCCACCCTCCGCCAGCAGCGCCCGGATTGCCTTCTCGGTCTCCTGGTAGGCGCCCTCGCCAATGTGGTGGTAACGGATCTGCCCCTCCTGGTCGATGAGAAACTTGTGCGGCCAGAAGCGGTTCTGGTACGCGCGCCACGTCTTATAGCCGTTGTCCATGGCGACCGGCCAGATCACGCCGCGGGCCGGGAGCGACTCACGCACGTTCGCTTCCTCGTACTCGTGCCTGAACTCCGGCGTATGCACGCCAACGATCACCAGCCCGTGCGGAGCGTAGGCGTCGTGCCAGGCGCGGACGTGGGGCAACGTCCGGATGCAGTTGATGCAGCCGAAGGTCCAGAAGTCGATCAGAACCGGGCGCCCGCGCAACTCGTCCATCGTCAGCACCTCGCTGTTGAGCCAGGCGGTGATGCCGGTGAACTCTGGCGCCGTGCCAATGACCGGCAACTCGGGCAGTTGTCCGACAACCACCTGCGGCGTGGGGGGTGGCGTGGGCGCGCTGGTCACGGGCGTCGGCACGCCAGTGGCCGCGGTAAGCGCACTGGTCGCCACCGTCGGGGCGCTGGTCGCTGGCGCGCGCGGCGTGGCCGCTACGGTCGACGCGGCAACCGCCTGGGTAGGCGCGGGGGCCTCGGCAGCAGCAGTGGCCGTCTGGGCCTCGTCGGCGCCCGGCAGCCCAACGCCAACCGTCGGGTCGGGCGGCGATATCACGATTTCGATCAATGCAATGGCGCCGACCACCGCGGCGACCACGAGCGCCAGCGCCGCATAACGCTGCCGGCTGGTCACGTGAGCCGCCCGGCGAGACGGCCGTGTCGAAACAGTCCAACACGGCGCCGTTCGGGAGGCACGGTCAGGCCGCCCGATTCCGTTTCTGGCCGCGCACCATCAGCCCGTCCCGCCCCAGTCCCTGGCCCGCCGTCTGGACGTTGTCCGGGTCGCGGTAGCCGAATCGCACGAGACGCCGCCACTGGTCCGTCCGGTTAGGCGCCGAGCCGTGGATCGTGAGGTAGCTGAAGAACACCACGTCCCCGGCGTCAGCCGGAACCGACACGGCGTCTTCAAGGCGGTACTGGTCCGTGGGCAAGTGCGGGCTCGATTCGGGGCCTCGGATGTGCTGGAGCGGTCCCAGCTTGTGGCTCCCTTCAAGAAATTGTAGGCAGCCGTTCTCCTCGCTTGCCGTATCGATATGCACAATCGCGTCCACGTAGGCGGGACCGTCGTGCCCATAGAACGGGTGGTCCTGGTGCATGGGGAATGGAGTCCCCATGTCCGGCGCCTTGGCGTGCAGCGTGGTGTGATGCAGTTCCACATGCGGCCCGATCAGGTCGGCCACGGCGCCGGTGAGCCGGTCGTTCACCACCGCGCGAGCGAAAGCTTCGGAGTAGTTCTGGAGCTCGTGCATGGCCGTCAGGCGCGCGCGCTCGTCCTCCTCGGCCGTCATGTAGGCCTTGCGCCAGGGCCCGCGCCAACCCGGCGTCTGTTGGGCCCACTCCAGCATCAGGCGCTCGAGTTCAACCGACTGGAATTCGACCTCGTCGGGAGAGAAAACGTTTTGAAGCCGCAGATATCCGCGCTCGTTGTAGAACGCGACCTGATCCTCGGTTAGCGTGTGCAAGGCCATGCGCCCCACCCCATTCGGCCTGCCATCCAATTATATCGAGGCGGGGTTTCGGGCGGTCTCGGTACCATGAGCCGCGCGCTTCGCCGCAAGGGGACGGAATGTCGCCAGCTCGGCAGCAGATTCTGATCCTGCATCTCCAGTCGGGCGACCTGGGGTCGTCCACCGTCGCCTGGGCGCTCTATGACGGGGCGCTGCCGGCCGACGCCGTGCAGATGCAGACGGGCAGCGAGTACGAGGTTCCATACGAATCCGTCCTGGACGCCATGCGCGACGGCTGGCGCGTATTCCAGGCCAGCCCCCAACCCGAGCGCAGCGCGGGCACCGGAACGGGACAACTGGCGAACGAGTTCTGGCTGGAACGCAACGTCGAAGTCGAGGGATAAACGTCGCCGGCGCCGCCTGAGCGCTGCAACGGAAGGAGCCAAGGCATGGCCATCGCAGAGACCGAAGTCATGGCGCAGAGCGATCTCCTGGACGTGCACCAGATGGCGCGCTTCGTCATCGACGGCTTCATCGAGTTCGACGACCTGGTGCCGGACGAATTGAGCGAAGCCGTCTATGCCGATGAGCTGGCATCGGTGAACGAGGACGGCCCCATAGCAGAAGTCCGCTGGCACATCACCGACAACCCGCACGGCTTCTACGAGCGGTCCGCCGCCGTGCGCGCCGTGCACAACCTGCCGCGCGTGAAAGCGGTGCTGCAGAGCCTGCTGGGCCCCGGGCACGTGGCCAGCCACTCCGCCCTGCACTGCACCGGACCGCTGCAGGAGACGGCGCAGCAGTGGCACGTGGACGCCGGCGGACGGCGCCAGGTGCGGTTGCCGGGCGTGCACCCCTGGTCGTTCGACATCCTCACCGCCTACTTCGCCCACGACACCCCGCATGAGATGGGGCCCACGCTGGTGTTGCCCGGCTCGCACATGCGCTCCGTGCTCGGACCGGACGTGGCCCGTTACAAGAACATTGCCGGCCAGAAGCGCCTGTCAGGCAAGGCCGGGCGTATCGTCTTCATGCACGAGGCCCTCTGGCACTGCGCCCAGACCAACGAGATCGATCAGTGGCGGTTCATGTTCAAGATTCGCTACAACCCGCGGGTCCCGCAGCGCGGAATCTTCAACACCGACGGTTGGGACAGCGAGGAGATCCGGCGCTTCTTCCGCATGAACAAGAACGCCCACAACCTGACCGGCGAATCCTCGGCCGTGGCCCAGGAACGCGCCGACTGGTGGCGCTACCTCTGCGGCGCCGACGAACTCGCGGACCCCAGCGGCACCGGGGCCCACGGGGATTACGCCTAGGTCGAACGGCCGCCTAGCCGCCGACGTTCACCACGATGGTGTGGCGACCGGTCGCGCCGTCGGGGTCCGAGCGCTGGACAAAGGCCGTCTGAGGTTCGCCTGACGTGTCGGTGGCGCGGACGGCGATGGTGTGACTGCCCGGCGTGGCGTCCCAGGGCAGGACCCACTGCCGCCAGGTGTCCTTGGAAATCGCTTCGCCCAGCTGAGCTTCCTGCCAGCCGGCGTCATCCACGTTGACCTCGACCCTGGTGATGCCGCGGTTCTGCGCCCAGGCCACGCCGGCAATCGGTTGCAGACCGGGCTTGAGGGTCTGCCTGTGGCGCGGGACGTCAATGCGTGACTGCGTCTTGATCGGCCCTTCCTTGGACCAGCCGCGCGGAATCCAGTAGCCGTCGAATTCCTCCCACCGGTTCACGACGATCGCGTCCAGCCATTTCGTGGCCGAGACGTAGCCGTAGAGACCCGCCACGACCAGCCGGGCCGGAAAGCCGTGCTTCGGCGGCAGCGGCTCGTCGTTCATCCCCACGGCCACCAGCGCCTGGCGCCCGTCGTAGACGGTGTCCACCGGGAATCCCGCGGTGAATCCGTCCACCGACATGCCAACGATCTGGCTGGCGTCCGGCTGCAAGCCCGCCCGATCCAGCAATTCCGTCAGCGGCACGCCCAGCCACTTGGCGTTGTCCACCAGGTCGCCGCCGACCTCGTTGGAGACGCAGCAGAGGGTGACGTGGCGCTCGACCCGGGAGAGGTCCAGCAATTCGTCATAGGTCAACTCGTAGGGCCGATCCACCAGGCCCTCAATCTTGAGCGTCCAGGTCGACAAGTCCACCTGGGGAATGCTGAGGGCCGTGTCGATCCGGTAGAAGTCCTCGTTAGGCGTCACGATGGGGCCGATGCCCGTCGCGTCAACCATGGCGCCCGCGGGAACCGGCCGCGCGGCGTCGCGCGGCTTGGGCAGAATCACGTCCAGGCGGCTCGAGGCGATCGTGCGCGCCCGCTCCAGCATCACCCGCCCGCCGGCGGCTGTCCCAACCGCCAGAACCGCAAACGCCCCGGCCATCCGCATGAAGGAGCGGCGGCCGAGCCCCATCAGCCGCGGGTCGCGCACGGGCTGTGGCAT
Organism: Chloroflexota bacterium; assembly: GCA_965208215.1. GTDB lineage: Bacteria > Chloroflexota > UBA11872 > UBA11872 > UBA11872 > UBA11872. The sequence goes on from CBDBOH010000003.1 coordinate 524,493, forward strand.
TTCCTGCGCTTGCACGAGCTTCAGCAGCAGCGCCAGCGTCCACATGCCGGCCGAAGTCGCCAGCAGGGCGCCGATCAGGGCCAGCACGGGCGAAAGCTGCGGTTCGGCGATCCCGGCCGCCGCGGCCACGATCCCGAACACCGCAAAACCAAGCTGCGGAATCCAGAACTTCCGCATCCCGGCCACGCCAACGACTGCACCCAGGCCAAGACCGATGACAACGATCGATATCAGCAGCGCCAGCTTGTCGTTGGTGCCGAACACCGCGATCGCGAAGTCCTTAGCGAACTTGGGCGACAGGTCAATGACGCCCGAGCCCACCGCGATGATGAGCGACGGACCGCCGGAAATCAGTCCGGCGAAGATCTCGGTGACTCCAAATGACACGCCGGCGGCAATCAGGCCGGCCAGCGCCGGTCGCGCCTCGCGCCTCAGCACGGGGCCTAAACCTCTTCGAGCGTCGTACATGCTTGCGCTCCCCCTTGAGCCCTCGCCCTCAGGATACGCGCCCTGAACCTGGCGAGTTAGTGTCGAATCTTGCTTTGCGCCATCTTCAGCCTCGAAGGCGGCGCGCGATCGGGCTAGCTGTGCGGTACGCGCGGGACGCGGCGTCCAGCTCGCGCAGGGCCTCGTCGTCGAGTTCGATCAGCGCGGCGTCGGCATTGGATTCCGCCTGCCCGGCCGTGCGCGCACCCACGATTGGCAGCACGGCCGAGTCCCGCAGCGTCCAGGCCACGGCGACCTGGCCGGCCGTAGCCCCGACGGAATCCCCAATCCGTCGCAGGCTCTCCAGGAGTGGCATCACCGTTTCCGGAGTCTTGGCCCGCAGCAGGCGCCGCATTGGACGCTGGCGCGGCTGGCGGAGGCCGGGTCCGTATTTGCCGCTGAGCAGGCCCTGAGCCAGGGGGCTGTAGGCGATCAGCGTGACGTCCAGCTCGTGGCAGGCGTCAAGGACCCCGTTCACCTCGGGCGCCCGGCGCAGGAGGCTGTACGAGACCTGGTTCGAAACCAGCGGCACGCCTGCGTCGCCCAACACCGCGTGCGCGCGCCGCATTTGCGGTTCGGTGAAGTTGCTGACACCGACGTAGGCCAGGCGGCCGTCATGCACGGCGCGAGCCAGTTGGCTCAGCAGGCGACGGTGCGGGATGAAGCTGTAGGGCCAGTGGACCTGGTAGTGATCGATGCGATCCACCCCGAGGCGCTTGAGGCTGCCGTCGATGGCGGCGTCCACGGAGCGCACGCGCCAGCGCGTGGGCGCCGGCATGTATTTGGTCGCCACCACGGCCGGCCGGGAGTCGCCCGCGCGCAGCTTGCCGATCACCCGTTCCGACGCGCCGAAGCCGTAGATCTCCGCGGTGTCCAGGAAGTCGGCGCCGCGCTCCATCGTCGCCCGGTAGGTGGCGTCGATGTCGGTGGGTTCCTGGCCGTCGTGATCGTCCCAGTAGCGCCGGTCGCCCCACTGCCAGGTGCCGACGCCGACAGCGCCTGCTTCCAGGTCCGAGGCGCCGATGCGACGACGCGGGATTGGGTCGTCAGTCATGCGCATGTTGGTGTGAGGTCAGGAATTGGACTGCTGGGCGACCCCGAGAGGACTCGAACCTCCGGCCTTGTGGTCCGCAACCACACGCTCTGTCCAACTGAGCTACGGGGTCAGGGAAATCAGTCTAGCAACGGTCTGGCGTTGCGAGACTACGACGACTGCGCGGCGGCCTTGGGCGGCGATGGCGGCGGCGGAAGCCGCAGACCGACGCCCAGGCGTTCCAGGATCGGCGCGGCGGCTACGAAGATCACGGCGTCGGCGGCAATGTGGAGGACGATGGCCGGGGCCACCGATTCGAAGTGGGCCGCCGAGATCCCGAAGAGCAGGCCGCCCAGCGTGCCCAGCACCAGGAACGAGCGCGGGAACTGACGGTCCAACCCGTGGTGCAGGCCGAATACCAGCGACGTTACGACGATCGACCAGGGCATTCCGATCAGGTTGGCCAGGCCGAAGAGGGCCGCGCCGCGGAAAAACAGTTCTTCGGCGACTGGGTTCAGGACCAGGAAGAACGGCAGGTTCAGCAGCAGCGCCGAGCGGTCCCCCGCCACCCGCACCGGCCAGAGCCAGCGGCGGTAGGTCAGCGTGACCAGCATCACGCCGAGCGACCACAGGCCGATCAGCACCCAGTCCAGCAGCCCCAGGCCCAGTTGCAGTCCGATGGCCGACGGATCGATGCCGGCAATCGCGATCCAGATGAGCGGGGCGCCGATCAGGAATGCGACCCGGGTCGGAACGTCCCAGCGCATCCAGAGCCAGGCCTCCCGCCAGGTGTAGCGCGGGAGCCGCGCCCGGCCGGAAGACGGCTGTCCTACCCCGCTAGCCGCGGAAGGCCTCCGCACCGGCCAGCCGTTCGCCGTATTGGCGCTGGTAGTAGGCCTGGAACTCGCCGTCCAGGATCGGCGCCCACCAGTCCTGGGCCTCCAGGTACCAGTCCACCGTCGCGTCCATGGCCGCCGCGAAGTCGTAGCGGCGCGACCAGCCCAGGGATTGGAGCTTGCTGCTGTCCAGCGCGTAGTTCCAGTCGTGGCCGGCGCGGTCCTCAACGAAGTGGATCAGGTCCTGCGGCGCGCCGATGTGTTCGCAAATCCGCCGCGCGACGCTCAGGTTGTCGCGGTTGTTGCCGGCCGCGACGTTGTAGATCTCGCCGGGCTCGCCTCGTTCCAGCACGGCCAGGATGGCGCTGGCGTGGTCCTCCACGTACAGCCGGTCCCGCTGCTGCTCGCCGCGCCCGTACAGGGGCAGGGGCTGACCGCGCATGGCGTTGATGGTGAACAGCGGCACGGCCTTCTCCGGGTGCTGCCAGGGACCGATGGTGTTGACGCCGCGGGTGATGCATACGGGGAACCGGTGGGTCTGCCAGCAGGCCAACACCATCAGGTCGCCGGCGGCCTTGGTGGCGGAGTAGGGATTGCGGGGGGCCGGCGGGTCGGTTTCACGGAAGGCGGCGCCGCGCGTTTCGCCGTAGACCTCGTCGGTGCTGACGTGCACGGCCTTGGCCACCCCCGCCTGCCGCGCCGCCTCGAACAGCCGGTAGGTGCCGGTGACGTTGGTGCGCAGGAACGGCTCGGCGTCGAGCAGCGAGCGGTCCACGTGGGTCTCGGCGGCGAAGTTGACCAGCCAGCTCGCACCGACCAGCGCCGACTGCACGGTCTCGGTGTCAGCAATGTCGCCGACGATCAGGTCGCTGCCGGCACCCTCGAGCCGGCGACGGTCGCCCGCGTAGGTCAGGGCGTCCAGCACGCGCACGTCCCAGGCGGGACGCACGGCCCGTACGTGGTGCACGAAATTGGCGCCAATAAACCCGGCGCCGCCGGTAACCAACAGGATGGGACGCGCGGACATGCGGTACCTCGGGGGGCGAGATTTCAGTCTAGCAACGGCCCCTCTCGGCTCAGCGTGACGACCGCCGCGAGGTTCGCGGCCGTCCGGCGCGAGTCCGGCAGGCGGGTGCGCGGCGGATTGCGAGCGGGGGGTGAAGGGGGGAGCTGTCTCTGGCCAGCCCGCCCCCCAGAGGGGGGCGGGCTGGCCAGAGACAGCTTGGGCCGATTTTCTGGGGCAGGGCGGCGAGAGAGTCGGGGTGTGCGAGGGGTCGGCAGGACGGCGGTAGGGATGCCGGGTGCGCGGACCTGGCGAAGGGGTGGGACGTAGCGGTCTCGACCGGAAGAAGCCGGCGCCGAAGCGTCGCCGGCGCACGGTGGGGAACAGGCCGGGACGCGTGGTGGGGGGCGTGGTGAGCAGGCGGAGGAGGCGGGCGAGCATGGGGGCGCGAGAGGGAGAGGGAACGGGTGCCCCTATTGTATACGATCTGATTACGATGGGCAAGACGAGGAGTGTGCGGGGGCAGGGGAGGAGGACGGTAGGAGGTGGCTGCTTCGAGAGGCCCAGGGCAGGTCCTTCGCCGACGCCCGGGTGGCGGAGGGGACCGGCAAGGTGAGTTGGATGCCCGGGTGTGGTTCGACTCGGGTCTCCGAAAGACTCCGACCCGGCTCACCACGAACGGCCGAGGGTGTTCGTGGCGTGTTGCACGGAAGGCGAGATCCCTCGGCGGACCTCGGGATGACAGGGGACCTTTGGATGACAACGGAGGCGATCAGGCTCGGCACGAACGGACAGGGAAGGGGAGAGTGAAGGGAGGTGAGGAGTGAGAAAAGAGGGCGGAGTGCGCTCGGGATGCGTTAGCGGACGGGTGGCAGGTTGCGCTGGAAGTGATCATGGCGCTGGGTCCCGGCCGCAGACGCCGGGATGGCGGAGGGAAGACTCGGATGTGTTCAGTCGGTTGGGGCGATGTGTTCACTTTGGCGGGCGAGGTGTTCAGTAAGGAAGGGGAGAGGTGAGAGGGAAGAGAAGTGAGACCGGAAAGGATGGGGACTGGCCGGGTGGGTTGGGTGGTGCAGATGTCGCTCGGCAGGCTCAGGGCAGGTCTCCGGGGACGAGGGGATGTGTCAACCCTGTCAGGCCAATGTGTCCACTTTTGAGGCCAATGTGTCCAGTTTTTGGGTGAATGTGTCCAGTTTTTGGGCGGATGTGTCCACTTTGCAGGCCAAGGTGTCCACTACCGGGGGGCGCGAGGGGATAGGCGATCGCGCCGGGCCTAGACTGAGTGGCCGGTCGTGTCGCGAGGCAGGGAAGCCCGATGCACGTCGCACTGGTTATGGAAGCTGACGAACAGGGCCACCGGGCGTTTTTTCTGCAAGCCCTGCGCAATCTTTACCTGGTGGACTCGGTCACGGTCGTGGACGAATCCGGGGGTACTTTCGCGGAAGCGCAGGACACGCTGGGCCCGAAGCTGCTGGGCACGCACCACGAGCTGTCCGAAGGGCTGGCGGAGGCCGCGCCGGACCTGGCCATCGTTTCGCTGATCGCCGCCCACACGCCGCCCGCGGTCCGGCGCTGTCTCGAAGCTGGGTGCCATGTGATGGTCGAGAAACCAGCCTGCACGCATCCGGACCAGTTCGCGGAACTGGTCGACCTTGCCGAGGCGAACGGCCGCCACCTGATCGTCCCGCTGGCCCGCCGGCTCAGCCCGTGGGTGCAGGACGCCCGCCGCATCTTCGCCAGCGGCGCCCTTGGCCGGGCTTATGCGCTGCGCGGGGCCGTGATCGCCGATCAGACGCGCATCTGGCCCGCGCACGGCCAGCGCGACTGGACCTTCAAGCGCTCGCTGGCCGGCGGCGGGCACCTGGTCTGGCTGGGGATCCACTGGCTCGACATGATGACCTACATCACCGAGTCGCCGGTGGTGGAAGTCCAGGCCATGACGGGCGTCGTGGGCGGCGCGCCCATCGACGTGGAGGACCTGGCGCTGGTCAACCTGCGCTTCGCCAACGGCGCGTACGGCTCGCTGGTTTCCGGCTACCTGCTGGACAAGCCGTACCAGATCGACTTGAGCCTCTGGGGATCCGAGGGCTGGCTGCGCTTCGGCGAGTCCGATCGCCATGTGCTGGAGTGGCATACCAACTCGCCGGATCATGCCGACATATCTGATCGCCGCATCGCCTATAGCGGCCCGTCGTTTCGGAATTACACCCCTTGGATCGAACGCACCCTGCGAGCCTGCCTGGGCGAGCCGCCACCCATCACCGGCGTCGAGGCCCTGACCGCGCTTCGCGTGGTGCATGCGGCCTACGAGTCGGCTGGCAGCGGGCGGACGGTTGGGCTTTAGGGGGTGTGCCAGCGGCGGGGGCTGATGCCGGGGGCGTTGGTTCGGGGATCGATGGGGGGCATGCCGGGCTGGTCGTGGGTGGCGCGCTGGTTGCGGTTGCCGCAGAGCTCGCGAACTTGTGGCGGCAGGCTTGCCAGCACTTCGTCCGGCCAGGGGTCCAGGTCCTGCACGGTTGGGCCGCACCAGGCGGGACGGTAGGACAGCGCAATCATTTCGCGCGCCCGGGTGCCGGTGTTCGGGCCGTTGGCGTGGAAAAGCGCCAGGTTGATCACGACCGCCGTGCCGGCGGGCGCAGTGATGACGAGCTCGTCGGGATGCGAGGGATAGCGCTTGTACGGGTTGGCGTCCGGGTGCATGGACAGATGCGAGCGAGGAATTACCCGCAGCGGCGCCACGTCCGGCGTGAGGTCGTCCAGGTAGTACAGCACGCGCACCTGCCGCGGCGCGCTGAACGCGTACCCCCAGTCGCTGGTGCCGTAGGGGTGCGAGTCGGTGTGCAGGTTCATGCCTGGGTGACCGGGCGCGGAGATGGCGTAGTGGGCGTGCATGAACACCAGGTCCGGTCCCAGGGCGGCTCGCAGAAACTGGATTACCGGCGGATGCGCGATCAACTCCGTCACCGCCCCACCCGCGAACTGCACGTCGGACTGAGTGCGCTGGTGCGGGCTGTAGTGCACCGGTGTCGGGTCCCACGCCGCCGCCTGGGCCTTCAACCGGGCCACGGTATCCGGGTCCAGCGTGGCCGGTAGCACGACATAGCCCTCGACCTCGAGGCTGCGGATGCGCTCCCCGGTGCTCAGTTCGTCCCAGGCAGGGGGATCGGCTGGTGATTGGGTGTTCAACGCACGTCCTTACAGGCGGATGGGACTGCCAAGGGTAGGCGCTCGGACGGTCCCAGGCTGCGCGCAGCCTGGGCCACATGCGGAGCCGCTCTCAGTCCACCGCGTCGTCAATCCGCTCCAGCCGCTGGTGGTGACCAGCGTCTCCGGCACCATTGCTTCCGCGTGGAGTAGTCAGCGAACCGCCCCTACTCTTTATTCAAGGGTGTCGAGTCGCGGTGTCCTACATCGGGATGTTCTTCACCAGGCCAATCACCTGGCCCTCGGGGTCGGCGAAGATCCCGATGACCACGTCTTCCATTACCTCCATCTCCGGCATGATCACGCTGCCGCCCATGCTCGCGGCTTTATCCAGGTACTCGGTCACGTCGTCCACGCCCACGTAGAACGTGACCCTGGTCGGCGGCTCGACATCCCCCATGCCCATGATGCCGCCGCCGATGCCCGGTCCTTCGCTGGGCGCGCTGACCACCCCGTAGCCCATGGGGTTGGCGACGCTGATCTCCCAATCGAAGAGATCGCCATAGAACTTCTGCATCGCCGGCCCGTCCTTGGCGTTGATTTCCCAATGCACCACGCTATTCGCCATCTGCATGCTCCTATTCCGCGAGCTCACGGACCGGTCCGATGCGGCCCGTGTGGCCGGCTTGCGCACGTGCGCCGCTCCGCGCGGAAACGCCCATCCTAAAGGGCCGACACTCGCCAGCGGTCGACACGACGAGCACCATGCGGGCCGCACATCGGTTGGCTTACCCATTCAGCAGGTGAACCCGCGAAGCCGGTACGGGACGACCGTTGTCTCGCCGTTCAGCGTGCCTGCCCCGTTCGTCACTACGGCGTCCCCGGGGCGGCCCTGCTTCCCTCCCTGGAAAGACCTTTGCGTAACCCAGGGGTGGTTGCCCGGAAGACCCCTCACCGAATTCGGCCGAAGACGGCCGAGTCTGCCTCTCCCCTTGGAGAGGGTGAAGAACGGCGTCCCCTGAACAGATCGGCACCGAACGCCGTTGCTATCCGCCGGGGCGAGAGGGTTTGGGGTGAAGGGGCTTCCGGGCTATGCCACCCGGATGACGCAAGGGCCGTCCTACACAGGAATGACGCAGAGGGAGGAGCGGTCGTCCTCGGCGAGAAGGTCTTCCATTCCACTGTCCAGGGTCGCCAGCTGCCCGCCGCGCTGCATGGCGGTCATCAGCAGGATGGCGTCCGTGATCTGGCGATACCCCTGCAGGCGGGCGGCAACGGATACCGGCAATCGCATGATGGGCTGGTCCACGGGCCAGAAGTCGTGGACCCCCAGCCGCGTCAGGCTATCCAGGACGGCGATGGCGTCCTGAGGAGTGACGGCTCGCCCCACCACGGACTGGTTGCAGGAGACGCGGACGAATCCTGCCTCGGTGAATGGGCAGGTCGCCCAGCCATCCGGTCCCAGTTGGTCGAACCAGGCTCTCGCAGCGTCGTGATGCACGTGGTTCGGCCAGGCCAGGGCTATCAGGACGTTGACGTCCAGCAGCGCCGTCACGGCCAGTCGCGCATCGCCCGGTAGACGTCGTCGCTGGTAATAGGCTCCGCATCGGGGGACACGGCAAACACGCTGCCGTCTCCGCTGTCCGCGCCGGCTGTTGCGTTCCTGAACCCGCGCCGTGCAAGCTCCGACAGGGCGCTGCCCAGGCTGATTCGATTCCGCTCGGCCAGTGCCCGCGCCACGGCCAGGACATCGTCGTCAATGGTCACGGTTGTTCGCATATCAGCATCATCGCATCAAGACATCGGATTATCCAGCGGCACAGTCGCCGTCGGCACGTTGTACCCGTATATCTCCTGGCTCGGATGCGCTGGCCGGTGCTCGACTCGGCCTAGGCGGGCGGATCGGATGGTGATTGGACGCTCAACGCACGTCCTTACAGGCGGATGGGGCTGCCCAGCATGGGTGCTCCGAGGATCCCAGGCTGCACGCAGCCTGGGCCACATGGCAGCCCGGACCACATGGCTGGGTCACATGGCAAGGTGATGCAGGTTGACGGGAGCTCCGAGGGAGCCTTGAGGCATGGATAGGGACACTGAGTCCTACATCATGTCGGTCGCCGGGCACCGGAAGAATCGCAAGGCGTGCCTCACGGTCATCCTTGCCGGAATTTCGTTGCCCATCATCGTCTTCGTCGTCGGCACAATCGTCGGTAGCTGTGGAGGCTGAGGCTGGACGGCGTCCGGGCACGAGAACTCGATAGCCTTGCCGCGATTAGAATGCTGACGAAATTGCTTGACCGCCGGGCCGCGGGGCCCGAGGGCAAACCGGGAAATAGGGCGCCATGACGAGTAACCAGTACTGGTGGCCGGAGCAACTGAGCCTGAAGGCGCTCCGCCAGAATTCTTCCCTTTCGGATCCGATGGGCGGCGATTTCGATTACGGCGAGGCGGTCGAGTCGCTCGACGTCGAGGCGCTGAAGCGCGACATCGAAGCGGTCATGACGACCTCGCAGGACTGGTGGCCGGCGGACTACGGGCACTACGGCCCGCTCTTCATCCGCATGACCTGGCACGCCGCCGGCACGTACCGCATCAGCGACGGGCGCGGCGGCGGGGGCTCGGGGCACCAGCGGTTTGCGCCGCTGAACAGCTGGCCCGACAACGCCAACCTGGACAAGGCGCGGCGCCTGCTGTGGCCGATCAAGCAGAAGTACGGCCGCAATCTCTCCTGGGCGGACCTGCTGATCTTCACCGGCAACTGCGCCCTGGAGTCGATGGGTTTCAAGACCTTTGGGTTCGCCTTCGGGCGGCCGGACGTCTGGGAAGCGGACGACACCGACTGGGGCGCCGAAGGCGAGTGGTTGGGCGACGAGCGTCACGATGCCGAGGGCGAGATCGAGGGTCCGTACGGCGCCGATCACATGGGCCTGATCTATGTGAACCCGGAGGGTCCGAACGGCAACCCGGACCCGGCCCTGGCGGCGCGCTATATCCGCCAGACCTTCAAGCGCATGGCCATGAACGACGAGGAGACCGTGGCGCTGATCGCCGGCGGCCACACCTTCGGCAAGGCGCACGGCGCGGGCGCCGAGTCGCACGTCGGTCCCGACCCGGAGGGCGCCGACATCCATGAGCAGGGCCTGGGCTGGACCAGCGACTACGCCAGCGGCAAGGCCAACGACACGATTACCAGCGGGCTCGAGGGCGCCTGGACCGACAACCCGGTCAAATGGGACAACAACTTCCTCGAAAACCTGTACGAGCACGAGTGGGAGCTGACCAAGAGCCCCGCCGGCAAGTCGCAGTACCAGCCGGAGAACGCGGCCGCCGCTGCCACCGTGATCGACGCGCACGACCCGTCCAAGAAGCACGCGCCGATGATGCTGACGACGGACCTCTCGCTGCGGATGGACCCGGCCTACGCCGAGATTTCGACCCGATTCCTTAACGATCCGGCGGAGCTTGAAGACGCCTTTGCCAGGGCCTGGTTCAAGCTGCTGCACCGCGACCTGGGACCGCGCAGCCGCTACCGCGGCCCGCTGGTGCCGGACGAGGCGTTGCTCTGGCAGGACCCCGTTCCCGCGGTCGACCACGACCTGATCGAGGCGGCGGACATCGCCGACCTGAAGGGGCGAGTCCTCGCCTCCGGCCTGTCCGCATCCCAGCTAGTCTCGACGGCCTGGGCTTCGGCGGCCTCGTTCCGCGGCACCGACAAGCGCGGCGGCGCCAACGGAGCGCGCGTGCGCCTGGCGCCGCAGAAGGACTGGGAGGTCAACGACCCGGCCCAACTGGCCGGGGTGCTGGAGACGCTGGAGGGCATCCAGGCGGACTTCAACGGCTCGCAGTCCGGGGACACGCGTGTGTCTCTCGCCGACCTGATCGTGCTGGCCGGCTGCGCCGGCGTCGAGCAGGCGGCGCGCGACGCCGGCCATGACGTGCAGGTTCCCTTTACGCCGGGGCGCACGGACGCCACGGAGGATTGGACCGACGCGGAGTCGTTTGCCGTCCTCGAACCCGCAGCTGACGGGTTCCGCAACTACCTGAAGAACGGCCAGGACGGCAACGCCGAAGAACTGCTGGTGGAGCGGGCCTACATGCTGACGCTGACGGCGCCGGAGATGACGGCGCTGGTCGGCGGCCTGCGGGCCCTCAACGCCAACAGCGGGCAGTCCCAGCATGGCGTGCTGACCGATCGGCCGGGCGCGCTGAGCAACGACTTCTTCGTGAACCTGCTGGACCCGAACACCGTCTGGCAGGCGTCCGAAGACGCGTTCGAAGGCCGCGACCAGGCGACGGGCGAGGTCAAGTGGACCGGCACGCGCGTGGATCTGGCCTTCGGCTCGAACTCCGAGCTCCGGGCGCTGGCGGAGGTCTACGGATCGGACGACGGGCAGGACGCGTTCGTTAGCGACTTCGTGGCCGCGTGGGACAAGGTGATGAACCTCGATCGCTTCGACCTGAAGTGATCGACAGGTAGGGGTTTACAGGGGTCTGGTCTGGCCGGGCCCCTGGCGCGCCGCTCCCATGCCCTCGTCACCTCCCGACTGGCTCAACGCGCACGGCGACGCCACGCCGGTCATCGACCCTGAATCGCACGTCCGCGAGTACGCCGAGCGCCGCGGTCGCGATCCCAACGAGAACTGTCCGGCGCTGGTCATCGGCGGGTTCATCAACTTCATGGTCGATCCCCTGGCCGAGGCCGTGAGCGCCGCCGAGTCCGACGTTCGGCTTGGCTTGCAGGGTCCGAAGACCATCGACCGTTCGAAAGGCACCGCCGAGGAAGCCGATTCCCTGCGCCCGGGCCTGCGCATCGGCGAACTGGACGGCCACCCGATCGGCGTGGCGCGCATACCGGTGGGTAGTGCGCGGTCCGTCATGACCCTGGAAGAGCTGATGGCGCTGGGCGCGCGCACGTTCCTGATCGCCGGGGCCACCGGCGCCCTCAAGCCGGGGATCCAGGTCGGCGACTACGTGATTGCCACCAGCGGCCTGCGGGAAGAGGGCGCCTCGTATCACTACCGGCCGCCCGACCACCCGGCGCGGGCCGACGGCCCGGCTGCCCAGGCGCTGATCGAAGCCGCCAGGAGCAGCACGCACGCATCCCACGCCGGCCGCGTGTGGAGCACGGACGCCCCGTACCGCGAGTTCACCGGCAAGGTCAGTCGCTACGGGCAGGACGGCGTGCTGAGCGTGGACATGGAGGCCTCGGCCCTGATGATCGTCACGGAGTTCCGCAGCGCCGACCTGGGCATGATTTTGACGGTCAGCGACCTGGTCTACCGCCGCGACTGGCCGAACATCTTCGGTACGGACGAGTACCGGGCGAACTGCAATGACATGGCCGACGTCATCGTCCGAGCCGCCCGCGATCTGCTTGCCGGGACCAGTTGACCCGAAACGTCGTATGATCTGGTCACCGACCGACTGGCTGGACCACTACGGCGACGCGACGCCGGTCATCGACCCGGAATCGCACATGCGCGAGCTCGCCGGCCGCGGCGGCGGCGATGCCAGGGCGCTCTGTCCGGCGCTGGTGATGGGCGGATTCATCGAACCGATGGTCGATCCGATCGCGGAGTCCACCGGGGCGGTCGATTCCAGCCTGAAAGCGAACTTGCGGATTGGCGACCTGGACGGTCACCGGGTGGGCGTGGCCAATGTTCCCGTGGGCGCGTCCCACGCCACGACATTGATGGAAGAACTGATCGGCCTGGGCGCGCGGACGTTTCTGATGGCCGGGGCCACCGGCGCCCTGCGGCCGGGAATCGACGTCGGCGACTATGTGATCGCCACCAACGCGCTCCGCGAAGAAGGCACCTCGTATCACTACCGCCCGCCGGAGCACCCGGCGCGCGCCGACGGCCCGGCCACCCGCGCGCTCATCGAGGCCGTCAAGTCCAGCAAGCGCCGCGCCCACCCCGGCCGCGTCTGGACCACCGACGCCCCCTATCGCGAGTCCACCGGCAAGGTCCGGCGCTACGCCCGGGACGGCGTGCTGAGCGTGGACATGGAGGCTTCGGCCCTGATGATCGTCGCCGAGTTCCGCAGCGCCGATCTCGGCCTGATTCTGACCGTCAGCGACCTGGTCTACCGCCGCGACTGGCCCAACATCTTCGGTACCGACGAATACCGGGCAAACTGTGCGGACATGGCGAGCATCGTCGTGCGCGCCGCCCGCGCGCTGCTTGCCGGGAAGGACACGACCGATGGCTGACGCGCCCCGCATTAATCGCTGCATCGAGCTCCGCGAGTCCGGCGAGCCGCTCTACTACACCGGCATGTCCGAGCGCCTGACCTACGAGCGCGGACGCGAAATGGTCGATACCTTTGCCGACTTCATCCTGGTGGAGTTCGAGCATCACGGGCTGGACACCCGCGGGCTGGTGGACTTCATGCAGGGGTTGCGCGACGCGGGGCCCACCCCCAGCGGGCACCGCACGCCGACCGTGCTCTGCACGCTGCCGGTCAACGGCCTTTCCGAAGACGTCGTGCGAGCCAACGACTGGCAGATCCGGCACATCCTGGCGGCCGGCGTGCACGGTCTGGTGCTCTGCCACGCGCGGACGCCGGAGGCGGTTCGCGCCTTTGTGGAAGCGACCCGGTATCCGCACGCCACGGTGGGCGTCGGCGAGGGCCTGGGCGAAGGCACCCGCGGCATGGGCGGCCAGGGCGTCGCGGCGGATATCTGGGGGCTGGATCCCATGGACTACATCCGCAGGGCCGACCCGTGGCCGCTGAACCCGGAGGGCGAGCTGATCCTGGGCCTCAAGATCGAAGACCGCCACGGTATGGAGCGGGCCTTCGACATCACCGCCGTCCCCGGCCTCTTCTTCAGCGAATGGGGCCCCGGGGACATGGGCGTCTCCCACGGCAACCCGGACTGGCACGACCCGCCGTACGGCCCGGAGATGGATCACGCGCGCACCACCATCCAGGCGGCCTGCGAAGCCGAGGGGGTGGCCTTTCTCTGTAGCTGGGCCGACCCGAACATGGACGACGAAGGCCGCATCCGCCACCTGTTGCACAACGTGGGTGCGCACATCGTCAGCGGCGGCGAGGAGATGGCGCGCATCGGCCGCCAGATCACGGGCCGACCCACGCCCTGACCCTCCGCGCGGCTTCCGGTCGATAGTGGCAAGCTGAACGCCTGACCACCACAACGAGGCACACACCATGAGAGTCGGATTCATTGGCCTGGGAGCCATGGGCCTGCCAATGGCCCGCAACCTGCGATCGGCCGGATTTGACGTCGTCGTGCATAACCGCAGCCGCGGAAAGGTCGATGACTTCGTGGCCGCCGGCGGCGAGGCCGCCAGCAGCCCGGCCGAGATGGCAGCGAGCGTGGACGTCGTTTGCGCCTGCCTGCCGATCCCGCCGGTCTGTGAGGACGTCTTTCTCGGGCCCGACGGCGTGATCGAGGGCGCCAGCGAGGGCCAGCTCTGGATCGACTTCAGCACCAACGGCCCCGACACCTCGCAGCGCATCAGCGACGCGGCGGCGGGCAAGGGCTGCGGCTACCTGGACGCCCCGATCAGCGGCGGCGTCTGGGGCGCGGAGGCCGGCACGCTGGCCATCATGGTGGGCGGCGAGGCTGACGACTTCGAGCGCGGCGGACCCGTCTTCGACGCGGTCGGCGCCAACATCCGGCATTTCGGGGCGTCCGGCAGCGGCAGCGTGGTCAAGCTCTGCAACAACCTGATCGGCGCCGCCACAAACGCCGTGATCTCCGAGGCCTACGTGGCGGCGGTCAAGTACGGCATCGACCCGGCCGCCATGTACGAGACCCTGCAAAGCGCCACCGCGGCCAGCCCGGGCCACGAGCGCATGGTCAGGGACAGCGTGCTGGCGCGGAACTTCGACCCCATGTTCGCGCTGGACCTGCACGCCAAGGACCAGCAGCTGGCGGCCGACCTGGGCAAGCTGACGGGGGTGCGCCTGGCGGTCACCAGTACGGTCAACGAGTTGTACAAGGAAGCCCAGGCGCGCGGCTACGGCGGCCAGAACACCTCGGCGATCATCCGCCCGCTGGAAGACCTGCACGGCGTGACGGTGGAGCCGGCGTCGTAGCGAAGTCGCCGCATCTGACATCGCGGCCGGGGCCGGGAGCCTCGGCGCGCCCTCGCTTCAGCCAGTAAGGAGACCCGCCGGTGGCCGACGTGATCAAAGTCCTTGGAATTTCGGGCAGCTTGCGACGCGCCTCGTTCAACACGGGCCTGCTGCGCGCTGCCGCCTCGGTGCTGCCGCCGGAGATGGAGATGACGACCTTCCCTCTGCATGACCTCCCGCTCTTCAACGCGGACGTCGAGGAGCTGGGGATCCCTGAACCGGTCGTCGCCTTGCGCAGCGCCATCGAAGCGGCCGACGGGCTGCTGTTTGCGACGCCCGAGTACAACTACTCCATCACCGGTGTCCTGAAGAACGCCTTCGACTGGGCCTCGCGCGGTCCGTCGCCGCTGGACGGCAAGCCGGCCGCCATCATGGGCGTGGGCGGACGCCAGGGCACGGTGCGCGCCCAGATGCACATGCGCCAGATCGCGCTGCACAACAGCATGCGCGTGATGATCGACCCCGAGTTGCAACTGGTGCGGTCGCGCCGGCGCCAGGATCCCGACGGCAACTTGACGGACCACGACCTGCTGGAACGGATGCGCGAGTTCATGGCGGCCTTCGACGAGTGGATCCGCCACTGCCGCACCGACCCCACGCTGCGCTTCGCCTGAGCGCCCGCGAATCGAGCCCTCTGACCCTCCCCAGCCCCCGAATGACCCGGCTTACACTTACCGCGGCCAACGATCTGGCCGCCTGACTGGAGCGCTGCATGCCGCCCGCAACCCCCATCACCGTCGCGCATGGCGACGGGATCGGCCCCGAGATCATGCCCATCGTCCTGGAGATCCTGGACAAGGCGGGCGCGCAGCTTGATATCGAGACCATCGACATCGGCGAGCAGGTCTACCTGCGCGGCAATCCGGCCGGCATTGACGACGCGGCCTGGGAGTCCATCTACCGCACCCGCGTTTTCCTGAAGGGCCCCATCACCACGCCGCAGGGGCGCGGCTACCAGAGCCTGAACGTGGCCACCCGCATCGCCCTGGGTCTCTACGCAAACGTGCGGCCGGCGGTGACTTACCACCCCTATGTCGAAACCAAGCATCACCCGGACATGGACGTGGTGCTGGTGCGCGAGAACGAAGAAGACCTGTACGCAGGCATCGAGCACCGGCACACGGCGGACGTGATGCAGTCGCTCAAGCTCATCACCCGGCCGGGTTCCGAGCGGGTCATTCGATTCGCCTTCGAGTACGCCCTGCATCACGACCGCAAGAAAGTCACGGCCTTCGCCAAGGACAACATCATGAAGCTGTCGGACGGCCTCTTTCACGAGGTCTTCGACGAAGTGGCGGCGGACTACCCGGATTTGGAGAACGAGTACTGGATCGTGGACATCGGCGCCGCCAAGCTGGCCGACACGCCGGAGCTGTTCGACGTGGTGGTACTGCCCAACCTCTACGGCGACATCCTGTCAGACATAGCGGCGCAGATTGCCGGGTCGGTCGGCCTGGCGGGCGCGGCCAATATCGGCGATACCGCCGCCATGTTCGAGGCCGTGCATGGGTCGGCCCCGCGCCGCGCCGGCCAGAACCTGGCCAACCCCTCCGGCGTGCTGACCGCCGCCGTCCTCATGCTGGATCACGTCGGCCAGCCTGACGTGGCCGCTCGCGTACACAACGCCTGGCTGCGAACGCTGGAAGACGGCGTCCATACCTACGACATCCACAGCGACGCTCACAGCACGGCCAAGGTCGGCACCCGCGAGTTCGGCCAGGCCGTGGCCGACCGCCTGGGCGAAATGCCCAGAACCCTGCGCCCCGCCGCCTTCGGCGTCGGCGGTCCCATGCCCATCATCGAGGCCAGCGCGCGCGCGACGCAACCCGTCAAGCAGACCGTGGGCGTGGACGTGTTCCTGGACTGGAGCGACGGCACGGCGGCGGATCTGGCGCAGCGCCTGCAGGCGGTCGCTGGCAACGGTATTGACCTGAAAATGATCAGCAACCGCGGCGCAATTGTCTGGCCGCAGTCCCTGGCCGGCGGGCTGCTGGTGGACCACTGGCGCGCCCGCTTCATGCGCGCCAACGGCTCGGCCGTCGACCACGCCGAGATTGTCGCCCTGCTCGGTCGCATCGGCGACGCCGGCCTCGACTTCATCAAGACCGAAAACCTCTGCACGTTCGACGGCAGGCCGGCGTACTCGCAGGCCTGAGAGAGTGAGGCAACCATGACCGCTTCTGACGAAACGCCGCGCGTCGGCATCGTGATGGGCAGCACCACCGACTGGGACGTGATGCAGCGCACCACCGCCGTCCTGCGCGACTTTGGCGTGCCCTACGAGGTTCGCGTGCTCTCCGCCCACCGAACCCCAGACGAGACCGCCGAATGGGCGCGCAGCGCCGAGGAGCGCGGGCTGCGCGTCCTCATCGCCGCCGCCGGCGGCGCGGCCCACCTGGCCGGCGTGGTGGCCGCCCACACCGTGCTCCCTGTACTCGGCGTACCCATGCAGGCCTGGTCGCTGGACGGCCTGGACTCGCTGCTGGCCATGGCCCAGATGCCGCGCGGCATTCCGGTCGCCACTCTTGCCATCGGCAGCGCCGGCGCTGTCAACGCCGCCCTGCTGGCCGTGGAAATCCTGGCCCTGGGCGACGCCGAGCTTCGCCAGAAGCTGATCGACTTCCGCGCGCAGCAGGCCGAAGAGATCCTGGGGTCGTCGCTGGAGTAGGTCAGGCGTTTTCGCCGCCCGCCAACTCGACACCGGGGCAGCCGCTGAACATACTCAGGCGCCCGGCCGCCCTCGGTAGTTCAGCATGGACCGGCAACTCGCCATCGAAGGCGGTGACCCTGCCGTAACGGCGCCGATCGATGACCGCTGGGAGCCGGTTACCGAGCGCGAGCGCACCCTGGTCAACGGTGCGCTCGAAGCCGGCTCGGCCGTGTACGACGAGATCGAGAAGTTCGAGGCTGAGTTCCGGGACTTCGTCGGCGCCCGCTTCGCCCTGGCCGTCTGCAACGGCACCGCCGCCCTGCATTCGGCCATGTTCGCCGCCGGCGCGGCGCTCGGGCGCGAAGTCATCGTTCCCTCCGTCACCTGGCACGCCTCCATCTCGCCGGCCCTGCACTGCGGCGCCTCACCGGTGTTTGCCGACGCCGATCCCGAGACCTTCTGCATCGATCCGGCGGATGTCCGCCGCAAGCTCACCGACCGCACCTGCGCCATCGTCGCCACCCACGTCTACGGCAATCCCGCTGATCTGGACGCGCTGCTCGACATCGTGGACGGAACCGACATCACCCTGATCGAGGACGCTTCCCACGCGCACGGCGCGACCTGGCGCGGACGGCAGGTCGGGTCGGTCGGGCACATCGGCTGTTTCAGCATGCAGGCCAGCAAGCCGATCAGCGGCGTAGAAGGCGGAGTAGCGACGACAAACGA
This sequence comes from Chloroflexota bacterium, assembly GCA_965208215.1. Lineage (GTDB taxonomy): Bacteria > Chloroflexota > UBA11872 > UBA11872 > UBA11872 > UBA11872. Next base: position 542,480 of record CBDBOH010000003.1, read on the forward strand.
TCCGAATCTCTACGACCGCATGGCCGCCCTCGGCCACTACGGACGGGTCAACCAGTTGCTCCAAACCGATGCGCTGCGCGACCTCGGCCGCATCGGCCTGGGCGTGAAATACCGCGCCAACCCGCTCGGCATCGCCCTGGCCCGCGCCGGCCTGGAACGGCTGCCCGATCTCAACGAGCGCCGGGCACGCTGGTTCGCCCGCCTCGACGCCCTGCTGGACGACGTCCACGGCGTCTACCCCCAGCGCCCCTACCCCAACGCGGAACGCGGCGGCTACCTGCTCTACACCGCGCGCATCGATCCCGACGAAATCGGCGCCCCCATCCGGGCCATCCTGGACGCGCTCGCCGCCGAGGGCGTCGGCATCCACCCCGACCAGCCCTCGGCGCTCTACGGGGCCATGCACCTCCAGCCGCTGTTCGGCGACTTCCCGTTTGAAGGCCTCGGCGGCCCCTGGGGCGACCTGCCCGCGGACGTTCGGCCGCCCTGCGGTCCGGGCTCCCTGCCGGTCAGCGAACGCCTCAACGCCACCTGCGTCTGGCTGCCCACCCCGGTCGATCCCACCGAAGCCTGGGTCGAGCAAGTGGCCGCGGCCTTTGAGAAGGTGATGTCTCAGGGCGTGCGCCTTCGAAGCCTGGCCCAGGAAGGCTCGTGACGCCGGGCACGCCCACCACGCTTCCCTATCGGGTTCGCGGCGGTAACGAACCGGGCAGCCTACAAGTCACGTTTCACCCGGCCGACGCACCCAGCGTCAGCGGCCCCGATTTGGAGCTCACCGCCGGCGCCGTCGGCACCTGGAAGTTTCGACTAGCGGTTGAGGCGCCGGTGGCCACCGGCGGCGGCTTCTTCTTCGAGCGCTACGGATTCCTCCTGTCGCACAGCATCCAGAACACCCGCCCGCGCGGACGCGACTACGTCACGCTGCACGCCAGCACCGATGCCGGCGTGCGCCTGGAACTCAACCAGCTCAACCAGGCCAACTCGCCGCCAGTTGCCCGCATCCTCGTCGAACGCGGAAGCCTGGTCCCGGGCGACGAGCTGTGCCTCGTGGTCGGCGATACCAGCCACGGCGGTCCCGGCAGCGAGGTCTACGACGTCGCCTGCCACGGCCGGCTCGTCGCGTCGGTGGACCGCGGCGGCAGCCTGGCCTATCGCCAGCTACGGAACGGCGAGGCTCGCATCCAGGTGGTTTCGGACCCCGAACCTACGCTGCTGCGCCTGTTGGGACCCTCCATCACCCGACCCGGCGAGCCATTCGCCCTGCACCTGGCCGTCTTCGACCGCAACCACAACGTCTGCACGCAGTACCAGGGGACGGTGGAACTTCGAGCGGACGCTTCGTCGCTGGACGGCCTGCCGCCTGAAGTCACGCTCGGACCGGACAACCAGGGCCTCGCCATCATCGAGGGCGTCGCGGCCCGGCAGCCAGGCCTCATCCGCATCGAGGCGCACGACCGCAAACGGGGGCTGTCCACCCTGGGCAACCCGCTGCTCGTCCAGCCCAACCCGGAGTCGTTGCTGTTCTGGGGCGACCTGCACTCCCATAGCTGGGGCGACGTCAGCATGGGCCTGATGGACGACCCCACGCCGATCCTTCACCCCTCGGGCCGCCACGCCCAGGCCCGCGGTCAGGCCCGCCTTGACTTCTCCGCCCCCGGTCCCATGGCCCCGCCGGACCAAACGCATCGCCCTGCCGTCTGGGAAGCCCACCAGGCCGCCTACCGCGCCAACGACGAGCCGGGAACCTACGTCCCCTTCCTCGCCGGAGAAGCCCATCCGAGCGTCGGCGGCGACCGCAACGTCATCTTCCGGGGCTGGGAGGAGCGCCATGCGCCGGCCTGGGCCGAAATGGACGATCTGGTGGAAACGTATGGCGACCGCGACGACGTCCTGCTCGAAGCGCACGTCGGCGGCGGTCCGGCCGACTGGGACGCCTACCCGACGGTCCGCGAGCCGGTGGTCGAGGTCGCCAGCGGCCACGGATCCGCCGAATGGCTGCTGCAACGCGCCCTGCGGCACGGCCACCGTCCCGCCGCAATCGCCTCCGGCGACACCCATCTGCCCCTGCTCGCCGCGCCCATGTCGGCTCACCTCTATCGCGGCCGCTTCGGCAACCACCTGAACATCCGCGACTGCGCCATCGGCTGCGGCCCCGTGGCCGCCGTTCGCGCCGCCCAGTGCGAGCGCCGCGCCATCTGGGACGGCGTGCTGAACCGCCGCACCTATGCGACCACCGGCGCCCGCATCATCCTGGACGTGATTGCCAACGGCCATCCGTCCGGCAGCGAAGTCGAAATCGACGAAGCGCCCCGCATCTCGGTCACCGCCCACGCCTGCGTGCCAATCGAGCGCATTGACCTGATCCGCAACAACCGCGCCCTGGCAACCTGGCGCCCCAACACCCTGGACGTCACGTATGAGTTCGAGGACTCGACTCCTCTCCCCGAGGCCGCCTACTACGTCCGCCTCCGCCAGGTCGACGGCGAGTACGCCTGGAGCACCCCAATCTGGATTGCCTGCCGCGCCGGCATCCTCGACGCCGATTGCCACCTGCCGGCCTGGAACCATCACGAACCCATGGACCTGGCCACGGTCCGGCCCAACGACGCCGAACCCTACGAGCGTCAGTTGCTCGACTACCTGGCAGCCAACGAAGACCCGAGCCTCTTCCACGACCTGGCGCCGATCCGCATTGTGAACGAGGTCCCCGGCAGAGCCGCCCTCTTCTACGGCTACCTGGGCAAAGACCGCGAACCTATCTCGATCCGCTGGTACTTCGAGTTCCCCATGCCCCGCCTGCGCCTCGACTGGGGCCGGCGCGACTTCGGTGCCAGGGACGGCGGCTAACGGCCACCGCCAGCGCGCCGGGTGGCATATATTCGTTCAAGGGTTGCGGGCGCAGAGGTAAAGCATGAAACGTTTGGTCCTGGCGATCGTGGGCGTCGTCTCGCTCCTTGGCGTCACCGTTTCCGCCGCACTGGCTGAGTGGCCGACCACCTGCGTGGAGCTCAACGACCTCATCGAGGCCGGCCGCGACAACGACCACAACATCGGCATCTACCAGCGCGTCCATGGCGATAACGCCGAAGCCGTCTGCCGAAGCGAACATCGGGACTCCGGCTTCCGGTTTGGCGCGCGGCCCTTCGAGCTGCCGTCCAGGTCCGATCCCGCCGCCTACTCGCAGGCCTTCGTCGAGCGCGCCATCAACCGCTACAACACGCAGGGTCTGCAGGCCACGCTCGACTACTACAACTCGCCGGAGAGCGTCGACGGACCCTGGTACGTCTTCGTCTTCGACCGGAACGACGTGCTCGTCGCCCACGCGCCGACTCCTGCGATCGTGAATCTCCATGCGCGCCATGTCCTGGGACCGGACGGTTACCCCACGGGCCTCCAGGTTGTGGCCGACGCAACGCCCATGGGCGCCTGGACCTCCTACACGTGGGTGAACGCCGAGACCGGCGAGACCCAGACCAAGCACTCCTGGGTCGTCCGGCACGACGGTTTGGTCTTCGGCTCCGGCTGGTACGAGCCCGGCCCGTCAAAGGCCGACCCGGCCGGCTATGCCCAGGCTCTCGTGCAGAGGGCCGTCAGCCTCCACGCTTCGCTGGGCACGGAGGAGACTCTGGCCTTCTACAACACGCCGGCGAGCGCGGACGGTCCCTGGTATGTCTTCGTCCTCGAAGACCGCGCCGGGGTGCTCTACTCGATTGCCAACGCCAACCGCCCCGACATCGTGGGCAAGACCCGCGAACGCATTGACGCGGAAGGCTTTAACTACGGCGAGGCCTTCGCTGCCGTAACCGAGGAGAGCGGCGGCGCGTGGGTGAGCTATCTGTTCACGCACCCGCAGACTCGCCAGGACGCTCGCAAGCACTCCTGGACGGTTCGGGTCGGCGATCTGATTTTCGGCGTCGGCTGGTACGAAGGGATCTAGCGAACCGCTTCATCACGTCGCTGGCCTGGTCGCAGGCACGCAGGCCGGCGGCGTTGTTGGTAGCAGTGGCCCGCGCTGCTGGGTGCTGCGGGTCACGGCGTTCTCCGTTGCCTGGATGCCGTAGGGTAAGCACGGCTTGGCTCACCCGGAGCGTGAACTCATGGCGAACCCCGAAGCACTGTTTAAACACCACTGCGCGTCGCATCAGGGTTCTGGAAACGGCAGGTCATACGGCCACACGCGCTCCTTCTGAACATCTCGAAACTTGCACTCATTGCGCCACAAGATGCGATGCCACTCATTGTCGGCTCGGACATGCGAACGCACATCAACTTCGTGCTCGTGAATCAGATACCAAATCACCTGCTCAAGCGAAATCCGTCGTGTGGGTACGTGAAGGCGTGATCCTTCAATATGAACATGGGCTCTTGGATACCTGTCATCGTTGTCCCGAACATAGTTATAAGAGAAAAGCTCTTCGCGGCCCTCGCTATCGTTGCAATAGGTAAAGGTAGCCCGCGATGTTTCGATATAGTCCATACCTGCTCGTTCTCGAAGTGTTATTTCGACATTCAAAAACCTGTCATTGCTCAGCTTTGCCGGTTGACTCCGGCCACCCTTGATGTCGTTGCCAATAACTAGCTCATCTAGCTCAATTCGCGGATGCGGTACGATCTGAAGGCCGACGTCTGCTACTATCTTGTAAACTTCGTCAATTGCACGATAGAACTCATAGGCGTGCCTGTGAGCCCTGGGGTTCAACGGGGCCAAGCTGACTCTCCTTGTATTCGTCTTTTATCAAGTCCGCCATGTGGCATAGAGAACGGAATACAGGCAGGTAGTAATACTTCATTTGATCATCAAAATATCGTCGCATGAACTCATGTCCATCAATGTCGAGATGCTCTCTTGACTCGCGATCAATTGCATCCCAGATCTCGTCGTATGTAAGTCTAACTTCAGTCCAGTATGCGTCGACGTCAGAAACCTCAGCAATGATGTGGCCGTTACGTGCAACTTGAAAGTCGCGCATTCCCTTCTGCACTAACGAATCGCCCTCATAGTAATCGATATCGTCATAGCCTGTTCGTTGAAAGCAAAAGACCTTCTTGCTCATCGCCGAATGCCCCCGACAAGTCCTTCTAGAGTCGTCCGATCAGTTGATTATTTTACCAGAGACGAAGCAACGTGAACAGGGCAGAGCGTACCAACACAGGACTCGGTGGTGTGCGGGGGGCTCTCCGTAGAAAGAGCGTAGCCGATATCTCCTCCACGGTCGTATGGGGCACCGAGCAGCTGTCAGATGCGCCGCCTGCTTCGTGGACGAGCTTGCGAGGTATGGGACGGTACCAGCCGACGCGCGGAGTGGGTGTCCAAGGCGAGGCATTTTGGGCAGCCGAGTCTTTTGTGCCGGACGTCCCGGCCCCCCGGCCGAATACCGTAGGGTTAGCAGTTTGACCACGCACACGATGAACCATGGCGAACCCCGAAGCTGTTTTTCAACGACATTGGGACGCGGTCCAGTCCGGCGACTTCGACGCCATCGCCGCCGACTATGCGGCCGACGCCCGGCTCATGCAGCCCAACCAGGTGCATATCGGTCACGCCGGCTGCCGCGCCTTCTTCGAAGCGCTCTTCGCCGACCTTGCCGGGTTCGCGGCACGGCAGGAATCCGTCACCGTGGAGGGCGACGCCGTCCTGCTCACCTGGTCGGGCACGCACGAGGACGGACGCACCGCCGAAGGTGTCGACACCTTTGTGATCAGCGACGATCTGATCCACGTGCAGACGCTCGTCTACCAGATCAGCTAGGCACGGCCACGCTGCCGGGCCGAACGGCAGGAATACACTCAAACCCTGCCCACCCGTACCTGGAGAGTGAATCGTGACCGTTGACGACACGCAACGCACGCGCGTGCGGGCCGAGTTGCCCGAAGTCGAGTGGATCGAAGACACGGACCTCGCCGCCAGGGTCGTCGAGGCCTGGGCGCTGGCTCTCTCCCGAAGCTCCTTTGGCGCCATTGCCAATATCCCCGGCTCCGGCAACCCCGACACCCCGCCGCTCGAGGACGGAACCCAGACCGACCACATCCGCGGCGTCACGCGCCTGGCCGTCGCCATTGCGGGCGAGCTGGGGAATCTATTTCCGGGTCTGGAGTACGACCGCGACCTGCTGATTGCCGCCGCCCTTTGCCACGACGTCGGCAAACCCTGGGAGTTCGATCCCGAGAACCAGGCCCGCTGGGCCGCTGAGCGCGGCCGTACCGGCTGGCCCTCCATCCGCCATCCCGGCTACGGCGTCCACATTTGCCTGACGGTCGGTCTACCCGAGGAAGTCGCCCACGTCGCGGGCGGCCACTCGGGCGAAGGCGAACTGCTCCAGCGCAGCCTCATCAACCAGATCGTCCACCAGGCCGACTACGCCTTCTGGCGCGTCCTGCAGGCCGGCGGACAGCTGGTGGAGGACTAGGGCGCCGGCGTCGCCGGCCGGATCTCCAGCCGCTCGTCGTCGTTCCGCACCGCTTCGCCGGCCAGTCCGCCGATGTCGTCGCCGCTCAGGTCAAACGTGAAGCGCCCAGCCGCATCGCTGCCGGGATCGCGTGCCTGCGCGTCAAACACCCCGATACGCACGTCGGTTCCGCGTACCCGCAGCCCGGCGTCGCCGCCACCGCGCGTGTAGGTCACCAGGCCGTCGGCCTGAATCTCGTTCTCAACCGTCGCGTCGGGGTCCAGCAGCAACACGTACCCATCGAAGGTAATTCGCAGCTCGACGCGTTCTCCTTCGATCACACGCTGCACGGTGGCGGTGCCCCGGCTGCCGTCGACGACCCGCGTGCCCTCCAGCTCAGCCACGCGCGGTCGCAATTCCTGCTCGATGACCCGCGATACAAACGTCCGCATCAGCCGCGCCGCCCGTTCCTCGGGCGCGGGCGTTGGCCCGGCCGGCGCCGGGTCCAGCGTCGCCTCGTCCACATCGATCACAAGCACGACGATGGCTGCCGCGATCAGGGCCGACGCCAGCCCCAGGAGTAGTTGGTTTCGACTCACCCCGCCGCGTCCGGCGCCAACTCCGCGACCAGCGCCTGCACGCGCTTCGCAATGTCGTCCCGAACGCGCCGCACCATCTCGATCGGCTGACCGGACGGGTCGTCCACCGTCCAGTCCCGGTACTCCGTCCCTGGCACCAGCGGGCACGTATCGCCGCAACCCATCGTGATGCAGACATCGGCCGCGGCCACGTCGTCAGTCGTCAAACGCGACGGCGACGCGGCACTGATGTCAATGCCGATCTCGCGCATGGCCTGAACCGCCATCGGATTGACGCGTTCGCCCGGGGCGATACCAGCCGACCTGACCTGGATCTTGCCGCCGCCGGACGCTCGCAGCAGGCCCGCGGCCATCTGGCTGCGTCCGGCGTTATGCACGCACACGAATATCACGGAAGACGTGGGCGGGTCGCTCTGGCGGGATGCGGTCACGGATTCACCGATGCGTCGGACTCCCTGGTTCCGCCATCATAGGCGTGTCGCGACACCACTGATCCCGGACGTCGACTTCCAGCGTGATCGCCCGTACCTAGTAGTGAACGACTACTCGCGTCCCGTGGTCGCAGAAGTCCCACGCCCAGCGCGAGTCGTGCAGTCGCAGATTCACGCAGCCCGCGCTCCGCGCCGTGCCGAACTCGCCGTGCCAGTAGGCGTAGTGAAACCCGATCCAGTTCTCCGTGAAGTACTGGATGTGCAACACGTCGTCCAGGTCGTAGACGGCGCTGGTACTGCCGTTGGAGATCATGCGCGCGCGTGGCACGCGGACGAAAACCCGATAGCGGCCGGCCGGGGTGAAGTCCGGGTAGATGCCGGTTGACGTGGCCGCCATTCGTACCGGCTGGTCCCCGTCATAGAACGTCACGACCTGTCGCATCAGGTCCACCGTGGCGTGCCGGTCGGCCAGCGGTCCGTACACCGGATCCAGCGCGGCCAGGTCCACGATCGGCGCATGCCGTGCCCGCTCCACCGCACCGGTCGGGAGCCGCAGCCGCTCCGCTTCCATCAGGCCCAGCCGCAGGTCGGTCACGCGGCCGCCGCTCTCGGACAGCACTGCCCGTTCGAAGACCTGCCAGAGCCCGCCGTCGCCCACCACCGCCGGCGCCAGCGGATAGCCGAACCGGTAGACCCCGCCGTTCTCGCGGTGAAACGGCCACACGGCCGGATGCACCCCATGACCCGTCTGGGGAAAGAAGTGGGCGAACTGCGCCTCGGGCTGCGGTGCGGACGACCGACTGGCATAGGTACGCCCCAGGTTTACCGGCACGACCCCCAGCGGATCGCGCGAGGTCGGCGCCAGTGCCAGCGCGCCCCGTTCGAAGTGCTGCATGCGGCGGTTGCCGACATCCAGCTGCTCGGTTATCGGCCAGCCAAGCCCTTCGTCACGCCCGTATTGCAGCCACCAGGCCAGGAAAGGCCCGCCCACGTGATGGCCGGTCTCGCGCAGATAGATGGCCGGAACCGGAACGTCCGGGGTCGCCGGATCGGCTCGCACCACGCCGGCCCCAGCGCCCGCGACTGCGCCAATCGCCACCGAGAGGCGACCAAGAAAGGCCCGTCGTGAACTGCGGTTCTTCGCGTTAAACGCCTGGCGTGATATGGCTCCACGCTCCCTGGCGGCCGAACCTCGCCCACCGGCCTTCCCGGCGAGGTCGCAGCACCACCCGCCCTAATGTTAGGGCATCCACGCCGTTCGGCAATCCCCGGCTAGTCGAACTTGTAGCCGTACACGCTGGCCCGCGCCGCCGTGACGTGCAGCCGCACGCGACGACCACGAAGAGACGACAGCGCGTTGCCTGATGTCCACCGAACCGGCGCCTCTATGGCATCGGATTCGATCGGGACAGCGTCGTCGTGGCCGAAGCCCTCGAGCGCCCCGCGATACTCACCCAGCAGGGCCACCCGCACGTCCCCGAACTCCGCGTCTACGTTCAGGCACAAGTGGTCGCCGGTAACCTCCGCCGGCTCGGTGACGAACTCCCCGCCGTCCTGCCCCGCCGTGAGTGCCGCCCAGCGGTCGCGCCCGAACTCCAGCAGGCCAATGCTGCAGCGCGCCGGCCGCATCCGGTAGCGCCGTCCCGCGTGCGCGGTGCCGCGCCCACCAAACGGCACCAGCATCCGGTCCCCCACGACCAACGGGTCGTTGCTGGACGGAAACACCCACATGTCATCCCATGCGCCCTCGGTCCCCCGGTCCAGCCACGGCGACCGCTCCAGCCGCTGCCAGTGGTCCCCGTCGCGGCTCACCACTAGTTCCGTGTGCAGGCGCTCCACAAACCGGTCGTAGAACTCCAGGTACCCCAGGTAGCCGTTCCCGGCCGTCATCTGGTACATGCTGTAGAACTCGGTGTCCAAGGGGTCCGCGTCGTCCGGCCGCATCAACATCTCGGGACCGGACCAGACGCGCAGGTCCGGGCTGCGCCAGCGCTCCACGCTGCGGATTCGAGGGATGGGTGGATCGGCGTTGAAGTCCTTGTCCAGGTCCGCGCGTCGCGAGGTCAACCAGTACTCGCCGCGCCGGTCGTCATAGATGCAGTGAAACCGGTCCCCCGTCTCGGTCAGAAACGGCTCGTCATGCCACGTCCAATGGATCCCGTCGGAACTCGTCAATACGAAGAACGCGTGCCGCCGAATGGCCGCCACCCGCGCATAAATCACCATCCGATAGCGCTCCGACTCCGGAGCCTGCGGATCGACGAGCACCTGCGGACTGTCCAGGTAATCCCAGGGCGCGCTTTCTCGCATCATCCAACAGATGTTGTTCGCGCGGCTGCCCTCCCACTCGAAGAGCCCCAGGTCCGGCTTGTCCCAGGTCACGCCGTCGGTTGACGTCGCGTAGCAGACCAGCGAGACCAGCGGATGCGGACGCTCGGCATTCCAGGCCTCGTACCAGAGCTTGAAAAGCCCCGTTTCCGGGTCACGGTGGGCTGTGCCCCAGGTCACGACCGACGTGCCCTCCCAGGGCTCGGTGGGCGCCAGCACCGGCTCCATCTGCACCCGCGCCGGACGGTTCCAGGTCCGGCGCATGTGCACCACCGTTTGCAGTTCCCAGGGGTGACAGAACAGATGCAGCGAAGGGTCGTACGGCATCATCCAACCTCGCGACCGCGAACCGCCCCGCCAGCATACGCAGCCGCGCTCGGCCGTCCGAGGACTGGCGCTGTCTCAGGCTCTTGCACGTGGGCGGCTGGCCAATAGGCCCTCAGCCGAATCTGTACCCGTACACACTGGCCCGCGCCGCCGTGACATGGAGCCACACGCGACGGCCACGCAACGCCGCCAGTGAGTCGCCCGTGTCCCACGAAACCCATGCCTCGATCGCGTCGCGTTCGATCGGCACGGCCGCGTCGTGGCCGTAACCCTCCAGCGTCCCGCCATACGCATCCAGCACCGCCACCCGCACGTCCCCGAACTCCGCGTCCACGTTCAGGCACAGGCTGTCGCCTGTTACTTCCGCCGGCTCGGTCACGAACTCGCCACCGTCCTGCCCGGCCGTCAGCGCCGCCCAGCGATCGCGCTGGAACTCCAACAGCCCAATCCGGCACCGCGCCGGCTGCATCCGGTATCGCCGTCCCCCGTGCGCGGTGCCACGCCCGCCAAACGGCACCAGCATCCGGTCCCCCACCACCAGCGGGTCGTTGCTGGCCGGAAACACCCACATGTCATCCCACGCGCCCTCGGTCCCCCGGTCCAGCCACGGCGTCCGCTCCAGCCGCTGCCAGTGGTCCCCATCGCGGCTCACGACCAGCTCCGTGTGCAGCCGCTCCACGAAGCGGTCATAGAACTCCAGGTACCCCAGGTAGCCGTTCCCCGCCGTCATTGGATACATGCTGTAGAACTCGGTGTCCGGCAGATCGGCGTCGTCCGGCCGCATCAGCATCTCCGGCCCGATCCACTCGCGCAGGTCCGGGCTGCGCCAGCGCTCCACGCTGCGAATCCGCGGGACGGGCGGGTCCCAACGGATGTCCCGTTCTATGTGCGCGCGCCTTGACGTGACCCAATACTCGTCCCGCCGGTCATCGTAGATGCAGTGAAATCGGTCCCCGCTCTCGGTCAGGAACGGCTCGTCACGCCACGTCCAGTGCACTCCATCCGGGCTCGTCAGCACGAAGAACGCATGCCGCCGCATGGCCTGAACCCGCGCGTAAATGACCATCCGGTAACGCTCCGCCTCCGGCGCATCCGGATCGACGAACACCCTTGGACTATCCAGGTAGTCCCACGGCGCGCTCTCACGCCTCATCATCCAGCAGATGTTGTTCGCCCGGCTCCCGTCCCACTCAAACACCCCCAGCTCCGGCTTGTCCCAGGTGAGGCCATCGGTCGACGTGGCATAGCAGACCGGCGTGTCCAGCGGCTCCGGGCGATCCGGATTCCACGCCTCATACCAGAGCTTGAAGACCCCCGTCGCCTGGTCGTAGAACGCCGTACCCCAGGCCACCGACGTACCCTCCCACGGCTCGGTCGGCGCCAGCACCGGATCCATCTGCACCCGCGCCGGCCGGTTCCAGGTCCGACGCATGTGCACCACCGTCTGCAGTTCCCAGGGGTGACAAAACAGGTGGAGCGAAGGGTCGTACGGCATGGCTGAACCTCGCGACCGCGAACCGCCCCGCCAGCATACGCAGCCGCGCCCGGCGGCCGCCGGCGGACTAGCGCTGCTGAATCGCCGCCGGCAGCAGGACCAGCTCAGGCACGTAGGCCCGCGCCGGCAGCGACGTCACGAACAGCACCGCTTCGGCCACGTCCTCCGGCTGCAACGCGTTCGCGATCATCTCCGGCGGCGTCGGCGCCGGCCGCCGATCGATCATGGGTGTCTCGGTCAGCCCCGGGAAGATCATCGTCGCCCGGATCCCGTTCCCGGCCTCCTCGTGCATCATCCCGTACACGAACCCGGCTTCCCCGTGCTTGGTGCTCTGGTACGCCACCCCCGACATGTCGGGCATCTGCACCGCCGCCGATGAAATCACCACCACCCGCGCCCCGGCTTCGCGCAGCGCCGGCAGCGCCGCCTGCGTCACGTCGTACAGCCCCCACAGGTTCGTCCGCTGCATCAGCTCCCAGTCCGACGAACTCAGCAGCTCCAGGGCCCGCCCCGGGATATTCCAACCCGTGGCGTACACCAGGATGTCGATGCCGCCCAGCGCTTCAACGACGTCATCCACCGAGGCCCGCGCCGCCGCCGCGTCCTGGATATCCACGGAAATCGCCACACCCTTTTGCCCGATACCGCGGATCTCGCTCGCGACCTCGTCCAGCGCATCTTCGGTCCGCGCCAGCACCGCCACGTCAGCCCCGGCCCGCGCCAGCGCCAGGGCCGTGGCCCGGCCCATCCCGCTGCTGGCGCCATAAACCGCCGCCCGCTTCCCGGCGTGACTCCCGCTCATCGGGCCCTTAGAAGCCGCGGTGCCCGCCGCGTCCGGGACCGTACGCCCCATCCAGCGAGTTCCTGTCAAAGCCCTCGCCTACGCGACCGTCGGCTACGTACCCGTACAGCGCCGCCTTGAAGATCGCTTCCAGCGTCGAAACCGTCGCAATCGCCAGCCCCACCGTCACCACGCCGACAACCAGGCCGGCCATCGGCATAACCATTCCCACCAGGATGGCCGGCACCAGCCCCACCAGCGCGGCCACGAATCCAACGATGCCGAACCCGAAGTTCGCCACCACCTGTTCGCCCCAGGTCCGCTTGAACAGGGAACCCGACCGCTTGATCGCCGTGATCGGCCCCGTCTCCTCAGCCACCAGCACCGGCACCACGAAGAACGTCAAATAGGCCCATACGCCACCGACGATCGACAGCGCAATCTGCCCCAGGAAGTTATCGCGCGACTGGTTCCGCAGGATCTGCAGGATCAAGCCCACCGTCGCCGAAATCAGCGCCCAGCCCGCGATCTGCGGCAGACGCGAGTTCGCCAGCCGGAAGCCGTCGCCCAGCGTCGGCGTCCCGCCGGCCAACCGCACCATCGCCGCGCCGATCAAGGCCGCGTTGAAGTAGATGATCACGAACGCCAGCAGGAAATACGTGATCCCCAGCAGCACGATGTCCATCTCGGCCAGACCCGCCGTCTCCGCCGCGCCCAACCGCTCGAACGTGCCGAACCCGGCCCCCACGCCCGTCAGCAACGCCGCCAGGATCACCAGCGCCACGCCCGACATGATCGGGAACGCGATCAGCTTCCGATCACTCTGCAACACGCCCCAGCTCATCTTCGTGAGCTGCCACGTCCGTCCAAACGTCGCGAACATTCGTCCTAATCCCCCGGCTGTCGGCGCTGACCCCACCAGAATAAACGCCGTCGGAGCACCACGCGATAGCTTCCTCGCCAGGACCGCGTCGTCGGCTGTCCGGACTAGAGGCCGCGCACCTCCACCGTGCGCACGCACCGGTCAGCCAGGTCCACCCGCCGTACCACGTGATTATTCGTATCCGCCACAAACAACATCCCGTCCGCCAGCGACACCCCGCCCGGCTCATGAAACCGCGCCTCCGCCAGCCCGCCGTCCGCGTCCCCGTGCTCCGTATCCCCCGCAAACGACGTAATCAGCCGCTGGACCGGCTCCACCACCTTGATCTTGTTGTTGTACGTATCCGCGATGAACACACCCTCGGTCCCCGCCGCCACCCCCAGCGGATGCTGCAACCTGATCGACGTGCCCTGCCCGTCCACATCCCCAAAGTCGAACAGCCCAACCCCCGCAATCGTCCGCGCGTCGCCTCGACCGTCCAGCGGCAGCGTGCGAATCGCGCTCGTCTCGCTATCCGCCACCAGCAGCCGGTCCCCGTGCACCGCCAGTCCGCTCGGCTGCGCCAGCTGCGCCGTGTCGAGCGGCCCGTCCTCCAGGTTCTCGATCCCCGACCCCGCGTACGGCCCAACCATCCCGTCCGCCGGATCCATCACCCACACCTGGTGCATCCCCGCCATGGCAATGAATAGCCGCCCCTCGTGCCAGGCCAGGTCCCACGGCGAGGCCAGCTCCGCCGTCAGCGCCGGATGCGATCCCGGCGCCGGATACCCCCGCGCCCCCGTCCCCGCCACCGTCGACACCTCGCCCGACCCCAGGTCCACTCGCCGGATCCGGTGATTCTCCGTATCCGCCACGTACAGCTCGTCGCCAACCACCGCCAGTCCCTGCGGATACGTAAACCGAGCCTCGCAGGCCGCCCCGTCCCGGTGCCCTTCCACCGACGACCCAAACACCCGCCGCACCGCGCCCTCGTGGTCCGTCTCGATAATCCGGTGATGCCCCGAGTCGGCAATAAACAGCGCGTCCCCGCTCGCCAGCACCTTGCCCGGAAACGCCAGCCCCGTGTCCGAACCCGGCGCGTGCTCCATCACGTCCAGCGGCGCGTCCGTCACCACGCCGTTCGGCCGGTGCTCGTTCAGGATGCGCGTGACTGCCCGGTCCAGCGCCTCGAACGGCGCCTCGCCCGAATGAAACCCGATCACGTGCCCCAGCGGGTCCACAAACACCATCGTGGGCCACGCCCGTACGCCATAGGTCTGCCAGATCTGGAAATCCCGGTCGTTCACCACCGGGTGCTCCAGCCGGTGACGCCGCGCCGCGTAGCGCACGTTGAACGTTTCGCGCTCCGCCGGGAACTTGGGCGTGTGCACCCCCACCACCGCCAGCGCCGGACCGTGCTTCTCTTCGAGTTTCCGCAACTGCGGAAATAGCTGCAGGCAGTTAATTCAGCAAAACGTCCAGAAGTCCAGGATCACCAGCCGGCCCTGCAGGTCCGCCATGCGAACCGGCCGCCGCGTATTGGCCCACTCCAGCCCCTCCGGAAACTCCGGCGCCGGAATCGGCGTCTGCGTCGCCATCCACCCACCCTCCAGAATCCCCCGTCCCCCAGTCTCCCACGCCCCACCGCACTCATGGCTTGTGGCCCAGGCTGCGCGCAGCCTGGGACCTCCCCACCCCGTTCGTGGTGAGCCGGGCCGGAGCTTGCCGAATGGGGGCGGCGTCTCAGACCCGCCCGTCGTACGCCTCGCCCCCGTCAGCCCGGCGTCTTCAGCCGGGATCCAGTCTTTCGCCCCTCCCCATTTCACTCCTCACGTCTCTCCACGCTCTCCCTCCCACCCCGTTCGTGGTGAGCCGGCTCGGAGTCCCCGGAGAGCCGTGTCGAACCACAAAGCCCCCAGCACCCAACCGCGGGCAAAGACCTCCCAACCAAGAGACCCCTAACCAGCCTCCCCTTCCACTCTCTCAATCCACCCTTCCGGATCCCTGGTTTCTTCCAGCGAAGGCAGCAGTGCTGCCCCCTCCCACACCCCATTCATAAACTCCAACCCCCGCAACTCAACCACCGCTTCAACAAACGCCTCCCCAACCTTGTACTGCTCCAGCTTCAAATCCAGCCCCAGCAACCGGTTCAGCACCCGTGAAGAAGCCCCCCGCGCCTCCTCCCGCGCCTTCATCCGTCGTTCCAGCACCTCGTACCCGGGAATCACCGTTCGACCCGTCGCCCGCATCACGTGATTGCTGAACCCCTCCATCACCGTCATCAGCGCCTGGATCCGCCCCAGCGACTCCGCCTGCCCGTCCGTCAGCGCCAGCCGCATCAGGCCAGACCCCGACTGATCATCCGTATCGAACCGCCGCCACATATCCCGCAGCCGCTCGCCCAGCCCTTCGCCCGACTCCAGCGCGCGAATCGCTTCCGCCAGGTAATCCTGGATCAGCCCCGCCGTATACCCCCGCAGCCACGGCGGGTCGCCCACCCGGAACTGATACGCATGCGTCGCCTCATGCAGCGCCACCCACATTCGCAACCCCTCCAGGTCAACTCCTGCTTTGGCCGCCACCCGCGCGATATTCGGCTCCACGAAATAGATCCCCGCCCACTCCGCCTCCGCGTCCAGGATCGGGATGTCGTACTGACCCAGCACCCGCCGCCCCAGGTACCCCAGCAACAACCCAATCTGCGCGGTCACCGTGTAGCGCGTGCCGTGCGCCGCCACCCGCCCCAGCACCCCCGAACCCGACCGCGTCCGCCCATACGCCACCGCCAGCGGCGCCAGCAACCGCTCAAAATTCACCAGGTTCGCCTCAATCCACTCCGCCCGCCCCAGCACCCGCACCTCGTCCGACCCCACCTCCATCGCCTCACCCGTGTACTCGGACACGGCGTCAAAACTCCTTCTGACGATCAAGTCGTAATGCCCCGTCAGTTCCTCACTCGCCCGCCACCCCACCGGCTCCCCTGCCAACCGCCGCGCCGTCCGCCCCGCCAACCCCCAATCCACCAACCCCTCCGGAACCCGCCTTCGAGCCACCGCCGCCCCACCAACCACCGCCAACGCCGCCACCCCAACCCAAACCACGACACGCCGCATTGACATCCGGGGACCTCTCGGCAAACGGAATTACCCCATGGTAAGCCCGTCAAGCGCCGCGAATCCGTTCGTCGTGAGCCGACCCGGAGTCCTCCGGTGGGGCGTGTCGAACCACACTCCCAGCAGCCAACCCTCTCAAAGACAACCCGAGATTTCGTACCATCGCGCGCCAGGGCGGCGTGGGCGGCGGCAATGGTCGGCGATCTAGAGGGTTACCTCACTCGTGAAGCCCTATCCCGCGTGCAGATCGACCAGCGCCTGCGCGCATGTGGCTGGGACATACAAGACCGCGACGACGTGAATCTCTACGCTGCCAAGGGCGTTGCCGTTCGCGAGTTCATCCTTAGGGAAGGCCACGGTCAGGTCGACTATCTGCTTTTTGTTGACCAGCACGCGGTTGGTTGCATCGAGGCCAAGCCACTGGGCACGATCCTCTCCACCGTCGAGGAGCAGTCAGCCAAATACGCCGCAGGACTTCCTGAGAACACTCCCTCGCCCTTCGGCGGCATCAAGTTTGTCTACGAAGCAACAGGCACGGAAACGCAGTTCACCAATCTTCTTGACCCGAACCCGCGGGCTCGCCGGCCCTTCACTTTCCATCGGCCAGAGACGTTGGCCCGTTGGATTCAGTTCGCGCAGCGCAACGGACTGCGTCCAACCCTCCGGCACCGCCTGAGCGCTTTACCACCGCTTGACTCAGACGACCTGTGGCCTGCCCAAGCGCGGGCCATTGCCAATCTCGAAATGTCCTTTGCCGCCGACCATCCGCGCGCACTCATCCAGATGGCTACAGGATCCGGCAAAACCATCGCCGCTGCTCACGTCGCCTACCGGCTAGTGCGGCACGCTAAAGCAGTTCGGGTGCTCTTCCTTGTAGACCGGGCCAACTTGGGCCGGCAGACCCTCAAGGAATTTCAGAACTTCATAACGCCCGAAGGCCGCCGCTTCACTAGTATATACAACGTTCAGCACCTGACTAGCAATGCCCTAGACCCGGTTGCCAATGTAACTATTTCCACAATCCAGCGGCTATACGCGATGTTGCGCGGCAAGGAACTGAAAGGGGACGAAGACGAGTGGTCAGGCTATGAGCGCCAGCCGACACATTCCGTCGAAGTTGAGTACGACCCCGATGTCCCAATCGAAAGCTTCGACTTCATCATCGTGGACGAGTGCCACCGGTCCATCTACGGTGTCTGGCGTCAGGTCCTGGAGTATTTCGACGCCCACGTTATCGGCCTAACGGCCACGCCTTCTAAGCAGACATATGGCTTCTTTAACCAAAATCTAGTCATGGAATACGACCACGGACAAGCCGTGGCGGACGGCGTAAATGTCGATTATGAGATATACCGAATCCGTACCCGAATAACAGAGCAGGGAAGTGTTATTGATGCCGGAAAGTGGGCCGGTTTCCGCGACCGGCAGACGCGCCTTATGCGATGGCAGCAGTTGGATCAACCACTAGCATACAGGCCCGAGGACCTTGACCGGCGTGTTGAAGCTCCGGACCAGATTCGAACCGTTATCCGTACCTTCAAAGATAAGCTCCAGACGGAGATCTTCCCCGGCCGACGTGAAGTTCCGAAGACACTGATCTTCGCGAAGACCGACGCTCATGCCGACACAATCCTTCAGATTGTTCGCGAGGAGTTTCGACAGGGCAACCAGTTCGCGCGCAAGATTACGTACAGGTCGAAGGACGACAAGCCCGAAAACCTGCTAGCCGCCTTCCGCAACAGCTTTCTGCCGCGCATCGCAGTCAGCGTGGACATGATCGCCACCGGCACCGACATTAAGCCACTCGAATGCCTCGTCTTCATGCGTGCTCCGAAGTCCCGTACGTTCTTTGAACAGATGAAAGGCCGAGGCGTGCGTGTCATTCCGGAGGCCGACTTTCGGCAGGTTACGCCAGACGCTCAGGGAAAGACGCACTTCATGATAGTCGACGCTGTTGGTGTCACCGAGACGCAATTGAACGACACTCAACCGCTTGAGCGCAGCGCGTCCGTCCCACTCCGGAATCTTCTGGAGAGCCTCGCGCTCGGCCAACTGGACCCAGCTATTCTCACCTCAGTTGCCTCCCGTCTCGCTCGGTTGGACCGCCGCCTAAAGCCTCACGAGCGCGAGGAATTAGAAGATCTGGCCGGCTGCCCGTTGTCCGACCTGACCCGAACCCTCATCGAATCTGCGGATCCTGACCGCCACCTGGAAGCCGCCCGACAAACCACTTTCAAGGACGAGCCTTCGCAAGTCGACATCGACCAGGCTGCTAACTCCCTCATGAGGGAAGCCGCAAAACCGTTCGCGTCCAGCCCCGATCTGCGGCAGCGCCTAGTTGATATCGGGCGGTCCCACGAACAGGCTATCGACGAAGTCTCAAAAGACGAATTGCTCTTCGCCGGCGGTGCGCCTGACGCCGCCGTTCGCGCTCGTGCCTCGACTCAGCAGTTCCGCCAGTACATAGAGGAACATCGGGACGAAATCACGGCGCTCCAAATCCTCTACAACATCCCATGGCGGGAGCGCCTCACATTCGACCAAATCAAGGAGCTTGCCCGAGCCCTGGAAACTGCCCCACAACACTGGACACCCCGAACGCTTTGGGCCGCATACCAGGCGCTGGACAGCTCGAAGGTCCGTGGGTCACCCCAGCGCGTGCTGACAGACCTCGTCTCCATCGTGCGATACGCCCTCGGGCATACATCCGAGCTTGTCGCCTACCCCGAGCTCGTCGAAGCTCGGTACCAGCAGTGGCTCGCGAAACAGCGCCAAAGCGGCCGTGAGTTTACGGCAGAGCAACTCCGATGGTTGAGCATGATAAAGGACCACATTGCCGCCTCTCTACACATCGCGACCGACGACTTCAACTTCAGCCCATTCAGTGAACGCGGTGGCATCGGTCGGGCCGCCCAGCTTTTCGGAACCGACTTGTCTCCCCTTCTTGACGAGCTAAACCGAGAGTTGGCGGCATGAGAAAACTGCCGGACGGTTGGATTCGCGCAACTATCGAGGACGTTACCCGACCAGTCAAGAGACACAGACCTGACCGGACGCCAGATATTCCATTCCTGTATATCGACATCTCCTCAATCGATAACAAGCGCCACGCAATCACCTCTGCAAAACGTATTGTTGGCCATAACGCCCCTTCGCGAGCCCGGCAACTCGTAGCTAGCGGAGATATTCTACTCTCCACGGTACGCGTATATCTGAAAAACGCAGCACCAGTACCTCCTCAGTTAGATGGGGCTACAGCTTCCACCGGCTTCTGCGTCCTTCGAGCGACCCCGCAAATAGAACCGCGATTCCTGCTGCATACGATTCTCTCTGACGGATTCGTAAGTGCCTTGTCCGCTCGACAATCAGGTACGAACTATCCTGCGGTCAGGGATGACGACGTACGACAGATGAAACTCAACCTGCCGCCGCTTGCTGTTCAGCGCAGAATCATCACCATGATCGAAGAACAATTAACTCGCCTCACTACGGCCGAATCTTCGTTGGACACTCTGACACATAAGCTTGCCCATCTAAAGGACTTAATTCTCCAAGAGGCCATAGCTGGCAACCTCGCTTCACCAGCTCATAAGGTCAAATTGAAAGATTCGCAAGATCAGGCTTGGAAACATGTACGAATCAAAGATATTGCCCAGGTAGGTAGCGGGGCCACACCGAAGCGCGGTAATCCCCAGTATTGGGTGCAGGGAACTATTCCGTGGGTGACTAGCGGGCAGCTAAACGAACCTTACGTTACGCATCCGGCAGAGTTCATTACTCAGAAAGCGCTTAGGGAAACATCTGTCAAGATCTGGCCAGCCCACACGCTGTTGGTGGCTATGTACGGCGAAGGTAGCACACGCGGCAAATGCTCGGAGCTTCTATTCGAGGCAACTACCAACCAGGCATGTGCAGCTATTGTCATGAAGCCTGGCTTCGAAGGTCACCGGTCGTTTTTGAAACTCTTTCTTAATGCCTCATATGAAACAAATCGGCGGTTGGCTTCCGGGGGCGTTCAACCAAATCTCAATCTATCTCTAGTCAAAAACCTCAAAGTGTCTTTGCCACCGAAAGGGCTAGGGGTTAGCATTGTTGAACAAGCTGATCGCTGGATATCTGGTATAGATCAGATGTCGAGAACTATCAACCGCGGATTGGAGCAGGCTGTCACACTCCGGCAGGGGATTTTGCATCGTGCATTGTCTGGCCAGCTCGTTTCACAAGATCCAGCGCTGGCATCAGACACTGCATTAGACAAATGTATACCGACAGAGGAGCCAAGTTTGTGAGCAATGCACCGGAGCTTGTACGCCGACTCTGGAGGTACTGCAATATCTTGCGCGATGACGGAGTGTCATACGGTGACTACGTGGAGCAATTGACATACCTACTCTTTCTCAAGATGGCGCACGAGTTTACGCAGACGCCGTTCGGACACGAGCCGGTCGTGCCTGCGGGCCTCGACTGGCCGTCACTGACTTGGCGTGAGGGTCTGCAGTTGGAAGATCACTATCGTGACATCTTGAACGCCTTGGGACGCGAGTCAGGAATGTTGGGTGTGGTATTCCGACAGGCTCAAAACCGTGTCCAAGACCCAGCTAAGCTTCGCCGGCTAATCGTTGAACTAGACCGGGCTCAGTGGGCGAACCTGGACGCCGACGTGAAAGGCGACCTCTACGAAGGGCTTCTGCAGAAGAACGCCGAAGAGGTGAAATCGGGTGCTGGACAATACTTCACCCCACGTCAGTTGATACGCGCAATTGTAGAAGTCATGCGTCCGGAACCCGACGACTCTGTTCACGATCCGGCCTGCGGAACTGGCGGTTTTCTGCTGGCTGCCCATAGGTTCATCTCATCTGAATTTCTTCTAGACCCTGATCAGAAGCGCCGACTGCAAAGCCAGACATTGACCGGTGTTGAGCTTGTCGACAATCCAGCCCGCCTTTGCGTGATGAATTTGCTACTGCACGGTATAGGCCGCCCAGATGGACAGAGCCCTATCGCAGTGGCGGACGCCCTAGTCCGAGATTCCGGTACTCGGTATTCGATGGTGCTCACTAATCCGCCATTTGGAGACAAGTCGTCAATGACGTTCGTCGGTGCGGACGGTGAAGCTGCGCGTGAGTCGCTGGTCATTGAGCGGCAGGACTTTTGGGCTACCACTTCAAACAAGCAGCTCAATTTTGTGCAACATGTGCACACTCAGTTGGACACCCACGGGCGGGCCGCTTTGGTAGTGCCCGACGGTGTGCTCTTCGCGGAAGGTGCTGGCGAGGTAATTCGCCGCCGACTCCTCGAAACCTGCGACGTGCATACGCTGCTGCGCCTGCCTCCCGGCATTTTCTACCGCCCAAGCGTAAAGGCGAATGTCCTGTTCTTCGACCGCAAGCCCGCCTCGCTACAACCTTGGACTCGCGACCTCTGGATCTACGACTTACGCACTAACAAGCACTTCACGCTCAAACGGTACCCGCTGACCTACGACCACCTGCGGGATTTCATAGATGCCTACTGCCCCAATGACCGATCATCGCGCGTCGAGACGGAACGCTTTCGTCGCTATAGCTACGAAGACCTCATCGTCCGCGACAAGACCAATCTGGATATCTTCTGGCTTCAGGACGCGGCTGCGGAAGGTGCTGAGAGAACACTGTCACCCGAGGACCTTGCCGCCGAAATCGCAGAAGACCTCGAAGCTGCCTTGTCCGAGTTCACTGAAATCGCCGCTTCCCTATCCAGTCGCTCCCAACTTAACTAAGCGATTAAATCCTGCCCGGACATAGCAGACTCACTGCCAGCTTTGCCTTTAGCCGTCCCACAGCCGTCTCTCTCTTCCTCCCGCCTCGCCGCCCTCATCAGTCTTCCCGCTACCTCCCAGCATGGCAAGCCTGTTGAGGGAACTGGTCCCGAGATAGCCGGGACGCACATCACCCCCCGTCGCTACTATCCTTACTCTTCGCGCAAGTCCGCTATCACCACGTGTTCCGAATCGGAATCGACCGCCTCCGCCCTCTCGCCCACACCGCCCCAAAACCGGTCACCCACCCAGCACCACTTCCCCCTTGATCGCCTGACCGTCCGCGTCCATCGGCTCTTCCGAACCCGCCCAATCCCCCCGCGCCCCCCGCCCCTCCCTTCCCCGTCCTGCTCTTCTCCCGCCCTGCTCACTCCTCTGCCCTCTCACCTCTTCCCTTCCTCACCCCCGTCCCTTCCCGTCCCCGTCTTCTCTCACCGCTCACTTCTCTCAGCTCACTCCTTCTTCATCGCTTCTCTCAGCGCACTCCTTCCTCACGAGGGCTAGACTGACAACGTGCGATCGACCGCCGAGCGCAGCGACCAAGCGGCCTCGGCGGATCGGGCGTTGGAGCCGAGCGTCGACCACGGGGCGGAAGGCACGGCGCACGCATCGCCTGCATCCCGGCCGGCAACGCGCTGGCCGCGGGCCGCAGGCTGGCCGGAAAGGACCCGGGATGATTGCGAACGTCAAAGCCAGGTACGCCGACGGCGTGCTCACGCCCCTGGAGCCGCTCGACCTGGACGAAGGCACAGAGGTCGTAGTTTCGATTGAGGACAACCAGGGTGCGGTCAATGACGCGCCGTCCTCGGGCAAGGACCAGGAGTCCATCCCGCAAATGTTCGAGAGGCTCAGGGACTCCGTTCCCCCGGGAACGTGGGACGACCTCCCGACCGACCTGGCCAGGAACAAGAAGCACTACCTCTACGGCCATCCCAGGGAAGAAGAAGCGTGAGCGTCGTCTTCGCGGACTCGGGCTACTGGATTGCGTTGTGGAACCCTCGAGACGCGCTCCACCAGCGGTCGATGGCCGCTGCTGACGGAATCGACTGCCTCAGCTCTTGCTCCTTCTCACTTGAGGGAGAAGGTTGGGATGAGGGTGGCTGCCGCCCCTGGCTCCCACGTCCAATCAGCAGCAACCCACGCCACCCTTAACGCCAGTCTTAATTCCTCTCCTGGGGGAGAGGGTTGGAGCCTGCCCCGGACCTGATCCGGGGGTGAGGGGTCTTCCGGGCAACCACCCCCGGGTTTCGCTAAATCCTCTCAGAAATACTCCCAGTTCAGGACCGCCGTAATCCGATACGCGTCGCGCCCTGACCAGAGTTGGAGCCTCACCGACTGCGCGAGCTTCATTGTCATGGAAGAGCGCAACATCACCGACGCGCTGTCCTTCGACCGGGACTTCGAACAGGCCGGCTTCCGAGCCTTGCTCAGAGAAAACCGGGGATAACACCAACCCTCGCCGCGAGCGAAAGCCATGCTGTTCGGAGCCAACGCCGTTGCCAACCCCAGCACCCACGGACGGACTCCAACCTCCACCGGGCGCCGCGCTCTTCACCCTCTCCGAGGGGAGAGGCAGCCTCCGGCGTAATCGCCGGAATGCGGTGAGGGGTCCGCTCCCCTCGGCCAGCTTCCTCTTCGCTCTCCCCTGGGGGTGCCCCCGCGACCTAACGCGCCAAAAGATCCGCCACGATGGCTCCGGCGGTACCAACCACGTTGAGCACGACCACCAGCAACAGACCGACGATCCAGACCTTCAGGTTGGCGACGTCAGCCTTCGTGGCGTAGTGCTTCAGCGTCCGATCCAGTTCGTCCCGTAGGTCGGATCTGGTCAACGGCGGCTCTTGGACCGGTGCGGTCGTCATCGCATGTCCCCTCTCACGGCGCTCCCATCGCGCCCGCTTAAGGACCCCACTGCCGCCCAAAGAATCCTGTCAACAATGATACCCAGCCAACCCCAAACCACCGCCCCCGTCATCCCGGCGTCCTCAGCCGGGACCCAGCACCCCGATCGAACCCGGCGCAACTAGGCAACCCCGACCTCCCCGCCATCCGAAGCCCCCCACCGCTCCGATCCTCACGACTTGCCCCTCGTCTCCAGAGAGTGTACACTATCCGAGTAAACCCTTCTCCCCACCCCTCCAATGCCCACCGCCCTCACGCTCCCACCATTCCCTCTCCTCGTCCGATCTCACTCCTCTGCCCTCTCACCTCGCCCCTTCCTCACCCGCCTCCTGTACTGCCTCCTGTCGCGCCTCATCCTTCCAACGGCCACTCCCGTTAGCGGCCTCGTTCGGCCCCGCCCGCACCCCCGAACGGCCACCCCCACGCCCATCCGTCGCCCAACCTTGTCGTCACCCCACTCGGCCCCCACCCCCATCACCGCCACGCCAGCTTCCAGGCCCCCGTCTGTCGCCCCAAGAACTCGCAATTTCGCCCCAAAAATCCGCCCAAGCTGTCTCTCGGCAGCCCGGCCCCCCTCTGGGGGGCCGGGCTGCCGAGAGACAGTTCCCCCCCTCACCCCCCGCCAAACTCCACCCCCAACCACTCCTTCCCGCCGTAGAATCCGCTCAGGTCGCTTTGACCACCGCAAAGCTCGGGGGAAGCCGGTTGCCGCCCGCACCTGCGGTCGCATCGCCCCCCGTTTCGGGCCCGCCTCAGCTGCCCCTCCGTCAGATCCGCCGACGCCTCTTTGCGCTCGGCTGGCCCGCCATGCTCGAGAACCTGATGCAGAGCGCGCTGTTCATGATCAACACCGCGCTCGCCGGTCGTTTGGGCGCCGAAGCCCTGGCCGCCGCCGGCATCTCCAACTTCCTGATGTTCTTCACCTTCTCGCTGTTCTTCGGCATGAGCATCGGGTGCCTCGCCCTCGTCGCCCGCTCCTTTGGCGCCCACGACCTCACCACGGCTCACACGGCCGGCCGCCAGGGCATGCTCACCGCCGTTCTCGCCTCCTTCATCTCCGTCTTCGTCCTGGTCTTCCTGGCCGACCCGATCCTGCGCCTCGTCGGCGGCTCCGACGACATCGTCGCCATGGCCGCCCCCTACCTGGCCATCAGCGCCCTCAGCGCCCCGTTGCAGACCGTCGTGGTCATGGTTGGCGCCGTCCAGCGCGGCGTCGGCGACACCCGCACCCCCATGCTCGGCTCCGTGCTGATGGCCGGCGTCGACCTGGTGGTGGGCCTGGTGCTGGTGACCGCCGGGTTCGGCCTGCTGGGCATCGCCGTGGCCATGGGCGTCGCGCGCCTGGCCACCGCGGTCTTCATGCTCGTCGCCATCTACCGCACCCCCCACCGCGCCGGCTGCTTCGGTTCCTACCGGCCCGACTGGAACATGCAGCGGCGCCTGGCGCGAGTATCGGGGCCCGCCGTTGGCGAAATGTTCATCACCATTGGCGGGATCATGGCCTTCAGCATCATCGGCCTGCAGCTGGGCACCGTGTCATTCGCCGCCCAGAACGTCGTCGGCCCGATCATGTCGTTGGCCTACATGCCGTCGCTTGGCCTGGGCGTGGCCGCCTCCACCGCCGTGGGCCAGAGCCTGGGAGCGCGAGACCCGCAGCTGGCCCACCGCTACGGGCGCGAGGCGGCGATCGCGGGGACCCTG
This sequence comes from Chloroflexota bacterium, assembly GCA_965208215.1. Lineage (GTDB taxonomy): Bacteria > Chloroflexota > UBA11872 > UBA11872 > UBA11872 > UBA11872. The sequence continues at coordinate 568,202 of CBDBOH010000003.1, forward strand.
GTCTCCACGCTGGTGGGCGTGGTGGTGTTCCTGTTTCCGCGGGCGCTGATGTCGGTCTTCACCACGGATCCGGCGGTCCTGGACGCGGGCGAACTGCCGGTGCGAACGATCGGGCTGTTCATGCCCGTCGTGGGGCTGGCAACCATAATGCCCAGCGCTCTGCGCGGCGCCGGTGACACCCGCGCCATGCTGCTGATCTCCCTGCTCGCGCTCTGGACCATCCGCGTTCCCCTGGCCCTCGTCCTGGGCGTCGTGCTGGGCTTTGGCCTCACCGGCTTGTGGATCGGCGCCGGCGTCAACTACGTCACCATCGCCGTCGCTTCCCTGGTCCGCTTCGCCTCCGGCCGCTGGCAAACCATCCGCTTATGACCCTCGTCCGCGTCGAACTCCTCCCCGGCACCCTGTCCCCGGACCCCCAGGGCGTCTGCGCCGTCGTCGACGTGATCCGCGCCACCACCACCCTCGTCGCCATGGCCGAAGCCGGCGACCCCGAGGTCTGGATCGCCGCCGACGTCGCCGCCGCCCGCCAGGCCGCAAGCCAGCTCGGCCCCGAAACCCTCCTCTGCGGCGAACGCGGCGGCCTGCCGCCGGAGGGCTTCGACCATGGCAACTCCCCCCGCGAGTTCCAAGGGATCGACCTCACCGGCCGCCGCGCCGTGCTCTCCACCACCAACGGCGCCTACGCCATCGAACGCTGGGGCCAGTCCCGCCGCACCTGCATCGCCGGCCTGCGCAACGCCGGCGCGGTGGCTGATTGCCTGCTGGAGGACCCCGACGCCCCAACCATCACCATCGCCTGCGCCGGCCGCAGCGGTGCCCTGGCCCTCGACGACGTCTACACGGCCGGCGTCATCGTCCAACGCCTGCTCGACTCGTCACCGGACCTGAAGCTCGACGAATCCGCCGTCGCCGCGCTCCACGTGGCCGGCGCCTACCCCTCCGCCGAGGCCGCGCTCGCCGCCTCCCGCAGCGGCCTGGCCCTCAAGCCCGTCGGCCTCTGGGACGACGTGATTTACTGCGCCCAGGTCGACGTGTCGCAAGCAGTTCCCGAAGTCGGCGGCCAGGGCCGCATCCGGGTCTGGGGCGGTGGCTAGGTGTCGTCGCTCCGCCGTGCGACCAGCTTCGGCGCGTCAGCTTCCAGCTGCGCCGCGCACTCCTTCGCAATCCGCACGTTGTAGTTCGTCCCCCGGTCCTCCGGGTAGATCTGCGCCGTATTGCAGATGTAGAACCCCGGAATCGGCGACGGATACGGCGGCTTCCGCCGCTGGTATCCCGCCTCGATCACCGGCTGCGCCACCGGATCCCGCGACACCCACGCCTCCTCGATGTGCTCCCGCCGAAACGTCGGAAACACCTTTGCAATCGGATCCACAAACCGCTCGATCAGCACGTCGTCTTCCAGCTGGAAGAACTCGTGCTCCGGCGGCAGGTAGTTGCTCACATACAGCAGCCGCTTCCCGCCGTAGCGCTCGCGGTCCACGTAATTCGTGTGCTCGATCAGCCCGGCGAATGGCAGGTCCCGGTCCCCGATGTTCGTCCAGTAGTAACGCGACAACTGCTCCCGAATCTGGATCAGCGCCACGCACGCCCCGACATACGACGTGGCCGCCAGCGAGTCCGTGAACCCGCGCCGTGAGGCCGGCAGCAGCCGCCGGATGATCGGCAGTCCCACCGTCGCCACCACCGCGTCCGCCTCCAGCGGCTCGTCGTTCACCCGCAGCGCGGGAGCTCCGGGTTCCCCGATCGTGATCTCCTGCACCGGCGAAGCCAGCCGCAACTCCGCCCCGCGCTTGGTTACCGAGTCGGCCAGCGCATCCACGATCACCCGAAAGCTGCCGCGGAAGTACCCCAGCCGCTCGCGTCGCTTGTCGGCCGTGCGCGTGCGCGCCCGGGCCATCAGCCGCGCCCACATCCACGCCATCGACACCGACTCCCAGTGCCCCGCGAACTTGGCCCGCAGCATCGAGGCAAAGATCGCCTCAAACGCCTCGCGCCCCACATACCGCGGCAGCACCTCCGCCGCCGTCCGGTCCTCGAACGGCCCGTAGTCGCGTCGCCGCTGCAGCAGCACCGATCCGAGCCCCAGCCGCAGCCGCGCCCACGGGCTCAGCGCCCCAAACCGCAGCAAATCCAGCGGCGATGTAAACGGGTACAGCCGGCCACCCAGGTAGTACCCCATCTCAGGCTCCGGCCACTCCAGCCGGACCCCGACGCCAAGCTCCTCCGCCAGGCCGATCATGAAGCTGTCGTGGGTAAACAGGTGGTGATAGAACCGCTCCACCGGCTCCCCGCCCACCTCCACCGTGGCCAGCTCGCCTCCAGGCCGCGGCGCCGCCTCCACCAGCGTGACGCCGTGGCCCAGCTTCAGCAGCTCATGCGCCAGCGCCAGCCCGGTGATCCCGGCGCCAACGATCACAACCTTCACAGGCGGAACGGTCCCAGCGGTCCCTCATTCAGCAGGTCGGTCCGCACATACAGCATGAAGTCATACGATCCCTTGGGAACCGGCGGCTCCTCGCGAGTCACTAACCAGTGTAGGAACGAACTCCGTGCCTCCGGGTCCGACAGGAACTCGCCCAGGAACCCGGGACCCCAGCTCTTGTACGTGTGCTCCGGGAACCACCAGCGCAGCATCATCCGCCGGCCCACGTACTCGGGCAACTGGATGCCCAGAGTGTCCGCGCTGGAAGGCGACATGAGCACGATCTGCGCCTCGCGGGCGTCCTCCAGGTTCATGTCCTTCGTGTATAGCGCGTCCTTGTAGTCGCGCAGGTACCAGACCGTCGGCCACGCATAGGCGTTGTCAATGAGGATGGACAGCTTGTCGCCCTGTCCGGTTCGCCGGGCGGCCTCGTCCGCGATCGCGGCCACGTCCTTTACATCGTCCGTGGTCTGCACGTACACGACCATGTCGTTGGGCACGCTTCCCCGCTCGTAGGTGATGGGGATGGCGAACCACAGGGTCCAGACGAGAAGGCCGGCGCTGAGCAGGCCCACGACGACCCGAGGAATGCGAGCACGGGGCTCATCGAACCAGCGGCCCACCCACCAGCACGCCAGCAACATAGGCGGCCACAGCAGGTGCAGCACCAGCCACGGCGCCTTCTCGCCGGCCGCCGAATAGACGATCCAGGTCACGACGATCCACACGCCCAACACGAACGGCAGCAGGTGCCGGGCGCTGCGCCCGCGGATCAGGGCCACCGCACCGAACAAGAGCGCAAACGGCTCGTACAGGCCCAGGAACATCGCGTAGTAGAACCATGGCTGATTGACCCGCTCGGATTCGTGAACGCTGGTCCAGTACTCGATGGAACTGGTAAAGGCCGCGCGGAAGCCCGGGAGGTGGGTGAGGAACGAGGTATAGAACGCGAACACGATCAGCACGAACGTCAAAGCGCCGTAGACCACATGCTCCACGTCGAGTCCCAACGACCGAAACGCATTGAGCGCCTGATCCCCCAGGGAAGACGCGCCGGGTCCGCGGCGCCAGGCGCGGTAGGCCAGTCCACCCACGGCTATCAGAACCAGCAGCAGCGCGAAGCCGTGAATGAAGGTGTTTTCCTTCGTCGCCAGCGAAAGGCCCAGCGTTGCCCACGCCAGGTAGATCCAGCGCCGCCGCGGCCGTTCCAGGTAGCGCATCACCGAGCCGATAAGCAGCAGGGTGAACAGCGCCACATAGATGTCCATGCGCAGGAATCGGGAGTAGTACAGAAACGACGTCGAAAGGGTCATGGTCGCCATGGCCAGCGGCGTGCCGCTGCGACCCAACTCCGGGCGCAATATCAACAGGGCGCCCACCGAAGCCACCCCGAACAGCGCCGGGATCACGCGCCCCAGGCCATCGGTGACCCCGGCGGCCAGGAACACGAGCACATTGCCGAAATAGAGCAGCGGCCCGTGGTACGCGGGGTCGTACTGAAACTGCTTGCCGTTGATGATGTCGTTGGACTCTTTGGCGTGAATCGCTTCGTCGTGGTGGTACACGCGCTCGCCCAGGTCGAAGAAGCGCAGCCCCGCGGCGACGGCCAGGATGACGGCGTAGAGCAGCCACTCCCCGCGCGTCCAGCCGAACCAGGCCGGGCGCGCCAGCCAGCCCTGGATCGCTGCGGTACCGACACTCACGGGGATGCCCCGACCCGGAAGATCGCGGTGCCGCCGTTGGTATAGGCCACGGTGAAGTCCTGGCGGAACCGCTCGAATACCTCAGGCCCGTATCGATCGCGCTCGCTATCGCCGACCACCACGTGCGTCACGCCATAGCGGTCCAGCACCGCGCGCCGCAGCGTGGAGTCGTCGGTCTGATACGCCGTGTCGATGTCGGCGGCGCGGGCCGCGACTCGAGGATCGGACTCCCGCCACAGCTCTTCGTGTTGGGTCCAGCCAATCACGCTCGGGATTCCGGTCCAGGTGGACATGCGCGAGTCGCCGGAATAGGCGCGGCCGGGCGCTTCCAGCAGTACGGCGTTACCGAAAGCGTGCGCACGAAGCCATTCGGCCGCGGCGACCTCCGACGACCGGCTGAGCCGGGCGGCGCCAAGTCCATCAAGTGTTCCGGTAACCGAACTGGCCTCGGTTTTGGCTTTGGTGGCGACGATCGGATAGGCCAACGTGGGAACGCCCAGCAGCACAAACGCGGACACCGCAGCCGTGCGCGTCAATCTCAGGCGCAATCCATTCCGACGGGCGAGACGTCGCCAGACCAGGACCAAGCCCGGTCCGGCTGCAACGGCCAGCAAGCCCCAGGCCTGGTAGTGGAGCTTGAATACGGTGTTCATACGTTCATTGGGCGGTCCAAAAAAGTCGTCAACGTAAAGAGTCTCCACCACGGTCAGCAATCCCAGGCCGGCTATCAGCAGCCACAGCAGCGCCGCCAGGCCGGGCTCGGAGTGGTGCGACCAGAGGGCATACGCGCTGAGGACAAGAAGCGCGGCCAGCGCCACGGCGATCTCCCCACGTGCTATCAGCGTAGCCACGCCGGCGGCGGCGAGCATGACCACCAGCAGCCAGCGACCGTCCGGCCGCACGTTCCAGAGCAAGGCAGCCAGCGTGACGACTGCCGCGGCCAGGAGTAGCCCAAATACCTGGACGTAGTCCAGCGCCTCGCTTCTTACCGTCACCACGCCAATCCCGCGGCTTCCGGGCGAGTAATTCAGGGTATATGGCAGCCAGGCGACGACAGCCACCATCAGCGCCACCGCAGTCGGCGGCGCAAGGGCCAGCAGTCGCGGCCAGTCGCGCCAGGCCACGACAACGCCGCCGGCTAGCACCAGGCCCGCAAAGGTAGGAGCGTCCCAGGCGTTGAGCGCATAGAGGCCACCGAGCACCAGTCCCGTAAGCGCGCCGCGAGCGAGACGCTCAGCCAGGGAGTCGCGCTTCGGGTGCGACGCCGCAACGACCCACTGCACGGCAAGCGAAACGGCAACCAGCGTGATCGGAAGCGCCATGACGTGCGGATGTAAGTCGCCCAGGATGAAGGAGAAAGCCGGAAACTCGTTGATCGTGTAGTCGATCACCTGCCCGGCCTCTTCGCGCTGGATCGTGCGCGAGGCATTCCAACCGATGCCCCGCCAGAAGTCGGCGGGCGCGGCTGCGTTGTCGGAAAAAATGTCGCGGACAACGGCCAAATTGCCGGCCAGCATGGTCAGGCCCAGCGCCAGCGCCGCTGCTACCGTGCGGGCTCGCTGTCCAGCGCCGGTGAGCACCGCCAGGTCGTAGCCGGCCGAAGCGGCGGCCAGCGCGCCAAGCGCAAAGAGCGCCGCCAGCGCCAGGTTGTAGCCAACGGCCGGATCGGCGCCGCTGAGATGCGTTCCAAACGCGGCCATCGAGTAGCCGAGGTAGTAGTAGTTGATGGTCTCCCCGGCAAACCATGGATCGGGCGGAGGAAAGGACGTCGCGCGGGCGGCGGCATTGAGCAGCGCCAGGTCCATCGGCTTTTCGGTTCCACTGATCTCTGGATTGAGCCAGCGCAGGCCGGCGCCCAGGGCGAAGAACGTAACCAGAACAATGCTGCCCACCAGCCAGATCCGCGGCCTGTCACGCAGCTCATGCAGACGCCGTCGCAGGCTCCACGTCAGGATGGAGCTAAGCGCGATAAACACCAGCACCGCGGCTGCAGCGTAGCCGCGCCCGTTGGCAAACAGTCCGGTCGAGAGCCCCGCCCAGGCGAGATAATGGGCAAGGAAGAATCCGACCGGCGCGGCTAGCAGAAGGCCGCGCGAGGGCAGACCGCGAAACAGCACGAACGCCCACGGCACCCCGAGAACGGAGAACACCGCCAGGGCGCCGGCCCAGAGCAGCACGTCGATGGCGCGACGCCTTTCGCGATCGAGAGTCGGACAAGGATTGAGGTCAGAATAGCCAGTGACGCGCGACCAGTCGGGAACTGACAGTTCGTACGAAAACTGAAGGGCAACGCGTGGATCCGGTGAGCGGCGTTCCCGCCCGGGCCCATGCCGCGCGCAGCGCAGTCTCCGCCGCGCGACGCAGAGCGCCCTCGCGCCGGTCGCTACTGCGCAGCAGCCTGGCCGGAGCGAGCGCGCTGCTGGCGGCCTGCACGCTGGACCGCGTGAACCGCGAACTGCCGCCGGTGCAGTTGCCACCCGTGGAAGCGGTCCGGCCGCCGCCGCTGCCCACGGCTACGCCTGAAACGCCGCAAGCCGATCACCGGCCGGCGCATGCGGCCGATCGCGCACCACACGCCACCGCCGCCAAGATCCGATTTGAAGCCTGGGGGCCGCGGGTCCTGTTGGAGGCCTTTCGCGAGATCCAGCGAGAGTTCCAGGCGAAGGCGCCGTGGATCACGGCCGACGCGCGATTTGACAACGCGCTCACCTCGGACGCACTGCGAAGCCGACTGCGGTCGGGCAACGGTCCAGACGTAAGCCGCCTTGCACCGGAGGACGTGTTCGACTTCACCGCCGCTGGTTTTTTGCACGGGATCGGCGCACGGATCGACGCCGATCCGCAACTGTCGGACGCCGTGCCGGGCGCCGCCGAGGCACGCCCCGGGGCCGGCGGCGAGCGGTCCGCGCTCAGTCTCGGCGCCGCCCACCAGTGCGTGCTCTACAACGCCGAACACCTTGAGTCGGCCGGTGTCTCGGCGCCGACCAGCTGGCTACGCACCTGGACGCGGCAGGAGTTCGAGGAGGCCGCGCAGCGCCTGGTGATCGCGAGTGACCGGCGCGTTGAGCGCTTCGGGCTAACCGCCATTCCGGCCTATGCACGCCCCGTCCTGGCCGAGGGCTTTGACGGCGGATTCCTGGACTCCGAGCAACGTGTCTCCATCCTCGCCACCCCGGAACGAGTCGTCCGTCTCCGGCGACTGACCAGCTGGCAGACCACGCTGGCCATCGAGTTGCCGATTTCCCATCGGTTTGTCGCTCCGTTTAGCGGAGGTCTGGCTTCCATGCACATCGACCGCACGGATGTGGGCCGCTGGATCCGCGCCAGTGTTCCGTGGGCCGTGGCGCCGCTGCCCGCCTGGTACGGACGCCAGGCGTTGACCGAGGCCGATGACCTATGCGTCGGCGTGGCCGCGCGCAGTCCGGAACCGGACGCCGCCTGGGACTTTGCGCGCTTCCTGCTTGACCTGCCGGCGCAGCGCGCGATAGCCCGGACCAACCTGCTGACGCCTCGGCGCCTGGAGACGCTGGACGATCCGGCCTTTCTGGACCCGAATCAGCGACCGTTCGACCGTACGCCGCTCGTGGAGGCGGCGTCGCAGGCCATGCACAACCCGGCCCACCCGGGCGCCAAGGCCTGGCATGCGCTGACCGGCGACTCAATTGCCGTGGTTCGCCAGGGTGACCGGGATGTCGTCGAGTACTTGGAGCAAGCCGACACACTGATCACCCAGCAGCTTCGACTGCGTGACTGGTCGGCGTCGGCCGACCGTCCCGGCTACCGCCAGACGCTCCCGTACGGCAACCGGTTCCTGGACGAGTTGGCGGCGCGCGGGCTCTAAGCGACCCCTCGGTCGTCAGCGACCAGGCGAACTTCGACAGTCCGGGTCCGCGGCCCGTCGCACTCGATCAGCAACACGTCCTGCCACACGCCCACGTGCAGCCGACCGTTGACGATGGGCACCAGAACCTGGTGACCGATCAAGTTGGCCCGAACGTGCGCGGCGGCGTTGTCCTCGGCCCCGACATTGTGCGCGTAACGTCCATCCCATGGAACCAGCCGCTCCAACGCCTGCGCAAAGTCGTCCAGCAGGCCGGGCTCCGGTTCGTTCAGGGTCACCGCGCAGGTCGTATGGGGAACGCTGACCAGCACCAGGCCGTCCCCCAGCACCTGGCCCCCAAGTTTCGCCTGGATCTGCCGGCCGATCGGATGTACCGACGTCCGCGAGGAGGTGGTAACGCGCAGCCTGGCAATGGGCATGTCAGAGGTCCGCCTCGTTGCCGGGTTGCCCGGTCACGGAGAGCGTCCGCCAGCCGGGCGCCAGCGCCATCCGCGCCGCATCCGCCAGGTCTCGGGCCGTGGCCACTCCCGCGGGAGCGGTCGCGCCGTCGCGCGCGATCCACACCACCGGCATCCCGCAGCGGCGGCCGCCCTCCACATCGTTCTCCAGGTCGTCGCCGATCAGCACGCAGTCCGCCAGCGCGGCGTCCACGGCGGCGGCGGCCGTCTCGAAGATCTGCCGATCCGGCTTCTCCGCGCCCACTGCGGCCGAGAACACAATCGGATCCAGCCGTTCGGCCAGTCCCAACCCATCCAGCACCAGCGGCAGCAGGTAGCTGTAGTTGCTCAGCACGCCAACCCGCACCCCGGCCGCCCGGACCGCGTCAATCGCCGGCAGGGCATCCGGAAGCACCCGCGTGGCAAAGGCCTCGTGCAGTTCGGCGGCCATGTGGACAACGTCCAGACGCACGGCGCCGGTATCGCCAAGCTCATCCACGTACACCCGCGCATCGTCCAGCTTCAGCCGCTGGAAGTCCTCCGCCGTCCGAACAGCCGAAAAGTGCGCCTTGAAATAGCGCATCTCGGCGTGCAACGCCGCATCGAGGCGCTCGCGCGGCAAGTCGGCGCCCGCCCGCTGCACCGCGTCGGCCATGTAGTCGAACGGCGAGGGGTCGGCTGGAAAGTGAATCAGCGTGCCGTAGGCATCAAAAAACACGGCCGCCGGGAGTGAACTGGTCACACCCGAACCGTACCACCGGCGACGAATGGCGACGCCGCGTTTGAGCGATTGCCCTGCGCTTCGCCATAGTCAGGCTGGCGCTTGCAGGGGATTCGCGTTTGGCCAGTACCGCGGCTCCGACGACGTATCGCGCGATGGCGGTGTTCTTCCTGCCGCTGGCCGCCGCGCAGGTCTTCCAGACGTTACGCAATCCGGTGCTGGACGCCGGCATCTCGCGCGCGGTCGATCCGGAGACGTCCCTTGCGGCCTTCGCCATCGTGGCCAGCGTCGTCCAGATCCTCAGCGCGTCCGGTACGGCCATTCAGAGCGCCTACCTGGTGCTGGTGCGCGGCCGCCAGTCCTTCGCCGTCATTCAGCGCTACATGCTGCTCTACATGGCGGTCATCACCGGTGTCAGCACGCTGTTTGCACTGCCTGGAATCGGCGAGACCTTTTTCCGCTTCGCGATGGGGACGCCCGAGAGCCTGCTGCCCGAGGTCATGACCATGATGCGCATCTCGCTGGCCATCCCGCTCTTCAACCTGCTTCGAGTATTCAACCTGGCGCAACTGGCGCACCGGCGACGCTCCAACCTGATCTGGGTAGCGCCGGCCGTGGGCCAGGTGGTGTTGATCGCGCTCGGCCTGGGCGTGGTCCCGCAGCTTCCGGTTCCGGGCATCTACAGCGCCGCCGTGGTCTGGGTCATCGTGGCGGTGATCGAGGGCGCGCTGGCCGTGCTGCTCGTCCGCCAGGTCGACCGCACCGCGCCCTACGCCACCGATCCCGCGGGCGAAGCGCCCCTGGATTTCCGCTACCTGACCGGCTTCCTGATCCCGCTGATCATCACCCAGTTCGCCTTGACCATCGGTCACCCAATGGTGAACGCCGGGCTCCTGCGACTGCCCAATCCCGAGGCGACCGTGGGAGCCTTCCGTGTGGCCTTCAGCCTCGGCATGTTGCCGCTGACCGCCATGGCGGCCCTGCGGCAGGTCGTGCTCGTGCTCGGACGCGATGCCGATCAGCAGCGCCGCGCGCGTCGCTTCGTGTACGGCGTGGGCCTGGGCATGGGCGGCCTCATGGCCCTGATCGCGTTTACCCCGCTGAATCGCTTCGTGATCGCCGACCTGGTGGGCGCCCCCGAGGCCCTGGTGCCGGACGCCATCACGGCCCTGAAGATTCTCTCGGTCTTCCCGCTGTTGATGGCGGTACGCCAGTTCTATCAGTCGATGACGATGAACCAGCGCCGCACGCGGCGAGTGGCCTTCACCGCCTTCTCACGGCTGCTGATGATGGCGTCGTTCCTGTTCCTGATCACGCCGCTGGCGGGCTGGACCGGGGCGGGCGTGGGGGCCGTGGCCCGGATCGCCGCCATGGGCACCGAGGCCGGAGCCGCCTACCTGGTCGGTCGTCGCTTCTTCGGCATGGACCCGGCCACCCGCCCGGTCGCCGGCAAGTCCGCCTCAGGCGCTCCGGTCCGCCCGAAGTAGCCGGATCAGTTCGGCATTGCGCCGACGCAGCGCCTCGTCGCGCTGCTCGGCGGTCCACGCGTAGAACCCCTGGCCGGCGGCAGCCCCTGTGCGGCCCGACTCCACGGCCGCATCCAGCGCGACCGGCGGGCCATCAATCGTGCTCAGGTCCGCCGCCAGGTACCTGAAAATCTGCCGGTACACGTCAAGCCCCGCCAGGTCGGCCTGCCCGAAGAGGCCCATCACCGGCATCCGTCGCGCGATGGACCCACGAACCGCGCGGTCGATCTCCTCAGCCGAAGCCACCCCCTGCCCCACCAGGTCCATCGCTTCGCGCAGCAACGCGAACTGCAAGCGGTTGATCAAATACCCCGGCATCTCCCGCTCCAACACCACCGGCCACTTGCCCAGGCGTTCCAGCAAGTCCCGTACCGCCTCAATGGTGGCTGGACTGGTCTTCGGCCCGGGCGCGACCTCCACCGCCGGAATCAGGTGCGGCGGCAGAATCCAGTGCGCCAGCGCCACCCGTTCCGGACGCTCGCACGCCGCGGCAATCTCGCTGATGGCCAGGCTGGACGTATTGGACAGCAAGAGCGCCGTCGGCGGGGCCGCGCGGTCCAGCCGGGCGAAGACCTTGCGCTTGACCTCCAGGTCCTCGGCCACTGCCTCGAACACGACCTCCGCATCGGCCGCCGCGCTCTCCAGATCGGTCGCCGCCGACAGCCGCCCGATGATGGCGGGAATGTCGGCGACTTCAATGCAGCCAGCGTCCACCAGGTCGTTGGCGTCGGCGGCGGCCTCGGCTATGGCGACCTCGATCCGACCGGGCTCGGTGTCGTACAGCACGACGTCGAAGCCGCCGCGCGCTGCCTCCAGCGCAATGCCGTGCCCCATGCGGCCGGCGCCGACTACCGCGGCGCGTGGATTGCTGCCGACGCCCTGATCTGTCACCTGTTTGCCGCCTCTGCCCGGCACCGGGGTCCCTACCCTACGGCGATATACTGCCGATAACTGAGCAATGTCTCGACCCGACCCGCTGCCCCCGGCCCTGAGGCTGAACGATCCGCTGCACCTCCTGGAGCCGCTTGGCGCTGCCGTTTCAACCGTGGCGCAGCCGGGGGCGCTGGCGGTCGGACTGGGCATCGGCGCGCTGGCCGGGACGTTGACCGGTCTGGCCGGAGGCCTGGCGTTCATTCGGTCTCCGGCCGCCCTGGCTGCCGTCCCGCTCGCGGCACTCCTCGTCCTCCTCCTGTGGCCGTGGGCCCTGGGCGCAACCGCGCTGATCACCGATCGAGCGACCGATGAGCGCGATACCTCGGCGCGGCGCGCGCTGCGCGACGCCTTGCGACAAGTCCCGGCACTGGCGCTCGCCGCCCTCCCGATCCTGCTGGCCGTCGGGGCCCTGGCGGTCGTTCAGACCGCGATCTTCGGCTTCACGCGTCCGCCCGACACCGTGATTACTAGTGAGCGGCCGGTGGCCCTGATTGCCGCGATCTTCGTTGTTCTGTTCCTGATCGACGCGATCGTGCTGGCCAGCGCCAACGTCTTTCTCTGGACGGTCATCCCCCACGTCATCGTCGCCGGTCGGACCGCGGGCTCGGCCTACAACGAGGTCCTGGCGGGTCTCCGCACACGCCCGGCGTGGACCTTGTCCTCGATGGCCGGCGTGCTGATTCTCGCCGGCTTGGTCACCGGTGTGGGGATCGGCGTCGTGACCGTGGCGCTGGCGGCGGTTTCCGTAGCGCAACTCGCCGGCGCCACTGAATTGGTGTTGCTGAAGTTCTCCGCACCGCTGTTCCAGGGCTCCTTTGCCGTATCCGCCGGCGACTTCGTCGCGGTGGTCGTCGTCTTCACTGGCCTGGGCGCCGCAATAGGCGCCGCTGCCGGCCTCGGCCATGTGTTTGGAGTCGCCGGAGGCACAGGTCTCCTGCGGGCTTCGGCCAATTCCACGCACTAATCCAGCCACACAGCCAGCGGCACCCCGAATAACGCGCCATGCCTGAAATGCTGGCGGTCGGCCTGGAAGCGGCGACCGTGGTGGTGGCCATGTCCGCGGCCTGCCTGGTGGCTGGCTACGGCCTCACCCGCCTGCTGGCGCCGCCCGAACTTCGCATAACCGGTCTGCTTCCGGTTCCCCTGGTCGGGGCGGCCGCCCTGATCGTCGGAACCTACGCCCTCAACCTGGTCGTTGACCTGCGAGTCGCAACGGCCGTGCTTCTGGGCGCCGGCGCCGCGCTGGCCGCCTGGACCGTGCGGCGCGACGGCTGGTGGCTGCCGCGCCCGACCAAGCCGCAGGCCGTGGCCTTGATCGCGGGCGGACTCCTGCTGGCTACCGCCTTCCTGCCCCATCTTCACGGGCGGTCGGGGGCGATGCTGGGACTCAATATCGACGAAGACCTCTACGTCCCGCTGGCCGAGGCCCTCAAGTGGGACAACGTGTTCATGCAGGGACTGGGCGAGGGACCGTTCCAGGAACAATTCCAGGGCCTGCGCAATCACTCGCGCGGCTGGGGCTTCCCCTACTTGCTGTCCATCGGCTCCATCCTGTCCAACGCCCCCGCATTCCACGCCTACGCCCCTCTGCTGTATCTGCTGCTGGCCGCCAGCGTGCCCGCCGTATTCGTCTTTGCGCGGACCGGCTTGCAGATGTCCGAACGCCCGTCCGGCCTGGCGGCCACCGTCTACGCTCTGCACGGGCTGCCGCTCTGGTTCGCCGGCATGGGGTTCGGACCGCACGCCGTCGCCTTCGCGCTCCTGCCGCTGGCCGCCGCGACGGGAATCCTGGCCTTGCGAACGGGCGGCCGGGCGGCGCTGACGCTGGCCGCGCTCGCCAGCGCCGCCCTCCTGGTCTCGTACTTCTGGGCCATCTCGGCCGTATACCTGGCCGTGGCCGTCACCCTGGTTGCAGTGCGCCTCGTCACGGCCCCGCGGCGGCTCTGCACGTTGCGCCGGACGCTGTTGTTGGGCATCGGTACGGCCATCCTGGGCGCACCCGGGCTGGTCTGGCTCGTGGTCTGGGCCCTGCCGCAGCTGGCGGACATCGCCGGCGACCTGAACGGCCAGTTCGGCAACGCCTGGGGCGACCGGCAATTTGCCAACGTGGAACTGGCTTTTGGGCTGGAGGCCTACCGCCTGATCCCTCGCGACGGCCCACTGGAATCGCTCCTCGGCGACGGCGGCACGGCCGTTCTTCAGTCAGTCCTCGGGGCCCTGTTCTGGCCCGCGCTGGCCCTGGCCCTGCTCGGCGCGCTGACCGTGCGCGGCGACCAGCGCGTCACCCTGGCCCTGGCCGCCGGCTTTGCCGGTTTCATGCTCTGGGTCGCCGCCGGCGCCGGCTACCACTACGGTCACCTGAAGAACCTCTCCTACGTGGCCTTCCTGGTGTCCGTGCTGCTGGCGTCGGGAGTCGCCAACATCTACCACGGCGAGTTCAAGCTCTGGAGCGAACCCGCCACCCGCCGCCTCGAGGCCCGGCTCGCGCCCTACGAACCCGTCCTCGGCCGTGTCGCCGTCACCATCCTGGTCATGCTCTCCCTGGCCCTGGTCTACAACACCTACCTCAGCGTCTGGTGGAATTGGCAGGGCGTCGGCTGGAACGCCGAGCGCCGCATCGCCCACGACGCCCGCGCCGTCGCCGACCGCGTGCGCCCCGGCAGCCGCGTCTACTTTGCGCCCACCCTCACCTACCCCGTACCCGAGGCCAGGCGCCGAACCGACGACCACGTGCTGGCCTTCCACTACCCCCGGCATCAGTCCGAGTCCTGGGCCCGCCGCACCACCAGCGTCTGGGCCGGGCTGCTGGTCGGGCGCAAGCTCAGCGGGCTCGCCGCTACGCCCGCCTATGCCTTCGAAGATCTGACAGACCCGGCCTACGACTACCTCGTGCTCAACACGGCGGACGATCCCCGCACGCACGGACTGATTCAGGCCGACGCCATCTACTCCACGCCGTACTGGACGGTCTACCGGGACACGCCGGGACTGCGGCTGACCGCCAACGACCTGGGCCGGGCCCTAGGCTCCCTGGACATCCCGGCGGACGGAAGTTTGCGGATCGGCCTGCGCGACGGACGCCTGGCCACCGGCGCCGGTCTGCAACCGGCCGAACAGCCCATCCTCGTCGGCGTCGTGTCCGCGGCGTCCGGCGTCATCAACGCCGGTCCCGCCGAGATTCCTGTCAACCCGGGGCTTACCTGGATAACCGTCCCGCCGGCTCCCGGCTCCGTGCTACAGGTCGGCGCAGTCGCCAGCAGCCTCCGCCCGCAGATTGTGGCGGCGCGCCTTATGCCCCACGCCACCGCACCAACCGTCTCCGCCGAACACATTACCCGGCATATCGTGTCGGTGGACGTGAGCTTTAACGGCGGGCAAATCAGCGGCGCGGTCACTACCGCCAATCCCACCGGCACGGGCGGCAGCGTGGGCATGGCCTACCGGGAAACCCCCCGCAACGATGCCCCGGCCTCCCACGGCTTCTGGTCAAGCGCCGCCCACATCACCGCGCCGGCCCAACGGATCGACTTTCGCTACGACCCTAAGGCCCGCACCCTCGCCGAGACGGTCGACGGCCGACGTCATCCGCCCCAGCTAGCACGCAGCACCGACCTCTCCGGCGACTATCGCCTGCGCCTGTTGCTGTCTCGCGGGCTCATTGATGACCTGTCGATACTTCTCATGGACTACAACCTGCGGGACGGCGTCGTGATCCCCGCGCAGTCCTTCCGCCAGACCTACGTATTCGACATGCCGGTCCGTCCCTTGCCGGACTGGTCGTAGGCTCGAGCCCCGCCCCGCACCCGGATCGCCAGGTGGCCCTCAAGTTCCCCCGCTACGTGCTCTCCGGCACCGCCTTCCCCGGCCACTCCGCCGCGGACCTCGTGGCCGAGGCCAGGGCGCTGGATCTGGACGCCATCGACCTCGTCATCGCCCCCGGTGGCCAGGTCGAACTGTCCGAAGCCATCGACCTCATCGAGGTCACCGTCGACTGCGCCGACGCCGGCGTCCGGGTCGTCATGGTCACCACGGATCTGACCTCACCCTTCGACGACCACGCCGAGGACATCCATCGTGGCTGCCAGGAAGCGCGCGTATCCCATATCCGCTACGGGGCATGGTCGCGGCTCGAAGGCGCGTCCTACCTGGACTCCCTCCAGGCCGCCCGCGCCGGCCTGCGCGGCCTGGAAACCCTCTGCCGCCGCCACGACCTGCGCGCCCTCGTGCGCCAGCTTCCCGGTTCTCTTCAGGAACAGTCCGGCCACGCCGCCGCCCTATTGCACGGCCGCCTCCCCGGTTTCGTGGGCATCTGCCTCGCGCCCGGCGAGTTCGGCCCAGGCGCTCCCGATGCCTGGCGCCTGGACCTCGACGCCCTCGGCGACCACGTCCAGGCCCTCGGCATCACCAACACTGCCGTCCTGCCCGGGCCAGACGGCTGGTTGCGCACGCCCGCCACCCTTACCGACGGTGCAACCGATTGGCCGGACCTGCTCGGCGAGATAACCCAACGCGAACTCGACGTTTTCGCAATCCTCGAAAGCCCCTACGCCGCCGGCCCGGTCTGGCGCCACGACGCCGAACCGAATGCGCGCCGCCTCCTACAAGACGACCTTCGCCTCGTCCGCCAACGCCTCGGCCCCAAACCCGTCCGCCGGGAGTCCAACAAGCCGCGACGCTGGTACCGCCCGCTCTAACCGCAGGCCCCCCAGCCGCAGGCCGGGCAGCTGAGACACCGGCCCAGCGGCCGCAAGGGAACCCCACAGTCCGGACACGACCGCGTGGCCCGGATGTGGCCACGCACGTGCCACCGCGGCGTGGGACGATCGCCGGCCGTCACGCCGGACGACGGCCTCCCCGTCTGTCCCACAAACCGTACGGCAAATGTTCGTTCGGTATTCATACGGTAGATTACCACGCCGTTCGCTATTCGTCAGGCATCGTTCGGGCGACAGCGGCGGCGGTAGCCGCAGCCAATCCGTCGCGGCGCTCGAAACGGTCCTCGCCGGTCTTTCGTCGCGTGGATACGAGTTCCGCGGCATCCCGGGGTGCAGCGGCCAGCCAGCCACCCCCGACGCCACGGTCACGCCCAGCGGCTGACGCGTTAGCACATCGCGTCCCGCGAGCTGCACCGGCTTCTGCTTCGGGTGCGCACCCGCAGCGTCGGTCCGTGGCGGTGGAGGTCTAGCCGCCCGTCACAGTCACGCTCTGGCCCAGCGTCTCGCCGCGCCAGTCGGGGTTGTAGTACGAGTAGACCTGCGAGGTGACCGGCTGCGCCCGCACCGGATAGAGCGCCACCGCGTCGAAGGCGAGCCGCAGCGAGTCGCCCGGTGCCATGTCGTCGATGTAAAGGATCACCTTTCGTCCGGCCACGTCGTAGCGCTTGAGCTTGGGGTGCTCCTCCAGCAGCGCCTCGATCGACGCGGCCACCGGGGCGAATCCCGTCGGAACCGAGACGTCGAGCACGACCATGCCGGCGGCGATTGACTCGGTCGGCGTGAAGCGGACAGCGACGGACACCTGCAGCAGATCGTCAACCTCAATGTTCTCGGCGCTGTAGTCGACGACGATGGTGAACACCTCGTTCGCTTCGGGATCGACTTCGGGCCGGTTGAACCGGCGCACCACCTGCGTCACGACCTTGCCTTTCCCTTCGGCCGATAGCTCGAGGTTCGCGCCCACGGGCACGTCCAGGATCTGGACCACGTCGAAGTTGGTCTCGTTGACGGCGATCGTCTTGCTCCACTCGCCTGACGTGAGGGTGACGGTCACATCGACGTCGGCCCCGGCAAGCGAGGCGGAGGCGATCAGCCCCTGCAGGCCCACGACCGTGTCTTGGGTGGACCCATAGCCACCGAAGGCGTTGCGTTGCGAAACCAGCCAGCGGGCCGCGTTGGACGCGGCGGCGATGTTGTTGTTTTCGAGCAGGGCGAGGGTGGCGTAGCCCGTGGTCTCAACGGCGGCGCTTGCCTGCGGCTGGGCATATCGTCCATTTGCTGTGTCCGGCAAAGCCGCGCCCCAGTGCAGGCCGTTCTCATCCGCGGTTGCCATTTCGATCAGCCGCGCCTGGGCATCGTCGGCGCGCTCGCTGTCGCCCAGCGCGAGCGCGTAGGCGACGATGGCCATGGTGTAGGGATCCTCGATGCCGTTCAGTTGACGCTCGAGGAAGGCGAGCGCCGCGGACGCGCTGTCGGTGGCGCCCGCTTCCTGGAGCGCAATGGCCACGTAGGCAGTCAACGCCGTGTTCCCCTGGAGCCCGCCCAGGAGTTCCTGGTGATGCAGGAAACCCACCGGCTCGAACGATCCGTCCGGTCGCTGGTGCCGCAGGATCCACTCCGCCGCGCTCCGGAGCACCTCCTGGTCAATGAAGATCAGGCCCTCGGCCTGGGCGAAGGTCTTGAGCACGAACGCCGTGAGCCAAAGGCTGCCCGAGGGGTCGCTGTCGCCAAAGGCCGAGAAGCTGCCGTCGGCGCGGCGGTAGGTCAGCTCGCGCTGATAGCCGGTCACCATCAGGTGCTCCGCCTTGGCGAGTACGTCGGGTTTGATCTGGCCGGTTTCCTCGAGATACCTGGCCACGAAGACGTTCGGCGCGAACAGGATCATGTTCTGCTCGCCGCAGCCGAACGGCATTTGCAGCAGCCCTTCCAGCCCTTCGATGGTCTGGCTCAGGTAGCTGCCGGTGAGCGTGGCGTAGGTCCGGGCCGACCCCGGAATCGATCCGCCGGGCGTTGCGTTGTCGAACGTAAACGTCTCGCCGGCCGAGACGATCCGGTTCTCGACGGTCTCGTGCCGGACCCCCTCCGGCTCGACCAGGAGGTCCCTGATCACGGCGTCGGCGGACTCGCGGCTGCGCGCCGTGACCTTGAGCGGCACGCGGCCAAGCTCGGTGAGCCGAATGTTGAACTCCAGCCCGCCGACGTCGCTCGGGTCCACCATGATGGTTTTCGTCGCGGCGTCGAGCAGCTCAAAGCTCTCGGATTCGTCCAGCTCCACGAAGAACTCCTGGGGTTCGTCGAGATAGTTGTAGAGCGCGACCTTGACCGGGAACTCCTCGCCTCGAATTGCCGAGTAGGGCAAGTCCACTTGCAGGAAGAACGGCTGGAAGACGCGCAACTCGGCCTCGGCGACGCCCAGGCCATGCTCCTTGGACAGCGCCACGCCCCGCAGCATCCAGGTGGTGATGCTGTCGGGCGCTTCGGCCGGTAGGG
Source organism: Chloroflexota bacterium (assembly GCA_965208215.1). Classification (GTDB taxonomy): domain Bacteria; phylum Chloroflexota; class UBA11872; order UBA11872; family UBA11872; genus UBA11872. Next base: position 586,990 of record CBDBOH010000003.1, read on the forward strand.
TCGCTCGCCCGTCGTCGTCCGTCATCACATTGGCCCACAGCCAGGTCTCCGGGAAGAACTGGCGCACGCGCTGCACCTCGGCCAGGTCCTCCGGAGGCTGGGCCGCGGCCGGCGCTGCGGCGGGCGCCGGCGCCGGTGCCGCGGCGGCGACGGCCTTCTCGACTTCCACCACCTTTTCAACAATCACCTCCGGCTGGGGTTCTCGGGGCCTTTCGAACTCCTTGCCCTGGGGAATCTCCATGCTGGACATCACCACCAGGCCCGCCTTTTCAAACGTCTCTTCGGCGCCTTCCGTCCATGCCCGGTCGAAGACCCAGGCGTCGTGAAGCTCGACCTGGGGCTGCATATACAGGCGCTCCAGCTCGGCGAAAACCTGCTGCAGGTTCACCCGGTTCTCCGCGAGAATGAACACGGAGCGGTCCACCGCCGCCAGACCTACTCTGGCCGGTCCCTGCGTGGTCACGTTGACGTCAACCGCTTCGCCGGGGCGCGCTTCGCTGCGGCTGAAGCCAACTTCCATCTCCATGGGATATCGGGCGGCGACGTCGAACGGGATGTAGTCCGCCGCGACTTCGCTATTCGGGAGAATCTGATACACAACCAGACGTGACGACGGCGACATGACGGGCGTGAGGCCGAAGGCAATGTCGCGCGAACGCGTCACGTCCGAAAAGACCACTCGACCCCTGGCCATTACCTCGTAGTAGATGTTCCCCGCGTCGTTGGTCGAGTGGACCTTGAAGCGGGCCTGTTTCCCGACCTGGAGCGGCCCGGCATCAGATTGCTCGACGTGGATGAAGCTGTTGGACGGTGAGTAGCTCGCTTTGATGGCGACGGCATCCCGTGCCACGCTGGCGAAGAATCCATTGCGAAGCTCGCCGGCTTGTGAGGCGAGGGTAAGGGCTACCGCGTCCTCGGGTGCAGTGATCCGAAGTAGCCTTTTTCCCCGTTCCGTCTCGATTCGGAAGGAATAACTTTCGATACTCTCCAGATCCTTCCCGACAAAGTCGATGTCGACCTCGACGGTGCGATCGAGGGGCTGGTTATCGGGAGTCTCGGTCACCAGGAGGAACGAGAAGGGCAACTGCGGTTTGAAGGTATTGCTCTCCGGGATGATGTGCAGCGTCACGGGCGTTGCCGCCACGGTGAGCAGCCGCGACGTGTGCTCGACATACCCCGTGGATTGCTCCCGCACAGTCACGTCGAGGGCGAGATTTCCCTGGCCTCCCGCGGCGGGGACGCCGGCCACGTAGTCCACCGCCGGTAGCTCGAATGAGCCTTCGCCGTCTATCTCCGCGGTGAAGGTCGCAAATTCCTCCCAGGCGCCGACGTAGCGTGAGGCGACGATCTCCAACTCGCCCTTGACCGGCTTGCCAAAGCTGTACTCGGCGGCGACGGATCCCGTGACAGGCTCATTTGCCAGGACCCAGTTCTTGGGAACGTCCACGACGACTTCATACTTCGGAAGCGTGTACTCATCGACGGTCACGTCCAACTGCGTCTTTTGCTCGCCGGACGTGGCCGTGATCTTCCAGATCCCGAGATTGGGCTCGGACGAAAGAGGCATCGAGAAATTGGTCATTCCAAATTCGTCGGACATGGATGCCTCGCGGAAGATCTTGTTCCCCTTGGCATCCTGAATCTCAACCGTGGTTTCGCCGGGGATGGGTTTCAGCTCCGGACCCAGCTGCAAGACTCGAATGAGGATTTCCTGCCCGGGCTTGTAGATGGGTTTGTCGGTTTCGAGTAGCAGCACCGGAGTTCGGCGTTCGATGCGTAGCCACGCTCGTTCGACAAAGCCCTGCCCGCTGACTTTGAGCTCGTAGTCCCCGGCGAAAACATCTGGCACTTGAAGCGCGACCGCGCCGCTGCCTTCGATATTGGCCTGGGTGCTCGCCAAGCTGGCTCCGCGCTGTAGGAGCTCCACCCGCACCTCGCCCTTGGCGGGATTCGGTCCGTCGAACAGCGAGACGGACACGCTCTCCGTCCGTCCGGCGCGAAGGACGGCGGGGGCGAGGGCGATGTAGCCGTCGACCTTGTCCGACAGCGGAAGTGTCGCACCGGATTCCACGGACGCGGACATCGTGGTCGGATTGTTTGATCTCGATGGACCGAACGAGTTCACAGTACGCGCTGGCGAAGTCACGTCGCTTCCTGGTGGAATAGGCGTCGAGGTCGGATCGCCCGATGGCGCGCGCGTCTGAGAGCCGTCCGACGCCACCGGAGTCGGAGACCCCTGCGCCGGCCCGGCGGCCGGCGGATCGCCGCAGTTCGCGGCAGCCAGTCCAAGGATGGCGATCGCAGCAAAGAGGCTGGCCAGCGTCAGACGCATTCGGAACCTCCGACGACTTGCGGCCAGTTGGCCGCGAGAGGTGGCGTAGATCCGGCTGCAAGCTGCCCGGCCCAGCCCACGCACCCCGGCTGTCTGGCCGCTGGTGTCTTGACGAGCGCCGTCATGGTGGTCCTCTCAGGAGCCGGAGTCCGCCTCTCGCCAGACACTACGCGCACTCCGCCCGATTCGTTCCATGCCAGAGCCATTTTTTGTACCAGCCGGCTCAGGCCGCTTAGCCATGATCGCGCTCACGTCACCCCTCAGTCGCCGCGCGTGCCCAATCCATCCGTCCGCCGCAGCCCCTACGGCGACGTGCAGCTTGGCGACGTTCGCGAGGTGCTGACCTATCCGGGCCGCTGTCTCAACGACCACTGCCTGATCCGGCACGACGGCCTGTGGCACTTTTTCGGACTCATCGGCGACGTGACCGGGCCGGGCGAGATGCACGGCGTGTAGGACTCGCTTGCGCACGCCACGTCCGCCGACCTGATGCAGTGGTCCGGGCAGCCCGCAGCGCTGGATGGCTGTCACCAGATGGGCGGGCACGGTCGCGGTGCGCTGACTGGGGCAGGCGGCGAGGCTGAGGGCGTAGCGCGAGTGGTCGTCGAGGATGGTCAAGGGGAGGCAGCGCCCGGCACCGCAGGGCCAGCCCGCTCTAAAGTCCATCTACCTCAGGGGCAAGGTTGCGGGAGCGTCCGGGCGCCCAAAGCCTAGAATCACCCACGACCCAGGCCTCAAGCAGCTGCCCCCGGCCGTATCCGGCTACGCTTCCCTCACCACCACCGCGCATGCGCCGCTCAACCACAGCAGGTAACCAGACCTCGTGAACTCTGAGCTAAGGAGCGCCGATCTCGCCGTCGTCGGCGGCGGCATCGTCGGCTGCGCCATCGCCCTGGCCGTCCGTCGCCTTGGGCTTTCCGTTGCCCTCCTCGAGCGCGGACGCATCTGCGGCGAGGCCTCGTCCGCCGCCGGCGGCCTCATCTGCGCCCAGTACGATGCCGATGCCGACACGCCCCTGTTTCGATTGCGGCTGGACGGCCGCGACGCCTTCCCCGAATTCGCCCACCTCCTCGAAGAGCTCAGCGGACTCGACGTCGGATATTCGGAAGGCCCCACCCTCGGGCTCGCTCGCACCGACGAGCAGCGCCGCCACCTCCTCGCCCGTGTTGCCTGGCAGCGCGAGGCTGGACTTCAGGTCGAATTCCTCGAACCCGACGAAGCCCGCCGCCGCGAACCCCTGCTGCCGCGCGACATCACCGGCGCCGCCCTCTACCCCGACGGCCAGGTCGACACCCAGCGCTGGCCGCCCATCGTCCACCGCGCCCTCCTCGCCGCCGGCGTCCACGTCCACGAGGGCGCCGACGTCTTGGAAATCTCCGGCGACGCCAATCCGCAAGTCCGCACGGTCCGCGGCATGCTCAGCGCGGACCAGGTGGTCCTCGCCACCGGCGCCTGGATGCCCGATCTCCTGCCACACGTCCCGATCGTGCCCTCCAGGGGCCACATGTTCGCCTTCGATGCGCCCCACCTGCACCTCGGCCACATCCTCCACATCCCCGGCGCCAGCCTCGTCCAGCGGAACGACGGACGCCTCCTCATCGGCGCCACCAAGGAGCGCGCCGGCTTTGATCGACGCCTGCGGGCCGGCGCCGTCCAGGAAATGCTCAACCTTGCCCTGGACACCCTGCCGGCCTTGGCGGATTGCCCCCTGTCCTCCGTCTGGACCGGCTTCCGCCCTGAACCCACGGACGGCCTGCCCCTCATCGGCCGCGATCCCCGCAGCGGCCTCTACGTCGCCACCGGCCACCACACCCACGGCATCACCATGAGCTGGCACACCGCCCAACTCATCGCCCGCCTCCTCACCAACCAAAACCCCGCCTACCCCGTCGCCCCCTTCTGCCCTGATCGCATCGCCACCGAAACCTGACTCAAGCGCTCTCCATTCGCTGCCTGGTTGCGCTTCGTACGCACCGAGTGTACACTAAGTGCGTTCGCTTGACAAGTCGAGGTTCTCTGATGCCCCCGCATCCGCCGTGCCAGATCGCGTCGCTGCCGCGTTCCCGGCCCGCTACCGACCCCCGCCGCCCGCGTCCCCAATCCGCGGCCAAACGACGCCCCGCCGCGCCTCAAGAGTTTTTTGGAAAAAACTCTTACTGCGCGCGAGACCCCCATTTCGCCCCACGCGGCATGTGCCAGACTCCCCCGTCGCTCCGCAGTGCGAGGTGTGGCCATCACTGAATCCGTCATTGACACGCTCGCCGGCCTGGTCGCCATCAACAGCGTCAACGCCAGCCTCCCGGGCGGCCCCGGCGAAGCCGCACTGGCCCACCACGTCGCCGACCTCGCTCGCGCCGCCGGCGCCGACGTCGAGCTGTACGACGTCGAGCCCGGCCGCCCCAACCTGCTGGCCTGGATCCGCCGCGGCAACCGGCCCACCCTCATGTTCGAGTGCCACCTGGACACCGTCGGCCTGGATCCGATGCCCGACGCCCTCAACCCGCGCATCGCCAACGGCCGCCTCTACGGCCGAGGCTCCGCCGACCCCAAGGGTTGCCTGGCCGCCATGCTCCACGTCCTCCACACAGCGGCCCAGGACCCCGATTTCCCCGTCGACCTCTGCCTGGCCGGCGCCGTCGGCGAGGAGATCGTCATGATCGGTTCGCGCGTCATGGCCGAACGCCGACCGCCGGTCGACGCGGCCGTGGTGGGCGAGCCAACCGAGTTGCGCATCATCACCGCGCAGAAGGGCGCGGTCCGCTGGCGCGTCCGCACCCACGGCGTCGCGGCCCACAGCGCCATGCCCGAGCAGGGCCACAACGCGATCGAGGACATGGCTAGGGCGCTGCCCGCGCTCGCTCGCGGTATCGAACCCCACCTTGACGCCCGTCCGCACCCCGTCCTCGGCAACGCCACCTGGAACGTCGGCACCGTCCGCGGCGGCGCCGGTGTCAACGTGGTCCCCGACCTCTGCGAGATCGAGATTGACCGCCGCCTGGTGCCCGGCGACACCTCCGCCGAGGTGCTGCGCCACGTTGACTCCGCGCTGGACGATCTCAGGGCCAGCGACCCTCATGTGCGCATCGACCGCGATCCGCCCTTCGTGGACATTCCCCCTCTCGAGACGCCGCACGACGCCCGAGTCGTGCGCGCCGCCCGGCAGGCCGTTGCCGCGGCCGGTATTTCACCAGAGCCGCTGGGCGTCGCCTATGCGACCGACGCCGCCATGCTCTCCGGCGTTGGCGGCATCCCGTCCGTCGTCCTGGGCCCCGGCGACATCGCCCAGGCCCACACGAATGACGAGTGGATCGAGATCGCTCAGCTCGAACAGGCCGTCGGCGTCTACCTGGGCGTCTGCCAGGCCTTCGCAGAGGTCGGCGACTGATGCGTCTGACCCGGCGCGTGCACCTGGTTGGCAGCGGCGCCACCGGCGCCGACCTCTCCAACCCCTACGACTGTCATGTCTACCTGGTCGACGGGGGCGGACCGCTCGCTCTGATCGACGCCGGCGTTGGACTCGAACCGGAACTGATCCTGGCCAACGTTCGCGCCGCCGGATTCAACCCCGCGAATATCGAAACCATCGCCGTCACCCACGCCCACGCCGACCACGGCGGAGGTTCTGGCCCGCTGCACGAGTTGACCGGAGCCGACGTCCTGGCCCCCGGTCCCGCGGCCGACTGGCTCCGCCAGGCCGACGAAGAGGCCATCTCCCTCCCGCGCGCCAGGGCCGGCGGAACCTATCCCACCGACTACCGGCTGGCACCCTGCCCGACAGCCGTATCGATCGCGGGTGGAGACTCGGTTCAGGTCGGCGAGGCCCGACTGACCGCCATCACCACCCCCGGACATGCGCGCGAGCATTTCTCGTACCTGCTCGACGGCGACGACCGCCCGGGTCTGTTCGGCGGCGACGTGGTGTTCCAGGGCGGCAAGATCCTGCTCCTGTCCACCCCCGACTGCTCCATCCAGGACCTGGTTGCCACCATGCGCCGCCTGGGCGACATGGACTTTGAAGCGTTGTATCCGGGACATGCCGGCATTTCGCTGCGTCGTGGCCGCCAGCACGTGGACGCGGCCCTGCGGGTCTTCGACGCCGAAGAGATTCCGCCGAACTTCAATGCATAGCGAATCCGGCCTCAACCCGCGCGCTCCTACAATGCCGCTAGCCACCCAACCAGATTGGCGGACCTGATGCCTCTGCAGGCGGACGTTTGTGTGATTGGCGGCGGACCCGGCGGCTACGTGGCGGCGCTTCGTGCGGCCGCTTTGGACGCGCAAGTCGTCGTTGTCGAAAACAGCGGCCTCGGTGGCGTCTGCCTGAACCGCGGATGCATCCCCTCGAAGGCTCTGCTGCGCAGCGCCGAGGTCTTTCAACTCGCCAAAAAGGCGTCCAGCTTTGGCGTCCGGGTCAAGGGCGTTGAGGCCGACTACAAGGCCATGGTTCGCCGCAAGGATCGGGTCGTTCGCCAGCTTGGTCGTGGCATTGAGGGTCTCCTGAAGGCTGGCGGGGTGACGGTCCTGCAGGGAACCGGCCGCCTGGCGGGCGCCGGCGCCGTGGAGGCGTCGCTGCCCGATCGCACCGAACTCATTACGGCAAAGTCCGTCATTGTGGCCACCGGCTCGTCGTCCGCCGCGCCGCCGATTCCCGGCGTCGACCTCCCCGGCGTCATCGACAGCGACGGAGCGTTCGAGCTTGACGAAGTTCCGGAGCACATCCTGGTAGCCGGCGCCGGGGCCGTGGGCGTCGAGTGGGCCACCCTCTTCGCACTCCTCGGCGGCCAGGTCACCTTGGTCGAGATGCTGCCGCGCGTCGTACCCAACGAGGACGCGGCCGTCAGCGTGGCCATGCGCAGGATCCTGATCCAGCAAGGCGTCAAGGTCCACACCGGCACGCGAATCGATTCAATCGCGCAGGCCGACGCACACCTCCAGGTGACGCTGGCAACGGACGGCGAGTCGGAGACCGTGCAGGCCTCGCACGTGCTGCTGGCCACCGGCCGGCGGGCCAACGTCGCGGATATCGGGCTGGAGTCGGCCGGCGTGCGATTTACGCCGCGCGGTATCGGCGTCAACGAGCATCAGCAGACGAGCCGGCCGGATATCTATGCCATCGGCGACGTGATCGGCGACAAGCTCCTGGCGCACGTTGCGTCGCACCAGGGCGTCGTGGCCGCCGAGCATGCGCTGGGACGGCCCTCGGTCTACGAACCCAACGCCGTGCCCGCATGCACCTTCACCCATCCCGAGATCGCCAGCGTGGGGCTAACCGAGGAAGCGGCCAAGGACGAGCGCGGCGACATCCAGGTCGGCACCTTCCCGTTCCAGGCGCTGGGGCGTGCCCGCGCCTACGGCGACACCGACGGCTTCGTGAAGATCGTGGCGGGGCAGCCGCACGGCGAGATCCTGGGCATGCACGTTATTGGTCCCGGCGCCAGCGACATCATCAGCGAGGGTGTTCTGGCCATCCGGTTGGAAGCCACCCTGGACGACCTGCGCGAAACCGTGCACGCACACCCGACCTTCGCCGAAGCCACCGCCGAATCGGCCTGGCAGGCAATTAACGCCCCAATCCACCTGCCCCTGCCGCGGAACGGACGCTGAACTCCCCGGGCGCGCGGCCGCTGCGGCTCGCGATCGCCGGCCTGGGGGCGATCGGGACCGAAGTCGCACGCGCCGTCCGTGCCGGTGAAGCCCCGGGTGTCCAGGTCGCCTCCGTCGTGGAACCGGCCGCAGGCCCGGCCCGTGACAGCCTCGCCGCCGCCGGAGTCCCGGTCCACTCCGACCTCGCATCGCTCGACTGGGACAGCCTTGACGCAGTACTTGAGGCCGCCTCCCAAGTCGCCCTTCGGTCCATTGCGCCAAAGGTCCTGAACCGAGGAGTCGATCTGGTCGCCCTCAGCGCCGGTGCAACTCTGGATTCGGACTTCCTGGCCTCGCTGGTGAGAGCCGCCCACACGTCAGGCGCGCGCATCTGGGTGCCGTCGGGTGCCATCGGCGCGCTGGATGTGGTGCGTGCGGCGCGAGTAGGCGAGGTCGAGTCAATCACCCTAACGACCACGAAACCCCCGCTGGCCCTGGCCGATGCCCCCTGGGTGGTTGAACAGGGCATTGACTTGTCAGACATCAGCCAACCGCTTGTGATCTTCTCGGGCGGACCGGTCGAAGCGGTTCGCGGATTCCCCCAAAACGTCAACGTGGCGGCACTACTGGCGCTGGCCGCGGACGACCCGGACCGTTTGCGTGTGACCGTAGTGGCCGACCGCGACGCGCCTGGCAACGTCCACGAGGTGGAGGCGCTCGGCTCGTTTGGTGCCATGCGGCTGCGGTTAGAGAACCGGCCCAGTGAGACGAATCCCAAGACCAGCGCGCTGGCCGCCCAGAGCGTGATCGCCCTCCTCCGCCAGCTCGGCTCACCGCTGCGCTTTGGCTGACCCGATGTTCGGCGCGCACCCCTCAGACTGGCCGGTCTACAAACTGAGCGTGACGCGCATGCCACAGTTTGCTGCGCCGCTGTCTGGAGGGCATTGCGAATCCAGCCAGTGCGGTCGGCGGCTGTTTCTGCTGGGCGGCATCTCGGCTATTGGCGCGCTGACAGTAGGCGCGGCCTGCGAGACTGTTGACGCACAGGAGGTGACCGTCTATCTGACCGAACTGAACGAGCTACGGGATAGCACAGCCGCTGATGACGCCGCGCTGGGCGAGCGGTTCAACAGCCTCATCGCCAGCGGTTCGCGCGATGCCGGCGCCTATCTGTCGATCTATCGTGAATTGCGCTCGTCTAATGCCGAGGTGCTGTCGAGGCTGGAACGGATCGAGCCGCCCGCGGGACTGGGCCGTCATCACGAAGATTTCGTGGAGGGATTGAGCGATCTGGTGACTGCGTTGGACGAGGTGATCAGGATGATCGAGGAGGGAAACGTGATCGAGGCCAACCGGACGTTCCAGCGCGCGGTCACGCGTTCACAGGCCAAGCAGACGGGTGCAATGCTGCAGATCCGCCGGGTGGCCCGCAGCGCCCGCGTTCGCATCTGACCCATGACCAGCCTGAGCACCCCGCCGCGTCTCGTCAGTATGGGCGAGGTCATGATCGAACTCTCGGCTCAGGCTCCGCTTGCCAGCGCCCCAGTCCTGGAACGCTCGTATTCGGGCGACGCGCTCAACGTGGCGGTCGCGGTTCATCGCCTGGGAGTAGCCAGCGCAATCGTGACCCGGCTGGGCGAGGATCCCTTTGGCGACTACCTGCTCGGTAAGTTTCGCGGCCTCGGGGTTGACCTGCGCTATGTGGAACGCGGCGGCGGGCCGACCGGCCTGTACGTCGTGGAGCAGGGCGGCCAGGGCGCCTACAGCATCTGGTACTACCGACGTCACAGCGCCGCATCTACCGCGAGCGCCGCGGACATGGAGCGGATCAACCTGGACGGTGTGGGGATGGTTCACCTGAACGGCATCGCACAGGCGATCTCGGCCTCTTCCCGTCAGGCGACGCGCCGGCTGGCGGAGCGCGGACGAGCCGCCGGCGCCCTGGTGGCCTTCGACCTCAATTTCAGGCCGCAAATATGGGACGGGTCCGCAGCAGCCGAGGCGGCAGACGAGGTATTGCCGCTGGTGGACGTGGCTCTGTGCGGATTTGACGAAGGGCAGGCAGTCTTCGGCACCGCCGACCCCGAATCGACCGCGGCGCGACTGCTGGACCAAGGGCCGCGCGTGGCTGCCGTATCCATGGCCGAGGCGGGCGCGTACGTGGCCTGGGCCGACGGCGAGATCCGCCTGCCTACCGTTGCTCGAACCGTTGAGGGCGCGCAGGGCGGGGGGGACGCATTCGCTGGCGGCCTGGCGGTGGGCGAGCTCCTGGGCCAGAGCCCCGCGACGTCGGCCCGGCTCGCAACGGTTGTCGCCGGGCTCAAGGTGGAACGTGTGGGACCGCTCGTCAGCCTCCCGTACAGACCGGAGGTACAGGCACGGGCGTCCGAGCTTGGGTGGGATGATGTGGTCGCGGTACTGGATTCCATCGGCGCAACGCCAGCAGCATCGCTAGGAGGAGATTCGTGATCGTCGTAACGACCGAGACCGTGCCTGGACGTGAAATCGCCGAAGTCATTGACATCGTGCAAGGCAGCACGGTGCGAACGCGTGGCGTGGGGCGAGACATCGTGGCCGGGCTGCGCACGATCGTAGGCGGCGAAGTGCACGAGTACGCTGAGTTGCTGACCACCGCACGAGCCGAAGCGCTGAACCGGATGGTGGCCGAAGCAGAGAAGCTGGGCGCGGACGCCGTGGTACAGGTTCGGTACAACACGGCCGACGTGATGCAGGGCACTGCCGAACTGCTGGCCTATGGAACGGCCGTGCGTCTGAAGAGCTAAGGGCGCAGGTCTACGCGGCGTTCAGCTCCGGCCAGCGGCGTTCCGGCGCGTGGTCCGACTGCTCGTAGGCGTAGGCCACGCGCAGAGCGGTGCGCTCGCGGTATTTGGCTGCCACGATCTGTAAGCCGACAGGGAGTCCAGCCTCCGTCCAGCCGCAAGGGACGGCCACCACCGGCTGATGCGTGGCATTGAACGGCCGGGTCAGGTTGGGCATCCAGTGGTAGTCGGTCAGCGCGTCGTCGATCCGTGGCGGCGGTCGCTGTAGGACCGGGGCCACCAGCACATCAACCGTGCCGGCGGCTCTTCGGAAGACGGCGAGGGCGTCGTCGCGCTGGCTGCGCAGGCGTCCCAAGGTGATCTGGATATCTTCGCCGACCCGCATGGCCTCCTCCAGACCAAGATTGAGGCGATCACGGAGCGTTGGGTTCACGCGGGTGACATCGCCGCCGGTGGCGCTGAGCACATTCTGGTATGCCTCAATCGTCAGGATGCCGCGCTGCGACAGTGCCAGGTCGGGCACTGAGGGCAATTCCACCTGCACCATGTCGCCGCCCAGAAGCGCGAGCGCGTCCACGGCCACTCGGACAATTCGTTCGACTTCAGAATCCAGATCCTCGAAAAAATAGTTCGACGGCACGCCCACACGCAGGCCTTCCAGGCCAACCAGCATCTCGCTGGCGAGGTGGGCCGCGCGGTTGGCGGTGGCAATGGTTTCGTCGGTCACGGGATCGGCCATTGCTTGCAGCATGACGGCTGCGTCGCGAGTGGTTCGGGCCATGGGACCTGGGGTGTCGAAGCTGGGACTGAGCAGGCGCAGGCCCTCAAGGCTGACGCGACCGTAGGTGGGTTTGATCCCGACGAGGCCGCAAAGGGCCGATGGCAGGCGGATGGAGCCACCCGTGTCGGTACCCAGGCCCCCGTAGACCAAGCCGGCGGCAACGGCAGAGCCGGTGCCGCCGCTGGATCCGCCGGAGACGATCTCCGTGTTCCAGGGGTTTCGGGAAGGTCCGAACTGCGAGGTTGCGCCCGTAGGGTGGTAGGCGAACTCGTCGCAGTTCAGCTTGCAGGCGATCACAGCGCCAGCCTTGCGGAGACCCCTGACCAATTCAGCATCCACGCTGGACGGCTCATTGCCGAAGACGGTGGAGCCGGCGGTTGTTACCGCCCCGGACACATCGGCCAGATCTTTGATCCCGAGCGGTACGCCGTGTAGTGGGCCCCGGTGGTTACCGGCAAGGACCTCGCGTTCCGCCCGGCGGGCGTCGGCCAGCGCCGAGTCGTGCAAGATCTCCGTGGTCGCGCCCAAGGGGCCGGCGTATCGGTCAAGCCGGTCCAGCGAGTTGCGCGTGACCTCGACCGGACTGACTTCGCCGGCAGTAATCAGCGCGCCGACTTCGGTCAGCGAAAGGCGGGCCAGTTCGTTGCCGGGAACCATGTGCCGCCCTCCTTAGCCGCGCATTCGCGTGATCAGGCCTCGTCGTCCCAACCGAGCCACGCGACTTGGGCTGCCTGGCGCTCGCGCCGATCTGGCCCGATCGCGGGTGATGGGTGTCCGAGATAGATGTACCCGACGATGCGGTCCTTCTGGTCAAGGCCCAGAAAGTCCTTGCAGGCCGCAAAATCGCACATTTCCCCGGTACGCCACTTGGTGGCGAGACCTTCAGCGTGCGCCGCCAGCATCAGGTTCTGGGTAGCGCAGCAGACGGAGGCATAGTCTTCAAGGTTTGTGATGGGATCGTCCGACCAAACCTGGCTGACGACAATAACCACGGGCGACCGACGGAGCCGCACGCGCGCAGAGCGGATGGACGGAGCCGAAGCCGGATCGTCCAGATCAAGCTCAGATTCCAGGCGATCGGCAACCATCGCGCCCATCTCGTCGCGCGCCGCGCCGCAGAGGACGTGAAAGCGCCAGGGTTCCGTGAGGTGGTGATTCGGCGCCCAGACGGATGCCTGGATAATTCGGTCGAGTACTGCGCGGTCGGGGACATCGTCGGTTAGCCCCGTGATACTTCGGCGGCCGCGGATTGCTGTATAGACGTCCATACCGTTCGCTTCACGGATGGCGGACGACCACCATGGTATCGGGCGCGACGCGGCTGCGTGGACGGTTATGGTTGAATCAGGCAATTGGCTCGCGAGGTTTGGCTGTGCACATCGGAGTTCTGACCGGCGGCGGCGATTGCCCGGGGCTGAATGCCGCGATTCGCGCCGTTACCCGGGCAAGTCTGGAACGCGGCTGGACGGTCACAGGCCTGCATGACGGATGGGCTGGTGTGCTGGCCCGCAACGGCATGCCGCTGACCATCGAGAACACGGACGGCTTCCTGGATGTCGGCGGAACTCTGCTGGGCAGCTCACGCACCAACCCGCTGCGGACGCCCGAGAGCTACGCGAAGGCGGCGTCGGTCTTTGCCGACATGGGCCTGGACGGCTTGGTTGCTATTGGGGGCGACGACACGCTGTCCGTGGCCGGGGCGCTGGCCGGGGACGGACTACCCGTTGTCGGTATCCCCAAGACCATCGACAACGACGTGCCGGGCACCGACATGTGCATTGGGTTCGACACTGCCGTGGAAACGATTGCGGGATCTATTGCCCGCCTGCGCAGCACCACCATGTCGCATCACCGAGCCACCGTGGTCGAAACGATGGGGCGCCAGGCCGGCTGGCTGGCGGCGGTGGGCGGTGTTGCGGGAGGCGCGGACTTCATTGCCGTGCCCGAGCAGCGCAGCTCGCGCGACGAGTTCGTGGCGCACGTCCAGCGGCGCTACGAGCAGGGGCGCGATTACAGCATCGTTGTGGTGGCGGAAGGCGCCGAGATTGACGGGCTGGAAGTCGGCGAAGCTGGCGTACAGGCAACGGACGAGTTCGGCCACATCGTGCTGGCCGCGCGCAGCGTGGGCGAAAGCCTGGCGCGCGCCATCGAGGAAGCCACCGGGATCGAGACGCGATCCAGCGTTCTGGGTCACCTGCAACGGGGTGGCACGCCGACAACATTCGACCGGGTGCTCGGCACTCGGCTGGGCGCGGCCGCCGTCGGCTATCTGGCCGCTGGACAGCGCGGTCAGATGGCCGCCCAGCACGGACCACACATCGAGCCGGTGCCACTGGCTGACATAGCCGGGAAGACTCGTCCACTGGACGACTCGTACCTGGACCTACTAAGCCTCTTCGCGTAACCGCAGACGATGAACCGCTTGCCTATAGGCGGGCCGCATGTGCGAGAATCCCGGACACCTATCTGGTCGGGCTGGCGCTCTTGACCAATCCCACGGCTCGGGCCGTAGGCTCGCTCACCGTCCGCAGGTTTTCGTGGTCGGTCGCCGCGACGCGCCAGCGGTTGCTGACATGACTCTGGATACGGCGACCCTTGAGTCCACACGGGCCGCGCTGCGCGCCAAGCTGCACGGCATCGTGCCCGAGTTCGAAGTGGACGTGAAGGCGGAATTGGCTTACCGGATCAACCGCCTGAAGGCCGAGCGCGGAGCCGTGATCCTGGGTCATAACTACATGGAGCCGGCGCTCTTCCACTCCGTATGCGACTACACGGGCGACTCGCTTGAATTGAGCCGGGTGGCAGCCACCACGGAGGCGGACCCGATCGTCTTTTGCGGGGTTCGCTTTATGGCCGAGACGGCCAAGATCCTCAACCCCGAGCGCACCGTGTTGCTGCCTGCGCTCCGCGCTGGTTGCTCGCTGGCCGAATCCATTTCCGCCGAGGACGTGCGCGGGTTGCGGGCCCGGTACCCGGACACACCGATCGTGGCCTACATCAACACGTATGCGGACGTGAAAGCCGAAGTCGATGTGTGTTGCACGTCGAGCAACGCGGCCAAAGTCGTCGAGTCGCTGAACTCCGACCTGGTGATCTTCCTACCGGACGAGTACCTGGCGAAGAACGTGGCGCGGGAGACGGGCAAGACCATTGTGCTGCCCAGCACGTCGCCGGTTTCAGCCGACGCGAAAGCGGAAGCCGCCGGCAACGGCGTGCATTACGACATCGTGGGCTGGACCGGGCGCTGCGAGGTGCATGAGAAGTTCACGGTGGACGACGTGCAGGCCGTACGCGAGCAGTTCCCTGACGTGGTTGTACTGGCCCACCCGGAGTGCAGTCCCGAGGTCGTGGACGCGTCGGACTTCTCGGGCTCCACGGCTGCGATGACGCGCTATGTCCGAGAGATCGAGGCGCCGAGGTATCTGCTACTGACCGAGTGCAGCATGGGCGACAACATTGCCGCCGAAGCGCCGGAGAAGGACATGCTGCGGCTCTGCTCGGTCCGCTGTCCGCACATGAACGAGATTACGCTGGAGCACGTGCTGGCGTCCCTGCGGGAGAACCGTGAGCAGATAGAGGTTCCGGAAGACATCCGCGTGCGTGCTCGCCGGTCGATTGACCGCATGCTGGAGATTGGCTAGGCCGATCAGATTAGGCCGACGCCGGGCACCGCCAGGTAGTCGCGCAGGTCGCGCGAGACGCTGGACCGCTTGAGCTTCCGCAGCGCTTCGACTTGCAATTGCCGTATGCGCTCCCTGGTCACCCCGAAGTGCGCGCCAATTTGATCCAGGGTCCACGGCTCCTCGCCGTCCAGTCCGAAGCGACGCACCAAGATGGTTTGCTGGCGGTCGGGAAGAATGGCCAGGGCGCGAGCCAGATCGGCGCGCAAGGTGCCGGCCAGAAGCGCGCGGTCAGCCGTATCGGGATCGGGGTCTTCCACGAAGTCGGCCAGTGACTCATCGCCGTCCTCACCGACCGGCTGTTCCAGCGACATAGGCGTGCGGCTGGCACGGACGATTTCAACGACGCGTTCGGGTGCCATGCCCAGGATCTCGCCCAGCTCGGCGGGCGTCGGCTCGCGTTCAATCTCGGCCGCCAATTCTGGCGTGACCTTGCGAATCTTGCGCAGCGCTTCGACCACGTGCACCGGCAGGCGAACGGTCCGGGAGTCGTTGGACAGGGAGCGCGTGATGGCCTGGCGGATCCACCAGGTGGCGTAGGTGCTGAACTTGAAGCCGCGGCGCCAGTCGAAACGCTCAACGGCCTGCATCAACCCGAGGTTGCCCTCCTGAATCAGATCCAGCAGCGGAAGTCCGCCGGCGGCGTAGCGTTTGGCCACGTTGACAACCAGCCGCAGGTTGGCGTCCACGAGATGCTGGCGTGCCGCAGCATCGCCGGCCTCCACACGCTGGGCCAGCGCAATCTCCTGGGTGGCCGTAAGTAGCGGGACGCGGTTGATCTCGTTGAGATAGATCCGCATGGTGTCTTCGATCGACTCATCGCCGGCGGCGCGGGTCGTGTTTTGCGCGTCGGTATCCTGCGCCGCAGCTTCCTGGCGGCGGTCTATCGACGCGAGGTCGTTCGCCCAGTGCCCCAGTGCGGGCAATGGTTCACGGGACACGTCTGTCGCGTGCATTCCTGCCTCATCGGATCGTGCGGCGGCGATCAACGTTGGTCGCCTGTCATCCGATATCGAGAGTATACATGTTTTTCCAGAAAATTCCGTGTAAATCGGATAAAGTCGCCAAGGCCGCCATCGAAAGATCTGAAACTAGTTGGTAGGGGCTATCCGGCGGTGGTAGGTTCGATCAACGACCCGGCGCTGGCGGCGCATGTCCGAGCAATCCGCGAATCCCCGCGAGCAGATCCTGCACGCCCTGAAAATGCAAGGGGCGCTTCAGGTTCGGGCGATTGCCGAAGCTATTGGCAGTAGCCTGTCGGCCGTCCGGCCCCATCTCGACCGGCTGGTGGCCGAGGGACTGGTGCGCGTGCAGGCGGTGCGCGGAGGACCGGGACGACCGCGCCACCAATACGAACTAACCAGCGAAGGGCACGCGAGGTTTCCCCAGGGCTACGGCGAGTTTGCAAAGGATTTCGTGGAGGCCGTGTTGGCGTTCGGCGGGCACGATCTCCTGAAACGAATCCTTACTCACCACGAGGACAAGCAATACCAGCGGTTTGCGCCGCGCCTGGCGGGCCTGGGTTTTCACGCGCGGGTTCAAGAACTGCGTCGAATCATGGACGAATGCGGCTTCATGCCGCGGGTCGACCGAACCGAGACGGGCTACGTGCTCTCGGCGCATCACTGTCCGATCTGGGACGTGGCCGCCACGTGCCGAGCCGGCTGCGACTCCGAATTGCGGTTGATCCGACGGCTCGTTGAGGCCGAGGTCACTCCGCTGGAAGTGGGTCCGCGCGAGGGCTGCGCTTGCACATACGCCATCCAGGAACAGTCCGCGCTGCCGCAGGCCTCACCCGTCACGACCTGAGCGCGGCGCAAGCGGCGCGTTCCGACCTCAATGGCGGCATCCCGCATCTATCTGGATCACGCGGCGACCACGCCGCTGGATCCGGTGGTGCGGGAGGCGATTGTGACGACGCTGGAGGAGTTGCCGGGTAACCCGAGTTCGCTCTATGCGGAGGGTCGGGCCGCGCGCGACGCGCTGGACGCCGCCCGCACCCAGGTAGCCGATGTCCTGCTGGCCGATCCGGGCGAGATTGTGTTCACGAGCGGCGGCAGCGAAGGCGCGGCCCTGGCGATCCGCGGCACGGCGTTCGCGGCGGCCCGGGACGGACGGCGCCACCTGGTGACCACGGCCGTGGAGCATCACGCGGTCTTGCACACCGTGCAACTGCTGGCGCAGCGCCACGGGTTCGAGGCCACCGTGGTCCCGGTGGACTCTGAGGGACTTGTCGATCCCGGAGCGGTGGTCAACGCCGTTCGCCCGGACACCTCCCTCGTGAGCGTGATGTACGCCAACAACGAGATGGGGGCTGTTCAGCCCATTGCGGAAATCGCGTCGGCACTGCGGGACCATCCGGCGTTGGTGCATAGCGACGCCGTGCAGGCGCCGGGTTCTCTGCCAATCGACATTCCCACGCTGGGCGTGGACCTGCTGAGCATCGCGGCGCACAAGTTTTACGGGCCCAAGGGCATCGGCGCGCTGTTCGTCCGGCGTGGCGTGCGGCTCAGTCCGCAGATTGCCGGGGGATCGCAGGAGCGGAATCGGCGCGCGGGAACCGAGAACGTTGCCTTTGCCGTAGGACTGGGCGTTGCGCTGGCGCGTGCGGAGGCCGAGCGCCCAATCTCGGCGGCGCACTACGCGCGGCTGCGCGAACGGCTGATTGAGGGAATCGCAGCCATTCCCGAAAGCCGCCTGAACGGGGCCCGCCGTGGGCGGCTGCCGAACAACGTCAACGTCTGCTTCACGGGCGTGGAGAGCGAATCTCTGCTGATGGGGCTCGACGCTGCCGGAGTCGCAGCCTCCAGTGGATCGGCCTGCACATCGGCCTCGCTCGAGCCTTCGCACGTACTGCTGGCTATGGGCATCAAACCGGATCTGGCCGCCGGCAGCCTGCGACTGACGACCGGACGCGGGAACACCGAAGCGGAGATTGAGCGGACGCTGGAGGCGTTGCACGCGTTAGTACCGCGATTGCGCCGCGCGAGTACCCGCTCGACGGAGACTTAGGCTATTTCGACCACGCACCTCACGGGCTTGGCCCGATTCGTCGTAGAATCGAGAAACCATCACCGGGCGGTAGAAGGGCCGTCGTGTCGGCAGAATTGATTGGGATCCTCAGCGTGGGCGCGACGCTGCTGATCGGGCTTGGCGGGCTGTTCATCGGGGTGAGTTTTAGGCTCCATAGCGAACTCCGCAGCGACTTGCGCCAGTTTCGAGAGGAGAACAGCCGCCAGCACGGCGAGCTTGCCGCGCGGATTGATGCCCTCAATGCTCGCGTTGATGGCCTTAACGCTCGAGTCGACGGTCTATCCGCACAGCCTTAGCTTTGGGCACCGCATGCCACTGAACATGTGGCGAGCCCTCGCCGGGTTGCGTAGGCTCAGGGTGTCGCGTGGGAATGCCCGCGACGCGTCTCGAAGCTAAGGAACGCCGACGTGGCCACAAGCGACGCGCCGGATCTAATGGACCTCCCAGTGGCCGACATGCCGATCTTGGTCGTGCGGCCCTCGGCCGCCGCCGAGTTTGACCGGATGCGGACCAAGCGCAACCGGCCCGACGCCGTGCTGCGGGTGCGCGTGATCGTGGACTCGGGCTGCGGCGACTTTCGCTACGCCATGGGCATCGAGCCTGGACCGCGCGATGGGGATCAGAGCATTCCGGCCCATGGGGTCACGGTGGTCGTCGACCAGGAGAGCGCCGAGCTGTTGCGCGGTTCGACGCTGGAGTACAGCGACTCCCTGATGGACGGCGGCTTCAAGGTGCTCAATCCGCGAGCCCAGTCCGTCTGCGGTTGCGGACAATCGTTCAGCCTGACCGGACGCGAGATCACGAGCGAGCACGTTCGGGGTGGGCTGGGCGGACCCTGACGATCAAAGCCGGACAGACGCGGACCTGAAGCTGACTGGCTGCCGGAGTGGTTATCGGACGAGGTGGCCGCGCCGTGCGGCTTGGCACGATGGGTGACTTTCAGCCTGATTCGCCATATCGGAGTCTGGCGTGCTGTTGAACCGGCTGCGACGGACGCAGCGCACGGAAGCGCCCGAGATCGAGGCGGCACCGGCCCCGGCCGTGGAACCCACGCGGCGCCGATTTTCCACCGTCCGGCGCTGGTTGCGCCGTTCCAAGCTGAGCGAGGCGGATTGGGACGACCTGGAGGAGCTGCTGATTGCCGCCGACATGGGCCCCATTTTGGCCATGGAGTTGCTGGACGAACTGCGCGAGACCGTGCAGGCGGATGGAACAGCCGACCCGGAGGCCTTGCGCGAGTTGCTGGCGGCGCGTCTGACCGAGGCGCTGGGCGGGCGCGAGGCACAGTTCGCCAGCGGGCCGCCGCCGCAAGTGGTGTTCGTGGTCGGGGTCAACGGGGCGGGCAAGACAACGTCCATTGCCAAGCTCGCCCATCTGCTGCGCTCCAACGGGCGCGAGGTACTGCTGGCCGCCGGCGACACCTTTCGCGCGGGCGCCATTGAGCAGTTGCAGATCTGGGGCGACCGAGTGGGCGTGCCGGTCATCGCGCACCAGCCGGGCGGCGACCCCGGCGCAGTGATCTACGACGCTTTGGACGCGGCTCAGGCACGGGGTGCGGACTACGTGATTGCCGACTCGGCCGGCCGGCAGCACAACAATGTGAACCTGATGAACGAGCTAGGCAAGATGCGGCGTGTAGCTGAGCGCAAGACGCCTGGAGCGCCGCACGAGGTCCTACTCGTGCTGGACGCGCTCACTGGACAGAATGGCCTGCACCAGGCCCAGGGATTTCTGGAGACTGCGGACGTGTCCGGCATCGTGCTGACAAAGCTGGACAGCTCGGCCAAGGGCGGGGCCGCGTTTGCCGTCACGCGCGCCACCGGTCTTCCGATCAAGTTTGTTGGCGTGGGCGAGGGGCTGACCGACTTCGAGCCATTCGATCCGGAGCGGTTCGTGCAGGCGCTGCTGGCGCCGCAGCCGGGCGATGCCGACGACGAGGAGGAAACGTGAAGGGCGTGATTCTGGCGGGCGGCACCGGGTCGCGTCTTGACCCGATTACGCGCGTAACCAACAAGCAACTGCTGCCCGTTTATGACAAGCCGATGATCTTCTATCCCATCGAGGCCTTGGTGAACGCCGGGGTCACCGAGATTCTGATCGTCACCAGCGGATCAAGCGCGGGCGAATTCTTGCGCCTGCTGGGCAACGGCGAGGCGCTGGGCGTCACGCACCTGAACTACACCTACCAGGAAGGCGCCGGCGGAATAGCCGAAGCCATTTCGTTGGCGCAGCCCTTCGTTGGGGACGACCGGATGGTCGTGATTCTTGGGGACAACGTGATCGGTGGGAACATCGTGGAACCGGCCCGGCGGTTTGAGGCCCAGCCGCGCGGCGCCAAGGTGCTGTTGAAGGAAGTCGAGAATCCCACCGCGTACGGCGTCGCGGAACTCGCTGGCGACCGCGTCGTTCAGTTCGTGGAGAAGCCCAAGAACCCGCCCTCAAACCTGGCGGTCACGGGGATTTACTTCTATGACGCGCACGCATTCAGCCTGATTGAGCAGTTGGAGCGCTCGGACCGCGGCGAACTGGAAGTGACGGACCTGAACAACGCCTACCTGGAGCGCGGCGAGATGACGTATGACGTGCTGGAGGGCTACTGGGCGGACTGCGGGGAATCCATCGACCACTACCTGCAGGCCTGCAATCTGGTCGCGAAGCACGGAGCAAATCGGACCGCGTAGCCAGCATCGCTTCAAGACCGGCGGCCGCACGCCGAAATCCGAGACCAGCCCCGTCCTTTCACGAGCAAGGGGGAGTCTGATCGGCCACGCCGACACATTTCCATCCCGATACAATGCTCGGGCGGCTGTGTCTGAGGACTGAACGATGCCCGACGATGACGACGAAATCAAAGTCCGTGTCAGGTCCAGCGAACGGCGTGAATGCGCTCTGTGCCGCCAGGAAACCACCTGGAACTACTACGAATACCGTCGGTGGTTCGGACTGCTGAAGACGCAGTACTGGGCGTGCGGGCGCTGTGGCAAATCCGAAAGCCTGGCAGCGCCCACGTCCGAAGACTGACCGACCCCGCGGGGAGCGGGAACGTTAGTCAAGGGGGCTGGTGATCGCCCGGCTGAGCGCACGGCTGGGCTCGGTCCCTCCCGCCCTGGTCACGATTGTCTCGATCCTCTTTCTGAATAACGTGGCCGTAGCCGCGGCGCGTGCGCTGCTGCCGATATACGTCGAGCGCGACCTTGGCATGTCGCCCGCGTTTACCAGTCTGCTGGTGTCCCTGGAGACGGTGATGGGCGGGCTGATTTCGGTCACGGCGGGGGCGCTGGCCGACCGGCTGGGGCATCGGCTGGTGCTGGTGATCGGAATCCTGGGGTTCTCGGCTGGGCTGCTGCAGTACCTGACCGGCGTGCCCTGGCTGCTGGTGGCGCTGGCGGTCGTTTTGGGACTGGCGCACGGGATGCGCTCAACCTCCGGCCAGAGTTATCTGCTGACGGCATCCAGCCGGCAATCGGTCGGCGTGGCCACGGCCGCCTATTTCCTGGGCGGGACGATCGGCATGTCCGCCAGTTCCGCCGTGGCGGGGCCGGTGGTTGAACGCTTTGGCTTCGCCGCTTACGCCCTCGTGGGGCTGGGTCTGAATCTCGTACCGGCCGCCATCACGCTGCGCTACCTGCGGGACGTGCGTCCGGAGCGTCCGGCAGGGAGCACCGATCGCGGGACCTGGAACGTTCTGATGCGGCGCGAGGTGTGGCTGATGGGTGGGTTGCGCTTCGCTTCCACGGCCTTCTGGGGCATCTGGAGTCTTGCCCTGCCGCTCCTGATGTTCCGCGCGACAGCCAGCGTGCTGCCCCCGGCGCTGCTGTACGGCACTGTCGGTATGAGCCTGGCCGCGGTCAGCCAATTCCTGATCGGCCACTGGTCCGACCGGGGTGGACGGACCGTTCCGGTCTACGTGGTCCTGGGCCTGCAATTGGTGCTGGCCCTTGTGGCCGCTCTGGCCTGGCAGTCGACCCCGGTCCTGATGGTGACCGGGATCGCCGGCGTGGTGACCGGCTGGACGATGTCCGTACTCGTCCTTGGCGTCGTGCGTGACCGCACGGCGCCGCTCGAACGAGGGCGAGTTGTCGGCTTCGTCCATGCGCTGTGGAGCTTCGGAATCCTGGCCGGCACGGTTATTGCGGGGACGCTGATCGACATCGATCCAGGGCTGCCGCTGGCGATCGGGGCCCTGGCCAACCTCGTGTCGCTGGCTATCGCTGCGGTCCTATTCCACGACGGGCGCCTGCCGGCGCCGGATGCGCGCTGAGCGAAACTAGACTGAGGCGCCCCCAAACTCCGAGTTTCCCGGCATGACCTCGCCAACAGCCCGCCGGCCGATAGTGGCCGCGAACTGGAAGATGAACACCGATCCCGACGAAGGCGACGAGCTTGCTCGCGCCGTTGCGGCCCAAGACTTGCCGTGGGCACAGGTCGAGGTGGTCCTGTGCCCACCGGCCACCGGGCTTTCGGCTGTTGCCGGGGTCGTGCGGGGCACCCCGATCGCTGTCGGCGCCCAACACGTCCACTGGGAACCGAGCGGAGCGTTTACGGGAGAGATCTCAGTACCCATGCTGGCGGGCCTGGCCACCTACGCAATTGCCGGCCACTCCGAGCGCAGGCAGCTGTTCGGGGAGACCGACCTGGACGTGCAGCGCAAGACGCTGGCCATACTGGCCGGCGGCCTCACGCCGATCGTGGCCGTGGGCGAGTCACTGGACCAACGGGACGCCGGGGAGACGCTGGAAGTCTTGCGCTCCCAGGTGACACAGGTCTTTGAGGCGCTGACAGCGGATCAGACGGCAGCCAGCGTGATCGCCTATGAACCCGTCTGGGCCATTGGCACCGGTCGCAACGCCACGCCCGAGCAGGCACAGGAAGCCATCGGCTGGATTCGCGATACCGTGCAGGCGACCCACGATCAGCCGGCCGCGAATCAGATCCGTATTCAATACGGCGGCAGCGTCTCACCGGACAACTGTGACGAGCTGCTCAGTCGCGACGGAGTCGATGGAGCCCTGGTGGGCGGCGCGAGCCTGGACGCCGGAGCGTTTGCGGCAATCGTGCGCGCGGCAGTGCCGTAACGTCTGCCTGCCCAGTTGCCGGTAGCCCTTGGCCCGGCAGCCGTCAGATCAGGATTGGGTTAGACCACGCGATTCGGCCAGCCACGTCCTCCACTTCAACGCGGACGTATACCTCGGTGCCGCGACGCTCGTGGACGGCGGCCGTGAGTGGTTCGGCGCCGGCCAAATGACTCGAGCCCCGGGAACGCGCGGCGATGAAGCTTATGCGCGCCGCGGGCGACGTGCTCACCCGAACTTCATCGTCGTCGACCTGAAGGTCAATGATCTCCGGTCCCATTGTTGAGTAGAAAAGCCCGCGCCGCATGGCGTCGACCAGCCCTGTTGGCGTGAAGTCCTCGGTCCGGACCATGACCCAACCACGGCCCTCGGCGCCGTGCTTCCAATGCACGTCGTCCGTCGCGAAGCCCCAGGTCAAGCCGGCCTGGAGCAAATATTCGTCCCAGGTTACGCCCGAGAAGCCCTTGGCACGGGTGATGTCGGTGACAGAGTTGAACACTTCCATCCCAACGAAGCCCTCGATTTCCAGCATGTCGTTCGCGGACTGGCCCAGCCAATAGGGGTGGGCCATCACGGCAATACCGCCTCCGGCATTCACCAGGTCGATGGCCTTCTGCGGACCCCAGGACTCACTGGATCGCTCGAAGCCGCTGACGCCGGTGGCCAGGATGTGATAGCGCTCACCGGTGTATGGGTCGGGGCCGTGCATCTCGATTCCGGGAATCGTGACAAACCCCGGCTGTGCGTAGGCCGTCGTATCCGAGACAACATGGTGATCCGACAGCGCCACGAAGTCGTAGCCGGCGTCGCGGTACCAGGCCACCGCGTCCGCAGGAGACTTGGTCCCGTCGGAGTTTGTCGAGTGCATGTGCAGATTGCCGCGATACCAGCGGCCGCCGACCAGAAACGGGTTGCCATCGCCTGCGTTCGTGGTCATTTCCAACTCCTCATTGCACGGCAGTTCAGGCTGTATGAAGACATTATCGGCCCTTCGTCGGAGCAACGGATCCAACCGTCTCGCAGAGTTAATTTGCCAGACTTCCCGAACCGGCGGGCGTTAAGGCATCGGGGGCGGGGCCGACTATGATCAGCGCTCTACGCGGCACCGCCGGGAGGTAGTACGCAATGCCGACGAATGGTCGACTCGTGTCGGTCTGCATCCCGGCCAAGGACGAAGCCGAGACGATCGAGGAGATCATCACGCGCTGTCGGCCGCACGCGGACGATCTGTTCGTGGTGGACGGTCACTCCACCGATGCCACGCGTGACATTGCGTCAGCGCTAGAAGTGCCGGTCTACCTGGACACCGGCCAAGGCAAAGGCTGCGCGGTGCGCGAGGCGATTGCTCGGGCAGAGGGCGACATCCTGGTGACCATCGACGCCGACATGTCGTTCGACCCCGAGGACATTCCGGCCCTGGTGGCGCCGGTAGCGAACGGCGAGGCCGACTACGCCACCGGTTCGCGGATGCGCGGGGGCAGTGATGAACTGCACGGCGACTTCGACAAGTTTCTGCGGATGATGGGGCAGGACATCATCACGCTCGGCATCAACTACCGCTTCGGGGTGCGGCTGACCGACTCGCAGAGCGGTTTCCGTGCATTCGATCTCGCGGCTGCCAAGTCAATCACCCTGCAAGAAGACATTACGACCACCGAGCAGGAAATGATCATCAAGTTCCTGCGCAAGGGTTACCGCGTCGCCGAGGTCCCCACGCACGAATACGCCAGCCGGCGCGATCGCTCGCACATTTCCCTGCGGCGGCATGGGGCGCGCTATGTGTATAGCTGGCTGCGTTACATGTTCTTCTAGCCGAACCGCACGCGCGGCCTTGGCAGTTTCAGGTATCGGGTCTATCCGCCCCACATGCGGCGCGGCGGCCCTTGCGGCATGGTCTGGCCGATCTCGACCTGATCCTTGCCGGGAAACCCGGTCGTGTAGAGCTTGTAATACAACTCGCGCCGGGCCAGCAGTTCTTCGTGCGCCCCGCGCTCCACGATCTCACCGTCCTGGAAGACAAGAATCAGGTCCGCACCGCGCACCGTGGCCAGACGATGGGCGATGACGAACGAGGTACGTCCACGCATCAGTCGTTCCAGGCCGTCCTGGATCGTGCGTTCGGTGCGCGCGTCCACGCTGGAGGTCGCTTCGTCCAGGATCAGGATGCGTGGATCGGCCAGCAGGGCGCGGGCGAAGCAGATGAGCTGCCGCTGCCCAACTGACAGCCGGGCGCCGCGCTCGCGCACGTCGGTCTGGTAGCCGTTCGGCAGTTCCTGGATGAAGTCGTGCGCGCCCACGGCCTTCGCAGCCTCGATTACGTCCTGCTCAGACGCCTCCGGCCGTCCGAACACGATGTTCTCGTAGATGCTGGCGGAAAACAGGAAGCTGTCCTGCGGGACGATGCCGAGCTGGCTGCGCAGGGAATTCTGCGTGACCGAGCGGATGGGATGGCCATCAATGCGGACCTCGCCGACATCGGCGTCGTAGAAGCGGGCCAGCAGGTTGATCGTGGTCGTCTTGCCGGCGCCGGTTGGTCCCACCAGGGCCACGCGCTGCCCGGGTTCGGCAATGAACGAGACATCGCGCAGGACGTCGGTTCCGTCATAGGCGAAAGTCACGTTGTCGAACTCCACGCGGCCGGCGATGCGCGGCATTTCCACGGCCGTGGGCGAGTCGCTGATCTCCTCCGGCTCGTCCGTCAGCTCAAAAATCTTCTCGCCGGCGGCCATCGTGGACTGCAGTTGGTTATAGAAGCGGGTGAGCTGCTGGATCGGCTGGAAGAATCGGGCCACCAGGGCAATGTAGGCGACGATGTCGCCGGAGGACATCTCCTCGCCGACGACCAGCGCGCCCCCGACAACGATCACCAGAGCCGTCGCGACGGCGGAGATGGTATCGATGACGGGGATGAACCCCGAGACGATGGCCCCCGCGCGCACGCTGGCGGCCACATTGGCCTGGTTGGTGGCCTGAAACCGAGAGGCATTCGTGCGCTCGCGTCCGAACGATTGGGTGACCCGAACGCCGTCGATGCTCTCCTGCAGGTTGGCGTAGACGTCGCCCACCGTCGTGCGGACGTCCCTGAAGGCGTTGCGCGCCTTGGCGCTGAAGAAGCGGCTAGCAATCCACATGACCGGCAGCATCGTCAGCGTAACCAGCGCAAGCTTGAAATTGATGACGAACATCATGATGACGATGATCAGTAGGATGAATACATCGGTGACCAGCGAGACGACGCCCATCGTCACGAACTCGCTGATCACATCCACGTCGTTGGTGACCCGTGACATCACGGCGCCCAGCGGGTGACGGGTGAAGTACGACAGCGACAGCCGGTTGAGCTTGACGAAGAGGTCGTTGCGCAGCCGCAAAAGGCTCGCCTGCCCGATCGTGGCCGAGATTCGGACTTGGAAGTAGGTGCCCGCCCACATCACAAACAACGTGAGCAGGTAGACCGCACCGATCGTGCTCAGCGTGTCGAAGTCGCGGTTCTCGATTCCCTCGTCAATCCCGAACTTCAAAAGCAGTGGCCCGGCAACGTTGGCGCCGGACCCGATGGACACCATGAGGATGGCCAGCGCGATCATGCGCTTGTGCGGGCGCAGGTAGGCCAGCAGGCGGCGGGTGACGTGTGGGTTGTAGGCCGCGGCGTCAGCTTCAAAGCGGCCCATGGACATCCGGCCGCCACCCATCATGACGACGGGCTCCCGACGGGAGTGGGTCCGGCACCGGCGCCGGCGGCTTCGCGGCGCAGGCGCTCGGCCTCGGCTTCCTGGGTCTCCCACATCTCGCGGTAGAGGCCGTCAGTCTCGATCAAGTCTTCGTGGCGTCCACGCTGCACGATGGCGCCGTGGTCGAGCACGATGATTTCGGCCACGTGGCGCACGCTGCGGATGCGCTGGCTGATAATCAGCGTAGTGCGGCCCTGTTGGGCTTCGCGCAGGGCGTCCTGGATGGCGCGTTCCGTCCAGGTATCCACGCTGGAGGTCGACTCGTCCAGGATCAGGATGCGCGGGTCCAGCACCAGCGCCCGGGCGATCGCGACGCGCTGCTTCTGGCCGCCGGAGAGCGTGACGCCGCGCTCGCCAACCACGGTCTCGTAGCCGTCGGGCAGCGTCTCGATGAACCCGTGTATCTGGGCCAGCCGGGCCGCCGTCACGACTTGCTCGCGGGTCGCATCAGGTCGGCCGTAGGCGATGTTGGCGCGGATGGTGTCGGCAAAGACGAACGGCTCTTGATGGACGATGCCGATCTGCGCGCGCAGCGAGTCAATGGTCAGATCGCGCACGTCAATGCCGTCCACCAAAACCCGGCCGTCGTTGGCGTCATAAAACCGCGGCAGCAGGTTGATGATGGAGCTTTTCCCCGAGCCCGTACCGCCGACGATGCCGAGAGCCTGACCGGGGGCAATGTCGAAATTGATGTTGCTCAGCACGGAATAGTGCTCGTGCTGAAAGCCAACGCGCTCGAACCTCACGCGGCCCTCGGCCTTGGCGAGCGCCTCGGCGTGGGGTGACTCCACCACGTCAGACCGCTCGTCCAGGATGTCGAAGATGCGTTCCCCGGAGGCCACGGCGCGGGCAAAGCTGTTAATGGTCATGCCCAGCATCCGCACCGGCATCATCAGCAACAGCAGGTAGGCGTTGAATTCCACCAAATCGCCCAATCTGAGCTGGCCTTCAATGACCTTCCAGCCACCGAACCACAGCACGGCCACCTGTCCGGCGCCCAGGATGGCGTTGAACAGCGGCGCACGCAGGGCAAACATGCGCATTACCGTGACCGTGCGGTCATTGAGCTTGGCGTTGACCGGGGCAAAACGGCGGGCTTCGGCGTCTTCCTGGGCAAAAGCACGCACCACGCGCGCGCCGGCCAGGTTCTCCTGGACCACCACGTTCACGTCCGCCCAGGCTTCCTGGACCATCTGAAACAGCGGCCGGATGCGCTTGGCGAACGACAGAGCAATGCCGACCAGTAGGGGGACGATCAGAAGGGACAGCAGAGCAAGCTGCCAGTCGGTGATAAACAGCACCACGGCCACGCCGCCGGTGACCAGGACGATTTGCACGATCTGAAAGATGCCCATGGACGCGAAGCGCCGCACGCGCTCCACGTCGCTGGTCGTACGCGACATCAACTCGCCCGTGCGGGTCTGGTCGTGGAACCGGAACGACAGGCCTTGGATGTGCGAGTAGAGCTGATTTCGGATGGCGAAGACCACCCGCTGGCTCAAGACCTCGGCCATGAACTGGCGGCCAAACTGAGACAGACCCTTGAAGGCCGTGAACCCCACGACCAGAGCGGCAGCGATGAACAGCACGTTCTGGGCGCCTTCCTGCAGGCCATTGTTGATGGCCTCGCCCAGGAATTGCGGAACCGCCAGATCGGCGACCGTGCCCACCAGCGTGACCGCCAATGTCCCCAGGCTCAGCCGCCAGTGAGGCAAGGCATAGCGAATCAGGCGGGCCAGGATCGTGGTGCTACGCATGGACGGCCCTTGGTCGAGACCCAAAGTAGCCGGCTTCCCGCTTCGCGCTGATGGCGGTGTTCAGCCGCGCGAGGGCTTGCGCAATGTCCGCAAGCTCGGACTCGCCGAGTTCATCGAGCGCACCCTCCAGATACTCCACGAATGCGGCTTCATAGGCCGCCAGGCTCGCAAGCCCGGGAGTCGTGGGTTCGATCAGGAGATGGCGACGATCATCGGGATCCTCGGTTCGCGTGGCCAGGCCGGCCACGACCAGACGGTCCACTGTCTGCGACATGGTCTGGCTGCTCAGCAATTGCCTATCAGCTAGGTCCTTCATGCGGCGCGGGCCCCGTCGGCGGAGGGCGCGCAGCGTCCGGTATTCCGGCTGCGTAAGCCCCAGGCTATGGGCACGGGCCTTCGCAAAGCGCTGCGCAATACGTGCGAGGCGCCAACCCAGCACGGCCAATTCAGCCGCAACTTCGGCGCTTGCGTTCCTCGTAATTGTCAGTCTCTCAGATCATCCGCTAAGCGAATCATACGTAACACGGACGATTTTTGCAAAGAGACTGGCGTCCAGCGGGATCGAAGCCAGACGGATACTGCGCTGATCGGTGGCTTAGGCGCTGTCGATGACTGCGAACAGGTCGGCTGAGTCAGGCCAGTCGCGTTGGTGGGCGCCGACGCTGATGAAGCGGATACGGCCCCCGGGGTCGACCAGGAAGACGCTGGGGCGGGCGATGTTCCAGGACTCGAAGTTGACGCGGACGTAGACGCCATAGCGGCGGATGGCGGCGCGGTCGGGATCAGCCAGCAGCGGGAACGGCAGCGAGAGGCCCTTGGCGAAGCGCCGCACGCCCTCCGGCCCCTGGCCGTAGACGCCTGCGATGGCGACCTTGCGTCGGTCCCACTCCTCCAGCTCGCCCGCGAGCTGCGCCAGATATCTCCGGCAGTTCGGTCACCAGGTATGGCGGAGGAAGATCAGCAGTTGCCACTGGCGGCGGGCCGGAATGTCGCAAAGTTGCTCGGGATCCGACGCCAGCGGCAGGGTGAAACGCGGCGCTGGGTCTCCGAGCCCAAGAGTTTCTGAGCCCTCGGCACGAGGCAAGACAGGACTTTCGGGGGAATCGGGAGGAGTGACGCAACCCCGAGTATCGCAATGCCGCCGGTCCGCGGCAGGCGGAACTCAGGCGACGATATCGCGACGCCGGAAGATTACGAGCGCGATGGCCGACGTCACCAGCGCGGTGACGCCCAAGACCAGCGTGTCACGCCAGATGAAGTCACCTGGCCCCAGCTGGTCCACCGGGTTCCAGTAGCCGAAGATGCTGATCTTCTCCAGCCACTCCAGGTTGGACGCGATGTCCGCCACGATCAGCAGCACGAACATAATCACGATGATGCCGGCGGCCAGACCGTAAGTTCGGCCGGGCTGCAGGATCAGCGTCGCCAGCAGCAGTCCGCCGCCGGCCACGGCCAGCGTAAACACCAGCATCTGCAGGTGGACCACCAGCAATTCGAGCGCGCCCAGGTCGACCTCCCTGGCCCAGATGGCTGCGCCGACCAGGATTGCGACGTATGACGCAGCGACAACCACGGTGGTGAGAACCAGCAGGGCAGCAATGCGCGACAGCAGGAAGCGCGTGCGGCTCATCGGTGCGGCCAGCAACACGTCCAGCGTGCCGGTTCCGAAGTCACGGGTAATCAGCCCGGCCCCGAACCAGACACCGAAATAGGCCAGCACCAGCATGAGCGTGCTGGTGTACTGCGAACTGAAATAGCTGTAGAACGTGTTTTGCTGGGCCGACGCACCCGCAACCTGGGTCCCGCCAAAGACCTCGCTGCCGCCCATGGCCTGGGTCAGGTCGTCCCAATTCTCGGCGAACAACGGCCACAGGCCCATGATGAGCAAACCGAGGGCCAGGATCCCGAAGTCAAACCAGAAAATCGCCAACCGACGCGTGCGCAGGGTCAGGCGGATGACGCTGAGGCTCATGCGCCACCCTCGCTCTCGTAGTGCTGCAGGAACGATTCCTCGAAGCTGGGCTCGTCGGTCTCCAGGTCGACCACCGTGTACCGCGCCAGCGCCTTGATGACCGGATCGATCGAGCCGCTGACTTCAAAGCGCGCCGTGCCGTCTTCAACGCTGATGTCGCTAACGCCCGGAATGGTCAGGTCGGCGGGCGCCTCGCCGTCAAACGTGACGGTGACGCGCCGCATGCGAGCGACGCTGAGATCGGCGACGGTATCCACCTGAACCAGCCGCCCCAGGCGCAGGATGCCGACGCGATCGCAGAGCGCTTCGGCCTCGGAGAGCACGTGGGTGGAGAGCAGCACCGTGCGCCCCTCGTCGCGCAGCTCGCTGATGATCTTGCCGAACTCCTGCTGCACCAGCGGGTCGAGGCCGCGGGTTGGCTCGTCGACGACGTAGACCGGAACGTCTTCCTGCAGGGCCCGCACGACGACGACCTTCTGGCGGTTGCCCATCGAGAGGTCGCCGATCTTGCGGGAGGTGTCCAGCTCCAACCGTTCGGTCAACTCGTCGCGCCGCTTGCGCGGCGCGTTGGTCAGGCCGCCGAAGGCCTCCAGGTACTGACCCACTTTCATAAACGTGTAGAGGCTGCTGTCGCTGGGCAGGAAGCTCATCGAATTGCGGGCGGTGGGGCCGTCCCGATGAACGTCGAGCCCCAGGACCTCGGCGCGTCCGCGGGTGGGGCGCATCAACCCCATGAGCAGGCGAATGGTGGTGGTCTTGCCGGCGCCGTTGGGTCCGAGGTAGCCGAAGATTTCGCCCGACCGGACTTCGAGGTCGAGGTCCGAGAGCGCCTGCACGTCGCCGTAGTGCTTGGTCAGACCCCAGGTCTGAATGGCGATGTCGCTCATGTCGGCCGGGAAGCCTCCGCGCGCCCTCGGGCGGCTGTCCGGTGGGTTCTCTTGGCTTGGGCGCCTCACTGTAGCAGTACGGCTGGCTCGGGCTATGTGGCAAACACTACGGCCGGAACTGGGGTGCCGGAGGTCTAGGGCCTTGCCTATTCGAGCGGTCATTCAAGCATGCGCCGCCGAGGCCCGCCTAAACTGCGCGATGCGGCTGGACCTGTTTCCACTCAATACCGTGCTGTTCCCCGGCATGCGCCTGCCCCTTCACATCTTCGAGCCGCGCTACCGGGCGATGCTGGGGCGCTGCATCGAGACCGAGGGCGTCTTCGGCGTGGTGCTGATCGCCGAGGGCGAGGAGGTCGGTCCCGCCGCCATCCCGTACAAGATTGGGACGACAGCGCGTGTCGAGAAGGTGGAATACCTGCCGGACGGGCGCTTCAATTTGCTGGCCGTTGGCGAAACGCGGTTCCGAATCGAGCGCATCGTGGCCGAGGAACCCCACGTAGTCGGCGAGGTGGAGCTGGCGCCCATGCAGACCGACACCACGGAGTCAACCTTGCAGGGCGCCGAGGATGTCCGCGAGCGGTTCGAGCGCCTGGTGACGCTGATGATCGAAATCCAGGCGGGCTACATGCCGGAATTCGAACTCCCAGCGGATCCACTGCAACTGGCCCATCTCATCGCGGCCGGCGTTCCGACCGGCCCCGGCAGCGCCCAGCGACTGTTGGAGGCCGATTCGCTGGCCGACCTGCTAGCACTGGAGCGTGAGCTGCTGGATCTGCGCATCGAACAAGCGCTGCGCCGGCTGCAAGAGAAACTGGACGCGCGGCGAAACTAGGCCGCGGCGGTTCCCGTCAACTCAGCGTTCGAGGCTGGCCGATTTCATTCGTACGGCCACGGTTCAGACCGCGACGCCGGGCAATCACTTCAAGGTATCCGGCTCTGTAGACTCGCCCGTCAGTGGGGCCGCGCGCTCGGAGTTGAGGTACGACGATGGATGACTACCCGGTCGATGTTAACGCGGAATACCCCGAGCAAAGCTCGCGCCTGCTGGCGCTGGCGGGGTTGCTCACCGTCTTCAAGATCCTGCTAATACTTCCGCACATTCTGGTGTTGACGGTTCTTGGAATTGTCGCCTATTTCGCGACGCTGATTGGCTGGATTGCCGTCCTGATTGTTGG
Organism: Chloroflexota bacterium; assembly: GCA_965208215.1. Classification (GTDB taxonomy): domain Bacteria; phylum Chloroflexota; class UBA11872; order UBA11872; family UBA11872; genus UBA11872. The sequence goes on from CBDBOH010000003.1 coordinate 619,773, forward strand.
CTACTACCCGCGTGGCCTCTATGACTTTCAGGTTGGGGTCCTTCGCTGGAATCTGCGGGTGAACGCCTATTTCCTGAGCCTGACCGACCGCTACCCGCCGTTCCGGCTGTACGACTAGACGCGCAGCCTCGCTTCAAAGCCACGGGCCCTCTAGCGAGCATTTGCCCGCTGACTCAGACCGGTTCGCGATCTGACGCGGCACTCTGACGTTGCAGACTGCCGTAGTAGGGCTAAGTTGGCAGCTGTGAGCGAGCCATCCCATCAGCCGACGGCGGCGGCGGGCGCTGACCTATCCATAACCGTCGCCGACTCCCAGACACGTGACTTGCTGGAGCTACCGGCGGTATTGCAGCGTGTCGCCCAGTTCGCCTCGTTCTCGGCCGCGCACGCCGAGGTCCTTGCGCTGCGACCGGCAAGCGACCGCCTGACCGTGCGTGCCCGGCTCGAATTGACAACGCAAGGGCGGCAGTTCCTCGAAATCAGTCCCTCGTTCACCGTGGGCGGCGCGCGCGACGTGCGCGACCGGGCGGAGCGGGCCGCGCGCGGCGCGCGCCTGGACGCCGCCGATCTGCTGGACGTGCACGACCACCTGCGCGCCACTCGCCTAGCCGTGGCGGCCGTGGGGCGCCAGGCGACCGAGCTGCCCGCGCTCTGGTCGCTGGTGGAGACCGCCAGCGATCCGCCGGATCTCGAAGGTCGGATCTCGGCCGCCATCGATGAAGAGGCCGAGGTTCGTGACGAGGCCTCCGAGGAACTAGCGCGCCTGCGACGCATGCTGGCGCGGGCGCGCGGACGCCTGACGCGGCTGCTGGAACGCCTGATTCAGCAGGTCTCCGCCGACGTGTTACGGGAGCGCCTGGTCACCGAGCGCCGCAGGCGGCTGACCGTGCCGGTTCGTCGCGAACGACAGCGGGATTTCCCCGGCGTGGTGCATGACGTCTCGGCCAGCGGCGCCACGGTGTTCATGGAACCGCTGGCGGCCATTGAGGCGGGAAACGAGATCCGCTCACTGGAGGTAGCCGAGCGCCGCGAAGTCGAACGCATTCTGCTGGAGCTATCGGCAGCGGTAGGCGCCGAACGGGAGCGGCTACACGCCGCCGTGCAGGCCCTGGCGGACCTGGACCGGACCCTGGCCGTGGCGCGCCATGCCGTCGCCACCAACGCCGTTGCGCCGGACGTGAGCGAGGACACGTCGTTCGACCTGCAGACCGCGCGCCACCCGCTGCTCCAGCAGCCGGTCCCAATCGACGTCCACCTCGATGGCGTTGAGGCGCGGGCGCTGGTGATAACCGGCGCCAACACCGGCGGCAAGACCGTGGCGCTGAAGACGGTTGGCCTCCTGCACCTGATGGCGGCCTGCGGACTGCATGTCCCCGCGAAGGCCGGATCGCGGGTGGCTGTGTTCAAGCGGGTCGTAGCGGACATTGGCGATGCGCAGAGCATCGAGCACAGCCTCAGCACGTTTGCCTCGCACGTGCGCAACCTGCGGGCCATGGTCGAGGCGGCCGGGCCCGGCGCGCTGGCGCTGGCGGACGAGATCGGCGCGGGCACCGACCCGGACGAAGGCGCGGCCCTGGGCCAGGCGGTTATTGCCGAGCTATTGGAACGAGGCGCAACCGTGGTGGCCACCACCCATCACCCGGCGCTGAAGGCGTTCGCCGCCTCGCACCCGGCGACCCGAAACGCCAGCGTGGAGTTCGACCACGCCAGCCTGCGCCCGACCTACCGCTTGCGCCTGGGCATTCCGGGGTCCAGCAATGCCCTGGACATCGCGGACCGGCTTGGGCTTGAGGCCGTGATTGTCGCCGACGCTCGCGCGCGCATGTCGAAGGGGGCGCTGGATCTGGAACGTGCCATCGTCGATGCACAGAACGAACGATCGGCTGCGGAACGCGAACGCACGGCCAGCGCGCAGGCGCGCAGCGCCGCCGAGCGCTCGCGCCGGGAGCTTGACGAGCAGATCGACGAGCTGGAGCGCGACCGCGACACACTGCTGCGCGACGCGCGGCGTGAGGCTCGCGAGCTACTGCGTGACGCGCGCCAGGCTCTCCAGGAGGCCAGGCGCGCAGCCCGGTCAGGTCGTCCCGTCGCCCGGCGTGCGGCGCGTGCGAGCTTCGACGCAACGGAACGTCGGCTGGCACCTGGATCACCGCCGCCGAACCAACCCACCGAGCGTGGCCCGTTTGAAGTGCGTGTGGGCGACGAGGTTGAGGCCGACGGGTTCACCGGCCGCGCCCTGGTGTTGGGGACTACAGATCAGTCCGTGGAGGTTGCAATTGGCAGCGCTCGCGCCACGTTCGACCGTGCACGAATCCAACGCGTGTTTTCGGCGACACCGCGTCCGCAGCGGCGGCGGCGCCACGCGCCGAAGGGCGGCGGGACGCAGGAAATCGACATTCGCGGGATGCGGGCCGACGAGGCGGCCGAGTCGGCGGAGCGCAGCGTCGACGAGGCCCTGCACCAGGGCGCCGCCACGCTCCGCATCATCCACGGCAAAGGCACAGGCGCTCTTAGGTCCGTGGTGGCCGAAGTGCTGACCGGTCACGCCGCAGTTCGGCAGTACGCGCCCGCCGCGCTCAACGAAGGCGGCGACGGCGTCACCGTGGCAGACCTACGCACCTGAGCGACGCCCGCCGTCCACCCAGCCGCTGAACAGAATCTCGACTACTGGTGGAGAGATTCGAAGTCCACGCCAGGCTCGACGCCAAAGACCTTGCGGGCGACTTCGCGTCGAAAGTTGGCGGTGTGCTCGGAGGTCAGGACGTAGGCCGTCGCCACACCGGCCGCAAAGCCAGCGGGAAAGGCCAACGCCAAACCCAGCAGCAGCATCTTGAATCCATGCATGGTCGAGCCTACTGAACCCGGAGCACCACGGGCGCTTCGGTCCAGAACTCCTCAAGCTGATAGTAGGCCCGGCCGTCCTCGGAAAACACGTGAACCACCACGTCGCCAAAGTCGGCCAACACCCAGGCGTCGGCCGCCTCGCCTTCGATCAGGGGTCGACGCCCGGCCACGCGTTTCAACTCGCGGTCCAGCAAGTCGCGTACGGCGCGCATCTGCGGCGTACTGGATGTGGTGGTGATCACAAAGTAGTCCGCCAGGACGCTCAAGCCGCGAATATCCAGCAGCAAAGTGTCCGCTGCGCCGCGCGCCACCACCGCATCCACGATGTGGCGCGCGAGTTCGATCGGGCTCAGAGGCATACCGGGAAAGAGTCTGACGGCTGAATCATATCGCCCCGGGTGGTTCGGGCTCGGCGTCGGCGTACAGACCGCGTGAGGCGATGTAGTCAGCAACGGCCTGAGGCACCCAGGCGTCGACGGAATGCCCGCTGGCGCAATGAGCGCGAATACGGGAGGCGGCAATGTCCACCGGTGGCATGCGCTGCGCGTGAATCCGCTGATGAGCGTTCGGATTTAAGGCCAGCACCTCGGACGGAATCTCCGAGGAGTGTCCGGGCCGCGGCACGGCGATGATCTGCGCAAGGGCAAGAATCCGGTCGGCATGGCGCCAGGCCGGCAATTCGGCCAGGGCATCGGCACCGAGGATGAGAAAGAACTCGGCCCGCGGGTGCTGAACGGCGAGAGCCTGCAGCGTATCGATCATGAACGACGGCCCCGGGCGCTCGATATCGAGAGCCGCAGCTTCAAAGGCCGGCGTGCCCGCGATAGCCCGCCCGACCATGGCCAGCCGATCGCACGCCGATGCCAGCGGCGGAGCACGCAACGGCGATTGATTCGCCGGCACGAAGAGCACGCGCCGCAGCGCAAACGCCTGTCGCACAGTCTCTGCAACGGCCAGATGTCCGCAATGCACCGGATCGAATGTCCCGCCGTAGATGCCGAGGCGGTTCACGTCAGGCCACGCGCAGGGTTTGGGTGCGCCCGGACGCGGCGGCGGCCAGCACCGCTCGAGTAAGCGCCACGGCGCGGGCACCTTCGGCCACGTCTACTTGCCCCGTGCCGCCCGATTCGGACGCGAGAAAGCCATCGAGGAGGTGGCGGAGCGCCCGATCGCCCCGCTCGGTCCGCGCCAACAAGGCTCGGCCGCGTCGCTCGAACTGTACGCCGGGCACTCGTGGCACATTCAGTATGCGGCCGTCGAGCGGCAAGAATTCGGCGCAGGTCCAGCCCGACCAGATTCGAGCGCGGGTTACCCCGTCGGTCGCGTCCAGCACCACGGATCCCAGATCGGGATCGCCGCCACAGCCTGCGACCGTCAGGGAGGCGTGGCGTTCGCGGTCGAAGTAGAGGTCCGCTACCAACGCATCAGCCCGTGCTGGGACGCCTGGGGAGGCGGGCAGCGACCCTCCGTCGGCGACCACTTCCGCCGGTGCACCGCCAAACAGGTCCACGATCAGGTCCAGCCCGTGGTGCGGGACGGACCAAATGGTCTGCCGAACGGATGCTGGCCCCTCGGGAGGGCCGGGATCTACGGCCACGAACAGGTGGGCGAACAGGAGCCGCGGCATGAAGGCCCGAAGCAGTTGCACCAACGCCTCGAAACGCCATTCGAATGCCATGCCAATGCATCCCGGCGCGGCGGCGGCGGCGCGGACTGTGCGCCGCGCATCCACGACGCCACGAGACAGCGGCGGGTCGATCAGCACCCGGCGGTGAGCCTGCAGGGTCTTGACCAGGTCGGTGGAGGCCCGCTGACGTGGCGTTACGACGAGGACGTCGAGATCCTCGCCATTCCAGCCCGAGGCCGCGGCGCCACCGAAGGCGCTGGCACACGCGCGTGCCGCCGAAAGGTCAGCGTCCGCACACAACACAAGGTCAGCCGCGTCCATGGTCGCCATGGTGGCGGCAAACCTGCGGCCCCTGCCGGCGCAGCCCAGGATTCCGACGCGGTGCGTAGACATGCGATGAATCTGCGTAGGTGCGTGCGCGGCGTCAACCTCGGACGCGGGTTAGGATGCCGACAGTTTCGACGCGCGGAGAGACCTGATGGCAGAACCACACCCGCAGCTAGACGGCTGGGCGCTGGTGCTCGGCGCATCTAGCGGATTCGGGGCCGCCACGGCCCGCTATCTGGCGACCTGTGGGATGAGTGTGGTGGGCGTACACTTCGACCGGCGCAACACCCAGCACCTGGCGGACGCGGTCGAGCAGGACATCAAGGCGCTGGGACGTCAGGCCCGCTTTTTCAACGTCAACGCCGGCAGCCCGGCCGCGCGCACGAAAGTACTGGACGCAATCACCGAGGACGTGGCAGGCGGCGACCCACCAATCCGGGTGCTCCTGCACTCCATCGCCTTCGGAACCACCGTGCCTTACGTGGGCGCTGCTGGCGCACCAGGCGTAACGCCGAAGCAGATGGACATGACGCTGGATCTGATGGCCCACACGCTCGTCTACTGGTCGCAGGACCTTGAGGCACGCGGCCTGTTGGGACCGGGCTCCCGCATCTACGCCATGACCAGCGCCGGTACGTCTACGATATGGCCAAGCTACGGACCAGTCGGCGCAGCCAAGGCCGGACTTGAGCAACACATCCGCCAGTTGGCGGTCGAGTTGGCACCGAAGCAAATCTCCGCGAACGCCATTCGAGCCGGCGTGACCGATACGCCAGCTCTGCGCAAGATTCCTGGGAACGAAGCCATGGTTGCGCAGGCTCGGCGCATGAACCCCAGCGGTCGCCTGACTACCACCGACGATGTCGCCCGCGCCATCGCGGCCCTGACGGTGGGCGACGCCGTCTGGATCACCGGCAACGTGATTGGCGTGGACGGCGGCGAAAACCTGGTGATGTAGCAGCCGCACCTCAGCCGCAAGGCCGGCACCATCGTCAGAAGCCGGGGTGCCACATACCCGCTCGGCTGCTTGTTCGATCTCAGGACGATTGATCTGCAGCTATCGTCGCGCCGAGACTGCGAGCGAGACGCTGAATCTCCCGGAGCCGGGCTAGTCGGCGGCCGACGCCGCCATGTTCGTCTCAAGGGCCTCGTCTGCTGTTTGACACAGCAACTCAAATGCCGCGACAACGGCCCGCAGTTGATCCTCGTCCAGCGGCTCCACCACCTGCGCGATCCGCATCCGGCCAATGCGCCAGAAATCGGCTACCACGGTGCGGCCCTCAGCCGTCAATTGGCAGACGACGACGCGCCGGTCACTGGGATCCGGACCCCGCTCGACCAGCCCCTTATTGACCAATCGGTCCACGATTGTGCTGGTGGCGGAAAGTGTGCTGCCCAAGTGCCGCGCGATTCCGCCCATTCGCAAGGATCCCGCGTGCTGAAGCGCGGCCAGTGTCCTGATCTGGGGAATGGTCATATTCAGCCCCTGCCACTCCTCCTTGGACCCGTTGTGCATCTGTTGGTTTAAATGCTCGGCCAAGTCAATGAACCGAGCGTTTAACCGTTGCCTGCTATCGTTATCCATGAATACGATTCAAAGACCTCGCTATGTGTGGCACTGGCTCGACCACGGCGCCCCGGGCCGCACCAGCCTCGGCGAACGGAGCACTAACTTTCGTTCCTGCCAACGGTATGCAGACCACCCCAGGTTGTCAACCGGGAGTCCCACGCTCCGTCCACAACCAAGCCATGGACTCGGTCCGGTACGCGGTAACGAGGAATCCTCATCGTGCAATTCGCGGAAGCGCCGGCTGACCCGCGGATTCCGCAAGTTTGAGACTCGTCGCCCGGCGCAGTGGCCGTGGCTCCGCAGTCAGACGCTCATGAATCCGTGGTTGCCAATCATGACATAGCCTTTATGAAAGACGGTCTGCCTTCAATTTTCTGAGTTTCGCTGCATAACCCTTCCGGTCACGCGCATGTGGTCAACTCTCCCGCCGGCGGCGGTGCAGGGATCCAAGGTGCCGCCAGTCCCTGGTGGCAAATCGGCTGGCCACCCGCCGCTGCGTCGGCGACTGCAGTAGCGTTGTGCATGGGTCGTACACGGATTCCGCGGGTCCCGGTCGTCTGCTGAGCCTGGCGCGTAGGTCGGGGGCCATCCGTCTAGGACGGCGAAGCATGCTTGACAGCGAATCCCCACCAAGAGGCGGCCGTAGCCGACAAGGCAGCCGCAGTAGCCACGATCATCGCAGTCGCCTTGATATGGCAGCTGCTCCGGCCAATTGCAGATCTAGTCGACGCCCGCCCTGACGCTATCGAGGGTTGCTGCTCTTGGTCCCCTCGGAGAACGCCACACCAGTTGACGCCTGAGTCGCGGCGCGAACGACGTTGCCGTTCGTCCTTCTGATTAACATTTCTCAGTCCGAAGCGCCCTCACTCACACACTAACCCACTCTCACCTATCAAATACATTTGGTGCTCGACCGTCGCATATCTCGAAAGACTAGTGTGCGTGCGTCGGACAGCTGGTGGATGGAGGCGTGCCCGGCCGCAAATTAGGAGGTGCCCCACCACCTGCTTGCTTCGCAGAAATATCGAATTGCGAATGGCACCATTCATCAATAACGCGGTTGCATTTGCGATCGCAACTTATTTCTCATGCCGCGTCCACACGAATTCGTCAAGTCTTTGGTGCTTCAGAGTCCTTTAAGTCTCATGATCGTGTCATGAAATTTCGCCAATGCCCAATCGGTATCATCAACGGTACTTCATGTCATACGCATCGTTGGCCATGGGTTGCAGGAGCCTTGCCTGTTCGTCGATATCGCTTACGCCCATTCTCGGCATCGACACAGCGAACTAGCTCAAGAGTTCTATGGAGCATAAGCAGCGATCAACAAAGCCGGCTGGCGGCCCTGCCAAAGAATGAGTCCATCACCTGAGAAGCTTGACTTGCCACGCCCGCCAACACCCCGCGCGACCTCGTCTGGACTATGGCTGCGGGTCAGTCAACGGCGGCGAGCGGGGCCATGCGGGCGAGTTGCCCGGTTGATCCATCCGGTTGGATCAGGGACGGTTGTGCGCTGGACTGGGCCTTGCTGATGATCGTTGCGCGAGAATTGCAGGACCGGCTAGTCCGGCCAGCTTGAAGTCGGGTCGGCCTCATTGCCCGCCCCCGCGGACGCGACGCGGTGGACCGTCCACGGCGTACGGGAGCGCGGGCGCACCGGGACGCGGGTTCCGCCTTCCACCTTGCACCGCGCGGTAGAAGTATTGGCTCGCAGACACGGAGCTCGTGTAGGCGAGCGACAGCGACCGGGTTGCCTCGTTTCCACCCTCTAGTGCTGACGCGCTACCCTTACACAGCTTCAGCGTAATGTGAGTAAAGCGAGCCGGCCTGTGTAACGTCCAGGGCGCGGGGATCGACGACGAATCCCCGCGGGGCGCGCGCCCTCAACGTGCCGCCACGGCAGGTGCGGCGCAGGCGCCCGAAGGCGACTCGTGGCGATGGGTGATTCCCGGCGACGACGCGCGGGCACGGAATCCAACCCCTCTTCTCTCTGAATGGAGTCACGCAACCATGTCGCTTCTCTGGACGCGCGATGCGCCCCGCTGGGCGTTGACCGTTCGCGCGGCGACGGCCGTGCTGCTGGCACTCACGGCCGTCATGCTCATCCGCAGCCTGGTCTTCGCCCAGCCCGACCCATCGGGCGAGGCCACGCTGGAGGCCGATCCGACCGTTGGCCTCACCTTCGTATGGACGCTGCTTTCCGGCGCCCTGGTGTTCTTCATGCAGGCCGGCTTTGCCTTCCTGGGCGCCGGCCTCATCCGCGCCAAGAACACCGTCAACTATCTGACCAAGAACATGCTGGACTTCGCGGCGGGAGGCCTCTCATTCTGGGCCTTCGGCTATGCCTTCATGTTCGGCGGGTCGGGCGCATTTCCGGGACTTGACCAGGGCAACGCCTTCATCGGCTACTCCGGGTTCTTCCTGGTGAACCAGGCCTACGACGTCTCGACGGCGATGTTCTGGTTCTTCCAGATGGTGTTCGCCGCCACCACGGCCACGATTGTGGCCGGCGCCGTGGCCGAGCGAACCAAGGTCACCGCCTACCTGGCCTACAGCTTCCTGGTTACCGCGCTGGTCTACCCGATCTACGGGCACTGGATGTGGGGCGGCGGCTGGCTGGGCGGCGAGCAGCTCGAGAGCTGGATCGGCGCCGCGGCGGTGGACTTCGCCGGTTCCGGCGTGGTCCACACCATCGGCGGCATGCTGGCCCTGGCCGGCGCTTACACCGTGGGCGCCCGCATGGGCAAGTACGGACCGAACGGCGAGGTACGCGTGCTCAAGGGCCACAACATGGTCTACGTGGTCATTGGGACGTTCATCCTGTTCTTCGGCTGGTTCGGCTTTAACGCCGGCAGCACCGTCAATGGCAACGACCCGCGCATCGCGGTCATCATTGCCAACACCTTCCTGGCCGGCGCCACCGGCGCGGTCACGGCCGCGTACATCCGGCTGGTGCAGCGCGGCAAGATCAGCGCGGCCGACACGGCCAACGGCTCGCTGGCGGGCCTCGTCGCCGTCACCGCCCCCTGCGCCTTCATCGCGCCCTGGGCCGCAGTGGTGGTTGGCGCAGTCGGCGCGATCGTAATGCTGGCCGGCGTGTGGTTCATCGACACCAAGCTGAAGATCGACGACCCGATTGGCGCGTCGTCGGTTCACGGCGTGGCCGGTGTCTGGGGCCTGCTGGCGGTCGGCATCTTCGCCGACGGCACGTACGGCGTCAGCGGCTTCATTGCCGGCAACGGCATCCAGTTCGTGGCGCAGCTGATCGCCGCCGTGGTGGCGGTCCTCTGGGCGCTGGGCACCGGACTCCTGCTCTTCCACGCGCTCAAGGCCACCATGGGTCTGCGAGCGCCGCCCGAGGAGGAGATGAGCGGTCTCGATATGCCGGAACACGGCGAGGAGACCTACCCGGTCGAGGCTTCGTAGAGCCACTCCGCCCGCTCGCACCGGGCAACGCGAGGGGCCGCGGCGCTCGCCGCGGCCCCTCGGCTTTCTCGGACTGATCTACCCGCGAGCTTCGATTGGCTCGGTCGGCCACATGGCGCCGGGGTTCATCATGTTGTCGGGATCGAAGGCGCGCTTGATGCGGAGCATGGCCGCGAGCGTGGGCGGGTCGTAGGCGCGATCGATAAACGGTTGCTTCACCCGCCCCAAACCGTGCTCGCCCGAGAGGATGCCGCCGGCGGCGAGCCCCGCGTCGGCCACGATTGGCAGCAGGCTGAACGCCCGGTCTCGCTCTTCCGGATCGCTTGGGTCGTACAGCATATTCGGGTGAAGCGTGCCGTCGGCCGCGTGACCGAAGATGGCTACCACCACGTCGGCGTCATCCGCAGCCTGCTTGATGGCGGCAAACGTGGGAGCCAATTGGGAGTAGGGCACGCAGATGTCCTCGCCGATCTTGGCCGGGCGGATGCGCGCTAGCGAGGCGGTGATTCCGCGACGCGCCTCCCACCAGCGCTCGGCGCGGACCGGATCCACGCTGTCCATCCCGCCGCCCGATAACCTGAGCAACGCATCCAGTACGCTGGCTTCTACGCGAACCTCGGCTGCCTCGCCATCCAGCTCCACCAGCAGCAAACCGCCAGCATCGCGCGGGAATCCCCAGGAGCGCGAGCGCTCCAGCGACTCGACGGTGATGTCGTCCAGGAACTCGAGCTTGGCCGGGGTAATCCCGCGCTGCATGATCTCCGCCACCACCCGGAGCGCGGCTTCGCCATCGGGAAAGCTAGCTGCGCGCACGCTCCGGTGCGAAGGCAGCGGACGCAACTGCAGCGAAACTTCGGTCACGATGCCCAACGTGCCTTCTGAACCGATGATGAGGTCAATCACCGCGTCGTCCGTCCCGCGCGTCAGGCTCAGCAGACCGTGGCGCGGCGTGACGACGCGCAGACCAATCACGGCGTCGCGCGTGACTCCGTACTTGAAGGCGTACGGCCCGCCAGCGTTGGTGGCCACGTTGCCGCCGATCGTGGCGGCCGCTTCAGACGACGGGTCGGGCGCGTAGAAGAGGCCGCGAGCGGCGGCATAGTCACGGAAGTCGCGCGTGACGACGCCGGGCTCGACTGTGGCGCGCCGCCGTTCGGCGTCGAAGGCCGTAATCCGGCGCATCCGGTTCGTGTCGATTACCAGCGCTCCGTCGGGCGGCACCGCGGAGGCCGAAAGGCTGGTGGCCCCGCCGCGCGCCAGGCACGGAACGCCGTATTCGCTGGCCGCGGTCAGCGCGTCGACGATGTGAGCTTCCGTCTCGGCCATGACCACCGCGGCCGGCGCGCCCCGGTAGCCCATGGTCGCGTCGTAGCCATAGGCCACCAACTCATCGGGATCCAGCAGCACCTCCGGAGCGCCGCCACGACGATGGAGTTGGGCAATCAAGGCCGGAATCATGGACGAATCGATTCGCCTGGGATCGGGATTGGTTCGTGGCCCATGCGGGCATGGTAGGCGGTGGGGGGGCAGCGGGGGATGGGACGGCAATGGCCCCCGCTGGACGCATGTGTTCGCTTTTCATACGGTATACCCACGATGCGCCGTCGCACGCTGCCAGAGATCCAGATGGCTGCCGCGCTGCTACGGCAGCGTGGCGGGCTGCCAGCGTCCTCGCCGATCCTGAACGCGGCCGATCTGGCGCGCACCGCAACATCGCTGCGCGTCTACCAGCGTCCGCTTCCCCTTGGAATCCGCGGACTGCTGGCCAGCACGGGCTGCGGTCGTCCGGCGCTGGTCGTAAACGCGCGGCTGCCCGTCGTTGACCGCAATGTCAGCGCGGCCCACGAACTTGGGCATTGGGTGCTGCATGCGGGCACGACAACGGATGCCGCAGGACGCAGCGAGCGCCGGCGTCGGGAATGGGAAGCGGATCGCTTCGCGCTGGAACTGCTGCTGCCGGGGGCACTGGTCCGGCGGGTGCTTGCCGAGCGCCGTTGCTCGATGGGTACCGCGGCCGTGCGACTGGGAGTGCGTGGCACCTACCTGTCCCGGCGGATTCGCGAACTGAGGCTAGCCGATCAGCCCTTCTTCAGAAGAGGTAGCCCGGTGCGCGGGTTTTCCGACACCACGTAGCCATCGGGCATCTCGTCAACCGCCCCTTCGCCCACTGTTTTGGCGAAGTAGTAGATGCGCTGCTGACGGCCGCCGCGCAGCGTCACCACCCGCGAGTGCAGGTGGTACGTGTGTCCGGACTTTTGGCTGTTCACGCTATACGCCACAGTCTGTCCTCCGTGTTGCGTCGCGCCTGGCGCGATTCCTGAGCGCGAAGCATACCGTCAAACCAGCACGGCACAAAGAAAACTAGACAATGTGGGCGAGAAGCAGTCGGTTTCGAGTTTCTTGTTGAGACGTCGTATCGGAAATGCCGGTCTTGAGGGGCAGGCGCGGGCGGCGTGGCCTTTCGCCAGTGTCAGGAGTCGGTGAGACTGGACACGGCGCGCTGGGCATAGTGAGGTCTGTTGACAGACGCACCGATTCCCTGGGCCCCACTCCGGGCCTCGGTCATCCAAGAGCAGCTGCGCGCGCACGGAATCCACGCACCGGTGACGGTGACGGACCGAACCGGCTCGACGCAGAACGACGCCCTGGCCGGACTGCGAGCGGGCGCACGGCACGGGTCGGTCTATGCGGCCGAACATCAGACGCAGGGGCGCGGGCGCCGGGGCCGCCGCTGGCTCTCCACGCCCGGCGGGCTGCTGTTCTCGGTGATCGTGCGCGACGGCTTCGCGTCCTCAGGTCCAACCGGCCGTCTCACCATCGCGGCCGTGGTAGGGACCGTTCGCGCGATCCAGGACTGTACGGGAGCTTCGGCCTCCATTAAGTGGCCGAACGACCTGGTGTTCGGCCTGGCCAAGGCCGGCGGTGTGCTGGTGGAGACCCGCGGGGAGGCCGCCGTGGTGGGTGTGGGGTTGAATGCGTTCAGTGCGGCCGGCCTGGCCGCGGGCCAGCCCACCACCACCGTGGCCGCCTACGCGGCCCGACCGTTCGACCGTAGCGAGTTGCTGGCGACTTGCGTCGTCCAGGTCTTGGACTGCCTGACGGCCACGGGCACCGCGTGGGACGCGGTCTACGCGGAATGGGTTGGCCGGTCGACGCTGCTGGGACGCAAGGTTGAGGTGAGCGGAGTTCTGTGCGCGCGCGGCCTGGTTGAAGGCTTTGAGCCCGATGGCGCGCTGCGTCTACGCGACGGGGCCGGAAATCTCCGGCAGATCAGCAGCGGCGACGTTTCCTTACGGCTGATGGCGGACGCCCGATCGCGGCATCCATGAGCGACCGCCCCGTCGCGCTGGGATCAAGGGCGTTCACTGCGCTTCGCCAGAGCGCGCGTCCACCCTCGCCGACCCGGGCGCTTCACGCGGTCGCGCTTGCCGCCGTTCTGAGCATGGCCGCGGCCTTGCGCTTCGTGGGCCTGGACTGGGATCACGGGCAGCACCTGCACCCCGACGAGCGCTTCCTCAGCATGGTGCTGCTGCAAATGCAGCCAGCCCCGGATCTGTGGACGTATTTCGACCCCGGTCGCTCGCCGCTGAACCCGTTCAACCACGAGGTCTCGTTTTTCGTTTACGGCACACTCCCGCTCTTTCTGGTCGAGTCGCTGACGCGCGCGCTGGACCGAGCCGGATACGACGAGGCCTACCTGGTCGGTCGGTCGCTCTCGGCCGTGTTCGACCTGGGAACCGTTGGAGTGGTCTACCTGCTGGGTCGACGATTGCTGGGGCCGTGGCCGGGCGTGGTGGCGGCGGCGCTGCTGGCGCTGGCCGTGCACTCGATTCAGGTTGCGCACTTCTTCGCGGTCGATACTTTTGCAACCTTTTTCGCCACGCTGACGCTCTGGCTGCTGGTCCGCTACTCGAGGTCGCGCGACGCCGGCAGCCTGGGGCTAGCGGGTATCGCTGCCGGGTTGGCGATGGCCAGCAAGCTCAGCACAGGTCTGCTGCTGGTGTTGTTCACGAGCTGGTGGGCATTGATCGGGGTGCGCGAGAGAGCGTTCAGCGAGTCGTGGGCGCGGCGCGGCGCCTGGCTCACCCACCTGGGCGCGTTCGGCGGATTCGCGGTGCTGACCTTTCGGGTCTTCCAGCCGTACGCGTTTGCCGAGGCGTCGCTCTGGGACTGGCGGCTGGCGCCCGCATTCACGAACGCGCTGGCCCAGCAGCAAGCCATCCAGTCGGGCACGCTGGACTGGCCGCCGGGCATCCAGTGGGCGGGCACGACTGCGTGGCTCTATCCGCTGGAACAGATCGTGCGCTGGGGCGCCGGCCCGGCGTTCGGCTTGGCGGCGTTGGCAGCCTGCGGCCTGGCGGTCGTGGTGTGGTGGCGCACCCGCCAGCACGTGTTAGCGCTGCCGCTGGCCTGGGGCGTGTTGAACGTCCTGGTCTTTGGCGCGTTCGTCCTCAAGACCATGCGTTACTTCCACCCGGTCTACCCGGTATTCGCGCTTCTTACCGCCTGGATGGTTGCCTGGGGCTGGTGGCATCGCAGGCGGCTCCGGGGTCTGGCGGGCTGGGGCGTCGGCGGGGCGCTGGCGGCGGTACTGGCCGCGACGTTGCTGTGGGCGCTGGCCTTCGCCCAGATCTACGGCCGCGACCACACCCGGGTTGCAGCGTCCGCTTTCATCTACGAAAGCGTGGCCCCCGGGTCCACGATTGCCGTGGAGCATTGGGATGACGCACTGCCGCTGCCGCTGGATGGGCCGAGCCCGGACCGGTTCACCCGGGTGCAGCTGCGGGTCTACGACCCCGACCAGGAGCCGAAGCGAACCCATCTGATCCAGGCCCTCGACCAGGCCGATCTCGTGGTGCTCGCCAGCGACCGCGGCGCGGCCACGATTCCGCGCATGCCGCAACGCTATCCGCTCACAGGTCGGTTCTACGCGGCCCTGGACGACGGCTCGCTGGGGTTCGACCTGCTGAGGGGGTTCGAGTCGCGTCCCTCCCTGGGTCCCTGGACCATTGACGACCGGGCGGCCGAAGAGGCGTTCAGCGTCTACGACCATCCCACGGTCTCGATCTATGCACGGCGAGGCCCCGAGACTTCGGTCACCATCCAGCGGGAGCTCGGCGCCGTTGACCTGCGCGGCGCAATGCAGGTGCTGCCCAAGGACGCCGCCACCCGCCGCACCGACCTCACGGCGGCCGAAGCGGCCCGCGTCGAAGCAGACGCGGGCTGGCCCGCTCAGTTCCAGGAGCGGCCGCTACGTGGCGCCGGCGCGGTCGTGGCCTGGTTCGCGGCGGTCTGGTTGGCCGGACTTCTGGCCTGGCCGCTGATCTGGCTCGCGCTGCGGCAACTGCCTGACCGTGGATATGCGGCGGCCCGGGTACTGGGACCCGCAGTGCTGATCTTTCCAACCTGGTGGCTGGCTAGTACGAGCGCGATGCGCTTCGACATCCCAGCGATTCTGGCCAGCGCAGGTCTCCTGGCCGCGACCTCAGGCGCCGTGGTCTGGTGCCAACGGGCCAACGTGGTTCGCTCATTGGCAGGGGCCGTGGCGCCGATCCTGGTAACCGAGGCGCTCATTCTCCTGGCCTTCGGCGCCATGCTGATGCTGCGGCTGCGTAACCCGGACCTCTGGCATCCGGTCTTCGGCGGCGAGAAACCCATGGACTTCGCGCACCTCAACGCCGTCATCCGCAGCCCGGTATTCCCGCCGTACGATCCCTGGTACGCGGGCAGCCGGCTGAACTACTACTACCTGGGCCATGTGCCCACGGCCGCGTTGGCCAAGACGCTGGGCGTGGTTCCGGCGACGGCCTACAACCTGGCGATCGCTGGAGCATTTGCGGCCGCCGTTGCCGCGCTGTTTGGCGCGGCGTCGGGCTTCTGGTCCCTGCTAGGGCGGCGCTGGCGCGAGGCTGTGGCCGTCGGCCTCGCGGCCGTGGTGCTGGTGCTGCTGGCCGGCAACTTGCATTTGGCCTTGCAACTCGTGGTGTTTGCCCAATTCAAGGCAGGCGACAGCGGGATCGCCCTGCTGGAAGTGCCAGGACTTCTCGTGAGCGGCGGTCTGGCCCAGTCCTTCGACTTTTGGGCCGCGACCCGGGTCATCCCGCGAACGGTCAACGAGTTTCCCTGGTTCACGTTCCTGTACGGCGACCTGCACCCACACCTGATGAACTACGCCAACACCGGGGCGGCGCTGATCGGGTCGGCGGCCATCCTTGGCCTGGGCGAGGCGACAAATCGGCAGTCCCGGATCGGGTGGCGTCCGTGGACCGCCGTCCTGGTGTTCCAGACTTTCGTGCTGGCGCTGCACCGGGTCGTGAATCCCTGGGACTATCCGACGTATGCCGTGATCACCCTGGCGGCGTTCGCCTATGCGCTTTGGCGGAGCGGCCGGCTCGATCCGCGAGCGCTGGCCGCGACTGTGCTCGGCGTTGGCCTGGGCCTGACGGCTGCGTCGCAACTGCTGTTCCAGCCGTTTCACGCGGCCTACGTGGACTTCTACGGTGGTCTGAACCCCACGCCGGGAACCACACCCGCAGCGCAATGGCTGCTCATTTTCGGCCTGCCCGTCGCGGTGCTCGCCTCGTACGCGGCGCTGCGCGTGGTGGATGGCCTGCGGCAACGGCCATCCGCTGGGCTCCGGGCCGCGGCACTTGTAGCCGGCGCGTTGCTGTTGGCGGGCCTTATCGGCGCCGGGGCCGATTGGTCGACGCGCGCGCTCATCATCGGCCTGCTCATTCTGGGCACCAGTGCAGCGTGGCCCTTGCCTGCCGTGCCACACGCCTTGGCGCCGCTGGCCCTGCTGCTGGCCGGTGTCGGGCTCACCGCGGCGCCTGAGTTCATTGTGGTGCGCGACGACATCGGGCGGCTCAACACCATCTTCAAGTCCTACCTCCAGGCGTGGACGCTGCTGGGCCTGGGCGCGGCGTTGGCCCTGCCCTACCTGATCCGGATGCTTCGGTCGAGACGTGGTGTCCGGCTTCTGACGGCACGCATCACCTGGGGGGCTGGACTGGCACTGCTCGCGGTCACGGCCCTGTCGTATCCGCTGCTGGCCACGCCGCCTAAGCTGGATCTGCGCATTCAGCCGCTGCCTGCAACGCTGGACGGCGAGGCCTTCATGGACGGCGGCGTCATCTACGACCAGGGGGTGCCTGCCGAGCTGAGCGCCGACCGTCAGGCAATTGAGTGGCTGCGCACCCATGTGGAAGGCGCGCCCGTGGTGGCGGAGACGCCCACGACTATCTACCGCTGGGGTGGGCGGATATCCGTCTACACCGGCCTGCCAACGGTCATGGCCTGGGACTGGCATGCCAAGCAGCAACACTGGGGCTATGTGCACGAGGTCGAGGCCCGATTCGACGACGCCCGCGAACTGTTCGCAACCCGAGACACACGCCGGGCGCGGGCCTTGCTCTCGACGTTCAACGTCGGCCTGATCTACGTTGGCGAGCTCGAACGGAGCATCTATGCGGCCGAATCTTTGGCAAAGTTCGACCGCATGGGAGAGTTTGGGGTACACCAGATCTATCGGGACGGCGATACGGTGATCTATCGCGTAGACCCCGAAAGTCTGTCAGCGCCGGCCGGATGATGGTTGCGGCGGCGGTGATGAGGAGGGAAGGCCTGACATGGCGACGCAACTCCTGAGCCGCGTGGTCCTCCAGCAGGTCACGCAGCAAGTGCTGCCGCGGGTGCTCCAGCAGCTGCCGGAACTGATGGAGCGCGCGCAGTCCGGCGCACCACAACAGGCGCCGGAGTCAGATCTCTCGCGACTGAACGCGCTGGCGATCGGCGAACTACGAGCCGAAGCCGGCCAGGCCCAGGCCCGGGCCGAGCGCGACGCCGCCCGCCTCGATCGCGTGGAAAACCGCATGGAAACTCTTGAGCAGCAGATTAGGTGGCGCCGAACGGCGCTCACATTTGCCACGGCCGTGGTGGCCTACGGCATCGGCTTCGGCACCGCGATTGTCCTCGCCCAATTGGGCGCGTTTGGCTAGGGCGGAGGGCAACGTGCCTCGACGGTCTGGCGCCGTGACCGGGGACGGCATGTCTGTACTCATGGAGCCTCGTCATGTCGATTGACCCAGCCCGTGCGTTCGACCGGGTGACGGGAACGTTGCAAGACGACCCAAACCTGATCGCCACGCTCGAAGTCGTCGACACGCTCAACGTGATGGTCGAAGGCGCGCATCCCATCCTGCGCTGTCCCAGCGGCTGCGCCCGCTGCTGTCTCCAACAGGTGTTTATCAGCGAGGAGGAGTGGGCCATCTTGCTGCCGGCGCTGCATCGCGACTCCACAGCCGACGAACGCCGGAGGATCGTGCGTCGCGCTCGGCGTCTTCTCGACCGCAAGCGCGGTCCCCTGCGACGCGCGCTGCGCGCCCGCAACCTCGAGGATCTCAGCCGCCTGACCTTGAAGGTGGATCGGCGTCGCGTTCAGCGCTGCGTATTGCTGACCAACGACAATCTCTGCGCTGGCTACAGCGGACGCCCGATGGTCTGTCGGGCGTTCGGGCGCGTTTCGCACAGCCTCGACAACCCCATGCTGTGCAAGATCTTCCTGGACCGGTTGTCGGATGAGGGACGCTCGCACCGTGATCTTCATCTGCCCGACTTCGGCCCGGTTCGCACGGCCTACCTGCTGGGCGCCCCGGAGGACATAGGCTTCACCCTGCTTCCGGTATTCGTGGTCCTGCACACGGATGCCGATGGCGACTTGCTGCAAGAGCCGCAGCCGTTGCCGCGCGATGGCGACTGGCCGGTGCTGACCCGAGAGGAAGTCGCGCTCCTTTGACCGGGGGCCCGGACGCACTGGCCCCAATGACGGTTGGCACGGCGGGCCATGTGGACCACGGTAAGTCCACGTTGGTCGAGGCGCTCACCTCGATCTTCCCGGACCGACTGGCCGAGGAACGCGAACGCGGGCTGACCATCGACCTGGGTTTCGCCTGGTTCACGCTGCCCGGCGGGCGCGAGGTGTCGATCGTCGACGTACCGGGGCACGAGCGCTTTGTGTCCAACATGCTCGCGGGCGTGGGCGGGATCGACGCGGTCCTGCTGGTCATCGCGGCCGACGAAGGCGTGATGCCGCAGACGCGCGAGCACCTGGACATCATCGACCTCTTAGAAATCGACAGCGGCGTCGTAGCCCTGACCAAGGCCGACCTGGTCGAGGACGAGTGGTCGGAACTGGTCGAGGAAGACGTGCGCGATGCCCTGGCGGGCAGCCGCCTGGCGGCCGCGCCGATCGTGCATGTATCGGCGCAGGCGCGGACCGGGTTAGACAGGCTGGTTGAGACCCTTGACCGGGTGCTGGCCCATCGCCCAGTGCGCCCCGACAGCGGAGGCGCCCGAATCCCGATCGACCGCGTGTTCACCGTGCCGGGCTTCGGCACCGTCATCACCGGCACGCTCACGGGCGGGCCGCTTCAGGTGGGCGATCGGCCCAGCCTCTATCCGAGTGGACGCGCAGTCCGGGTGCGGGGCCTGCAGTCGCATCAGACGACCATCAACGCCGCGCAACCCGGACGCCGGGTGGCAGTGAACCTGGGCGGCGCGAGTCCCTCGCAGACGCACCGCGGCGACGTGCTGGCGGTCGAGGGTGCCGTGTTCGAAACCCGCCGCATTGATGCCAACCTGCGGATGCTGCCATTGGCGCCGCGGGCGCTGAAGCCAGGTGAGGACGTGGCGCTGCACATCGGCGCGGCGGCGCGCGTTGCCAGGCTCCGGCTGCTCGAAGCGGATCCCATCCCACCGGGCGGCTCGGGCTGGGTTCAGTGGCGCCTGGACGCTCCCATCGCGGCGCGGCGCGGCGATCGCTATGTGATTCGGCGGCTCTCGCCGGCAACCACGATTGGCGGTGGCCGTGTGGCCCGTGCCCTGGCGCGGCACGCGCCGCGCGGCGACGAAGCGGTGCTGGACGCCCTGGCGCGGGCGGCGGCCGGCGATCCTGCCACCCTGGTCAGGGACACCCTGGCCGGTGGACTGGTGACGTTGGCCCAGCTGGCGCGGCGAACGGAACTGGACAGCGCGACGACGGAGCAGATCGTCGCCGACCTCACCGCGGCCGACGAGGTGCGCACACTTCGCAGCTATGTGGGCAGCGTGCAAGTAATCGAACGTCTGACCTCGGAACTCCTGAGCACTCTCCGGGCGCACCACGAGTCCGGCCCGGGAACGATGGGTCTCAGGCCGGCCGACCTCGCCCGCACGCTGGACGCGCCACCCGATGCGATTGGCGAGCTGGCGGCCGCAGCGGCCGCGCAGGGAATGGTTCGCCTGGAGGGCCCCCGCGTGGTCCTGGCCGGTCACACGGTCAGACTCACCGAGGCCGAGCAGCGCACGGCGCTTCGGCTGCTCGCGCAGCTCGACAAGGGCGGATCGACGCCGCCGTCGCTCAGCGAAGCTCTGGCGGCCACAAGTGGAAGTCGACGCTTGGCGGCGGCGCTGGCGCAAGACGGGCGGCTGGTGCTGCTGGCCCCCGACATCGCGCTCTCGCGCGAAACCTACGCCGTCTGGCTCCGCGCCGTCCGCAACCTGTTCGAAGCAGCTCCCTCGGTGACCGTCCGCGAGGTGCGGGACACGCTCGCCACCAGCCGCAAGTACGCGCTCGCGCTGCTTGAATACCTGGACAGCCGCGCGGTTACCCGGCGCGTGGGCGACGCGCGCCTGTGGTTGGGCGACGACTCGGAGCGCGCCTAGCCTCAGGCGTCGGGCAGCGCGGCCAGTCCCGGGAGTTTGCGGCCTTCCAGGAACTCAAGCGTGGCGCCCCCGCCGGTGCTGAGGTGGCCCATCCGATCCGCCACGCCGGCAGCCTGTACCGCGGCCAGTGCGTCGCCGCCAGCCACCACCACAAAGGCACCGGAATTCGCCATCCCGCGCGCGACAGCCAGCGTGCCCTGGGCGAACGGTGCGTGCTCGTAGACCCCCAGCGGTCCGTTCCAGACCACCGTGCGGGCCTCGGCCAGCACCTCCAGGTAAGCGGTTGTTGCGGTCGGACCGATGTCCAGAGCCATCTGACGGTCGGGAACCCCATCAGCGGGAACGACGGTCGTGGCGGCATCGGGATGGATCGTGGCGGCGGCGACCGCGTCGTCGGGGAGCAGAATTCGGCAGCCGGAAGCCGCCGCGGCCGTTCGCACGGCGGCCACGGTCTCGGCTTGTCCGGGTTCGACGAGCGAACGTCCCAGTACGCCGCCCGCGTTGGCCACGAATGTGTTGGCGATGCCGCCGCCAAGCAACAGTGCGTCCACCTGCGTCGCCAGCCGTCGCAATACGCCAATCTTGTCCGAGACCTTGGCCCCGCCGAGGACGGCCACGAAGGGACGGGCCGGATTGCGAGTCGCGCGGTCCAATGCCTGGATCTCAGCGTGGATCAAGGGCCCGGCCGCGGCGGGCAGCAACTGCGCGACGCCCACCGTACTGGCATGTGCCCGGTGAGCCGTGCCGAAGGCGTCGTTGATGTAAACGTCCGCCAGCCTGGCCAGCGCCGCGGCATGGGTGAGGTCGTTTTGCTCCTCGCCCGCGTGGAAACGGAGGTTCTCCAGCAGCAGCACCTCGCCGTCGGCCAGACGCCGTGACAGGGCTTCCACGTCGGGACCAACGCTATCCGGGGCGAGCGCCACAGCGCAGCCCAGCAAGTGCCTCAGGCGTTCGACCACCGGGACCAGGGATAGCGCCGGATCGGCCTGCCCCTTCGGCCGTCCGAGGTGCGAGGCCACGACCAGGCGCGCGCCGCGTGCGCGCAGATCGGCCAGCGAGGGCGCGACAGCGCGCAGCCGCGAATCGTCGCGAATCCTCCCGCCATCCAGCGGTACGTTGGCGTCCACGCGCACGAACACGCGCCGGCCACGGACATCCAGCGCCTGGCTGCCCCGCTTCACGGCCAACGTCCCGCGAAAGCGCCCCGACAGGTCGGTCCCAGGATCGGTCTCGCACGCCGGCCAGGCGACAGCCGAGTTGTGGGCCGCCGCCGATGTTTCAAGTCAACCATTAGGCGCGGACTGCCGACTCAGACGCTGGCGGGCGCTCCGACACGCTCACCGATGGTCATCGCCACATCGCCGATCCGGCAGGCATAGCCCCACTCGTTGTCGTACCAGGCCGCGACCTTCACCAGGTCGCCGCCGATCACCATCGTTGATCCGGCGTCCACGATTGACGAACGGGTGTCGCCCTTGAGATCGATCGAGACCAGCGGCTCGTCCGACACGCCCAAAATGCCGTCCAGCCGCCCGGCCGCCGCGGCGCGCAGCGCGTCAGTGACCTCACCTTCATCAACCGGACGCTCCAGGTGCGCGACGAACTCGACGATGGAGACGGTGGACACCGGCACCCGGTATGCCGCGCCATGCATGCGCCCGTCCAGGTCCGGAATCGCTAGTCCGATGGCGCGTGCCGCGCCGGTGCTGGCCGGCACGATGCTCATCGCGCTGGCTCGCGCTTCGCGCAAGTCGCTAATGGCAGTGTCTACCAGGCTCTGCGAGGAGGTATAGGCGTGAATGGTGGACATCAGCCCCTTGCGCACCCCGAACTCGCGATGGACCACGTCCAGCGGCGGCGCCAGGCCATTGGTCGTGCACGAGGCATTACTGACGACATAGTGCGCGGCAGGGTCGAACTGATCGTCGTTGACGCCCAGAACCACGGTCAGGTCGGCATCGCTGGACGGCGCGGAAATCAGGACACGTCCCGCACCGCCGTCCAGGTGTGCCGCGGCCCGTGCGCGCTCCGTGCCCACCCCTGTGGACTCCACCACCAGGTCGGCGCCCAGGTCGCCCCAGGGCATCGTGGCCCAGTCGCGCACGGAGTAATACGGGATCGGCGTGCCGCCCACGACCAACCCGCCGGCCGTGGCTTCCACGCTTTGTCCGAAGCGGCCGTAGTTGCTGTCGTACTGCAGCAGATGCGCGGAAGCGCGCAACTCGGCCAGATCGTTGATGCCGACAACCTCGGCCTGGGGATGGCGCTCCAAGAGCGCCCGCAAGGCCAGGCGGCCAATTCGCCCAAACCCGTTGATTCCAATTCGCACGATCATTACTCCTCGGTGTCGCAGCGTAGGGATTGACTGGCCGTCATGGCCGGCCCGACCGCTTCCGATCACCGTCGAGTTGCGACGACGGCGGTCGACGTAACTGGCCGTCGCCGCGCGGGCGGGGTTATCGGGACGACGCAGCCGGGCGCTGATCTTACGCGACAGGCGTTCGCGTTGGGCGCCGGATGTTCATTCCAAGGAGCCGCATAGGATGCGAACGAGTCTCCTTTTCGCCGCGTGGCCTAAACTTCAGCGCGACCGGGCGTACGGTGGCAGCCGCTGGATCCAAAGACTGGGGCGTGCGTCTGATGACCTCTCCATCGCCCGCGTCCCTTCGGACCTGAACCCATGACTACCACCTCGCCGCCCAAGTCCGTACCGTCCCTGGCCGCGGTCATGCAGCGGGCGGGCGGCGAGAATTTCCCCGTGGCGTCGCGGCTGTTACCCGGCCGCCTGCGACGACATCTGCACAACATCTACGGCTTCGCCCGCCTGACTGATCAACTGGGCGACTACGCCGAAGGCGACCGGCTGGCGTTGCTGGACTGGCTGGATGGCGAGGTCGATGCCGTCTTCAACGGCGGCCTGCCCAGCCACGACGTGATGCGGCGCATTGTCCCAACGGTGCTGCGGTACTCGATTCCCGAGGCGCCCTTCCGGGCACTCATCAACGCCAACCGCCAGGACCAACGCGTCACGCGCTACGCGACTTACGAGGAACTGGCCGCCTACTGCGAACTCTCCGCCAACCCCGTTGGTCACCTGGTGCTGTACGTCTTCCAGGCGGCCACGCCGGAGCGCTTCTGGCTTTCGGACATGATCTGCACAGCCTTGCAACTGACCGAGCACTGGCAGGACGTGGCCGAGGACTACCAGATGGACCGGGTGTACCTGCCGCTGGAGGACCTGGACCGCTTCGCCTGCTCGGTGGACGCGATCGCCCAACGCCAGCCAACCAGTGAGTTTCGGGCGTTGATGCAGTTCGAGGTGGACCGCGCCCGGGACCTGTTCGATCAGGGAGCGACGCTGGTGCGGACTCTGCCCGGCGTGCGCGGCATGGCCATCGCGGCATTCATCGAGGGCGGGCGGACGGCCCTGCACGCGATCCGACAGGCGGACTACAACGTGCTGACCGAGAATCCTCGGCCAAACGCCCGCGCGAAGGCTCGCGCGGCGCTGCGAGTGTTGCGACTGGCACTGGACTGGTAGCGGATGGACGCGGCCGAAGCCTACGCCCACTGCGAACACATCACGCGCACGCAGGCCGGCAATTTCTACTGGGGCATCCGCCTCTTGCCGGGGCCAAAGCGACGGGCGCTCTGCGCGGTGTATGCGCTGGCGCGCGAGATCGACGACATTGGCGACGGCGACCTGCCAACCGAAGCCAAGGCGAGGGCGCTGGGCGAGGCGCGTGACCGGCTGGCGGAAATCGGGCCTGACGCGGAGGAACCGGTGCTCGCCGCACTAGGGCACGCGTCGCGGCAGCTACCCATTCCGCTGTCGGCCTTCGGCGAGCTAATCGACGGCGTGGAGATGGATGTGCGCGGCACGACGTATGAGACGTTCGACGACCTGGTCGTGTACTGCCGTCGGGTGGCGGGCACCATCGGCCGGTTGTCGCTGGGTGTGTTCGGCGCCGAGAACATGCAGCGCGCGTCTCCGCTGGCCGACGCCCTGGGCGTGGCGCTGCAACTCACCAACATCCTGCGCGACGTTCGAGAGGACTTTCAGAACGGTCGCATCTACCTGCCGCGGGAGGACTTGCGCCGCTTCGACTGCACGCTGGACCCGGACGCTCCGCCTGCGCCGAGGTTCCCCGAGATGATCCGCTTCCAGACCGGCCGCGCCGGCGAGTGGTTCGACGAGGGACTGCGACTGCGGCCGATGTTGGATCCGCGCAGTTCCGCCTGCGCGGGTGCGATGGCGGGCATCTACCGCCGCGTGCTCCAGCGTATCGAGCAGGACCCGGCTGCCGTCTTGCGCGGCCGGGTGGCGCTGCCGGCCTGGGAGAAGGCGCTGGTCGCGGCGCAAAGTCTGGCGGGCGGGTGAACGGCGCACCGGTGGTCGTGGCCGGCGGCGGGCTGGCCGGGATCAGCGCGGCCCTGGCGCTGGCCGACGCGGGCGTGCGGGTCACGCTGCTGGAAGCGCGCGGACGGCTGGGCGGGGCTACCTACTCGTTCCAGCGCGACGGGCTCTGGCTTGACAACGGCCAGCACGTCTTCCTGCGTTGCTGCACGGCCTATCGAGAGTTCATCGAGCGCATCGGGTCGGGCGACCTGGTGACGTTGCAGCGGCGGCTCGACATCCCGGTGATTCACCCCGATCGCGGAGTCAGCCGGCTGGCTCGCTCAGGTCTGCCGGCGCCCCTGCACCTCGGACCAAGCCTGGCGGCCTACCGGCATCTCAGCCGCCTGGACAAGCTGCGCATGGCGCGCACGGCGGCAGCGCTGGCGCGATTGGATCTCGGCGACCAAAGCCTGGACCGGGAAACCTTCGGCGGCTGGCTGCGGAAGTTTGGCACGTCGCCGCGAGCGCTGGAAGCGCTCTGGGACCTGATCATCCTCCCCACATTGAATCTCCCTTCCGCCGAGGCCTCGCTATGGCTGAGCGCCATGGTGTTCCAGGTTGGGCTGCTGACCGACGGGCCCGCCGCGGACCTCGGCTACACAACGGTGCCGCTGGGCGAGGCGCACGGCGCGCGGGCGGCGGCCACGCTGGCAGCCGACGGGGTCGACGTACGCTTGAACGCCGCGGTATCCGGTATTGAGCTGCGGGATGCTGACGACGTCCGCGCGAATGTTGGCGGCGAGTGGATCGCGGCATCGGCCCTGGTCCTGGCCGTGCCGCACGAGCAAGCCGCTCGACTGGTGCCGGCGGAGGTTCATGCGAACGCCGAGAGCTTCGCCGACCTGGGACACAGCCCGATCGTCAACCTGCACGTGATCTACGACCAGCGCGTGATGAACCACGCCTTCGCCGCCGCCGTGGGCACCCCGGTGCAGTGGGTGTTTGACCGCAGCGGCGCGGCGGGTTTGACTATGGGCCAGTGTCTGGCGGTTTCGCTTTCGGGCGCCACGGCGTACGCCGAGCGCCCGACCGAGGAGTTGCGCGCGATGTTCCTTCCCGAGCTCGCGCGGCTGTTCCCCAGGGCCGCCGAAGCGCGCGCGACCGCGTTCTATGTCACTCGAGAGCACCGCGCCACCTTCCGACCGTCCCCCGGCACGCTGCGGCTGCGGCCGCGCGCAACCACTGCCGACCCGCGCATCGCGCTGGCCGGCGCGTGGACCGATACCGGCTGGCCGGCCACGATGGAGGGGGCCGTGCGCAGTGGCCGGCAGGCAGCCCGTAGCGTGCTGCTTGCCCTCGGCCGCGAACGGAACCTGCCGACAGCCGCATGAGCCTTGAAGTTTCCGCGCGCCCGAACGCCCTGGCCAATGCCATCGAGCGGGCGCGTCGTCACCTTCTCGGCCTGCAGCATCCCGAAGGCTGGTGGAAGGGCGAGCTCGAAAGCAACGTCACCATCGAGGCCGAGGACCTGTTCCTGCGCCGCTTCCTGGGCATCCTGGATGCCGGCACGACCGAGCGAACCGCCCGCTGGATTCGCTCGCGCCGCCAGCCGGATGGGACCTGGGCCAACTTCCACGGCGGACCGCCCGACGTGCATACCACGGCCGAGGCCTACGTGGCGCTGCGGCTGGCCGGCGACCAGCCCGACGACGAGATCATGCGGCAGACCGCCGCCTGGATCCGGGAGCAGGGCGGCGTGGAGGCGACCCGCACCTTCACGCGCTTCTGGTTTGCACTCAACGGCT
This sequence comes from Chloroflexota bacterium, assembly GCA_965208215.1. Lineage (GTDB taxonomy): Bacteria > Chloroflexota > UBA11872 > UBA11872 > UBA11872 > UBA11872. The sequence goes on from CBDBOH010000003.1 coordinate 646,412, forward strand.
GGTGGTCGTGGGACGACGTTCCGGCCATGCCACCGGAGGTCATGCTGCTCCCGGTCTGGTGGCCGCTGAACATCTACGACTTCGCCTGCTGGGCGCGCCAGACCTACGTGGCGTTGACGATTGTCCGCACCCACGAGCCGGTGTGCCCCGCGCCGTTTCCGATCGACGAACTTCGTACGCACCGCACGCCGCCGATGGACCAATCGCTCCAGACCTGGACGGGGATCTTCAACCATGTCGACCGATTGCTCCGCTGGTACCAGAAACGTCCAATTGGCTGGTTGCGCAAGGCGGCGCTGAGCCGCGCCGAAGCCTGGATCGTGCGGCGACAGGAGCGTGACGGATCCTGGGGCGGTATTCAGCCGGCGTGGGTCAACTCGATCATTGCGCTGACGCTGCGCGGCTATCCGCTGGACCACCCGATGATCGCGCGGGCCCTGGATGGCCTTGACACGTTCACCATTGACGATGGACATACGCGTCGTGTGGAAGCCTGCCAGTCACCGGTGTGGGACACGGCGATGGCCATCGAGGCGCTCAACGACTCCGGCACGCCAGCCGATGATGTCCGGCTCATCCAAGCGGCGGACTGGCTGTTGGACCAGGAAGTCCGCGTGAAAGGCGATTGGAGCGTCCGGCGGCCCCATCTCGCTCCCGCAGGCTGGGCCTTCGAGTTCGCCAACGACAACTATCCCGACGTGGACGACACCGCCGAAGTCGGGCTGGCGCTGCGGCGGGTCGACCATCCGGATCCCGCCCGTGTCGACGCCGCGCTGGTTCGCGCACGCGGCTGGCTAGAAGGCATGCAGTCGCGCAACGGCGGCTGGGGCGCGTTCGACGCCGACAACACCAACACGCTGTGCCGCCAGCCGTCGTTCCGCGACTTCGGCGAGGTCATCGACCCGCCGGCGGCGGACGTGTCCGCACGTGCGCTGCACTTCCTGGCGCAGGAAGACGCCCTGGACACCGAAACGGGGCGACGAGGACTGGCCTGGGTGCGAGCCGAGCAGGAAACGGACGGCTCGTGGTTCGGCCGCTGGGGCGCCAACCACATCTACGGGATAAGCGTCGTAGTTCCGGCACTGGTGGCCGCCGGTACATCAATCGAAGATCCCGCGCTCCGTCGAGCCGTGGCCTGGCTGGAAACCCACCAGAACGCCGACGGCGGCTGGGGCGAGGACCTGCGCTCCTACGACGACCCCGCCTGGATCGGCCGCGGCGCCAGCACCGCCTCCCAGACGGCCTGGGCCTTGCTGGCCCTGCTGGAGGCGGACGACGAGTCGCCGGCCATCCAACCCGGCATCGAGTACCTGGTCCGCACCCAACGCGAAGACGGCAACTGGGACGAAGACCACTACACCGGCACCGGCTTCCCGGGCGCCTTCTACATCAACTATCACCTCTATCGGCTGCTGTTTCCGTTGAAGGCACTCGGCCGGTATGCCAAGAAGGTGGGGCGGGACGAGGACGGCATCTGACGGCTGGAAGTGCCTCCAGGCGATTCGATCCTCGTTTGGACTGTCGGCAGACCTCCTACTACGACTCTCTGAGATTTAATTCCTCCGGCGGACGGCGTCGCCCGGGAATAGCAGAATTGCTATACTTCTGATGGCCCGCGGTTGGACTGTTGAGGTCTTGAATGCGGCCGTTGAGCAGGAGCTCGACGCACTGCCCGCCGACATGCGGGCGCGTTTCGCGCACATCAGTGAGCTGATCGTCGAGTTTGGGCTGAACCGCGTTGGAATGCCGCACGTCAGGCACCTGACCGGTCCACTGTGGGAGATGCGACTGAGAGGAAGGGATGGGATATCACGCGCGCTTTACGTGGCCGCGCAGGGTCGGCGAGTCGTCGTGGTGCGGGTCTTCGTCAAGAAGACACAGGCTACGCCCCGCCGGGAGATTGACCTCGCGCTACGACGCGCCCGGGAGGTATTGACATGAGCGACGTTCGCACCCTGCATAAGAAGTGGCTGCGCGATCCCGCCTATCGCGAGGCGTATGACGAACTCGCGCCAGAATTCCGACTGGCGCGGGCCCTGATTGAGGCGCGCGCCAACGCCGGACTCACGCAGGCGCAAATGGCCGAGCGCATGCAGACCACCCAGTCGGTCGTGGCCCGTCTCGAGAGCGGGCGCGCGCACCCATCCACCCGCACGCTCGAGAAGTTCGCAAAGGCCGCCGGGACCCAACTCACGATCACCTTCGAGCCGACGGAAGGCACGGCTTGATCCGAGCAGGCATGCCAAGCAGAGACCCGACTGGCGGATGACGAGCGGCGGGTTGCCGCCTGACGATCAGTGCCCGACGGCCGATGAACCAGCCGAGGATTCGGGCAATTTGCGCGGCAGCGAAAGTCCACGGGCGGAATCCGAGTGTCGCGCCCGGTGCCGCGACGAACAGATCACAGCAAAGCTGGACGATATCTATCGATTGCAGCCGAGCCGGCTGGATCCTCGGTTGCGCCAGCTCCAGGGGCGCAGCCTCTCAGCCGGGGAGTGGTAGCCGGGCCTTCTGGACTCTGACCAGAACTCCGGATCTCAGCCGCCGGCAGTGTCGTCGTCTGGTCGGTGCATCATCCGGCGTTGGCGTCCGCTCGTCTTGCCTGATTCTGTCGAGAGCCCATCTGCGCCTCGACCAGAAGTCACGGCTCTGGACGCCTGCGTGCTCCCGTCGTAGGTTTGGCGGCCGCCTCTCGAAGGTGAACGGTTTTCCATGGGCGTTCCGCTGCGTCAGAGCCTGGCGGTGGGGTGGTACCTCTTCCGTCAGCGGCTGCAGGGACGGGAGAAGTTCCCGCTCATCGTGGAACTCGAGCCGCTCTACGCCTGCAACCTCGCCTGCGAAGGCTGCGGCAAAATTCAGCACCCCACGGAGACGTTGCGGCGGCGCATGCCGGTGGAGCAGGCGGTAGCCGCGATCGAGGAGAGCGGCGCGCCGATGGTCTCCATCGCCGGCGGCGAGCCGCTGATTCATCCCGAGATCGACCGCATCGCCGAGGAACTGGTGCGCCGGCGCAAGTTCGTGTACCTGTGCACCAACGCCATCATGTTGGAGCAGAAGCTGCACCTGTTCACGCCCTCACCCTACTTCGCGTTCGCGATTCACCTGGACGGTCTGAAGGAACGACACGACCAGTCCGTGGCGCGCGAAGGAGTATTCGAAGTGGCGGTGTCCGCCATCAGAGCGGCGCAGAAAGCCGGATTTCGCGTCACGACCAACACCACCTTTTTCACCCACGACTCGGCGCAGGACGTGCGGGCGGTGCTGGACTTCCTGAACGACGAACTGGAAGTCGACAGCATGATGATCTCGCCGGGCTACGCCTACGAGAAGGCGCCCGACCAGGACCACTTCCTACCCGTCGATCGCACCCGTGCCGTCTTCAGCGAGGCCTTTGCCGACGGGCGGCGCGATCGCTGGCGCCTGAACCACAGCCCGCTGTTCCTGGATTTCCTCGAGGGCAAGGTCGACTACCAGTGCACGGCCTGGGGTATCCCCAGCTACTCCATATTCGGCTGGCAGCGGCCCTGCTACCTGATGGCCGACGGCTACGCCAAGTCCTACGCCGAGTTGCTGGAAACCACGGACTGGGACGCCTACGGCCGTGGCAAGGATCCGCGCTGCGCCAACTGCATGGCCCACTGCGGGTATGAGCCGACGGCTGTGCTCGATACCGCGACCTCGCCCAGAGAGTCGGTTCGTGCCCTCGCCGGGGCCTTGCGCTAGGGCGCCCGTCTAGCCAAACCGACGCTCCAGCCGTCCATACAGGCCTGGCAGCGTGGCCTGCAACCAGATTGGAACCCGTAGCCAGCCCGGAACCACGACTTCCGACTGGTCACGGGCAATGGCGCGCACGATGGCCCGCGCCACGCGTTCCGGCGGCAGTGGTCGCGGCCAGGGCCGGTCATACGGCGCGCCGCGTCGTTCGAAGAAAGATGTCTGCACGACACCCGGCACGACGACAGTCACACCCACGCCGGTTCCCGCCAGCTCCGCGTCCAGGGCGCGGCTGAACACGGCCAGCGCGCCCTTGGACGCGCTGTAGACCGTCTCGTTTGGCACGCCCAGGCTCCCTGCAATCGAGGCCACGTTCACCACGCGCCCGCGTCCGCGTTGCCGCAGGCCGGGCAGCACCGCCTTCGTCAGCGCAACCGGCGCGCGCAGGTTCACATCCAGCAGCCGGTCAATGTCCTCCGCGCTGTGCTCGGCCAGTGGCCCATAACGCCCCGATCCGGCGCAGTTGACCAGGATGTCGACCGGTGAGAGGTCGGGCAGCGAACGTTCCACGAATCGCTGAAGCTCGTCCGCGGATTCGAGGTCGACCTTCAGAACGCTGGCGCCGGTGGCCGCCGCGAGCGAGCGAAGGGCCGGCACGTCCCGGCCAAGCCCGACGACCTGGGCGCCGGTCTCGGCCAGTGCGATGGCGACGGCGCGCCCGATCCCGCTGCTGGCGCCCGTAACGAGGGCGGTGGAACCGGCGATATCCATGCCAGATAGACGTCAGGCAGCTCGTGGGACAGGGGCGTAAGTATTGCGCGAATCACCGTGCAACGGGCACTATCGATCAACGCCCACGGCTCGGGTGTTTGCAAAGGGGGAGTGTGGTGGACCGCATACTTGATGGGATTGCGGATCCATCGGATCTGCGTGCAATGACGGACGCGGAGCTCGACCGTCTGGCCGGCGAGATTCGACAGATCATTATCGACACCGTTGATGCCAACGGCGGGCATCTCGCCAGCAATCTCGGTGTAGTTGAGATCACCCTGGCGCTGCACCGCGCGCTTGAAAGCCCCCAGGACAAGATCGTCTGGGACACCAGCAATCAAACCTATCCGCACAAGCTGGTGACGGGCCGCGCCACGGATTTCCCAACGCTGCGACAGCCTGGCGGTTTGTCCGGGTTTGCCGCGCGTGAAGAGAGCCCGCACGACGTGATGGGGGCCGGGCATGCCGGCACGGGCGTGTCGGCGGGTGTCGGAATTGCCGTCGCCGCCCGCCTTCGAGGCGAAACGTCGGCCACCGTCGCCGTCATTGGCGACGGGTCCTTTACATCAGGCGTGGTGTTCGAAGCTCTCAACCAGGCCGGCGACCTCGGATTGCCGTTTGTCGTACTCCTGAACGACAACGGAATGTCCATCTCGCCAAACGTCGGCGCACTGAGCCGCAACATGGGTCGCGGACGCGACACCTGGCAGCCGGACGATCCCGAGGCCCAGGCACGCTTTACCGCGACCCAGATGGCTACCCGGCCAACCGAACCCTACGCCGACGCGGCCGACTTTTGCGCGGCGTTCGGATTCGAATACGTCGGGCCGGTGGACGGCCATGACCGACCGGAACTGGAGTGCGTCATTCGCGCCGCCATCGAACGCCGGCGACCTGTGCTGATTCACGCCTTTACGCGCAAGGGCAAGGGTCTGCCGGCGGCGGAAGCCGATCCGGTGACGCTGCATCAACCTGGCACCGCGCAGGCGGTTGGGGCTGCCAACGCCACGAGCTACAGCAAGGTGTTGGCCCGCACGCTGACCGATCTGGCCCGCGAGGATGACCGCATCGTGACCATCAGCGCGGCGATGTGCGAGGGCACCGCCCTGGCCGACATGCAGCGCGAGCTGCCGGAGCGGGTCTTTGATGTCGGCATTGCCGAAGGCCACGCCGTGGCCATGGCCGCCGGGTTGGCCACGCAGGGGCTGCGGCCCGTGGTCTGTATCTACAGCACCTTCCTGCAGCGCGCCTTCGACCAAATCGTGCACGACGTAGCCATCCAGAACCTGCCGGTGATTCTGGGCGTGGATCGGGCCGGAATCGTGGGAGACGACGGACGCACGCACCACGGGGTGCTGGACCTGGCCTATTTGCGGGCAATCCCGAATTTCGTCGTCGCCGCCCCGAAGGACGAGGACGAGCTACGCCACTTGTTCCGCACCGCGCTGGATTGCGACCGTCCTTTCGCGATCCGCTATTCGCGCGGCTCGGGCGTCGGAGTCCCGCTCGTCGGTCCGCCCCGGGTTCTGCCGGTTGGCCGAGCCGAGATGCTGCGGGACGGGTCGGACGTCGCGGTCCTGGCCCTTGGCTGGGGCGTGGCGCCGGCCATGGACGCCGCCGAGCGATTGGAACGGCTGGGCGTTCAGGCCGCCGTAGTCAACGCGCGCTTTGTCAAGCCGTTGGACCGCGACCTGATCTGCGAACTTGCCGCCCGAACCCGGTGCGTCGTTACCGTCGAGGATCACAACCTGATGGGCGGGTTCGGGAGCGCCGTCGTCGAGCTATTGGCCGACAACGACCTAGGCGAAGTTCAGGTCCGGCGTGTCGCCATGCCCGACATGTTCCACGAACACGGACCGGCCGACAGCATTCGCGCGGCGCACGGCCTCAGCGCGTCCGGCATCGTGGACGCGGCCTGCGCGCTCACCGACCACGCGGTCGCGGTTCGCATCGACGCGGGACGACTGATCGTCGGTTCCTGAGGCGAAACCTCTGAACACGCGGCCGTCGGCCACGATTCCGGCACCAGAGGTTCTCGACCGCTATCGCGAGCGTATCGACGCGGAACTCAGTCGCGCCGTCGAAGGGCCCGATCTGCCGCTGTACACCATGGCCCGCTATCAGCTTGGCCAGGTCAACGCCGACGGATCGCCCGCCACCACCGACCGGGGCAAAGCCGTCCGCCCCACGCTGTGCCTGCTGATGTGCGAGGCGCTGGGCGGCGATCTGGAGGCGGCGCTCCCAGCGGCGGCCGGGCTGGAACTCCTGCACAACTTCACGTTGGTCCACGACGACGTGATGGACGACGATGAAACGCGCCGGCACCGCCCCACCGTCTGGGTGGTCTGGGGGCGTGCCCAAGCCATTGACGCCGGCGACCTGCTGCACGTGCTGGCGACGCTCAGCGTGCTGCGGAGCGGAGGTAACGGCGCCTCGGCGATGCTGGCCAGGGACGCCGCTGAAGTAGTTACCCAGGGGTGCCGCCGGGTAACCGAAGGTCAGCACCTGGACATCGCCTTCGAGACTACCGCGAACGTGGATGTGACCGACTATTTGGACATGATTGCTCGCAAGTCGGCGGCGTTACTCGCCGTAGCCTTTGAACTCGGCGCCATATTTGCCGGCAACTACCCGACCACAAGGGACGCCTGCCGCGCCTACGGCCGGGAACTGGGCATCGTCTTCCAAATCCGCGACGACGTGCTGGGCATCTGGGGCGATCCCGCGGTCACCGGGAAACCGGTGGGCGCCGACATTCAGAAGCGAAAGAAGACCCTGCCCATCATTCACGCGCTGGAGACGTCTGACGGGCCTGACCGGACACGCTTGCGCTCCATGTTCAGCGACGAAGGCGTGCCGCCCGACGTCGAGACAACCACAGCGATTCTGGAACGGGCCGGATCCCGAGCCTTCACGGAAAACCGCCTTCGCCGGCACGCGCACCAGGCCGGAGAGGTGTTGAGCCAGCTACCCGTCAGCGATTGGGGTCGCCGCAACCTTGAGGCGGTGGCTACCTACATCGCGACGCGCGACCGCTAAGTCAACGGCAGGACTCGTGACGGGCCGGTGGTCCTAGTAGCGTGCCGCTCCCGCGGCCAACGGGGTCGGCGTCTTTTGCGACGCCTCCTCGTACAGTTCCACCAGGGCGGCCGCGAGCGTCACTGAGTCGTGGTGAAGTGGGTCGTTATGGTCCACCACGTCGGCCATTACGGCCTGCACCCCCGTTTCCAGCAGCTCAACCTGGACCGCCGGGTCGCATTCGACAATCCGCGACCCGCTGCCTGGCTGTATGCCCAGGTTGGTGAAGTTGTTAACCAGCGTGTACTGAAACAGGCCGGGCCCGACGTTTGAGGTAAGCGACGTCACGTGGTCGGCCAGGCTATAGCCGTCGGTTTCGCCCGGCTCCGTGGCCACGTTGCAGACGTAAACCTTCACCGCGTTGGAGGCGCGCACCGCGGCCGCGATGTCGCCGACGAGCAGATTGGGCAGCACGCTGGTGTGCACACTACCCGGTCCCAGCACAATCATGTCGGCGGCCAACAACTCCTTGACCGCCTCATCGTTGGCGGCGACGTAGCGCGGCTCGATCAGCACGCGTCGAATCGGCTTGCCGGCCGAGCGGATGCGCGACTCCCCGCGCACGATGGAGCCATCGTCCATCTGCGCCGCCAGCCGAACGTCCGTCAGGGTCGACGGGAGAATGCGCCCGCGCACTCGCAGCACCTCGCTCAAGTCGTTGACCCCGCGCTCGAAGTTGCCTTGATTCAGGTCGGCCATGGCAGCAATCAGCAGGTTTCCCAGGCTGTGACCCTGCAGCCCCTGGCCGCGGCTGAAGCGGTACTCCATCACGTCCTGCATCAGGGACTCGGAGTCGGCCAGCGCGGCCAGGCACTGCCGGATGTCCCCGGGGGGCATGAGGCCCAGTTCCTCGCGCAGACGCCCCGAACTGCCGCCGTCGTCCGCAACTGTAACCACGGCCGTGATGTTGTTGGTGTGCGCCTTCAGCCCACGCAGCAGCACGCCCAGACCCGTGCCGCCGCCAATCGCCACGATGCGCGGCCCGCGCTGGAGGCGCCGGTTCTGATAGAGGATTTCGGCCAGGTTGTCCTGCGGGTCCACCACAACGGACAACACGCTGCGACCCAGTAAGAAGGCGCCCGAGGCAGCGATGACGAGACCCAGCGCTCCCACCGTAAGTTCGCGAACCGGGTGGGCCAGAAACTGCAGCGTCAGATAGTAGACAACCGTCCCCGCCGGCCCGGGAATGTCGATCGTTCGATACACAAAGGCCAGGAACATTGCCATGGCCAGCGCCAACACCACGGTACCCAGAAAGATGAGTAGCAGATATCGCTTTACGCCTATGCCGAGTGTCAGCCAGCGACGGCAACGCATCTACAGACCTAAGGATTCCCTGTCCGTGCCAAGATTGGCCCGCTGCCCAAGCGGAAACCGGGATGGGTCAGTCGCGTGAATAGAGCCATGTGGCATCGGCCGAGATTATATCGCTGCGTCGCGGCGCGCACGCGGGCGGCGCACTGTGCCTGAGGCCGCAAGTGTTCGCATTATCGCCATGGACCTGGATGGCACGCTGGTCAAGGGCGAGCGGGGCATCACGCCACGCGTGCGTGACGCCATTGGCGCCGCGCGCTCCGCGGGGATCGACATCACCATCGCCACGGGGCGGATGTACAGGTCGGCCCGCCGCTTTGCCGCCGACCTGCAGGTCACGCTGCCCATCATCTGCTATCAGGGCTCGCTGGTGCGAGACCCGGTTACCGGCGTCACCCACCACCACGACGTGTTGCCGACCGGGCCGGCCCAGGCCGCGGTGGAGTTTGCCCGCCGGCACGAACTGCATGTGAACGCCTATATCGACGACGAGCTCTACATGGAAGCCGACACCCCGGAGGGCCGCTACTACGCCGCGAGCTCCAACGTGCCGATCACGTTTGTGGACGACCTGGCCGAGGCGGTAACCGCCGGTAGCACCAAGCTGGTGTTCGTCATGGACGAGGACCAGGTGCTTCGCGCCGTCTCCGAGATGGACGGCCGCTTTGGCCCCGACGTACAGGCCACGCGCTCACACCCGCGCTTCGCCGAAATTGTGCGTCGCGACGCGAACAAGGGCCGCGCGCTGGCGCGCGTCGCCGACGTAGCCGCGGTGCCGATCAAACAGACGATGGGGATCGGCGACAACCTGAACGATCTGGAGCTGGTGCGAGCCGCCGGTATCGGCGTGGCCATGGGCGACGGTGATCCGCGCGTGCTGGCCGCCGCCGACTGGACTACGGGAAGCTACGAGGACGACGGCGTGGCCCAGGCGATCGAGCGGCTGCTGAACGGCCGTACGCCCTAACTGGGCTAGTGGTGGGCGCCGGGCATCTTCACGCCGAGGGCGTCAGCAGGGAGTCGGCCTCCTGTTCGGCCGTATCCGACGGGGGCACTAGTGGCAGATCGATGATCATCTCCGTGCCCTCGCCTTCCGCAACGTCAACTCTGATGTGGCCGCCATGCTGGCGCACGATGTCGCTGCACATCGCCAGGCCGAGCCCGGTGCCTTGACCGGTCGGCTTGGTCGTAAAGAAGGGGTTAAAGATCTTTTCCACAACGTCCGGCGGCATGCCGCCCCCGTTGTCGCGGATGCGGACTTCAATGTGGTCCTCATGCCGGCGCGTAGCCAGCCAGACGATTGGCATAAATGGTTCCTGCCCGTCGTCCGCCTTGGACGCGTCGCGTCGTTCGTCGGTCGCGTAGCAGGAATTGGCCACCATGTTCAGGAAGACGCGGCCCAGGTCCTGGGACACAACGTTGAGCTCCCCAACGGTGTCGTCAAAGTCCCGCTCGATGCTGAGCTGGAAGTTCTGATCGGTGCCCCGCGCGCTGTGATAGGCCAACCGGGCATATTCGTCGAGCAGTTGGTTGATGTCGGTGGATGATCGGTCGCCTGAGCCGCGGCCCATCGACAGCATGTCTTGCACGATCCGGTTGGCGCGATCCCCATGCGATCGAATGCGCGCCAGGTTGTCGGTCAGGTCTTGTGACACCTCTTCGATGATCTCGCGGTCAGCCTCTGGAAGACTGTCGCCGCTCTCTTCCAGGACTTCCTGAAACTCTTCCAGAAGCTCTTCCGATGCTTCCGCGAAGTTCTTGACGAAATTGAGCGGATTGCGGATTTCGTGGGCCACGCCGGCGGTCAACTCACCCAGCGCCGCCAGCTTTTCACGCATCACAATCTGATCCTGGGCCTTCTGCAGGTCACCCAACACGCTCTCCAACTGTTCGTTCTTGTCCTGCAGTTCGGTCGCCAGTTTTTCGACCAGGTTTAGACGCTGGACTTCCAGCGCGTGACGGCGGAAGACCTCCAGGGCCCTGGCCATGTCGGCCACTTCGTCGCGGCCGCTCATCTCAACCTTGGTCTCGAGATCGCCACCGGCCATGCGGACCATCCAGTCGGACAGCATCTGCAGGCGGCGCAACAGGAAGCGGCCAACGAAGAGCCAGGCGATCAGCAGCGCGCCGCCGATGCTGATCGCGCCGATGACCAGTAACAGGAAGCGTCCCGTGGCAATCGTGTCGGACGAACTCTGGGTCGCCTCATCCGCGCTGGCGCGGGCGGCGCTCACGAGGCCGTCAACCTCGGCCAGCAGTTCGATGGCCTGGGCCCGATTGCCTGCAAGCAGATCCTGTTGGCGCTCCAGCAATGTGAGCTCCTGTTGAAGCACATCGAAGCCACTGGGATCGCCCGTGCCAACCTCGAAGAGTCGATCGAACAAGGGGACCAGGTCGGCATGGAACGGGGATGCGGCCAGCCCGTTGAGATTGCGCTCGATGCGGCGACTGGAGGCCTCGAACCGCTCGCGCAACGGCTCGATCAGCGCGGGGCTGGACAAGGTGAAGGCGCTGGCCAGCAACTGGGTGGCGATGTTGACGTCCGACTGCAACTCCGACAGGCGCCGGTAGAGGTTGAGTTCGGGCTCGGAGAAGTACACCTGGCGGATCGGGGGGTCCTCATCCAACGTCCGCAAGCCCGTCATCGTGTAGAACAACTGATCGTCAAGAGCCGGAACGATCACACCCTCCAGGCTGCTCCGCAGATCCTCCAGTTCCGTTCGTAGGGCCTGCCGCCTTGCGTTCAACTCGAAGAGGTCGAACCGCTCGCGCTTGATGGTGTCGATATTGGACAGCAGGGTGTCGGCAAAGCGTCGCAGGCGTTGGGTTCGTTCGGCGTCGCCGGTGCTGCGATTCAGGACGGTAAACAGAACCTCAAGGTCCTGGCGCGAACTCTCAATGCTCTGGGCCACGTCATCCACCTCGGCGGCACTCGCGGCCGCCGCCAGCCGCGGCGCGGCCGCCACCAGCGTGCTGCTGTACTGGGCCACGCCGAAGGCGGCGGCCAGTTCGGGCACGCTGCCTTCGTTGACCCGGCTCTGCGCTTCGCCGACCTGCGTAAACGATGCCAGGCCGACAACGCTGGCGGCGATGGTCAGCGCCACGGCGCCGCCAATGCCGAGATACAACTGCGTGGACAGGCGGTAGCGGGCTTCCAGCAGGCGACGCAATCGGGCGAGCATGCTCACATGCTCGACAGGCTGGTGACAGCGCGGTAGCGACCGTCCGCGCCGATCACCGTCAGGAACACCGCGTCGGATCCCTGATTGTCAGCGCTGTCGAATCGCAGCTTGAAGCCGTCGATCTCCTCGGCGCTGCGCAGGCTGTTGAGAAAGCAGTCACGGCTCAGTTCCGGTCCGCACCGCTCCAGGCCGAGGATGGTCAGACGGCCGGCCAGATACCCCTCGAAGGAGACAAAGCCGGGAACAGCGTCCGGATCGAACACGGCCAGCGCGCGATGGTAGGCCTGCACCACCGGCAGCGACGTGTCCGTGGGGAAGGGCACGACCTGGGTAACGAACACGCCGGCCCCTTCCGGCCCGAGTTCCTGGGCCAGGGCGTTGCTGCCGACAAAGGAGATGGTCATGAACACGGGAATGAATCCCAGGTGCCGCGACCATGCAACCAGCGCGGCTACAGGTTCATAGGCACCGACCATGATCACGGCTTCCGGCTGACCTTCGCGCAGGTCCAACAGCGCGGTTTTTACGGCCGTGGTGTTGCGCGGATACACGCCTACCGCGGCCAGCGTCATGCCCCGGCGCTCCAGGGCGGCCTGCACGCCGTTATAGCCGGCCCGCCCGTAGGAATCGTCCTGATACAGCAGCGCGATTCGCGAGATTCCCAGGTCCCTGGTTAGCCGATCCACCATCTCCTCGGTTTCCTGGTTGTAGGAAGCCCGCAAGTTGATCACGACGTCGTGTAGATCCTCGCCGCGCAGGAACCCCGCGCCGGTAAATGGAGCCAGATACGGCGTATTGGCCTCCACGGCAACGGGTACGGCGGAGCGCGAGGTCGGCGTGCCCACGGCGCCGATCAGCGCAAAGACGTTCTCTTGCTCGATGAGTTGCTTGGTATTGGTAACCGCGGCCTCGGGTTCATAGGCGTCGTCAAGCGTCGTCAGTTCCAGGCGCCGTCCGTGTACGCCTCCCCTCTCGTTCGCCTCCTGAAATGCCGCCTTGATGCCGAGCCGCATGTTCAGTCCCAACTCGCTGGCCGGACCGCTGAACGCGGCCGACTGGCCAAACAGCACACGCTCGGCGGACACGCCGGGCGTCAGCAGGGACCCTTCTCGGCTTGCGACGGCGGCGGGTTCCGCCGCTGCCGTGGCCGCGCTCGGTTGGCCGCCAGGGACCGCCATCGAACCGCCCGACGCCAGCACGGCCCATAGGACGATGCCGAGAGCGACTAGCCCCCCGAGTCCCAGCGCGACCAGCCACGCTCTGGGCGTAGCGGCGATCTGTTTCATTCCGCTCGATACGCGACGAGCGTCAGGTGGTTGCGGCCTTCTTCCCGCCGATAAGTCAATTCGTCCATCAGTTTCCGCACCAGGAACACGCCAAGTCCCCCAATGGGCCGCTCTTCCATCGGCGCGTTCACGTCAGGGACGGGAGCATCGGTCAGTGGGTCGAACGGCTTGCCGTCGTCCACCATCTCGATCGTCAGCGCATCCTCCGTCGAGCTAAAAGTGAACGAAATGTCGTGCAGCCCGCCGTCGTGGCCGTGATTGATGGTATTGATCGCCAGCTCTTCCAGCACCAGGTTCACCTTGCCCACCAGGCCTGGCGACCAGTCGTCCTCCTCGCCCAGGTTCTCTACGGCCTCGGTGAGCCGGGTCAACTCGTCCAGCCTGGTTTCAATCGTGAGGGTGCGCGTGAGACTCATCGCCCATCCCCCGTGCGGCGAAAGGTCAGGCAGGTAATGTCGTCCGACGCCGGGTTGTCTCCCACGAACTCGCTTACGGCGTCAAACACCAGGTCGTTGGCTGCCTCGGCATCGCCCCCCGGGTCCGCCGCCACCGCCGCCCGCAGCCGCTCCAGCCCAAACTGCTCTTCGGTGCTGTCCATGGCTTCGCTGACGCCATCGGTGTACAGCACGATGGTGTCGCCCGGCTCCAGGAACACGCTGTTCTGCCGATAATCCAGGTCGGGCAACAGGCCCAGCGCAATGCCGCCCGTTAGCGGAAGGTTCGTTGAACTGCCGTCGGGTTTCACCAGCAGCGGGGGATCGTGCCCGCCGCTGGCGTAGACAAACTCACCGGTGTCCGGGTTGTACTCCGCGTAGAGCACTGTCACAAACATCTCGGTTTCGTTGTCTTCATAGAGCAGGTTGTTGACCTCGCGCAGCACGTCGCCGGGCCCTCCGGAGCCAATCGCGGCACCCTTGATCAGGGTGCGCGTCGACATCATGAACAGAGCCGCGGGCACGCCCTTGTCGGATACATCGGCGACCGTCATCCCGATGCGCTCGTTCTCCAGCGACACGACGTCAAAGAAGTCGCCGCCAACGCTGCGCGCCGGCTCCATGTTGGCAAAGATTTGGTAGTGGGCGCTCTCGGGAAAATGCGTGGGAAGGATCGACTGCTGCATCTTGCTGGCGACGCTCAACTCGTTCTGCAGAGCCACCAGCTGATCGCGCGACGCCAGGGCCTCCCGCCACTCCATCAGGTGTTGCAGCGTCCGGTCGATCGTCACTCGCAGGTCGCGGAAGTCAATGGGCTTGGTGACGAAATCGAACGCCCCGCGGTTCATCGCGGTGCGGATGTTCTCCATGTCGCCGTAGGCGGAAACGATGATGGATCGAATGTTGGGGTCGACCTTGGGGATTTGCTGCAGCAGCGTCAGCCCGTCCATTTCCGGCATGTTGATGTCCGAGACGACCATGTCGATGTCGTCTTCGGCGTGCAGCCGATCCAGGGCCTGGACCCCGTTGCGGGCAAAGACAAACGTGTACTGGCCGCGCCGGATATTGCGCCGCATGCGCTGCAGCATCAGCGGCTCCAGATCCGGCTCGTCGTCAACGACCAGGATCTTGTAAGGGGGCTTGACTACCACGATTTCACCCTATCGTTTCCCCCCAGGGGCATCGGCTCCCACGGGGGTGAGTGGCGTCTTGCTTGTGCAAGCGGCCAGCGCCTCGGCTTGGGTGTCACACACCGGAATAATCTGATCGAAGCCGCTGACGTTAAAGACCCGGTGGACTTCATCGGTGACCGAGCAAATGCCCAGTTCGGCGCCTTGCTGGCGCAGCGACTTGGCCAAACCCAGCACGACGCGGAGCCCCGCACTGCTGATGTAGTCGAGCTGGCGACAATCCAGAATCATCGCCGTTTCGCAGGCCTTTCTTACGACCGCCAGAGCTGTTTCGAACCGCCGGATGGTCGTGGCGTCGACGCGCCCTTCCACTGCCACCACCACCACCCCGTCGGGAGTTGCACTCAGCACCGCAAGCTTGACTTGACCTCCGGAAGTCGGCGCGCGTCCCGCCGCGTCATCGGCGTACAGGCCGTCCGGCTCCATGTGGATCAACACGGGAGACCCGGCAAACGACTCGGCACCCGTGGCAGGACCGGACGCCGGCCTCCTCTCCTCGGAACCAGCGCCTAGGGCCTTCCTGCGCATGAGCGCCCGGTGTTCCAGCGCCCGCTCGATCGTGGCGCGCAAATCCTTGAAGTCAATCGGCTTGGTGACAAAGTCAAACGCCCCGCGGTTCATAGCCGACCTGATGTTGTCGATGTCCCCATAGGCCGTAACGATCACCGAGCGAACGTCCGGGTCCACGTCCGGAATCTGCTGGAGCAGGGTCAGCCCGTCCATCTCCGGCATATTGATGTCCGAGAGGACAATGTCGATGTCGTTCTCGCGCAACCGCTCCAGCGCCTCCACACCGTTGCGGGCAAAGACAAACTCGAATTGACCCTTGCGGATGCTGCGACGCATCCGCTGCCGCATCAGAACCTCGAGGTCGGCCTCGTCGTCGACGACCAGGATCTTGGAAGGGGACTCCGAATTCACCGTCACGCCCCCCGACTCGCAGGGACTCCGCCCCGATCGGGCGCCGCTGCGCGCCTCTCGGTGGCTGCTAGCGCGAGCATGCGGCCAGCGCCTCGGCCTGGGTTGCGTGGACGGGAATGATCTGATCGAAGCCGCTCACCTCCAGGACTTTGCGCAGGGACTCCGGCACCGTGCAGACCGTGAGCGTGCCGCCCTTCCGCGCTTGCGCCTTGGTAAGTCCCAGCAACACGCGAAGCGCCGCGCTGCTGATGTACGTCAGGTTTTCCAGGTCCAGCACGATGCCCCGCTTCCCGGCGTCGGCCACGGCATCCAACACGCGCTCAAATTGCTGGGCGTTGGAGCTATCTACCCGACCCTCGATCGCGACAACCATCACTCCGTTCTCCGTGACGTTCACCACGGCCAGCTTCACTTGGTCTCGGAATTCCCATGAACGCGTAACGGAATGTTCCGCGAAGCTGTCCTCGGACTATCTGTTCGGCCTCTCGCGGATCGGCCCCGTCGCCGTCCGCCACGCACGCCGGGCTCAGCTCTTGCGGGCGGCGAGCGCTTCGGCCTGGGTGGCGTGAATTGGGATGATCTGGTCGAAGCCGCTCACGCTGAAGATTTCGCGGATCGGATCCGACAGCGAGCAGATGGAGAGCGCCGCGTCCTTGCGCTGCAGGGACTTGGCCGCCAGCAGGATCACGCGCAGCCCCGCGCTGCTGATGTAGGTGAGCCGCTCCATGTCCAGAATCACCGCCTGGTCGCTGGCCTCGATCACGGCCTCCAGGGCGCTCTGGAAGTCGCGGGCGTTGGTGCCGTCCACTCGGCCATCCGCCGTCACGACGATGGCGTTGTCGTTCCACGCCCACTCGGTGCTAACGCTCATGGGATTCGTCTCCTTGCCTGCTCCAGCAGTCTCCCACGCTTGGGGGCCGAGTGCCCAATCGGCTCAGGCACGCTTCGCCGGCCCATGTCGCGCAGAGTTCGAGGCCACCACTGCCCGCTGGCCCGCTGCCTACCGCAACGCCCACGACATCACCGCCCGAGACACGGATCTCAGCATTCGATACCGGCATGGTAGACAGAACGATTTGGCCTTGTGCGGGCGACAGTACCGCCAACATGCGAATAGCGTCGCGTAGCCTAGCAGATACCTGTGTTCCCGGTGCACGGCAAGCCGCCGTGCCGCGGCATCCTGACAACCTACCCCCGTCGGCGTCCCATCGCCGGTCCTGGCCTGGCACCAAATATCATCTGGCATCGCAGCCGCGCCGCCGCCCGGCCGCAACGCGACCGGCGACCGACCCTTCGGCCTGCCGAGGAGTTCACTGGCCCACGCCCATGACTGGACAGTTCACCCCGCAGGGCGCCGCATCTCCGCGTCACGGGATGACGCCCACGACCTCGGTGGCTCGGTGCGCCAGGCTGCTGACAGATGGTGGGGTGGCCGCGATCCCTACGGACACCCTCTATGGATTGGCCGCCAATATCCACGCCCCCGAGGCCGTGGCGTGCGTCCTTCGCATCAAGACTCGGGGCTCCGGCGCCGGCATTCCGATACTTGTCGACAGCGTGGCTCAGGCCGGCGAGATCGCCAACCTGTCGCCAGAGGCTCGTCGCTTGGCCCGCGCCTTCTGGCCTGGCGCCTTAACGCTGGTGCTGCCCGCCCGCCCGGGCGTCGACCGGCGGCTGCTCGGCCCTGAGGGAACAGTTGGCGTGCGCGTTCCTGCTTCCGGCGTCGTACGCGACCTGATACGCCTCGTCGGTGCACCCCTGACCGGTACCAGCGCCAATCTGCACGGCAAGCCGCCGCCCATGACTGCCCCGGCGGCCGTGGACGCGGTCGGTCACGTGGTGGATCTGGTGCTGGACGGGGGCCCGGGCGCCGGCGCCGCTTCCACCGTGATCGACGTGACGCGGAATCCCCCGCTGATCCTGCGCGCCGGCGCCGTGGATGCGTCCGCCATTCAGGCTGTCGTGCCCCTGGTGCGCTCGCCTGGTGTCCCGGGCTAGTGAGTAACGCGCCGGTCGAACTCGTCGGCGACTTTGACAGTGCCGAGGCACGTTTCCTCCGCAGCCAGTTCGACGACTGCCGAATCGAGTTGATGGCACGCTCCCAAGTCGACCGGCGCACAGCCCTGCTGCGCTGGCAGCCATCGGCGGGCATCGGCGCGCAGGCACTCGAAACCGCCGCGCCGTCGGTCACTGATCGTCGCCGGCGTCCCCCCGTCGCCTGGTACGTCCTCGAGCACGACCCCAACCTTCACCTCACGCCCATCCGCGCCGGTCCGGAACTCTGCGACCGCTACCCCGGCCATTTCCCTGCCGCCGACGTGCCCGACCAACCCGCCCGCACAGGCTGCCTGCCACTTGGCCGATGGTTGCTGCCGTTCGTCGTTATGGTCGCCCCGACTTCGGACTGAAGCCGGGGCGACCGTTCACACTGGTGGTGTCCGGCGCCGGCAGCACTAAGCCGACAGCCGGCCCTTGATCTGACCCAACGAATCCGCGATTGAGGCCTGGTAGCGCGTCATCTCCGTGTGATGCGTCGACAGGCTGCGGTCTATGTTCTCCAGCAGTTGCAGCGCGCGAGTCTCCGTGTCGGTACCGCGGGCGCGGCTGCGCCAGCGCACCATCTCGTTTCGCACAGCCCGCGCGATATACACGGTCACTGCCGTGATGATGCCAATGGTTTCGGGTTCCAAAGCGTTGTCCTCCTTCTGGTGAGGCATGGCAATCCCGGAGCGTGCCCCGGCCGGCCTGTTGAACCGATGCGGCTCGTCCGAGCCAGGCGCGTCGGCGACTCGCATTACACGGCGCCGATCGCAAGCCAATAAATCAGGCCCGCATCCGCATTGCTGAAGTTGCGGGCGTCGCAGGTGGCGGCCTGCAGCGTGAAGCCATCAACGCGCAGGTTCGTACAGCGCGCCACCACGCGGCGGCCGCCAATGTCTTCGCGGG
Organism: Chloroflexota bacterium; assembly: GCA_965208215.1. Taxonomy (GTDB): domain Bacteria; phylum Chloroflexota; class UBA11872; order UBA11872; family UBA11872; genus UBA11872. The sequence goes on from CBDBOH010000003.1 coordinate 665,248, forward strand.
GCGTGGCCCAGGCCGCGTAGACCGTGCGGAATGGCGTCTCGAACGTCAGGTTGTGATCCGCCCAGTTCTGCGACACGACGCCGGCCACCGACGCCACACCAACCTCCGCCCGCCACTGTCCCCGGTCCACGTGGTTGGCGGGCGTGCTGTCCTGGAAGTTCGTCAGGCGCAACGCCTGGTCCAGCGGGTTCGGCGTGAACGCGGCCGCCAGCGTGCCCTCGGCCAAGTGCAGCCCGTCAAACCAGGCCGTCGTGTCGCCCTGCTTCAACTTGCAGAGCGCCAGCACCACCGGCGCCGCGCGGTCCACGGCAATCGTCACGGTCAGCCACTCCCAGGCTGAGTTACCCTGGTGATAGGCCGAGGAGGACGTGGTCACGCCGTCGCCCAGTTCCAGGCGCGCGCGGTTGGGCACCGAGGCATACACCCAGCCGCCCAACGTAAGCGTGCGACCGCGCAGGTGCGGCATGCCGCCCAGATCGTCCGCCAGCCCGCGCCGCAGGTCGCAGTCCGTCCCCCGCCGGGTCAGCGCCGCGGCGTAGCGCCCATGTCTGACGACGCTCGTCGCGCGCGCGACCTGGGCATCGCGCCCGGACAATGTCCAGCCATCTGGCGCCGCCAATCCACCCGCCGACCAGGACTCGAAGCCGGCATTGGGCAGCGCGTTGTTGAATTGCTCCGTATGAAAGCTGTCCGGTGCCAGCTTGGCCGTCGTCACCGCGCCCGCCGCCAGCGCGGCCTCCGTCAACTGCGGACCCTCGCCGGCCCGGCCTGAGTGGTCGTGTCCAGTGGCGCCGTGAAACTCGGCGTCGATCAGGTCGGCGTTGTTGTTGAACACGTTGATGTCATAACGCTCGGCGGCCTGCGGCTTGGTCAGACGCAGATTTCCCGTAGTAGTTGCCATAAAGCGGCCTCCTAAAGCCTGGAGAGTTGCGTGTGCAGGTAGGCGGCCAGCTGCTCAAGGGCGTAGGCCGCCAGTCGGTTGTGGGTGCCCGTACCCGCGGTCGGCCGGTATTCCGTGGCCGTTACCGGCATTTGCCATTCCAGGTCGCGCCCGGCCTCACGACGCCTGGCCTGCGCCTCCGCCCCGCGCACCAGCGCCTCCACGTGCTCGCCGTCCGGGCTGACCAGCACCACCGGCTCGCGCGTGGCCGCGGCGGCGGCAATGGCCTGTTTGGTCTCACGGCCTGATCGCCGTTCGCGACGTCCATCGCGCAGCGGCGCCTGGTCCGCAATCCGCACCACGAAATCGAACACTCGCTTGAAATCCGTGCGAATCGCGTAGGCCAGCGACGCCGCGTGAATGACCGGCGTGGTTGTCGGATTGTCGCTGTGCAGCGTCAGCCGCAGGTTGATGGCCGACGCCGCAGCATCCGGTCCGAATTCGATGCGTTGGCCGCTGGCGGCAAAGCGTCCCAGCGGTCGCAATTCGGAGTCGTCGCCCAGGCGATAAGCCGCGTCGATCCAGGTGGACGCCGTGAGCCGTGCCCCACTGATCGTCAACGCAAGGAATGCCTTCGGCTGCGCCGCAAACCCGGCGTCGAAGGTGGAGAGCGTCAGGTTCCCGCTGCGGGCGAAGCGGCAATTCGCGTCGTGCAGCGGATTGGCCGACCCGCGTGGCAGCACGATGGCCGCCAGCGATCCGCCGGCTGCGATGTACAGCCGCGGGTTGGGCCCGGGTCGGTCGGACACCCACATGTGGTGGCAATCCACCCGTCCCAGGTCCGCCACGGGATGCCAGGACCCTTGCTCCTGATTGAGCGCCAGCAACGTGGTATGTCCGGTCTCATCGCGCAGGGCCGCGTAGAGGTAGTGGGCGTCGCCTGCGCAGGCGGTAACTCGGCCGCGGATCGGCGAGTCGTTCTCGAGCAGCCGCTCCGGTCCGGCAGACGTCAGATCGCCGGGACGGAATCGATAGAGCCCTTGCGGCAGCGGCAGCCACAGGGCGCCGCGCCAGGCGGCGCCGCCGCGACCGCTGTGTGGACTGGAACGCCGGACCGCCAGGGACCACGAATAGTCGGCCTCCGCACCGGTGCCCGTGCCAGGACGCAGCGAGTACAGTCCGTCCGCTTTCACCAAATACGCCGTACCGCCCAGGCTCAGCAGCGCATTGACGCCGAAGGCCCCGTCGCCGACCGGTTCGCCCGCCGTCCAGGTCGAGACCGAACCGCCGTCCGTCGACATTGACAGCCGGGGCGCGCCCGTTTCGCCACTGACCCGTACCAGTTGCGAACCGATCACCGCGAAAGCGTCGGCCTTGCGGACTTCGCGGACCGCCAGTTCGCTGACGCGGGTTGACGCATCCAGCGCCGTTCCCACGGTCAGCCGCACCCAGAAGGCCTCGGTCCCGTTGACCGTCGCGCGACGCCAGTCGGCTGGTTCGTCAAACCTCACCTCGCCATCGTGGGCCAGCGTCTTGCCGTCCCTGGCCGTGCCGTCGCTCAGTCCGTCCACGGCCGTCCAGGCCGCGCCGTCCCAATACTCCGCCGCCAGGTCGGCCACGTTGCCGTTAGCGGCGGCGCTCATGCTGGCGGTCACGGCCACGAACGGAGCGCGACCGCCCACCAGCAGCCAGGCGCCGTCGGCCACTCTGCCCAGCGAGTCCAGGTGCCCGTAAGTCCCCGGATGCCCATCACTTACGGCGTCGGTGAGATCGGCATAGATCTGACCGGAGTCGCCGGTTCGCAGAACAGCCGCCGGCTTGGCGCGTTGGCCCGCGTGTTGTGTCCACGTCGTGCCGTCGAAGGTCCAAAACGCCTCGTCGGCCGCCGACCCACCCACCGCGATAAAGGCCTGGGGCCGTTCCGCGCGACCTTTGAAAACTGCGGCCGAAACCGCTGTCACGCCGGGTTCGAACGCCTTGGAAAGCGTCCACGTCCGGCCGTCCGGTGAACGGTAGACCGCCGACCCGGCCAATACGTACGTGGCGTCGCCCAGGTCGAAGTGATCTGTAATCGGTCCCGACGAGGCAATCGGTGTCGTCAGCACCTCGGGCGGCAGAGTGACCTGGTGCGGAATTCGCGTGTCGGCCATACCGTGCGAGTAGCTACGCGACTCGCCCCGCGGCGCGACCCGTTGGCCGAAGCCGCCCGAGAGGTCGTCGACCGCCCACGTCGTTTCGTCTTCCGGCGGAAACTGCGCGTAGGACTGGTCGGTCTGGCTTACCCGGGGCGCAAAAAAGTCCAGCTTGCGTTCGCGCCAGGCCACCTCACCGTCGGATCCGCTGCTGAGCATCAGGCCCACCCCATCCACAATGCAGTCGTAGGGATAGGGCGGGCGGTTGCTGCGTGGCATCTACCAGCCTCCGTTCAACATCACGCGCCGGGTAGCGCGCGGCCGGTACAGGCGGGACAGATGCTGGAATTCCAGCGCGGCATCCCGCTGCAGCGCCGCATAGCGAGCCGCATCGCCAGCTGGCGCGTCGCGGTGCAAGTGGCGGTACAGCTCCACCAGGGCGCCCTGCGCCACCCAGTCCACGGGCGCGTCGGTGGTCGCCTCGTCGCTGGCCAGCGGATCGTAGGCACGTAGCCCTTCGATTAGCAGCGTCTCGCCCGCGCCGGGCGGTGGATCCACCTCCAGCCACATCTCGGGACCCAGCGGTCCTGGGTTCGACGTGGTCCGCCACCAGCTCAGCGCCGACAGCACACGTTGCGGGTGGTCCGCCGCCCGTCGCCAGACCTCCACGACCTGCTGCCGGTGCGTGATCCAGGCGGGCAGCGGGAACCGGCGGCGATTGACAGCCAGCAAGATCACCTGGTCCCAGCGCGTCACCGCGTCGCCTTCCACTCCGCCCAGGCGAACCTCGATCTCCTCGCACCCCTGCGGAATGTCAAATGAGAGGCGCACGGGTCGCCAGGCCCGGCCCGAGGCCGCGACCGCGTCCAGGTCAACTCCGCTGGTCAGGTTGTGCACCGCCAGCCGCGCCGTGAATCCACCCGGCGCCACCAACGCCTCCAACGTGAACGGCTGGCCCGGCAGGACGGCCAGGCCAGTCGAGGCGGCGTAACCGCCGGCCGCGCTGTTGCTCACGCTCAGGCTGGCGGCACCCCCGGCCGCGTCCGACCCGGAAGGCACTTTGCTCGCCCTGGCATTCCACGTGCGCCATGCCGTGGTGCCCGGGCTCTCCATCGCGCCGTCGGCCAGCGCCGTCAGCGGCGCCAGGGCCTGAAACCAGCAACGCGCCAGCGTCGCGTTGATGGCTGCGTTGATCACCTCGGGCCCAACCATTCGCGAGAGTTCGTAGGACGTCGCCCGGTTTACCGGCTGTGGAAACGCCCGACTCACGGTCAGCGATCCGCTCGCCGGGTCGTAGTCCGCCACGCGCCGCGTCGCGCCGGCATTCGGGCCGTCGAACACGTGCACCCAGCTATCCGTCCAAAGGTCGGCGGATGCCGTCGAGTCCTGCAACTGCGCGGCATGCACCAGCGTCACCGTGGATCCGCCGTCGGCCGTACCCGTCAGAAACGGCGCCAGCCGCTGCGCCACCCGATGGCGCAGGGCGCGCCGCGTGACGCTCATCGGCGGGCCTCCCCGCCGTCGGCGCCCGGCTTCGTCCAGGCCGCCCGCTGCGAATCCAGCGTCGCAAGGTCGGCGGCGCCGCGGTCTCGCAGCCGCGCCGCCTGGCGCTCGCGCATGGCCAGCGCCGTGTCCTGCGCTTCCTGGCGGTCGGGCGAGATCACCAGGATCTGGCGTCCGCCCGCCGCGCCCGGGAAGCGGTGGATCAGGCGCCGCGCCGAGCGGCGCCTGATCCAGATGATGGGAGCGTGCATGTGCTGCCCTCTCCTCCTGGAACCATCCGGCCTTAGCTGGACGGGGTGGACGCGTCGAAGTACATCTCCACGCCCCAGGCGTCCGCGTATTCGCCCAGGCCGTAGTCCGCCACCACGTTCAGTTCCCAGGCCCGCAGCGAGGCGTCACGCTCGCGCTCCACGGCCCAGTCCGTGAACATCACCAGCACCAGCGCCTCCTTGGAGAAGACCGCGCCCTTGGCGTCGTCGCTGGCGTCCACGTCCAGGTTTCCGGCCTGGAAAACGTCCACGCCGAACGCGCGCGCCACCCAATGGTTCTCCAGCACCGTCTGCGAGATGCCGGCCGGCACCGGGTACGTGCCTGTGGGGGAAATGTCCGCGGCCAGATCGTGCGCCTGGTACGGGTGCAGCACTGCGTGGAACGGCTGCGGCGCCGGCTCGTCCGCGCCATGCAGGCGCGAAACCGCCGCCCGCAGGTGGCCCATCGAAATGTTCTTGCCTGCCCCGCCCAGCGACGCGCTGAAGCTGTCAAGCAAGCCCAGCAGGTCCTTGTCCAGCTTGCGGGCGATCGCGTCGCCCAGCACTCGGCCGGCCGCTCGCGCCATGTCTTCCTTGGCCGTGCGCAGCGCCCGGTCGGTCAGCACGATCTGCGCGCCAACCTCGGCCGGGGTAATGGTGACCTTGCTCGTCGTCAGGGTCTGCGGGTTGGTCATGTCCACGCCCTCGGTCAGCGCGCTGGCCGACACCGTGCCGAACTTTGGAATCTCCAGCCGGTCACCGGTCCCGCGCGGCACCCGGTATGTCCGCACCAGCGGTTCCATCACCGTGCGGTGCATCTGCGTGCGACGGGCTTCGGCAATCACCGTGTCCACCACGTCGCCGATTGAATCAGTCTTCGTTATCGCCACTGCGTTACCTCCCAAGCGCCCGCCATGGCGGCACGCTTGTGCTGTTTCGTTGCTGGTGGGGCGCTTCCCAAGCGGCAAGCGCCCCCGTTGGACTCGCGACGCTCCCTACGAGAGCCCATTCGGCGAAACCCACGCTTCGCCGGCGCTTCATCTCGCGAAACACGCCGGCTCCGATTCCGGCCATTGGGGACCGGCGGTGTCGCACCACACCCGACTTCCCATCGGGCAATGCGACTAATCCACCGCCCCGGTACTCCGCGCAAGCGCATTGGGTCGCTGATGACGCCGCCGCCGCGACCTCCGGGTTGCCCTGCCGGCGGCCCCAGGCATTGGATCGCCTGGCGCGCCTGGCGGTGGCCGGATCTCGCAGTGCGGGCCGCCACGGCCTCGCTTAGGCTGACCTGCCCGCCGCCCGGCGAGCTCGATCAGGTCCCAAACGCTACAGAGCTATTGTACCCAATACGTTTACGATACGCAAGTCTTGGCCGGCGGGCGTCGCCCTCGGAAGTGCCCTGCCCCGTGCGCTTTCCCTCGCCATCGGCCCCCGCTACGATGGATAGGTTCTGCGGATACCCCACGGAGGCCGCCGATGCCGGCTATGTTCTCCATCCTGAGCCGCTCCACCTTCCGCATATCGCTCGTCGCCGCGGCGGCTGCGGCCCTGGCCCTGGCACTGGTCACCACACCACTGCTGGCCCAATGGCCGACCAGTTGCGTTGAACTGAACGACATCGTCGAACGGCACCTCGGGAACACCGGCAATGTTGGCATCTACCAGCGAGTCTTCGGCGCCCAGGCCGAGCAGGCCTGCCAGAACGATCATCGCGCCGATGTTCAGGGCACCTTTGCCTGGGCTATCCCGACCCCGGCCCCCACGCCGGCCCCCGCGCCCGCGCCAGCACCAGCGCCCGTTCCGGCACCCGCACCCATGCCCCGCACGGCTCCCATCGCCGAGGTATGGCATGTTGTCGCGTCCCCGTTTGTGCTGCAGGATCAGACGATCTGGCTGGGCACGGCCACTGGCGGCGTCCTTAGATCGATCGACACCGGTGCGAGCTTTACCCAGTTCACACATGGGATGCCGAACCTGGCGGTCAACGTCATCCTCCCCTCGCCCAACCTGCCACATGATGGCGTGGTGCTGGTGGGCACGAACAACGGCGTGGCCCGTTCCACTGACCGAGGTCAGACCTGGACGGCGGTGGCGGGACTTCCCGCCGGTCGCGTCGGTGGTTTGGCCGCCTCGTGGCGATTCGATGCCGACGGAACCTTTTACGCCGTCGCCGACGCGGGTGGCTTGTACCAGTCAAGCGACGGGGGTGCGAACTGGTCCGCCATACCCGTCGTCCACGGCAACGTCCTGCCTGCGGCCACCTACCTGGGGCTGGCTTCGGCGGAGGGCCGCGGCAACGACAGTCACATACTTGCCTGGACCGCCCTCGACATCTACGGCAACGACAACGGCGGTCGCGGCTTCAGTTCGGTGATAGCCAGCAAAGCTCTGCCCCACGATCTGCGAATCTCGGCCGTTGCCGTCCATCCGGATTGGCGTCACAACGAAACGCTGTTTGTCGGTTCGGAACTGCACGGGCTCTACCGGACGACGGACGGCGGTGAGAAGTTCGGCAAGGTGCTCGAAAACCCCAACAACTCCCTGGGTCGCATCAACGTGATCGCCTTGTCGCCGCTGATTTCTCGTGACGGGACGCTCCTTGTCGGCACAGCCAAGATGGGCGTCTTCAAGAGCAAGAAGTCGGTCCGCCAGGGCAACGTGCCTGATCCCGGCGATCATGGCACGTGGGTCCACCAGAGCGTGAACCTGAGCATTCCAAGTGTCCGGGGCATCGCGTTCAGCAACGGATTCCAGGAAGACCAGACCATCTACGCCGGCGGCGACGTGAGGTTCGCATTCACAACCTCCGGCGCCATCGACTGGTACACCTACCCCAACGCGGTCGGCCCTACGGGCTAGCGGACGCGTAGACAGCCCTGCCCGGGGGGCGGCGGGACTTCCGTCGCCCCCCGGCGCACGCAAGCAACCGCCGCGAATGTCGGCGGCCCGCCCGTCGCAGCTTCCGCCGTCGGCTACGCTCGCACCCGCGCGCCGAGCGATGTTGATGCCGCGCCATCCGCGAAGACGGAGCCACCGTGGATCCAAGCAACCTTCTGGTTCTCATGTCCGACGAACACAATCCGCGCATGCTGGGGTGTGCCGGACACCCGCTGGTACAGACCCCCAACCTGGACGCGCTGGCTGCCGCCGGATCGACCTTTACCTCCGCCTACTGCAACTCCCCCATCTGCGTGCCGTCGCGCGCCAGCTTCGCCACTGGCCGTTACGTCCATGAGATCGCGGCGTGGGACAACGCCGCGCCCTACACCGGCAACGCAGCCGCCAGTTGGGGCCACCGGTTAGCCGAACACGGCCACGCCGTCACCACCATCGGCAAGCTCCACTACCGCAACACCACCGACGACATCGGCTTTCCCGACCAGCGCATCCCCATGCACGTCATGCACGGCATCGGCGACGTCTTCGGCTGCATCCGCGGCAACATGCCGGTCACCCGCTACCAACTCGGGCACGTGGACCACGCGGGCGACACCGACTCCGAGTACATCCGCTACGACACCGCCATTGCCGCCGAAGCCGTCCGCTGGCTCCACACCGAGGCGCCGAGCTACGACAAGCCCTGGTGCCTGTTCGTCTCATTCACCCTGCCCCACTTCCCGTTCGCCGCCCCCGAACACCAGCAGCGCCGCTATCGGCTTCACGACATTGACTTGCCGATTGCCTGGTCACCCGACCAGTGGCCCATGCACCCGCCGCTGGACGCCTTTCGCGCAGCGCGCGTGCAAACCGCTGACGACGTTCGCTCCCAAGACGCCATCCGTCGCGCCCGCCTCGTCTACTACGCCATGTGCTCCTTCGTCGATGAGCTGATCGGGGACGTCCTTGGCGCCCTCGGCGACGCGGGCCTGGCTGACGACACTCGCATCCTTTACACCAGCGACCACGGCGAAACCCTCGGTGACTACGGCCTCTGGGGCAAGAGCGTCATGTACGACAGCGCCGCCGGCGTTCCGCTGATCCTGGCCGGTCCCGACGTCCCGGCCGGCCATGCGGTCGACTGCCCCGTTTCGCTGGTCGACCTGGCCCCCACCATCATGACCGGGGTGGGCATCGAACCGGCACCCGAGGACACGGACCTGCCGGGAAGCGACCTCTGGTCATTCGCCGCCGGCGACGCACGCGCCAACCGCACCGTCTTCAGCGAATACCACGCTACCGGCTCCGCCTCCGCCGCCTACATGCTCCGCGACCGCCGCTGGAAATACGTCCACTGGGTCGGCCACGACCCCCAGCTCTTCGATATGCAAGCCGATCCCCACGAACTGACCAACCTGGCTGGCCGGCCGCACCATCAGGCCCGCATCGCCGAATTCCGCCGCCGCCTGGCCGCAATCTGCGACCCCGACGCCACCGACGCCGCGGCGAAGGCTGACCAGCGGCGCCGTATCGAAGCCAATGGAGGGCAGGCCGCCATCATCGCTGCCGGTCAACAGATCAAATTCACCCGCGCGCCCGAACACTTTCGCCTCAACTGAATCCCGGGCTGCCCGCCCCTGGCCTTCGACCCGTCGATCGTCCTGAATCACGCGTCAACGGCCAGTAGGCTGGAAGACACGCCAGTTCAATCTCCGGGAGCCGCCATGCCCGTACGAGGCGTCGATTTCTTCTATTACCCCGTGAAGGACATGCAACGCGCAGTGAACTTCTATCGCGACGTGCTCGGCCTCCAGCCTGCGGAGGCCTACGGCGATCAGTGGGTCGAGTTCAACGCCGGCGGAGTCACCGTTGCCCTGGATGGATCGCAGGAAATGCCGGTCGCGGCCGGCGATGCCGGACTGCGACCGGCAGCCGCCTTTGCCTGCGACAGCGTGGACACGGTACTTGAGACGGCCCGCGAATCAGGCACCCGTGTTCTGGTCGAGCCCGTCGAACCCGGCTCCTGCCGCTTCGCCGTCGTCGCCGATCCCGAAGGCAACCCGGTCATCCTCCACCAGCGCAACGACGGCACCTTCGGCTAGCCCCGCACGCAAGGCCCTAGAACCTGCGGGTGCTACGCTCCGCTTCGAGTGACAGAGGGCAAAGTCGTCAGCGTCAATAGATGAGGAGCAGCGCAATGGATCAAGCTCGTCGCGTAGTAGCCGTTGCCCTCGTCGTCCTCGCCGTCGCCGTTGGACTCAACCTCATGCTCACCCCCGTCTACCACGACGGCGGCGAAACCTATCCCGTCTGGCAGGTAATGAATTGGTTCATGGCCGTGGCCGTGGTCATCAGCTTGCTCATCAGCTACCACCGCGTCCGCAGCCTCACCGGCGGCCCCAACGACCCCGTCACCCGCGAATACCTGGGCGCCACCGCCCTCTTTCTCGGAGCCACGGGCTTGATCATCATCTTCTACTGGAACTGGTTATGGACGCTGTTCCCAGAGAGCGAAACAGGCCTGGCCGCCCAGTCCCACCTCAACCACTTCCCGTGGATGGACGTGCTCTTTACCTGGGTCGCTGGCGCTGCAGGCCTCTACCTGTGGCGCGCCGTCGGCGAGAAAACGAGCCGCAGCTAGCGCCCGTCACACCTCGAATCCCGTGGTCCGTGACATCCGGTAATTGGAGGATCGAATCGTGCAATCCGACCAGCCTGGCGTAACCGGCAAAACCCTACTCGATGCGCAATTCGACCGTCGCGCCATTGCCTATTGGCGAGTGCTCGTCTCACTCATCATGGTCATCACCATCGTGGGTATCCCGTTCATTCCCTGCTGGCTCATCTATAGCCTCTGGTTCGGCCCGAAGTACTTCGATGGCCTATCCGCCCGCCTCACCACCCAGGTCCTGGAACTGCGCAAGGGCGTCTTTACCCGCAGCGAGTCCACCGTGCCGCTCAACCGCATCACCGACCTCAGGCTTCACCAGGGTCCGCTCATGCGCCGATTCGGCCTGCACGGGCTCAAGGTCGAAACCGCCGGTCAGTCCGGCCCGCACGCCAGCAGCGAAGGCAACCTGCTTGGGGTCGTCGACGCCGCCGCTTTCCGTAACGCCATCCTCCGGCAGCGGCAAATCACCCTTGGCGTCGAACCCTCCGATGACACCCTCAGGGCGGCCGAACAGGCCGGCGACGCTACCCAACTCCTCACCGAAATCCGCGACATCCTCGCCCGCATCGAAGCCAGGCAATAGTTGGGCGGTCGTCCGCCCCTGGCTGGACCTACCCGTCCGCCGCTCGGCGCAACGCCGCAATGTCGATCTTGGTCATCTCCAGTAATGCCGCCATCACCGCCGTGGGGGCCGGCGCCATGATTTCGCCCAGTCCCGCCGGGATGACCTGCCATGACAGGCCGAACTGGTCCACAAGCCATCCGCACGGCTGCGTCTGCCCGCCGTCCGAGAGCCGTTCCCAGAAGTAGTCGATCTCGTCCTGCGTCTCGCACTCCACCACAAACGAGACCGCCGGCGTAAAGCTGTACATCGGCCCGCCGTCGACCCCGCCGAATCGCTGACCCTCCAGCTCAAACTCCACGATCGCGCCGCCCTCGGCCGGCCCCGTCGAGATTTTCTCCACATGCACGATCCTCGAGTTCTCGAAGATCGACACGTAGAACTTCGCGGCGTCCTCGGCCTGTCCGTCAAACCACAGGAACGGATGAATCTTGCTGGTGATCGTCATGGGTCACGTCCGCTCTACGGCGTCGGAACTGTACGACGCGATTGCTCGCGCATTCAGGCGCCAACCGAAACCCGGCCGATCGGGAATCGTCACATGACCATCCACCGCCTCGGGTTCCCCATCCAGCGCCGCCCAGATCAAGGAGTTCCCCGGTAGCGGTTTCCGGCGCGGAAAGTACTCCCCGATGGGGCAATTCGCCCGCGCCGCGATCAGGTGCCACGTGTGGAGCCACCCCTGGTGCGGCGCCACCGGCCGCTGATGGCTCGCGGCCAGGCCGCAGATTCGCAGCGACTCCGTCAGACCGCCCACCCGATTCACGTCCGGTTGCAGGAAATACACACCCGCATTGAGCAGCGAAACAAACGGGAAGCGCGTGCGCTCCGACTCTCCCGCCGCCAGCGGCACCGCGCCGTCGCGGGCCAGCGCCTCATACCCCGCCAGGTCGTCGATTGGAATCGGGTTTTCCAGCCACACGGCATTTACGTCGGCCAGCGGCTGCAGCATGCGCCGGGCATACGGCAGGTCCCACCCGAAATGGGCATCCACCATCAGGTCCGCCTCCGGGCCGATGATCGACCGGAGTTCGGCCAGGACCTCGAGCTCGATCCGACGTCCCTTCTCCCCGTCCGCCGAACCATGGACCGTGAAGTACTTGAACGAGGTAAACCCACGTCGTCGCCCCTCCGCGACTTCATCCAGCAGTGCCTGCCGGTCAGGGCGCCCGCTCAGCGAAAGCGAGCTCAGGTACACCGGCACTCGCCGCGTCGGGCCGCCTCCGATCAGGCTCGCCACCGGCCGCCCAACCGACTTCCCCAGCAAGTCCCACAGCGCCAGGTCCACGCCGCTCAGCGCCATTACCCCGGTCCCGCGTTGCCCTTGCCGGTTCAGCGAGGTGTAGCACCGCTCCCAGTGGCTCTCGATATCCGTTGGGTCTGTTCCCACCAGCAGCGGCGCGAACTGGCGCTCGATGATCGTCGCCGCCCCCACCGGAAACCCGCCAACGCTCCCAAGCCCCGTCAGCCCCTCGTCGGTTTCAATCTCCACCACCACCAACGCCACCGCCTCCCGGCGGGGATCTGGGTTGCGGAGCGAGTGGGCACGCAGGCGGGTTATACGCATGGTGGCGCCATTATGGCGAGGGAACGGCGGGCGGCTTCCGTTCGGCCGGTTGACGCGTAGCGCAGGCGGTCCGCCGCGACACGGCTAGTTATTGCATACTGATGTCGATAACAGCATAATGACAGCATGCCAGTCCAGATCACAATTCGCGGCGTTCCCGAGGACGTGCGCGATGAACTCGCCGCGCGCGCGGCGCTGAACCGCCAGTCCATGCAGGAGTTCCTCCGCGGCGAGTTGGAATCGATCGCGTCGCGGCCTTCCCTCGGCGACTGGCTGCAGACGGTGCGCGAACGCAAAGCCCTGGCCCGGTCGCGGGTTGGCGCGTCCGAGATAGTGCGCGCCCGCGACGCCGACCGCAGGTGACCACTGTCGTTGATGCGTCGGTGTTGGTCGCCGCCCTGGTCGACTCGGACCGCGATGGCCGGTGGGCGGAGTCCGCGCTCGCCGCGGCCCCGCTGGCCAGCCCGGAACTGGCCCTGGCCGAGGCCAGCAACATTCTGCGCCGCCTGGAGCGAGCCGATCGGATCTCGTCCCTTGAAGCCGCCAGCGCCCACCGAGATCTCCTGCGTCTTGACCTGACCCTGTTTCCCTTCGCCCCCTTTGCCGAGCGCATCTGGGCGCTGCGGACCAACCTGACCAGCTACGACGCCTGGCATGTCGCCCTGGCCGAGACCCTCGATTGCCCGCTGGCGACGCTCGACCGAAAACTCAGCCGCGCCACCGGTCCGCGCTGCAAAGTAATGGCTCCACCCCGCGCACCCTGAGCCGAATCCGGCGCCACCGTCAGCCGCGGGGGTGAAGGGGGGAACTGTCTCTGGCCGGCCCGACCCCTTAAGGGGTCGGGCCGGCCAGAGACAGTTTTTGGCGGATTTCGGGGGCAAGGCGGACAGATTGCGGGCGAGGCACGGGGGATTCGGCATTGGGGTTACCACGTGATTCGGAAGGGGATGCTCTGGCGGGGTGGGCGTTCGACGGGGCCGAAGCGGTCGTAGAGCCAGTAGCTGAGGGCTTTGAGGGCGTGGTTGTCGCGGTCGATGGGGTCTTCGGAGACAGACTTGAGGTCGGAGTCGTCGTGGTAGCGGTAGAGGCCGAACTCGCGGACGAGCCAGCGGCAGCGGGGGGCGATGGCGAGGCGGGGGGAGCCGGTCGTCGGGTCGCGGAGGAAGGTGCGCAGGCGGTCGATGCCATCGCGGAGGAGCACGCGGTGGGAGCGGAGGCGGATGCGGGCGAGCGAGGCCCAGACTTCGACCTGGCTGGGGGCGGCGTGGTGCTGGTGACCAGCCACGTCGATCACGCCACCGCGGACGCGCGGCCACCAAGGACGCTGACGGCAGGCGGCGATGACGTCGCCGGCAATGGTGCGGCGCATGTAGACCTCGTCGATGACGGCCACATCGGCCCCGCGTTGCTCGATTGCGAGCACGGCGTAAGCGCCGGCGTAGCCGGGATCGATGGCCAGTTCGACGGGCGATCCGCTGGCCGTCGCAGCCCCACTGACGTGCAGGCGTGGATCGAACTCGCGGAACACCAGCGTCGATGGTGGGCAGGGGACGCCGCCGAAGCGTTCCATGAAGAGATCGGGGGGAAACATGGCCTCCAGATCGGCGATCTCGGGGTCCTTGCGGCCGCCGGGGTAGAGGGCCAGGTTTTCCCAGGTAGGAATCGAGAACGCGCGGGACTCCGAGGGCTGCCTGAGTTGCCAGGCGCGAAACTTGTCGGCGTACCAGCCGCGGGCGCTCTCGAAGGTTCCGCTGAGCCAGAGCCAGCCGCGCCGCTCGGCAACCCGAGCGCGGAGGCGTAGAAAAGCGGCGGCGGGTAGCTGGGCGGCCTCGCAGGCGAGGATTCCGTCGGGGGCTTCGCCGGCCAGGCGTTCGGGCTCGCGGGCGCTGCGAGTGACGATGCGGGCGCCAGTGCGGGTGATGAGTTCGGCGCGAGCGGTGGCCGGTTCGCGGACGGTGGCGACGGCGTCGATGCGTCGGCAGGCGTCCAAGACGTAGTCAAACTCAGGTCGGCAGAGATCGTACTCGGGACCGACGATCCAGTACAGCCGGCCCTGCAGGATGCGTCCAAAGAGTTCCATGGCGGCGCTGTGGCTCTTGCCGGCGCGCTCGCCACCGGCAATGAGGCGGATGCGGGCCGGCGAGTCGTGGGCGGCGAGCTGGGCCGGCGAGGGCTGATAGCCGACGCGCTGCCAGAGGGCGTCGCGGATGGCGCGTTGGGCGGCGAGTGACGGGTTTTCGGGGGCCTCAGCCTGGGTCTCGGCCTCGCGGAGCCACTTGTAGCCGGTGGTGGGCGCGATTCCGAAGCGGCGGCAGAGGGCACGCCGGTTGGCACCCGGAAGGCGCGCCAAAGCCAGGAACTCGGCCCGAGGGTCTTTCATCGGCGGACCCTGGAGCGTCCGAGGCTCAGGCTCCTGCTGGCGAGGCATGTGTCAACCCCGTGCGGGCCGATGTGTCCACTTTTTTGCCGAATGTGTCCAGTTTCAGGCCGGATGTGTCCAGTTTCGGGCGGAATGTGTCCACTCGCGGACTGCATGTGTCCACGGTGTCTCCTGGTCTGGTGGTCTTGGAGCGGGCCGTTGGGCTTGCATTGATGGGTGGCCGCCGGGACGCGAGGTATTGCCCGGCGGCCGACCGCAGCGCAGAGCGCCGCTCCGGCTCGAATGGGGAGGGACAGGCGGCGCGCAGGGAGCGAGGGCATGCGGCAGCCGCGGTGTTTGGAGGATCCGAGAAGGATCGATAGGCGATCGTGTGGTGCAGGTGATCGCGAGGGTGGCAAGGTCCAACCTCCGTTCGCGCAGGGCGAAAGGGTGGGACATCGCTGGCTGAAGGATTATACCCTTGATGAGTACATAGGGCAAGCTTGAGTCGAATGCGACTGTCGTCGAATTCCTGGAATCTCTCGCGTTGCCAGTGGCGAGGGGGTAGCGTGGCCGGGAGTGCGCGGAAGGGCTGACGGGTTGCGATGAAGAAGTTTCCGAGCGTCGTTGAGGACTATCTGGCGGATTTGCGGCGGATTCGGGCGTCGGGTGGGGCGACGGGGGAGCGGTCGGGGTATGGGCCGCTGGCGAATCTGCTCAACGAGATCGGCGGCGGGCTGAAGCCGAAGGTGTTCTGCGTCGGTGAACTGGCGGACCAGGGAGTCGGTCATCCCGACTTTGGGCTGTATGCGGCGAAACAGGTGCAGCGCGGGGGCCAGCCTAGAGACGACCAACTGCCTGAGCACGGCGTTGTAGAGGTGAAGTCGGCTGAGGACGACGCTTGGCTGACGGCGGAGAGCGCGCAGGTGAGCA
This sequence comes from Chloroflexota bacterium, assembly GCA_965208215.1. Lineage (GTDB taxonomy): Bacteria > Chloroflexota > UBA11872 > UBA11872 > UBA11872 > UBA11872. Next base: position 681,043 of record CBDBOH010000003.1, read on the forward strand.
GCTACCTGGGCCGGTACCGGCAGGTGCTGGTGACGAACTACCGCGACTATGTGCTGGTGGATCTAGACAGGAACGGCAATCCGGCGCGGTTGGAGAGATTCAAGCTGGCGGCAAACGCAGAGGACTTTGACCGGCAGTTGGAGAGGCCGCGAGCGTTTGCGGGGCGGGTCGGCGTGGGGTTGGGCGAATACCTGCGACGGGTGCTGTCGCACTCGGCGCGGCTGGCGGAGCCGCGCGACCTTGCCGAATTGCTGGCGTCGCATGCGCGGGACGCACTGGCGCGCGTTGAGGCCGCCGAATCCGAGACGGGGGCCGGCGCCGCGCCGCTGGGAGCGGTGCGGGATGCGCTGGAAGAGGCGCTGGGCGTGCATTTCAAGGGCGAGCGGGGCGCGCAGTTCTTCAGGTCGACGCTGGTGCAGACGCTGTTCTACGGCGTCTTTTCGGCATGGGTGCTGTGGGCTCGGCAGACGCCGCCGCCGAGGGGTGTGTTCAACTGGCGAGAGGCCGTGTGGCACCTAAGGGCACCGGTGCTGAGGGCGCTGTTTCAGCAGCTCTCGGATCCCGGCCGACTGCAACCGTTGGGGTTGGTGGAGGTGCTGGACTGGACGGCGGCGGCGTTGAATCGCGTGGAGCGGGACGCCTTCTTCGCGAGATTCGGCGAGGGGCAGGCGGTCCAATACTTCTACGAGCCGTTCCTGCAAGCCTTCGACCCGACTTTGCGGAAGCAACTAGGCGTCTGGTACACGCCGCCGGAGGTGGTTCGTTACATGGTGGCGCGGGTGGACCGGGCGCTGAAGGATGACCTGGGCATTGCCGAGGGTCTAGCTGCCGACAACGTATACGTGCTGGACCCGTGTTGCGGGACGGGCGCGTACCTGGCCGAAACGCTGCGGCGGATTGCCGACAACCTGCAAGGCCAGGGGCTGGGCGCGTTGACCGGAGCGCGGGTCAAGAAAGCGGCGACGGAACGGGTGTTTGGGTTCGAGATCATGCCGGCACCTTTCGTGGTGGCGCACCTGCAGGTGGGCCTGACCATGCAGGACCTGGACGCGCCGCTAGCCGAGGACGGGGCGGAACGTGCGGGGATATTCCTGACCAACGCTCTGACCGGCTGGAAACCGCAGCCGCAAAAGCACCTACCGATCCCAGAGTTTGAGGAGGAGCGAGAGCGAGCGGACGAGGTAAAACAAGACAAGCCGATCCTGGTGATCCTGGGCAATCCGCCGTACAACGGGTTCGCAGGAATGGCGGTGGACGAGGAACGCGAGCTTTCGACGGCATACCGCAGGACTCGCCGGGTGCGGCGTCCAGAGGGTCAGGGGCTGAACGACCTGTACGTGCGCTTTTTTCGCATGGCGGAGCGGCGGATCGCCGAGAAAACCGGGCAGGGGGTGGTGTGCTTCATTTCCAACTACTCATGGCTTGACAGCTTGTCTTGTCCGGGGATGCGGGAGCGGTACCTCGAAGCGTTTGACACGATTCGGATTGACAACCTGAACGGCGACAAATACCGCACCGGCAAGGTTGCGCCCGACGGCTCGCCTGACCCCAGCATCTTCTCGACGTCCGACGATCCCTTAGGCATACAGGTCGGAACCGCGATCGCCACGCTGGTGCGCAAGGCCGACCACGCTCCTGCGCCGAACGTGCAATTCCGCGATCTCTGGGGTCAGGCAAAGCTGAACTTGCTGACTGAAACGGCAGAGGCCGAGCCGGATGCGCTCTACGAATCGATCGATCCAGAGTTGCCGCTGGGGCTTCCGTTTGTTCCGATAGCTGCTAGCAGTGAGTGGTTCCACTGGCCATCGCTTCTGGACCTCATTCCGACTTCGTACCCTGGTGTCGAGACTGCGAGAGATGCGTTCCTTGTAGATATCGATCTGAAGCGCCTGAAGGCTCGACTAACGGACTACTTCGATCAGACGCTGAGTGACGATGAGATCGCGCAGCGCTATCCAAGCGCAATGAAGAACACTTCAGGCTTCAACGCAAGGGCAGTGCGAAGGGAAAGACTCTCTCGCAGCGGACCAGATCAAGCAGGATTCGTGCGACACGCCTACCGCCCATTTGACAATCGATGGCTCTATTGGGAGGCAGAAGGCGGCCTCCTGAGACGTCCCGTTGGAGACTGTAAACCACACGTAATGAATGGGAACTTTTGGTTCTCATCTGCCCAGCATCTCAGAAGAAACGCTTCAGAGCCACAAGCCTGCTTCACGCAACAGGTCGGCGCTCGACACCTAATTGAACGCGGGGCGAATCTGTTCCCCGCCTGGCTTCGCGAGACTTCGCTACCGACTGACGCCCAAGGTGCGCGACGACCAAATCTGTCGCCAGCAGCACGCCAGTATGCGAGTCGAATAGATCTCAGCGTAGAAGACCTCTTTTACCACGTGCTGGCGGTGCTTCACGATTTCTCATACCGACAGTCCAACGCCGGTGCACTGCGCATGGAGTGGCCGCGGATTCCGCTGCCGTACTGGTCCGAACTGTCCGCCCGCACCGTCACTGGCGAAAACGACTTGGCGTCCACGGTTGAGGAGGCGGCCGAAAGCCTCGCCGGCACAATCGCTCGCGGGCGTGTGTTGGCAGCGTTGCTGGATCCGGAGACGCCGGTTCTCGGCGTCACCAGCGGCGAACTTCAGCCTGCGATCGCCGCAATTGCCGTACCGGCTACGACGCACGGACGCAACATGTTCGACGACGACTTTCGCCTGACGGCGGGCTGGGGGTATTTAGGGTCGGGTCAAGCGGTGATGCCGGGGCAGGGTCGCGCGGTCGAACGGGCCTATTCGGGGTCGGAGCGCTCGGAACTAGGTGACGCGCTCGACACCCTGGGTGAGGAGACTTACGACGTCTACCTGAACGACGACGCATACTGGATGAATGTGCCGGCGAACGTGTGGAATTACCGGCTGGGTGGGTACCAAGTGTTGAAGAAGTGGTAGTCTTATCGGGAGCGGAAGGTGTTGGGGAGGGAGCTACGCGAGGACGAAGTATGGTACTTCACTGAGGTGGCAAGGCGGATTGGGGCCATAACATTACTTCTCGCAACATGCTCTTCAGACCAGTAACCGGCACCTCTTCCAAGCGTCAGCCGCGCGAGACGCTTTTCGAGCTTGTTCAACGCTCCAACTATCCTCAACTCGCTCGGCGACGCACCTGTCTTGAGAAATGGTATGCCCGCCTTCCATCAGAAGCGAAGCCTGGCTTTGAACGTAGATTGCAATCCAAAGACGAAACCAACTTTCGGAGCGCGCTATTTGAGATACACGTCTTTACCATATTGCGGCGCCTCAATTGTGCTGTCAAAATCGAGCCGCAGCTTCATAACACTTCGAAGAGACCAGATTTCTATGCCGTGGAAAATGGTGATGAGTTTCTCGTCGAGGCAACCAATTGCGGTTACGGGCAGGGCGAGTTTGCGGCGACACCTTGCGAGACGGATGCAGTCCGGAAACTAAAGAGCCATATCAATTCTCCACACTCGAGTATTGCCTTATTCGCACGGGGAGAATTGCGAGAGAACATAGAGGCTAGCTGCGTTGTGCAACCGTTTCAGGATCTTCTTGATCGTTACCCCCAGGATAAAGTTTCCGAACTTTACGCTAGAGGAGGATTGCACAACGCGCCAAGCACATCAATCTGCGTAGGAGATTGGACGCTTGAAGGCCGACTCATGCCGACTCATCCATCTCGCCAGACAGGATACATCACTGGTCCGACGCGCGCAGGAGCTGCAGGTGGATTAGAGTCACTCTATAGCTCGATAAAGAGGAAGGCGGAAAAGTGGAGGAGAGTGGACTTAGGCGGACGTCCCTTTCTGGTGGCGATTAACGTTTTCCACAGCGCCTTCGACTGGCATGACTCAGAGATTCAAGACTCCATATACAGTAACCCGGTGACCTCTCAGATCTTCGACGGCGACCTTTCCTGTCTAAGTGGCGTCATTGTGTTCGACGGCCTGAGTCTAGGCACCGAGAGAGAAGCGCGAGTAGAACTGTATAGGAATGGGAAGTCACATTTGCCAGCGTGTCTTGAGGCGTTGCTGAGTGGGCAAAGGTCAAGTGAACTGCTGGGGTTTGAGCCTCAATAGGTCCGATTGCCGCGCCGGGTGACTCCGGTGCCTGCCGCATTCATGTAGTTGGCCGTTCGATCGGCGAAAGGAAAGTTCGCCGGGAACTGGAGTAGGCGGGCCTGCCGGCGAGCGAGGCACGAGCGCCAGAGGCCGGTCGGGGACCGGCTCCTACGCGAGAGGGTGTGCTTCAGTTGCTGGCCGGTGGGCTGAAGGGTGGGTCGTAGGGCCAGGGTTTGGTGCGTTGGGTGTCGCGGAACCAGGTTTCGTGGCGCCAGAGAACCTGGTGCCAGTCGGGCCGGCCGGGTTGGACGCCGTGTTCCTGGATCAGGTGCCAGACGATCTGTTCGACGGTAAGCCGACGGGTGGGGAGATGGAGTCTTGAGAACGGTCTTTCGCCGGCGTAGTGCTGCGCTTCGGCGTGCACGTGCAAATGGCAGCGCGGATACCCGGACCGACTGTGCTTATCGTAGTGGTACGCAAACACCGGGCGCGGGTCGTCGTTGTCGGCGCCGGCCTGATACGTGAACGTTGCAGCCGTCGTCTCAAGGCGCTGCGATGCCCGGTTGATCTGCAGTGCGATCTCGATGTTCAGAAACATCCCATTGTTTAGCCGAACCGGCTGTCCGCGGTAGGACGGCGGCGCGATGCGGTGGCCGACGATTAGCCGATCCGCCCCCGGCCACTCGGCTCCGAGACGCACATCCGCGACTATCCCGGCGACTTCGCGAATGCGATTCAGGAAGTCTCGGGCGGCGCGCCGGCTCCTAGGTCTCGCTCGGCTCGGCAATGAGGAAGGCGAGATAGGTCAGGGAGCGAAACACCGGATTGCCGTGGTACTGCTCCGGGGGATCTCGGTAGATCTCGAGGAATTGGTCGGCGTTCAGGCCGAAATGCCGCTGTGCGTCACGGTCCAGGGCCTGCCGGATTTCCTCCGGGGTGACCTGGATGTGTTCGTATTCGTCGGGCAGCCACTCGGGCCGCGTCTCGACGGTGGTTGCCATTTGGGTTTGCCTTGAAGTGCTTACGGACAGGATAGCGCGGGTGGGGTGGGTGAGTTGCTGGGGAGGGTGAGCGAAGAGTAGTGAGGGGATAGAGGAAGAATCTGGGACGTGCGCTTGGAATGGTTGGGGGATCGGGGTGACCTTGGTGGGCCGAGACAGCACATGGTGCTGGGTCCCGGCCGAAGACGCCGGGATGGCGGAGGGGACCGGCTGGGTGTGTTTCGTGCCGGGGTGTGGCTCGACAGGGGCCTCCGACAGACCCCGGCCCTTCGACAAGCTCAGGACAGGCTCATGACAAACGGGGGTGGGCCGCCGGTGACGGGTGGGCGGAAGACGGGCGGGTCGGGGACGCCGCCCCTACGCAGGAGGGGGCGGAGGCGGAGGGAGTGGTCGGGAGGGGTGGGTGGTGGGGGTGAGACCGGGTGAGGCCGGTTTGGAACGGGCGCATACGCAAGAGCGGCGGGGAGGGTTGGAACTCCAGGGGGAGGGTGGTCCTGAGTGCCCACGAGAGGCGCCCGTACGCGGGGACCAAGCGGTCAGGGTGGAAGCGGGTATCCACGAGGGGCGGCCATAGGCGGGAACCTGGCAGCCGGGGGGCGGAAGAGGGTACCCACGGGGGTGCCCTAACCATGCCACGTGCTGGATCCGGGGATCGAGGTCCTGGGTACCCACAAGGGGCACCCCTACGCGGGGACCGGGGGCGGGGGTGGAAGCAGGTACCCACGAGGGGCGGCCCGACGGAGCAACGTGCGGCGTCCGAGGATCGAGGTCGTGGGTGCCCACAAGGGGAATCGCGACGCGGGGACCGGGGGCCGCACGGATGGAAGAGGGCGCCCTCGAGGGGTGCCCGAACGAAGATTGTGCTGCGTCCGGGGATCGAGGTCCTGGGTACCCACAAGGGGCACCCCTTCGCGGCGACCGGGCGGCCGGGGGATGACAGAGGGCACCCACAAGGGGCGCCCCTACGCGGGAACCGGGGGCCGGTGGGTGGAAGAGGGTGCCCACAAGGGGCGCGCCTACGGAGAAACGCGCCTCGTTCGGGGAATCGAGCCGAAAGAGGGCACCCACAAGGGGCGCCCCTACGCGGGGACGGGTCGCCGCCGGGGTGGAAGAGGGTACCCACAAGGGGCACCCCTACGGAGAAACGCGCCCCGTTCGGGGCATCAAGCCGAAAGAGGGCACCCACAAGGGGCGCCCCTACGGGGGAGCGAGGAGGTCGTCTGGCGGCGGGTTTTCTGGGTCGAGTGCCCAGAGCCGCGGGTTGTAGAGGATGTATTCGCGGATTTTCAGCAGGGATTCTTCGCTGCGTACGACGTGTTCGTAGTAGTTGCGTTGCCATAGCCGGCCCGGGAATGGCGGCCAGTGCCGTTTCCTGACACCTCGGATGTATCGGACGGTGGTCAAGGATTTGTAGGCGCCGATGACGTCGCCCAACGCGATGCGTCGTGCGGCCGGGGGGTCGCCGGTGGATGCCGCCGGTGGTTCCGGAGCATCGTGCCCGTGGGTACCCACAAGGGGTACCCGTACGGAGGACGGGTTGCCGCGGGGATGGAAGAGGGTACCCACAAGGGGTACCCCTACGCGGGGACGGGTTTGGCGCGCGTGTGCGGGTGTCGTGGGATTGGGTTGGTGGCGGTGGGTTGATGAGGATGATTGCGTGGACGTGGTTTGGCATGACGACGAATTGGTCAAGTTCGATTGTCGGGAAGCGCTGGGGCAGTTCACGCCAGACGCGCTGGACCATCCGTCCGGGCTCGTTCAAGCGCATTTCTTCGTCGATCACGTCGCCAAAGAGACGCAGGTGGCCCTGCACGGCGATGGACACGAAGTAGGCGCCGGCCTGCGCGTAGTCGTATGACCGCAGCCGAAGGGATCTGCGGCCAGGGGATGGCGGCCTGTGTTCGCGGTTCAGAAGGTTCGCCAAGGGTCGCGTTGATACCGCCCATCGTGCCGCAGCGGAAGAGGGCGCCCAAAAAGGGGCACCGCCACGCGGGGACCGCGCGGCGGTGGGGGCGGAAGAGGGTACCCACGAGGGGCGGCCCGACCGTGCAGCGTGCCCCGTCCGGGCACCGAGGTCGTGGGTACCCACAAGGGGCACCCCTACGCGGAGATCGGGTGGCGATGCGGCCGGAGGAGGGTACCCACAAGGGGTACCCCTACGCAGGAGAGGGAGCGGTGCGGGTGCGGAGTTCTTGGAGGAGGTCGAGGAGGGTGTCGTTGCGGCCGGTTTGGTCGCGTTCGTAGGCGTAGCGGATGACGAGTTCCATGGCCCAGCGTTCGCCGGTGAGGGCGCGGTCCAGGACGGTCTGACAGAGTTGCTCGAGGTGGGCGTCGGCCAGGCTGGTGAGGCGCTGGGCGAAGGTTTTGGCGGAGGCGGGCTGTGGGAGGGTCATGGGCGTACCTTTCGATGTCGTGGGGGCGTGGGGCAGTCGGCGACGAGCCGACGCAGCAGGGTGGACGGCGCGAGTTGCGCCGGGTTGGGGGGATTGGTGGGTGGGGTTCCGCTGTTGGGCGCTTCCGGAGCGCCAGGGGTTGAGCCGGGCCTGGCAGCCGGAGGCGGAATGGCCGGGAGGGCTGTGGCGGTGGCCAGCCGGCGGTCCTGGATGCGGCGGGCCAACTGGTGGATGAGGCGGCGTACCCGAAGTTGGGTCGACTCGGGAGACCCTTGCGTCACCTGTATGTGGTTGCCCGGAAGACCCCTCACCGATTTCGGCCGCGGACGGCCGAATCTGCCTCTCCCCTTGGAGAGGGTGAAGAGCCGCCACGCCTTTGAGGTCGAGGGTCGTTGGGCAAGGGTCTCTTCGGGGGGTTCCCGGGACTCAGGCGCCGACATTGGTTGCCTCCGTTGCTGGCTCGGGCCGTAGGCCGGCCTGGCCCAGGGCTTCGCGGGCGATGGCGGTGCGGATTTCGGGGGCGTCGATGAGTTCGTCGAGGAGGATTTCGTCTTCGACGGTTTCGGCGTCTTCGATGCCGAGTTTTTCGCGCATGGCCCAGCGGCGGGAGGCGAGGCGGGCGCTGACGAGGCTGGCGGCGAGGGTGCCCTGGGCGACGTCGTCAGCGGGACCGAGCGGATCGAGGCGGACGCGGACGGCGTGGTAGCCGTCGATGTCCTGCGGGCCCAGGCCGATCCAGCCGTGGTCATCCTCGGCTTCGAACACGAAGACGGTTTCGCCGATGCGGGTTTCGACCAGCCGCCACATCAGTTGCACGACCCGCTCCAGCGCCTGCTCCGCGTGCCGGGCGACCTGCTGGAACGAGACGCGCGCGGTGTTGATGAGCTGGTTGAGCAGGTAGCCGCTGGCGTTGCCGTCGGGCGGGACGCCGAAGAGCACGCTGGGGGCGCCGGCCTGGTCGATCATGGCGCGGGTCTGGGCGATGAGTTCGTCCAGGTCGGGCGGGGTGCCCTGCCACTGCAGGAAGGTCAGGTCCTCGCCCGGGTAGAGCGGCAGGATCTCGCCGGGCCGAAAGTCCAGCGCGCGCGGGCGGCCGTCGTTGTTCAGGCTGGGGTCGATGGGCGAGAAGTTGGTGATCTTGGGGGTGGGGTAGGCGTAGAGGAACAGGGCGTTCTGCTTCATGGTCAGCAGCTGATCCAGCAGCGGGACCAGGTATTCCATGGACGCCAGCATGGAGACGCCGGCCTTGGCCGGGTCGCGGCTGGGGGTCTGGTCGCCGTAGGCGTGGACGTAGGGAATGGCCCCGTAGCCGTGCCGCCCGCGACGCACCAGGTGGCCGTCCACCAGGTAGGCGAAGTACTCGTCGTCCCAGTACTCGACGACGCGGGCCGTAGGACGGGCACCCACAAGGGGCGCCCCTACAGGGCCGGATTTGGATTGGGCGTCGCCGCCGGGCGGGACCAGGCGTCCGCTGCGCTTGTCCGTAATCAGTCCGTAGCGCCGCTGCACGAGGTGGCGCGGGCGCTCGGCGACTTCCAGGCAGGCTTCCAGGCCGTCTTCGCCTTCGAGCGGGTAGAAGGTGGTGACGTCGACGTCCCGCCAGGCGAGCGGGAAGCGGGCGGATTTTTTGAAGCGCTCGGCGCGCTGGAGAAACGTCTCGGCGGATTCGTCGGAATCCGTCGACCGCCGCGGATAGCCCGCCCAACGGTCGGGCGCGTAGAGCAGCTTCAGGACGCCGGCGCCGTCGGCCACCATGGCGTCGATCAGCATGCCGAAGACGTCGCGCGCGGCTTCGCTGTCCATGCGGCGCAGGGCGGCGTTGGTCCAGCGCGCCCGCAGGTCGGCGCCGGCGCGGGCGGCCTCGGTTGGTTCGGCCGGCGGCACGTGTACCAGCGGGCGGTTGGCCGTGAGGCTGCCGATGACCCGCTTCAACTGTTCACGGGCGAGCGGGGTGCGCACCTCGCGGGCGCTGGTGCGGTAGGCCTGCGGGATGTCCACGGGCGTTTCCATGTGCCGCAGCCGCCGCAGGCGTTCGATACGGGCGTTGCGCTCGCCGAATTCGGCGAGCAGCTGTTCCTCAAGCTCCCGCAAATACGCCTCGCCGGGCGGCGGACGCTGCGAGTCTGAATCTGGCATAGGTCCCATTCCAGGTCCGATAACGCGGACCAGGGGGACATCGCTGGCAAGCTGGGGCTATTGTACACGATACGAATACGAGAGGCAAGGCAGGCGCTGCGGGGTGTCGTCCGCCTGACTATCCGTACCACGCGTGCGGCTTTGAGATGACCCCGGTCGCATCCCTGAGTTCGTTCGGGAACTGGCACTGTGGCAGCAGCCTCCGACCGAGCACGCGGTAGCTGGTCGCCGCGCTCCGCAAGCGGCGGCTGGTTGCCCGCCTGGGATCGACCACGTGCACCGGAAAGTTGAACTCCCGGCGCACCATCCGGATCACGCCCGTGAAGTCAGAATCTCCGGTTATCACGAAGGCGGCCTGACAATCACGCTTGGCGGCATCCCGCGTCAGCCATGCCGCCAGGTTGGCGTCCGAGCCCTTTTCCTCGGTACGCACGACCGTGACGACTCGAGGCTCGCCCGGCCGAGGATTCGCGAGCGGCAGTCGCGTTTGGTGCGATAGGAAGTAGCCCAGGTGAAGGGTCAGGCCAGGGACTGTTCGCAGTGCGCGGAGGTAGACCTGCTGACGGCGATACTGCCCAGGATCAGATAGTTGAGCACTGACATGTGCCGTGAAGTATCGGATGCGCTGAAGCGTAAATCGAGGCTCAACTAGGCGCGCTGCGAGGGCTTGGAGATCTAGCCACCGATAGGGGGTGCTCCTTAGCGCACCGTAGTAGAGATTGAATCCGTCCACGTAGACGTTGGCCTCAATACCGGACATCGGATCTCGCGTATCGACAGCCAGGATCAGCTTCGCTACACGGCTCAATACATCTGCGTCCGGCGAATGCCGCCAGCCGCAGACGGCCGCAAACGAATCCGGGGTTCCCGCCCGCTCCCGGAATCTTGGATCTGGTATGTCCGCCGATTCCGGTACTGCCCTAGACGTGGCAGAGACCGCCCTTAGGCGGTCTCTATCCCAGCCAGCGAAGTGACTGGGGGGGTCACGGAGCACGTGCCAAGTGCTCTCCGCAAATCCAACTGTCCCATCGACCCTCGCTGTCGTCAAGACCAGTTGACAGCAACCCCTGCCACCTATGCTTGCGCCCGTCGTCCGTACCCGAACTTCCTTGCGGAGCTGCCGAGCATGACTGAAGTCATCGACCGTTGGATCACGCCCGGCCCGCAGCCCAATGGTCTGCAGGCGGCTGACGACGGACTCTGGGTGATCGACCAGGACGATAACCACCTGTACAAGCTCGACTATTCGGACGGCTCGATCCTGGCTTGCATGCCCACCGAGTCAGACCATGCCAGCGGTGTCACCATTGGCGGCGGGCACCTCTTGGTCTCGTCAACCTTCGGATCCCGCATCTTCAAGCTGAACGGCGACGGAACGACGGTGGACCACTACGACACTCCGGGAAAGGGCGTCGTGGCCTTCGTCGACCCGACCAACGCCCAGGTCACCGGCGCGCACGGCCTGCAGTGGGTGGATGAGCGTCACATGTGGATGGTCGTGCCGCCGGCCCAGCAGCTGTTCCTGGTTGACCCACGCGACATGTCGGTGCATTACTCGATCCCCACGCCCAGCCACCGCCCGCACGGCGTGTTCGTCACCGACGGCCACGTCTGGTGCTCCGACGTGGGACTGCGCCAGATCCATAAGCTGGACCCGGCCACCGGCGAAATCCGGGCCGCGATCGACGTGCCCGATCCCGAAGTGCACGGCATGACGCTGCACAACGACCAAATCTGGTTCTGCTGCGCCCTCACCCGCCGCGTCTGCACGGTCCCGCTGCCCGCGTAACCGGGGAACCAGTCGCTAGGGCAGGCCTATCCAGGCGTGGCTGAATCGCGCCCAGCGCAAGTGCTCGTATTCGCCCGCGCCGCCGGCTTCGTAGAGACAGCCCAGCGTTCCATCCGGTAGCTCGCTGAGGTCCGAATAGGCGGCCCGTCCGTCGTGCAGGACCCGACCGCGAGACCAGGTCTGCCCGCCGTCCGAACTGGACCGGACCCTGAGTCGCTCCCGGGCGCGGCTGGCGGCGTTGCTGAACACCAGGCGGTCGCCGCCGACACCCAGCACGGCCCCCTGGCAAATGGGGTCGATCAGTTCGTGCCAGCCAAAGGCGTCGAAACTTTCGCCCTCGTCGTGGCTGACCGCGAAGGCCCGCCGGTACTCGCCCAGGTAGTTGCGCTCGTTCAGGTACACGCGCCCATTCGCCAGCTGAGCGGCCATGCACTCGTTCGTGCCCGGTTGGGCCACGCCCCCCAGGCGCCAGGTCTCGCCGTGGTCGTCGCTGACGATCACGTGCGAGATGTAGGGGTCGGTGGCGCGGTCGAAGTTCTGTCCGATGACGTGGTACGAGGGGATGAGCAGCCGCCCCGAGGCCAGTTGCAACCCATGACCCGGACCCGTGCCGTACCAGGTCCACGCCGGCAGCTTGACCTCGGCCGTCATCTCGCGGGGCTCGGCCCAGGTGTCGCCGTCGTCGTTGCTGCTCGTAAGCCAGACCGTGCGCGGCGCCTTGCCAGCACAGATCAGGGTCTCCCCACCGTCGGCATTGTTGCGGCAGAACCAGAGCCAGATCGTGCCAGTCTGGGAATCCACCACCGGCGCAGGGTTGCCCGCCACGTTGCCCTCGCCCGCAACCGCCACGCGCATGTCATCGAAGGTCTGCCCGTTGTCGCGGCTGCGGCGCAGGACGAGGTCGATGTCCCCGGTGTCGTGCTGCGAGTTCCGCCGGCCTTCGGCAATCGCCAGCAGCGTCCCCCGGGTCGTGACCACCAGCGCCGGAATGCGGAACGTGTGGTAGCCGAGCGTCCCGCTGGTGAAGAGGTCCGTTTGGATAGGGCCGGCCTCAGTGGTCAACGTACGGAATCCACACGCGCATCGCCCCGGGCGTCCGGTTGGCCCAGGCAAAGTACGGAATCGCGGTGAGCGGCGTCGAACCCGTCAGCCTTGGATTCCCGCCGTCGAACCGCGTATACAGGGCGTCGGACTGCTTCTGAACCGCCACGCCGGCCGAACCCCTGATGGTCGTTAGCCCGCCCAGCAGGTCCGGGTCGTCCCGGACTTGCAGATCGGAGCCAGGGCCCAGGACGAGCGCGTCCACGTTCGACTCGGGGTGATCCGCGGCCTCGATGCAATAGATCAGCGGCCCCCGCGCAATAGCCACTCGCCCGGTGTTGGCCTGGACCCGTGGGTGGCTCGCCACCAGCCGAACGTCCATCGGCAGCCGCAAGCGCACCGTCGATCCCGCCGACCAGACCCGCTGAATGGCGGCGTACGAGCCGGTCTCGACAGGCTCACGTGAACCGTCCACCTCAAGACTCGCGCCAGTCGCCCACGAAGGAATCCGCAGTCGCAGCTCCACCGGCCCGTCCGGGGCGTCCTCCACCACCAGGTCCACGTCCCCAGCCCACGGGTACCGCGTCGCAATGCGCAGCGTCATGGATTCGCCGTCCGGCAGCGCCGCCTCAACCCGTCCCGGCAAGTACTGATGCACCCACAGCGCGCCCGCCGACACGCCGCAGGCGTATCCCGGCAGGCTCAGCAGCAGCCGCGCGATGTTGGGCGGACAGCAGGCCGTGTCGTACCACGGTTGGCGCTGGTGACCGCCCACCGTCTGCTGCGCCCCGCTGCTATGGACACCCCCCTGGTCGTCCGGCGACGGCTGCGGATCGGTCGCCAGCGGATTGGCGTAGAAATAGGCCCCGCCGTCCGGCGACACCCCAACCAGCGCGCCGTTGTACAGCGCCGTCTCCATCCAGTCCGCGTAGCGGGCGTCGCCGGTGGCGGCCAGCAGCCGGGCATTCCAGAAGATCCCGCCCACCGCCGCGCAGGTCTCGGCATACGCGCGGTCGTTGGGAAGTTCGTAGTCCGCCCCGAACGCCTCGCCCTGGTAGCGCGACCCCAGCCCGCCGGTCACGTAGGCGCGCCGCTCGTAGGCGCTCTCCCACAACCGGATCGAGGCCTCCAGCAACTCCGCCTCGCCCGTATCCATCGCCGCGTCCGCCATCGCCGCCGCCAGGTACGTCAGCCGCACCGAATGCCCGTCGGCATCGCGCTGCTCGCGAACCGGTGCGTGATCCTGGTGGTAGTGCAACCCGCTCAGATTCGGCGGTTCCGCCCCTCGCTGGTCCAGAAAAAACACCGCCTGCCGCAGGTACGCCGGATTCCCCGTCTCGCGCGCCAGTTCCACCAGGGCCAGTTCGATCCCCGGATGCCCGTCCGGCTCCGGCCGGCTCTCCGGCCCAAACGTGGCGCAAATGTGATTCGCCGCCCGCACGACCACCTCGAACAGTCGATCCGACCCCGTCGATCTCTGGTGCGCCACCCCCGCCTGGATCAGGTGCCCCATGCAATACAACTCGTGCTCGTCGGTCAGGTTTCGATAGCGCCAGGACGTCCTGGGCCCGCTGAAGTAGGTATTGATGTAGCCGTCCGGCCGTTGCGCGGCGGCGATCGCCTCGATGACCCCATCGACACGGGCCCTCAGATCCGCCGATGGCGCCCGCGCCAGCGCATAGCTCGCCGCCTCCAGCCACTTGTAAACGTCCGAGTCGTTGTAATACCGGCCCTCGAACTCGCCCTCCAGGCGTCCCGCCGCTCGCTCGAAGTTGCGCAGCCGCCCGGTCACCTCGCACTGCTCGAACTGCCGCTCCAGCCCATGCGTGCGCATCGACCGCATCCGGTCGTCCCAGAAGCCCTCCCCCACCTCCACCCGCCCCGGCACCACCGGCCGCACCGTGGCATGTGACGAGTTCGACAGGTCTAGGACGGCGGCGGAGTTCATCGACCCAGCGGGTGCTTGGCCTTAGCCCTGAAGCGGAACCGACCGCACGCAGCGAAACCCCAGGTTCCCGGCGCTGCTGTCCGGCGTGTTGGAGCTGCGCGCCGCCACCCGGTAGCGGTTGCAGTACGACCGGTGGCAGAGATACGACCCGCCGCGCAGCACCCGCCGCTGACCGTGCGCTGGTCCTTTCGGATTGCGCCGCTCGGCCCGCAGGTGGTGGCTGGGACTGAACCAGTCGGCGCACCACTCCCACACGTTGCCCGAGGTGTTGTACAGCCCGAACCCGTTCGGCTTATAGGCATCCACCGGCGCCGTGCCAATCCAGCCGTCGGCCGACGTGTTGGATTCCGGAAACGTGCCCTGCCAGATATTGCAGCGGTGCTCGCCCCTGGGCGTCAGCTTGTCGCCCCACGGGTAGCGGCGCTGGTCCAGCCCGCCTCGAGCCGCGTACTCCCACTCCGCTTCCGTCGGCAGGCGCGTCCCCGCCCACTCGCAGTAGGCCAGCGCGTCGTTCCACGAGACGTGAATCACCGGGTGGTCCATGCGCTCATCCACGTCCGAGCCCGGCCCCTCGGGCTCAGACCAGTTGGCCCCGCTCACCGGCACCCACCACGGCGTGCTATCCGGCCGCTGCGGCGTGCGCCGCTTGATCTCGTCCGACGCCAGCATGTGGAACACATAGCTCCAGCCGAACGTTTCCGCCTCGGTCCGGTACCCGCTGGCCGCTATGAACTCGGCGAACTGCGCATTCGTCACGGCGGCAATGTCAATCCGGAACGTATCCACCCGCACCGCCCGCACCGGCCCCTCGCCATCCGCCGGAAACCCGCTCCGATCCTCCGTCCCCATCCGATACTCGCCGGCCCGGATCCGGGCCATCCCAGGCCGGCGGGCCGTAGCTCGACCGTGCGAATCTGGCCCGGCCCGACCTGTTTGCGAAACTCCGCCATCCAAGGCCCGCGGAGCTTCAGGCGAACAGCATGGAGAGTCGCGCACGGGACGCACCGTCGGGGACCAACGTGGAATCTTAGCCCGCGCGGCCGCGACTTGAGGCTTGACAGTTAAGCTGCGGGGAGCAATAGTCGACACAGAATCTTCCCTGCGTTCGTACTCGTTTCGGCGGGACGCACGTAAGGACAGTAGTAGAAAAGCCGGGGCGGAATCGCCCCGGCTTTTCTTTTTTCTGTGAAGCGGTGTTCGAATGGTCCGGCTTGCAATCTTCATCGACGGCGGCTATGTCGACGGGCTGTGCCGACGGGAATTTCGCGAACTGAGGCCCAGGGTCGATATGCAGGCTTTTTCTGAGTGCGTGCGCCAAGTCGTCGCGGGCGCGACGCCAGAGCCGGTGGACATCGTCCGCTCGTACTACTACACCTGCCCTCCCTACCAGCACCATCCACCGGTCGACGATGATCGCGACCGTACGGCGGGATATCGCAGGTTTGTCGAGGCCCTATCGCAGATCCCACGATTTCAGGTGCGTGAAGGCCACTTGCGGCTCGACGGCTTTCGAGAGGACGGGCGCCCGGTCTTCACGCAGAAGCAGGTCGACCTGCTTCTGGGACTCGACGCAGCACAGATGGCCAGGAGCCAAACCGTCACGCACATCGCGTTGATTGCAGGCGATGGCGATTTCGTTCCTGTACTCGAAGTGTTGAAGCGCGAAGGGGTCTGTGACTGGCTGGTCCATGGTCCCCGCGCCACCTATTCCCGCGATCTCTGGCTCGCCGCCGATGAACGCCTTGAGATTGGTATTGCCCTCATGCGTGCCATCGCACGCGATTCCACCTAGCCGACCGCAGTCCCTCACCAAAGTTTCGAGAACAGACGTCCCTCTGCTCTAGTCGTCCTCTGGCCCCTGCTCCGCCCCCGCGCTCACCGCGAGCACGATCGGATCGTCGCTGCCAACCCCCAGGCCCAGGCGCATGATTCCGTCGTCCAATTGCAGGTCCACGAACGACAGGCGCTCCTCGATCTCGCGCACGGCGTCGTCCCCGCTTGCCAGATCCGCCAGATCCGCCTCGGCCCCTTCCGGCCCCGACTCGATCTGCACGCCTCCGGCGGTCGGGTCGACATCGCGCCCCACCGGACCGCGCTGCAAGGCCGCGGCCATCACGCTGCCGACATCACTGCCGGCCCGGTCGGCAATCGCCGCCAGCGCAAACGTCGTGCGGTCAGCTTCCAATGCGTCGGCCAGCCTGATCACGGCCTTGACGGGCGGCGCACGCCGCTCGCCCTTTTCGACGTGACTCAGGAACGAATGCGAAATCCCGCTGGCCTCGGCCAGTTGTCGATAGGACAGCCCCGCGGCCAGGCGCTTAGCGCGCAAGACCGTCGCGAGCCGCATCCCCTGCCGCGTTTCGATCATCCTGCCCATATTGTACCCATAGGGTTGACACAATGCCAACCTTTGTCGTAACCTCCCTGTGTACAGATGGCGATGCGCCGGGAGCCGCCGATTTCGACATCGCTGGCACATGCGGACTCCCGGCGCGTTCGCCTCCCCCAAACGAAAGGTTCCCGTGCTCACCATCCGGCGCCAACACGAGCGCCTTACTCTCTCCGCCCGCACCCCGGGCCACGACGACGCGGCGGAGTACCCCGTCACGGCCTCCGATCAGCGGGCGGCCGAACAGGCCGTGCAGCGGGCGCTACAAGAATCCGATCCGGCTCGCTTCCAACGCGCCGCCATGGCGGCCGTGGCCACCGCCGGAGCCGACGACAAGGCTTCGCCGGCCTATCGACGCTTCGTCAGCCAGAGCCTCGACCAGGAAGCCGTCCGGCGGAACCTCCTCCTGCGGCCGCACTGGCACTGTCCCCAGTGCGGCGCGCCCGGCAGCCAGTGGACACCCGGCTGCCTGCGAACGGCGTGCGACCAGGCCGCTCCGGAGCGCCTGGCGCACTGGGACCTCTGCCGCGTCGCCTCCGCCGACGAACTGCTGACGCTGATGGTCAGCGAGGGCTACACCCGCATCGGCGCGGCCACCCACGCCGCTCGCCTGCGCCGTCTCAGGTTCGACCTGACCGCCCTGCTGCGCGAGTGCCGTCCCGGCCTGGCCCGCCGCCTGACACGCTGGGCGCAGGAAGCCGACGAAGTCCACGCCGTGCGCGCCACCGAGATGCTTGACCTGGCCGCCCGCCTCGGGGCGCGGATTGAAGCCAGGCCCGACTCCAGACCCGAGGCCGACCTCACCTTCGCCCTCACCAGCGCGCAGGCGAATCCCGCCGGCGCACCCCCGAAGGAATACGCATGACCGCCACCGCCGCAACGCCAACCCAGACCTCGGATCGCGATAGCCAGGCCGACGAGTCGCAGCCGACCCCGGACGCCGGGACCGAGAACACGGCCGGCTCTCCAGATGACTTCCAGGCCGCGCTCGAAGCGGAGGTCGCCAAGCGCATCGACGCCGTCGAACGCCGCTGGCAGTCCCGCAAGGACCGCGAACTCAACCGCGCCCGCCGGCGCTGGGAGTCCGCGGCCAGCCAGGCCATCGACCCCGAACTCCTCACCTGGATCGCCCAGGCCGACCCACGCGACGTCGGCCAGTGGCTCAAGGCGGGCCTCAGCGCCGACGATTCTTCTCTCTCAGATTCAACGTCGGACCAGACACCGAAGCCGACGGAATCTTCCGCCTCTGAGGTAGCCGCGTCACCGCCCGCGACGGAAGCCACCGAGCAAGCTGACCAGGCAAACGCCAACCCGTCCGCGGACACCGACACGGCCGACCAGCCGAACGAAAGCCGCAGCGAGTCCGAACCGCCGGCGGACCAGCAGCCGGCCGCGGACCTGGAAGACGAGGCCCGGGCCCGCGAACGTCTCGCCGAGCGCCGCAGCCAGGATCCCGCGCCTGATCTCTTTCCCAGCCGCGGCGCTCCCGCCGACGCCTTCCAGCAGATCGAAGCCAGCTTCGCCCGCGGCGAGATCGATCTCGACACCTACGAAACCGCCCGCCGGCGCCGCGGCCTGAACTAGACCACAGCCGTTCCACAGAACCGGCCCCGGATCCAGGTCACGCATCGGGATCCGGGGCCGGTCGCTTGTCGGTCCGACCGGCCGCCGCCGATATACTCACCCGCTCACACGCAGTCCCGTGGCGATGCCCGTTCCCCCGGTGATCGAGTGGCGTGACGGCGCGGTTCGGATCCTGGATCAGCGCCGCTTGCCGGATGCCGTCGAGGTGCTGCACTGCACCGAGGTTTCGCAGGTCAACGAAGCCATCCGCACCCTCGCCATCCGCGGCGCTCCGGCCCTCGGCGTGGCCGCCGCCTACGCCGTCGCGCTGGCCGCCACGCGCGTCGACGCGCCCGACGAGACGACCTACATGGAACGCCTGGACAAAGTTATCGACCAGGTCATCGCCACACGGCCGACGGCCGTGAACCTCGCCTGGGCCGCCGAGCGCATGCGGGCGGCGGCTCACGAGCTCGGGGCGCTCGCCGATCATCGGCCGACCGACGGCATTCGGGACCCTCGCGAATCAATCCGCCACGGCTTGCTGGCGCTGGCTCATGAGATCGCCGCCGACAACGAACAGCGCCACCGCGCCCTTGCCGAAGCCGGGGCGGACCTATTCGAATCCGGCCAGCGCGTGCTCCACCACTGCAACACCGGCCCGCTCGCCACCGCCGCCAGTTACGGCACCGCCCTGGGCGTCCTCCAGGCCGCCAACCAGCGCCACGGCATCGAGGTCGTCGTCAGCGAAACCCGCCCCCTGCTCCAGGGCGGACGCCTCACCACCTGGGAACTGGCGCAGTGGGGCGTGCCCTTCACCCTCATCACCGACAGCATGGCCGCCGACCGCATGCGTCGCGGGCACATCGACGCCGTCATCGTCGGGGCCGACCGCATCGCCGCCAACGGCGACGTCGCCAACAAGATCGGCACCTACAGCCACGCCGTCGCCGCCGGCGCCCACGACCTGCCCTTCTACGTGGCCGCCCCGCTCTCCACCATCGACTTCGACACCCCGGACGGCGACGCCATTCCCATCGAGGAACGGGCCACCGAGGAAGTCCACGGCTACGGCGACTGGCGCTGGTCGCCCTCCGATGCGCCCGTTGCCAATCCGGCCTTTGACGTCACGCCACACGAACGCGTAACCGCGATCATTACCGAGCACGGCGTCCACCGGCCGCCCTATTCCGAGTCGTTACGCCGGTTCGCGGCGGCATCCGACGAGGCCGCCTGACATGCGGAGCCAGGACTAATGCCTGCGATCGGAGTCATCGGCGGCAGCGGCTTCTACGACATGCCCGGCCTGGAAGACATTCGCGACGAGACCGTCACGACGCCCTTTGGCGACCCCAGCGACTTCATTCGCATCGGCAGCCTGGACGGCGTGGAGGTGGCCTTCCTCCCGCGCCACGGCCGCGGCCACCGCATCATGCCCACCGCCGTCAACGCCCGCGCCAACTTCTGGGCGCTCAAGTCGCTCGGCGTGCGCTGGGTCATCTCGGTCAGCGCCGTCGGCAGCATGCGCGAACACATCGAACCCCTTCACGTCGTCGTGCCCGACCAGCTCATCGACCGCACTCGCCAGCGCCCCATGACCTTCTTCGACACGCCCGGTCTGGTTGTCCACGTGGGCATGGGCGAACCCTTCTCCGCCCGGCTCTCCGGCGTGCTCGCCGAGGCCGCCGAAACCGAGGGCGCCCACGTGCATCGCGGCGGCACCTACGTCTGCATCGAGGGCCCGCAGTTCTCCACCCGCGCCGAGTCCGAGACGTTTCGCTCCTGGGGCGTGGACGTCATTGGCATGACCGCGCTCCCCGAGGCCCGTCTCGCCCGCGAAGCCGAGATCTGTTATGCGCTCCTGGCCATGGTCACCGACTACGACGTCTGGCATGAGAGTGAAGAGGACGTCTCCGCCGAGATGGTCATCGCCAACCTCATGGCCAACACCTCACTCTCGCAGCGGGTCGTCCGACGCGCGGTTGGGCAGATTCCCACCGACGACTCCGCCTGCGAGTGCGCCGACGCCCTGGCGACCGCCATCATCACCGCGCCCGACGCGATTCCGCCCGAACTGGCCGAGCGCCACGACCTGCTCGTGGGCAGGTACCTCAGCCGTCCCGCCTCGGACTAGATCGCCGCGCATGAGCAAATCCACGGGACCCCGCCGCGTGGTCGTCATCGGCACCGTCGGCATTGATGACATCGAGACCGCCCACGAGAGCGTCCAGGGCGTCCTCGGCGGCTCGGCCACCTATGCCGCGCTGGCCTCGCGCTTCTTCGCCCCAACCACCGTGTCCAGCGTGGTTGGCCACGACTTTCCGCTGGCCCACCGCGAACTGCTGGCCGAGCGCGACATCGATCTCAGCAGTCTCGAGACCGCCGATGGCCTTACCTTTCGTTGGGGCGGGCGCTATGCCGAGAACATGAACGTGCGCGAAACCACGTTCGTCGATCTCAACGTGCTCGAGAACTTCGATCCAAAAGTCCCCGAGCACGCTATAGCCGAGTCCTTCGTCTTTCTCGGGAACACCGACCCGAGCATCCAGCTTCGGATTCTCGACCAGGTGGTTGACCCGCGCTTCGTCGTTGTCGATTCGATGGACTTGTGGATCGAGGGCAAACGCCAGCAGGTCTCCCATGTGTTTGCGCGCTGCGACTGCGTGGTTCTCAACGACGAGGAAGCGCGGCTCTTCGGCGGCCACGCCAACATCCCGCGCGCCGTGCGCACCATCCTTGACCTTGGGCCCAGCTATGTCGTGGTCAAGCGCGGCGAGTTCGGCGCCGCCCTGGTCAGCGACCACGGCTGGTTCTTCGCGCCGGCCTACCCGCTGGACGAGGTCAAGGACCCCACGGGCGCGGGCGACGCCTTCGCCGGGGCATTCCTGGGCAGCCTGGCTGCCGCGAACTCAACCGACGATGCCGCCCTGCGAAGAGCCGTAGTCTATGGATGCGTCGTGGCGTCGTTTACAGTTGAGGCGTTCAGCGTGGATCGCCTCGCTGAACTCACCCGTCACGACATCGATTCGCGCTACGTTGAATTCGGCGACTTCGCCGCCTTCTAGCTGCCAGACCCACGCCCGGAGGAACTCGTATGGCCACGGCCGATAACCAGTCCGATATCGCGGACGCCTCGCTAGCCGATGACGGCGTCCGCCGTATCGAATGGGCCGACCAGTCCATGCCCGTCCTGGAGAGCATCCGGCGGCGTTTCGTGCAGGAGCGACCCCTCGACGGCCTCCGCATCGGCGCCTGCCTGCACGTGACCGCCGAGACCGCCAACCTGGTCCGCACCCTGCAGGCCGGCGGCGCCGAAACCTCCCTCTGCGCCTCCAATCCCCTCAGCACCCAGGACGACGTGGCCGCCGCCCTCGTGGAGGTCTACGGGGCCTCAACCTACGCCATCAACGGCGAGGACTCCGAGATTTACTACGACCACATCGAATCCGTGCTCAACGGCCGGCCGCATCTCACCACCGACGACGGCGCCGACCTGGTCTCGAAATTGCACACCGACCGCACCGACGTCATCGACGGCGTGATGGGCGGCACCGAGGAAACCACCACCGGCGTGATTCGACTTCGCGCCATGGCCGAACAGGGCGTGCTCAAGTACCCCATCGTGGCCGTCAACCAGGCCATGACCAAGCACATGTTCGACAACCGCTACGGCACCGGGCAGTCCACGCTGGACGGTGTCGTGCGCGCCACCAACCTGTTGCTGGCCGGTCGCACGGTGGTCGTGGGCGGCTACGGCTGGTGCGGTCGCGGCCTGGCCAGCCGCGCCGCCGGCATGGGCGCGCACCTGATCGTCACCGAAGTCGATCCGGTCCGCGCGCTCGAGGCCGTGATGGACGGCTACCGCGTCATGCCCATGCAGGAGGCCGCCGCCGAAGGCGATGTCTTCATCACCGTCACCGGCGACAAGCACGTCATCAACCGCTCGCACTTTGAGGTGATGAAGGACGGCGCGATCCTGGCTAACTCCGGCCACTTCGATGTCGAAATCAACATCGAGGCCCTGGAAGAAATGGCCGAGAGCGTCGATCAGGCCCGGCCCTTCGTGGACGAGTACCGCTTGCCCGGCGGGCGCCGCATCTATCTCCTGGCGCAGGGCCGCCTGATCAACCTCGCCGCCGCCGAGGGCCACCCGGCCAGCGTTATGGACATGAGCTTCGCCAACCAGGCCCTGGCCCTGGAACATCTGGCCAAAAACGCGCACGACATGGCCCCGGATGTTTACGATGTCTCGGCCGACATCGACCGCCAGGTCGCCTCGGTCAAGCTCGAGGCGATGGGCGTGGCAATCGACACCCTCAGCGCCGAGCAGGCCGCCTACCTGTCCGGCTGGCAGGAAGGCACGTAGTCAGGCCGCGGTCGCACGGCACCCACACTCGGCGACAGCATGGGAGAGCACATTGAGTAGCACCTTCGCGCAGGCCGCCCGCCTGCTGTTTACCTCCGAGTCCGTAACCGAGGGCCACCCCGACAAGCTCTGCGACCAGGTTTCGGACGCGATTCTGGACGCCTACCTCCAGGCCGATCCCAAGGCCCGCGTGGCCTGCGAAACCGCGGCCTCCACCGGATTGGTGCTGGTGTTCGGCGAGATCACCGCCGGCGGCGACAGCGTGGACATCCCCAAGGTGGTGCGCCGCACCGTCGGCGAAATCGGCTACACCCACTCGGATCACGGCTTCGACGCCGAGACCTGCGGCGTCGCCGTCTCCGTCAAGGAACAGTCGGCCGACATCAAGATGGGCGTCGACGAAGCGCTCGAAGTTCGCGACCTGGAGGGCGACTACGCCGAGGTCGAAGGCCTGGGCGCCGGCGACCAGGGAATGATGTACGGCTATGCCTGCGACGAGACGCCGGAACTCATGCCGGCGCCCATCGCGCTGGCCCACCACGCCGCACGTCAACTGGCCGCCGTGCGCAAGGACGGCACGCTTCCCTGGCTACGGCCCGACGGCAAGTCACAGGTCACCGTCGAGTACCGCTACGGCCAGCCGGCCCGCGTGGACACGGTCGCGCTGGCCGCCCAGCACGCCGACGACATCGACAGCGACACCATCGAGCGCGAACTGGTCGAGAACGTCATCCGCGAAGTCGTCCCGTCGGAGTGGATCGACGACGACACCCGCTTCATCGTCAACGGCACCGGCCGCTTCGTCATCGGCGGTCCCATGGGCGACGCCGGGCTGACCGGCCGCAAGATCATCGTGGACACCTACGGCGGCATGGCCCGCCACGGCGGTGGCGCCTTCTCCGGCAAGGACCCAACCAAGGTCGACCGCTCCGCCAACTACGCCGCCCGCTGGGTCGCCAAGAACGTGGTCGCGGCCGGCCTAGCCCAGAGGTTTGAGCTGCAACTGGCCTACGTCATCGGCAAGGCCGAGCCGGTCTCCGTCAACATCGAGACCTTTGGAACCGGAACGGTGCCCGACTCCGACATCGAAGCCGCCGTCCGCGAGGTCTTCGACCTGCGCCCCGGCGTCATCATCCGCGACCTCGGCCTGCGCCGGCCCCTCTACCGACAGGTCGCCGCCTACGGCCACTTCGGACGCGACGACCTGGCCGACGTCCCCTGGGAACAGACCAACCGCGCTGCCGACCTGGCGCGGCTTTGCGCGGTGGAAGCGGCCATCGGCTAACGGAGGTTCGGGTGTCAGCGGTCGACGACATCCTTGCGAATAACGCCCGCTTCGCCGCTGGGTTTCGTGAGGAAGGCGGTCACGCCCAACCCGCCCGCCGGCTGGCCGTCGTGGCCTGCATGGACGCCCGCCTGGATGTGTATCAGGCGCTGGGGCTGGCCCCGGGCGAGGCCCACGTCATCCGCAACGCCGGCGGCGTGGTCACCGAGGACGCCATTCGCTCCCTGGTCATTTCCCAGCGCCTGCTCGGCACCCGCGAGATCATGCTCGTCCACCACACCGACTGCGGCATGCAGACCTTCTCGGACGATGAGTTGAAGGATGCCGTCGAAGCCGACACCGGCCGACGCCCGCCGTTTTCCTTCGAACCCTTCACCGACCTCGAACAGGACGTCCGCGACTCTATGGCCCGCCTCCAGGCCAGCCCTTTCCTCCCGCACCGCGACCGCATCCGCGGCTTCATCTACGACTGCGCCACCGGCCGCCTCAACGAGGTTGCGTCCGTCTAGTCCCCGCCGCCTGCCTGGGCAGGCGGCGCGAGACGCATCGATCGCCCTGCCTACGGCGCGGAACGCAGTTTTGCGTGCAGGTCGCCTTCGTAGACCAGGAATGTCACCTCACCGAGCTCCGAAATCCCAATCTGCATTACCGGAACGTAAGCAACGTGCTCATGGGCCACGAAGCTTCCGCGATCCACCCTGCCGGTCAGGCGCAGGACGAGCGACCAGTACCCGGGTTCGAGGGGAGCGCCGCTTCCCGCGGCCGGACTGAAGTTGCCGTGGCCGGTCTTGACGTACAAGCCGGCCCCGCGCGGGTCAAACTCGTACGTCAATCGCGTAGTGGTGCGGCCCGGCCCAATCTGACCGGAAAACCACATGGTGGCGTCGGGTTCGCCAATAGCGGGAATCAGTGGAAGCCCGCTGACGCTTGCTGGCAGAACCAGCCAGTCCTGGCCGCTCCAGCGCTCAGGCGCGCGGGTGGTCAGCGTCAAATCGAAGCTCATGCGCTCGTCTGCGGCGCGCGCATCGGATACGTGAACGCTGATCGGCGGCGCTGCCTCGGACCTGATCGGCATGATCGAATCGGTGGCGCCGTCAACGGAGTAGATCGCCACCCGGTTGTTCCGCCAGATTGCCCGTCGCGCCGGTTGCGGAAACATTGACGGCGTAAACCAATGCGGCGCAGCGACAAAGCCCGGCCGATGCGCACCGAGCGGCTCGATTCCAAAGTCGGTCCGCAGGTGCAGGTGGCCCGGGAGCAGCTCGCCAACTAGCTGCGCATGGGCGAGCGCCGACGCAAGGCGCAGGGCGTGCATGGGTTCGGTCGTGGGCGCCAGGTACACCGTGGCGGTCGGGGGCACGGCCCGCCGCAGTGCCTCATAGGAGGCGGGCGCCGGCGCGGCCTCAAGTTCCAGGAAGGCCGACCGCACCCGGTAGAGGGCGTCGGTCCTATCTTGGACCAGCAGCTCGAACAGTTGCGGATCGTTCAGCCAGCGTCTGGCCTGCTCAGGCAGACCGTCGATCCAGGCATCGGTGGCGTGGACATAGGCGATGTCGAGCCGCCGCATGGCCGTCGGGTCGAGATACCCGATAGCGTCCAGATACTCGGGCCCGGGGCCATCGATGTAGTGCATCGCCTGTGTGAAGCCCGAGGCATTGGGACGGCCGGTGGCGCTGGATAGCGCGCGCGGATCCGGCGAGAGGACGCGCGCGTCGACGGCCGTGGAGTCGCGCAGGTACGCCGCCAGGCGCTCGGACGTCAAGTTTGTGTAGACCTGCCGCGGCCCTTGCTGGCCTGGCTGCGAGTTGGCGACTTGAATGCCGTGGCCAACGGCCATGCTGATGTTGCGAACGGGCCAGACGGTAGCGGGCCACACCACGAGCGCCACCAGCACGGCCCCGCTGGCGTAGCGCCAGCGGGGCCGCAGCATCGGGAGCCGCGAACTCAGCGCGAGCAGTAATGCCAACAGCGCAAAATTCCGCGCGTGGCCATCAAGTCTCACGACGTCAAACTGGCCGTACTCGTAGCGAAGCGTGAGCGCGACCAGGAGGAATACGCCGCTGCCGGCGACCAATGCCGGGCTGAGGTGATCGCCGCGCCTTGCAAGCACGAGAGCGCCGCCTGCGAGGATGACCGGTCCCAAACCCAGCAGGCCCACACCACCGGACAACTCGGTCAACGACAGCAGCGGTGGCCGCCGGCTTGTATCGTCGATCCAGGCGAGGGACAGGCCTCCTCCCGATTCTCCGGTCAGGATGGCCGTGATCACGCCGCCGCCCGTGGCCAGCAGGAGTGCGGCCAGCGCCGGCCCCGCCGCGGCAGGCAGGGCGGATTTCCACGGATACGGGCGGTCTCCCCAGGCCTTGACGAACGGCGCAGCCTCAAGTGCGGCCCACAGTACGAGCACCACGGGAGCAACGGCTTCGTCCACCAGTCCGAGAAACCCGATCAACAGCGCCAGCACGCCACGCTGCAGCCAGCGTCGGTCCAGACCGTTCGCGACCCGCTCCAACACCACCAGGGCCAGCGCGTACGCCAGTACGAAATACGGTTTCCAGATATTCGGCGGCGTTATCCGGGTCTCGCCCAGGCCCTCCACGTAGATTTCCGCCAGCGCGGCGCGTAGGCCGGGTGCCGGAATCCCCACGGGGACGGGGATCTGGACAACACCCGGCGATGCGACAAGCCAGGTTGTCGTGCCGACCGCGAGCAGGAGTGGCGCCAGCACGAGCGCCGCCAGCCAGGATCGGCGCCGCAGGAGCAGCAGCGCCACGATGAGTGCGAAGCTGATCCAGATAGACGCGTCCAGTAGTTCCGTCACGAAGGACGGGTCCGAACCGACCGGCGGCGTAAGGAGCCCGGATAGCAAGTCTGTGCCGTAGTGGTAGGGCGCGGCGAACCCCGGATTCCATGGGAATTGCGGCGGGTGGCTTCCACCAGCGCGAATCGTCGCGGTCAGTCCAATGTGACTATGCGGGTCTGGGCTTGGCAGCAGTTGGCGGCTGGCGAGCACGATCACGAACAGCGGGACGGCCACAGTGGCAAGCCCCGCCACCAGGCGCGGCCTGGGACAAATGCCTGTGGTCCGGCGCCGCGCCAGGACGGCGCCGATGACAAGTACCGCCACCCATCCAACCAGCGCACCCGAGAATCCGGGCCACAGGTACAGAGCGAAGTTGACGACCAGGCCCCACAGCGCGAGGCCTACCACCAGACTCTGCGCAACCGCCAGGCGGTCATCGGCCTGGCCAAGCGCCACTCGCACCACAATAAAGCCCACCGCGGCCAGCACCAGTAGCTCGGCGGCCAGCAGCAGCAGGCCTGGAATCACCGAGAGATCAACATGCATTCAGATAGGGGTTGGGACTTCGGGTCGCACGAGCCAACACCAGGATTGGAACCCGCGATCTGGGGAGGATCTCTCCGATTGTCCGCTATCGAACGCTCCAACAGTCCCTCCGACAGCACCTTCGTTAAGCCGGAAACCTAGGACCGCCCCGCATTGAGCTCACCCTCGAACACTCGGGAAAACACCTCGCCCTGGTCCGAAATCTCCATCTGCATGACTGGTATGTACGCCGCTTCCCTGTGTCCAACGTACGTGCCGCGGTCAACCTCGCGGTTCAGCCGCATCACGAGCACCCAGTGCCCCGGGGCCAGGCGCCCGCCCCCGCGCCCTGCGGCGCTGAGGCGCCCGTCCGCGGCGCGGACGCTCAAGTTGGCCGTACGCGGATCGAATTCGTACGTCAATCGGGTCCTTTCGTGCTCCGGCACAATCTGGCCGGGGAACCAGAGACCCGGACCGGTCCCGCCGGAGCCGGGCGAGACGGGAAGCCCACCGGCGTTTGCGGGCTGCACCAGCCAGTCCTGGCCGGTCCAGTGGTCGGACACTCGATTGATGAGCGATAGCGTAAAGGCAAGAGCCTCGCCCTCGACTTCTTCCCTGGAAACTCGAACGGTCACCGCTGGCGCTGCCGCGGGCCCGACCGGTATGACGGGCTCGACGGCGCTGTCCAACGCGTACACAGCCAATCCCGCGTTCCACCAGATCGGCTTCCGTGCGGCCGGCGGCAGCATGGAAGGCGTAAATGAGTGGGGCGCAACGATGAAACTTGGTTGCTGTGTGCCTAAGGGCTCGATTCCAAAGTCCGTCCGCAGGTGCAGGCTGCCCGGACGGAGTTCGCCGACAAGTTGAGCATGCGCGAGCGCCGACGCGGTGCGCAGGGCAAATGGCGATTCGATTTTCGGATCCATATACACGATGGCGGATTCCGGAACGACCCGTCGCAAGGCCTCATGGGACGCCGGTGCCGGCGACGCCTCAAGCTCTACGAAGGCCTGCCGCACGCGATAGAGCGCATCCGTTCCGTCCCGCTCTAACAATTCGAAGAATCGCCGATCGTCGATCCAGCCCCTGGCGTGTTCGGGCAGCCGCGCGATCCACGTATCCGTTGCGTGGACGTACGCAATGCCCAACCGCCTCACGGCGGCGGGCTCGAGATAGCGGATGGCGTCCTGGTACTCCGGACCGACCTCGTGCAGCAGGTGCGACGCCTGGACGAAACCTCTGGCGCTGGGGCGACCCGTGGCAGCCGACATGGCCGTCGCCTGCGGCGAGAGAATGCGCGCCTCGATGGCCGTGTGTCTGCGGATGTACGCGGCAACGCCTTCGGACGTCAAGCGTGGATACGCGCTTCGACTTCCGGTGCGCGCCGAATTCGACCCTTGCGTGTCGGTGCGTGCGTTGCTGAGCTCCACACCCTGGCCGAGCGCCGGACCCAGCGCCCTGACCGGCGAAACCACGGCCGGCCAGGCAACGAGCCCCACAATCGCGGCGCTGGCGGCCCAGCGCCAGCGGGCCGCCAGCGCTCGCAGCCTCAGACTTAGCGCCATAAGCGCCGCCAGCAGCGCGAAGTTTCGCGCGTATCCGTCCATCCTCGTCACGTCCTGCTGTCCGAGCTCATAGCGCACCGTGAGCCCGGCCAGCACAAGAGCTCCGGCCGCGGCAACCAGCGACAGCGTCAGGCGATCACGCCCGGCCAGGAGCGCGGCCGCACCCGCCACGACCACCGGGCCAAGGCCCAGCAACCCAAGTCCTCCCGACAGTTCGCTGAACGACGCCACCGGCTGCCGGAGGCTCGTGTCGCCGATCCAGCCCAGCGACAGCGCGCTGGCATCCCCTCCCGTGAGAACGGCACTCAGCACGCCCCCGCCCACCGCCAGCAGCACCGCGGCCAGCGCCGGGCCCGCGACGGCCCAGGCGATTCCCTCGACTGCCGCGCCTTTGCGTCTCGCCCGTACCAGCGTCACCACCTCCAGCACAACCCAAAGCGCGAGCGCGACGGGGGCAACGGCCTCGTCCACCAGCCCCAGGAATCCAACCATCGATGCCAGCGCCAGCTGCCGTGGCCAGCGCCGGCGTTTCAGGTGTGCCGCCCGCTCCAGCACCAGCAGCGCCAGCGCGTAGGCCAATGGAAATGTCGGCTTCCAGACATTGGCGGGCACCGACTCGCTCGCGCCCAGCCCATCCACGTACACGCTTCCCAGGGATGCGCGCAGACCCGGCGCCGGCATGCCCGTCGGGATCGGCACCTGGAGAACGCCCGGCGAGGCGAAGAGCAGTGTCTGCGTGCCGGCCGCCAGCAGCAGCGGCCCCAGCGTCGCCGCCGCCAACCACGATCCACGCCGTAGCAGCAGCGTTCCCACGACCAGGGCGTAGCTCGTCCAGACCCACGCCCCCACCAGCTCCGTGACGAAGGCCGGGTCGGGCCCAAATGGTGGCGTGAGCAGCGCGATCAGCAAGTCGACGCCATAGTGATACGGCACCGCGAGCCCGGGATTCCAGGGCAACTCGGGCGGGTGGGGTCCCCCGGCGCGGATCCCGCCGATGAACCCGTGGTGGATATACGGGTCCGGATTCGGCAGCAGCTGGCGCCCCGCCAGCGCAATCCAGAACAGGACCAGGAACGCAGCGCCAAGCCCCATTGCCACCCGCGGATTCACTCGAATTCGAGCACGGCCGCGCCAGGCCATGCCCGCGCCAATCATCACGACGACCGCCCAGCCCACCAGCGCCCCGGCGTATCCCGGCCACAGGAACAGCACGAAGTTGACGATCAGCCCCCACAGCGCGAGTCCCACCACCAGTCCCTGCGCCAACGCCATCAGGTCATCGCGCTGCCCAAGCGCCAGCCTCGCGAAGACGAAGCCCACCGCTGCCAGCACGAGCAGTTCAACAGCCAGCAGAAGCAGACCTGGGATCACCGGAATGTCAACGGACATTCAGCTGAAAGTTCCGTCTGGCGGGCCCCGCATCACCTTCCGAGGAATCGGGCACGGGACTCGTTGCTCGCAAACGGAAGCGGCCAATCCCGAAGTCGCGCAAGCGCATTCTCGACCGTCGGCGTTTGGCATCGACAACTCAGGAGCGCAATCCGGCCTGCAGGTCACCCTCGTAGACCGTAAATGCCGCCGCTCCGTCATCGGCGATATCCACATGCATGATTGGAATGTAGGCAGCCGCCTCCTGCCCTACGTAGGTTCTGTGCTTCACTGCGCGATTGAGCCGCAACACAAGCGACCAGCTGCCGGGCACCAGGGCGTCGCCGCCTCCTCCTGCAGCCGTCAGTCGCCCATCGCCAGCGCGAACGCTCAGGGTGGTCCCACGCGGATCGAATTCGTAGGTCAGTCGCGTGGTCTCGTGTTCTGGTGCAATTTGCCCGGAGAACCAAAGCACAGCTTCAGACTTGCCCAGCCGGGGCAACAGCGGCAGCCCCCCAACGCCGGCCGGCAAAACCAGCCAGTCCTGGCCCGTCCACTGCTCCCGCGCGCGGTTGATCAGTGTGACGATAAACGCGGCCCGTTCGTCCTCGGCTCCATCATCCGAAACCTCAACGCTGACAGGCGGCAACGCCGAGTCCGTGACGGGCATGACTGATTCCGTCCCGCCGTCCAGGGCATAGACCGCCACCCATCTGTTCCACCAGACCGGCCGTCGCGCCGCCGGCGGGAACATCGAAGGCGTGAACCAGCGCGGCGCAACCACGAAATCCGGTCGATGCTCGCCGAGCGGCTCGATCCCAAAGTCCGTCCGCACGTGAATGTGGTCGAGTGCCAGCTCGCCCACAAATCGCGCGTGCGCTAGCGCGGACGCGACGCGGAGGGCATTCCCGATATCCGTCGCCGGCTCGAAGTACACGGTCGCCGACGCTGGCACTGCCCGGCGAAGTGCTTCGAAGGATGCCGGCGGTGGCGGAGTCTCCAGCTCGCGGTACGCCTGCCGCACACGCAACAGCGCGTCGGATCCGTCGCGGATCACGGGCTCAAACAAGCTCGGATCATTGAGCCATCCGCGGGCGTGATCGGGCAGCCCCTCGATCCAGGCGTCCGAAACGTGCACGTAACCAATCCCCAGGCGTTTGACGGCCGTCGGATCCAGATAGCGGATGGCGTCCTGGTACTCGGGACCCGAGGTATAGACGTAGTGCGCCGCCTGCGTGAATCCCACCGCATTCGGACGTCCGGAAGCCGCAGTCATGGCCATTGGGTCAGGCGACAGAACGCGCGCTTCAGGCGGCGTGTGCTCCTGAATAAAGTCGACGATCCGTTCGGAACGGAAGCGCGGAAACACGCCCCGGCGTCCGCTACGTGTCGAACCTGGCACCTGCTCCGCCGCCTCGGCGTTCGCAAGCTGCACGCCCTGGCGAAGGGCCGGACCGAGGCCGCGGACCGGTGACACGACAGTCGGCCAGGTCACGAGCCCGACGATGACGACGCCGGCGGCATATCGCCAGCGAGTTGGTAGGTTGGCGAGCCGCACGCTCAGAGCGACCAGCAGTGCCAGCAGCGCGAAGTTGCGCGCATGCCCGTCCAGCCTGGTGACGTCATGTTGGGCGTACTCGTACTGCAGCGTAAGTGCGCTGAGAAGACACAAGCCGCTGCAGGCAGCCAGCGCCACGCTCAGGGCATTTCGCCGCGCCAGGAGCGCCGCGCCGAGGGCAGTGACGAAGGGGCCCAAACCCAGCAAGGCCAGGCCGCCAGGCAGCGCTGTGAAGGAACCCAGCGGCGGCCGCAGGCTCGTGTTCTCTTTCCAGCCATAGGAAATGCCGCTCCCAGAGCCCTCAACCAGGAAACTCGTAATCACGCCGCCGCCCGTACCGAGCAGCAGCGCGCCCAAGGCAGGTCCCCACAGGCTGCGCACGCAGTCGTTCCAGCGGATCGGGCGTCCGCGCCGGGCCGTCACAATCGAGATCGCCGCGAATCCGCCCCACGCCGCAAGTACGACGAAAGCAATCACGGCATCCACCACACTCAGGAACCCGATCAGCATCGCCAGGACTCCCTGCGCAAGCCGGTAACTGCTCGATGTATCGATTGCCCGCTGCAGCACGACCAGTGCCAGCGCATATGCCAGCGGAAAGTCCGGCTTCCAGATATTCGGCGGCCACGTGCTGTTCTCGGAGACACCCTCCAGGTACACCGCCGCGATCGACGCCCGCAGGCCCGGCGCGGGCACCCCGCCTGGAATCGCCACCTGCAGCACACCCGGCGATCGGGTGAGAAATGCCTGCGTTTCGGCTGCGAGCAGCAGTGGCGCCAGCACCGCGGCCATTGCCCACGATCCGCGCCAGATCAACAGCGTCAGAACAATGAGCGCGTAGCTCGTCCAGATGTAGGCACCCAACAGCTCGGTCACAAATGCCGGGTCCGGGCCGAACGGCGGTGTAAGGAGCCCAATGAGCAGATCGACGCCGTAGTGATAAGGCGCGGCAAGGCCGGGATTCCAGGACAGCCCGGGCGGATGCGGGCCCCCGGCACGGATCACGCCAATGAGCCCATAGTGGATCGTCGAGTCGGGGATCGGCAGAAGCTGGCGGCTGGCCAGCGCGATCCAAAACAGCACCAGGAACGTCGCCCCAAACCCCACCGCCAGCCGCGGATTCACTCGCATCCGCTCACGCCCGCGCCAGGCCAGCCCTGCGGCGAACACCGCTACGACCGCCCAGCTCGCCAGCGCGCCGCCATAGCCCGGCCACAGGTACAGCACGAAGTTGACGATCAGTCCCCAGAGGGCGAGACCCACCACGAGCCCCTGCGCCAGGGCCAGACGGTCGTCGGTTTGCCCCAGCACCACCCGCACCACGACGAATCCCGCCACTGCCAGGGCAATGAGCTCGCCCGCCAGCAGCAGCAGGCCCGGAATCACCGAAGGGTCAATCAGCATTCACGTTGGTGTTGACTTGAGGTGGCCTGCCATCGCGCCGCGGGGGCCGAACCCATGGGCTACAGCTTCGGAACGCGGCTGCCTTCGCAGTGCACTGGCTCAGCGGTTTCCTCACCAGCCCCGAGGCCCCACAGCGGCGGCTCAGGACTTCAATCTCGCGTTGAGATCGCCCTCGTAAACCGTATACGACACCTCGCCGCTCGCGGAGATGTCCATGTGCATCACGGGAACGTAGGCGGCGGCCTCCTGCCCCACGTAGTCCTGGCGCCTGACGTCGCGGTTCAGTCGCAGCACCAGCGTCCAGCGCCCTGGACCGAGCGCGTCGCCGCCCCCTCCGGCGGCGCTTAGGCTTCCGTCGCCGGCGCGAACGCTCAAACTCGCCGACCAAGGATCGAATACGTAAGTCAATCTCGTGTTCTCATGCCCCGGAGCAATCTGCCCGGAGAACCACAGTTGCGCCGCAGACTTGCCCAGGTGCGGCAACTCCGGCAGCCCATCGATGCTCGCGGGCAATACCAGCCAGTCCTGGCCAGTCCACCGGTCCGGCGCGCGGTTGGTCAGCGTGAGCGTAAATGTGGCTCGGCCATCCTTCGCGACGCCATCAGACACCTCGATGCTGATGGGTGGCGGCGCTGCGGTGGCAGCGGGCATGAGCGACGCAGGGGCGCCGTCTCGTGCGTAGATCGCCACCCAATCGTTCCACCAGACCGGTCGTCGAGCCCGTGGCGCGAACATCGACGGCGTGAACCAGCGCGGCGCAACCACGAAATCCGGTCGATGCTCGCCCAGGGCTTCGATCCCAAAGTCCGTACGTAGATGCCTCTGCCCCGGATCAACCTCTCCGACCAGTCGCGCATGCGAGAGCGCGGACGCGAGTTGCAGGGCATGCCCGACTTCGGTTGTGGGCTCGACATGCACGATCGCCGACGACGGCACGGACCTCCGCAGGGCTTCGTATGACCCCGGGGTCGGCGTGGCCTCAATCTCAAGAAACGCCGGCTGAATTCGATAGAGCGTATCGGCCCCGTCCCGCACAAGAACCTCGAAGTACTCCAGATCATTGAGCCACCGCCGGGCCCGATCCGGCAGTTTGGCGATCCAGCCGTCGGTGGCGTGTACATGGGTGAATCCGCGTCGCGTTATGGCTGCGGGTTCGAGATGTCTGACGGCGTCCAGGTACTCAGGTCCAGTCGCGAATATGTAGTGCGCGGCCTGCGTTAAGCCCGACGCGTTCGAACGTCCGGTGGTGGCGGACATGGCCTCAGGCTGTGGCGAGAGTATCCGCGCGTCAATCGCTGTGCGGGTGCGGACAAAGTCTGCAACGCGTTCGGACGCAAGGCGTGGGAACACCCCGCGCCGACCGCTGTGAGGCGACCTCGACTCTGCGGCATCGTGCCCCGCGTTCGCCAGCTGCACGCCGTTGCTAAGCGCCGTTCCGATGGTGCGCGCCGGTTGAATGACGGTCGGCCAGGTCACGAGCCCTACGATGAGGGCGCCAGCCGCATATCGCCAACGAGCTGGTAGGTTCGCGAGCCGGGGGCTCAAAGCGAGCAGCAGTGCCAGCAACGCCAAGTTGCGCGCATGCCCGTCCAGTCTGGTGACGTCATGTTGGGCGTACTCGTACCGCAGCGTGAGCGCGCCAAGCAGACAGGCGCCGCTGCAAACGGCCAGCGCGACGCTGAGGCGATCGCGGCGCGCCAGAAGCACGGCCATGACCGCGACGACGAGAGGTCCGAGACCCAGCAGCCCGAGGCCGCCGGGCAGCGCGGTCAGGGACACCACCGGCGGGCGGAGGCTCGTGTCGCCGATCCCGCTTAGCGAAACGCCGCTGGGTCCTTCCGCCACCAGGAGTCCACTTCCAACGCTCCCGGCAGTTCCGACCAGCAGCGCGGCCACTGCGGGTCCGAACACGGCTTGCCCGACGGCTATCGGCCGCACCGAGGGACGGTTCCGCACCGGCCGGACACGCAGGAGCTCCAGTCCGCCCCACGCAGCGAGCACCACAAGTGCAATCACTGTGTCGAACAGACTCAGGAATCCAACCAGAATCGCCAGGGCGCCCTGCGTGAACCAGCGACCGCTCGACCCCTCCGAGACTCGCTGTAGCACAACCAGGCTCAGGGCGTACGCGAGGGTAAAATTCAGAGTCGCAATATTTGTATTCCATGATATTGTTTTAGCGAATCCATCCACGTAAACCAGCCCAAGCGAAGCGCGTAGTCCCGGCGCCGGAATCCCCGCCGGAACCGGAACCTGCAGAACGCCAGGTGAAGCCGAGAGGAACGTCTCCGTGCCCGCCGCCAGCAGCAGCGGCGCAACTATCCCGACGATTCCCCACGAACTGCGTTGTAGCAGCATTGTCACGACAACGAGGGCGTAGCTCGTCCAGATGTACGCGGCCACAATCTCTGTGGTGAAGGCGGGGTCCGGTCCCGACGGCGGTGTGAGGAGCCCGATCAGCAGATCGACCCCATAGTGGTAGGGCGCGGCCAGGCCGGGGTTCCAGGGCAGTTCCGGCGGGTGAACCCCGCCGGCACGGATTGAGCCACTCAATCCAAAGTGGATTGCTGCCTCACCGATGGAAAGGAGTTGCCGGCCAGCCAGCGCCACCCAGAAGAGCCCCAGGGCCGCGGCTCCAAAGCCCGCCACAAGCCGGGGCCGCGGACGAATGGACGATGGCGACTTCCAGACGAGCACCGCGCCAATCGCGAGTGTTCCGAGCCAGGCCACCCCTGCGCCAGCCAATCCCGGGATCACAAAGATCACAAAGTTGGCAATCAGACCCCACAGCGCGAGACCAACGACCAGCCCCTGCGCCATGGCCAGGCGTTCGTCGGTTTGCCGAAGCGCCACTCGGACGACAATGAATCCCACCGCTGCCAGAGCGGTGAGCTCGCCCGCCAGCAGCAGCAGACCGGGAATCACCAGGGGATCAACGAACACGCTGGCAGCCGTTGGAAGACCTCACCACCTGCGAAACTTCGAACACCCACGGCACCGCTGGACGACCTGTCATGTGGGTCGCTGGTCGCGCTGGATCGCGGCGTTCGTGAGGCGGGGCCGGCGGGATGCTTCTGGCTGCTGCGTGTAGCGGCAGGCTCATGGTCGAAGGTGGTCGTTCGACCTTACGGCCCTAGCCCGCCAACAACCGCTGCGCGATGTCCCGAGCCTCGTCAATCGTCGGCACGAAGCGATCCTCGGGCACCTCGCGCAACGCGTTCAACGCCCGCAGTGTAATGGCCGGCCGCCCTCCCAGGCCCATCACGATCACTTCGGTGTTCTCGGCAATCGCGGAATCGATCAGTTGCTCCACCACCAGTGCGGCGCTGTCGTCCATGTAGACCGTGTCCGAGAAGTCGAGGATCACCACCTCGTGGTCGCGGACATCCACGCTGATTGTGCTGATCAGCTTGTTCGCCGACGCCACCGTAAAGCTGCCCCGCAGCGCCACCAGGCCCACCCGCGCGGAAAACTCGTCCACCGTGTCGTCGTCGTCCCGCGCGCCAAAGAAACTCCGGTCCAGCAGCGGTACCGAGACCACGCTGTCCATCTGTAGCCGCTCGAACTGCCGCGCGCTGGCCATGCCCGCCGCGATCAGACCGATCGCCACCGCGGTGATCAGGTCCAGGAACACCGTCAGCCCCAGCGTGATCAGCATCACCAGCAGGTGTTCCCGCTGCACGCGGTGAATACGGGTCAGAAACCGCCAGTCGATGATGTCCCAGCCGACTTTCATGAGGATGCCGGCCAGCGCCGCGTGCGGAATCGCCTCCACGTAACGGCCAAGCCCCAACACCAGCGCCAGCAGGATGGCCGCCCGCAACGCCCCGGACACCGGCGTCCGCCCGCCCGCCCGCAGGTTCACCACTGTCCCCAGCGTCGCCCCGGCTCCCGGCAGGCCCCCGATCAATCCCGCCACCGCGTTGCCAATCCCCTGGCCCACCAGTTCGCGGTTCGGGTTGTGGCGCGTCCGCGTCATGGAGTCGGCGACCAGCGACGTCAGCAGGCTGTCGATCGAACCCAGCAGCGCAATGATGACGGCCGGCTGCACCGCGCGAACCAGCACATCCGGCGCAAGTTCCGGGAACCGCAGCGTCGGCAGACCGGTTGGTACGTCCCCGATCACCGGCGTATCCGTCAGCCACAGCACGCCAAGGAGCGTGCCCGCAATCAGCGCCGCCAGCGTGGGCGGCAGGAACTTCCGCAGCCGGCTCGGCCACGCCCACCGCCAGCGTGACGCCGGCTATCGCCAGGGCGCCGAAATTGACGCTGCGAATGGCCTCGGGCCAGGCCTGCACCGCCCCCAGCGGGCCACCCGCCGCCACCGGCGCGCCCAGGAACGGCAGCGTCTGCACCAGGATGATGATGATCCCCACGCCCGACATGAACCCCGAGATCACCGAATACGGCGTGTACCCAACAAACCGGCCGATCCGCAGCACCCCCAGCGCAATCTGGATCAGGCCCGCCATCACGGCGATCGTGAACGCCTCGGCCAGGCTCTCGGCGTGCGTGGTGACGATCACCGCCATGGCCACGGCCATAGGCCCGGTGGGTCCCGAGATTTGCGACCGAGTTCCCCCAAACACCGCCGCGAAGAATCCCACCGCGATGGCCCCGTAGAGCCCGGCAACCGCCCCCAGCCCCGACGCCACCCCGAAGGCCAGCGCCACCGGCAGCCCCACCACCGCTGCCGTAACGCCGCCAAAGAGGTCCCCGCGGAGGGTCTGGAGGTTGTAGTCGATCCTTAGTGACACTCGAAGAGTTCGCCCCGCGGTGATCCTTGGCCCCCTACCATAGTGCGCGTCGCCATTGGCCGCTGCGTGTCGCGGGGGCTGCCCCCAACCGCGCACGAGTTCCCAGCCCACCGGCGCACCGCATAATGACCGCTCGCCCCGGCTTGCCCGAAGGATCCCGACTATGAGCGTGTTCACAATTGACGTCCTGCAGTCCCGCCGCATGATCCGCTGGGGCGGACGCTTCATCACGGCGTTCAACCAGGGCCACACCCGCAACTACCTGTACCCCGTCTACACCCCCGCCGGCCAGGCCGTCACCGACGAAACGCCGGTGGACCACCCCCACCACCGCTCGATCTGGATCGCCGCCGAAGAGGTCAGCGGCTACAACTTCTACATCGAACGCGCCTACGGCGGCCGCACCGCCGGCGCTATTCGCGAGGTCGACGCCTCGTGGGAACAGCTGGCCGCCGACAAGCTCCGCGTAACCCAAACGCTCGAGTGGCGCGGCGCCCCCGACTGGAGCGATCCCGACGGCCGCCTGATGTTGGTCGAGACCCGCACCACCGACATCCAACCGGGCGAAATCTCCAACCTTCTCACCATCCGCTCGCAACTCGTCCCCGGCGGCGGCCCGTCGGCTCCGGCCGGACGCCTGGCCGACGGCACGCCGCTGCCCGGCAAGCCCGTAGCCGGCTCCGCCAAGTCGCCCGGCAGCGTCACCATTGGTCCGACCAAGCACAGCTACTACGGCGTGCGCCTCGCCGACCGCCTGCACGTCACCCACGACGGCGTGATCAAGGACTCCGAAGGCCGTACCAATGAGGCCGAAATCTTCGACCAGACCGCCGACTGGGTCGACGCCCACGGTCCCATGGCCTTCGACAAAGTCGCTGGCGTCGGCGTCCTCCCCGACGCCTCGTTCGACGGCGCTCCCTGGTTCGTTCGCGACTACGGCTCCCTCTGCATCAGCACCATGCGCATGCAAGCCGTCGAGATCACCGCCGAGCAGCCCTGGGACCAGACCGTCCGCTTCGTCATCCACGACGGCGACCACAACGACGCCGACATCGCCGGCGAGTTCCAACGCTTCCGAGCCGGCGACTAGCCGTCGCGAAGCGGTTGCCCGACCGTCAGCCTCTGTTAGGTTTGACTGATTGGTCCTGATCCCCTGCCCTGCCTGTGTCGACCCCAACTACCGTCCAGTTCGAACACCTGCTTGACGGCGTAACCAAACCCGCCCAGTACCTGGCGGGCGAGCACAACGCGCGCCAGAAGGACTGGGATTCGGCCCACACCCGCCTCGCCCTCTGCTTTCCCGACGCCTACGAGATCGGCATGTCCAACCTGGCCATGGGCCTGCTCTACGAGCTGATCAACGACGACACCCCCCACCTCTGCGACCGCAGCTTCACCCCGCTCCCCGACATGGCCGACGCCATGCGCGCGCAGGGCCTTCGGCTCTGGGGCTGGGAATCGCGCCGCCCGTTGCGCGACTTCCACATCCTCGGCTTCTCCATGAGCTACGAGAGCGGCAACACCAACGTCCTCGAAATGCTCGACCTCGCCGGCATCCCCATCGAGCGGGTCGACCGCTCCGATGACGATCCGCTAATCCTCGGCGGCGGCTCGGCCGTCTCCAACCCCGAGCCCATGGCCGATTTCTTCGACCTGATCGCCGTCGGCGAGGGCGAGGATCTGCTTCAGCAGGTGCTCAATCTGCACGCCGAGTTCGACCGCGCCCAACCCGGCTGGCGCCACGAGTTCATTGCCGCCGCCGCCCGCACGGTCCCCGGCATCTACGCCCCCGGACTCTACGCGCCCCAATACGCCGACGACGGCGCCTTCCTCGGCCACCGGCGCCTGCGGGACGACCTTCCTGAAAAAATCGCCCGCCAGTACGTCGACATCGATGTCTACAGCGGACCCCGCCGTCCCGTCGTCCCCAACACCGGCGTGGTTCACGACCGCATCGCCGTCGAACTCGACCGCGGTTGCGCCCGCGCCTGCCGCTTCTGCCAGGCCGGCTACCTCTACCGTCCGGTGCGCCACCGCAGCAAGGACCTGGTGGAGCAGGCCGTGGACCGCTGCCTCACCGCCACCGGCCAGAGCGAGGTCTCCCTGCTCTCCCTCAATGCTGTCGACTACGAAGGGTTGGATGTTGTCATCAACGACGTCTACGACGCCGCCGAGGACTACGTCCGCGTCTCCATCCCCTCCACTCGCGTCGAAACCTTCAACGTCGACGTGGCCGACGCTCTCCAACGCGGCGGCAAGCGCGGCGGCAGCCTCACCTTCGCCCCCGAAGCCGCCACCCCCCGCATGCGCCGCGTCATCAACAAGGAAATCTCGGACGAGGACCTGCTGGAAACCTGCGACATGGCCTTCCAGCGCGGCTTCCGCACCATCAAGCTCTATTTCATGATCGGCCAGCCCACCGAGACCCTCGACGACGCCCGGGCCATCGCCCACCTGGCCAATCGCGTCATGGCCCTCGGCCGCCGCCACCACGGCAAGCGCGCCAAGGTCAACGTCACCGTCTCCACCTTTATCCCCAAGCCCTTCACGCCCTTCCAGTGGCACCCGCAGGATCGCAGCGACGCCATTCGCGCCAAGCAGCAGGCCTGCTTCGATATCGCCCGCGACCGCAACATTCACCTCATGTGGCACGACCCGCAGGAAAGCCACATCGAGGCCCTGCTGGCCCTCGGCGACCGGCGTGTCGGCCGCGCGATCAAGGGCGCCTGGGAACGCGGCTGCCGCTTCGACGGCTGGATGGAGCATTTAGAACCCGACCGCTGGTACCAGGCCATCGAAGCCGCCGGCCTCGACCTTGACTGGTACATCCACCGCCAGCGCGACCCCGACGAACCCCTCCCCTGGGACCTCGTCGACATCTTCGTCAGCAAGCGCCTCCTCCAGCGCGAATACCAGCGCGCCCTGGCCGACGCCGCCGCGGAACCAGCCACCGCCGCCTAGCCCAGCGGTCCGACGCTCTCAGACTCTCGAGGCTAGAATTCCTTAACTGCGGGCGGCAGCCGATCCGCTGGTCTCCGGTGCCTCAACCGAGGGGAACGGGGACTCTCGCGAACCGAGGAATCGCACATGTCGCCGGAGTTGATTGGAATCCTTGCTGTAGGGGCCGCCGTCATTGCTGTCGTCATAGCCGTCTGGCGTGACGTGCGGACGGACGTCCGCCACCTCACCACCCGCGTCGATAACCTCACGGAACGCGTCGCCCGAATCGAAGGCGTCATCGAAGGCGTTCTGGCCAGCCGCACACAGCCGCCGTCGTAGAAGTTCACACGCCGGGCGCCGAGACTCTCAGGTGCTCATGGGTACAATCGCGCAGGCGTGGGCGGTCGCCAAACCACTGATCTTCGTCGCCTGAACCGGCACGACGCAGACCTCGCCCACGGAGAAACCGATGACGGACGCGACCGCCCTGGAGTCCAACGCGGCAACGCAAGCGGATATTGCTGCGCTTCGAACGGATGTCGATGCGCTCCGGACTGATGTCGACCAGCAGTTCGAGGAACTCGCAACCGACATCAACACGCTCTTCCAACAGGCTGAGGATCGAGAAGAGGCTGCCCTTCGGGCTATCGAGGCCCGATTTGACAGCACCCATCGGTTGATTGACGAACGCTTTGAGGAGAGTCGTCACTACACAGATCGACGATCTGAGGAACTTCGGCAAGCTATCGACGCGCGATTCGATCAGTTTCGTCCGTATTTTGACGGACGCTTTGAGGAATACCAGCAGGCCATCGACGCCCGATTCGAGGCGATTCCCCGCTATATCGATGGACGCCTTGACGACCAGCAGCGGGCTATCGACGCACGATTCGAGGAGATTCGCCCCTATATCGATGGACGCTTTGAGATCCAGCGGCGGGCTATCGACGCACGATTCGAGGAACACGAGCAGGCCATCGACGCGCGATTTGAGGAACATCGGCAGGCTATTGACGCGCGTCTCGAGGAGTTCCGGCAGGCCACCGACGCGCGTATTGAAGGCCTTGCTGTTGGTATCAATCGCCTGCTCGAGCATCACGATTTGCCCGGAGTCGGCACACACGGCTAATTGAGAACTGCCGAGCCGAGCGCCGATCAGCCGGTTGGCTATGCACGGTATGGAGGCCCGGGTTTCGCCGCGACCCGCCGGCCGTCACCCCCTCGCCGGCTCGCTCATCTCCTCGCGCGCCTTCGCCACCAGCGCCGGCAGGTGGTCGTCATTCGCCATCCGCTGCTCCAGGTGAACCATCCGCTCTGGCCCCGCCGTCCTGACCATCGCGTCGCCGTAGGCGCTCTTCGCCCAGAACCGCACCAGTGAGGCGACATCGTTTCGCAGCGTGTCCAGGTCCTCGTCGTCGAAGCGCTCCGACACGTTGATCGTGAACATTCGACGTCGCGTGCCGCCCCCATACGAGGCGTGCTTCAGGTCCTGGTTGAACATGATCAGGTCGCCCGGCCGCGTCTCCAGCGCCACCGCCGGAACCTCGGCGCCCGGAACGCCGAACGCCTCCTCCGTCTGGTCAACCCGGCTGGTGCTCATCAGTCTGTGTAGCTCGTTCGCATACCCGTCCCGCCGGTGGTGGCTTCCGGGAATCACCCGCAGGCAGCCCGACTCCGCCGTCACCGGGTCCAGGTAGAACGCGAACTTCAGGAACCGGTACTTCGTCCGCGCAAACCCGTCCGAGTGCCAGCGCGTATTGCCCACGTAAAAGTTGCCGTCGCTGGTTTCGTAGTTGTAGTCGTCCCCCAGCAGCGCCGCCGCCACGCCACCGATTCGCGGGTCGTCGATCAACCGACTCAGGTACTCGCTCTGGTCAATGAACGGCACGAAGGCCGACCGCTGCTTGTGATCATGCGCTCTCCCCTCGTGCCCGCCCCCGCGCTCCGCCCAGATCCGCTCGAACTCCTCGCTAATCGCCTCCGCCTCATCCGCAAACGCCCCGGGAAAACTCAGATACCCAAACGTCTCGAAAAACCGAACCTGCTGTTCCGAAAGCCCCATGCCACTGACCTGCCGCGTCTGAGGGGTGCCGCGGTCAGTGTAGGCCCGGCCCGACAGCGCGGAGCGAGGGGTTCCGCGGTCAGCCGACGGGCGGCAGCCGGTACTCGATAAGCGTCGGACACCGCCGCGCCAGCCCGCGCTCCACCGCCGCCCCCAGCGCCTCCGGCGTGTCCACCCCTTCCGCGGCCGCCCCAAACGACTTCCCGAACGCCACGAAGTCCGGATTGTGCAAGCGCACGTCCACCGTGCGCCCCCCGAAGTTCCCCCGAAAGTTTCCATCGATAGCCGCATACGACGAGTCGTTGAACACCACCGCCACCACCGGCAGTTGTTCACGCACCGCCGTTGCCAACTCTTCCGCCGTAAACAGGAACCCGCCGTCCCCGCTCAGCGACAGCACCGGCCGCTCCGGA
The DNA here is from genome assembly GCA_965208215.1 of Chloroflexota bacterium. Lineage (GTDB taxonomy): Bacteria > Chloroflexota > UBA11872 > UBA11872 > UBA11872 > UBA11872. The sequence continues at coordinate 724,427 of CBDBOH010000003.1, forward strand.
CACGCCACCTGCGCTCCGATCGCCGCCGGCAGGCTGAAACCCAGCGTCCCGAAGTAGATCGGAAACATGTACGACCGCGGCTGCTCCACCGGAAACAGCCCGGCCGAGCGGTAGCTGGTCATCGTCATATCGTTCACCAGCACGCCGTCGTCCGGCAGCACCCGCCGAAGCTCCTCAAGAATCGCTGCCGACCTCGGGTCGTCCGCGGCGTCATTCGGATTGCGTCGACGAGCTCGCATCCCCTCGGCAATGTCCGGAGCCTCCGGCGGCGGCTCGTCCGGCAGCGCCTCCAGCAGTTCGCTCACCGCCGCGGCGGCATCAGCCTGGATCGACACCGCGTTCGACCGGTGCCGCCCCAATTCGGCCGCCGACCGGTCGACCTGGATCAGCGTCTCTGGCAGCGGCATCCGGTCGTCATCGGTCACCCGCGCCCCCAAGCGGCAGCCAACCACCAGCGCCACGTCGCGCGTTCGTAGCAACTCGTACAGGCTCTCGTCCAGCCGGTGCTTGCAGCCCAGCGACAGCGGATGCGACTCGGGGAACGCCCCTTTGCCCGTCTGGGCCGTCAGCACCGGCGCCTGCAGCCGCTCCGCCAGCGCCTCGACCTCCGACCCCGCGTCCATCGCCCCACTGCCCAGGAAAATCAGCGGCGCCTCGGCCTCGGCCAGCAACTCGGCCGCCCGATCCACCGCCTCTGAGTCAGGAGCGGCTACCGTCGCCGGAGCCGCTCCGTCCAACTCAACGTCGCCGGTCGCCGTCAAGAGTCCCAGTGGGACCTCAACGCTGGCCGGTCCCGGCCGGTCGGTCGTAATCGCCTCCATGGCTCGGGTCACCGCGCCCGGGATTGCCGGCACCGCCTCCACCAGTTCGTGATGACCCACAAGGGCCCGCAGAACGCCCGACTGGTCCCGCAGCTCGTGCAACTCGCCCGCTTCCGGCATGCGTGCAGCCGGCCCCAACGCCGTCGCGATATGTAACACCGGCGATGACTCCGCATACGCCTCGCCCAACCCGGTGGCCGCGTTCGTAATCCCCGGCCCCGTAATCGTGGCCACGCAGGCCACGCGGCCCGAGGCCCGCGCGTAGCCGTCCGCCATAAAGGCCGCGCCCTGCTCATGTCGCGTGATCACCACCCGCATGTCCGGCTCGTCCAGCAGCGCGTCGTACAACCCGCCGTTATGCACGCCGGGAATCCCGAACAACGTCGTCACGCCGGCCTGGCGCATCCCGGCCACCAGGGCCTGCCCACCCGTCATCTGCGGCATCGGCGCCAGCTCCCGCGTGTGCTGTCCGAGCGCTGCGGCAGCGCTCCGGGCCAGCCTAGCGAACCTCCCCCCGGTCCCTCAGCCCGTCCGTAGAATCCACCGCCACCCCAGCCTGGCCGCGCCGACCTCAGATGAACCCAGGCATCACGACAACCGACACCATTGCCGCCATCGCGACTCCCGTTGGCAGTGGCGGTATCGGCGTCGTTCGCATCAGCGGCCCCCAGGCCCTCTGGATCGCCCGCCGCGTCACTCGCCGTTCACGTGATCCGAAACCCCGCTACGCCCACCTGGCGCGGGTCTACGACGGCAACAACGAGCTGATCGACCAGGCCCTCCTGCTCTTCATGCCCGGCCCCCGCTCCTACACCGGCGAGGACGTCGCCGAACTCAGCTGCCACGGTGGCCCCGTCGCTCTCCGGCGCGTGCTTGACAGCATCCTTGCCGCCGGCGCCCGCCCCGCCGGCCCCGGCGAGTTCACCCTCCGCGCCTTCCTCAACGGCCGTCTCGACCTCGCCCAGGCCGAAGCCGTCGCCGACCTTGTCGCCGCCCCCACGCCCGCCGCCCTCGCTGTCGCCGCCAATCAGCTGGCCGGACGCCTCTCCGATGCGGTCGGCGAAATGCGCAACGCCTGCCTGGACCTCCTGGCCCAGATGGAAGCCGAGGTCGACTTTGATGAAGACGAAGTCCCCGCCATGGACCGCGCCGTCGTCGCCGCCACCCTCGACTCGCTCCACCAGCGCCTTGAAGACGCCTTGGCCTCGGCGGGGCGCGGCATCATGCAGCGCCACGGCGTCCGTGTTGCGTTGGTCGGCAGCCCCAACGTTGGCAAGTCCTCGCTCATGAACGCGCTGCTCAGCACCGACCGCGCCATCGTCACCGAGATTCCCGGCACCACCCGCGACGTCCTGGAAGAGTCCTTTGATCTCGACGGCATTCCCATCGTCCTCAACGACACCGCCGGCCTGCGCGAGACCCACGACCCCGTAGAAATCCTGGGTGTCGAACGCAGCTCCCGTGCCCTTGAAGGCGCCGACGCCGTCGTCCTGGTGCTGGACGCCAGCCGCCCCCTCCTCGGCAGCGACGCAACCGCCGGCGCGCGCGTGCGTCAGGCCGCCAAACCCACCATCGTCGCGCTTAACAAGCGTGATCTGCCGCACGCGGTCCGGGCCGACGATGTCCGCGATCTCGCCCCGGGCGCGCCCATCGTCCGCACCGCCGCCATCCGCGAGGACGTCAACGAGCTACGCCAGGCCCTCCGCCAGGTCATTGGCCTTGCCGCCGCCGACGGTGGCCTCGCCCTCGTGGCCAGCGTTCGCCATCAGGAAGCCCTCACCCGCGCCCGCGACGAACTCGCCGGCGCCCGCCGCGCCGTGGCCGACGACGAGCCGTCCGACTTCGTCAGCATCGGCGTCCGCGGCGCCGTCAACGCCCTCGGCGAAATAACCGGCGAATCCGCCACCGAAGACCTGCTCGACGTCATCTTCTCCAAGTTCTGCATCGGCAAGTAAACCCTGGCTGCTCGGACTAATCGGTACTAAGCGTCACTGATCCGGTTGGGCCGTCATATGTCAGCCGCGCATGCCGAAGAAAGTGCCGGCCAATCAACGCGTGGAACGGCATTCCCTCAGAGGCGAGTTGAACACCCGCAAACTGCCCGGCGATCACCCAGTGCAGGCTCGGAACGCAAATCTGAGCGCGATACGTGGTGACCTCGCGGCTCCCGTGGACACCGGCTACGCGTTGACTTCCGGCGACCGGGAGGTTGAGCGCGCGGGCCAGGTCAGCGTTGATCGAAGTCTCTTGGGCGCCTGTATCCACCAGCGCGGAGCGGCGAAACGCTGGAACCGTCGGGACGGGGTCGCCGGGTTCGTAGGAATAGTCGAATCCGATTCGGACCTGTAGCGTCGGTCCGTGGCGAACTAGATCCGCCGGAAAGTCCGCAGACCCGCACTCAACCGTCGGCAACGGGGATGACGAACTGCGGCGGAACCCACGAAGGCGATGACGTATCGACGCCAACCTCGCGGATCAGGCACGGACCCCGCCCAAATCGCCGAGCGGCAACAGCGTGGGCGTCCCAATAGCCTTCGTACGCCCCGATCAGTTGCTCGTCTTGCACGACCACCCATTTCCCCATGTGCTCGCGCTCCAGGTCGCCCTGCATGCGCTCGTACGCCGCGACCTCAACCTCGATGTCAGCCATGGTCGTCCCAAATCGTGCCAGCACAACAGTTATACCCCACGCCACCAACCGCGCCTTCCAGAGCGCTGGCGAGGGGCCACCAAGGCTAAGTCGGCGCCCCATCCACATTCCTGGCGCCATCCGCTCTCAATTGCTTGGCGACACCAGCTGCTGCCAGCGCCAGAACCACGGCCGCCAGCGTCCAGAACGTCACTGCCAGTTCCGGCAGAAAGTACGCATGATCCACCAGCCCATGCGTCAGCGCCGCCGCCATGGCTCCGGCCACCCCGAAGGCCAGCGGATCAAGTCCACCCGCGCCATCCCCGCGAATCTGCCGCCAGTCCCGCCAGAACAGCACCAGCACCGCGATCAGCGCCAGCAGTCCAATCAGCCCCAGTGACAGCCAGGCGTCCAGGATCAGGTTGTGCGGGTGCGAGATGTTCGGCTCGCGCCACGCCTCCGGCCGCATGTACGCGCGGTAGTGCGTCAGGAGGTTGTCCGGACCCACCCCAAACAGCCAGCTATCCCGCCCCATCCGCCAGGCGCTATCCCAGATGGCCAGCCGCGACACGGCCCCGCTGTCGCCAATCCGCAGCAGCTGGCCGATCCGCTCAACGCCCGTCACCAGCACGATCCCCGCCACCGCCGCCAGGGACAGCGTCACTGCCCCCAGGCGACGCCTGAATCCGACCTGGGCCCACAGCGGCCGCGCCGCCACCGCCAATCCCACCAGCGCCCCCAGCCACGCGCCACGGCTCCACGTCAGGATCAGCACAACCAGCAACACAGCCAGCGCCAGCAGCCAGAACCCGCGAGTACTCGCGATCCGCCCCAGGCCCCAACAACACCGCCCGCTAACCAGGGTGCCCGTGCCTGCGGCCACTACCAGCGCCAGAGCCACCGGCGCCGCCCGTTCCAACACCAATGCCAGGTTGTTCGGGGATCCGAACGTGCCCCGCACCCGCGGCGGAAACACCTCGGTCACCACCGCGCCAAACGGAATCAGCGCCAGCGCAACCAGCGCCGCCAGCGCCGCACCCGCCACCAGCGCCGACAGCAGTCGGCGCACGTCATCCCGGTCACGCAGAACAGAGATCAGCACCGCAAAGAACGCCACCGGCTCCAGGATCACCGTGCGCAGGTCGCGCAGCGCGAACTTTGGATAGTCGGCCAGCACCGCCGCCGCGATTCCCGCCACGGCAAATGCGGCTGCCGCCGCGATCCACCGCACCGGCGGCAGGCGCGGAGGCCCGCCCCACAGCGCGCGCACGATCCATGCGGCCACCATGGCCAGGATCAGGACTTCGCCCACCGGCCGGTCGAACACCCCCGTTCGCCCGATCACTCCCACAAACGGAATGGCCGCCACCGCCGCCAGCGCCGCGTCCCGCAGACGCGCCACGGCCAGCACGCCCATGCCAAGCGCCAGCACCACTCGAATCAGCGTCCAGACGGAGATCACCCCACCAGCCGGCAGCACCGCGTACAGCACCGCCGCCACCGCCAGCACCAATTCGCCCAGTCGCAGAGGCCCGACCCGTCGGTCCATCCAGGTCCATGACAGCCGGGCCAACACTTGCCGCGCGCTGCGCCACGACCGCGCCGTCCACAACCCCAGCGCCCCAACCGCCGCCCACATCCCGCTCAACGCCAGCCACGGCCACGTCGGCCGCGCATTCCCAACCAGCAACCCGTCCACAATCACCAGGCCCCCGCTTGAGGCCGGGTTCGACTCGGCCAGCACCGTCAATTCCAGCGTGTGCGTCCCGGCCGGCAGCCGCGTCGCAATCGGGATCCGCGCCAGCGGCTCCACGCGCGGCGCATACAGGTCCAGGATCGCCTCTCCCGCCGGGTTCCGCGGCAGCGCATCCGCCAGCGCGTCCTGCCCGTCAATGCGTGCCAGCACCCGGCCCATGTCCGGCCCTCGTCGGGTCAGCAGCCCCACGTCGGTGCCGTCGAACCGCAGATTCACCGTCGCGCCCGCGACCCCGGTCTGCCGGTGCAGCCTCAGCGACGCCAGGTCGCTGGGCACGCGCGGCCACGGCCCCCCATAGCTCACCGCCTCGTGCGTCTCCTGGTGCAGACCGGCCCCCGCTGCCACCGGTCCGCCGAACGCCGACCGCACGGCCTCGAGATTGGGCCGCGGCGTGAAGTCCTTGTCCATCAGCCGGAAATACGGCGTCGGATCCCGCGCCTCCAGGTCCTCCGGCCAGCGTGAGGCCCAGATCACGATCGTCGGCATCCAGGGCCACTGCTCGCGCGCCCGGCGGATCCCATCCACCGTCCAGGCCGCCTGCACCTCGATCGGGTGGTTGCCCCAGATGCCCGGATCCCCGGTCCAGCCGGCCGGCAGCGACATCCAGCCGTACTCGGTCGCCCACACCGGCGTCCGCGCATCGCCAAACGCCAGCATGATCTCCCGCCACAGCACGGCCCGCGGAAAGTTCACCCGCTGATCGTCGATGCGAACGTCCCGCGGTCCCGTCCACAGCCCATAGGACATGCTGGCGGCGATGTCGAAGTCGCCCTTCGCGCCCAGTAGATACAACTGGCGCAGAAACAGCAGATCGCTGAGGTTTTCGGGACCCGTTTCGATCGTCGGCGCCAGCCCCGCCAGCACAATCCGCGCCTCCGGGTCGGCGTCGCGGATCGCCGTCCCGACAGCCCGTAACATCGCCAGGTACTCGGCCGGATTCGGCGGTCGCCCGCCCCATTCGCCGAACAGGTTGGGCTCGTTCCAGACCTGGTAGTAGCGGATCTTGCCGCGATACCGCGCCGCCAATTGCCCGGCAAAGCGCGCGAACTCCGCGTTGTCGGCCGGCGGCGCCTGCATCCACGGGTTCTCCCGCGGATCGAACCCCGGCGTGGCCCAGACAGGCGCCCGGTCCAGCCGCGCCAGGACCTCGATGCCCGCCTCCTGCGCGGCCTCAACAATTCCGTCGTACTTGATCCACGCGTCCTTGCCAAGCTCCGGGTGCTCATCCGGGTCCAGCGGCGCGAACTCCGCCCAGTTGAACTCCTGGCGAATAAGCCCCACCCCGGACGCCCGCAGCACCGCCAGCTCCTGCCGGACCTTCGCAACATCCGGCTCTCGGTGCAGAAAGGTGTTGGCGCCGATGGCGGGCACATCGGCGTCGCGGATCTCGCCCAGCGCCGCCGTGCCGTAGGTCACGCCGCGGTCAACCAGGCGCGTGAGGCCCGCGACCCCGGCCGTAACCACGGCGGCTACGCCCACGGCCGCAATCAGGAGCCAGCCGCGCCGCAGTCGCCGTAGATGTTTCAGGTTCGTCCTAGGGGAATGATGCGCCGGTCGCGGCGCGCTGCACGGCCCGGTAGACGAGCCGCGGGGTGAAGTCCGGTTCCACCATGCGGAAGTAGTACTCGCTCTCGTCCGGTTGCAGCGCCGTCAGCGGTTTGCGAAAGAACCAGAGATTGAAAACGCCCGCCCATGGCCAGTGCGTCAGGGCGTACCGAACACCCTCCACCGTCCATTCCGCCTGCGTCTCCTCCGGAACCCGACGCCAAACCAGCTTGGCCGGGTTCATATCTTCCGGCGACGCGTTCCAGCCGTACTCGTTGAACCAGACCGGCTTGTTGCGCAGGCCGAACTCCACCATCAATTCGCGCACGAATTCCACGCGCCGAAAGTTGAGGACGTCCGGATCGGGCGGCCTCTCCGGTGGATGCTCCAGTCCAAAAGCGTTCGCCGCCTGCACGTCCAGGTGGTCGCCCGCGCCGGTCTCGTACATCCGCCGCAGAAATTGCACCTCGTCCATGGCCCGCGGACTGTTCTCCAGCGTGGCCGCCATTGGCGCGGCGATCACCACGTTGTCGTCGTCCACACGCTTGATGGCCAGATTGGCCACCCGCAGGAGTCGCGCATAGCCGCTCGGCGAGGGCGGCGACCCGCCCCACTCGTGCGCCAGATTCGGTTCGTTCCAAATCTGATAGTGACGTACCCGCCCGCGGTATCGCGTGGCGAAAGCTCTGAGAAAGCGCCCGTAGTCGTTCAGGTCGGTCGGCGGCGCCGTGGGATTGGCCTGATTGCCACGCGCCCATGCCGGCGCTCGATCAATCCGCGCAATGATCTCGATGCCCGTCTCTTCAGCCAGGTCCACAATCTCGTCGTACTTGTCCCAGGTCGAGCGGCGAGCGGCCGCATTGAAGAACTGTCCGCCTTCCGGCGTCTCGATGTCGGCCCAGGGCGCGTGCTGCTTGATCCAGCGAATGCCCGCATCTCGAACCATTTCGAGCGTCTGGCGCCGCTTCCAGGTCTCGACTTCCAGGTCCAGAAACGTGTTGGTCCCCCAGGGCCACACGTTGGCCAGCGCGATCGGACTGGGCTGGAGCCGGCGGACCGCCGAATCGCCACAGGCGCTCAGCGCGGCCAGCCCCGCGGCGGCGCCGCCGGCCAGCAGCGCCCGCCGCCCAATGCCTTGCGTCATGTCAGATCCGCTTCCAGTTCCAACCCCAACCCCACCAGGTAGTCGCGCGAAATCTGCACACTCGCCGATGGATCGCGTCCCGGCCGGTCGTGCCCCACGGCCAGCCAGCCGTCAAATCCGCGCTCCCGTAACACACTCACCACACCTTCCACATCCACGTCCCCCTGGCCCAGCTCCAGGAATCCGCCGGCCTCCCAAAACTCTTCCAGCGAGCCGCGCTGCCAGATGTGCTGCTCATGCAGGTCGGCGTCCAGGTCCTTCAGCGTCAGATACGCGATTCGGTCGAAGTACCTGCGAACGAACGCAAGCGGGTCCGCCCCCGCATAGGCCAGGTAGCCGATGTCCGGCGCCAGCCGCAGGGTGTCCGGATCCGTCATGCTGATCAATTGATCCAGCTCGTCGCCGGTTTCCACGTAGGAACCGAGTTGATTGCGGAACAAGAGCGGCAGTTCGAAGTCCCGCTGCGTGACATACGCCGCCTTCGTCAGCGAGTCAGCAAGCTGCGTCCACTGGTAATCCAATAACCCGTCCTGGCGCTGTGTTGTGACGTGACCTGCCGTCAGCATCCGTTCCGGCACCGGCCGCGACGACGTAATCAGAAACTGGGCGCCAATGTCGGCGAAAAACTCGGCCGCCCGCTGCAACTGGTCGAACTCTATGTCCTGGTACATCTCCGCGAACCAGTTGGCCAGGAACCGGCCCGCCGTGACCTCCAGCCCCTCGTCAGCCAGCACCCGGCGCGCCACGGACACGTTCCCGGCGAGATCTCCCACCCCTTCGATCCCCGCGTACCCAGCGTCACGCGCCTCCTCCGCGACCAGCGCGAACGGGCTATCGCCCCAAATGGTGGCGGTAACGGCAACGCGCACCTAAACCTCGTCAGACGGCTTCCGCACGGACCGGCCGCTGAGATTCTCCTGCGGCAGAACTTTGACAGGCGGGCGGGCCGGTGCGGCGTCCGTGGACGTTGACGCCTGGCCGGACTCGGCCTCAGGGCTCGGCTCCTCGGAAGGCGTCTGCGCATTGCTCGGACCCTCGGCGGCAATCCCTGCCTCAACCGCAGCGCCCGCCTCGGGCTCGGGCTGGGCCGGCGCACGCCGCCGCGACCGCCGCCGCGGCGGCGGATCCAGGCGAGGTCGCGCGTTGCCGCGCTCCGTCGGCATGTCGCGACGGCTTTGGCCGTCGGACCTCACGAACTCGAGCAGGCTCGAGAACTCCACCACTTCATCGGCCACCCCCAGCAGGGCCGGCGGCGCCAGCTCACGACTGGTCACAACCTCCACGCGTACGCCGCGCCGCTGCACCGCCTCGATCAGGACGGCCAGGTCGGCATCGGTCGTCAGCAAGACGAGCGCCTCCAGGTGCGGAGCAAGTTCCAGCGCGTCCACCGCGATATCCACACCCAGGCTCGCGCGCCGCACACCGTCCGCCCGCCGCCGCAGCGGCTTTGCCACAACCTTGAATCCCTCGGCGGCCAGCCTGGCCAGCCGTTGCTCGGTATCGGGGCGGTCGTCGTCGCGCACGCCATAGGCTGCGGCCCGCACCAGCCGGCGATTCTTCGTCAACTGCTCGCGCAACCGTCCGTACGCAACGCGCACGCCGTGATGACCAGTCATCACATCCAGCGACGCCAGATCAAGAAACAGAGCACCTCGCGGCGGAACTTCCATTGGTCGTGCTCCAGGGCGCCGGGACTGACTGAACGAAATGATAGTGGACGCTGGCGGGTGGCTTGTCCCGTCGGCTTAGCGCTTCCTGGCCCGAAGCGTATTGACCACGTCCACCGTGTCCACCGTGCCGAGCACACGCCCCTCTTCGACCACAAAGAAGAGTCGCCGATCGGTTTCGTACGCCTTGTCAATCACGACGCTGAGAAGATCGTCCGGTGCCACTACCGCCATCAGGTCCACCGGGCGGGCGATGTCGCGCAAAAGCGTGCATACCCGTTCATCCAGCGGCACGTCGCGAACGTCGTCGCCCTCCAGCATCCCGGTCAGCGTGCCCGCCGCATCCACCACCGGGCGCAGGCCAAACCGGTCGTGATACAGCCCACGCTCAATGAACTCCTGCACGGTTCCGTCGGACGGAACCGCCCCGGACTCCGGCCGAAGCAGGTCACGAATGCGGTAACGATGCAGCTGCTGTCTGAGCACGGCGTCGCGATAGCCGCTGCGAGCGGCGGACCACAGAAACCAGCCAATGACCGCGGTCCAGAGCGATTGGACGGCTCCACCCAGGATCAGGAACTGGATCAGGCCAAAGGCCATCAGCGCCGCGCCCAGGGCCGAACCCACAAAGCTGGCCACCCTGGTGCCGCGAATCACGTCGCCCGTCGCCGCCCACACGATCGACCGCAAGATTCGACCGCCATCCAGCGGAAATCCCGGCAGCAGATTGAACACTGCCAGCGCCAGGTTCATCTCGCCCAGCCAGCGGGCCGTAACGCTCGGGATCGATGCCGCCGCCAGTTGATCGCCGAGCGCCAGGAAAAGGCCGCCCAGGGCCGCGCTCGTCAGCGGCCCCACCACGGTGATGAAGAATTCCTGGCCCGGGCGATCGGGCTCGCGCCCCATCTCGGCCAGCCCGCCGAAGATAAACAGCCGGATGCTGCGAACCGGGATGCCCGTGCGCACCGCCACTACCGTGTGGGCCGCCTCGTGCGCCACGATGGACCCGAAGAACAGCAAGCTCGTCACCACGCCGCCCACCCAGATTGCGGGCCACGTCACATCAAGGCGAGCGCCTTCCTGGAGGCTCGCATCGATCAGCCGCACCGGGATCACCGACGTCGCCGTCGTCCACGTCACGAAGGCAAAGATGATCAGCCAGCTGGCGTCGATATTGAAGTCGGTGCCGCCAACCCTGAACAGCCGCCATAGACCGAACGGTGTCCGCCCGCGACCGCCGGCCCGCTCGTGGGTCCGGTTCTCGCGTGAGTCGCGCAGTGCCTAGCCTCCGACTCCTGTGCCCAGCGCGGGCGCGATCAGCGACACGATCAGCATAAGCACCGCCAGCAGCGCCAGGATCGACCATACGCCCGAAAGCGTGATCCAGCGCCGCGGGTTGAACCGCCGCGTGCGCGGCGCGTCATCCGGCCGAACTCGCCGTCTGGCTCGCCGGCGACGCCGCGCGCTCATGCCCGCTCGTCCAATTGAATCACGCTCGTGCCGCCATGCGCGACTTCCGGCGCGCCCCGTTGGTCGAATTCGCGTGCAGGCTCGTCGCCGATGACAGATCGAACCAGTCGTTCGCCGCCACCCGCAGGTCCTCCGACATCGCGTCCGCGAACGAGTACGCCTCAACCCGCAGACCGTGTTCGCGCAGGTAATCGACCATCGGCACATAGTCGCCGTCGCCCGACACCAGCGCCACCACGTCCATCGTCGGCAGCCGTCGGATTACGTCCATCACCAGCACGATATCCAGGTCCGCCTTCCGCGTTCCGTCGGCAAACACCTTGATCGACTTGGTCACGATGTCGTAGCCCTTCTCCCACACCGGCGCCACTGATCGCTGATGCTCCAGCCGTCCGGCAAAATCAGCGTAAATCGGGCAATACGCCCGCGCGTGGATGAGCCGGCGGTCGGCCGTCACCTCGTCCAGCAGCTTCTTGAAGTCAATTCGAATCGGATCGTCTGGATCCCGGTCGCTCACGTTGGCCGTATCCACAAACACGCCCAGCCGCAGTTTTGGCCCCGCGTTCGCGCTGGGCGCCTGATCGCGAAACGTCCCGGCCATGCGCGTCAACTCACGCGCCGAGTTCACCAGCGCCCGTTCGCCCGGCCGCTCCTTTGAGATCACGTCCTTCAACTCGTCCAGCAGCATCCGCAGGTCCTGCCCGTCCGGCGCTGCCGAGTCGCCCATGTCCAGTTCAATGTCTTCGGGAATCGCCGATACCCGCCGCATCAGCCGGCGCTCTTTCGTTTCGAACCCGAGGCTGTCGCCTTGCGCGCCGCGCTCTTCGCTGCACCGTTCGTCTCGTGCTTCTCGGCCAGGTCGTGCAGCCGGCGGTCGATCTCCTGCTGTCGCGCCTCTTCGCGCTTCTCGCACTCCTCGCGCCGCCGCTTAATCTCCGCCGCGTCCGGCGCCACCGCCTCCAGCGCCGCCCAGAGCGCCGTGATCCGGTCCGTATTGCCGCGAATCTCCAGATTTGAGTTGAACGCCACCTCGGTCATCTCTTCGATGAATTCACCCAGGCGCTTCTCCAGCGCCTCAACCTGGTTCCGCGTCTGAAACAGCGCCGTGTCCAGCGACTTGTCGCCGCGCTTGTACTGCCGCTCCGTATCCACCACCTGCTTCCGCAGCTCGCCAAAGTTCTCCCGCAACGCGTTCAGGTTGCGCGCGATCATCCGGTGATGCGTGAGATGCGAGACCGTCTTGTCCGAGTCAGTCTTCGCGGCCCCTTCGGTCCCGTTGGCCGAGGTCGCCGCCGTATCTGTTGACGCGCGACGGCTACGCCGTGCGCGCGAGCTCCTTGATGCCATGAGTAACTGCCAGCTCCATTTCCTTGGTGTTCAGGTTTCGTCCGATCACGTCGATGTACAGCGGCGCCGGTCCGAACCGTCGGACCTCCCACGCGCCCAGCACCACATCGACCAGCGCGCAGCCCGCGGCGTCGGGCACAAACCCCTTCGCGCGAACCACGTCGCCAAATGCGCCCGCGGCCAGGTCGCCCACAAACGTGGCGACCCGCTCGGCGGGCAATGCGCCGGTGTCCAGCACCAGCCGTTCCAGGCCGCTCGCGGCCAGATCGTCATGCGGAAGACGCGCGCCAAAGTCAACGTCGTCGCCAGGTCCCGCCCTGCGCGCGCGCCCCTGCCGGACGGCGGCGAGCAACAGGTCGGAATCGACGTTGCAATACACGGTGTCCACAATCGCGGCCTCGCGGTTCAGGCCCCGCGCCCACGCCCGCGCATCCCGTCGCTGAGTGTCGCTGGCCGCGTCCGACTTGTTCACCAGCACCAGGTCCGCATGCCGCACCTGGTTCGGGAAAAACTCGCCCAGGTGGTCCCGCACCAGCGCATAGCGCGTCGCGTCCAGCACCGTGACGATCGAGTCCACCAGCACCATGGACCGCACGGACGGACTCGCGAACACGTGCGCCAACGTGTCGGGGGAGGCCAACCCTGTCGGTTCGATCACCAGCCGGTCGGGTTGGACGGTTCGGTGAATCTCATCCAGCGCCACCATCAGATCGCCGCGCACTTCACAGCACACGCAGCCGCCCACCAGCTGCCGCACCGTCAGGTCGTCCGAGGCCAGCACCACCTGGTCCACGCCCTCGATCCCAAACTCGTTCACCAGCAGCGCCGTCGATTCCAGCGCGGCCAGCCGCGGAACCAGCGAACGCAAGAGTGTCGTCTTCCCGGCCCCCAGAAACCCATACACGATGGTCGCCCTCATCGCGGATCGGCTCCTTCGCCGGCGCCAGCTCATCCAACACATCGCCCCGCCCAACGCACAGCACTCGCGTCAGATCAGGGGCTCTAAGCATGGGGGTACAGTAAATCCCACCCCAAAGTATCGCACGCCCCTCCTCCTTCATCCCGGCGTCCCCGCTCGTGGTCTGCGTAGGGACGGCGTCTCTGACCCGCCCGTCGTCCGGGCGTGCCCCGGCAGATGCGCTCGTGGTGAGCCGGGCCGACCCCGGCGGCCGCCCGTGTCCAACCGCGCAGCCACAGCACCCAGTCCATCCCTGACAGCCATCCCCGACCAAATGCTCCCAACCTCCGACTCCGACTCTTCCCTTCCCGCCCTAGATCTCAGCCATATCCCGCCAGTTCGGCCCCGCCTTCGCGTCCACCGCCAGCGGCACGTGTAGCGGCACCGCGTTCGTCATCAGCTCCCGCGCCGCCCCCGCAAAGTCGTCCAGCTCCTCCGCCGGCAGCTCGAACAACAGGTCGTCATGCACCTGCAGCAGCATCCGCGCCGCGAACCCCTGCTCCCGGATCGCCCGGGCCAGCTTCACCATCGCCACCTTCATGATGTCCGCCGTCGTCCCCTGGATCGGCATGTTGATCGCCATCCGTTCGGCCGCCGCCCGCTCGTGGAACGCCCGCGAACTCAACTCCGGCAAATACCGGCGACGCTGAAACAGCGTCTCCACGTACCCCCGCTCGTGCGCCAGTGCGATCGTCGAGTCCATGTACCCCTTCACGCCCGGATACGTCGCGAAATACGTCTCGATAAACGCCGCCGCCTCCCGCCGCGAAAACTCTGTCCGCGACGCCAGCCCCTGTGCGCTGATCCCGTACACGATTCCGAAATTCGTCGTCTTCGCCAGCCGCCGCATGTCCTCCGTCACCTCGTCCAGCGGCACCTCGTGCAGGCTCGCCGCGGTGGCGGCATGAATGTCGTGCCCGTTCGCAAACGCCTCGCACATCGCCGCGTCCTCGCTGATGTGCGCCAGCACTCGCAGGTCGATCTGCGAGTAGTCGATCGCCAGCAGCGTCCACCCCTCGCACCCCGCCACGAACGCCCGCCGGATCTCCCGCCCCCGCGCCGTCCGAATCGGAATGTTCTGCAGGTTCGGATTCGCCGACGACAACCGCCCCGTTGCCGTCCCGGCCTGGTTGAACGTCGTATGCAGCCGCCCCGTCGACGGATGCGCCAGGTCCGGCAGCGTGTCGATATACGTCGACTTCAGCTTGCTCAACTCCCGGTACTCCAGCACCCGCCCCACGATCGGATTCGCGTCAACCAGCTCTTCCAGTACTCCGCTGGCCGTGGAGAAACTCCCGCTCCTGGTTTTGCGTTCTGCCGGCAGCCCCAGTTCCTCAAACAGCACCGTCCCCAGCTGCTTCGGCGAGTTGATGTTGAACTCGTGCCCTGCGTCCGTGTAGACCCCCGACTGCAGCTCCGCAATCTCCTCCGCCATCTCCCGCGACAGCTCCCCCAGCGCCCCCGCGTCGAGCGTGATCCCTCGCCGCTCCATCTCGCTCAGCACCAGCGCCAGCGGCATCTCCACATCGTGCAGCAATCCCGTCAGCTTCAGGTCGTCGATCTCCGCGTCCATCTCGTCCGCCAGCCCCAGCGCAAGCGCCGCCCGCAGTGCCGCCGGCGCCGCCACGTCCGCCGGATCCGGCCGCATCAACCCGCCCGCCACCTGCGCGTCCGGCAGCGCCGGTTCGACTTCCAGCCCCTTTCGCCGGAACACCAGGTCGTCCAGCGTCCGCGGAATCGCGCTCGGGGTCGCCACATAGGCCGCCAGCAGCAGGTCCGCCTCCACGCCGCGCAGCGCCACCTCCCGCGACGCCAGCGCGCTATGCAATTCCTTTGAGTCAAACGCCGCCTTCCCGGCCGCGTCGTCCTCCAACCACCCCCGTAACCCGACCAGCGGCTCGGCCGCGCCGTCCAGGCTCACGTAGGCGGTTTCGTCGCCCCACGCCAGCCCCAGCCCCAGCAACTCCACGCTCCACGATGACCCCCGCGTATACGGAAACACCGCCACCCGCTCCGCCGACGCCAGCTGCCCTGCCAGCGCCTTCGCGCCCTCCGCGTCCGTCACCACCGCCGGCTCAACCTCCAGCGCTTCCTCGTCCTCGCGCGCCGAGGTATCCAGGAACCCCATCCGCTCCACCACGTTGCGGAACTGCAGCTCCCGCATCAGTCCCTGCACCGCATCCACGTCCGCCTGCCACAGCCGAGTGAGCTCCTGGTCGAACTCCACCGGCACATCGCACACGATCGTCGCCAGTCGCCGCGACAGGTACGCCACCTCTTCCTGTCCCTCCAACCGACGCCGGATCGCCGGCCGGATGTCCTCCAGGTGCGCGTAGATGTCGTCGATGTCTTCGTACGTCGCCAGCAAGGTCGACGCCGTTTTCTCCCCCACCCCCTTGACGCCGGGAATGTTGTCCGAGCTGTCACCAACCAGGCCCTTGAAGTCCACGACCTGGGACGGCCTGATCCCCCAGCGGTCCGCGATCGACGCCTCGTCGTAGATCAGCGGCTGCCCCGTCCGCGGATTGGTACTCAGCACCCGCACGTGCGGTGTCACCAGCTGCAGCGCGTCCCGGTCCCCGGTGATCAGCCAGACGTCGAACCCCTCCGCCTCCGCCTGCCGCGCCAGCGTGCCCAGCACGTCGTCGGCCTCGTACGGTTCCAGGTCGTAGATGGGAATCCCCAGGACTTCGAGCAACTCCCGGATCCGACTGAATTGCGCGACCAGCATGTCGTCGGGCGCTTCCCGGTGCGCCTTGTACGGCTCGTACATCTCGTCTCGAAACGTCGGCCCCGGCAGGTCAAACGCCGCCGCCGCGTGATCCGGCGACAACTCCTCGACCACCCGCAGCAGGATGTTCATGAAGCCGAAAACCGCGTTCGTCGGCTCCCCGCTCGAAGTGGCGAAGTGGCGCGGCACCGCGTGGTAGGCGCGATGAATCAACGACATCGCGTCCAGGATCACCAGGCGGGGGCGCTCGGAAGCGTCCATACTGATCAGTCTACGCGGCCCCTCATCCCAGCCCCGTGCAGCAGCGCTCCTCACCCGGGTCCGGCCGTCGCTGGACCCGCTCCCTGGCCGGCCAGATCGCCATCCTGGCCACCGTTCCCACTGCCGCCGTCCTGCTCGCCGTCGCCGTCCTCACCCTCTTCCTCAACCAGCACTCCCGCCTCGACACCCTCCTGCAGGCAGAAGCCGACCGCGCGCTCGCCCTCGCCGACCCCATCGAACGCGCCCTCACCGACACCCTCCGCACCAACCTCCGCTCCACCTCCACCGCGCCACCCAACCTCTTCCTCCATCGCACCACCGGCGCCCGCCTCACCCAGCAACTTGACCAGGACCTCCAGGCCCCGGCCGCGGAAACCCTTCAACAGGCCCTCGCCGCCGGCGCCCTCGTCCTCTCCAACGTCGTCCAGACTTCCAACGGCCAATCCGCCATCGTCGCCGCGGTACCGGACGGCACCCTCGTCCGCCTCGGCGTCATCCAGGTCGCCTCGGACTCCGCCGAATCCCCCTGGCGCGCCCTCCTCCAGGACCTCATCCCCACCGCCCCCAACGCCACCCTCGGCCTCGTCGACGCCGCCGCCCACGTTGCCTTCCACCAGGACCTCGACCAGGCCGGCCGCTCCGTGACTTCTTCCGGTGAACCCGGCGAACCGCTCTTCCAGGCAGCCTCCGGCGCCCTCCTCCGCGGCCCCATGGTCGGCACCCAGCGCATCACCGGCTTTGCGCCCCTCGGCACGACCGGTTGGCGTCTCATCGTCGAACGCCCATGGACGGCCGCTCTCGAAGCCTTCAGCGGCCCCGGCCCCCTCGTCCTCATCCCCCTCCTCGGCGCCGCCCTGCTCCCCGCCGTTCTCATCGGCCTCACCGCCGTCCGCGCCACGCGCCGCTTGCGCGACCTCGCCCTGGCCGCCCGCCGCATCGCCTCCGGCGACTTCCGCCCCATTCCCACTGCCGCCCGCACCGGCGACGAGATCGAAGACCTCACCACCCAGTTCGAATCCATGGCCCGCCAGCTTCAGTCCCTCTACGGCTCCCTCGAGCAGCGCGTCGCCGACCGCACCGGCGAGCTTGAAATAGTCGTCCGCGTCGCCCGCTCCATTAACCAGACCCTCGACGCCCGCGAAATCCTCCGTGTCAGCGCCGCCGACCTCCCCCGCCACCCGCGCATCCAGGCCGCCTACGTCCGGCTCGGGCCTACCCAGGCCGAGCAACTCGGTCTCGCCGCCACGCCCACACCCGGCTGGGCCGACTCCGCCTCAACGGACCACCCCGAATCCACCGGCGGCCTCCACAGCCGCCCCGCGCCCGCCGGTGACTGGGTCCATTCCCTGCCGCTAACCGTGGCCGACGAAGAGGGCGCCCTCCTCGTCCGCACCGCCGCCGACGACGGCGACGAACTCTCCAACTTCCTCCTCACCGTGGCCGCCCAGATCGGCATCGCCCTCCAAAACGCCCTGCTCTACCGCCAGGGCCAGGCCCGCGCCGCGCTCGACGAACGCATGCGCCTCGCCCGTGACATTCACGACACCGTCGCCCAGAGCCTCACCGGCGTCATCGTCCACCTCGAAGCCCTGGAGCAGACCGCCGGGGATGCCACGGCGGCCTCCGACCACCGCGCCCGCGCGCTCGACCTGGCCCGCGTCGGCCTCCGCGAAGCCCGCCTCTCCGTTCAGGGTCTCCGCGCCTCCGCCCTCGATGGCCAGGATCTGGGCGACGCTCTCGCCGCCGTCGTCGAGCGCGCCGACGCCTCCGGTCACGCCGCCGCGCGTTTCAGCCTCCAGGGCGATGCCGCCGGGGTTCCCGCGCCCATCGCCAACGAGTTGCTCCGCATCGGCGAGGAGGCCCTGGCCAACGCCCTTCGACACGCCTCGCCCCACCACCTGCTCACCAGCCTCCAGGTCACCCGCAACGCCGTTCGCCTGGTCATCGAAGACGACGGCGCCGGCATCGATCCCGCCGACACCAACGATGCCGGCTACGGCCTGCTCGGCATGCGCGAGCGCGCCGCGCGCCTGGGCGGCACACTCAGCATCGAAAGCCAAACCGGCGAAGGCACCCGCGTGCAGGCCCACATCCCGCTCCAGACGGCCTCCGACGACCGATGATCCGCGTCCTCATCGCCGACGACCATCCCATCGTCCGCGAAGGCTTCGGCGCCATCGTCAACGCCGAAGCCGACATCCAGGTTGTGGCCCAAGCCTCCAACGGCGTCGAAGCGCTCGAGCAGGCCGCCCAGGCCAACCCCGACGTCGCCCTTATGGACCTCCGCATGCCCGAGATGGGCGGCGCCGAGGCCATCCGCCGCCTCCGCCAGGCCAACCCCGACCTGCGTGCCATCGTCCTCACCACCTACGACGACGACGACGCCATCTACGAAGCCACCCGCGCCGGCGCCCGCGGCTACCTCCTCAAGGACGTCCGTCCGAAGGACCTCGTCCGCGCCATCCGCCGCGTCCACGCCGGCGGCTCCCTGCTCCAGCCCGTCGTCGTCGAACGTCTCCTCGACCGCCTCGGCCCCGAGGACACCGACGACACGCCCCCCGTCGAAGCCCTCACCCCCCGCGAGCTCGAAGTCCTTCAGATCATGGCCCGCGGCGCCCGCAATCGCGACATCGCCCAGGAACTCGTCATCTCCGAACGCACCGTCAAGATCCACGTCGCCAACGTCATCGCCAAGCTCGGCGTCACCAACCGCACCGCCGCCGTCGTCCGAGCCATCGACCTCAATCTCGTCACCCACCGCGACAGCTAGCCGACTGCGCTCACGAACTCTTCTGATCGACACCACCACGACCAAGAGCTCAATGCGGATCAGACCAGCCTATCCGGAGCTCAAAGCTGGCGGATCAGTCTGACCTTTCTCATTCGAACCCCAACAAGCGATAGTCTCATCAATCCGCAGGCCGCAAGTATGACTAGCTCCCGCGCTCAAGCTGCTGAACTCACCTGAAGGAGGATTCGTTTCGCCTCCAGCGTTTACTCCCCAACAGGCAACAGTGCCATCAGACCGAATCCCGCACGTGTGGCTGCCACCAGCGCTCACGGTGCGAAACGTGCCGGACGGCGAGTCGGCTTGGCCGTCGCTGTTGAAGCCCCAGCAAACGACGCTCCCTTCAGGTTGCACTCCACACGAGTGGAGTGATCCAACACTGACATCACTGAATCTGCCAACCGGCGGCGGGTCGCCTTGGGAGAGGATGCCCTCTCCCCAGCACGCGATAGTTTCGTCGGAACGTATACCGCATGTGCGGCCGCCACCGGCGCTGACCGTAAGGAAGGTGTCCCGAGGCGGGTTGGCCGGACCCTTGCCGTTCGCTCCCCAGCAGGCGACAGTCCCGTCAGGACGAAGTCCGCAAGTGTGGAATGCTCCTGCACTGACTGCGCGGAACTCTCCAGACAGCGGGTCGGCTTCGCCACCCGTGTAGGCCCCCCAACACTCAACTGTGTCGTCGGGCCGCACGCCGCAGGTATTGAGTGTCCCAGCGGTTACATCGCGAAAGGCCCCTTCTGGCGGGTCAGCTGCGCCCAGAAAGTCGATTCCCCAGCAGACAGCAGTGCCGTCGGGCCGTATCCCGCAGGCGTGAAATGAACCAACGCTGACGGAGCGGAAGCTGCCATCTGGCGCGTCACCTTGGCCGAATAGGTCAAGCACTCCCCAGCAAGTGACTGTGTCATCGCGCCGTACTCCGCAGGTAAGAACGCCCCCGGCGCTAATCGATTGGAACGAGCCGATCGGCGGATCGGCCTGTCCAAATAAGGAAGTGAGACCCCAGCAGGCGACAGTTTCGTCAAGCCGAATACCACAAGTGTGCGAGCCTCCCGCGGTGACAGAGGCAAATGCGCCTCGCGGCGGACTAGCCTGACCCTCGCCGTTCGCTCCCCAGCAGACGACGGTTCCATCGGTCTGCAGCCCGCACGTGTGATGGGTTCCGACGCTTAGAGACTGGAAGTCTCCCACCGGCGGACTAGCCTGACCCATGTCGTTGGCTCCCCAGCAGGCAACGGTACCGTCAACTCTAACGCCGCACATGTGGTGGTCCCCGACGCTAACGGACGCAAAGGATCCCGTCAGCGCATTGGCGTCAGGCGGTCCGTCGTCCGTCCATCCCCAACAGTTCACGGAGCCATTGGGCCGCACGCCGCACATGTAGCTCCCTGCGCTAACCGACCGGAAAGCGCCTGGTGGGGCTCGCCCAACTTCGGCCCCTCCCCAGCAGGCGACCGTGCCATCGGGGCGCAGTCCGCAGGTGTGCACACCCCCGGCACTGACAGAAAGGAACGCGCCAGGCGGAGGATCGGCTTGACCAAAGTCGTTGCTTCCCCAGCAAGCAACAGTGCCATCTGTTCGAACTCCGCAGCCGTGGTCGTACGCTGAGCTAATCGACGTCCACATAGCGACATCTACCGTTACGGTCGAGGTCGCAAGCGTCGGTGTGGGCTTAGCCTCGGCCGTTGGTGTGGGTGCGGGCTCGGCTGTCCCTGTGGGCGTGGGCTTGGCCGTCGCTAAGGGGGCCGACTCGGCTTTCGCTATGGGCGTGGGCTCGGCCGTCGCTATGGGCGCGGGCTCGGCCATCGCTATGGGCGTGGGCTCGACCGTCGCTATGGGCGTGGGCTCGACCGTCGCTATGGGCGTGGGCTCGACCGTCGCTATGGGCGTGGGCTTGGCTGTCCTAATGGGCGCGGACTCGGCCGTCGGTAAGGGTGTGACCGGAGCCACGGTCGCGGATGCTCGAACCGTCGCCCCTGTCGGCATTGGCTCGGATACGAACAATCCTTGTGATTCAGGCGTGCCTGTGGCTGTCAACTCATTTGATCGATCGCTTTCGCCGCACCCAACCAGCACGAATATAGCCACTAGCGAGGCGACTATTCCTAGGCGGCACTGTGCCTGCTGAGACTTGAGGCTTGGAACGCACCTAGCGCTTGCATTGCCCGCTGACAATCGACTCCAGCCGCACCAAAACCACGTCATTTCGCTGCTATCACGATTCAAGCTAAGTTAGCTTTTTCCGGTGAAATGATGAATAGCCTCAGAAGAATCTCATACGCATGATGGGCTATCAAGCCAAGCAGCGGCCTCACAGACGGTAGGTGCAAGTCTCTTCCATCAATGAGTTGCAGTTCTGGCGCTAACCAGTGTTGGCGTCGCCGCACTATCGTGTCTTCCCGATGTGACCAGCGACCTAGGTACATAGGGACACGACGTGCCAGAAGCCTCTTTGCTGACCGATTCGGCTTTGTTCAAGCTCGGATCGCTAGCACCGCTAGGGACTGAGCGACGACAGATTGTTGCGACCACGCGATTCCAGGGTTACAGCAACCCTCAGTGCCCATCCCGGACATCTGACCGAAACTCATTGAGGGACAACCGCCGCCCCTTCCCCTGCCTTCGCAGGTCCACAATCTCCGCCGCAATCGCAATCGCGATCTCCGCCGGCGTCCGCGCCCCGATGTCCAGCCCGATCGGCGCGTAGACCTTCCCGAACTGCTCGGGCCCATACCCCTCCGCCAGCAACGTCCCGTAGACGATGTGCACCCGCCGGCGGCTCCCGATCATCCCGATGTACGGCGCGGGCGAGCCCAGCAGCCGCCGCAGCGCCAGTTCGTCGAAGCGATGCGCCCGCGTGACCAGCACCACGTGCGTGCGCTCGTCCACTTCGAACTCGTCCAGGAACTCCTCGAATGGCCGCGCATGCACCTCGTCCGCCGTGGGAAACCGTTCGCGGTTGGCGAAGTCCGCCCGCTCGTCCACCACGATCGTCTCGAACTCCAGCACCGAGGCCAGCCGCGCCAGCGGCACCGCGATGTGCCCTGCCCCCACGATCAGCAACCGCGGCGTCGCCATGATCGGATCCAGCAGGAACCGCGCATAGACCCGCGCCCGGCGCGACACCGGCTCCCCCGCCGCATCCAGGTTCACCGCCCGCGGATGCCCCGAAGCCAGCGTCTCCGCGGCCAACCGCGCCAGCGCCTCGTCGATCCCCGGTGTCGCCACTGCCTGCGACAGCCCTTCGCCCGACTCGTAAATCGCCCGGATGCCAATCTCTCCGGCGTCCACACCCCGTGCACCCACCAGGTGCACAAAGACAATGGCCGCCCGCCGCGCCAGCGCCTCCTGGGCCGCCGCCACCGCGGCGGCGCGGTCGATCACGGGCGGACCGGGGGAGCGTCGCTCCAGGATTCCAGCAGCACCTCCAGCGTGCCGCCGCACACGTCGCCTTCGCCCTTGACGTCGTCGATCAGGTCGATCTCCAGCGCCCGCGACCGCCCGTCAGCCAGCACCCGGATCGCCTCCGCCCGCACGTCCGCCTCCACGCAGCCGCCGCCCACCGTCCCCCAGGTGGACCCGTCCCTGAAGAACAGCATGCGCGCGCCGATATCCTGCGGCGTCGACCCGCGGCTCGACACCACCACCGCCGAGGCCACCCGCTCACCCTCGCCGGTCCGCGCGGCTATCTGCCGGAAGTACTCCTCCATATCGCCGCGATTCTATCGCCGCCACACCTACGGCATCCGTCAACTCAGAAGCCCTGGCGCGGCCCGCGCTAGGTCGGCGGCTTACTCCCAGTCCTGGGGCCGGTGGAAACTCCCATGTCCGTCGACAAGCCGTTCCGGGAACTGGCATTGCGGAAGCAGCGAGTGATCGAGCTCGCTGTACGTCGTTGCGGCTCTGTTCATCCGATGAGTAAAGCTCCCGATCTTCGGGCGGATGACGTGCACCGGCCGTCCGAATTCGCTTCGCACCAGCCTGATCGGCTCGATGAGGTCCGTATCGTTCGACACCACGTACGCTGACTGAAACTCGCGGTGTGCCGCGTCAAGCAGCAGATAGGTGGCCAGGTTGACGTCGGATCCCTTCTCTTCGGTCCGATACACCATGACGCTCTCTGTTGGTTCCGCGTTGCCTTCTTCAATGATCGGCGTAACAAGCTCCATCTGCTGTTTGCGTCGAGCAAATCGCCCCTTGTGCACTTCGACGACACCACCAATTGTGTCGAGCGCTCGTAGATAGATCAGTTGGCGTTCACGCTGTCGGCCATCGCGCCCGGTGTTAATGACATCGCTCGTGAAGTACCTGATTCGGTTGATCCGGTCGCCTGCATCCGCGATTCGCCGACACAGTTCGTGAATGTTGAGCCAGCGGTGCGGTGTCTTGCGGAGAGCGCCGTAGTAGAGATTCAGGCCATCGATGTAGAACCGGACGTTTGTCATAAAAATTGGGCCGGCCGTGGCCGGCCCTTACCCAGCCGTCGAGCCGGCTGGGGTGGTTGATTCAACTGTGTATGGACCTAATGCCACTGTCAAGTTTCCGCCCGCTTCCAATCTGATTCCTTGGAGGCTAGCGTTGGACAACACCACGCCTACAGTCTGGAGCTCCCGATCCTCCCAGCGTCAGGGCGAAAGTACAGTTGAGACTTCCTGCCATCACCGTCACCAATGCACGACCACATCGCCAACCAGCCGTTCGTCCGCGAATCGTGGGAGGACCCCGACCACGTCGGTGAATACGTCGCCGCCGTGACCACCGTGGGCCTCTGGAAATCCGAGCGGCTTTTGATCGACAGGTACCTGCCGAGGGACGGCTCCATCCTCGACATCGGCTGCGGCGCCGGACGCACGACATTCGGCATGTACGAGGCCGGCTACCGCCGCCTTACTGGCTTCGACCTGTCCACCTCCATGATCGCGGCGGCCCGGCGCATCGCCGCGGAGCGCGACCTCGCCGTCCGGTTCGACGTCGCCGATGCAACGTCCATGCCCTACGACGACGCGACCTTCGACGGCGCCCTCTTTTCATTTCAGGGGCTGATGTGTATTCCCGGCGGGAAGCGCAGGCTCAATGTTCTGCGCGAGGTGCGACGCGTGCTGCGGCCGGACAGCCACTTCGTTTTCACGACGCACGACCGGAACTTGCCACGCTGGATCGACTTCTGGCGCGAGGAGCGGGATCGCTGGGATCGCGGGAAACAGGACCCGCGGCTCCTCGAGTTCGGCGACCGGATCATTCCGGACTACGGTCTTCCGACCTACATTCACATCCCCACGCGTGCCGAAATCGCAAGGCTCGTCGCCGACGCCGGCTTAATCCTCGTCGAGGGCAGGCTACGGTCCGAACTGGCCGTGGAGTCCGAAGCAATCCGCAAATTCAGCGCCGAATGCCGCATGTGGGTCGTCAGGCGGCCCCTGGAGCGCGACTGAGTCAGGCCCTTCGCTTCCCTCGCCATTGAGTCACAGCGTCGGCGCTCGCGGCCAGAGCGCCACAACGGCGCGGAGGCTCCTAGAAAAACTGCCGAATAAAGTCCGCCCCCTGCACCCCTACCGCCGCAAACCCAATGTTCTTGATCAGCCGGCCCGCCCAGGACGCCACGAAGAACTTCCACCAGCCCAGCCGCGCCGCGCCCGCAATCGTCCCCGCCAGGTCGAAGAACGGGTTCGGCAGCGCCGCGATCGCGAAAATCACCAGCAGCCCCCAGCGCTTGATCCAGGCCTCCACCCGCTGGTATGACTTCCGCCGCTGGATCCAGGGCGAACCCGTCACCCCCAGCAGGTACGACACCATCTCGCCCGCCACCTGGCCCGTGGTCCCCACCAGCACCGGCCCCCACACGTTGTCGAAGGCCACGGCGAAGACCGCGATGGACGCCCAACCGAACCCGGGCAGCATGAACAGCGCGCCCGACTGCACCGACACCAGGAACAACGCCAGGTAGGCCGGCCCGGCGTTCTGGCGTATCTCCTCCGCGTACGGAATGGCCGCCAGGCTCACGCCGGTCACCACAACCAGCGACGCCACCTGCAGCCAGAAGACGCGCTTGTCTACGACCGCGGGTCCCCGCCCGCCGGATTCGGCGGGCGGGAGTCTATCGGCCGGGGCGCTTGACGGGTCGGTTTCGATCTGCATGCTGTGGGGCGCGACGCACGCGCCTGTCCCAGAGTCTCGCGGTTATGCCTGAGTTGCCGGAAGTTGAAACGATCCGCCGCGAGCTGGTCTCCTACATCGTAGGACGAACCGTCCGTCGCGCAATAGTCCTGGATCCCAAACTCACCCTCGGCCTGCCGCTCCAGGAGTTCGAATTCCGCCTCATCGGCCAGCGTATCGAGGGCGTGGACCGCCGCGGCAAGTACCTCCTGCTGCGCCTCACCGACCGGGTCCTGGTCCTGCACCTCATGATGAGCGGACGCGTTCACCTCCGCCCCGCCGACGCTATTCAGCCCCATACCCGACTGGTCCTGGCCCTTGATCGCGATCCTGCCCTGCACTTCGTCGACGTTCGCCGCTTCGGCCGCGCCTGGGCGTTGGACGAAGCCGACCTGCCCACCGTCATTGGCAGCCTTGGCCCCGAACCCCTGGGCGACGCCTTCGACTGGCGCACCCTCCGTGACGCCTTCCGCAACCGCACGGTGGCCGTCAAGTCCGCCCTGCTGGACCAGCGCACCGTCGCCGGCGTCGGCAACATCTACGCCGACGAGGCCCTCTTCAGCGCCCGCATCCACCCCGAGGCCCCCGTCGACCGTATCTCCATCCCCAAGCTCAAGGCCCTCGCCGCGGGCATCGTCGACGCTCTTGAATCAGGCATCGCCAACCACGGCACCTCGTTCAGCACCTTCGAAACCAGCCGCGGCGCCCCCGGCGGCCACCAGGACCACCTCCAGGTCTTCCGCCGCACCGGCCAGCCATGCCCGCGCTGTACCCGCCCCATCCGCCGCATCGTCGTCGGCCAGCGCAGCACCCACTACTGCTCGTCCTGCCAGCGCCGGCCCCGAGGGGCCTAGGCGTTTCAATCAGGTCGCTGCAACCGACCCCCACGCCGGGTCCGGCACGGTACCCAATGAATGGCTGAGCGCCGTCTCGCTACCGCATCCAACCAGAACCATGGCCGCCAGCGCCGCCGCCGCCACAAACAACAGTCGTCGACCCAGGTCAAAGGCAAGCCGGTCCACAAAGAGCCTCACTCGCGCCGCCGGCATGGCGCGAATTGACTTCAGGACTGCCTTGACCACGCGCCACCTCGGACAAGCCTGCTCATCGCGGGTTCACCCGCTCGCAGCCTTAACAGCGCGGTCTTGCCGCTCGGACGTGATCGGTGGAGCCCGGTTTACGTGAGAGCAGCCCCGTTGTACGGTGAGAGTTGAAGCGAGGAAACCACGGCTCGTCGCAGTCCGTACGTGCAGTTGCGACGCGTCGGTGGATCGGGAGACGAAATGCCGCCCTCGGATTTCTGGCGACACATCAGGCTCGGACTTCACTGGGTGGCGCCGCTGTACCTTCCAAGCGGACGTGTCGTTCGACCGTCAACTGGTACACCTCGTGCAACAGGAAGGTTCCTTGAGTCTGAACTACGGGCGGTAGAAGGACACTGGCGATCAGTCGGCAGTCGTATCCGGAGCGCGATCACGCGCTATTCGGATGACGAGTCTGCCCGCACTGATCGGCCGTATGCCGCCCCCCAGCCGCCCGACTGACGAATCCCCCAACTCGGAGGTTGTTCCGGCTCCTGCGCCGCGCGAGACCGTCGCGCGCGAGCAGGCGCAGTTGGAGATCCATCAGGGCCCCCTGCCGCACCCTGAGATCCTTCGCGGTTACGAACAACTGCTCCCCGGATCGGCAGACCGCATCTTCCGTCTCGTCGAACGTGAGCAAACCAAGGAACACATCGTTCAATACGCCTTGGTGGCATCCACAATCATGGGACCCATTCTCGGCACCGTACTTGTGCTGTTCGGTCACACCCCCGTCGGCATCGTCCCTATTGTTGCGCCGATCGCCTTCACCGCCGTCGGCCTCGTAAGGTCGATTCTTGCCAGCGGCGAAGACCGCGAGCCTTAGCTGCGGCCCGGATCTGAACCGCCAGGGTCAACAATCCTTCGGGCCATCACCTGAGGGACCGACTGGCAATCTGCTGCAACCGGCTGGCCCGTGGGTCTGAGGTCTCATCCCATCCGCTCGGCGCCCACGTCCTCGGGCGTCCGTGGCGCAACCCGTAGCGTCCGCTCTCCCCGGTAGGTCACCTGCCCCGGCCCCGCCCCGCGAATCGGCCGCACCCGCCGCCGCTGGGTAACGTCCACCTCAACCGTCGCGTCGTCCCGTGCGGCGCTCAGGTGCGCCGCAATCGACGCCGCCTGCTCGATCACCGCGTCGGGTGCCTCACCGGCGGGACATCGCAGCAGCACGTGCGCCCCGGGCACACCCCGCGCATGCATCCACATATCGTCCGGCGCCGACTCATGAAACGTCAGCCGGTGATTCTCCGCCGCCGTCCGACCCGCACGCAGCTGGCACATCCCCAGCGTCCACCCTGACGCCGCAGGCACGGACCGTTGCCTGGCACTCGATTCGCCGTACCCCGCCTCCGCCAGCGTCGCCTCCAGCGCCTGCCGCACCCCCGGCGAATCCGCGCGCGCCAGGTCGTCCGCCGCCTGCCGCAAGAATCCCAGCTCCAACTCCGTACGCCTGGTCCGCCGCGGCGTGTCCCGCGCCGCCGTCCGCCGGTCCTTGGCCTGCGTGAAATACCGCTGCGCGTTCTCCACCACCGACCGCCGCGGATCCAGCGCGATCGTCCGCCCCTCGTGCTCGAACTCCCGCGTCCCCGCCGGCAACCCGTGCCCGAACGCCAGCAAAGCCTCCCCCGCCGCTTGCAACTCGTCGGCCGCCGCGCTGGCCTCAAGTTCAACCCGCAAGGCCGCCAAACGCCGAGTCGCCCGCTCCACGGCCGATGCAATCAGCCGCTCCAGCCGCTCCTCCCGCGCATCCCGAGCCGGCTCCGGCGTCGCCGTCGCGGCGTCAAACCGCTCCAGCGCCTCGCTCATCGACTCCACCGTCACGGAAGGCTCGTCGAACTGTGTCAATTCGTACGGCGCAAACGCTCGCCACCCGCCCTCACCGGCAACCAGCGACGGCCGCCACTCTCCCCGCGCCGCATCCACCAGGATTGCTCCCAGCCCCTGCAACACCGGCGCCCAATCACGCACCTCGCCGGCGGACACGCCGGCCTCATACCCCGTACGCGCCAGCGCCTCCCGCGCCAGCGTCGGACTCACCGCCCGCACCCAGCGCACCAATACCCGCCAGGCCGTCCCGCCCTGCGCACTGCTCCGGCGCAAATCCTCGGGGTTCACCCCCGCCAGCTCCGGCAGATCCAGCGCCGCCGGCCGCTCGTAATCCGCGCCCGGCTCGATCCTTCGCCGTCCGCCCCCGTCCCGCACCCGCCGCAGCGCCTCCCGAATCCGTCCGGTCTCGTCCACCAGCAGCAGATTCGTCTGTCGGCCGATGAACTCCACGATCAACCTCGTCCGCACCGAGTCCGGCATCTCGGGACCCTGCAATTCAAACGTCAGGTCCAGGATCCGCTCCGCCGGCGGCTGCACAATCTCCACCAGCCGTGCCCCCCGCACCCACTTCCGCGCCAGCAGCAGCAACGGGCTCGCCGCCTGCGGCCCCGCCCGCGGCCACTGCCGCGCAAACCGCACCCGCGGCCCGTCTGGATTCACATCCGCCAGCAGGAAGTGCCGTTCCTGGTTCCCGTAAATCTCCAACGCCAGCGCCCCCGGCCTGGGCGACGCCACGCGCTGCACGCGCCCGCCCAACGCCCGGTCCTCGATCTCCGATCGAACCGCCGCCAGCGTCAGCGCGTCAAAGTTCACCCGCGGCTCCGGGCTCCGGCAGCAGGTGGAACGGCTCCGGCTCAGGCTCGCTGATCCACCGCGCCGCCGCCTCCGCCGACACCCGGAGTGACTCCCGCAGGTCGCCTGTGGACCGATAGGCGCTGAACAACACCACCGCAAACACGTCACCCGTCCCCGTCGGATTCCGCATCGGCCGCTCGACCACCGGGAAACGCAGCCAGCGCCCGCCCTCATGCGCCTCGATCGCCCCGGCACCGTCCGTCAACACCCCCACCCACGACCGCGACAGCAGCGCCTTAGCCGTCGCGACGTCCCCCGCCAGGTCTTCCGTGCTGAGAACGCTCACGACGGCCGCCCCAAACGCCCGCCCCGCCGACCGCGGCAGATCCACCCGCACGTGCCCCTGCTCGTCCACCCGCCGCAGCAACCCCTGCCCCGTCAGCGCCACAAACTCCCGGTCCGCCACCGCCTTCACCACCGCCGGCCCCGTTTCCCCCAAAATCGGCCCCAGGTGCACGATCTCCGCCTCCGGCGCCAGCCCCGTCACCTCCGCCGCCCGCAGCCGCGGCGCCCGCGCATGCACCAGCTGCGTCCGACCCTCCGCCAAGTAGATGTTTGAAAACGTCGCCGCCGAACCTGCCGGCCCCGCGCGCCACTCGATCTCCGGCACCTCGCCGGACAGCCGCCTCGCATCTCCGCGCGGCAATCGCGTGGCCACCACCACCCGATACCCCAGCGCCGCCGCCGCCCGTCCGCTGTAATACGCCGTCCCGCCAAACGTCGACCCGTCCGGCGTCAAATCCGTCGTCACGTTGCCGAGCAGCAGGTACACCGGCCGCTCGGCCTCGACGGTCATGCGCCCCTGGCGGTCAGGCCCTGGGGCTGATGACGACGCGGCGCTCGTCGCCCTCGCCGATGCTGTACGTCCGCACATCCTCGTCGTCCGCCAGCGCCACGTGCACCAGCCGCCGCTCGTTGGCCGGCATGGCCTCCAGCGTAATTGGCTCCTGCGTGGCCCGAACCTCGTCAGCCAGCGTCTCGGCCAGTTCCGCCAGCTGATCCGCGCGTCGCTGCCGGTAGCCGTTCACGTCCACGATCACCCGGCATGGCCGGCCCATCCGCCGTCCCAGCATCAGGTTTACCAGGTACCCGAACGCCCGCAGCGTCTCGCCCTGTCGGCCGATCAGCCGCCCGAAGTCCTCGTCGCCCACGATGTTGTACGCCAGTGGATCCTCGGACACCAGGTCGAATTCCGCCACGAATCCCATCCGGTCCAGCAGGCTCTCCAGCAACTCCTCCGCCTCGTTCTCCAGATCCTCCCCCGCCTCCAGCAACTCCCCGCGCGGACGCCGCGAGGTCGCCGTCGGCACCGGTATTGCGGGCGGCTCGCTCGCGGCTGTCGCCGGAGATTCGTCGTCCGCCGCCACCGGTGCCGCTTGCATCGCCTCTTCCTCGTCCGGTTCCCCTTCCTCTTCCACCACCTCGGGCTCGGACTCGTCCACTACGGCCTCCGCCGCCGTGTCCGGTTCCTCAACCTCATCTGCGGCTTCCTCTTCGGAGTACGGCCGGCTCCGCATCCGCACCCGCACCCGCGCGTCCTCCCGGCCCATGCCCAGCACCCCGCGCGACCCGGAACTGATGACGTCCACATCAATCTCGTCCAGCGTCACGTTCAGTTGCAGCAGCGCGCGTTTCACCGCGTCTTCCACCGAACCGCCGGTCACGATCACGCCGTCGTCGGCGCCCGATTCCTTAGCCACCGCGTCTCCTCCGTCGTCGGCGCCGTCGCCGTGGGCGGCTCGGCGCGTCTGGCTTCGACTCACTCTCCGACTCCTGAACCTTGGCCTGCGCCTCCTCCACTTTCGCCCGATGTTCCCCCATGACGTCTCGCGCCAGCGGCCAGTGAGCCGGAATGAGCTTCCCCGTCCCCGTCGTGAAGTATTGCTGAACAATCGCAATGATGCTGGAAATCACCCAGTACACCACCAGCCCCGCCTGGAACGTCCACGCAAACACCACCACGATGATCGGCATGAACTGCATGATTCGGTTCATCGTCGCCGCCTGGCCCGTGGCTGTGCTCGACGCCATCATCCGTGCCTGCACCAGCTGGAACGCCCCGGCCAGCAGCGCCAGCACCGAGATATAGAACCCGCCGGACGCAAACAGGTCAAAGCTCGCCGGCAGCCGCGTAAAGCCAGCCACCTGCGCCGCTTCCTGACCCTGGCCGCTATTCCACCAGTCGCGCAGGTAACTCTTCGTTCCATCCGTCGCCGGACCCCAATAGGCATACACGTCCCGCGCCAGCGCATACTTCCCGTCTTCCAGCACGTCCGCCAGCGCCGGATAGGCGCGCTCGGCCCCTCGCGCCTCGATATTCAGCATTCGAATGTCGTCCGTTCGCATCGGCGGCGAGACCCCCAGCGACCCCGGCTCCGCGCGCAGCGCGTTGAAATAGTCGTCCACGCTGTTGTGCTCCCGGATCGGAACCCGAATCGGATCCCCGTTCAGCACAACCCGTTCCAGCAGCGTCGGCGCGCTCAGGTCATCCTTCAGGCCGTGCAGCACGATCGGCCCCACGCCTGCGTCCAAGTCCGCCCAGTTCACGATCTCGCCGCGCAGAATCCCTTCCACCTGGTCCACGGTCAGCCGCGTCGCCGCACGGTCCCGTTCCACCAGGAACGCCGCCGCTTGCACCAAGCGCGTCTCCTCCGTGCCCGCCGGCATCCGGCTCAGGTCCGCCTCGTTATCGAGAAAGATTGCCGCCGCCGTTCCATCGTCCAGCAAAGCAATTGCCGTCTCCGCGTCGACCACGTCCGTCCGGAACTGGTAATTCGCCGCGAATTGCGTAAACGAAACCGCCAGCGACGACTCCAGCGGCGTCGGCAGATCCGTCGTCGCAATCACCACGTCCACCGGCTCCGTCGGCGCCGCATCGCCGATCACCTGGATCGTCGAATCCTCACGCGCCAGGTTGAACCACAGGAACTGCTCGTTCAGCAGTCCGCGGCTGCTCAGCGTCAGGATCCCGCCATACAGCGCCAGCAGCACCGGCAGCTGGATGAAGATCGGCAGGCACCCGGCCATCGGGTTGACTCCGCGCTCCTTGTAGAGCTTCATCGTCGCTTCCGACACTGCCTGCCGGTCGCCCTTGTAGCGAGTGCGGATGTTCTCCAGCTCCGGCTGGATCAGCTGCATTTTGCGTTGCGAGGTGATCTGCTTAAGCGTCAGCGGAATCATCAGCAACCGGATCAGCACCGTGAACAGCACAATTGCGATCGCGTAGCTGCCCACCGCGTCGTGAATCAGCGTCAGCGCGTCGCTCAGCGGATCGACGGCCCACGTCTGCCAGGTGTTCGGAATAGCTTCCATCGGTCCGCCGCGCCCCTAGGGGACGGGGTCGTAACCTCCCGCGTGCCACGGGTGACAGCGAGCCAGCCGCCGCGCCGCCATCACGCTGCCGCGGATTATGCCGTAGCGTTCCACCGCGTCATACGCGTACTGCGAGCATGCCGGCTCATAGCGGCAGACCGGACCAAGTGCCGGCGACACCCACCGCTGATATCCCCGGATCAGTCCCAGCGCCACGGCCCTCATCCGGCCAGCCGCGCCAGGGATCGGCGCAACCCGCACCGCACCGCCGTAGCCAATTCGTCAGGGCCTGCGTCCACCGCCCCTGCTCGTGGCAGCGCCACGACATCCAGCGCCGTAGGCAGATCTGCGAACTGACAGCGCAGCGCCTCCCGCACCCGCCGCCGCAGCCGGTTCCGCCGCACCGCCGACCCGAAGCGTCGCGACACCGGTACAGCCGCCCGCGGCGCATCGGCCTCGCCCGGCCGCACCCACAACACCAGCGGCGGCGTCACGACTTTCGCGCCGCGCCGGCGAACCCGCGCAATATCGCGAGCCCGGCGCAAGCGGTTGCGGCGATTCATGGGTTGAAGACCGCGACGGGCGGCGTCGCGGGTCAGGCGCTCAGACGCTTGCGGCCCTTCCGGCGGCGGCGCCGGAGGATCGCGCGTCCGCCGCGCGTGGCCATGCGCGCACGGAATCCGTGCCGGCGCTTACGTCGTCGAACCTTGGGTTGGTACGTGCGTTTCATAGCTGGTCGCGGCTTCCTCGGACGCCGCAGGCTCCGAGTGTATCACCGGCCGCCATCCCACCGGGCGGTTCGCTCGGCCGATGGCTTGCGAACCGAGTGGATACCTACGACTTCGGCCCCGAGCTTCGGCTTCCGATCAAACCCTCGATCAAGCCCTCGATTCGGGACAACCGCTCGCTCAGGTTATTCACGCGCTCGGTCAGATCGTCCACGCGCTTGGTCAGCGCCTTCATTTCACCGCGCACATCCCGCCAGAATCCGACGATCAGACCGGCGAGGGCAATACCCACGCTCACGACGGCAGTGATCTCAGGCGACATAGGGCGGCTTCTCCTTGCGTCCGCCCATGTACTTTGACTCAAACGAATGATATCAAGCCTTTGATTCAATCTGCATCGCTATCCCGGCGCGCGGCGGAAACCGCCCCTTGGCGCCCCCGGCACCTTCCACCCGGTGTGCTAGCGTCCCACGTCCCTCGCCCCGGCAGCGGCCATGCCCAAAACCCCGTCCCTCGTCTACCGCTGGTCCGCCGTTCCACGACCCAAGGCCTGGCGCAAGGCACGAAGCACGGTCTACGAGTTCCTTCAATTTGCCGCCGCCTCCCTCGACTGGCCCCTCGGCCGCGTCATGGTTGGACGCGGCAGCGGGCATCGCTCCTTGATCGTCGAGTTCCCCTTCAAGCGCGCGGCCGAGTTCGAAGCCGCCTGGGACCGCATGTCCGCCGATCCGCACAGCGAAGCCCTGTGGTCCCGCCTCGCCCCCCTCCTGCACGACTCCACCATCCGCCGTGAGCTCTTTGCGGTGCAATACGCCCGCGTCGGCACAACCGACCGCTAGTAATCGATGACGAGCAACACCGAGACGCTTGGCGTCGGCATCATCGGCGCCGGCGGCATTGCCCGCGGCGCCCACCAGCCCGGCTTCGCCGCCCAGCCGAACGTGGAGATCGTGGCCGCGGCCGACCCCATGCCGGGCCGCGCCGCCCAATTCGCCCGCGACTTCGACATTCCCCACGCCTACACCGACTACCGCGACCTGCTCGCCCGTGACGACATCGATGTCGTCTCCGTCGGCACCCCGCCCGTCGCCCACGCCGAGGCCACCATTGCGGGCCTGGAGGCCGGCAAGCACGTCTTCTGCGAAAAGCCCATGGCCATGAACGCCGCCGAAGCCCAGGCCATGGCCGATGCGGCCGACCAGGCCGGTCGTGTCCTTGCCATTGACTTTCAGTCCCGCTTCAGCCGCGACGCCCAACGCGCCCACGAACTGATCGCGGGCGGTCGACTCGGCGCACCCAACTTCGCCCGCGCCACCATGCTTCGCCAGGCCGGCGTCCCCACCTGGGGCACCTTCACCTCCAGGGCCGCCAACGGCGGCGGCGCCCTCATTGACATCGGCGTCCACGCCCTCGACCGCGCCCTCTACGTCCTCGGCCACCCCGAACCTCTCAGCGTCTGGGGCGCCATTGGCCGGCCCTTCGGCAACCGGGCCGGCGTAACCAACCGCTGGGGTGCGTGGGACACCACCAACTACGACGTGGACGACTACGCCTTCGCCGGCATCCGCTTCGAAGGCGACCTGATCCTGCTCCTCGAGTGCTCCTGGATCCTCCGCATCGGCCAGAGTGTCGAACGCCTCGTCGTCTCCGCCGCCGACGGCGGCCTCGAAATCAGCCCCCTGCGCGTCTTCCACGACCGCGACGGCTTCCACAGCACCGAGACCTACGACACCAGCGGCGAAACCCGCAAAGAGCACGTGATTTCCGTCACCGACTTCATCCGCGCCGTCCGATCCGGCGTCGAGCCCACCGTCACCGCCGCCCAGGGCGTCACGGTCACCCGCATCGTCGACGCCATCTACCGGTCCGCCGCCGAGCGAACCGAGATCCCGCTGACCTAGCCGGCAACTGCGCCCTAGCCGCGCTCCGCCATCGGCGTCACCGGCCGGTCCATGTGCCCCACGTACTCCGCCCTTGGCCGGATGATCCGGTTATTGCCCTGTTGTTCCAGCACGTGCGCCGTCCAGCCGCTCATCCGGCTAATCGCAAAGATCGGCGTAAACAGGTCCGGTGGGATCCCCAGCGAGGCATACACCGTCGCCGCGTAGAAGTCCACGTTCGAGTTCAGGTTCTTCTCCCGCAGCATCACGGCTTCCATTACCTGCGAAATGTCGAACCACTCGGCGTGACCCGAGGCCGGCGCCAGCTCCCGCGCGATCTCGCGCAACACCGTGGCTCGCGGGTCGGCCGTCCGGTACACCGCGTGCCCGAAGCCCATCACCAGCTCGCGGTTGGCCAGCTTGTCCAGCACCCAGGCTTCGGCTTCCTCTTCCGACTTCACCTGCAGCAGCATCTCCAGCACGGCTTGATTCGCCCCGCCGTGCAGCGGACCCCGCAGGGCCCCGATCGCCCCGGCAATCGCCGAGTGCATGTCCGTCAGCGTCGCGGCAATCACCCGTGCGGCGAATGTGCTCGCGTTGAACTCATGATCCGCCTGCAGCACCAGCATCACGTCAATCGTTCGCGTCGCTTCCGGCTTCGGCGCTTCGCCGAAATACGTGGCCAGGAACGACTCCGCGATCGATCCGTCCGGCGCGTCGAGCGGATCGCGGCCCTCCAGCAAACGGCCCGCCTGCGCCACGATGTTTGGCGTCTGCGCCAGCAACCGCACCGCCTTGCGCTCGGCGGCCTCCAGCGAGTCGTCGCCCTGGTCGGGGTCGAAGCTGCCCAGCATCGACACCGCCGTCCGCAGCGCCACCATCGGCGTCGAGTCGCCCGGCAGCGACGCCAGCATGTCCATCACCGGCCCCGGCAGGTCGCGCGATTCGTTCAGCTGATTGGTCAGCGCATCGAGCTGGCTGCGGCTCGGCAACTCGTCATGCCACAACAGGTAAGCGACTTCCTCGAATGTCGTCTCCGCCGCCACCAGGTCGGCAATGTCGATGCCGCGGTAGGTCAACCGGCCGACTTCGCCATCGACTGAACTCAGCGCCGATCGGCCGGCAACGACCCCTCGCAGGCCGCTCTCTTTCGCTGCCATCAACGTCCCTCCTCGCGAATCGTCAGTTCAACGCAATCTCGGCAGGCCAACATCGGCGGCGCCGAGCGGCCTGCGGCGCGGAGGGCGCAATGGCGCGCACGACCGCGCCGGCGCCCATTGTAGGCGATGAACAGCCCGCCTCCCCGCTCACCCGCGCATTGCCGTGTGTTCATGATGGTACTCGCCGTCCGGCGAATTCAGTTCCTGATCCCCACAAACCACCGCAGACCGGCAGCCGCGAGTGGCCAAGCATTGCCTGTCGGCTGGGTCGTTCTTTCCGCGTTCGCTGCGTGTCGTACCTCTCCGAACCCCCGGTCCTTTTTGGTTCGCTCCCTGCGCAGCTTACGTCCGCCAAACGGCTGGGCCGTGCGCCGGCGTGACGTATGCTGCAGTCATTGATGCGATAGAGGCACGACCATGACGCTGGAGTTGATCTTCGGCTTGGTCGGCTTACTGATCGGCATTCTGAGTGTTGGGGCGGCCTTGGCGTGGTTGATCGTAGCCGGGCTGGCAAGTCTTCGCGCGGACCTGCGCGAGCGGACGGGACAGCTGGATTCGCGGATCGGCGGGCTTGAGACTCGCATGTCCACCATGGAAGCCCGCATGTCCGCGATGGAAGCCCGCATGTCCGCGATGGAACACGAACTGAGGCGCACCCAGGGGCTGCTGGACAACCTGCGCCCGGCCTCGGCCGGCGCAACCGTGACTGACTGAGCGACTTCCCCTCCGTCCTCGCGCCCTCTGTACCCTTCTCCCACAAGCATGCAACCGTGTTGCCGTGTCAGGGCTCTGGCCATGGCGGGGCCCCGCGTCATTGAGTTCCGCACAGGGCGCAACGGTGCACCGGCACCACGTCCCGTATTGGCCGCGCCTAGAGTTCCGGCTGCGCCCCGCCCCAGCCTGTTCGCTGCTCCGCCGCCGCCGCAAAACCCAGCGTCACCCCGTCGGCCAGCCGCGGACCCACGACCTGGAGCGCCACCGGCAACTCGTCCGCCGTAAGACCTGCGGGAATGCTCACCGCCGGCTGCCCGGTCATGTTGAACGGGTACATGTGCTGGAACCACCGCTCCACCCACGAGTCCGGCGCGTCCGTTACCCCTGTCACCGGATCCACCGGCAGCGGCGGCTGCAACAGCGCCGGCGTCATCACCACGTCAAAGTCTCGATACAGGCGCTCAAACGTCGCCCACACGTCGCGCCGGTCGCCTTCGGCCGCCAGGTACTCCGTCGCGCTTACCCGGTGCCCATGTTCCACCCGTGCCACCAGCGTCGCGTCGGAAACCCGCCGCATCTCATCCAGCCGGTCGCCCACGTTGAGCGCGATCGATACGTCGAACAACGTCGCCCACGACTCGATCCAGTCCCCCAGGAACGGATCGACCTCCGTCACCTCGAACCCGTCGTCCGCCAGCGCCGCCACCGCCGCTCGGCACGGCTCCAGCACCTCCGGATCGGCCTTGGCCTGCCCAAGCTGCGGCGCCCACGCAATGCGCCCGGACGTCGGCGGATGGCTCGCAATCTCCGCGTAACTCACGCCCTCTGGGGGCAGCGAGGCCGGATCCGCGTGGTCCTGCGCGGCAATCACGTCCAGCAACAGCGCCGTGTCCGCCACCGAACGTGCCATTGGGCCCAGGTGCGACATCGGCGCAAACCCGTGCCGCAACGGCGCGTGCGGCACACGCCCCAGCGTCGGCTTGTGACCCACCACCCCGCAGCAGGCGGCTGGAATCCGAATCGAGCCGCCCCCGTCCGTGCCCAGCGCCAGCGCCACCTGCCCCGCCGCCAGCGCCGCCGCCGAGCCGCTGCTCGAACCGCCCGGCGTATGTCCGGCCGACCATGGATTGCGCGTCGCTGGACCCAGCGGACTGTGGCCAAAGGCCAGGTGTCCAAACTCGGGCATGGCGGTCATGCCCACGATCACGGCGCCGGCGGCCCGCAGGCGCGCAACCGCCGGCCCGTCGGACGGCTCGATGTTCCCTTGCAACAACAGCGATCCGGCCTCGCGCGGCAGCCCTGCTACCGCCACCTGCTCCTTCACCGCCACCGGCACGCCCGCCAACGGACCGGCGGACGCTCCGCCCGCCTGCGCCTCGTCCAGCGCCGCAGCCGTCGCCCGCGCGCCATCCGCGTCGACGTGCCGAAAAGCGCGCAGGTGGTCGTCAGTGGCGGCTATTCGCCCCAGCGAGGCCTCCAGCACCTCCCGGGCGCTGACCTGTCCGTCCCCGACAGCCGACGCAATCTCCCGTGCCGAGGCGAACGGTATGGCGTCGAGGTCCATGATCGACCTCCTCGCTCGACCGCCTACCGGTCCGGCGCGATAAGTGGAATCGGCGTCAGCGTCGTGTCCGGCGGCACCGTCGGAACGACGCCCGGATTCAGCACCATGTCGTCAGGGTTGGTCTCGTTGTAGAAGCCCGGCATGTGCGGCGCCGCCCGCACGTACCACACCAACTCCCAGATCTCCTCTTCGGTCGTTCGCGAACCGTACTCCGGCATGTCCCCGCGCCCGGCCCAGATCTTGTAGAAAATGGCGCCGTCCGTCTGGTTCTGAACTTCGGGGTGCGAGAAATTGCGCGGTCGCGGCACCAGCAACTGCACCTGCGGACCGTTCCCGTCCGCCAGGTGCCCGTGGCACTTCGCGCACGTGAACCGGTACTGGTTGTGGGCCCGCACCAGCACGGCCTCGCTCAGCGGAAGCGGATTGTCCCGCACCTCGAACTGCCCTGGCACCAGCCACTCTTCAATTTCCTGCCGCAGTCCCAGCGACGGCAGCCATGTGAACAGCCAGAACATCCCGCCAAGCAACAAGACCAGGATGACAATCGTCGTGTCGGTCACTGCCGAGCCGCTACGTTCCACGCGTTCGCCCCCGTGCGTTCCGCACCCGGCGGAAGCCGCGCGATGTTAGCACCGACTTAGCTCGCCGCCACTGCCGAGGCCGTTGGACGAGCGCGCCCCAGCGCCTGTCGCAGGAACGCGTTCACTCGCACCGCGTACTCGCCCAGTCGTTGAGAAAACGCTCCCACGTGCCCCACGCTTGCCGGCTGCCAGATCACCCGCGGCTCCCCGGCCGCCTCATACAACTCTTGCCCCACTGCCGCGGGCACGTAGCGATCCGACGTTCCGTGAATAATGAAGACCGGTCGCGGACTGATCCGTCCTATGTCGTCCGCCGGGTTGACCTGGCCCGGATCCACCCCGCTGAAAATACGTGCCATCAACTGAATCGGACCGGCGAACGGAAACGCCGGCACCCCCAGGAACGCCTGGAACGACTCGTCGGTCGTGTCCAGGAGCCGCGCGTACGACGACTCCGCCACCACCGCGGCGATCCGCGGGTCGCGCGCCGCCGCCATGATCGCCGCCGCCCCGCCCATCGAGTCGCCGATCACCGCCACCCGCCGCGGATCCACTCCGGGCAGACCAACCACCACGTCAAGGGCGTCGATCAGGTCGTCCACTTCACGTGCGCCCAGCGTCACCACGCCCGGATCGCTGAGGCCGTGGCCCCGGAAGTCGAAGACAAACGTGTTGAAGCCCAGCCGCCGCAGCATGTTCCCCTTGCCCACCATGTCGCGATGCGTGCTCGCAATCCCGTGCGTCACGATCACCGTGCCGGCCGGGTCGACCACGGGACCGTACCAAGCCGCCAGGCTGGCCCCGTCGCGCGTGGGCACGTTCAGCCGCACCCACCCAACGTCGTAATCCAGGCGTGTCCGCATGTCGTCCGGCTGCCGTGGATGCGTAAGAAACCAGGCCGTCAGGCCCGACAGGACCAGAAAGACCACCGTGCCCAGGACCACCAGGCCGATACCGACCCGCAGCAGCAACCGCCCCAGGTGCGCGCGCGGCCGCGGCACGTACGCCAGCCGCCCCGGCGATCGCTCGCGGTGCATACCCTGGTAAACCGAACCCATCGGCCGATGCCTTCGGCGGTGCGCGACGGGCGCGCCCGGGAAGATGTGTCCTACACGATGTCACACTGCGTCAACCCTCAACGTGAGGAATCTCTCGTATGACCGTGCTTGAGCTCGGACCCGGTGCCCTTGCGCCGCGCACCCTCGACGCCGACGAAGCCCAAATGCTGGACGCCGTCATGGCCCAATCGCTGGGTGTGCGATCCGGCGAGCAGGTGCTCGTGGTCACCGATCCACCTAAGCGCTCCCTCGGCGAACTCTTTGCCGCCGGCGCTCTCCGTGCCACCCCAAACGTGCACCTGCTGCTCATGCCCGAGGCCCCCGACCACGGCAGCGAACCCCCGGCACGAGTCGCCGCCGCCATGGTCGAGGCCGATGTGTGCTTCCTCCCCACCAGCAAGTCCCTCAGCCACACGCATGCGCGCCGGAACGCCAGCGCCGCCGGCGCCCGCGTCGCCAGCATGCCCTCCATCACCTACGAGATGGCGATGCGCACGCTGCGCGTGGACTACGCTGACATCGCGCGCACCTCCGAAGCGCTGGCCGTCCTGTTGTCTGCCGCCGACGCCGTCCATCTCACCGCCCCCGGAGGCACCGACCTCCACCTGGACGTGAGCGGGCGTCAGGGCTTCGCGGACACCGGGGTCTTCACCGCCGCGGGCGCCTTCGGCAACCTGCCGGCCGGCGAGGCCTTCATCGCGCCCCTGGAAGGCCGCGCCCACGGAACCCTCGTGTTCGATGCCGCGCTGCCGGTCGACGATCCGCACAACGCGATATCCAGAGCTCCCATGGTTGTCGAGGTGCACGACGGCTTGGCCCGTACCGTTGGTGGTCCCGGCGCCGCCGCCTTGCAGGCCGTATTTGACCGCCTCGGCGCCCACGCCCGCAACATCGCCGAACTCGGCATCGGCACCAATCCGGCCACTCGAATCAGCGGCAACGTCCTCGAATGTGAAAAAGTCGTCGGCACCGCCCACGTCGCCCTGGGCAACAGCCTCCACATTGGCGGCGCCACCGACGTCCCCTTCCACAGCGACGGTGTGATCAACCGCCCCACGATCCTGGCCGGCGACACGCCACTCATCGAGGACGGGCGACTGGCGGTGTGAGCGGACGTGGGTCGCCACTCGCGCGCGCGGCTTCCGCCGCCGTCATCGCGCTGGCGCTGGCCGCGGCCACCTGCGGAGCCCCGCAGGTCGCTGCGCCCGTGGCCACGCCCACCCCGGTCCCGGTGCCAACCTGGACCCCCATCCCCTTCGCCACTGCCACCCCGCGGCCCACGCCCACGCCCACGCAGGCGCCCACGGTTGCGGCCGCCGTCACGCCCGTGGCCACGGCGCCCTCAACGCCGGCTGCCGGATCCGAGGCCAGCCCAACGCCGCCTCCGCCCACCGCCTCGCCCGAGGAACTTGCCCGGTACAGCCCGGAAGAATTGCAGGCGCGCCTGCCTGATCCCCACCCGCTATCCGAACGTCTCGGGCTCACCGTGGTACGCGGGGCCGACGAAGACATCACCGCGGCGAGCTTTGGACTGCAGGACCAGTTCCTCGACCCTCTCCTCATTCGTCGGCCGGATCCCTTCCTGTTCGCGTTGCTCTTTGTCGGTCAGAGCGCATCCAACATGGAACAGCTACTGGCCGATGACCTGCTAAACGCACCCGGACCCTTCCTGGAAACCGTCTCGAGCGGCCTGGTCGAAGGATTCCAGACCTCCGAGCGCCCGGCTGACGTCGTCGCCCTGGTCGTGCAGGCGCCCCCGCCCGTCGGGGATCGCTCCGCCGCCGCCCGCACCCGCGTGGTCAGCGGGACCGACGCCTTCGAAGCCCGCGTACTGATCACTGAGCAGGAGGACATCCTCGTCCTCATCCTCCAGATCGCCCGCGTCGACCAGGACTCAGAGGCAGAGCTGCTGGACGATATCGCGCTCGCCTCTGCGGTCCTGGGTTCTGAGATCCCGCGCGGCTAAGGAGGTCTTAAGGTGCCTGCATGTGGTCCGCATCCCCGGCCCTGATCGTCGCTTCACCGCTGTGCCGGTAACTGGCTTTAGCGTCGGCCGTGGGCCCCGGCGCATCGTCTGCCTCACCGAGGAACCGACCGAAATCCTCTACCGCCTTGGCGAAGGCCACCGCATCGTCGGCATCAGCGCGTACACCGTCCGTCCGCCTGAGGCCCGCCGCGACAAACCCGTCGTCTCCGCCTTCATCGGCGGCAGCGTGCGCAAGATTGCCGCCCTCAAGCCCGATCTCGTGGTCGGCTTCTCCGATATCCAGGCCAACCTCGCCCGCAAGCTCATTGCCGCCAATCTTCCCGTCCTCATCTTTAACCAGCGTTCCATCCAGGAAATCCTCGACGTCATCGTTGACGTCGGCGCCCTCGTGCATAAGCGCGACCAGGCCCGTGAACTGGTCGCGAACTACATTCAGCGCCTCGAAAGCGCCCAACGGCGCGCGGCCCGGCGGACCCGCCGCCCGCGCACGTATTTCGAGGAGTGGGACGATCCGCTCATCTGCGGCATCCGCTGGGTCAGTGAACTGGTCGAGATCGCCGGCGGCATCGACGTCTTCGCCGCGCGCGCCCGCGCCCCCGGCGC
Source organism: Chloroflexota bacterium (assembly GCA_965208215.1). Taxonomy (GTDB): domain Bacteria; phylum Chloroflexota; class UBA11872; order UBA11872; family UBA11872; genus UBA11872. The sequence continues at coordinate 767,045 of CBDBOH010000003.1, forward strand.
AGCCGCGCGCAAGCTCACCGTCCCTGAGATCGTCCGGCAGGCCCCCGATGTCATGCTCGCGTCATGGTGCGGCAAACCCTTCGACTTCCAGGCGGTCCTGGACCGGCCGGGCATGCACACCGTGCCCGCCGTGCGCGCCGGGCGCGTCCACGAGCTGCCCCCCGAGATCATTCTCCAACCCGGCCCCGCCTGCTTGACTGACGGCCTCGACCGCCTCCAGGAACTCCTCTATCCCGGCGAGCCCTAGGTCCCGGCCGCCGGGGTCGGCGATTCTTTCGGCGGCAACTCCATCTCCAGCGGCGACGCCTCCGTAAACCGCAACTCCAGCCGGCCCACCTGGACCAGCCGCAGGAAGTGATCGCCGGGCGCGAAGTCAAACACGTCAAAGTGAATCGGGATGGCGTACGGCCCCAGCGTCCCGTCGGGCTCCGGCAGCAGCGTCGCAATCTGCGTTTCGTCGATATACGCGCGGATCCAGCACGTTTCCGGCTGAAACTCCGTACTCAGCATCTCGGGGCACGGATCCCAGCCGGATGACCGCGTGACCCACAGCTCTTGGCGTCCGTCCAGCGCAACTTTCGACGTGCCGAACTCGGCCTCGATCATGACCCGTGCCTTGTCCGCCACGTCCAGCACGATCGGCTCGTCGCTCTCCGGCTCCTCCGGCTCGCACGCGGCCAGCACAAGCGCCACCACGGCGCAGGCAGCAAGCGCCACGGCGCGCCGCATGAAGATTGGATTCGAGAGTCGCGGGAACATCTGCAATGTTCAATCTACCGCGAAATCCGGCCCCTGCCGCATGTAGGCTCGCGACATGACGCTCGACCAGCCTGCCGCGAAGCCCCGCGTCCTCGCCGTGGACGACGATCCCGAGATCCTGGACCTCCTGCGCCGAGGACTCGCGATCGAGGGCTTCGACGTGCGCGTCGCGGCCGACGGCGATGCCGCTCTCCGCACCCTCGCCGAACATCCAACCGATGTTGTCGTTCTGGACGTCATGATGCCCGGCCTCGACGGCCTGGCCGTCATTCGGCACATCCGCGAATCCAGTGACGTTCCAGTCCTCTTTCTCAGCGCCCGCGAACGTGTCCGCGACCGCATTGCGGGCCTTAATGCCGGAGGCGACGACTACTTGCCCAAGCCCTTCGCTTTTGGCGAACTCGTCGCCCGCCTCCGCGCCCTCCTCCGGCGACCCGGCACGCCCGAGTCCGACCGTCTCGTCTTTGCCGACCTACTACTGGACGAAGCCGCCCGCCAGGTCACCCGGGCCGGCGCCGTCGTGCCCCTCACCGCTACCGAGTTCGACCTGCTGCGCGTCTTCATGCGCGAACCCAGGCGCGTCCTCTCCCGCGAACGCCTGCTGGAATCCGCCTGGGGCTTCGCGCCCGACACCATCTCCAACGTCGTCGATGTCTACGTCGGCTACCTGCGGCGCAAACTCGAAGCGGATGGCCGCCGCCGCCTCATCTGGACCGTCCGCGGCTCCGGCTACGTGCTGCGGGAGAGCGGCGCATGAGCATTCGCCTCAAGCTGCGGCTTCTTTACCTCGCCTGCATCGCCGTCACCATCACCGTCTTCGGCATCGGCCTGCAACTCTTGCTGATGGCCCACGTCGACGCCGAAGTCGACGAAACCCTCCGCGCCCGCGCCCGCGAGGTCGTCCGCGTCGCCCAGTACAGCGGTGGCCTCACCGGCGTCCGTCCCGAGGTCGGCATGCTCATCGAACTTCCCGTCGACGAGCTCCGCGAACGCGAGGTCTACCTCCAGGTCCTCGATCCGCAGGGCCGCCCCGTCGTCGCCTCCGTCAACCTGCGCGGCCAGTCGCTGCCCGTCACTGACGGCGCCATGCACGTAATTGACACTCACGAGGAGACCATCGAAACCATCAACGTCGCCGGCCGCTTCCGCCTGCGCATGCACAGCGTCCCCATCCTGCGCGGCGACAACCTCGTCGGCGTCCTCCAGAGCGCCCAATCCCTCCAGTTCGCCGATAGCACCACCACCCGCTCCCGCAATCTGCTCATTGGCGGGGCCGCCCTCGTCTTCGTTGTCGCCTCGCTCAGCGCCCTCTACCTCACCCGCACCGCCGTCAATCCCGTCGCCGAAATCACCCGCACCGCCGAAGCCATCTACCGCCAGGGCGACCTCAGCCGCCGCATCAACGTCGGTTCCGGCCGGGACGATCTCAGCGCGCTCGGCCGCACCTTCAACCGCATGCTCGACCACATCGAAGACAGCGTGGAGTCCCAGCGGCGCTTCGTCGGCGACGCCTCCCACGAACTCAAGACCCCCCTCACCGTCATCCGCGGCAACGCCGAACTCCTCGGCCGCGCCCCCGCGGCGTCCGACCCCGCCGCCGCCCAGGCCATCACCCGCGAGGCCGATCGCATGCAGCGCATCGTCAACGACCTGCTGGCCGTCGCCGAACTCGACGCCCCCGGTGAATTGGTGTACCAACCCATCAATCTGCGCGCCCTCACCGCCCGCGTCCTCGCTGACCTGGGTCCCGTGGCCGCCGGCCGTTCCCTCACCCTTGTCGCGCCAGACGACGCCTGGGTATTTGCCGACGCCGACAAGCTCGAACGCGCCCTCCGCAACCTCGTCCAGAACGCCATTACCGCCACCGACGACGACGGTGTCATTCGCATCCGGCTCACCCTGCGCGACCGTACCGTCTCCCTTGTCGTGAGTGATAACGGGCCCGGCATCCCGGCCGAACACCTCCCGCACGTATTCGACCGGTTCTACCGCGTCGACCCCGCTCGCTCCCGCGCCGGCGGCGGCACGGGACTCGGCCTCACCATCGTGCGCAGCGTCGCCGAAACCCACGCCGGCAGCGTCGAAGCCCGCACGGGCGATCTCGGCGGGGCCGAAATCGAAGTCCGCCTCCCCGCCGGCCGCCCGCCCGCCCCCCCGGATTAACTCGCCGGCAAGAGGCTCCGTCGTCTTAGAGTTCTCTCATCTTGCCCTCCTAGCCTCAAAGGCGAGTGAAGAAGTGCCACCTCCGGCGCTTCCGAACATGGAGGGCGGACATGTCACCACCGATCAGATCCTCCACGCCCCGGCTGGTCGACCGTTTACGGGCGGAAGGCGCGCAGCCGGCAACCTACCGAGGAGGGCAGGTCGTCCTCGACCCCGCGTCCGATCCGCAGCGCGTCGGCATCGTCTGTCAGGGCAGCGTCACCGTCTGGCGCCTCAGCCCCAGGGGCCGCCAACTCGCCACGGCCTCGCTCCGCGAGGGCGACTGGTTCGAAAACGTCTTCCCCAACCGGGGCCAGGAACGCACCGTCGTGGAGGCTGACGGGCCCGTCACCATCGCCTGGTTTGAAATCCCCTCATTCCGCCGGCTGGCCCAACGGAGACCCGCCATCGTCCAGGACCTTATTCAGCGCCAGCTGGCGCGCCTCGGCGCCGTCCGGCGGCGCGCCTCGCAGACCGCCCTCGACACCGTGGCCGGCTCCGTCGCCCTGGCCATCCTCCAGATGGCGGAACAGGAGCACGCCACCGACCTCCGCGTCACCCACGAGGAACTCGCCCAACGCCTCGGCACCGTCCGCGAGAGCGTCAGCCTCGCCGTCAACAAGCTGCGGCACGCCGGCGCGCTCGCCCCGTCCAGCGGCCGCAAGCGCCTCATCTCCATCCTCAACCTCCCCAAGCTTCAGCAACTCGCCGGCGCCCGGCCCATCGCCCGCTAACGCAACCCCCATCCCTGTGCGGAGGCGCCCCCAGCAGCGCCTCCGCACCCCACGCGTCTCCTCCTCTCCGCTCTCCCACTCCTCTGAACCCGTTCGTGGTGAGCCGGGCCGCCGTCCCCGGCGGTCCGTGTCGAACCACCCCGGCGACAGCACCCTCAGTCCCCTTTCACTACTCTCCCCGCTCCCCGTCCTCAGCTAGACTCCCCATCCGTCCCACCCGTCTCCCCGGCTCACCCCGTGTCCTTCACTTCCTACCTGACGACCCTCCGCTGCGCCGAAACCGGCCAGGCCCACGACCCCACCGTCCTCCAGTCCGTCAGCCACCGCGCCGGCGCCACCCTCCTCCCCGAATACGACCTCGACGCCGTCCGCGCCGCCGTCACCCCCGAGGACATCCGCCAGCGCCCACACGACCTCTGGCGCTTCCGCGAACTCCTCCCCCTCGACAATCCACTCCGGTCCCCCGACCTCGGCGCTGGCGCAACTCCCCTCCTCCGCCTTCGTCGCCTTGGCGAACACTTCGGCCTCACCAGCCTCTGGCTCAAGGACGAAGGCGCCAACCCCACCGGCACCTTCAAGGCCCGCGGCGCCGCCGTCGGCGTCGCCCGCGCCCATGAACTCGGCGTCCGCGACATCGCCATCCCCACCGCCGGCAACGCCGGCAGCGCCTGGGCCGCCTACTGCGCCGCCTGGGGCATCGCCCTCCGCGTCGTCATGCCAGTCAACACCCCCGACCCCATCAAGGCCGAATGCGTTGCCTACGGCGCCGACGTCACCGAAGTCCGCGGCGTCATCAGCGACGCCGGCCGCATCGCCTCCGAGCGCGCCGCCGCCGCCGGCTGGTTCGACGCCTCCACCATGAAAGAGCCCTACCGCGTCGAAGGCAAAAAAACCATGGGCCTCGAAATCGCCGAAGCCTTCGACTGGGATCCCCCAGACGTCGTCCTCTACCCCACCGGCGGCGGCGTCGGCCTTATTGGCGTATGGAAAGCCATGCGCGAACTCGCCGACCTCGGTTGGCTCAAGGGAACCCCGCCCCGCCTCATCGCCGTCCAGGCTGCCGACTGCGCTCCCATCGTGCAGGCCTGGGAGTCCGGCGTGCCGGACGCCGAACGGCCCCACGATCCCCGCACCGTCGCCAACGGCCTCCTCGTCCCCCTCCCCTTCGCCCACCGCCTCATCCTGCGCATCCTCCATGAAACCGGCGGCACCGCCGTCGCCGTCGAGGACGACCAGCTCGTCCACGCCATGCGCCAGCTTGCCGACCTCGAAGGCGTCCTCGCCGCTCCCGAAGGCGCCGCCCTGGTCCCCGCCCTCACCACCCTGCTCCAGCGCGGCGATATCGGCCGCGACGAACGCATCGTCCTCCTCAACACCGGCAACGCCCTCAAGTACACCCACCTGGTCGACCAACCCGACCGGCCCCCCATCGACCCCCTGCCCGCATGACCGCCGCTCAGCGCCCCACCGTCCTCGTCACCGAACCCATCCACCAGGGCGGCATCGACACCCTCCAGGAATTCGCCGACGTCATTCGCCCCGAGCGCCCCGATGAACCCTCCATCATCACCTTCGCCCCCGCCGCCAACGCCATCCTCGTGCGCGTCGCCCCCATAACCGCCGCCGTTATCGACGCCGCCCCCAACCTGCGCTGCATCCAGAAACACGGCGTCGGCGTCGACAGCATCGACGTTGACCACGCCACCCGCCGTGGCATCCCCGTCTGCTTCACCCCCGAGGCCAACGCCGCCTCCGTCGCCGAATTCACCGTCGCCGCCGCCCTCGCCCTCCTCAAGCGCATCCCCGACCGCGACCGTCTCGTCCGCGCCGGCGGCTGGCGCCACAGCGGCGACCTGCCAGCCCACGAAATCGCCGGCCGCACCGTCGGCATCATCGGCAGCGGCCGCGTCGGCCTCCGCGTCCTCCGCGCCTTCACGATCGGGCTGGATATGCAGGGCCTCGTCTTCGACCCCTTCGTCCCCGCCCAGGTCGTCCGCGATCACGGCGGCCAACCCGTCGACTCGCTCGAAGAACTCCTCCAGCGCGCCGACATCGTCACCCTCCACACCCCCCTCACCCCCCAAACCCGCCACCTCGTCAACGCCGAACGCCTGAGTCAGATGCGCCCCGGCGCCATCCTCGTCAACACCTGCCGCGGTCCCGTCGTCGACGAACACGCCCTCGCCGCCGCCCTGCACCAGGGAACCATCGCCGGCGCCGCCATCGACGTCTTCGAACAGGAACCCCCCGTCGGCAGCCCGCTCCTCCAGGCCCCCAACTGCCTCTTCTCCCCCCACGTCGCCGGCATCACCATCCAAACCAACATCCGCACCGCCGCCCACTGCGCCGCCGAAATCCACCGCATCCTCCACCACCACCCACCCCACTGGCGCATCAACTAACCCCCGCCCCCCTTCCTCCGCCTTCTCACTCCTCGGCCCTCTCCCCTCTCCCCCTCTCTCCTTTCAGCTCACTCCTCGCCTTCCCTCGCGTGAACCGTCACCGCTGACCCACGTGCCCCGCTTGACTACCCAACTAGCCAGCGCAACAATCTAGCCAGTACAACTAGACAGGGAGGGCTCCATGCGCGAGTGGCCTCTGCAGGACGCCAAGAACCGCTTCAGCGCCGTCGTCAACGCCGCGCTGGAAGGCGAACCCCAGCACGTCACCCGCCGCGGCCGGCCCGCGGTCGTCGTCATCGCCGTGGACGACTACGAGCGGCTCTGCCGGGCCGAGAAAGCCGGCGCGCCCGACTTCATTCAGCACCTCCTGTCCATTCCCAGGGGCGGGCCGTATGACCTGCTTGAGCATCCCCCGCTAAAGCTTCGCGAAGTCGCCTGGTGATGTACCTGCTCGACACCAACGTTCTCTCCGCGCTGCGGCGTCCCGATCGCCACCCCGGCCCAACCCGCTGGCTCAGGGACCAGCGGCCGTCGGACCTGTATCTCAGCGTCGTCACCATTGCCGAGATCGAACGCGGCATTGCCCGGCAGCTGCCCCAGGATCCGAACTTCGCCCGCGAACTGGCGGCCTGGCTAGAGCGCACCCTGGCCGGCTTCGCCGACCGCCTGCTCGGCGTCGACGTGCCCACCGCCCGCCGCTGGGGCCGCCTCTCAGCCGGCCTCGGCCACAACGACGTCGACCTCCTCATCGCCGCCACCGCCCTCGAACACGGCCTCACCGTCGTAACCCGCAACACCCGCCACTTCCATCCCACCGGCGCCCCCGTCCTCAACCCCTTCCTCCACGCGGAGGCCTAAAGACCCGCCAGATAGCGGCCCTCACCCGTTCGTGGTGAGCCGGGCCCGTGTCCCCACCGGCCCGGAGAGCCTGCCCTGAGCTTGTCGAAGGGAACCACACCCCCACCAGCAGCACCACCTCGGCATCCCGGCGTCCCCGGCCTCTTCCTCGCGTAGGGGCGGATCCCCGACCCGCCCGTCTTCTCCGTTCCGGACGTAGAGCCTGCCCTGAGCCTGCCGAATGGGGGCCGGATTCAAACCGGCCTCTTCCGCTCGCCTCCCCCGGCACAAACTCCCTGCGTCGTCGCCTGCCCGTTAACGCCTAGCAATCCCTCCGGCCCCACCACCAACGCCCACGCAACCAATTCCAAGCCTCCGCGTCAATTTCAGCCTTCAGCGTGGTCCTCGCGCCATGGGTTCCCCGCTCCATTGCTTGGATGCGTCCGGACGGAGTCGACGTCAGTGCCCCTCAAAGGGGTTCTGGATCGTCAGCTGCTCCACCTGCTGGCCGTGGTGCAGGTCTTCGCTGTAAAGACGCCTGCAGCCGGCTTCTAGCGCGGCTGCCACGATCAGGGAATCGTAGAAGCTGAACCCGAATTGCCCGTGCAACCGCAGGCCGCGCGCGTACAGCGAGCGCGACGGGTTCACCCGCCACAACGGCGCCAGCACGTCGTCCAGCAACAGCCGCGCGCTGGCCGGCCGCGCGCCCAGCTTTCGCGTGACCACGTTCAGGGTTTCCTGCACGACCTGGGAGCTGATGCAGCCGCTGCCCTCGTCCAGGCTGCGGCGCACCAATCGTTCGGCGCGCTCACGCTTGTCGGGCGCCGTTTCGTCGAACAGGTAGACGAACACGTTCGTGTCCAGAAAGTCCTCAGCGCTCATTCATTTCGTCCCGCGTAAACCTGCGGCCGCCGGTTGCAATGTCGCCGCGCAGCAGGCGAATGGTGGCCATGGCCGCGTCAGCCTGGTGTGTGCGCCCGGCATAGTCCGCCAGCCAGCGCCGGAATTGCGCGTTCAGCGTCGTACGCTCGGCCGCCGCGCGCTGGCGCGCCGCCAGGATCAGGCTCGCATCAGCGCTCAGCGTGATGTTCTTCACGAAGACCTCTCGAAAGCCCGTGCCCACGATTCTAGTGCACACGATCCTCGTGTGAAGCCGCACCCCGTCAGCGCCCACGTGGAGGCGTGTCCCGTGTCGGTACCCAGTCGGTCGCGGACCCATGCCGCGGCGCGCCGTTCCCAATCAGCCGGGCTGAGACACTGCAATTGCTCAGGGCCACCAGACGCCCTCGCCGCGCTGAATCCCCACCTGCCCGCCGATCCGCTCGACCGCGCCAACCATCCCGAACGCCAGGTCCACCGTGATATGGTCCAGCCATACGCTCGCACCACGACCATCCTGCGATGAAGACCACGCTGAACCTGAACGATCAGGTTCTCAGCCAGGCTAAGCGGCGGGCGGCACGCGACGGGATCACGCTCACCCGTTTCGTTGAGGATGCCCTGCGCGCGCGGCTGGCGGGCCCGCGCAGCCGCAAGCCGCCCTTCCGGCTGCAACTGAAAACCGTGACTGGGACCGAACCACCCACCGTCGACATCGCCGATCGCGACGCGCTCTACGAAGTCATCGACCGCGCGTGATCGCGGTCGACACCAATGTGCTGATTTACGCCCATCGCGGCGAAACCGCCTGGCACGACGCGGCCGCCTCGCGGCTGGTTGGCTTGGCCTAGGGCGCCGAGCGCTGGGGACTGCCCGTGTTCTGTATGACCGAGTTCTTGCGGGTCACCACGCACGAGCGCGTATTCCGTCCACCGTCGACCCTTGAGCAGGCGACGGCATTTATTAGGGAAATCGCGGATGCTCCAAGTTGCGAAGTCGTGCGCCCCGGGCCGGGATTCCTCGAACTCCTGGTGGAAACCGCGCGCCAGGCCGATGCCCGGGGCAACCTGATGTTCGACGCGCAGATCGCCGCCCTCTGCCTGGAGCACGGCATCGACACCGTCCTAACCAACGATCGCGACTTCACTCGGTTCCAGCAACTGCGCGTCCAACCGCTCGACTAACGGCCGGTTTCCCTTCGCTACGCACCCCGCGTCACCGCGACATCTCAGACCCGCCCGCCTTCCGCGCAACCCCTGTTTTCAGCCCCGTGCCCCAGGCTGCGTTGTGCCCCAGGCTGCGCGCAGCCTGGGACCCGCGATCGCCGGTCCCACGCCCAAGCCGTCCACCCACCCCGCGCCCCGGCCCCCGTCATCCCGTCGACCGCCGAAGCCCGTCCCGAGCCCTTCGCGACGAAGCCTGGTGACGCGTCTGCCGAACACCAACGTGAACCCCGCGCCTGCCCGCCCACCTGTAAGGGGTGCCCCTCGTGGGTATCCAATCGATCCCACACGACCACAAACCGACCGCTTTGCCGGGGCAGGCTCGCCAAGCCGCCGCAGATACTCGCCTATGGCACACTCGCCCATATCCAGCCGTGTCGGGAATCTCAGGTGCGCAACGTCTTCCTCAGCTTCCAAATGGAGGACTTGCCTCGGGTCAATCTTTTTAGAGGCCAGGCTCAGAACGCTACGACCGACCTCCGATTCCGCGACTACTCCATCAAGGAGCCCTTTGCGTCGGCTTGGAAGACCAACGCCGAACTGATCATTCGCAAGTGCTCCGTCACAATCTGCCTGATCGGGCCGACCACCTGGCAGAGCGACGCGGTTGACTGGGAACTGCGAAAGAGCTTTGAAGCCGGGAAGGACGTTGTGGGTGTATTCCTGTACCCGGACCGGCCTCTCGTCACGCCTCCCGCGCTGGCCGAGCAGGACGTCGCGCCCATGCCCTGGGACATCCAGGCTATCGCCTCCGAGATCAAGCGGAAGTCGCCTTGGCGGATGTAGACAACGCGGTTGCGGAGACGCTTTTTTGCTCCTGCGACCGCTGATACGTATCCGCCGCCGGCCGCACTCCTCCGCCAATACGAGATCTTCGTCGGAACCTCTCAGGCCCTTGAATCGCGGCGGCAGACGGCAAACACGTTCTTCCAGTCAATCAACGTAGCCCTCTTCGGCGCATCGGGCTTTCTCGCGTTCCAGCTCCCAAGCGCGTCGGTTGGCGCGTGGGCCATCCTCATCGTTGCGATGGCGGGAGTGGTGCTGTGTTACGCGTGGCTACGGATGCTCAGGTCATTCGGGCAGCTCAACGCAGGCAAGTTTGAGGTGATAGCGGCGCTCGAACAGCGTCTTGGCGCTCGCATTTTCGAGACTGAGTGGAAGATATTGGGGCAAGGCAAAGACCCAAGGAAATACGTCCCGTTCACATAAACCGAGGCCCTCTCTCCGTTGGTATTTGCTGCGCTGCACATGGCGATAAGCGGCATCGTCATCTTGAGCATGCTCGGCCTCATTCCTGCATAGCACAGACATCGAAGACGAGGAGCCACAGGTTTTCCAATACCCAACTTGAATCCCGAGTTATCACCGTTACTTGCCACGTCATTAGTAGTGCGGATGCTATTCTCAAAAGCTGTCCTTTACGGGATCGCTCCACCTACGTCAACCCATTAATTCGTTCTTCCCCCGTCACCCCGTTACCGATCCATCTTCTCCCAACTGACCAGCGACATCCTATGGACCATCCGTCACTGCGGAACGGCGGTCCAAATCTCCGCGGCAAGTAAACTGCAGGCGCCCAATCAATGGAAAGCGCCGTGGCGGACAAGAGCACCGACGAGATCGTTCTTGAGCGTATGTATGAGGACGAACTGGAGAAAAACGTAGCGGACTGTGTCCTGGCAGCGCTTGACGACAAGCTCGACGAGGTACTGGCAACGGGATCGCGTGAACAGTCCCCACGCCTCGAATCGCCGGAAACCCCTGCGGGCGCATTCCTGCGCCGCGTATCCGTCACCGGCTTCCGCGGCATCGGCCCGCGCGCGGACCTTGAGGTCGTTCCCGGCCCAGGCCTGACCCTCGTAGTCGGCGCCAACGGAACCGGCAAATCCAGCTTCGCCGAAGGCTTGGAGTTCCTTCTCACCGGCCGGAACTCCCGCTGGCAGGACAAGTCCGCCGAATGGCGCCACGGCTGGCGCAACCTCCACGCCCAGGATCCGCCGGAACTTCAGGCCGGCTTCACGGTAGATGGCCAGCCCGAAGACGCCGTGGTCTCACGCCGCTGGGATTCGGTCACCGCCGGGATCGAGGACCACGCCCTCGCAGGACGTGAGCATCTGGAGTGGACAGCCGCGCTGGACACCCACCGGCCCTTCCTCTCCTACGACCAGCTCAACGACATCGTCGAAAAAGGTCCGTCGGCCCAGTACGACGCGATGGCCGCGGGCCTTGGTCTGGAGCAGCTCACCGAAGCGCGTGAACGACTGCGCGGCCAGAGGCTGATTGACCAGCGAGCGTATCGAGACGCTCGTCAGCAACGCGACAAGTTGCTTTCCGGACTAGAGGCGCTGGACGATGAACGCGCGTACAGAGTGCGCGCGGCGTTAGCGGAAGAGCCCTGGCAACTCGAACGTATCCACCATGTGCTGGAGGGTGTACTAGACGACGACTCAGCCGAGGATGCCTCTTCACTCGGCCGTCTGCAGCGCATGCCCCCTTCATACGGGGACCGAGTCCTGTGGCTCCTTATGAGGCCCCCACCTGTTGTCTACGGCTATGTGTCGGACCTGCCAGATTCCACAAACCCCGAACCGGACACGAAGATCTCTGTCGTCTACAGCTCTACGTCAGACCTGCCAGATGAATGGCTGGCTGTGTCTGATGCAGCGCCGCCGCCCTACAGGCACCGTCCCCTTGATCTCTTGCAGCGCTTGGCGACGATCGAGTTCCCGACCGCAGCGGAGGTCGAAGAGACCTGCCGAAAGCTGCGCGACATCGTCCCGCGTCTGCAAGCGCTCAGGGGCAGCAATGAGAAGAGCGCAGCACTTCGGTATGCGGCGGTTCAGGCGGCGCTGCGCGTACACGCCCACGAAGGGGATCGGGTCTGCCCCGCCTGCGAAACGGGACGCTTGGATGAACGCTGGAAGAACACGGCAGAGGCTCGCCTAAAGGCCCTCAAGTTAGAGGCCAAGGAAGCAAGCATGGCGTCGAGCGACCTGTTCGAACTCGTGCACGAAATTGAGGATTTGACTTTCGGGCCGCCCGAGTGCTTAGCGGAAGCCGGGCGGGTGGATATCGACGCCTCAGACGTCTTTCAAGCCTGGGCCGAGTGGCAGTTTGCCATTGCCGAAGAACCGAGCCTGCCAGATCCGGACGAGTTCCTACACGACATTGAGCCTAGGTCCGTGTTCGATCACCCTGTCACGCGAGACATACGCAACCTACATGAATTCCCGAATCACTATGAATCAACGTATTCGCTCGGCGAGCAGGGACTGCTCCAAGTCGCCGGTCGGCTAACCGAGCGCGGCGCCAACGTCCGCGAAGCGCTCGGAAAGTTATGCGAACGCGCACAAGCCGAACTCGACCGTCGAGAGAACCTTTGGCGTCCTCTCCGCCGGCAGCTGCTGGAATGGCTGCCGACCGCCCGGCGCGGGAAAGAGGCGTCAGCGCGCCTGACGACAGTCCAGGCAGCCGCCAACTGGCTGACGCATGTCGAAGGCGACGTCCGCGCCGAACGCTTCCGCCCAATCGCCGAACGTGCGCGCCGCTACTGGGAAACGATGGGCACGGGCAGCAGCGTCTCGCTTGACGGATTGACGCTCGCAGGCCAGGCAAATCGCCGCCACTTGGAATTGGCCACGAGCATCGACGGTCAGGCCGGAGCCGCCCTTTCCGTGATGAGCCAGGGCGAGCTAAACGCCCTCTCGCTCAGCCTCTTCCTGGCCCGCGCCCTGCTGCCCGAGAGTCCGTTCCGCTTCCTGGTCATCGACGACCCCGTGCAGGCCATGGATCCCACCAAAGTCGAAGGCTTGGCCCGCGTGCTGGCCGAAGCGGCTGAGCAACGCCAGGTCATCGTGTTCACCCACGACGAACGCCTGCCCGCGGCGGCCCGCCGCCTGCGCATTGAGCACCGCCTGCTGGCGGTCACCCGCCGCGAGAACTCGCAGGTCCAGTGCCAGCCTGTCCAGGAACCGGTGAAGCGACATCTCGACGACGCGCGTGCCGTCCTGCTAACCGAGCCCCTGGGCAACGAAACACGACGGCGCGTGATTCCCGGCTTCTGCCGCCAGGCGCTCGAAGTCGCTTGCGTCGAGGCCGTCTGGCGCAACCGAACTGCCGCCGGTCGCGATTACGCCGAGACCGAGCAAGACGTCGCCAACGCGCAGACACTGAGCGACAAGCTCACGCTGGTCCTGTTGGACGACTCGGACGGCAATCACCAGGACATGCGCAACACTCTCTACCGGCGCTTCGGAACCCGAGCCCGGGACGTAGTGGACGCCTGCAACCGCGGTGCCCACGGCCACTGGACCGGCGGCATTGAGGCGCTGGTTGACGGTACCGAGTGGCTCGCCAAGCGTCTCCTGGCCCGGAATGCGACGTGACCGCCGAGCCATTACGCGAGGCCCGCGCGTTGCTCGACCACCCGCCTTCGACCCACCCCGGTCTCTGGGAACGCGCCGCCATCCTGCTCGCCCGCCAGGCGCTGGAGGAAGCCCTGAACGAATTCTGGCGCGCTCGCGCGCGCGACCTGCTGAACGCCTCCATGCGCGCCCAACTGCTCTGCCTGGGCCCGCTGATGAACAATGACCGCGATGCCGCCGACGTCGACCAGCTCTGGGGCGCCCTCTCCAACGCCTGCCATTTCGACGCCTTCCAGCCCATCCCCGGTCCTGCCGAAGTCCGCGCGTGGCTCAACGACACCCAGCGCCTCTGCCACCTCCTCGCCCGCCGCGCCGGCCGCGCCTGATCGGCGCCGGTGAGGGCATCCATTGGCCCGACCTGGACGAGGACCTCAGCGTGGAAGGCCTGATTGCGTGACGTCCGTCACAAGAAAGCCGGCGCTCATTCAAGCGCTGGCTCAAAGCTCGGCGCTAGGGCCCCATTCGGCCTTCGCCGCGCTGACCCCGGATGAGCGCGGTATCCAGGGGTAAGCGCTCGGCTCGACGAACCGCTCGCCGCCCTGTCCTGCTCCAGCCGCTGTCCCGGCGACCTGATCCTCCAGGCCTACGGCGCCGCCCAGGCGCCTCTCAGTTCCACAGCCGATCGACGGCCACGACAACACCCGTAGCCAGACTCACCACCAGCATCAGCCGTACCGTCAACCGGGTTTCCAGGCTTCGGAGATCGCTCGTCAAACGCAACTCCAGGTCCTTCAGGTCCGCCTTCGTCGCCAGGTGCTCGTAGGCGCCTTCCAACCGCGCCAGCCGCTCAGCGTCGGACGTCATCGGTTTCCCCGAAAGCCGCGGCTCGTTCGCTCGTGGATTAGGTGTTGCAAGTGGGCGCCCCTTCGTTTTGACGGCGAATCCGCCGACCGAATCTCAACCGTCCCCGCTGCGCGCACCGGGGCCGCCCCTTTGATACTGCCCCATTCTAGCCGCCGTCTCCCGTTCCCAGAGTCCGCCCACAGACCACCTGGGATCCCATCATGCTCTAATCCTTGACGCCTAACACAGGTGCTCTCCGCTCACTCCTTCTTCATCCCCTCTCGCCCCCTGCCCCCAGCCAGTGTACACTACTTGAGTATCCTCGCAGCTTGGTCCCCGATCCCTATGCCCCTCGCCTGGTGCGCCCTGCACCTCGTCCCACTTCTGTTGCGCCGCCTGCGGCCCCTGCTCCCCTCCCGGCCACTCGCGCCCGGTCCCGGATGGCTCGCCCCTTTCCTGCCGTCCCCATTTGCTCCTACCCCTGTGACCTCTCCCCACCTCCGTTCCGCCCCCACTCCCGCCGCCCCTCGCCTTCACCGGCTTCTCCCCCTTTTCGAATTCCTCGCGCTTCGTTCCTTCCCCGTTCCCTTATCCCTTTCCGCTTTCACGCCTGACTTCTCTCGGCTCACTCCTTCCCCATCCCCTCCCTCCCAGCCCCGACATTCGTCGCCGACGGGCCCAAGAACCGGCCCAAGCTATCTCTCGCCAGCCCGAGCCCCCTCTGGGGGCTCGGGCTGGCGAGAGATAGCTCCCCCTTCATCCCCCACTCGCACCTCGGCGCCCGACGCCCGTTCCGGCGCCCCGCAAACCCACCCTGGTCAGCCCACCCGCTCAAGTGGCCGCGCAGACCGCCGATCGCGCCACACCCACGCCTCCGCCGTTACCATGACCGGCGACGAGACCCGCTCAAACTCCTGCCGCCATGCTCGACACCCTCATGTCCGTCGACGAGGCGATCTTCACGCGCCGGACCTGCCGCAAGTTCCGCAAGGACCCCGTGTCGCCCGAGGTCCTCACCAAGATCATCGACGCCGCCCGCTACGCGCCCAGCTCCTGCAACCTGCAACTTTGGGACTTCGTCCTCGTCAACGACCCCGAGACCAAGGCCGAGGTTGCCGAAGAGACCCGCTACGTGCACCTGGCCCCCGTCTCGCTCTTCGTCTCCTACGGCAACAACTACACCCGCGAAAACTACGCCTGGGTCCAGAGCGCCGCCGCCGCCATCCAGAACATGATGCTCATGGCCCACAGCCTGGGCGTCGCCAGCTGCTGGGTCGACACCCTGGGCGACGTCGACCGCATCCGCCGCATCCTGGGCCTGCCGTCCGAGCGCGAAATCCTGGCCCTGGTCCTCTTCGGCTACCCCGAGCTCATCCCCAAGGCCCCCCGCCGCCGCGCCATCGACATCCTGCTGCACTACGACAAGTACAAGGGCCGCCTCAACTGGCCCAGCAGCGACGACCCCGAGGAATGGACCCTCGAACAAATCCGCGACTTCCAGATGGCCAAAATCCGCAACGGTGCCCGCTACAACAAACCCGTCCCCTCCGAGCGCGACGCCGTCCTGGAGGCCCTCGGCGAGTTCGTCCACGTGCAGGACGGCCGCTGGCTCGACGTCCTACCCCTCACCGGCCTCTACACCGAGGAAATCGCCTCCAGGTACCCCAAGGTCGACCTCACCTTCGCCGAAATGACCGACCAGGTCTTCGAATTCGTCCAGGACCGCGCCCCCCGCACCCTCCGCCACGAGCTCTACCCCGACGCCTTCCACGAAGGCCCCGAGGGCTACGACGTCATGTCCCTGATCTTCCGCCTCGAGGGCTATCCCCGCGACGAGCGCCGCCAGTACCTCACCACCATGCGCCGCCGCATCAAGGACGACGGCCAGCTCTTCCTGGCATTCGTCAACCGCCGCTCCTACCACCGCCCGCTGCGCTGGATGCGCGGACGCATCGGCCACTCCGGTGTCGAGTACGCCCTGGCGCCGGACCCCAGCCTCGGTCCCTTCAAGGCCGCCACCCCCGGCGAGATTCGGGCCGACCTCCACGCCACCGGCTGGCGCGTACGCGACCGCCGCCACTTCTTTGCCGTCCCCCCGGCCGACGAGATCGAGTTCCGCGCTGGCCGCAAAGGCCGCAAAGTCAAGCTCGCCGGCCAGGCCCTCACCCGCCTCAGCCGCGTGCTCCAGCCGGTCGACCCCGTCCTCGGCCCCGTCGCTCGCGTCCACGCCTGGGACGTCGTTCCGGCCTGAACCCCGGTCCGGCCAGCCGTCAGCTGGGCGCCTCACCTGCCTGGACTCGCGGTGGCGCGAGATCCATCTCAACGCCCAGCCAGCCGTGGTGCTCGTCCAGCCGTGTGACCGCACGAGCGCCGGGGACCGTGGGTTCAAGTGCCACGATTCCCGAAAACACCTCGTAGCCGATGCCCGCGTCGCTCGTCACGACGCGAACCAGCGGTACCAGCTGTTGAACGTCGACGTGGCCGCTCGCCGGATCGTAGCCCGCCACCGTGAGCATCAGGAGATACGAGCGTCCGGGCTCCAGCCTCTCGCGTCCGCCCGCGCCGGCCGCACCGTTGATCTCGAGCCGGTGGGCGTCAAACTCGATCCGGGCCATCTGCGTCTCCGGTGCCAGAACCAGCGGACCGTCCCACCATCGAACGAAGGCGCTTGGGTCGGGGTGCGACGGTACCGACCCGGTCGCGTCGGTCTCGTAAAGGCGCAACTCGGTTCCGGTGACGAACGCGAGCCTGTGGGGGTTCCGGTACCACAGGTTCACCACCGCCCCGTCGCCATCTGTAGCTCCATCGAACCCAAGCCCGGCAACGCGCGATTCTTGTGCGGCGAGCCCGATCGCCTGGTGGGCTCGCAGTTGGGCGAATGGCGGAACGTCGGCATCCGCAAACACTGACAGAGTCGTGCAGTTCGCTGCCGTCAGCCGAACCTCTTGCGGCGCGCCGGTCAATGGGACGCTCTCGCGGCCGGCCACAACCTCGCTCCCCGGCTCGCCCAACACTCGGAAATCAAGCTGTCCCTCCGCCGCTTCGCATGTCGCGCGCTGCGAGGCTGAGAGCCCAGCCAAGCCCGAGCCAATGCGCCACACCGGCGACCACGTGGCTCGGGGCCGATAGACGCGCATCCCGTACCCGCTCCACACCGCGTCGCCGGCAGCAAGACCCAGGGTGACCGGTTCAATCAGGTCCGGCAGCACCACCACGCCTCGATCCGAGATACCCAATCCCGTATCGAAGCGCGCGACCCGGGTCGCGCGATTGACATCCGTCGAAGCCGGCGCCCGAATGTCCGTGTGGTCGACAAAGTTGAACAGGAACATCCGGCGCCCGTAGAGCGACAGGGCGCCGACCAGCGAAACGGGCGTGTCGGCGGCAACAATCTCGCGCAGACGCCGGTAGCTCGACGGTGCGACCTCGGTCGTTCCCGCCCCGGGCCGCATTTCAAAGACCCGATGCCGCAAGCCCGCGGCCGACCGCAGGTCCGCCAGCAGCTTGAAGTGCTCCGCTTCGTCCAGCAGGCCACGCGCCTCGGGCGTCAGGACTGCTGCGTGGGCGTCCGTGACATGAATGTGTGTGATTCCCATCTCCGCCAGGTCGTCGCGGTGCAGATAGCGCAGTGCGTCCTCATAGACCGGCGTGACGTATTGCGCGAGCGACTGCAGATCACGGCCCGAGGTGGGTGAGGCGATCCCCGCCAGCGACGCAACCGCGGCCGGCTGCGTCGTCAGCAGGCGCGCCTCATTCGGCAGCGAACGTGCCAGCCACTCGTAGACGTCCCAGTTCGCTTCGAGCATTTCGCCAAACTGGGTCCGAGCGGCAAACCGATCGTCGGCCTGCGCGCCAGCCGGATGCCCGATGTCAAGTCCGCCAAGCGCGAGCTGTGTACCGGATACCGCCCGCGGAACGATCGTGGGCAGCAGGGCGAACACCCCGAGCGCCAGCGCCGCGAGCCCCTTGCGTTTGCCTGAGAGGCCGCCGACTAGCACGCCCGCCCCGACCAGTGCTGCGAACATCGCCACGGCGGTTGCCAGCCACAGGATGCGCTGGTCGTTCGCCGCACGCACGGAGCGCAGAAACTCGGCTTCCATTAGTCCAAGAAACCCGGCCAGCGTGAGGAATGCCAATCCCCAGCTGCGTCGACGGATCGCGGCAAACGCGCCGATAGCCGTCAGCGGAATGATGCCAACCTGGATTAGCGCGGGACCCGCCAACCCAAAGGGCGCCAGATCCTCTGCGTTGAGATTGAACTCGAGGCGCACCATCCCGGTGGTGCCGCCCCGTCCAAGCACCGCGTCGGAGACCGGTCCGCCGGCCAGCACGATCAGCAGGGCCGCTGCCGCCAGGGCGACCACCAGCCAGATCCGCCCGTACGTCGGCGGTCGAAAGAAACGAACGAACCCCACCAGGCCCAGCGCCGCGGCGGAAAAGACCAGCACGGCAGCTTCCGCCAGCGCAGAGACCCCGGCCGCCGCGGCCAGGACAGCCGCGTGCCGACGCGCGACCGCCGACTCCAGTGCCGCGGCGATGAGAATGGCAATACCGGCGGCGAGCGACCACTGTGGCTGTTCTACCCAGTCGAAGGCCAGTCGCGTTGCCGGGTGCGCCGATTCGGCCGGGGCCAGCCCTGGAAGGAAGTCGGCGGTGCCGCCGGGGTTGCCGGGCGATTCGACGTATGGGGGCAGTCCGATGTGGAAGGATTCGGCAAATAGCCCAAAGGCGGCCCCGGTGCCCACGGCCAGCGGCAGCGGCGAGCCCACGTCCCACGCGAACCCCACAGCCGCGAGAAGCAGCGCCACCGTCAGGAACGACAGCAGGACGTAGTACACCGTCCAGACCGGGGCCTCGGTGATGCCGATCACCGAGGACGCCAGCAGGTCGGCGCCGTAGTGATAGCCAATGCCGGCGTCCACGCCGTAGGGAGTGACCGGTGGAAACTCGCCCCTGGCCATGCGCTGCGCCAGCGCGAAGTGCCACGACTCGTCGACGAACCACACCTGTGTTCGGTTCGCCAGTGCGAACACGAAGAGGCCGGCCGAGCCCGTCGCCAGTACCAGCAGCCCGAGCGCTGAGACGCGGGAACTCCGGCTGATCGCGCCCGTCCGCCATGCCACCAGCCCCGCAATCGCGGACGGCGCGAGGATTCCAGTCCACGCGCTGGCTGCACCCGGTGCGACGTGCGCCGCCAGATTGGTCGTAAGCAGAATCGCGACGGTCCCGACGATTGGAGCGTAGAACGGCCAGACCGGACGCGGCCGGTGGCCGAACGCCGCCCGCGCCAGCGGTGCGCCAATGGCCGCCATCCACGCGCAGATGGCAGCTGCTGCCAGGACCGCGGGCCACGGGGAAACCGCCGGATCCAGGCTCATGTCCGGTGTCCTGCGCTATGGCTCGGCAACAAGGCGCTCCCTGAACCCGGGTTGCACGCAGCCCGGGCCAACCCGAGGTGCGGGCCATCCCGCGGTGCCCACGCTCGACCGGCCACAAGCATTGGGCCTGCAAGCGCGGCTGCCAAACCGGCAGGCGGGCAGCGAACCTCCCGGCGGGAGGCGGTCCCGCGCCGATTGTAGGCATCGACCCGTGACACGCGGGGCGCGCGATCAAGCGGCCGCTGTCGGAGATTCTCCGTGAACGCTCGCCTACACTGCGCCAGTTCGTGGCGCTGGCGGCTCGTCGTTGTGCATCCGGGCCGACGTCCCGCCGTGGCGGACCTACCGAAGGTCGAGTCGCTCCGTCGTCCAAGCGAAATGGCTGCAATGCTGCTTACCATCGTCGTGCCGGCATACAACGAAGCCGAGCGCCTGGCACGTACCCTTCCCCAAGTCCTCGACTGGCTGGCCGCGCATTCGCTCGGCGGCCGGGTCCTGGTGGTAGACGATGGAAGTAGCGACGATACCGGAGATGCTGTGCGGAGGTGCATGCCCGCGCATCCCAATCTCGACCTCATCACCCTTCAGCGGCAGAGTGGCAAGGGCGCGGCCGTTCGAGCCGGCATGCTGGCCTCGGCCACCGAAATCGTCGGCTTTATGGATGCCGATCTCTCCACCGACCTTCGGCACCTGCCGGACGCCGTGGCGGCCATTCAGAACGGTGCCGACGTGGTGATCGGGTCGCGGGCGCTCCGCACGAGTCAAACGGTCGTGCGCCAGCCGGCGTACCGGCGGGCGGGCGCTCGCGTCTTCCGTGTACTCGCCCGCCAGATTGGCGGACTCCCGGATACCCCTGACTCGCAATGTGGGTTCAAGTTCTTTCGTGGGCCCGTAGCGCACGACCTGTTCGGCTCAAGCGTGATTGAACGCTGGATGTTCGATCTGGAAGTTCTGCGGCTGGCGAAGCACCGGGGTTACGCCATTCAGCAACTTCCCGTGGAATGGACAAATGACCCGGATTCGCGGCTTCGCCTTACCGTGGATAGTCTTCGCATGGTGCGCGATCTCGCTCGAATCCGCTGGCGCTTTCTCGCGGGCCGCTACGGCGCGCCCGGGCGACCCGCCTAGAGCCGGCCGATGCGTACCGTCCACTACCCGACCGGCCCTTGCAGGCATGGCCCCGCCGCTTAGCCGCCATGGGTGACTTGATCACGGCAACCCGCGAATTCCTCCTGGAATTCCTGGAAGCCAACCAGTATCTGGCCCTGGCCATTTACGTCGGGGTGGAAGAGGCCGGTGTGCCCTTCCCCGTGCCGGCCGACACGGCCATCGTGTTGATGGGCTATCAGGTGTACCGAGGCGTAGCCAATCCCGTCGCCGTGGTGGCAACCGTCGTGGTCTCGGCTACGGCCGGTGCATCGGTGCTCTATTGGCTGGCCCGTCTGATCGGACCGCGCCTCATCACCCGCTTTGGCCGCGCGCTCCACATAACCCCCCAGCGGCGCGCGCGTGCCGAACGCTGGATTCACCGCTACGAGGTTCCAGCCATCGTCATCGGACGGCTTATTCCTGGGTTTCGCATCGTCATTACGATCGTTGCCGGCGCGGCGCGGGCCAGCTTCTGGAAATTCCTGCCGTCGGCCGCGCTGTCCGCGCTCATCTGGGCCGTCATTTACATGGGGATTGGTTGGGGGCTGGGCGACCAATACGAGCGCGTGGCCTCGGCCGTCGAGGCCGACCCGCGCGTCGGTTTCGGGATCGTCCTGGCCGCTGTGGTTGTCGTTGGCGCCCTGGTTGCCTTCCGGCTCCGCCGGCGCTTATTCCGCGAGATTCATCTGCGCGATTCCCGTGGTGACGATTCCCCGCCGACGCCTGGCTAGGTCGCCGTGCGCTCCGCCTCGCTCAGGCGTCCGTTGCGCCCAACGACCCGCTTAAGCAGCTTCAGCCAACTTGACGTGTCCTGGCCGCGCCAATCCAGGTCGTCCTGCAACTTCATCAGCCGGTCCATGCGGCCCAGCCGCTCGGCCCGCTCATAGATGCGAAGCCAAACGCACGGGAGGGTTGGGTCGGTCTCGCACATGCCATACACGTCGGTTCCCCCGCACGGCCCGTCGCGCAGTCCCTTGGGGCACGCCATGGGGCAGATGAACGCGGTGTCTTGCAGGATGCAGTGGCCGCACATCTGGCAGCCGAACAGTGGGCGTTTGACCAGGCGCTCAACCAGCGTGAACGCCTGCACGGGGGCGTCGCGCAAGGCTCGCTGAGCGGTGACCTGCGTTAAGTTCACGTCAGAAAGGGGCCTGTCCGGCAGTGCAAGTCTTCAAGTATATGGTTGAAGGCCTCTCGGCTCCGCGGCCTCAGGACTACGCGCCGCCTTGACCGGCCTGCGGTGTGGGCCGGACCGTCGGAGGTCCGACTCGGGGCTCTGGGATGAGCAGCCGACGCCCGACAAACAGTTGGGACGGGTCCGTGATCTCGTTGAGCTCGGCCAGATCCTCCACTGTGACGTCCAGATCCTGCGAGATCGCGTACAGCGTGTCGCCGGCTTTCACGACGTACACGTCGTCGGCGTCACCCCCGCCGGCGGCCGGCGTCTCCGGTTGCACGCGTTCGCCGGGCTGCGGCAACTCGAGCTTCTGTCCCACAAAGATGTTGTTGGGATCTGCCAGCTCGTTCCTGGCCTGCAAGTCGTCCACGGTGATCCCAAATCGTTCGGCGATGGCAAGCAATGTGTCGCCCGCTTGAACCGTGTACGTCTGCGGCGCGGGCGTCGGCGTGGGCGTGGCCTGGGGCGTCGGGGTTGGGCTCGGCGTCGGCGACGCCAGGCTCTCCGGGGTGACGGTAGCCGTCTCGGTCTGTAGGCCTATGCCGTCCCCTTCGGTTGCCTGCGTGTACAGGACATAGGCGACGAGGCCCAGGATCACGAGCCCGAGCACTCCCAGAACCAACTCGCGGCGCGAACTGTCCAGCCGTACTCACCTCCGGCGCTTCAGGGTGTCCGAACCGTTTAGCGGCTGGCGGACACTTCGCGAGTATAGGGGTGCGACGGCGGATTCGGACGTACCATGCGCGCATGCAGGCACTCGTATTGGCCGCGGGCTGGGCCACGCGGCTGGGAAGCATCACTGGCGGCGGGCCGAAACATCTCCTTCCGATCGGGACCGGGACCGTCATCGACTTCGTGCTCGATCGCCTCGGCGCGGTCCCCGAAGTCGAGCACGTCACCGTCATCACGCACGAGGTGTTCTTTTCCCGGTTCGTGGATTGGGCGGCTGCTCGGCAGGGTGAACCGCCCGTCACCGTCATGAGCGACGGCACCAACTCGCTGGACACGCGCCTCGGGGCCGTCGGCGATATGGCCTACTTCATTCGGGAGTCGAGAATCGACGACGACTTGCTGGCGATCGCGGGCGACAACCTGTTCGACTTCGACCTTGCGCCCCTGGCGCGGGCCGCGCGGCGCGATCTCGTGGTAGGGCTGTACGACGTCGGATCGCTGGACCTCGCCACTCGGTACGGCGTCGTTGAGATCGACGACCGGGGCGTGGTGACCAGCTTCGTTGAGAAGCCGGCACGGCCCCGCAGCACACTGGCGTCAGCCGCCATTTACGGAATCCCTCGCGCGCGCCTCGGCGCGGTGCAGGCGTTTATGGACGCCGGCGGTGATCCGGACAAGTCCGGCGAACTGATCGCCTGGCTGCATACGCACGAGCGCGTGCTGGGGCAGGTGTTTTCGGGTCGCTGGATCGACATCGGCAGTCCCGACGAGTATGCGCGCGCCCAGGCCGACTTCGGCGGGTGAGGCGCCCGCTGTCGCCGGCTGAGGATTCGACACTCGGATGAGCGTCGTCCTGGCGCTGGCGCTCGGCGTATCCAGCGGACTGAATCCCTACGTGACGGTGGCCATCACGTCTATCGTCGCGGCCCGCTCCGACCTGCTGACGCCGGCGCCCGCGTTCGCCTTCGTGGCCTCGACCGGGATGTTCGTAGGCGCGCTGTTGCTGTTGCCGATCGACATCTTCGCGGACAAATTTCCGGGCAGCGGTGGCCTGATGGACCGAGTGGGGTGGGTGGTGCGGCCCGTCGCCGGCGGCATGGTCGGTGGAGCGGCCATGGCCGTGGGCGGTCCCGGCGTGATCCTGGGAGTGGCGCTGGGCGCTCTGGCGGCGCTGGCCACGCACGCCCTGCGACTGCGCTCCCGGCGCCGCGTGCAATGGCGGATGCTCGGCTTCGGGCGCATCGTCTTCGGCGCGTACGGCGACTTCGGCAGCGGCATCGTGGCCATGATCGCCCTGCTCACGCCCCCGCTGGGTCTCGCAATTGCCTCGAGCCTGCTCATCGCGGCGGTATTGGTGGACCGCCGCTGGGGCGGCGAGGCGCCGACCTAGGCGGTCGATTCCTCCGAGACGCCGAGAGCCTGTAACACGCCTCGCGCCTTGTGCCGGGTTTCGGCGAACTCGAGGTCAGCGTCCGATTCCGACACGATCCCGGCGCCCACGTGCAGATGGCCCACGCTTTGCTGCCGTTGCACCGTGCGAATCGCCAGGCTGGCCGTCAGCCCACCGTCGAAGCCCAGCGCAAAAACGCTGCCGCAGTAGGCGCCGCGGCGGACCGGCTCCAGTTCGTCGATGATCTCGGAGGCGCGGATCTTTGGCGCCCCGGTAATCGAGCCGCCGGGCCAGCAGGCTTCCAACAGGTTGGCCGCCGAGACCCCGGGGCCAAGTTCGCCCCGGACCTCCGAGACCAGTTGCCACACGGTCGGCAGCGCCTCGGTCTGCCAGAGCGCCGGCACGCTGATGGACCCGGGCCGGCAGACCCGCCCGAAGTCGTTACGCAGCACGTCCACGATCATCACGTTCTCCGCCCGGTCCTTGGGGCTGGCCCGCAGCCGGGCCTCTGCGGCGGCGTCCTTCGCAAGGGTGGCCCCGCGCGGCGCCGTGCCCTTGATGGGGCGCGTACGCGCTTGGCCGTTCGGGTCGACCCGCAGAAATAGCTCCGGCGACGCGCTGGCCAATTCGACGCCGTGCGCGTCCAGATATGCGCCGTACGGTGCCGGGTGCGCCGCCGCCAGCCGCTGAAACAGCTCAAGCCCCGGCTCGGGGGCGTCGAACTCGATCCGGCGCGCCAGGTTCACCTGGTAGCAGTCGCCGGCGGCGATGTAGTCCTTGACGGCCGTTACCCACTGCCCGAAGTGGTGGCGGTCGGCATTCGTGCGGGCGGGCCGCGGTGGGAGTGGTCTGGCGGACGGTTCCGGCGCCTCCAGGCGCGTCCGCACTTGGGCAAACATCTCGTCCGGATCGCGTCCTCCGTGCGCGGTCGCAATCACCCAGCCGCTGTCGTCGCGGGCGTCGCGCGCCACCACCCAGTCGTACATACCGAACCGCATCAGGTCCGTGGGCAGCGGACCCGGACAGCGGCCAGGCAGTACCTCCAGTTCGTAGGCGGCGTCATAGGCGATGTACCCGATCGCGCCGCCGGCAAATGGCGGCAGCGGCCCGTCGGGGACGGGACTGTCACGGGCTACGATTCCATCGAGTGCCGAGAAGCCATTGCCCGGCAGCGGGCCCCGAACCTCGGACACCACGCCGCGCTCCGTCCAGCGCACCGTGTCGTACGGGTCGGCCGCCAGGTACGACCAGCGGCCCTCGCCGGTCGTGTGCGATCCGCCCTCCAGCAGCGCCAGCCCTGGGAGATCGCGAAAACCATCCGCCAGCAGGCGCAGCGGCGGCAACCTGTCAACCCGGCGAAGGCGGCTGCCCTGTCCGTTCGCGCGCATTCGGGGCACGATGTCGTTGGCGCGTACATCGGGCGGGGAAATGTGTGGCATGAACGAACGCCGCAGAATCGGGCGCGGAATGGGGCCGCTCATCCTAGCGCCGCCGCCGGCCCCGGCGACCTGATGACCCTTTCAACCGGCAAGCTTCCGTTGCCGCTGTTGCGTGAGGCACTTGGCCGAGTCCCGCGCCGCGACCCGGCAGTGCTCGTGGGAGCGGAACCGGGCGAAGATGCCGCCGTGATTGACGTTGGCGGTCCAGACCTCCTGGTCGCCGCCGCCGACCCGATCACCTTTGCAGCTGCCGACATTGGGACTTATTTGCTGGCCGTCAACGGGAACGACCTGGCCGTGATGGGCGCTGAACCACGCTGGCTCCTGGCCACCGTGCTCGCCCCAGCGGGAACCACGGCGACCCAAATGGAGGCCCTGCTGGACGACGTCGCCAAGGCCTGCACTGCCGCCAACGTCGCACTGGTAGGCGGACACACCGAAGTCACCGAGAGCGTCGCCTCTCCCATCGTCGCTGGCACCCTGCTGGGCACCGTGGCGCGCGACTCGCTGGTGCGCACGGCAGGCGCCCGCCCGGGCGACGCGCTGCTGCTGGCGGGCGAGATTGCCATTGAGGGCACGGCCATCCTCGCCGGCGACCACGCCGACACGCTGCGCGCGGCCGGCGTCAGCGAAATAGACATCCTGGCCGGCGCCGCACGGCTTCGATCGCCCGGAATCTCCGTGCGGCCCGCAGCCGTCTCCCTGCAGGCCAATGCCAACGTCAGCTCCATGCACGACCCCACGGAAGGCGGGCTGTCAGCCGCGCTCCACGAACTGGCCGAGGCTGCCGAGGTCGGTGTGGTGGTGGATCGCGATGCGGTGCCCGTGCTCCCGGAGTGCCGCCGCATCTGCGCGGCGTTGGGGCTCGACCCCTACGCCCTGCTGGCCTCCGGCGCGCTGCTGGCCAGCGTGCCCCGCGGGCAAGCGCCGGCGGCTGCGGAGACGTTGAAGCAGGCTGGCCTCACCGCTGCCGTCATCGGACACGTGACTCCCGCTTCCCAAAGCCGCCGCTGGACCTTCGGCGGGAACGAAGAGGCGATACCAGAGGTCGAACGCGACGAACTGGCTCGTTTTCTGGAATCGGGCTGACGCTTCCGTCTCTGTCTTCGGTCGGAACAAGCTTCGAGCGAGCCTGGACCGGTGCCGCTAGCTCCCAGTCGTGCACGTTGGAGGACAGGGAGGCCTGGACGAGCCCGCGTCCGAGCGCTCCGGCAATTCCAGCGGAGGTCCCTCGGGCAACCTCTTGACATCCCGAGTCTCAAGCACGCGTACGCGGTCCCAGGCGAACCCATGGGCCGCGAATACCTCAAGGGTTGGAACCCACCGACGCTTGCCTTCCTCAACGAGGTAGACGCGGTCCTCGTCATCCTTGACGAGGTCACCGTCGCGAATCTTGGCGGACTCAAACACCTGAAAGAACGCACCCTCCGGAACGACGGTGAATTGTTGTTCGTACGCGGGCGTACTCCGCTGCAAGTAGAGACTGCGGTTGCCGCGCAAGACGTCCTCGGCTTGTTCGATCCCCATCGTCTCGTAGCGCGTCGTTCGAATCTCGATGTTCTTGTCAGACCCTAAGCCTTCCACGAGCAGCGCATATTGGTGATACCAGGAGGAAGTCCAGTTCGTCATGTAGACGCTGTTGGGCACCATGTGTCGGATCTGCGAGCGCGCGTGCTGGTAGTGGGTTTCGGCGTGTGTCCAGTGCTCGCTGATGTTCCGACCCGCGTCGCCGGTCATTTGGACACCTGCGCGTACGCCCGCCCCCGCCAATATGGCGACCGAGACGATGAGCACGGCTGGTCGAGTGGCACGGGACCATCCCATTCGTCCAAACACCGTGCGCGCGCCTGTCAACACCAGGGCCAGGCCGCCCGCGAGCAAGATGCCGAGCAGGGCATAAATCACGGCAAAGTACTGGGGGTAGTCCGGAATCTGATAGAGGATCGCGAAGCATCCGATGGATACGGCCGATCCCAAAATCCATCCGGCCAGACGCCAATCGCGCGCCGCAACCGAGAAGAAGCCGACGCCAAGGACGCCCAGCCAGATCCACCCGTACTCGCGCAAGAGGTCGGTTGTGAGACCGTTCCAGCGCGATTCGAGAACCCAGGAGCCTGTGACGCCCGCGCTGATTCCGGTTCCGCCGGCGCTGGCCGTCGACGCCACCACCTCGTTCCACATGTCCCGAAGGCCCAGCAGTCGTTGCATCGCCGGGTTGTGGATGGCCACCTCGGTCCAGCGGGCGCGCAGCAGGTAGAGCCATGGCGTCAGGCCCAGCACAAAGGCGCACGCGCTTTCGGCCGCCTGCCGAGGCCGGGGCACTCGAACGGACCGCCGAGCCAGGAGGTAGGCCACAGTAAAGGGCAGTACGACAACGCTGAGACCGTGGTTGGTCAGTGACAGGCCAGTGGCAAACGCCACGCCCGCAAACCGGTGCGCCGTCGGCCGCCGCTGGAACGACCGGAGCGCCGCGGCGATCCCAAGCACAAGCACCGCTTGCAAGCTAAAGGCCTCGGCTTGAACGGCGTCCGCCCAGACTCGGTAGCCCGTTGCATAGACGACCGTTGCCGCAAGCGCAGCGACTGCGGAGCCGGTAACGTCTCGCGCCACGATGAATAGCAGCACTGCGGCCAGCGCCCCAAACGTCGCGTTGACGAGGTTTGCCGCATGGGCCGGCTCCACGAAACTCAGCGTGTTCGCGCCCACGAATATGGCGCTCGTGAGCAGCGGATAGGTCGGTGCGTGGGCGATGCCTCCCAGGTAGCCGTAGACCTGGAAGTCGCCCCAGTCGCCCCCGTTCACATGAGGCACTGCGCTTAGCCAGTAGAACGGCAAGGCCAGCGCGGCCACTACGGCGATCGGGAGCCAGAACGCCATGCGAGGTTGAGCTGAGACCACGCGGCGGATGGGCTTGAGTTTTCCTCCGACGTCCCGTGCGCGAATCACGTCGTCTCCAATCCCCTGGCTCTGCTCGCGGTGATGCCGTGCCCGCCGGTGATCGCTCGGTCGAGATGCTGGCCGCGGTCTTTGCAAGTGTCAACGTCGGGCCCGGTGGTCGCCGGGTTCCGCCGTGAGGGACGCGCGATCCGGCGCGCCGGTACCATTCATTCGTCCGACTCCGCGCTGGCGCCGCCGTGTCCAACTTGAGCATCGACCTTCGCAGCGACACCATGACCACTCCCACGCCGTCCATGCGCCGGGCGATGGCGGAGGCGGAGGTCGGCGACGATGTCTTTGGCGAGGACCCGACCGTCCGCTCGCTCGAAGAGCGCTGCGCTGAGCTGTTTGGCATGGAAGCCGGGCTGCTCGTGGCCAGCGGCACCCAGGGGAACCTCTGCTCGCTGCTGACCCACTGCCGTCCGCGGCAGGAAGTCATCGCCGAACGCGGCTGCCACGTCGTGACCTGGGAAGTTGGCGGCTGGGCCTCGCTGGTGGGCGTCACCATGGCCACGGTCGACGCGCCGGATGGCGTCCTCACCTCCGAGTTGATCCGCGGCGCGGTCAAGGCCCCCAACGTCCACCTGGTGGACTCGCACCTGGTCTGGATCGAGAACACCCACAACGCGGCTGGCGGCACTTGCACCCCGCCGGAGCGCATGGCCGAACTGGTGCGGACGGCGCATGAGCTTGGCCTGCGAGTGCACGTGGACGGCGCCCGCATCTTCAACGCCGCGGCCGCGCTGGACTGCTCGGTCGCCGACCTGGCGGAGGGCGCCGACAGCGTGCAGTTTTGCCTGTCCAAGGGTCTCGGGGCGCCGGTTGGCTCGCTGCTGCTGGGGTCGCACGACTACATCCACGAAGCGCGACGGGTGCGCAAGATGGTTGGCGGCGGGATGCGGCAGGCTGGCGTCTTGGCGGCGGCCGGGCACGTGGCGCTGGACGAGATTCCTCAGCGCCTCCCGCAGGACCACGCCAACGCGCGGCTGCTGGCCGAACTGCTGAGCGACACCCCCGGGCTGACGGTGGATCCGGACACCGTGGCAACCAACCTGGTCTTCTTCGACATCGGGCCCGAACTGGGCCTGCCCACGGAGTTTGAGGCCCGGCTGGATGCGGCGGGCGTGCGCGTCGTTGGCTTCAACGAAACCGGCCGCTGCCGCGCGGTGACCTACCACCAGATATCCAGAGACGACATCCAGCGGGCGGCTGAAGTCATCCACGACTGCGCCGTCGACGCCGGCGGCTGACATGCGCATCCTGGTCACTGGCGCGACCGGGAACCTCGGTCCCTTCGTCATCCAGGCGCTGCGCCACGACGGCCACGAAGTGCGAGCCCTGGTTCGCGAGTCCAGCGACCGCGCCTGGCTCAATGCCAACCGCGTTGAATCGATCGAAGGCGACATCCTTCAGCCGGACTCGCTGGGCACGGCGGTGGACGGCATGGCCGCCGTCATTCACCTGGCCGGTCTGCACGACTCGTGGGCCCCGCGAGCGCAGGACTTCTTCGAGGCCAATGTGGACGGCGCCTGCAACGTGCGCGACGCCGCCCGGACCGCCGGCGTCCACCGCCTGGTCTTCGTAAGCAGCGGATCGACCATCGGCGAAGAGGAAGACGCGGTGGGCACGGAGGACACCGAGCGCCGCGACTACGCGCTCAGCGACTACGAACGATCCAAGGTCGAGGCCGAGGCCGCCCTCCTGGAGGACGGATCGCCGCTGGATGTGGTGATCGTGAACCCCGCCACCGTCTATGGGCCGGGTGACGCCTCGGGCACGGGCCAGGCCCTCATCGGCGCACTCAGCGGACGTCTGGGCGTGTCGGTGGACGTGCCCGTGGCCTGGGTCTACGTCAAGGACGTGGCGAGCGGGATCGCGTCGGCGTTGGTGCGCGGACGGCCCGGCGAGCGCTACATCCTGGCCAGCCACAACCTGTCGCGGCTGGCCTTCCTGCAGCGCGCCGTCGAACTGGCCGACCTCGACTACCAGATCAAGCCGGCCTCGCCGCTGGCCTGGCAGGCCTTCGGTCTGATCTATAGCCTGCCGGCCTGGATCAAGCGCCAGCGCCCGGTGATTTCGCGGGCCGCCGTTCAGATTGCACTGCACGGCAGCCAACTTGATGGGTCCAAAGCCGAGCGCGACCTTGGCCTGAACTACACGCCGTTGGACGATGGTCTCAACGCCACCCTGGACTGGCTGCACGAAGCCGAGCTCGTGGACCTCCCCGAGGAAGACGACGATGAACCAGACGACGAAACTGCCCAGCGAAGCTGAGGTCGAGGCCGACACCCGGGACTATTACCGGGCGCGCGCGCCGGAGTTTGAGCAGTGGATCCTGCGCGAAGGCCGCTACGCGCACGGCGACGAGGCTGACGCCGCCTGGCATCGCGAGATGGCGGAACTGCAGCGGTTCGTGGGGACTCTGACTGACGGCAACATTTTCGAAATCGCCGCGGGCACCGGCTGGTGGACGCGGCTGCTGGCCCAGCGCAATCGCGTGGTCGCCTCGGACTACGCGCCCGAAATGCTCGAGGAGGCGCGCCGACGAGACGGGGCGCACGTCCCGTTCGGCCGCTGCCGGGCCGACGCCTACCGGCTGCCGGCCGGCGACGGCGCCTGGGACGGCTGCATGTTCGGATTCTGGCTGAGCCACGTCCCGGTGCCGCGCTCGGCCGAGTTCATCCGCGAGGCGGCGCGCATCGTGCGGCCGGGTGGGTGGATCGTGCTGGTGGACTCGCGACAGGCGGAACTCTCGGGCGCGTCCGACCAGAACACCGCCGGCGACCGCGTGCAGCGGCAGCACCGGCGACTGAACGACGGCCGCGAGTTCACGATCTGGAAGATCTACTGGTCGCCGGAAGAGCTTCGATCGCTGCTGGGCCTCGTATGCACCGAGGTCGAGATCCTCGAAACTGAGCACTTCTTCATCGGCGCCCGCGGCCGCGTCAGGGGTCCCGGGTCACCGGGCTGAGGTGTGCTGACAGGACAGAGATTGCCCGACTCTCAGCGCGACCTCAGGTCAGCAACTGAATCACCAATGTCGCCGCCGAGAGGAACACTGAGACCACCACGGTTAGCAGCAACCCCATGATCCAGACTTTGAGGTTGGCGACGTCGGCCTTCGTTGCCAAGTGATCGAAGCCGCCCTCAAGCCGGCTCACGCGCTCTTCGACCGTGGTCATGGTCCCTCCTTTCCACGAATCCTATTCGTGGACGCCTGCACCTGATCAGAGGGCAGGCGAATGTTTCACGTGAAACATTGGGCTCTGACCGCCCGCAGAGGCACCTGATTCAAGTGCAAGTCTACAGGCCCGCCAACTGCTCGATTTCGTCCAGCAGCGCGAAATCCTTTTCGGTCACCCCGCCTTCGCTGTGGGTTGAGAGGGTGAAAGTGATGCGCCGGTAGTTGATGAACATGTCCGGGTGGTGGTCGGCGGCCTCGGCCCTGGGCGCCACCGCGTTAATCAGGTTCACTACAGCCATGAAATCCTCCAGCTCGAACTTCTTGACCAGCGCGCCGCCCTCGCTGGTCCAGCCGGATCGTTCGGCCAAGCGCGCCTGGATGTCCTCGTTCGCCAGTAGTGCCATGGGAAGCTCCCTATCGAAGGCCGGTGTCTCGACCTGTAAACCTGCGGTCGTCCCTATAATCTGCGCCTCGTAGGCGCAACTTTCCACTCCGCGGCCCTACGAGGCACCCACGACCGAGACGGATCTTTATGCGTGCATTGATCACGGGCGCGGCCGGCATGTACGGGTTCAACCTGACCCGGCGGCTGCTGCGCGACGACCCAGGCGCCTCGGTGGTGGCCGTCGACGATTTCTCACGCCACTTCCCAGGCGGCGAGCCGTTGACCCCCGAAGTCGAAGCCGGTAGGCCCATTGAGATCGCGCGCCGCGACTACGCCGACCTCACCACGGCCGAACTCGACGGCTGGGCGCCTGACGTCATCGTGCACTTTGCTGCTCGCATCTCCGTGCCGGAGTCCATGGAGCGTCCGCACGCCTACTTCGCCAACAACGAGGCCGGAACATTCCGCCTGGCGCACGCCATCGCCGACATGCGTCGGCCGCCGTTGCTGATCTACGCCTCGTCGCCCGAGGTTTACGGCCCGCCCATACAGGTGCCGATGAACGAGAACCACCCGCTGCGTCCCGTCACCGTGTACGCCGTAACCAAGGCTGCCTGCGAGATGCACTGCCTCGCCTTGAACCGCTGGTGGGGGCACCCCGTTGTGGTGATTCGCAATTTCAACACCTTCGGCCCGCACCAGAACCTCCAGGGATATCCGGCCGTCACCGTCGCGTTCGCGCGACGCGCGCTGCGCGGGCAGCCGCTGCACCTGGAAAACGGCGGTCGCCAGACGCGCGACTTCATGTTCATCGATGACGCCGTGGATGCCTACGCCCGCGTCATCGCCCGGGGCTCGTCGCTGGCGGGCTCGGTCTTCAACATCGGTACCGGGCGCGAAACCTCCATCCGCCAAGTGGCGCAGACGGTTCTGGCGGTGACCGGCTCCGACAGCGAGATCGCGGAAACGTCCGGTCGCCGAACCGATCTGCCGGCGCTCTGCGCCGACGCCAGCCGGATCCGCCAGGCCACCGGCTGGGTGCCCGTGACGCCCTTCGAGGAGGGTATGCGGCGCACGGCGGACTGGTTGCGCGCGGTGGACGAATGAGCGCGCTCGTGACCGGCGGCGCCGGGTTCATCGGCCGGCACGTGGTGGGCGAACTGCTGAACCGCGGCACGGCGGTACGCGTGATCGACGATCTCTCGCGCGCCCGACGTGGCTCCTTAGAGGCGTTCGCCGGACGGGCCGGCTACCTGGGGCTGACGCAGGGCGACGTGGCCGATCCGGCCGCGCTTCGAAGCGGACTGATGGGGATAGACACCGTCTTCCACCTGGCGGCCGCCGTGGATGTCGGCGCTAGCGTGCATGGGCCGGCGCAGGTGATCCGCGCCAACGTGCTGGGCACGCTCAACGTGCTTGAGGCAGCGCGCGCCTCGAACCTGCGCCTGGTGCTCGTCAGCACATGTCACGTCTACGCCTCGGCCGCCCGATCGCTGAACGAAAATGCGGAAACCGCACCCGCCTCTCCCTATGCCGCGTCCAAGCTCGCCGCCGATGATCTGACGGCCGGATATCGGCGAGCTTTCGGCCTGCGGCACACCATCGTGCGGCCCTTCAACGTGTATGGCCCCTGGCAGCGCGGGGATCTGGAAGGCGGCGTGGTTGCGCGCTTCCTGCAGGCCGCGCTGGCTGGCCGCGCGCTCGAGGTGCATGGCGACGGCGGGCAGACGCGCGACTTTCTCTACGTCGAGGACGCGGCCCGCGGGATCGTGGACGCTTCCACCGAGTTTGCCGTCGGACACACGGTAAACCTGGCCACCGGGCGCGAAACCAGCATTCGTGAATTGGCGACACTGATCGACGAAGACGCTGGACGCGTCCGCCACGTGCCGCATCCGCACCCGCAGGCCGAAGTGGAGCGCTACCTTGGAAATGCGGCGCACGCCCGTGAGCTGCTGGAATGGCGCCCCATGGTGGCTCTGCCCGAAGGCCTCGCGCGCACCCGCGCCTGGTTTGCTGAAGTGGCCGAGCGCTGACGAGCAGCGGCTCGTCGCCGCGTCGCCCCGTAACACACGTACCCCCACCGGCGTTCAGAGAGCGCCAGGACCACCGTTGCCGTGCTATTGGACGCTGAGCCAAGCGAAGAGCAACTGAATGAGCTCATCCGACGCGCCGCCACGCTGGACCGCGAGGCCTTCGGGGAACTCTATCGACTCTACGTCGACAGGATTCACCGCTACATCGCCTACCAGGTGAGTGACCGGGTCTTGGCTGAAGATCTGGCCAACCAGGTCTTTCTGCGCGCCATGCAGGCCATCGGGCGCTACCAGCACCGCTCGATTCCCGAGTTCAACGGGTGGATTTACCGCATTGCCAAGAACGTGGTGGTGGACAACTGGCGCGCCACGCGCAGCACCGTGTCGCTGGACGAGGCGCTGGTTGCCGAGCGCGGCGAAACGCTGGACGCGCACTTCGAGTCGCTTGCGCGCCGCGAGGAGCTACGTGAGGCGATGCAGTCGCTGACCGAAGACCAGCGCCAGGTCCTGAGCTATCGCTTCGCCCTGGATATGAGCCACCGGGAGATCGCCGAGATCATGAACCGTAACGAACCGGCGATCCGCGCGTTGCAATTCAGGGCGGTTGCCGCCCTTCGCAAAGTCATGGCCGAGGACGCCAGGTGAGCACGGATATCGAGACGGCCTTTCACACGTCGCTCGACCGCCTGCTGCGCGGCGAGGCGACGCTCGATGCGTGCGTCGCGGACTACCCGGAACACCGTGAGCGCCTGCGAGACATGCTGGTGGTGGCGCTCAATCTGCAGGCCCTCGCGCCGTTGCCGCTGGACCGCCAGGCGGTGGACCGCGGCGCGCGTCTAATTGACGAGGAGTTGCAGCGCCTGCGCGCTCGGCTCGACCGGCAGCCGGAGCCGGCCAGCGCCTGGGAGCGCCTGACCTGGTGGTTCCCGCGCTTCATGCCCGTGCGGATGGCCGGTCTGGCCGCTGCTTTCGCCGTCGCACTGATCGCCTATGGCGGCGTGACGCTGGCCGCCGTCAACAGCGGGCCGGATAGCGCGCTCTACGGCTATCGGCTGACCCTGGAGGAACTGCGAATCGGCTTCGCCTCGGACGAGGAGAAGGCGTATCTGTATCTGGACACCGCTGAGCAGCGGCTGCGTGAAATTGAGTCGGCGGCTGGGCTGGGCGATACCGGCGCCGTGGAGCGCGCCAGCTCGGCCTACCAGGAAGTCGTGCGCAAGGGCGTGGACGTGCTGGGCGCCGTGGCCCGCGATCAGGCGCCGGGTACCGAGCGCACCGGCGAGGTGGCGGCCGACTATCGCCGCCGTCTGGCCGAGCACAACACACGTTTCGACTCGCTGACCAATAGAGCCGCAGAGACCCAGCGCGCTCCGATCACGCGGGCGCGTTCGCTGGTGCAGGCCGGCCTGCAGGACGTCCACAGCGGGCCCATCCTGAAAGCCGCGCCTACCGCAACGCCCGATCCGGTCCCCACGCCGACCGCCGCGCCCGCGCCGGTCTCAAGCCCCAGCCCCACGCCCGCCGCGCTCCCGGCGCCGCCCGCGTCGCCGACGCCCGCCGCGCCGACGGCAGTCCCAACCGCGGTGCCCACCGCGGCCCCGACGCCGCAGGCCACGCCGGAGCCGACAGCCACGGCGACGCCCGGCCCGACCGTCGACATCACCGGCACCGCCGTCGTCGTCACCGGCGAACTGCTGGCCGTGACGGATGAGGCTCTGGTCGTGGCCGGCATCTCGATTCGGCGCGGGGACGTCGAGATTGTGGACGGCGTACCGCTGACCGCACGCGTGCGAGCCGAGACCACCGTGGCCGGCGACGGAACCCTGACGCTGGTCGGGCTGTCCGTGGTGCAGGCGGCTCCCGGGACCTCCGAAGCGGAAGCCGACAGCCAGCCCACCGCAGCGCCCGATCCCTCGCCCAGCCCCGAGGCAACGCCCGCCGAGGGCACACCGTCACCCTCCAGCGAGCCGCCGGCGGAATCGACACCCACCGGAACGCCCGAGGCCTCGCCCAGCCCCGACCCCACGCCCGGCGAAACCACGCCGGCCACGGGCACGTCGCCCCCACCAACACCGACGGAGGGTGCGCCGACGGCTACGCCGGACGCCACTCCGAGCCCGGAGTCCACACCTGTGGAGAGCACGCCGACGCCCGCCCAGCAGCAGTCGTCCACCGGGCCTTCACCCACGCCGGTCGCAACGGAAGCGCCGCCGGCTGAGTCGCAACCCACGCCCGACGCCACGGTGATCCCAACGCCTGCCGATGGTGAGCCAACGGCAACGCCAGCCCCGCAGGCGACGCCCGCGGGCGTCGCACAGCCCACGCCAGGTCCCGAATCAACGCCCGAGCCCGCGGATACGCCCACCTCGACCCCCGCGGCAACGCCCACGCCGGACCCAACGCCTACGGAGGTTGCACCGACCCCGGGCGAGAGTGGGCCCGCCGTCACCCCGGCGGCGACTCCCACCGACGGCACGCCGCCAGCGACGCCAGTCGCATCACCGGCGCCCACCCCTGCCAGTGCCGACACGCCCGCACCCACGCCGGACGCTATCCCGCCGGTTGCCCCGCCACCGCCCACGCTTCAAGGCGTTCTGATCACCATAGACTCCTTCACCGTTCGGGCCGGCGGCATCGTGTTCAGTCGTCCGTTGGACACGCCGTTGGTGCTGCGCGGGCCAATGGCGCCTGGCGACGTGGTGCTGGTGACGTTTGAGGCGCTACGCGCGGCCTCGTCCTACGTACTGGTGGCGCACGCGGTCGCCCCGGTCAGTCCGGCGCACGGCCCGGTCGCCACGCGCTGGCAGGGCTTTGTGAGCGAAATCGGCACGGATGCCCTCACGCTCAATGGCGTTCGCGTGCAGGTTCCACCCGAGGCGCGCGAGGAGGACGTTTGGGTCGGTCTGGAGGCCGGCGCCCTGCTGGAGATTGAACTCAGCGACGCTACGGCCGCCGAGCCTGCGGCCTCCGCGCTCCGATTGTTGGGATCGGGTGCGGCGCAGTCGTTCAGCAACCTGACGCTGGCGCCCTTCGGCTGAGGCCGGCGTGGTGCCTCAGGCCAGCACGATCAGGTGCGGCGGCGCCCACATTCGCCAGCCAGCTCGCGTCGGATCGAGTCCAAACAGCTGGCGCGGGGTCAGCACCGGCGAGTCCGAGAACCGCGGCGCGTACTTGTTGTGCTGGAAGATCTTGATCCCTCGCCATTGCAGGTGCGGATAGGCCTCCGGGTTGGTGATGGCGTTGTATTTCAGGATCTTGGCGTCGGGACTTCCGAAGCCGTCGGCGTCCAGCACCAGGTCGACTTCAGGGAAGACTTCCAGGTTCCGCTTGCCGTAGACCATCGACCACGAGTCCGACAGTTCGTCTACGAACTGGTGGATGATCATGATCTTCTTGTGCGACAGCTTCTCGCTGCGCACGTAGTCGGCCAGGATGCGCTGAGCCTCGTTGATGGCGTCGGCCGAAAGCCAGCCAATGGGATGGCCCGGCATGTCTTGACCCGGCTTGGTGGCGAATTCGGGATCGAGCGCGATGTGAACATTGGGATGCGCCATGTAACCCATGTCGATCATCCGGCGCACGAAGAATGAGGGCGAGAGTCGCCCCATCTGCGCGTCCAGAACAACCCCCATCCCTCGATCCGCCGCCGGCAGGATGTAGTCGTTGATCAGGTCGACACCCGAACCGTCGAGGAAGATCAGGCACGAGTCATCGGCCCCGTGACACGGGCGCGCCAGCGCATAGATCAGGTGTGGCGCAACCACCACCGGCGTCCCGGCGAGTTCCTCCGTGGCCTGCACCCACGGCGCGATACTGCGCTCGAGTTCGTCAAACGAGTTGAGATCGCCCAGCAGCCCAAGAATCGGCGCCACGCCGAAACTTCGGCCGTAGACCGTTATCACTGGGGACGATTGGACCACGGACTTCGGCCCGGGCGGCTCGTACAGCCCGCTGGCGGGGAAGTCCAGCTCGTCCAGGGTTGGCGCGATCGGGATCGGGAATGGCGGCCAGACGCCGCCGATTCCAGGAATGCCGGGCTGGCTGGCCGGCTGGCTTGCGCCGGGTCCCTCGGCATGCGCAGCGGTAGCCAGCCCCCCAAGTACTGTGCCTGCCGTGCCTCCCGCCAGCAGCCTCAGGCTCTGCCTGAGAAAGCTCCGACGCCCACGCATGGCTCACCCTCAGAATAGCATGGAATCCGTTACAGAAGTATATATCCATGATCTTAAGTAATGCCACCCGACGACTTGGTTTCGGGTCGCGAATGACCCGGCAACCGATCGGTTGCCGGGTCGCTAGTCGTAGCTGGTGCTGGTTTCGCGCCGGTCGGCGTGGCGCTCCAGGGCCAGCTCGATAAGCCGATCCAGCAGTTCGCGCGAATCGACGCCGCTGGCCCGCCAGAGCTTGGGAAACTGGCTGATCTCGGTGAAACCCGGGATCGTGTTGATCTCGAGGAGCACCACGTCGTACGTCTCCCCGTTCACCAGAAAGTCCACTCGCGCGAAGCCCGCGCAGTCGATCGCTCGGAACGCCTCCACCGCCATGCGCCGGATGCGCGAGGCTAGTTCGTTCGGAATGTCAGCCGGAATGCACTCCTGTGACGTGTCGTCCAGGTACTTGGCGTTGTAGTCGTAGAACTCGTTGCCGGGGATGATCTCGCCGCAGACCGAGGCCTCGGGCTCGTCGTTGCCCAGCACACTCACCTCGATCTCGCGGGCATTGGGGATGCCAGCCTCGACGATCAGCCGCCGGTCGTACCTGGCGGCAACGTCCATGGCCGGGCCCAGTTCCTCCGCGTTGTGCGCCTTGCTGATGCCGACGCTGCTGCCCAGGTTGCAGGGCTTGGTGAAGACCGGATACCCAAGCTCCGACTCGATCTCAGTCCGGATCGAGTCCGGATCGGCTCGCCAGGCGCGCCGGGTAAAGACGCGCGACGGCGCCACCGGAATCCCGTGCGCGTGCAGCACGCGCTTCTGGATCGCTTTGTCCATGCCAACCGCGGAGCCGGTGACGCCGCTGCCCACGTACGCCACGTCGGCCAGGTCCAGCAGGCCCTGGATTGTCCCGTCCTCGCCGTAGGTGCCGTGCAACACCGGAAACACGACGTCCAGTGGCGCGTCCAGGGTTCCGGCGGGACGTTCCGGCATGCGCGTGGGCAGGCTGACCGGCGCCTGAGCGGGCTGGGCGTCGGACTCGACCGCTCCTTCCAGCAGCGGCATCGGATCGTCGTCAAGCAGCCACTCGCCAGTCTTGGTGATGCCGATCGGCCGGACCTCGTACTTCTCGGGATCCAGCGACTCCAGCACGAAGCGCGCCGACCGCAGCGACACCTCGTGCTCGCCCGAACGGCCGCCGAAGAGCACGCCGACGCGGAGCTTTCGCTTTGCCATCAGGATTTCAGCCCGAGGGTGGTGCTGGTGAACAGGGCCTCGAACTGGAAGCCGTCCGCTGCCATGGCTTCCGCCGCGCCTTCCTCGCGATCAACCACCACAAGGACCAGTCGCACGTTGGCGCCGCTCTCGCGCAGGGCAATCGCCGATTCGATGGCCTGGCCGCCGGTGGTGACGACGTCCTCGATCAGCACCACGTTGTCGCCCGCGTGTAGCAGCCCCTCGAACCGGCGCTCCGTGCCGTAGGACTTGGATTCGCCCCGTACCAGCACGCTGGGGAGTCCGGTCTCAAGGGAGACCGCCGTGGCCAGTGGCACGGCGCCGAGCTCGGGGCCGGCCACGCGTTGCGTCTCGGCGGGCAGGCGGGCAGCCAGCGCGTGGCCGATGTCGCGCAAGATGGACGGCTCGGTCGTGAAGCGGTACTTGTCGAGGTAGTAGCGGCTGCGCCGACCGGAACGAAGGAGAAAATCGCCTTCCAGGTACGCCGCGTCCACGATGCGGCAAGCCAGCGAGGCCATGTCAATGCTGGCTAAGGTTTCGGCGCCCACGCATCCAGATTAGCAGCCTGCGCGGCCACGGCTTGCGGTGGCTGCCCACCCCCGTTCACCATGGCGCGGCAACGGCCGGTCGGTTGGTGGCGAATGCCCCAGGCGCTGATCTTCGGTATCACGGGCTACGCCGGCAGCGCGCTGGCCCGGCATCTCGTAAGCCGCGGCTGGAGCGTGCGCGGCATCGGGCGCAGCGAATCGGCCGCGAGCGACCTGGAGAACCTGGGCGTTGAGGTCGAGATCGCCGACGTGGGCGAGCCGGAGGAGCTCAAGGGCCTTGGCCGTCCCGGCGACCACGCGTTCTACCTGGTGGGCAGCATCAGCGGCCACCGCGACTGGACGGAACGCGTGGGGCTGGACGGCGTCGTGAACGCCGAGGCCGCGCTGGCCGATACCGCTATCGCCTCGTTTGTGCTGGTGCAGACCATGGCTGCTTACGGGCAAGGCTCGGAC
This sequence comes from Chloroflexota bacterium, assembly GCA_965208215.1. Taxonomy (GTDB): domain Bacteria; phylum Chloroflexota; class UBA11872; order UBA11872; family UBA11872; genus UBA11872. The sequence goes on from CBDBOH010000003.1 coordinate 807,423, forward strand.
GAGACGATTACGGAAGCAACGCCCACGCAGCCGAACTCTCAGCTGGGACGCGTGAGCCTGGCGGCTGAGACGCATTTGCGCGAGGCCCAGAGCCGGCGCGCCTTCCCGGGTCGCTTCGTTCGCGCCGGCACCATCTACGGGCCAGGCCGGCGAACGGTTGACGCCCTGCGCAACAAGCGCCTGCGCATGCTGGGCGGAGGAGAGAACTTCTCCAGCCGCATCCACGTGGAAGACCTGGCGACGGTGTTGGCGGCAGTGGCCGAGCGCGGCCGCTCGGGCGAGGTCTACCTGGCCGTGGACGACCAGCCGGTCAGCATGGCTGAGTACTTTGACCACCTGGCCGAACGCGCCGACGTGCCGGCGCCGGGGTCGACGCCGAAGTGGCTGGCGCGGGCCATGATTGGCGGATTCGGGCTGACCTCGAAGCTCACCAAGGGCCACGCCCCCCTGGGGCACAACCTCTACGCGCTGGTCACCGGCAACTACGCCTGCTCCAACGCCAGGATTCGCAACGAGCTTGGCGTGGAGCTGGCGTATCCGACCTACGTGGAGGGCGTGGAGAGCCTCCTCGCGGACGAGGGCGAGGATGACTAGCGCCCGCCGCCTGAGCTTGCCGTGACCTTCGAGATCGCCTTCGTACTCGTCGTCACGCTGGTGGCCCTGCTGCTGCTGGCGCTCGGGCGCTTTTCGCCCGACCTCGTGGCCTTCGGTGTCCTGCTTGTCCTGTTCTTCGCGCGCGTTATCACCGTCGAGCAGGCCCTCAGCGGCTTCTCCAACCAGGCCGTGATAGCCGTTGGCGCCATTCTGGTCATCAGCGCCGGCCTGACCTCCACCGGCGTGGCCGCGCACCTGGGCGCCTGGATTCGCCGGGCGGCCGGCAACAGCGAAGTCCGGCTCATCGCCCTCACCATGGCCAGCGTCGCCGTCCTTTCGGCCTTTATGAACTCCGTCGGCGCCTGCGCCGTTTTGCTGCCCGCGGTCGTTGCCGCCGCCCGCGAGATGAACACGCCCGTGTCGCGTGTGCTGATGCCCCTGGCCTACGGGTCCCTGCTGGGCGCCATGCTCACGCTGGTCGGCACCCCCTCAAACATCCTCGCCAGCGGCGTGCTGGAACAATCCGGGTACGAGCCGTTTGGGCTGTTCGAATTCGCGCCCTTCGGCGCGCTGGCCCTGCTGCTCGGCATGGGTCTCATCCTGCTCGGCCGCCGCCGCCTGCTCCCTGTGCGCAGCGGCGGCGCCCAGGCCGCTCCGCCCGGGGTCGAGCACCAGGCCTACCGGCTGAACGAGCGGCTCTTTGAAGCCGTGGTCCCCGCTGACACCCAGTTGGTCGGTCAGAGTCTGCTGGCGGCGGGTATCGGCGAAGCCTTTGGGATTGCCGTCCTCGCCATCGAGCGCGAGGGCAACATCACCGCCGCGCCCGCGCCCGGCGAGGTGCTGCTCGCCGGCGACTACCTGCTGCTGGGCGCTCGCGAGGCGGACATCGACCGGCTCCGCCAGGTGCACGGCCTGCAGGTCCAGGACCGCATGCGCCTCGGGGCCGATGCGCTGCGGGCGGGCTCCCTCAGCATGACCGAACTCGTCCTCCGCCCGCGCTCGGGACTGGTTGGGCAGACCCTGGAAGCCATCGACTTCCGCGACCGGTTTGGATCCACGGTCCTCGGTATCTGGCGCGACGGCGCCCCGCGCCGCACCCGACTCGCCAAGCTGGCCCTGGAAGGCGGCGACGCCCTGCTCGTCCACGGACCTCCCGTGGCCCTGCGGCAGCTGCGCGACTCGCCCGAATTCGTTGTCCTTACCGAGGACGCAGAGACCGCGCCGCGCGCCCGCCGCGCGCCCCTGGCGGTGGCGATTCTCGTGCTCTTCGTCCTGGGACTCATGTTGAATGTGGCTCCGGTGGCGATCATGGGCGTTGCCGCCGCGGCCGTTATGGTTCTGACCGGTTGCGTGACCATGGACGACGCGCGCAGCGCCGTTGAGTGGCGGGCAATCCTGTTGATCGCCGCCATGCTGCCGCTGGCCGAAGCCATGCAGACCACCGGCACGGCGGCCTTCCTGGCCGAGCGGTCCACCGAGAGCCTGGGCGTGTTCGGCGCCCTGCCGGTGCTGGCCGGCGTGCTGCTGCTGACGTTTTTTTTCACCCACGTCATGGGCAACCACGTCACCGCCGTGCTGATGGCGCCGCTGGCTATCGACGCCGCGGTGCGGATGGGCGCCGACCCGCGCATGTTCGCGCTGGGCGTCGCCCTCGCCGCCACCTCCGGCTTCGCCACCCCCTATGCCCACCCCGGCAACCTGCTGGTCATGGGCCCGGCCAACTACCGCTTCGGCGACTTCGTCCGCATGGGGCTGCCGCTTGGTCTCGTGACGCTGGCCGGGAGTTTCATCCTGCTGTCGCTGATCTTTCGCGGCTGACCCACCCTCGTTCGGTAGCCTTCCCCCTAACACCCGCGACTAACCGTTTCAGGAAAGGCCGGTTCCGGTGGTTCGAATTGCAATGCTCGGCAGCGGCTTCGTCTGCGACTTTTACATGAACGCCCTGCGCTACGTGCCCGATCAACGCGTGGTCGTCAACTTTTCGAAGACCCAGGCCAAGGCCTCGGACTTCGCGCAGCGCTGGAATGTTCCCGAGTCCACCACCGACATGCAGGCCGCGATCGAGCGCGACGACGTGGACCTGGTGGTGGTGGGCCTGCCCAATTTCGTCCACAAAGACGCCTGCATTGCCGCCGCCGAGGCCGGCAAGGCCGTCGTCTGCACCAAGCCGCTGGGCCGCAATGCTCCCGAGGCCGCCGAAATCCTGCAGGCCGTCCGCCAGCACGGCGTTTTCAATGGCTACCTGGAGACCGAAGCCTTCATGCCCGACGTCCTGCGCGCCAAGCAGGCCGTGGACGACGGCGCCATTGGCAAAGTGCTGATCGTGCGCGCCCGCGAAGCCCACACCGGCTCCCACGCCTCCTACGCCTGGGACGCCTCCACCAGCGGCGGGGGGCCGCTGCTGGGCATGGGCGTCCACGCCGTGGCCGCCTGCCGCCTGTTCATCGGCAAGGACGTGATGCCGCAGGAGGTCATGTGCTGGGCCGACACGCTGGAGCACGACGTCCCGTTCGAGGACAACGCGGTGGCCCTGGTCCGGTTCGAGAACCGCTCCCTCGGGCAGATCGAAGCCGGCTGGAGCAACCACGGCGGCATGGATGTCCGCACCGAGATTTACGGCGAGGACGGCCTGATCCACATCGATGCCACCAAGGGCGTCCCCATCAAGGCCTTCAGCCTGCACTCCATGGGCTACGTCCAGGAAAAGGCCGACTCCGACACCGGCTGGACCTATCCGCAGTCCGACGAAGCCTGGCAATACGGCTACCACGGCCAGATGTACCACTTCGTCCGCTGCCTGGAAGACGGGACGCCGGCCGCCGAAGACTTCGAAGACGGCTACATCTCCAACGCCGTCATCGACGCCGCCTACCGCAGCGCCAAGTCCCGCCAATGGGAACCCGTCGACCTGTCGGGGCTGGAAACGGCGTAGCCCTAACCCCGGGGATCGCTGCTCGCTCTTCGGAGCGGCGGCGTCTGTAGGATGAAGGTATCCGCGCTGGCAAACCCGTCAGCGCGGCAGTTGGGCGGTTGAAGGGACGAAGGGCAATGCACACCGTAAGGGCCAGGTTTGCCAACGGCGTGCTCGAACCGTTGGAAGCGCTGGACCTTGATGAGGGCCAGGAGGTCACGGTGTCGATTGACGACCGGACGTCACGCACACGTCCACGACGAGGCATGCGCGCCGCAGCCGGCGCATGGAAAGGCACCCACGACCCGGAGCGACTCAAGCGCGAGATCTACGCAGCACGCCTCATGACCTCCCGGCCTCGGCCTGACCTGTAGGTCCTTGCGCTATCTCGTCGAAACCGACTGGGTCATCGACTACTTCCACGGGGTCGAGCAAGCGGTTCGGCGTCTGAACGAATTCTCCTCAGATGGCGTGGGCCTGAGTGTCATTGCGTTGGCCGAGCTCTACGAGGGTGTGTTCTATTCCTCGAATCCTGAAGGCAACGAGCAGGCGATGCGGGACTTCCTCGAAGACGTTCAGGTGGTCGGGGTCGATGATGGTGTCTGTCGGACCTTTGCGCTGGAGCGGGCCGGCTGCGGTCAGCCGGCGCTCTGATTGACGACTTTGACCTGCTCATTGGATCCACCGCCCTGCATCACGATTTGACCGTGCTAACCAACAACCGGCGACACTTCGAACGCATGGAAGGTCTGCGAATCGTCTCGCTCTAAGTCGTTGAGCGTCACTCAATACCTGCTTCTCTTGGGGCAGGGACTAAGTTTGAGGAATCGCAAAGCTCGCACTAACCCAGATCCGGCTCCTCGATCTGTAAGCGGCAGGCAAGCACGCGCCCGGAGTCCGGCTGACTGTACGCCCGCCCGTGTCTGTTTCGGTGGAGTCCTCGCTCTTACGACTGCGAGGGCATGCTGGTCGACTCGAATCGGTTTAGGACCTCGCCCAGGTCAGTCATCGGAACAGCCTCGGCGTCAGTTCGCGACTGACGCGAGTCGCCGCCGTAAATGACGGCATTGGTCTTTATGTCGGGGATCAGGGCGGCGACGCGGTGCAAGGACGTGAAGTAGTCGCTGGCGACGGTGGCGCCGGATTTGATTTCGAGGGCGCCGATGCCGTGGGCGGTCTCGTAGAAGAGGTCGCATTCGAGGCCGCGGGAGTCGCGGAAGAAGGTCAGGTTGGAGCGGCGGCCACGGTTGAACCGGTACTTGAGCGCCTCGGCGACAACCAGGTTCTCGAACAGGGCGCCGCGCAGGGGATGCGTGACGATCTGGTCGGCGTGCTCAATGCCGATCAGGTAGCTGGCCAGGCCCACGTCGTAGAAGTAGAGCTTGGGCGACTTGACCAGGCGCTTGCGGATGTTGGCGTGGTAGGGCGGCAGCTGAAAGACGACGTAGCTGGCTTCCAGCACCGTCAGCCACTCGCGCGCCGTGGTATGCGACACGCCAGCGTCCGAACCCAGCGCGCTCAGGTTGATCAACTGGCCAACGCGTCCCGCGCACAGGCGCACGAAGCGCCGAAAGCTCGACAGGTTGCGGACTTCGCCCATCCGGCGAACGTCACGCTCCACGTACGTCTCGATGTAGTCGCCCAGCGCCTGCCGCGGCTCCAGCCGCTGGTCCAGGATCCGAGGGTAGAAGCCGGAGTACAGCATCTCGTCGATCGCGAGGCTCGCCCCGATCCGCTGCCGCTCGGCCAGCGAAAAGGGCAGCAGGTATAGCAGCGCCGTGCGCCCGGCCAGCGATTGGTTGATGGCGTTGGAGAGTTGGAACTGTTCGCTGCCCGTCAGTACGAACAGGCTGTTGCGCCGCCGCTCGTCCGCCAGCACCTGCAGATACGACAGCAGTTCAGGGACGTGCTGGATTTCGTCGATGATGGCGCCCTCGCCGAGCTGCGCCAGGAACCCCCGGGGATCTGACTCGGCGAACGCCCGTTGGTCGGGCGCCTCCAGGTTGGCATAGGCCAGGTGGGGAAAGGCCGCTCGGCACAGCGTCGTCTTGCCGGATTGCCGGGGTCCGGTGACGGTGACGAAAGGGTACTGCTGGAACAGCCGCGTGAGGTGTGGGGCGATTTCGCGCTCGATCATGCTCGTCACGCTACGGCGGAACTGCACAAATTGCAAGTAGCACTTTCAATTTGTGCAACGGACGGAGCGCACAGCCAAGCCGACGTGGCGCTCGGACGTCTGCCGGCGTTTGGCAGAGAGCTTGCTTGCTAGCTCAGATCCCGCGCCTCATTCCCAAACCGGTAGGCGAACACTTGCCCGTAGCTGAACTCGATGTGCACCCGCACCCGTTCGCCGGCGGCCGCGCCAAGGTTGGGAGAGCCGTTCCAGGTCACCGCGTGCTCTACGGAGTCGCCGCGGATCTCGTCGCACTCGTCCAGCGTCAGGCCGGGGATGGGCGTGCCGTTGCTGGTGCGGACCTCGACCCTGGCCGAGCCGTTACGCACGTTGGCGTTCAGGAACAGGCGCTGGCCCCCCGCCATCACGCGGTCCGTCACGATCCAGCCCGGACGCCGTCCGGCTGACAGCCCCGCGAAGCGATCCAGCCCCAGCACAAAGGTGCCAATGCCGCCGGTGCGGTAGTTCACCGCGTGCGCCTCTTCGCGGCCGTGGAACCAGAACCGCATGCGGTCGCCCTCGCGCACCGGCGGGCTGTCGGACATGTTGACCCACGAGTCGTCCCAGCCGCCCTCGGCACCGAGGTCCACGAACCGCTCCCGCCGGAACGGCCGCTGCCAGTGCAGCCCGTCCAGGCTGCTGGCCAGCGTCACCCACATGCGCTCCACCTCCGTGTCGTACAGGTTCACGAAGGCCAGGTAGCGGTTGCCGTAGACGATCGGCGCGATGTTGTAGAACTCCGTCCCGCGCGTGTCGAAGGCGTCATTCCGCAGCACGATCGTGTAGTCCGACCAGTTCGCAAAGTCCTGGCTCGTCGCCCTGGCGACGACCCGCTTGTACGGCAGCGCGCCGTTGCCCATGCGGGAGTGGTAGCGCGGCGGCCGTAGGAACAGCCAGTACTCCCCGCTGGCCGGGTCCTTGATCGCCGAATGCCGGTCGCCGGCCTGCGCGTAGATCGGCTCCGGGTGCTGGGTCCAGCTGATTCCGTCTGGGCTGAACAGTGCGTACAAGCCGTTGTCCTGGTCGCCGTGAAACGAGTGATACACGGGAATCTTGTAGCGCCGTTGCGGCCCGCCCACGTCGTCCACGATCAGCCCGTGCGACTCCATGGCCCGGCAGCCCGGAATCAGCGAGGGCCGGTGGAAGATATTGTTGTTGGAGTTTCCGCCGAACTCGATCTGGCCCAGGTTGGGCTTGTTCCAGTTGATGCCGTCGTCCGACTCCGCGTAGTTCAGCAGCACCTGGTCGCCTGTCGGGCTGTCGTAATCGAAGCTCCGGTACCACATGCGAAAGCCGCCGCTGGTCTCGTCCTTCAGGATGGACAGGTCCATCCCCACGCCGCGGCCTTCCCAGGGCTGGTCGGCCGTCATGATCGGATCGTGCGAGCGTCGTTCCGGGCGCCCGATCGTCGGCGTCACGTTCCACGAGGCGTCCACCTCGAGGTCGTCCACTAACAGGTGCAGGTGCGGGTCGTACATGGCTGACTTCTCTGTCCCGCGAATGCGCCGAGTCTAGGGCGTGCGCCGAACCCGCGCCGCGCTGCCCCTCGCCCGTGCGCCCTACAATGACCTCCGAGAGCTTTCGAACCCGTCCTCGCCCTGGGGCGTGGAGAGAGAGGCCAATCCGTGTCGATCCGTCGATGGCGCACCATCGCCGCCCTTCTGGTCACCAGTGCCGTTGCGGCCACACTTTTCAGCGCCTGCGGCGGCGAGTTCGAGTTCAAGCCCAGTGGCAGCGGCCGTGGCCAGGGCGTCAACTACCAGCAGGCCCCCGGCGCGCTGTACGACACGCCCACCCCCACGCCGTCGTCCTGACGTTGTCCCGCCGCTAACCTCGCGCGACCGGCGTTAGGTCGCCGAATCCTCCGCCTCGGCTGCCTCCTGGAGAAACGCTTCGGCTGACTCCAGGTACACCTGTGGAAACCCGGCCACCGGCCGCTTGCCCGTGATCGCTCGCTTCGCCTCGGTGGGAGACAGCCCCCGCAGCGCCCGCAGAATCACGTAGGTCATCAGCGGCCCGCGGTGCACGCCCTCGCGGCAGTGCACGTAGAGCTGGCACGAAGGGTCCGCCAGCGCCCGCCGCGCGAACGACAACCCGCGCCGAAACCACGAGGCCGGCTTCGGCTCCAGATCGTCCACTACCGGAACCCACGTCGCCCTGAAGTCCCGCCGCACCTGGGCTCCGTGCGGGTCTGTGCTGACGTTCAACACGTGCGTTACCCCCGCCGCCCGCAGCGCTCCCAGCGACGCGGGGCTTGGCCGACCGCCAACCCACACCCCGTCCGCAACCTCCGACGGCGGGTACGGCTCATGAAACATCGCAGCCCGCCTCGTGCGTTCCTGATCGATCTGACACCGTCACCGCCGCTCTCGCCTTCGCCGCCAGCGCCATTGTCCCGACCATTGACATGGTGGACCCATGGTGACTTACGACCGCCAGTCATGGTGCCCGGGCCGTTCCGTTATACCAGCAACGTCGACTGTCGCCTGCCAACCGCAGCAAAGTGGCGGTGCCACTCGTATGATGGCCCTCCGTTTTTTGTACCTGTTGGGCCGGGCCCTCCATGTGGCCTTCGCCGGATCCCGTGCAGACGGCCGCGGTTGACGTGGCCGACGCCGTGTTTCCGTACGACTACCGCGGCGTCCGGCCCGCGCTGGCCCGCCTGCCCGCCGATTCCTACGCCCGCGCCGCGACTGAGCTGCTGGACCGCCGCCCCGGCGTGGCCCTGCTGATCACCGGATTCCCTATCAAGGGCATTGCCGAGACCGACGGCCCTCCCGGCGCCGCCGCCGTTGGCCGCGCCTTGCGGGCCCTGAGCTGGCACGTGGTGACCGTGGTCGATCCCATGACCCGACCCGTCATCGCAGCCCTCGGCCGTGACCTGGGGGAAATCGAGGAGATCGACGCGCACGGCATCCCGCAAGCCGAAGCCGTGACCGGGCGCCTATTGGATCGAATCCGCCCCCACGTCGCCATCGCCATTGAACGGCCCGGTCTGACGGCCGACGGCCGCCTCGCCAACATGCGCGGCGAGACGCTGGACCCGTCGCCCGTTCCCATGGACGGCCTGCTGCGGGTGCCCCTCAGCATGGGGATTGGCGACGGCGGCAACGAGCTGGGATTGGGCAGCCTGGCCAGCTTCATGCGCCGGCGCCGTATCTCCCCCGCTCCCTGCGTCACCCGCGCTCGCCACGTCCTGCTGGCCTCCGTCAGCAACTGGGGCGCGTACGGGTTTACGGCCATGCTGGAAATGCTGGCCGGCCGGCCACTGATGCCAACCGAGGCCGACGATCGACGCTGGATGCGCGCGATCGTCAGAGCCGGAGCCGTTGATGGCGTCACCGCCCGTTGCGAACCCACCGTGGACACCTTCCACTACGACCGTACGGCGAGCGTTCTGCACCGCCTGGCCGACGTCTGCGAGACCTACGCCCAGGCCAACGGACGGGTCCCGGCATGAGGTCGTCCCGGACCTTTGCCAGCGGTGGCGACGTCCGCGCCGCCTGCCGCTCGGGCCAGTGGGACCGCCCGACCCACGGCATGGCCGATGGCCACGTCCAGGCCAACCTCGTCATGCTCCCGGCCGGCGACGCCGACGACTTCCAGGCCTTCTGCCAGGCCAACCCCATCCCCTGCCCCCTGCTTGAGCGCACACTGCCCGGCAACTTCGAACCAACTCACTGTGCCCCCGGCGCCGACCTGCGCACCGACGCCCCCCGCTACCGCGTCTACCGCCAGGGCGTCCAGGACCCCGGCGAACCCACCGACGTGCTGGAGCAGGCCCGGGACGACATGGTCGGCTTCCTGCTCGGCTGCAGCTTCACCTTTGAGGGCGCCATGGCCCGCGCCGGCTTTGAGTTGCGACACCAGACCCAGGACGTCAACGTCCCCATGTACCGGACCAGCTTGGCCTGCCGCCCCGCCGGCGAATTCGCCGGCCCCATGGTCGTCAGCATGCGCCCCGTGATGGCCGATCGGGTACCCGAAGTCTGCGAGATCACCGCCCGCTACCCCGGTGTCCATGGCGCCCCCGTCCACGCCGGCGACCCCCTCACCATCGGCATCCGGGACATCAACCGGCCCGATTGGGGCGAGCCCGTGGAAATCCGCCCCGGCGAAGTCCCCGTCTTCTGGGGCTGCGGCGTCACCCCCCAGGCCGTCGCCCAGTCCAGCCGCCCCGCCCTCATGATCACCCACGCCCCCGGCCACATGTTCGTCACCGACCGCCTGGATTCCGAATTGGAAAAGGCCGACACGGCCTCCGACTCAACGTAGCGGCCGCGTCTGAGACCCGCCCGTCTTCCGCGCAACTCCCGCGGGTCCTCCCACCGTTCGTGGTGAGCCGGTCCGGAGTCTTCGCCGGACTGTGTCGAACCACACTCCGGCACCAATACGGCTTCGTCAGGTGCCTGCTTCCGTATTCTGACCATTCCATGGACTCTTCCGTACGCCTCGCCAAACCCACCGACCACCCCGCCGCCTGCCGCCTGTACGCCGAGGCCGACGCCCTCCACGCCCGCGAGCGCCCTGACCGTTTTCGACCCACTGATAAGCCGGCCCGCTCGCAACGGTTATTCGATGCCCACCTGGCCAACCCCGACCAGGCGCTCTTCGTAGCCGAGGTGGATGGGAATGTCGTGGGCCTGGTGCGGGTCCAGGCCTTGGAACGGCTTGAGGTGCCCGATATCCCCGCGCTGACGCCGCGAAGCTACGCCATGGTCCAGGAACTCGTCGTCGTCCAAACCCATCAGAGGCGCGGCATCGCCACGCGCCTCATGACGGAAGCCCACCGCTGGGCCTGCGACCGCGGCCTCAGCCAGGTCGAACTCAGCGTCTACAACTTCAACCAACCCGCCCTGCAGCTTTACCAAAAGCTCGGCTACACCCCCGACAGCCACCGCCTTTCAACTACGCTGGATTCGACGACCGACCACTGACGCTTCGGCAGACGGATTCGGTGGCCATCGTGCTGAAGAATCGGCTCCTTTTTCCAGCGATCCAGCGCCTTGGCGTTTGTGCTGCCACCCTCGCGATCCTGATGCTGGGCGCCTCCCTGCTGAACGGCTGTGGGGAAACGTCGGCAGCCGGCCCGGGTGAGTCCGCGAGCCTGTTCTCCGACCAGCGTATTCAGCGTGGCCGCAACCTCTTCGCTGCCAACTGCGCGGCCTGCCACGGTGCCGGCGGCGAAGGACAGCCCGACTGGCACATCAGCAAGCCCGATGGCACCCTGCCCGCCCCACCGCTCAACGGCGACGGGCACACCTGGCACCACGCCGACGGCTTCCTGTACCGCGTCGTCGACGAGGGCGGCAAATTCCAGGAAGACCCCCGCGTCCCCGGCTTCAAGAGCGCCATGCCCGCCTTCGGCGACCGTCTCGGCAACCAGGAAATCGTCGCCGTCCTCACCTACGTCAAGTCCCTCTGGGGCGACAAGACCCGCGGCGGCTTCTCCATCCTCGAGTCCCAGACCATCATCAGCCAGCAAGACCCGTTCCCCTCGGGCTGACCGCGGCACCCCTTGCCTGGCCCGGCGGTGCTAACGTAACAGTGGTTACGTATCCATCGGGAGAATCGACGCATCGGTCTAGGCACGTCATAGCCCCGACGTTAGGAACGCCGCGCCTGTGGCCGCGAGCGACCAACCATCTGGATCGCCTGTGCGCCCTCGGCCGGTCTCACCCAGGCTTGCCGATGACGTCGGAAGTCTTGGTGGGCTGAAGGGCGTGTCTGTTTCGTGATGTCGGCAGGCAACGATTTGGCTTTCAGGAGGCGAGCGCGGCGGCTGCTGGATGCCGTGACTGAGGCTGCTGCAATACGCAACTGGCAGCCGTACTCAACCGATCCCGAAGAGCTTAGGTATCCGGCGAAGATCTTTGTCTGGGTTCGCTGGTCCCTTCACGCCGCCAGTATTCTTGAATTGGTATATCGGCCAACAGCTACCTTTCTCACATATTCCGTCTACATTAGTTTCCTCGTGCTGCTCGCGGCAATAAACGGCGTCGTCCACTATCGGGTTGTCGTCGGTAGTTCGGTGACCTTGCGCTGGATGCTTGGTCTTAGCGTGCTGGACGTGGTCATCATAACAGTCGGCACGGCAGTCGGCGGTGGTTTGAACAACAACCTGTTTTATTTGCTTTACTACCCGTCGCTGGCCTGGTTCGCGGTCTTCTTCGGATCATTCCGGCTGAGTTTTGTATGGGCCACTGTAGTGGCCACGGCCTATGCGATCGTATGCCTCAGCGTTGGTACGGGGCTCGACTTTGAGGCAAAAGAAGAGAAAATAATGTTCGGCAGGATCGTCATAATGTACGCGGTGGTGGCCTCGGTAAACCTGCTCGCCAGGGCCGAGCGAATCCGGCGACAAGGCGCGGTAGCGCGAGAACGAGAATTGCAGCGGGAGCGAATCGAGCTCTCCCAGACCATTCATGACACGACGGCCCAGTCCGTGTTCATGATCGGGATCGGCATCGACACGGCGCGCGAGTTGGCGAAGAGTCCCGCTGGAGAGCTGGAAGCCAAGCTGGAGGCTACGTCAGCGCTCTCGAAATCGGCGATGTGGGAGCTTCGACATCCCATTGACGCCGGTCTGATATTCGAGGGCAGAACGCTGAGCCGTGTCCTGCAACTGCACGCTGCGTCCTTTGAGACCATCACCTCGATTCCCGCCGCGGTCGTGTTGACCGGTACGGAGCCGTCGCTGCCGTCCGTGACTCGCAGTCGGCTTTTCTCGATCGCGCACAACGCGCTGACGAATGCGTTACGGCACGCGCGGCCGAGCAAGGTCTCGATCGTTGTTGACTTTGAAGACGAGGGCCTCCGCATGTCCGTATCCGACGACGGCATCGGTCTTCCCGAAGACTATGCCGAGCGCGGGCATGGCTTCAGGTACATGCGCGCCAACGCGGAACGAATAAACGGCCGGCTCCACGTTCAATCCCGGAGTCGTGGCACAGGCACAACCGTCATGTGCGAAGTCGAATACGATCCAACGTGAGGAGGTTGTTAACTTGTCTGTAAGCCCGCCAACCAGCGTCATGATTGTCGACGATCACTCCATCATGCGCGACGGTCTGCAGGAGATGCTGGATCGATTTGACGACTTCCAGGTCGTGGGCCAAGCGCGGGACGGCCGCGAGGCCGTGAAAGTAGCTCAGCGCCTCAAGCCTGATGTCATCATCATGGACGTCATTATGCCGGTAAAGAACGGCGTCGACGCCTGCCGCGAAATCATGGCTGCCGTGCCGGAAACCCGCGTGCTTGTGTTGACGGCCTCGACTGACGATCAGACCGTGATCGACGCAATTGCCGCTGGCGCCACGGGCTATCTGCAAAAGTTCACCGGCAAGGACGAACTGCTCGCCACGATCCGAGACGTGGCCGACGGCGAGTTTCGCGTGCCGGGCGATGTGGTCCGGCGAGCTGTCGCCGACGTCGGCGACAGCCCCGCCCATGACGACTCTCCCGAACTGACACGTCTAACCGAGCGGGAGCGGCAGATCCTCAGGCTATTCGCCGAGGGAATGTCGTATGCCGAAATCGGTGAGGCCAGAGGCAATCGCCCCCTGACCATCCGCAACGCCATCTACGGCATCCGTAACAAGCTCGGGGCAACGTCCAGCCAGCAGATGGTTGTCTGGGCCGTGCGAAACGGATTGCTGGATAACGACGAGGCCTAGCGAGTGACGCGCTGCCACTTGTGGCAGCAGCACTGGTGCTAACGTACCCATCAATAGGTACAATAGAATCTCTACGCGGAGCGCGGATGACGAAGGGCGGGTCAAAATGCGACGGATACGAACCATCCTCAGGGCAGCTGTGGTGGCGGTGGCCGCCGCCTCCTTCGCCCCCTCCTTTGACAGACGTGACTTAACGTGAAGACGATTAGACATCTGCGGAGTTGTATTGACCTCTACGAATGTGAAGAGGGGCGGCTTCATATGCGTCGGATACGAACAATTCTCATTGCGACCGTCGTGGCCGTCGCTGTGGCCGCGGCTGTTGCCACGCCCGTCTTCGCCCAGTGGCCCACGACGTGCGTTGACCTGAACGACATCGTCGAACAGCACCTGGGCCGCACCAACAACGTCGGCATCTACCAGCGCGTCTTCGGCGACCAGGCCGAGGCCGCCTGCCAGGGCGACCACCGCGAGGACGTGCGCGGGGTGTTCGCCTGGGCGTTCGGACTCGCCACGCCCGCGGCGCCACCGGCCGTCGCGGGGTCGTCCTTGCCCCTGGCCAACGACGCCCTGTACGGAGCCGTATGGCGGGGCCGGACCGCGCAGGTGCGCACGCTCGTGGCCGGCGGACTCAACGCCAACACGCGGAGCTCGGATAACGATCCGCTCATCTACTCGGCGATCTGGCGCAACCACGTGGAGATCGTGCAGATCCTGGCCGACGCCGGCGCCAACGTGAACGCCCTGGACTCCGATGGCGACCCGGTGCTGCGTTCGGCGGTCTGGCGAAATCACGGAGGTGTCGTGCAGGTGCTGGTGGACGCCGGAGCGAACGTGGACGCCCGCGACTCCGATAACGAACCGCTGCTCCGCGAGGCCATCTGGCGGAATAACACGAACATCGTCCGCATCCTGGTGGACGCCGGGGCCGACGTGAACGCCAGGGACTCCGATGGGGATCCACTCCTCTTTGAGGCGGTCTGGCGCGGGCACACCGAGATCGTGCGAATCCTCGTCAACGCCGGGGTCGACGTGAATGCTCGCGACTCGGATGGCGAAACCGCCCTGGGCGAAGCGCAGTGGCGCGGACACACCGAGATTGTGCAAATCCTGCTGGCGGCGCCGGCGGTTGCGCCCGAACTCGGCTGGCCCACCACCTGTGTGGACCTGAACGACATCGTGGAAAACCACCTGGGCAACGACCAGAACGTGGGCATCTACCAGCAGGTCTTCGGCGACCAGGCCGAGGCCGGCTGCCAGAACGACCACCGCGAGGACGTGCGCGGGGTGTTCGCGTGGGCTTTCTGACGACGGGACACAGGGCGTCGCGGCGATGGCTGCAGTGCTCGGGCTATCGATCCCGACTGGCGCTTGACTTGAGGTCTAACCAGGAGTCCAGCCGGACGCGTGTCATGGCCGTCGCTTTGTGGAACGAGGTGTGCGCGGCCCGCGATTGGGCCGGTGCGGGAACTTGGCGTCGCGAACCGGCGTCGCACCCTGCGGGCCGGGATCGCCGTATCTCGACGCGTGAGGCTGGGCGCTCCCTTGTCAGTCGCTCTTGGCTTGCGATGAACGCCAACGCTACGACCGCCACCGGGCTGGCGCGTCCTGCCGGGCGAATGGGAATTGAGCTTGGAATGACCCGAACCAGATGAGGCGGACAAATCCTTGAGATCTCGCCGCCTGCTCGCCTTCCTCGCCGTTCCCGTTCTGGTGCTCGGGGCGCTGCTCTTCGCGGCGAAACTGATTCTCGGTCACGATCCGCTGCTCCTGGACCACGTGGTGGAGCGCCGGACGACGCTCATTGAAGTTGCGCTTCGGGCCGGGGCCGATCCCAACTACCGGGACGAAGACGGCCGCTCGGCCCTGCCGGTCGCCGTGGAGCGTGGCGATCTGGACCTCATGCGGCTGCTCCTGGCTGCCGGGGCCGATCCCAACGGCCGGGACGCTGAGGGTATCCCGGTCGTGGCCAAAGCAGCCCAGGAAGACAATGCCTGGGTCGTGGAACTGCTGTTGGACGCCGGCGCCGATCCCATTGGCCGGGACGCGGACGGCGTCCCGGTCTTGGCCCGAGCGGTTGAACGAGGCTCCGCCCGGGTCGTGGGTCTGCTGCTGGACGCCGGGGCCGATCCCAACGGCCAGGATGCGGAAGGCGCCCCGGTCTTGGCTCGAGCGCTCGCCGGAGGCAAGCCCTGGAATGCGCGTCTGCTGCTGGACGCCGGGGCCGATCCCGACAGCCGGGACGCGGGAGGCGTCCCGGTCTTGGTCCTGGCCGTCGAGGGTGGCAACCCGGGAATCGTGCAGATGCTCCTGGAGGCCGGCGCTGATCCCAATACCCTGGCGGCGGACGACCGGTCGGTCCTGGCCCTGGCCGTCGATCGCGGCCACACCGAGGTCGTGCGCCGGCTCCTGGATGCTGGAGCCGACCCGAACGCCGAGGATGAGTCCGGCATTGCAATGCTGGTTTCGGCCGTCATCCAGCCGGGCAAGGCCTCGATCGTGCGGATGCTCCTGCAGGCCGGCGTCGATCCCAATGCCCTGGCAGCGGACGACCGCTCGGTCTTGGCTCTGGCCGTCGACGAAGGAGATGCCGGAGTCGTGCGGGTCCTTTTGGACGCCGGCGCCGATCCCGATAGCCTCGCGGGGGCTGGCCGCTCTGTTTTGGCCAGGGCCGTCCAGCTAGGCAACGCGGATGCCATGCAAGCGCTTCTGGAAGCCGGTGCCAATCCTGAAGGCCCCGGAGTCCGGGAGAGCGCAATGCAGAACGAAACCGCGCGAGCCTCATTGGAGTCTGGAACCTCGCTGGCCGAGGCCTTGGCGGACATGGTGGTGGCCCTTGGAGAAGTAGCGGCGGCCGTGGGCACCGCACTGTTGTGCATTCTTTCACTCTTCCTCGCGTGTCCCTAGTGTGCGCATGGCTACGCAGCGGACCCCGGTGCTCAGCGAAGACATCCCGTGCCGGTGTTCCGAAGAGCGTGTGGAGCCCCGTCGATGACCGCTCGGCTTCGCCTCCTCCTGGTCGCCGGGGTGGCTCTCGTGCTCGCCGGGCCTGTCCGGCTGTTTTTCCTGGGACGGCTAGTACTCGGCAACGACGCGCTCCTGCTGGACCACGTCACCGAACGCCGCACGCCCCTCGTCGAGCTCTCGCTCGGGGCCGGCGCCGACCCCAACTACCGGGACGAAGACGGTAGCTCGGCCCTGCTGGATACAGCACAGCTTTACCAGGAACGTAGCGCAATTTGTGAGTACAGCAATGATCGCAATGCCGCATGCGGACCGGGAAACATTCTTGACTCGTAGCGAGGAAAGACGATGTCTCACTCAGACGCTCCAGTCCGCAACTCTCAAGATGCGTCGCACGTCGCGGACGCTGGGGGTTCCGGCATTCCCCTTACCACCGGGGACTTCAGAACCTACATCGTTTCTCGCCTTATCACGGGCATCGTGCTGTTGTTCGTTCTCTCAGTGGCGGTATTTGTTCTCACGCATGTTTTGCCGCACGACCCTTCTCCCGGCGGGCAGTTGGCTCTTCTCCGTGACGAGTTGGGTCTTAGCTCCCCCCTTAGCCAATACTTAAATTGGATTGGCAATACGTCCAGGGGAGACTTTGGCTACTCGGTCAATAGCGGCACAGCGGTCGGCGACCTGATCGTTGAGCGTTTGCCTGCGACCCTTTCGTTGCTGCCACTAACGATGTTCTTCGCGGCGGCTGTCTCCCTGCCACTGGGAATCTTGGCCACAACCCGCCGGTGCAGCTTGATGGACCGCGTCGTGGAGGGAGCGGCCGTGTTCGGCGTGGGAGTACCGAGCTTCTGGCTTGCCCTCATGCTGATGCTCGTCCTGCCGATGTGGTCGTCGGTCGGCCCGATGGACGAGCTTGTCTTGCCCTCGCTGATCCTGGCAATTCTTGTCGGAGCAGTCATGGTCCGAGTCATACGCTCCAGCATCGTGGAAGTAGTGGACCGAGAGGACATAGAGCCTCCTCGCGGTCGTCGACTGCCGGTGAGGGCGTGCCTCGTGCATTGCCTTGGCAACGTCCTGTTCTGGGCACCGGCTCTGTTTGGGGTCTTCCTGGCCGGCGCGATCGTGGTCGAGACCGTGTTGGTCGCTCCCGGAATCGGCTCGCTCGCTGTCTCGGCCGCTCAGGCGCGTGACTACCCTGTGCTCCAGGCGGTAGCCATGGTGGCGGCGGGAATGGCGGTGATAGTCCTGGGCTTCAGCCTGGTCACGGCCTCGCTCGTTCGCCGGCTGGAACCTGGGACTGCGATCCGACCAGCCGGCGGGCAACCGGTCAGCACGAGGAGGAGCATCCCACCCGTTTCATCCATGTACATCGCACGGAAGGTGCCTAGGGTTCCTTTGATCGCTGTTGGAATCCTGCTTGTCGTGGCCGCCTTGGCGCCAATCATTGCGACGCAAGATCCAGTCCGAGTGTCAATCGAGGACGCATCGTCGTCCCCCGGAGCTGGGCATCTGCTGGGAACCGACGCTCTCGGACGCGACGTCCTGAGCCGGTTGGTTTACGGCGCGAGGCCCGGCCTCGCAGTAGCGCTCCTCTCCCTGATCCCCGTCGCTGTGCTAGGCGGCGGCCTGGGCCTGCTCTCCGGCTACGCCGGCGGCAAGGTCGACGCGAGTATCACGGGAGCGTTGGACAACATACCTGCCTTTCCCCCGCTGCTTCTTGCCACGCTGGTGATGGCGGTGTTTGATCCGGGCCTAACGGGCCTTCCAATTGCGGTGACCCTCGTCCTGTGGCCAAGAGTCGCCCGGGCCACCCGCGACGAGGTGGCAGTCCTCAAGGCCACGGGCGGTTTCAGCCTGTCCAATGCCATTAATCCCATCATTGCGCTGTTGACGCTTCACTTCGGGCTGTCCTTCCTCATGGAAGCAACGCTGAGCTTCCTGGGTCTGGGAATCGAGCCTCCTACACCATCCTGGGGCGGCATGATGGCTGTGCCGATGCAACAAATTCGAGCTGCGCCGTGGATCGCCATATTCCCCGGCTTGGCGCTTACAGCGTTGACGGTGACGCTGATAGCGTCACCCTTCAGATGGTCGAGGATATAGGTCAATGGCTTTGCCCGCGGTACTGTTGCACCGGACGAGGCATAGTGCAAAGGACGGAGGTTCCCAATGTGGAATGCGTGTAATAGCGTAATTCTTGAACACTACGCGGACTTTCGAGGTCGCGCGAGACGCTCGGAGTTCTGGTGGTTTTATCTCGCCTATATCATCGTCCTCACAGCGCTCTCGATACTTGGGGATTTCCACCCCGTATTCGGGATAGCTTATTGGGCAGTGGCGGTATTGCTATTCCTGCCTGGGTTGGCGGTTTCAATCCGGCGTCTCCATGATTCAGGCAAGAGTGGCTGGTGGTTTCTTATACTATTAATTCCATTGGCCGGCTGGCTAGTCTTCCTCGTGTTCATGATGCTCCCGAGCGAGGTCGGATCCAATCGGTACGGTCGGTCACCTGATGAAGATTAAAAAGATAAGTTATCCAGAGGGCTGTTAGGGAAGCGCTCGATGCCGACCCAGGGGGTTGCGTCTCGGTCGAGACAAAGCCACCGCATCCGCGGCCTGAATCAATGGAGAGCGCAGACGTGGTGACTGGGAACGGGGTTCCGGACTCGCCCAATGAGTCGGTTTCGTCCCGCGTCGTTTCAGCCCTTTGGCCACTCCCCGGGAGATTGATGCCGCGGCGGCCGGTGCGGAACCGAACGACTGCTAGCCTCGCCCATCGCGCACTGGCGAGACGGATGCCGTGACGGCCCGAGTTCGGGTCACTCTGTTCGCCGCCGTGGCCCTGGTGCTTGCCGGGCCCGTGCTGCTGTTTTTCCTGGCACGGCTGATCCTCAGCCATGATGCGGTGCTGCTGGACCATGTGTCCCAGCGTCGGCCGACGCTTGTCGAGCTCTCGCTCTGGGCCGGCGCCGACCCGAACTACCGGGTCGACGAAGGCCGCTCGGCCCTGCCGGTGGCCGTGGAGCATGGCGATCTGGAAATCGTGCCGTTGCTCCTGGACGCCGGCGCCGATCCCGATGCCCGCACCGCGGACGGCGAGCCCGTCGCGTCCCTGGCGGCCGGCGGCGGCAATGCCGCCATTCTGGCCATGCTGCTGGACGCCGGCGCCGACCCGAACGCCAGGGGTGAGTCCGGCATCGCGGTCCTGGTTTCGGGCGTGACTCAGGGCGATGCCGAAACCGTGCGACTGCTCCTCGAGGCCGGGGCGGATCCCAACACCCTGGTGAAGGACGGCCTGGCGGTCCTGGCCCTGGCCGTCGATCGCGGCAACACCCAGGTCGTGCGGCTGCTCCTGGACGCCGGCGCCGACCCCAACGGCCCCGGGATCGCGGAGCTCGTCCAGAAATCCGGCAACGCCGACCTGCTCGACCTGCTCGAGGCCGGAGCGCTCACCGCCGAAGCGCTGTTCACCCTGGCCGAACTCGGCCTGAACGCCCTCGCCAACATCGACAAGTTCATCGAGGGCATGCTCTGCATCTTCACCCTCGGCCTTGGCTGCTGAGCCCCCGCCGCTCGCCGCCCCCGGCCGGTCGCGGATTGCTGTCCGTGCTCATAGAGTGTACACTATCCGGGTAAGCCTTGCAAGCCACTCCGCCAATGCCTGTTTCCTCGCTGCTTCGGCAACTGCTCCAGCCCCTCCGGTGGCTGAGCTCGCTCCCCTGGGCGCCTCACGCGTCCCCCCATCGTCCCGGCGTGCCCAGCCGGTGCCCGGCACGCCCGGCACACGAACCTCGGGTCGCCCCCCGCACGCCGGCCTCCGCATCCCTCCAACCCGCCACCCAAACCCGCCAGAACGCCACCCCGCCGCGCCTCAAGAGTTTTTTGGAAAAAACTCTTATTGCGCGCGAGACCCCCGAATCCGCCCGCTCCCACCGCTGCCGTCAGCCAGCCCTCAGCGGCCTCTACCGCCGGTCCAGGTACCGCTCCTGCACCCAGCCGCCGGCTTCCAGTTCGACCCACGTCAGCCCTTCCGACTGGCGCGAGCGTCCGGTGAGGTTCACCTGGGTCTCAAAGGGCAGGATCCGCAGCACGCGGCCCTGGGTGCTGGGTTCGGTGCGCACATTCAGGCCGTCGGTGGCATTCACCTCGCCGGTCCGCGATGGCGTGGGCGTGGGCGTCGGCGCCGGCGTGGGCGTTGCCGCCGGGGTGGCGGGCGCTGGCGTCGTCGGTGGCGTCGGGGCCAGCACCGTGGGCAGCGGGCCCGGGTTCGTGACGCCGACTTCGGCGGCCGGTCGCGGCGGCGCCGGTTCCAGGCTGGCCGCGATCTCCACCTCGGGACCCGACAGCAAAAAACGCAGGATCACGATCCCAAACACTGGCACCGCCAGGGTCCCCAGCAGGCCAATAGCCAGGGCCAGCCGGCTTTCGCGAGCCCAGCGATCCCAGAAGCTCACGGCTCGTCCCGCGGGTGCATCATTGGCAGGTCACCGTATCGCACGCCGTCGCCAACCGCCGCGTTCCGTAGACAATCCCGCCGCCCCGCCCCTACAATTGCACCACGCCGGCAACGCGTGTCGGCTGTCCGCGCTCCAGTGTCGGAGCGTCGGGACGTTGATCCTCCCGCCCCTACGGCAGCGATTGCCGCGGGGCGTTTTTTTATCTAGCGGGCAGGCCATGCTGCAGGAGGCGGGCGGGCTGCCAACGCGAGGAGCGGCATAGCGATGTCTGAGCTCTCTCGAGACGATCTCATCCAGAGCGTCATGCGCAAGGCGCGTGACGCCGACTGCCGGATTTTCGACCTCCGGTTCACGGACCTGCCGGGCACCTGGCAGCATTTCTCGTTGCCGATCGACAAGCTCGAAGAAGATCTCTTCGACGACGGTCTCGGCTTCGACGGTTCGAGCGTCCGCGGCTTCCAGCAGATCCAGGAAAGCGACATGCTGGTGGTGCCGGACCCGGCCACCGCGTTTGTGGACCCGATTCCGGAAGTCCCGACCCTGGTGATGTCCTGCGACATCCGCGACCCGATCACCGGCGAGTCCTACACTCGCGATCCGCGCAACATCGCGCGCAAGGCCGAGCAGCACCTGATCGACAGCGGTATCGCCGACACCAGCTACTGGGGTCCCGAGGCTGAGTTCTTCATCTTCAACAGCATCCGCTACGACCAGACGGCCAACGCCGGCTATTTCTTCATCGACAGCGAGGAAGGAGTCTGGAATACCGGCGCCGACGACATGCACGTGGCCAATCTGGGCCACCGCCCGCGGCACAAGATGGGCTACTTCCCGGTCCCGCCAAACGACAAGCTGCAAGACCTGCGCACGCAGATGGTGCTGGCGCTCGGCGAGGTTGGCCTTGACGTTGAGGTTCACCACCACGAGGTCGCCACCGCAGGTCAGGCTGAGATCGACCTGGTGTACGCCCCGCTGGTCAAGTCCGCCGACGGGATCATGCTGTACAAGTACATCGTCAAGAACGTGGCGCAGAAGGCCGGCTACACGGTCACCTTCATGCCCAAGCCGATCTTCGGTGACAACGGGTCCGGCATGCATGTCCACCAGAGTCTCTGGAAGGACGGTACGCCGCTGTTCTACGACGAAACCGGCTACGCCATGTTGAGCGAGACGGCCCGGCACTACATCGGCGGCCTGCTGCGGCATGCGCCGGCGTTGCTGGCCTTCGCGGCGCCAACTACCAACTCATACCGGCGCCTGGTGCCCGGGTTCGAGGCGCCGGTGAACCTGGTCTACTCCATGCGAAACCGCAGCGCCTGCATTCGCATTCCGACGTACTCCAGCAGCCCGGCGGCGCGGCGCGTGGAATTCCGCCCGCCCGACCCGACGGCCAACCCGTACCTGGCCTTTTCCGCCATGCTGATGGCGGGGCTGGATGGCATCCGCAACAAGATCGAGCCGCCCCCGCCGGCCGACATGGACCTGTACGAGCTGGAGCCCGAGGAAGCGGCCAAGATCCAGTCGGTGCCGGGCTCGCTCTACGAGGTGCTGGACGCGCTGGAAGCCGACCACGAGTTCCTGCTGGTCGGCGACGTGTTCACCCAAGACGTCATCGACACTTGGCTGGAATACAAGCGCACCCGCGAGGCCGACGAGGTTAACCTGCGGCCGCACCCGTATGAGTTCATGCTCTACTACGACGCCTAGCGTCGAGCCTCGGCTTCATCTTCCGCGGCCCCCGGCAACGGGGGCCGCGGGGCGTTAGTTGGCCTGTGGCCGCTGCCGCATCCGACCCCGGCGCCGCGCACGGCGGCGGCGCCGCGATCGCGGGCTGGAACGCCGGGCCTCCTGGCCCGAGCCGGCATCGCCGGATTCCGCCGCCGCGCTTCCGGCCGTCCGCCGCCGCGCGGGCCGCTGACCGCTGCGGGTGCGCCGCTGCGGCTCGGGCCGCTCAGGCGCAGGTGCTTCCGGCTGCGGCTCGGGCTCATACTCCGGCGCCACCGCTTGCCCCAGGACGTCTTTCAGTTCGTGAACGCCACAACTGTCGCACGCGCCGCTGGTGGCGCAGCCGCCACCGCCCTGCGCCTGCTCGGCGGCCAGCTTGTCCTGCACGTACCCATCGTGCTCGTACTGCAGGCAGCACAGCAGCCTTCCGCAGGCGCCTGAGATCTTATCGGGGTTCAGCGGCAGATTCTGGTCCTTCGCCATCCGCAACGAGACGGTGTCCAATTCGGAGAGAAACGTCGCGCAACACAGCTCGCGCCCGCAGCGCCCCATGCCGGTCCGCATGGCGGCACGCTCCCGCGGGCCGACCTGGCGCAGTTCCACGCGCGTTCGGAACCGAGTGGCCATCTCGCCTACGAGGTCGCCCAACTCCAGTCTGGCCTCCCGCGATGAGAAATGCAGGGTCAGCGTGGCGCCATCGAAGGTGTACTCGGCCTTGACGGCCTGCATGGGCAGCCGCTTCACCATGATGGCTTTGGCAAAGGCGCGTTCGGCTTCCGCCTCCTGCTCGCGGTAGTTCGTCATGCTGGCCAAGTCATCGTCAGAGGCCCGCCGGACGATCGGCTTCAACTCGCCGCGCAGGTCGTTCAGGTCAACCTCGGTGGCTGTCATGACTACGCGAGCCGCGGTTAGACCCCGCGGCGTCTCCACGATCGCGAAGTCGCCCACGGCGAGGTCGGCGTCGCACGGGTCGTAGTAGTAGAGCCGGCCAGCGCGGCGAAATCGGATGCCGATGGCGCGCGCGGTATTGGCGGGCGCATCAGCGGCGACCACGACTACCTCCTTGGACATCGCCCGGATCGGGCTCCGGGCGCAACGCTAAATCCTCAAGCGCGAGACGCGGCGACACGTTCGCGATCAGCGCCCGCTGCGTCGCCCGAAGCCGGATCAAGCGGCCGACGGCGCTGGCAAGCGCGGCGCGCCGAGCGCTCGGCGCGCGCCGCGGATGACCCCGCATCGCCGAGCGCAGTGTATGCGACTGCTCCATTTCGACCGTTCGCAGCCAGGCCAGCGCTGCGTTGGTCTGCGCCACCATACGCCCGCGCGGCAGCTGGCGGCCTACGGTATGGAAGCGCGTTGGCACCGGTGCCTTCTCGAAGTCGGCCGCTTCGGCGCCAGCGGCTCGGTAGGCCTCCCACGCTGCCGGGTCGCGGGCCATTCGAATCGCCCAGCCGGGACGTCCGCGGGCTGCCCGCGCGATCTGGCCCACGGTGTCGGGCGACAGCGGAAAGCTCGGGGAGAGATGCGCCACGATTTCGGCGTCCGGCACGGGCCCCAGCTCGATAACGCGACAGCGGGACACGATCGTCGGCAGCAGGTCGGCTGCTCGCGGCGCAATGAGGATCAGGATGGCATGCGTGCCCGGCTCCTCCAGGGTCTTCAGCAGCGCGTTAGCCGCCAGTGCGTTGATCTCGTGCGCCGCGTCGATCAGGCCGATTCGCATCGGCTGGGAGGCCGGTGTGCGGTACAGCCCGGCGCCCCATTCCCTGACGCCCTCGATCACGATGTCCCGGGCATGGTCCGCGCGCCGCAGTACGTGCAGATCGTTGTAGGCGGTGAGCACGAAACGCAGATCCACGCGTCGTCCGTCGACCGTCATCAGGCTGCTGGGGTCGGGCTCTTCGTCGGGGTGCCCACGTCGCACGGCGGTTCGCCACATGGAGTTGGCGTCGTCCAGGAACCGATAGGCGGGGGTCGCCTCGACCGGTTGGGGTAAGCCGGCGCACCAGATCTCCTGTGCCAGCCGGATGGCAAACGTGCGGCGCCCAACGCCCGGCGGACCCGCGATCAGGTAGGTCTGCGCCGCCCGCCGCGACCGCAACGAGCCCTGAACGGACCGTACTGCGTGGGTGTTGCCCACAAAGCTCCAGTCCATCAGGCCTCCGCCGCTGGCACGGTCACGATGTCGTTGATCGGAATCTGCAGCTGCAGGGCCTGAGCCAGTTCAAAGGTTTCCGGGCTGTAGATCGCCACGGTGCCCTGATCGGCACTGCCGACAATGAGCGAGCCGCTGGCGGGATCGAGCGCAACCGCACGCGGAGACTTGGCCACGGGCAGCAAAAAACGAGTGTCCAACGTCTCCGCGTCCAGACCGGTGACCGTATCGGTCCACAGGTTGGACGCGATCAGTGTGGACGTGCGTTCGTCCACGGCCAGGCGGTTCACGCCCTCGTCGAGTTGGCGCGTCCGCTGGATTTCCAGAGTGGTTGGGTTTAACCGGCTTACGCTGCCGTCGCGCAAGCTGGCCACGAACAGGCGGCCGGCCGCGTCACGAACCAGGGCCTCGGGCCAGGAGGGTACCGTCGCCCGCGCTTCCTCCTCGCCAGTCTCCACATTGAAGCGGACTACGGTCGAGAACGGCCGGTTGGCCAAATACACCGTAACTCCGTCGCCGCTGGGCACGACGTCGCCGACGCCGGCTGGTACCTCCCAGTCGTAGATGACCCGGCGGGACTCTGGATCCAGCACGAACACGTGCCCGCGGTCGAGGTCGGAGCCGGTGACGTACACACGTCCGTTCTTGGGTTCTACGGCAATGTCGGCGGTAACCAGGGCCGTGGCCGGGGCGCGGTCGGTACCCGCCAGGGGCGCCAGCCGGAAGATCGACCCAATGCCGCCGGCCGATCCGGGCTCGTTGGCCCCCCGGCTCGGCTCGCCCGACCAGAGACTCTGCTCGGCGCGAGGCTCCCGGCGGACAACCACCGTAACGGTCGTAATCACGTTTGGTCTGATTTCAACGATCGTGCGTTCGCCCAGCGGTTGAAAGAAACCGTCGGCCGTCACCAGCACCTCGTGCTGGCTACCGCTGATCAGGTCGGGAACGCGGATGCGGCCTTGGTCGTCCGTCCGCTCGGACTTCACGAAGACTCGGGTACCGCGCACGTTCCAGAACAACCGCACGAAGGCATCGGCCACCGGTCGCTCATCGACATCGACCACGCGCACCTCGAGCGTGAACGTAAGCGGGATTGGGAGGCCCGCGGCGCCCGCGTTCGCGTCGATCACATCTACCTGCTTGGCGACTTCGTCGACCGTAAAGGCGCGTTCGCGGCCGGGGTCTGACGCGATGGCCCAGACGGCCGGCAGGCCTGCACCGGCGGGCGGTATCGGCGTGAGCGACGGTAAGTCGATCACCGCCATCGTGGTTGCGGCAGGTGTGTCTACCATCGGCACGCCGCCCGCCACGATCCGGCCGGCCGGACCGGGCGGCATGGCAAAGCGCACGCTCGACGGCTCCGTCTCCGCCACGGCGACCCCTGGAGTCCGCAGTATCAGGTAGCCGGGCACGCGGGCTCGAACGTCGTAGCCTTGTCCCGGCGCCAGACCGGTGAACGAAACTGTGCCGTCCGGGGCAATCGGGACGATGGCCAGCAAGTCGCCGCGAAGTCCCAGCAGATCCACAAAGCCATTGGTGAGCGGCTGTCCGCTCGACTCGTCTTCGACCGTCACCTCGATGACCCCGGGTCCTGCTACCACGTCGAAGTCCGTCTCCGAGGCGCCGGCGAACTCTCCGCCGCGATACGACGCTTCCGCGCGAAAGCTGACAATCGACTGCGGCGTGAGCGGCAGGGTGCTGGGCAGCCGGGTTTCGACAGTGAAGGTACCGGCGCGCGAGGCAATGACCTCGGCAACGTAAACGGCGGGTGACGCCGTCTGCATGGTGTCGATGCGGCCGTCCGCCGTCACGGTCGGCCGCCCCGAGGCCACCACCATCTCCAGGCGAATCAGGGTTCGCGGGATCCAGTCGACGCCGCGGATGGTGATGTCGGAGCCGACCGCGCCGCTGGGTGGTTCGATGCGCAGCTCCGGGCCTTCGTCCTCCGCCAGTGGGAAGTCGCCGGTAATGGACGAGCCGTAAAGACCGAGCGCCAGGATCGCGAGCACCGGGATCAGCAGGATGGTCCCGACGATGGCGGCGATTGTTAGCGCGCGACTGGTGGACATGAATCCTGTTCGCGGGTCCCTACGATTGCAAGATTTAACGGAACCAGTGCCTGTCGCAGCACGCTGCCCGAGAAGACGCGCGCGACGCCCCGGCGTCCGCTGGATTGTAGTCCGTTCCGGGTTTGCCGCCGCGAGGGCGTCGCGCAGATCGCCGCGTGGTTCGTTCCAACTCGGCCGGGCCGCTGGACCCGCGGCGTGGAGACCTTCTCCCGGATTAGTCGGACGAAGACTCGCCGCCGGGCCATGCCGGCCAGTTGCCAAAGGCCCCGGCCTTGCGGCCGGAGTAGGCAATGGCCACGAGGCCCCGAGCTTCATCGCCAATGCCGACCAGCATGCCGTTCGCCCGGCCGCCGGCGCTGATGGCGATGATCCCGCTGGCGTTATCCCCTGAGATGGCCACGATGCCGCTGGCGTTCCCGGCGGCGACGGCGACGATGCCAATCGCGTTGCCCAGGCTGATGGCCAGGATTCCCACGGCAACGAGCGGGCTTAGCGCGATGGCTCCAATCCCGACGATGTAGGCGAAACTGATCGTCCGATCCCCGACGATCCAGTCCATCTCAACGACGCCGACGATCCCCAGGATCGTGATGATGATCGTGGCTAGCAGCGTTGCCAGCGTGGCCAGTCCGGCCAGTCCTCGGAATGCCTGTCCAACCCCGGTCTGTGCTGTGTCCGACATGATTGACGCCTCCTTGCGGGTGAGCCTACGCGGGCGTCTCCGCGGCCGACAACTACGCGGCCCGAGCGACGAGGCAGCCGGACCGGCGGGGCACCAGGATGCGACCGTCCGGCTCGACGGCGGCGGACGCGAGGTCGCGCAGGTGCGGCTGCAGCTTGTTCGCTAACGAGGCAGCTTGGGTTGGGTTGCTGCCTGCCGGTGCGCCGCGCAGGTGAAGCCCGTTCACATAGAGCCTCAGCAGTGCGTCCACCGACGGGAAGGCCAGCACTTCATCGCGGAACTGCACGTCAACCGTCCGGAACGCCCGGGATAGCGCCTCCACGCCGTTCTCAAGCGTGAAGCGGCTGCGCGCGGTCGGGGCGGCGGCACGTGTGGCCTGATCGGTCAGGCCGGCGCGCCGGCAGGCTTGGACATGCCAGTCGAGCAACCGCTGCGCGGACGTTTCGCTATCGGCGCTGGCGAGCAGGGCGCCGCCGGGGGCCAGCACACGCCGAAGTTCGCTGACCGCACGCGGAATGTCCGGCGCGGACGGCAGCACGTGCCCGGCGGTTACGAGTTCGAACTGGCCTGGTGTGAGGGGTAGCGCCTCGATGCTGGCGCAGATCCCGTCGACCGCGTGCCGAGTGCGCGTGGCGGCTACCGCCTCGGGCTGCAGATCCACGGCCACAATCCAGGCGCCAGGCGCGGTCCGCTGGCGCAGGGCCTGTGTCATCCGCCCCTCACCACAGCCCACGTCCAGGGCACTGTATACGCCGCGGATGTCAATCAGGCTGAGCTGCCAGTCGTAGAACGAACCGGCGGTGGGCACAGCGGCCGCTTCAGTCCGCTCGTGGCTCAGCGACTGCGAGAAGTCGCGTGGTGCGCCGACGGACCCGCGGCTTCATATGGTCAGCAGGTCATGGCCGGGTCGCAGGCGCCGATGCGCTTCCCGGGCGAATTCCTCGCGCTGCGAATCCTGCTGGCGTCGATAGGCAAGGATGAGGTTGCGGCAGATGCGCGCGGCGATTTCCTGCGGACTCACGGACGCCAGGTGCTCGGGGCGCAGGGTGAAGCCGTGGGTATGCACGATCTCCTCGCACTCGGCCTGGTTGAGCAAGCGGGCCCGGTTGAACGGGTCGAGGTACGGACGATCGCGGGCGCCTGGATGGCGCAGGACGAAGTGGGCGGGCAGGCCAACGCCCTCCAGCGGCATGCCAACCCGGTCGGCCACCGCCAGATAGGCGACGGAAAGGGTGATGGGCAGCCCGGTGCGGCGCTTGACGACCTGATCCAGCAGGCTGTTGGCCGGGTTTGGATAGTCGGTACGAGCGCCGTCAAACCTCCATGCGGCGTACATGTATTCAGCCAGTGCCTGGAGCGCCTGTTGCGGATCGGCGTCGCGCAAGGGCCCCGGCGCCGCGTCCGCAAGCTTGTCGAGGAAACGGAGAACGTCGTCGGTATCGATGCCGGGGTCAATGACCCGCGCAACCAGGAGCGCGCCGGTCTCGGCCGGGCCGTTCGGTTCCATCGAGCGAAAGCCGTCGAGTTCTCCCAGAGCCGCTTCGCGGTGGATGGCTGTGAGCGCTTCGGCGATTCGGTCCGGATGCGCGGCCGTGCACGCGGCGGACTCCAGTGCAACGACGGCGCGCTCGCCGGCCCGGGTGAGGTGGGCAATGACGCGGGCACGGATGGACGGATCATCGTCGGCGAGCATGGCCACCATTGCCTGGACCGCCCGGTCGTCGAGCGTTCGCGCTTGCCCGGTCGTCATCCCGCGCGGCGGCGGAGCG
Source organism: Chloroflexota bacterium (assembly GCA_965208215.1). GTDB lineage: Bacteria > Chloroflexota > UBA11872 > UBA11872 > UBA11872 > UBA11872. The sequence continues at coordinate 836,598 of CBDBOH010000003.1, forward strand.
GTGTCATTTCGATTGCGTCCGTTGACCGAAAGCTCGGTTGGATTCTGTCACGCGGCCTTGCCCGCAGCCGACATTCGCGACTGGCCCATGAAAACCGTGAAGGCTTGGGGCAGTATGGGGGAGCGTCTCGTTCTCTGTCGGGTGGGGGCCGTGATCGCGTGCAGGCAAGGGGAGAGCGGGCGGCATGCGCGGCCGGTTCGGCCCCGAAGGCGACCGGCGACACGGCGATGCTGGCGGGCAGAGCCGACGAGACGACGCTGGCCAACGAATATGCCTAGCGGCACGGCGTGACCCAGGGAAAGACCACCATGCAGCAGCCCACGCCGCAAGTCGATGTGCAAGGACTTTGGAAGGTCTTTGGCGATAAGCCGGACCGCGCCCTGGAACCCGCCTATAGCTCGAAGTCGCGAAGTGAGATTCAGGACGAACTTGGACTGGTCGTCGGTCTGCGCGACGTGTCGTTTCGCGTGGACCGGGGAGAAATCTTCGTCGTCATGGGGCTCTCGGGCAGCGGCAAGTCAACCCTGGTGCGCTCGCTGATCCGGCTTGTCGAACCCACGCGCGGCAGCATTTCCATCGACGGCGAGGACGTCCTGTCCTACTCGACGAGCCAGTTAATGCAGTTCCGTCGACAGAAGATTGCGATGGTGTTTCAGAACTATGGATTGCTCCCGCATCGCTCCGTGCTCGACAATGTAGCCCTTGGTCTTGAGATACGGGGGGTCGACAAAGAAACACGCTACCGCATGGCATCGGAAAGCATCGAGACCGTGGGCCTCGGCGGCTGGGAGAACTATCGCCCGAGAGAGATGAGCGGTGGCATGCAGCAGCGAGTTGGCCTTGCGCGGGCGCTGACGGTCAATCCCGACATGCTGCTGATGGACGAGCCATTCAGCGGCCTCGATCCACTCATACGCCGGGAGCTGCAGGACGAACTTATCTCGCTGCAAACCAAGCTGAAAAAGACCATCGTGTTTATCACTCACGATCTCAACGAGGCCCTGAAAATCGGCGATCGAATTGCCGTCATGCGCGATGGGGAGATCATCCAGGAAGGCTCGCCAGAGGAGATCGTCACGCTGCCGTCAGACGAGTATGTGACTGAATTCGTGCAGGATGTTTCGCGAGCCAAAGTCATCCAGGCCAAGGCCGTTATGCAGGATTCCGATGTGGTCGTTTATGAACGGCAGGGGCCTCGCGCGGCGTTGCACATCATGGACAGCCACAAGCTGGAAGCCGTGTTCCTGATCGGGCGCGACTTCACGCTGCGGGGGCTGCTCACGAAGGACCGGGTCATGGCACTCATTGACGAGCGGCGGAGCACCCTGGAAGGCGCGGACGTCGATCCGGCCACGACCACGACGCCTGACGCTCTAATCGAAGACATCATTCCAATCGCGGCGCAGACACGGCATCCAATCGCCGTGGTGGGCGACACGCGAGCGTTGTTGGGCGAGATTCGCCCCGGAGCGTTGCTGGCGGGAATGGCCGAAGGCGGGCAGGAGACCTAAGCATGGCTGGGGTAGACAGAGCGCCACCCGGCGAAATGACCGCGTCGTCGCGCGAGCCGCTCTCCGTGATTCGGCGCCACTATGCTCGGCTGGCGGGGCTAGCGCTGGTTGGCTTGGTGCTGATCCTGAGCTTGCTGCTGTGGGGCACGGAGATGGAATTCCCCACGACGGTGTCCACTTCCGAGATTCCGACCACGGGCGGCGGTTCCATCACGCTGGAGCGCACCGTGCGCGAAGTCACCAGCGGGGCCATTGACGATGCGGTTAATCGCATAACGAAGGACGGCAGCTGGCTGTTCGACGGACTGAGCGCTGCCGTGGACGTTGTGCTCGTTCAGATTGAAAACGGGCTCAAGTGGGTGCCCTGGCCAGCGATTGTGACCGGGCTTGCGTTCCTCTCCTTTGCCGCGGGTGGATGGCGGCTGGTGGGGTTCACGGCGGCCGCGCTGCTGTTTGTGGGCTTCATGGACTTGTGGGAAAACATGATCGACACCATTGCGCTGATGGTGGTGGCGGTAGCTATTGCCGTGTTGGGCGGCTTGCCCCTGGGGATCCTGAGCTCGCGGAGTCAGCTTGCCGACAACCTGATGCGCCCGATTTTGGATGCGATGCAAACCATGCCCAGCTTCGTCTATCTGCTGCCGGGCATCCTGGCCTTTGGCCTGGGGAAGCCAGCCGGGATCTTTGCCACGATCATCTACGCGATTCCGCCGGTCATCCGCCTGACGAGCCTGGGGATTCGCCAGGTTCCCAGCGAAACGATCGAGGCCGTTCGGTCGTTCGGCGCGTCGCCGTTACAAATCCTGACGAAAGTTCAGATACCGATGGCCCTGCCGACAATCATGGCGGGAATCAATCAAACCACGCTGATGGCCCTGTCCATGGTGACCATCGCCAGCATGGTCGCCGCCGGCGGACTGGGCGACAATGTGTTGCGGGCGCTGCAAAAGAACGAGCCGGGCAACGGGGCGATTGCGGGACTGTCAATCGTTTTCCTGGCCATCATCATCGACCGGCTCACGCAAGCCGTGTCGCGCCGACGGCAGGAGATGCTTCGATCCGTAGGATGATTGAAATAGCCGCCTAGTTAATGTGCGTGAGCCGAGACAGGCCAGGGCCGCATATCACATGGCCTTGACAGGGTCGCTTTGACCAGTAAATGACTGTCGTGCATACTGCTTGTCTAGTTTGACAAGGTCGGCTTGCGGCAGACAGCAATATGGATGGCCGTTCAGGTCGTAGCCTGAGGAGTGGAGGTTTTTCTATGAAACTTGTCAGTAGGCGGCGAATTTTGCAGCTGGGGACAATGGGCGTTGCAGGCGGAGTTCTTGCGGCCGCGTGCGGTGAAACACAAATCGTGGAGAAGATTGTAACGCAAGAAGTCGAGAAGATTGTTGAGAAGGTAGTCACGCAGGAAGTCGAGAAGGTGGTCACCAAGGAAGTTGTTGTCGAGAAAGTCGTCGAGAAAGTCGTCGAACCGCCGCCTCGAGATAAGCAGAAGCTCATCTTTAGCGACCTCAACTGGACTAGTGCCCAGATACAAAACCGGATTGCTCAATACATCGTTGAGAAGGGCTATGGGTATCCGACCGACGTAGTGTTCGGCGCCACGCTACCGTTATTCCAGGGTCTGCGTCGTGGTGACACCCATATCACTATGGAGATTTGGCTGCCTAACCAGGACGAAGCCTGGGAAGAGGCAGTGGCCGCCGGTGAAGTGGCGCCGATCGGCGAGAGCCTGGGTAAAGACTGGCAATCCGCGTTTGTCATCCCGGCGTACCTGCAGGAGGAATATCCGGACCTGGATAGCGTGGAGGATCTGAAAGAGGAAGAGTTCAAGGCGTTGTTCCGCACGACCGAAAGCGGCGACAAAGCACGCTTGGTGTCGTGTGTCATCGGCTGGGCCTGCGAAGAGGTGAACGCCGCCCAGATCGAAGCCTATGGTCTCTCAGATCATGTACACATCGTCAATCCGGGGGATGGCGCGGCCGCGAACGCTGACCTGTACGGCGCGTATGAGCGGCGCGAACCCTGGCTCGGCTACCAATGGGGAACGAACGATCCATCGCTGGTGTTGGACCTGGTGCGGCTCAAGGAGCCCGAGTACAGCGACGAGTGCTGGTTCACCACCAAGGCCTGCGCGTACGAAGACGCCACGATTCTGATCGCGGTGCATCCCGACGTGCTGACCGGCGCGCCCGACGTGGTGGAGATGTTGCGGGCCTGGGGCCTCAATATCGAGGTCTACAGCGCGATTGCCCAGTGGCAGCGGGAAAACGACGGCGCAAGCACCAACGACGCCGCGCTCTGGTGGCTGAAGAGCAGCCCGGGCATCTGGACCGGGTGGGTGACCGCCGACGCCGCGGCGGCCATTCAGTCGGCCCTGGACGCCAACGACCTTCCCGACGGCTGGCCGGTGGAATAGACCGGCGCGGCGGAACCCCGCGCTCCCCGATGGGCCCAGCATCCGGGCGCTTGACGGCCAGGAGTCGATCGGCCTGCACCGCCGGCCGACCGAACGCCGGCCCCCGACCGGGAACGCCGGCGAACGGAAAGGCTTGCGTGATGCGTGTCAGGCACGGTTATGTCAAGCGATTTGGCGCAATTTGGTGCCAGTTCTTATAATTGCTGCCTTGTGCCGCTCCGGCACGATTTTTCCGAGCACCAACTACCCATACGTCACGCCTCTGAACACGCGCCGGCGCTGACGATGACCCGCCGGTGCGCGCCGCCCGCGCTCCCCCGTCAGGATTGAACTACCTTGAGCCGAGCACTTGATCGTCTGCGAACGTCCTTTGTCAAGCCGGACGGCGAATATGCGCCGCTGGCACTCTGGTTCTGGAACGGGCGGCTCCACGAAGCCGAGCTTGGTCGACAGATCAGGGAGTTCGCAGACAAGGGCATCGGCGGGGTATTCATGCACGCCCGCGAGAGCCTGCAGACCCCTTACTTTGGCGAGCGGTGGTGGGACGCGGTCGAATTCGCCGTCCGCAAGGGTCGCGACGCGGGCCTCAAGACCTGGATCTACGACGAATTCGCCTGGCCCAGCGGAACCGCGGGTTCGCCGGGCGGCCGCAACGGCCAGACTGAGTCCGCCGTGCTCGCCCAGGGAAGCGAGCACTATGCCAAGACCCTCACCCGTATGATCCACGAGGTCGAAGGTCCGGCCGAGGTCGGGCTGGAGGGTCGCTATCCACCCGGGACGCCGCTTGCGCAAATCGCGGCCCGGCTCGGCCCGGATGGAGATCTGGATCCCGAAACGCTGACCGACGTGACCAAGCTGAACGTCTGGGAGTGCCCAGAGGGCGTTTGGCGTGTCCTGAGCTTCTCCGTCCGCACGGTGGACGATCGGATTGACTACCTCCGCAGCGCGACGGTCAAGGCCTTCCTGGACGCCGCCTACGAAAGCTACGCCGAGCGCCACTCGGACGCCTTTGGCGAGGGCATTCCCGGCGTCTTCTTCGACGAGCCCTACATAGCCGCTGAGCCGATGCCCTGGACCGACGACCTGCCGGCTCGATTCATAGAGGACAAGGGGTACGACCTGCTCACCTCGCTCCCGCTGCTCGTGCTGCGGGGCGGGAACGATACCGTCAAGGTTCGCTGCGATTTCTACGACACCGTGGCCGCGCTGTACGAGGAGGCGTGGTTCGCCCAGATCAGCGCCTGGTGTCGACGCCACGGCCTGGAGTGGACGGGACACACCGAAGAGCATGTGGCATCCCATCCGGCCCGCCAGGGCGACTACTTTCGCGGGCTGCGTCACCTGACGATCCCGGGCACCGATCATCACGGGTTTCGCTATGCGCGACCGCGAACCGTGCAGGCGGCCGAGGTCAAACCGGCCGTATCCGTGGCCGCCATGTTGGGCCGCAAGCGCGTCATGGCCGAGGCGTTTGGCGGTGCCGGCTGGGGCGTCACGCTGGACGAATTGCGGCACGGGACCAATCTCCTCGCGGCCTATGGCGTCAACATGCAGGTTCTGCATGGGCTGTTCTATTCCATGGGCACCGCCGAGGCCGCCGACGACTGGCCGGCCAGTCTGGGGCATCAGAACCCCTACTGGCCGAATTTCCGAGGCCTGACCGACTACATTGCCCGTCTGTCTGCGACCGTTGGCCACTCGCGGGCGGCCACCCCTGTCGGCGTGCTCTATCCCTGGACCAGCATCGCGGCCAACACGGCCGACGGTCGCCCCAACGCGCGGGCGCGCGCCATCGCCGCCGCGTATGAAGGACTCGTTGACGGATTGACGAGCGCCAGTATTGACGTGCACGCCGTGGACGAGCGCTTCGCCAGCCATGGCCAAGCCCGCCTTGAGAATGGGCGCCTCCGGCAGGGTGCGCTCACAATCACGAAACTCATTCTGCCGCCGACGCCGGTGATCAGCCCCCAGGCCATGCGCCGCCTGGGCGCGTTTGTGCGCTCGGGCGGCGACCTGATCGTGATGGGCGAATGTCCGTCCGGCAGCAGCGACGGCGGCTGGCGGCATCGCCCGATCACGCGGGCTATCGGCTCACTGTTCAGCGACGCCTCCCACACGGCCGAAGGCACGACGGTCGGCAAGGGCCGTACCTACCAGGTGTCCGAACGGCTGCCGGAGGCACTGGAGCAAATTGCCCGGATCGTGTCGCCAGGCACCACGGTGGAGAGCGAGGCCGACGTGATCGTCGTCCCCCGCCGACTCGATGGCGCCGAGGTGCTGTTGGCCGTCAACCGTTCCGCGACCGCGGCGACAGCCGTGGTGCGTACCGACGTGCCCGGCCGTCCCGAGGTCTGGAACCCGGAAACCGGGGACACCGACCCGCTTTCCATTACCGGCGCACGCGGTCGGCGTCGCTTCACGCTTGAATTACCTCAACACGCCGCCCGCGTCGTGGTGTTCGACACCTCGGTGCGTGCCGCGCGGAGTCGGATCCCGCGGCCCCAGAAGACACAGACGAAGGATCTGGACTTCAAGACCGACTGGAGCTTCACGCTGGCCGGCGGGATCCCGACTGGCCAGGGGTCGATCCGCCGTTTCGAGTTACCTGTGATGCGGGTTGCCAGTTTTTCGCTCGGGGCGGGCCGCCTGGAGCAGCTGCGCGATCCCGCCTTCGACGACGCCGACTGGCCCGAAACCTGGCTGGCCCGGGCCGGGGCTGACACCATCGGCAACTGGCGGGCCAGCTGGATCACCGGCGTCCGCAAGTTTGGGGGCTGGGCGGTCAAGCGTACGAGCGACCAGCACCGCCGCCTGCGGTTCCGGCGGTCGCTCGATCTAACGGAGCCGCCGATCAAGGCGTGGGCCACGTTTGTGGGCGTCAACCGTGTGGCCGTCTACATGAACGGGACGCAACTCGGCGAATCGGAAGACTGGTCCAGCCCCGTGACCTACAACATCATGCCCTACCTTCGACCGGGTCAGAACACCATCGTCGCCGACGTGGAGTGCACGTCCGACGCGCCGATCTCATTCCTCTTTGAAGGTCAGATTGACCTGCGCTCGGGCGGTTCCATCGTCATCGTGTCCGACGATGAGTGGGACGTGCAGGCTCCTCCCGCGGAAGTTTGGTCGGGTCTGGACTATGTGCGGGATGTTCCGCTGGTGACCTGGGAGCGTGGGCGTCCGCCGGTTGAGCCCTGGCGGCACATTCCATTGCTGGGTGAGCCGGTGGCGTTTCCCCGCACGCTCGTCTACCGTCAGCGCCTGCCGGTTGGCTGTGTGGGCATCGGTATTCCGAACATCAAGGGCACCCACAAGGTCTACGTTGACGTGCGCGAACGCACGCCCGACATCCAGGGCATCTACAACATCACGACTGGCCGGACGCTGACCGTGGAGATCGAGGCGGCCGAGTTTTCCAACGGCATCCTGGCGCCGCTGGCGCTGTTCACGCGGCCGACCACCGTGGCCCTCCAGCCTTGGGCCAACTTTGGATATGGCTGGTTCTCGGGCACCGGCATCTACGAGCGTAGCTTCGAACTGACCGCCGACCAGTCGAACGCAGAGGTCACCCTGGACCTGGGCGACGTGCGTCATCACGCCGAGGTCTTTGTCAACAACCGCCGGGTCGACGTGCGCTTGTGGCCGCCGTACAAGTTTGACCTCAGCGGCTACGTACACACGGGGACCAACAGCCTGCGGGTGCGGGTCAGCAACCTCTACGCGAACGAGATGCGCTGGAAGCGGGACGAGTCCAAGATGGGCAATGCCTGGCACCGCTACTGGCACGAGGACAACATCGAAGCCGAGTCGCTCGTCTCGGGATTGCTCGGTCCGGTTCAGCTGCGCGTGGGCTAGCCCCCGCCTCCACCCGGCGGGGCCGCCTGGGGTTGGCCCAGGCCGGCGTAGTTGCGTACAAAGTTGTAGACGCGGCCCTTGTCGTAGGAATCCAGACGCTCGATCCGGCCCCAGGCCGTCAGCGCAACGGCAGTCTCGGCGGGCAGGTTGGGGTCCGGCTGCACGATCACGTCATGCCCTTCAAACTCCGCGGCCAGCCGCCGCATCTCGGCCTCCAGTCCGGCGCTCTTGAAGTGGACGATCACAAAACCGCGTGAGAGGTTCGCGACCTGGATCTCGTCGGCAAGGGTTTCGGACCGGTAGCCGTGCCCGGCCAACTGCGTCACGTGCGGACCAGAAGTGGGCGGGTCCGTGGCGTACGGCTCATGTGGATCGCTGATCGAATTCAGTATCGTCGCCGCCTGCTGGTCGGTTTCCTCGCCCGGGCCCGGCGGGCTGGCTTGATTCAGGCAGTACAGGTTCAGCGGGATGAATAGGGCCATCACCGCGATCATGTAGAGCCAAAACCCGCGGCCCAGCCCACCCTTCTGTTGATTGCGCTGCCCGCCCTTGCGCTGCTCGCGCTTGTCGGTTCTGCTGGTGCCCGACGTGCGGTCAGCGTTGCTGTTGGTGCTGGGCTTGCCGGCGCTCGCCTGACGGCGGTTGCGGCGTCGACGGCGCGATGCCATACGGAAGTACCTTCGGTCGGGATGCCGCGAGTATAGGGAAACGAGCCGCCCGTCTCGTTACTATTGCGCATTCGCGCGTCCAGGGCCCTCGCCGCGTGACTCGTTTATCGTGCGTCTAGCGTCCGCTGGCGTTTGCGTAGGCCGCCGGGCCGTCCTGACGGCCGCGGCGCTCGGCCTTTCGGCCTTAGTCGCACGCCGCGCGGGCGCGTTGCCGAATCTTGGCGGCGTTACGGTGCGCCGCGCGACCTTCGACTCGGCGCTGGGCCACAACATTGCCGATCTTGCCGTCCGTCTTGACGGTGTCCCGCGCGCGGCCTCGCTGCTGTCGTACTACGACGTTTCGGGCGGGCTGCGTCGCTGGGGTCACGCCGTCTCCGAGCCGCTGATCGAGAACGGCCTGCTGGTCCAATACTTCCAGCGCGGCGTGATGGAGTGGTCCGGCGAAGCCGTGGGAGGTTCGCCCTGGCCGCGACTGGTCTGGGACTTTATTGGCGGGGGCCTGGAAGGAAGCCCCGATCTCGGCTTTGAAGCCGGGACCACCAACCCGTTTGGGGGCACAGCCGTCGGTTCCTTCGGCCACACGGTCTCGAATCAGTCGGTCGAAGGCGACGACATCGGATTCCTGGACGCGTTTCTGGCGTTGGGCGGCGCGGCCGGACTCGGATTTCCGAAGACCGAAGCTCGTCGCGACACCGGCGAGCCCGGAACCGTCATCGATCCGTCGGCTGAACCGGGCGTCATTCGGCAGTACTTTCAGGCGGGCGTACTGGAATTCGCTCCCGGCCAGGTCAACTCGGTCCGTCTACGGCTCAGCGGCGATGAACTCCGCAATCGCGTCTACCCCGCTGGTCTGTGGACGCTGATTCGTAGCTTTCGGTCGGCCAGTCCCCTGCGCGTTGGCGATCGGATCGATCTGGAAGTGCTTGAACGCCGGGTGGGCGCGGTCGTCGAGGGTGCGCCGCAGCCGCCACCCCGTTTCAGCATTGCGCCCGTGCTCGACACGGCCGACATCGGATTGCCGGTCGCGCTGGCCTTTAGTCCCGATGAGCGGCTCTTCATCTCAATGTCCAACAACCTGATCCTTATGCATGCCGGGGTTCCGGGCGCCGAGGCCCCGGTCGCCTTTGCCCAGGGTCTGGACCCGCTCGGCGTGGACGAGCCGCGTGGCGTCGCCTTCCTTGGCGACGCGGTGTACGCATCGGTGCGAAAGAAAATCATCCGCCTGCGCGACACCAGCGGGACGGGCGCCGCCGACGAGTCCGTGGATATCGTGACCGGCCTGCCGGAGCGGGCGGAACTGCTTCACCGCAACAACGGCATCGTCGCCGGACCCGATGGTCTGCTCTACGTGGCCGTGGGAAGCACCAGCAACCTGGGCGAAGAGCCGGAGACCGAGCTTTCGGGCACGATCCTTCGCATCGCGCCGGACGGGTCGCGCGTCGAGGTGGTGGCGCGCGGCTTCAGAAACCCATTCGATCTGGCATTTGCCCCGGACGGGGAGCTGTTTTGCACGGACAATGCCCCGGATGTGCCGGTGCGTGCGGCTGATGACGCGCCGGACGAACTGAACCACGTCATCGAGGGCCGCGACTACGGACACCCGGCATTCTGGGACGAGCTGCCGGAAGACTCATCCATCGTGGGTCCGGTCGCCGCGCTGCCGGCCCACGCCGCTGCCACCGGCATCACCTTCTTCACCGGCCCGCAGGCGGGCGAATTTGAGGGCGACGCCCTGGTCGCAACCTGGGGGCCGGGGCTGGGCCGCAGTTCGTACACGCACAATGTTCTGCGCATAAGCTTGGAGCCGCAGGGAGAGACGTTTTCCGGCACGGTGCATCCCTTCGTGACGGGCCTCGATCGCCCCACGGACGTCGTCATCGCACCCGACGGCGCCGTGGTCATTAGCGACCACGTTGGCAAGCTGATCTATCGGGTCACGCGTAGCTAGATCGTCGGACCAACCCGGCCCGGGCGGAAGGCCGACGGCACAGCCAGCGGACAAACGTGCCGGCGCAGGGTCGTCCGAGGCCGAGGCGATTGGACGTGGGGCTACGCGGTCGGCCGCCAGTTCAGTGCCCGCTCCAGGTTGGCCAGGTAATCGGCGAAGGCGCGGCGGCCCTCTGGTGTGGCCGTTAGCCACGTGCGGGGCTTGACGCCCTCGAATTCCTTGGAAATGACCAGGTAGCCGGCGTCCTCGAGCTTGCGCAGATGCGTGGTCAGGTTGCCGCCCGTGAGGCGGAGCGTTTCCTGAATGAACCCGTAGGCGACACGGTCACTTGCGGGTTGGCCGACCAACATCGTCATGATCCGCAGCCGCGTGGTCTGGTGGATGGTCTCGTTGAGGACGATGGCCTCGTCGGTCAACGGTTGTCGCTCCAGCGGATCCACGCCACGCCCAGCGCGACCACCAGCAGCGTTGCGGCTGCCGAAATCACCATCGCGGCATCGCCCGCGAAGTGGCTGGACAAGAAAAACGGCGTCGCAAAGCCCAGGCCCACGGCCACGAGCACCGGGCGGTGCATGATGCCGAACAGGATGTAGCCCAGGGCCACGATGCCAATGGAGACTCGCGCGATCGTGATCCCTTCGACATCGGCCGTCCAAAGGCCGGCCGCTGCGGGAAGGGCAAAGGCCGCGCCGGCGACCGTCAGCCAGAAGAAGAACACGCGGAGTCCAGCGCGCTGCGAGGCAGAGCCCGCAGCGTTTCTGGCGCTCGCGCGGTAACCAAAGATGGTGCTGCCGACCAGCCCGGCCGTTGTTAGCGCGCCCCACAGGGGCGCGGGAAACCACGGGTTTGCCAGAGCAAAGTCGGTCGAAAGCCTCGCGATGGCGTATTGGCCAAGCAGGCCCACGGCCACGAGGGCGCCCCACAAGAGCAAGATCGTCTCCATGCCGGCGACGTACATGGAACTACGCGCCCGGTCCATGGTGTCGTGGATGGCGTTCCAGCTTTCGTCGGGTTGCAGGGGCGATGTCTCCTGTTCTGCGTTGTGCATGACGTTACTTCCGGTCGTGTTATGGCCGCGTCTCGGCTGTAAGGTTTGTAATGCAAACTAGTTTATTGGACTAAAGCCGGCGGCGCAACCCTGTCGTTCAGCGCATGTCGAAAATCAGGTTCGCCGGCTGGTGCCGTGCGTTACACTTGCGAAATCCGGGCGGCGCGTTGAACGCCTCCCTTCCGCGATGCAGCGGCCCACGCCGGGCCGCCGAGATTGAATACCACGAATGGCTGTTACTTCACCGAAGCGCGAACTCCTTGACGAGCTTCGCCTGAACCCTGACGACACCGGCTCGGCGCCGGTGCAGATCGCGCTGCTTAGCGCCCGAATTGAGGAGCTCACCGAACATCTCAAGCAGCACAAGAAAGACAAGCACTCACGCTACGGACTGCTCAAGATGGTCGGCCGCCGGCGTCGGCTCCTTCGGTATCTCCAGGACCGAGATCCGGGGCGCTACCGGCAGGTGATCGACAAGCTCCAGATTCGAGCGCGGCGCTAACGCGCGTGAATACCTGGCGATACGCGGCAAGCCACCTCAGACGCGGCGAGCCCGCACGGATTGATGAGCGGTCCGCTCCGAAGCCGGACCGCTTCTCGTTGTTGTAAACCGCTTCGGATAAGTACGCCGGGGGGACCTGACGGAAGAGCCAAGAACCGAGGGCGCAACGCCGGTTGCGGGCTCGCTTCTTTGCTCTTCGTCCAGACTGCCGGCGAGGAGTGACCTGTATGCATACCGTTGAGACCCAATTCGGGGGGCGCCGGCTCGCACTCGAGACCGGCCGCCTGGCCCAGCAGGCGGACGGCGCCGTGGTTGTGACCTACGGCGACGCCGTGATCCTCGGCACCGTGGTGATGTCGGACCGCCTGCGCGAGGGGATCGACTACTTTCCGCTCTCCGTGGACTACGAGGAGCGCAGCTATTCCATCGGCAAGATTCCGGGCAGCGTATTTCGGCGTGAAGGCCGGCCCCCGCTGGCCGGCATCCTGGCGTCCCGCCTCACCGACCGCCCGTTGCGGCCACTCTTCCCCGAGGGCATGCGCAACGAGGTCCAGATCATCCTGACCGTGCTGTCGCACGACCGCACGGCCGAAACCGACGTCATCGGCACCATCGCCGCCTCCGCGGCCCTGATGATTTCCGGCATCCCGTTCGAGGGTCCCGTCGGCGCGGTGCGTGTGGGCCTGCGCGACGGCGAGTTCACCCTCAACCCCACCATCGAGGAGAACGCCACCGGCGACCTCGACCTGGTGGTGTCCGGGACCCGCGACGGCGTGGTCATGCTCGAAGCCGGCGCTCGCGAGGTGGACGACGACACGATGATTCGCGCAATCGCCTGGGGCCAGGAGCAATTGCAGGCCGCCATTGACTTGCAACGAGAGCTCCGCGACCTGGTCAACCCCGCGCCGCGCGAGGTGAAGATCGAGAAGCTCGACGCTGAGATTCTGGAGGCCGTTGACGGTCGTTGCGGCGCCGCCATTGCCGAGGCTGCGCGAATCACCGACCGCGCCGCCCGCAGCGAAAAGCTCGGGTCGATCCAGGCCGAGGCCGCGGAGGCCTTTGCCGGCGAGCACGAGGGGCGCGACATTGGTGAGGCCTTCCATGACCTGGAGAGCGCCTACACGCGCCGTGCCATCGTGGCTGAGGGTATCCGGCCGGACGGGCGCTCCGACGACGCTCTCCGCGCCTTGTCCGCCGACGTGGGGATCCTGCCGCGGACACATGGCACCGGCCTGTTCGAGCGCGGTGAAACCCAGGTTCTCTCGATTGTGACCCTGGGCACCCAGCGCGACGAGCAGAAGATCGGCCTCCGCGACCTTGAGGAACTGGCCCCGCCCAAGCGCTACATGCACCACTACAACATGCCGCCCTTCGCCTCAGGCGAGGCCGGGCGACTTGGCTCACCGCGCCGGCGCGAGATCGGGCATGGCGCGCTGGCCGAGCGCGCGTTGCTGCCGGTGGTGCCAGGCTACGAGGACTTCCCCTACTCCGTGCGCGTGGTTTCGGAGGTCCTGTCCTCGAACGGCTCGACCTCCATGGCCTCCACCTGCGGCAGCACCCTGGCGCTGCTGGACGCCGGCGTGCCCATTAGCGCCCCGGTGGCGGGTATCTCGATGGGCCTGGTTACTTCGGACAATGGCGCGTTCAAGGTGCTGACCGACATCCAGGGCGCCGAGGACCACTTCGGCGACATGGACTTCAAGGTGGCGGGTACCGAGAAGGGCATCACCGCCATCCAGCTCGACATCAAGGTCAAGCACCTGACGCCCGAGATCGTGGAACTGGCCGTTCGGCGAGGGCGTGACGCCCGGATGAAGATCCTGGAAGTCATGGCCGGCGCTCTGTCCGAACCGCGCGCTGAGGTGGGCGAGTTTGCGCCCAAGATCATGCGCACGCAGATCAGCCCCGAGCACATCGGCACCGTCATCGGCCCGGGTGGGCGCATGATTCGCCAGTTGGAGGCCGACACCGGCGCATCCATCGACATCGAGGAAGACGGCACGATCATGGTCGGCTCGCCGTCGCGCGAGGGCGCAGAGCAGGCCATCCAGATGATTCGCGACATGACCGGCGAGATTGACGCCGGGCGCACGATGCTCGGCAAGGTCACGCGCATCTTCGGCTTCGGCGCCATGGTCGAGTTCCTGCCCGGCCGCGAGGGCCTGGTCCCGCGCCACGAGCTGGCCGAGGAACCCCCAGGGATGATCGAAGACGTGGTCAACGTCGGCGACGACATCATGGTCATGGTCATCGAGACCGACGACCAGGGCCGCGTCAACCTGTCGCGGCGGGCCGTCCTGATGGGACTCTCGCCGGAGGAGACGCTGGCTTCCGCCGCCCCCGCCCCGCGCGGCGGCGGACGTGGCGGTCCGCGTCGTGATGGCGGAGGCCGCGATGGTCGCGGTGGACGTGGTCGCTTTGACCGGAACGGCCGTGGCGGTCGCGGTGGCGGCGGTCGAGGTCCGCGGCGAGGGCGATACCGGGACTAGAGGAGCGCTGTAATGGGTACGCCATTGCGAGTAGTCGTCTTCGGGGCCTCCGGCCGCGTGGGGCAGACCGTGGTGGACGCCGTCAAAGGCGCGCCCGACATGGAGTTGGCCGGCGGCGTTAACCGGATGCATCGGGACGTCGACTTCCCGTGGTTCACGGACGTGGCGACGGCCCTCCGGGAGACCCAGCCCGACGTCGCCGTTGACTTCACGGTTGCCGATGCGGCGGCGGAGAACGCCTTGATGGCCATTGCGGCCGGCGTGTCACCGGTTATAGGTACTACGGGGATGTCCCCGGACCAGATCAAAGCGATCCGCGCCGCCGCTGAACGCGACGGAGTAGGCGCCTTCATCGCCCCTAACTTCGCCATCGGCGCGGTGCTGATGATGGCCATGGCGCAGTTGGCGGCGCCGCACCTGGATCATGTCGAGGTGATCGAGCTTCACCACGACCAGAAAATCGACGCGCCGTCCGGTACGGCCGCTCACACGGCCGAACTAATCGCCCAGGCCCGCGGCGGCCGGGCGGCCATCGACGCGCCCACCGAACGCTTCACGCTTTCCGGGGTGCGCGGCGGAGTGAACCATGGCGTGCGCGTGCACAGCGTGCGGCTGCCCGGATTCGTGGCCCACCAGGAGGTGATCTTCGGCGCGCTCGGTCAGACGCTTACCATTCGACATGACTCCACAAGCCGTGATTCGTTTATGCCCGGCGTGTTGCTGGCAGCCCGCCGGGTGCGAGACTTGCCCGGCCTGGTCATAGGCCTTGAGCACCTGCTCTTTGAGGAAAGTGACGACGCATGAGCCGCAGTTTTGGTATCGGGGTTGTTGGCGCCACCGGCGCCGTGGGCCGCGAATTCCTGAGCGTGATGGAGGAGCGCAACTTCCCGGTTGGTGAGTTGCGCCTGTGGGCCTCGGAGCGCAGTCGCGGCAAGCAGATCGAATTCAACGGCGAGTCCCACACCGTCCAGGTGCTGGACGACGACAGCGACTTTGCGGGCCTGGACTTCGTCCTGATCTCGGCGTCCGGCTCCATCAGCCGCGCCGTGGCGCCGCGGGTTGCCGCCGCTGGCGTCGTCGCGATCGACGACAGTTCCGCCTTCCGCTACGACGACGACGTGCCGCTGGTGGTCCCCGAGGTCAACGCGGCGGACCTGCAGGAGCATAAGGGAATCGTGGCGATTCCAAACTGCTCCACCACGCCCATCGTTCAGATCCTGGCTCCGCTGCATGAGCACAGCCCCGTGCGGCGCGTGATTGCCGACACCTACCAGTCGGTCTCGGGCGCGGGTGGAAGTGCCATGGGCGAACTGGCCGAGCAGAGCGCCGCCATGTCCAACGGCGCCGAGTTGGAGCCGGACGTGTTCCCGCATCCGATCGCGTCCAACCTCATTCCCTCCATCGACGATCCGCGCGACGACGGCTACTCAAAGGAGGAGTGGAAGGTCTCGGCCGAGACGCGCAAGATCATGCACATCCCCGACTTGGCCGTGTCCGCGACCTGTGTTCGCGTGCCGGTGTTCCGGGCGCACTCGGCCGCCGTCCACGCCGAGTTCAGCGATCCGATCGACGCCGGTCTCGCCCGCTCGTTGCTGGAAGACATCCCCGGAGTCGAGATCGTTGACGATCTGGCTGCCGAGGTCTACCCGATGCCCATGACCGCCGAAGGCAACGACACCACCTGGGTCGGCCGCCTGCGGCAGGACATGTCGCACCCCAATGGCCTGGTCTTCTGGGTCGTCTCAGACAACCTGCGCAAGGGTGCAGCCACCAACTCCATCCAGATCGCCGAGTCGATGATCGAACAGGGGCTCGTCTGAGCCTCAGGCTTCCCTAGCGGCCAGTCACTGGCTGAGGGTCAGCGTCGTCCCGGCTAGGATGGCGTCATGGGTGTGCTGAACTCGGTTCAGTTGTGGTGGCGCGCGGTCAAGCGCCCGGAGGATCGCCGTGTCGACTACCGCCAGGCCCAGCAGGCGCTGGTGCGCGCCGGCATGTCGCCCGAGGCCTCGCAGGAAGAGCTCGACGTTTATTTGGAGGAGATTCGCGCGGCCCGGACGCCCACGACTGATCTCCTGAAGGCCGGCTTCCTGGCGGGCATGGGGGTGCTGTTGGCGGCGCTGGCGATTTTCATCGTCATGATCGTCGCCACCGGTGTGGTTGAGTTGCTCATTGACCCGGAAGGCAAAGGCAGCCGGGCCGTGGCCGAACAGCAGATTCCGCGAGAGCGCGAAGGCCCGCCGGTTGGTACGCCCGGTAGCGTCATTGTTGCCGCCGGCCTGGTGATTTCCGTCGTGTTCGGCGTGATGGGCGCCGGGCTGGCCTTGCTGGAGCGGGCGCGATTCGAGCGCCAGCGCGCGCCATATACGTTTGCCCACCGTCGACGGGCCCGCCGTGTCAACACCCAGATCGAGATCCTGCTATGGATCGGCATGCTGGCGCCGCTGCTGCTGGCGCTGGCCCCGTACCTGCGCGAGTCGAGCGCGGTGCCCGTGCTCTTCCTGTTGACGCTGGGGCTTCTGCTCTTTCGCTCGCTGTGGCGTTCCGCCTTCCCCGACATCCTGAAGGCGCTCAGCCCATACAACGCCGCCGGCCTGGCCTCGCAGATCCTCACCACCGAGGCCGTCGTCATCGAGCGCCAGGAAGAGCAGTTCTACGGCAAGGGCGTCTGGCGCCGCTGGCACCGCTACTTCAGCCGCCGGGTCAACTGGTAACAAGCCCTCCAAAGCACGGCGGTCTGCCGGTGAACTTGACGCGATTCGCGCGCCGTAGGTCGTCAGCGATCCGCAGGCCGCTAGGTGGTACTGTCGCGTATAGGTAGTTCGCGCACGGGAAAAACGACCTCTCGCCATGAGCGCTGAGTTGGTCGGCATCCTGAGCGTTGGCGCGACGCTGGTTGTGGGCGGGCTAGCCACCGCCGGCGCGGTTGTCGGCCTGATCTTGAGGCTTGATAGCCGATCGAGTGATCGCATGGACGCTATGGAAGAGCGTCTCAGCGCCCGCATGGACCGCATGGACTCCCGGATGGACAGTCTGGAGTCGCGTCAGTACGAACTTGTGCAGGCCGTCGTACGCATGGACGCGACCCAGCAGGCCATGTTGGAGACGCTGGCCCGGATTGAAGAGCGCACCGGATCCGCCGGCAATCCGCCTGGGCAGCAGGCCGTCTTCGAGGCCGGCGCCAAGGCGGGCGACGAGCCGCGGCAGTCCGCGCCAGCTCCTGCGTAGCGGCCCTGAGTGCCGACACCCCCCAAGTGGGGCGGCGCACGCGGGAATCCCTGACTGGGCGCTAGGTACAATCAGGCCCCCACAGCACAGCGTATCGCGGCCATTCGTACGGTTGCGGGCGGAGGCTGTCGCATGTTGACTTTTGGCCGGCTCATTACCGCGGTGATTACCCCGTTCGCCGATGACGGATCGGTGGACTACGACACGTTCGGACGCCTGGTGTCCGGACTCGTCGACGCCGGCAACGACGCGGTCGTCGTCACCGGCACCACCGGTGAGTCCCCGGTGCTCAGCGACGACGAACGCTTCCAGCTCTACCGTGAGGCGCTGGCGGCCGTTGGCGACCGCGCCCTGGTGATCGCCGGCACGGGCGGCTACAACACCGCCGAAAGCGTGCACCTGTCGCGCGAAGCCGCCGAAATCGGCGTCCACGGCCTCCTGCAGGTCACGCCCTACTACAACAAGCCCCCTCAGGACGGGCTGGTCCTCCACTTCGAGACCATCGCGGCGGCCACGCCGCTGCCCAACATGCTTTACAACGTGCCGGCCCGCACCAGCCTCAACATGACCGCCGACACGGTGGCGCGCCTGAGCGCCGTGGACAACATCGTCGCCGTCAAGGAAGCCAGCGGGGACTTCGATCAGATCGCCGAGATCGCCCGCACCGCCGAAGACGGCTTCGACATCTACAGCGGCAACGACAGCGACACCTACCTGCTCATGGCCCTGGGCGGCGTGGGCGTGGTGAGCGTGCAGTCGCATGTCGTCAGCGGCGAAACCCGCGACATGATCGACGCCTTTGTGGAAGGCGACCTCGAAACGGCGCGTCAGAAGCATCTGCACCTGTTGCCGATCGCTCGCGCGCTGTTCCCCGCCGGTTGGCCCAACCCAATCGCCGTCAAGGCGGCCGTGAATCTGAGCGGTTTTTCGGTGGGTGTCCCACGCTCGCCCCTGATCGAGTTCCCGGCGGCCATGCAGGAAGACCTCAAGTCGGTGCTCGACCTCTACGAACTGGACGCCTTCCTCCAGCCCGCTGCGGTGCATGCGTAGCGCGTGATCGGCCTTCCGACCTTTCCTGACCTCGCGAGCCTCGCGTCTGTCGTCCGGACCTGTGAACGGTGCGGCTTGCACCGTGGCCGAAACAACGCGGTCCCCGGCGAGGGGTCACCGACTGCGCGCGTCGTCTTTATTGGCGAGGGCCCAGGGTTCCATGAGGACCGCCTGGGCCGCCCGTTTGTTGGCCAGGCCGGGCAACTGCTGGATGAGCTGATTCACGGCATCGATATGCGCCGGGCCGACGTGTTCATCGCCAACGTCTTGAAATGCCGCCCGCCCAGCAATCGCGACCCATTACCGGATGAGGCGGAGGCTTGCCGTCCCTATTTGGACCAGCAGCTCGAGCTGATCAGACCCGACCTAGTGGTGCTGCTGGGTCGCCACGCGCTCAACGCATTCTTTCCTGATGCGCGCATCTCACGCGCCCGCGGCGTGGCGCGAAGGCTGAACGGTCGGGTCTACCTTCCCGTCTACCATCCGGCGGCGGCCTTGCGGCAACTACGCCTGCGCGACGTGCTGGCCCAGGACTTCCAGATGATTCCTAAGCTGCTGGCCGACGCGACCGCGGTCGAACCCGACCCGCCGCCACCGCCCGACACGCAGCAACTCTCATTCTTCGCCTAACGCACCGAACCCCGGAACCTTACCCATGACAAGTGAATCTTCGACCGAAGTCGTGCGCGTCGTCTCCATCGGCGGCATTGGCGAAATCGGCAGGAACTGCACCGTGATCGAGTACGGCGACGATGCCATCGTGCTCGACTGCGGCATTACCTTCCCCGACGCCAACATGCTCGGCGTCGATCTTGTATTGCCGAATTTCACCTACCTGCGCGAAGTCCGGCACAAGCTACGCGCCTTCGTCATTACGCACGGTCACGAAGACCATATTGGCGCGCTGCCCTACGCCCTTTCCGAATTCAACCTGCCGATCTATGGCTCCAAGCTCACGCTTGGCCTGGTGGGCGTCAAGCTGGAAGAGCCCGGCTTGCGCGACCAAGCGGATCTGCGCGTGGTCAAAGCGCGAGAAACCGTCACCATCGGCCCTTTCCGCTGCCAGTTCTTCGACGTCTGCCACAGCATTCCGGACGCCATGGGCGTGGCCATTCATACGCCCATTGGGACCATCGTCCACACCGGCGACTTCAAGATCGACCACACGCCGGTGGACGGCGTTCCGCCGGACTTCCAGACCCTTGGCCGCCTCGGCGAGGAAGGCGTGCTGCTGCTGATGTCGGACAGCACCTATGCCGATCAGCCGGGCCACACGCCGTCCGAGGCAGTTATTGCCGAGACGTTCGACCGGGTCTTCAATGACGCACCCGGTCGCATCATCGTCGCCACCTTTTCGTCGCTGATCTCGCGCGTGCAGCAGGTCGTCGACGCCGCCTACGCCTACGGCCGTCGCGTCGCTTTCGTCGGTCGCAGCATGGAGCGCAATGTGCGCGTGGCCCGCGACCTGGGCTATCTGCATGTGCCGGACGACGCCATGGAAGTCGACCCACGCGACTTGCGCGACTACCCGGGCGACGAGTTGGCCATCATCTGCACCGGATCCCAGGGCGAGCCGCGCTCCGCGCTGGTGCGGATGGCCAACCGCGACCACCGCTTCATCGACCTGCTGCCCGACGACACGGTCGTTGTCTCGGCTTCGGCCATCCCGGGCAACGAAGAGGCCGTGAACCAGACCATCGACCGCCTGGCCAGACAGGGCGCGCGCGTGCTTTACGAGCGACTGTTGCCGGTGCACGTCTCGGGGCACGCCGGCCAGGAAGACCTCAAGTTCATGCTCACCACCCTTCAACCCAAGTTCTTCATGCCGGTCCACGGCGAGTATCGGCACCTGGAGGAGCACCGGCGCCTGGCGGAGCGCGTGGGCGTGGATGCCGAGCACGTGCTGGTGGCCGAGTCCGGGTCCATCGTCGAACTGTCGCCGGACGACATCAGCGTCGTCGGCGAGACCGACGTCAGCAACGTCTACGTCGACGGGCTGACGGTTGGCGAGGAAAGCGATGCCACGCTCCGCGACCGTCGCCACCTCGCCGAAGGCGGCCTGGTGATTACCGTTGTCAACATCGACCGTCACACTGGTCAATGCTTGACAGACCCGGATATCATCACAAGGGGATTTGTGTACGCATCGGACGCTCAAGACGAGTTGCTGGAGCGTGCTCGCGACACCGTGCGAACGGTTGTCGAGACCGGCGACCGCCCGGACCCTTCCCCGGCGTATCTACAAAAGAAGATCCGGAACGCACTCGGGAGGCGGCTGTTCCGGGAAACCCGGCGGCGACCGGTGGTTTTGCCGATCGTTACTGAGGTTTAGCTAAGGGGCGGGCCGAAGCCCGCGCCGAGGAGGGCCTCCCGTGGCCACGAGCCGAAAGGCCGCCGCGCTGCCAGCGCGCGCGACGCGGCCAGAACATTGGGACGTTGCGGGTTTTGGCGGCTTCATCGTGGCCGCCTTTGGCGTGTTGTCGTTCGTCGGCCTCATCGTCGACGACGCCCTGGTCGTGACCGGCGCCGCCGCAACCATGGCCGCCGGCCTCGGCCGTGCTGCGCCGTTGGGCGCGTTGGCCGGCGCGTTGATCGGCGGCGCGGTTCTGGTGGCCGGCGCTCGTCGGCGGGCCATCATTGACGTAACCCACTTTGTCGCGGCAGCCGTGTTTGTTGCGGCGCTGGCGGCAATGACGGACCTCGCCGCCGTCGTCGCCAACCAGGGACAGCCTCAAGGCGGCGGTGTCATTGGCGGACTCATCGGGTCGGCCATACGAGCCGGAATCGGCGATGTCCCCGCGTTCCTGGTTCTTGCCGTGGCTTCGGTCCTGGCTCTGGCCTACGGCCTGGTCGCCTCGCCCTGGGGCACCGAGGCTGTGACCAGGCCGGGGCGACTTGTCATCAAGTCGATCCGGCTCCTGGGCAGTGGTCTTCTGCGGGTCATCGCTGCCGCCAACGCGCGTGCGCGTCCGTGGTTCGCGCCGGCGGACCGAGCCGAGGCCCCGCAGACGGATGCCGGTGCTCAAGAAGCCGTTGAGGACGAGCCTGGCGAGGATCAGGCTGACGACGCGCCCGCCTGGGGCCAGCAGCCGCTGATTCGCGTCGCCGACCGGATGCCAGCCGCGGCCGCCACGCCGCAGCCCGATGGCCGCTGGCAGATTCCCGCGATGGACCTGCTCCTGCCAGCCGAGGACTCCGGCGAGGTCCCCGAAGACGAAATCGTCAGTAAAGCCGCCACGATCGAAGAAACCCTGGAATCGTTCAAGGTGCAGGTCAGGGTGGCGGAGGCGGTCCCCGGACCGGTCGTGACCCAGTACCTCTTGGAGCCGGGCCCCGGTGTCAAGGTCTCGCGTATAACGGCCCTGGCCAACGACCTGGCGCTCAAACTGGCCGCCCGCAGCGTGCGGATTGAGGCTCCCGTTCCTGGGCAGCCCTTCGTCGGGCTGGAAACGCCCAACGACAATCCGGCCGTGGTGACGCTGCGCGAGGTCATGGAGAGCCAGGCCTGGGCCGCGTCCGATGCGGACATCAAGGTCGCGCTCGGCCAGGACGTCGCCGGCCACGTGCGTGTCGCCGACCTGGCCAGGATGCCGCACGTCTTGATTGCCGGCGCCACCGGCGCGGGGAAATCCGTCTGCCTCACCTCGCTCATCACCGGCATCATGTTCACCAAGACGCCCGAGGAAATGCAGCTTGTCCTGATCGACCCGAAGATGGTCGAACTGGTGGCATTCGAGGGCATCCCGCACCTGCGCATGCCCGTGGTCACCGACGTAAACGAAGTCGTGGACGTGCTGACCTGGGTCAGCAACGAGATGGCTCGTCGCTATCGCACTTTCAGTAAGGCCGGCGTGCGCAACCTCGCGTCCTACAACGCGTCGCCGCCGGAGGACTCCGACGGACCGCTGCCCTACATCGTGGTCGTGATCGACGAGCTGGCCGACCTGATGATGACCGCCCCCGGCGACGTCGAGCGCCTGCTGGCGCGCCTGGCCCAGATGGCCCGCGCGACCGGCATCCACCTGGTCATTTCAACTCAGCGCCCCTCCGTCGACGTGATCACAGGTCTCATCAAGGCCAACTTCCCCACGCGGATCTCGTTCATGGTCAGCAGCCAGGCCGACTCCCGCACCGTGCTGGACGCGGCCGGCGCCGAGCGGCTGATCGGTCGCGGCGACATGCTCTACGCGCCGCCCGAAGGCGGGAAAGCCCAGCGCATCCAGGGCGTGCGCGTCACCGACGAGGAAGTGCGCGCGGTCGTACAGCACTGGCGCGAGCAAGGCGAGCCCGCCCAGATATCCCGGGAGGATCTACAGCAGTCGGAGGAAGACGAAGAGGACGAGATCTTCGTGGAGGCCACCGAGTTGGTCATGCGCCACGACAGCGTCACGCCTGATCAACTGGCGCGGGAACTCGGCATTGGCCGTACGCTGGCCCTCAAGCTCGGCCACCGCCTGGAAGAGGAAGGCTTCGTCGGCCCGCCGCTCCCGCAGTCCCTCCGCCGCCCCGTTCTCCAGCGCCAGCCGGTTGACTAACGCGCTGATGCGCTCCTCCTGACGCCAGCGTTGGCGCCTGAGAGCGCTATGCCCTCAATCCGGTGGGTTGCTCTCCATCGGCCCAGAGTTGCCGGATTTCACTCGGAATAGACCCGAGTAATCCTGCATTCATTTACTTCGATATGCGTAAAGAACCGGTAGCCAGTCACTCGACCTCGAATTGTCATGAGTTGTCCTTTCGTCAAGGACGCCAGTTGTTCGTCATCCCTTTCGCGGAGTATGCACTGGACACCTCTGGGCGAGAGGGCTTTACCGTCCGAAATCGTAACGACCGTCATCCAAAGAAAGTTCTCCGTTGATCGAATCTCTCCGGTAACCTCCACGACTCGTCCCACATATGGTGGCGGACGCAATCGCCGCCCTGATATTCCGCCCATCTGACCTTGCGTGAAGTGGCCGGCGGACAGGGACGGGACAGGCTCGGCTGCTGGCTCTGGTGACTCGCTCTCACTGGATTCGATCCCTGGAACGCAAGCGCCCATGACCATCCCAGCGCCGAGCATGAGTAGGAGCAGAACTTGGCCGACAAGGGCTTTAGCTGGCCCTTGGAAGCGGTCCACCGCACTTAGATCCGTGACCTTGGCCGAGAGTCCGATGCACAGCTAAAGCCTTGGCTGTATCGCTCTGCTTTCGTACTCCCTGTCACCGAAACACTTCATTCGCCCGCCCTGGCGGATCTACGATGACCCGCGTGCCGCGTTTGTCAACTCACCGGCGCCGCGGCTCTCGCTCTGGACGTGGACATCCCCTTGACAAGCACACCCGGCAGCAGCACAACCAGATGTTCGCTCGCCCGGCCTTCGGCCGCCGCCGCTAGGTACGCCACGCCTAGCCTCCCCATCTCCTCCTTCTCGAACGTCACCGCCGTCATCGGCGGCGTCGTGTGATTGGTAGCGTTCGGCTCGGTCAGTTGGGTGAACGTGGTCCCTAGGAATGAAACGTCGCCAGGAATGGCCACGCCGGCCTCCGTGAGTGTCCGCAGCGCCGCCAGCGCCATGGGCATGTTCTGCACGTAAATCGCGTCCGGCAGATCGCCGCGCGCCAACATGGCCACGGCCGCCGTCTGTCCGGTCGTCTCGGCCTGTGGGCCAGAGTAAATGTCCGTTTCGGCCAGTGCGTGGCCGGCGACCGCGGCGGCGTCTCGAAACCCCGCAAATCGAGACCCGTGGTAGGTGTCCGTCTTCGCCGGGTCGCCCGGTAGCACTACCGCCAGGCGCTCGTGTCCCAGGTCCAGCAGGTGCCGCGCGGCCGTGCGCCCAATGTCGTGATTGTCGGGCGCAATGTTCGCGCAGCCGGAAACAACGTGCTCGGACACGACCGACGGTCGCTCGTGTCCTCGCAGAAAGTCCAGGTCCGCGCCCTCGGGCCCAAAGGTCAGCAGCCCGTCAACCTCCGGCGCCCGTGCCGCCGCGGCCGCCAGCGAGCCCTCCGCAAACGTGTGCAGGCTCAGCCCATGCCCGCCGCGCGCCGCCTCCAACTGCGCGTGATAGAGCGCCACGCTGTAGGCGCCGGAGTTAAACCCCTCGCAATAGAACACCCCAATGTGCGTCATCAGTCCGCCTCCGGCCGAACCAGATTCGGCGCAATCTACGCAGCCTCCCGCAGCCTGGACCCGCCGGTGCCGAGGTTCGCCGCTTAGCCCACCAACGCTGCGGCCCGTGCGGCTGCCGTAGACGCGCCGGCGACCAGCACCCCCGGCAGCAGCGCTTCCAGTCGCCCACTCGCCCGGCCCGCGGCCGCCGCGGCCAGGTAGGCCACGCCCTGGCGGCCCATCTCCGCTTTCTCAAACGTCACAGCCGTCATCGGCGGTGTCGTGTGCTCGGTGGCCGCCGGCACGTTCAACTGGGCGAACGTGGTTCCAAGAAAGGAAACGTCGCGGGGAACAGCTACCCCGGCCTCCGTGAGCGTCCGCAGCGCGGCCAGCGCCATCGGCAGGTTCTGCACGTATATGGCACCCGGCAGATCGCCGCGCGCCAGCATGGCCTCCACCGCCGTTTGTCCGGTCGTTTCGACCTTTTCGCCGAAATAGATGTCCGAGTCGTCCAGCGGGTATCCCGCGGCGGCTGCCGTGTCCTGGAATCCGGCAAAGCGGGAGCCGTGGTAGCTGTCAAGGTTGTCCGGGTCGCCCGGCAGCACCACCGCCAGCCGCTCGTGCCCCAGGTCTAGCAGGTGCCGCGCGGCGGTGCGCCCGATGTCGAAATTGTCCGGCGCCACATAGGCGCAGCCGGGAACGATGCGCTCGCACACCACCGACGGTCGCGAGTGCCCAAGCAGGAACTCAAGGTCGGCCGCTCCCGTGGCGAACGCCAGCAGGCCGTCAACCTCCGGCGCGTGCTCGGCCGCAGCCGCCAGTGAATCTTCCGGGAACTGGTGAATGCTCATCCCATGCCCGCCGCGCGCTGCCTCCACCTGGGCGTGATAAAGCGCCATGGAATACGCCCCGGGATCGAACCCCTCGCAATAGAACACCCCGATGTGCGCCATCTGCCGATACCCCTCCTACCTGATCCGGCGCAGTCTACGTAGCCCGACGCAGCGTCGGACGCGCCACCCACACCGCCGCAAACACCGTCGCCACCACGGCCGCGCCGATCAGCGTCGCGGCCTGAATGCCGACCGTTTCCGCTATGGACCCGATGACCAGCGCTCCGACTGGCGACAGCCCGATGAAGGTGATGGTGTTCAGGCTCATCACGCGGCCGTAGTAGGCCTCGGTCGCCTCAAGTTGCAGCATCGTCCGCACGCATGCCGAAAACACGGTAATCAAGAGCCCCACTAGCACCAGCAGCACCAGCGAGAGGCCGAGGGACGTTGAGACCGCGAATCCCACCAGCGCCGCCAGGTACCCCGCCACGGCGATTCCGGCCAGGCGACCGTTCGCCGGCAGCCAGTTGACGCTCGCCACCACGAACGCTCCGATCACCGAGCCCAGACCCGGTGCCGCAATCAACCAGCCCAGGCCGGTCACGTCCGCAAACAGCACTTCGCGCGCAAAGACCGGCGCCAACTGCTGGAACGAGCGCCCGAACAGGCTGGCAACAGCCGACACCAGCAGTACCAGCACGATCAGTTCGCGGCTGAACGCAAACCGCAGGCCGTCCCGCACGCTCTTCAAGACCGCCTCGCGGGGCCGGGGCTTGAACGGCGGCAGGTTTAGCAGCGCCAGCGCCACGAAGACCGGCACGGTGCTGGCGGCATTGATGAACAGCACCCCGGCCGCGCCGATTACCGGGACCAGCAGGCCCGCAATCGCCGGACCCAGCAGCGCCCCGCCGGTAAAGACCACCGCATGCAGAGCAATGGCCTTCCGCAGGTCCTCCCGGGGAACCAGCGCGGGCACGATGGCCTGCCTCGTCGGTTGATCGAAGGCTCCGGCGATCGAGGCCAGCATGGCGATTACCGCGAAGTGCCAGACCTGCGCCACGTCGGCAGCAACAATGATTGCGAGCAACAGGCCCAGCAGCGCCTGGCTGACCTGCGTAATCCACAGCAGCGTGCGGCGGTCCATCCGGTCGGCTACCACGCCGCCGAAGAAGGGCAGCACCACCATGGGGACGCCGCGTGCCGCGGCCACCATGCCGACCCAGAACGCCGAGCGCGTCATCTCGTCGGTCAGCCAGCCCACCACCAGGATCTGCATCCACGTCCCCGAATGCGAGATCACCAGGCTGAACCAGAACAGCGCAAAGTTCCGGTGCCGCAGTACGCCGGGTCGTGGGTCGGCCAGGCGCCGTGGCAATACGCGGCCGATCATGCTTGGTGCCCGCTAGATTCAGTCACTCGACAAAGACTCATCTGGCTAAGCGCGGCTGGAGTCCGACCTGCGAACCTTATCCGGCTGCGGGCAGGACTGTAACGACGCGGGCGATCGCCAACCGCACGACACGTGTATCGCCGCGCTTTGCAGCGGCGTCAGCGCGGCGTGACCTGGAGGCCCTCTGGCGGCGCCGGCTCGAAATCCGGAATCGCCAGCGGTTCGTGCAGAAACACCGCCGGCGCGCTGAAGGTGTTCTGCACCACCCGCCCGTCCGGATACACCTCCAGCCGCTGGATGCGGCCGCCAAGGGCGAACGTGATGGCCAACTCAAGCTCGCGACCGTAGACCGACTCGAACGCCACGGCCAGGGCGGCGTCCGACGGCCCGTAGACATTGATCCAGTAATCGTTTCCGGCCTGCACAACCAGCGGATACGCCTCGCCGTCCATCTCGAATTGCAGCGAGGCGCGCGCTTCGGTTGCCAGCGTGACGCGCCAGACGTCGCCGCCGGCGGTGATGGCTTCGTCAAGCGCCTCGCCAGCGCTGTCCATCGTCCCGAACTGGCCCACTGGACGCTCCGCGTCCGCCGCTTCCACGAAACGCCGCGCAAAGTCGGCTGTCAGGTCGGTGGCGTTCCAGTACACGACCTGGGTCGACTCGGGCAGAGCCGCCAGAACCTCATCGATGGAGCGATCCGTGGTCAGACTCACCACCAGGTCATAGCCGGCCAGCGCCTCCGCCGTGGCGCGCGCGGGCGTAAGGAAGTTGGCCTGCGGCACATACCGCCGCAAGTAATGCCGGACCAGTAGACGCTGGCTTTCGAACAGTCCGTTCGTCCCCATGGGGTACGCGTCGGCCGGGTCGCCCACGATGACCGCGCGCGGCAGGTCGTTGACGCGCGTCGCTGCGAGCTCCGCCAACTGCGCCTTGGCCAGTTCGTACCGCCGCCACTGGTACGTCTCGTCGGGGAAAAGGTGCGAGCCCTCCCAGAACTCGTTCCAGCTGTAGATGAAGACTAGGCTGGGGTTGGTGTGCGCCGCCAGCCACGCCGTTTCCTGCAGGTACCGGTTGTCGTCGCGGATCACGCGCGGAAGCATGTCGCGCGCGGCCACGCCCCGGTTGTCAAAGATGTAGTTCCACGTCACCACGTGATGGCCGAACTGCGACTGCGGAATGTCGACCACAAAGCTGAACGGCGCGTAATCGTCCGGCCAGCGCTCGAACGCAAGTTCTTGCACCTGGGATGGCGGCAGGTAGGCGACCGACCAGTCAAAGATCACGTCGACATCCAGCGACGTCTCGACCCGCCGCACCAGGTCGGTAAAAAACCACGTCCATGCCTCTGTATCGTCCAGGGCTTCGGGCAAGCCGTACGAGTAGACGACCACTGGCAGTTGGCCATCCGCGTCGAAGAGCCACAGGTCCCGCGGAATGCCCTCGTAGAACGCGATCACTTCGTCCGCGATCTTGCTCAGGCTGTCCTCGTCGGCCGCGATGTATGCACGGTCGCTCAGCACCGCCTGCCCGCCGGCGTTCAGGATTTCCCAGTCGTAGAAGAGGCCGATTCTCAAGTCGTGAAGTCGCAGCGAGTCCAGCACCGTGCGCGTGGGGGTCAGGCTTCGTCCCGTTTCGTACCACTCCCAGAACACGCCGTCGACGCCCACGTCGCGGATGAGGCGGAAGTTTGCGTCGTAATACGCGGGCGACCCCACCTGTTCCCGCGTGATGCCAATCTGCTCCCAGGTCAGCGCGTGGGTGAAAAACTCGCTCGGCACGAAGTCGCGTCGCCACCAATCGAAGAAGTGCACGGCGCTCACGGGTCGCGCCGGGAGGCGGAAGTCGTCGCCGTGCGGAACGCTCGCGCGTGGCGGAACGATGCCGATGTCCCGCAGAAAGTCGGCGATGTCAACCCGCCGCGGCGCCTCGTCGACGTCAGGTTCGTACGCCCAGGCCGCCCGCTGCGCCCGGAGGGCGAAGCCCGCATGCGTCTCGGCCAGCGCCATTGGCAAACCGTGCAGCACGATGGCTGCGTCCTCGCTTTCCAGGGGTTCGCTCGCCGTTCGGAAGGCCTCGCGCAGCGCCGCCCGCCAGGGTTCCGGTCCCTCCAGCAGCGCCATGTGGCGGCGCACGACGGCTGGCCAGTCCTGCCCGGCATCCCCCGACCAGTCGGCCGATGGCGGGATCCCCAGCTCGCTGAGCAGCCGGTCGTCGTACCCCCGCGCCGACAGCATGTCCAGAACATTGACCACGGACACGCCATTGCTGGAGTCCCACCGCAACACGCCGCGTTCGAATACCTGCTCGATCCGGCCCTTGCGTTCGAACCGCCGCGACACCGGTGCGCCGATCGTTCGGGCCCCGCCCAGGGCCTGCCACGACGACCACAGGCGTGCGCCCTCATAGTCGGTCACGGCAAATCCCTCATCGGAGTCGCGCACCGCGAAGAAGGCACCGCCGTCTCGTGCGTCCAGTTGGGCGGCCCGAACACTCCGGGCATCCACGATCAATACGACCGCAAGCACCGTCAGGGCCGCGAGACGAACACCGGCCCGCGCATACGTCCACCGACGTCCACGTCTCTTGGCCGCGGCGTGTGCCGACTCGTTCCGCGTGTCGTCAGCCCGTGCTCCGAAGTCGCGACCCGCTTGCCCGCGAGACGCCGAACCTCTACGCCGCGGCAGCCACGTCATCCGCAAGCCCCGCCGGTGGAACCGGCTCAAAGTCCGGAACCGCCAGTGGTTCGTGAACATAGACCGCGGGCGCGCTAAACGTGTTCTGCACCACCCGGCCGTCAGGGTAGATCTCCAGCCGCTGGCTCCGGTGGCCAAGCGCGAACGTGATCGCCGGTTCGAGTTCCCGGCCATAAACGGTCGCAAACGCCGCCGCCAGGACGGCCTCGTTTGGTCCGTACACGTTGATCCAGTGGTCGTTACCGGCCTGCACGACCAGCGGATACGACACGTTCTCGTACTCGAACGCCAGCGTCACCACGGCGTCATCGGCCAGCGTAGCCAGCCACACATCGTGGCTCACGCTGATCGAGCCGTCCGTAAACTGCCCGTCCTCGCCCAGGATCCTGAAGTGCCCCTGCGGCCGCGTCTCCCTCGCCCCCTCCGCAAAGCGCTGCGCCAGTGCCGTCGTCAGGTCCGTGGCATTCCAGTAGACAATCTGAACCTCATCGGGCAGGGCGCCCAACGCCGCGTCCACCGAACGATCGGTCGTGAGGCTTACGACCAGGTCGTAGCCGACCAGGGCGTCAGCCGTGGCTCGCTCCGGCGTGATGTAGTCGGCCTGCGGCACGTAGCGCCGCAGGGTGTGCCGAATATGCAGACGCTGACTCTCGAAGAGGCCGCTGGCGCCGGCCGGATAGGCGTCGACGGCGTCGCCGATGATGACCGCGCGGGGCAGATCGTCGGACCGCGTCTCGGCAAGCTCGGCCAGCTGCGCCTGCGCCAGTTCGTAGCGCCGCCACTCGTAGGTTTCGTCAGGAAAGAGGTGCGAGCCTTCCCAGAATTCGTTCCAGCTATAGATGAACACCAGGCTCGGCCGGGTGTGCGCCGCCAGCCAGGCGGTTTCCTGCAGGTACCGGTTGTCGTCGCGGACAACGCGAAGCAGCCCGTCCCGCGCCGCAACGCCCCGGTTGTCGAAAATGTAGTTCCAGGTCACCACGTGGTGCCCGAACTGCCACTGCGGCGTGTCGACCACGAAGTTAAACGGCGCATAGTCGTCCGGCCACCGCTCGAACGCTAGTTCGTGGACTCGTGACGAAGCCGACCAGTCGAAGATCACGTCGACCTCCAGCGCGGTCTCAACCCGCCGTACCAGTTCGGTGAAGAACCAGGTCCATCCGTCCGTGTCGCCCAGATCGTCCGGGAAGCCGTAGGCATAGACAATCACCGGGAGCTGGCCGTCGGCGTCGTAGAGCCACATATCGCGCGGGATCCCCTGGTAGAAGGCGATCACCTCGTCCGAGATCTTGCTCACGCTTGGCTCGTCCGGTGCGATATACGCGCGGTCGCTCAGCACAGCCTGTCCTCCGGAGTGCAGCACTTCCCAGTCGTAGAACAGCCCGATTCGCAGGTCATGCCGACGCAGCGAGTCCAGCACCGTGTGGGTGGGCGTCAGGCTTTCGCCCGTCAGGTACCACTCCCACATCACCCCGTCCACGCCCAGGTCGCGGATCAGCCGGAAATTGGCGTCGTAGTAGGCGGGCGACCCCACCTGTTCGCGCGTGATCCCGATCCGTTCCCAGTTCAGGCCATGGGTGAAAAACTCGCTCGGCACGTAATCGTGGTGCCACCAGTCGAAGAATTGGACCACGCTGACGGGACGTGGCGGCAGCCTGAAGTCCGGGCCATGCGGCACCGTGGCGCGCCGTGGGACCAGATCGGTGCCCTTCAAAAGGCCGGCGATATCCACCCGCCGCGGTGCGTCGTCCACGTCTGGGTCGTAAACCCAGGCCGCCCGCTGGGCCCGCAGGGCATAGCCGGCATGCGTATCCGCCACCGCCATGGGCAGACCGTGCAGCAAGATCGCCGACGCGTCGCTGCCCAGCGGTTCGCCCGCCGTATAGAAGGCGTGGCGCAGTGCCGTTCGCCAGGGTTCGGATCCGTCCAGCAGCGCCATGTGACGGCGCTGAACCGTCGGCCAGTCCTGACCGGCGTCGCCCGACCAGTCGGTGGATGCCGGGATCCCGAAGTCCGCAAGCAGACGCTCGTTGTATCCCCGTGTGGCCAGCAGGTCCAGAGCGTTGACTACGGATACCCCGCTGCTGGCGTCCCAGCGCAGCACGCCACGCTCGAATACTTGCGTGAGTCTGCCGCTGAGTTGGAATCGTCGCGAGACCGGCGCGCCAAGCGTGCGGACTCCGCCCAGGTCCTGCCACGATGTCCACAAGCGCGCGCCGTCGTGGTCGGTCACGGCAAACCCACGATCCGGCGAGCCGGCCGCGAAGAATGCGCCGCCAGCGTTCGAGGTGTCCGCCTCGGCCGCCTGAGCGACCGGCGCCGTGCTCGCCGCAAGGCCCGCGATGCACGCCACCAGCACGACCGCCCGCAGGCGGTCCGCAAGGCGGCGCCGACCGGTCCTGATCACGCCAGCGCCAACCTACAGCCGGCTGATTGTCGTCACGCGTACCGTCGACTCAGTCGAGGGGCAGGCTGAC
The DNA here is from genome assembly GCA_965208215.1 of Chloroflexota bacterium. Lineage (GTDB taxonomy): Bacteria > Chloroflexota > UBA11872 > UBA11872 > UBA11872 > UBA11872. The sequence continues at coordinate 868,799 of CBDBOH010000003.1, forward strand.
GCGCCGACCGTCCCGCGCCGACCGCGTGGCCGCCTCCATGAACTCCATGTACTTGAAGGCCCGCGCAAAACTCGGCGCCAGCCCCGTGTCGTGGCTCCCCGTGCGGATGGCGTCGATGAAGTCGGTTTCCACGTTCGGGTCGTAGTGCTCGTCCGCCGGGATCTCGATCGGCGACAGCTCGTCATCGTCCGACGTGGCGCCGGCAATCGTGTCGTGGTCGAAGTCGTACACCAGCGTCCCCCGGTCGCCGTACAGCCAGACCTCGGTCGCCGGCTCGTGATGTGCCAGCCCCGACCACTGGTACACGTAGTCGGCGCCCGACACCAACTCACCCATCGCGGTGAATGAATCGGGCACGCGTACCGGTTCAAGAGCGTTGGTCTCCGGGTTGCGTCGCTCTTTGATGTGCACGGGCGTCATGGCCTGCACGTCGCGTTCCAGACCGACCCAGCGCTGCAGGGCTTCCACCATGATTCCCACGTTCATCACGTTGTAGCCGCTGACGTCGAAGTCCTGCCGCCAGTGCAGGATGTCGTTCGTCACCGCCGTGTCCCCAAACGACGACATGCGAACCTGTCGCAGCCTGCCGATGAAGCGGTCAATCTTCAGCAGGCGAAGCATCGTGCGATCGCCGGCGACCCCGATCCCCGGGGGACAGACTGCCGCGACAAGCCCGGGGTTGCGTTCCGAAGCGTCCAGCATCTCGCGGGCTTCGGCCAGGTTGCGCGCCATGCGCGCTTGGCAGAACACGTGCCTGCCCGCCTCCAGGGCGGCCACCGAGACCCGTGCGTGCATGTACGGCGTGGCGCCGATCCAGACGATGTCCACGTCGGGGTGCTCCACCACGGCACGCCAGTCGTCCAGCACGTTCGGCACGCTGTAATCGGCGGCGAACGCCTCGGCTGTCGCGCGCCGCCGGTTCGTCACCGCCACGAACGCGATGTCTTCTACTTCCGCCAGGTTCGGCATGTGCCGCGTGCGCACGATGTCGCCCGCGCCGACAATGCCGATGCCGAGGCTGCCATTGGACATGTGAGTTCCTGATTCGGAGGATCGCTGCCGCGGCATCATGGCACGCCCCGCGCCGGTTCGCGCGTGATCGGTCTGCCGTCCAGAATGGGTGCTGCAGCGAGCCGATGCCGGGATCGACGAATCGGATGAGCCGACACATGCGGCATTGCCGCAGGCCGTCGCATGCCTGAGCCCGCCTCAATCCGCGTCGCCATCGTCGGCAGCGGCGGGATGGCCGTGGCTCGCGCCGAGCGCATCGCGGCCCGCGCCGACATCGATCTCGTGACTATCGCCGGTCGCAATCCCGAAACTCGCGCCCCGCTGGCCGCCCGCTTCGGCGTCGAGCACACCGAGGACTGGAAATCTGTCGTCGCGCGTCCCGACGTGGATGCGGTCATAGTCACGACCCACCCCGACACCCATGCCCCAATGGGCGCGGCGGCCCTGGCGGCCGGCAAGCACCTCTTCAGCGAATCCCCGCTGGCGCTTACACCCCTCGACGCCGGCCGGCTGCTCCGCCTCGCCGATCAGGGCAACTTGATCATTCGGGTAGCGCACACAAGCCCACTCCGCCCTGGACCGCGCCTGGTCCGCGAGCAGGTCGTCGAGCTGGGCGGCGCGCTGCACGACGACCTGGTAATACATTTTCCCTTCGACCTGCGCGCTGGCCGCGACGCCGGATTCGATCAGCGCATCAGCGGCCATCCCCTCGTGTACGCCATCCTCCTGGGCTACCCCGTCATCTACCGTCGCGGGCCAATTACCCACATCGCCGCGGCTGCCACCATGGAGCCGGCGGGCCAAGTCTTCGATCGGGCTGTGGCGGTCGTCAGCCTGAGGTTCCAGGACGGCGGCCTGGCAACCATCGCCTACCGACGAGGCTTCGATGGCTCGTCGGAGTCGGGCCGCACGGTCGTGTGTCGGCAGGGCGTGGTCGACTTCAGTGAAGCCGCCGACCACGTTGGCGTCAGTGACGCCGACGGGGCGCGACTGCTGCCCATTCCCGATGCGGACCCCTGGAACGACGAGCTGAGCGAGTTCGTCGGCGCCATTCGCGAAGGCCGCCCGATGTCCGTCTCGGCCCAGGAAGCCGCGAGGATCGTGGACATCATCGACGCGGCCCGTCGCGCGGTGGACAACGGCGCTTCAATCACCTGCCCGTAGGCTCACAGTTGGCGCGAACGCGCCAATCGTCAATCATTCGGACTGGCGAACTTGGTTGTCAGGTTTTCGCCGGGAGGACGTGCGCAGGCTCGACCCATGACCAGCGATAGCCCGGCAGCCCCGCCCTCGCCGCTCGACGGTCCCGCCGCCCGGCGCTCCCGCCTGGCCCGACACCGAGACCGCCTGGCGCCCGCCTTTGCCCACCGCGACTTCGTCCGGCTTTGGCGCGCCAACCTGGGAACCATGATGGCCTACTGGATGCAGAACGTCGCCCAGGGCTGGCTGGTCGCCGTCATCACCGAGTCCCCGCTCATCCTCGGCACGTTGGCCATGATTCGCGCCATCCCCATGCTCTTCCTCTCGCCCTTCGGCGGGGTGCTGGCCGATCGGGTCAGCCGCACGAAGTTGCTCATCACCTCGCAATTGCTCTTTACCGTGGCCGGCCTTGCCATTGGCGTGCTGGTCGCGACTGGCCGCATCGAGGTCTGGCACCTGGCGGTCTCCAGCGTCATGGCCGGCACGTCGTTCGCCATCAGCGTGCCGTCCCGCAACGCCCTGGTCTCCGACCTGGTACCGCGGCGGCAAGTCGGTAACGCCATCGCGCTCACCAGCACCACCATGAACGCCTCCCGCATCGTCGGCCCGGCGCTGGCGGGATGGCTGATCGGTGTGATCGGTATCGCCGGCACCTACTTCGTGCAGACCGGTGGCTACCTGTGGGGCATGGTCAACGTTCTGGCGGTCCGCGGCGGCGATCAGCACCCCAGGACCCGCGGCTCGCCGTTCGCCGCGCTTCGCGACGGGTTCAAGTTTGCCTTCAGCACCCGCCCGCTGGCCGCACTGCTCCTCCTGGGACTCTCGCCGTCCCTTTTCAGCATGCCGATGATCTTCATCCTGCCCATCTTCGTGAAGCAGGACCTGAAGGCGGGATCCGAGGAATTGGGCCTGGTGCTGGCCGCCCAGGGCATTGGCGCGGTCATCGGGTCGGTGGCCGTGGTCGCTCACGCCGGAAGCCGTCGGAAAGGCCCGATCGTCATGCTGAGCGCCGCCGCCTTTGGCGTCGCAATCATCGCGCTTGGGCTAACCCGCTCGCCCCTGGCGGCCGGGATCGTCATGGCGTTCGCCGGCCTCTTTTCGGCCGTCTACATGGCCAACAACCAGACCATGATTCAACTTCTCGCGCCCAATCGGCTACGCGGCCGCGTCATGTCGATCTGGATGCTCGGCTGGGGCCTCACGCCGCTGGGACTGATGCCAATCTCGATCGTGGCCGAAAACTTCGGCATGCCGACGGCCATGGTGCTGGGCGGCAGCCTGAGTGTCGCCGTTGTGCTCTTCATCATGGTCTGGGGCCGCGTGCTCTGGACCCTCGACGCCGAGGCGGCCGTCGACCCGTCCGACGAATCCGCCTAGGAAGAACCCTTGACCCACGGTGGTACCGGCGCCCCACAATCGGTGCCGGAGGCTCCCGGGCAGCGTTCCTCAAGGTTGGTCCGGCTGCGCGACCGCCTGGCCCCCGCCTTTGCCCACCCCGACTTCGTCCGCCTGTGGCGCGCCAACGTGGGGTCCACGATGGCCTTCTGGATGTATGGCGTCGCCGAGGGCTGGCTGGTCGCGGTCATCACCGAGTCCCCGCTCATCCTGGGCACCCTGGTCATGATCCGTGCGATTCCCCTTCTGGTGCTGTCGCCGTTTGGAGGGGTGCTGGCCGATCGGCTGAGCCGTACGCGGCTGCTTATGTCCGCCCAGGTGCTGATGAGCCTTGCCGGCCTCGCGATTGGCCTGCTGGTGGCTACGGACGCCATCCAGGTCTGGCATCTGGCTGTTTCGGCCATGGTGATCGGTGCCTCGTTTGCCATCATCCTGCCGACTCGTACCGCCCTGGTCTCCGACCTGGTGCCCCGGCGGTACGTGGGCAACGCTGTGGCGCTGACCAATGCCACGCAGAACGCGTCGAGCATCATCGGTCCGGCGCTTGCCGGCACCCTGATTGGCCTCATCGGCATCGCCGGCACCTTCTTCGTGCAGGCCTTCGGCTATGTCTGGGGCACGCTCAACATCCTCACGATTCGAGGCGGCGGACATCATCGAGGGAGCGCTGGGTCCACCCTTGCCGCCCTTCGTGACGGATTCGCCTACGCCTTTCGCACACGGCACCTGGCCGCGCTCCTCCTGCTGGTACTGTCCCCGTCCCTGTTCAGCATGCCGATGATCATGATCCTGCCGATCTTCGTGAAGCAGGACCTGCAGGCCGGATCTGTTGAGCTCGGCTTGGTCCTCGCGGCACAGGGCGTCGGCGCGGTCATCGGCTCGCTCGTCGTGGTCGCCTACGCCAACCACCGTCACAAGGGTCCGGTCGTCATGCTCAGTGCCGCCGCCTTCGGCGCGCTGATCGCGGTACTTGGCCTGACCCGCTCGCCCTTGACGGCCGGGATCGTCATGGCCTTCGCCGGTTTCTTCTTCGCGACCTACATGGCCACCAACCAGACCATGATTCAACTCCTTACGCCGGCTCGGCTGCGCGGGCGCGTAATGTCCATCTGGATGCTCGGCTGGGGGCTTACGCCGCTGGGGCTGCTACCCATCTCGTTTGTGGCCGAACAGCGCGGCATGCCGGCGGCCATAGTCCTCGGCGGCGGCCTCAGCGTCGCGGTTGTGCTGGTCATCATGGTCTGGGGTCGCCTGCTCTGGACCATCGACGCCGACGCGGCCGTCGACCCCTCGGAGGACTGACGCCGCCCCGCCGTACTACCATCGGCCGGTCCCTCTCCTCGGGAGACGGCGAATGCATAGCGGAGTCGTCGGACTGCTACCGTCCGATCCCCCGTCAATCACGGCGGCCGACGCCCAACGTGCCCGCGAACTGGGCTTCACCGGCTCCAGCGTGCAGCTCGGCCAGCCGGACACCTACGCGCTCGACGAGTTTCGGCGCGTCGGCGACCTGCTCAGCGCGGAGGGCCTGACCGTCGCGCAGGCCAACGGCCAGTACCCCTCGCTGATCTCGCTGGATCCCGCCGTTCGGCAGGCCGGAATCGACGGCATGCGGCGCCACATGCAGGCCGCCCACGCGCTCCGGGCCGAGACGCTCTACATCCGCCCGGGCGGCCTCAACCCCGTCGGCCCCTGGTACCCCCATCCCGACCATCACCAGGCCGCCGCCTTCGAGCGCGCCGTCGAGAGCATCGCCGTCATCGCGGAGGCCGCCGAGGCCGAGGGCATCACGCTGACGGTCGAGGGCCACGTCCTCTCGGTGCTGGACCGGCCGGAGCGCATCGCCGAGCTCTTCCGCCGGATTCCAACCCACGCCCTCGGCTTCAACCTGGACCCCGTGAACTTCATCGGCAGCATCTGGGACGCCTGGAACCCGACGCCCGTTTACGAGCGTCTCCTGGAGGCGGCGTGCGGTCGCATCCCAGCGGCCCACTGGAAGGACTACACCCTCGAGGACCGCCTGGTGCTGCACATCGAGGAAGTCCCCCTCGGCCAGGGCGTCGTCGACCACGCCGCCTGGCTGAATTCGCTGAACGACATCGCCCCCCGCGCCTGGGTCCTCATCGAACACCTCCCACCCGAACTCATCCCCGCAGCCAAGCGCGTCCTCGACGCGGCTATGGCGGAGGCGAACCTCGAGTGGGATCCCGTCTAGGCTCGGTCAGCAAAACTCGACAACGCCCCACCTGAGGCTCTCGAGAGGATCGGTGCCGGTCGACGCCGCCGAATAGGCCAATCCGGCGGGGGAAGGGGCAGTCACTCCTCGAAGCCGCGAACCCTGACTCGCTTGTTGGTGTCGGCGGTTGTGGTTTCGATTGACGCGACTCTCAGCGCAAGGACGTCCGTGACTGTCGTAAGCGTTGCGATGTCTGCTTTCACCGTGTCCATGTCTGTCTTCACCGTGTCCATGTCCGCCTTCACCATGTCCATGTCTGTCTTGAGTGTCGCTACGTCCGCCTTAAGCGTCGCCAGATCCGCTTCGACCAGAGCGAAGCGGCGATCCATGCGTTCCAGGATCCGCAGAATGCTATGGATCGATTCGTCGTCGGATTCCGCGCGTCGCTCAAGCCGCGTGACGCGCGTTTCAATCGTAGGCGTAGCCAGGCGAGTCCCCCTTGTGAGAATAGGTGTGGTTCCCCGCCCTGCGTCAATTGTAGCGACCGGAACGAATCTCGTAGATTCCGACAGATGACCGACGTGACCGGCAGTCGGTCCGCCAAGAAACGGCGCGGATGTTTCACGTGAAACATCGCAGCCGCCACGAGGACGCTGCCCAATGACCACCGACTCGCTCCAGGACCGCGTCATCATCGTCACCGGCGGCGCATCCGGCATCGGTCGCGCCACCGTCGAAGTCTGCGCCCAGCGCGGCGCCCGCGTGGTGCTGGCCGACCTTCCGCAAAGCCAGGGCGCGGCTATTGCCGACAGCCTGTCGGCCGACGGCCACACCGTCCGCTTCGTCGCCTGCGACGTTTCCGATGAGTCCGACGTCGAAAACCTGCTCGCCGCCACGTCCGAGCTTGGCCGCCTCAACGTCCTCATCGCCTGCGCCGGCATCCTCCAGGGCGCCACGATTCCTATCGAGGACTTCGAGACCGCCACCTTCGATCGCGTCCTCGGCGTCAACGCCCGCGGCATGTTCCTCTGCGCCAAGCACGCGGTGCGCGCCATGGGCGAAGCCGGCGGCGTCATCCTGCTGCTGGCCTCCGGCGCTGGTGTCACCAGCGGCAGTTCGTCCTACGCCTACGGCACCAGCAAGGGCGCCGTGCACGGCCTGGGTTTGGTTATGCAAGGACGCATGGGGTACTACCCCATCCGGGTCAACACCGTGGCCCCGGGCAGCATCGCCACCGCCCTCAAGCTGCAAAACGTGATTGATGTCGGCCAGGCCGCCGGCGTCTCCGACGAAGAAATCCGCCGCCGCCACGCTGCACTCGGCGCCCCTATCGGCGTAGCTCGCGTCCTCGCCTTCCTGGCGTCCGACGAAGCCGACTACGTCCGCGGCACCGTCTTTACCCGCTAATCGGGACGGACCGCGCCCGATTCCTCGCTGGCCTACCGTGCCCGCGTCCATCCCGTAGGGGTGCCCCTTGTGGGTACCCTCTTCGCCTTCCGGCCCCGAGCACAGGTACTGACCACGTTGGCCGATCAATCGGTTGCCTTGGCTCCGGAGTTAGTCCTTTCGGCCGGTGCCAATACCGCGCGCATGGTGCATCATTAATCCGACTTGACGTATCCCTGCTGCACGCAAGCCATGAAGCTAGACTCGCGCTCCGCCGTCACAGTCTCGCGCCGCTCGCTGCTCCGAAACGCCGGCTGGGCCGCCATCGGCGCATCGGCCGCCGCCGTGCTGGCCGCCTGCGGCGATCCGGAGTTGCCCAAACCGCCGCCGGCCTCGGGCCGAACCGCCGCATCCCGGTCGCAGCCCGTCACACCCGTCGTCGCCGTCAACGAACGCGAGGCCACGCCGCAGCCCGGCGCCCCGATCACGATCGGCGTCCCCACCGGCAATCCGCTCTTCGACCAAGTAAGCCTGCGCGTCACCGGCCTGGCCGCCGACGCCAAGCGCACCGCCGAGGCCCCCGGCGATCTGAGTGTCGTCCAGTTCGAGCAGGCCCTCAGCTTCAATGCGGCGGAGATCGCCACCGCGGTCGAGGCCCTGTTGGCCAGCCACCCGCAGCTCGATGCGGTGTTGCTCTTGAACGCCGACCTGGCCCTGCTGCTGGCCGCCCGCGGGCATGTAGCTGCGGTCAACAGCCCCGCCGCGTCTGCGGCCGGCTTCAACTCGGCCGACTTCCTGCCCTCCGCCATCGACGCGCTCACCTGGGACGGCGACCTCTTCGGGATTCCGCTCTGGACGTCCGTCAACCTACTGCAGTGCAACCCGGAACTCCTTGAAGACGCCGGCGTCGATTTGGAAGGCCTGCGCGACTGGGACTGGGACCAGTTCCGGGACACCGCCCGCCGGCTGATGCTGGTGGATGCCGCCGGCAATCCCTCGCAGTGGGGACTCTGGATTCCACCGACCATGCTGCCCAGTCAGCAATGGATCTGGCAGAACGGCGGCTCGGTCGTCGACCTGGAGGCGCGCCAGGCGGCCCTTGACACCACCGCCGCCCTGGAGGCCGTGCAGTTCCTGCGCGACCTGGCCAACGACGACGTAAGCCCGAAGTTCGAGCCCGACGCGTCCGGTGAGGGTGCCGTGGCCGTGCAGATCACCGACGGCCGGATGACTATCCAGGGCGCGCCGATCGCCATGTCCGGCACCCCCATCGGCGGCCTCCTTGGCGGACTCTTCGGCGGCGGCTCCATCGGCAACCCGTTTGGCGGCGGCGTCCTGCTCGCCCCGCCCCGCGGGCGCGTCGCGGCTGTCGAAGCGGAAGTGTTCGGCGTCCTGAGTCTGCTCACCTCCAGCCCCAACCCGGACGCCGCGTTCCGGACCTTGGATTGGGTGGCGGCCCAGATTGCTCCAGCGGCCACCGTGCCCGCGCGCGGGGCTTCGGCCGAACAGCTGCGCGGTCAGGGCGGTTACGGTGACGCCGACGCCGGGGCCATCATGCAAGCGATTGAGGCCGCCCGCGCAATCCCGGGACCCTACGCCTCGCCGATCAAGGACGCCCTGCTGAAGCACGTGGACGGCCCAATGACCCTGGGCCAGGCGGACCCGGCCGATGCGCTCACGGCTGCCGCCGCCGCCATCGACGATCTCCTCGAGCAAAGCGCGGAGGCGGCGCTGTCCCAAACCGCCGGCGCCGGCATCCAGATAGGCACCAGTAGCACCACCCAGGTCCGCGGCGGCTGACCCAGCCACTCCACGAATACATCCGCGGGGTGGTCGTCATCCGCGCGGCATCACGACGGGCAAGCCAGTTCCCGAAACTCCTCGGCCGCCTCGAGTAGCCCTTTCGATCTAACCCGTTCGACCTAGTGGCTGTCCGAAAAATATAGAGATTGGCCGATGGCGAGGCGCGCGCCGCCAGACAACCTTTTGCGTGGTAGTTCCATGCCGCGGAGTACGAATCGTGTCCGGCCAATCCACACCGTCCCGCCTGAACCCGCGCTCGCGCCTCATGGCTCGCCGCACGCTGTTGCGCGGCCTAGGTTGCGGTGCGCTGGGCGCTTCCGCCGCCGCCCTCCTGGCCGCCTGCGGCGATCCCGAACTGCCCGAGCCGCCGGCGCTCGCGGGTCGGGCCGCCTCGTTGGGCTCCCAGCCGGTTACCCCCGTGGTCGCCGTCCGGGAACACACCGCACAACCCCGGCCCGCGTCCCCGGTCACCATCGGAATCCCCATCGGAAACCCGCTCTTCGACCCGGTGGCGCTGAGGATCGCCGGGCTCGCCGCCGACTCCACGCAGTCCGCCGAGGCGCCCGCCGAGCTTCGGATCGTGCAGATAGAACAAGCCCGCGACTTTGACCCGTATCACCCACAAGAGGTCGCGGCCGCGGTCGAGGCCACCCTGCCCAACCATCCCCAACTCGACGCGCTGCTGGTACTGGACCCTGGCATCGCCCTCACGCTCGCGGAGGGCGGCCACCTGGCGCCCGTCAACGGTCCCGCCGCATCCACCCCCGGCTTCAGCGCGGACGATTTTCTTCCCTCCGCAATCGGCCCGTTGACCGCCGACGGCAACCTGTTCGGGCTGCCGCTCTGGATGAGCGTCAACATGCTCCGCTACACCCCCGGCCACTTCGTTGATACGGGCGTTAATCCCGAAGACCTGCGCGACTGGGACTGGGAGCAGTACCGGGAGACCGCTCGCCGTCTCACCCGGGTCGATGCCGCCGGTCAGCCAGAGCGCTGGGGAACGTTCGCGCCACCGGGATTGATGCCTGGCCACCAGTGGATCTGGCAGAACGGCGGCTCGATCGCGAACCTGGACGCTCGTCGGGCCACCCTGGACACCACCACGGCCCTGGAGGCCGTGGAGTTCCTGCACGATCTCGGCAACGACGGCATCGGTCCCCGGCCCGAACTTGATTCCGGGGCAGTCTCGATCACGATTTCCCACGACAGCGCTGAAATGCTGGTCCAAGGCGCCCCGGTGGCCATGCTCGGCGCGCCGGTCGGCGGGCTGTTCGGCGGGCTGTTTGGCAACGAACTCAGCGCCGGCGGCCTCTTGGCGCCGCCGCGTCAGCGACAGTCGGCGTCCGATTCGATGATCTTCGGCGTGCTGACCCTGCTCAGTGCCAGCGACAACCCCGACGCCACATTCCGAACACTGGACTGGATTGCCGCCCGGATCGCCCCGGTGGCGACCGTCCCCGCGCGCGGAGCGTCCGCGGCGCAGCTGCAACTCCAGGGCGGCTACAGCGCCGCGGACGCCGGCGCCGTCATGCAGGCCGTCGACTCGGCCCAGGCGCTCAATGGACCCTACGCGCCGGGCATCAGAGCGGCCATGTTCCACCGCGTCGATCTTCCTATCGCCTCGGGCCAGGCGGACCCCGCCGCCGCGCTGGCCGCCGCGCAACAGGCCATCGACGAGCTGCTTCGGCAGAGCCCGGCGGACGCTCTGAAGCACGCCGGGGAGCCATCGGAGTCCGAAAGCTCCGAGCGGGGAACCTAGCGGAAGGGAGCCTCTGCCACGGGCCGACCGCTCACGGCCGGTAGGCCAGATCCGGAAACTCCTCCTCCGCCGCGCGCACGAACCCCTCCCAGCCCTTGCGTGACACGGGCAGGTAGGGCCGGCGCGTTTCCCAACTCGTCTCCACCAGGAACGGCGAGGCCGCCGACATGGCCTTGCCGATGATGCCGTGCAGGTTCCCGTCTTCCACCAGGTGGCGCTTCGCGATGCCGCCAAAGGCGTGCAGCCGCTCGTTGCGCCGCGCCGCCGCGTCCCAGTCGCCGCGCTCGATCTCGTCCCACCAGTCCAGCATGAACGTCGGGTTGTACCCCGCCATCCACGAGTAGTTGCCGCGGGCGCCGTGCATCGCGAACGCCGTCAGCACGTGCTCGCCGGCAAAGCAGCTCAGCTCCGGCGCCTGCCGCCGCACGTCCATGAAGCCGTCCACGCCTGCCTGCACGTACTTCGCCCCGATCAGCTTCGGAAACTTCGCGGCCAGCGCCCTGTACTCCGCGCCGCCCAGCACGTGCGGTTGCCGCGGCGTGTTGTATTGGATCAGGCCGAAGTCGTCGGGAACCGCCTCCGATACGTCCTCCCAGAATCGGTCAAAGGAAGCCGGCGTCATCGGCATGAACACCGGATGTCCCACGTGCGCGCCCATCACCCCGCTGTCCGCCGCGATCCGCAGGCGGTCCACGGTGCCCTGCGTATTCAGCCAGGTCACCCCCGCCTGCGACGGCATGCCCACCTTGCGGCACTCGTCGCCAAACGCCTCCACCAGCGTGCGAAAGTCGTCCAGCTCGATCGCGTAGAACTCCCCGTCGCTATCAGTCGTGTAGGCCCCGTGCAGCCCCGCGGCATGGCAACGCCGCACGTTCTCGCGCACCACCCCCGTGTCGATCCTGTCGTCCGCCGTAAACGGCGTCGTCAACGCAATCCAGATCCCATGCAGATTCCCCCGCGTCAACCCGCCCGCCATCTCCTCCCGCGCCATAACTCGACTCCCTGGTCCCGCACGCCAACGCTCCCGCCCATAGTGCGCCCGCCTTGCCACCTGCTGCCATACCGGACGTGGGAGCTAGTCTCGTCGGTTGCGTTCGGCACAGGAATCTGACCCGTCGTGAGCCGGACGTCTTCCAGGTGGAATGATCGCCATCCTGACCGCGACCAGCTGCGGTCGGAGACTCGCTGCCGCCTCGGCCACTCCTGCCCGGTCAGCCGACTCGCCAACGCAGGCGCCGCTCAACGAACCAGAGGACAACCACCGAAAGGCCGGCCAGCACACCCAGATCCAGCGCAAGCCGACCGCTGACAGGACCCAGCAGAACCTGGCGCAATGCCGATGCCGCATAGGTTGCCGGGCTCGCGTAGCCAGCCAGGTTTAGGGCCTCCGGCAGCCGCTCAGGGGGCACCAGCACCGGTCCCAGGCTCAGGAACAGTAGCGTCAACAGCAGGCTGACCGAGCCGGCCTCCTCGGGAGTCCGTGCCATCGACCCAACCAGGGCTCCGATACTCGCCAGCGGAATGGCGCACAGCGGCACCACCAGCAGCACCCAGGGGCTTGGCGCCAGTGCGACGCCCAGGATTCTCGAGCCGGCCGCAATCGTGACGACAACCGCCGGAAGCGCCAGCAGCAGAAAGGCAACGACGGTTGCCACAATGAGCGCCGACTTGTAGACCGGCAGCGTGGCAACGAAGCGCAAGGTGCCCTTCGCCCGCATGTAGGCAAAGTTGCTCGACACCTTGTTCTGGTTCTCGAACATCAGCGCCAGGACCACGTTGCCGACCAGCACGTATTCGAGCGCCACGACCCCCGAGTCGCGGATGAGGATTCCGAGCATGGTGATGCTCAACAGCGGCGCCGCCATGCCCAGCACCACCATGCTGCGCCAGCCCCAGCGCCAATTCGCCAGTTGCACCAGCAGCAACTCGGCCAGTTGAAAGGCGAACGCCTGACGGCCGCGGCGATCAGTCACCCGCGCGCTCCGCGTAGTGGAGGTACAGGTCTTCAAGCGTGCAGGAATAGATCCGGAAGTCCTCGTAGCGTTCGAGGTCGAGGCGCTGTAGCACTTCAGAGAGTTGGTCCTTCGGTGCAAGAGCAAGCCATCGGCCTGAGGGCAGACGACGGAACCGGAGTCCCGCCCCGAGCGCCGGCGGATCCTCGGTGCCAGCGTCGAGTTCGAGCCGCACCTGCCGGTCCACGCGTCGCTTGAGCGAGGCGGGTTCCCCGATCGCGACGACGCGGCCGGCGCGAAGGATGGCCACCCGCTCGATGATCTTCTCGGCTTCCACGGCGTCGTGAGTGATGAAGATGACCGTGGTTCCCTGTTCCCGGTTGAGCTGACGAAGGTTCTTCCACACCAGCTGCCGGCGCTGGGGATCGAGATTGGCCGTCGGCTCGTCCAGGATGACGACGGGAGGAGTGGTAGCGGTCGCCAATGCCAGTTGCGCAAGGCGTAGCTGCCCGCCGGACAGGTGGCGACAGGGCCGGCGCCGGACCGCGGTCAGTTGCCAGAGGTCAATCAGCCGATCCCGCTCGTTTCGCGCCCCGGAACGGCTCTCGCCCCGCAAGCGAGCGGTGACGAATAGAAGCTCGCCAACGGTCAGGCTGTCGAGCACCGCGCCGTCCTGCGGCATGAAGCCGACGCGGGTTGTGACCGCAAATGGATCGTCGCCAACGGGTCGTCCGAAGAGGCGGATCGAGCCCGAGGTCGGCTGCAGCAGGTTGACCATTTGCCGCACCAGCGTGGTCTTGCCGGCGCCGTTGTCCCCCAAAATCCCGAAGATCTCGCCGCGACGGATGTCGAGCGAGATGCCGTCGTTCGCCCGTTCCTGTTGACCGGAGTAGACCATGACCACGTCGCGCACCTTGTACACGACGTCCTGCTCGCGGCTCAGATCTTGGCCGGTCAACTCACGCTCCAACTGGCCGTTGTCACGCCCACTGGAAACGTGGCGCTCAGGACAGCGTAACGGGCGGTTTCCGTCCAGACGGAGTCGAGCCGCCTAGAATGGCAGGCTGCCTTTCAGGACTTGGCCTCGCTGGCTCTTCCCCATGACCACCGACTTCCGCCCCACCGAAATCGATCCCAAGTGGCGCGCCCGCTGGGCTGAGCAGGACCTGTACCGCACGCCCGAGCCGTCCGACCGCCCCACCTTCTATTGCCTCGACTTCTTTCCCTATCCCTCGGGCGACGGCCTCAGCGTCGGTCACCTGCGCAACTACGTGCCGACGGACGTGATCTCCCGCGTCATGCGCATGCGCGGCTACGACGTGCTGCATCCCATGGGCTGGGACGCCTTTGGCCTGCCCACCGAGAACGCCGCCATCGAGACCGGCCGCCACCCGGCCGACCTGACCCGCGAGTGGAGCGCCAACTACAAGCGGCAACTGAACCTGGCCGGCGGGTCGTTTGACTGGAATCGCGAGATCAACTCCACCCACCCCGAGTACTACCGCTGGACCCAGTGGATGTTCCTGAAGCTCTTCGAGCGCGGCCTGGCCTATCGGGCCTCCGGCTTGCAGTGGTGGTGCCCCATTTGCGGCGCCCTGGCCAACGAGGAAGTCAACGCCGACGGCACCTGCTGGCGCGACCACCCCGACGTCACCCAGCGCGAGCTGACCCAGTGGTTCTTCAAGATCACCGACTACGCCGACCAGCTGATCGAGGACCTGGAAGGCCTGGACTGGCCTGACGAAACCCGCGCGGCCCAGGTCAACTGGATCGGCCGCAGCGAGGGCGCCGACGTGACCTTCACGGCCGAGACCGGCGACGAAATCCCGGTCTTCACGACCCGACCCGACACTCTGTTCGGCGCCACATTCATGGTGCTGGCGCCCGAGCACCCGCTGGTCGCCCGCGTCACCACGCCGAACCGTGCCGACGAGGTGCAGGCCTACGTGGCCGCCGCCGCCCGCAAGGCCGAGCTGGACCGCGTGGCGCTGGACGACGACAAGACCGGCGTCTTCACCGGCGGCTACGCCATCAACCCCGTCAACAGCGAGCGCCTGCCCATCTGGATCGCCGACTACGTCCTGATGTCCTACGGCTCCGGCGCCATCATGGCCGTGCCGGCGCACGACGAGCGCGACTTCGACTTCGCCACCCGCTACGGCATCGAAATCCGCACCGTCATCGCCCCGCCCGACTGGGACGGCCAGCCCCTGACCGAGGCCTTCGTCGGCGACGGCCCCATGGTCAACTCCGGCCAATTCGACGGCCTGTCAGTCAAGGACGGCGTGCGCGCCGTCACGGAGTGGCTGCGCGACCGGGGCAGTGGCGACTTTGCCGTCAACTACAAGCTGCGCGACTGGCTGATTTCGCGTCAGCGCTACTGGGGCACCCCCATCCCCATCGTCCACTGCCACGCCTGCGGCGAGGTCCCGGTGCCCGAGGACGAGCTGCCGGTCCTGCTGCCCCACGTCGAGCAGATCGACCCGCAGCAGTTGGGCGGACGCTCGCCCCTGGACGCCGTCGACTACTGGGTCAACATCCCCTGTCCCACCTGCGGCAAGCCCGGGCGGCGCGAGACCGACACCCTGGGCGGCTTTGCCTGCTCCAGCTGGTACTTCCTGCGATTTTGCAGCCCCGACCAGCATGAACAAGCCTTCGATCCCGACACCGTCAACCGCTGGATGCCCGTGGACCTTTACGTCGGCGGCGCCGAGCACAGCGTCATGCACCTGCTCTACGCCCGCTTCTGGACCAAGGCCATGCGCGACGCGGGGATCCTGGACCTGACCGAGCCGTTCCACGCCCTGCGCCACCAGGGCCTCATGCTGGCCCAGCCCGGCTGGGTGGACGAGTCCATCCTGCGGGTCGACAGCCAGGGCCGCGCCCGCGTTGATGCGCCCGACGGCGCTGACGCCTACGACAGCCCCGAGGCCGCCCAACCCTTCCGCCGCTACCCCCTGGAAGCCCGCTTCGAGCTCACCGGTCAGCGCGCCCAGCGCAACGGCCAGGCGCTGGTCGAGTTCCGCGCCACGGGGATGTCCAAGTCATGGCGCAACGTGGTGACGCCCGACGAAGTGGCCGCCAGCGCCGGCGGCGATGCCCTGCGCTGTTACATCCTCTTCATGGGACCGTTCGACCGCACCCTGCCCTGGAGCGATCAGGGCCTGGCCGGCGTCTCCCGCTGGCTGAACCGCGTGTGGAACCTGGTCCTGGATCTTGAGATGGGCGGCACCCGCCGCCGTCGCGCCGATTACGCCGACGTCCAGGTCGAGCTGCAGCGCCAACTTCACCAGACCATCCGCCGCGTCAGCAACGACATCGACGCGCTCAAGTTCAACACCATGATCGCCGCGCTGATGGAGTTCACCAACTTCCTGATCGAAGTCGGCGACGACGACCTGCGCGCCACCCCTGCCTGGAAGGAGACCATCGACACCTTCCTGGTCCTGCTGGCCCCCTGCGCCGTATTCATGGCCGAGGAACTGTGGGAGCGCATCGGTCACACCGAGAGCATCCACCTCCAGCCCTGGCCCGCCTGGGACGAAGCCCTGGCCGCCGACGAGACCTTCACCCTGGTCGTCCAGGTCAACGGCCGCGTCCGCGACCGCATCGAGGCCACCGTCACCACCGACGAAGCCGCCGCCCAGGAATTGGCCCTGGCCAGCCCCCGCGTCCAGGCCCACACCGACGGCAAACAGGTCCGCAAGGTCATCTACCGCGAAGGCCGCCTCATCAACCTCGTCGTCGGCTAACCGCCTCTGGTCCTGGGTCCGTCGAGCCGGGTTCGTTGACCGGCTAGTCCAGCCAGTGCTCGCCTGAGATCGCGTCTCGCGTGGTGAGCAGGGCATCCAGTGCCGTCACGAGCCGCCCGGCCGTCCGCCGACTGGCTCGCGGATAGGCCCGGTTGCTCATAAAGATCAGCGCCGGATACGGGCGCCCGGCCCGCATGGCGTCGCTCGCCAGCGGTCGATAGTCGACGACGTTCTCGGTCACGATCACCCAGCCTTCCGCCAGGGCTGCATTCAAGATTGCCGTGTCCGGCATCCCTCGAAGATCGTGCCGCTCGGCCACGGCTACGACGTCGTGGCCCCGATCCCGCAGCGCCGCGGCGATCGCGGGCGCCCACATCTCATCGAGCAACAGCTTCACCGGCCCAGTAGCGCTTGCTCCCGCCGCCAGCGGGCCTCCACCCGCTCAGCTTCTTCCTCGACCCGCCGAATCCAGTCGCCGATTTCCTCGGTGTAATCGGCGTAGTACCGCAGGGCAACTCCCACCTGGTCAACGGTCAGTCCTGTCCGCTCGCCGACCTTTGCGAGGCTGTCGGAAGCGCCGCCACCCGCGCCGCGTAGCGCCCCAACCACTTCCCAGACGTCGGGACCGCCAATCAACCCGGCGCGTCGCCCACCCGGACCAGACCGGAAGACAATGCCCGGATGCTGCTCCATGCGCAGCCCCTCCTCCAGCAACTGCTTGGCCAGCGCCGACCGCGACTGCCCGCTCCTCCGGCTCTGCGCCGCCAACTGCTCGAACAGCTCGTCGCCCACCCGCACCGAGAGATGCCGGCTCATCGCGCTGGTCGCCCTGCTCGTATGCTCGTGTCACACACAGTAACACCAATCCCTCGCTTCCCTGGTATCTGGCCAGGCTGGGCGCCAACCTGACTCCGCGATCCGGAATTCACCTGCCTATAGGACTTCACAACATCTCTATGCTTAGGTGATTCGGGTCCGCACAGGAGGGATGCTCGATGAAGACAAGGCTCGCGCTCCTGGTCGCGATGGTTGGACTCGTCCTCTCCTTCCAGCCCGCACTTGCCCAGGACTGCTCCTTCCAATTGGGCTTCAGGGCTCTGCACGACCTTATCCCGGACGTCGTTGGCGACTGCCTCGACGACGAGCAGCACAACCCGGCAACTGGGATAACCCAGCAGCTCACCACCAACGGCCAACTCGCCTGGCGCAAAGGCGACAACTGGACCGGATTCAGCGACGGCGAGCTCACCTGGGTCAACGGTCCGCAGGGCTTGCAACAACGCCTCAACAGCGCGCGCCTTCCCTGGGAAACCGCGCTGCCGGCGCCCACGGCCACGCAGCGCCTGACGCTGGAACAGCTGCGCAACGCCGAATACCACCTGCCGCTCCGCGGCGACGAGGACACCCCAATTCGACTCGTCGATGGCATGGGCACGCTTGTGTACGGCGAGGGTGCGACCGAACGTGAAACCGTAGGCCTCATCGACACCGCGGTCGCGTTTGGCGATCTGGACGGCGATGGCAACGCCGATGCGGCGGTCGTCGTCTACACCTCCGGCGGTGGCAGCGGCGCCTTCATCTACCTGGTAGCTGTCGTTGATCGGGACGG
Organism: Chloroflexota bacterium; assembly: GCA_965208215.1. Taxonomy (GTDB): domain Bacteria; phylum Chloroflexota; class UBA11872; order UBA11872; family UBA11872; genus UBA11872. Next base: position 886,842 of record CBDBOH010000003.1, read on the forward strand.
CGCGCCCTCGCAGGCGGCGCGCGCCTACCTGGGCGACCGGGTGCGGGTGGAGAGCCTGAGCATTTCCGATGGTCAAGTCCTCGCGCAGATCCTCGCGCACGGCCCCCAGGATGGGCTCTGCTGCCCGTCCGTGCGCACCACCAGCACGTTCACGCTAAACGGGGACCGGCTTGTGCAACAGCGCCTGACCCTGCACCAGCTACGCAACGCCCAATACCGCCTGCCGCTCCACGGTGACGAGGACACACCCATTCAATTCACCGACGGCGAGGGACAGATCGCCTTTGGCGAGGGTGCGACCGAAAAGGTCCACGCGGGCATCGTCAACGACACCGTCGCCTTCGGCGACCTCGACGCAGATGGTATCGCCGACGCCGCGGTCGTCGTCTTCATCTCCGGCGGCGGTAGCGGCACGTTCGTCCACCTGGTCGCCATGCTGGATCGTGACGGAGCGCCGGAGCAGGCGGCTTGGGCGTTTCTGGGCGACCGGGTGCCGGTGCGGGACCTGGCCGTTACCCGCGGCCAGATCGTCGCGCAGACGGTCACCCACCGCCCCGGCGACGGCCTCTGCTGCCCGACCCTGGAAGTTACGCGCACATTTGGGCTCGAAGGTGACCGGCTGGTCCCCCGCCAGGCGCTGGTCATCGAGTCCCCGCTGCCCGGCGAGATGGTCGCGAACGGGGTCGAGGTGCGGGGAACGACGACCGTGTATCCGTCCGCCGAGAATCTCGCCTACATCGTCTATGACGCCCGCGGCGGCGTGATCGGCATGGGCAGTCTTCCTGTCGACGGATATGCCGATCAACCCGGAACCTTCGCCGCGCCGGTCGAGTTCATCGCGGGCGCGGATGGACCCGGGCGGATCGAGATCATCGACGTGGATGCCGGCGACGGCTCGGCACTGGCCCGCATCGCTGTGTCCGTCACTCTGCAGTCCGCTCCCATCACGGACGGCCGAACCAGCCGCGAACCCACCCCCGATCTCGTCCTGGAAGCTCCCCTCAGCGGCGCCACGGTCGGCGCCTCGCTCGAACTGCGCGGACGCATCAGCGATCTCCCCTTCGAGAAGAACCTGACCTACCGCATCTACAACCAGGCTGGAACCGTCATCGACCGGAGTTGGATCTCGGTGGACGGTGACTACGGCGGCCCGGGCACGTTCACCAGGTCGATCGAAATCCCGGCCACCACCGCCCCAGGACTCCTCCGCATCGAAGTCCGAGACGAGAGCGTGATCGACGGCGCCCTGATCGGCAGCACCTCGGTGGTGGTCTACTTCACCGGCGCTTCATAGCCCGCTGCGGGCCAACCCCCGACTTCGACTGTTGTCCGGCTAGCATTGCCCACGCCGTTCGCGGCGTACCTGCAAGCTGTCGCTCCCCAATCCGGGGAGTGTCGGGTTGCGGAACCTAGAGCGGCCCCAGTTCCACGTAATCCGTTGGGTCCTGCACACCCGCATCGATAAACCCCCGCCGCCGCTCCCCGCACTTGCCGCACACCCCGCAGTGCCGGCCGTCAACTGGACTGGCACACGACAGGGCCTCCTCCACCGGCATGCCGACCCCGGCCCGCACCACGTCAGCCTTGTGCATGTCCCCCAGCGGCGTCAGCACCGTGAAGCTCGTGTCCATCGCCAGCCCCGCGGTACGCTCCAGGCTGCGCAGAAAGTCAGACGTGGCGTCGGGAAACGGGTTGCTGGCCAGCAGTCCAATCGCCAGGTTCGGCGTCTCGTTCACCCCGCCGTACAGCGCCGCCGCCCCCAACAACAGCAGATTGCGTCCCGGCAGATACCAGGCGTCGTCCGGCTGCTGCGCGTCGGGAACCTCCGAGCCGCCCACGCTCCAATGCGATCCGTAGAGGGCGCCGACATCCAGCTTCAGCTCCACGATTGGCCGCACCGCCGGCGAGCCCAACGCGCCGAAAAACCGCGCCAGCGCCGCCAGTTCCGCGTCTTCCCAGCGCAGGCCCGCGCGCACGAACAGCGGCGTCACCTCCCCGTACTCGCGCGCCAGCAGGCCGCTCATGATGCAACTGTCCAGCCCGCTCACCAGCGCCGCCACGCGCGAGGTGGCCGGCGCCCGCTCAGCCATCCATCCCCCGTGGCAATCGCTACATCCCGGCAACCCGTCGCAGCGTACGATGTAGCCACGAGGGTGGTCGGCCAGCGGCCGCCAATCGAAGGCAGGAGTTAATGGACCTCCAGGGCGCAACCGTCGTCGTAACCGGCGGCGCTCGCCGCGTGGGACGCCACGTCGCCAGCCGGCTGGCCGAACGCGGCGCCAACATCGTCGTCAACTACCGCACCTCGGCCGACGAAGCTCGCGAGGCCGTGGAGGACTTCATCGCCCTCGGCGTCGGCTCGCTGGCCGTTCAGGCCGATGTCTCGACCAAAGAGGGAGTCGAGCGCATCCGCGACGCTGCCATTGAACGCTTCGGCGGTGTCGACGTCCTTCTCAACAACGCCTCCATTTACTTCGAGACCCCGCTGGACGACCTCACCGAGGCCGACTTCGACCGCAATATCGCCGTCAACCTCAAGGGCCCCTATCTCGGCTGCTGGCTTTTTGGCCTGCACATGCGCCAGCGCGGCCGCGGCAAAATCATCAACATCGCCGACTGGGCGGTCGACCGCCCCTATGTCAGCTACGCCCCCTACTTCGTGGCCAAGGGCGGCATCGTCGCCCTCACCCGCGTCTTCGCCAAGGAGCTGGCGCCCACCGTCATGGTCAACGCCATCGCCCCGGGCCCCATCCTCATGCCTGCCGACTTCAGCCAGGAAACCATCGATGCCGTGGCCGCCGCCACCCCGCTCGGTCGCATCGGCCACCCCGAAGACATCGCCCAGACCGTCCTCTACCTCGTGGAGGCCACCGACTTCGTCACCGGCGCCGTCATCCCCGTTGACGGCGGCCGCACGGTCTCCTGACAGGAGCGATTCCAGTCATGTACGAAATCGTCAAACACATCGACTTCTGCTTCGGCCACCGCCTCATTGACTACCAGGGCAAGTGCAACCAGCCCCACGGCCACAACGGCCGCGTCGAAATCCGTCTCGCCGCCGACACCCTCGACGAGATGGGCATGGTCGCCGACTTCCGCGACGTGCGCCGCAGCATCCAGGCCTGGATCGACGAGCACCTCGACCACCGCATGATCCTGCGCCGCGACGACCCGTTGGTGGAAGCCATCGAGGCCCTCGGCCAGCACGCCTACCTCATCGACGACAACCCCACCACCGAAAACCTCGCCCGCCTCGTCTACGAGCAGACCCAGGCCCTCGGCTTTCCCGTCATCGCTGTCACCCTCTGGGAAACCCCCGACTCCCACGCCACCTACGCCCCAACCCCCGTCGCCACCCCCGCCAACGGCGAGGTATTGAGCAAGGACGCCGCGGTCAGAACGTAGGCGCTGGCTAGCCGGCAGCCGGATCGGTATACCACGCTCCCGGCTTGCGGCACGCGTCCATGCGCGCCCAAGGGCTCAGTCTCTGCCCCCGCGGGCGAATCGACCACGACGTCGCCGGCCCCGGTGCACGCTGTCCGACGCCTGCCATTTCGACGCCTTCCAGCCGCCCCTCGGCGCCGCCGAAGTCCACGCCCCGCTCAAGCACGCCCAACGTCTCTGGCGGCTCTTGGCCAAACGAGCGGAAAGCCCCGCCGCGCGTCCGGCCTGACCGCCCCGAGCACGACCCACACTTCGGCCGATCGCGAATCCGTGTCTGGCCCCGCTGCCCCTCGGAGCCACCGGACTCGCGCCAGCCGATGCTGGTCGGTCACTGCCGCTTGACTCTGGTACTCAGGAAGTATACAATATCCGGATTGGTTTTGCAACTGTTCCCCAGGAGTTTTCGTTGCCCGCCACCTCGCGTTGCCGGTCGGCCCTCCAGCCGTGCGTGACTGCCCCGCGCTCGTTGCTGGCCGTGCTTGCTGCCGTCATCGCGCTGTTCGTTGCCCCGCTTCGGGCTCGATCCGGCCCCCGGCTCACGACTCGCGTGCTCCACGCCGTCGCGCCGCACTGCGCCGCGAACGTCGTGCGTCGAACGCTGCCTTCGCCTGCCAGGCCGTCGCGTGCCAGCGGCCGGGCTGGCGCCGCGTTTCACGCCCTTCCCTCGGCCTGCTCATCGGCGCCGTTTTGCAGCCGCCGCGCTGGTCAGGAGTTTTTTGGAAAAAACTCCTATTCGCGCGTGAGACCCTTCCAGCGCTCCGCCAACGCGGCGTCGGCTAGCCTGAACCAAACACGGATCAGGCTCCGGTCCATGCGCTCCATCGCCCACAACCGCGCTCTCGCGATCGTGCTGCTCGCGCTGGCGCTGATCGCTTGCGAGCCGGCTGATCAGTCGGCGGCGCCGGCGGCGGCCGTGGGTCCCGTCGTAACGCCGACCGTTGACGCGCTTCCGGCGGTCACACCGGCGCCCTCGCCGCCTGTCCGCTCGGCCTTGAGTCCAACGGCTCCACCTGCGCTGGCTGCCGACTTTGGCGACGCGCCCGACGGCGCGCCCGCCGGATACCGGGGCTCCCGCGTCATTGGCCGCTTCCCAACCCGGCTCGATACCCGCAGCAGCCCCAACCCGGGCGCTCATGTGCTGCGGCCGGGACAGGACCGTCTCGGCGACTCCGTGACCGCGGAAGCCGGTGCCGACGACGGAGCCGATCCCGACGGGAAACCCAACCTCATCAACGCTGACGCTGGCGACGATGGCGTGGTATCCCTGACGCTGGCCCTGGACCAGGCGCCGGCCCGGGCCACGCTTGATGTGATGGTGTCGCTCACGACGGCCGCGCCGCCGGGGCCCCGGTTCCTCAATGTCCTGATCGACATGAACCTGGACGGCCGCTGGAGCGTTGGCGAGGACGAAACGCCCGAGTGGGCCGTACGCAACCTCATCGTCAACTTGGCTCCGGGTTCCTCGCGCAGCGTGCGCACGCCCCAGTTTGCGCTTGGCAGCGTCAGTCGCCTGCCTGATGGGGCCTGGATGCGGGTGGCGCTGACGCGGGAACGCATTGTGGGCGACGCCTGGGATGGCGGCGGCCGCTGGCAGGCGGGTGAGGTCGAGGATTACCAGTTGGCGCTGCCGCGTGCCGCCGCCGGTGCCGGCGAAGCGGCCGTTCCCCTCGTCGCGACCATCTGCCCGTCAAGCGTTGACGTTCCCAGCGGTGCCCTCATGCAGCGCACAGGCTGCCGGCTGGTGAACCTGGGCGGCGACGGGGCCACCGAATTGCGACTCACTCGGACCCGGGGTGACGCCACCCTCCTGCCCGATCGCATCGGCCGGTTGGACCTGCGGGCGGGCACCGAGTTGAACGTACCCCTCGTGCTCATCCGTGGCGAGGCACAGGGGACCTGGCGCTACCAGACGGGGCAGCAACTCGACGCCCAGGTGGCCGCGGGAACAGTCGTGCTCGGGGCGCGCGCCGTCGACCACACCCTCGTCATCGTTCCGGCCGACGACCAGCCGCTCTTTCACATCGACCGTACCGCCGACTACTTCTCGATCCACGACCTCTCCCCGGTCAATGGCTTCGCCTTCGCTGACATCCGACGCATCGCCAGCGGAACCACGGACCTGACCGTCGCCGACCTGGACCTGCTGCGGAGCGTCTGGTTCTCGGTCGAATCCGTGGCTCCGTCAAACCCCGGTGGAACGTACGCGGCGTTTCTGATCGAAGTGGCCGACGAAGTGCCGCATGCGGACAGCAATCTCGGCTTCCAGATCGCGCTGGCGCTGCAGGCCACCGTCCCTTCCAGCGACGACTGGACGCCGCAGGTGGGCGACTTCGACCTCTTTCAGGACACCGACACTTGGTTTGAACTGATCTACCGGCCCGACGCCACGCCGCCCTGGCGTCTTCAGAAACGGACGGCGATCGATCCCGGCGCCGCCGCGCCCACGGGAGCCACCGCGTTCGTTGCGGGGTCGCGAGTCGTCTTGCTGGTTCCCGCGTTGGAACTGCAGCGCGATCCGGCCTCGCTGCGGTTTCGGGTCACTTCTTTCGTGCATGAGCGCGGCGATCCGCTGGGAGCGCAAGGTCCCTCCATGGCGGACGCGGCGCCGGGGCTCGGGCAAGGGCTGGCCGTCTTCGGCAACGTGCCCCTGGCCGTTGGCTGAACCGCGTGTCTGCCAACAGTCCCCTGGACGATCACCGACCCGCCGGGTCGATGCTGCTAGGTCGCCGCGCCCTGGCGCAGGTCGCTGCCGGCGCGCTCGCAACCGCGCCCTTTGTCGGGCCGAGTCTGACCGAGGATGACCTGCCATCCGATTTTGCTATCGAGAATGGACATCACTATCGCCAGGCGTCCCCGGAGCCGGATGCGGGATTCGCCGTCTTCAACGGACGACGCTCCTGGTGGGACACATACCGCCGAGCGGGCGGGCCTGCTGTCTTGGGCTTTCCGATCAGCTTGCCCTACGCGCGCAACGGGCTGGCGCTTCAGGCCTTCAGCCACGGGGCGATCCAAGCGCCCTTCGTCGAGGTGAACCTGGCGCCCGCCAACGTGCTGGAAGTGCTTGATGCGGCGGGACACACGCGCTGGCTGCACGACCGGCGCCAGATACCGATGCCCCTGGAGGCCGGCGCCAGCGTGGATACCCGCCTGGCCTGGCTCGGTGACGACTCCATACGGGCCGCCTACTTTGGCAATCCCGAGCCGACGCGCTTCCTCGCTTGGAATCGAACCCGGGCCCTGCGGCGCTTCGGACTGCCGATGTCACGGCCGCGACGCTTCGGCCAGACGATCGTGCAGCGCTTCCAGCGCGGGGTGCTCGAGCGCACCGTCGACAGTCCCACCGTGCGCACGCGACCCGTGGGTCAACTGCTGGTTGAGCTGGGATTGATTGCGAAAGACCGCGCCACACCCGTCTCCAGCATGGAGGCCCTGCTGGGCGCTGCGGGCCGTACCATCCACGCGCGCCTCGCGGCTGCCGTAGGGGCCCGCATTCGAACCGAGCCGGGCACCTGGGCCGTCTTCGCCGCCAATTCCGGCGCCAGCCGTCCGCTGGTGGCCATCAACGCCAACCGAGAGATGCGCACGCTTAGCGTTTGGAAGGTCCTGCTGCTCCGCGAAGCCTTTCGCCAGCGGGCCGCCGGGCTGCTGGCATTCGACGAGCTTCTCACCATGGACGAGACAGTCGTCGAGCGCTCCGATCCTCCCATTAGCCTGGAGCCCGGCCAGCAGATTGAAGTCGGCGCCGCGCTGGCGCGTGCGATGAGTGTCAGCGATAACGCGTCCGCCATCCTGCTCGCCGACCGCGTGGGCTACCAGAACATCGACTTCGACCTGCGTCGCGAGGGGCTGAAGGTCACGACCATCAACGTCAACGAGCCGTTCACCACCGCCCGCGAAATCGCGGACGTGCTTGAACGCATCGTCGGCCTGCGACCGGGCGTATGGCAACCCACGCTGACGGAAATCCGCGCCATGCGCGAGCTGCTGCTCAGCGAACGGCGGACCAACCGCATCCCGCGCTGGTTGCCTCAACACCCGATCGCGCACAAGACCGGAGACTTTCCCGACGCCACGAACGACGCCGGCGTTGTCTACACCTCCATGGGACCCGTCACCGTGGTCGTGCTGGTGGACCGGACGCCCAACCGCGATCGCACGGCGGAGGCCATCGCGGACGTGGCGCGCGTGATTGTCAATGCAATCGACCCGCCCACGTTCGAGGCCGAAGCACCGCTTGGCTGAGGTGGCGCGCGGTTGCGCCATGCCCCGGAGACGCGTACGGTCGAGTAAGAAGGTCTTCAAGCTCAAACCCAATGTTCAATCGATTCCTTCGTGGAAACTCCAAGCCGGCGGTCGACGTTCCCGACGTCACGCCGCGCCCGCCCGACCTGCGCGAGCCACGCCTGCCGCCCGCCCAACGCCTCACCGACAAGTGGCCGGTCCTGCACTACATGGAGCCGCGTCCCTACGACATGACCAGGTGGGACTTCCGGGTCACCGGGCTGGTCGAAGAGAACGTGCGCTGGACCTGGGAGGAGTTCACCTCCCTGCCGCAAGTTGAGATCACCTCCGACATCCACTGCGTCACCCACTGGAGCCGCTACGACAACCGCTGGCGCGGCATTCACGTCCGCGAGGTCCTGTCGCGCGTCAAGCCGCTGCCCGAAGCGCGATTCGTCATGGTCCACGCCGACCCGCATTACACGGCCAACCTGGCGCTCTCCGAACTCGACCAGGACGACGTGCTATTTGCCCTCAAGCACGATGGCGCGCCGCTCACCCACGAGCATGGCGGCCCGTTGCGCCTGGTTCTGCCCAGCCTCTACTTCTGGAAGAGCGCCAAGTGGGTGCGCGGCCTGGAGTTCATGGACCACGAAGAGCCGGGATTCTGGGAGAAGGCTGGCTACCACGTTCGCGGCGATCCCTGGCTGGAGGAACGCTTCGGCGGCAAGGTCCGCGAAACCATGCAACAGGCTCGTTCCCGCGCCCTCCGCGAAGGCCGCCGGGTCCAACGCTAGCTGGCCGGGCGTTTAGACGTCTCGATGACCGCTAACTCAACCTACGCCGATCTCGTCTTCGACCAGGACCTCGACGATGTCGATCCGCTGGTGGCCGACCTCATTGCGCAGGAGCACCGACGTCAGCGGGACAAGCTGATCCTGATTCCGTCGGAGAGCCTGACGCCAGCGCCGGTACGAGCCGCCCTCGGGTCGCCGCTGACCAGCATCTATGCCGAGGGATATCCCTCCGGGCCGATGCGCCGCGACCTGCCGGAGCGGCTGGCGGACACCGAGGCCCAGTTGGCGCGATTCCGTAGGTACGGCGACCGGCGCTACTACCGCGGAAATGACTACACCAACCTCGTGGAAGCGCTGGCGCAGCGGCGGTGCGCGGCCCTCTTTGCCAATCCGCGTGTCTCGGCCGACGGCCTGTATGTCAATGTGCAGGCGCTCTCAGGCGCGGCTGCCAACAACGCCGTCTACGAGGCGCTGCTGGAACCCAACGACACGATCCTTGGTTTGGCGCTGGCGCACGGCGGGCACCTCAGCCACGGCGCCTCGGTCAATCGCAGCGGCCGCCGCTTCCAGGCGTCCAGCTACAGCATCGACGACGTGGACGGCCGGCTGGACTATGACCAGATCGCCGACATCGCCCGACGCGACCGACCGCGCATCATCGTGGCGGGCTACACCTCGTATCCATGGGCGCCGGACTGGGAACGGTTCCGGGCCATCGCCGACGAGGTGGGCGCCCTTCTGCTAGCCGACATTTCGCATCCGGCCGGGATGGTGGCGGCGGGTGAATACCCGTCGCCGGTTGGCCTGGCCGACGTGGTCACATTTACTACGCACAAGACATTGTTCGGACCCCGCGGCGCCGTGATTCTTTCCCACCGGCGGCGGCTGATGCGCCGGGTCGACCGGGCAGTGTTTCCGGGCGAGCAGGGCGGGCCGCACCTCAACAAGATCGGTGCGATGGCGGTGGCCTTCAAGGTCGCAGACTCCCCTGAGTTTCGAGCCACGCAGCGGCAGATCCGGGCCAATGCGTCGGCCCTGGCCCTGGCCCTGGAGGAACGCGGCGTCAGCCTGGCCTACGGCGGCACCGACACCCATCTGCTGGTGATTGACCTGAAACGCACCGGTTCTAACGGCGACCTGCGCGGCGAACCGGCGGTTCGAATGCTCGACAGCATCGGCATCGTGGCCAACCGAAACTCGCTTCCCGGGGACGTGGGATTCGCGGCGCCTACCGGGATACGCCTGGGTACACCCTGGCTGACCCAGCGCGGCTACACCGCTGACGACATGGGCGTGCTGGCGGGCATTTTGGCCCGGTCCTTTGAGGCCATGGTCGGCGTGACCTATCCGGGCCGCCGGTCACCGCGCTACCGGGGGCGCATCGACTTTCTCACACGGCTGCAATTGCGCCACGAAGTCGCTGAGTTTGCGAAGCGCGGTCGCGCGGAAGACGTGCCGGTGCCAGCCGATTCCCCGCCCTCCGGAGTACTGGAATTGCGCGGACGCCGGGTGTTGGCTTTCGCCGAAGAAATCGCGGATCAGCGGGTGCGCGATATGGAGCCTGGCGAGGCCGTCCACGCCGGCATTTCCGATCCCGCCGGCGAGGTCCAACCGCTGTTGTTTGTTCGCCCTGTCGAGGACAGGTCGCCCCGCGATCGCCGGCTTTTCGCGGTGCTCGACCCAGCCATCAGCGAGTGCACGGCCGAGTGGCTGCGGGAAATCGCGGATGGCTACGCCTTGATCGACACCGACGAGCCCAGCCGCAAGATTGTGGGACCGATCGCCGTTGCCGACGCGGCGCACCTGAGCCCGGGTATGACCGGCATCGTGATCAACGCGGCCGACGCCGACCCCCTGGGCGCGGAACCAGGAGTGACCGGGCTCGAAATGGCCGGGGCGCCGGTCCTGCTGGCCCGCGACGGCCGCGCGGCCGCACTGCTCTATTCGGTGGCCGATGCTGCGGCAGTCGACGCGGATTTGGCAGTACGCAACGTGGCGCGCACGCGCTTGCCGCTGGCGCCTGAACCTGATCTGAGCCGTCCCTTCTTCCTGGGACGGCATGACCGGCTGCCCGCGGAGAGTCTCGAGGCTCGGCCGCGGTTCGATTGGTCGCAAGAGCCCGGCGACCCACTGGCGCAAGTCCAGTTGCGCGGTCCGGTGTGGGGCGCGCTGCTGGGTGGCCTGTGGCGGGAAGGCGACCCGCTGCGCCAGACGCCGCTCCACGGCGTGCACAGCAACGACCTGGGTGCGCGCATGGTGCCGTTCGCCGGCTGGTCCATGCCGGTCTACTACGGGGGCATCGCCGAGGAGCACGCAGCAGTTCGGACGGCGGCCGGCCTCTTCGATGTTGGCCATATGGGCGTATTCGCCGTCGAGGGCGACCACGCCGGCGAGTTTCTGGACCTGGTCACGACCGCCAATGCGTCGCGACTTCCTAACGGTCGGGCCGCTTACACCTACTTGCTGGACCCAACCGGACACCCGCTGGACGACCTGATCATCTACCGGCTAGAGCGCGAGCGCTTTCTGGCCGTCGTGAACGCGGCCAACACCGAGAAGAACTGGGTCTGGCTGAACGGCGTCAATGAGCGGCAGTACGAGATCGAGCCCGGCGATCCATGGGCCGAATCTCCAGTTCAAGTCACGCTGCGCGACCTGAAAGCCGAAGCCGAAGGCGATCAGCGTCGACTGGACCTGGCGCTGCAGGGCCCACGATCGCGCGACGTGCTGGGCCGCCTGGCACCCGACGAAGAGTCGCGACGTCGCCTGCGACGCCTGCGGGCGTTCGACGTCGGCTCGTTCACCCTGGCCGGAATCGATCTTGAAGTCGCGCACACTGGCTACACGGGCGAGCGCGTGGGCTTTGAACTGCTCGTGCATCCCGACGCGGCCAACGACCTGTGGCACGCCATGCTGAATGCGGGCTTCGACGATGGCGTGCGCCCGGCCGGTCTGGGCTCACGCGATTCCACTCGCACTGAGGCCGGACTTCCGCTCTACGGCCACGAACTCGGGGGCGAGCTTGACCTGACGCCGGGTGACGCGGGCTTTGGCGGATTCGTGAAGCTCTACAAGCCATTCTTCGTCGGTCGTTCCGGGTTTATCGCGCGCGAGCAGCGCCGTACCAGCCAGATTGTGCGGTTCAAGATCACCGACGAACGCGTCCCGATTGCCAGGGAAGGCGACCCTGTCGTCGACGCCCGCGGCGCCTGGGTCGGAATCGTCACCAGCGCCGCCCTGGACACCACCCAGCGCCAGGTCGGCATGGCCCACGTCATGCAGCGTGTGAGCGAGGAGGGTACGCCCTTGCGCGTCTTTGCCGGCGTCTCCGCCCGCCGCGGCGGCCGGGCCACGGTCCCCCGCGAACTCAAACGCGGCGGACGCTACCCGCTTCCAGCTAACGCCGTCGTGGTTTCGCGCTTTCGATAGATCGCTCGGGCCGAAGCAGAATACACAGCTATTCGCGAAGATCCCGGTATTGTCGACTAGATGCTTCGCAGCCGTAGGAGTAATGACATTGGGGATTCTGGTCTGCTCACTAGCTAAGGATTCCCAGGCTCGGTGAGCGGCATGCTCTTGTTCAGGCAGCGACCTCGCGCAGTCCACGTCGCGATCGCGCTTTCGTTCTTGCCGTGGCTTGTTCTTCTGGGGTGGCTGACCAGGGTCTCGTGGTTCATCACCGACGACGCCTTCATCAGCTTTCGCTACGCACGCAACCTGCTGGAGGGGCACGGGTTGGTCTTCAACCGCGGCGAGTACGTGGAGGGCTACACCAACTTCCTCTGGGTCATCGAACTGGCCGCAATCTGGGGTCTGCTGGGGATCCGGCCGGAGGTTGCGGCCCAGTGGTTGTCCGTCATCTACACCGTGGGCACGGTCGCCGTGATGCTGTGGTGGGTCGCGCGCCTGCCGGCCCTGCGCCACCGCTGGCTGGTGGCCTGGATGGCCATGGGGGTGGTGTGCAGCAGCGCGACGTTTGCAGTGTGGACGTCCGGCGGCGGCCTGGAGACGCGGCAGTTCACGTTTTTCGTACTGGCGGCGGTGGCCGGCCTGAGCGTGTTCGGGACCAGGCGCTGGGGGTTGGTGGCGGCGTCGCTGAGCCTGGCGGCGGCGGGCCTGACCCGGCCGGAGGGGCTGTTGGTGGCGGCCTGCTGCGTCGGCTGGTTCGTGGTCCAGCGTGCGCTCAGGGATCGCACGCTGGACTGGCGCGGGACGCTGGCGCTGGCGGGCCCGGTTGCCGTTGTGATTGGCGGCCATTTTCTGGCGCGCTATCGCTACTACGGGGAGTGGTTGCCGAACACGTACTACGCGAAGCACGTGGACTCGTGGTACGAGTCCGGCTATCGGTACTTGTCGGCGGCGGCCATCGAGACCGGGCTGTATCTGCTGCTGCCGCTGGCGTACCTGGCGCTGCGAGCGCGCTGGCGGGAGGGGCGCGACGGAACCTACGCCCTGGTTCTGCTGCTGGTGGGCGCGCACATGATCTATCTGTTTGAAATCGGCGGCGACCACTTCGAATACCGGCCCCTGGACTTCTACTGGCCTTTACTGGCGGTTCCGGCGGCCGGTGGTCTCCTGGAGTTGGGTCACCGACTGGCGAGGGCCCGCCACCGGCGACTTTGGCCACTCCGGAGCGCGGGCAGCAGCGCGCTGGCCGTCGCGCTGTTCGTACCGCTCCTCTTTTATGCCAGCGCGATGCAGGGCGTGCTGCTGTTTGAAGGCGCCGACCATGCCGATGCCCAAGCGCCGCACGGCGTGCTCTTGGACAGCGAGAATCCAGCGTGGCTGCTGGCCGCGCCGGGCATGCCCATGCTTGTTGCCGTTTCCGGCGACCTCCGCCAGAAGTCTCGCAGACACTCCGTCGGGGTGCGGTATGACAATCATCGGGAGTACGCTGACAACCTGATCCGCGCATACCAGCCCTACGAGGATGTTGCGGCTCAAGTTATTCCCGACGACGCGGTGGCGGCTCTCGTGGGAATCGGCGTCCTACCGTTTTATGTGCCGAATCTCACCGTGGTTGATCTCTTTGGCTTGGTCGACCCGGTCGTGGCGCGCAATCCAACTGGCCGCAGTGCAGATGAGCGCGTGATGGCCCACGACCGTAGTCCGCCACGGGGATACCTTCGCCGTCGCGGACCAAACATCGTTCTTCGTGGCGTGCAACCCTCAGCGGCTGATGCGCTCACGCACGTCAACTATGCCCTTCGCATTGGTGACCGAATGTGGATGCCGTTTGACGTTGTCGATCATGCTTGGGCCAATCAGCACTTCTCCCATCTGGACCTGCGGGCCACGCATCGGTACTCGCAGACCGACCCCGCGGCGAACCGCTTTATGGTCGACGGCGCCACCTATGTCGGCCAGCAGTTCCTTGGCCGGTTCGAGGAAGACCGCATGGACGGATGGACGACGGTGGGCAAGGCCGTATCGAATCATGCGGCGAACCCGTTTCGTGACACGTCGGCTGGCCCTACGTCCGGACATGTCGGGCCCGGCTTTCTGACGACGTACTTTCCCGGCAAGTGGGAGCGGTTCGGTCATGTCCGCTCCCCGGCATTCACAGCGACGTCCGATCAATACCTGGCGTTTCTCATCGCCGGCGAGAGCCATGACCAGGTGGGCCTGCGGCTGTTGGCCGAAGGTGCTGAGATTGCCGTGTGGCGCGGTGATGACCGCGAAGCCTTCGAACTGGTGCTCCATCCGCTGCAGGACGTTGCCGGCCAAGAGCTGCAACTAGAGATCTTTAACCATGAGATTGGAGACCGCCCGCGACTCATGCTCGATCACGTGATGTTGGTGCGGCAGGAAGCGCCAGACCGATAGACGCCTTCCAACCCGGTTGCCAGTCGTCGCGCGACGTGTTGGCTCCGCGTGGGTCGCGCCAACTGGTCCTACCGGACGCGGTGAAGGCTTGGCCTAACTGATCTGCTCCGGCGCCGGGACGCCGGTGAGCTCCGCGACTTCGTGGACGCGGTTCCACGAGGCGGTGCTGAGGTCGACTTGGCCTCTCGCGCGGTTGCGGCGGAGCGCAAGGCCGGATTGTTCGCCCGGGTAGCGGATTGGGCGGGTTGGATCGAGAGCGGGGCTGCCGGTCAGACGATCGAGGGCGTGGTTGACGTCCCGGAGGAATTCGTCGGGCGGCCGGAAGGTGTCCACCCGCCAGGCCATAAAGAAGCCGCCGTAGCGGCCGGGTGGACGTTCGAGCGCAATGGGCATGGCGTTGAGGGTGGCGGCCAGCATCTCGTGCACGAGGCCCAGGCCATAGCCGCGATGCTCGGCGATCGGAAGAAACACGCCTTCGGCCAAGGCCAGGGCCGGATCCCTGAGCGGACGTCCCGTGGCATCAACGGCCCAGCCGTCCGGTAAGGGTTGACCGTCGGCCACCAGTTCGCGCATCCGGCCGGTGGAGGCCGAGACGCCGAAGTCAACGACGATGGGCGGGCGTGGGTCGGCGGGGATCGCGTAGGACAAAGGGTTATTGCCAAGAACTCGCGCGGCGCCGCCCACCGGGGCGAACGAGGGATCGGTGTAGCAGGTGCAGTAACCGATCAGGCCGGCCTCAGCCGCGCGCATGCTGTAAAACGCCGGAATGACCCAGTGCGGCATATCGCGCAGCGAGGCCACGGCGGCGCCCTGCGTCCGTGCCTTGGCGATGCAGGCATCCATGGCCTGGACGGCCCCAACGGGGCCCAGTGCTCCATGGGCGTCCAGCGCTGTGAAGGCCGGCAGGTTGGCCAGCACTTCAATCTGCGCGTCCGCACGCGCGCGCCCGGCGTCCAGATCGCGAATTCGTAGCGCCAGCAGCACGATCCCATGGTGGCCGTGGCCGCGCAGGTCTTGCTCGAGCATCACGTCAATCACCAGCGCGGCGTCGGCCTCGCTAACACCCCGTGTCGCCAGAGCGGCGCGTCCGAACCGCCGCAGGTCGTTCACCGCGACGGTGGTCAATGCGAGGTCCTCAGACCTCGGACCAGGTGTCGCGATTGGCCTTGAAGCAGTAGTCGTGATGCGGCGGCGCGACCAGGCCGGTTGATTCCAGAAATCCGCGGGACGTGCCCGGACCCATGAAACGGAACGTCTGCTTCAGCGTGTTGATCTTGGCATTCAACCCACGTGGCATGCCGAGCAGGAATTCCTGGAAGGATCCATCGCGGTCCTGAATCTCCTGCACCGTCCGGGCGTTCTCGATGGCCGCTACGATTTTTCTCTCGCTACGAATGACGTTGGGGTCGGCGAGCAGACGCGCGATGTCGGCGGAGCCGTAACCCGCCACCGCGTCAACGGCAAATTCGTCGTAGGCGGCGCGCAGAGCCCGGTGCTTGTTCCAGATCAGCGTCCAGCTCAGGCCTGCGTGGAAGATCTCGAGCAGCATGCGCTCAAAAAACTCCGAGTCGTCGGTTGGACGTTCGCCCCACACGTCGTCGTGATACTGCTTGAGTCCCTCGTGCCGTTGCGCCCACTCGCAGCGGCCGGTTTCGTCGAGGGCTTTCCGAATGTGCGCGTCGGCAAGATCCTCCGGCGTCATGGGCTTGCGTAGCGGCACGCGACGCTTGGACAGACCGGGGCGCGCGGATTGGGCGGCCATGAGGCGATCCTCTGGGTGGCGTCTCGTCATTGAGCGTAGCGACGCGAGCAGTGGATGCCAACGCAAGGTCCCGCGCTAAGCACTCGCTCTGGCCTTGTTGCGCACCTCGGGACGTGAGGTAGTCCGACTCGACTCAGTCGCCGTTGCGACCGAAGGTCGAGGCCTCCAGCTGTACCGCGACTTCGGTAAAGCCAAGGTCGTGCCAGAAATCGATGCTGGCGGCCACCGTTGCATTGGTTGGAACCGTCACGGCCATGCGCGTCACCCCGGCGGCGCGCAGCGTCCGGCGCATCTGGCGGATCATAAAGGCGCCCAGGCCGTGACGCCGCGAGTCCGGGGCGACCCAGACCTCAGCCACGTGCGCCACGCCTCCGTCCAGGTGGAAATTGGTGAGAGCCAGGGTGCGACCGTCGCGCTCGTACATCCACAGCCACGTCGGCCGTTCCTCCAGCCGCCGGCGAATCCGCTCGGTGTATAGCTCGTGCCACTCCAGGTGGCTCAGTTCGCTCGGAAAACTCTCGTTCCAGTAGGCGACCATGGCGGTGAGAAAGCGCTCCCACAGCTCGCCCGAACTCTCGGCGTCCACCCGCCGGATCTCGCTGGCCGACCAATTCATCGGAGAGAGAGTCTATTCATGACTCATCAGGATCCTGTGATAGCGCTTCTTGCCGGCGCGCAGCAACAGTTCGCCGTCCTCAAATGCGCTGATGTGGAATGTTGTGTTCGGGCTGTCGACTCGCTTTTCGTTGGCATAGGCGCCGCCCTGCGCCACAAGTCGCCGCGCCGCTGCGCGTGAGCTGGCGAGACCCGTGGTGAGCAGCAGGTCCACTATTCCCAGTCCGGCCGCGAGCTGCTCCTGGGTCACGCGGCTCTGCGGCGCGGCTGCGGTGGATCCGCCGTCGCGCCCGAACAGCGCCCGCGCGCCGTCGCGGGCCGCGGCGGCAGCCTCGTCTCCGTGGACCCGCGCCGTGATCTCGAAGGCCAGCCGCTCCTTGGCGGTACGAATCTCGGCGCCGCGAAGGGAGGCAAGGGCGCGGACCTCATCCATCGGCAGCGGCGTCAGCAGCGCCAACGTGCGTTCCACCGACGCGTCCTCGATGTTGATCCAATACTGGTAGAAGTCGTAGGGGGAGGTCAGCTCAGGATCCAGCCAGAGCGCGCCGCCGGCCGTCTTGCCCACCTTTTGGCCTGTGCTGGTCGTGAGCAGAGGGGTCACTAAGCCAAAGGCCTCCTCGCCCTCAACCCGTCGGATCAGGTCCACGCCCGCCAGAATGTTGGCCCACTGGTCGCTGCCCCCAATCTGAAGGGTGCAACCGTGTTCGCGGAACAGGTGGAGAAAGTCGTAGGCCTGGAGCAAACGGTAGTTAATTTCGACAAAATTCAAACCCTGACCACTCGCCAGTCGCGCACGGTAAGTCTCAGTCGCCAGAATTTCGTTGACGCTGAAGTAGCGGCCGATATCGCGGAGGAACTCCAGATAGCGCAGCCGGGTCAACCACTCCGCATTGTCGACGATCGCGACATCGGCCTGCCGGTTCTCGAATAGGCGGTCCACCTGCTGGCGAACCGCCTGGGTGTTTGCAGCCACACGCTCCGCGCTAAGCAGGGCGCGCGTTTCGGCCCGGTCGGTCGGGTCGCCGATCAGACCCGTGCCGCCGCCCGCCAGCAGCACGGGATGATGACCCGCGTCGGCCAGGTGTGCGGACAGCGCCAATGGAATGAGGTGGCCGGTGTGAAGGCTTGGCGCGGTCGGATCAAACCCGACGTAGAAGACGCAGGGCTGATCGAGGGCCGAACGCAGGCCATCCGCGTTCGAGACGGAATGGATGAACCCGCGGTCGGCGAGCGTCTGATAGAGCGATATTTCCACGATGATCGTTTGCGGGACTGGCACCTACGCCGATGCCCGGCCAACTCAGCCGGCTCGCAGCGTTGGCCCGGCCAGTCCGAAGCCCAGAGAATAGTCCCCAATAGCTTACGACCAGGGAAACGCCGCGCCGCGCAGTAGTCCCGTCCAGGACGAAGCCACGCCAGTTCGCGGCATGCGGGCGTCACCTACGGAACTAGCTCTCGGCGGTCTCGGTCGCAGTCTTCTCGCAGACGCCATGGTAGAGGCGCTGCGCCAGACTCTTAATGGCCTCTTCACCCTGCGCGAAGACCGTGGCTCGGCTGGTCTCGATTCGCACCAGCACGGTCTCTCGGAGTTCACGATCATCAGCCGCGATTAGCGCATTCCAGGTCTCAGCCTCACGCACCAACGCACGCGCCTCCGCGTCCAGGCAACTCTGAAAATCATCGCCGAGCTGGCCGAGCTTAAAGTCCTCGAAGTGCCGGAGTTCGTGCGCCAGCACTGCGGCCAGCGGGAGGGGGTCTTCGTTTCGCAAGCTTGCATTGATCCGAATGCCGCGCGCGGCGTGGAATGAGGCCAGCAATCCCTCGGCCATCGGCTTGAAATCGATGGCGAGTTCCGCGCGTTCCGCCAGCTCGAGCGCGGTGGCGTTGACGCCAACTCCTTCCAGCAGCGCCAGCGCCGTACGCAGCCGGTGGCTGCCGGTGTTGTAGGTGCGCGACGCCACGGGCGCGGGAACCAGCGAGGTTTCTTCGGTCGGATCGAGCCTTACATCCACCACCGCATGGTGGTCGGGCGCGTGCGGCGCGGCCAGAAGTTCGATCGGCAGTGCCAGGTCCCGGTAGATGTCGCCGGCGTTTACCAGAACCACCGAGCCAACCCGTTGCCCGCCGTCAACCTGTTCGACCCAGTGCTGCATCGCCGTCCGCTGGAAGCGCTGCACCGTGAACGGACCCAGGCGAACGGGGCGTGACATGGGCAGGCCGTGAAACTCAATGCTGGCGTCCAGATTGCCGAGTTCCAGTGGACTGTTGGCGTACGCCTCGGCGATAGCCCGATCCGTCATCCAGGCCAGCCGCGCCTGTTGTGCGAGTTCCGGCGGCAGCGGCGGCGGTGTTTCGGCGGCGGGCACATGTCGCGCGGCCAGCTCATCCGCGAACTCCTCGACGTTCAGGAGTTCGAACAGGTTGGCCACTCCTACCCGCTCGTCCGTGGGGGACCACTGCAGCAGCACGCGCTGGGTGAGCTGGTAGACGAAGCCCCCATCGTCAGCCCACGGCCGGGAAACCGGTGGACCGAGCGTCTGGGCGCCTCCCAGGCGCAGATACGCGTCATAGAAGGCTGGACCGTCGGTGTAGTTACGGATGGCAAAGCCCAGTCCCTCGGCATCCGTCCGCTCGAAGAACGCGCCGCCCGTGACTGGCGTTCCGTCCAGGGGTGATGCGGCAGCCCGACCGATCCCAGCCATAACCAAGAGGACCGCCAGCCCAACGGCTAGCAGATGGTGGAGAGTCGGGCGGCGCGACAGTGACAACAGTACCGCTGGCTCCTTACGGCCTTCGAGTGAGTGAACGGAGTCCGCAGGCGGAAGCGTTACGCTACCGTGCAGGGATGGATCGCCAACACACGCCGCTCAAACTTACACGGTACGCGCACGGCGCTGGCTGAGCGTGCAAGCTCAGTCCTGACGAGTTGGCGCACGTGCTGCGCCTAATGCCGCCGATGGTGTCGCCTGACCTCCTGGTTGGGGGACACGGCATGGACGATGCCGCCGTCTATCGCCTGCGCAGCGACCTGGCCATCGCGCTCACCACGGATGTCTTCACGCCGATCGTGGACGACGCCTACAGTTTTGGAGCAATAGCTGCGGCTAATGCGTTAAGCGATCTCTATGCTATGGGCGCTACACCCATTCTGGCGCTTAACATCGCCGGCTGGCCGCGGGGGACGCTGCCACTCGACCTACTGGCCGAGGTCCAGCGCGGAGCCACCGACAAGGTGCTGGAAGCTGGCGCGGTGATCGGCGGGGGGCATTCGATCGACGATCCGGAACCGAAATTTGGACTCGCGGTGCTGGGCACCGTGGATCCCGACGCCGTCACAACCAACGCCGGCGCGCGGCCAGACGACCTGCTGGTGCTGACGAAGCCATTGGGGACCGGGATCATCACCACGGCCGGCAAGTTCGACGCCGCCAGCCAGACCTCGTTGAGCGCCGCGATCGAATCCATGACCACGCTGAATGCGGCCGCCGCCAGGGCCGCGAGCGAACACGGCGCGCACGCCGTAACCGACGTGACGGGCTATGGCCTGCTGGGGCACCTGCGCGAGATGCTGAACGCCAGTGGCGTCTCGGCCGAGGTCTACGTGGACGAAGTCCCGACCCTCCCCGAAGTCTGGTCGCTAATTGCCGCCGACGAGGTGCCTGGCGGTACCGAGCGCAACCTGGCCTCGCTGGAAGGCGATGTGCAGTGGCATCCGGCGGTGGCTACGCCTGCGCGCATCCTGCTGGCCGACGCGCAAACGAGCGGTGGGCTATTGATTGCCATCCCGCCGGAAGACGAGGCCGCCCTGCGACTTGCCCTTGAGCGGACCGGGGTGCCGGCTGCGGCCACCGTGGGCCGGATTATGGCGCGGGACAGTTGCCTGATGTACGTCCGTCCGGCGGACGTGACCGAGGAATTCGATGGCTAAGCGGTCGCCGCGCATCCTGCTCTACACCGGAAAAGGTGGCGTGGGCAAGACCAGCGTGGCGGCGGCTGCCGCGCTGCGTTGCGCTGACGACGGCCTGCGCACCGTCGTGCTGAGCACGGACACCGCGCACAGCCTGGGCGACTCGTTGGATACGCCGTTGGGCCCTGTGCCGCAACCGGTGGTTGACAACCTGTGGGCCCAGGAGTGCGACGTCTACTACAACCTGGAGACGTACTGGGGGACGGTACAGAATTGGGTGGAAGCCGTGCTGACCTGGCGCGGCATGGACAACGTGCTGGCCGAGGAGATCGCCGTATTTCCCGGCATGGAAGAACTGGCCAACCTCTTGTGGGTCAACCGTCATGCATCGTCGGGCGAATACGACGTCGTGGTGGTGGACTGCGCGCCCACCGGCGAGACGCTGCGTCTCCTGGCATTCCCGGAGGTTGGTCGCTGGTGGCTGGACAAGCTGCTGCCCATCAATCGTCACCTGGCCCGCATGGTGAGGCCCATGGCCCGCCGCGTCACCGATCTGCCGTTACCCGAAGACGATGTGTTCGAGGCAATGACCGACTTGGTGGACGAACTGCAACAACTCCATGACACGCTGACCGCGTCCAACACCACGACCGTCCGGCTTGTCGTGAACCCCGAGCGGATGGTGATCCGCGAGGCCCAGCGCAGCTACACCTATCTGACGCTCTACGACCACATCACTGACGCGGTGGTGGTGAACCGCGTAGTACCTGAGGATGCCCATGGCGGGTTTGCCGAACAGCGGCGCGCTATGCAGGCCCCCTACCTTCGCGACATCCACACAATGTTCGATCCCATCCCGATCCTGCGCGTCCACCAATTCCCGGAGGAAGTGGTTGGGCTTGCTCGGCTGCGCACCATGGGCGCGCAAATGCACGCGGCGTGCGAGCCGGCGGACAGGTTGATCGACTACAAGCCCTATGAAATTGTGGAGGTTGACGGCGGCTTCGAATTCCGCATCCCGGCCCCGTTTCTGGAGAAGTCCGACGCGTCCCTGATTCGCCGCGGGGACGAGCTGGTGGTCCGCATGGGGGCCGCCCGCCGCAATATCGTGCTGCCGCGCGTGCTGGCCCGGATGACCCACGGCGGCGCGCGGCTGGAGGACGGCCAACTGCGCATCCGTTTTTCTCCACGCGAGCCAGCCGCGTCAGCCGTCCGGAGACCCAGCGCCTAGGGTGCTGACGTCGTCGCGCTCCGCGCCAGCCCCGGAAGCCGCGGCGACCTGCGGCCTGGCCCGGCGAGTGATCTGGGGCTTGGGGGCCATGGTGACGCAGACCGTCGTTGGGGTGGTCGGCTTCATGTTGGTGGCGGCCGCCAGCCCGCTGGACGTGCTGTACATGACGGTCGTGACGCTCAGCACCGTTGGGTATAACGAGATCGTTCCGCTTGACCAGGGAGGCCGGGTTTTTGCGATAGCGCTGATCATCGCCGGTATCAGCACAATTGGATATACCGGCGCGGTTACGGTTGAGTATCTTGTCAGCGGTCATCAGCTCGCGCGCGTTGCCCAACGACGCAGGGAGCAAGCACTGGCGGCCCTGCGCGACCACTTCATCGTCGGCGGCTTCGGACGGGTCGGCGAGGGAATCATCGACAACCTGCGCGCCGCCGGACGGTCCGTGGTCACCATCGATCAGCATCCCGACCGCTGCGAGCGCGCCGAGGGCTTGGGCGTGCTGGCCGTGTGCGGCAACGTCGCTTCTGCCGAGACTCTGCGCGCCGCGGGCATTGACCGGGCAGCGGCACTGCTGGTCTCAACCGGCAACGACGCGGATAACGTGTACGCGGTGCTCTCCGCGCAGGCGACCGCGCCCCAGATTCCAGTCATTGCCCGCGCCAACTCGAACGCAACGGTCGAACGATTGACCGTGGCCGGGGCCACACGCGTCTTCTCGCCGCATGCGGCCGGCGCTCAGCACATGGCGTCCTGCGTGCTTAAGCCCAACGTCGCCGGGGCGCTCTCCGAGTTGCTGGACGCGAAATCCAAGGACATGACCATTGCGGAAGTGGTGATCGCCCCCGGCAGTTCGTACGTGGGCCGCACGATCGGCGACGTGGGCCTGCGCCAGCACGGAGTCGAGGTAAGGGCCATTGGACGCGACGGCGGGCAGCAGTTTCTTCCGGCTCGCGACGAGGAGATTCGCCCAAACGATGTATTGGTGATGATTGGACCGCCGCCGAACGTGCAGCAGTTTGCGGAGCAGGCGGGGGCGTGAGCGCCGCCGCGCTGGACGAAGGTGCGATGATCGGTCTATGAGTTCCATCTGCATTGTCGGGACCGGCTATGTGGGGCTCTCGGTCGGCGCTTGCTTTGCCGACCTGGGGCATGACGTGGCCTGTCTGGATATCGACGAGGCCAAGATCGCCGGGCTGCACGCCGGGCGCGTCCCCATTTACGAGCCTGGGCTCGAATCGCTGGTCGCACGTAATGTGACGGCTGGACGCCTGACGTTTACCACCGACTATCGGGTTGCGGTTCCGGACCGGGAGTTCGTATTCATCGCCGTGGATACGCCAACCGGCGCCGCCGGCGAGGCCAGTCTGCTGGCGGTGGATAGCGCGGCGGTGGCGCTGGCGCCCGTCCTGTCGGATGGCGCTCTGATCGTCACCAAGAGCACCGTGCCGATTGGAACCAGCGACCTGATCTCGCGGATCATTCACGAGCATCGGGCGGACGGGGCGCGATTCCCGGTTGTTTCCAATCCGGAGTTCCAGCGTGAAGGCTCAGCGGTTCAGGACTTTCTGCATCCCGACCGGGTGGTTATCGGTTCAGCCAACGCCGCGGCCGCCGAGCGCGTGGCCCAGCTGTACCGTTCGTTTGACTGCCCGGTAATCGTGACCGACCTGCGCACGGCGGAGATGATCAAGTACGCGTCAAATGCCTTCCTGGCGACGCGGATCTCGTTCATTAACGAGATCGCCGCGATCTGCGAGGCACTGGACGCCGACGTGGAGGTGGTGGCGCACGGCATGGGGCTGGACGCTCGCGTTGGACCGGCCTACCTGAACGCGGGCCTCGGGTGGGGCGGCAGCTGCTTCCCGAAGGACGTACGTGCGCTGGAACACATGGGGTCGGTCCACGGGGCGCATCCGCAACTGCTGCGCGCGGTCATTGAGATCAACCGTGACGCGCGAAGGTCGGCCGTCCGCAAGCTGCGGGAAGCCCTGGGTGGGCTGCGCGGCCGTGAAATTGCGCTGCTGGGCCTCTCATTCAAGCCGAACACCGACGACGTGCGGGACGCGCCGGCGATTGAGATTGCCCACTTGCTGGCCGGCGAGGGGGCGAGCGTTCGTGCCTACGACCCGGTCGCCACGTCGAAGGCGCGAGCCGTGTTAGGGCGCTCGGTTCGCTTTGACGCCTCGGCTATCGAGGCTGCCACCGGGGCCGACGCAATTATCCTGGCTACCGAATGGAACGAGTTCCGCGAGCTCGACTGGGCCGCGGTGCGGGAGGCCATGCGCGGGGACGTACTGGTGGACGGCCGTAATCTCTATGATCCGGCTCGCATGCAAGAGCTTGGGTTTCGTTACTACGGCATGGGTCGCCACGCGCCGGTCGGCGACAGCCGCGCGGCTGGCCTGCTGGCCGGGTAGGCGCGGAGGGCGCAGCCATGCAGGACTCGGAGAGCACCTTCGCCCGCGGCGGCGAACTCCTTGCCGGACTCTTGGTTGTCGCCTTCATTGTGTTCCTGCTCTGGGTCGTTCTCCTGCGGCCGCGCGACGACCAGGCACCCGCGTCGGTTGCGACCCCGACGCTCGCCACCGCAATTGCTCCTACGCCCGATAACCCGAACCAGGCCTTCGAAGCTGTAATCGCCACGCCGATACCAGCACCCACACCCACGCACACGCCGATTCCGCGGCCCACCCCAACTCCAACCGTGACGGTCTACGTCGTGCAGCCCGGCGATACGCTCTCGGCTATTGCCACGAGATTCAACGTGACGCTGGACGACCTGGTGGCTGCGAATCGAATTGTGAATCCTGACGCGCTGCAGGTCGGACAGGAGATCACGATTCCATAATTGCCGTGGCGCCGGCCCTGCGCCTACGCTGAATCTCATGCCGGCAATGTCGCGACAAGTAGTGCGTATCGGGCTGGTTGATCAGGTATGCGTAGGCAGATCGCGGCCTTTTGTTCCCAAATTGCCACGCGTGGACGCTTGGGCCGTGCTAGGGTTGCCCCCGGGTTCGCACGCGGTTGGTCGGTCGCCAGTGGCGCGGCGCAAATTGCAGAAGCGTGCATTCAACGACATTGACCGCGGGGCGTTGGGCGGTCTGATTTTCAACGCCCGGCGCCTGCGCAGCCTCACACAGGCGCAGGTGGCCGCGGCGATTGGTCGTGACCGACCGTGGCTGAGCGACGTTGAAACCGGCAAGATTACCTACGTGCCGGACGACGACATTCGGGCTCTGGCGGAGACTCTGGGCCTGGATGCCGGACAGCTCACGACCACCCGCGACGGCGCGCGAGCGCATCTGGCAGTCGGGGTGGCAGCCTACAGTCGTCGTGCATGCCAGGTCTGCGGGCACCTCAATCCGGACGATGCCAACTTCTGCTCCGCCTGTGGAACTCCCATACCGGCCGATAGCAAATGCTCGGCATGCGGCCGGCAAAATGAGGCGATGGCGAATTTCTGCACGAATTGCGGCCGCACGTTGCTCGAAAGTTCCGGGCAGCGCCCACGTGCCGGGCGGTGACTGCGACGCCGACACTTCGCACCGCCTTCTTCACGGCTTACCCACCATGGCAGAACGAGCTGGGCCGTCGCAGGAGTGCCGCGGCTCGAATTCCCGATTTCGCGGATATAATGAGGCTTCCTACTCCTTGTTGCTGAGGGTCTCGAATGACGACCGACGAGAGGAGCGGCGCGGGCGGCCACGTCCATGCCGGTCCGATTCGAATCACGATCGAGATTGATCGACCGCGCGTCGGCGTGGGCAAGGCCGGTGGGCACATGCGCGGCGCTGTGCGCGAAGCTCTAATCAGCCTGCGCGAGGTGTTGGACGCCGGCATCCAGGCCGTGGATGAACGCGAGGACGGCACGTCGAGCAGCACGTCGGAACGCATAGCCATCGACTAGGTTGGTGGCCGGGCGCCGCACTACAAGTGCGGGCCAAGAATCACTTGACACGGCAGCGTCCGATATCGCACCGTACGCGAGCGAATGTCGCTGGCCCCTTACTGCTTTCGGGCTGTGCAATCTGCACGGACGTTCCCGAAGGCGTAATTGAGGTCAGCTAGGCCCCCAGGGAACCACGTCTGGCGGGGGCGGAGGAGAAGGGTATGCGTATTCCAGCCCTGACCCGTCGGCGCTTTGTCGCCGGAATGGGGATTGGCGCAACGTCGGCGGTGATGTTGGCCGCCTGCGGCGAGAGTGAGAGCGCCGCGCCGGCAGCGGCAGAGGCACCTGCGGCGGCACCAGCCGCTGCAGCTGCGCCCGCGGCAGCGGCGGCGGCACCTGCTGCTGCAGCTCCGGCGGCTGCGGCTACGCCGGCCATGGCGGCCCAGGAATCAATGGTGCAGCCAGAGAACGTCGAAATCCGGTTCGTCACGGACCACACCGCTGGCCCGCGTGGTGCGGCCATGCAGTGGGGCCTGGCGCGCTTCGCCGAGAAGCGACCGGACATCTTTGTGAAGCTGGAACCGGCCGCCAACCTGATCGACAGCCTGGCGATCCAGTTCGCCGCCGGGACGGCGCCGCACGTGGCGCTGCTCTCGCAGTCGGACTTCCTGCGCTTCCACGAAGAGGAAGCCTTCACGGAAATCAGTGGCGAGTTGGCCAAGCGTGACGACTTCGTCCCCGAGGACTACTACTTCCTCCCGGACGCGTACACGTTCAACAACATCGACCACTCGTTCCCGCAGCCGGAACTGATGACGGGTCCCCAGTTCGGGATGCCGTTCCAGTTCGCGATCAGCGGGTTTGTGGCCAACATCTCACTGGCCGAAGGCGCCGGCGTGACGTTGCCGGACAGTGAAGGTGCGTGGACCTGGGATGACTGGACGGAGTGGGACGCCAAGATGACGAACCCCGACACGGGGGCGTACGGCACCTGGGCCCGCGACGACTACGAGTTCCAGTACATGCCGCAGATGTACTCGAACGGCATGGCCAAGCCGTTTGACGACCGATTGACGAAGACGATGTACGACCTGCCCGAGGCCGGTGAGGCCTGGGAGTATCTGATCAACAAGATCTTCGTCCACGAGACGTCGCCGCCGGCCGACCAGGTCAAGGAGCTGGGTGGCGAGTTCGGCAACCCGTTTGCCGCCGGCAAGATCGGCATCTGGCCGTCGGGCCGGGTGTACTCCACCGGATTCGCGGTTCCGCGGATCAAGGACCGCTTCACCTGGACGCTGCTGCCGGAAGTGATCGCCGGCCGCGGCGGTCCGCCGGGCCACAGCACCAACGACCAGCCGGACCTGGTGACCAACAGCGCCACGCGCGACGGCTCGATCGAGCAGTCGACGGCGCTGGCGGTGTTCCTCGCGGGTGAGGAGTACCAGGGCCGCGTCGGTATCGACCGTGGTCACATGCCGGTGCACCGGGCCGCCATTGGCGCCCCGACCTCCGTCGCTCCGCCCCCTGAGGGGATGAAGTGGCTGAAGGTCTACGCCGACCGCCCGGACAACCGCAGCTTGTACCCCTTCAACACCTGGCGTGAGTGGTGGTTCCAGCACCGCGCGCGTGGCCAGAAGGGCTGGGTGGGCGACCAGTCGCCGGCCGAGTCCCTGCAGGCTTGCCAGGACTGGGGCGTGCAGCACCTGTCGACGTACGACGGCCCTGCCCCGTACGTGGCATCGCCGGTTTACCCGTAACCGCGTAAACCTCGCGGCGTACCAGCGCCGCGGAATCGGCTGCGCCCGGCCGGAGCACGCTCCGGCCGGGCGCGCCGCTTAATTGAAGGTCCGCGTAAGTGTCCTCGGCATCAGGCGAAAATTACTAGTAGCTAGACCATTGGCCTTGTCGCGTCTGTAAGCATTGCGACGGTTTCCTAGTCTCCGCGAGGCTACATTCTCTCCTTAGGAAGACCCGGCTGCGCCTCGGGCGAACGCAACGGATCTAGAAGCGCTTTACGCGCGGAGATCGAAGGTGTTGATCCGTTGACAGGCCCTGGCGTTGATGAGGCGGAGGCGTCGCGCCAGCAACGTGAGCTGGAAGGCGACGCAACGGTCATCGTTGATTACTGGGCGGAATGGTGTGGGTCGCGCAAGTGGCCCATACCGGCTCTCGAACGAAATCATCCGTTCGAAGGCATGCTGAGGTTCGCGAAGCTAGCCATGGACGCGAACCCGCAAACGCCCAGAATTCGAGGCGTGCGCGGGACTCCCACGACACACGTCCTCCCCGGACGACGTGTGGGCGTGCGGGCCATCGGCTCGGTTCCGGCGGACTGTGGACGCGTAGGAACAGTGCGGCTACCCCAGACCGCCTAGGTTCGCTTCACGAACCTCATCCGGGTGCAAGGCCTCCGCCCGGCTTTGCACCCGGAACTTGCTTAACCGCTGGAACGGCGGCTACGCCTCGATGCGCCAGGCGCGCCTGGCCGTACGGGCGAAGATCCACTCCCGGTCGTCGTCGGTGAGGAAAGGAAGGTTCCAAGCCGAGTTGAAGGCCTGCTCGTAGGTGGCGTTGGTCAGGCAGACGGGCCAGTCGGTGCCCCACATGAGACGCTGCGGGCCGTAGGCGCGGTAGACGCGCTCGATGAGGGAATGCGCCTCGCGGTACGGATAGGCGGCTCGCGTGCCGTTGGGATATCCAGAGAGCTTGACGAACACGTTCGGCCGCTCGGCCAGGCCCAGCAGGTTCGCCAGCGAGTCGGGATCGCCGTAGTCGGGCGAGCCGAGGTGGTCGATAACCACGGTTACATCGGAATGACGCGCGGCCATCTCTTCCGCTTGCGGGAGCTGCCGCCAGTTGATCAGTAAACCGATAGTGGCGTTGGTGTCGGCCGCCGTTTCCCACAGTGCGTCCTGCGATGCGTCAGCCAGCCAGCGAGTCTCGGGGTCGGTGTTGGGCGCCAGCCGGATGCCGCTAAGCTGCGGGTGGCGCATCAGTTCGCGCAGCGCATCGGCCGCATCTGGGAGCAACGGATTAACCCGACCCGCGACAACCAGCCGGTCGGGATGCTTCTCCGCCGCCTGGATGAGGTAGGCGTTGTCCCAGAGGTAGTAGCGGGGCTGGATGAGGACTGTCCAGGCCACGCCGCCGATCTGGTCCTGGGCCCGGAACAAGTCCGCCGGCGCCGCCTCGATGCCGGGCGTGAAGTCGGACTCCGGATGCCGCCCAAATCGCGGGTCCCGAGTCGTCCAGATATGTACGTGCGACTCAACCAGTTCCATGGCGCACCAAACTAAGTCGGACCGGAGCATCATGCCAGCCAGGCGCCCGGCGATGACCAGTTGCTACAGAAGCAGGTAGGGCTGTTCGATGAGTTCGCGGATGCGGGCGAGGAAGCGGGCGGCGGGGGCGCCGTCGATGATGCGGTGGTCGAAGGTGAGGCTGAGAGTCATTGAGAGCTCGGCGGACACCTGCCCATCGCGGGCCACGGCCTTCTCGCGCAGGGCGCCGACGCCAAGGATGGCGGACTCGGGCGGGTTGAGCACCGGGGTGAAGGCATCAATGCCGTAGACGCCCAGGTTGGAGATGGTGAAGGTACCGCCGGTAATGTCGTCCAGGTCCAGCTTGTTGGCGTGGGCACGGTCGACGAGGCCGCGCAGGTCGGAGGCGATTTCCACCAGCGACTTGCGGTCGGCGTGCTTGACGTTGGCGACCACCAGGTCGCCGCCGGCCTCGATGGCCAGCCCGACATTCACGACGTCGTGGAGGCGAATGGCGTCGCCTTCCAGGCTGGAATTGGCGCGGGGATGTTCGCGCAGGGCGTGGGCGCATATGCGGATGAGCAGGTCGTTGTAGCTGATGCGGAAGCCAAGCGCCGACTCGTGTCGGCTGGCGAGCTCGGTACGCAGTTCGTGGAAACGACGGGCGTCGGCCTCGGCGACCAGGGTGACCTGGGCACTGCCCTGCAGGCTTTGCTGCATGCGCTCTGCGATAACGCGACGGACGCCCTCCAGCGGAATGACCTGTCCGGCGGCCACGTCGGGAACGGCGGGCGCAGGGGCCAGTGGCGGGGCGGCGGCAACCGGCATGGGCGCGATAGCAGGAGCCGCGGCCGCCGCGGCTACGTCTTTTTCGATGATGCGCCCGCCGGGACCGGAGCCGACCAGGCGGCCCAGATCAATGCCGAGTTCTCGGGCCACGCGCTTGGCGAGTGGGGAGGCTTTGACGCGGCCGTCGGCGGATGGCGCCACGGCAACCGATGCGACAGCGACTGGCTGGGCTGCCACGGGCGCGGGTGCTGGTGCAACAGGAGCCGGCGGTGGCGCGGGGGCAGCAGCGACCGGCGTGGGGGCGGGTGTCGGCGGCGCGGCAGGAGGCGCCGCGGTAGCAGCGGCGGCGGCCGGCGGGTTCGGATCCTCGGCCGGCGGGGTTTCGCCGGGTTCCAGGATCCAGGCCAGGAGGCCCTGAACCTTTACCAGATCGCCGGGCCCTGCGGCGATGCCGCCGAGGATGCCGGCGGCCGGAGCTTCCACGCGAGCGTTGATCTTGTCGGTCTCGAATTCCAGGATCTCCTGGCCCTTCTCGACCTGGGCGCCTTCGTCAACCAACCACTCGGTGACGGCGCCTTCCTCCATTGTCATGCCCATCAGGGGCATGCGTACGGCGGTAGCCACGGTCTAGTAGACGCCCTGGAGCGACTGGCGGATGGCCTCAACGACCTTGGCCGTGTCGGGGAACGAGGCGTTTTCGAGAGGCTCCGAGAACGGGACGGGCGCGTGGGCGGCACCGACGCGCAGTACCGGCGCATCCAGATCGTCGAAGGCCAACTCCTGAATCTGCGAGGCGATCTCGGCGCCGAAGCCGCCGAAGCGGACGGCTTCGTAGAGCACGACCGCGCGGTGGGTCTTGCGGACCGAGCGCAGGACGGTATCGGTGTCCAGCGGGTAGAGCGAGCGGATGTCGACCACTTCGACGCTGATGCCCTCGGCCGCCAGCTGCTCGGCGGCCTCAAGGGCGTGGTGGGTCTGGCGTGCGTAGGTGATGACGCTGACGTCTTCGCCTTCACGCTTCACGTCGGCCACGCCAATTGGGACCAGGTATTCGCCCTCGGGCACGTGGCCGCGCATGGCGTAGATGGCCTTGTGCTCGAACATGATGACGACGTTGTCCTCGCGGATGGCGGACTTGAGCAGGCCCTTGGCGTCGTAGGGCGTGGATGCGGTAATGACCTTGAGGCCGGGGACGTGGGCAAACCAGGCTTCCAGGCTCTGGGTGTGCTGGGCGGCATTGCCGGTGCCGGCGCCGAAGGGCGCGCGATAGGTGAGGGGCAACTTGGCCTTGCCGCCAAACATGTAGCGGTTCTTGGCCGCCTGGTTGACGATCTGGTCCATCGCGATGCCCATGAAGTCGCTGTACATGAACTCGGCGATGGGCCGGCTGCCGGTAAGGGCGGCGCCGATGCCGAGGCCGGCGATGGCGGCTTCGGCGATGGGGGTGTCGACGATGCGGTCCGGGCCCCACTTCTCGAGCAGGCCCTGGGTGACGGCGTAGGCGCCGCCCCAGACGCCGACTTCCTCGCCCACCACGAACACGGTGGGGTCGCGAGTCATTTCCTCGTCGATAGCCTCGCGCAGGGCCTCGCTCATGAAGATTTCGCGGGTGGCGGTTTCGGGCGCGGGCGCCTGGGGGGTGGTGACGGCCATGATGGTTACTCCACGTAGACGTCGCGCTCGATAACGTCGACGGTCGGCCAGGGGCTGGCCTCGGCGAACGCCACGGCGTGCTCGATTTCACGTTCGATCTGCCCGTCGATCGCCTGAAAGTCGTCCTCGTCCAGCCGTTCGGATTCGTTGACGGCCCGGACGAATCGCTCGATGGGATCGCGGGCGACCCACTCGGCGATTTCTTCCTTGGTGCGGTAGTTCTTCTGATCCAGGACCGTGTGGCCCTTGTGGCGGTAGGTGCGGGACTCGATGAGGGTTGGGCCTTCGCCGCGGCGGGCGCGGTCGATGGCTTCCCTGGCGGTGGCGTAGACCTCGAAGATGTCGTTGCCGTCAATGGAGGCGCTGGGGATGCCGTAGGCGGGGCCGCGGTTGTGGATGGGAGCGGCGTTGGCGAAGTCGGCGTGGGTGGCCATGCCGTACTGGTTGTTTTCGCAGACGAAGACGGCCGGCAGGTTCATCGTGGCGGCGACGTTGACGCCTTCGTGGAAGGCGCCGGTGGGGCCGGCGCCGTCGCCGAAGAAGGCGACGGTGACTTTGCCGTCCTTGCGGAGCTTGGAACCGAGGGCCGCGCCGGTGGCAATGGGGATGCCAGCGCCGACGATACCGTTGGCTCCGAGGTTACCGAGTTCAATGTCGGCGATGTGCATGGAGCCGCCCTTGCCGCCGCAGTAGCCGGTGGTGCGGCCGAAGAGTTCGGCCATCATCTTGTCCATGCGCGCGCCCTTGGCGATGCAATGGCCGTGGCCGCGGTGGGTGCTGGTGATGAAGTCACCGTCGTTCAGGGCTGCGCAGACGCCGGTGGCGGTGGCTTCCTCGCCGATGTAGAAGTGCAGGGCGCCGCGCATTTTGGCGGCGCGGAAGGCTTCCTCGGCGGTTTCTTCGAAGCGGCGGATGCGCCGCATGATCTGGTAGATCCAGCGGAGCTGGTCGTCAGTGAGTTGCTCCAGCACGCCGTTGGAAGCGTCGTCGCCTCCAGCGCGGCCGTTGGTGGAGACAGGTTGTTGCTCTGCCAAGGCGCGCCTCCGTTTGCGAGCGGGCGGGATGGTGCCGCAGCCGCCGGGCCGAGCCGGTTTGGGTTACCGGCGCCAGAGTATATCCGGGTTGGGCGGCGGGGGTTTTGTGGGGGAACACACGGCACTGGTCTAGTTTGACTTGCAGAACTACTCCGGCACGTCTTTCAGCAGGCTCTGCAAGTCGCGGAGGATCCCGCTCTCGTCAACGGCTATCCTGGCCGCGTCCTCACGCTTGAGCGCGTCCTGCAGGGCGTTGAGGCGCGTGGGCAGCGTGCGCACGGCCTCGCGGTCCAGGTCTTCCAGGTACCAGCGCAGGCGCCGGTCCTTTTCCGGCGTTTCACGTCCTAGGAACTTCGCGACCTGTTCGAGCCGACTCACGACCTCTTGAATGGCGGACGACTCCCGACTCGCGTCCTGACGCGCGCGCAGGTGTTCCTGGAGCTCCCGCGACTCTGGAATCTCGGGCAAGTTCGCTACCACGTTCTCCTGATCCACAGGTCATCCCACAGGCGCGTGGCGGTAGTCTCCCTCAAGCCTACGGTTCCAGGCCACCAGGGACGAGAAACCGCGAAGCTCTGGTCGGACCCGTCCTTATGGGCGAGCCGCAGCTGCAGCCGCGGAGTCTTCGTCGTCAGTCGTTACACGCGGTGGTGAAGCGAGCGAGCAAGTCCTCTTCTTCGGCTCGACGGTCGACCGCGCTGGAGTTGGTGTGCGCAGCGATATGGGTCATGCCATTCCGCACGGCACACGGCCACTTGTGGTGGCTTGGAGTAAGTCTCGCTTTGAGATTCTCTGTCTGGCCTACATAGAGCGAGCTGTGCCGGCCGTCGGAGCCGCGCTTGACGAACATGTAGTTTCCGGCCACCGAGTTGAAGTTGGTGCCGAGATCGTAAATCGTGTAGGTGTACTTGGCGCCAGACGCGCCGGTCCAGGTTGCGGTTGCCATGAAGCTTCCTTTCTGCGGGGCGCGCGGTATATTGCACGGTCCCTGAGGGAGGCCGCGGTGGGGTTCAAACCCACGATTCCCGCTTAGCAGGCGGGCGACTTATCACTTGTCTACGCGGCCTTTCTCAGGGACCGTGTAGCTAGCTCGCCGCCCAGCCTTGATCTGTCGTAGACTGCATCAAACGTCCTCTGCCGTGCGCCGCCCCCTGTCGCCAACAATGGGCGGCGTCGGCATTCAAGGGGCCAGAGCCTCCCGACCCCAGAACCATTAAGCTAGCACACGACATAGCGGGTGTAGGGTGTCCGCTCCCCCCACATGTTGTTAGCCGCGCCGATCCTTCCGGCGCTTCGCCACCTGGATCGCATCGTCCTCGCGAGCCTCAACCAGTCCCACGAGCCTCTCCATGGTCCAGGGGCGCTCGGCGAGTCCTGCCGCCATGGCTGGCGTGGTGGGCTTGCCGAACGCTCGCCTCGTGAGCGTGCCATGCGACCTCACGAAGTTGTAGTGAATCGCGTACACGGCCAGGGCGTGCGCGTGATTCTTGAACGTGCGGCTGAAGGCGTTCGTCTCGCGGGTGTACCGGCGCAGGGCCATGCGCATGGTCAGGTTGTGCCGCTCCACGAACATGGTCCGGATGTGCTTTGGATCCGGCTCGCCAAACACTCGAATCGGCGTGCGCTTGATCTTGGGCACGCTCGCGGCCTCTCCACGCGGCACGCTGTGCTTCCAGATCTGGCCGTAGTCCAGATGCCCACCGTACGCCTCGACCACGGCCTCGCGATAGATCGTGGCCGCGTCCGTGCTCAATTGGAAGTTGCCCTCGATCCGCCGCCCCAGATCAACGAGAAACTTCGTGGCCGTAGGCACATCACGTTCGCCCACCAGCCAGGTGATCAAGAGCTTGGTCTCCTCATCAAGGCACGTGAACGTCCAGGGATCACGCGAGGTGTCGCGAGCTTGGTCGGGACCGTGTCTACCCTTCTTACGCACGACACACCAGAGCTCGTCGGCCTGGACGTACCGACAGGTCAGGTTCCTGACGCGCCGGTTATGCTCCAGCGCGCACGCACGACCCGCGTCCGCCAGGAGCTTTAAGATCGTGACCCGGTGGACTCCCGTGTGCCGACCAACCGCGCGAACCGACATGCCATCGTTCAGGAGCTCGAGAATCTCGCTCCGACGTTCACGAGCGAGGCGGTTCATTCCTTCGAGTCGTGATATCTAACTGCCTCATTATGCCTAGCGGAAATCTCTAGTCCAGCGCTGACGCATGCCGCGCCTACGTGCGCTCGCATATACTCACGACAGGAGGCATTCATGGGCGCTACACCCCCTGAGCATCAGGATGAGAGCCAGGCAGCCAAGGCCGTGATCGACTTCCTGATCGCGAAGTATGACGACGAGGCCGAGGCTCCTGCGGTCGTTCCCGAGCCCGCGCACGTGCGCGCAGGTCGCAAGGGTGGCATGGCTCGGGCCGCCGTTCTTACAGCGGCCGAGCGTTCAGCGAGTGCTCGCAGGGCGGCAGAGGCCCGCTGGCAAAGGCACGCGGCGGGCTAGGACGACCCGACCATCTCGAGCGCGTGCGCACGTTCGCCCTCGAATTCATCATCTTCGCTCGCGGTCCGCAGCTCCTCCCATTTCGAGAGTGCCCAGGGCCGCCCTCGCTGCCTCGTCCGGCAGAACCGGCGATCGGGATCACGTCGCATGGCCGACCTGATGGAATCCTGCCAATTGGTCGCCGCGACCTCGAAGCCGCGCTCCTGCAGTAGGCGCACAAGCTCTCTGGTTGGCAAGGGACGACCGTGCTCAGCCAGGACGGTGTACGCAGCATTCGCACGGGTCATGCCCGCGAGCGGACCCGGGCTTGAGCCGCTCGTTTCCAGGACTTCCCTGGCGAGACCCTCGACCATCTTGATCGCAGCCTCGTAGTTACGCGTCTTCGCGAGGCACTCGTCACGACGCTCCCGAAGCGCGCGAAGCACGAGTTCATATCCATCAGCTGTCATGGCACACCAGTCCTATCTCCATGCCTTGAGGTGTGTTAATGTCAACTCATTGGGCTTACGCCCTGAGTTTGGCCCAGCTTCGAGGCTGGGCCGGCCTTATGGGCATGCTCAATCCATTTCGCCGCGCACATCGGGGCTCGGCGCCTTGGACGGCCTGGTGGCAGAGCGTCCGTCAACTCTCATGGCCACCAGGCCGCACGCTCAATAGCCTATATGCACCGGGCCAGTCCCGCAAGGGCGGTCCTGTGGTCCGGACCGCGCGGGAGTTCGGGCCCTAGCAGGTGCGGGGTCCCGATGGCGGGTCAACTCGAGTCCCTACCCGCCGTCATGGATCAGGCCTCGCTTGTGCTCCAGTTGGGTGCCGCACGCGAACCCATCGTTATCGCCGTCGGGCTGACTCGGAACCAGCTCGCGCTTCACCGCCACTCGGCCTTGCGTGTCGAGCCGGAGGAGACGGGCCGGGACCTGCTCGCAACTCGCCCACGTCCTGAGGCCTGGTGTCGAGGTTCGTGTCGGAGTTGGCGTGCTCTTGACCAACATGGTGCGCTGGAGCGGTCGGGCGGTAGGTGTCCTGAGGGCCGGGGTCCAGGACGGACGCAAGACTCGCGGGGTTGACGCCGGGTAGCCCTGAGTCTCGAGGTCCCCTGGATCATCGGGCGTGAGGAAGACCCCAAGCAGAATCACGACCGACACCACCACGCCCACGAGCCCCACGAGTCGTACGAGACAGTCGCCGCACGAGGATCCACAGCCCTGCTCGCGCATGCTGGCCTCGTACAGTCAGCAGCCCCAGCCGCTTGCCGGGGCACGGTTCCTGTACCACGAGGCCTACCCCAGCAGCCGCACTGGGGCTGCCGGGAACCACACAGACGCGCTGCCGCGTCTACGGGCCTCGTGGTGGCTGGCAGGGTAGCACCGCACCACGCGTACCGGTCCTTAGCTAGACTTGCGTCCTCGCGACACGGAGCACACGATGCTTGCCCAAGACGATAAGAACCCGCCCCCGCCGCCCCCGCCCCCGCCGCCCCCGCCGCCGTCCGACGACGATGTCTTTACGAAGGGTGGCAAGCCTCGTAGACGGTAAGGACGTGAAGAGCGATCCAGACGGCCAGGCAGATCACCTGCCCAGCGATACCCGCGCTGAGTACGGACGCAAGTCGACCCCGTCTTTGGATAGCCTTTAGATTGGACCGCTGGTTCTTTGCCGCCAAATGAACGAGATCTTTCTGAAACGTCCACTCCGTCTTGTGCAGGTTTCGCTGATAGAGCTTGGCCAGGCTGACCTGTCGAAGCCCGCCGAGCGTCTGACCAACCGCTCCCAAGACGACCACCAGCGATCCCAGGCCCAGGGCGCCTAAAACCCACGCCGAGGTCAAGTCAGCCGTCGGCGCCACGGCCTTGGCAATCAGTGGCGCGCCAACGGTCAGGGTCGCGGACATCAGGCTGATCTGCTGGATTCGCGTGTCCAGCGCGGCAAAACGCTGGTGCGCCCAGTCGTAGGACGGGAGGACGAACTGAAACGCGTTGTCTACGCGTGGGTATTGCGACGCAAGGTCCTGCTCTTCCTCCCGCTCGTCCGCGTGCTCCGAGGACAGACCTTCGTTCTCGGCCATGGTCTGCTCCCCTAGCTGTTGCGCGCGCCTCGCCTCGTGCCTAATTCTCCCACTCCTGTCAAGTCAAACTAGACCACTACCGAACACACGCCCGCCAACCGGCGCCCCCCAGAGGGGGGCGCCGGTTGGCGGGCGTGGGCTTAGGCGGATTTTGGGGATTGAGGCGGCGAACGCGCCTGGACGTGCGGATGAGCGAACTGCGGCGGGCCGGCAGCAGGAGCAGGAAGGTGAGGGAGGCGGTCAGGATGGCGAGCGGCCAGGGCATGGGGAAGTCCGGGGAGCGATGGACGGCTGAGCCATTGTACCCTACATGATTACACCCGGGCAAGTGGGGGTGGGAATCGGAGTGAGGGTGGAAGGGGAGAGGGGTGAAGAAGGAGTGAGCTAAGAGAAGTGAGAAGAGAGAAGCGGGGATGAAGAGGAAGGCGGGGTTACCCATTTGGCAAGCCCAAGGCAGGTTCTGCGGGGACGCTGGGATGACGGGGATGTGTTCAGTCGGTCGGGCGAATGTGTTCAGTTTCCGGCCCGATGTGTTCACTTTTCGGCCGAATGTGTTCACTCCTGAGGGCGATGCGTTCAGTTTTGGCCAGCGCGAATCCCCCTCACGGTCCCCCCTCGGCAGGCTTGGGGCAGGTACTCCGGGGCGGCCGGGTGATGGGGATGTGTCCACTCGGTCGGGCCGATGTGTCCACTTTTCGGCTCAAGGTGTCCAGTTTTGGGCTCAATGCGTCCACTTTCGAGCCCGATGTGTCCACTTTGGCGAGGGAAGTGTCTGGTGAAGAAAGAGTGGACGGAATGTGGTGAGAGGTGAGAAGAGGGCGAGGAGCGAGGGAAGCGGAGTGAGCGGTGAGCGAGGAGGGGGGCGAAGACTGTGTCCGCCGACCTTCGACAGGCCCGGGGCAGGATCGCCGGGGACGCCGGGAGAGCGGAGGGAAGAGGGGCGGGACTCGGACGCCGCCGCTTCAAAAGATGGGGCCGCCAACGATTGTCGGGGTTAGGGGTGGGTGGCGGTCCAGAGTTGTTTGAGGGCGGTTCCGGGGACGGTGGGGAAGGGATTGAAGCGGGTTAGGTCGACGAGGGTGAGGTTGGCGTTGGCGAGGGCGGTGCGGATGTGGGCTTCGGGGAATGAGCGGGCGGTGAGGGTGTCGTGGACGGTGGGGCGGCCGGGGCGCTCGATCTGAAGGTGCATGGTGGTTTGGGGGCCGTGGACCTGGAAGCGGCGGTGGAGGGTGAAGTCGGGGCCGCGTTCGGTGACGGGGGTGCGCCAGAGGGTTTGGAAGGCGTGCTCTGAGTTGAGGTCGAAGACAAAGACGCCGCCGGGACGGAGGTGGGCGGCGACGCGTTTGAACGTCTCGGTGAGGTCACCGGGGTCGAGCAGGTGGTTGAGGCTGGCGTAGAGGCAGGTGACGGCGTCGACGGGCTTGTGGATGTCGAAGGTGCGCATGTCGGCTTCGATGAAGGTGACGCGGCGGCCGGCAGCGCGCGACTGGGCCTGGTGGAGCATGGCGGCGGAGAGGTCGATGCCGATGACGCGGGTTCCGCCGTGGGCCTGGAGGACGGCGTGGGTTCCGGTGCCGCAGGCGAGGTCGATGAGGGTCTTCGGGCGGCCGACGTGGGCTTGGAGGCGCAGGTTGACTCTTGGGGCGACGAGGATGGCGTAGGGGAGGCCGTAGAGGGATTGCCAGGCGTCGTAGATTTCCGCGAAAGCAGAGTAGGACGGTGGGTCGCCTGGGGTCTCTTCGACGGGGCGTTTCTGGTGGCCTGGGGCTTGATTGCCCGGAAGACCCCTCACCGATTTCGGCCGAAGACGCCCGAATCTGCCTCTCCCCTCGGAGAGGGTGAAGATCGGCGTTCCGCGTTGCCGGCTGACGCTACCAACGGCTGCGGTCCCAAGGCTGGAGTGCGTTGCGAGGAGTGAGCAGGGAGAGGGGACTGCCGGTGCGGGTTGGGTGGTGTGGGGTTGTGGTTCGACACGGCCCGCC
Source organism: Chloroflexota bacterium (assembly GCA_965208215.1). Taxonomy (GTDB): domain Bacteria; phylum Chloroflexota; class UBA11872; order UBA11872; family UBA11872; genus UBA11872. The sequence continues at coordinate 925,820 of CBDBOH010000003.1, forward strand.
GAGGACTCTGGGCCGGCTCACCACGAACGGGGTGGGCCGGGGACGGAGTTAGTCCTGGAGCCAGGTGGGGATGTCGCCGGCGGTGATGGCGTCGGCCCAGGATTTGGAGGTGTCGGCGAGGTTTTCGCCATCGAGGGACTGGGTGACGAGGAGGGGGGCGCGGACGCCGCCGTCGGTGATGACGAGGGTCCTGGCGATGACGGCGCCGGTGGCGCGGACGTTGAGGACGGCCTGGACGCGTTCGGCCTCAATGCGGTCGGCGCGGACGGTTTTGCCGGTGACGCTGACGGCCTGCATGAGGCCGACGACTTCGATTTCCTTGTCGGATGAGACGACGGCGCCCCGGGCTTCGAGGGTTTCGCCGTAGATGGCGGCGTCGACGATGGTGTCGCCAGAGACGTGGAGTTGGTCGCCCTCAACGATGATGCGGAAGCCGGGGAAGATGATGGGTGTGTCGACGTGGGTGGTCTCGGCGGGGATGCGGAGGATGTTCTGGCCGTCGATTTCCTCGGTGGTGGCGCCGTCGGGAACGATGGAGCCGCGGGGCGAGTCGACGGATTTGATTTCCTGGTAGAAGACGTCGCCGGTCATGGTGGGGCTCCGGGTGGGTTTGGTTGGCAAGGATAGCGAGTTGGAAGAAGAAGTGAGGTGGGGAAGGGGAGAGGGGAGGAGGGGGAAGGAGTGAGCGGAGAGCACCTGTGTTAGGCGTCAAGGGTTAGAGCATGGTGGGATCCCAGGTGGTCTGCGTGCGGCAGAGGGCGTTGCAGAGCACGAGCAGCTTGCGCAGGCAGGCGACGAGGGCCACCTTGGCCGGCTTGCCGGCCGCGAGGAGACGCTGGTAGAAGGCGTGGATGCGAGGGTTGTGGCGGGTAGCCGTCAGGGCGGCCATGTAGAGCGCGGTGCGCACCGGCGCGCGGCCGCCCCAGCAGCGGCGGCGCCCGCGCCGGGTGCCGCTGTCGCGGTTGAACGGGGCCACGCCGACCAGGGCGGCGATCTGCTGGCGGGAGCAGGCGCCCAGTTCGGGAAGCTCGGCGAGCAGGGTGGCGGCGGCCACCGGGCCGATGCCGGGGATGCTCTGCAGCCAGGCGGCGCGCGCCCGCAGCGTCGGCTCCTGCTGCACGAGGGCGGCCAGTTGGCGGTCCACCTGGGCCAGGGCCGCCGTCCGCGCGGCGGCCACGGGGTCGAAGCCCAGATCCAGATGGGTGGGGGCGTGGCGGCGCCGTTGCTGGTCGGCCGCGCGATCCGCCACCAGTTGGCGGCGCCGGCGGCTCAAGATCTGCAGGTCCTCGACTACGGCGCTGGGCTGGGGGCGGAGCGGGGGCCGCACTTCGGCCGCGAAGCGGGCGAGGACCTGGGCGTCCAGCCGGTCGGTCTTGGCCAGCCGGCCCAGGGCGCGGGCGAAGTCGTGGGTCTGGCGCGGATGGACGCGCGCGACCGGCAGGCCGGCCGCGGCCAGGGTCGCCACCACGAGTCGCTCGTAGCCGCCGCTGGCTTCCAGCACGATGCGGGTCGGCCGCAGGGCCTGGAGTTGTTCCGCTAAGCGCCGCAGGCCGCCGCGCGAGCGCGGCACCGTCCAGGTCGCGCCGGTGGGCTCGACCGCGATGTCCAACTGGGCCTTGGCCACATCGATCCCGACCCCTACGTCCCCTGCGGTCGCCATTGGGTACCCTCCGGCCACGCTGGCGACGCGCCCTGCCTTGCAGATTCGGGCTCGTGAGGATCACGGCCCCGGCACCTGTTCGGGCTCTGCGCCAGCGTCAGGGCCGGGACGACCCTGCTCTCTCACGGTCTCTCACGACCAAGGGGAGATCGGTCTGTCCCGGCCCGTGCACTGTCACCCTGGGAATTCCAAGGCTCGCGGAACATACAAGGAGTGAGACCGGAGAAGAGGGGAACTGCCCGGGTGGCTTGGGAGGTGCAGGGGTGTGGTTCGACACGGGCCTCCGAAAGACTCCGGCCCGGCTCACCACGAACGGGTTGCGAGGAAGGCAGAGATTCCCGCCTTCGGCAGGCGCAGGACGGGCTATTCGAGGAGCTCAGGGCGGGGTCTCCGACGGACCGCGGCTCGGCTCACCAAGAACGGATGGGGTGGGTTGCGCGGAAGACGGGCGGGTCAGAGACCCGCCCCTACGCAAGAAGAGGCTGATGACGCGGGGATGACGGGGATGTGTCCACTCTGGTGGGGCGATGTGTCCACTTTTGAGCCGAATGTGTCCAGTTTTTGGCCCGATGTGTCAACTCTTTGGCCAAATGTGTCCAGTTTTCGGCTAAATGTGTCCACTTCGGCGGGGCGGGTGCTGCGCTGACGTGGGCGCTTCGCGAAGTGCCCATAGGAGGGACGGGGCGGAGGGTCAGGCTTGGAGAACGAAGTCGACGATCTGTTGGGCCTGGTGGATGGCTTCCTGGGCGGCTTGGAGGTCGGCCTCTTCAGCGTCTTCGGATGGGTAGCGGCCGGTCGAAATATAGGTGTTCAGAATTTCGGCGGCCGGGGTGAGGCTCTCAAAGGCCGGGTTCAGGGGCGCGCATAGCTGGATGAGATAGTCCAGATCGTGCACAAGGCGAAACGGCACGTCGTGAGCGACGAGGTAGCCCTTCAGGTATTTCTCGGCGCATTGCTGGGCGAGGTAGCAGGCGAGGGCCGACAACGGGCGGCCCGGGCCGAGGGCGCGACGGGCTAACTCAAGGTCTTCGTCGGCTTTGGCGAACCAGGCCTGCTCAGGCGGCGTGGCGGTCATAGAGCACCACGGAGTCTTCGAGCATGCGGCTGAGCGTGGAGTTGGGATTGGGGCGGTAGGCGGCGAAGGTTTCGTAGGACCGGATCAGGAGGTCGACCGGGAGGACGAAGCGTTCGGCGATGGCGCGGCGGATGGGATTGCCGCGGCGGGGCGGGTCGACGCCGGGTCGAAGGACGACCATGAGGTCCAGGTCGCTGTTGTGGTCCTCTTCGCCGCGGGCGACGCTGCCGAAGAGGATGATTTGCTCGGGCTGGAAGCGCTCGACGATGAGCTGGGTGATGGCCTGGATGGTTTCGCGGTTGAGGGGGTCTTCGACGACGCGCATCGGTTCCAGATCGCCTGTAGGGGTTTCGGAGTCAGCGGCTGCCGGGGCGTTCATGGAGGCAAGGATAAGCGCTCCGGTGTGGCGCTAGGCGAGGGCGGCTCTTCGACGGGCTCACCACGAACGGGGTCGGGCCGAGTTTTGCCAGGAGCATTACCGTCGGCGCCTCCCTCCCACCTGCAAGAGATTCCCTATATGGAATAACATTCGCTCGTGCCCTGGGAGATTGAGGGCAATGACAGGTCCCATGAGGAGTTCGTGCCGCTGGCCGACGGCCTGTACGACGAGCATTTGGAGGAACTGCGAAAGGAAGGGTTGATCGAATGAGTGGACGCCATCCGTTCAGCGAACTGACCAAGGACTTCACGCCGGAGCGTCGTCGGCGCGTGGACGACATGAAGCGGGAGCTGCTGGTTGAAATGCCGTTGCATGAGCTTCGGAGGGCGCGGGCGCTGACTCAGCGGGACATGGCGAAGAGACTGAAGGTGAATCAGCCGGCGGTGTCCAAGTTGGAGCAGCGGGCCGACGTGTATGTGTCGAGCCTGCGGTCCTATATCGAGGCCGCAGGAGGCAAGCTCAAGATCGTGGCGGAGTTTCCGGAAGGCGAAGTCGCAATCACTAATTTCTCCGACGTAGGAGAGTAGTCGGAGTGACTTCCAGTCCACTGGCGGCTACTATTAACGTAACGACGGCAGAAATCGCTCTGTAGGCCGGTTCAGACCGCTTGAGTTGAGCAGCAGTTCGACTCGAACGCGTTGAGGAAGACGGTGGCGAGTCAACGGAGGTTCCAAACGATGGCTGAGGCTGAGAGTTTGCTGAGTTTGATCGCGCGAGGGTATGCGGCGGGGCGGGAGGACGCGGCTACGGAGGCCTTGCGGTTCATCTTGTCGCGGTCCGACTCAGCCAGGGACGAGTTTGCCAAGTTTCTTGCGGACGACGGCAAGCCGCTGTCTATCGCTAGATTTCGCACACAGCAATTGGTGAATGGTGCGTTTCCTGACATGGCGTGCTTCGACGATGACGGCAACCACGTGGCATTTGTCGAGTCCAAATTCTGGGCGTCACTCACCCGCCGCCAACCCGTTAACTATTGGGAAGCGCTGCCGGACCTCAGACCGGCCACGCTGCTGTTCTTGGCACCGAAATCTCGCGTCGTTGATCGTAACGAATTCTCGTTGTGGGACACACTGATGCAACGGTTGCGTCGTGCCGATCACGACCTGCGTCCTGCAGATGGGCAGGAGCGGGACGACCTGGTAAGCGCAACGTCCGAGGACGGCCAACGACGCCTGATGCTTTCGAGCTGGGACGTCGTGCTTGACAGACTGGCCGAGGCGACCAAAGAGGACGAACACCAGCAAGCGTGCTTCGAAGTCGCCGAGCTGCGGGGGCTTGCCCGCGACGCCATCAAGGATGACGACCCAGTAGAAGACGCCAATCTGAGGACGTTGATTGCTGACGCGGTCACGCGAGTCAAGGAATCGGGCTGGGCCAACACCGACCGTTTGCGTGTGGGAGGAACAGAAGGAGATAACTACACAAGATTCTTTCGTTTAGGCGGGAGAATAACTGGACTTCGCATTGATTACAAGGCCAGGAAGCAGCTGGGAAAGCCGCTGTGGCTGTGGTTCTGGGAGGATACCTCCGATCAACACAGTTCAGTGGGTTTTGACGAGGTGCGCGACAAATTTAAGGCCTCGGACTACCCGGGATTGGATTGGCTTCCCAATGATGTCTGCATACCCATTGACTTGCCAGCTGGTCTTGGACGCAAGGCAATGTTAGACGCCATGGTCGCCGAGTTGGAGCGTGTCGCCAAGACCATCGATCCCTATGTTCCGACCTATCATCGTGAACAAACGACCGGCTAACTGTGTCTCTGCGCATAGTCAACTGGAATGTTGAGTTTGCTACGCCGAGGTTGTGGCGAACGCCTGAAATTCTGAGGCGGATTGATCGGCATGAGCCGGAGATCGTGTGTCTGACAGAGGCGCATGACGAGCTACTTGGTCAGGGTGGACATTCGATCTGCTCGCGGGCGGACTATGGGTACGGGGTACAGAAGAACCGGCGTAAGGTTTTGCTCTGGTCGAGGGAACCGTGGATGCAGGTGAATGATGTGGGGATCGAGTCGCTGCCGCCGGGACGTTTTGTTTCGGGCGCTACGCAGACGTCGGTGGGCGAGGTGGCGGTGATTGGGGTCTGCATTCCGTGGTTTGGGTCGCGGACCGAGGCTCGTCGGAGGGCGAAGCGCAGGGGGCAGTGGGAGGACCATGAGGAGTACCTGGTCGGGCTTTCCGAAGTGCTCGAACAGGCGGACGCTGAGCGTCTGATCGTGATGGGGGATTTCAACCAGGCAATCGGGCAGGGGAGCCAGGCGCCGCGGGCGCCTCGGCTGGCGCTTCAGGAGGCCTTCAGTCCGTGCCTGCGGATCGCGACGGCGGATCTTGTTTTCCAGGGGCGGAAGAGCATCGATCACATTGCGTTGAGCGCGGACTGGGTGGTCGACTTGGTGGACGCGATCAGCAATATCCACGGGGAGAGGAAACTCTCGGATCATTTCGGCGTCGCTGCCGAGGTGAGTCCCCTGCTCTGAATCTATAGGAGGCCGTTCTGAGTGACGAGGAGTCTCGATACGTTGCCTAGGCTTGAGCCTCTTCATCATCCACATTCACCTGGCCGATTGGGGAGATCCGCCGAGCACGGGTAGGGTCTGCGACGCGAAACCCGGTGCGAGCGCCGATCACCATCTCCACATGGGTTTGTAGCTTCCGGAGCTTTGACTCCTCGTCAGGCTCGCCGGGGAAGTGCTCGGGATTGTCTGCTAGGAGCTTCCTCGCTCGATCGATGGAGATCGGCTTGATCTCGACGCGCAAGTCGTGGTCCGCGTCCGTCCGTGCGCGGACGAATTGGCCCCACGCCGCGAGATCAACGACGTATACGCACCGATCCTCATCGTCGCGAGCCCTGAGAATCGGGAAGCCTCGGTAGCGTCCCATCTCTCCGACCCGATCATCCTCCGGCAAGTTCCAGGACGGTTCATACTCTTCTGGATTCTCTGTACTTAGCCCGACTTCAAGGTGAAGCCAGTTTCCCGCGAGTACAACGACCAATTGCTCCGGTGCATCAAGGTCATCTATTGCCCGGTCGATTCCTCGAAGTAGCTCGCCGGAGGTATCGAGAGTCATCGACGTCTCAGTTGCTCCATCAAGCTCGTCGCAGAATCTCTGGATAACGTCCCTCGACAGAGCATTGCCAAACTGGTCACCATTGACGGTGCCATAGTCGACAAGCGCCCCCTCCGGTGTCTCTGTGAACGAACCCTTATGGCCCCACGGGCGTACTCCTCGCTCAGACGGAGCGTCCGCAGCATCCTCCGGAAGGTGTAAACGTGCACCGGCTCGATCGAATAGTCGTTCAACTGAGTTGCTGGAAAACGCCGCAGCGCACACTTCCGACTTGAATGTTGACAGCCTCGTTGCACTAAGTTCGCGACCAATGATCTCGTAGTCATGCGCTTCGTCGTCACGGCGGACGGCAGCTTTCAATGCCTCTTCTGCGAATTCTCGGCTCTGCTGCACTGACAATTCCAGATCCGCACGCACATAGCCATCAAGACTCTCAGCGTGATTTGTAAACCAATCTAATACCTGCTTAGACCTGCCTCGCAAATTCACACTTGACATCGTATCGGAAGATAGCTCAATAAGTCGTAACGTATACAACAGTAGAGGGTACTGTTCAGGCAAAATGCTAAATGTCCTGTTTGGCATTTCACCTTCTGTCTCCCAATCTTGCCACAAGAAGAAGCCATAGCCGACACTCCCTGAGAGTGCATTGAAGAGGTCTTGCGTAAGATTCCCAAGATCTGGATATGCTTGTCGCGCCACATTCAAGTATGGGCTGATGTCAGACATCTTGTCTAATTGGACTTGGTGCAGGGCGCGCCCACCGAGCCCCATCAGCACTATACGATATAGTTGCTCCAACTCTTCGTAGAGTTCGACTTTTCCAGTGGATTTCCAGTCTTTGATTGACCACTCCAGCCGAATGCCTTCGAGCCAAGCCCGGAAGCCTCTATGTATTTGGATAAAGTCATTTGGTTGATCGCCGTGCATCGCATCTGACAATAGCCTTTCTTGCTGCCTAACAGTCTCTCTTGCGTATTGAAAGTCCACCACTGAATCTGTGCCAAAATCTAGGATGTCTGCAGACTGAAAGAGTTGGTCACGGAACATCTCTTGAAACTCGATTGCACCGACTCGGATTGCAATTTGGTAGTTGCACCGGCATCCATCCAAACCAACACTAAACAATTCGCCACATCGAGCACGCATACCCGCACTTGTAAGTCCATAGTCAAAGCGCAGAACCTCAAGTATGTATTCGCGATCACCTCCGCGAATCACATCTTCTCGAAACGCGTACAAGTTTCGGCTCAGTTCGCTTAGCGGCGGCCACGCTGGTTGTGCTCCCGGACTTCCCCATCGGATTCCGGCTCCCTCGATTTGATCCATTGCGTGGTCGACGAGCTCTCTAATAGAGTCCAGGGATCGCTTGAACTCCCCGTGTTGACGCTCTGCCAAGGCTCTCCGTGCATCATCCAACAAGGCGCGAACTGCCTCATCTGCCGAACCTTCACCTCTGTCGGGAAACAAATCCGTAACGTCAGTCTCACCGATCGACCGGGCGTAATTAGCGCGACAGGTTCGATGCACGAAAGCTCTGACCGCCTCGCCCACATCGGACTTCGTGATGTCCCGACGCAGATCCTTCCACCTTTCCGGACGAGACTGGCGAATCGCTATCTGAAAAAGCAATACTGCGAGCATCATGTTTAAACAAAAGGCTATCGCTGCCGCCACAACGAAGTTGCGAGGCTCCCGAACAACGTCCGCCGATGCACCTAGCCCAGTAACGAACCCTTCGACCACGAGGAGAGTAGCCGTAGCGACCACTGCTGCGACATTCCCCGAAAAAAACTCACCCACCCAAGACCGTCGAACATATTCACGATACATCCGGTTATCGACGTCCCTTCTCGAACTTATCCCCTGCAACATGAAAAGCGTCACAGCCAGACTAAGGGCTGTGATGGCCGCTTGAGCGGCCAGAAGACTCCCGAGGATCGACCTCGTGGCTTCCGAGTCCGGAAGGCGCGGAATCGCAGGCGTTATGAACGGCACGATAACGAGAGCACCGATTGGCCCAAAGAAAAACACCAGGATCGAGACGCGTGAAAACGAGAGTCTTGCTCTTGCCACAGCAGTGCCCGTCCACGAAAACCACGAGCGCGGTCTTCGAAGCAGCTTGATGCGGCGGCGGAGTCGAAACAAGGCGACGATTAGATTACGAAGTGACGAAGCAATACTATAGGAATCCTATCATGATCCCAATGCCGGTGTGACCCGCATTTCGTGATTTGTATTGCCTGGAGAGGCTTCAGGTCAGGCGACAGACTGGGATTTAGCAAAGAGAGTTCAGCACGATGCAATCACCTAGTGACGTAGGATGCGACGGCTTTCAGCTATCAAACGAATGTCGTCCTAGGATAACGGGAGTGATCTTATGGAAACTGGCTCTGCCAATCATATCCCTCAAATTCTTCCTCTTGGTCCCCTTTCTACGGTTCGCCTCATTGTGGGATGTGTAAACCATGTCTCCGAACACGTGTAAATGATGTCCCCGGTCTGCCCACACTCAAGGGAGAGGGAGGAAGAGCGGCCGCAGATTTGAGGGCCAGGGGCGTTTTGCGGAGGTCTTGGTGGGGGCTGGGGCGGGTACTTGGGGTCGTTAGGGTTGGGGTTTTTGCTCCTGGATCTGGATGAGGTTGCCGCAGGTGTCGTCGAGGACGGCGGTGATGACGGGCCCGAGGTCGGTTGGGGGCTGGACGAATTTCACGCCTGCTGCCACGAGACGCTCGTATTCGGCCTGGACGTCGTCAACGGCGAAGGAGGTGCTGGGGATGCCGTCCTCCACAAGCGCCTGCACGAACGGACGGACGGCGGGATGGGCATCGGGCTCAAGCAGAAACTCGGTACCTTCCGGGTCTTCCGGGGATACCACGGTGATCCAGGCGTACTCGCCCAGGGGAATGTTGTGCTTGGGCTGGAAGCCAAGCGTTTCGGTGTAAAAGCGAAGCGCCTTCTGCTGGTCGTCCACGAAGACGCCGGCGAGGTGAATTCTCATCGTTCACGTGTCCCTTTCATCTGTTGCGATCGGCCAACGCTGGGCGATGGCCTTGAGCGGGGCGCCCTGGAACCAATGGAGCTTGGACCTGCCCACGCGCCTGGTGCGAATCAGCCCAGCGGCCTCCAGGACGCCCAGGTGTTGGGCGATGGCCTGGCGCGAGGAGTTGATGCCGTGCTTCATGGTGAGGCGTGCGCAGAGTTCGAAGAGCGATTGACCTGACCGATCGACGAGCTCATCCAGGATGGCCCGGCGGGTTGGGTCAGCGATCGCGCGATAGACGTCCACACGACTAGCCTCAGGCAAGTGTTGGCTTGCATGTCAGGGCTTACGATATGCAAGCGCGTGCTTGCATGTCAACTGTTTGACTTCGCTCGCTCAGGCTTCGGACTGTGGGTCAGGCCTGGAGATTGCTCCTCAATGGCAGATCGCGGTCGTCCGTCTTAGTGCTGGATGTGTAAACCATGTGTCCGAACGTGTGTCCATGATGTCCCCGGTCCGCGCAGTGGGAGAGGGTTGGGGTAAGGGTCTTCCGCGCAACCAACCCCCGAACCACCGAAGTCGCTGGCCACAACTATCACCCCCCGGGCGATACCCTCTCACTCCTATCCGCTCACTCCTCTCCCCCGGAAATACAACGCCACCTTCCGAAACGCCCGCACAATGTCGTCAATATCCCCATCGCTCAGATTCGGCCACATGTTGAACCCAACCGTGCGGCCCATCAGCGCTTCTCCCTTCGGACACCCGCCCGACCCATACTTCACCGCCCGCTCCCGCCCGTAATCGAAGGGGAAGCGGCTGCGCCCGTAGCAGTCGGGATCGGCCAGGAACGGATCGCTGTACAGCGGCCCGCCCCCGCCCATGCGCGGCAGCCCGGTCGACGGATGCCGCGCGTCCACGCTGTTCTCCGCCTTGATCAGCAGCACGCCCTCGTGGCGCACCGCGTCCGCAAACACGTCGGCCGAGCAGCCCAGCCGTTCCGTATCCAGGCTGAGCCCCAGGATCCAGTAGGTATGCCGGTCGCCCGGCCGCACCGCCTGCGGGGTCAGCTCATCGATATCGGCCAGTCCCTCGATGATCCGCTCCGCCGCCCGGATCTTGCTGGCGATATACCCGTCCACCTTCTCCAGCTGCACCAGCAGCACCGCCGCCGTCAGGTCGTTGATGATGTAGTGCGGCGCCAGGAAATAGTGACCGTACGGACGCTCGGCATACGGACCGCCCGCCCGCGGCAGCGCCACGTCGTGAAACAACACCGCCCGCTCCCACAGCTCGGTGTCATTCGTCAGCACCGCGCCGCCGGTGCCGCCCGAAAGGTGCTTGCCCCCGAAGCTGTAACCCGCAATGTCGCCGATACTTCCGACCACCTGCCCCTGGTGCTCCGCGAAATGCGCCTGCGCGCAGTCTTCGATCAGCGCCAGGTCGTGCCGCCGGGCGATGTCCTGCAGGGCGCCCATATCGCACGGATTGCCCAGGTAATGCACCGCGATGATCGCCCGCGTCCGCGGCGTGATCTTGGCCTCCACGTCCGCCGGATCCAGCGTGTACGTCTCGTCGATGTCCGCAAAGACCGGCACGCAGTTCTGCAGCAGCGCGCCGATGATCGTCCCGCCGGCCGTCCACGGCGTCACGATCACCTCGTCCCCCGGCTCCGGATTGATCGCCCCGATACACACGTGCATCGCCGCCGTCCCCGACGTCACCGCAATCGCGTGCTTCACCCCATGGCGCGCCGCAAAAGCCCGCTCGAACGCATCGACCTTCGGCCCCTTCCCCACGTGCCCCGACCGCACCACCTCCGTCAACGCCGCAATATCGTCATCCCCAAACGCATGCCCCGGCCCAAACGGCCGCGTCCGAACCGGCACCCCACCTTCCATCGCCAGACGCTCGCTCATCCCCCGCCTCCCGCACCGTCCCCCCGATGCCCGCCGATCATCCCATCCCCTCACGGCCCTCGCCCGGGAGCCGGCCTAGGTGTCCACCATGTCTCCGAACACCTGTCCACCATGTGTCCGGTCTGGACAGGGAGAGAGGGCAAGAGCCGCCCCCTTCTTCGAAGACAACGTGCGCTGTTGCAGGGGTCTGTGGGGGCGAAAGCGCGACTGGGTTTGAGCGTGAGGCGCTACGGCGTATTGGTTGCGTGCGTTAGGTGGCGGGGTAGATGCGGGTTGGATCGACGACGCAGTGTTCGCCTTTGGGTGATTGGATTGTGTGGCCGTGGGTGAGTTGGGTGACGGCGGGGCCTTGTTGGAGGAAGCCGTTTGGGTCGTGGCGGGTGAGCTCGCGGGCCGCGGCACGAAAGTCGTGGGCGTTGAGGAGGCGGGCGATGGCGTTGCCGACGGGGGCGAGGTTGACGAGGCCGGCGTCTTCCATGCGCTGGCCGAGGCGGTTGTAGTCGCTGCCGGGGTGGCCGGGCAGCGGCGGGGTGCCGATGCTGACCAGGGGCGTGGTGGAGCCGTCGGGCCGTCGCATGCGGCCTTGCGAGACGCGGGGCTTTCGGTAGGGCAGTTCGAGCCAGACCTCGCACAGGTGCATGGCGGTGAGGTTCTGGTAGGGGACGCCGAGGAGCAGGTAGCGGCCGTTGCGGTTGAAGACCTGGCGCATGGGGCTGTGGGCGTCCCAGCCTGAGGCGCCGCCGGAGGTCGCGATGGTCTGGGCCAGCGGGCCGATGGCGGCGATGCTGTGGGCGAGGTGGATGCTGCGGTGGGCCTGGGGGCGGCGGCGGGCCGCCTCGGATATGGCGCCCATCTGCGAGGGGGTGTGGATCGGATCGAATACGAACTCGGGGTTCCCGGCGGTTGGGTAGGTGAACGTGGGGACGACGAGGGTGCCCTGGGGGCCGAGGGCCTGCAGGAGAGCATCGACGACGGTTTCGGGCCCGCCATCCACGAAGCCGATGCTGCGGAGGGAGCTGTGGACCATGAGGAGGTCGCCGGGGCGGACGCCGAGGGCGACGAGATTGCACACAAGGTCGGGAAGACGCAGCGGTGCGCAGCAGGCTCCGCCTGTTTTGCTGTCCGGCGTGCGTGGCACTGGCCGCTCCTGCTGCTCGCGAACCAGCCCGGCTGGCAGGCCGACTCGTGAAACCGGTCGCGCGCGGGCCATGGTCGCCTTCACGCGCGGATCCATCAACGATGTCTGCGGGAACCAGGCCTGGTCGCGGATCTCCGACGTGCTCGCAGACAGCCCCTGGGCTTATACCTGGGAGAACTGACTGGGCTAGACTCGGGCGCCTGGGGCGGCGATGGTCCGTAGGAGCAATCGTGGGGACCACCCGCCGCTCGCCATGCGCAGGGGACGCATCGATGCGGGGAAGACCTGATCGCAAGCTTGGCCGTCGCCGTCTGCTCGCGGTTTCTGTTCTGATCCTCGGCGTCGCGATGGTGTCCACCGTTTCGGCCTGCGCCGAAAGCGACGAGTTCGATTTCAAGCCGCGTGGCATGAGGACGCCATTCAGTCAGGGCGGCTAGGGCCCGATACCCAGCCTGGTAGGTGACGTGGCCGCCGCTGCGGCGGCCACTGGGCCCAAACGTCCCTACGGAGCCGATCTGTTCGGATTTTGATCATTAAATGAGAAAACCGAACTGGGTTAGAATCGGGCGCTAGGGATGGCGAAGGCTCCTCGCGACAATCGTCGGGGTCACCCGCGGCTCCTCATGCGCAGGGGACACACTGATGCAGGGACAACATGATCGGAAACTCGGCCGCCGCCGTCTGCTCGCGGTCGCCGTGCTGTTCCTTAGCGTCACGGCTTCGTCCAGCGTTGCGGCCTGCGCCGAGAGCGACAAGTTCGATTTCAAGCCGCGAGGCATGGAATCGCCAATCAGGCACCAGGGCTAGGGCCCGACGCCCCGCGCGCATCTCGGGTGCCGGCTCGGAGGTCAGTCGTCTGTTCGAGTCGAAGCCCAACAGCAGCTCTGGACCGCTCCGTCGCCTTCGTGTCTAGAGATCGGACCCCGGAAGGCCTGATATCGCCCCACGTGCGGCTTCCACGTTGGCGGCGCTAAGCCGGATCGACACCGCTAGGCTGACGCGACTAGCGTGGCCGGGAGTTCGACGTCAACTGGCCGATGTTCGAGCACACTCGTGGTCAGGGCCTCCAGGGTGTACATGTTGACCACGGACTGCGTCAGCGGGACGACGGGCTCCGAGACTCCGCGCGCCACGTCGACAAAATTCTCCATCTGCAGGCGGAAGATGTCGGCCGACGGAACCTCATATCGGTCGTACAGTCGCCTACCGTATTGGTGCTCAATAATCGTATCGTCGTACGGTCGCCAAGCCCTCTTCACGCACAACCTTCCCTCGCTGCCAGTAATGCTTAGAGCCTCGCTTGTGTACGCTTGGCTGCTACTTTCCACGATGCCAATACAGCCGCTGTCGTATTCGATCAATCCAAATTGACGGAAGATCGTGCCATACTTCTCGCTCAATCTTCCGCTGCAGAATACGCGCACCGGTCGAGCCGCCATCAGACCGGCGTCGGCAGTAATTCCCTCGCTGTTGCCGTTGACACCGTGCCCGGTCCACCGACCCCCTGCCGCGACCGATGCGAAATGATTCGCGGCGTTGACCGCATAGCAAAGGGTATTCCATGGGGTCCCGCCGGCACGCGCTGTGTCACGCGACCAATTTCGATCCGGGTCTGTTGGATCATCCTCCTCGGGATCGAAGTTGCTGAACGTGGCGTTCACCGAGTCCACACGGCCGATCTTGCCCGTGCCGACCAGTCGCTCGAGCCTGGCCATAAGCGGGTGGTGCCGGTACATAAACCCTTCCATGAGAACCGCGTCTGCCGATTCGACTAACTCGGCAATCTCCAGGGCGTCCTGACCGGTGACGGTCAGGGCCTTCTCGCACAGAATGTTGCGTGCGCCGGCGTTCAGACAGCGCTCAATCTGCTCCCGGTGTTGACTGGGCCACGTCACCAATGCCACGCCGTCCAGATCGTGCACACGGATCATTTCCTCGAAGTCCGTATAGAAAGCCTCGCACCCGTACTCTGCGGACCATTCCTCAGCCACAGCTTCGCGGATATCACAGCAAGCCGCGATCCGTGCCTTGTCCGACGCAACGCCGGCGCGACCATGACGGTAGCTGATCCCGCCGCATCCAATCAGTCCGATGCGAAATACATCTTGATCGCCCTGCGTCATAAGTACCCCGTTTGCCGGTTTGACCGCTCAGCTCGAAGGCGTTACCGGTACAGCAGGTATTTCATTGTCGCAATCGGCGCGGCGTGGCGAAAACAAGACGGCGACTGTGGCGGCGCGATTCGACAGCGGGCGAGTCCGTTATGCGTTCGCGGAGCAGAAGCGGTTCGCTCTCGCGCTGGGCCACTCGATGGAATGGCTGGAACAGGTCATCGTGCATCGCATTCCGCCCCGGATTACCCGGACCATATGCTTGCGATCATCTCGGTACACGACGCATTGTTTAAGGCGGCGTCAAGGCCACGCGGCTCAACCAGTAGGAGACCTTTGCGAAACCCTGGGAATGGGTGCCCGGAAGACCCTCACCCCAACCCTCTCCCAGCGGGAGAGGGAGAAAGAGCGGCCCCGCTTTCGAAGTCGAGGCGGGGTTTCGCAAAGGTCTCCTAGGCGTGTACCGGGACACTCTCCGTTCCATCCCAGATGGCATCGAGTTCCCAGACCTCCAGCGAGGTCAGGCCTGGCTGGCCAATGACATCGAAGGTCGCACTCGGTCGTGCTTTGCTGCTGAAGACGGCCAGGCCCAGGCTGTCGGACCGCGTGGGGTAGATGCGACTGGTCGCCGCCCGTCCGTGCGCAAATACCTCGACGACCGAAGCGTCCAGGAATACGTGCAGGCGCAGCGGCGTGTCCGGCGGCCGGTGCAGCGGCCCGCCGCTGTTTGGGCGATCGGTCGACAGATCCAGGGATGACTGCTCGCAGTCGATCGTGAGCCGGTCGTCGGCGTAGTTGTATTCGATCCGCGTTTCCTCCGCGCCGTCCGGGGAGCGCCGCACCGCCAGACCGACCGTGCCATTCGGCGCGGGCGTGAACTCGGCCACGATCTCGAGTTGCGCACCGGCCGCGCCCTGGATCTGGTGGGTTGAGTCGTGCGCAAGCGCCATGGCGCCAACCGCGTGGTGCGCACGTCGCAGTGCACGCACTTCGGGCGCCGGCTCCGAGGTGAGCCGTCCGTTCGAGTCGAGGCCCATCACACGCGGCAACGACATCAGGCCGGACCAGCCGGCCTCGGCCTGGGCTGCGCGGGTCCTTCCCTCACGGATCCATCCCCATGCCAGGCGTCGTCCCTGCGAATCGAGCAGGGTCTGCGGGGCCGCGTAGTGCATGCCAAGGTCAACACGACCTCGGAACTCGCCGTGGTACCGGTGGTCGACATACGAGCCGACGAAGTACGGAAACCACCATTCCGGATGCGCATGCACCATCAGCACGTGCTGGTCACCCAGCGGGAAGAATTCAGGGACTTCCCACATCGAGCCGGTCAGGTTGGCGTCACCCGTACACATCAACCCCAGGTACTCCCAACGCACCAGGTCCGGCGAGCGATAGAGGGGCAGGGCGCCGCCGACGCCTCGAACGCCGCAGCCGATTACCTGGTACCAGCCATCGTCGTCCCGCCACACGCAGTGGTCGCGCCAGCCCGGCACCTCCAGTCCCTCGGGCGGCGCCGGGATGACCGGATTAGCGGGGTGCTTCGTCCATGTAACCAGGTCGTCGGCGCTGGTGGCGATGCAGGCCTTCTGCGGCATCACGCCTGTGTAAATCAGCGTCGGCACGCCAGCGTGGTCGACGGCGCAGCCGGAGTAGCACCCGGTCGGATCGGCTCCGCCGGGGGTTGGCGCCAGCGCAATGGGCAGGTGCTCCCAATGCACCAGATCGTCGCTGACCGCGTGGCCCCAGTGCGCGCCGGGCAGGGTCGCGCCCTGGTTGGGAAGTCCTGAGAACATTCCGGGCGAGAACTGGTAGAACAGGTGGTAGCGCCCGGCCCACTGAATGAGCCCGTTGGGGTCGTTCATCCAATCCGATGGCGGCAGAAAGTGGTAGCGCGGCCGTTGCGGATCGCTCATCGTGCCCCCTTGGTGTTGCGCGCGCCGCATCGCAGCGGAGCGCCCTGAGCCAGCCTGTCCGAACCCGTGACGGAGCAGCACGCGGGCGAACGGCGGCAGGACCGCGACGTCACGTTCCGCCACTCGCGGCGAGGAGGTTCCTCCCAACTCATCGGCCGGCCCCTCCGAGGCTCATCAAGCTCCATCCGCCTGCGCTGTGCCGTTCAGCAGCGTCGGGGGCGATCGGCGGCGCGAAGCGCCCGACCGCCCGAATGAACCTGCGTGGGCAGACCCCGAGCTTCGCTCGGACGCCGCGCGCTCCGCCCAGATCGGGGATGACGAGTGGGGCTGCTTAGTCCAATTGATTTTTTGGATGATTGATTGTTAGGGTTCTAGTTATTCTAACTGCACTCTCCCGGGTGCATGGTGCGAAGGCTGTTTGGAGGTTGCTATGCGTCGAATGCCGACGAGACGCCAGGCACTGATCGTGGCCGGTGGGACGGCGCTGGGAGCTACGGCTGGGATCGCGCTGGCCGCTTGCGGTGAGGCAGAGGTCGCCGAGACGCCCGCGGAACCGGCGCCCGCCACGCCGGCCCCGGCCGCCACACCGGCCCCGGCCGTTGAGGTCCAGCCACAGCAGAAGGCCGTGGAAATCGAGTTCGTGCACGACCACGTCTCCGGACCGCGCGGCGAAGCGATGCAGTGGGGGCTCGCAAACTTTGCGAGCCAGTACCCCAACATCAATGTCCGGTTCGTCGTTCAACCGGCTGACTTCGAAGATTCGTTCGCCATCCAGCAGGCCGCCAATTCGCAGGGCGAGGTCGCCTTGCTTAGCGGGGCCTTCTTCATGTCGTGGGTAGAGGGTGGGGCCTTCACACAAATCAACGACGCCTTGAGCAAGAACCCTCGATATGACGCGAATGCCCAATTCTTTGGGCCTGACGCGTTCTCAATAAACTTCTGGAATCGAGTTCCGTCGTCGCACCTCGAGCCAATCTCAGGTCCGACATTCGGTCTGCCCTAGCAGGGCAACATGATTGGCTACTTTTTCAACGTTGACATGATGACCAAGGCGGGCGTCGAGTTTCCCACCGTAGGCAAGTGGGGGATCGAGACGGAATACCTTGAGGCGATGAAGAAGGGCACTGATCCCGAAATCGGTCAGTGGGGTACGCGAGGGCTAACCGGTGCGTGGCCCCACGGTCTGTTCCTGCCGCTGGCGCTGTCGGATCGGGACGACCTCATGCCCGTGTACAACAGCGATGCCACGCGCTTCGAGGCCTACGACGAAGGCGGGGATCGAGGCCTGCAGTTCATCATTGACATGGCCCGCAAACACAAGGTCTCTTACCCGCCCGGGGACTACCGAGAGATCGCGGGCGAGTTCGGCGACCCGTTCTCGGCCGGCAAGCAGATGATCTGGAATGCCGGCGGTGCGGTGGGCACACTGGCAAACCGGATCAAAGACAGGTTTGAGTGGTCAATGGGTCCGATTCCGGAAGGCAGAAACGGTGAGCCGCATCCGAACAACTTCGACGGACAGCCGCACTTGATCACCAACACTGCGCAACGTCGGGGTACGGTCGAGCAGGCGGTCGAACTCATCAATTTCTTCGTCGGGCCGGGAGTTCAGGGACGCATCGCAATCGATCGTGGGTCCCTCCCCTACAACAAGGAGGCGATCGCCTCAGCCGAGATGGCGGCGGGGCCGCCGGCGAACCACAGTCTGTGGAATGACCAGGCGCAGCGCACCGATCACCGACATCTGCAGTGGGCGCACCCCAATTGGAGTGAGATGTGGCCGATTTTCAGGTGGGACAAGACCTTTCTTGGTGAGGAGACGGTAGAAGAAGGCCGCATAAGGGTGACCACCGAGGCGGACAGATTCCTTGAGAGGAACCACGAAAACTGGGAGTCGCTCAAGCGATATGCGGAGGCGGCCTCCTGACAAGCTAGACGCGCTAGCGCCACGGAAGCACCATGAGAGCCTCCGCTCGGTTGGGCCGGTCGATTCCACCCGCCGAGTCTGGAGGCTCTCAGCTGTTACCAAGGCTCATGGGACCTACGTCCAGGGACTGCCGGAGTGGCCCAGGCGCCGCAGAGGCGCGGGAGTCGTGGTGATGAAGGGGCTGCACTTCCTTGACTATCGCCAGCTGAAGCACCTGGACGGCTTTGGGCGGGCGGTGGAGTCGCCGGTCAAGCACCCGGATGTCCCGCTATTGAAGCCGGACCTGCCGTGGGAGCACGGCAACAACCGGCTGTCGGGCAGCGTGGTCCCGGCGGCGAAGTTGGGTCACTAACTCACTACCATATACTTGACCGCGCGGATTCCTTCCAAGCAGGCCACCCGACAGCAGGCATGACATGGTCGTGGACAGAAGCGACAAGTACCGCCAGATGGTGCTCCGCGGCAAGTATCAGCGGCTGTACTCCTACCTGCACAGCCTTGAGGCCCAGGAGTGGAGGGCCTCTTTTGGCGAGATCGAAGCAGTCGTTGGATTTCAGTTGCCGCCGTCCGCACGACTCCACCGCCCCTGGTGGGGAAACCAGAAGCGCAGCAACGGACACAGCCACGCGCTGGCGTGGAGTGTCGCGGGATGGGAGACGGCGGAGGTGGATATGGACGCGGAGACTCTGCTGTTCCGGCGACGGCACCCCAGGCCCGAAGCCAGGCCTTCGCTGGACGAGGCATGGCCTGTGCATCCAACCGCTTCGTGGCCGGAAGGCCTGAGCCTCAGGCGAGAGGATCTTTACGAGGAGCGGGTCTAGCCGCCGCCATGTTTATCGACACCAACGTGCTGGTGAACTCCCGTATTCCCGGCGCGCCAGACCACGACGCCGCTCGGGCAAGCCTGGAGCGTGCGTTTCGCGACCCTGAACCGCTGAGAATCAGCCGGCAAGTCATCCGCGAGTACCTGTCCGTCGTTACGCGTCCGCAGACCTGGCCGGCGGGAATCACCCGTGACGATGCCCTTTACGACGTTGGCAGGCTGACTCGCAGTTTCGAGATTCTTGAGGATGGCCCCCGGGTTACCGAGTCGCTGGTGGGCCTGTGCCGGGAATATCCCGTTGGTGGACGGCAGATTCACGACGCCAACATCGTGGCGACGATGCTCGCCCACGGCGAACGCCGGCTGCTGACATTCAACGGCGCGGACTTTCGCCGGTACGGAGTCCGCATCGAGTTGGTGGACGTTTAGGCGAGGGCGAGGGGCCGTAAGCTCGAATTCTGTGGGGGTTGCCGGGCGACTGGAGTGGTGGCGATGAAGAAGCTGCTTTTCCTGGACTATCGCGAGTTGGAGTACGTGGAGGGGTTTGGGCGGGCGGTGGAGTCGCCGGTGAAGGATGCGGGGGCGCCGTTGCTGCGGCCGGAGTTGCCGTGGGAGCGCGGGAACATGCAGATGTTCGGCAGCGTGCTGCAGGGGGCGGACGGGCGGTTTCGGGCCTGGTACGAGGTGGTGGAAGCGCCCTGGAGGGTGCGGCTGGCGTACGCGGAGAGCGATGACGGGCTGACCTGGCGGAAGCCGGAACTGGATGTGTTCAGGGACGGTGGGCAGGCGACCAACATCGTGTTCGACGGGGAGCCGCTGGGGTCCGCGGTGATCGAGGACCGGGAGGATTCGCGGCCGGACTACCGGTTCAAGCTGTTGACGGGGGCGGCGCCGTCGGGGTGCGTGTCGGCGTTTCATAGCGCGGACGGGATGCACTGGGAGTCGGCGCGGATGTTTGGCGGCCGGGTGCAGCCGGTTATTGCGACGGCGCCGGACTGCCCGATCGGGTTCCTGCGAGCGCCGGATGGGCGGTTTGCGGCGTATCACCGGATGGCCGGGTATGGGCGGCGGGTGTTTCGGAGCGAGTCGTGGGACTTTGCGCATTGGTCGGGCGAGCCGCGGATGGTGCTGGAGCCGGATGCGGGGGATCCGCCGCAGACGCAGTTTTACGGGTTGGGCGCCTGCGCCTATGGGCCCTATGAGGTGGGCACGCTGTGGATCTATGCCACCGAACCGGACGACCGGGAACCGGGGAAGCCTCATGGGCTGCAAACGCCGGAGCTGGCGTATGCGCGTGCGGGGACGGCGTGGCACCGGGCGGAGCCGGGGACGGCGTTCATTCCGAACGGGGCAGAGGGCGAGTGGGATTGCGGGAATTTGCAGGCGGCGTCGCAGCCGGTGTTCCTGGAGGACGAGATTCGCTACTACTACGCCGGGACGAACGTGCGGCACTCGCGGCACTGGGAGCTGGAGCCGCAGGAGGCCGGGCTGGGGATGGCGCGACTGAAACCGGACCGGTTCGTGGCGTTGCGGGCGGGTGAGGCGCCGGCGGAGCTGGGGTCGATTGCCTTCAAGCCGCCATCGGTAGACGTGTTCGTCAACGCGCGGACGGCGGCGGATGGCGAGGTGCGGGTGGAGCTGCAGGACGCGGAGGCGCGGCCGCTGGCAGGGTTCACGACGGGGGACTGCCGGCCGATCAAAGGGGACTCGTCGGCGCACCGGGTGGAGTGGCGAGGCGTTGGGCAGGCCGAAGCGCCGGTGGGTCAGCCGACGCGGATCCGGGTGACGGCGCGGCGGGCGTCCGTGTATTCGGTGTTCGTGACGGAGCCGGGTGAGACGCCGGTGTATCACCAGTTCGAGGGGCTGCGGCCGGAGAACGAGGCCTGGTAAGAACGAGAAGGCTTCACGCGGGGGCGCAGGCCTGCGGCACGTCTCTATGCTGGCCTCGCACGGTGGCTTGCATCCGACCTGTCCGGCCACGGTGACCGGGAAGGCGAATATCCGCCATGGACAAGCTGAACATCGTCGTTATCTGCATCGACACGTTTCGCGCGGACATTGTGGGTCCGGGCAAGAAGCTCAGCAGCGTCGCGACTCCGACGCTGGATGCGCTGGCGGCGGAGTCGGTGCGCTTCAACCGCTGCTTCACGGAGCCCGGTCCGACGCTACAGGTTCGCAACGGCTGCTTCACCGGGATGCGCGGGTTTCCGTACACCCATGGGTACTACGGGTGGCACAAGATTCCCGATGAGCTGCCGACCGTCGCCGAGATCCTGCTGGCGGAGGGCTACGCCACCGGGCTGATCGGGGACACACCGCATCTTTTCAAGCCCAACATGAATTACTCCCGCGGATTCATGTCGTGGGAGCACATCCGGGGCGCCGGGGGCGATGGGTGGCGCACGGGGTCGTGGGATCAGATCCGCGAGATCTTCAAGGACTACTTCGGGGCGTACGAGCCGGCCGTGCCTGAGGCATCGGCATCGTCGCTGCACGGCGAGAGCAGCTTTCTGCAGCACCTGCACAATGCGCGGGACCGACGCGACGAGTCGGACTGGCCGGGGGCGCAGGTCTTTGGATCGGCGCGACGCTGGATTCGCGAGAACGCGCGCAACACGCCGTTCTTCCTGTGGATCGACTGCTTCGAGCCGCATGAGGTGTTCGACCCGCCGATCGAGTACGTGCGGCCATACAACGACTCGTGGCAGGGCCCCAGATATCAGCAGCCGCGCCACATCCTGCATCCGTCGTTTTCGTCGAACATGCAGGGGGCGGACTTGCAGGTCACGTCAAGCGAATTCATCGACTACTACACGGCCTGCTACAAGGGCGAGATCACGTTCACGGACCGGCACGTCGGGTTCCTGCTGGAGGAGTTGCAGACGCTGGGGTTGATGGACGACACGGTGGTGATCTTCTTCACGGACCACGGCACCGAGCTGGCGGATCACACCGGGTGGGGGAAGCGCGAGACGGAACTGCACCCGTTCAACACGCAGCAGAATCTGACCATCCGGCACCCGGATCCGAGCTTTCGTGGCCGCGACGTCGATGCCTGGGTCCAGAACTATGACCTGGGGCCGACCATTCTCGATCTTGCGGGCGTGTCGGCGGCGGCCGAGCCGATGGATGGGCAGAGTGCCTGGTCGCTGGCGACCGGGGAACGGGTGTCGATACGGCCCTGCGCCACAACCGCCTGGGCCGGTCGGGTTTGCATACGCGACGAGCGCTGGGTCTATGCGACGGGGTGGGATTTTGAGGATCCCACGCCTGAGTTGTACGACCTGGTGGCTGACCCGGAGGAGCTCCAGAACGTGCACGCCGAGCAGCCGGATGTCGTGGGGGAGATGCGCGCTCGGGTCGAGGCGTTGCTGGGCACGCCGATCCCGCAGCCCTATTCGCAGGATCGGTTCGACGCTACGGACGGGTATCACCACCGGCCGCTGTACTCCTCGTCGTACGCGCCGGTCTTCTACAGCGCGCGAAGGCGGCTGGAGGATCCGAAGGCGCTGCCGAGCTAGCGGCTTCCGTCGCATCGGCGTGGATCGCAGACTCAGGGGCGCGGCGACTGCGGGACGGTGCATGCACCTGCTCGGGGGCCCAATCTTGCGGGCATTCTATTTGTAGGCGAGAGTAGTAGAAGTAGGAGAATCCGGAGGCCAGATGGAATTCACAATTCGAGGCACGCAGCACGAGATCGAGCGTGATGACGTGCTCACGGCGACGCAGGCCGTTCAGCCCAACGCCCCGGATGGGCGCCACACGTACTTTGTCGCACTTCACGATCGGAACTACCCGATCAAACAGGTCGTCCACCTTGTGACCGGCCTGGCGTCGCCCGTGTTCACGTCACAGGACGCCCACAGGATCCTCAGCCGGCTGGGATTCGATATTTCCGAACGCCCGTCACCAGCGCCCGTCGACGCCGGCGGGGCGGACGGCGGCTCAAGCCGTCTGCGATTGCTGGTGGTGTTCGAGACTGACGAAGACGGCTGGGAGGTTGCGAGCTGCCCGACGCTGCCGGGCTGCCATAGCCAAGGGCGGACCAGGGACGAGGCGCTGGCCAACATTCGAGAAGCCATCAGGGGATATCTGGCGAGCATGCGGGAGCATGGAGATCCGATGCCCGCCTCCTCTACGTATCAGGTTCTGGAAGTGCCCGTGTAGTGGCGCGCCTTCCCGTCATGTCGGGCGACGAGTTCGTGAGGGCGGTCGCGAAGATCGGATATCGCTGGGACCGCACTCAGGGCAGCCACATGATCCTGATTGGTCCGGCAGGCCGCAGGCTCTCGGTTCCTCGACACAGGGAACTGGGGCGCGGCCTCCTGCGAGCTCTGATTCGCGACGCCGGCCTGACTCGCGAGGAGTTTCTGCGGCTGCTGCGGTAGTCGCAGCCGTCCGGCGCGGGCAACACCACAGATTGCCGTGGCCGGCTAGGCGGCCTCGTTCCAGCTGGCGATGAAGTCGTCCACCTCGAAGGCGGGCGGCATGTGTTCGAAGCGGTGGCGGGTGGGGCCGCTCTGGAAGCCGGGGACGTAGTGCTCGGTCTCGGTGTGGAGACTGGCGACCAGCGGGGCGAAGCGGCGTTCCAGCAGCTCAGTCTCGGCGGCCGTGAAGCGGTTGGCCAGGGCGTCGATGTTGCTGATGCTGAATGGCAACTCGCCCACGGCCGCGGCACGCTCGGGTTCCGGCAGGCCGGCGACTTCCGGACGCTTGAGCGTACCGATGTTGGCCGCCAGCTTTGACAGCAGGACCACGCAGACCATGCGCCCGGTCTCACCGGGATGCAGCAGGGCCAGGTATTCGCGGAATCCGTCCGCATCCTTATCCAGGATCGCGCGGAAGAAGGACTCGATCCGATCATCCTCGCGTTCAGCCAGCTCGGCGAACCGCTGGAAGGTGGCCCGCGCCTCGGCCGACAGGTGCCTGACAAAGCCGGGCTCCCACGAGAAGCGCACGCCGTAGGGATACAGCCGGCCGCCGAACGAGCGGTAGGCGAGATGGATGATGCGCCGCAACCTCGTGCTGTAGTTGCTGGGCCAGTGCAGGATGGAGTTGATGTACATGACGCCGTCGCCGGCCTTGAGCTTGACCTGCATGCCGTTCGACAGCGGCGCGGTTCGGTCTTTCGTCAGCTCGCGGTTTTCCTGCTCGGTGTTCAGACGGCAATGACTGCCGGGAACGATCCAGAGCACGTCGTCGTCGTACAACGCGATGTTCCACTGCACCAGGCCCGGCCCGTTGGCCAGCATGTCGGCCTGCAAGCCGGCCAGCGGGGCCTGGCTGGTTGGCTGGCTGTCGCGGTGCCATAAGTCCGGCCCGTAGTGGGTCGCCGGGTTGCACATGAGAAACATCTGTTTCAGCCCGACGTCGGGCGTGCGCAGGGCCTGGCGGCTGACGCCGAGGGTGTTTGCGTGCAGACAGAATTCCACCGTGCTGGCCGTTGATGGGTCGACGAGGGTCTGGAACGCCAGGCGCGGCTGCTTGACTTTGTAGGCCATGCCGCGCGGGTCTTCGGGGTCGCGCGCCCAGATTGCCTGCTGCCGGTCGACCAAGACCTCAAAGCTGGCCCGCAGCTCATCCAGCCGGTCGGGCGGGATGACGTTCTCCAGGATTACGTAGCCGTCGTGGAGGAATTGCTCGGGATCGATCTGCATGGCCTGCGCTCAGCCGGTACGGCCACAGCAGTCTAGCCCGGATTGTCTCGACCCAAAGTAGTTGGGCGCCGTGACAAGGCATGCGCGGTCCAAGTGCCGGTGCTCGCAGACCGGGGCGGCCACGACGGATGCCCATCACACACAGAGGCCAGTGGGCTCGGCCGGCCGCCTGCGGGCGCGGCCGGAATGGCACGCGCCAACCGGGCTACGATGCCGCTGCGCGACACGCCCGCCGGTGCATGGCGTCTCTCTGCGCGGTCGACGGGCGGCCTGCCCTGAGCGTTCCAGCAAGCGAACGCTCGTTGGAGAAGCACACATGGCCCTGCGAATGATCCAGGTTGGGACCGGCGGGATGGGGAGGACGTGGTGTCGGGACTTCCTGCCACCGCACGTTGCGGCGGGGCTGATCGAGGTCGTGGCCGCGGTGGATACGAACCCCGAGGTGCTGGCGAACGCCCGGGAGCACCTGGGCCTGGCTGAGGCGCAGTGCTACACGGACATCCAGCGGGCCTTTGACGAGAACCCGGCCGACTTCTGCACGGTGGTCGTGCCGCCGTATTCGCACGAGGAGGTCGTTGACCAGGCGGTAGCCCACGACCTGCACATCCTGTCGGAGAAGCCGATCGCGGACACGCTGGTGGCGTCGGTGCGGATTGCCGACAAGGCGACGAAGGCCGACAGAAAAATGGCGGTGACGATGAGTCATCGCTTCAACCAGTACAAGACGACGATGCGCGAGAGCCTGCGGTCGGGCCGCTACGGAGACCTGAACTACCTGGTGTTCCGGTTCACACAGGAGGCGCGGAATACGGGATCGTGGGGATTCGGGTTCCGCTACGAGATGGACGACCCGCTGCTGGTGGAAGGGTCGGTGCACCACCTGGACATCCTGGCCGATCTGGCGGGCGCCAAGTGCGACACCATCTACGCCAGGACCTGGAATCCCGCCTGGAGCGAATTCGCCGGCGACGCCCAAGCGCTGGTGACGATGGAGTTTGAGAACGGCGTGCGAGCGACCTACGAGGGCTCCAAGGTGAACGCCGTGGGGCTGGACGGCTGGGGCCGCGAGAACACGCGCGCGGAGTGCGAAGGGGCGACGCTGATCCTCGGATCGGACCGCCTGGAGTGCTTCCCGTTCGACCCGGCCCGCCAAGCTCGCATCAAGGTCGAAGGCGACGGCCACACCGTTCCCTGGCTGGAGCAGCCGTTCTGGGGCCACGCGTGGTTGATCGAGAAGTTCGTGCGCTGGCTGGAGGGCGGCGAGCCGATGGAGACGAACGTGATCGACAACCTGCAGTCAGTGGCGCTGGTGACCGCCGCGATCGAAAGCAGCCAGACGGGGCTGCCGGTGAAGGTGCAGGAGCATTTGGCGGCGGCGTGGGGGGAGGTGGGGTCAGCCGAGGGCTGAGCTCACGTTGGCCGAGCGGCACTCCTGGAGGGTCCGGTTGGAAAGCGGTCCGTACAGCTAGCGCGCAGGCAATTCAGTCGCCGAGGGTACGCTGGACAGACGAGTCAACGGCTACCTGGGCAATCCTTGCTCGTCATAGAGCAGTTCGCCGTGGTCGACTGGCGGCCCTGGCGCGCGCACCAGCTTGGCGCAGCGCTGTGATATTTCACGCATCTCCAGTAGTCGCGCGACGGCGCTGCGTCGCCGGCGCTCACGCGCAAGCTGACAGGCTTCTTTTTTCTTGTTGTTGAGGCTCACAGGGTTCCTCCGAGCCACAGACACGACGACCTTCGGTACCTACGAAACACTGTAACGGCCGCGCTGACGTCCCGTGACCCTTGCCCGGGCGTACCAATTTTGGTATGCTCATTCGCAGTCGTGGACCTGAAGCGCATTCCAGCAGTCTTCTACCGTTCCGAGTCTGGCGCAGAGCCAGTTCGAGATTGGCTGAGGTCCCTGGAGAAGCAGGACCGGTTCAGGATCGGGACGGACATCAAGACGGTTGAGTTCGGGTGGCCAATCGGGATGCCGACGTGCCGACCGCTCGGACACGGCCTGTACGAAGTTCGGACCAGCCTGGGCAACCGGATTGCCCGGGTCCTCTTCTGCATTGGCGACGGCCGCATGATTCTCTTGCACGGGTTCATGAAGAAGTCGCAGAAGACCCCGAAAGCCGACTTGGACCTCGCGCGAATCCGCAAGCGCGGTTGGGAGGCCGCAGCATGACGAAGATTCCCAATCCTCACGAGGGATCGACGCTCGACAGTTTGCTGGAAGCTGATGGCACGCTGGCCGAGGCCGAAGCGGCCGCCGTCAAGCGAGTGCTGGCCTGGCAGATCGGCCAGACGATGGCCGACGCGCAGCTGAGCAAGGCCGAAATGGCGCGGCGCATGCACACCAGCCGGGCCTCGCTGGACCGTCTGCTCGACCCCGACAACCCGTCGGTCACGCTACTCACGCTTCAGAAGGCCGCCGCCGCGCTGGGTAAACGGCTCAAGGTTGAGCTGGTTGGAGCCGCCTAGTCACCAGGACTGTAGGCATGGCGTTGGCGAGAGACAGACAGGAGCCACGGCTGAATCGCTCCTACCGACCGGGCTGTTTAGCTGAGCCGAGCACCTCCCACCTGACCCTCAATGTCTTTTCTGTACGCGACCAGGCAAGATGCCTGAGCCGCGTATCCCGCGGGATACAATTCGGGTGTGCGAGTCGAGGCATGGCAGACCGATGTGTATGCGCGCTGGTTTGGAAAGCCTTGGGACCGGCAGGCTCGGGATCTGTGGGAGGACTTAGGCGTGGCCACGAGACGAACCCGTCGATGGGATGCGGCGGATCACCTGGAAAGCGACGAGGACATCGTCGCCTACCTCGAGGCGGCATTCGAGGACGGGGATCCGGCGCTCATCGCGGCCGCCCTGGGCGACATCGCCAGGGCCCGAGGCATGACGAAGGTCGCCGCGGACGCCGGCCTGGGTCGGGAGAGCCTCTACAAGGCCCTGTCACACAACGGCAACCCGGAGTTCGGCACCGTGCTCAAGGTCATGCAGGCCCTGGGGTTGGGGCTGCGGGTGTCGGCCACTCGCCAGGTTTAGGACAGTCCCTAGAGGTATTTTGGGGGCCAGCGCCTCGTAGCTCGGGTCGTTGCGTTGGGAGGGGCGGAAGCGTCCGCGCCAGCGGGTGGCGGCGGTGGGGGCGTCGTTTGCAAGGGTGTCGCGGAGTGAAGTTTCGATCAGGGACGCGAGGGAGAGGCCGCGCGAGCGGGCCAAGCGCTCGGCCTCAAGAGCTAGCGCTTCGTCCAGGTCAATTGTGAGTTGCCGCTTCATGGCGGTGTGAGGGTTCCGTGGCGGGCAGACGGGGCGGGGGATCCGTGTTTAGTCGCGCGACGGGGCGGGTCCCAGGCTGCGCGCAGCCTGGGCCACAGCGGCAGCCTGGGCCACCTTGACTATCCGACTTCGACCTGACTGGCTTGGCCGGTGTGGGTGACGCGGAGGATGTTGTCGATGTGGCGTTCGAAGGTGTCGTCGTGGGAGATGACGACGAGCTGGCTGAAGCCGCGGACGGCGAGGATTTGCTGGGCGAGGTTTTCGCGGCGTTCGGCGTCCAGGTGCTGGGTGGGTTCGTCGAAGAAAGCGATGTCGAGGTTGAGCAGGTCGCGGAGGAGGGCCAGGCGGACGGCCAGGGCGGCGGCCATTTGCTCGCCGCCGGAAAGCTGGCCGAAGCGGCGCTCCAGGCCGCCGCGGCCGAGCACGATGTCGTAGTCGGCGGCCCAGCGCAGGCGGCCGCCGGGCGCGCCCATGATGTCGCTGTAGATCTCGTCGGCGCTGTCGGACACGCTGGCCAAGAGGATCTCGGTGACCTGGGGGCCGGCGTCGCGCAATAGGCGGCGGATGAATTCGGTGCGGTCTTCGAGCCGGGTGACGCGGGCGATACCGGCCTGGGCGGTTTCCAGGTCAGCGCGCACGTGGCGGAGGGCCTCCACGTCGGAGGCGAGGCGCTCGGCGTCGGCTTGCATGCGGGTGGCTCGCTCGGCCAACTGGCGAACCAAGCCGAGCGCGGCGTCGCGGGCCTTGAGCGCCGTGTCCAGCGCGGCCGGATCGAATTTGGCGCGCGCTTCCCGTAGGGCCGCCTCGGCGCTGGTCACCGCGGCTTCGGCCCGGGCGGCCAGTTGCCGGGCGGTTGCGAACTCGGCGCTGCGCGACTCGAGTTGCCCCGCCACGACCTCGTGCTTGAGGTACCGGTCGTGCGCGTCAGCGTGCTCGTTGAGAGCGGCGCGCGCCGCGGCCAGCGCGTTGAGATCGCCCTGGAGGGTCTGCCGCTGACGGTCGGTTGCCTGGAGAGCAGCCGCAGCCGCCTCGCGGCGGTGCTCGGCGATCGCAAGCAGGTCGGCTCCGGCGGTCCTGACGGCGGGGTCTTCGGTTGAGGCCTGTTCCGCAAGGGCGTCCACGGCACGCTGGGCGGACTGGACCAGCGTCTCTTGTGCACTCGACGCGGGCTCCCGGCCGTTGGCCAGCGCCGCCAGGTCGCCGGCGTTGCGGGTTTCCAGGGCGTCCAGCAGGGCGGTGGCAGCCGCGATGTCCACATCGGCCGAAGCCAGGCGCTGATTCAGCCCGGCCTGGCGTTCGCGGATCACGTCGGCCTCGCGGGCTTCGGTTTCAGCATGCTCGGCGTCGGCAACCTCCCGCTCGGCTTGCGCAATAGCCAGATTGAGATTTGCCAGCCGCTGCTCGCGTTCGACCGCCTGACGCCGGAACACCCCGGCCACGTCGGGGATGGCATCCAGGTTGCGACAGACGTCCATGAAGAACGGGCAGGTGCGGGTGTCGGTGAGCAGGCGCTGGGCGTGGCGATCAGCTTCCAGCAGCGCAGCTTCCCTGGCGTGCCGCTCGCGCCGGTCATGCAGCCGAGCGCGCCTGTCCGGCAGTTGCCCGGCCATGGCCGCGCGCGCCTCCAGCAGCTTCAGCCGGCGGCCCCCGTCGTCGTAGGCCTGGACGACTGTCTCGCGTTCGCGCATCCAGCGGGTGTGCAGGGCGTGGGTGTCCTCGCGGGCCTGGCGCAGGGAAACGCCGGCGGCCGCCTTGCGTGCTCTTGATTCGGCGGTTCTCTGTCGGAAGTCGGTCCGAAGCCGGCGGAAGCTGGCTTCGAGATCGCCGCCGGGATCGGCGGCCACCGACGCTTGCGCATGCGGGCCGGCCTCGAGGCGCGCCTCCGCGAGGTCCTCCTGTGCGCGTTCCAACCGTGCGGTCCACCGGGTGCGTTCCAGGTCCAGGTCGCGCGCGCGGTGATCGACGGGCTGGAGTTCAGACACGCGGGCCTGCGCCGCCTGGTAGGCCGTATGCGCCGCACGAGCTTCATCCACCACCGTCGCCGCGCGGCGGGCCTCCAGTTCGGCCGCGACAGCGCGCTCGACCTGGCCGGCAGCCTGGCTGGCGTGTTCAGCGGCTGCCGCATGTTCTCGCTCGGCCGCTTCAAAGGCCTCACGGTGGGCGTCGTGTGCGGCCAGGTCGTTGGTCGCGGCTTCCAATTCGGTTGCTGCCCGCCGTTCCGCCTCGTGGGTCTGTTCCAGCGCCTGTTGGGCCGCGATCAGGCGCGACTGGAGTTCCGGTTCGGCGGCCAGGCGGCCTTCCAGGTGGGAGGCCCTGACTTGCAGCTGGTGGCGGCCCTGGGCGTAGTGCTGGGTGAGGCGGCGCAGCAGATCGGCGGCCTGCTGATACTCGGCGGTCCGCAGGATGGGGTCGAAGCGGGCCTTGCGCAGGCGGGGCGAGTCCAGGAAGTCGGCGGTGAGACGTCCCTGGGGCACGCCGACGACGTGTTCGAAGACGTCGGCCGGGCTGCTGAGACCTTCCACGCCCAGCTGGCCGGCCAGCCAGACCTCGAGCTCGGCGGCCGGTTGGTCGATGGCGCGGTTCAGCTCGACGTCGAAGAGCGAGACCGTGGTCGCGGCGTTGTCGGACAGGGCGCCGCTGGCGCGTGAGCGGGGGCGGCGCATGGTGCGCTCCACGCGGTAGACGCGGCCGTCGCGCGGGGAGGTGAACTCCACCTGGACCGCGGCTTCCGTTGTGCCGTGGCGCATGAATCGCACCTGCGGGCGGTGCGGCATGAAACCGAAGAGGCCGTAGCCGATGGCTTCCAGCAGGGTCGTTTTGCCGGCGCCGTTGGGTCCGACGATAGCGGTGAGGCCGGGCTGGAACCGCACCGTGGCCTCGACGAAGCTCTTGACGTTGCGGAGCGCGACTTCGTGGACGAACACGTCAGTCCAGCCGCCGTTCCAGGTGTTGCGCCAGCGCCTCAGGGGGCTGGCCTTCGAGGGCGGCGGCCTTCAGATCGAGCGCCGCGGCGGTGAGCGCCTCGGCCTCGTCTGCGTGCGGCGAGTCCGTGATCAGCCGCGCCAGCACGTCGCGCTCGATGGCGCGCACGTTGGTTCCGTAGCGCGCGGCAGCGAGGCGGTGCCGGTCGCCGACCAGTTGCAAGGTCACGCGGACGTGCAGCGGCCGGAAGGCGGCTTGGACGATCTGGGCCAGGCGCTCGGTGTCCAGATGGATGCGCTCGAATCGCAGGCGGCCGGTGAGCCGCAGTTCGACAACGGGCGGTTCGCTGAAGAGTTCGAGCGGAACTGCTACCGCCGCCTCGACATCGGCGGCCAGCTCGTCGAAGTCCGCGGCCTCGCCGGCATCGACGCTCAGGCGATGGAATGGGCGACGCGCGATGACGTCGTCCCTGAACCGGGCGTCGATCTCCGCCGGGCGACCGGGGCGAAGCGTTACGTCGAAGATACCCCGGGCCCGGCCCTCGCCCTCGCTGGGCTCGCTGGCCAGGCCTTCCAGGATGTTGTGGGCTTCCAGGGCGCCCGGGTTGAAGATCCACGGGCTGTGTTCCGGCAGACGGTAGGCGTAGTGGACGTGGCCGAGCGCCAGGTAGTCGGTGAAGGCGCGGATGGGGGCCAGATCTTCAAGCGTGACTCCGCCGACGCCCAGGTGGACGGCTTCATCGACGCCGGTGTGCAGCAGGCCCACGACGGCGCGCTGGTCGCCAGAGGGCACGGCGGAGAGCGAGGCGGCGACTTCGGGGAGGTGCGCCGCCAGGCGAGCGCCGAGGTATTCCACGCCAAAGACTCGGGCCGCGCCGATGTCGGTGTAGGCGCCGAAGCCGCGGTCGCTGGTCCAGGGCCGGGCCTGTAGCCGGCCGGTCAGCGGGTCAAACTGCCGGAGCAGGCGCAGGCGGCCGTGGCGGCTCAACTGCCAGAGCCAGGAGCGTTCGCCGCGCCGGAACCAGCGTTCGTGGTTGCCCTCGTTGGCCACCACCGGGATGCCGGCGCGGGCCAGGCGCTCCAGCGCGATGTCGGCGGCGGCGTAGGTGGACGGCTCGATGGACTTGGAGTCGAAGAGGTCGCCGGCGATGGCCACGAAGTCGGGCGCGACCCGCAGGCAGAAGTCCACCGCGTCGTCGAAGGCGCGCACGAAGTCGGCGGCGCGTTCGGCCAGCCCGTACTGGCGGAAGCCCAGGTGGACATCCGCGAAGTGGACGAAGCGGATCGAGGCATCGCTCATGGCTGGCAATCGGATAGGTTCGAAGGGGGAACAAGAATACCAAACAAAAAGCGAACGCAGCCACGGGCGTATGCTCGCCCTGATCGCGTCCGAGGACTGACCCCATGCAACTGACGCTGCGCTATCAGGCGATGCACAGCACCGGCCCCGACGACAACGTGGAGGCCAACATCGTGCCGACGGAACTGCGGGCCGAGCTGGATCCGGCGGAGACGGCCCTGGTGCTGGTGGATACCTGGGGCGAGCATCCGATCGCGTCCCATCGTGCGCGCACCAGCGATATCACGGTGCAGCGTATCCGGCCGGCGCTGGATGCGGCGCGGGCGGCCGGGGTCACCCCGATCTACGCACCGTCACCGCCGATTGCGGCCAGGTATCCGAAGTGGTCCCGCTGGGCGGGGGTCGAGGAGTTGCACCCCACGCCGGAGCCCGCTGATGGCTGGCCGCCGGCGGCCTATCGCGCAGTGTCGGGACCGTACGAGTCGCTACAGCGCGCGCCGGGCGAACTGCCGCCGGACAGCGCCGGCAAGCCGCCGGAGCGCTGGCACCGGTTCCGCACCATTCACCAGGCGGTCGCGCCTCAGGATGACGACATTGTGATCGCCACCGGAGAGCAATTGCAGCGCGTGCTGCGCGACCTGCGGCTGGTGCACCTGGTCTACGTGGGGTTCGCCACCAACATCTGCGTACGCTTCCGCGACTACGGGATTCACGCCATGCGCAACCGGGGCTACGCGCCGATCCTGCTGCGGGACTGCACCAGCGGGATCGAGACGCGCGAGACCTACGACAGCCTGCAGGTCACCACCGCGGTGCTGCACGACCTGGAACGCTGGTGCTTCACGGCCGACTCGCAGGACTTCATCGCGGCCTGCCAGAGAGCTTGATGCCCTGACGCCGCTGGCCAGCCGGGTCGGAGGCTAGAACGGGAGCAGTATTTCCTCGCGTTCGCAGACGACTCGCCGTTCGTCCGGGTACGCGCCGTCGATCAGCACCCGATGCACGTGCTCGTTGACGCAGGAGTTGCCGGGATAGACGCCGTGGGTGGCGTGGTCAACCTCCACCAGGTACCCGTTCGTGAGCTGCTCAGTCATCAGTTCCTCCGACTCAATAAACGGGGTGAATGGGTCGCCGTGATTGCCGATAACCAGGATAGGCACGCTGCCGCCGTCCAGCCGCCCCTCGAGAGGCTCGGGCGCAAACTGGTCATAAAACGCGCAGGCGGAGAACAGCGGGGGGCCCAGCAGCGCCAGCAGGGGAAACTCCTCGTCCTGGGCGGCCTGATAGACCTCCCCGTCGGCCAGCCGAGTTTCACGGTCCTGCTCGGGATTCAGCACCCAGTCGTCCAGGCAGTTGACGTGCTCCGGCATTCGCGCCACGCGGGGGCCGGCGTCCTCCCACTGGAATTCGGCGACCTCGAGCAGAATCGACGGATCGTCGTGCTCATTGAGCCGGTACAGGGCCTCCCAGAGGACGGGCCAGAGGAACTCGGCGTACAGAGGCGTAATGACCCCATAGGCGGCCGCATCGGGATGGTTGCTGGCCGCTTCATTGACCAAGTGCAGCTTCTCGGCGGCCTGCCGGAAGTAGCCGAGCGGGTCGCCGTCGTTGTAGATCGGGCACTCGGGATTGTCGCAGGCGGTCAGTGCCCGCTTGAGAAGAATGGCGATAGGCGCGGTTTCCTCAAGGGCGTCGGCCACGCGTTCGGCCTGGTTGGCGGCCGCATCCACCGGGTTGTCCGCCGCGTCGATGACCATGGCGCGTACGGAGTCGGGGAAGAGTGTGGCGTACCAGACGCCCACCGCGGAGCCATAGGAGAAGCCCAGGTAGGTGACCTGCTCGACGCCGAGGGCCTTGCGAATCTCGTCCATGTCCCTGGCGACGTAGGCGGTGTGTAGCAGGCCGCCGACGGGACCCATGGATTCGATGCAAAGCCTGGCGGCGGCTTCGCCGGCGGCAATCTCGTCGGGCGCGTCGACCGGCCGGTCGATGGAGAGACGCAGATCAAGCTGTTCGCCCGGCTCGCCGCACTCGAACTTGGGCTCGGACGCCTTAACGCCGCGGGGGTCGAAGCCCACGATGTCGAAGCGTTCGACGAGTTCGGGTGCGAACGCCGAGAAGCCGGACCTGATGGATTCGACCAGTTCCAACCCGCTGCCACCGGGTCCGCCGGGGTTGACGAGCAGGTAGCCGACCCGTTCGTCGGGAAGCCTGGCCCGATGCACGTTGAGCGCGATGCTCAGGCTGCCGGCGTCCGTGTCGCGGTAGTCCGCCGGGACTTCCAGGAA
Source organism: Chloroflexota bacterium (assembly GCA_965208215.1). GTDB lineage: Bacteria > Chloroflexota > UBA11872 > UBA11872 > UBA11872 > UBA11872. Next base: position 960,312 of record CBDBOH010000003.1, read on the forward strand.
GGCGCACTCGAAGGCGCGGCTGGACTCGCAGGGCTGCCAGTCGACTCCGGCTGTGGCTGGAGCGGGCTGCGGCGTTGGCGTGGGGGTGGGCGTGGGCTCTGGCTTTGGTGTGGCGGTTGGGGTCGGCGTACTGGCCGGCGTCGCGGTGGGCGTGGGCTCTGGCGTGGGGGTCGGAGGCGGGGTGGGTTCCGCGGTGGGCGTTGGCGCGTCCGGCGCGGGTGCGGGCGGCGGCGCGCTCGCAGTTTCAGCGACGGTCGTGGGGGTAACGGCCGGAGCGGAATCCGGCTCGCCGCACGCCAGGCCCACGATGGCGACCAGTGCCAGCACGCCGACGATGGCCGCCCGCGTTAGTGCCGTACCAAGAGCTGTCACAGCAATCCCTTCTGTTCCGCCCCAGCCGGAGGTGCTGCTGGCCGGGCCGCCCAAGCAGGCCGACGAAGCGAAGCCTGGCGACCCGGTATTCGGTGCGCACGTCGGTCGGGCGTCGCCATCCGGAGGCGAAGCGCTGCCAACCGGCACCTTCTTCTCCATCAACGCTAGTCCGGCCCGCGCCGCCGATTCGTGAGATGTCGAACCGATTAGCTGACTGTAGACGTTCGCCGCGTCCTAGTCCGCACTGACGAATTCGCGCTCGAGCTCGCCGTAGGCGGGCACGCCGATGATGTCCTTGAACTCCTCAAGTCCCGCCATTGGACCGGCCGCGGCGGTGGTGCCGTCGGCTACGAGGGCCGCGTACGTGCGTTGCAGGGCGACCGTGGCCGCGAACAGACCAGAAAGCGGGTAGACCACCATCATGTAGCCCAGATCCTGGAGCTCGGAGGCCGAGAGGAAGGGGGTGACGCCGTCTTCGATCATGTTGGCGAAGAGGGGTATCGCGGGGTCGAAGGCCGCGCGGACAGCGCGAAGCTCGTCTAGGGAGCGCGGGGCTTCGATGAAGACCACGTCGGCGCCGGCTTCCACGTTGGCGTGGCTGCGCGCGATGGCGTCGTCCAGCCCGTTGACGGCGCGGGCGTCGGTGCGGGCGATGATGACCAGGTCGTCGTCGCCGCGGGCGTGGACGGCCGCGCGCAGCTTCTGCACATGGTCCTCGAGGGGCACCACGCGCTTGCCTTCCAGGTGGCCGCAGCGCTTGGGCCACTCCTGGTCCTCCAGGATGATCCCGGCGATGCCGGCCTGGACACACTCGCGCACGGTGCGGATGACGTTGATGGGGTTGCCGTAGCCGGTGTCCATGTCGGCCACCAGCGGGATGTCCACGGTGTGGGCGATGCGGCGGGCGCGATCCAGCGTCTCGGTCTGCGTCAGCAGGCCGATGTCCGGCTCGCCCAGGGTGCTGGCGGCCAGGCCGAAGCCGGTGGTGAAGAACTGCGTGAAGCCGGCCTGCTCGATCAGCTTCGCGGACAGGGCGTCGTAGGCGCCCGGCAGCACGATGATCTCGTCGCCGGCCAGCCGCTGGCGAAGGATGGTCGATTTGGTCATGAATTTGCGTCCACGGCGTCGATGTCGCCGCGATTGTGCCGAATGGGCCGTGGCCGGGCAGGTTGCCGCCACGGGATGGCTGGGTGAGCATGGCGCGGCGGTGGGCAGGGAGGTGGGTTGATGGCAGGCAGGTACCGGGTCGCGATTATTGGGACGGGCCGCATGGGCGGGTTGATCGAGGACGAGATTCCGCTGGGGGACCCGAACCTCCCGTACGGCCATTTCTCGGCCTACGAGTACATCGAGGAAACCGAGGTGGTGGCGGTGGCCAACCGCGGGGCGGAGCGGCTGCAGCGCTTCAGCGAGCGGTTCGGAGTCACCAACACCTATCTCGACTACCGGGAGATGATCGACAAGGAACAGCCCGATATCGTCAGCGTGACCACGCCCTCGTTCGCGCGGGCCGAGCCGCTGATCTATTGCGCCGAGCACGGCGTGCGGGCCATCTACAGCGAGAAGGGGCTGTGCGCCTCGCTGGCCGAGGCGGACCGGATCCGGGATGCCATGACGCGCAACGGCGTGGCGTTCAACTGGGGCGCCATGCGCCGCCACACCGTGGGCTTCCGGTTGCTGGCGGAGGCTATCGCCGCCGGCGAGATCGGCGAACCCGAGGCCGTGTTGATGCTCACCTACACCGACCTGATCAAGCACCACCCGCACACGCTGGACCTGGTCTCGATGCTGCTGGGCGACCCGCAGCCGCAGTGGGTGAGCGGCCGCCTGATCGAGGCGGGGGACCCGTTCGACCCGGAGCCGCGGCGCGCGCACCCGGAATACGACGCGGAGAACCACCGCTACCTGCCCTCACCGGGCTGGGAGGTCGCGGACCCGTACGTGGGTCACTTCCAGGTCGGCTACGCCAATGGGGCCGTGGGCTACTTCATCCCGCACCGCGGATTCCTGGACGTGCACGTGCTGGGCAGCGAAGGCACGGCCTACTCGCTGGATAACGGCCTGATGTTCGAACTCCGCCACAGCACCGGTTCCAACCCCGACGACGTGACCACGCGCAAGCTCTACGCGCAGGGCGAGACGCCGACCGTCAACACCATCCGCGACCTGATCAACTCGCTGGAAACCGGCGAGCCGACCCGCGGCAATATCGACGTGACCATGCAGTCGGTGGAAGTGCAATTCGCCGTCGCTCACTCGCACCTTGCCGGCGGGGCGCGGGTGGAGGTGCCGGTGGCGGATCGGAGTCTCTACATCCCGGGGGGCTGAGCGGTCACCGACGGCCCAATTGTGCAGCGCGCCTTGACGGCATGACGTCATGGTGTCATGCTTACATGATTCAGCGTACGGAGCCGAGGGCATGCGGCGCACGCAGATTCAACTGGACGAGCCGCTGTACGAACTGACCAAGCAGCGCGCCTTTGCGGAGGGAAAGTCCATGGCGGCGGTCGTGCGCGAGGCGGTGGCGCAATACGTGGTCACGCCCACCAAGCGGCCGGACTCGCTGGAGAGCTTTTCCTTCATCGGCTCAGGCCGGTCGCAGCCGGGCGGTCCGCAGCCGCTGTCGGAGCGTCATGACGACGCGCTGGCCGAGGACTTCGGCAGCTGATCTTCTTTGACACGTCGGCCGCGCTGGCGCTGGCCGACGTAAACGACCTGCACCACAACCGCGCCGTACGTGCCATGCAGCGCTTGGTGGCCAGCGGCCAGCCGTTGCTGACGCACAACTACGTGCTGGTCGAGACCGTCGCGCTTCTACAGCGGCGGCTGGGCATGCCCAGCGCCCGAGCGTTTCTGTCCGATGCGCAGAACTTCACGGTTCACTGGGTCACGCCGGACGACCATTCCGAAGCTGTGGCCCTGTTCGAACAGCACAACCGGCGAGGACTGAGCCTGGTGGACTGCATGAGCTTCGTGGTGATGCGGAAATACCAGTCCACCGCCGCCCTGGCCTACGACGCGGACTTTCAGGCCGAAGGGTTCGACGTCTTCGCGTAGTTCGCGCCGGCGTGCCACCGGAAGAAGGCGACCGGCGGCCTGCCTGAAGTCCTAGCGCTCCAGTAGCTCGATTTCGTAGCCGTCGGGGTCGTCGACGAAGGCCATTTTGAGGCCGGTGGGGAAAGACTCGCGCCAGTGGTCCGGCCAGATTTCCAGGCCCTTGCCTTCCAGCTCGTCGCAGAAGGCGATCAGGTCGGGCACGCCGATGGCGAAGTGCATCAAGTCCTCGGGGACGTTGAGGTCGTAGTCCGCCGAGTAGGTGAGCTCGATAGTGTGGACGTTGCCCGGCAACTCTAGGTGGACGATCTGGTTGCCGTGGGGGGAGCGCTCGGAGCGGCTGAAGACCTTGAAGCCGAGGTTGTCCTCGTAGAAGCGGATCGACTGTTCCAGGTCGCTGACGCGGATGCGGGTGTGCAGGAGCTTGTACATGGAGGCCTCGGGTGTGCGGTTGGCGCGTCATCGTCGCACGTTCGGCGGCTGACGTTAGGACGCTCGCAGTTAGGGCGCCGCTGTAGGCGCCAGTGCGTGCTACGTTGGCATTAGCCCCATTCCGTAGCCGGAGCGTCACGCCCTGAGCGCTGAAACGTGGACCATCATCGGAACAACCCTCGGAACCGGGGTAGTTCTGCTGGGGTTCGTACTGAAACTCTGGAGCGACACTAACCGGCGCCTCGAACTCCTGGAAGTCAGCCTGCGCGCGGAAATGCGCGCGATGCGAGACGAGCTGAAGGGCGACATCGCGGCGGTGCGTGACGAGTTCCACCGTGAAGTCGGCGCCGTGCGGGCCGATACCAGCGCCAGTATCGAGCGCTTGAGCGACCGCCAGCACGCCGACTCCAACGCAATCAACGCGCGGCTGGACGTCCTGCTGCTCACCCGCGGCTCGCTGGCGGGGACGCCCGAGGCCGCTATCGCTTCAGGTGCGCAGCAGCCCGCAGCCGAAGCAGGGCCCGAGTATCGGGTTCCCTCATCCGACGACGGCGGTTCGGACCGGCCCTAGGCGCCGGCGTCTCTGCCCGAGTCGTCAAGTCCCTTTAGCGAACGGGTTGGTCCAGAACGGGACGATGGCACGGCCGCGCCGCTTGGCCAGCGCGACGTAGAGGGCGGGACCGCCGAACGCCACCAGCCACGGGATTACGTGCTCGAACCAGAGGCTGGGCGTCAGGAAGTCGTGCACCAGCTTGTCGTCCACGATCAGCACCACGGCGATGCGGAAGATCAACGCGCTGCCGATGTAGATGATGATCGGCGCCTTGTCCGTGGCCAGGGCGATCAGGCCGGCGCCCACGAACAGCAGCGGGATCGAGAGCGCGAGGCCGAAGACCAGCAGCGGAATGTTGCCGTGGGCGGTGCCGGCGACGGTGAGGACGTTGTCGAGGCTCATGACCACGTCGGCCAGGATGATCAGGCGGATGGCCTCCGGGAACGATGTCGCGGCGTCGTGCTCTTCGTCACCCTCAGGCTTGAGCAAGCGCCAGGCGACCCAGAACAGGGCCAGGCCACCGATCATGGAAATGGCCGGCGCCTGCAGGAGCAGGGTGGCGATGGAGGCCAGCGCGATGCGCAGTACGACAGCGCCGCCGGCCCCGATGATGATGGCCCAGCGCCGCTGGCGCCCTTGCAAACGGCTGGCGACGACCCCGATGACCACGGCGTTGTCGCCGCTGAGGATGAGGTCGAAGAGGATGATCTGGCCGAGCGCGGCCGGGTCCTTGACGATGTCCTGGACGATTTGGCCGATGTCCATCAGGCCCGCCCGGTCCGATTCACCTGCAGCACGACTTTTTTAGCTATTCGTGAGGGCCGGGACGCCGTCCGCGGCCGGCACAAAGCGCGGCTAGTTTACGTGGGCCAGCGCGATCCGTTGCCCGGCCGGGATCTCTCGAAGTCGTCTATTGGAGCCGGGCCCGGCTGGCTCGCAGCTCGTGGGCGCCGCTGGCGGTGGAGGTCTCGTAGACGTAGAAGAGGGAGTCCCCCAGCACGGCGTAGTCCATATAACGCAGGCAGCGGGTTCCGGTGTGCCCTTGCAGCAGCGGGGTGTCGGGGGAGTGCCGCACGGTAGTGCTGAGGTCCTGCGAGAAGACCATGCCGGTGCGGTCCTCGTACACGTCGCCTTCGGTCGTGCGGCCGTCGTAGTAGATGAGGAAGCCGGCATCGGTGGGCATGACGGTGCTGACGCGGGTGACGTTAGCGTCCCAGCCCTTGCCGGGGGTTACAACGTCGCGCTCGAATCCGAAGCGGCGGCCGTCGGCCGAGACCCAGAGGCCGGTGGGGTGTTCCACCAGCCCGGTGGTGAAGACGTTGCCGGTGCCGTGCAACTGTTCGCGAGTTGCGCCGTCAGCCACCCGGTCGCGCGGGCCGTAGCCGGCGAACAGGTAGAACAGGCCGTCCAGCAGGAGCACCACGGGATCCTTGACGCCTTCGGAAAAGGTGTTGGCGGCGTCCAGCACCGGGATGCGTTGAGCGGGGTCAAGGGCGGTGAGCTCGTCGGCTTCGAGCAGGTCGATGCGCCAGCGGCGGTCGGCCGGGTCGAGATAGCTGACGTAGTAGCGCCAGGCGCCGCCGGGGATGCGGACAAGGGCCGAGCGTTCGAGGGACTCCGTGTCGAACTGGTCGGCGGTGCAGGCCCAGACGGGCTCCAGCGTAGCGATGTCGCGTAGCCGGAAGATCTCGGACTTCCAGCCGCGCCCCTGGTCCAACGGCCGCCGCCAGCGGACGCTCAGGTACAGCGCGTCCTCGTCCAACCAGAGGGCGGGCGCGCCGACCCAATAGCCAGGAGCGTCGACCTCCGGGCTCAGGAGCGTGAAGCCTTCGGCCGAGTCGAACAGGGGTACGCCGCCAATCGGCGCGCGCGGCGGCATGGGCAGTCCAGCGGGAGGCGTGGGCGGGCAGTCTCCCACAGGTCCGTCAAGCACTCGACAGCGCTGGCGGTCGCCGCCATAGTCCTAAGGGACAGCCCGCACGCGAGCGCGCCATGGAATACCTGCCACTCGGACGAACGACGACCCAGATCCCCAAGATCGGTTTTGGCGCCTGGCAGTACCGGGGAGGCGCGGGCGTGCTGCGGCGGGCACACGAGCTGGGTGCCGCGTTTGTGGACACCGCCGAGGCTTACGGCTCCGAGGCCCAGGTGGCGCGGGACATCGGCGAATTGCGCGACGAGTACTTCATCGCCACCAAGGTCTCGCCGGCGAACCTGGCCTATGACGACTTGCTGTCCCACGCCGATGCCAGCCTGGAGCGGCTGGCGACGGACCGGATCGACCTGTACCAGGTCCATCACCCGAATCCCGACATTCCGATCCCGGAGACGATGCGGGCCATGCGGCAGCTCGTGAGCGATGGCCGCGTGCGGTTTGTGGGTGTGAGCAACTACTCGGTCGACGACATGAAGGAGTCGCAGGACGCGCTGGGCGACGTTCCGCTGGTGGCCAACCAGGTGCGCTACAGCGTGGCCGCCCGCCAGATCGAGGACGCGGTGCTGCCCTACTGCCAGGAACACGGGATCACGGTGATTGGCTTCAGCCCGTTGGTGAAGGGGCAGTTCGGCGACCCAGCCCTGGAGCGGCTGGACGAGGTAGCGGCCGAAGTGGGTAAGACACCGGCGCAGGTGTTGCTGAACTGGGTGATCGATCGGCCCGGCGTGATGGCGATTCCCAAGACGGACCGGGTGGACCGGGTGGACGAGGCCGTGGGCGCGGTGGGCTGGTCGCTTACGCCTGACCAGCGGCGGAGGCTGACGGGGGACTAGCGACTGCGGCTTGCAGCTCGGCGCACTGTTCCGCGGTGAGCAAGCGGACCGCGCCGGGCGCCAGCGCGCCCAGGCGGACGGTGGCAATGCGCAACCGGCGAAGAGTCACGACCTTGACCCCAACGGCGGTGAGCATGCGTCGGATCTGGCGGTAGCGGCCTTCGCGCAGGACCAGGCGCAGCGTGGCGCCGCCGCGGTGCTGGCGCAGGTTGCGCACTTCCGCGCGGGCCGGACGCGGGTCACCGATCGATATGCCATCGGCGAAGCGCCTGGCCAAGTCGCGCGGCGGGTTGCCGCGCACCTCCGCCGAATACTCGCGCTCGTGTCCGTAGCGCGGGTGCATCAGGCGCTCGGCCAGTTCACCGTCATTGGTTAGCAGCACCAGCCCTTCGGAGGGCGCGTCGAGGCGTCCTACGGGATAGAGGCGTACCTCGCGCAGGTCCGGCGGCAGCAGGTCCAGGACGGTGGGGCGGCCCTCGGGATCGCGCGCGGTGGTGATGACCCCGGGCGGTTTGTGGACGGCCACGACCAGGCGGCAGCCGGGCAACGTGCTGATCGGCTGACCGTCCAGGCGCACGTCAGCGTGCGACGGGTCGATCCGCGCGCCGAGCGTTTGCACGACCGCGCCGTCGACTTCTACGCGGCCGGCGAGGATGGCCGCTTCCATTGCCCTACGCGAGCCGGCGCCAGCGCGGGCCAGGAAGACGTGGAGGCGCACCGTGGCGGGGCGGGGCGGGGATTGGCCTGTGGGTTCAGCCCTCGCGCCTGATTCGGAGGTCGGCCGTCTTCGGCCGCGGGGCGCTGGCGGCTTCCGGTTCACGGTTTGCCGCAGGCTTGCACTTGATTCACGGCCGGCGGGAGATCCTGTCAGCGATCCGCGGCTGACTCGCAGCCGCACGGTCCGCATGCTAACGGCGGCGCGGGGATGGCGCGCCGGCGAGCGGCTCGGCCTCTATCCTGACAGGCGCTTTGGCGCCGGTGGACCATCGCCACCGGCTAAGGTGATCGACCTCGGGCCCATGAGTCAGGCCGGGTCGAGTGTCGCGCTGGCAGTCAGCGCGACCGGAAGCATCGGGGGCGGCGATGAAGGAGCAGGTCCAACGGCGGGGCTTCGGAATGCCCGGCAGTTTGCTTCTCGTTGGGGCCTTCGTGCTGCTATGGAACTTCAAGATCCTGCCCGATGGCTTCTGGGGAGAGTTCTTCCTTCTGTGGCCGTTCTGGCTGGCCGCTGTGGCCGCCGGCCTGCTGCTGTCGCGCGTTCACCCATGGGCGGGTTCACTGGCTGCCCTGGCCGTTTTGGCGGGCGCCTTGCTGGGCGCCTGGTGGGCGGCGGACAGCGACGATCGGACGCCGATTCTGCCGGTGAACCCTGAGTCCATCTCGTTGCCGCTGGGCGGCGTACAGACGGCGCAGGTGAATCTGACCGTCTCGAGCGGCGTGCTCGCGCTGAGCGGCGGAGCACCGTCGGGGCAGTTGCTGGTGGGCGGATTCGAAGGGATGGCCTTCCCGGCAGCGCAGTATTCGGTGCGGGTGGGTACGGCGGGCACCCGACAGACGCTGGAGGTCAATCTCCAGGGTTCCTGGGAGGTTGCTTTCCCACCAGAGCGGCCCATCTCAAACGGACGATGGAAGCTGCAACACGCCAGCGGCGTGCCGACGGACCTCGGCGTGTACGGCGGCGCGACGACGCTGGACCTCGACCTGCACGGGTTGACCGTACAGAGCCTGAATGTCGAGGCGGGCGCGACGGACATCGCGGTGGCGCTGCCCGCCAGCGCGGGGCGCACGGACGCCAGCTTCAGGATGGGCGCAGGCAGCCTGGATCTTCAGATTCCGACGGGCGTAGCAGCCCGGATCGAGTTGGAGGGCGGCGTGTCGAGCGTCGACATCGATACGGCGCGTTTCCCGGCCCAGGGCGACGGCCGCTATGCCTCCCCCGAGTTCGAGAATGCCGCCAACCGGGTAATGATCACCATCGGCGCGGGCGCGGTCGATATCACCGTCCGCTAGTTCCGACCGCCCGCCCGGCCAGGGCGGGCCTAGTCCTTTTGGCCGATTCGCCGCGCCGAAAATTACGGCCTTGGGGCGATGGCGGGGCGCCGCGCACGGCTTACCGTGACCATGCACGACACACACAACCGCGGAAAGGCCCTTCATGGACAACCGGCTGACCCGCAGCCACTCGGACCGAATGCTCACGGGCGTGGCCGGCGGGATGGCGGAGTACTTCGACCTCGACCCGGTCATCATCCGGCTGCTCTGGGTGCTGGGCGCCGTATTTACGGGCGGTCTGCTGCTGGTCGCCTACTTCGTGATGGCGATCATCATGCCGTCGCCGCCGGACGACGAAGACGAGTACGAGGACGAAGAGGACGAAGAGCTGGACGAGGAGGACGAGGCCGAGTCTGCCGACGACGAGCCGGACGCCGAGAAGTCCTCCGACGATCAGGGCGAAGAAGCGGCCGACGATGAGGCCGAGCCCAAGGCCGAGGGCAGCGCGGCAACGGCCGCGGCCGCTTCGACTTCGGCCGCCGCAAGCGCCCCGTTAGCCCAAGCTCCGCGCGAGCGAAGGCGCGAGGCTCGGCGCGAGCGTCGCCGGTCGCGCCGCCGTTCCCGGCACCGCCGGGCCGCGGCGCGACGGCGCGGCCAGGGCGCGTTCGTGATCGGGTCCATCCTGATCGTGATCGGCGCGCTGGCCCTGGTGGACCAGTTCAGCCTGTTCAGCTTCTGGCAGTTCTGGCCGCTCATTCTGATCGGGATCGGCGGCGCGCTGATCCTCGGCCGGATGCGTTAGGGGGTCGTGATGGCTCGAAACGACACGCCCGACGGCTCGGCGCCGGTTCGCAAGCGTCGGCGACGGCGACGCGGGGACGGTGCGCTGGTGGGCGGCACGGCTCTCGTTCTGCTTGGTTCGGTATTTCTTGCGGACGAGCTCGGCTGGGTCGAGTTTGGGGACCTGTGGCCCGTGATCCTGATCGGGATCGGCCTGGTGATGATCGTCAGCTTCTTCGCCGACGCCAGGAGGTCCTCATGAACGACTCGAGAACCCTGGCCAGGCAGTCCGGCTTCGGCTTCGCCGGCGTCCTGATTCTGCTGGGCGTCTTCGGATTGCTCTGGAACTTCAACGTGCTACCCGACGGCTACTGGGGCGAGTTCTGGACGCTGTGGCCGCTGTTGCTGGTGGCCGTGGGCGTGAACCTGGTGCTGTCGCGGCAGCGCGCCTGGCTCGGCTCGGTGGCGGCGCTGGCGGTCGTGACCGGCTCCCTGGTCGCGGCCTGGGTATTGGCGGCAGCCAACCCGTCGTCGCCAATCCTCACGATCATCGAAAGCAACGAGTCGATTTCGGTCACGAGCGATGGTGCACAGTCGGCGCGCCTGAACCTGACCGTGGCGGCCGGCGAACTTGCGCTGACGGGCGGCGCTCCGGCGGGCCTGCTGTTGTCCGGCGGATCCCAGGGCTCCGTTGCCGAGATGACGGACCGGCGCGTAAGCGTCAGGACGTCGGATGGCCGACGGACGGTGGACGTGCGGCTCAACACCGATTGGAACTTCGACTTTCCGCCGCGCCGCTCAGGTTCTTCGGAAGGACGGTGGGTGCTGCGTCACGCCGAGGGCATTCCAACCGATATTCGTGTAGAGACTGGAGCATCGGACCTCGATCTGGACCTGCGGGAGTTGAATGTGCAGAGCCTGACCGTTGACGGAGGCGCCGCGGACATTGACGTGGTGCTGCCGGCCAACGCGGGACGAACGACCGCTGAGTTCAGCATCGGCGCAGCGGACCTGGACATCACGGTGCCGGCCGGCGTCGCCGCGCGAATCGATGTCGAGAGCGGAATCTCGAGCATTAATGTCGACGAGACGCGCTTTCCGAAGCAGGGCGACCGCTACGTCTCTCCGGACTTCGAGAGCGCCGCCAACCGGGTCACGATCAAGATCGAAGCCGGTGTGAGCGACATCACCATCAATTAGCCAATCCACATCCCCTCCCTCCCCCAGCGGGCCGGGTCGCGGAAAGCGGCCCGGCCCGTCAGGTTTCGGCGCGGAGGTCGTACCTGGGGTCGTAGCGGAGATCGCGCTCGCCGACGAGGGCATGGCGAGCCAGTTCGGCCAGGTGCGCCGCGTAGGGGCCAAGGCCGGGTGTGAACTCTGGCGAGATGACAACGGCCGATCCAATGTCCCGCGTTACCGCGTCCATCCGCCGCGCCGGTGTACGCGACTCGGTGTTCTCCAGGTCGGCCACGACGCCCAGATCCAAGCTCAGCAGCGCCTCGAGCTCGCCAGCCTGCGGACGCAGATCCTCCAGGGCCAGCGGGGCCAGCCACAGCCAGAGGTCTTGCAGCTCGCGGTCAACGAGCCCGTCCTTGATATGCAGGCCTTCGACGCGCCGGGTGCCGAGCTGGATGAGCGGTCCGGCGGCGGGCCGCACGCCCAGTTCCTCCTCGAGTTCACGCCAGGGGTCGGGGTCGTCGGGCGCCAGGTGGCCGGCGCTACTGGCGTCCAGCAGGCCGCCCCAGGTGTCCTTGGTGAATCCGCGCTGCTGGAGCAGCAGGCCGGGGCCGTCCGGCTCACCGGTCAGGACCACCCAGACGGTGCGGGTCTGATGCCAGTGACCCTCCTGGTGAATCCGCAGCCGCGGGAGCAAGCGGCCGGTGGGCCGTCCCTCGGGTGTAAAGACCTCCAGCAGTTCGCTTTGGTCGTCGTAGGTCACGTGGCGGTCGCGCCGGGTTTGGACGGACGCTCGCGTACCATGCCGGGCAGCCCGGCTCCAGGATGGAAACGCGCCTTATGCGATTCGGCTGCTGCGGACCTATCGAGAACATGCCGGCCATGCGAGCGGCCGGCTACGACTACGCCGAGCTGCGCGTGGTTGACCTGCGGCCCGACGACGACGAAACCGTCTACGCCCCGATCAAGCGCCAGATCGAGGACGCCGGCCTGCCGCCCGATGCCCTGAACGTATTCATCCCGCCGCACCACCCCGTGGTGGGGCCGGACCGCGACCTGGAGGGCCTGCGCGCCTACGTGACCACGGCCATGGGCCGCATGCGCGACCTGGGAACGCGGCTGGTGGTGTTCGGGAGCGGTGGGGCCCGCTCCACGCCGCCGGGGTTCGACCATCACCTGGTGCCCGGGCAATTGCAGGACTTTCTGCTGCTGGCCGGCGGCATCGCTGCGGATCACGACATGGACCTGGTGATCGAACCGCTGTGGCGGGACGTCTGCGACACCATCAACACCATCGTCGAAGGTTACGTGGCCGCCCGCCAGAGCGGACACCCGCGGGTGTGGACGCTGGCCGACTGGTTCCACGTGTTTCACAACGACGAGCCGCTGGAAACGCTGGCCGAAGTCGCGCCGCGCCTGCGTCACATCCACGTGCCCGTGCCTCCCATTCCCGGCGCGCCGGAGCAGCCGACCGATCCCGGGTTCGACGCCTTTCTGGACGCCCTACTGGCCACAGGCTATGACCTGCGGATGAGCGTGGAGGACAACGGCAAGCGGTTCACCGACTTCGCGGCCCAGGCCGGGCCGGCGCTGGACTACCTGCGGGCGCGCATTCCGGCGTCATGACCTTCGCTGATCCGCCCGCGTACGACTTCGACCGGTTTATCAACGAGCTGGACGAGGCGCGGGAGCCCTCGCTGGCATTTCACTCGGGCATGGACTTCGACGCGTGGCGGGCGGCGCTGCTCGAGCGGGTGGAAGCGCTGCTGGGCGACCTGCCCCCGCTAACCGGGGCCGAGCCGGAAATCCTCGAGTCCACGGATTGCGGCGTCTACGTCCAGCACAAGCTGGTGTACGAGACCGTTCCCGACGTCTGGGTTCCGGCCTGGCTGCTGATTCCTTCCATGGCGTCAGCCGAGCGGCCAGCGGCCGGAATCCTGGCGCTGCACGGCCACGGGGACGGCAAAGATCAGTTGGTGGCTCGAGACGACGGTCCCAACATCTACCGCAGCTTCGCCCGCCGCTATGCCGAGCGCGGCCACGTGGTGCTGGCCCCCGACGCCATCGGGTTCGGCGAGCGCGCCGAGGATTTCCGCCGCTACGGGCAGCGCGACGGCTGCAACATCAACTTCATGCGCGCCTTGCTGTTCGGCATCAACCTGATGGCGCTGAACATCCAGGACGACCGGCGCGGGCTGGACATCCTGGCCGCGCTGCCGGAGGTGGATTCCGAACGGCTGGGCTGCGCCGGGCTGTCGTTTGGCGGCACGCGCACGATGTACCTGGGCGCGCTGGACTCGCGAATCCGGGCGGCGGTGGTGAGCGGCTACCTCACGACGTTCCGGGCCTACGCGCTGGATACCGGGAACTTCTGCGGTTCGCAGTTTCTGCCGGGAATCTACGCCTACGCCGACGTGCCGGATCTGCACGGGCTGATCGCTCCGCGGCCGCTGCTGATCGAGGCCGGTCGCGTTGACCGCGGCTTCCCGATCGCCGCCTCGCGCGACGCGCACGCGCGTGTGGCCGCGATTTACGCGGCGGCGGGCGTGCCGGAACGGCTGGAACGCGACGAATTCGACGGCGGGCACGAGTATCGCGCGGAGGCCTCACTCGACTTCATGGACCGCTGGCTGGCGCCGGGCAGCCGGACGCTCGCCTGAGCGCGTAGCAAAAGCGAGGGGGCGCCCCGGCGGGGCGCCCCCTGGTTATCAGCGCTTTCCGGCTAGCCGAACTTCAGGAACTGGCCCTGGACCCAGTTGCCGTCGGTGAGCTGCCACCAAGTGACGCCGTTGACGACCTGGGTTTCGCCGGTGAGTTCAAGCTCCGACGCGCCGGGTGCGACGTAGGTCACGGTGGCGTTGGGGTCGGCGGCGTTGCGCACATTCAGGCCGGCCTGCGGAACCACGGTGGCGCGCACGGTTTCGCCGGCGGGCGGTTGTGTGGCCGCGGGGGCGGGCGCGGCCGCGGGCGCGGGCGCCGCCGCCTCGGTCGGCTGGGGCGCGGCCGTTGGGGCGGGGGCCGGGGCGGGAGCGGCGCGCACGCCGATCTCCAGGTACTGGGCCTGCACCCAGTTGCCGTCCGCGACCTCGCGCCATTCGATGCCGTCAATGACCTCGATGACGCCGGTCAGCGCCAGTTCGGTGCCGCCGGGCGCCACGTATTGGACCGTGCCGGTCTCGGTGCTCGGGGCCGCGCGCACGTTCAGCCCGTCGCTGGGCACCACCACGGCGGTGGTGGCGACTGGCCGCGACTCACGGCGCTCGATGACCTGGGCCGGGTCCGTGGGAACCTCAAGCACTTGCCCGACGAAGATGAAGTTCTCGTCGGGGAGATCGTTGAAGTCGACCAGATCGTCCACGCTCACGCCGTAGGCCGAGGCGATGGAGAAAAGCGTGTCGCCTTCCTGGACCTCGTACTCGATCGGCCCCTCGGGGGTCGGCGTCGGCGTGGGGACCGGCGGCTCCGTGGGGTGGGGGTCGGGGGTGGCGGCGTGGGCGTTGGTTCGGGAACGGGCGGCTGGGTGGGTGCGACGGTGATCGGCGGTGTAATGGGCGTCACGCCACGAATGGTCGGGGTTGGCGCCGAGCCTCCGGCCACGGCGGTGGCCGTGGTGGTCGGCGTCGTGCCGGCCGTCTGTTCCGCGTCGTCACCACCGGTCAGCGCCATCACCAGAATCACGATCAAGGCGATGGCCAGTACCGGCAGTACCAGAAGCGTGACGAACAGTCGATACTGTCGCAGGCTTCTCACCGCAGCCCCCTATCTCCAAGGCCGCCGGTGCTTTGGCGCCCCCAGATCAACCACTGCCGGCGGTCGCGCGCCACGGAGCCTCCCGTATACGCCTGGGGCCCAAGAACGCGCGCTGCAGACTAAAACGTAGCCGCATTGTACACGCGCCTCTTGCGGCCGGGCCGCGCCTCACCCAGCCCGAAACGTTACGGGCTCAGAGGTTGTGGTGTTACCCGCGCGGTCGGTGGCGATGGCAACGAGCTCGTGCTCGCCCGGTTCGGAAATCCAGGTCACCTGGTAGGGGGCGAAACGGGCCGTGCCCACAGACTCACCGTCGACCTTGAACTCCACGCTGGCCAGGCCGCCGGCGTCCTCCACCTCGGCTCCCAGGGGTACGGTCCCGGCGGTCACACTGGCACCGGGACCCTGGCCGACCACGGCCACCACGGGCGGTGTGTTGTCCACCACGAATCGGCGGAGCGCGATCTCCGCGCCGCCGCCAGCCGCCCGTACCGTCAGTCGCAGCGTGTATACACCGTCGGGCAGTTGGATGGTGTCGATCGCGCCGAGCTGTTCTTCGACCCGGGGCGCCTCCAGCGGCGATCCAATCCGCGTCCAGGCGCCGGGCGCCGGGCCAACGCCGTAGTGCAACTCGGATGCGACGAATCCGCCGATCGCGGCCGTGCCGAAGATCTCCATGATGGTGCGGACGGCCTGCCCCTCCGCCGGCGCCGTGATCTGTGCGTCGACGCCGGCGGCCGTTGCCACCGCCGACACGGGTCCCCCCGCGAAGGCGTCGGGCGGGAGCCGAAACGGCGAGTCCTCGTCGACGCCTCGCTGCCAGGCCTCCGCTTCGGTCGGCAAGACGACAAAGACCTGTTCTTCCACATCGTCGGGCGGCGCGTCCGGCGTTGCCAGCAGGCCGGTGGGGACATGGATGCGGAAGGGCTGGTGAACGACGTCGCGCTGCGTTGGCACCGTGCCGGGGGCGAATTCCTCCAGGCGGGTTTCCGGCGTGAATGGCGACGGCAAGAGTCCGGATAGCGCGTCGACTTCCAGCTCGATCACGGTGGGTGGCCGCGGCCATTCAACGATGTCCAGGCCGGCATGCGCGTGATCCATGAAGCGCTGCCAGATCGGCCCGGCACCGCGCACGCCCGTCACGTCGGCCATGGGCGAGCCGTCGGCGTTCCCTACCCACACGCCGGCCGCCACCTGCGGTGTGAAGCCCACGGTCAGCGCGTCGCGCGTGTTTTCGGTGGTACCGGTCTTGACCGCCGCCGGTCGGTCGGTCAGGTCCAGCAGCTCGCGGACCCGGCCGAATCCGGTCTCGCGGGCGGCTCGGTCGGCGAGGATGGAGGTCATCAGGTAGGCGATTTCAGAGTCCAGCACGCGCTCGGTCAGCGGGACCCGCCCCAGCGCGAGCGGCGATTTGTCGGCCGACACCGAGCAGCCGTCGCCGAGTTGCTCCACGATCAGGCCGCGCGAATCCCGGATGCACAGCACCGCCGCGGGCGACACGCGCCGCCCTCCATTCGCGACCGTGGCGTAGGCGCCGGTGAGCTCCAGCAGGCGCACCTCGTTGGAGCCCAGGGAAAGCGCCGGGCCGATGCGCGAGCGATCCGTGAGGGAGGAGATGCCAAGCCGATCCGCGACATCCAGCGTGGCATCGAGGCCGGCAAACAGCTGCGTTCGCACGGCCGGGATGTTGAGGGAACTGCCGAGGGCCGTGCGCAGGCTCACGGGACCGCGGAACTTGCGATCGTAGTTGCGGGGACGGTACGGCTCCTGGCCGGCGATCGGCACCGTCGTCGGAATGTCCAACAGCATGGTGGCCGGGCTGTAGCCCTGCTCCAGCGCGCTGGCGTACGTGAACAGCTTGAACGCCGACCCGGGCTGTCGAAGCGACGTGGTCACATTGACCTGACCGTCGATCGATTCGTCGTTGAATTCCAGGCTGCCGACCATGGCCAGGATTTCTCCGGTTGCCGGGCGAATGGCGACCAGGGCTCCGTTGGTGACGTCGCGGTCGGCCAGGGTGGCGACGTGTTCGCGGACCGCGGCTTCGGCCGCGGCCTGAAGATCCAGGTCAAGGCTCGTGGTGACCTCCCAGCCCTGGCGGCTGATCTCGGGGCCGTAGCGCTCCTGCAGGTCGCGGACCACGTAGTCCAGGAAGTGGGGCGCCGGCGATGACGTTTCGCGCGGCGGCGCAATGCGTACGTCCTCCTCGCGGGCCGCCGCTACCGCCCCCGCCGGCGCCAGGCCATGACGCGCGATGGCGGCCAGCACGCGCAACTGCTCGCGACGGGCTGCCTGCGGGTCAACGTGCGGGTTGTGCAACGAGGGAGCCGGCAGCAGGCCCACGAGCATGGCGGCCTCGGCCAACGTCAGGTCGGCCAGGTCTTTGTCGAAGTAGGCCGCGGCCGCGGCGGCTACGCCGTAGGTAAGGCCGCCGTAGTGATTCTGGTTCAGGTAGAGACCGAGAATCTCGTCCTTCGAAAACCGCTGGCTGATCTGCCAGGCCAGTACGGCCTCGCGCAGCTTGCGCTCGTAGGTCTCCTCAGGCGTGAGGAGCGCGTTCTTGACCAGTTGCTGGGTAATGGTGCTGGCGCCCGACACGACCTCGCCGCCGCGCCAATTGCTCCAGAGCGCGCGAGCGATGGCCCGAATCTCGACGCCCGGGTTGTCGTAGAAGGTGGCGTCTTCCGCGGCGACCACGGCGATCTTGACTACCTGGGGGATGTCCTCCGGCGGAACGACGCGGCGGCGGCCCTCGCCCAGCAGCTCGCCAAGCGGCCGGCCCCGGCGATCGTGAATGGTGGTGGTCTGAAAGAGCTGGCCGCCGACGGTGGCGATGCGGTCGACCGGCGGCAGGTCGGTCAGGAACGTGGAGGCCACATTGAGCGCGATGACGACTCCAGCGCCGGTGGCCACAACGAAGCCGACCAGCGCAACGCCAAGCCCGGCCAGGGCGCCGGCGGCCAGGGTCAGCCACAGCCAGAGCCGGTTGCTACGCTTTCGCGGTCTTGCGATCAGCCGACTACGCTTGACCATAGGTTCGTGCAGCCCCGCGTCCGCACTCCTGCAACTCTCGACTGTTCAAGGCTACGCGCCGCCTGACCGTGAGGTCGCCGCATCCACGATGAGAACTCAGGCCCGGGCGGCTAGGTAATGGCCGCGAGTCAAGAGACCGCGCCGGCGCGGTCCCGCTCGCGTTGGCGGCTCGCGGCCCAGGCCGTCGGCCTGCTGGGCGTCTTTGCCATCGCGATTCTGGCGGTCGTCTACTCCGAGGTGTTGCGGGACCGGCTGGCAGGCGCCGGCTATCTGGCGGTCTTTCTCCTGACCGCCGTGGGCGCGGCCACCCTGATCCTGCCCGCGCCCGCCGCGGTAAGCGTCGGCGCGTTCGCAGCGGCGCTGGACAACATCTGGGCCGTGGGACTGGTTGGCGCCACCGGCCAGATGGTGGGCGAGCTTGGCGGCTACTACGTCGGGTGGTCCGGCAAGGGCGCGCTCAGCCACGTGAAGGGCTACGCCCGTCTCAGCGGCTGGATGCGGCGGTACGGCGTGCTGACGTTGTTCGTAATGGCCGCGATTCCGAATCCCTTCTTCGACGTGGCCGGCATGATCGCCGGCGCCACCCGAATAGGACTGCCACGCTTCGTCCTGGCGTCCTGGCCGGGTTTGGTTATCAAGAACGTTGCCTTCGCCTGGGCCGGCGTGGCTGGCCTCCAGCTGCTGGGATGGTTGACCCACTAGCCGCTAGTCGGCGGACCCTTCGGTCGGCGGCTGCGGTGCGAACTCATCGCCCACGAGCCGGCGCCTGGCCTCGTCGTAGGCAAACACCCCAACCGCTACGACCACGATCAGCACGACCGCCAGACCGACGGCCGTCAGGACAGCGGACAAGAAACGCATCGGTGTCAGACCTTTCGCGTCTTTGCGGCCTGAAGCCCCCACATGCGTACGATTCTACGATCCAGTTGGCCCTGCGGTCGGAGGTGTGCCCTCCGCTGTTTGTTACTTCGGTAACTCTAGATTGGCGGTCGTATCGTCCTATCAGGTTAGGCGCCACACCGCGCACGCCGACTGGTCTGATTGCGAGGCCGGAATGGGTTAACTTAAATTACGTCCGGCTGGTTTGGCTTGTCGCGCGTAACGGCCGCGCAGCGTGCCTCTCGCACCCGACTTGAAGTAGGTCCGACCCGTCGTGTCGTCACCACCGGCCTTAGGATCGTCGGATGGCCCATAGCGTCACTAGAATCACTCCAAGCTTCCCGTTTGTTTGCACACTTACAGGTTTGGCGCGCTTAGCTGTGGCTCCGACGGTCTGCTAGCCTCTTCATCCCGCACCAAAGGCCCGGTGCGGCTATCGGGGATGGGATGCTGAGCCGACGCACGTGGGAGGCGGCCCTCGGCGCGCTGCAGGTCGAGGTTCCGAAAGCAGACTTTGCAGCGTGGTTTCGGGATGCCCGCTTCGTGCGCGCCGGGGGGCGCGAAATCGTGGTCGCGGTTCCGACCGTTTTTGCCAAGGAGATCGTTACCCGTCGCTATCGCGACCTGGTCGCTCGCGCGGTTTCTAAAGCATACGGTGGTGACGTAGACGTTACATTTGTTGTGCAGCCCAACGGCCCCGCCGGTCCACCCGCATGGCTGGCTGATCCGGCGCCGGCGCCAGCGCCGCAGCGCCACGAGCCGACCGCATCCGGCGTGCGGCTCAACGCTCGCTACACCTTTCAGCGATTCATGGTTGGCTCGTCGAATCGCCTGGCGCACGCGGCGGCGCTGCGCGTGAGCGAACGGCCGGGCGACGTCTACAACCCGCTCTTTCTCTACAGCGGGGTTGGCCTGGGCAAGACGCACTTACTGCACGCCGTCGGGCACGCGGTTCTTGCTCGCCGGCCCGACACGCGCATGCGCTATGTGCCGTGCGAGACCTTCGTCAACGATCTCTTGCACGCAATCCGCACGGAGAGCCGCGGCGACCGTCGCCGGCGCTTTCGCGAGCGCTACCGGACCGTGGACCTGCTCATGGTGGACGACGTCGAGTTCCTCTCCCGCACCGAGGCCTCGCAGGAAGAGATGTTTCACACGTTCAACGCCATCTATGAGGCGGGCGGGCAAATAGTGCTCACGAGCGACCGTCCGCCCCGCGAGATCGCGCGGCTGGAGGCTCGATTACGCAGCCGCTTTGAAGTGGGCCTCGTGGCCGACATTCAGGCACCTGACCTGGATCTGCGACGCATGATTCTCCACCAGCAGGCTGCCGCCGCCGGAACCGTTGTTCCAGAGGAAGTGGTGGACTTCCTGGCCGACCGCATCACCCGCAATGTGCGCGAACTCGAAGGCGCACTGACGCGCACGCTGATCTACGCCGAGCTGCACGGGCTGGACCTGCAGCCTTCGACAGCCGAGCAGGCGCTCTCGGGGCTGGGGCGGGCCGCCGCCGACCGCCCGCCGTCCACGACCGCCATCCTGGACGCCACAGCAAGTCACTTCGACATCCCACAGGCCGACTTTCTTGGAAAACGGCGCGACGCCCGTACCGCCGGCGCGCGCCAGGTGGCCATGTATCTGATGCGCAACGATGGCCGCGAGACCCTGCCCGAGATCGGCCGCGTTCTCGGAGGCCGTGACCACACAACGATTCTGCACGGCTGCAACAAGATCGAGCGCCGCCTGAAGCTGGAAGATCAGCTCAAGGCCGACATGGAGGCGATTCGCGCCCACCTCGCCGGGTAACCTCACCACCCGGCCTGTGGATAACTGGCCCATTTGTGTGGATAAGCGGCCGCTGCTGTGGATACACGTCCTCGAATGCCGTGGCCGATTACAGCAAGTGCCCAGTCCGTTGATACCTAGCAGCGTTCCCCCTGGCCTGTCCACAGGCGGCCATGGCCAAGAACGACACCGGTGACTGCTGTATCACCGCGCACTCCGGACTCCTTTCCCCACTACTCACGGTCCGGCTGGGACTTCTGCTAATTCTGGTTACTTCTGATCTTGCAGTGGTCCTTCGCACAACTGATGCACCGCACGTGTTGTGGTCGATTGCAGGCGCTTCGGTCGGCACGGCAAGCCGACATACGAGCGGCACACCGAAAAAGACGCTGGACATGGTTCGCTCGCACATGAAACCTGTTGGTATACAAGCTCGAGTTGGAACATAGCTGGTGGCGCTTTCGAGAAGGGCCCGTAGCCCACACACCGACGATGGTTTGGGAGACGTACGCGGCGATCGGCGCAGCCTTCCTCTGGATTCCATCGAACCGAATCCCGAGCAGCCGCGGCGGCGATTCGACCCAGAAGACGAGATTCGTCTGGCCGAGTCACTCCGCAAATACGGCGTGCTTCAACCGCTGCTGGTGACGCCGTCGGTTGATCGTCCCGGCGTGTTTGTTCTCGTGGCCGGCGAACGCCGCTGGCGTGCGGCACGAAGGGCGAACTTACGGGAGGTTCCGGTCACTATCATCGCGGCGGACGCCCAGCGACGAGTTGAGCTGGCGCTGGTCGAGAACCTGCAGCGCACCGACTTGGGGCCACTGGAGCGGGCGTGTGCATACCAAACACTAATGGACGACTTCGGGATGACGCAGGCGCAAGTGGCCGCAGCCGTGGGTATCAGCCGCTCGAAGGTGGCGAATACGCTGCGGCTTCGAAAGCTGGATGCCGAAATGCAGCAGGCCCTGGCCGAAGGTCGCATATCGGAGAGCCACGGCCGAACGCTCGTTGGCATTTCCGACCCAGTCACGCGGCAGCGGATCTTTCTGCGGATGCTGACCGGCCGCCTGAACCTGCGGCAAGCCGAACGGGCGGCGCGGCGCAGTCACTCCCCAGCGCGCGTGCCGGACGTGGAACTCGAGCACGTCGCCGAGCGGCTGCAATGGCGATTGGGCACGCGCGTCCGCTTTGTCGGCACACGGAAGCGCGGGCGCATACAGATTGAGTATCGCGATTCAGAGGATCTGGAGGTGCTCCTGAGCATGCTCCTCCCGGACTGAGCGGGACGCGTGAAGCGGTGGCGGCGCGGCCTATGGACGCCCACGCCCGTGGCGGGTGCGCTGCTGCTGGCGAACGCCGCGGTTTACCTGATCCAGGCGGCGCAGGGCGCGGCTGGATACGAGTGGATACTTCGGTATGGGCTGATTCCGGCAGTGCTGCTTGATGGCGAGCGATTCGCGATCCCCGGATCGCCAACGCCCTACGAGCTGACGCTGCTGACCTCGTCGTTTCTGCACGGGAGCCCGGGCCACCTGGCCATCAACCTCGCCTTTATTGCGGCCCTGGGATCACTGGTTGAGCGGGCGATTGGCACGTGGAGGATCGCCGTGCTTTGGACAGCCGCCGTGATGGTCGGTGGGGCGTTCCACGCGCTGATGAACAGTGGATCCATCGTTCCCACCATCGGCGCCAGCGCCGGCGTGGCTGGATTGATCGGGGTGGTGTCGGTAGGCGGCTGGCCCGGGCTGCTGGCTGGCGCGATTTGGCTGTCGGTTCAGGTCGTCGGCGCACTGGCCCAGGCGCCGCAGGTGCTCGACCCGGACGTTGCGTGGCAAGCTCACCTGGCCGGGTTCGCAACCGGCATCGTGGGAGGACTGCTTGTGCGCTGGGAGATTCGACGGCGACGCGGGACATCGAGACCTGCCGAGCCCCGTGGCGAAGCGCCGGACGCTGCGGGTCTGCCTGGCGACCGGCGGAGAGAAATACATGGCTAACCGACGCCGATCCACCCGCCGGCGCCGCCGCGCGCCGATTCGACGCACCGTGCGCCGGCCACCAGCCGCCGCCGCCACGCCTCAGCGCGCTACCGCGACGGAGGCTCCTGGCCCGGCTGCCGCTACGAATCGCCGTGTGCCGTCGTTGCCGGCTTTAGCGCATCTGCGTAGCGACCTCGCCCTGAGCGCGTCCCTGGGCGTCGGCCTTACGCTGGTCGTGATCATCGTAGGTGCGGTGAGCGGCTAGGAATTGGGTGGCGGAATGCTCAACTTTACATATAATCACTCTCAATTGAGGTGGTGCCGGGGCTGACACCCGCAGGGGCAGTGAGGCGGCGGTGCAAGAGCCGGTAGCCACGAAGGAAGGGCCGCGCATCTGACCCGCGTACGCGTCACGCTCGGAGTAGCGGCCGTCGCGCTGCTGATGGCCCTTGCGCTTGGCCCCGCGGCTCTTACGGCCCAAGTCACGTCAGGCTTCGGGCAGATCACGGTCCTCGACAACACGTTCCTCAGCGCACCGGGGAACGCGTTGCTTCAGCACAACATTCCGCGGCTGAGCGTGACAGTGGGCGGCGAGACGCTGACGGCCGATTTCAAGGAGTTCTATGACCGCGCTGGCGGTCTTCAGCGCTGGGGCTTCCCGATCTCGGAAGTCCACATTGAGGAGAGCGGCACCCTCACCCAGTACTACCAGCGCGGCGTGATCGACTTTCACCGGCGTGCCGACCTGGGCGGGATCTACGTCCTCGAGCGGCGACTCACCTGGGACTACTTCGGCGGCGGGGTCGGCGGCAGCCCGGATCTCGGCGTGGAACCCGGAACGGTCAACCACAACAGCGGCGAACAGCTCGGGCCATGGAACCACAAGGTCTCCAACTTCTCGGTGGGAGGCGTACGTACCGGCTTCCTCGACTTTTTCAACGCGTTCGGCGGCGTGCAGGCGTTTGGCTTCCCCAAGACCGAGGCGCGGGTCGATACCAATGCGCCGGGAACCGTGCACATCGCGGCCGCGACCACCGGGTTCATTCGGCAGTACTTTCAGGCTGCGGTCATGGAATACCACCCGCTGGATGCCCACGAGCCGGTCAAGCTTCGACTGCTGGGAGACGATCTGCGCGACCAGAAGTATCCGAATAACGCGTGGCAGAGCTTTAGCGCCTTCAATGCGGCGGTGGCGGTGACGGCCGGACAGGTCTACACGCCGGAAATCGTGGAATTCGCCGCGCCCAGCACCACGCCCACGGCGGCCGCTTCGCCGACCACTGCCCCGACCGCAAGTCCGACGCCGGCGAGCACACCCGATCCGCTCCGCGCGACGGGCGAGTTGATTGTGATTGGCACAACGGACGGCGGAGTCGTCCTCTACGACGGCGCCAACTGGCGTCAGCTCGACGTGGACCGATCCGTGCTGAGTACCAACCGGGTTCAGGCCGTGCTCGTGGATCAGGACGGCCTGATTTGGGCGGGGACGGACGTAGGACTATTCCGCCTGAATCGGGATGGCGAGGGTGCCGGATACCGCCGGGCCAACACGAACAACGGGATCGGGTCGGACAACGTGCAATCGTTGGCGGGGCGCCAGTCCTCCAGCGTCCTCTGGATGGCCCATCCCGAGCAAGGGGCCAGCCGCTTCACCGGCCAGAATTGGGGTCGCTACCGCCCCGACAATTCAAGCCTGCCAAGCTCCGATGTGCGGGACCTGCGCATGGTCGCGGAAGCGCAAGGTCGGCTGTGGTTCGCCACGGCCAACGGTGCGGCTCTCTATGACGAGGGTGCCGAGACCTGGGCCGTCTACAACACCGGCAACTCGAAAATCGCGAGCAACGATCTCACCGCGGTTGAGGTCGATACCGGCGGCGCCCTGTGGTTTGGCACGGCCGACGCCGGGGTGTCGCGGACGCTCAACCTGGTCGCCTGGGAGAGTTTCACGACCACGCAGGGGCTTGGAAGCAACGAGGTACGCGACATCCTGGTCGCGAGCAGCGGAACGGTCTGGGTGGCAACCGCGGGCGGCGTGAGCCGCTATGACAATGGCGTATTCTTCACAGCCAACGTAGCGAACTCGGGTCTGCCTTCCAACAGCGTGCTGGCCCTGGCCGAGGACAGCCAGGGCCATGTCTGGGCGGCAACGGAAGGTGGCGTGGGCCGGTTCGACGGGACGCGGTGGACGGCGTTCACCAAGGAATCCAGCGGACTGCCAACGAACAACTCGAGTTCGATAGCCGTCGCACCGTAGGCAGCAGCGTTTCGACGGGTCGTTCCAGCGGCTCAGTACCGCGGGGAATCGAAGTAAGCCGCACAGGCAGGCGCGCAGCCCATGGCGAGCCCGGTCAGTTAGTCGATCAGGCCCGGTCCAAGGCGGCTGTGCCGGTCGCGGATCCTGGCAAGCCGGGCGAATTCGAGGGTCATGCGCCGCGACTCAGTCGAAAGCACGATGTCATCGGCAAGGTACTGGCTGAGGCCAACCTCGAACAGGAGGTCGTCCACTTCCGCCGGTGCGAACGCATAGCCCCGGGTGAGCACCTGGGCGAGATCGATTGCGGCGGACGGTTCGCGGCCCGCTTCGAGGTCGGTGATCAGGCTGACACGCACGCCAGCCTTCCGCGCGACCTGCCGGGTAGCGAGGCTGGACTCACGGCGCTTCGTGCGCAGACGCTCCGCAAGGAGCGCGCGATCCACATTGAGGGGCTCCTCGTCGCTGTCCTCCTGATCGGGGTTGAGCGTGGAGTTGACCGTGCGCGAGATGGAGCGGATGGCCGATTCCGCCACGCTGGCGATGGTCTCTTCGGCAAAGCGCCGGCGGGTGCTGGCCATGTCGTCCGGCACGTAGCCCGCCAGCACCAGGAGTTCGCGCGGATCGACCTCCAGGCCCTGGGCCAGAGTTACCAGTGTGGCGACGGTGGGACTCTTGTAGTCGCCGCTCTCAAGCCGCGAGAGGTAGGAGGGTGCCAGCCCGCAACGCGCAGCGAGCGCCGCCTTGGTGAGACGACGCTGCTCTCTTAGTTGGCGGACGGCGTTGGCAAAGCCCATACCGGGGACAGGCAATATAGCTAGCCAGCCCGCCGCATCCAAACCGCCGGCAGCTTGACGGTGCCCAAACCTGTAGCGCGCGAATTGGCGCGCGCGCTGCGGCGCACAGCGCGAGGCGCGGCTGGTACGCGTGGCCGGAAACGGTAACAATCCGCTGTGGGATCAACGCAGTCATGGAACGGGAAGGCAACGCAATGGCGGACATCGTGCGACGAGCCGACGTCGTGTGGCGAGGCGACTTGCTTCAAGGAACGGGGACGTTCGATGTGGGAAGCGGCGCCCTTGCGGCGCAGGCCGTGAGTTGGCCCGCCCGCACGGAGGGGCCGGGCGGAAAGACCAGCCCGGAGGAACTGCTGGCCGCCTCGCACGCCAGCTGCTACGCCATGGCCTTCTCGCACACGCTGGCCGAAGCGGGCCACCCGCCGCAGGAGTTGCGCGTGTCGGCGTCGGTCACGTTCGAGCCGCTGCCGGCCGGCGGATTCAAGGTGGGCAGCAGCTCGTTGAGCGTGGAGGGCGTGGTCCCAGGACTGGACCAGGCGGGGTTCGCGGACCTGGCCGCGCAAGGCGAGGCCGGCTGCCCCATCTCCAACGCCATCCGCGGCAACGTGGACATCTCCGTCGAGGCTACGCTGGCGGGCTGACGGCCAGTGAGCGATAGCCGCGCCGAGTTGACGCAGGCGCTGGAGACGCTGCTGCGGGCCATCGGCCCCCCGCCGGGCCTACCGGCAGAACTCCAGGCCGCGCTGCGCCGCGTGGACGGGCTGACCCAGGCGCTGGGCCCGGAGACCCCGGCCCAGCTCCGCCACTTCCTCCAACGCCGCAGCTACGTCAAGGCCCTGGAGTACCTGCAAAGCGGCTAGGACGCCGGGCCTGAGGGGGTCGGGCGCACGTTCCGGTGTACCCGGCCGGGGAGCCTGTCATCCGCGGCGGCCGTCGGTGCGTCGCGTGATTGACGACGCGGAGTGGGGCTGATAGAACAGTTCAACGGGTTTCAGGGCGGAAGACCCGCGCCCAAATTGGTACCGGCCTGAGTTGAGGCGGGCGGTCCTCAACCCAGATGTTCTGACAGGGGAACCGAATGTCCGCCGAATCGACCGCCGAAGCCCTGACCCGCGCCGAGTTGCGTGAGGAGTTGGATCGAAGCCTTACGCACTACGCGACCAAGGCCGACTTGAAAGACCTTGAGCTTCAACTGACGACCGCAATCAGCACGGTCCAGATTCGCCTGATGATGTGGACGCTGTTCCTAGTGAGCGTGGCCACCGGCGTCCTGATCGCTGTCGACAAGCTGACGGGACCCGTGACCGGCGGCTGATCAACGTATCCAGCGAGCCAATCGGCTACCGCGCGGTACCGACTTACAGGCTGCTTCGCACCAGCTAGCGCACGTCGGCCGCGATTTGGTCGACGAGGCGCATGGTTTTGGCGGCTTCGGCGAAGTTGGTGAGGGGTTGGGTGCCGGCCTGGATGCACTCCATGAAATGGAGGCTCTCCGCATGGAAGCCGGAGACGCGGTGCCGGACATCGCCAACCAGGTCCGCCCCGCGTACAACCTCGGGAGTGGTCGAGTCGTCGCGGTAGATCATGCCCTCGACGCCGTCCTCCCAGTAGGCGGAGACGTCGCCGCCGTGGATTTCGAAGGTGTGGCGGCGGGCGCCGGCGCGGCGGCTGGCCAGCAGCACGCCCGAGCACCCGGTGGAGAACTCGATCAGCGCGGCGTGCACGTTCATGTAGGGACGGCCCAGCGAACGGGTGTGGGCGTGCACCTCCACCACCTCGCCGCCGGCCAGGAAACGCAACGCGTCGATAGCGTGGACGATGTCCGAGTTGAGGTGGCTGACGGAGCCACGGTAGAAGCCGTACTGGTCGGGCCACGTGTCGAACTTGTGGAAGCGCGCGGCGGCCATGTGGATGGGTCCCGCGGCTTCCACGACCGACTTGCAGTGGCGTAGCAGGGGTATGAAGCGGCGGTTGAAACCGGTCATGGTCAGGCAGCCGTGCTGTTCGACGTACCAGGCGAAGGCCTCGGTCTCGTAGGTGGAGACGCCGGGCGGCTTTTCGATGAAGACGTGCTTTCCGGCCTGCAGGCAGTCAATCACGATGTCGTGCAGCAGGTGCGGCGGCATGACCACGTAGACGGCGTCCAGGTCCTCGCGCTCCAGCATCTGGCGGTAGTCGGTGTAGCGGCCGGGCACGTCGTACTGGTCGGCGGTTGCGGTCAGGCGGTCCTCGTCCAACTCCGAGATCGCCCGCAGGTCTGTTGCCTCGATCTCGTCCAGCGACGGGTAATGCACCATGCTGGCCAGGTTCCCCGCCCCCACAAATCCAACCTTCACCGGATCACTCATGCGTTGCTCCCTGACTGCACCCCGTCCGCGGTGATCCTACGCCCCAGACTGACGGAGTGTCAGAGGCCCAGCCTGCGCCGACTTGGGCGCTTGCACCGATAGAGGACAGACGGGTCGCCCTCCCTATACTTCGCGTCGGGCGGTACTCGAACGCGCGGCCTAGAGCGGGCGGGATGGGTCGATGACGGACGCAACTGTTGGATCCAGGCGCCCGTTCGTGTATCTCCCTTTCGCCGGGCCACGCTTTGAGCGGGCGATCAGGCAGCTGCGCGATTCCCGCCTGAAGCGGCTAGCGTTCAGGACGATCAAGCGGCTTTGCCAGGACGACCGCAGCGCGGGCCTGAACAGCGAGGTGCTGCGATCGCTCGGCGACGCGCTGGAATCCCGCTCGGCACGGGTAGCCCAGGGCCAAGGAGCACCCCGTTTGATCTTCGCCCGGGACGGTGCTCGGATCGTGGCTCTGTGGGTCAATTACCACGACGCAGCCTATGACTGGGAGCGGCGCAACCGCGCACGTATACCCGAGTACGCCAAAGCGGCGGCACCGCTGCGCCTAGAAGGGACGCCCCTGCCAGTTCCGCGCACTGAGCCTGGCGCGGAGATCCATGTGCCCGACCCCGACCTGCTGGGCGACCTGGAGGCAGCAAGTTACGAGGAGTACTTCGCGGCCCTCGATGACGATCAGCGCGCCTATGTCTACAGCGAAGGAGTGTCCTTCCTCACCGCCGGCGCGGGCACAGGCAAGTCCTCGATCGCGATCCGGCGTGCGCTGCACTTGGCTGCGCAGCCGGACCTCGAAGGCGGGAGCGTGCTTTACCTCTGCTACAACCGTGCACTGATGCTCACCGTCCACCGCGCCATCAACGCGCTTGGCACGCCGGAGATGGCGAGCGAGATTGAAGTAAACACGGTCCACGGCTGGGCGGATGCGTACTTGCAGAAGCGGGAGCCCGGCTTTTCCGTCGCGGCGTCCGTCGACATCAATGGTGCGTGGCTGCGGTCGGCGATTCCGCAGGAGGTCCCCCAACTGTCGCAGGAGGAGCGACACGCGCTCGCGGGGCTGTCCGCGCGCGATGTCCTCGAGAATGAGATCAGGCACGTGCTCAGCCCCAACCAGTTCGACTCAATCGAGCCGTATCTGAGCCTCACGCGGCCGGAGAGCCAAGGCCTGACACGGCTGCGACGTCCTCAGCGGCAGGCGATGTGGGCGCTTCACCAGCGCATCCGCGGGCGAAGCGATGCGAAGGGGACGTGGGACGACCTGATCGAACGGGCGCGCGCCAGCCTGGCAGCCGACGCCGATCCGCCGCGCTACCGCGCCGTGATCGTGGACGAGGGGCAGGACTGCTCGCCAGCAATGGCGAGGCTGGCCAAGGCGTTGGCAGCCGACGACCCGCGGCGACTGTTGGTGTTGGCGGATCCGGCCCAGGAACTCTATCCGGGGACATTCCTCTGGGCGCGGCGAGAATTTCGCCCTCGCGGCGGACGGGCCCGCGTCCTGCGCCGACCATATCGCTCGACTCGGCAGATTCACGCTCTGGCAGCTTCTCTCTACGCCGGAGTAGAAGAGACGCGGCGTGAAATCGATGAAATGACCGAGTCCCAACGTGAGGGCCCGCTTCCGCGACTGGCCAAGTTCGCCACGGAGCGCGAGGGCCTTGAGGCCGTTGTTGGATGGATTGACGCGGAAATCGCGCACGGCCGACCTGCAGGCCAGATAGCAGTGCTTACGGGTAGCAACCGCCAGCGAGACGAAGCGTCCGCCGCGGTCGACCGCGCTGGCGTGCCCGTGATTTCCGTGGACCGCGCCGCGCCGCCAGACGGCGTATCGGTTTCGCTCGCGACGGTGAATGCCGCGAAAGGGTTGGACTTTGCATCGGTGTACCTGCTGGACCCTGGTCTGCGGTTCGGCTCGCCCAGTAGTCGGCGGGCGCGGTTCTACGTGGCGCTTACGCGGTCCAGCCGCTACTTGTGCATCGTCTGCTGCCGAGAGGCCGACTCGCCGCTGCTCGACGACCTTGATCCCGCGTGCTACGTGCGGATTGGCGGGGCAGGGACCTGAAGCATCCGGGCTGGCTGCCCGTCAGCCCGCCGCCACTCGACAGGCCAAGGTAAACGGCGGGACTAGGTTGCGGTGGCCTGGATGAGGGCGCGGAGGTAGCCGACGCACCAGGCGCGGGCGCGTTCGCGGGCGTCGTTGTCGCCCAGCAGGCCGGGGTAGTGGTCGGGCATCACAAAGCCGTCAAAGCCGACCTCGTGCAGGGTTCGCATCTGGTCGGCGGCGTTGTAGTCGCCCTCGTCCTGGAAGACCTCTTCGAAGCGCGGAATGATGCCGCGAACGTTGCGGAAGTGGATGTTGAAGAGCTTGCCGCGCTCGCCGAACCTGCGCAGGGCGGCGGGCATGTCCTCCCCGGTCTCCTGCATGGTGCCGAGGCAGAACAGCAGGCCGACGTTGGGGCTGTCGTAGCGATCCAGCAGCTGCGCCAGACCGTCGGGATTGATGAACGGCTGCTCGACGCCGCGGTAGAGGGGCAGGGGCGGATCGTTGGGGTGGAAGGCCAGGCGCACGCCGGCGGACTCGGCGGCGGGCAGGACGCGCTCCATGAAACCGTCCATGCGGCGCCAGACCTCATCTATCGGCACGCGCACGGCGGGGTCGCCGGTGTCGATGCCCCAGGTAACCAGGTCGGACTCCTCGACCCAGGCGGCGTCGAAGGTGCGCAGCTCGGTGCCGGCACGGCCGCCGGGCAGGTCCCTGTAGCCGCGCCAGGGCTGGATGTGCTCGTCGGCGTGGGCCACGGCAAAGCCGCAGGTGACCAGCGGCGCGCCCTCGCCGCCGAGGACGCGGATCGTCTCGCAGAGGTCGTCGATTTCCTGTGCGCCCTCGGGATCCCCGCGAAGTACGCCGGCGATACGAGCGCGGCGCAACTCCATTCCGGTCAGTTCGAGGTCCAGGGCGTCCAGCCGCTGTAGCAGGTCACGCAGTCCGGCGGCGTCGACCTTTCCCGTTTCGGCCACGCCCGGCAGTTCGTCGGTGCGCAGGGTGCCGCCGTCCACGCCAATCTGCGCCGCGTATTGCAGGTGGTCGTTCGAGAGGTCGACGAGACGCAAGCCGATCTTGATCATGCACGCAGGGTACCTGCGGTGACGCTGCGGCGGCTACCGGGTTGGCTCCAATGTTTCACGTGAAACATTCGGATTTCCATTCGGTTGGTCGTGGCCGCGTAGCATGGCGCCGATGGTCTCCGGGGACTAACGCGTGACGGCTTTCATTGACGGGCTGCCGGATTTCACGATCGGGGTGGAAGAGGAGTACCTGATCGTCGATCCCGACACGCGGGACCTGGTGGCCAACCCGCCGCGGGCGCTGCTGCATGAGTGCGAGGCGGCCATCTCACCGGAGGTGGGCAGCGTGAGCCCGGAGCTGCTGCGCTCGCAGATCGAGGTTGGCACCAGCGTGTGCGGCTCGATCGCCGAGGTTCGCGAACGGCTGGCGACGTTGCGGCGCACCCTGGCGGCAACGCTGGCGGCGCACGAACTGCGGATCGTGTCGGCTTCCACCCATCCGTTCGCGCTCTGGTCGCGGCAGTTGCCGACGGACCGGGAGCGCTACAAGGCGCTGACGGAGGACATGCAGACGCTGGCGCAACGCATGGTGATCGGCGGAATGCACGTGCACGTGGGCATTCCGGATCCGCAGGACCGGATCGATGTGCTGAACCAGGTGACGTACTTCCTGCCGCATTTGCTGGCGCTGAGCACCTCGTCGCCCTTCTGGCAGGGTCGAGACACCGGCCTGCGCAGCTACCGCCTGACGATCCTGCACGAGCTACCGCGCACCGGGCTGCCCGAGCGGTTCGAGAGCGACGGCGAGTACCAGCGCATGATCCAGAGCCTGCTGGAGGCCGGGCTCATCGACGACCCGACGAAGGTCTGGTGGGACGCGCGGCCGCACGCGCGGCTGCCGACCCTGGAGATGCGGATTACCGACGCCTGCACCAGCCTGGACGACGCGGTCTGCATTGCGGCGCTGTACGTCTGCGTGATTTCCCTGCTGGCGCGGATGCGCCGCGCCAACCAGCGGTGGCGCATGTACCCGCTGGCGCTGCTGGCCGAGAACTCGTGGCGCGCGCAGCGCTACGGGATCGACAACGGGCTGGTGGACTTCGGCCAGAACCGGATCAAGCCGCTGGACGTGCTGATGGAGGAGTTGCTGGACCTGATCCGCGAGGACGCCGAGCGGCTGGACTGCGTGGCCGAAGTGGAGCACGTCCGCACCATCCTCGCCCGCGGCACCAGCGCCCACCGGCAGGTGGCCGTCTACGAATCCCAGCGCCGGAACGGCGCCACCGAGCAGCACGCCCTGGAGGCCGTGGTGGACTGGCTGATCGAGGAGACGACGGCGGGGACTGGTTAGGGGCGTTCACTGCGGCGGAGGCGGGGGAGCCAGCGGGGGGTGGTGGCGGTGTAGGCGGTGTATTGGTCGCCGAATTCGCGGGTGAGGTGGGGCTCTTCGTGGCGTTGGACGAAGAATGAGTAGAGGGCGAACAGGGCGACGCCGTAGATGAGGAGGACCGGGGCCTGGAAGAGGCTGGTCCAGCCGGCGATGGCGATGAGGACGGCTACGTAGATGGGGTTGCGGGAGTAGCGGTAGACGCCGTTGGTTACCAGGCGCTTGGGGGCGTCGATGGGTGCGGGGGTGCCGCCGCCGGAGACGGCGAAGTCCCAGACGCAGCGGAGATAGAGCAGCGTTGCGAGGGCGAGGAGGCAGATGCCGAGCCAGAGGGTTGGGCCGCCGGCGATCGGCCGGTCCCACTTGATGAGTAGTGGAACGAGCACCGCAATCGTGCCGGGCACCACCAGGGTGAAGAGGGAGACCTTGAGGAAGAGTTTCACGCGTTAGCCGAAGAGGGCCGGGAGTTCGTCGAGGGTGGTTACGGTGGCCGTGGGTGACGGTAGCGAGGACGGATAGGTGTCGCCGTCGCGGTTGAGCCAGATGGCGGACCAGCCGGCCTGGACGGCGCCGGCGGCGTCGTGGGCGGCGGAGTTGCCGACGAAGACTGCGGCGCGCGGCGGGATTCCAAGGCCTTCAAGGGCGGCCTCGAAGATGCGCGGGTCGGGCTTGAAGGCGTCGATGTCGCCGGCGACGATCACACGGTCCACGCGGTCTTCCAGCCCGACGGCGTAGACCTCGCCCCACTGCACGTCGCTGGGACCGTTGGTGATGATGCCGGTGACCTGAAAGCGGTCGTTGGCCCAGCGGAGGGAGGCGTCGGCATCGGGGTAGAGCTCCAGGTTCCGGCGGGTCAGCAGGTCGTGGTCGTCCGTGAGTTGCCCGGGGTCGGCCAGGCCGGGGGCGCCGATGAAGGCGAGCACTTCGTTCCAGATGCGGATGCGGGTGCCGCGAAAGTCGCCGTCCTGGGGCATGTCCGTCCCGCGGCGCGTGCGGTCCTCGACGATGCGTGACTGCAGTTCGCGGAGTTGGTCCGGCGACTGGTTGGGTATACGGGCGGCCAGTTGGCCGGCCAGGGCGATGAGGGCCTTGCGGCGGGCCTTGCCGAAGTCGACCAGCGTGTCGTCGAGATCAAAGAAGAAAGCTTGGGCGTCCAGCATTGAGTTCTCCAGAAAGCCTGCGTCGCCTAGTCGGTCCGGTAGCGCCAGAGGACGCCGCCGGCGTCGCGGACGATGAGGCGGTCGTCGGTGATGGCGTTGGGGGGCGTGGCGGCGATTTCGGCGGCGACGGTTTCGGGGTCCTCGTAGCCGATGTTCATGCGGGCGCAGGCGTCCGGCGGAATGGCGGTGGCGATGCGCACGTCGATGCGGGGGACCTCGCGGCCGCCGACCATGCGGCCCTCGCCTTTGACCAGGGCGCTGCCGTTGAGGGCCAGCGGAGTGGCGCCGGCGCGCTGCCAGGACTCGGGCCGCGACAGGAAGTAGGCGTAGGTGTGGTAGCCAATGGCGCTGATCAGTTCACCGTGGGCGTCGGAGATGGTGTCGATATTGGGCGCCCAGACCACCAGTTCGCCGCCGTCCGCCACGGCGTCCTCGGTCTTGAGTACGCCCTTGGCACCGGTCCAGAAGTCCGGGTAGAGCCAGCTGCCGTCCTTGCGCTGGGGCAGGGCCGCCACGACGCGTCGAACGCGCCGGGGGACGTAGCGAATGTTGACGGCGGCGCTCAGTTCGGCGGCGAGCTCGACACATTCGCGCCAGCCGTCGGGCTGCACGAAGGCGCCGTTGATCGCGTCGCTGTCGTCGTCGATGACCAGCCCGATGGAGGTGATGGGTGCCGGCAGGTTCAGTGCCATGTCGTCGATCAGGTCGCGCACGGGGTTGGGCATGACGCCGTGGATGCCGCGGTTGGTGCGCAGGCTGCCGATGGCGTGGAGCAGGCTGATCATCTCGGGGCCGGAGACGCCGGGAAAGATCTGCTTGGCCCCGCCGGCGAAGCCCGCGACCTCGTGCGGCTGCACGCGGGTCAGCAGCACCAGGCGGTCGTACTCGAGCAGCTTGGCGTTGACGCGGATGCGCATGTCGTCGTCGAAGCCCAGGAGCGCGGCGTACTGGCGGTTCTCGCCGAAGCGGTCCAGCTGATCGTCCAGCGGGACCACGCCCAGGGGCGTCAGGGCGTCCGGGTTGTCCCAATCGTGGTCGAAGACGGTGCTGCGGGGATAACGATCGCCGCCGAAGACCCAGGCGGCTTTCTCGGCCTCGGACATGGGCCCGTGGGTGCCCTGGGCGATCATGGCGTCCACGCGGTCGGCGCGGCCGTCGACGGCGTCGTGAATGGCGCGGAAGACGTCGGCTACCGGCGCCTTGCGGGTCGAATCCGGGACCAGCACCAGGAAGCGGCGCTCGCCGGCGGGCGAGGCGCGCAGGGCCTCGGCGACCAAGGCGCAGGCATCGTCCATGCTGATGGCGGGGGCGCCGACGGATTGCAGGACGCCGCTTGCGGTGATCACATTGCCCCCTTCGGCCATTCGTGGGCGAAGCGGCGAAGACTCTCAGGCCAACTTCCTCTAACTTGCGGCTCTTGCGTATCCCTGGGGGTGGGTGCCCGGAAGACCCTCACCCCAACCCTCTCCCACAGGGAGAGGGAGAAAGAGCGGCCACGCTTTCGAAGTCGAGGCGGGGTTTCGCAATGCTCTCCCAGGAGAGGGCGTAACAGCGACATCGTTACCTCCCGGCCTCGGCGGCCATGGCTTCGGCTTCGCGGACGAGGTCGCCGAGGACGCGGACGCCGCCGTCCCAGAAGGTGGGGTCGGCGAGGTCGATGCCGAAGGGTTCGAGGAGCGCGTTGGGGCTGACGGAGCCGCCTTTGGACAGCATTTCGATGTAGCGCGGTTCGAACTCGTCGCCCTGCTCCTGGTAGCGCTGCAGCAGGCCGAGCACCAGCAGGTCGCCAAAGGCGTAGGCGTGGACGTAGAAGGGCGAGCCGATGAAGTGGGGGATATAGCTCCACCAGATGCGGTAGTCGTCGCGCAGGGTGACCGAGCCGTCGAACATTTCGCCGTTGGCCTTGAACCAGAGGTCGCTGAGGCGGTCGGACGAGAGTTCGCCCTCTTCGCGGCGGGCCTGGTGGGCGCGGAACTCGAAGTTGTGCATGGCGATCTGGCGGAAGACCGTGGCGAAGTGGTCCTCGATCTTGCTGGCCAGCAATCCCAGGCGGGCGGCGGCCGTGGGCTGGGCGTCGAGCAGGCGGCGGAAGACGATCATCTCGCCGAAGACCGAGGCCGTCTCAGCCGTGGTCAGCGGCGTGTGGGCCTGCAGGTAGCCGACGCCGTAGGAGAGGTACTGGTGGACGGTGTGGCCGAGCTCGTGGGCCAGGGTCATGACGTCGCGGACGGTGTCGGTGTAGCTGGCCAGGATGTAGGGGTGGGTGCTGGGGGTGCCGCCCATGCTGAATGCGCCGCCGCGCTTGGCGGGGCGCAGTTCGGCGTCGATCCAGCGCTCGTCGAAGGCGCGCTGGGCAATGCCGCCGAGGGTCTCGGAGAAGGCGTGGTAGCTCTCCAGCACGACGTCCTTGCCGGTGGCCCAGTCGTAGGACGGCAGGTCGGCGCTGAGCGGGGCGTAGCGGTCGTAGTCGAACAGCTCGTCCAGGCCGAGCAGGCGGCGCTTGAGGCGGTAGTAGCGGCCGACGATGGGGAAGCCGCGCACGCAGGCGGCCACCAGCGCATCGACCGACTCCTGGGTGATCTGGTTGGCCAGGTTGCGGGACGACATGGCGGTGGGGTAGCTGCGCAGGCGGTCGTCGGTGGCGTGGTCCTGCAGGCGGACGTTGAATACGTAGGTGAGAGGGTGAAGGCTGTCGCGGAGGGCCTGCGTCATGCCGGCGGCGGCGGACTTCCGGGTCCCGCGGTCGGGGTGGTAGCTGAGGGCCAGGGTTTCGGCCTCGGTGAGTGTGCGGGTTTCGCCCTCGATGGTGACCTCGCAGGTCAGGCGGCTGGTGAGTTCGCCGAAGAGGCGGCTCCAGGCGCGGCTGCCGGTGTTGGCCTTCTCGTCGAGTAGCTGCTCTTCGCCCTCGGACAGGCGGTGGGGCTTGTAGCGGCGTTCGAGGCGCAGCAGGTAGGCGAAGTCCTTGAGGACCGGGTCGGCCAGCAGTTCCTCGGCGCGCTCGTCGTCGACCTCGATCCACTCGAGGTCGAAGAAGATCAGGTGCTTGTTGATGGCGGTGCCGCGTTCCTGGGTGAGGGCCACCAGGCGGCCGTGGGTTGGCTCGTCGGTCTTGCCGGCGTGCAGCAGGTGGGCGTAGATGGCCGGGTGGTCCATGGCCTCGTGGATGTCCTGCAGCTCGGTGACGGCGTCGCGCAGGCCGGCGGCGTCCAGGCCGGCGACCTGGCCGCGGTAGCGCTTCTCGAACGCCGCGGCGCGCTCGGTCACCGCGTCCAGGTCCGCCGCGATCTTCGGATCGTCGGTGCTGTCGTAAAGGATGCTGAGGTCCCAGGTCACCCCGTCCGCGCTACTGGTCGGCGCCGTGGCCGTCGTGCTCATTCGTGCTCCCTAGCTGGCGGGTGTGCAGTCAGTGTATGGCTGCATTATCGGCGGTGTATCGGAGGCGCGGTTTCGGTGGGGGTGAAGGGGGGAGCTGTCTCTGGCCAGCCCGCCCCCATAGGGGGCGGGCTGGCCAGAGACAGCTTGGGCCGGATTTTGGGGTTGGGCGGTGACGCAGGTTGGGGCAAGGGCGTGGCTGGAGTTAGGGCGACGTTGGGGGTTGCAGGGTGGCGGGGTGGGGAGGAACGGGGCGAGGCGCGGGGGCATGAGAGTTCCGGGGAAGGGGCCAGGAGGTAGTGGCGCCCATTGTACACGATCTGCTTACGACAGGCAAGGGAGGGGGGTAGGGTTGTTGTGAGTTTCCCCGTCGGCAGGCTCAGGGCAGGCTTCCGGCGGGCTCGGGAAGGCTCCCTGGCAAGTCGGGGGCGGACGGAGGTTGCGCCAACCCGTGGGGCCGGACCGGGTTTGCCGGGACGCTGCTAGGTCCAGTCGGGCCGACGTGAAGGTTGACAGGTGTCCACTGGTTGCCGCCGATGTGTCCACCTTCGGGGCTCATGTGTCCAGTTTCGGGGCCAATGTGTTCAGTTTCCGCCCCAATGTGTTCAGTTTCAGCCGCTTACCGCCTCCGATGTGTTCAGTCTGCGGCCGAATGTGTTCAGTCGGGGTTGACGACGCGTTCGCCCCGGAGGGCTCGGCGTGGAGGTTTCCGGGCGGTCTTGACGTGGAGATAAGGCGGGAAGCGTCGCGTGAAGGCGGTAGGCGATGGTTTGCAGGCCGGTTATGGCGAAGCCTGCGACACGTATAGGAGGTTCGGTCGCTCTACTGCCCTCCCAATCAATTGGGCGTAGCGGCCCCAACGTTCGTCGTAGGTATGGATTGTCGAAACGGACGCTTGCTGAGCGGAGGCCAGATGGAGGGCGTCGCGCGGGTTCCGTTCCCAGCCATTGGTGAGCGCCTGGCGGAGCAAGCTTCGAGCGCGCGCCGCGACTCCGGCGTCGACTTCCACAAAGCGGATGGCTTGTCCCGAGCGCCACAAGTCTTCGATTTGTCGTTCGACACCTGGGTCGAGCGGCAGGCCGGGACCTTCGGGCGCAAGGTAGGCCACTTCGGCAACTGAGATAGTAGAGGTGACGATCAGTACCCCACCAGCCTCCGCATCGGCCATGAGCGTCTGCAGCTCTGTACGTGTTGAGTCCCCCTGCAGGAAGGAAAGGAA
The DNA here is from genome assembly GCA_965208215.1 of Chloroflexota bacterium. Taxonomy (GTDB): domain Bacteria; phylum Chloroflexota; class UBA11872; order UBA11872; family UBA11872; genus UBA11872. Next base: position 998,463 of record CBDBOH010000003.1, read on the forward strand.
ACAGCACGAGTCCCAGTAGAGTTCAGGACGACTAGACGCCATCCCATGCCGCCCGGATGATCTCCTCAGGCTTCCTGTCGGTCCCCGAGGGCAATATGCCCCAAAGGTCCGAAGGATTGGTGGCCGAGGGGCCGAGTTCCTCGATGTTCGAGATCTCGCGGATCGACAGTCGGTCGCCCGTGATCGGATCGCGCCGAAGCAGGCCCTCGACGCGGACATGCTTGCCCCACAGCTTCAGCATCGCGGCCTCTTGCTCGGAACGCACGTAACAAGAAACACTGCGTTGTCCATCGTCCGGGTACACAACGAACCGGGTCCCATGACGCCGTGCCAGCGTCTCCACCACGCCCTCAACGGACCCGTACGACTCCAGATAAGGGGCGTGATCCACAAGCGCTCCCGGGGTCGGCCTCTGAACCTCATGCACTCGGCGCTCGGTCCTGAACAGAACCGACGAGACTCGTCCGTTGATCAGGCCGGTAAGCCGGTCGGTGTGCGTGAGAACTGCGCCTGCGTAGGGAACGGGACTGTCGCTCGCGAGGGCCGCGCCGACGCGGTCGTATGCGGTAACGACCTGGTCTACGACGGCGGGGTCATCGGCCTCGCAGTGAACCTCCGCCACGATGCTCCCGGATCCGAAGCGCCCAAGCCGCCACGAAACCTCAGCGCCCTCGGCCACTTCCGCGGCCAAATCGTTCAGCAGCCCGTGAAAGTGCTCGACGACCGAGCTCAGATCGTCTAAGACGAAATCGGAACCGTGCACTTCGAGGGCAATCGTGTTGTCCCCCACATCAGCCTCTCTCGGCGCGACAGTTTGTTGCGCGGTCCAGCTGGCAGCGCTCTGAACTATAGCCCGCGCGAGTTACTCGACCGTGCTCTCAGCGCGCAGGCGATCGGCGATGGCCTTTGAATCGGGCGACGACGTGAGAGCAAGGGACGTTCACCGTGTTCACGGCAGAGCCTTCCGATTCCGGGAAGAGGAGTTCACGAGTCGGCCCGATGTTTTTACCCCGGTCCGCAAACGCGCTCGATTCAGCTAGAAGTGCTCGCGTCGCCCTTTCAAAGTTCTCCGCGATCTTGGGTGCAGCGGGCGAGAGTCAAACCCGCATGCGCTAGCAGTCGCTTACGGCGCATTGCTCAACCAGAATAACATCAGGAAATCGTAGTCCACGTTGCAATCGTCAATGTGTGTATAGGGAAACTTAGCGCGACACGCGCCGTAGACTTCATTTGATGGTGTGTAGCGCACAGTGTCCCCTGCGCGAGGCATCACAGCAAGTTGCGGGGCTCGTCGCGTTGGTGCTGCCTTCGGTGTTGTCGTTGGTGTAAGCATGCTATTGAGGATTGCTCTCTTGTGTTCAAGCTGTCCACCACAAGCAAAACCGTCGTTATCGCTGTCTGGCTGAGTTGGTGCACGGCTTCGACGGACCGCAACTCGACCCTGGGTGTCCAATTGAAGATACCTATTGGGAACCAGCTCACAGGTACGGTAGGCTCCAACTGGAAGCGGTGTAGGTCTTGGTGTTGGTCGTACGGATTGACGCTGTGGACGATGGCAGTGATATCCGCCTGTGCGAGTTTCGCGGTGGCATCCGTCAGCATTAAGACCACCTCCATGTGCAAGCAAAAGACTGGCTTACGCAACTAGTACGAAGAAGCTAAGTAATACCGATATCTTACGCAAGTTTCTCACCGCCCTGAGAGACTCGTGCCACTTGGCAACACGAAGCGTGGACGATACCACATCGCCCACGGGCAACCAACTATGTGTCGAGGCTTGCTGTTAACGCCTCAGAGAGGTAGGCAATGAACTCTAGCCCTCAAGACGATCCTCCATGCTAGCGTTGGCGACAGTCGTATCCGTGACGTCGGATCTCACAGTCGCGACGGAAAGCTAGACTCAAGTGATCTAAAGGCTATGGCAGAGCTTTGCCCGCTATCTAGCAGGTTATAGCGGAAAGGTCTCCTATGCAGCGTTGTTGATACGGTGGCGGTCGTCGATGGCTTGCGTGTCAGGCACGGTGAGCCCTGCGAGAGCTATAGCAGGTTCGGTCGCTCTACGGCCCTCCCGATGATCTGTGTGAACGGGCCTATCACCGTTCGTAGGTATGAATTACGATCGGTTCCTGACTTTGAGCGTGACGTCTCTTGTCGGGCCGTTATAGACGAGGCGACAGAACTGCAGGAAGTCGCGGCCAAGCAGCACGGGTCGCCCGATTCCGTCGACCATGGCCTGCATGGCGGCGACCGTCATCTGGTACGTCGCGTTCAACTGGGGGAATCGCAGGTGCGCGACGTAGCGGCCTGCGGTGAAGTTGCCTTCGACGCCACCGAAGGCGGCCTGGCCGGCGTATTGGAGGCCCAGGGACTGCACGATGGTGCGATCGACACAACAGTGGCTCGAGCCGGTGTCAATCAGACCAAGAAACGTCAGGGTCTCGGGATCAGGGTCGCGGATGCTACGCGGATGCCGGACCTCGACCAGTAGTGCAGGACCTTCCTGCCTCAGACGGTGCGGTTCGTTGGGCGTGCCACAGTCAACGACCTGCACGGGGCTGTCCGAGCATGAGGGATGTTGGCAACGGCACAGGCGTCTTGCGGACTTCGTGAACCAGGAACGGCTTCTCGCCGAACCTCCGAATGGCCGCGGAAGTGGCCTCCACATTCGTGTCGTAGATCCCGACTAGCTGCTTGTCCGCAAACACCACCCACTTGTGCAGATGCTTCGCCTCGAAGTCGTCCCGCATGCTCTCGTAGACCTTCAAGTTCGCCAGGACTTCCCGCCGGCTCATCTCCATACTCGGTTCGTGTGGTTGCCCGCCCCACAACGTTGACGCAGGTCAAGTGTCAGTGGTCGTACGGGGAGGGTCAACGGGCGTGGGCTGGTGGAAGCCGCGTGCCTTGCATGCGGGCAGGGCTGGCACGACGACGACTTTGGATGGGATGCCCCAGCAGTCCGGCATGCCCCAGCCGCCAGGTTCGTGTGCCAGGGAGTTACCAGGGAGAACGTCCTGGGTGTGCTCAGCAAGGTTGCGCTTGAGGAAATTACGGTGACACCATGAAGGAGCAGCGTATGGGCTTCGTGGGTGTCACACCGGATGCATGTAGCGGAAGCATGCGGGCATCTGGGGCGGGGAGGCTGCGTTGCCGGGGGTGATGACGATGGTTGACTTCGTTGAGCTGGCGACGCTCGACGAGAATATCGAGGCGTACGAGCGTCAGCGAGATGAAATGGAAGCGCAATTTCGGGACCAGTGGGTCGTGTTTGTTGACCGGGAGTTCATCGATGCCTTTGATGACTTCCAAGAGGCGGCCAGGACGGCCATACGGCGCTGGGGGAGAGGACCGTATCTCATCCGGCTGGTGGGCGAGGAACCGCGGGTGATTCCGACGTCGCTCATGAGCAGGACGGTGGATGCCGCTATTCTGCCCACAATCCCGCCGCACTGTTAGAGACGGAATATGTGTAGCATGGCCGGATGCCCAAGGGATGGAAAAGTAGCGCTTTGATTCAGGGACCGGCTAAGCGAACGGCTAGCGTTGAAAGGTATTTGCCGGCTAGCCGCCTATCTTTCAGAGGACGGGTTAGCTTAGAAGCTAATGATCGTCTGGTCCATACCGCCGGTGAAGAGCCAGATGATGCCAGCAATCAATCCTACTAGTAGAAGGCCTATCAGCACCCCGCATAGTCCGCCGCCGAACCATGACTCCGCGTATTCATCTGCAGGCATGTCGTCCGGCTTTGGTGGTGGAAAATCATAGGCGCTCATCGAGAGGCTCCCAGTTACGGAATTCAGCAAAGGCGAAATAAGATATGAAAACGGATTTTACTGCGGCAGGTGGTTTACGAATTCGCATAGCGGCTACTTGAATAGAACTATAGTCGGAGCGAACCCCTAGGAATCGGAAGCCTCCTCGCGGAGGCTGTCGACGATGGCTTGCATGCCTTCTTGGGGGTGGTGGTCGCCGAAGATGATGTTGCCGACGATGCCGTTGGTGATGAGGCCGGCCTGGCGGCGGCTGAGGGTGGAGTAGGTGGCGTTTTTCATGAGTTGCTCGACGAGGTTGGCGTCTTCGGGCGCCAGGTCGGGGGTGCGGGCGGCGACGCCTTCGGCGGAGATGCGGGTGGCGGGGAGGACGGAGCTGGAGCGGAGGCCGGCGGCCAGGTGGCGCAGGGCGTCGTAGGCAATCTCCGGGTTCGGGGCGCTGGACAGGACGCCCATCATGGCGTGGACGAAGACGGGGCTGCGGCCGGCGCCCATGTTGGGCAGGGGGTAGACCTCCAGGCTGCTGCCGACGAGCCGGCTGGGCGGAATGAACGCCAGGATGGTGCCCATGAAGCCGAACTGGCCGCTGCGTTGAAACGAGCGGGTGGAGCGGCCATCGGTGATGGCCAGGCGGTGGTCGTGCACCCAGGCGCGCAGGAACTCGGCGACCGCGATAGCCGGGGGCGTGGTGAGGGGCGTGAAGTCGTTGCCGGGTCCGCGCAGGTCGCCGACGGCCGATTGCAGCAGATCGTAGGGCGAAGGTGACGCGTCGTAGTCGCCGTTGCCATCCGGCTCCGGCGAAAAGCGTGAGATGTAGCCCATGCTGCCCAGCCCGCCGGAGGGCGGCGGCTCCACGTGCAACCGGCGCACGGTATCCAGGAAGACCTGGGCGTCGAAGGCGAGCGGATCAGGAGCGGGCGGTTCGACGTTTTGCTTAACCGCCGTTTCGCGGTTGAACAGCAGCACGTGGGGCGAGACTGCCACCGGGACGCTGTATTGCACGCCTTCGTGCTTGCCCGTCTCCAACAGGCCCGGCCAGAAGTCGGCGGCGTTGAAGCCGGGGTCCGAGACGAGAAAGTCGTCCAGGGGCAAGAGCCGGTCGTTGGCCAGCAGGTCGGCCTGGTCGGCGCGAAAGTAGATGACGATCTCGGGCTTCTGGTGGGCCACGGCCTCGAGGGCGGTGCTGACGCTGAAGGTGGAGGCGTTGCGCCCGTAGTCCAGGGACGCTTCCGTGTAGGCGTAGCGATCCTCGCCGCGCTCGCGGGCGGCGGTCAGGCCATTGACGAAATGGCCGAAGAGGCTGCCGCCGATCCGGTTGGTGGGGTACATGGCCACCGTGACGGGGTGATCGGCCCCGGGGGCGGGCAGCTTGACGGCGGCACGGGGCGCGGCGGCGGTGACGTTGCGGGCCTCGGCGCGGGCGCGCTCCAGGTTGCGCTGCAGATCGGCGCGCAGGCCCTCGGGCAGAGATCTCGCCGCCTCTTCGGCGGGCGACTCGCCGCAAGCGGCCAGGGCCAGCGCGCCCAGGGAGGCGGCACCGGCGGCGAGGGCCTGGCGGCGGTTGAGGCGAAGCGGACGGGCGTTCACAGGCCTTCGAGATTGCGAGCGTACACCCAGATTACGGCGATGCCGACGGTGATGCCTATGCTCCAGCCAACGACGTCAACCAGCGGCGCCAGCGCGAGAGGGTCGTGGATCTTGTTCAAGATCCAGGCGACCCAGCGACTGAGTCCCCACAGCGGGACGGCGACCGCACCCGCTATCAGGATGTAGCGCCAGAGGCGTTGCCACAGCGGCACGCCGCGCGAATAGGCGCCGGAACCGCGGTCCATGCGACGTCGCAGAGCTTCCCGCCGCGCGGCGGGCGTGGCGAATCCCTGGCCTTCAAGCACCGCATCGGCCCAAGCCGTGCGGTCACTGCGGCTGCGGTGATAGGGGCTACGTCCGTAGAACTCGCGGTCGGCGACAACCTGCAGGGCGGCATCTCGCTCAATGATCGGGCGGGCGTAGGCGGCGGCATCCAGTGGACTTACTCGCGGGAGCACCCAGGCGTACAGGCTGGGGAAGGCGGCGGCGAACACCCCAGCACCGACGGGGATGGCTATCAGGACGAGAAGTTCAAGAGCGGCGCCGCTGAATTGGGAACCGGCAAAGGCCCACACGACTCCAACCACGAGCGCGGCCATCGCCAGCCCAAGGACGACGATTTCGACCAGGTACACGCGGCGCGGCGCCAAGTCCGAAAACGTGTGAGCAGCGCCCGCGCGACGCCAACGGTTGCGGGTGATATGGGCGCTCCACGCCCCGGCCAATCCCAGGATTGGCGAGCCGATGGCGATGGCGGGCCATGACCCGAGGGGCGCGCCGGGGTTGTCAAAGGCTGGGGCGGCCACGTGGCTTGGGCAGTTTCGTAAGCCGAGGCCCGGCGGGCACCCCAGGGGCATTCCGGGCTCGTGGACGGTGCTGCTGACGACCCCCGAGACCAGAATCGCTACGACAAGCGCGGCTACGGCGATCACGGCCATCAGCGCACCGGTCAGGAACCCGGCCACCGTCACCGTGCCTCGAGTGGAAGTCGCAGCGCGAACCCGGCCCAGATGGGTGGACACCTGTGAGACTGCCTCTGCGTGCGGGTAGCCGGCGTACACGAGGGCTTGCTGGGCGGCGCGGATGTCGTCGCGGGAGTCGCGTTGGGGGTTGGAGAGCCAGGGCATGAGCCACCGCCGCCGGCCGGGCCGCCTTGGGCCCAGACTATCGGGCGTACCGACAGCCCGTTGTGGCGCGTCTACTCTCCGACGCGGGGCGACCGGCCTGGCGGTAGCGGTAACGGCGCGGTCGTCCGCCGGACGGCGGGGTCACTTGCCTTCGAAATAGCTTGCGTAGAGCCAGGTGAGTCCGACGCCAATCACAATGCCAAGGATCACGGCCACGACTTCCGCCCCGTCGCCGGGCCGTCCACGGGCCGCGTGCCAGGCAAGGCGGTAGATCACGAATGCGGTGGCGGTGGCGGAGCCGGCCGCCAATACGAGCGAGCGTGCAAACCGCCGCCATGGCGGCACGGCATGCCTGTCGGGGCCGGTCCGCCGAGCGATGTCAAGCGCGACTGCCCGACGGCGCCGAGCATCGGCGGCGTAGCCCCGCGCCTCGCGTCGCAGGATTTCGTCCGCCCAGCGACTGCGCTCGTAGCCGGTTCGGTGATAGGCACTGCGCCCATAGAACTCGCGCTCGGACTCAATTTGACGCGCGGCCTCGCGCTGGAGGAGCGGGCGCGCGGCGGCCGCGGCATCCAACGGGCTGACGCGCGAGAGGATCCACGGATATAGCCGGGCGAACCAGGCGGCGAATGCGGCCGCGCCGACGGGAATCGTGAGGAGTGCCAGCAGCAACGCCCATCGGCCGATCAGCCGAGGGTTCGACAGGTACCAGGCGATCAACACGACGGCAACGGCCACGCCCAGCAGAATGCCGGCGGTTGCCAGCGGATCGTGGCGGTGCGCCCGCCCATGGGAAGCAATCCCCAGGGCACCCGGACGCCGCCAGCGGTAGCGGGTTACCCAGGCCAAGCCGGCACCGGTCACTCCCAGCACCGGGACGGCCGCGACGGCCGCCAGCATGCCAACCAGCGACCCGACGTCGGCGTCTGCCGGAGTCCTCGATTCGCCAGCCGCGGGGGCCAGTAGTTCGCGTCCTACGAGAGCGACTGCCAGGACAAGAAGAACGCCGACGGCCAAGGAGGCGCCGGTCAGGAATCCAGCCCCCGCGACCTGCCTGGGCGGGGCCAACGCCGCGCGGACGCGACGTAGATGGATCGCTACCTCGGCCACCGCGTCGGCACGTGGAATGCCCGCATAGACCAGGGCTTGCTGGGCGGCGCGGATGTCCTTGCGCGAGTCGCGTTGGGGGTTGGAGAACCAGGGCATTTGGGTTTCGCCGCCGATCCGGGCGCGGTGCGCCGACGTACAGGCAAACGGCGAACGGTCGCGCCTCGGCTACTTTACGACGCTGCCGCTGCCGGCCCCCGGACGTTGCAATCCGGTGCTCCGGGTTCGGGCGTTGGGCCTAGCGTCGGCGTCGGGGGGTGCGGGACGTATCGAGCCGGGCCAGGACTTTGTCGGCCCACACGCTGCGGTCGTAGGCGGTGCGGTGGTAGGTGCTGCGCCCATGCGCCTCGCGCTCGGCCTTGATGTGTAGCGCCGCCTCATGCTCGATGATGGGCCGTGCGTAGGCGGCGGCATCGAGCGGGCTGAGACGCGGGAGGAGCCAGCGGTAAAGGCCTGGGAATGCGACCGTGAATGCGACGACCAGCAGTGGAATGCCGACGGAAACCAGCATCAGTACCGCGCCGTCAGCCATCTCGGGGCCGGCCTGCGCGCGGACGACCAGCACGATGAGCACGGAGATCCCCAGCCAAACCGCGGCGGCTTCCAGCAGGTAGAGGCGGCCCGCGGATACGTCGAGGAAGGTTTCCAGGACGCCGGCGCGCCGCCAGTGCCTGCGGGCGACCAGGGCCATCCCGGCGCCGGCAAGGCTCAGGATCGTTGCAGCCATAATCGCCGCCGGCAGCACGTCGAGAAGCGATCTGACGGTGGTGTCTACCAAGGAGGCGGTCGGCCCGGTCGGGGTTCCGGAACCGGCAGGACTGCCGATGACGTGGGGGCCGCGGTCCTGACCCCTGGTAGGGACCCCGGGACCGGCGAGTGCTCCCATCGCAAACCCGGCCAGGCCCAGCAGGAAGGTCAGCGCCGCGGCAAGGGCCGCCCCCGCCACCAGACCGGCCGAGACTATTTGGCGTGGCCCGGCCAGGCCCGCGCGCAGGCGAAACAGGTGTGTCTTGCACTCCACCGCAGCCGCGGAATGCGGATAGCCGGCGTAGACCAGCGCCTGCTGGACTGCACGGAGGTTGTCGGGCGAATCGCGTTGGGGCGGGGAGAACCAGGGCATTAGCCCAGCCCCTGCGGTTGGCGGGTAAACGCGCTGTCAATGGTACGGTGATGCGCCTAGCTGAACTCTCTATACCGGGTTCAGTGTCGGCAGTTCGAGCGTGCTGCTCGGGCTCGCTGCCTCCAGCGCCACCAGCCGCTGGCGGCTACGCCCCAGGAAGCTGTGACCGTGTGGCGTTGCCGAGTGTTGCCGTCGGTGTTTCTGGCCGTCAACGTCGTGGTGGGGTTTATCTCGGGTCTCTACCTAGCGAGCCGCGACGAGAGCACGACGCCTGGCTGGGCCGCTCACTTCAACCTTCATAGGGATCTAACGCTCGCCGGTGTTTACGCGACGTCTCTCTGGGTCATGGTCGCGATGGTTGCGTTGTGGCAACTCCGTGACCCGCCACTGACGCACCGACGGTGGTGGCGTGCCGGCTGGTTCAGTTGCGCCATGCTGGCCGCCGCCGTTGCGATTGATGATGCGCTAGCCGTCAAGGACGTTCTTGACGAGCACTCGCATTGGTTGTGGATCGCAGTTCTAATCCCGCTTGCAAGCCCATTGCTGGTATGTGTGGCTCTGACTTTCTGGCGGATCACCGGCCAGTGTGCGGCCCTGCGATCCCTCTTGTGGGCCAGCGGACTGCTCACGGTAATGGCGATTCTGTCTGACGGGTCTTACTTCGACCTCGGCGAGCACCGCCCCTGGCTGCGACTGGTAGAAGAAGGCTCGGAGCTACTCGTCAGTGCGATTCTGCTGGTGGTCATGACGACATGGCGAACAGCTGAATCGCCGAAGCATGCGCGACCAGCCGCGTTCCTGAGTCTGCTTGTACTCGTATGGCTGGTACCGCTGGCGGCGATATGGGAAGTAGATCTTGGACGGGCGCCGCGCCATCCCACCGGGTACGTCGGACCGCTGGGAACGGTTGCACAAGAGGTGCGAGTGAAGCGCGACTTCCTGTCATCGATCAAGGTTGCGGCCCATGTTGACGTGGGCGATGCGGCTGACCTGACCCTGCGTGTGCGCGGCCCAGGAGGCGTATACCGCGAGTCGCAGGCGGTCGTAACCGCCGCGCCCTGGAGCAACCAGGAGGTGGAGTTTCAGTTTGAGCCGATCGTCGACAGCCGGGACAAGACGTATGACCTGGAGCTGACACGAGCCGGCGAATCGCCGCCGTATGCATTCGTGGGGATCTCAGGCAATTCGGACAGGCCTGCGCGCGTTGTGCGAATCAACGGCGAGCCAACCCCGTACGACGAATTGGCCGTTGGCGGGCTGTACGCCCTTCGGCGCGGACTGTGGGTTGTCTCTAACGGCGTTCGCTCGGATGCGCTTTTTGCCGCGAATGCCTTTGCGGTTGTGGCGGGGATCTCATTGTGGCTGTGGTCGGTGTGGGTGTCGGCCGGGCTGCGGCAGCGCGCCAACGCACGCTCAGGCCCAGCAGCGAAGGTGCTCTAGCCCGTGGCGGGTGGCTTGGAGACTTTGAAGGGCATGCGGTGCACTTCGTTGCCGTCGAGGAGGACGTGGGCGGAGTAGGGGCCGAAGTGGTCGAAGGTCAGGTTGTCGAAGTTGACGACGAGGGTGGCGGTGGTTTCGAGGCGGTCGGTCGGTTCAGGGAAAGCGAGGGCGCCCTGGGCCGCCGACGTTGCGACCCGTCGGCGTCCATGACGACGACGCGCGCTTGCTTTTGGCCGATTTCGGTCTTGTGGGCGCGGAAGCGGGCGACGACGCAGAGGCGGGGATGGCGGGCGGGGAGGCTAAGGGGCGTGGATCTGATCGAACCCGATGCCGATGGCGACGACCTTGGAAGTGCTGTTGGCGTAGTCGCAGCTGAAGGCGAAGTCCGGCTGCACCGGTTAGCTCCTTCGAAACTCTGGACGAGAACCGTGGCAGGGTGCGAATAGACCCTGGCTGTGGCGACACGGAGGATGCCGGACGTGGACGCTCACAGGTTCTGAAAGTAACGGGCGTACACCCAGGTAATCAGGAGGCCAAGGGCCAGGCCCACCGCCAGGCCGACGGGATCGATCCAGGCGGCGGGCGGCGGCTGGCTTTCGAAGCCGGAGGCGATGATGTCGGCGCCGCTGCGGCCGACGATGGCTCCGCGGCCATAGCGTGGGATCGAGCTGAAGTAGACGAACCAGTGCAGCAGGCGCCAGACGATGATGGTGACCAGGACGGTAACCAACCCATAGGTCAGGAGCCGGCGGCCCCTCGGCGCGTCGTGGTCGGCCGCAAGGCGATTGACATCGCTTCGCGCCCGGGCGCGCCTGGCGGACTCCGCCTGGCGACGCTGGGCCGGCGTTTCCCGGCGGGGGTTTTCGTTGAAGGGCTCGAGGGGATCGGAGAACGGGCGGCGTGCACGGTCAGGCTCCGCTCGGCGCCCGGGAGTCATGGCGCCTGGCCACAGGTCATAGGCCCTCGAAGTAGCGGGCGTAGAGCCAGGTGAGGCCGAGGCCGAGTGCAAGGCCCAGGAGCAAGGCCACGACATCAACCCCTACCCCGAATTCCTCTGGAGTGTCGAATGGCCACATGATCCAGACGAGGCGTTGAATAAAGAGCCAGCCCACGACCGTGAGCCCGCCCGCGATGAGGGCGTAACGCGCGAGGCGCCGTCCGCCCGACAAGCCGTAGGAATACGACCCCGACCTGTGGGCGATGTCGCGGGCCGTGTCTTCGCGGCGCTGGGCTTCGGCGAAGTGCCCTGGGACTCGGTGCCGAGGATCTCGTCGGCCCAGCGATTGCGGTCGTAGGCGGTGCGGTCGTAGCGGCTGGCGCCGTAGAAGTCGCGCTCGGACTTGATTTGCCGCGCGGCCTCGCGTTCGAAGATGGGCCGCGCATAGGCGGCGGCACTGACCGGACTGACTCGCGGGAGAACCCAGGTGTACAGGTTGGAGAAGCCGAGGGATAACGTGGTTGCGCCCACGGGCACCCCGAAAAACACGAGCGCCTGCGCCACGTTGGCGCCTAACTGCGGGCCGGCCAAGGCCCAGACAATCAGCACGATCAACCCGGCCACGCCCAGCCAGACCGCGGCGGCTTCCAGCAGGTAGCGGCGGCCCGGGCGCAGGTTGACGAAGGTTTGGAGCACGCCGGCGCGCCGCCAGCGGTTACCCGTGACGCGCGCCATGCCGGCCCCGGCCAGGCCCAATACGGGCGTGGCCACCGCGACCACCGGCAGGATGCCGAGCGGCGAACCGGGGCTGGGGTCGGCTTGCGGGGCCGACGGCGCGGCCGACGGCGCCCCCGCCGTGAATCCAACCGGCGCGCCGGAGTCGCCGATCGCGCCCATCACGAGGCCAAGACCGCCCAGGGCCAGGGTCAACACCAGGAATACCCCGATGGCCATGCCCGCGCCGGACAGGAAGCCGGCCAGCAGCGCGTGGCGCGGGGCGGCCAGGGCGGCGCGGGCGCGGTGGAGGTGGGTGGTGACCGCGGTTACGGCGTCGCCGTGCGGGTAGCCGGCGTAGACCAGGGCCTGTTGGGCCGCGCGGATGTCCTCGCGGGAATCGCGTTGGGGATCCTTGAACCACTGCATGCGCAGGCTCGGCGGACCGCGGCGCCAAGCGGCGGGGTCGGGGACAGTCTAGGCGGTGTCCGACATCCGGCGATCAGGATCTGAGCCCGCGTGCCTCAACACAGCAACGGATGCTCGGTCGAGTCCGCCCAGAGGACGTGGATGTTGGTGCGTTTGCCGCGGGTTCGAGGGGGGAGCCATGACCATCCGGGACGTGGGGTCCTAGGGCCGTCAGGTGCGGCGGCCGGCGGCGCGGCGGACGGGTCGGCCGGCCAGGTGGGAGCCGGTGGAATTGACGATTGATGCCAGCCGCTGAACAATCGCGGACCGCCGCAAATATTGCGAAACGACCACCGCTGGGGCCGAGGGAACTGATGGCCGACTCGACGTCCGCAACGCCGTACTACACGATCGGCTTTAGCGAGAGCATCCTTCAGCATCTCAGGCGACACACGGTGGATACCCACGCCGCGCATCTGCTCCCCTATCTCAAGGCCGGCCTGCGGGTGCTGGACCTGGGGTGTGGGCCGGGCACCCTGTCGATTGGCCTGGCCGAGGCGATAGCGCCCGGGGAGCTCTACGGCGTCGATATGGAGACGTCGCAGGTTGACCTGGCCCGGTCGATCGCTGAAGCGGCCGGACACGACAACGCGACGTTCGAGGTTGGAGACGTGACTGAACTCGCGTTCGACGACGATGCGTTCGACGTCGTTCACGGCCACTCGATCCTCGCCCATGTTCCTGATACGCAAGGCGTGCTCGCCGAGGCGAAGCGAGTTCTGAAACCCGGCGGTCTCATCTCCATCCGGGAGTGGATCTTCGACGGTTCGTTCCTGGCGCCCGACTTTGAAGTGATTTACGACGCCTGGGCCACGCTGGCAGAACTCATCACCGCGGACGACGGGCACCCCAATATCGGGAGGGACCTCAAGCGGCATTTGCTCGAGGCGGGATTCACAGACGTGAGGCCGGCAGCTTCGTTCACGTCCTACAGCACAGCCGAGGACGTGGGTTACATCTCCCGCGTCATCGAAAACTGGTTCTTCTCGGCGGACGTGCGTGCCTCGGCCACGGCGTACGGCGTGGCGACGCAGCAGCATCTCGACAACCTGGAGCAGGCGCTCAAGCGGTGGATCAGCCACCCCGGCGCCTTTGGCGCCGTGGCCTACGGCGAGTGCATCGCCCGCAAGCCGCCGCGCTTGATCGGCACCCCCCGGACTCCGGAAGCAATTCTCTGACAGCCGGACCGTCGTTGGCGGTGGGCGCCTGCGGGCATCGTGATGCCGGCGTTCAGGGAGTGCTCTTGGCTGAGCCGACTGTGGGCATGGTTACCGGGGCGTCGGGGGTGAGGGCGGCCAGGGCGGCGGTGCGTGCCTGGAGGACGGTGGGGACGATCTGGTCGCGGGGGATGGATTGGCGGTCGGGGGCGGCGCGGGGTTTGAATTCGACGGCATTGGCGGCCAGGGTGCGGCGGCTGACGGTGCAGCGGAAGGGCAGGCCAATCAGGTCGGCGTCGTTGAACTTGACGCCGGCGCTGTCGCCGCGGTCGTCCAGCAGCACGGAGAGGCCGGCTTCTTCCAATTCCCCGGCCAGGCGCTCGGCGTCGGCGGCGACGTCACCGGTTCCCAGCTGCACGATGTGGACGTCGTAGGGGGCCACGCTGACGGGCCAGATGATGCCGTCGGCATCGTGGTAGCGCTCCACCACCGAGGCGGCCAGGCGGCCGACGCCGATGCCGTAGGAGCCCATGACGAAGGGGTGGCGGCGGCCATCTGCGCCGAGGTATTGGGCGTCGAGCTTGTCGCTGTAGAAGGTGCCGAGCTTGAAGGTGTTGCCGATTTCGATGCCCGTCATCAGCTGCAGCGGCTCGTCGTGCTCGAGGCTGCGGTCGCCGGAGCGCACCTGGGCAATGTCGCCGCGCAGGTCGGCCTGGAAGTCGCGCGGGAAGTTGACGTTGACGAGGTGGTAGCCGGGCTGGTTGGCGCCGGCGACGAGGTTGGTTGCGGACTCGACGGAGTCGTCGACGACGATGGTGACGTTGGACAGGCCGACCGGTGAGGCGTAGCCGGCGACGAGGCCGGCGGCTTCGAGTTCCTGGTCGGCGGCGAGGCGCAGGTCGGGCGCCTGCAACAGGCTGCGGAGCTTGGCTTCGTTGACCTGCAGGTCGCCGCGGATTGCGACGAAGGCCAGGGCCTCGCCGGTCCAGTAGAAGACGGCCTTGAGAGTCTGGTGAGTCTCCACGCCCAGGTAGGCGGCGACGTCGTCGATGGTTTCCTGGCCGGGGGTGGCGACCCTTTCGACCGGTTGGGGTTCGCCGTGGTCGAAGACAGGTTTTTTGGCCGTGGCGATCTCGATGTTGGCGGCATACCGGCCGGAAGCGCTGACGACCAGGGTGTCCTCGCCGGCCTCGGTGAGGCAGTGGAATTCGTGGGCGCCGGAGCCCTGCATGGCGCCGGCGTCGGACTCGACGATGGCGGGCTCGATGCCGCAGCGGCGGAAGGCGCGCAGGTAGGCCTCCATGAAGTCCTGGTAGGTGGATTCCTGGCTTTCCAGATCAGTGTCGAAGCTGTAGGCGTCCTTCATGGTGAACTCGCGCACGCGCAGGAGGCCGCCGCGGGGGCGCGGTTCGTCGCGGAACTTGGTCTGGAAGTGGTAGATGCAGACGGGGAGCTGGCGATAGGACGAGGCGACCCACTGGCCGAGTTCGGTGGCGACTTCCTCATGGGTCATGGCCAGCACCATGTCGCGGCCCCAGCGGTCCTTGAGGCGGGCCATCTCGGAGCCGACCGAGGTGAAGCGGCCGGTGCGCTCCCAGAGGTCGGAGGGATGGACGACGGGCATGAGGAGTTCCTGGCAGCCGATGCGGTCCATCTCCTCCCGCACGATCTGCACAACCCGACAGTGCACCCGCCAGCCGAGCGGCAAGAGGCTGTAGATGCCGGCGCCCAGCGGCCGGATGTAGCCAGCGCGCAACAGGAGGCGGTGAGACACGATTGCCGCCTCGGCGGGGTCGTCGCGAAGCGTGCGGGCGAAGAGCCGCGACATGCGTTGCATGGGGGAGGAGCCAGGAGGAAGGGGTTTGGGAGGCCGCTCAGTGTATCCGCGGCCCGTGGCGCGGCCCGGGATTCGACGGCAGTGTTTCACGTGAAACATTCGGCGGTGGAGGTTTTGGGGCGGGTGTTTCGGGTTCGCCGGGCTGGGCGGTCGCGGCTAGGCTGCGGACGTCCCACCGGGGCTGAGATGGAGGCGAATGGACAACCTGTTCGGAGGCAGACCGGCGGCCGAGCCGCCTGATCCGGGGGCGCTGCGACGGCCGTTACCGGATGGTGTTGACGTCGACCTGGGGTTTGCGTGGCCGCTGCTGGAGTCATACGCGGGCGGACCGGGTACGGCGGTGTCGGACTGCGCCTGGAGTGTGTTTGGGCACTACCGGCTGGCGGCGGCGGCGGCGGCGCGGGCGGCCGAGGCGGACCCGGCCACGGCGGAGTTTGACCTGCTGGCGGGGGCGGCCCTGCGGCATGTGGCGGATAGCGTCTGGCAGGCCGGCCGCTGGCTGGCGGAGGCCTTTGACCTGCGGCTGTCGCCGCGGGTGCGCCCAGATCCGGGCGGGCGCGAATTGGTGGGTCGCCTGATGTTCCTGGATCCCGCCCTGGGGACGGCGCTGCAGGAGCGGCGGATCTGGTTGGGCGATGTCGCGGGGATCGGGCGACGGGTGGCGCAGGGGCCGGTGACCTTTCGGGAGGGTGAATCGGATCGGGTGCCGGGGGCGATTGGGCGGGCGCCCGTGGCCGAGGCGCTGAGCGGCCACCTGGAGGAGCTGGACGGATTCCTGCGGGCCGTGGTGGCGGCTATCGAGCGCCACAGCGCTGCGGGCGGGCGGCCGCGCGAGGAGCCGGATGAGGCCTGGTTGAACGACTGAGCGGATTGCGATAGGACTTTAAATTGCAGTGCTCGGCGGCTGTAGGGCGGGACGGAACACGCTGACGTGCGATTGCCTGCTCCGCTCAGGGCCGCTACTGTGGTTGGCGATTGGGTGCCACTTGGAATCCGTTGGGCGGCGGACCAGTTCGACACGGGGAGCGAATGGAATGTCGCCAGAATTGATCGGGATTCTCAGCGTCGGGGTTGCGCTTGGGGGCATCCTCGGCAGCATGATTATGGCGCTCTGGCGCGATGTGATCGGCTTGACCGAGCGCGTGGCCAGGATCGAGGGCGTGATTGAGGGCGTGCTTAAGAGCCGAAGCGGGCCGCCGCCCGCGTAGGACCGGCCGTCGGCTGACGCATACGGACCGCCATCGTCTGTATGCCCGCCCGCGCATGGCGCCGAAGAGACCGTCTGCGCGAGGAACCGGACAAGGCCCGGCCAAATAACGAAGAGACCTCTAAGCGGCCCGGGCGATGGTGTGGAGCCAGGGGGTTTGGGTGGGGGTGGGGTGGGTGGTTTGGTGGTGGATGGTGAAGTTGGCGGTGTGGAGGGCGGTGGTGAGGGTTTCGGGGGTGAGGTCGGTGAAGTGGCGGGGGAGGGAGCCTTGCCAGGAGGTGGTGCGGATGCCTGAGCCCTGGCGGATGACGATGTAGAGCCAGCCGTTGTGGAGGACGCGGCGGAATTCGGCCAGCGCATGGGGGATTGCCAGGGGCGGGAGGTGGCCGAGGGCGGCGAAGCACCAGAGGGCGTCGAAGGAGCTACTGGCAAAGGGCAGGCGGCGCAGGTCGCCCTGGCAGAGATGGCCTGAGTCGTCGAGCTGCCGGGCTTCGTGCAGCATGGCGCGGGCCAGGTCGAGGCCTAGCACCTCGGCGCCAGCGAGCCGGAGCAGGGCGGCGTCGCGGCCGGGGCCGCAGCCGGCGTCGAGGATCCGCGGGACTGCGTGCGGCGACGGGGCGGCCAGGCGGACGAAGCGTTCGGCTTCGTCGGCGGCGGCGTAGTCGTCGATACGGCGGGTGTAGTCCACGGCCATGCGTTCGTAGGTGGCGCGATGGGTTTGGACCCAGGCGTCGGCGTCGCTCGGCGGCCGCTCGGCCGGGCCCCTGGGGCCGGTCACGGCTGCGCGTCTCCGTAGAATCGGCCTGCCGCACGTGGTAGAGAGGATTGACCTATCCCCAGCCGTCCGCGACCGCCGCGCCCGCGACGTACCCAGGGGGCCGGACGCGAGTCCGTGCAGCCGGCGGCGCATGGTCCTGAACGATCCGCTGGACCGGACGCCGACGATGCGCCGGAGTCCGCTCGCCTCGATCTTCCCGAGGCGGAGGCCAGCACGCCGGAGCTTTCAGAGTCGGCGCCAGACGGCGAGCGGAGCGAGATCGAGGCCGAGGCGCAGCCGGACGAGTCGCCGCCGCTGGTCATCCGGCGGGTGAGGCCGCCGGGTTCGGACGGGGCCGGTCCAGGAGATCGGACCGACTCGACGTCAGCGCAGGCTGGTGCACCTGACGCCGCGACGCCGGTCGACCCGTACCGTCCGCTGACGCTGCAGGAGACGCTGGACATGATCCAGGATCGCCTGCGGCGCCTGGAGGGCACGTGGCGCGGGACGGTGCTTACGATCCTGGGCGTTGGGTTGATGGGGGCGCTTACGTGGGGCCTGGCATCGGTGGTGGTGCCATGGTCCGGCGGGATTGTGGAGTCGGTCCAGGCAACGCTGAGGCTGGACGTGGCGTGGCCGGCGATTCCCGCGCCGGACGATCCGCGGGTGGACCGTTCTACCGACCTGGTGGCGGCGGCCTGGGTGGGTGCGCCGCTGATCCTGGGCGTGTTCTGGTTCACGGCGGCTTATCACCTGGACCGCACGAGCCGGCGCGCGTTTCGGGTGGTGGAGGGCGGCCTGGTGCGGCAGACCGCTGGCTATACGGTCATTGCCATCGGAGTGATTTTTCCGCTGATCATTCTTGGACTGGCGGGGTCGGCGTGGGGCGTGTTTGCCCTAGTGACCTGGGCGGCGGCGGGCGAGGCCTGGGGCACCGCCGGCACATTGGTCGCGCTGCTGGCGGTCTTCGCGGGGGTGGTACGGGCGGCGAACGCGGTGCTGGACCGGCGGTACGGCGGCTGAAGCTAGCGAAGCTGACATGACCTCGGCCACGCGCACGCCGGATCCATCCGCCGGGCTGAAGGCCCGGCTGGTCGGCCTTGCCATGAGCGGCCGGCCGCGGCAGTGGCCCAAGAACTTGCTGGTGCTGGCGGCCCTGTTGTTCGCACGCGAGTTTGACAGCGGATCCAGCGTGGTGACGGCCGTGGCCGCGACGGCCATCTTCACGCTTGCCAGCGCCGGCCTGTACATGCTCAACGACGCGATCGACGCGCCGCGCGACCGCGAGCATCCGGTCAAACGCCGTCGACCGATCGCGGCCGGGGTGGTGCCGGTCAGTCTGGGCGTTGGAGTGGGAATCGTAATCTCCGCCGTGGCGCTGGCCCTGGCGGTCGCGCTGGCCTGGACGTTTGGAGCGGCGCTGGCGGTTTACCTGGGGCTGCAGATCGGCTACTCGCTGGTGCTCAAGCACCTGGTGATCCTGGATCTGCTGGCCATCGCGGTTGGATTCGTGATTCGGGCGGTTGCCGGCGCGCTGGTGATTGAGGTGCCGATATCGCCCTGGCTCTACATCTGCACGTTCCTGCTGGCGTTGTTCCTGGCCGTGGGCAAGCGCTGGGCGGAACTCAGCGGAGAGGCGCGGACATCCGCAGCCCGCCCGGTACTGGAGCGTTATACGCCAGAGTTCCTGCGCACGCTGGTGGTGATCACGGCGGCCGCCACGCCGCTCAGCTACGCCCTTTACACATTCTCCGCGCCCAACCTGCCGGCGAACCACTTGATGATGATCACCATCCCGATCGTGCTGTACGGAATCCTGCGCTACGTGTACCTGCTGCAGACCAACGCGTCGGGAGAGGAACCCGAGCGCGTGCTTTTGCGAGATTGGGGGGTGCTGGCCTCGGTGGTTACGTGGGTTGCCGCGAGCTGGGCGGTCCTGCAGTTCGCCGGGGGCTAGGGGTACGACGGAAGGCGCCGGCGTCCGGCTCGGGTGGACGCGGCCTCGAAGTCGAATCGCCGGGAACGTGGTCCGGTCAGGCGCACGTGGCCGCTTCTCAGCGGACCGACCTCAGGACTCGAGCGTCGCTCCCAACACCAGTCGGTCGTTCTCGGGGTCGTCAACCAGTTCAAAGTCGACCCAGCGGTCGTGGGTAATCATCAGGCGCAGGCGATCGGGCTGGCGCTCGCAGCCCAGCGCTTCTTCCGGCGTGATGTCCATGCGCCGGCAAGCGTCGGCATAGAGATCACTCAGCGAGACGCGTCGTCGGGAAGCCAAGTCGTTCACAGCTCCTTGCGGGCAACCGGCGCTGACGGAGCGCGGGCCGCCCATTGTCCACAATCGCGGACCGCCCTCGCGACGATCCGTAAACCGTTGACGCCCGGCGCGGGGCCTTTCTAGACTCGGCAGGTAGCGGCGCTGCGTGCCATCTCCGCGCCGACCCATGAGATTTCGCGAGGTCGCGCCGCCACCCGAACCGAGGAGCAGCTAGCCGTGCCCGAACGTCATCGCCTGGCGGCGGAACCCCGCACCGTCCTGGGAAAGAAAGTCCGACGCCTGCGGCGGGAGGGCGTGATTCCAGCGAACCTGGTGGAAGCCGGCCACCCCTCGATCGCCATGCAAGTGTCCGAGCGGGCGCTGGCGGACCTGGTGCGCGCCCAGGCCACGGGCCACCTGGTGGACCTTGAGTCACCGGAGATCAACGAACCGGTGCTGATGGACTCGGTGGACATCGACATTCTGACTAACCGGCTGGTGCACTTGACACTGCGCAAGGTTGATCTGACGAGACCGATCGACGTGATGGTGCGCGTCTCGCTGGAAGGGCACGCTCCCGCCAGCGATAACGCGGAACTCCTGGTCCTGCAGCATTTGCAGGAGGTCGAGGTCTCCGCCCTGCCAGCCGAGATCCCCTCCAGCCTGATCGGGGACGTGTCGGGCCTGGTCGACATTGGCGACGAGGTTTGCGTCAGCGACTTGCGGTCCGCCGACGGGTCCTACGAAGCGGTGGACGATCCGGACGCGATCGTGGTTCAGGTCACGGCGGCCCGCGCGGTCGAGGAGGAAGAGGAAGAAGAGCTCGACCTGGAGGAAGTTCCGCTGGAGGAAGGCGCCGAGGTGGACGCGGAGGCGCCGGAGGGTGCAGCCGAGACGCCGCCGACCGAGGCCTAAAGCTTCCAGACGACTGGCCTAGCGCCGAGATCGTGCGCTAAATGATGGTGGGGGCCGCGAATTGGCGGCCCAGGGCTTCCTCGAATTCGGTTTGCGCGACGAGGACGATCGAGTCGCCGGCCTGCAGGCGCGTGGTGGGCGAGGGAAGCACGGCCTCGCCGTCGCGCAGGATTACGCTGATGCGCCCGCCCTGCTCCGGCAGCCGCAGTTCCTGCGGCGTTGAGCCGTCCGCGGCTGAGCCCTCGGCGACGGTCATTTCCACGAGCTCCAGGCCGGCATTGCGCAGGCGCATGAGGTGGACGACGGGGGCGACGCTGACGTCGCGCTCGATCATGGTCATGACCAGGTCGGTGGCGTTGACGATGGCCTCGATGCCGAGGGTGCGGAAGGTGTCACTGTTCTTGGGGTTGTTGATGCGGGTGATGGTGCGGGCGCGGCCCTCCGAGAGAGCCTCGCCGAGTTGACAGATGACGATGTTGTCCTCGTCGTCACCGGTCACCGCGATCAGCAAGTCGGCGCGGCCAATGCCGGCGTCGATGAGCCAGCGGCCTTCGGAGGCGTCGTGGGGAACCACGGCGTCGCCGATCTCGTCCTGCAGGGCGCGAGCCTTGTGGGGGTTGGACTCCATGACGACGACTTCGTGGCGCTCGGCCATGAGGTCGCGGGCCAGCTGGCCGCCGACCTTGCCGCCGCCAGCGATGATGACGAACACGAGACGCTAGCTTCCGTTCTCCGCCGGGCCGTTTGGCTGGTGCGGCTGCCAGCCCAGGGCCTGTTCGAAGGCGTCGCCCACGATTACGGTTGAAGGGATCGTTTCGAAGCCGAGGTTGGCGAAGGTGGAGGCCCGCACGGAGTCCTTGACCCGGGCGATGGCGCGCTGGACGTTGAAGCGCTTGCGGGCCAGTTGGACGGCGATGAGGTTGGAGTTGTCGCCGTAGGTGGTGGCGATCACGGCGTCGGCTCGCTCGATGCCGGCGGAGACGAGGCAGTCCTCGTCAATGGCGTGGCCGACGATGGTGGTGCCGGAGAATGTGTCCGAGAGCCGGTGGAAGGCCGCGCGGTCACGGTCGATTACCACGACCGAGTGCCCCTGGTCGCTCATGCGGCTGGCGATCTCGGCACCGGCGCGCCCACAGCCGATGACGATGGCGTACACCGAGAGGCGATCCTTTGTGCGATCCGTGCGAGGTGCCGGGCGGCCATAGTACGCAAGGGATGGTCCGGTGGGGCATGCTGCGGCGCGCATGAACCAGCCGCGAGACCCCGCCGATGCTCTACGAACTGCGAATCTACGAAATCCTGCCGGGCCGCATGGACGCCATCATGGCCCGCTTCTCCCTGCACACGATGCGGATCTTCAAGCGCCTGGATATCGAGGTGGTGGGGTTCTGGCAGGAGGTGGTGGGCCGCAGCGACCGGCTGGTCTATATCACCCGCTTCGAGAGCCAGGCCGACCGCGAGGCCAAATGGACGGCTTTCCAGTCGGACCCGGAATGGCAGCGCGTGCGAGCCGAAACCGAGGCCAGCGGGCAGATTGTGGCGCGGGTGATCAATAGCTATATGACGCCGACGGGGTTTTCGCCGATGCAGTAGGGGAGTTTCACAAGGAGACTTTGTGAAGAAGTGACTTGACCTGCAACTCGACCTCGTCCGTTTCTTGGCACACTTCAAGCCCTGCCATGCACCAGGAGGCCTCGCTGATGAAGACGTCAGAAGATTGGCACCCGCGAGAGATTCAAGGCTTAAGGGTTCATCAGTGGTTGCCTGAGTGGGACCACTTGGAATTTGATGAGTCAGCACATCGACGACGTCCACGGCCGCACTTCTATCTCTTTAGTCTCTCGGCGTCGGTCCTTAAGGCCTTGACAGGAATTCGTCGACGCTCCACGAAAGAACGAAGGGCCGGACGATTCGATTCGGGAATCCAAAGAGGTCACGATGAATCGAGATCAGACGAGATCACCCGATTCATAAGGTTTGGGTTTCCCTGGTCAAAGCTAAGCAATGCAAGAAGGCGTTCGGGTCGATTCGGTGACCTAAAGAAGCCAGGCTGGTTGCCGACTGCCATCGTGGTAAATATCCTGGACGAGCAATCAGAGCTTCCAGGAGACCATCACGCATGCGTAGAAGACGAAGATCTTGTAATCGTCAAGGACACCGGCACTGAGTCTGTGAGCATACGACTGCCCAGTTCATTTACTGGTAGTACTTGGCAACCGAAAGGCCGCTACCCCATTGAGGTGATTGACGGACAACACCGCCTTTGGGCTTTCGAGGGCAGAGGTCAGCCCCTCGACTACCAACTTCCTGTAGTTGCATTTCACGGCCTTGATCTCAGCTGGCAAGCGTATCTATTCTATACGATTAACATCAAGCCGGAAAAGATCAACACCAGCCTCGCCTTTGACCTCTATCCTCTCCTTAGGACGGAGGATTGGCTGGAGCGTGTCGAAGGACCAGCAGTTTATCGAGAGGCTAGGTCACAGGAGTTGACGCAGGCCTTATGGGCCCATGAGGCGAGTCCGTGGTGGCGGCATATCAACATGCTTGGCGAACGAGGCATGAAGAGA
Organism: Chloroflexota bacterium; assembly: GCA_965208215.1. GTDB lineage: Bacteria > Chloroflexota > UBA11872 > UBA11872 > UBA11872 > UBA11872. Next base: position 1,021,427 of record CBDBOH010000003.1, read on the forward strand.
ATGGTTCGTCAGTCCGCATGGATTAGATCTTTGATGGCCAGTTACGTTAAGTCCAGCCGTGGAACCAGCATTGGCGGATTGTTCGGGGGACGTCCAGGCATGGAAGTCTTGCCTTGGAACGGTGCACAACAAGCAGCCTTTCTGATACTCGTGGGACAGAAGATGCGAGATGCAATTGAGGAGAGCGACTATGATTGGGCGGAAGTGCTTCGAGAGGAAGACGAATGGGACTCCGAGACTGACGATCCGGCCTTCTATGGTGCACAGTCATTATTGAATACCGACCAGGGTATTAGAGGTCTTCTATTTGTGACCAACGACCTTTGTTACGTCATTGCCGACGTACTTGAGCTTGAGGACTGGTTCTCCTATACGTCAGCGGGGGCGGATGACCTCCAGGCCATAGATGACGCGCTCGACGAGCTTCAGGGGCTTCCTGCTGCAGAGTTCCTAGACGAGTTGACGTGCGAGTTGGCTCGATTCGACTGGCGCACGTCGGCGGCAGGAGGACTCTCAGACGACGAGCGGGTATTGAGAGCTGCGTATCGCGGCAGTGGCGGCTATCGAGTGCTTAGGAGACAGCTCCTTCTCCACTTGAGTGAAGCAGCAGGTGACCTTGGCGGTGCTGCCTCCGAGGTGGCCGAACGATTAGGGTTCAATCAGGAGTGATCGCGTGGAAATCCATGAAGACGCATTAGATCTCCTGGGCAGGTCTTCGCCGAACGGCGTAGCGCTGGCGATGAATCGAGTCGCCAGCAACTTGAACGGCGGAGATTGGCTGTCGCGATCCCATCGGTATCGAGATCGACGTGGTGGTCGTGGAAACTTTCGGTTCAAAGACGATCTGTCAAATCGACGAGTGAACGCGGATGAGATGGCGGAGTATATCGGTGTCTCAGCGCCGGTGCACTCGCTTGACGGATGGGCACTCTTGGGACGGGCGATTCATAGTTTGCTGCGCGGCGACCCATATAGCAGTGTTCACTTGGCCTATTACGCTGAACTTAGGGCCGCTTTGTCTCTATTGGCAACACAGGGTATAGGCGTCTTTGACAGAGTTCATTGTGTCATTGACGAGAAAGGCGACTGCACGCTTGTCGATGCGTTGGACGAGTGCAAGGAGACGATTGGAAGCCATCAGTGGACCTGGCTCGTGTTTCAGTGGTGGGCAGAGCATGCGCGGGCAGTGCAGGTTCTTGGTAAAGTGATTCAGCCTGGTGGGGAGGCCCTAGAGACTTGGATTGCCGCGATGAGCAAGGCGCAATTCGCTCTCCAGCAAATCGGTTCAGAGTGGCTGCATATGTGGGGAATGGACATTGGCCGATACTTCGCTGATCGAGAGGCCAGAAACCTAGCAAGCTATTGGCCAAACACAGTTAATAGCTGGGGTGCAAGGACTGCTGTCAAAGACTTTGAGCTAGTTTCAGGTCTTTGGCTGTCGCTGGAGCCTACGGCAGCGACCCGATTTGCGTCGATTGATAGGCATCTACTTCGAATTGTGCTGCAGAGAGGATACTTTGGAGCGTCAGGACATCAAAGAACATCCCAGGCCGGGCTAAGTGGATTGGCTATTGAAGTCGACAGCGCTATCCGCGAGATGGCTCTTGGCGACACGTTAGGAGAGTCTTGGCAGAGTTTTCTTGCTGACGGACAAGGGCAACCACTCCCAGTTATACAACTGGCTGGCAGTAAGACCAAAGTAGGAAGATCGGAGCATGTAGTAGAGGTAGTGGCGAGAGCAACAATGCTCCTACGTGTAGCAACAGGCGCCTCCGCAATACTATTGTCGGAGTCGGGGATTGGCAGGGGCGACGTGGCGGGGTGGCTTGAGTCCATTGGCGCGGGACGCGGACTATGGCCGGAAGGCAATGCGCCAAGTGACCTGGTTGACTTGTGGCGCAACGTTGGAGAAGTAATGGACGACATCGAGGATGTCCTGGATGAGGAGGATAAGAGTAGGCTGGAAGTTTGGGAACAGTCGACGCATGGAATCAACGTCTTTGGAGAGTGTGAGAGAGTGGGGCTTTGGGGGCTCGGTTTATGAAGTATATGGGATCGAAGAACGCTCTCTTGGCTAATGGACTTGGGCGCGTGATAGTGGAAGAGGCCAAGCAAGCTAATCGGATAGTCGACTTGTTTTGTGGAAGCGGTGCGATTTCCTGGTTTGCGGCGGAGAGAACGGTTCTGCCGGTGTTGGCGATTGACCTTCAGGAATATGCAGTTGTTATGGCGCGGTCAGTTATTGGACGAACTTCGAGCTTGGAGCCGGACGATATCGAACAAGCTTGGCTTCGGAGTGTGATCCGTTTGCGCGAAAGTTCAGATGCGTGGAGTGAAGGACGCGAACTAGAACACCGGCATCAGAGTATCGCCGAAATGGTTCGTGCTTCGCGAACGCTATGTGGGACCACGAGAGGATCTGGGATGATTTGGCAGTCATATGGAGGGCACTATTACAGCCCGTCACAAGCAGTGACTTTAGACTTGATGATCAAAACGCTCCCAGAAGTCGAGCCGATGCGGACGGTGTGTCTTGCAGCAACGATCTCTACCGGAAGTCAGTGTGCGGCATCGCCAGGACACACTGCTCAGCCATTTCAACCCACACCGGGCGCGTCGCCTTTTCTGGCTGAAGCTTGGGCACGTGATCCTATGGGAGCAGCTCGAAAGGCACTAAAGCAGATCTGTTCGCGCCGCGCGGCCGTCGTGGGACAGGCTAATGTAGGCGACGCAGTTGAAGTATCCTCGACACTCCGCTCCTCTGATCTAGTGATCGTTGACCCGCCATACTCAGGAGTACAATATAGCCGCTTTTACCATGTTCTTGAGACTATTGCAAGACGTAAGCCGCAGCGTGTTGTGGGGACCGGGAGATATCCGCCATTGGAGCTGCGACCACAGTCAGCGTTTTCGCGTCCGAGCGAGTCTAGGCAAGCTCTCGACACTCTGCTGGCACGTTTGTCGCGGTCAGGAAGTACAGTCATTTTCACATTTCCGGTCGGCGAATCAAGTAATGGATTATCCGGAGATATCATCACACGAATGTCAGATCACTTGTTCGACGTGGAACAGGAGAAAATATATAGCAGACTTAGCACTCTTGGTGGAAATAATACCAATCGAAGGGCCAGATCTGAATTGCATGAGCTAGTCTTGGTGTTGCGGAGCAAGGCGCGACCGAGAGGCCAAGTGGACGGCGTTTCAGTCGGACCCGGAGTGGCAGCGGGTGCGAGCCGAAACCGAGGCCAGCGGGCAGATCGTGGCGCCGGTGATCAATAGCTATATGACGCCGACGGGGTTTTCGCCGATGCAATAGGGCGTCGGCTGCCGGCGGGCGCTGCCGGAGCGCGTGTTCCCAACAGGACTGTTGGCAACGGATTTGTTGGGAAGGTGCGGTGCGGTTGGGCGCGGATTCAGGGGGCCGTGCGGTTTGGTGGGGTGGGGCGAATGGGTCGGGAGGTGAAAAGTCTCGGCTGCAATGTTTGAGCGGCCAAGCGATCTGCTGTTGGGGAAGATGCGGGGCCATGCGGTCCAAATCCAAGCACCCCGACATCCAGCGTGAGCTCGGATTTCTGGTTGGCAGCCTGGCCTCCGCGATGCGGACCGGGCTGAACCGGGAGTTGGCCTCCTTGAATATCTCGTCCGCCCAGTGGGCGATCCTCGATGCGTGTCACGAAGGGGAGGCGGACACGCTGACGAGCCTGGCGCGCGTGATCCCGCTCGACTCCGCATCCATCAGCCGCTACGTCGACCGGCTGGTGCGGGTGGGCCTGGTTCAGCGAAGTCGCAGCACGCGGGACCGACGCCTGGTCCGACTGTCCCTGACCGACGCGGGAAATCGCCTGATGCCGGAGCTGGCCCAGCGAGTGCAAGCCAATAACGCGAAGTTCCTGGCCGGCATTAGCCATCGTGAGCAGGAAGCCATGATGCGGACGATTCAGCGAATGCTGGAAAGCGCGCAGGCTGAGGTGTACGAGGTGGACAGCTAGCCGGCACGCCGCGACGAAGACGGGCGACGCGTCACTGGCAATGCGCCCTGTCGCGGAGGCGTTGTTTCAGGTCGGCGGGCTACCGGGTCATGGCTTCGGCGAAGTCGGCGGGTTCGTAGAGGGGGCGGATTTCGACTTCGCTAGGGCCGAGCATGGGGTTGGGGCAGCGCTTGACCCACTCGACGGCCTCGTCCATGTCCTTGACCTGCCAGAGCCAGAAGCCGGCGACTAGCTCGTTGGTGGCGGCGAAAGGTCCGTCGACGACGGTGCGGCTGTCGCCATCAAAGGCCACGCGCTTGCCCTGGGAGGATGGGCGCAGGCCGTCGCCGTCGCGCATGATGCCGGCCTCGATCAGCTGCTGGTTGTAGGCGCCCATGGCCTGGATGAGTTCCATGGAGGGCATGACGCCGGCTTCGCTGTCCGCGGTTGCCTTGATCAGAACCATCACGCGCATGGCTGAGCCCTTACGGATTCGATGCCAATCCCCAGGCGCTCATGGTACTCGTGGCCGCTGAAGGAAAACCCGGCGGGGTCTAGTGATGGGCGGGTGTCGCCGGTGGACCCAATCGGATTCGAACCGACGACCTCCTCAATGCCATTGAGGCGCTCTTCCAGCTGAGCTATGGGCCCGCCGACAGTTTAGGGGATGAGGCGGGGTCGCTGGGGGGTTGGGCGGCGGTGTAGTCGGCGGGAGTGTTGAGGTTGAGGACGGCGAGTTCGGAGTCCACGGGCACGGAGCGGAGACGGTCGCGGTGGCGGGTGACGACGGCGCGGAGGCCCTGGGTGGCCTCGGTGACGTGGGCGAGTTCGGGGGCGACGACGGCCGGGACGATGAGGGGGTGGCCGCCGCGGCCCTGGTAGGTGGGCCGCCAGAGGGCGCCAGGGTCGGTACGCCAGGCGGCGAGGAGCGGGTCAAGCAGGTCGGCGGCGAGTGGTTGATCGACGTTGACGACGAGGACGCTGGAGGGACGGCCCGCGAGTGCGCGCGCTCCGGCAGCCAGCGACGTTGCGCGGCCCTCGCGGTAGCGGGGATTGACGACGATGCGGGCGGGCGTACCTTGCAGGGCGTGGCGCACTTCGTCCTGAAGGCTTCCGACGACGACGATCAGCTGATCGATGGCCGGCTGGGCATTCAGCACGTCCACCTGGTGGCGAACGAGCGGCAGGCCGCCCCAGGGCAGCAGGGCCTTGGGTTGGCGCATGCGGGTGGACTCGCCGGCGGCGAGCAGGATGGCGGCGAGCCGGGGTTGCCGCCGCCGCGAGGCTGGATTCAGGCGGAGGCCTCGGAGGCCGAGCGGCGGAGGTTGTTGACTTCGGCGCAGCCAACGGGGGCGGGGAGGATCTTGTTGGGGTTGAAGAGGGCGTGCGGGTCAAAGACCTGCTGGACGCGGCGCATGGCATCAAGGTCGTCAGGGCCGTAGACCAGCGGCATGGCGGCCTGCTTTTCCATGCCGATGCCGTGTTCGCCGCTGAGCATGCCGCCGACGTCGACACAGACCCGCAGGATGGCGGTGCCAGCGTCGAGCACGCGGTCCAGTTCGCCGGGCACGCGGTTGTCGAAGAGCAAGAGGGGGTGCAGGTTGCCGTCGCCAGCGTGGAAGACGTTGGCGATGGGCAGGTCGAAGGATCGGCTGATGCGCCGAATCTCGTCCAGCACGTGGGCGATGGTGGTGCGGGGGATCACACCGTCCTGCACGTAGTAGTCGGGGGAGATGCGGCCCATGGCGCCGAAGGCGCTCTTGCGGCCGAGCCAAAAGAGGTTGCGTTCGGCGTCGTCTTGGGCGACGCGGATGTCGCGGGCTTCGTTGGCGCGGAGGACAGCGCGGATCTCAGCTTCGCGGTCGTTGAGTTCGGCCGGCACACCGTCCACGTCCAGCAGTAGCACGGCGGCGGCGTCGACGGGGAGGTTGGCTCGCGGGATGAAGGCGGAAACGGCTTCCAGGGCGAGCTGGTCCATCATCTCGACGGCCGCCGGGACGATGCCGGCGGCCACGATGCCTGAGACGGCAGCGCTACAGGCGGGCACTGAGTCGAACGAGGCCAGCAGGGTGCGCACGCCGGCGGGGGTGTGGACCAGTTGCACGACGGCCTGGGTGACGATGCCGAAGGTGCCCTCGCTGCCGCAGAAGAGACCGGTGAGGTCGTAGCCGGGGCCGTCGGGCAGCCCGCTGGTGGTGACCACGCGGCCGTCCATGGTGACGAACTCGATGCCCAGCACGTGGTTGGTGGTGACGCCGTAGAGCAGGGTGTGGGGGCCGCCGGCGTTGGTGGCGATGTTGCCACCCAGGGTGCAGGCGTACTGGCTGGATGGGTCGGGGGCGTAGTGGAAGCCGAAGCGATGGGTGTGGGCGCTGAGGTCGGCGTTGACGACGCCCGGTTCCACGACGGCGCGGCGGTTGCGGGTGTCGACTTCGAGGATGCGGTTCATGCGGGAGGTGGCGACGACGACGCCGCCGCAGCGGGCGATGGCACCGCCGCTGAGCCCGGTACCGGCACCGCGGGCGACGACGGGCACGCCGTGCTTCAGCGCGGATTGGACGACGGCCTGCACCTGTGCGGTGGTGTCGGGGAACACGACGGCGTCGGGCAGGGCGCGGTCGACGGAGCCGTCGTATTCGTAGAGGAGCAGGTCGTCGGGGTCGGAGAGGAGCCAGGAATCGCCGACGATGCGGCGGAGGTCGGCCAGCAGGGTTGCGGGGGTGGTAGTGGGCGTATCGGTTGTTACAGCCATGACACTAGGCACGCTACGGCGCGCGACTGGCGCTGGCAACTTGAGGCGAGCCGGGTGCGCACAACACAACACCCGCCCGGGGGCGGGGGCCGAAGCCACCGTCCAGCGGGCGGGGAGTAGATGCCGACTACGGTAGCCCGGCGATGGGTTGGGGACAAGAGGGCGAGCTTGAAGGCTTGTGAATTCAATCGGTGAGTTGCGGCAGGACGTGAGCGAGGATGGCGGCGTGGTCGAAGGCGAGGTCGTTAGGCAGATCGCTGGTTGGGTACCAGCGGGCGTCGGCGGCGTCGTCGCCGGCGGCGGGTGGCGCGGCGTGCGGGAGGCGGGCGCCGTAGACGACGGAGATGGTGCGACCGCGGGGGTCGCGGTTGGGGTGGCCGAAGGTGGACAGCTGCTCAAGCTCAAGCGCCTCAATGCCGGTTTCCTCGAAGAGTTCGCGGCGGGCGGTGTCAATGAGGTCCTCGTCGGGTTCGACGAAGCCGCCGGGAATGGCCCAGCCGAGTGGGGGATTGCGGCGGCGGATCAGCAGGACGGAGGGTTCCGGTGATTCGGCAACGACCACCACGTCGGCCGCCACGGCGTAGCGGCTCGGCGCGGACACGGGGTTAGTCGGACGAGGCGTCAGCCGCCGCGGCGCGCGGGCGCATAACGAAGCGAATAACCACGAAGCCGAGGACCAGGAGGACGACGAAGGCGATGGCGAGGATGTCGAAGTACTCGTCGATGACGGCTTCGACCTGCGTGCCGAAAATCGTCATCAGGATCCCAACCAGGAAAAAGCGCCCGCCGCGTCCGACCAGGGAGGCCAGCATGAAGCGGCGGAAGTTGAGCCGGAAGGCACCGGCGCCGATGGCGAAGACCTTGTACGGGATGGGGGTAAAGGCGGCGATGGTGACGGCCCAGACGTCGCGGCGCTGGTACTGGCGTTCGACGTAGAGAATGCGCTCGCGGGCGAAGAGCCGGTCCAGCAGCGGCCGGCCGCCGCGCAGACCGATCCAGTAGCCGAGCATTGCGCCGAGTAGCGACCCGACGGTCGCGATGGCGGAGAAGCCGAGCGCGAACTGAAGGTTCCCGGCGGCCAGGGCAATCATCAGGCCATCCGGCGGGATGGGGAAGAAGCTGGACTCCCAGAAGGCCAGGACGAAGAGCGCGAGGCCGCCCCAGGGCGAGTCGCCCCAGGCCAGCACCCAGTGGCCAAGCTCGGAGATCAGATGCACAGAGGGACCGCCGGCAGGGGGTGGATTGGCGTCATTCTACGGGCAGTCAGGCCGGGCGCGTGGTGAACCTGGACTCCACCTCGAACGGCGCGCCGTCGCGCGTTCCAACCACACGGAGGGTATAGGTGGTGGCCGGCGCCAGTGGACTGTGGGGCACCAACGATAGGGCGCGCCGCCACTGGCTAATGGTGCGGGCCACGGTCACGGGGGCGCCGTCGGGCCCGTATAGCCCGGACTCGCCCCACTCGATCTGGTCGGCCAGTCCAAATTGGAGCGAAATGGCGGGGCCGAAGGGTCGAAGCGCGCCCGGGGCGGGGTTGGGCGACTCCCAGCCGGCCCAACTGGCCGGTACGCCGGTGGCACCGTTGACCGGAACGACGACGGGCAGCGGGGCGTCGGCGGTGTGCTGCGGCGACAAGCCGACGTTGAAGACCGTCACGGTCGTGCCGCCGCCGGTCGCGGTGCCATATCCCACGTGCACGGCGGACGGGTGAATGAACATGTAGCGGTGCCAGACGGTTTCCAGCGCCCAGGCGATCGTATCGGCGGGCGTGAAGAAGGCGAAGACCTCATCCACCCAGCCGAGCGGGTAACCGGCGGCCTGGGCGCGGTCGCCGATGGTGCGGCCGGTGAAACCGGAGTACCCGAATACCTGGGTGTGGAGACCGCCTGAGTTCGGGTCATCCAGGTGGGCAATGTAGTAGTCGGCATGGTGCTGGGCCGCCTGCATGAGTTCCGGGCTGACGATCAGCGACGGCAGCCCCAGGGCGGCGCGCAGGGCGGTGACGGGGCCGTACAGGTCGGGTAGCGGGGCCGGCGCGGACGTGGGTTGCGGGACGGTGGGCTGCGCGGCCCCGCCAAGCCGAGGCCGGACTTCCGGGACCAGGGCGGCGGCGGGGAAGATCCCGGCGCCGCGGGCCAGATCGCCGCCGTTGGCGACGGTAACCTCGCCTGCGGAGGCCCAGGGCAGATCCGTCAGCCACTGCTGCAGCACGGCGCGCTGCAACCTGATGGTGTGCACGTGGTCGTAGGTGATGACGCGGGAGGTGGGCAGCCCGTACCAGCGCAGGGGGTCGTCCACGGCAAAGTAGGCCTCGCGCAGGGCAGGGTTGGCATTGAGCAGCGCCTGCCGGCTGGCGATGATCTGGTCCCAGGTGAAGCCGGTTTCCGCGAAGTACTCCCAGGGGGGAACCAGCAGTTCTTCCAGGGTGTCGTCGTAGCCTTCCTGATAGAGCCGGTCGAACACGTTGACGAACATGAAGGTCTTGAGTTCGGGACGCCACTGCAGCACGACCTTCTGGAAGACCTGGACGGTGAAACCGTCCCAAACGAATCGTCGCGACAGCGGATAGCCCAGAGCCTGGACGCCGCCCAAGCTCTGAAACTCGGTCCAGAACGGGATCCCATCGACGTCGGTAACGGCGAAGCCGGCGTCGGGAACGTCGGTCTCGGCGGCCTGGGTGAAGACGCGTCCGCCCTCGACGGGGTAGTCGCCGGAGTCGGCACGGGCCGGCGCAACGGTGGCGAGCGCCAGGAGCGCCAGGGCCGCCAGCAGGGCCGCGCGACGCAGCCAGCGGCCCAGGGAGCGACCGCCGGGGCTTGCGAAAACCCGCGTGGGATTGGTCGCGCCGGCAATCGAGACTTCAGCGCGCGCGGGCATCAAGCGTCGAGAGTCATTGCTGCACGGCATTGGGAATCACATCCAGGGTGTAGTCGCCTGTGGGCTCGACGTCGATGGCGACGACGTCGATACGATACGCGCCCGCCCGGTTGGGATGCTGGCGCAGATAGGTCTGGGCAAGGCGCGCCAACTGGCGGCCCTTGGAGGGAGTGAGCGCGGCTCGCGCTCCGCCGAACGCCTTGTCTCGGCGCGTCTTGACCTCCACGAACACGGTGGCATCGCGGTCGCTGGCCACGATGTCGAGTTCGCCGCGGCCGACGCGAACGTTGCGGCCGAGGATGCGGTAGTTGCGGCGTCGCAGCTCGCGTGCGGCCAGGTCCTCGCCCCAGCGGCCGAGTTCAGCGCGCTCGGTGGGCGCGCGGCGCCTAAACCGCCAGGGCCAGGGAATGCGCGGCACGGGCCTGTCGGACCGGGGCGAAGCTATGGCGATGGAGGGCAATTGGGCCCAGCGCCCGCAGGGCGGTGCGGTGCCGGGCGGTGCCGTAGCCCTTATTGCGATCGAAGGCGTAGGCGGGAAAGCGACGGGCGAGACGCCGCATCAGCCGGTCGCGGGCCACCTTGGCGCAGATTGAGGCGGCAGCGACGGCCAGGCATGTGGCGTCGGCCCGAATGACGGCCGTCTGGCGGTTGGCAAACGGGCTGGCGGCGTCCAGTGGAAAGGCGTCCACGATGACGTGATCGGGGTCGAGCCCGAGACGGCCGAGCGCGCGGTGCATGGTGAGGCGTCCGGCCGCGGCCACTCCAGCCTCGTCAATCTCGCCTGGGGTCGCATGCGCCACGCCTACGGCGGACGCTCGCGCGTGAATCAGGCGGGCCAGGCGCTCGCGGGCGCGCGGCGAGAGGCGCTTGGAGTCGGTTACGCCCGCAAACAGCCGCGGGTCGCGGTATGCCACGGGCGGCAGAATGACCGCGGCGGCGGTCAGCGGGCCTGCCCAAGCGCCGCGTCCGGCTTCGTCAACCCCCGCGATCAGGCGATGCCCCTCCCGCAACAACCGGCGTTCCCGGTGGGGCGGTGGGAGCCTGAGCGGGAGGGTGGGGACGGGTCTAACCTCCCGCGCCGGCTAGGCGCGCCGCTCCCTGACTCGGGCGGCCCGGCCGACCCGGTCGCGCAGGTAGTAGAGCTTGGCGCGCCGAACCTTGCCGTAGCGGACCACCTGGATGTCGTCGACGATCGGCGAATGCAGGAGGAATGTCCGTTCAACTCCTACCCCGCCGGACACGCGTCGGACCGTGAAGTTCTCGTTGACACCGCCCGCACGGCGTCGAATGACGGTGCCCTCGAATACCTGGACGCGCTCACGCTCGCCCTCGCGAACTTTCACATGCACGCGCACGGTGTCGCCGACGTTGAAGTCGGGCACTTCGGGTTTGAGGTAGGTCTTTTCGAGTTCCTGGATGAGGGTCGCCATGGGTGCCGTGCCGGAGAACGAGCGGCGCGATGCGCCGCAACCAACGGATTGCAGGTGGGATGCCGACCAGCAGATCGGCAAGTCCGACGATAGCACAGGTGCAGGTTTCGGCCGCGCGCGGCTGGGCGGCAGTTTCATAGCGCTTCCCGCGACGCCGCCTATAGTTGAGTACGTGTCGCGCGGTGCGTTCGCCGCGCGAGCGGCGAGAGTTTTATGCACGTCAGCCGACGCTCGATCCTGCTATTCGCCGGTTCAGGCGTGCTTGGCAGCGTGGCGGCGGTCGCCGCCGCCGCGGGCACGTTTGTGGCGCTGGGCGAGGCGCGCTACGCCGAGCGTTTCTATCCGGGTGTGCAGATCGACGGTGAGGACGTCGGCGGCCTATCCATGGGCCAGGCGCGTGAGCGGCTGGCAGCGCGCTGGGATGGATTCCGCGACTCGCCGGTCATCTTCCGACTGGATGGTCGGACGTGGAATCCAACCGGACGCGAAGTCGGAATTGAGGTCGATTACACGACCCCGCTTACGCATGCGTATGGCTGGGGTCGGCGGGGTAGCTGGGAGACGCGTCTCCGCCAGCAGCAGCAAACCCTGGAGGCGCCGCTGGACTGGCGGACGACGGTCAGTTTCGATCCGCCCGTCTTCATGGCGTACGTCGAGCGCATCGGAGCCGAGATTGCGCGGGCGCCGACGGACGCCACGCTGCAAATCGAAACTCGGGGCGGTCAACGCCTCGCCCGGGTCTATCCGTCGAGCCAAGGTCGCGAACTGGTACCGGCGGACGTGCTGACGGTGATGAGCCGACGCTTCGATACGCCGCAGCGGCTAATCATTGACCTCCAGTCCCGTTCGCTTGCGCCCGAGGTCGCGACCGCCGACGTGATGCCCGCAGCCGAGCGCGCCCGAGAACTGATGGAGGGCCACATTGAACTGGTGGCGCCGGGGCATCGATGGTCGATTGCGCGGGAAGACCTGGCCCAGGACATGCGCGTGGTTGGACCGCGCACGGCGCCCGACATCAGCGTGGACGTGAGCTATCGAGCCTTCGACCGGGTTGCCCGCGAAATCGCGGACACCCTGGGGGTACCTGCCGGCGAGCCGAAGATTCGGGTAAACGACGAAGGCGAGGTTGTGCCGCTGATCAAGGGGACGCCCGGGCGGACGATCAACGCCGAAGGCCTCTGGATGCGGGTACAGACGGCTTTTGCCTCCGGTCGCGACCGCGTGCAGGTGCCGCTGGTGGTGTTGCAGCCGTCCATTTCCCGCCTGAGCGCGGGGGAACTGCAGTTCGACAACCTGATCGCCGAGGGCGAGTCTCGCTTTACCGGCTCCAGCAACAACCGCATCCACAACATCGATAACGGGTCGCGGTTAATCGACGGCAGCGTTATACCGCCTGGCGAGACATTCTCTTTCAACGCCACGGTTGGGCCGATCACGGCGGGGAACGGGTTCGTGGAGGGCCTGGTGATCGCGCCGACCCGCACGGAGCCGGGCATCGGCGGCGGCATCTGCCAGGTATCGACGACGCTGTTTCGGGCCGCGTTCTGGGCCGGGCTGCCCATCAGCGAACGGTGGCAACACGCCTACCGCGTGCGCTACTACGAACTCGGCCCCAACAATCCGCCCGGGTTTGACGCGGCCATCTGGCAGCCGGCGCAGGACCTGGCGTTTACCAACGACACCCCGAACCACATCCTGATCCGGCGCGAGTTCGACGCGCGACGCCAGCGGCTGTCGTTCAGCCTGATGGGGCCGTCGCTTGAACGCGAGGTCAGGCTGGACGCCTGGAAGGGGGAGGAGATCGAACCCCCGCCGCTGCGCGTGGAAGCAACCACGGAGCTTGCGCCCGGCGAGATCGAACAGACCGACAGCGCAATTCCCGGCTTGCGGACGGTGATCAGCCGCCAGGTCATGCTGGGTGGCCACGTCCTCTTCAAGGACCGGTTTCCCTCGGTCTTCCTGCCCTGGGCCGAGCGCTGGGAAGTTGGGCAGGACGAGCACGGCAACTTTGATCCGAACCTGGTCCCGGGGTATGCCGAGGCGCAGGCTGAAGCAGAGGCCGATCCGCAGGACGAGGTCACGCCAACGACCGACGAGCAGCCGCAGCCGGACAGTTCTGCAGCGACCGAACAGAACGCGGGCCAGTCCTAGGCGCGCTCCGGCGCACCGCTGCGCGCGGAGCGGTAGGCGGCTTCCATGGCGGCCACCTGGCGCAGACCGTCCGTAGCCGTGGCCCGTGGCGCGGCGCGTCCGAGTATTACGTCGATGAAATTGGCCGGGGCGCTGCCCGTGAATGGCATGGATGCGTTATCGAAGGTCTGCGCGTCGCGCAGTTCGCGCTCAAGCGTGAGGTGGTCCCAGCGCATGTGAATGGCGCCGGTCGTCCCATAGAGATGAAAGCCGAAGTCGCGCGGCGTGGGTGTGTCGCCGACGCAGGCCAGGCTGCACAGCACGCCCGACTGGAGTCGGAGGTTGAGCGCGGAATAGAGGTCGGCCTGCGGCGAATCCATCAGCGCGAAGACCGTGGCCGCCGGCGAGTCCGCCAGCCAGAGGCAGGCCTCCAGGACATGCGCGCCGCCATCGGCGAAGAAGCCGCCGCCGTTGGCCGCGGCGTCACCCCGAAAGCTGGTCTCGTGCAGCAGCGTGGCCTGGGTGTCCGACACGCCGTCCAACATGGCGGCGCCCGCGCCGGTGAACCGACGGTCGGACGGCTGCATCCACAGATCCCAGTCGTAGGCCATGTAGGCCTGGATGAGGCGCAGCTCGCCGATGGCGCCGGCGGCCAGCAGTTCCTGGGCCTTGGTGAAGGGCGGCTCGTAGTGGCGGTTGAACGCGACCATCAGCGTCAGACCGCGCTCTTCGGCCAGCATCAGCAATTCTTGCGCGTGGTCCAGTCGCAGCGTGAGGGGCTTGTCCACCAGCACGTGACGGCCGCGCTCGAGCGCCGCGCGGGCGGCCTGATAATGGAGATTGTGCGGCAGGGAAATCGTGACCGCGTCCAGCGAGTCGTCGGCCAGCAGATCGGCGTAGTCGGTGTAGCGGTCGGGTACGTCAAAGGCGTCGGCGGCTTCGGCCAGCCGGACGGGATTGCGGCGGCAAAGGGCCGCGACTTCGGCGTCAGGGTGCTCGCGCAGCGGGGGCAAGTGGGCACGCTGGGCGTAGGCCCCGGCCCCGATTACCCCAACTCGAACGGCCATTGGCTCTTGACCTCAGACAGATTGGAGCAGTCTAGCCGTAGACCCCGTCAACCGATGTAATCGACGGCAATAGCCACTCCAGCTGCGATTTCTTCGACCTCATCGGCCTCTAGAGCGCCGATCCTGCTGAGGAATCGCTCCGTGGAAAGGCTCCGCACCTGCACGACGTGGGCGGCAGACTCTGCGTGCAGCCCTTTCCAGTCGATTGCTGCCACGCGCAGTCTGTTGAGTCGACCTTCGTATCGGTCGCGCCAGGTTGTCAGCGGAACAACAGTGCGAACGGGCACCGCGTCAAGGGCGAGCGAGCTGATGACGGCAGCGGGGCGGTCGCGCTGCAATTCCACCCCGACCGCGCGGGGAGACGAACCAGCCACACTTCGCCCCGAGTCGGTGAATTGTCGGCCACGCGGAGTTCTTCGGCTAGGCAGCCAGGTCAACCAGCGTCGTGTCCCATGCGCGCGTTTCTTCGGGGTCGACTGCTATCCGCGCCTCGCGCAGGACCCGGTGGCGCTCCTTGAGCGGGCGCCGTGCCAGATCGCGCAGGGTGGTCTGCGCGACGCGGCGGCGTTCAGCCACAGCCCGGTCGCCGCTCTGCTTAGCCCCCATCTCAATCAGGCCTTCCGAGTTGCGACTGCGCGCGCCCTCCACGTCTGATCGACAAGCCTGCGAGAGTGCCCTGCCGGACATTAGCCGAGGACGAGCAGGGCCGAGGTCTCGGGTCGCACACCGTCGTGCGACTGGTTCCTTGCGTGATCTGCTGAAGTTTGGGAGACGCTCGTCTTCGTGGCGTCGGTCGCAGGTCTCCCAATCCGTTGTTGCGCGGCGCCAGGTTCACGACCCTTCCCGGTGACAGGGGCGGGTGGCGTGGGTATGATCGGGGGCCGGTGCGCTTTGAGGGCTTGGTGCCCGCCGCCGGCTTCTCCCATCGATTGCACCGGAGTTTCTTTCACATGCTGAAAATTCGTCTGACCCGCACGGGGCGCAAGAAGCGACCCAGCTACCGGGTGGTGGTTGCCGAGGCGCGTTGGGCGCGTGACGGCCGGCGCATCGCCGAACTGGGCTACTACGACCCGATGACCGACCCATCGACCCTCCGCCTGGATGTCGCCGCCACCGAGGATTGGATCCGCAAGGGCGCGCAGCCAACCGACCGGGTCCGGAAGCTGCTGGAAATCGCCAAGACCACGCCGCAGCCGCCCGTCGCAGCCGCCGGGCCCAGCACCTAGCGTCGTCGCATGGACGAACTGGTGGAGTTCATCGCCCGTAACCTGGTCACGGAGCCGGACGCGGTGCGCGTGAACCGGGTTCAGCGCAACTACCTCAGCATTTACAAGCTATACGTCCATCCTTCCGACATGGGCCGGGTGATCGGACGACAGGGTCGGGTTGCCCGGGCGATCCGAGCGGTGATGCACGCCGCGCCGATCGGCGGTGACCGGCGGTTGGCCCTGGACATTCAGGAGAGCCACTGACGGAGTCGCCCACGGAGATCGTCCTCGCGACCGTGCTGGGGGCGTTTGGCGTCCGCGGCGAGGTTCGTATCCGGCTGGAGACCGACGTGCTGGCCAATCTGGAGGCTGGTCGTCGCGTGAACGTCGGCCCGAATCGAGACCCGGCCGAGATTGAGGACTTCCATCCCGGGATCAAGCCGCGTCTCAAGTTGCGGGGCGTACGCACGCGCGAGGAGGCGCGTGATCTGCGCGGCAACGAGATTTCGGTGCCACTGGCCGAGGCGGCGCCGTTGCCGGAAGGGAGCTATTACGGTGTGGAACTCATCGGCGTCCGCGTTGTGGCGCGCACCGGCGAAACAATTGGAACGCTGCGCGAGGTCATGGCGACGGGAAGCAACGACGTGTACCTGGTTCGCGGTCCGGCCGGTGAAGTGCTGGTGCCGGCCATACCCGATGTGGTGCAGGAATTCGATCCGGATGGCCGGGTGCTGACAATCGATTTGATTGAGGGCTTGCGCTGATGGCACCGGGCTGGCGGGTGGACGTGATCACGACGTTTCCCGAGAGCTTCGAGGGCTTCCTGGAAGTGAGCCTGCTGGGCAAGGCGCGCGCGGCGGGAATCATCGACCTGCGGGTGCACAACCTGCGGGACTGGGCCGAGCCGCCGCATCGAGTCACGGACGATTACGCGTACGGCGGCGGCCCCGGGATGGTACTGAAGGCGGGGCCGATCATGGCGGCGGTGGAGGACCTGCGGGGGGCGGACGGCTGGGTCTGCCTGCTGACCCCGCAAGGCCGACCGCTGACGCAGCTGAGGGTCGCAGCCCTGGCGGCGCGGCCGCACCTGCTGCTGATTTGCGGACGCTACGAGGGCGTGGACGAGCGGGTGCGGACGCTGGTGGTGGATGAGGAGATCAGCGTGGGCGACTACGTGCTGAGCGGCGGCGAAGTGGCCGCCATGGTGGTGATCGACGCGGCGGCCCGGCTGGTTCCCCGGGTGGTAGGGGACGCCGGTTCGCTGGTCGGCGAGTCACACGCCGACGGGCGGCTCTCGCACCCGCAATTCACGCGGCCTGAAGAGTTTCGGGGGGTGCGCGTGCCTTCGGTGTTGCTTAGCGGCCACCACCAGCGGGTCGAGCGCTGGCGTCGCGCGCAGGCGCTGCACCGAACCCAGCGTCGACGCCCGGACTTGCTGGAGGGCCGGGCGCTCTCCGCCGAGGAGCGCCGGCTGATGGATGAGATTCCCCCCTGCGCTACCTAGGTGGCCGCGCCGAGGTATTCCGGCGCGACGGCCGCGTTCCGAGGCTTGCCGCGTTGGCTCTCAGGTTCTTTCGACCTTGAGCACCTCGCCGTAGACGGCCCTGACCCGGACCTGTTCGCCCCGATGGATCGATACGCCCGGATCGGCCGTCGCGACCCAGTCCCGGTCGCCGACTCGTACGCGTCCCGAGGGCCGCAGGTCGGATAGCGCGACGCCCTTCTGTCCCACCAGCGCCGCATCGGCGTCGGTCTGAAAGCCGCTCGTCTCTCCGCCTTCGGCACGAGCGAAGCGGACGAACAAGACCCATACCCCCAGCGCGAAGCCGCCTATGACGGCGATGACGACTGGGTTCACCGCGAAGCTGGCCTCCGGCAGATCGGAGGGGCGGAAGAAGTCTCCGAACAGAAAGATTCCGCCGAGGACCAGAAACAGGACGCCGCCAGCGCCGAAAAACCCAAAGCCCGGAACCGTGGTTTCCCCGTAGAACAGCGCGGCGGCGAAGACGATGAACACAACCCCGAGCCAACTGCCCGGGAGGTTGAGGAACCCCAGGACGGCCAACGCGAGTGCCACCACGCCCAAAAGGCTGGGGATGATCAATCCGGGAAACAGCACTTCTACCAGGAAGGCAAGGCACGCGGTCACGAATAGGACGAACACGACCTCGGGCATGGTGAGGATTCCGAGAAGGTGTTCCAAGATCGTGGGTCCGAGGTAACGCACGATCGCGTCGCGGGACGTCACGGTGATCGGACCGGCCGCGGTGGTGGTCGGACGCCCGTCGAGCTGATCGAGCATGGCGGGCAGGTCGGCGGCGACCAGATCGATCACGCCCAGGCGCTCGGCGGCGTGCGCCGAATAGGCGGTGGCATTCCACACGGTGTCTTCCAGAGCGTCGGCGTTTCGGCCCCGAACCTCGGCGATGCCGCGGATGAACGCGCGCATGTCCTGGCTGACTTTGTGTGCCTGGGATCCGGGAACTTTGTCCCCGGCGGCCTCGAGCGGCGAGACGGCGCCGACGTTTGCCGCCGGCGCCATGACCGCCAGATTGGCCGCGGCGACGATGAAGGTGCCGGCGGATCCGGAGTACGCGCCGGCAGGGGAGACGTAGACGGCGACGGGAACCGCGGAGTCAAGCAGTTGCTGCACGATCTTGCGCGTCGGGTCGAACAGCCCTCCCGGCGAGTTCAAACGGATGACGACTAGCTCGACGTCATCCGCGTGCGCCGTGTCCAACCCGCGCGCGACCTGGTCGGCCGTCAGCTGCTTGATGGGGCCGTCGATATCCATGACCAGCACGGTGGGACTGTCGGCCGCAGCCGGGGTGACGAACTGCCAGACCGCCAGGCACGCCAGAACAGCGACGGCGGCGGTAGCGAAACCGCGGCGCATAGGCAGCCCCTGCTTCACGAACAAGGCGGGACCCGAATC
This sequence comes from Chloroflexota bacterium, assembly GCA_965208215.1. Lineage (GTDB taxonomy): Bacteria > Chloroflexota > UBA11872 > UBA11872 > UBA11872 > UBA11872. The sequence continues at coordinate 1,039,794 of CBDBOH010000003.1, forward strand.
CCGGCCGCCGCCCCGCCCCGATTCTAGCCGCCAGCGAATCCGGACTGCCGACGCGCGGGGAGTCCCGCTCCTGTCCAGCACCGTCCGGAAACCGCGGCTCAACACGTGCGGATGGAGGGGTCGCTTGCGCCACTATCGCCGCGAGGACACCAGGCGAGGCTGCCGCATCCTCCAGGTGGTGGGTTCGCCGAGCATCACAACCTCCGCCAAGGAGTCCTTGTCGCGCGGCGGTAGGTAGCGGACAATGGCCAGCCGGCGCGGCCTGTTGAGCCGCGCCTTTTCGACTGTCCCCCGAACCTCACCGAGGAGGCTTCGCGTGGTTATGGATCGCGCGGTCGTGTTCGACCTCGAAGCCCGGCTCGCCCTGCGCGAGGGCGTGGACCTGGTGGCCAACGCCGTGAAGGTGACCATGGGTCCCAAGGGTCGCAATGTTGCCTACAAACCCAGCCTCGGCCCCCCCACGGTGACCAACGACGGCGTGACCGTGGCGCGGGACATCAAGGTCGAGAACACGTTCCTCCACACCGGTGCGCAAATCGTCTATGAGGCTTGCCGCCAGACCAACACGGTGGCCGGCGACGGTACGACGACGGCGGCGGTGCTGACGCAGGCGATGTATAGCGAGGCGTTCAAGGCAATCATCGCGGGGGCCAATCCCATGATGATTCGGCGCGGTATGGACCCGGCCCTGGCGGAGGCCGAGTCGGCGCTCTATCAGCAGGCCATGCACGCGGAGTCGCGGCAAGAGATCGCCTGGATGGCCGGCATGTCCGCCAACGACCCCTTCGTTGGCGAGCTCATCGCGGAGGTCTTCGAGCGTCAGGGCGTTGAGGGCGCGATCACGGTGGACGAAGGCAAGAGCCTGAAGACTGACGTGACCTACGTGGACGGTATGCGCCTGGATAGCGGGTTCCTGTCTTCGCACTTCGCCACCGACACGGCCGAAACCGAGGCCGTGATCGATCAGCCGGACATCCTCATCACCGACCGCGACGTCGAACACCTGCGCGACTTCCTGCCCTTCCTGGAGCAGTACGCGGCCAGTGGGCGCAAGAAGCTGGTGATTGTCGCCAAGCAGCTGATCGGCGAAGTCGTGACGATGCTGGCGACCAACAAGCAGGCCGGCAACCTGGAGGTCATTTGCGTCAAGGCGCCGGTTTTCGGCCAGCGGCAGCGCTGGATGCTGGAAGATCTGGCGATCTTTACCGGCGGGACGATCGTAGGTCACGAGACCGGGGAACCGTGGCGCGCGATCAGCCTGGACGTGCTGGGCAAAGCGGAACGCGTGCGCTGTACCAAGGATCAGACGTTCTTCGTGGAAGGCCACGGCGATCCGATGGCGATTCGCGAGCGGGTTGAGTACATCTGGATGCAGCACGGCCGGATGAAGAACCACTTCGACCGCGAAAAGCACCAGGAGCGCGCGAACAATCTGACGGGCTCATTCGCCGAAATCTGGGTCGGCGCCGCCAGCGCCGTGGAGCGGTTTGAACTGCGGCACCGGATCGAGGACGCCATCTCGGCGACACGGGCCGGTCTTGAGGAGGGCATCGTGCCGGGCGGCGGTACCGCCCTGGCCCGCGCCTCCCAGGCGATCAAGGACGACCCGTCGCTGTCGGGGGACGAGGCCATTGGCCGAGCCCTGGTACGCGACGCGCTGCGAATGCCGCTGGAAGTGATTGCCGACAACGCCGGCTACGACGGCGCCGTGGCGGTGGATGAAGTCCTGCAGCTGGAAGGCCGCATGGGTTTCAATGCGGCCACCGGCGAATACGAAGACCTGGTGGCCATTGGGGTGATCGATCCGCTGAAGGTCACGCGATCGGCGCTACGCAACGCGGGCAGCGCGGCGGCCATGCTGATCACGTCCGAAGCAGTGGTTGGCGACACGCCCTCGTTTCATCGCTGGAACGACTACTTCCGCGAGCGCGTGGCCAAGAAGCACGGGTTCTTTATCGACCAGCCAAGCGAGAGCATCACTCCCGACTAGGCGTAGTCGGCGCGTCGCGGCGGGCGGGTGGATTCGGATTGACGCGCCGCGGAGCCAAGCAGGACGCCAAACCCTGCGGCGGCCACCGCCCCCGTCAAGGTCTGGTAGGCGGCGCCCGCAGTTTGGCCATGACCATCGAACGGTCTATACCAAGCAAATAGCGCACGTCGCACGGTCACAAAATCCCACTCAGGCCGCGGAATCTCGAACGGGTGTAACCAGAGTTCCGGAGCGTTGACATATATGTGCGCGGCCAAAAGGCTTCCGCTGTTGTGCCCGTGGAAATACTCTTCCGGCGTGCCGAGAAGGTAGAGGCTGCCGGCTGCCAGGTATACGGCAGCCGCGACACCAACGATCCAGATGGCCGTATAGAGCCTTGCGTGCCGCGCGCATAGTCTGGCAATTGCCGTGGTGCCGACGGCCGCGAGCGCCGCAACGATCGGTGTCGGATGGGCGATGTGGCGGACGAACTCGTCCACGATGTCGGCCCGAATGTGGGCAATTCGCATGTCGTCCACAATCGCCAGGGCCGTTAGCAGGTTCAGGACCACCGCCGTCGGTAAGACGGCGAGCGCCCACCGGCGGCGCGCGGCGTAAACGGCGCCAATCGTGAACAGACCCAGGATGGTGGCGATGAGCAGTGGAAACCGAATGTCGTTGAGCAAAACGACGCGGCCGACTTTGGTCCACGTGACTTCTCCGATCACGTCTGCATGCTCGACGAGGGCGGCAAACGAGTATTCCGCACCGAATGCGCGCCAAGGTCGGCCAAGCTGGATAAGGCTATAGGCGACGAGCGGCAAGAGGAGCATGGCGAAGGTCACGCAGCTGGCGACCGCCCAGCGCGACCTGATGGTGACCAGTGCGGCCAGCAGCACGAGGCCTCCATAGAGTGGGCCCTCCGGCCGAGTTGCGGTCAGTACCGCCGCCAAGCCGCCCAACACGATTAGTGCCTGTCGCGGGCGCGGGGTGGTGAGTGCGTGGGCAAAGGCCCAGACGGTTGCGGCCAGCAGGGCAATGAAGAGCGAGTTTGGCTCGGCCGACCCGAGGCTGTAGATCTGGATGGGCGGAAAGATGACGCCAAGCACGGCGACGGCGAACGCGGACGTTCGGCCCGCGCCGAGTCCCAAAGCCGCGCGATAAATCAGCCAGGGCAGCAGCGTGTTGGCCACGAACATCGGAGCCAACGAGGCGGCGTAGGTATGTCCGAGAACAGCGAAGGATGCCAGCTGTAAGACCGGCAGGGCTGGCAGGCTGAGCCAGCCCCGCCACACCGGATAGCGAAGATTCGCCAGTTCGTCGGCGGCTATCCAGAAGTGTCCCAGGTCGTCCATCGTGACTTCCGAGTAGGACGCGGCCTGGAGTCCTCCGATCAGCACGAGGGTCAGGGTGGCAATGCGCGGAGCGAGAGGGCGCAAGATGCGTTGGAAGCGATCCCAGGTCCCGAAGCCCGGAGGCAGGCGCTCGCTCCACCAGAGCATTCCGGCCGTCAGTAGAAGCCCACTGGCGAGCGTGATCGCCAGTACTTGGGCGCCAGCGGATGTCGCGAGCTCATGGCGGGGAGCAGCCGGAATGGCCGTGATCACTGCCATGAGCCAGGCGGCACCAAGGGGCAGTGAACGCCAGGCCACGCCAGCGGCCAGTCGCGCCGGCGCCGTTGGTGGCATACGCACCGCCGCACCGACGGCCGCGGCGCCGAGCACCCAAGCACCTGTAACCCACCACGGGTCGATCGTCCAGTTCACGGGGGCCACTCCCGCGCCAGGGGCGGACGACTCGAGCGTGGCCACCTGCCACAAGGCTGCCCCGCCAACGCCGGCAGCCCCGCCAAAGGCGAAGTCCACGCCCAGGTTTGAGCCGCCCACACGATAGGCCGCAACGGTGGCGGCTACGGGAAGACCTGCGGCCAGCACCCAGCCCATGGCACTGGTGCGCACCACCAGATGCGCCGCTGTGTCGCTCAGGTACATGGCGACGACCACTCCGGTAAGCGGCATGACTCCCAGCAGATGTGCAGCGGCAAATCTGCGCCACGCGGCCGGCGGCACGTTCCAGGCGGCCGCAAGGCAAATGGCCGCGAGCACGGCCCCTACGCCGAGCGCCGTTGCGGAGAGGGGAGCTGCGGCAATTGGACCGCCCACCAGTACCGTCCCGATCCATCCGCTCGCGACCGCGCTCAACACGACAGGGATTGCGGATACCGGTTGGTTCCAAAGTCGTACAGCAGGCTGGCCGGTCTCGTGGGGCCTGGCACGGGGGGCTCCGCTCGCAGGCCGGCACGAGGAGCCTGGTCGACTCTCAGTCGTCATGTTCACTTCGGCGGTCGGTGGCTAAGTCAGTCGAACGTCAGGCGGTCGACGACGCCGCGATTGCCCTTGAAGTTCTGGTCTAAGGCCGGAAACGCTCCGTTTCGCACGTCGCGGGCATAGTCGGTCAGGGCGGACTGCGCGATTGCGGCGATGTCAGCGAAGACGCGCGTGTGCCGGTGCGTCGATTCGGCGAAGCCAAATAGGTCGTAGATCACTTGAATCTGGCCGTCGCAGTGGGGGCCGGCGCCAATCCCGATGGTTGGAATATCCAGATGCCGGGTTATCGCCCGAGCCAGTCCGGCGGGGACCAGTTCCAGCACGATCGCAAATGCGCCGGCGTCGGCCTGCGCTCGCGCCCCGTCCACGATCGCCTGCGCGGCCGAGAGCCTGACGCCCTGCACGCGGTATCCGCCGAGCGCGTAGGCCGTCTGGGGCGTAAGGCCTACGTGCGCCATGACCGGGAAGCCGCGCGCGGTCAGGGCCTCGGTTATCTCGGCGGTTTCATGTCCTCCCTCGAGCTTGACGGCGGTCGCTCCGCCCGCCTGCAGCAGCGGAGCGGCGTTGCGTAGCGCAGCATCGCGCGTGGCGTAGGACATGAAGGGCAGGTCGGCGATGACCAGCGGTGAGGTGACCGCGCGTGTCACGGCCGCAGTGTGATGCACGATGTCGTCGATCCGTACCGGCAGTTCGTTGGGATGCCCGAGCACGGTGCGGCCGACACTGTCGCCGACGAGCAGGGCATCCACGCCGGCGCGTTCAGCCAGCCGCGCAAAGGGGGCGTCGTAGGCGGTGACGCAAACGAGTGGTGCGCTGGCGTCTTTGCGCGCGCGGAATTCGGAAACCGTCACGGGCCAGACTCAGCGGCGGCTCGGCGTGGCCGGATGGTAGCGCGGCCCGCTCGTGCGCAACGCCGGATCTGTGGTCCGGCGCCGGGTCCTAGTACATGTGTCGGTCGTCGCGCGACCAGTCCACGGGAGCCATGCGCGGGCGATCAGGGATCCGCTGAAGCAATTCGGGGTCGAGATCGGTCTCGTCGTAGAGGCCCTTGATCTGGTTGTTGGGAAGGTCCAGTTCAGATGTCATGTCTTCGTAGAACGTCTCAATTGCCTTGTAGCGGTAGTACCACTCCACCGGGTCGCCAAAGTCGTCGCAATGTTCGGCGAAATAGAGCACCACTTCGCGCTGGCCAATGTTGGCGGGGTCCATACGCTGGGGGAAGGACTCGCCGAATTCGCGCAGCCACTTCAAGTGGCGTTTGACTTCCGCGGGCGGAAACCGCCGGTTTCTGGTGAGTTGGCCTGAGTACCAGGAGAGCGCCGAATTGAACGTTGAGCAGTCCGATGCCATGCCGTGCCTCCCCGCCGTGCATGTGATCCCTGCGTAGCGCCAGGCAGACGGTTCGGCCCCTTGACACAACAACGCTCGCCCCGAGGGGCGAGCGTCTGTCTCAGTTAATCGCGCCGACGGTGGCAGCGCCTCACGATCAAACCGTCCTCCCTGAACCCGATAATGCAGCAACGTCCGAACCGCTGCCGCACTGGGGCCAGTGTATGTGTCGGTACGCTTTCGTCAACACTGAATCTGATAGCGAGCGGCTTGGGCGGACGGGTCGCCAACGAGGGCGGATGTAGGCGGGACACTTTGTTACTGCATAATGCGAACATAGCGTCCGTAGATCGTTCGGCATTTGGCGTCAAATGGCGAGTCTTCCTTGATATTCGCGGCACGAGTTGTCATAACCGTTTGTCGCTGCGATTAATGTTCAATCAGGAGGCGGGATCGATTTGACCGACAGCTGCGAGCCAGCCTGGGTGCATGACCCCCACGCTCTGCGCGGGCGGCGCGTGGTGGTCATGGGTCTCGGCGTGCAAAGCGGCGGCCTGGGGGTGGCCGCCTTCATGCGCGAGCACGGCGCCGACCTGGTGGTGACCGACCTGCGCTCGGAATCGCAGTTGGCATCCAGCCTGGGCGCGCTCGGGACCGCCGGCGTGCGCTACGTGCTGGGTCGGCACGAATTTGAAGACTTTGCACGTGCGGAGATTGTGGTCCGCAATCCGGCGGTGCCGGCGGGATCGCCATATCTGGGCGTCGCCCGTGACGCGGGGGCGTACGTGGAAATGGAGTTCACGCTGTTTCTGCGCTGGTGTCGGCAGGCGCGCGTGATCGGCGTGACCGGCACGCGCGGCAAGACCACCACCGCCACGGCGCTGCACGCCATGCTCACGGCGGGCGGCGAGCGCGCCCTGCTGGCGGGCAACATGCGCGTCTCGGCCCTGGCGCAGCTGCACGAGATCGAGCCGGGATCCACCGTGGTGCTGGAGCTGTCCAGCGCCCAGTTGGAGGGGCTGGCCGGTAGCGGGCTGCGCACGCGCGGGGCGATCGTCACCAACCTGATGGCCGACCACCTGGACCGCTACGACGACATGCAGGCCTACGCCGAGGCCAAGCTGCCGCTGGTTGCGAACCAGCGAGCCGGCGATTGGGCGGTGATACCCGTGGGACACGGCTGGCCGGACTGGTTTGCGGCGCGGGCGGGTGGGGCCGTGGTGCGTCCGGACCTTGCGTATGCGCCGCCGGGCTGGACGAGCTCGCGACTGTCAGGCCGACACAACCGCGCGAACCTGGCACTGGCAGCGGCGGCCGCCGGCCAGGCCGGGGTGGGGGAGTCCGCGATTGCGCGGGCCATTGGCGAGTTCGGCGGCGTGGCGGCGCGCCAGGAACTGCTTGGGACCCTTCGGGGTGTCCGCGCTTACAACGACACGACGGCGACAACGCCCGAGGCGGCGCTGGCCGCGCTGGCCGCCATTCCGGGGCCGTGGGTGCTGATCGCTGGCGGATCCGACAAGCGCCTGGACTTTGGGCCGCTGGCCGCGCGGCTGCGATCCACCGAGCAGCTGCGCGGCATGGTGCTGCTGCCCGGCAGCGGGACCGACCGGCTCGTGCCACTGCTTGCGGGGTGCCGGGTCAGCGCGGCCGCGGACATGGCGCAGGCGGTGGACCGGGGGATGGCGCTGGCTCGTCCAGGCGACGCCCTGGTGCTATCGCCGGCCTGCGCCTCGTTCGGCCTCTTTACCAACGAGTTCGACCGCGGCGACCAGTTCGTCGCCCGGCTGACGGAACTCGGCCTGCGGCCGTCGACCGGCTCCAGCGACGGCTGATCGCCGCATAATGAGGTGCGCCGGCGCGCTGGCCGGACCACGTCGAGCGGAGGCCCGCCCCTGAGGGTGCTGATTATTGCCGACGTGCACGGCAATCTGCCCGCCCTGGAGGCCGTACTCGAGGATGCCGGGCCAGTTGACGAGGTCTGGTCGCTGGGCGACCTGGTCGGGTATGGACCGCACCCGAACGCCGTTGTGCAACTGCTTCGGTCGCTGCCATTTCGCTCGCTGGCGGGGAATCATGACTGGGGATCAACCGGTCAGGCGGACCTGGCGGTGTTCAACGCCGACGCCCGCGCCGCCTGTCAGTGGACGAATGACGTGCTGGACGACGAGACCCGGGAGTACCTGCAGGGACTTGAGGTCGCGTCGGTCTTCGGCTCGGTCCACGTGGCACACGGCAGCCCGCGCGACCCGCTCTGGGAATACTTGACCAACGTGCGCCTGGCGGAGATCAACTTCGGCTACTTCGGCACGCAGGTGTGCCTGGTGGGCCATACGCACGTCCCAATTACGTTTCGCTGGCGCGAAGGGGTCCGCGGCGTGGGCGCATTTTCGGCGACCGTGCCGAACGCCGGCGACGCGATTGATCCTGGGGCCGACCGCCTGATCTTCAACCCGGGCAGCGTGGGGCAGCCGCGGGACGGCGATCCGCGCGCGGCCTATGCGCGGTACGAGCCGGCCACCGGCCGCTTTACGTTCCACCGGGTCGCCTATGACATTGCGGCCACACAGGCGGCGATGCGGGCGGCCGGCCTGCCCGAGCGGCTGGCCTTCCGGCTGCAGTACGGCTCCTAGGCGTTCGGCCCGCGAAATCCGGCGGGGCTATACTCGGAATATGAACCGAGGGTCGGCGCTGTGAGGGGGCGGCCGTCGGTTCGCGTGGCGTGATGCGCCCGGCCTGTTTGGCCGGGCGTTTTTGGTTTCGGCGCGGCCGTGCCGCCGAGGAGGTTCCAGGGTGCAATCCAGCCTGATCAGCAAGGTACAGAAGGCACATCAATACGCCAGCGAGCCGGAGCGCGTACACGTGGAGTCATTGCGCGTCAGGTTCGACGGCGACAACAGTAGTCACGTCATTACCTACGCTGACGGATCCTGGACCTGCGACTGCGAGTTCTTCCAGGGCTGGCGCACCTGCAGCCACACGATGGCGCTGCCCAAGCTGATGAGCGACATGGTGGAGGCGCCGGCGGCGCGGGGGTTTGCCACCGTCTAAGGCCGCTCCCGGTCCGTTGCGCCGGGCAGAATGCGGATGCCGGGCCCCGTGGGCCATCGGCACGCGCACAGTGCGCAGTAGGACACCGTGGCACGAAAGCGGCGCAAACGCCGGGCGGACCGCACGCCAAGCCCGTCAGGCCAGCGCACGGTGGCCGTCAATCGTCGCGCGCGCCGCGACTACGAAGTGCTGGACACGCTGACGGCGGGCATTGAACTGCGCGGGTCCGAGATCAAGAGCATCCGCAACGGATCCGTCAGCCTGGCGCAGGGCTTTGTAAGCGTGGAAGAAGGCGAGGCCTACCTGCGCGACGTGCACATCGCGCGCTACAAGCCGGCCGCCCAGGCCAACCACGACCCCGACCGACCGCGCCGCCTGCTGTTGCACCGCGCCGAGATCGACGCGCTGGCCGGTCACGTCAACGCCAAGGGGCGCACCGCCATCCCGTTGCGACTGTTCCTGGCCCGCGGCTGGGCCAAGCTGGAAATCGGGCTGGTGCGCGGCCTGCGACGGTACGATAATCGGGAGAAGATTCGAGCGCGCGAGGCGCAGCGGCAAATCGCTCGTTACGTGCGCTAAAGTCTTCGCCTCGGGGATGACGGGTTTTGACAGAGCCCCGAAGTCCGATGCTGCAGGTCGAGCCTGCCGGGGAGCTCGTAAATCCCCCTGGCAATCAAGTAACTGGCGAAGAGCAAGCGCTCCCGCTCGCGGCCTAAGCCCCGCGACGTCCGGCCGGCCCGTCCCTAGCGGGGCGTACCGGGCGCAAGGAATCTAGGGTGCGTCGGTCAAGGCGCTCGCGTAGACCGACTAAGACACGCGAGCTGGTCGTGCGCCGTTGCGGCCGGATAGTGACGCCACGGCGAGACTTTTAGCGTCCGGCTAAACCTGTAGATGCATCGGGGTGACCGGCTCTGGACGGGGCGTTCAACTCGCCCCCATCTCCACCAATGCGGCGGCGTGTCCGCAGCGGCCCGCAGGTTTCGTCCGTACAATTCGCGCACGAACGCGGCAATCAGTTGGGTGGCGGGCGTCGACAGACACTTCACCAGTACGGGCTTCCTGGTGCGTGACGGCAGGGTCCTGCTGGTTAACCACCGCAAGCTGCGCATGTGGTTGCCGTTTGGCGGGCACATCGAGCCGGGCGAGGACCCGGTGGAGGCCCTGCATCGCGAGGCGCGCGAAGAGACCGGGTTCGAAATCGAGATCGTGGCCGAGCGACCCGAGATCAACCAGCGGTGGCTTCACGTGCTGCCGGCGCCGGAGACCATCCTGCTGGAGGACATCGAGCCAGACCACGTTCACATCGACCTGATCTACTTTGTCCGTCCGGTCGGAGGCGCGCAGCGGCTGGCGGCGTCCGAGCACACCGAGATGCGCTGGTTTGACCGCCACGCGCTGCGCGACCCCGCCATTACCGACGACGTGCGTTTGCTAGGCGCCCAGGCGATCGACCGCATTGCGCACGCCCGACCGCTGTCGTCCGTAGAATCCGCGCGCGAACGCAGCAATCAGGCGGTGGCGGCCGTCGACAAGCGATTCACCAGTTCGGGCTACCTGGTGTGTGACGGCAAGGTTCTGCTGCTCAACCACCGCAGGTTCCAAATGTGGCTCCCCTTCGGCGGGCACATCGAGCCGAATGAAGACCCGGTGGAGGCGCTGCACCGGGAGGCGCGGGAGGAAACCGGGATGGAGATTGAGATCGTGGCGGAGCGCCCCGCGATCGACCAGCAGGGAGTTCACGTCCTGCCTGCGCCGGAGACCCTCCTGCTGCACGAGATTGGGGATGGCCACGCACTCGTCGACCTGGTCTACTTCGTCCGCCCGGTAAACGGGACCGTTCGACCATCGAACGGTGAACACCGCGAGGTGGGCTGGTTTGACCGCGAGGCGCTATGCCGCCCCGACATTCGCGACAACGTGCGTTTGCTGGGCACCCAGGCGATCGACCGCATGGAGGCCCTGCATGACGCCTGAGCCAGACTCGCTGGAGATCAGTGGCCGCCGCTGGCGGCTGAGCACCGGCGTGGACAGGAACGCGCTGTACTTGCTGGCCGGGGGCGTGGCGCTTCTGGGGGTCTTTGCCCTCATGCGCGCGCTGGGCAATCCGGCGGACTCTCCAGGCCGGTCGGTCAACCTGGCCACGGCGCTCGCCCTGTTTGCGGTGGTGCCCTTTGTGGTTGCCATCTATCGGGCCGCGCGCGACGGATTTGTGGAACTCCGCCCGACCGAGCTGTACCTGCGGGTGGGGTTCCTGGTGGATACGGCGATACCCTACGCCGATATCGACCTGGTTGGCGGGCCGATCGCTCGGCCGCGATCCAGCTACGGCGTTTCGCCTTCGTATCGGCGGCGTGAGTTCAGCCTGGGGCGCCTTGAGCGAGCGGTGGAAGTCAGCCTGCGGCGGCGCGTGCGCATGGGCACGCCCTGGCTGTTTCCCTTCCTGCGGGTGGACCGTGTCTGGCTGGGCGTGGCGGAGCCTGAGCAGTTGATCGCCGAATTACGGGCGCGAATGTGAGCGGACGGAACGTCAGACGGACTATGGGCCTGGCCCTTGCCGCTGCGCTGATCGTGGGGCTGCTGGCGGCCGGCGCGGCGCTGGCGCTGACTGACGCGCAGGTGTCCCGCGGTGCAACCGTGTTCGAGCAGTCCTGCGCCACCTGCCACGGACCGAGCGGCGATGACGGCTTTGCCACCCCTCTCAAGGGACCCGGCACGCTGGTTCGCTTCGCCTCCACGCGTGAGTTGTACGACTACACCAGCGCCACCATGCCACTGGCCGCCGAGGGGTCGTTGACGGAGCGGCAGTACCTGGACGTGATCGCCTGGCTGCTGGCTGAGCGGGGCCAGGCGACCGGCGCCGCCGAACTGTCGCTGGCCACGCTGGACGACATCCCGCTGCATGCCGGAGCCATGGCCGCGCCAACTGCCGCGCCGGCGTCGACGGCTACCCCAACCGCGACGCCCACACCGGCGACATCGCCAACCGCGACGCCGGCGCCGCAGCAGTGGCCTACGACCTGCGTCGATCTGAACGACATCGTGGAGGCGCATCTGGGCAACGATGGCAACGTAGGCATATATCAGCGGGTTTTTGGCGACCAGGCCGAGCCGGGCTGCCAGAACGACCACCGGGACGATGTGCGCGCGGTGTTTAGCTGGGCCTTCGATCAAACGACGCCATCCGCGGATGCAGGAACGCAGGACCTGGCGTGGCCGACCGATTGCGTGGATCTGAACGATATCGTGGAGAACCACCTTGGCAATCACGGCAACGTGGAGATCTATCAGCGCACGTTCGGCGACCAGGCCGAGACCGCCTGCCGGAACGATCATCGGGAGGATGTGCGCGGGGTATTCGGCTGGGCGTTTGGCGACGCGACATCCAGCGCGGCTGGACTGCCGCTGTCCACCGACGAAGTCCTCGCTCGGTATTAGGGCTATTCGTGGTTCAGACAGACACGCCCGAGCGCATCGATCGCGACGGATAGCTGTGAGCCCGGCGGCCGAGACCGGCAGCGGCCTAACCCGCCTGCTGTGCGTCGGCAGCACGGTGGTGGACGTCAATATCCAGGGGCTCACACGTTTCCCGGCGCCGGACGTGGAATTCACGGACGCAAGCGACGTGGCTCACGAAGACCCAGCCCGGCTGCTGCTGGGCGGCACGGCCGCCAACACGGCGATGGTCTACGCGGGCCTGACGGGCGCTTGCCAGCTCGGCGGAGTGCTTGGCGCGGATCCGTTCGGCGACTTCCTGGCGGACGGCCTCGCCGATCACGGGGTCGAGATCCTGGGCGAACGCGCCGGCAGCACGGCTACGCACACCATTGCCCTGGGGGTGGACGGTCGGCGCCAGGCCTACTGGTATCCGGGACCGCCGCTGGACCCTGCGGCGCTATTGGCCGCCTGGACGCCCGGTCACGTGTACTTGTCCGGGATCAACCTGTGCTTTCAGCGCCCACTTACGGACGCCGCCAGCGTGTTTGGGCGTGCCGCTCGTGCAGCGGGCGCGCGGGCGGCGCTGGACATCGGCCAGGGCGGGCCAGGTGCGCTCGACTTCGACGAAATCACGGCCATCGGCATGTCGATGGATCTGTTGATCGGCAGCCGGGCCGAGTTCGCGGCCGCGCTGGGATGCGACTATGCGGAAGGGCGCGACCGGCTGCGCGAGCGATTTGAAGGGCCGGTGGTGGTCAAGCTGGGCGCGGGCGGCAGCCTGCTGGATCCAGGACCAGGCCAGGAGCCGCGCCACGTGGCCGGCTTCAAGGTCCAGGCCGTCAACCCAATTGGCGCCGGCGACGCCTTTGCCGGTGGTCTGCTGAGCGCCTGGCTAACCGGCGCCGACCTGGCGGCGGCCTGCCGTCGCGGCAACGCCGCCGGGGCAGTCTCGGTAAGATCAGCGGGCGGCCCGCAGGATGTCACCAAGGCCGCCGTGGACCGGCTTGAGCGGGAAGGCTAGGAACCCTATGGCGATGGCCCTGGAACTCAAGACCTTCAACACCGTGGCGGAGCTGGCCGAGGCCGTGCGCCGGGACGGATTCGCCTTCATGCCCGGCGTGCTCAGCGCCGACGAGGTTGCGCAGATGCGCGACCTGATCGAGGCGATTGAACCCAATCCCCGCGCCAACGATCGCCGCCACCTGCGCCCGCGTGCCCCGGACGGCTCGGATTCCGAGGGGTTTTTCTATGAAGTTCACACCAAGCTGCTGTTCAACCGGAACGCCTGGTTCCTGCAGTTTCTGGACCGGGCGCCCGTGGCCGAAGTGGCCGACGCGGTGATGGGCGAGGACTGTCACAGCATTGGCATGACGGGCTGGATTACCGGTCCCGGCCGGGTGGACCAGAGCTTCCACTCGGACTATCAGCCGATCGAACTACCGACTGAGGTGATGGCCGACCCGCGCGTCGAAGTCCCGGTATTTACCGCCACCGCGCACTACTACCTGAGCGACCTGGACGACGCGCTGGGACCGACCCAGTTCATCCCGGGGAGCCACCGCGCGGGGCGCCCGCCGGGCGAGGGCGAGACGAGCTTTCAAGGGGTGGAAGGGCAGAACATCCTCTGCAAGGCGGGCGACGTGGTGCTGTTTCGGTCCGACGTCTGGCACCGCGGCACGGCCAACACCAGTTCCAGGACCCGCTACCTGCTGCAGGTCCACTACGGCCGGCGAATGGTGGTGCAGAAGTTTCCGCCATACCTGGACTTTCATTTCGATCCAGAGATCCTGGCCCAGGCCACGCCGCGGCAGCGTCGCTACCTGGGCGAACATCCGTTCTCGAACTACGACTAAAGGGCGCCGCGTTCTGAGCGGATCCGGCGGCGGCCATCACGGTCAACAGCCAGAACAGGAGGGAGGAGACGATGCCGGGCCTTGAACTGGTTGCCTACGAAACCGTGGAGGAATTGGCCGAGGCCGTGCGGCGCGATGGCTTCGCCTACATGCCGGCCGTCTTGAGCGCTGCGGAGGTCGCCGAGCTTCGGCGCCAGATCGATATCGTGGAGCCGAATCCGCGCGCCAACGATCGGCGGGAACAGAGCCTCCGGCGCGGCATCGATCCGTCCGGCGGCGAGGCGACGACCTTCTACCAGCAGGTCGTCAACATGCTCTTCAATCGCTCCGCCTACTTCCTGCAGTTCCTGGACCGCTCGCCGGTGGCCGAGGTGGCTGACGCCGTGATGGGTGAGGACTGCCACTGCATCAGCATGACGGGCTGGGTGACCGGGCCCGGCCGCATGGACCAGGACTTTCACTCGGACTATCAGCCGATCGAGCTACCGAGCGATGTGATGGCCGACCCGCGGGTGGAAATCCCGGTGTTCACCGCCACCGCGCATTACTACCTGGACGACCTGGACGTCGCACTGGGGCCGACGAATTTCATCCCCGGCAGCCACCGCGCCGGGCGCAAGCCGCATGACGGCGAGATCAGCTGGCAGGGCGTGGAAGGGCAGAACATTCTCTGTAACGCGGGTGACGTGGTTTTGTTCCGGTCCGACGTCTGGCATCGCGGGACGGCCAACACCAGCTCCCGGATCCGCTACCTGCTGCAGGTCCACTACGGCCGGCGGATGGTGGTGCAGAAGTTTCCGCCGTACCTGGACTTCCGGTTCGATCCGGACATCCTGGCCCAGGCCACGCCGCGCCAGCGCCGATACCTCGGCGAACACCCTTTCTCGAACTACGACTAGGGCCTAGTCCCGCATCAGTCCGCGATGGGCGTTGCGGCGATGTACCAGTAGCGGCAGCGCTGGCCGTCGTGTTCGAGATCGATCAAGCCGATCAGCTCTTGCAGGACGAAGCGACCGCGCAGCGCTTTCGACACCTCGGCGCCCGTCAGGCTCCGGTCCGGCCGCTCGATTCCTCGAAAGTCGGCCAGCGTCCCCATGACGGCGACGCCGGACGGGTCGATGACGCGTTGCAGTTCCTCCATCAGGTCGCGGGTCGGCGCGTCGCTGGTTCGACCGAGCGCCTGTAGCAGGCCAAAGCTGTAGACGGCCTGCGCCGCGCTGTCTGCGAGCGGCAGACGGGTGGCATCCGCTCGTACATAGAGCACATTGGGGTGGGCGGGCGCGGCCGTCAGCGCGTCCCGGTCGGTGTCGATGGCCATGACACGCACGTCGGGCAGTGCCGTGAGGGCCAGGGTTTCGCGGCCAGGGCCGCATCCCAAGTCAAGCACAACCTCGGGACCGAGCGCCCAAAGCACGGTCAGGGCACGCTGCATGACCTCCGTCAGCGGCGGCTCAGCGTCGGGCGAGCCAGGATTCGCAGGCATAGCGTTTCCGCACCAGTTCCTCGCGGCGCGTGAGTTCTGCCGCGCTGAGGTTGCCGGGAGTCAATGTCACGCGCAAAGCCTCGACGAATCCGGTCGCCAGGACCTCGATCAGCGCGCCCACCGTAGGCGCCGGCGATTGCAGGTCCCGCAATCCGCGCAGCGCCACGGGCCGCGACAGCCGCAGCAAGTCGAAGATGCGCGGATCGTGTACGAAGGGGATGCTCCCGTGTTGCAACAGTGCGCCGCCCAGCCGGGTTTGCGCGCTGCCCATGAGCTTAACGCCGTCGGCTGACAGTTCGTGAGTGCTGGGGGAGGCAAAGCAGAGCAGGCCCTCGGCGTCGGACGCGGCCGCCTGCCAGTCGCCCTTGTGCGCCTTCAGCCCCAGGGCGGCGAAGCCGCGCTCGAAGCCGACGCTCAGGCGATCATAGGAACTGAGGATGCCGCCAGCTGCCAGCGCGTGCGTTCGCGGCAGCATGACGGCGTAGGTCAACTCGTCGCTATGCAGGATGGCCTGCCCGCCGGTCGGCCGGCGAACGAGGTCGATTCCTTCTCGAAGGGCCACGTCGGTGTCGACCGCCGCCAGCAGCTGGCCGTAGCCCAGGCTGAGAGCCGCCGGCCGCCAGGTGTAAAACCGCAGGGTGGGCGGTGACGTGCCGTCGCGCACGTGTTCGGCCACGGCCTGATCGGTGGCGAGGTTTCGCGCCCCGCTGTCGGCCGATGAGACCAGCAGCCGCCAGGATTCCATGGAACCGCAGCTTATTAGAATGCGCGGCCAGTTCTGCCCCCGTAGCTCAGTGGATAGAGCGCCGGCCTCCGGAGCCGGGTGCGCGCGTTCGAATCGCGCCGGGGGTACCGGTAGTTCGATCCGGCAATGTTCCCGTTGTGCCTTGAATGCCGCCGGGGCCTGGACGAACAGTCGGGCGATCAGGGGACGGAGCATGCGTCGCATCGAAGAGCACTTCAGCCAGGCGTTCCAGGTTTGGCGCATTCAACTCCCGCGCGAGGCGGTCGAACACAGGCGGCGCGGGAAGATCGTGGAGGCGGGCTGGACGATCTGGTTCCTGTTCGGCTCCGACGAGAGCGGCCAGTACCTGGACTATTACTCCTCGCACCGAATGACGAACGACAGCCACGTGCGGGTCTATGAGGACGGGCGAGTGGAATTGCTCGAGAGCCTGTGGGAGTTGCGTCCGACATCGGACGATCCCGAGGAGAATGCGCGGCTGGAGGACGAGTTCTGGGGGCACAACGAGCGCGTGGCGCAATTGCTTGAGGCGAAGGGATTCGGACTGCAGGGCGATGAGCACGGTTCTGCGATGGTTCGCCGGGGGTTCCTCGAATCGAGAGAATCGAACCGACGGCTCTCGGAGCTCACCGAGAGGGCCGACGACTGACCACGCGCTGAGCCGCCTCGGCGAACCGGCTAGCCGGGCTCGCGGCGAAGCATGGCGTCCAGCAGCAGCAGGATCACCCCGGCCCCGATCGCCAGGTCGGCCAGGTTCAGGTAGCCCACGAACGGCGTGATGTTCAGGTAGTCGAATACGGCGCCCAGACGGAGGCGGTCGATCAGGTTGCCGAAGCCGCCGCCGAGCAGGAGCGCAAAGCCGCCGATGGTGGCCCATCGCTGGGGCGGACGTCGAAGTACGTATGCCGCGAAGCCGACTCCGATGACGAGCGTTGCGACGATGACCGCCTGCGGGAAATCGGACAGCAGTCCGAAATTGACGCCGGGGTTGTAGACGCGCTGAAAGTCAAACAGCGGCCCCACGGTGGCGCCCCAGGGCGGCAGAACGTTGTCGACGACGGCCTTCACTCCCTGGTCCAATGCCGCCACCAATCCGGCCAGGCCGAAGGTGAGCACGCGCCGTGCGGTCGGCGACAGCGCATGTGCCTGTGCCGGCGGGTCGGCGGCTCGGGATTCGCTGTCGGTCATGCCAGATCGGCAGCAATTCGGGCTTGCACTTGCGCTCCGCCGACCCAGCGCTGGCACCAGAAGGCCAGCGCCCGCCAGCGGCCGAACAGGGTGAAATGTTGCGCCAGACGCTCCGGGTCGGCCGCGGCCTCGCCGAACGTTCGGACCGCAAAGGCGCGCGTGCTGCTGTCCAGCGTCAGGGTGTCATACGAGCCGAGCAGCATGGCCAGGTATCCCGCCGTGACGGGGCCGATGCCCGGCAGCGCCTGCAGCGCGGCCAGGCGCTCGGCCGAAGTGGCGTCGGGCCGGTCGGGGATGTTCAAGTCGATCGTCCCGTCGGCCACACCCTCGGCAAGCTTCAGCAAGGAGCGCGTGCGATAGCCGGCGCCCGCGTCCTTAAGGAGGAAGTCGGATCCAGCCTCGAGGACCTCGTTCGGCGAGGGAAACGCCCGTGCGCTCCCAGCGTCCGGCGTCGGCCCCAGCGTGGTCAACGCCGCCACCATGCGCTTGGTCCGCGCCCAGGTGACGTTGGTGGTGCAAATGCCTTTCACGACATCCTCCCAGAGGTCCGGACTGCGCAGCAGGCGTCCCGCGCCAAGCTGCGCCACCGGCCGCAGCACGCGCGAGCGGCGGCAGCGGGCGTGAAAGTCCGACAGGTCCTCGTCGAGCCGCAGCATGCGCCGGGCTCGGGTCAAAAGCTCGCGAGCATCCGCGGCGGACGGTGTAGGGCACGCCTTCAGTTCGAGCCCGCGACGCCCGTCCTCAAAGTCGGCTGCGGCCCGTAGGCGCACGGTGTAAATGGCCCCCGACGGCAGCCGGTCCACCCGCTCCAGCGTCTCGCACTCCGGCAGCCAGCGGAACGGCGCCAGCGCGTACCAGCCGTGCAGCAAAGCCGCCGTCCAAAGGTTGAACGGAGGCTCGACCGCCAGGCGCAGCGCTGGCGCGGCGCCAACGGTCACCGGCTAGCGCTCGATGATCTCGATCGTGAAGATGCGGACCTCTTCGAGCGGCTGTGAGCGCTCGCCGCTGGGCTTGGCCGTCACCGGTACGCTTTCCAACGCCTGCAGCGCCGCTTCGCCGCCCGACATCTGCCCGAAGAGCGAGTAGTCCGGGCTCAGCCGTCCCAGCTCCGTGAGGTTGTCGAACACGATGAAGAACTGCGACCCGTTAGTGCCAGGACCTGCGTTTGCCATGGCGAGCGAACCGCGAATGTACGGTCCGCTCGGCGTCTCAATGTCGTACTTGTAGCCCGGGCCGCCGCCGCCGGTTCCGGTGGGATCGCCGCTCTGGCCCATGAAGCCGGGGATGATGCGGTGGAAGATGACGCCGTCGAAGTAACCCTCGCGGGCCAGGAACACGAAGCTGTTGACCGCCAGCGGCGCTTCGTCCGCCAGCAGGTCAAAGGTCATGTCGCCCAGGTTGGTCTTGATGACGGCCGAGTAGCTCTTGCCGGCCTCGATGACCGTGCCGGGATGAGCCGAATACTGTTTCACTCCACCCTCCGCGGGTTCCGAAACCTCGGCGGCCGGTTCGGCTTCACCGCACGCCGCCAGCGCGATGAGCAGCAGTCCAATTGCCAGGATCCGTCGCATGCGAGCACCCTCAGGAGCCGTTGCCGAGCATTGTAGGCGGCAGGATCAGGCTGATTCCGCGCCCGACCAGCGCTCGACCTGGCTGAGGCCCCGCTGGTAGGCGAGGTACTCATCCTTGCTCATGCGCGGTTGGAAGTTATCCAGCACCCGCCGCGCCTCTTCGGCGCCGTTGCCCAGCAGGTCGGCGGCCATCCAGGCCAGGGCCTTGGCCGGTTCCAGGTAAGCCATCTGCGGGTCGTCGATCAACCAGTCCACTGCGTGGTTGCTGCCCACGGCGCCGGCCATGGAGGGGTGCAGCGCCGGCATGATGTGCGAGACGTCGCCCATGTCCGTCGATCCCGTGCGGTGCCCCTGCCGCCGCGCCTGGGGCTCGCCGTGCACGACGCGCTGGTTGGCCAGGAAGAGTTCGGCGAGGTCCTGGTCGTTTACTAGCGGCAGGTAGCCGGGCAGCGTGATGATCTCCACGTCGGCGCCCAGCGCCAGGGCGCCGGCCTTGAGTGCGCGGTCGACCTTGGCGGCCGCCACGTCGATGGCGTCGGTTGTCTTGCCGCGCACGTAGGTTTCCAGCGTCACGTCTGACGGAATCACGTTCACCAGATCGCCGCCGCGGGTAATGATTGGATGGACGCGGATCGCGTCGTCGTCGCGGAAGGTCTCGCGGACGGCGTTGATGGCCGCCAGCCCGATGTGGGCGGCGTAGAGCGCGTTGACGCCCATGTGGGGCGCCCCGCCCGCGTGCGCGGCCTTGCCGATGTAGCGGATCTGCTTGACCACGCACCCGTTGTTGGAGGCGGTGACGGACGCCATACCGTTCTCGTCCGGCCGCGAGTGGGTGTGGATCATCATGGCCAGGTCTACGTCGTCGAACTCGCCGCGCGCGATCAGTTCCGGCTTGCCGCCCAGGAACTCCAGTTCGCCCTCCTGCACCAGGCCGTGCCGGTACTCGACCTCCACGTACTCCTCGGCCGGTACGGCAAACAGCACGATTGAGCCGCAGAGGTCCCGCAGGATTCGGGGATCGCTCAGTGCCGCGGCCGCGCCCATCAGGCCGGCGATCTGCGCGTTGTGGCCGCAGGCGTGGGCGGCGTGGGTTTCGGGGTTTTCCATCGGGTGCCCAGCCACCACCAGCGCGTCCAGTTCACCAATCAACGCCAGCGTGGGACCCGGACGTCCGGTGTCGATGCGGGCCTTGACCCCGGTTCGCGCCAGCCCCGCCCGGTAGTCCAGTTCCAACTCGTCGAACTTGCTCTGTACGAGCGCGGCGGTCTCGAATTCCTTAAAGCCCAGTTCCGGGTTGCGCATGATGGTTTCGCCGACTTCGACAATGTCGTCGCGGTGCGACTCCACAGCGGCGGCGATGCGCTCTTTCAAGTCGGCGCTGGTGGACATACCGGTAGACCTTGCGGTTTCAACGTGGGCAGTCTGCCATGGGGCGCCAACGGCAAGTGGAGAAGGTGAGAAGCGCACTGGATCGCACGCACCGGAGGAAGCGGGGCGTCAGTCCCTGTCCACCTCATGCTGAGCGAGCGCGCCCAGGTACACGGCGCGCACGGCAAGGCTCTGCCGAACGTCGCCCACCACGTCCTCGAAGAACTCGTCGCGGTACTCGTGGTCGGTCAGGACCCTGATGGTGAAGTAGAAGCCCGAGAAGGCAGCCATAAATGCGGACACTTGCAGCAGCTCCACGGTCATCCCCGTTCCCGGCCAGGGAAGGTCCAGCAGGACGAGCGGATCGCTTTGCGTCCATGACGAGATCGTGCTCAGGTCCATGGCGATCGCTCCGAAGACGAGAAAGAACACGCCCACCAGCGCGCCGACAAACAGGACCCGGAGCGCCAGCGCGACGACCACGACGAGACCGACATTCGTCCATTGCGCGGGTCGGAGCGGCGCGTCCATTCTTAGCGAGTCGGACGCAACGCCAAGGCCGGTAGCCGGAGTCCCCTGCGTAAGTTCCATCACCCGATCGGAGCTTTGGAAGGCCGCAAGATCACTGAGCTCGGCCGGCAGCCGCGAGATCAGAAACGCTGCGGCCACCAGCGCAAAGAGCCCGATCACCGTGAGAAGGCGCGCGAGTTCGATCGTGCCGGCCATTTGCCAGACCTCGGCGGTGATGAACATAAATGTGACGAAAATGAGCAGCAGCGGCAGCGCCCGCGCGAAGAGACCCAAAACGTCCAGCGCATCGCGAATGAGCCGTCGCGCACTCCAGCGCAGAATCGGTATCAGCGCGAAGCTCACGGTCAGGTAGGCGCTCAGCAAAAGCAGGGCGTTCAAGAAGACTTCGACCGCCGCGGTCTCCCAATCACCCAAAATGAAGGCGGTGAGCGTCGGCGCCGTCAGCAGGAACACGAGCACCTCCACGGCACCGACCTTCTCCGGCAGCGCAAGTAGCTTCCGACGGCGCAGGGCGTTGATGCCCACCCAGGCCGCAGCCACGGCCGCCACCGCGGCGACGACCGAGAGAACGCTCACCCACCACGGCCAGTCCACGCGGGGAATCAGAAGTATCTGGATCGCCAAAACGGTTGCGAGGAACGGCAGGGTGCGAGTCAGGATGTCTCGCCGGGTGCTGTAGTCCTCGATGAGGTGGGGCACGCCCTGCCGGCGAAACCATGCCTCGGTGGCCTTGAGGGTCTCGCCAGACGTGGACGCTTCGCTCACGCTGTCCAGTCCTCCGCCATTTCCCACAGGCGCGCCAGGGCGTTGGCGAGGTGCATTTGGCGGGGGGTGCGGCAGCGGACGGCCAGGAGGCCGGGGCTGGCCACCACGACGGCCAGGCACCTGGCGCGGCTGGTGGCGACGTTCAGGCGGTTGAGGCTGTAGAGGAATTCCATGCCGCGTGGGGCGTCGTCGGCGGAGCTGGTGGCCATGGAGTAGATGGAGATCGGCGCTTCCTGGCCCTGGAACTTGTCCACGGTGCCAATGCGCAGCCCCTTGAGTTCGGGCCGCGAGCCGAGTTCGCGGATCTGCCGGTTGTAGGGCGTGATGATGAGCACGTCCTGGTCGTTCAGCGAATGGGCCGCGCCCTCGGCGTCGGTCCACGTTGGATTGGAGCGAAGCAGGCGATGAACCTGCTCGGCGATCGCCTCGGCTTCTTCCTTCGAGTCGCTGACCCGCCGCTCGTGCGGCACCGACACGAAGCGCAGCCCCGTTCCGGCAAACGGCGGCGAGCCCGCCAGGTCCAGGTTCTCCCGGCCCGGGTGCGACTTGAGGCTGTCCTCATAAAAGACTTCGGACGTGAACTTGCAGATGCTCGGGTGCAGGCGCCAGGTGCCATCCAGGAACAGGCCGAGATCCTTCGGCATGACCCGAGCACCGTCGAGCAAGTGCGCCAGCACCGACCGGTCGGCACCCGGCGGATGCACGCCCTGCAGCGGCTGGTCCAACTGCTGCGGGTCGCCCAGGAGTAGCAGGTTGGTGGCGCAGGGCGCCGCGGCCAGGGCGTCAGCGAGCGACATCTGGCCGGCCTCGTCGATACAGAGCACGTCAACCGCGCCGTGCGCCTTTTCGCTCGACCAGAGCCAGGTGGTACCGCCAACGACGTCCAGGAATCCGGCGGCCAGGCCGTCGCAGGCGTCGTCGGTGCTCTCCAGGTGCTGGAAGCTCTCGGAGGCAGGCTTGTCGTTGGTGCGCTGGCCGATCCTGACGTCGACTCCCCGCGCTTCGGCGACCCGCGCGGTCTTTTCCAGCAGCTCGCCGATCACCTTGTGGCTGTTGGCCGTCACGCCGACGCGCTTCCCTGCTTCCACCAGGTCCACGATCATCTCCGCGCCCACCGTGCTCTTGCCCGAGCCGGGCGGACCCTGGACGGCGAGGTAACTGTCCTCCAGTTCCTGAACCAGCCGGCGCGCCGCGTCCTGTGCGTTGTCGTCCTCTGCGGCCAGCGGCGCGCCCTCGGACTGGCCAACGCGCGGCGGTCGGCGCATCAATAGATCGCGCGCCGCTTGGTTCGGGCCTTCGGCGTCGATACCGTTTTCGACAACCCACTGGGTGAGCCACTTGAGGCTGCTCGGCTTTGGTTTCGGATTGACGTAGTTGAATTGGATTAACGACGTCGGCTGCGGCGGCGGCCGCCGCGATCCGAGCCGCAACTCGACTTCGCAAGCCTCATCGTCCAGGCGCACGATGCGTCCGGCGTCTCTGCCGACCTGCGTCCGAACCGAGTCACCGACCGAGAGCTTGTGGTCCTGTTCCTCGAACCGGAAGCGGTAGATCGTGGACCGGGCCCGTGGGTTGGGATCCGGCCGCGCATCAACGAACGTGAGCCGCCCGAGCACATCGGCTTCTTCCGCGCGTTCGTCCTCCGCTAGCTCGTCCTTCAGGTGGAAGTAGCGCCACCACACGGCCTTGTGCTCGCGGCGGTGCCAGTCGACGAGTTGCGCCAGCAGCCAGCGTCCGCGCTGGGCCGGATCCTCGAGCGACGTGCCGTCCGTCAGGTCTTTCTCCAGGCCGTCGGTCAGCTGTTCCACGAGTTCCTTTATTTCTCGTTGCTCTTCCGAGTCCTCCGTCTCTTCGGGTTCGATAACGGTCGGACGCGGCAGCGCCTCGGCGCCCAGTTCATTCACCAGCGCCGCCCGCTGCTCCTCCAGCCATTCGCGCAGGTACCAGGTAGAGACGCAGTCGTCACGGTTGTAGGCCTTGATCTGGTCCAGCAGGGCGTCGCGGTCGGTATCCGGCTGGGGCTCCAGCCAGTGCTCGAACTCGACGATGCTCTCGCCGGCGTCGCGCAGGTCGATCTCCCGCTTGAAGCCGTAGAGCGGCTCCAGCCGCTTGATGGAGTAGCTCTCCACCGAGGCACGAATGCCCTGCCGCACCACCCGATACAGGTCCACAAACACCTGGCCGCGCAGCAGCTGATCCACCTCGGTCTCGCGGGTGGCATAGCGCCCGGCCAGCCGCTTCATGGCGCCCGTCTCGTAGGGCGCGTAGTGGTAGACGTGCATGCCCGGGTGTGCGGTCCAGCGGTCCATGATCAAGTCGATGCAGTCCTCGAACGCCTGGCGCTCGGCCGCCGTCGTCACGTCGCCGTCCTCGATCGACCAGAAGGCGTGGAATGTGGGCTCGCCCGCGGCGTCGGGCAGACCGGGCTCGATGGCGCCGAACAGGTAGTCGATCCCGTCGACCTCGTCCGAGCCGTAGAAGGGATCGCCTTCCAGGTCCAGGAACAGGTCGCCCGGCGAAGGCTCCGGCAGCGCCCAGAGCCCGCGGTCCGGCACCAGCGCCTTCTGCTTGTCACGCTCGGGCGGAATGCGCTCGGAGATGACGCGGCGCTCGCCGCGCACCTGGATGGCGGCCTGCGCCTGCACCCGCGCCAGCGCCTCCGGGCTGACGCCCTCCATCTTCTCGGGCAGCGGCGGCGACGGGTTGGCCAGTCCGCGGCGCGTGGTGATGTCGATGTCGTGCAGCGCCCGGCGCTGGCGGGACGTGAGACCCGCCACCAGCGCCAGGTCGTCCTCCCGCCGCCACTGGGCGCGGCACTCCAGCGTCCAGCTACAGAAGTCGCAATGCCCCACCGGCTCCGGCTTCGTCGGGACCGGATAGACCTCCTCCGGGCTGTCCAGCAGTGCCTCGAACTCCCGCGCCACCAGCCGGTAGTAGGCCGCGTAGTCGGCCACCCGCAGGCTCACCGTCTCGCGCTGGACGCCACCCAGCACCAGGTGCATCCGTTCCGGCAGGCGTCCCTGCATGGCGCCCAGCAGGTCCGAGTACATGCAGATTTGCAGCACGGCGGGCGCCGAGGGTTGGCGGGCCAGCTTGGTATCCACAACTTCGTAGCTCCACGGTCCCAGGTCGCTCGGCGTATCGACCCGCTCGAGGAAGTCCGCGTACCCCAGCCGTCGCTCGTCCAGCAATACGCCCTGGTAGATCACCTCCGCGCCTCGTCGCATGGCCTGCAGGGTGGCTTCGTGTTCCGGCCTGATCAGGCGGGACGGGGACACAGTGTCCGGCGGCCGGATTTCGGCGATTTCGCGACACTTGGCGCGCAACTCTTCCAGGTAACGGGCCTCGTACTCCTGCCCGCGCCGCGCCATGCGGTCCAGCACCGGGTCGTCACGGACCGGACGCCGGACGTCCGGTACCAGCGTCGCCGCGCGCTCTAGGTTGGCCAGGTGCCGGCACTCCAGGAAGCCCACCAGGTCGGTCGCCGAGTAGGCCAGACGCTGGTCGATCAGTTGCATCGCGAAGTCACCCGCCCGTCCGCCACGGCCGGCGAGGTTCGCGCGGCCCCAGGCATGTGCAATCGGCGCAAACGCGCCGCGGGCATGCTACGCGAGGCGTGGCCTTGGGCGTTGCCAGTGCACGTGGGCTTGAGGGGACGTTATGGATCGAGCCACTCGGTTCAAGCTCTCGGCGACGCTCAGGCTTCGACCAGGACGACGCCTTCCTCGCGGGCCAGCCGGCGGTCAAACGTGAATAGCGGCCAGGCCTCAACGCGATCCGCCGCCTCGGCGATCATCAGATCGGCGAAGCCCGCATTGCTCTGGCGATAGCGGGCGGCCGACCGAGAAACTGCATCGGCGGCCTCCACCACGAGGGTCTCGGCCATGACGAGGTCCGCTAAGACGCCTGCGATTTGCTCGCGCGCGAACCGATAGGAGCGTTCCAGGACCCAGACTGTCTCGATCATGACTTCGCGGCAGATAAACCCAGGCCGTTCAACGCTGAGGCCATCCAGCAGCTTGCGGGCGGCCGCAGCCTGATGGGCATCATCCTCTACGAGATAGCGCAGAAGGACATTCGTATCGATGGCGATCAATCGCCAGCAGCTCCCTCGGCGATGGCTCGGTCCATGTCGTCAAGGGACACAGGTGGCCCATCGTACTTCAGCACGCCAAACAGCTGCTGCAGCGGCCGAACGGTACGAATGCGCACCTCGCCGTCCAAGATCGTGTAACGCAGACGGTCACCGGGTTGGGCCGACAACGCATCGCGCACGGCCTTCGGGATGGTGGTCTGACCCCTGGACGTGATGCGAGATTCGATCATGAGCCAAGCCCCTCCTCATTGCATATGAGATTGTTGCATTGTCTTGTGTCCGGTGGCAAGGTGTATTGAAATTCTGCATTACAACGGACTGCCGACGCTTGGTGCAGCAATAGCTACTCTCGCCGCATGGCACCTCAGCTTCGATCGCTGTGATTGACGCCGCTGCCCTCACCTGGCGCCGCCTGCGGCTGCCGGGCGGGTCGGTTGCGATTCCCTCGCGCGCCGACCAGCCGGCTGGCGAACTGGACCAGGAATTGCGCCTGCTCATGCGCGCGCTGGACCGGCAGCCGGAGCCGCCGCTGCTGGAAGTGGCGGCCTGGGACGCCGGACTAGAAATCGCTGCGAACGCTGCGGGCTGGCCGGACGACGGCATGTTGGTTCCGCTGACTCTGGGAGCGTCGGAGAGTTGCCAGGCCGGAGCCGCCGCCTGGACGGTTCTGCCGCTGGACGACCTGCTGCCGGCGGAGGCCAGGTTCGCGGTCGTTCGCGCTCCGCACTGGCTGGGCCGCGCCGGTGTGGAATGGGTCGTCCGGGCCGCGGCACGAGCACTGCCGCCGGGCGGGCTGCTGGTGTTGCTGGGTGATCGGACACGCGGGATCGAGTCGCTCCGCCGTCGCCTGACGCCGGTCGTCGGGCCGATCGTCGACCGTGCCGCCGGCGAGCACCGCCGGCTCTACGTGTTCGAGCGCCAGGTCGATGATCTTACGCCCCAGCAGTTCGCCTGGACTTCCACCCAGCGAATCGCGGGTCGGAACGTCACCCTCTATCAGCATCCAACCCTGTTCTCACCCGCACGCATCGATCCGGCCACGGCGCTGCTGGCCGACAACCTGCCGAACCGGGATGGCCGCTGGCTCGATCTCGGCTGCGGTTCGGGCGCACTCACCGTGGCCGCGGCGCGACCCGACCGCGAACTGACCGCCCTGGACTGGAGCTATGCCGCCGTGGAGACCACCCGCCGGACCCTGGCGGCCAACGGACTTGAGGCAGATGTACGCCAAGCGGACGGCGTGCCGCCCGGCGAGCAGCCCTTTGACGTGATCCTCTGCTACCCGCCGTTCCACGTGGGCCCTCGGGTCGATCACGGTCCCGCCGCCCGCCTCATCCGGGCCGCCCGCGACTGCCTGGCGCCGGACGGCGAGTTGCGCGTCGTGCTCACCAGCGCCCAGAGCCCGCGCGACCTGCTCCAGCCGCACTTCCGCGAGGTAACTCAGGTCGCCAGTGCCCACGGCGCCAGAGTCTTCAGTTGCCGCCAGCCGACCGCCGCACGGGGTCGCGGCCGCTGACCGGGATCAGGACCGAAAGTCGAAGACCACCTTGGCGCCCGCGCCGGACTTGGCCGTCATCACCGCCTCAACCGCGTCGTTCAGGTCAAAGGTGTGCGTGATGATCGGCTCGACATTGAGGTCGGGAATCAGGTCCAGGGCCCGCTCGAAGGTGTGAACGCGCGTGTTGCTGCCCACGATCGTGCGTTCGCGCGCGAAGAAGTCGTAGAGCCGCAGTTCGAACTTCTCGGACGGATTGCCCACGCTGATCACCAGCACGGTGCCGGAGTCGCGCACGGTGTCCAGGCACGCTTGAAAGGCGGGCCCGGCCCCGGCTGCCTCGATAGCCAGGTCAGCGCCAAAGCCCTGGGTCAGGCTGCGTGCGGCCTCCACCGGGTCATCCCGCCTGGGGTCCAGCACCACATCTGCGCCCAGTGTTGCGGCCAGCGTGCGGCGGGTTGCGCCTGGTTCGCTCACAATCGTCTGACCGGCCCCCCGGTGCTTGGCCACTTCCAATGCCAGCAGCCCGATGGGCCCGGCGCCGGCGATGAACACGGTGTCGCCGGGACTCACGGTTACCCGGTCAAAGCCGCGCACCACGCAAGCCAGTGGCTCCGCCAGGCTGGCCGTGCGCATGTCCGCCCCGGGCGGCAGCGGCGTGAGGTGGTGGCGGTTGGCGATCACCACGTCGGACCAGGCGCCCCAGGCCATCGGCATGCGGTTGGAGCAGAAGTTCAGCATCCCGCGGTCGCACTCGGGACAGTCCTCGCAGGAGTTGTTGGGCTCCACGGCCACGGCGTCGCCGGGCTTCAGGTCATGAACTGCGGGGCCCACTGCTTGAACCGTGGCTGTGAACTCGTGCCCGGGAATCCAGGGATCCGATCGCTCCGGGAACCACGAATCGAACTGCCAGCCGTCCCAGTAGTGCAGGTCGGTTCCGCAGATGCCCGAAACCGCAACCTGCAGCACCACCTCATCGGCCTCGGGCTCGCGAACCTCGCGCGACTCCAGCCGTAGGTCGCCCGGCCCGTAGAGCACCGCGGCGCGCGTCTGCTTGGACTGCATACCACCCCGGCTCCCCGAGCGGTCAACTGGCACGCTAGCCGAGCACGCGGCCGGACGCAACAGCGGGCGCGGCCTTTGCCCCCTTCCGATACCATGATCGCCACGAGCGTGCGCCGGCCGCCCCGGCGCCAGGGGTGATGGGACCAGGCGTATGGCCAACGACCAGGCAAAGGCGATCGACTCCGCGATACAACAGATCGAACGCAAGTTCGGCACCGGCTCGGTGATGCGCATGGGCGCCATGCAGGCCAACCAGGTGCCGGCGGTTTCAACCGGTTCGCTGTCCCTGGACGTGGCCCTGGGCGTGGGCGGATTGCCCCGGGGTCGCGTGGTCGAGGTTTTCGGACCGGAGGCGTCGGGCAAGACCACCCTGGCGCTGCACGTGGTCGCCGAGGTCCAGAAGGCCGGTGGCGCAGCCGTCTATGTTGACGTCGAACACGCCATGGATCCCACCTACGCCGAGGCTTTGGGGGTGGATGTGGGCGAATTGATCGTCTCGCAGCCCAACGCCGGCGAAGAGGCCCTGGAGATCACCGACGTGTTCGTGCGCAGCAACGCCGTGGACCTGGTGGTGGTCGATTCCGTGGCCGCGCTGGTCCCGCGGGCCGAGATCGACGGCGACATGGGCGACACGCAGGTCGGGCTGCAGGCCCGGCTGATGTCGCAGGCCATGCGCAAGCTGACGGCCAACATCAGCCGCTCGCGCACCATCGTGATCTTCATCAACCAGTTGCGCGAGAAGATCGGCGTCATGTTCGGCAACCCGGAGACCACGCCAGGCGGTCGAGCGCTCAAGTTCTACTCATCGGTCCGCTTGGATATCCGGCGCATCGGGCAGATCAAGAAGGGCACCGACGTCATCGGCGCGCGCACCCGCGTACGGGTCGTCAAGAACAAGGTCGCGCCGCCCTTCCGCTTCTGCGAGTTCGACATGATGTTCGGCCAGGGCATTTCCTGGGAGGGCGATCTGCTCACGCTGGGCGTTGACCACGGCGTGCTCACCAAGAGCGGGGCGCACTACAGCTACGACAGTACCCGCCTGGGCATGGGCCGCGAGAATGCCAAGGCCTTCCTGCGCGAGAACGTGGACATCGCCCAGGAGATCAACGCGGAGCTTCGCGAGATGCTCCTCGCGCGACCCGCCGGCGCCGAGGCAAACGGCAGCGGGAACGCACAGGCGGCTGTCGCGACGTAGCCGCATTCGAACGGCATGGCGTACCAACCCGAACGCCCCGTAATCGCCGCCGTCAGCGGCCAGCACATGGACGAGTCGGTGGTTACCACCGCAGCCCTGCTGGCACGCGCCCATGACACCTCGGTCCTGCTGCTGCACGTCATCGAAGTCAGCCACCGACTGCCTGTGAACGTCTCCAGCGACGAGATGCTCGGTCAGGCTGAGGCGGTGCTGGATAACGCCCGGCGTCTGCTGCCGTCCAACGGAGCGCCGGTACGCACCGAGATCAAGCAGGCCCGCTCCGCGTTCAGCGCCATTGTTGAGACGAGCCTCGCCGAGGAGGCTGACACGATCGTCGTGGGCGCCCACCGGTTCCTGGGCGAACACGACTGCGATCTGGGCCGCACCGCCACCCACGTGCTCCGCCACGCCGTGACGCCGGTCGTCGTCTGCTACGACCCGATACGCTAGTCCGTGGCGCTGCGCGGGCGGGGGATCGGCATGGCGGACGACGGGCTGATGGTTTTTGGCTGCCGCGGGCACCCGGTGCTGACCGACGGCATCTGCCGCGAACTGGGTTGCGAACCTGGCGAGATCGAGATCTTCGAGTACGGCAACGACAACACCTTCGTCCGCGTCATGGAAAACGTGCGCGAAGCTGACGTCTTCGTCGTGCAGACCTCGCGGCGTCCGGTCAACCACTCGGTGATGGAACTTTTCATCACCATCGACGCCATGCGCCGCGCCTCGGCCGCGCGTGTGACGGCGGTGCTGCCGTACTTCCCGTACATGCGCTCCGACAAGAAGGACCAGCCGCGCGTGCCGATTTCCGCGCGGCTGGTGGCGGACCTGCTGGCCACGGCCGGGGCCGACCGGGTGCTGACGCTGGACCTGCACGCCGACCAGATCGGCGGCTTCTTCAGCATGCCCAGCGATCACCTCACGGGCATGCCGCTGCTTACCAACTACTTCGCCGGGCTGGGCATCGACGACCTGGTCGTGGTGGGCGACACCGGCCGCATCAAGACGGCCAGCGAGTGCGCCCGGCGTCTGCGCACCCAGTTGGCGGTGCTGGACAAATTTCGCGACCCCATCACGTCCGACGTCACCATTCGCGGCCTGGCCGGCGACATCCGTGGGCGAACCGTGCTGTATATGGAGGACGAGGTTGTGACTGGTCAGTCCATCCGCGAGGGGTTGCGCGAAGTCCTGCGCCACAATCCGCGGGCCATCTATGGCGCCTGTGTCCATCCGGTGTTCGTGGATCAGGCCTACGAACTGATTGAGGACTCGCCGCTCGAAGAAATGGTGGTGACAGACAGCGTGCCGCTGAATCCGGGCCTGCCGAGCGGGAAAATTCGCGTGATCTCGGTGGCGCCGATGCTGGCGGAGGCCATCCGCCGTATTCACACCGGCGAGTCCGTCAGCGCACTTTTCGCCGAGGCGGTGCTTCACTGATGTCGGACTTGAGTACCCGGCTCACCATCGAAAAGTCCGAGGCTCGCGGTCGTCGCGGCATGGTGGCCACCAAGCACCCGGCCGCCAGCGCGGTTGGCGTGGACGTGCTAGCCGCCGGCGGTTCGGCTGTTGATGCGGCGGTGGCCGCCGCGCTGGCGGTGGGCGTGGTGGAGCCGTGGAGCAGCGGCATCGGCGGCGGCGGGTACGCCGTGGTCGCCGGTCCTGAGCTGGCTGAGGTGGTCGCCTTTCCCATGCGCTCGGGTTCCGGTGCTACCCCCGACCGCTATCCGCGTGATGGCCGTGAGAATGTCAGCGCTTTTCTCTGGGACGGCGTCGTGGACGACGCCAACATCCACGGCTACCGAGCCATGGGCGTGCCTGGCGCCGTGGCCGGTCTGGGCCTGCTGCATGAGCGGCACGGCCGCCTGCCCTGGCGCGACCTGGTGCTCCCGGCTGTCGAACTGGCCCGCGAAGGCTTCGAACTCAGCTGGTTCGATTTGATGTACATGGAGGGCACCGCGGCCGCCGCCCGGCGTCACCCCGAACTCCAGCGGAACTTCTACCCCAACGGCGAGCCGCCCCAGTCGGATCACATGGAGAGAATCCGAATTACCCAGCCGGAACTGGCGGCCACGCTGGAGGTCCTGGCGGAGGACGGCGTGGAGGCCTTCTACCGCGGCGATATTGCGGCCGCCATTGCCGAAGCCTGCGCCGCCAACGACGGCGTCATCGAACGCGCCGACCTGGCCGCCTACCGCGCCAGCGTCTCGCCGCCGCTGACGACCACCTTCCGCGGCGCCGAAGTCCTGACGCCGGGGCCGGGCTGTGCCGGTCCGACCACGATCGTGACGCTCAACATCTACGAACGCGCCGCGCCCGCCGGGATGGCGCACGGTGACGTGGAACGCCTTCACGCCTACCTCTGGTCATCCCGCCTGGCCTTTGCCGACCGCTTCCACTTCATGACCGATCCCGAGCGGTCCGATGCGCCGTGGGACGCATTGGCCTCCAAGGATTACGCCGCCACGCGCGCCGCCGGGATCGACCCCAACGCCCCGCCGCCTATCCCCGACGCCGGCGACGCCTGGGCCTACCAGGACCCGGCCCGTGCGCTCGAGCGCCAGAAGTCGGAGACATCGACCACCCACCTCTGCACCGCCGACGCCGACGGTGTGCTCGTGTCCCTGACCAACACCCTCGGTGGGGCCTGGGGCTCGGAGGTCGTGCCGGGCGAAACCGGCATCGCCTGGAACAACGGCATGTTCTGGTTCGATCCGGTGCCGGGCCGCCCAAACTCCGTCGCTCCCAACCGCACCGGCCTCAACAACATGACGCCCACGATCGTGCGCGCGCCGGACGGCCGCACACTGGCCGTGGGCGCCTCCGGCGGGCGGCGCATCACTAACTGTCTCACCCAACTCATCGCGCACGTGTTCGACTTCGGCATGGGCGCCCAGGCGGCCGTGGCCGCGCCGCGCGTGGACGCCAGCACCCCCTGGGTGACCGTGGATCCGCGTTTCGGCGACGAGACTATCGCCAACCTGCGGTCGCGCGGCTGGGACGTTCGCGTTCCGATCTATCCCGGCCGCACCGCGTTTGCCAGTCCCGCCATCATCCTGCGCGACGCCGACGGCGGCCTCGGCGCCGGCGTGGATGTTTTCCATAGCGCCTCCGCCCAGGGACTCTGAATCCGCTTCAAACTCACACGGGCGCCGCCTGTGTTCGAATACTTCCCGATGCGCCGGTTCGCTAGCCGTACTGTTAAGTCGATGATTCCGACCACCGATTACGCATGAAGACTCCGATCCACCTGACGCGCCGCCGACTGCTGACGGCCACGCTGGGCAGTGCGGCGCTCGGCGTGTTGGCCGCCTGCGGCGAGGACACGCCGCCACCCGCGCCCACGGTCGAGGCTACGGCTTCCCCGCCGTCGGCCCCCTTGTCGACGGAAGCGCAAGCTGCCAACCAGGCGGCCGAACCGATTCCCGCCTCCGGCCCTCCGGCCGGAACCCGGCTGCCCGACATCGCGGCCCGCGTGCGGCAAGCGCAGGGCGATGTCGGCATCCTGCCGCCGGCACCTGCGACCGCCTCCGACAGCCCCATCGAGGTGCCCGCCGACATCCTGGCCGCGCGGGCCGAGCGGCTTATCTCGCTGAGCGACCGCGACCAGCTCTCCGCCACCGCCTGGCGCAACATTGGCTGGAAGACGGACTTCGAGACATCGCTGGTCCACTTCGACGAGATCTTCTCGGGCGGCGTACCCCGCGACGGCATCCCACCCATCGACAATCCGAAATTCACCGACTTCGCGGAGGCGGTGCAGTTCGTCGCCGGACGCGAGCCGGTCGTGGCGCTGCGCGTCAACGGCGAGACCCGCGCCTACCCGCTGCAGATCCTGACCTACCACGAGATCGTGAACGACGTGATCGGCGGCCGGCCGGTCGCCGTCACGTTCTGTCCGCTCTGCAACTCGTCCGTGGTGTTTGACCGCCAGGTCTTCGGCTCGGTCCTGCGCTTCGGCGTCTCCGGCAACCTGCGCAACAGCGACCTCATCATGTGGGACGACGTCACCGAGACCTGGTGGCAGCAGCTGACCGGCGAGGGCCTGGTGGGCCACCTGGCCGGGATCACGCTGGATTTCGTGCCCTCGCAGCTGATTTCCTTCGACGAGTTCAAGGCCGCCTTCCGCGACGGCCGGGTGCTCTCGCAGGACACGGGCTTCTCGCGTCCGTATGGCCGAAATCCGTATGGCGGATACGACACCGTCGACGACCGGCCATTCCAGTCCGATGGCCGCCTGGAGGAACGACCCTTCCTATTCCAGGGCCGCCTGGACACCCGCTTTCGGGCGACCGAACGTGTCGTTGCGTTGGAGATCAACGGTGAAGCCGTCGCCTACCCGTTCTCTGTGCTGAGCCAGCAGCGCGTCGTCAACGATTCAGTTGGTGGTGAGAAGATCGTCGTGCTCTGGACACCCAACACCGTGTCCGCCTTGGATAAGTCAGACATCGCTACGTCCACCGCGGTTGGATCGGGAGTTGCGTATGGACGCGTGGTCGACGGGCGCGAACTAACCTTCGTCGTCAAGGATGATGTGTTCACCGACCAGGAGACAGGATCGACGTGGGACGTGACAGGCCGCGCGCTGAGCGGGCCGCTGGCCGGCGCGGAACTGCCGCCGCTGGTGCACGCCAACCACTTCTGGTTCGCCTGGGCGGCCTTCCGACCGGCGACGCGCGTATTCACGGCTACGCCGGGATCCTGAACCGACGATTTGACCGTCGCCGGTTTCTGGCCGTGGCCTCGGCGGCGGGTATCACCCTTGCAGCTTGCGGAGAGGGCACCCCAACTGAACCCGCGGGCGAGCCGCCGGAGGGTTCGAGCGCCACTGAGCAAGCGCCCTTCACAGCGGTGATCGCTCCGGAAACCTCCATCGCCGGCGCCACTACCCGCATGCAGGTGCCGCCGGACGTACTTGCCGCTCGCGAGTCCATGCTCGTCACGGCTACCCCCGCCGACGTGCGAAGAGCTCAAACGCTGCGCGAACTGCACTGGAGCACAAACTTCAAAGTCGCCAGCGTCGCCCTCAGCGAGTTGCATACCAGCAGCCTCGAACGCTACGGCCCCCTACCGGTCGACAGCCCGCGCTACCTCAGTGTCGAGGCTGCCAGGGCCTTCCTCAGCCCGCAAGACCCGGTCGTGGCGTTCCTGGGCGGTGCGAATCCGCGAGCTTATCCCTTGAGGTTTCTTCTCTGGCACGAAGTCGTCAACGACATGGTCGGGGGTCGGCCCATCCTGATCGCCTATGACCCGGGCACGAATGCAGCCCGGGTGTACGAGCGCCGTGTGCTGGGCGCGGGCCTGCGATTCCGCGCCGTCGACGGCTTTGACCGCGGCAGCCGGCTTTTGTGGGACTCGCTGACCCAGAGCTGGTGGCGCCAGTTCAGCGGCGAGGCCATCGTTGGCGACTTCACCGGCCTGCGACTGCAAGCGCGACCATCGCTTCTCGTCAGCCTCGCAGAGTACAGCCAGGCATTCCCGGATGGCTGGGTGCTCGAACCAAGAAGCCGACCTCAGCGCGACGACACGTCGGACTACGGCGTTTCCAACCACCCGGGCTACGACGGGCGCCTGGATCCGCCGGCCTACTTTGGGGCCGCGCTCGACTCGCGATTGCCGCCGACCGCGCGTGTGCTCGCGCTGGAACTCAATAGCGACGCCATTGCGCTGCCCTTCAGTCGCCTGGCTGAAGTCCGCGTGGTAAACGATGACGTGGGGGGCCAGCCGATGGTGGCCCTGTGGTCGCCCGGCGCCCTATCCGTTTCGGATACGCCCAAGATTGCCGACGCGCGCGACGTGGGAATGGCCGCCGCGCACGGCCGCGAAGTGGCTGGTCGACTGCTCACGTTCGAATTCGCTGCCGGAGTCTTCCGCGACCTTGAGACCGGCAGTGTCTGGAGCCTGGGCGGCCGGGCGCTATCGGGCCCTCTGGCCGGCGCTCAGCTGCCGGCACTGGTACACGCCTGCCCGTTCTGGTTCGCCTGGGCGGCCTTCCATCCCCAGACCCGATTGGTGACGAGTCCGGCGTAGGCCCTGGCGGGGTTGGTTGCTAGCCTCTAGGCCTCGTTAGTTCCCCGGCCCCTCTACCTCATGGGTTTTCGTCGCGGACCTCCGTCGGGGCGGGCGGGCTTTAGTCCCCGCGAGTACCTGCGCGCCCTCAGCACCACCTTCGCCTACACGCCGCGCGTGCTGGGCATGGTCTGGCGGACCAGCCCCGGTCTCACGGCGGGCGTGGCCGGTATCACCGGCGTTCGCGCCCTCATTCCAGCGGCCACGATCTGGCTTACCAAGCTGGTAATCGACGCGGTCGTTGAGGCCATCGCCGTTGGCGGCACCGGTGAGTCAGTCAACCGCGTGGTGACGCTGGTTGTGCTGCAATTGGCCCTGGCCCTTGCCGCCACCGCGCTCGATCACGGCGGCAGCGCGCTGCGGGCCATGCTGGGCGACCGCTTCTCGAACCGGATCAACATCATGATCCTCGAGAAGGCCGAGACCCTGGACCTGGCCTACTTCGAGGACTCGACCTTCTACGACATGCTGGAACGCGCCCGCCGCGAAGCCAACATGCGGCCGACCGGCTTGGTCACCAACACCTTTTCGCTCGTTGGCAGCGTCATCCAGTTGCTTTCGGTTGCGGCGCTGTTGGCCTCGCTGGCCTGGTGGATTCTGATCGTGGTGGCCGTAACCTCCATCCCCTATTTGGGCGCGGACATGTGGTTCGCCCGGCTCAGTCACCGCATGCAGTGGCGTCGCGCCCCGGACGCGCGACGGCTCTGGTACCTCGGCTACGTGATGACATCCGACGAGACGGTCAAGGAAGTCCGGCTCTTCGACCTGGGCGGCCATCTGCTCGACCAGTACCGCCGCACCTTCGCCCGCTTCTACCGCGAGAACCGCAAGCTGACCATCTCGCGCGAGAGCGTCACCTTCGTGCTGGGCATCCTCTCGGCCGGCACCGCCTCCGGGCTCTACATCTTCGTGGCGCTGGCCACCATCGCCGGCCGCCTGACCCTGGGCGACCTGACGCTATACCACCAGGCGCTCGTCCAGACGCAGGACCGGCTGCGAATGATCTTCGCCAGCGTGAACTCGATGTACGAGGCCAATCTGTTCCTTACCAATCTCTTCGACTTTCTGGCCTTCGAACCCGATATCCGCCCAGATCCCGGCCGCCACGCAGTGCCCCGGCCCATTCAGGACGGGATCGAGCTTCGCGACGTCAACTTCACCTATCCGGGCGTTCGCGAGCCGGTGTTGCGCGGCATCAACCTGAAGGTGAACAAGGGCGAGACGATCGCGCTGGTCGGCGCCAACGGCGCGGGCAAGACCACGATCGTCAAGCTGCTGACCCGGCTATACGACCCATCCGCCGGTCGGGTGCTGATCGACGGGCTCGACATGCGCGTCTATGACGTGGCCAGCGTGCGTAGCCAGATCGGCGCGATCTTCCAGGACTTCGTGCGCTACCACGCCACCGCCGGCGACAACATCGGCTACGGCAACCTGCCGGTGAAGGACACGCCCGGCTTGGTCGAGTCCGCCGCCCGCCGCAGCGGCGCCGCCGAGGCCATCGAAGGCCTGCCCCGCACCTACGACACCACCCTGGGCCGCTGGTGGGGCGACGGCACCGAGCTCTCGGGAGGCGAGTGGCAGAAGATCGCCCTGGCCCGCGGCTACATGCGCGACGCCCAATTGTTAATCCTGGACGAACCCACCTCGTCCCTCGACGCCCGCTCCGAGTACGAAGTCTTCCAGCGCTTCAAGGAACTCGTGGCCGGACGCATGGCCGTGCTGATCTCGCACCGCTTCTCCACCGTGCGCATGGCCGACCGCATCTACCTCATCGAGGACGGCCGCGTTTCCGAGCACGGTACGCACGAGGAGCTCATCGCCCTCGACGGCACCTACGCCACCTGGTTCGGCATGCAGGCGTCCGCCTATCAATAGCCAGCGTTCGCGCCGGTCCGTACGATCTCGTCAGTGATTTCTGCGGGAGACATGAGATGTCAGAGACAGCGACGTTGAAGGTTGGTGACGAGGCTCCGGACTTCGAGCTTCCGTCGAAACCCAGGGGCGAAGAGCCGTTCAAGCTGAGCGACCATCGCGGCTCGACGGTGGTGATCAACTTCGTGCCGGCGGCGTTCTCGCCAACGTGCAGCAACCAGCTCCCGATCATCGAGGAGAAGCTGGCCGGTCTCGAGGGCACGGTGACGGTCGCGATCTCCACGGACAACGGCTGGTCGCAGCAGGCCTGGGCCGAGCAGACCGGCGTGAGCTATCCGGTGCTGAGCGACTTCAACCCGCTCGGGGCCACGGCCAGCGCCTACGGGGTGCTGCTTGAGGGCATGAACATCGCCAATCGCGTGGTCATCGTGGTCGACGCGGACGGCAAGATCGCCCACATCGAGACCGCCCCAGACGTGCCGGAACTGCCCGACTACGACCCAGTCATGGCCTGCCTTTCGGGCTAGGGCCCCGGGGCGTCAGCTGACCTAGTTCAGCACGCCGCGGTTGACTTCGCGGATTCTCAGGATGGCGGAGGCGGAGTTGGTCTGGCCCGGGGCATGGCCGTGCCCATCTTGCACCGCTTCTCCGCCGCTCGCGTGGCCGCCCGCATCTGTGTGAGTGAGGCCGGATCTCCAGGCACTGCACGCGCGAGAGATCAATCCCCTTCAGCGGTACCTACGCCAACAGGTTGCGCATGCAGGCCGCCGCCGCGCATCCAGACCAATTTACACTGGGTCCGGCGGGCCTCGATGAGGGGCGCTCCGGTAAACGTGTGACTACGTTCGCCGTTCCGAGTGTCGATCAATCATTCGCGTGTGTCGTCCTGATTTGCACGTTGTGAAATAATAGTCACGCAAGTCAGTGTTCGGCTGAAGAGCTTACATATGTTGACAATTGCGGCCGAGGGAATCCAACCGCGGTGAGGGCACCAAGTGCTGGCCTTCGGCTGTTCGCGGTACTTGGCCAGCTTACCGTCGCAGTTAGCGCAGCCGTGATGCTTGTTGCCGTTCCGCTTCTCGTGGTTGCGGCCGTATCCAATGCGGACAACCCGAGAGCTACGAGCTTCGCTTCAGAGCCCACGCCGACGCCCGCACCCAGGGCTACGCCTTCGCCAACGGCTACACGCATGTCAACGTCCACACCCCTCATCGTCCGCCCCGAGTATCCGGATTGGGTTGAAGATTCCCCCCATATGGCGCTGTCTATTGCAACGTCTCACGCGATAGCCCAAGTTAAGTTAACGGCAATCGAGTCGACGACGAAGAAGAACGAGTACGGGCTTTTTGTTGTCGAAATAAGTTATCGTTTTGATGTCGTTCAGTACTTCAAGGGCGACGGCGCCGAGGTTCTCAATATCCGTATAGACAGTTGGCCACCCCCGGATGCCGGAAGGACGGGAAGTGAGGCTTACGAGATTGAGCGGAATTGGCTGAGCCTTAGCAGGGCCGCGGTCGGGGATAAGCGGGAGGGGATTCTCCTACTGTATCGACGGCCCGTGACAGGGGACTATCGTTTCTTGAGTCATGAAAAGCGTGTTTTCGAATATCCGGCATTTGGGGAGTCCTGGCTGTCTGAGGTGGGGAACTCGATGTATCGGCACCAGTTCACCGACGGAGAACCTGCAGATATCTCCTTGGGCGATCTCAAGTCCCGCATTGAGGACATGCGGCCCCTTACGGAGGGTGCTTACGGGGAGTGCGTGAAGAGTGCGCTTCATTGGAGAAACCGTGTGCGGAGCCAACTCCTGGGTACGTACCAAGAGTTTAGGCACCCCGGGGGGTATCGGGATCCAGATCCATTTCCCAGATTCGAAGTGTCGTTAGCTTCGCACGACAGCCGTCATTATCCGCTGTTCAGATCGAGCAGACCCGTATTCGAATTCCGCCGCCCGCCCTACAAGCTACCCATGTTTAGTGACTATTGGCTGGACGGAGAGGATAAGGACCTGTACACAATCTACGTCAGGATTGACGCCGATTACACATACGAAGGCATGGCGATCGCAAATGACCTTGCTCCGGGAAGATACAGCGTCCACCACGGTCAATACCATCATTCGCTACCCTGCGATGAACAACCCCCAAGTGTAGAGGGTGCTTGGTGGAGTTGGAATACGGCCGAGTGGGTGGTTAACGTCAATTAGGCTGGCCGGTTTACCTAAGGTAAACCTCGGCGGCCCGGCGCCGTCAAAGGCGCCTTCGATTCGCGGCCTGAGCATGCGACCGTCTTCCGTGGCGGCCTTGAAGGTGCCACGTGAAGTGGGCCTTCGGCCTTGGCGGCTCAGCCGGTCTTGCCCTACCTGGAACTCGGCTTAGGCAGGAACGGGATGAGGGAGTTGGCCAGCGCGGAGATGTTCCGGCTCTGCACCCACACGGTGCCCATGCCCCGGAACTTCATGACCAGGCCCTCGCCGCCGCCAATCAGCGAGCGGATGCCGCCGACCTTTCCGATGCTGTAGTCCACGCCCTCCGTGAACGCCACCATGTGGCCGGTGTCCACCACCAGTTCGGAGCCGTGCGTGACTTCCAGTTCCTTGACCGCGCCGTAGGAGTCGAACCAGAGCGTGCCGCCGCTGTCGGTGTGGGCACGCAGCAGGAACAGGCCCTCGCCGCTGAACAGACCGCGCCCGCCCGAAAAGCTGGTGTCGAGTTCCACGCCTCCCGTAGAAGCCAGGAAGGACCCCGACTGGACGATCAGGCTCTCGCCCCCGGCCAGTTCGTGACCCACGATGTCGCCGGGCACCGGCGGCGCGAGGCTCACCCAGCCGTTGCCGGGTCCCTCGCACGTGAAGGTGTTCACGAAGAAGGACTCGCCGCCCATCATGCGCTTCAGGCCGCCGAAGACACCGCCGCTGCCCATGCCGGTGGTCATTTCCACGTCCTGCTGCGCCACCATGGCTCCCGGCTCCGCCTTCACCGACTCGCCGCCGGACAGCTCCAGCGTCAGCATCGTGTAGGCCGGGTTGTACTCGATTTCGGTGCGCATCCATGAATCTCCAGGTTCACTCGCTACAGCCAGTGTAGGCGCGTCCGATCCGGCCGGCCGGGCGCCGAGCACCCTTCGGCGAGACTCCTGTCGCTAGGCGTGAATGGTCTCCGTAGACACTTGCGCGGCCGGCAAATTCCACGTAAAGACGCTCTGGGAAACGGGCTCTCTGTCGAGATCCTCGTTGGTCGCCTCCCAAGCCTGAATCGCGTCCAGCACGTTGCTCCGAAGCTCGTCAAGGGTTTCACCCTGCGCCACGCAGCCCGAGAGCTCGTGAACCTCGGCCCAATAGCCGCCCTCGTCAGGCTCAGCCTCATAGACCGCCACGGTGTACGAATGAAGCATCGGCGCGCCTTCCGGTTTCTGCGGTGGGCAATGCGAACACCGGAACGGCTGCCGCCCAACTATGTTTCAGCAGGCTACAGGCGGCCAGACCGGACGCCAACTGCACGTTCGACTGACAGCCCCCCATCCGTGCGTCACAATCAATCCAGCTTTGTGTCACCTCAGCAGGAGTGACTTCTAGTGCAGTTCCCCAACCCCGTCCGGCAGAAGATCCAGGCCGGAGAGCCCTCCTACGGTTCATTCCTGAACCTGGTTTCGCCCATTGCCGCCGAGGCGCTCGTCGTGGCTGGCTACGAGTGGCTGGCGGTGGACGTGGAGCACGCCCAGTGGGACATCGGCACCACCACCGAGGCCTTCCGCGCCATCGAGTCCCGCGGCGGCATTCCGATGGCGCGCGTGGAGTCGCACGACCCGGTAGTGCTGGCCCGCACGCTGGACGCCGGCGCCATGGGTGTGATCGTTCCCCACGTCAGCACGGTTGCCCAGGCCGAGGCTATTGCCGACGCCTGCCGCTATCCGCCCATCGGCCACCGCTCCGCCGGCTCCGGCCGCGCCACCATCAACATGGCCGACCGCGACCGCATCAACGACGAACTGTTGGTCTGCCCGCAGATCGAGGACATGGAAGGCGTCAACAACATCGAGGCCATCATGGCCGTGGACGGCATTGACGTGGCCTTCATCGGGCCGAACGACCTGGCCATTTCGATGGGTCTCAGCACCTCCCAGGCCTTTGTCGACGCGGACCACGTGGCCGCCATCAATGCGATCCTGGCCGGAGCGCAGGCCAACGGGAAGCCGGCCGGCACGCCGATTTCGGACGTGGCCAAGGCCCGCGAACTGGTCCAGCAGGGTTTCACGCTGATCGACTTCGGCAACGACCTGCGCATGCTCACCACCGCCGCCAGTGACGCCCTCGCCGGCATGAAGGCCTGACGCCGGCGGCCATGAACTACGTCACCAACGACAAGGTCGCGGTCATGGGCGCGGCCGGCGCCGTGGGGTCCAACATCGTCCAGTCCCTGCTGGCCACCGGCGCCGCCAACCGCATCGCCATGTACGACCCCTTCGGCCCGGGCCTGCAAGGCGCCGCGGCCGAGATTCACCACTGCGGCTTCCCCGAGGCCGAGGTCACCTGGACCACGGACGTGGCGGAAGCTCTGACCGGCGCGGCCTACGTGCTCAGTTCTGGGGGCGCGCCGCGCCGCGAGGGCATGACGCGCGAAGACCTGCTACGCGGTAACGCCGAGATCGCCGCCCAGCTAGGCCGTGACATCGCCGCCAACGCGCCGGACGCGAGGCTGGTCGTGATCGTCTTCAATCCCGCCGACGTCACCGGGCTGGTCACGCTCGTCCACTCCGGCTTGCCCGCCTCCCGCGTCAGCACCCTGGCGGGCCTGGACAGCACCCGCCTGCAGACGCGCCTGGCCGAACACTTCGGCGTCTCCCAATCCCGCGTCACCGGCTGCCGCACCTACGGCGGCCACGGCCAGGAGATGGCGTTGTTCAAGGGTGAAACGCGCATCGACGGCGTGCTGCTCAATGACGTCATCGCCGGGGCCACGGTCAACGGGATCGGGCTGGACGCCGACGGCTGGCAGGGCATCCGCCAGGACGTGCTGGACGGCGGCTCCCGCATCATCAAGCTGCGCGGCCGCTCGTCGTTCCAGTCGCCCGGCCACCAGACGGCCATGATGGTGCACGCCGCCGCCGGCGGTTCGACCTTCGAGTGGCCCTGCGGCGCCTACCTCACCGGTGAACCCTATTCGCACGTGATGATGGCCATGCCGGCCGAACTCGGGCCGGACGGCGTGAACTGGTCCATGCCAACGGGTGACGCCGCCGAACAGGCCGAACTCGATGCCGCCTACGCCCATCTCCAGGCGCTGCGCGACGAGACCATTGGCATGGGGATCATCCCGCCCATCGACGAGTGGTCGAGCGTCAACCCCAACCTGGTCTGACCGCGGTTAGCTGAGGATCCGCAGCACCTCTTCGGGCATCAGCCGCCCGACGTTGGTGGCGCTGTACACGGCGTGTTCAATGCGGCGGTCGGCGTCCAGCACAAAGGCCGTGGCCTGGTGCGACTGCCGGTCCTCGTTCCGGTAACCCCCCAGGATGTCCACCGAGTCCGGGTAGGCCAGGTCGCCCACCAGCGGCACGTCCACCTGCAAACGCTCGCGCGTTGCCGCGGCGTCCGCGGCCGAGTCGACCGACAGGCCCACCACCTGCACGCCCAGCGCGGTGAAGGCGTCCAGCACGTAGCTATAGGCGACCAACTGCCGCCGGCAATGCGATCACCAGTGGCCGCGGTAGAACAGCAACACCGCCGGCCCGGCGTCCAGGCCGTCCGGTATGCGAGCCGGGCTGCCGTCGTCCCAGCGCCCCGTCAGTTCGGGAAATCGGTCGCCCAAGTTCAGTCGCGTCATGCCGGTCGTCCTCTCCAGCGCGGCACCCGCAGCGTGGCGGCTCCTCAATCGCCGGTCAACTCCGGGCCGCTCCTCTTCCCGCCGCCGCTCCCGTCTGCCAGAATCGGACAGCCCGTTTTTTCCCTGCGTGAGTGAATCCCATGGCAACTGAACAGCCCAACATCACCGCCTACCTGAAGCCCGTCTGTGGCTGGAGCGCCGGCGTGCGCGCCGTGATGGACAAGTACAGCCTCGACTACGAGGACAAGGACATCATCAACAACGCGGCCAACTACTACGAGATGGTCGCCAGGAGCGGCCAGCCGCTCTCACCCTGCGTGGTCGTGGACGGCCGCATGCTGGCCGATGTCAGCGGCGAGGAAGTGGAAGCCTGGCTGGCCGACAAGGGCTACATCCAGCAAAACAACCTCCCCACCCCCGTCCCCATCGACCGCGCCTGCCCCGACGAACTCCACGCGGCCGCCAGCGTCACCTTCGAGGAGTAGGCGCTAGCGCTCCAGCCGGAACTGACGGGCTCGGCTCCGCGCTTAGATTCGGGGCGTGCGCCGCACTAGCCTGATTTCAGACCGGGGATTGGCTGACTCTTAGCGACGGTCTCGCCTAGCCGCGCAACTCCGCCCCCAGCCGGTGCTGCAGCGCGCGCACCACGCGGTTGTGCGCCCGGTCCGCCTGCTTATCCGTCAGCGTGCGGTCCGGCGCGGCGTAGCTGAGGGCGTAGGCGAGGCTGCGTTTGCCGGCGGGGATCTGTTCGCCGCGGTACTCGTCGAAGAGGCGGGCTGACTGCAGGAGCGGCCGGCCGGCGCGCTGGATGGTGTCTTGCACCTCGGCCTGCGTTACTTCGGCGTCAACAACGATTGCCAGGTCGCGCAGGGCCGACGGGTAGTCCGACCAGGCGCTGAACGATGGCGCGCCGGCTGAGGCTGCTCGTACGGCCGGCATGTCCACCAGCAGCGCCCAGGCACGTTCGTCCAGGTCGAAGGCAGCGGCGACCTCGGCGTCCACCTCGCCGTAGGCGGCCAGCAGGCGGCCCTTGTAGGTGGCGGCAGCCGCGGCGCCCGTGGCGAAGGTCGGATGCCGGAGGGCGTCGTGACTAGCCTCAGCGGCAGGCACGCCTGAGCGTGACAGCAATTCGTCCACGACGCCCCGCACGAACGGCAGTTCCACCGCCCCCGTCTCGTTCCAGCGATCCGCGCTGACCCGTTCGCCGATCACC
This sequence comes from Chloroflexota bacterium, assembly GCA_965208215.1. Taxonomy (GTDB): domain Bacteria; phylum Chloroflexota; class UBA11872; order UBA11872; family UBA11872; genus UBA11872. The sequence continues at coordinate 1,084,233 of CBDBOH010000003.1, forward strand.
GCCGTCAGGAAGTTCGGTTCTTCCGGCAGGTCGCCGTCGCGCGCCAGGAACGCGGGCTGATAGTCGAAGAGCAGCAGGTCGCGTTCGGCGTGGCGCCGGTTGGCGCGAAGGGATTCCAGCATGGTGCCCAGGCCAGTCAGCCGCAGCGCGTTCTCTTCCATGGAGAGCGGGTTGCGCAGCCGCAGCGGCTCGCGGTCCAGCGGCAGCAGCCGGTCGGTCAGGGTGCGTCCGGCGTCGTTCATTGCCGTCTCGCGCACTGCCGCCCAGGCGTCGGCGTCGCCCAACGGCGTCTCCGGCGGCGCGTCCAGCAGATCCGGTGGCACCAGCCGCGCCATGCGCGCCTCGCTGGTCAGCGCGTAGGTCACGCACTCGGCGAAGCCAAGGCCCGCCATCACGTCGCGCGCCTCGTCGTCGCGCTCGTCGATCTCGCCGGGCGCCAGGTCCATTACCTGGCCGGTCGGCAGCGTGTCGGGGATGCGTTCGTATCCGACCAGGCGCGCCACTTCCTCTACGACGTCCGCCGGCGCGGTCACGTCGCGACGCCAGAACGGCGGCGTCACGCACAACTCGTCCCCGTCTTCTTCCAACCCAAACTCCAGCGCGGTCAGCGCCTGCCGGACTTCGCGGCGGTCGTAGGCCACGCCCATCAGCCGCTCGATGCGGTCGAACGCCAGCGACACCGGCGCCGGATCCGAAGGCTCGGGATAGGCGTCGGCGGTCAGGAACTCGCCCCGGCCCGCGCCGATCTCCTCGATCACCTGCACGCAGCGTCGGAGCGCCAGCACCGTCAGTTCCGGCGGCAGGCCCTTCTCGAAGCGCCGCGACGCTTCGCTGCGCAGGTTCAGGCGATGCGCCGTACGCCGAATGCTGATCGGATCGAACGTGGCCGACTCCAGCAGCACCGTCGAGGTTGTGCCGGTGACCTCGGTGTCCAGGCCGCCCATAACCCCGGCCAGCGCCACCGGCCCTTCGGCGTCCACGATGCACAGCGTCTCCGGCGTCAGCTCGCGGTCCTGGCCGTCCAGGGTCACCAGGCGCTCGCCCGGCCGCGCCGTCCGAACGCCGATGAAGCCGCCCCGAACCGTGTCCCAGTCGAACGCGTGCAGCGGCTGGCCCAGTTCCAGCATCACGTAGTTCGTGGCGTCGACGATCGTGCTGATCGGACGCACCCCCGCCTGTTCCAGCCGATCCCGCATCCAGGCGGGCGACTCGCCCACCTTCACGTCATGAACGAGTGCCGCCGAATACCGCGCGCAGAGGGCTGGATCTTCAATTTCAAGCGCAACCGGCTGGCTCGACCCGTCGTCGCTAGGCCGATCGGCAGGAATCGGCGAGCGAACTTCGATTCCGTACAGCGCCGCCGCCTCGCGGGCAATGCCCAGCACCGACAGCGCGTCCGGGCGATTGGCCTTGAGTTCGAACTCCAGAACCTCGCCGCCCAGCGCCTCGGCCAGCGGGAGGCCCAGCGGCGCATCGGGATCCAGCACCAGGATGCCCTCGTGGTCGTCGCTGATGCCGAGTTCTTTGGTCGAGCACAACATGCCGCGGGAGACCACGCCTCGGATCCGGGTGGGCTTCAGTTCCTTCAACACCGGCTCGTCGGCGTAGGGGTCCCACAGGCGCGCGCCGGCGGGCGCGAAGGCGATCCGGTCGCCCACCTCGAAATTCCAGGCGCCGCAAACCACCTGGATCTCCTCGCTGCCCGTGTTCACGGTCGGCAGGTTCAATCGGTCGGCGTTGGGGTGCGGGTCGATTCGTGCGATTTCGCCCACCACGATGCGGTCCCAGTGCTCGCCGGCGCGGTGGATCGCCCCGACCTCGAAGCCCGCATTGGTCAGGCGGGTGGCCACGTCGTCGACCGACGCCTCAATCCCCGTCAGGTCGCACAACCACTCGAAAGGTACGCGCATGGCTCAGCGCAGCTGCCGCAGGAACCGCAAGTCGTTGCGGTAGAAGGACCGGATATCGGTTACGCCGTACTTGAGCATGGCAATCCGCTCCACGCCCATGCCGAAGGCGAAGCCTTGGTAGACGTCGGGGTCGTAGCCCACGTCGGCCAGCACCTTCGGATGCACCATCCCGGAACCCAGGATTTCGATCCAGCCGGTCCCGCCGCACACCGCGCATCCATCGCCGCCGCAGACGTGGCAGGACATCTCGGCCTCGGCGCTGGGCTCCGTGAAGGGGAAATAACTGGCGCGAATCCGCAGTTCGCGGTCGGGGCCGAACATGGCGCGCACGAAGTACGACAGCGTCCCCCGCAGGTCGGCCATGGTGATGTGCTTGTCGATGGCCAGGCCCTCCACCTGCATGAACTCGGCCTCGTGCGAGGCGTCGCGGTCCTCGTAGCGGTAGACCTTGCCGGGAACGATGACCCGCACCGGCGGCTGGATCTGCTCCATCACTCGCGCCTGGACGGGGGATGTGTGGGTTCGCAGCAGCAGCTCGCCCGGTCGAGCCTTGTCGTCGATGTGGAAGGTGTCCCACATGTCCCGCGCCGGATGATCCGCCGGGATGTTCAGCAATTCGAAGTTATAGCGGTCCCACTCCACCTCGGGGCCGCTGACGGCCCGAAAGCCCAGCGGCGCCAGCACCCGGCGGATTTCGCGCAGCGTTCGCGTCAGCGGGTGCAGGCTGCCCAGGCGAACCGGGTAGCCGGGCATGGTCACGTCCACCTGTGCGCCGTCGGTGCTGCGGCGCAGTTCCGATTGGCGGGTCTCGAAGGCCGCTTCCAGCTCTCGTCGCGCAGCGTTTGCGGCTTGGCCGGCCGCTCGCCGCTCCTCGCGCGGCAGGCTGCCGACCGAACGCAGCAGGCCGGTGACTTCGCTGCGGCGGCCCAGGTGCGTCACCCGCCACTGCTCCAGCCCGGCGTCGTCCGCGGCGGCGGCCAGTTCCGTGCGCGCGGCGCTCAGCAGGGTGTCAAGTCGCTCTTGCACCGTTGGTCAACTCTGGGGGATTGCCGCGCGCTGCCGCGCGGCCTCGAACAGGATAACGGCGGCCGCCGCCCCCGCATTCAGCGACTCCACGCCGCGATCCATCGGTACCCCGAGCTTGTCCCGACAGGCCGCTCGCCAGGCGGACGACACGCCCCTCGTCTCCGCGCCCACGACCAGACCGCCGGGCCGAGTCCAGTCGATTCCGTGGTAAGCGATCGCGGCGTTGGCTGATGCCTCGTAGAGATCCAAGCCCTCCGCCAATGGCGGTAAGTCGTCCGGCGTGGCCGCGTCATGAATCGGGACGCGGAAATGCGCGCCCACACCGGCGCGCAGCGCCTTTGGGCCAAACGGATCGGCGCTGCCCGGAGTGCGCACCACCAGCGTCGCACCGGCGGCCGCGCCCGACCTGACCAGCGTCCCTACATTGCCCGGATCCTGCACGCCGTCGATCACCAGGATCAGCGGAACGCCGTCCAACGCCGCAACCTGTGGCCGCTTGCCGATCGCCACAATGGCCTGGCGCGACGCGCTGTCCGCGGCCGCCGCCAGCACGTGGGGCGCGGCCGTCAGCACCCGCGCCCCGGCCTCTGCGGCTGTGTCGGCTGCCGCTTTAACGTCGGGCTTGGGATAGTCCGCCACCAGGACGGTCTGGAGAATCCCAGCCTCTGCGGCTTCCGTTACCAGGCGCGGGCCTTCCAGCAGGATCAGCCCGTCGCGCTGTCGAACCGAGGCGCGATGCAGGCGTCGCGCCAACGCCACCTGCGGATTGCGAACGCTGGTAATCACGGCGGAACCGTGCCCGCGCGGGAACTCGGCGGGCTAGGCCGCGGCTCGAGCGGTGTCTGCGAGTGCTTCGAAGGCCGCCGGTTCGTTGGCTGCAAGATCCGCCAGTGCCTTCCGGTCTAGCGTGACATTCGCCTCCCGCAGGCCGCGCATGAACGTGCCGTAGGTCAGGCCGTGCAGGCGGGCGCCGGCGTTGATGCGCATGATCCAGAGCCGCCGCATCTGGCGCTTCCGAGCCCTGCGGTCGCGGTAGGCGTACTGCCGCGCGTGCATCAGTTCCTCATGCGCCGCGCGGAAGTGCCGGCTACGTGCGCCGCGATGGCCGCGCACGGCTTTCAGAACCTTCTTATGACGGCGGCGCTTGGTTACGCCGCGCTTGACGCGAGCCATTCGGTGTCCTTAGTTCGTCGCCAGCAGGCGTTCAGCTTGCCGTCGCTGTCCCGGTGGCAGCGAGTGTTCGCGGTTCTTGGCGCGGCGCGCGCGCCGGCTCTTGCGCCGCCGGTACGGTCCGGCCCACGACTTGGCGGACGTGATCTTGCCGCGCCGTGTGCGACGCAGACGCTTGGCGGCAGCTTTCCGGGTCTTGAGTTTGGGCATGGGGGACAAAAAGGACGCGACGCACGGAACGGCGTCGCGCTCACGCAGAGCTTAACACAGGTTAGCGGGAGGCCGCCCGCCTGGGTCAATTCTATTGCCAGCCCCGGCGCGCGCTGCTTAGGCTGAACGAGCCCCTCCCCGCGTGCCGTTCCGTCGTGGAGCCCGCGCGGAACTACACCCCCTCGCCCACTGCATGCGAATCGCGGTTCTCACCGACGTACACGCCAACCTGACCGCCTTGCGCGCGGTGTTGGCCGATATCCGTGCGCGCGAGCCGTTCCAACTCCTCGTGTCCGCCGGCGACCAGCTCTGCGGCGGCCCCCGACCGCTGGAAACCTGGGATGAGTTGCGGACCGCCGGCGCGACGATGCTCAAGGGCGACACCGAGCGCGATCTGGAAATCGGTTCGTTCAAGAGCGTGCCCGGCCGGGGGCTTCGTCGCGACCTGATCCTGGCCGTGTTCGATTGGACGATGAAGCGGGTTCCGGAGGACCTGCGCCAGAGCGCCGCTTCCCTACCCCGCCGCCTGCGCCTGCAGGTCGACAACGGTCCCGAGCTTCTGCTTGCCCATGCCAACGCCGTCAACCTGCACGAGTTCATATGGGCTGATACGCCCGCCGCCGAACTCGAGCGCCTCATCGGTCCGAACCCGCCCGCCTTGATGGTCGTGGGCCATATCCATGCGCCGCTGGAGCTTGAGTACAAGTCCACCACCATCCTCCGCCCCGGAAGTGTCGGCCTGAAATACGAGCCGCACTGGGCCAGCGTGGCGCACTGGGCGGAAGTCTGGTGGGACTCGGAACGCACCGCCTGGACCTATCGTGTGCACCAGGTCGAATGGGACCATCGCCTCGAAATCGAAGCCGGTCGCGCTGTCAACTATCCCGGCGTCCGCATCCTCCCCGGCTACGCCGCCGGCTAGCCTCGCAGCCGGATCGGCGGGGCGCCGCTGTCTTGTCGAGGCTCTCACTGGCTGCCAAGCTTGCTAGCGAACCCTGAAAGCGAGAATCCCTGTGGCCACCACAACCCCCGACCAGGTCCGCGATCAGTTGCGCAGCGTCATCGACCCGGAGATCGGCATCAACATCGTTGATCTGGGCCTCATCTATGAGGTCGACGTGGTTCCCTACGTCCCTGGCGAAGGCGAACCCGAGGCCGCCGCCGGCGACGAGCGCGCCACCGTCACCATGACGCTCACCACCCCGGGCTGTCCGGCCGGTCCCTACATCCTGCAGCAGGTCAAGCAGGAAGCCGAGTCCCTGGACCACGTCCGCAAGGCCGAGATCGATCTCACCTTCAACCCCATGTGGAACGAAGAAATGATGAGCGAGGACGTGCGCTGGATCCTCGGCCGCTAGCGTTCGCTGCCTGACCTGTAGCTGATGCGTCCGCCGGTCCGCCTTAGGCGCCGGACGCTCCTGAGCGGTGCGGCGCTCACCACGGCCGCTGCTGCCCTCGCCGCCTGCGGCTTTGCCGGCGTCAGCCGCCGCGATCCAACCAGCACCCCATTTATGCATGGCCTCACCCTGGCCGGGCGTTCCGGGACCGACTTTGCCGAGCAGCGAGCCGGCCGGCTGGTCGAGTCATCCGCAGCAGCCGGCGCCGACTGGGTGTCGATCGCCCCCGGCTGGTATCAAGCGACCCACGACGCGTCCCGCATCCGCCCGGATCCCGCGCGGACACCGCCGAACGAAGACGTCCACAGCCTGATCGACCGTGCCCATGCCGCCGGCATGCGTGTGATGCTCAAGCCATTCGTGGACAGCGACGACGGTGTCTGGCGCGGCGAAATCCGGCCAGCCGACTCATCAGCCTGGTTCGCCGACTACACGGTGATGACGCACCACTACGCCGACCTGGCCGCTCAGGTCAACGCCGACTTGCTATGTCTCGGTACAGACTTGGGGTTCTCCGAGGCCGCCCTGGCCGACGACTGGCGCGAACTGATCACCGACGTCAGGGGTCGATTCAGCGGACCCCTCACCTACGCGGCCAGCCACGCACCCTCAGCAGGTCTGGGGGGATACGCCGATGTTCCGTTCTGGGACGCTCTGGACTTCATCGGCGTCAACGCCTACTTCCCGCTGGCCGACCGCCTCATCAGTCACGCCCAGCTCGCCGACGCCTGGAACGTCTGGCTGGAAGAAATAGAAAGCTGGCGCGCGGACCGCAAACTGGATCGACCCGTGGTTTTCACCGAACTCGGCTATCGCAGCACCACAACCGCCGCCATCCAGCCCCGCGCTACCGATCCCGTTAGGCCGCACGAAGTCGATTCCGAGCTCCAGGCCAATCTCTACACGGCCTTCTTCGGCCTCCCCTACCGTCGCGAGGCCCTCCAGGGCGTCTTCTGGTGGCGCTGGGATCCCTTTGCCGCCGACGCCGACAACGCCGCTTTCCCACCCAATGGCAAACCCGCCGAAGCCGTCCTCCGCCGCGCCTACACCGCCGCCACCCGCCGCCCGTCCCACTCGGCCGCCTGACACGCGCGTTGCCTCGTCCCTCGGGCGCAGCCGGATGTGTCAGCGCACTGGATTGAAGGCCCTTCGGTGCACCTCTGCACGCCAGGTCCGCCTTGAGCGTGGCATGCTGGTAAGCAGCCCCGGAACCGGCAGAGCGCCGACGCGATGACCGACCTTCTCACCGTCTACCTTGCCGGCTTCGGCATCATGGTCACGCTGCTTCTGGGCACTATCGGCCTGCTGCTCCGGCTCATCGGCGACGTGCGAGCCGACATACGCGAACACCGTGAGAGCACGCGTGCCGACATGCGCGAGTTCGAGCGCGCCATGCGAGAGATCGGGTATGACGTCGCCGCGCTCAAAGCCTCGTCGTCTGCCCCGCCGCCGCGCTGAACCACGCCAACGAATCCCAGCCCAGGCCATGCGCCTGAGCTTCACCAAGCTTGCTCTCTACGAGTTCTGCCCCTACGCCTACCGCTTCCGCTACGTCGAGCGCATCCCCATCCCGTTCAGTCCGCGCCTCACCGTCGGCGCCATCGTCCACTCGGTCCTTCACCGGGCCTTCGAGCGCCTGCGCGATGGCGTCCGCCTGAGCCGCTCCGACCTGCACGACCTGCATGCCGCCTACTGGCGCGACGCCCCGCGCCTGAACCGCGAGCGCTTCCCCGACATCTGGGAACGCGGCCACGAGCTTCTGGACGGCTTCTGGTCTGCCCGCAGCCACAACCCCGGCCGCCCCGTCATGCTGGAACGCCGCTTTCGCCTCCGCCTGCGCCCCGATGATGCCCACACCGTGGAAGGCGTCATCGATCGGGTCGATCAGCGGCCTGATGGCCTCGAAGTCATCGACTACAAGAGCGGCAGCCGACCGTCCGAGCTACCCGGCCGCCTGCGCACCCAGCTCCACACCTACGCGCTCGCGCTCGAACGCGGCTTCAACAGCGCCGTCTCGCGACTCACGGTCTACTACCTCACCGACAATCAGGGCATCTCCCAGTCGCCCGATCCCGCGGTCGCCGACGACGTGCTCAACCGATACCAGGCACTGGCCCAGCGTGTTGGCGCCGCCGACTTCAAACCGACGCCGGGCAAACACTGCCGGTACTGCGACTACAGCGACCGCTGCGAGTACCGTTGGACCGACGACGCCGTCGCTGGACGCGAAACGAAGGCCTCTAGCTAACCGCCAGCCTTCCCACTAAAGCTTGAGTCCCGCCAAGCCCAGCCGCCTGCTGTTAGAGAACCGGAAATCGCCCGCCACGCACTAACGGCCGCGAATGTACGCCTCAAACTCGTCGCGAAACGCCCGCACGGCCCCGCGCACCGGCTGGTGCGCAAACTGCCCCAGCCCGCAGAACGAGGCCATCATGCTCGCCCCCAGGTCTTCCAGCAGGTCCAGATCGTCCATGGTGCCCTGCCCGTGCAGGATTCGCTCTAGAATCTGTACAAGGTTGGGGGTGCCTTCGCGGCAGGGAATGCAGAACCCGCAGCTCTCCTCCTCGAAGAACAGCGCGTCCCGGTAGGCCGCGTCCACCATGCAGACCGTGTCGTCGTATACGACGACTCCGCCGGTACCCATGATGGTGCCCAACTCCGCCATCGAGCGCGGCTCCAGCGGCGCGTCCAGGTGCTCCGGACCCAGCGCCGCCGACGAAGCGCCGCCCGGCTTGAAGCCCTTCAGCGGCCGCCCGTCCAGCACCCCGCCGCCGTAGTCGTAGATCAACTCCCGCGCGGTGGTGCCCAGCGGCAATTCATGCACGCCCGGCTTGGCCACCCGGCCCGACAGGCAATACATCTTGGTGCCGGTCGCCTCGCCGTGCCCCAGGTTCTGGAACCACTCGGCCCCGTTTTCGATGATTGCCGGCGCCGCCGATAGCGTTTCCACGTTGTTAATCGCCGTCGGCAGCCCCCAAACGCCCACATTGGTCGGGAACGGCGGCTTGTAACGCGGGTTCCCGCGCTTGCCTTCCAGCGAGTTAAACAGCGCGGTCTCCTCGCCCACGATGTACGCTCCGGCTCCGCGGCGGAACGTGACCTCGAAGTTGAAGCCTTCGTTGCCCATGATGCTTTGGCCCAGGTAGCCCGCCTCGTAGGCCTCGCGGATCGCCGCCTGCGTGCGCTCGTGTGCCAGCCCGTACTCGCCGCGGATATACACGTATCCCAGCGTGGCGTTGCAGGCGTAGGCCGCGATCAGCATCCCCTCCAGCATCAGGTGCGGGTCCAGTTCCAGCGAGTAGCGGTTTACATATGTCCCCGGCTCGCTCTCGTCGCCGTTGATCACCACGTAGCGCGGCGTTTTGGGATCCGACCGCACGAACTGCCACTTCAGCCCGGTGGGAAAGAACGCTCCGCCGCGACCGCTCAGCCCTGACTCTTTGACCAGTTCCGAAACGTCCTCGGGCGTCATCTCGTTGAGGACCTTCTCCAGCGCCTGGTACCCGCCTGCCTTGCGGTAGCTCTCCAGCGTCCACGACTGCGGGTTGCCGAAATTCTTGGTGACGACGAGTTCCATCAGGCTTCTCGCGCGCGCAGGTCGGCCAGCAGGCCGCGGGCCTTCTCCGCGTCCAGCGGACCGTGCTGTTCCAGGTTCACCATCACCGCCGGCTGCAGGTCGCACAGCCCCAGGCAGGAGACCGATTCAGTCTCGAACAGCCCGTCCGCGGTCACCTCGCTCACTCGCGTGCCCAACTCGTCATTCAGGGCCTTCAACACCGCCGGAGCACCCGAGATGTGGCAGCTGAGGTCCCGGCAGACCCGCAGCACGTACTTGGCCGAGGGCTTGCGGTGGAACATCGTGTAGAACGTCAGCACGCCAAAGACTTCGCTCTCCGGTTGCCGGAGTTCCTCGGCGATCATCGTCACCGCCTCTGGCGGCACGTACGAGAAGACCTCCTGCGCCGCGTATAGCGCTTCCAGCGTGGCGCCCGGCTCGTCCTTCAGGTCGGCCAGGCGCGTTCGCAGGTCATCCAGCTTGGCGTGGTCCCCGGGCGCAAGCGTCGAGCGACGCGGCGCGCCAGCATGAATCGCCATTGGGCCTCCCGCGGCTAAGGGTCGAGCGGCGGCGAACGCCTGCAACCTCTGGGCGCCGCACGCCGGCAACAGGAAGCGGAGTCTACCACCGGCCTATTTCCGCCACTCCCGCGTCCGGCAAGCTGTCAGACGCGCTACGCTCGCCCACTTACCTCGCCGGAGAGCCGCCCATGGCGCTCACGCGGGAACAGGCCCGCGAACTCCGCAGCCTCATGCACGGCTGGAACCGGGCCTCCAACGACGTGGCCGAGCACCTGCGCGGAGTTTCCGTGAGTAGTGATGGCCTGGACATGAAGGCGCTGCGCGCGGCCGTCGACCGTCGCTCCGAAATGGAGGAACTCCTGATGTCGTTCTGGACTCGAACTACGGCGGCCTGACATGTCGAACCGAATAGACACCAACCTTCCCTTCTCGGTCGGCGTGGTCAACAGTGAGATATCACCGGACGTCGACGTCGGCGTGGACGTCGCCGCCGACCTGGGCATGTCCCAGATCGAAATCGAAGACTTCTGGGGCCGCGCGGCCCATGAGTGCGACGACGCCCTGATCGAACATACCCGCGCCGCCGTCGATCGCGCCGGCCTCTACGTTTCGGCCGTCGGCACGCAGGCCTTCAAGGTCCTGATCCTGCCGCCCGGCGATGTGGGGGAACTGGCCTCGATCGACGGCTGGGACCAGCACCGCATTGAACTCGAAGGCGGCATCCGTGTCGCCCGGGCCCTCGGGTCGCCCTTCGTCCGCATCTTCTCCTGCCGCCGCGACGACATGATCGGCATGGGCAATCCCAGCCCCCGCCTGCCTGACGGCGGGCCGCTGCCCGACGACCGGCTGGCCGGGATCGTCGACGTCCTGCGCGACGCCGGCGACCGCGCCGCCGCCGCCGGCGTCACCCTCCTGGTCGAGAACGTCCGCAGCTGCTGGGGCAACACCGCCGTTAACACCGTGCGCATCCTCGAAGCCACTGACCATCCAAGCGTCAAGCTGAACTGGGATCCCTCCAACGACTTCGTATCAGGCGGCAACCCATTCCCGTCCGGCTACGCGATCGCCCGACCCTGGACCAAGCACGTCCACATCAAGGACGCGAGCGTGGTCGATCATTCGACCGGCCTGATTGCCTGGGAGTGCGTGGGCCGGGGCGAAGTGGACTTTGTTGGCCAGCTCCGCGCCCTCATCGACGACGGCTTCACTGGCGCCGTGAATCTCGAAACCCACTGGCACCCCGAGCACCGCAGCAAGGAAGCCAACTCGCGCGAGTCCTTCGCCGGCATGCTGGAAGCGCTCGATCTCGCCCAACACGCCTGTGCGTGACACGCCAGTCCTGACCCGCAACGACTCGCCGGTCACCGACGCCGAAATCGCCGCTGGCCATGCCGCCGTCGGCTACGTCAACGGACTCATCCGGGGCCCGGCCGGCCCCACCACGCCCCGCACCCTGGAACAGTCCATCCAGGCCGGCGAACGCCGGCTGGCCCGCTTCCGCCGGTTCCTGGCAACGCTCGGTGACCCGCAGGACGGCCTCCGCTGCGTCCATGTCGGCGGAACCTCCGGCAAGGGCTCCGTCGCCGCCAAGCTGGCGGCCGGCCTGTCCGCCTCCGGCCTCCGCACCGGCCTGCACTGCACCCCCTACCTGCAGACCGCCCTGGAGAAGTTCGACTGCGACGGCCAACTGGCCCGGCCCTCGGAGCTGGTCGACCTCGTCGATTGGATCCGCCCGCACGTCGACCGCTTCGCCGCCACCGATCCCGACGGTCCGCCCACCTACGGCATGGTCTGGGTCGCCCTCACGCTTGAGTACTTCGTCCGCGCCCGGGTCGACATCGCGGTGATGGAAGTCGGCGCCGGCGGCCGCTTCGATCTGACCAACGTCGTGAAGCCAGACCTGGCGCTGGTCACCAGCGTGGGCCACGACCACCTCAAGAGCCTTGGGGGCACGCTCAAGACCGTCGCCTGGCACAAGGCCGGCATCTTCAAGCCCGGCGCTGCCGCTCTCTGCGGCCCCCTACCGCCCGAGGCCCAGCCGCCAATACGCCAGGCCGCGGCCGCCATCGGCCAGCCGCTGGTCGAAATACCGCTCAACGGCTCGGACTTCCGAACCCACAACACCCGCCTGGCCGAAGCCGCACTTGAGGTCCTCGGAATGGCTCTCAGTACCGAAGTCCGCCAGGCCACGGCCGGCGGCCGTCTCGCCGCCCGCTTCGAACGCATGCCCGGCCGGCCGGCCGTCTACCTGGACGGCGCCCACAACCGCGACAAGGCCCGCGCCCTGGGCCAGGTCGTCGAGACCGCGGGCCTGCCGCGCCCCCGCGTCGGCCTGATCGGCATGGTCGGTTACCGCGCCGCGTCCGAGGTGTTGCCGCAGCTGCTGCCCCACCTCGACGTCTGGGTAGCCACCGAGCCGCAGGTCTACCGTAAGCCCGCCCTGCCCGTCGGCCTGCTGGCCGACGCGGGTGAAAAGCTGGATCGGGCGCCCATCGCCCAGGCCCGCGACCCCGACGACGCGCTGCAAGCCGCCCTCGCCCTGGCCGGCAACCACGGCTCCGTCGTGTCCGGCGGCTCGGTCTACCTGGCCGGCAACCTGCGCGCCGCCTGGTACCCCACCCTGTCGGTCGTACGCGAACGCACCATGTGGCCGCAAATCTCTGCCTTCGGGCCGCACGGACGCGCCGCGCTGGCCGATACTTACGTACAGACCTGAGCCGAGGCCCCGACCCATGGACGAACACGACGAGGAGGGCCTGACCTATACGCTTGAGGAGGCCACCGAACTCCTCCCCGAGGTCCGCCGCATCGTCGGCCGCCTGCAGGGCGTCTGGATGGAGGCTGGGTCCGAACGCCAGGCATTCGAGGACGCGCAGACCTCCAGCCGCCGCACCCCCGTCGAAGTCAGCCTCGCTCACCAGGCGCTCGTCGCTGCCCTCTGGGACGTGCAGCCGCTGGTCGCCTGGCTCCGGTCACGCAATATCGTGCTGCGCGACCCGTCCACCGGCCTGATCGACTTCCCGTCACAGGTCGACGGCGAGGATGCCTTCCTCTGCTGGCGCCTCGGCGAAGACTCGATCGACTACTGGCACGGCCGCGACGAAGGCTTCGACAACCGCAAACCCCTCCCGCCCGACGCCTGAGCGGATCCTCGCGCGCGCTGGACAGACCCCGGTGCCGGGCCTACCAATGATGATGAAGGCATTTGAACGCAATCGTCGTGGTTGACAGGCATTTCATCCCCCGGATCGCACTGCGCCTGGCCTCGCTTCTGCTGGCCCTGGCCGCTGCCGTGGCCTGCGGCTCGCCCGAATCCGCTCAAGTCGGCACCGCCCCTGCGGATGCGCCACATCGCATCCTAATCGTGCACTCCTACAGCGACGCCTTTACATGGACCAGGCAACTCCACGAGGGAATCATCGAAGGCCTTGCCGGGAATGGTCTGATCGGGGAGCGCGACTACGAGTTGCAGACCTTCTACATGGACACGCGGATCAACTTCACAAGCCCGCAGCAGATCGAACAGCGGGCGGCCAAGGCTCTTGAGGCGCTGCGAACCTTCGAGCCCGACCTCCTGTTTGTCACCGACGACGTCGCGCTCGAGCACGTGGCCGTCCGATACGCCGAGGAGAGCCCCGCCACTCAGCTCCCCACGGTCTTCGCCGGCATCAACGTCGACCCCACGATCTATGCCCCCATCGGCAGTCTGGACGTGCCTGGTGGAACGATCACCGGCGCCTTGGAGCGCATACCGCACTCCGAGGCTTTTGCAACCGCCAAGCGGCTCTTTCCCGATGTGACCCGGGTCGTCATCCTTGCGGATGCCGGCGCGGGCTCGGAGACCGTTCGCGCCGAACTCCAGCGCGACGACCAGTCGGCCGGCGCCGCGCCGTTCGAGGTCCTGGACTTTCTATTGCTGGAGACGTTCGACCAGTGGAAGCGCGCCGTCGTCGACTACCAGGACAAAGCCGACCTCATTGCCGTGGTGAACTTCCACCAGCTCCGCGATGCCAACGGCGACATCGTCCCGCCGGCCGAAGTAATCGACTGGATGGTGGCCGAGAACAAGCTGCCCGAGCTTGGCCTCGTCGCCGACTGGGCCCGCGACGGCATTCTCGTCGCCGTGGGCAATTCCGGGCTGAAGACCGGGGCCTACGTCGGCGCGCTGGGCGCGGACATTCTGAATGGAGCCGACCCCGCCACCATGCCCATCGTCGATCCGAAACAGACCGACACGAGCTTCAACCTGGCGCGGGCTCGCAGCCTCGGGATCGAGTTCCCACCCGGCGAGTTGACCGCGGCCGATGCCGTCTTCGAGACCAGCGGCGGCCAATAGCCGCCGGAAGTCCCACGGCCGACGACGATACCGCCCCGTCCCGGAGCCGAAGCTCCGGGATAAGGCCGCTGCGCCAGCGGCTGCGGTTGGTCCGGCCTAGCCGCCCGCCACCGACGGCACGATCGACACCTCGTCGCCCGGACCGACTTCCGTGTCGAAGCCTTCGCGGTAGCGGATGTCCTCGCCGTCCACGTAGATGTTGACGAAGCGCCGCAGTTCGCCGTCCTCGTCCAGGATCCGTTCGGAGAATCCGGGATGCGCGGCGTTCAGCTTCTCCACCAGGTCGCCGACGTTCGTGGCGTCGATGTCCACGCTGTTCTTGCCGTCGGTCAGGCTGCGGAGCGGGGTTGGAATTCGGACATTGGGCATAAGGGCGTCTCCTGCGCTGCCTAGGCCGGCGTCAGCACGCCGCGGTCGGCCAGCGTCTGCTCAAACGATGTGATGCTCGGTCGGATGTCATAGCGGGCGTCCACTCGGCCGTCGATAGTCTCCTGCGTCTTCAGCCCGTTGCCGGTCACCAGCGCCACCGTCAGGTCGTCCCTGGCGATCACGCCGCGTTCGGCAAGCTTGGCCAATACCGCAATTGTCACGCCACCGGCCGTCTCGGCAAAAATGCCTTCCGTCGAGGCCAGCAGGCGCATGGCGTCCACGATCTCGTCGTCGGTTACGGCTTCGATTACGCCGTCGACCTCCTGCGCCAGCTTCAGCGAGTAGAACCCGTCGGCCGGATTCCCGATGGCCAGCGACTTGGCCACCGTGTCCGGCTGGCGAACCGGCCGGTACGTGGTCTGGCCGCGCGCAAACGCCTCGGCCACCGGCGCGCAACCATCCGCCTGGGCGCCGTGGATGCGAGTGGACTGGCTGTCCAGCAGCCCCACTTCCACCAGTTCCTTCATCGCCTTGCCCATCTTCGTGTACAGCGAGCCGGACGCGATCGGCGCCACGATGTGATCAGGCGCAACCCAGCCCAGTTGCTCCACCGACTCGAAGGCCAGCGTCTTGGATCCCTCGGCGTAGTACGGCCGGATGTTGATGTTGCAGAAGGCCCAGCTGTAGAGATCGGCAATCTCGCTGCACAGGCGGTTCAGTTCGTCGTACGTGCCTTCCACCGCCACGATGCCCGCGCCGTACACCGCCGCCCCGCGGATCTTGCCCACTTCCAGGTCGGCTGGCATGAAGACATACGTGGGCATTCCGTGACGCGCCCCGGCAGCCGAAACGGCCCCGGCCAGGTTGCCGGTGGACGCGCAGGCAAAGGTCTCGAACCCGAACTCGCGGGCCTTCGTGATCGCCACGGCCACCACCCGGTCCTTGAAGGAGTAGGTGGGATTCACCGTGTCGTTCTTGACGTACAGGTTGGTCAGGCCCAACCGGTCGCCCAGGTTGTCCGCGCGCTGCAGCGGCGTGAACCCGACCGGCCAGGTCTCGTCCCAGCCCCCGTCCACCGGCAGCAACTCGTGGTAGCGCCACAGGGTGGGCGGCCGCGCGGCAATGGCATCGCGCGAGATGGTCTCGCGGATGGCGGCGTAATCGAACTGCGCCTCCAGCGGCCCGAAATCGAACTCGCAGATGTGCGTGGCCCGCAGGGGATAGGCGCGGCTGCACTCGCGACAGCGAAGCGTCTGAGTCGTGGACATGCGGATGATCCTTGGCAGAGGCGCCGACGGATGTGTCAGCGGATGGCGTATTCCCGTATCGCCGGGTGACCCGGCGCGCCCGCGTCACGCGCGGGCACGGCCATCGCCATCGGCCGCCCAACAGCTGGGGAGAGGTTGCCTCTCACTCCGTCGCAAACCCCTTGGCGCTCCGCGCCCCGCCCGGGGCGCTGCCTCGCGCCGGTGACCCTCTCATCTTGCAGCATCCGCTGCCGGAATTGGCACCCTCTCGAACTCTCGCTCGAAGGTTGCCCGGCTTCGTTGGGCCGACTCCCTCCACCAATCTTGATGAGAGGTATGTCACGTCAAACTTGGTGTCCGCCCAGCCTAGCACCCGAAACGGCGCCCAAGCGGCCAGGAATGTCAGGTCGAGCGGGTCGTTCGCCCGGGACAGCCCTTCCAGGCGTGCTACGATGGGCGACTGCCTGAAAAGGCATCCGCGCAGTTCGGCGGCGCTTGATTCATCAGCCGCCCCGGTGGCGCACCGGCGATTCCAGTCGGCGCGGGCGCGACGGCACCTTAACAGGGGAAGAGTGAGTGCGAGTACTCGCGTCATTCCAATGTGTCTGGCGCGACAGTAATCCACGTGATTCGAGGATGACTCGGTGGCTCAGGGCGCCGGTCCACCCGGGGCCCTGAAGTAATTGCGATCTGTATCACGCCCGCCAGGGCGTGTGTTGAGATTGGATTGGCGAGTTTGATCCTGGCTCAGGATGAACGTTGGCGGCGTGCCTTACCAATGCGAGTCGAACGGTACGGGGAGGCTCTTCGGAGCGCCCACGACCGTGGCGTCCGGGTGCGTAACACGTAGCTAACCTACCGGTCGGTGGGGGAAAACTCCGGGAAACCGGAGGTAATCCCGCATATGGTCGCCTGGTAGACAGGTGGACGAAAGCTGTGGCAGGGGAACCTGGCATGGCGCCGGCTGAGGGGGCTGCGGCCGATTAGCTAGTTGGTGGGGTAATGGCTCACCAAGGCAGTGATCGGTAGCGGGTCTGAGAGGATGATCCGCCACACGGGGACTGAGATATGGTCCCGAGCCCTACGGGGTTTAGCATGGAGGAATCTTGCGCAATGGGCGAAAGCCTGACGCAGCGACGCCGCGTGGGGGATGAAGGCCTTCGGGTTGTAAACCCCTTTTCTGGGGGACGAATTTGACGGTACCCCAGGAAGAAGCCACGGCTAACAGGGTGCCAGCAGCCGCGGTAATACCTTGGTGGCAAACGTTATCCGGAATCACTGGGCGTAAAGCGCTCGTAGGCGGCCTGGTAGGTGTTCGGTGAAAGCCCCCGGCTCACCCGGGGAGGGTCCGAGCAAACCACCAGGCTGGAGGCAGGCAGAGGACCGTGGAACGTCCGGGGGAGTAGTGGAATGCGTAGATCCCGGACGGAACACCAGAGGCGAAGGCGGCGGTCTGGGCCTGACCTGACGCTAAGGGGCGAAAGCGCGGGGAGCAAACAGGATTAGATACCCTGGTAGTCCGCGCCGTAAACGATGGACGCTAGGTGTGTGGGGGGCTCAACCTCCCTGCGTGCCGGAGCTAACGCGGTAAGCGTCCCGCCTGGGGACTACGGTCGCAAGACTAAAACTCAAAGGAATTGACGGGTGCCCGCACAAGCAGCGGAGCGTGTGGTTCAATTCGAGGCTACGCGAAGAACCTTACCGGGGTTTGACATTACACGGCTATCCCGCGAAATCGGGAGTTCCTTCGGGATCGTGTAACAGGTGCTGCATGGCTGTCGTCAGCTCGTGCCGTGAGGTGTTGGGTTAAGTCCCGCAACGAGCGCAACCCTCGACGCTAGTTGTATGTGTCTAGCGTGACTGCCGCGGACAACGCGGAGGAAGGTGGGGATGATGTCAAGTCCGCATGGCCCTTATATCCCGGGCTACACACACGCTACAATGGCCGGTACAACGGGCAGCAACCTGGCGACAGGAAGCGAATCCCTTAAAGCCGGTCTCAGTTCGGATTGCAGGCTGCAACTCGCCTGCATGAAGTCGGAGTTGCTAGTAACCGCAGGTCAGCACACTGCGGTGAATACGTTCCCGGGCGTTGTACACACCGCCCGTCACGCCATGAAAGTCGGCAACACCTGAAGCCGGTGAGCTAACCCTTGGGAAGCAGCCGTCGAGGGTGGGGTTGGCGATTGGGGCGAAGTCGTAACAAGGTAGCCGTAGCGGAAGCTGCGGCTGGATCACCTCCTTTCTAGGGATGACACCTCCCGGCCTCGGCCGAGAGGTCACCCAGGTTGAGCGATCACGCGGATCGCCGTTCCTCCGAACGGCACCGCGCCAGACCCAAACCCATCGAGTCGACCGGAATGGCCCGACCTCGCACTCACTCTTGCCCTGCTAAGGGCCCCGTCTCAGCCCAGTCCTCCCGTCTCTTGTTGGGGTGCCCCTTGTGGGTACCCGCGCCCCGTGTGGGTTCGCGCGCCGCCACTACTAAATCCTTCTCCCTGGGGGATAAGGCGGGGTGAGCGTCTTCCGGGCCCAACCCCAAAAGCCACCCGCGCTGTGCCACCATGGGCGCGAGCGTCGGGCCGGTCAGGCGGCCGCTCCGGCTCCCGCCGGAGAGGAAAGTCCGCACTTCACAGAGCGCGGTAGCGGGTAACACCCGTCGCCCGAATCGGTTCGCGCCGGCAAGGGCCGGAACAGGGGCACAGTGACGATGCCCGCGCACCCCCGGGGGCGCGGGAGTGAAACGGCTAACCTCTACCGGAAGCAAGGCCAAGTCGGGACGCCACCAGGCTGCTCGCCCAGTCCCAGGTAGGCTGCACGAGGCTGGCGGCAACGCCGGTCCCAGATAGATGGCCGCCCACGACAGAATGCGGCTTATCGACCGGTCCGACGCTCACCTGAAGTCATTGACGCCCGTCCGGGGTGGGCACTTGGACGCCTCTTCTCGATTCAAAGCCCTTCCTCAGTCTCCCGCAGCTCACCCTTCACCACTCCCAGCTCCCGCCGGTTCGCTACAATGACGAGCGGGGTGGAGCAGTGGTAGCTCGTCGGGCTCATAACCCGGAGGTCGTCGGTTCGAATCCGACCCCCGCAACCACCACGACCAACTCGTTCTCACCTTCTCTACGGGCGGACGTTTCTTCACGCACCGGCTCTGATCGCCGGCAAAGAAGTCCGCCATGAGGCGTCGCCAGAAGCAAACGAACAGACCTGCATTCGCGCACGACCAGCCCAAGGACGAGCGCGCGCCTGCCCGCGAGCCGGCGAAACGGCAACAAGGTCAGGCCGCCGCCTTCCACGCCTTACAGGCAGCCATTCAGGACGGCCTGAATAGCGGGGTCAGCGAAAAGACGCTGAGACAGATCTGGGCAGAAGCGGAACAGCGCCATCGATCAAGGAATGGCTGACTTCGGCCCGTCTGCCGTTGCTCGAGTCCATCCTTACCGCGACGGTGGTGTGTATAATACACACAGTGCATAGCCGGAGGGTCCTGCGCCGTCTCCGTCGCGACGGCTGGGTTCTCAGAAACGTGAGCGGCAGCCAGCACCAGTTCACGTACCCCGACAAGCCTGGTCGCGTCACGATCAAGCACCCGTTACGGGACATATCGATCGGCACGCTACGGAGCATTTGTCGTCAGGCTGGTTGGAATTGGAAGGATCGCTAATGCAGTTTCCAATCGTCATTCATAAAGACTCGACAAGCAGCTACGGTGTCACGGTTCCCGATCTACCCGGGTGCTTCTCCGGAGGCGACTCGTTCGAGGACGCTATGAGCTCGGCGCACGAAGCTGTTGCTTGTCATATCGAAGGCCTACTAATGGATGGAGAGTCTATCCCGGAGCGTCAGTCGATCGATCTGCATCAAAGCAATCGCCACTTTGAAAACGGAGTTTGGGCGCTTATTGACGTTGATATTTCTAAACTCTCGAGCAAGACGGTCCGAGTCAATATCACGATGCCTTCACGCGTGTTGTCCATCATTGATGAAGCCGCAGAACGGGAGCGAGAGTCTCGCTCGGGCTTACTCACGCGGGCAGCCTTGCAGTTCGTTGATAGGCAAACTATGGCCTAAGTGTCCGAAGAGTGTTCGGTCGTTAACCGGACGACTCAATTCAGGAAACAGGTGACTCCATCTGCTCTTCGACTCCGTGTCCGATCCGACCTAAGCCGCAGATGCTAAGTCGACAGGATATATCGGCGTCTCACTCCCGTAATGCAACCGCAACGCCCAATCCCAAATGCTGAAGTACGGCACCGGCTTCAATTTCGAACCCGCCAGGGGACCTGAAACGGCACCGCCACTCAGCGCGTCCCAACGAGTTCCCGTCTCGCGGTCCGTCAGCTCGGCCCCTACGACATCAAATGTCAGCGGACGGCCGTCCGCCCTTGCCTCGTACGTACGGACGATCCGACTCTCCGCCTCTGCAAACGCCACCACCGGCGTATCGCCCACCAGCGCCTGCTGCACGCCCAGGCGCGCCGTCTCGTCGAAGTAGAACCCGGCCGCCGCGCCGTCGATGTCCACCCCGATCACCCAGATGTCCTTGGGCGATCGCTGGTTGTGGAAGGCGCTGTTGGGGGCGCCAAACTGCAGCCGTTGCTTCATGACCAGCGTTGTGGGGTGTTGCTCGAGCCACGAGCCCCAGGGCGTCAGCGACGCCACGATTGGTCTGAGTCGCGCCCCGTCCAGCGGACCGTCCAGCGCCTCCCCGAACACCTGGCTCCAGATACTGCCGGTCTCGTGGTCCCACCAGGTCTGCGCGCTCTTGTAGAGCGCCCCCTGCACGCCCAGCGTCAGGGTCTGTCCTTCCCATACCCGCTCGTACACCAGGCCCGTGTAGCACAGCGGACACCAGGTAATGGCCACCGGCACCCCGCCCACCACGTCGTTCACGATTTCGTAGCTCACCAGCGGCTCGATCGGATACGCCCGCGCGTCGCCGTTGATCTCCACCGCCAGCACCATTTCCTCCGGCGACAGGTCCACGTTGTCCGGCGTCGTCAGGCCCGGGTCGTAGATCGGCGGAATCCCGTCCCGCAGCGTGCGCACGTCCCAGCGCAACTCATAGGCAGTCGACTGCTGCGGCAGAAATAGCAGGGCCCCGACCACCGCCGCTAGAGCCACTGCGCCCAGCACGCGTTGTCCAGTCATGCCACGATCGTAATGGGGCGCTGCGGCCACACGCATCGACGACGCGTCCCTGGCAGCGACTTGAAGGAGAATTCGATCGGGAATGAGACGGCGAGGAGTGGACGGGTGCCACTGACGCGACGCCGCCTCCTGGCGCTGGCGGCGGGTTCTCCTTTGCTCGCGGCCTGCGGCGAAACCACCGCTCCGCAACGTCTGTCAGACCTCTGGCCTGAGCCACCACCCGACAGCGACGCCGAACTGGCCACGGCCGGCTGGCAGGGCTACTGGTACGCCCGCTACCTCGGCGGCCTCATCGCAACCCAGCCCGGTCTTGGCCATCCCGCCAACACCCTCGATCCCCGTAGCCGTGCGGCCTTCACCGCCGCCGGACCACAAACAGTCCCGATCGCTCTGCCGTACGCCACCGCCACCGTGGACGCCCCGCCAACGCCGGGCGGTCTGCCACAGGTGCGTCATACCGATGCCGTAATCCGCGTACACACTGCCGCCCTCTACATGCGCCTCCTCCAGGCCCTGGCCCGGACCCACCGGCTGCGCGCGCCCCAGGCGCCGCCCGGCGAGGCCCGAAGCCACGAGCAATGGCTCGCAACCACATACGCCGCCGTCGCCGTCGAAGCCTCCGACCGAGTCCACGCCGAGCTCTTCCGCCCCAGGCTCGGCGTCCTCTTCGACTCCGACGACACCTACGACCCCCTCGGCAACTTCGACCTCATCTGGGCCACCGCCGACGCAACGCTCTTGGCCAGGACCGTCGGTTCGGACGAGTCAGTCCGCCGGCTGCAGGTGGCTGCCGACGAGCTGTACGCCTTCTATCGAACCAACCTCCCCCGTTCGATCCCCGAGGCCCACCGCATGGTCCGCGCCCAGGCCCGCCTTCAGCCGGTCACCGGCCGCGACGACTTCCGCGCCTTCATCCCGGTCCAGCAACGCCGGATCGCCTACTGGCTCCGGGACCAAGAACCCGCCGACATCCTCGAAGCCGCCAACGCTCTCTCCGCCCTGATTCGGCTGACTCCGCTCATGCCGACCGATAGCGGTGTCCGGGAACGTGCCGGCGACCTCTTCCTGGACCTGGCGACCTCGTTCGACAGGGACAACGGCTGGCTCCGCGACCGGTCCACCTATACCGCCGCCGACGTCGCAGCCCTCCTACGCACGCTCCGCCTGGCCGCCTTCCACGGCCAGCCGCCCATCGAGCGCCGCTACGCCCGCGATCTGCTCGTGACCGTCTGGGATTCCCTGGTCAACCGCCTCGGCCTCATGCGCGGCGCGCCGTCCGGTCGCGCCGAAGGCGTGGCCCAGCCCTGGGAGCAGCATCTGGATGACGCGGCCTATCGCCACGCCGCCGTACCCACCAACGCCGTCCCGCTCTTCGCCCGCTCCGTTACCCGCCATGCCTCGGGCGAGGTAATCGTCGACCCCACCCTTGAAACGGCCTCCGCCCTCGAACTGGCCCTCGAATCCCTCTGGCTCCACCCCACGTTCGAAGCCCTCAGCGCCGAGTCCGCCGCCTGACGCTAGCCCGAATGTTTCACGTGAAATACTGGCTTGGGCCATCGCCGCAGCACCAGTGTCCCGATCCCAGCGGTGGCGATTCCTGCGCTCACGATCATCGCCAGCCGCAGCCCCTCGCCCACGATGATCGGGTCGGCCCGTATCGACTCGATCCACAACCGCCCCACCGAATACGCCGCCAGCACCCCCAGCGCCAGGTCCCCCGGCCGCAACCCACGCCCGAACTTGGCCACCGCCAGGGCCGCCCCGAACACCGCCAGCACCCATACCGATTCGTAGAGAAACGTCGGATGGAACCCATTCTGTTCCAGGTACAGCAGCGGCCGAAACTCCTCATCAATCGACAACGCCCAAGGCAGATCCGTCGGCGCCCCGAACGACTGCTGGTTGAAGTAATCCCCCCAGCGCGCAATCGCCACACCCAGCGGCAACCCCAGCGCCGCCGCATCGATCCAACGCACCAGGTCCAGGCGCGCCAGCCACGCGTAGAGCGCCATGCCCAGCAACCCGCCGACCAGCGCCCCGTGCAGAGCAACCCCGCCTTCCCAGATCTGCCACGCTAACTCCGGCTCGTCCGCAAACCGCCGCTCCCACTCAAACACCAGGTAGTACACCCGCGCCCCCAGGATCCCCGCCACAACCGCCGCCACCAGCAGCGGCAGCGCCTGCCCCACATCCAGCCCCAGCCGCTCCGCCTGCCACCGCGCCACCCACGCCCCCGCCAGCACCCCCACCGCCAGCAACACCCCCCACCAGCGCACCAGCCCCCACGCCGGAACCACAAACTCGGAATAGGGCTCAGGCACTGGCTACTTGGCGCCCGGGAACATGGCCGCCAGCTCGTCCACCATTTCGCTCAAGACCGGAAACTCCTCGCGGCTCAGCGTGGTCAGGCGATCGTCCCCGGTCTCAAGGTCATACTCATGCCGGTGATAAACCCCCGGCGTATGTGCGTGTCCACTGTCGTAGCGCAGCACGTTCCGCCCGGACCCACCCTCGAACACACGGGCGTGGTACTTGTACTTTAATCCACGAACCTCGACCTGACCTGCGCGAACCCGCGCGTCCAACAGCTTCGTGATCTCGATTTCTACGCCGCCGCGACAGACCAAGACACCTTCGCAGGAGTACGCGGTCGGTTGTCCTGATCCCCCGGCCGGAATGAACCGCGTGCGGTCGCTAACCACGAACCAGCGGCTCGCCAGGACTTCGCGGTGGATTAACCGGTAGCGGTCAAACCTGAGCCAGCCGTGTTTTTCGCCCCTTTGGCGGTCAGGAAGTCCAGCACGTCCGCGTCGTACTGCCATTGCGAAATCTCGGCCGTCTCCCGGAGCTCGCCGGTCGCGGTTCGTTCGAGCATCTGCTCGGTCGTGATCTCGTAGCGCAACTCAAACCGCTGAATGCGGCGCCGGAGCATGCGCCGGTAGTCGCTGAGCCGGCGAGGTTTTCCGTCCTTCGGAGGTTTGTCCAGTGCCCGGTTCTGCGCAGACGCCCTGGCCTGGAAACCGCTGGTGGCCTTCCGTCCAGAACCCGCAGCTTGGCTGCTGGCGCTTCTGGAGGTCGCGCCTGAGCCATTCGTGTTGCCTGCCCCGTTAGCTTCCAGGTCCGCCAATTCGTCGGCGTCGTACTGCCATCGCGAAATCTCGGCCGTCTCCCGAAGCTCCCCGGTGCCAGTACGCTCGAGCATCCGCTCGGTGGTCATCTCGTAGCGCAGCTCAAACCGCTGAATCCGGCGACGCAGCGTGCGCTTGTGGTCGCTGAGCCGTCGGGGCTTCCCGTCCTTCGGAGGCTGTCGTAGCGCTCCATTCCGCCTGGACATCGAGATTTCGCCGCAGTCAACAGTTCCTAACAAGGATGCCCCCGGCCTCTCACAACGGCAAGCCCTCGCCGCCCCCCTACGAACCCCGTTTACGGATTAGTCGTCCCAGGTGATCAGCACCCCTAGCGCCGCTTCCGGATGGTCGTGCAGGAAGTGGAAGGCCTCCGGCGCCTGCTGGTAGGGAAACCGGTGCGTCACCATCCGCTCCGTGGCAATCCGACCCTCGCCCAGCAGATCGAGCGACCGCGCCGACGCTGCCACTCGGTCACTATCCGGCAAGGCCCCGCCGATCAGGCGCTTGCGCTGGATGTAGCTGGACGACAGCGGCAGCGGGTCGTCCTCGTAGAGCCCCACCACCTGCAGCAGCCCGCCGGTCGCGGTCATGCGCTGCGCCTGGTCGAAGGCCCGCAATCCGGCCCGTCCGCCAACGGCGTAAATCACCACGTCCGCCCCGCGCCCATCCGTCAGCTCCAGCACCCGAGCCACCGGATCATCGGCCGACGCATTGATCACCTCATCGGCTTCCACCTCGGCCGCCAGCGCGCAGCGGTTGGGCAGGGCATCCACCGCCACCAGCCGGCCCTGGCCGTTGGCCCGCGCCACTTGCAGCATCAGGCTGCCCACCAGCCCCTGCCCCACGATCACTACCGTGTCGTCCGGCTGGATGTCGTCGTTGTCGATCCACATGACCGCGCTCGTCGTCAGCGGCCAGAACGTGGCCTGCTCGAAGTCCAGCGCGTCCGGAATGCGCACGATCTTCGGACCCTCGGACTGTGAGGCGATCCGGCTGTCCTGCACCACGAACTGCGCGTGCGGCCCCGAAACCCCCACCCGGTCGCCCGGCGCGAACCCCTCCACCTCAGCCCCCACGGCATCCACCACGCCGGCCACGGAGTACCCCATGATCTGCGGGTCCACGGCCTCCGGCCGGATGTATCGACGCCAAAGCTCCGAGCCTCGGCTGATCAGGCTGCGCACGTTGCGCACGCGCACGTCGTGCGGGCCCACTGCCGGAACGGGCGCGTCCTCCAGCACCACGTTGAACTTGCCCTCGGGCTTCGCTACCCGCTTCATCGCGCCCTCCCCGCGTTCAGCTCTTAGCTAAGCGCGACCCACGCGCCGCTGCGCGCGCTGGCGCGCACGGCATCCAGCACCCGCATCTGGCGGATCGCCTCGTCGCCGTCCACCAGCGGCGCCGCCTCGCCGCGAATCGCGTCGCCCAGATTCTCGACCTCGGCCTGGTAGCTGTCGAACGGTGGAAACAGCTCCGTCACGGTCCCGCCCACGCTCTGGATCTCGATGCTTGTTGGCTCTCCCGGCGCCAGCACGTGACGGTCGACGCGAAGCGTGCCCTCCGTGCCGACCAGCTCCAGGAAATGCCGCCTTGAGGTCTCGAAGCTAAACGCCACCGTCGCCGCTCGACCGCCCTCGAACTCCAGCAGCGCATTCCCATCGAAATCCACGCCAAACTCCGGGTCGTTCGTCATCCGCGCCGCCAGCCGCCGCGGCTCGCTGCCCATGTGCAGGCGGCTCACGCTCACGCAATACGTCCCCAGGTCCCCCAGCGCCCCGCCGGCCAGTTCAGTCGAGAGCCGCACGTTCGCCGGGTCGCGGGTGATCGGGAAGCAGAACGCCGTATTGATCTGTCGCAGGTCGCCGATCGCCCCCTCCGCCACCAGCTCCCGCAGCCGCGCGTGCTTCGGGTCGTAGCGGTACATGAAGCCCTCGAGCAGTTGCACCCCCGCCGCCCGGCAGGCATCCACCATCTCAACCGCCTCGGCCGCGTCCACCGCAAACGGCTTGTCCACCAGCACGTGCTTCCCCGCCCGCGCCGCGGCGATCACCCATTGGTGATGCAGCGACGTCGGCAACGGGATATACACCGCGTCGATCTCCGAATCCGCCAGCAACGCCTCGTACGACCAATACGCCCTCGGAATCTCCAGCTCCCCCGCAAACCCCCGCGCCCGCTCCACCGACCGGCTCGCCACCGCCCCCAACACCCCATTCCGAGCCCTATGAATCCCCGGCCCCACCGACCGCCGCGCAATCCGCGCCGCGGACATGATTCCCCAGCGGATGGGGCCCGTGCTCACGACCTCTCCGGATACCCCCGCCGCCGCAACGGTTTCCGCGGTTCGACCTCGGGATTCACCGTGTCCCGCGGCCAGTAGCCCTGGGCGACCCAGGCCATCTGTTCGGCGGAGCCCTGGCCGACGCGGTGGACGCTGACGGAGGTTGAGCCGCCGATGTGCGGGGTCCAAATGACGTTGGGCAGGTTGATCAGCGGGGTGTCGGGAGTGGGCGGCTCCGATTCGAAGACGTCCACGCCCGCCGCCGCGATGGCGCCGGACTCGAGCGCCGACACCAACGCCGCTTCGTCCACGATCGGCCCGCGCGAGACGTTGATCAGCGCGGCTGTGGGCTTCATCCGCGCCAGCAGGTCGGCATCCACGAAGTGATGCGTCCGCGGCGTGTAGGGCAGATGCACCGAGACGATGTCCGCCTGTTCAAAGGCCTCGTGCAGCCCAACTAGCTCCACGCCCAGCCCCTGCGCCTCCCAGGGCGAGACCGTGGGCGCATAGGCGATGCAGCGCGTCCCGAAGGCCTGCGCCCGCACCGCCACTGCCCGTCCGATCCGTCCCAGCCCGATCAGGGCCAGGGTGCTCGCGCGCAGGTCGCCGATGTGGTCGATCCGGCGTTCCCACTCCGCGATGTTCCGGTGCCCCGCCTCCCATTCGTTCAGGATTCGCGGAATGCGACGCACCGCCCCCAGGATCAGGTACAGCGCCGTGTCCGCCGTCTGCTCGGTGGCGAATGTGGGGATGTTGCCCACCACGACCCCGGCCGACGTGGCGGCCTCGATGTCCACGTGGTCCACCCCCACCGTCGGCGCGATCACGCCCACCAGGTCCGGCAACTCGTCGAACGTATGCAGGCGGTAGTGCCCGTGGGAATAGATGACGCCCTGGTAGCCGGAAAACCGCTCCACGGCCTCGTCGTCGCTGGTCGGCGCCGGCACCACGTCCAGCGTGGCCCCAATGGCATCCAGCGGCTGGCGGTGCTCAACCACCCGCTCGTGGCGCAGGCCGTCGGTCAGAGCTACGCGAAACGAATCGTCGGACATTGGAGAGCGGCCTCGCGCGTTCAGGTCGCCGAACCGTAACGCATCACGCCGCCGCGGGCGCAACGGTCCTCAGCCCGACGAGCCGCCCGCCTCGTTCCAGAGGTATCGACCGCTAGCCAGGGCCAGGACCACGAACAGCGCGTTGACCAGCGGGAAGTAGATCAGGTGCGCCGTTACCGCGTCCCCGGTTTCGCTGGACGGGTTCAACGTCCAGTACCACTCCCACAGCATCAGCATCACCAGCACGATCGCCCCGTAGTAGGCAAAGCTGCCTCGCAGGTACTCGACAGCGGTCACGTCCCCGCGCTCCGGGTCGCGCCGCCGACGGAGGCCAACCACCAGGATCACCAGCGCGGCGGCGACCATGAACCAGTTCAGGATCCGCCAGACCGGGTAATCGGTTGTTCCGTCGTTGTAAACCGGCGTCAGGATGAAACTCACGGCAACGACGATCCCGATTGCCACCAGGTAAAACGCCAGCAGCCGCTTTGCTAACGCCATGAGAGCCGGACCCTCGCCGGAACTGATCTCGGCGGTGGCGGCCGTTGGGCCGTCCGCCGGATCACCGCCCGGGGCCAGTCTATGCTTTGGCTCGACCCGCAACCCGGGCCGCCCACGAGATACGCGGCGGGAGACGCGCACGGGCACGATCTGAGCGAGTGGCCTGGACACGTCGCCAGCCATACTTTGCGTGCGCGTCGGTCGCTGCCTTCGATTGCCATGCGAGCTAAGAGAGCACTCAGAGTGTCCAGGCTCAGCAATCCCTGCGATGCGGACTGGACGCTGGAAACTGAGCGTCTCCTGTTGGACCCAATGGTTGAGGGCGACAGCCACGCGCTCTTCGCGCTGCTGACGGATCCCGAGATCCACGTCTTTACGGGAGGCTGTCCGCCCGCAAGCGCCGACGACGTGAGGGCAACAATCCGTCGCCGCGAATCCCGCCGCTCGCCCGCAGGCGACGAACTCTGGCTCAACTGGACGCTGCGACTGAAAGCGGATCGATCAGTCGTGGGATACGTGCAGGCAGGCGTAACGCAGGGGAAAGCCGATCTGGCCTGGGTGGTCGGTGTTCCATTTCAGCGCCGGGGTTATGCCTCTGAGGCAAGCCGAAGGGTGCTGCGGTGGCTTCGCGACGACCTTGGTGTACAGGAAGTCCGCGCCAATATTCGCCCGGATCACGTTGCCTCGCGCCGGGTGGCTCGAAATATCGGACTCCTCAAGAGCCGGGAGCGCACTGGCGAAGGAGAGGAAGTCTGGCGGACCAGCCCTCGGTGATTTCCACTTACGACGAACGATCAGCCGCGAGTCCCCCGCCGCTCGTCCTCGTCGACGGCCTGAACCTCCTCTGGCGCGCCGCCTTTGGGTTCCCGGCCCGCATCCGCGACGGCGATGGCAACGACGTCACCCCCGCTTTCGGCTTCTTCGCTCTCCTGCGCAAGGCCATCCACGGCTTATCGCCCTGCGAAGCCGTGGTGGTCTTCGATGGCGAAGGTTCATCGGATGCACGAGTCGAAGTGGCGCCCGACTACAAGGCAAACCGCGCTGGCGCCGACTATTCGCACCTGGCCTGGCTCCCCACCATCTACTCGGGCTTGCAGACCAGCGGCCTCGAGTTCGAAGAGACCACCGACGCCGAAGCGGACGATGTGATCGCCCGGCTTATCCGCGGAGCTTCAACAACCCGCTCAAGCGTGATCGTGTCCGCGGACCGGGACTTCTATCAGCTGATCGAGGACCAGGTGGTCATTGCCAACACCATGCGCAAGAGCGGCCAGCAGATCGTGGATGCCGCTGAAATACGCAGGCGCTTTGGCGTCGAACCCTGGCAATGGTGCGACTACATGGCCCTCGTCGGCGATACCTCGGACAACATCCCTGGCGTTCGCGGCATCGGGCCCAAGCGCGCCGCGGCCGCCCTGGCCGGCGGACACACGCTGGAAAGCCTCAACCAGGTCGTCAACCAGGCGTGGTGGGGGCGCTACTTCAACGGCGCACTACCGGAAGCGTTGCAGGCTCGCGACCTGATCCGCCTGGCTCCGGACGTCCAGACGTCAATCCGGATCACCGGCCGCCCGTCCCAGCCCCTTCCCCTCGCCGCCGAGCTGCTCAGGACTCTCGGCGTCTGGTAACCAGCGCCGGCAGTTCGCTGAGCCGCTCGATCGTCGGGACGCCTGATACCCCGGCATCCTCGCCGCGTCGGTTCAGCCACACGCCCGTCAGGCCCGCGTCGCGCGCCCCACGCGCGTCCGTGTCCAGCCGATCTCCCACGTGAACGCAGGCCGACGGCGACGCGCCCACGGCCTGGCAGGCTGCCTCGAAGATTCCCGGATGAGGCTTCGCGACCCCGATGTCCTCGGAGATCATCACCGCTGCGAAGCGATCCAGGACGCCAACCGCCGCCAGCTTCTGCCGCTGCTGTGCCGACGACCCGTTGCTAATCACCCCGAGACGGAAAGACCCCAGGGAGTCCAGGGTCTCGATGGCATCTGGAAAGACCCGCCAGTTTGCTTCGTAGAACTCACGGTAGACCGCATGGATGCCGTCGACTTCGGCGTCGGGCATCTGATCCGGTGTCCGTTCAAACAGATCGCGAATCCGTGCGCGGCGCTGGCCGATGAACGAGGTCTCGCCGCGCAGGTAGCGCTCGAAGTGGTGGTCCAGCAATCTGATCCAGCGCTGCATGAGCCGTTCGTCACACCCGCCCAGTCGATCCCTGTACCGCTCAAAGATGCCGAGAGCCCCCGCTCGAGTCGCTGCGACGTCATCCACCAGCGTGTCGTCGATGTCAAAGAACACGGCCTTCACCGGTGACTCTGGCATCTCACTCAGTCCGCAGCTGCCCCGATGCACGCGGGCTCGTTGATCGCAAGTCCAGGTACCACAGCAGCTGAACCTCATCCGGATACTCGGCATACACGCCCCGACGCACGCCGCCCAGCTCAAACCCGCTATTGGCGTAGAAGCGACAGGCCGCGGGGTTAGTGTTCTGCGACTCGATTTCTAGAAACGAGTAGCCAGACGTTCGGGCAAAGTGGATGGCACGATTGAGCAGGCACCTACCGACGCCGCGACGGCGAACGCTGGGATGCACCCGGATGTCCCACAGCACCGCCAGGTCCTCGCGTCCCTCCAGCATGTGAACGCCCGGTGTCTTGTGGGCCACCACGGCGCCCCCGACGCGCTGTCCGTCAACGAACGCGGCGAAGAATCCCCAGTGCGAGATGTCGCCGAGGCTGTGCCAGGCCGCCACAGGCTCATCCTTGTCAAAGTCCTTGGTAAGCGGCTGACCGAGCGGCGCTTCGACCATGCGGACGCCGCCAAGCCCGTTCGCAAGCCACTCCACCTTAAGAACCGTCGAAGTCGAGAACGCAATGGGAATGGAGGCGTAGTCGGACAAGGCCGCAAGCGGCTCCTCCCGGACGTCGACCCTCACTGGGTGCCTCGCCGTCCCCCGACCCGCCTAACGCACTTCGTCGTGGGTGGCGAACTCGGCCGGCATGGTGATCTCCAGCACCTGCCAGTCGTCCGAATACTCCAGCACCTCGTGTCTGACCCCCGGCGCCTGGTACCACGCGTCGCCAGCCTCCACGCGAACTTCGCCGATGTCCTCGAAGTCCAGCTGCGCCCAGCCGCTGATCAGGTACACCATCTGGAAGTCCAGCGCATGCGAGTGATAACCCATGGGGCCGTCGCAGGGTTGCTCGGCGCGAATAATGTGCGCCAGGACCTTGCCCTTGGTCGCCTCCTTGATTCCCAGGTCGCGGTAGGCAAAGTAGGGACGTAGATCCCGTCCCCACTTGGCGTCCTTGGCGTGCGCCGCAAATGACTTCGTCGTCTCATCGGACATGCTGCAACCCCTCGCGTACCCCGGCGTCTCCCCCATACCTTGCCATCGCGCGGGACGCAGGTGTGGAACGATGCTCGCGACTTGCTCGGCCCCAGCGTGAGCCGCGTGCGCATCTGCCTGATTGGCGACACCCATGGCTTCGTGCCCGGCCTGGAAGCCGCGCTGGCGGCGTGCCGGCGTCATGCGCCCGATCTGATCGTGCACTGCGGCGACTTCCTGACGTCGCCGTTCTCGCCGGATCCCCCGGGCGAGACGATCGACCTGCTGCGCTCGCAGAACGTCCGGGTCATCTACGGCAACAACGAGGCGTACTTCCGCGATTGGGGGACGCCGCGATGGCAAGCGACGGTCGATGAACGTAGGCGCCGGCCCGACTCGCCGGACTACTTCCTTTCTCAGATTCCTCAGGGACAGGCCGAACTCACCCCTACGGACCTTGCTTGGCTGCGGGCGCTGCCTGCCGAGCTTTCGCTGGAAGGGGCTCGGCCGGGCGACGTGTACGTCTGCCACGGCATGCCCGGCAACCCCTTCGCCACCATCTGGGACACCGATCCCGCCTTTACCCCTGAGTTCACTGCCGAGGAGATTGACGCCGCGCTGTCCCGATCAGCCGTCGCCTCGGCGGATCTGATTCTGTGCGGCCACACCCCCGGCCCGACCCTCCGCCGAATCACACTGCCCAACGGCCGGTCCGCGCTCGTCGTCCGCAGCTCCGGCCACCTGCCCGGCGACGGACCCGCCCACTGGCACCAGGGCATCTGCGTGCTCACCCACCGCGGCGGCCGGCTCCCCGGCTACGCAGGCTGGAACATCGAGTACGAATGGGTGGCCTTCGAGCCGCGCGACCCGAGTTGGTCGGACGCGGCAAGGATCTCAGCGGACTGATGCCCGCCTACGACCCCATCGCCGACTGGTACGCCGCCCAGTCCCGCACCGGTTCGCTGCACCGCTTCCACGACAACCTTGCCCGCCGCCTCCTGCGGTTGGCGGGTGACGTTTCCGGGAAGCGAGTTCTCGACGCGGGCTGCGGGGAGGGCCACGTGGCGCGGCTGTTCGCTCGACACGGCGCCAAGGTCGTCGCCGTGGATATCTCACGGCGGCTCCTGGAGCACGCACGGGCGCTTGAGGACGAGGATCCGCACGGAATCGAGTTCGTGGCGAGGGATCTGGCCACCGGGCTACCTTCGCACACGGGCGCCTTTGACCTGGCCACGGCCAACATGATGCTCGACGACTGCCAGGACCTGGCCGGGGTTCTTCGCGGGATTGCCGGTGCCCTCAAGCCCAACGGCCGCTTGCTCGTCTCGCTGAACAATCCCTATGCCCTCGTCACCCGCGGCAAGGTCCACGACTACTTCGCGTCGGGTCCGCTCACCCAGACGTTCGGCACGGATCGAGCCGAATACGAAGTCCCGTTCTACTACCGGACATTCGAGGAGTGGGTAGCGGCGTTTCGG
Source organism: Chloroflexota bacterium (assembly GCA_965208215.1). Taxonomy (GTDB): domain Bacteria; phylum Chloroflexota; class UBA11872; order UBA11872; family UBA11872; genus UBA11872. Next base: position 1,116,894 of record CBDBOH010000003.1, read on the forward strand.
CAAGCGGGGTTCTTGATTCGCGGCCTGATTGACGTCCCGTCCGACCCATCCGACCCGCATCTGCCGGACGACCTGGTGCCCAAGATCATGCTGATCGAACTGTTGCGGCGCCCGGCGTAGGAGATGCACTGCGGTCAGGCTCGGCTGCGTCCACCAACTCCCACCTCGCGTCCGACGTGATTGGGTTTGGCCTCGGCGCGTTTCGGTGACGCTCCTGCAACTAGCCCGCTGCGGAGTCCGCGCGTCCTGCCACGCCGATGGGACCTCGCCTTGCCGGAACTAGCTCGACCGGCGTAGGAATCAACCACTCCGCTCCAACCTTGGTCGCTCCCTGGATGCGGCCGTCCCCGGCCAGCTGCCGGACTCGCCGCTCCGAGACGCCCAGCTCAAGGGCAGCCTGCCGCACCGTTACGTTGGCCACGTCATCGGCGGAGGTCTCGGAAGCCAGCTCGAACTCGACGGGGTCGGGCTGTTTGAGCGTGCTCATCTCGTGGATCAGGAATCCGATCACCTCGCCATCGTCATCCAGCCGCTTGAGAATGCGCTCGTCGTCGGTGGGGGTGAAGTACCCCTCGCGAAAGCCCCACAACACCTCCAGCATGTCGCCTTCGTCGTCGTACCAGACAGATACGTTTCTGCTGCCCATGCTCATGCTCCCTTGATGCTGCGTGTCAGATAGCCGGTGAGAACGAAGCCGTGGGTCCGCTCCCGCTTAACCACCAGGCAGACGTAACGATTCCTGCCCCGCAAGTCCGGGTAGAGCCGGCAGTAAAGCCTGGCTGATCGCTTGGATCGCGAAGGCCGAACCACGTCCGGATCGGCGAGGGTCTCGGCAAGCCGAGGCAGCTGAAAGGCCATCTCTGGATGTCGTCGCAGAATGTGTCGAAGCCGCTCATCCGTAAGCCGTACCTCGATTCCACGCTCATCAGTGAATCGGCGCAGCGCGATGTCCGTCGGCGCTTACTATACCGAGAAGTATACCGAGATTGGTATAGAACGATCAGGAGTGCCCACCGGCGCCCCGTCCAACCGTTCGCGGTAAGCCGGACCGAACGAGCCCGTGTCGATCCGCACGCTTCAGCGGCCAAGCCATCCTCCGTGCCTCTCTGCTCACTCATTCGCCTCTGGTGTATGTTTGGTGTATGTCCCGTACCAATATCGACATCGACGACCACGCCTGCGCCGAAGTCATGCGGCGCTATCGCCTCCCCACTAAGCGCGCCGCCGTCAACTTCGCCCTCCGCACTCTGGCCGCCGAGCCCCTGTCAGTTGACGACGCCCGCGCCCTCCGCGGCAGCGGCTGGGAAGGTGACCTCGACACCATGCGCACAGCACGCCCCTCGTGATCCTGATCGACACGTCGGCCTGGATCGAGTTTCTGCGCGACACCGGATCCTCGGCCTGCCGCCAGGTTGATGAGCTTCTGGATCGGGAAATCGCGATCTGCGACCCCATCCGCATGGAAGTCCTCGCCGGTGCCCGCGACGAGGCCCACCTGCTCAACCTCCGTCGCCTGCTGGCCCGTGCCGTAATCCTTCCGATGAGCCCCACCGACTACGAAGACGCCGCCGCCCTCTTCCGCGGCTGCCGCCGGCAAGGCGCCACCGTCCGGAAGCTCATCGACTGCCTCATCGCCGCCGTCGCCATTCGCACTGGAACGCCCATAGTCCACCACGACACTGACTTCCAAACCCTCGCCCGCCACACCACCCTCCAAGCCCACACCCTCTAACTCGTCTCTTCCCTCCCTCCTCCAGACTTGTGGCCCAGGCTGCGTGCAGCCTGGGACCCTCCCTGCCCCGGCGCCGCCAATCCAGTCACCGGAATCTGCCAAGGGGCCTGCCGTCAGCCACGCTGCCAGCCCGAAGCCTCAACAGCCACGTACCCACCGCTTGGACTCCAGCGCCGTAGGCTAGGCGCGCACACGCGCGGCGACGGGAGAAACGAGTGACCACGGACGTAACGGTGCTCGGCGCCGGCAACACCGGCTTCGCGGTGGCGGCCAATCTGACGCTGGCGGGGCACTCGGTCACCATGGCCGAACTGCCGGACTTCCCCGAGGCCATCGCGCCCGTGCGCGATTCGCGCACCATCGAGTTACTGGGCGTCGCGCACACCGGCGAAGCCCGCATCGCCGACATCACGGACGACATTGCGGCCGCCGCTGCGGCTTCGGACACGCTCATGGTCATCGTGCCCGCCTACGGCCACGCGCCCTGGGCTGAAGCGCTCGCGCCCCACCTTCGCGCCGACCACACCCTGACCCTGATGCCCGGCACCCTTGGTGCGCTGGAAGTCGCCCGCATCCTGCGCGCAGCCGGTGCGCCGCCCATCCCCGTGGCTGAAACCGATACCGCCCCCTACGTCTGCCGCAAGACCGGTCCCGCCGAAGCCACCATTTGGGGCGTGGTTCCGCACCTGGGGCTGGGCGTCTTCCCCGCCACCGCCACGGAGCGCGTGCACGCGGCGTTGGAACGGTTCTTTCCGGGAATTCTGGCCCTGCCCGACGTGTTCGCCTGCGGCCTCGGCGCCATGAACCCGGTGGTGCATCCGCCGGGCGTGCTGCTCAACGCCGGACGCATCGAACGCTCGCGCGGCGAGTTCTACTTCTACGACGAAGGCGTCACCCCCGGCGTGGTCGACGCCATCATGGCGCTCGACAAGGAGCGCCGGGCGGTGGCCGCCGCCCTCGGCCACCATTTGCCCGGCGCCGCCCAAGCATTCCACGCCGCCGGCTTCGGTCCGCAAGCCGACCCGCCCGATCTCTGGGCCACCATCAACGGCAGCCGCATGCTCACCGCCCTCAAGGCCCCCGGCCAGCTCGACACCCGCTGGCTCTCCGAGGACGTCCCCTACGGCCTCCGCGCCTGGTCCGGCCTCGGCTCAGCCCTCGGCGTCCCCACCCCCGTCATCGACGCCGTCATCACCCTCGGCCTCACCGTCCTCCACGAGCCGCTCGACACCAACCTCCGCACGCTCGCCGACTTGGGACTGGTGGGAATGGATCGCGACCAAATGCTCCGCTACGCCCACCACGGAGCATGAGTCCGGATGGACGACGTGGAGCAGCGATGAATAGACCAGAGCACTATCGAGTGGCTGGCAAGGGCGAATCGAGTGGAGTCGGCGATCTAGCGCATGAGATGCCTGTCGATCCGTAATCGCTAACCCGCCATGTCCGACTTCTTGAAACTGCCCATCCTCAACTCCTTGTCGCGGAACCCCGCCCGGCGCCGGGAGCTGAGCGGCAAGGTGTCGGAGCGTTTGAGCGAGGTCACGGCGCCGGCCGCCCGAGAATCCATGGGTGCGGCCTGTTGAAGACGACGCGCTACTTTGAGGAGCAGGTACGCCGCAAGCGGCCCTAGATTTATCTGGCATGGTGCAGACACGTCCTCGAAAACCAGGTGCGTAGCGAGGAGCAGCCGGATGGACGCATTCGCTTCTGGGGAGAAGTCGTGCGGCCGGGCGAGAACGTATCCCGATTCCTTCGAGTCATCACGCTGGCCGATGGCGAGACGATCCACAATGCGTTCTTTGACCGGCGATTTCGGAAGGACAACTGATGAGACTTCACTACTACCCTGAGACCGACAGCTTGTACGTCGAGTTCAAGGACGGGCCGGGCGTCGAGACCCGCGAGGTATCGGACGGGCTCAACGTTGATCTCGACGCCAGCGGCGAAGTCGTGGGCTTCGACATCGACCACGCGTCGAAGCGCCTAGACCTTTCAACGCTGGAGACCCAGTCGCTGCCGTTGCGCTCCGTCAAGGCAAGCTGACTGTCCGCATACTGGCGGGGAACCTGGTAACCGCGGGGTGCGATAAACCTTGGTTGGCGTCTGAAGCTTGCGGGACATGCCGGCGGCGACACTGACTTCCCAGGCCAACGGCCTTCAAAACCCCCCGCCCTGGCTGCGCGACCAGGTCGTCAGCTACGTGGCGAGCGTCGAAACTCCCCCCGACGATCCCCTGCCCTTCCGCGACAACCCCCAACCCGGCGCCCCCGCCAACATCGAGACCACCGTCTGGGCACTGTCCGCTCTCCGGCAAGTGGGCGCCCAGGACGCAATTGATCGCGCCCGTTCCCGCGCGCTGGCTGCCCTGCGCGCCGCCTACAACCCCGACCTGGGGATCTACGAACCCAATGAGACCCAGGTCGGCGGCGACCCGGGGACCTGGCGCATGCACTTCGACGCTGTCGTGCGCATCGGCTTCCAGCTACTGGACGAACGCCCGCGACCCTTCCCGCGCGGCCTGGAACGCCTGTCCGCCCTCCCCTGGGCGCCCGTCGGCCCCGCCGCCTGGCGCCCCTGGCTGGACCAGACCTGGGCCGACGATTCCCGCGCCGCCGCCAAGGCCGCCTTCCAGTACCTCTGGTTCTACACCCGGTTCGCGGAAACCGACCATGTCGACGACCTCGACGATCAGGCCCAACAGGTCCTGGCGTACCTCGAGACCCGCCGCGACCCCGCCACCGGCTTCATCGGCATGGGCCCGGACGTGAATCTCGGCTGGGCCATGCGCGGCCACCGCAACCGCGCCCTCAATCTGCTCTGGCCCCTGGGCGTGGTCGAGCCGGGCGTCGAGCGCCTGATCGACGCCACTCTCGCCTGCCAGCGGTCCGACGGCCTGTTCCACGACGGCGGCATGTGCGCCAACATGGACGCCGTCCACCTCCTCGCCGAGTACGGCCGCCAGACCCCGCACCGCCGCGCCGAATCCATCCAGGCAACCCACCGTTGCATCACCGCCATGTTCCGCCACCTCGCCGCACCCAACGGCGGCTTCTTCTACGACCTGACCGAACGCCATGCCGCCGACCCCGCCACCATCCACACCACCAACGGCCTCGCCTTCGCCCTCTACACCCTCAACTACTGGCAAGCCCTGGACGCTGACGCACGCGAGGATTTGCCGGCGGCGCTGGCGGCGGCTGGCGCAAAGCCCATTCGGCATTGACAGCTACAATTGGGGCGTGATGTCCGCTCACTGGGAGATGTCAAGTGTCGACTCTTGAAGAGCGGGTAAGCAGGCTGGAGGGTGGCTACGAGCACTTGGCCACCAAGGCGGACCTCCATGCGCTGGAAACCCGGCTTACTCGATGGATGATTGGTCTAATGCTCGGCTCGGTTAGCGCCGCCGTCGCGATCGGCATAGCGGTCGACCGCTTGGCCGGATAAACACTCGGGATGCCCCACCGGACAGGGCTCTGAGCAAGTCTGCCGGCGACCTGACGAGTTTCGTCCTGTTCGCCGCTGAGGGATTGGCCGGCGAACTGGCAGCGGTCCGCGATGAGCTCATGTCGGTAATCCGCGAACTTCAGCAGCCCGTGGATCGCGCCATCTTGCAGGCAGCGGTCCGCGACGAATTCACGTCAGTGGTCCGCATCATGGCGTTTCGTGACTACGCGCGGGAGCGGCTCGTTGAGGTTCCTGGACTAGGGATCTACGGCGCACTCGAATGCTGGAACTCATCCGGCGCCTGACCGAGCAATCCTTGCGAGGCGTACCTGATCGACAGCTAGCGACCGATGCTGTAATCGACTTGGTCTACGGACGGCTTGGGCAGCAGACCATCCGGGGCGATCTCCGCCTGCTTGAGGATCAGGAACTCCTGGTGAGGCGCGACGATCGCTTGGTGCCGAACGTGGACATCATGTCCACGTTCGCCCCCCGCTCCTGGCGCACGTTTCCAAACTGAGCCGCTGACTTCCAACGTCCAAGTCATGTCCGATCTGGCCGAAGCCTGATGCTCTTCCGCGCACCCATCCGTCCGGCCTTTCCGCGCTCCTCGAGCGCCCCGACCCGGGCCAAACTGCGGCTCTCTCGCCTTGACTCCTGGCTCTGGTGAGATGGGCGGATCGCGCACAAACTGAACACATACGCGGGCGAACTGAACACATTTGGGGCGAAAGTGAACACTTGCGGCGAAAAAGTGAACACTTGGTCGGGCTTCCGGTGAACACATGGCTGGATTACCGGCTCATCGGGTCCTCGATCTGCACGAGAACGCGCGTAGCCGCGGTTCGGCCAACTGCCCGCCCTCACGGTCCGACGAAGTGCCCCCGTCTCGCCGCTCCGTCCCCAGCCGCCGCCAACCGAGCACTGGACGCCGCCCTCGCCCTTGACTGCGGTACTCTATAGGTGTACACTAGGTGGCAGTCTCTCGCACCCATCCTTGGGGACTCCCCGTGCTCACGCCGCTCGTCCGTTTGGCTCTCCTCCTTGTCCGCCTGCTGTCTCGCCTGATCCCTCTGGCATCCCGCCCTCGGCGCATGTCCCCACCCGGCGCGTCATCCCCCGCTGCCGCTTCACGAGCCCCAGCGCCGCACGGGTCCGCCCGACCTTCTTCTCCCCCGCTGGCGGTCCACCCGGCACCCGTCCGCGCCAGTGGCGCCCCTGCCCTGCGCCCCCGGCCGCGTACCCTCAAAGCTCGCGAATCCGCCCAAAAAATCCGCCAAAAACTGTCTCTCGCGGCCCGCCCCCCTCTGGGGGGCGGGCCGCGAGAGACAGTTCCCCCTTCATCCCCCACGCACCCGGCGCCTGGGCGACCGTGGCCAGGCGCGCGAACGTCCCGCTTAGAAGACCTCGTTCAGCAGCTGCGTCAACGCGTCCGCATCCGGCTGCACCGGGCTGTTCAAAACCACGCGCGTGTTGCTCAAAGTCGCCGCCGCAACCTCCGGCAGCCAGCCACGTTCCACCCCGACCTCCCGCAGCCGCGTCGGCAGCCCGACCTGCTCCACCAACCGCTCCATTACCCCCACCGCCGCCCCCGCTCGCTCCGCCGTCCCGGTCACATCGGCGGAAACGCCCAGCGGTTCCGCAAGCTCGGCCATCAGCGCCGGGTTGCGTTCGGCCGCCAGCCGCATGACCGGCAACAAGCAGACCGTGTTGGCCACGCCGTGGGGGATGCGCGCCCGCGCGCCAACGGCATGCGCCAGGCCGTGCACCAGGATGACCCCGGCGTTGGCCAGGCTGTAGCCGGCCTGCAGGCAGGCGTAGGCCATTTGGTCGCGGGCCTCCCGGTCGGACCCGTCGGCCACGGCGCGGGGCAGGAACACCACCGTGCGGCGCAGGGCGTCGGCGGCCGCCTGGCGGGTGTGTTGGGTGGCGCGCCGGGTGATGAACGACTCCGCTGCATGGCAGAAGGTGTCCATGCCGGTGGCGGCCGTGATGTGCGGCGGCACCGAATCGGTCAGGGCCGGATCGATCAGCGCCGTCCGCGGATAGATGAACGGGCTGACCACCGTCATCTTGTTGGAGCGATCCGGCAGCACCATCACGGCGTTGCCCGTGACTTCCGAGGCCGTGCCGGCGGTCGTGGGGATGCTGATGGTGGGGATGCCGGGTTGCCGCAGCACCTCCACGCCGATCCAATCCTCGGCCTTGCCGCCGTTGGTCACCACGCACGCGGCGATCTGGGAGGTATCCATGGCGCTGCCGCCGCCCAGGCCCAGGACAACGGCGGGATCGGCTTCGCGGATGGCCCGGGCGCAAGCGTCCACGCTGACAGTGGGCGGTTCCGGCTCCACCTCGTCCCAGACCGCGGCGACTATATCGGCGCGAGCCAGCTCGTCCGTCACGCGCTCGACCACGCCGGCCTCGACCAGCCCCTGGTCGGTCACGACCAGCACCGGGCCATCCCCGATCCGTCGTACGTGGTCGGGCAATTCGTCCAGGCAACCGCGTCCGAAGACGACGGTAGGCGTGGTGCGGTAGGTCCAGCGGTCGAGCAGGTTGGACATGCGACGAGTTTCCTGCGGTCGGCCGATCATTATGTCGGCAAAGTCCCTACCATGCGCTGGACCACTGCCCGCCGGATTCGCCAATGATCGACCTTTCCATCGACGGCGTCAGCGCCGCCAGCACCCGCATATTCACGGCTGCCGGGATGCCCGGCGACATGGCCGAGCAACTGACGGTTTGGCTGGTGACCTCCAACCTGTCGGGACATCCCTCGCACGGGTTGCAGCGCGTCACCGAGTACGTGCGGCAGATCCAGGATGGGACCATGGATCCGGCCGCGCGGCCAGAGATTCATGTTGAGACCGAGACCACGGTCGTCCTGGATGGCCAGGCGGGTCCTGGGCACTTTGCCGCTGACCGGCTGACCCGCGAGCTGGCCGTCAAGTGCCTGAACTCCCAGATCGCGATGGGCGGCATCATCAACGGCCGCCACATCGGGCGACTGGGCGAGTGGGGTGAGCTGGCGGCCGACCTGGGCGTGCTGCTGTACCTCTCGCTGGGCTCGGCCAGCGGCTGGATGGCGGCCACCTTCGGGGCGGCGGAAGGTCGGCTGGGCACCAACCCGATTGCATTCGGCGCGCCCGGGCAGGACGGCGACTCGTTTGTGATGGACTTCGCCACCAGCGCGGCGGCGGAAGGGAAGATCCGGGTCGCCCGCGACAGCGGCAAGTCCGTGCCGGGAGGCTGGATCCGCGACTCCGAGGGCCGCCCCACCACCGACCCCAACGACTTCTACGACGGCGGCACGATGCTGACGTTTGGCGAGCACAAAGGCTCCGCCATCGCCATCATGACCACGCTGTTCTCGGTGGTCACGGCCAGCGCTGGCGAGGACATTGCCGACGGCGCGTCCGTTTTCGCCTTCGCTATCGACCCCAATGCATTCGGCCGCGGCGACGAGACGCGGGCGCTCATCCAGCATCAGCTCGACCGCGTGCGATCCGCGGCGCCTGCCTCGGGCTTCAGCGACGTTCAGGTACCCGGCGACTTCGAACGCCGCTCCCGCGCCGCCCTGGCCGGCGGCCCGCTGCAGCTTCCGGAGCCAACCTGGGAAGGCTTCCTGCAGGCCGCGGATCGGGTTGAGATTCCACGTGCGGAGATCGAGGCGCTGGCGCTGGCGTAACAGGCCTGAGTGATGGCGAGCGATCGACTGCGGGCGCACGAGGTGACGTTGCGGTCGGGGCCCGTGGCGCTACGGCCGCTGACCGAGGACGACTGGGGCCTGGTGCTCGGGTGGTGGAACGACCCGGACATCGCCTCCTACTCCGACTCGAACGAGAGCCAATACAGCCTCGCGCAGGTGCAGGAGATCGTCCGCAGCATCTCAAGACATGCGTACTGCTTCGTCATTGAGTTCGAGAGCCGGCCCGTCGGTGAGTGCTGGCTACAAGAGATGAACCTGGAGCGAATCCTGCGGAGGAATCCGGCGCTGGACTGCCGGCGCATCGACATCGAGATCGAGAAGGCCTATTGGGGCCGGAGGATTGGAACGGCGGCGATCCGGATGCTGGTCGAATTCGGATTCGAGAGGGAGGGGGCCGACGCCATCTTTGCGATGGACGTGGCCGACGATAACCCGCGCAGCCGGCGGGCGTTCGAGAAGGCCGGATTCGAGCTGTATGACACGGTCTCCAAGCCAGCCGGCGCTCACGAGAAAGTCAGACACGGCTTGGTCATCTGGTCGAAACGCCACGTTGAAAGGCTGGCTGCGGAGTAGTCTGAAAGGGACGAGGCCAGCAAGGGAGCGGCAATGCCCTGGTGGGTGTGGATCGTGGTCGGCGTGGTGCTGCTGGCCGCCGAATTGCTGGCCATCGAAGCCCAGTTCTACCTGGTGCTGCTCGGAGTAGCCGCGCTGCTGACCGGCTTGGGCGTGGCGGTCGGCCTGCCGGGACAACCGGTCGCCGAGTGGGTGCTCTTCTTGGTGTTGGCCGTCGTCCTGATGTTTGGCGTTAGGCGGCAACTCTATGGCCGGCTGGTCGGCTCGCCACCGCCGATGTACGAGACAGTGGTGGGCGAGATTGCAACCGCATCCGAGAGCATTGAACCGGGCGCGCAGGGCCGCGCGCGGTTGCGCGGAACCGAGTGGACGGCCCGCAACGTGGGCCGCACCGCATTGACCGAGGGACAACGTGCGCGGATCGAGCGCGTGGAGAACCTGGTTGTGGACCTGAAAGCCGAGGAGGAATAAACGTGGAGGGTATGGGAGTCGTAGGCCTGATCGTGGTGGCCGCGATCGTGCTGCTCGTGGTCGTGATCCTCGTCAAGACCGCCGTGATCGTGCCGCAGCAGTCGGCCTATGTGATCGAGCGCCTGGGCCGCTACAGCCGCACCTTGCAAGCCGGGTTCCACATCCTGCTGCCCTTCCTGGACACCATCGCCTACAAGCACACGCTGAAGGAACAGGCAATCGACATCTCGGAACAGCTCTGCATCACGCGTGACAACGTGCAGGTCGGCGTGGACGGGGTGCTCTACCTCCAGGTGCTGGAGCCGCGGCAGGCGTCGTATGGCATCACGAATTACCAGTTCGCCATTGCCCAGCTGGCCCAGACGACGCTGCGCAGCGAGGTCGGCAAGATCGACCTGGACCGCACGTTCGAGGAGCGGTCCTCGATCAACCGCCTGATCGTGAACGAGCTGGACCAGGCCTCGGCCCCCTGGGGCGTGAAGGTGCTGCGCTACGAAATCCGCAACATCAACCCGCCCACCGACGTGCTGAACGCGATGGAGAAGCAGATGCGCGCCGAGCGCGAAAAGCGTGCGGTGATCCTGAGTTCCGAGGGCGAGCGCGACGCCAAGATCAACGAGGCGGAAGGCGAGAAGCAGCGCGTAATTAAGGAATCGGAAGCCACGCGCACGCAGCAGATCAACGAAGCGCAGGGCGAAGCCGAGGCCATCCTGGCCGTGGCCACCGCCTCGGCGGAGGGGATAACGCGGATCGGTCAGTCGGTGAGCGGAGACGGCGGCATGGACGCCATGCGGCTGCGCGTGGCCGAACAGTACATCGCCCAGTTCGGCCAGATCGCCAAGGAAGGCAACACCCTGGTGGTGCCGGCCAACCTGAGCGACCTGTCGTCCATGCTGGCGCTGGCCTCGACGATCGTGAAGAACGACCAGGAGCCGTCGACCGAGCGCTAGCCGGGCAGTTCGTCGCCGTGACTAGAGACATAGCGGGGACGCCAGCCTTGCGCGATACGTTCCCAGCAGACTCGCGCAGGCATCGGAGAACTCGGCATCGGCAACCGGCTGGAATCCGGAGGGCACGGGCAATTCCTGGGCCCACGCCAGGGCCGCTCGCAGGCCCCGGAGGTTTCGTGCGAAGTCGGGGTCGGTATGCGTGCTCAGCTCCACGATCGCCACATGAATGCCTCGCTTGACCAGATATTTCGAGGCCTGACCGCTGAGGGGGTAGGCGGTCCACCCCCTCAGGTAGGCGTATTGAGCGGCCCCAGTGATGGCGCTCGCGAGTTCGACCGAGCCGCCGCCTGGACCCGGCACGACCACGCCGCCCTTGCTGTGGAGGAAGATCGCGGCCACAAACGGCCGGCCAACCAGGTACCCCGCAAGGGCTCGGGTCTCAGGCTCCGAGAACGGCCGGGTACCGCCTCCGCCGGGGACGAGTCCGGAGGGTCCGTAGGAGTCGCGCCGCCAGCCCGCGTCCCAATTGCGATTGAGATCGACCCCGTTGGCGTTGGTGCGCGTGCCGGCCGCCGCGCCATCGGGATTGACGTCGGGAAGGAACGCCAGGCCGACGCCGTCGGGGATCTCCGCGGGATTCTCGCGGAAGTAGCTGAGCAGCAGATTGGCGAGAACGGTGGAATTCGCCTCGTTACCCTGGTGAATGCCGCCGATAACCGCGACCCAGCGCGGCCCGTCGCCCACCTCCACGCCGCGGATCGCGCGCCCCCGGACCGAGTGGCCCAGCAACACCGGGGTGCCCACAACCGCTTGCGCCTCCGCATACGCCGCCGTCGCTGCTACTGGTGACGAAGTCGGCTCGGACGTCGCCTCGCGTTCGGCAGGCGGGGGAGGCTTCCCTGACTCGCGGTCATCCACCTTCGATTCCGGCGTGGACTCAACATCCGGTCTCTCTCCGGGCTTCGGGGATGGCGTGTACGAATCGGGGATAGGCGCGGCGGTGGGCATAGGGCTCACCGTACCGCTGACGCCCTGCGCGGCAACGCTGGCCGGAATCCCGACCAGCGAAAGCAGGGAGGCCGTAGCCAGAATGGCGACCAGCGCCCGGTCAGCGGCTACGCCTCGCCGGCCCAGCCGTTCAACGCCTAGCACGCAGCTAGCCGCAGCGACGGCGCTGGCCAGTCGACCGGGTGGCTCAGAGAAGGCGTAGCCTCGAGTCATGAGGAATCGGGAGCACTCCGACGATCACCCAGGGATTGGGAGCCCAGCTGTGGAACTGTTGCGTGGTTCCGAGAAAAAAGTGCAAATCCGTCTTTAGAAATGAATCGAAGTACTTCTCGCGCACCTTGTGGAGTGCCAGAGCTTCGTCGCCGCAGGTAGAGTCCAAGCAGTTCCAAAACAAAGCGCCGGTTTCCCAGTCAAGAACCTGGAGTTCACTTCTCCGGCCTATCGAGTCTTGAAATCTGTAAGAGAAGCTGTAGGGAAGCTTAGGTATTACTTTGAACGTCTCTCGCCAGCTGTTATCTTCGAATAAATCTAGTTGGCTATGCAAAGTACGCATCTCTTCAAGTTTCTTGGGGTCCCACTCCCTATCCTCACTTTCCCAGATGAAATCTGTGATTTTCGCTGGCCTGAAAACGGCCAGCGAAATCTCGTTTGCTCTGGCATCCTCAATGACATCATCAAGCCGGTCATAGACTTGAGCATTTTCGAGAAGCAGGCGACGTCGCTCACTCCAGTTGTCGGCCGTGCTTACTCTACCTATCTGCTTTAGCTGGCTAAGTTCAGCGGGGGTATACGACTCAGGACGCGGGTCAGCCGATCTGCGGTGGAGATCGCATTCAATCCAATCGTACTTGCTGTATCGTTCGGCTTCTCCGAGCCGTCGAAATGGCACTGGGTATATCCGCACCCAGGATCCGTCCTCGCGGATCCCGGCGGTACAAACGGTCTCACCATACTTTCTGGAGAGAGTGGGATAGGTCTTAACCGTTACGAGAATCCGTTCCTTGGCCATCGGTATTACAGGTGGGTCACGTCCGATAACCAAGCACGTCGCTCTTTCCGCGAAACCTCGGCGCCCGAGTCCAAGAGAGCTGTGGTTTCAAGAAGTGCATCCGCCGCACAATGTCGGTGGCAATGGTAGGGGTCGCTTTCGAAGCACATTAGGGCGACCGACTCACCCGCGTCGAGCCAATCGCGGATGCGCTGTAGCGCATCGAGCTGTCTTGGTAGTGAATGATTCAAGTAATTGTGAAACAGATGGGCGAGGTCAGCTTCATTCTTCACTCTCCGTCGTTGACTGGTAGCGATACCAAGCTCGCGTAAGTGCTCGTATCGGATGCCGACTCCTTGACACGCACGGGATAGAGTGGTCTTAGAGAAGCCGTACTTTCGACTTATGGCGTTCCGTCGAACATCGCAGAGTAGAGTAACGCTTGCACGAAGGAGTATGTTGAGGAATCTCTCGAGCGATCGGTTCTCATAGCCGATCGTAAATAGCTCCGGGTGACGTCTCTTAGTGCGAATGCTCGAGATTCTCTGAAGCGTCGCCGGGTCATTGTGGAGGACACTGTGCGCAATTGAGCTTCGCGTTGCGAAGTATGGGAAGTCACGGTAAGTCTTTGCGATTAGGTCGTTTCCTCGAAGGTCGCCATATCGGTGTGCAAAAGCTGGAGGGTACTCTAAGTTGTACGTGCTAACGAGTCGGCGACCAAACTCGGTTAGAATCCATCTACGGTCGTTATCGCTGAGGATGCTCCTCCCGACTGATCTTCGTCGGTCGGCATAAGATGTATATGAGAACGCACCGTACTGGTACGGAACGAAGTCATACAAGGCCGAAGTTGCGGTCGACGGGTGCGACGAAGATAGCTCCTGGCAGTAGAGAAACAGGAGCTTCTGAAAGTCCAGATTTCGAACATCGCCGCCAAGCGCAGCCAACAACGCAAGCAGGTGGCGCTCACGTGTAAAAAGCCGAGGAAACTGGGAGGCGTTCACGTATGTGGTGGGTGTTGTTCGGCACGCCAATGATACGGATTGGCTCACAGAGCATCGGGCTAGTGCTGCGGACGCGACTTCCTGATCTCTGGCAGAGGCATCTGAGGCTTGCGTTGAATGCGACGGGCGAGTCTAGGTGGTGGAGCTCTAGCGATGAGATGACAGGTTCGTGCAACTGCACGAATGGCTGCGTACCATGCGGCTGATCTGCTGTGCCGCGTATAACCCGAGGATCGCATGCCGACATTTGCCGTTGAGCCGTTGACCAAGGCCACCGCCCGTGTGCTGGGTGCGGCGGGCACGCCGGACGACATTGCCGGCAAGCTGGCGCGCTGGCTGATCAACGCGAATCTGTCGGGGCATCCCTCGCACGGGGTCATCCGGGTGACCCAGTACCTGGCGCAGATCAAGGACGGCGCCTACCGGCCGGCGGAGCGTCCGCGGGTGGTGTCGGAGAGCGACACATCGGTCGTGATGGAAGGCGGCGGGGCGTTCGGCCACCTGGCGGCCGAGGAATTGACGATCCGGTTGGTGGAGAAGTCGCGCGTCTCACGGGTGGCGGTGGGCGGTATCGCGCGCTGCAACCACATTGGGCGCCTCGGCGAATGGTCCGAGTTGGCCGTCTCGATGGGCGCGGTGTTCCTGATGGTCGCGGGCGGTCCGGGCATGATGCGCACGGCGCCGTTCGGCGGGCGCGAGGGCCGCATGAGCACCAACCCGATCAGCTTTGGGGCGCCGGCCGGCAACGCCGACCCCATCATCCTGGACTTCGCCACCACGGCTGCGGCCGAGGGCAAGATTCGGGTAGCGCGCGACAAGGGCGTGGAGATTCCACCCGGCCAGATCCTGGACAACCAGGGCCGGCCCTCGATCAATCCCAACGACCTCTACGACAACGGCGTCATGCTGCCCTTTGGCGGGCACAAGGGCTATGGCCTGATGCTGATGATCGAACTGCTGGCCTCCAACCTGGTGGGCGACACGATTACCGGGGAGCCGCAATCGCCGATCGGCACGTTCGCGCTGGCCATCGACCCCGACGCGCTGGGCGCGGGCGCCGGCTTCGCGGCTATGAACGACGCCACGATCAACCGGGTCAAGCAGACGGCTGCGGCTCCGGGATTCGACGAAGTGCTGGTACCGGGCGACATCGAGCGAAGCTCGCGCGAGACGGTGGCGGCCGCGGGCGTGGAGCTTCCCGACGCGACCTGGAACGACGTGCTGGTTTCCGCGGCCGAGGTTGGGCTCGACCCGGCGGAAGTGAACGCCATCGTGGCAGGCGCATAGCGCCGGGGACGACTTGGTTCGCGCCTCGAGGATGCCGTGCGCCGGCTGATTCTCGGACTTCTCCTGGCCATGCTCGTGCTGGCCGTGGCAGCCCCGGTTCATGCCATCGGCTGTGACGGCATCGTCCTTGATGACGGCTGCCTGTTCACGGTCACAGGCGGCGACACCCCGGATCCGAACGATGGGTTTGCCGTAACCGACGCGGACGGCGTTCCCCTGTGGACCTTTGTGCGTGACCGGAATCTGCAGGCCATCGGCTACCCGATCAGCCAGCGCTGGGTCGACGGGCCGTTCACCCTGCAGGCGTTTCAGAAGGTGATCCTGCAATGGTCGCCGGCGAACGGTCGCATGAACTACTACAACACGCTGGATGTGCTGGCGAACAGGTATCCCGAGGTGCGTCTGGCCAATGTCCCTGAGCACCAGGTCTTGGACACCGCAGGGCTGAGCTTTGCCCAGGTCAAGGATGTTCACCTGTCAATCCTTGACCGCAACCCTAAGATCAAGGACGCGTTCCTGGCGGAGTCGGACTGGCTGAATCTCTTCGGTCTGCCGATCCGGTACGAAGAGCGCGAAGTCAACGGCAACCCGCAGGGCCTGCAGTTGCTTCGGGCGCAGCGCATCGTCTTCGAGATCTGGAATGTACCGGCACCAGGCACGACGCAAGGCACCGTCGGTCGCCAGAACATCCCGGATAAGGTGAAGCGCCTTTCGAACGTCATTATCCCGGACGCCGCGAAGACTCCGGTGGTACACGTTGATGAGAGCGATATCTGTGACATTGATCGGAATGAGACCGTGGAGCGAGTCGTGAATCGAGAGTTTCCTTCGGTCTTTGGGGCATGGAGTCATGTGCTTCTGAACTTGCCGATTCCAGACGACAAGTGGGAACTCGAATACGTTGAGAGAACCAGGGCATATCACGATCTCTTCTGGGCCGGAATGGGTCACGGTCTGCAGTGGGCCTCGACGCCGCATGGAATGAGAGTTGTCGGAGCATGGCAGTTTGCCCAGGAGCAAAAGAACCGGCTCCATGCTCAGAATCCAAACTGGATTCACCTTGTTCCCATCTACCACTACGGCGCCCATCCTGAGTTGTACCCGGAAGACTGGCCGTACTGGCTACGAGATGAGTCGGGAAACCGGGTCGCGGACGAGGGTTGGGCCGAACTCCTCATCGACTACACGCATCCCGTAGCGCAAGATCACTTTGTCCAGCAAGCAGTTGCCGTTGCGAAGTGTGGCGTATTTGACGGGATTTTCATGGATTGGTGGACACAAGAAGAAGATTCGAATTTAGAGATAGCCCATCTCTATCACGGCAACAGAATTAGTGCCGAAGAGTCTATGCTTCGACGAATCCGCGAAGCGGTTGGCGATGACTTTCTGATTGTCGTCAACTCGCGAACAGAAAAGATCCCGCTTTCGGCCCCCTATGTTAATGGATCCTTCATGGAAGGACATCGCAGGCATTCGCGTGAGTATCTGACCGAAGTTGAAAGCACCTTGCTCTGGGCTGAAGAGAACTTCAGATTTCCCCAGGTCAATAGTTATGAGGCATGGAGCATCCTGGAGGAACCGCTCAATGCTCCACGGAATCAGCAATGGATGCGTGTGTTCACGACCCTGACCCTGACGCATTCCAACGGCTACGTGTCATACGTGATCGGCTTTGACGGCGCGCTCGCGCATCAGCATGGCTATGAGGTCTGGGAAGGACACGCAGCGGAGCACGCGGCCGGTGAGGTGCATGAGCACACGCACGAGAAGAGCTGGCATGTCTTCTGGGATGCACCCCTTGGGCGACCGGTCGGCGAACGCGGGCGACTGTATGAGGACCGCGAAGGGCTCTTTGTCCGTGAGTTCACCAACGGCTGGGCCGTTTACAACCGCAGCGGCATGGCGCAGAAAGTCGAGCTAACGGAGAGCGCGACCGGCGTACACAGCGGCCTGAGCGGTACGAGCCACTCACTCCCCGATTTGGACGGGGAGATCTATATCAAGGGCAGCAGCGACGCTCAATAGACTTCGGCGCCGGGTATCAGGTTCGTCGTAGAACGACGGCGCCGCACACGGGAGTTGCCGCCCACTGTTGAAGTGCTCGGTGGCGGGGAACTCTGGCCTGGTGCGCTCCCGCGGAACGCACCAGGCCAATTGGTCCGATCGTCGGTTTCGCCGTCACACGGCTGACGCGACGCCCACAGGCCGCCTATTCCAGGAACGCCTCCATGCGACGCAGCGATTCCTCCAGGTTCTCCATGCTGGTGGCGAAGCTGAGGCGCACGCAGTTGTCGTCGCCGAAGTCGCTGCCGGGGACCACGCCCACGTGGGCGTCTTCCAGGAGCCGATTGGCCCACTCGGTCGAGCCGGACACGCCGATCTGTTCGTAGGTGTCGGATACGTCCGGGAACACGTAGAAGGCGCCGCCCGGCTCAGGGCAAATCACGCCTTCGATCCGGTTGAGCGCATTGCTCACGAACTCGCCGCGGCGTTCGAACTCGCTGCGCATCATCTCCACGCAGGCCTGGTCGCCGTCCAGGGCGGCGGCCAGGGCGTGCATGGTGAACGTCGCGGCCCCGCTGGTCGTCTGCGACTGCAGCTTGGCCATGCCCTTGATGATTTCGACCGGCCCGGCCGCGTAGCCCACGCGCCAGCCGGTCATGGAGTACGTCTTGGATCCGGCGTTGAAGGTGATGGTGTGGTCGTACGCGTGGTCGGACACCGTGCCGAAGCTCTTGAACGTGCGGCCGCCGTAGAGCAGGCGGTCGTACATCTCATCGCTGAACGTGATCACGTCGGTGTCGGCCAGCACCCCCGCCAGGGCCTCGGTCTCTTCCGGCGAGTAGGCGGAACCCGTGGGGTTACTGGGCGAGTTAAAGACAAACACCCGGGTGCGCGGTGTCAGCGCGTCTCGCAACTGCGCAGGCGTGATCTTGAAGTCCTGGTCCGCGCCGGCGTTGACGATGATCGGGACACCGCCGCAGAGCTTGACCTGCTCGGGGTAGGACACCCAGTAGGGCGCGGGAATGATGACCTCGTCGCCCGGATCCAGCAGCGTGGCGAAGGCCAGGTAGAGCCCTTCCTTGCCGCCCACGCTGGCAATGACCTGGTCCGGCGTGTAGGTCAGGTCGTTTTCGCGGGCCAGCTTGTTGCACACGGCCTGCTTGAGCTCGGGCACGCCCGAGGCCGGCTTGGCGTACTTGGTCTCGCCGCGACCCAGCGCGTCGTCGGCGGCCTGCTTGACGTGGGCCGGTGTGTCGAAATCGGGCTCGCCGGCGCCCAGGCTGATGACGTCCACGCCTTGAGCGCGCAGGGCGGCGACCTTGTTGCTGACGGCAATCGTTCCCGACTCCGCCAAATCTTGAACACGCTGCGAGATCCTCACGGGCCAGCCTTCTGGTGCAGTTCAAACGGCGCCCATTGTGCCCGACGCAAGCCGACCGCGGGTGCAATTGCCGGTTCAGGGTCACGCCGGCTGGCGGCGGCCGAGGCTGTCGCCGCACGCACCGTCGGATCGTTCATCAATACGGCCTACACCCGATGCCGTAGCCCTCGGGCGAGAGCCCCTTGCAGCGGTAATACTGGCCGTCCCGATACTCCAAGACGGGCCACTCGGGGTTGATGTGGCAAGTGCTCGTCCCGTCGCCGTTCGGGCGACAGATTGGGAAGTGGTGGCCAGCGAATCGATCGCCCCCGCGCGCGCTCCGGCCCGGGCTCGCTTGAGACCCGCCACCTGCATGCCCCCCGCGCTGCCGGGCGCTTGACGACTGGCCGCCATCGGACGCGCCCTCCGAGGCCTCCGGGGCCTCCGGGGCCAGCGGGCAGGCGGCACTCCGGACCGCGCACTCGTATTCGCCGTAGAGCACACCCTCGTGGGTGCCGTTCAGAAAGTCCGTGACCCGGTCCTCGGTCACCACCTGAATCGCAATGTCCTGAGCGAGCGCGTCGTCCGCCCCGCGCGCGACTGCCGTCTGGACGACCCGGGGGAAGTTCGGGTGGGTCGTCGGATCCTGCTTCGGCACCTGGGATGACCGCGGGCCGGCGCCACCGGGCGGCGATTCGACCGATCCGGCGGGCGTTCCGGCCGAACCGGCGGGCGTTCCGACCGCACCGGCGGGCAAGCCGAACGCACCGCCGGGCAAACCGAACGCACCGCCGGGCGAGTCATCCGCCGGCGTGAACGCGAGCCGCAGACAGTCGGATTCCCAACGCCAGCGCTGCCAGGCGTCAGTCCCCCAGAGGGTCACGAACGCCGTGCGCGTGGCCCGCTCCTCGCCATTCAGGCTGGCGCCGTCCGCCGTATAGATGTTGCGGTCCGACGGATCCCAGGCCGGCCTACATAGATCCAGGATGGCGGCATAGACCTGGCTCGGCAGAATCGGTGTGGCGCCCAATTCCACCGTCGTCCGCACGCTGGCCGGTGCCCCGACCTCTTCGGACTGTCCGGTCCGAGCGGACCGCGTGGCGCGCAGACACTCCGCTTCCCAGCGCCAGCGCGGCCAGGCGTCGATCTGCCAGACGGTGACGAATGCCGTCCGCGTCGCCCTGTCGACATCGTTGAGGCTGAGGCCGTCGGTGGTGTAAATGTTGCGGTCCGCCGAATTCCAGACCGGCGCGCACTCATCCAGGACCGCGCGGTAGTCCCTGACGGACAAGCGGGGTGGATTGATTGACGAGACAACGGCCGGGTTCAGCGTGGCCTGCGGGGATGACGGTGCGCCAACCGCTGTGACCGGCGGGTCGACCGACGCCGGAATCGCGGCCCGCAGGCAGTCCGCTTCCCAGCGCCAGCGCGGCCAGGCGTCAATCTGCCAGAGGGTCACAAACGCCGTGCGCGTGGCTCGATCCACGTCGTTCAGGCTGGCGCCGTCCGTCGTGTAGATGTTGCGGTCCGCCGAATTCCAGACCGGCGCGCATTCGTCCAGGACCGCGCGGTAGTCCCTGACGGACAAGCGGGGTGGGTTAATCGACGAGACAGGCGTGGGGTTCAGCGTGGCCTGCGGAGATGACGGTGCGCCAACCGCTGTGACCGGCGGGTCGACCGACGCCGGAATCGCGGCCCGCAGGCAGTCCGCTTCCCAGCGCCAGCGCGGCCAGGCGTCAATCTGCCAGACGGTGACGAATGCCGTACGCGTGGCTCGATCCACGTCGTTCAGGCTGGCGCCGTCCGTCGCGTAGATGTTGCGGTCCGCCGAATTCCAGACCGGCGCGCATTCGTCCAGGACCGCGCGGTAGTCCCGGATGGACAAGCGGGATGGGTTTATCGACGAGTCAGGCGTGGGGTTCAGCGTGGCCTGCAGGGATGACGGTGCGCCAACCGCTGTGACCGGCGGATCGACTGATGCCGGAATCGCGGCCCGCAGGCAATCCGCTTCCCAACGCCAGCGCGGCCAGGCGTCGATCTGCCAGAGGTTGACAAACGCCGTGCGCGTGGCCCGATCCACGTCGTTCAGGCTGGCGCCGTCCGTCGCGTAGATGTTGCGGTCGGCCGGGTCCCAGGCCGTTGCGCACTGATCGAGGATCGCGAAATGGTCTCGGGACGTCGACGTCGACGTCGATGCCGTGATTGCGTCGTCCGCCGTTCGCACGCCGCCCGGCGTCCCCAGCTGTTCGGCCTCTGCTGCGCGCAGACAGTCCGCTTCCCAGCGCCAGCGCGGCCAGGCGTCGATCTGCCAGAGGTTGACAAACGCCGTGCGCGTGGCTCGATCCACGTCGTTCAGGCTGGCGCCGTCCGTCGCGTAGATGTTGCGGTCGGCCGGATCCCAGGCCGTTGCGCACAGATTGAGGATCGCGGTGTGGTCTCTGGGCGACGAAACTGATCTGGTGACCGCGTCGTCCGTTGTGCGCACGCCGCCCGGCGTCCCCACCTGGTCAGGCTGGGCAGCCCGCAGGCAGTCGGCTTCCCAGCGCCAGCGCTGCCAGGCATCCACCTGCCAGGCGCTCACGAACGCCGTGCGCGTGGCCCGATCCACGTCGTTCAGGCTGGCGCCGTCCGCGGAGTAGATGTTGCGATCCGTCGGATCCCAGGCCGTTGCGCACTGATCGAGGATCGAGAAATAAACTTCACGCGGCAGACTCGATGTGCTGATCGGGTCGTCCGTCGCTCCTAGCCCGCCGAGCGTGCCCAGCCCGCCAAGCATCACTGCAAGAGCAACCGCGAGTATTCGACGCACCCCGCCCCAGTTCGCATCCCAGCGAGACCGGGACCAATTGTGTCACATCCTTCAGTACTGCACGATCTGGTCGCGCGGCGTGGCAGACACTTCATTCGGGAAACGTAGTACGTTAATCGGATCGTCCGTCGTTCCTGCGGCGCCGAGCGTGCCGACCGCTCCAGACAGCCTCGCAGGCGCGGTCACCTGAACTTGACGCACCCCGCCCGTATTCCTCAGCGACAACGCGGCTATTTGTGTCAGATCGAAATCCTTGACCGCCCGTCGGCATGGTCGACTCAGTGGATCACTAATCCGGTGCACTGACGAACACGCCCTCGCGCAGCAGGTAGTCGCTCACGGCACGGTCCAGGCGACCCGGGTATTCCCGGTCCAGCCGATCGCAGGCGCGCTCGAGAATGTGGCTGTAGACATCGGCGACTCCTGTCGCCATGCGGCGAACCCCTATCACGCCGCCCAGTCGCAGAGACCGCAGCGCCGAAGTCATCACGGCCGCGTCCTCAGGCCGCAGGCGGTCCGGCGCGTCGGCCGGAACCGGCACATCGCCCCGGAAGGCCACGTAGGCGAGTTCGGCGGCAAGTCGAGCCGCGCCGGCATAGCCCCAGAGTAGACCGGTGTACATCCCGCGGTTGTAGTAGGTCGCGCCCACCATGGCGTGGACCAGCAGGAAACAACCGGCTTCGACTACCTGTGCGGCCTGCCGTGGATCGGGACACGGGACCGGCGGTTTGGGCTGTAACGGGACGGTGATGCCGTACCGGGCCTCAGCCTCGGCCGCCAGCGGCTGCAAGACTCTGAGCGTGGCCTGGATCGAGTCCGCCTCGGGATCGGGCCAGACTTCGCTCCAATCGGGCAGGGGCTCCAGTAGCGGCTCGATCTCATCTGCCGTCAGCGCGTCGGCGGCGTGCTTCGGTCCCAGGAGGCCGGCGGCCTGCGGATCGCGCAGGAGCAGCAGAAGCCGCTGGGCCGATTCCAGCAGGTTGGCCTGCGCCTGCATGGCCGCGACGATGGACGACCGCTTGATGGCTCGCTGCAGTCGTCCCGCGTCGGCGGGAACCTGCGCGGCTTCGCGTTCCAGCAGTTCCCGCGGCGTCCGACGCCGAGGCTCATATGGGATCCGGTGCAGCCGGGCTCCCAGACCGAAGGGATCAAACAGCGGCGCGACCGGCTCGTACCGCTGTCGGCGGATGCCGGCTGGTGACGTGACCACGAAGTCCGCTCGCAGCGGGCCCTCGAAGGTGACGACCACCAGGTCGTCGCCGCGCATTGACCGCGTGCGCCAACCCAGGACCGGGCAAATGGCCTGAAGGGTCTCCTCAATGCCGGCCATGAAGGCCCCGCGGTCGTCTTCAGCAACCGCCAGCCGCAGGTCCACGTCCGACCAGCGGTCCGCCGTGCCAGCGGCCAGGCTGCCGCCGGCCCAGAGCGCCTTGACGCGACGATCGCCGGACAGAACCCGGTGCGCGGCCTCGACGCACCGCAGGTGCAGACCGTCGGGCGCCAGGTCCGGGTTTGCCGGAAGGCTCACGCGAGTCGTTCGATCACGCTGAGCAGCTCCTCGTGAAAGCCGTCAATGTCGATCGAGTCGGCCAACCGCAGTCCAGACGTCTCGGGTCCAGGAGTAAAGCGAGTCTGGCCGTCGACCACGTGCGCGCTCATCGGCGTCGGATCCAGCGAAAGGAACGCCTCGTCCAGCGCCAGCGTCAGTGCCGCCGGGTCGTACATGGAGGTCCAGTCGCGCTCGCGGCGGTCGAAGTACGTCTCCAGCATCGTGGCCAGCGAGGCGCCGACGCCGGGAGCCTGCCGCACGCGGGGCAGATCGTCACGCCGCAACTGGGCCTGGCAGGTCACCACGTAGTCGCCAACGAGGACGGTCCCGCCGCTGTTGCAGACGGCGGCCGCGGCCTCCGGGTTCGTGCCGAAGTTGTGCTCGCGCGGGAACGCCGGCTCGTGCCGGCCGCCCATCATCACGATGCCGGCCAGGCGTTCCGCGGCCTCGGGCCGCTCGGCCAGCAGCACCGCCGCGTTGGTGGCCGGACCAATGGTGGCCACCCAGACGGGCTGTGGGGCCGTGGCAATCACATCGGCCATCAGTTCGGTTGCCGAGCGGGTTTCGCAACGCGGATCGTCCGTGCCCGGCGGCACCACCACGTCGCCTGAAAGAGTCACCGTGTTCACCTCACCGCCAGGCGTCCCGGCCGCGATGGGGATGTCGGCCACTCCTAATTCATCCAGCAGCCGCAGCGCCAGCGCCGCTCGCCAACGCGTGTCGCCCAGAACGGTGGTGACCGCGCAGAGATTGATGCGCGGGTTTCGGACCGCGTAGGCGAGCGCAAACACGTCGTCCACGTCGTCGCCGAGATCGGTGTCCAGGATGAGCGAAATCACGGCCTGCGCCTTCCGTGATCGTCCAGCCGAGCCTTGGCCAGCATGGCCTTAGTGAATCGTGCGCGGTGACGCTGCACGAACGCGGCGGCGCCATTGGGATCGACCGCCCACAGTTCGCGCAGCGTCCAGCCGATGCCAAGCCGGACGAAGGGGCGGCGGTCGTGGATGCTGGCGTCCAGTAACTCAAGCGTGAGCCCCGCTCGCGGGTGGCTACCGATTTCGGGTACACGCCCGAAACGCCGCAGGCGTGTGCGCGTCGGCCCGCCCAGGCCGCCGTTGAGGGAGGTCGTGGCTACCAGCGCGATGCGGCGGTACCAGAACGGTTGCTCGCGGGCGGCCCAAGTACGCAGCAGGTCCGCGTCGATCACGCCGGCTTCCAGGTGGCCGGCAACCAGAATCCGGGCCAGCGGGTCCGCGATGGCCCAGGTGTCCGGCGCACGGCTCCAGCGCTCGACGAGCCGCCAGGACGCGGCGTCGAGTTCAGGCCGCGTCGCCAGGCAATAGATCGCCGTCCAGGCCTCCTCAAGCGATGCTTCGAACCAGCGCGCAACTCGGTCGAGATCTGGCCGGACCCGTTCGCACACATAGGCCGCGGCGACGCGCTCCCAGGGCTTCATCCCGGTCCCGATTACGCGCCGATCTGCCAGCTTCAGATAGCGAGCTTCACCCTCGGCGCGCTCAGGCGTGGCCACGGCTTCCAGTCGGGCGCGTAGGGAATCAGGCGGCACAAGGTCTTTCACTGCGGGCTGACGCTCCGTTCTCACTGAAGCCCTTGCCTCGATCCAGATAGGGACGGTGGGACGTTTGATCAGGCGACGGTCAGCGCGCCTTCTTCGTGCAACTCCTGCAGCGTGTCGGCCACTAGCGTGCGGACCGAGGTGGCGGACTTGCCGACCGCTGTTCCCCACGTGTCGATGGCGTCGTCCACGATCTGCTGGCCGGTTCGGGAGCCATCCAGCAGACGCAGCAGCGAGGTGGCGGCGATGGAGAGGAAGTGGGTCTTGGTGCTGTCGCCGTCCGGGATTTCCACCAGCGTGGCCGGGCGCAGCACGTCTTCCTGGTCGTTGAGCATGTAGGGCTGCCACTGCACGCCATCCGCCCATGTGGGAATGCCGCCGAGCAGTTGCTCCACGGTCACCGGCTGGTAGTCCCGGGCCTGCCGTTCCTCTTCCAGGAAGTCCTCCAGTTGCCCCTGCTGCTCGTCGCTGAGTTCGAGTTCAAAGTTCTGGTAGATGATCTTGAGCTGCTCCGGACTGAACCCGCCGGCGTGCTTGAGCTTGAGGTGGCTGGTGGCGCCGGGACTGCGTGACACCCCGGCGGCAATCAGCGAGAACGCCTGTTGCAGCGAGAAGCTCTGCGACGGGTCAACGATGCGTCGGGCTTGCCAGAACCAGTCGTCGCGGTTGCGTTCGCCGTGATACCAGTGCAGGGCCAGCTCCAGGAAGTCCTGCGCCGTCTTGCGGTACTCGCTGTCGTACCAGTGCATGGCCAGGGGTTCCACCTCGGGCTGGCGCAGCGCCGCGGTCAGGGTCAGCGCGGCCCGGATGGCTCCATTCATGGCCAGAGCGATCCCCGTGGATAGCACCGGGTCGACGAAACAGGCGGCGTCGCCGCACAGCATGTAGCCGGGGCCGTAGAACGACTTGCAGAAGAAGGACCAGTCGCTGTCCATCTCCACGCGGTCTGATATCCAGTCCGCGGCTTCCAGCAGGCGCAGCAGCTCCGGCGTAATGGCCACGTTCTCGAGGAAGAAGTCCACCCGCTGGTCCGGCGTCATCCCACGAACATGGGCGGGGTCGGTCACGAAGCCCACGCTGCTGATCTCCCCGGCCAGCGGGATATGCCAGAACCACCCGGCCTCGCTGGAGACGATGTGCAGGTTGCCGTCGTCGTTGAGCGTCAAGTCCGGGTAGACCTCGGACAGCTTGCGGGCGCCCCGGTAATAGCCGGAGAGCGAGACGTGCCGCATCTCCTCGTTGAACTCCCGCATCTTGAAGCGCGTGCCCAGGAGTGACGACTGGCCTGAACAGTCCAGGACGTAGCGGGACAGCAGCTTGCCTTCGGCGCCATCCGGGCCGCGCCAGCGCAGGCCGGTCACCCGTCCGCCCACCTGGATCGTGTCGGTGACCTGGGTTTCCTCCCACACGGCGGCTCCCGAGTCCTCGCTGTGGTCCAGCAGGATCTTGTCGAAATCGGCCCGCCGCACCTGGAAAGCAAAGAAGGCGTCGTCGATCATTTCCGAGAAACGCAGCGTCCAGGGTTCGCGGCTGCGGCCCCAGATATAGGTGGCCCCGTACTTGCGGACGAATCCGGCCTGCAGGACCTTCTCGGTAATGCCCATCTGGTCCAGCGCCAGGAATGCGATGGGCAGCAGCGACTCGCCAATGTGCTCGCGCGGGAAGCGCTCGCGCTCCAGCACGGCGACCCGGAATCCCGCGCGCGACAGCAAAGTGGCGGCCGTGGATCCGGCCGGACCGCCGCCGATGACGGCAACGTCAACTTCGTAGCCATCGACCGGACGGGTGCTCATGCCAGGGTCATCAGCCGCGTGCGCGCCTGCGCGAGATTACTCGTGATCATCGCATGCTGTTGCGGATACGCGGCGGCGTCGAACACTCGCGCCGCGACCTCGAAACTGCGGACCGCTTCTTCCAGGTCCTGCGCTCCACTACCGGGCTGCATGAGGGCGACCGCGAGGTTGAAATGGACACTCGCGGTCTCCCTCGGATGAGAGTCCACGTCGTAGGCGTTGGCCGAGGCTCGATAGGCCTCGATCGCGCTGGCCAGCAGGTGCGGCTCGCCGCGCGCGGCCTGGGACGCGAGCGCCATACCGAGCAGCATTTGGGTCTCGGCGTGGGCAACCGGGTCCGCATCGCGCTGCCGATCCTCAAGCGCCCGATACAGGTGCGCCGCGCCTTCGGCCAATGCCTGGGGCGACGTGCTGCCCGTTTCCAGCGCCAGACGGCCCAGGAGATGGTTGGCGCGTCCGACCACGGCCCGGTCCTCGTCGGAGGCCTCCAGGGCTCGAGTGGCTGCGGCGGCCGCGCGGCGCACATTGTCGGCGCGGTCACCGTCGGTCCGGGCGGCTAAAGCTTCGGCCAGGGCAACCTGGAGCGAGGCATAGGCCACGGGCTCGGCGTCGCGGTTGATGGCGTCCAGCCCGGCCTCGAACGCATCGATGGCCTCGCGAACATTCGAGGCCCGGTCCCCGCCGGCCGAGGCGAGCAGCGCCATGCCCAGGGTCAGGTTTACGCGGGCGTACTCCGTCGGAAACTGTGCGCGTGGCCAGGCCGACAACGCGTGGCGGCTGAGCTCGATCGCACGGCCAATTCGCGCCGGCGTGCGGCCCCGGCTTTCCACCACGACTCGCGGTGCTTCGATCAGCGCCGGCGCGACCAGCGCGGCCGAACTCACCCGCGGCGCCAGGGCAATCGCGGCCTCGAAGTGCGAAAGCGCCGAATCCAGAGCCGCCTCGCCTCCACGGGGGAGCCGACTAACCCACAACCGGCCGAACCCTAGCTGCAACTCCGCATGACGGTCTGGCTGCGATTCGGCCTGAACGTCGGCCAGGGCAACATCAAATGCCCGCGCGGCTTCGTCGAAGCGCGTCGGATCCAGCGCCGTGAGTTCCACCTGCGTCAGCGCGGCTTCCGCGAGGGCGGCGGATCGCAAGTCGCCACGCTTGCTCGTGCCGGCCACCTCCGCCGCGCGCGTGAACGCCGCGACGGCTGCCTCCAGCTGACCCTGCCGGCTGCCTTCCAGTTGCACGCGTCGCGTCTGCCCCAGCGCCAGCAGGAACCCCGCGTGGTCGGCCGGGTGCGTCTCCCGGGACACCGCGTCCAGCACCGACTCGTAGATGGCCACGGCCTGCGCGCGGGCCTGGGCCTCGGGCGAGGCCGCCAGAACCGCGGCCACGTTGGCACGGGCTCGTGCGTGTTCTAGGGGCGCAACTTCGGGCGAAAGCGCCTCCAACACGGTCTCAAAACACCACCGCGCGGCCTCGAGCTGGCCGCCGGCCCAGTTGGCCAACCCCAGCCCGTGGAAAGCGCGGGCAAAGGCCTCCGGGAACTCGTCGCGGTTGAAGACCACGATCGCCTTCTGATAGCAGTCGATGGCCTCGTCCAGCACGTCCGGGTCGCCCAGGCGCGCCCGCAGGTTCAGCGTGTCGGCCAGGTCCAGGTGCAGCGCGCCGAACTCAACCGGGAGGGCCGCCAGATCAAACGCGGAGGCGGCCTCGACCAGCAAGTCCGTGGCCGCGCGCAATTGCATGATGTCGCTGGAGTTGCCGAGCTCGCGGGCCTGCGCGATTTTCTGACGGGCCCCAGCCAGCCCGACGTCGTCTGGCACGCGCGACGCTATGTCCATGACGGGCGCACCGGCCTGGGTGGTGTTCGCCTTATTCGCCGCCCGCGGCGCCGGCCATCAGACTGTCCAGGCCGGCCAGCGCCTGCTCGAACTCGGCCTTGATCCGGCCGCGGTTGGTGAGCGAGCGGATCAAGCCGAGCGGCCCGCCTCCCGACCAGGTCCCGGTTAGCGTGACTTCGGTGTTGGCGGCGCTGGGGCGCAGGTCGATCGTGGTGCGCACGTTTTGGAGCGATCCCACGTCACGCCCATCACGGGTTTCGCGTACGGTTCGCCAGGCAATCCGCCGCGAGTTGTCCCAGGCCACCACACGCTGATGGGCCTCGACGCCGCTTTCCAACTTCGCCACATGCTCACGGCCGGATGCTTTGGGAGGTCCGCCGGTGTGCTCGATCGAAGTGACGCCGGGCAGCCACTCGGGCATCCGGTCGAAGTCGGACAACACATGCCACACGAGTTCCTGCGAACCCGATACCACTTGGCGGGCAACGACTTTGGCCATCTAGGGAGATCCTCTCGACCGCGCGACCGTGCCGAACGTGGCCGCTGGAGCGGGGCTGGAGGGCCAGTGTGCGACCTGAGGCGCGCTGGCCGCAAGGCACGCGCCCGGTGCTAGGCTGGAGTTCAGCCCATGCCCGCACGCCCGGCCCCCGTCGTCTAGAGGCCTAGGACACCACCCTTTCAAGGTGGAGACAGGGATTCGACTTCCCTCGGGGGTACCACAACGCCCCGCGCCGCTTAGCAATCGCCGCTGTTGGGGATCACGCAGATGAACTTCAGGCGGCCCTCGCCCGTGTTGCGGAACTGGTGCATGGAGTCGGGCGGTACGTAGACCGCCTCGCCCTCCGCAAAGGGCTCCGCGCCGGTGGCCGTCTTCAGTTCGCCCGCGCCTTCCACAATGAACACCTCATGTTCCCAGGGATGCTGGTGGTAGGGCGTGGCGCCCGCCGGAGCCACGTCGAACAGCCGCATGGCGAAGTTGGGCGGGGCAACCTGGCTGGCCACCAGATCGTGCTTGATGACGGTTCCCACGCCTTGCGGCGAAACATCCAGCGTTGGCGCGTCGGCCGGCGCCACCACAAACGGCTTCTCGGTAGTACGAACCGCCATGGGGCTTCTCCGTTGACCTGAACCCGTTCAGCATACGACGAACTCGCGTACCGCCGATGTATCGCAGGTCGCGATCCGGCCAGGCTCACGCGTGAGTTGCTGGCGGCCTGCCCCGGGTGCGGCCACAATTGCCTGATGGCTGCGTGGGCAGAGCAAATGACCTCGGCGCGACTCAGGCAGGCGCTGGACCACATCGACGAAATCAATCGTGCCGACCCGCATCAGATCCAGGTCCGTGGCGAGTCCCGGCCCAAGGAGTTCACCCACGCCGCCATGGTGTCGGCCTGGATTGAGCGGCTGCGTCCCGACGCGGACGACGCCTTGCGTATCGCGGCACACGGCCACCACGTGCGGCGCTGGGCCATCCTGCGCGGTGAGTATCCGCAGGGGCGTCGCGGCTACCTGCGGTGGCGGCAGGCCTTGCAGGAAGTGCACGCGGCCACGCTGGGCGAGGTGATGACGAAAGCCCGGTACGACGCGACCGCAATCCAACGTGCGCAGGATCTGGTCCGTAAGAAGAACCTGCGGCGCGACCCGGACGTCCAGGCCTTGGAAGACGCGCTTTGCCTGGTCTTTCTGGAAACGCAGCTAGGGGAATTTCGCGCTCGCCAGCCGGACGTCCGGATGACCGAAATCCTGCGGAAGACGTGGGACAAGATGTCCAGCGACGCCCGCACGCTGGCTCTTGAGCTGGATTTGGCGCCTGACGATCGCCATTTCCTGCGGCAAGCCGTCGAGCTCCGTGCCGGTTCTTAAAAAAGCCACCGCAGCCATTTCATGAGCGGCAATAGCAGAAGGGCCGATTGCTCCGTTATGGTGAGTAGGCAGTGGTTCGGAGATTGATGCACGGTGGCGACCAGTCCTGACGAAGTTCAGCGCCTGATCTTTGCCGTCGTCCATCGCGACGACGCCGAGGCCGTGACCCGGGTACTGGTCGAGTCCGGCTACCGGGCGACCCGGATCGACGCGCAGGGAGGCTTCCTGCGCCGCGGCAACGCGGTCTTCATGGTCGGCGTCGGGGCCGAACAGGTCGACGATGTGATCGGGAAAGTTCGCGGCGCGGCCCGGCACGCCTCCGGGCAGTCCAGGAGCGGCTCGGCCTACGGCATCGTGTTCGTGGTGCGCGTGGACGCCTTCGCCCGCCTGTGAGCGCCTGGGCGATGGGAGTTCGCGATGCCTGATCTCCTGGCTTACGACCGGATGGTGCTGTGCGTTGTGCAGGACGATGACGCCGGCGAGTACTCCAGTGCGCTGCGCGAGGCCGGGATTTCGCACACGCGCGTGGCCAGCGCCGGAGGCTTCCTGCAGGCCACCAACGCCGTCTTTGTCGTGGCGCTGGAGGCCGAGCGGCTGGACGAACTCAAGGAGGTCACCGCCCGCACCTGCATCACGCGTACCGAGCTGGTCACGCTGCCCTGGACCGGCGAGATTGACCTCTCGCTCCCTGTTGAAGTGGAGGTCGGCGGGGCGGCGATGTTCGTGCTGAAACTGGATCACGCCGAGCGGCTGTAATCCCCCGGCTTCAGGCCTGATCCTGGCCGGCCGTTGACCACCAGCGCTGCAGGTCGGCTTCCGCAGGGGACCCGTCGTACGCGGCTATCCGTGTTCCAAACGTCCACGACGCGCCCTCCGCGATGGTTAGCGGCTCATACATCGTGGGGTTCAGCAGGCTGGTTCCATAAAACCGCGCGAAGGTGGGCACAGGCGCGGAGGCCGGATGCGCCATCAGCGCGGCCCCGCAGGCGTGGCACCCGATGACGCCGCGGACATCAACCCAGCGCACCGGGTTGGCGTTGACCGCATCGGCTCCCTGCCGCCCTTCCGAGTCGCGCATCAGCCCGCCGTCGTCCTGGTCCAGTGCGTCAATCAGCCGGCAGCCGGCCCACGAGTGGTTGTCCACTCCGAGTGTCAGGGCGCCGTGGGACGCATGCAGCGTGGAGACCATGTCCAGCAGGTGGGCATCTCCGTCACGCCGCACCGCGTGCCGCCGGACCTCAGTGGCCAGCACCTGGCCTCGGCGGTCGCGCCACTCCAGGTCCAGGTCAATCCGCGCGCTCTGGGCGTCGGTGTGCGAGGCAACCCGGACCGGCACGATCCAGCCGGCGTCGACCAGATCGTGGAAGAAATTGACCCCGTTGACCTGCGCGTGCCCGATCCAGACGCCCTTGTGATGCGGAAAGTTGTGCGCGCCCATTTCCGTGACCGGATACCCGGCCGGCGTGTAGAGCGGGTGCACGCACGGGCGCATCAGGAACAGATCCTTGTCCGCGCCGCCCAGGTTGAGGGCCATGACCGGGCGCCCGGCATCCAGCACTCTCAAGCGGTTGAAGAAGCGGGGTTCCTGAAACTGAATCTGCACGGGTAGTCCTCGTAGAGGGCGCGCGTACAGGTGTCGAGCGAGCGGCTCGGCAGCCTTGACCTCGTTACGCCTCACTCGCTAGTCTGCCCTACTTTCACGCTCTTGAAGTGGCGAGCCTCGCGGCCCGTGTCGATCGGATTCGGGCAGGTGACTTGTCGGACAGGGGCTACCTGGGAGGGAGCGGTCACAGGAAATGGTTACGCGGAGACAGCTACTTCGCATGGGCGGTACCGCCGCCTTGGGGATTTCCGGTGCCGTAGCGCTGGCAGCCTGCGGCGAGACGCAAGTCGTCACCAAGGAAGTCCCGGTCGAGAAGGTCGTGGTCAAAGAGGTTGAGGTCGAGAAGATCGTCACTCAACAGGTCGAAAAGGTCGTAACGCAGGAAGTCGAAAGGGTCGTAAGGCAGGAAGTCCCGGTCGAGAAGGTCGTTGAGGTTCAGAAAGTCGTCGAGGTTCCGGTCGAGAAGGTCGTCGAAGTCGAGAAGGTTGTCACCAAGGAAGTCCAGAAGGTCGTCGAGAAGGTCGTTCAGGTTGAGAGAGCGCCCGAGCGCATAACCGCAGTCATTCGGCTGGCCAACGACCACTCGTCCGGCCCGCGCGGAGCAGCGATGCTCTGGGCGCTGGACAGGCTCCAGGCAGAGTTGCCGCACATCGCGATCAAGTTCGAGCCACAGAATCACCTGTACATGGAGTCGTTCGCGATTCATATCGCCGCCGGCACGCAGCCTGAGCTGGGACTGCTGGACGGCGGGTTCTTCAATGGATGGGTGCATCGCGGCGGCTTTGCCCGCATTGACGGCGCGCTGAGCAAGCACCCCGACTGGGATCCCACCAAGTGGTACGCCCCGCCGGACGAAATGACGGTCGGTCAGTTCGACGACGACCGCGCCGCCCGCCCGGCTCCGCACACCACGGGATACAGTGGGGTCGCCCAGTACGGGATGCCCTACCAGGGCAACATCAACGGGAAGATCTTCAACTTCACGCTGCTGGAGGAGAAGGGCATCCCCATGCCGGTGGAGGGCTCGTTCCACTTGGAGCGTGAGGCCTGGGACCTGTACATGCAAGCCTCAGACCCGGAGACGGGCACTTGGGGTCTGCGGATGGCTTCCAACGCCTGGATCGTCTGGGGCAGTTGGGCGCGCGCCTTGCAAAACAGCGGGAATCACATGTACCGCGCGCCCGACCAGTTGCACTGGGACATCTTCAACGACGGCGGCGACCGTGGCTTCGCCTACGCGGTCAACAGCGTGCAGGCGGACGCTGTGGCGCCGCCGTTCGACCAGCTCCAGCAGATCGCCGGCGAGTTCGGGGACCCGTTCTCGGCCGGCAAGATGGCCACCTACTGGACCGGCGGTGGCGTCGGTTCGACTATCCCGCGCATCAAGGACCGCTTCTCCTGGGGTCTTGGACCCATCGAGGAAGGCGACCGCGGTCCGGCGCCGCACCACTTCACCAACCAGGGCCAGTACTGCACCGTCACGGCGGAGAAGAACGGCATCGTGGAAGAGTGCACCGAGGCGCTACTCTACTTCGCCGGTCCGGCGGTTCAGGGCCGCATCGCTATCGACCGCGGCTCGCTGCCCATGCTCAAGACGGTGATCGAGTCCGAGGAGTTCAAGGCCGGGCCGCCCGAGAACCACGGGTACTACAAGACCTGGATGGACAAGACGGACCATCACCACTGGCAGAACGGCCACCCCAACTGGTGGGAGTGGTACGAGTCCTTCCGTGCGGCTGACCCGCCCTTCATCGGCGACATGTCGATCGAAGAGGGAATGCAGCACATCATCGACACGTCCGACCGGGTCCTTGCAAACAACAAGGAGGAGTACGACTCCTGGAAGGCGTGGATCGAGGCTCTGCCGCCTTCGTCCTAAGCGCCAGACGCTTGTCCGTCTTCGCGGACGAGAACCAGTCGGCCCGGCATCCGCCGGGCCGACTGGTCGTTCAATGCCTTGGCTGAGGCGGAATGCGCGCAGCGGTCAAACGCACCGCCGGGACAGCCTCCGATTGCCGACGCCGCCCAGGTTCAGGGCCACAGCAGTGCGGTTCCCGTCTCGCGCGCGCCAGGGCTGATCCAGACGGGTTCCTCGAACTGAGTCTGCGTGGGTATTCCCGATTGGGGCGGGGACGCCGAGGGCGCGAGCCGACTGCCTTGACCCGTTTCCCGCTCGCTGGCTAATCTGCCCTACTTTCTCGCCCTCGAAGTGGCGAGTTGACGTTCTCTGTCTGCGCGACACGGCGCGTGAGGCCGTATCCGTCGCAGGAGCGTGCTCGCCGGACGAGGGCTAGCGGGAGGGAGCGAACACCGAGCATGGTTACTCGCAGACAGCTACTTCGTATGGGCGGTACCGCCGCCCTGGGGATTTCCGGCGCCGTAGCGCTGGCCGCCTGCGGCGAGACGCAGGTCGTCACCAAGGAAGTCCCCGTCGACAGAGTCGTCGTCAAGGAAGTTGAAGTCGAAAAGATCGTCACGCAACAGGTTGAAAAGGTCGTCACGCAGCAGGTCGAAAAGGTCGTCGAAAGGGAAGTTCCGGTCGAGAAGGTCGTCGAGGTTGAGAAGGTCGTCGAGGTCCCGGTCGAGAAGGTCGTCGAGAAGGTCGTGACCAAGGAAGTCCAGAAGGTCGTCGAGAAGGTCGTCCAGGTCGAGAAGATGGCCGAGCGCCCGCGCGCGGTCCTTCGCTTTGCCCACGACCACTCGTCCGGTCTGCGCGGCAAGCAGATGCAGTGGGCGTTGGACCGCTTCGCGCAGGTCCGCCCCGACATCGCCGTGAAGTTCGAGCCCCAGAACCACATGTTCCAGGACTCGTTCGGCATTCAGCTTGCCGGTGGGACGCAGGCGGAGTGCGCGTTGCTGGACGGCGGCTTCTTCCACCAGTGGGTGGACAAGGGTGGATTCGTTCAGATCAACAGCTATCTGGACAAGCACCCGGACTGGAACCCGAGAAACTACGGGATGTGGCCGGATCAGCACACAATCAACTTCGCCAACAAGCACCCGATTCCCTGGAACGATGGCATCACCGGTCCGGCGTTCGGCCTGCCCTTTCAGGCCGGCATGAACGGTGTCCTCTACAACTACTCGCTGTTCGAAGCGGCGGGAGTCGCGCAGCCGTCCGCCGGTAACTGGGGCATCGAGACCCAGTTCCTCGACGCCGCGCGCGCCATGACCAATCCGGAAACCAACCAGTACGGCTTCCGCTCGTCGTCCTCGATGTGGGGCTTCTGGGCTGGCTGGGGCCGCGCGTTGGCCGACGGCAACGAAGACCTGCTGTATTACGACGAGAACGCCTCGCGGATGACGATCTTCGATGACGGCGCCCACCGGGCGCACGATTTCGTCGTGAACGCCATCTGGGACGAGGGCATCTCGAACAAGCTCGAGGATGCCAAGTTCCTCTCCGGCGAATTCAGCGACCCGTTCTCCGCCGGCAAGATGGGTGTGGCCAACTTCGGAAGCGCCGGGAACTACGTGGTTCGCATCGCCGGGCGATTCGACTGGGGCATCAACGTCCAGCCGGAGGGCCCGCGTGGCGAGGCGCCCATTCACACCTCACAGCAGCCGCACCTGGTAACGAATGCCGCGGAGTCGAACGGCGTCATGGAACAGGCCGTGGACATGTTGGTGTTCTTTGCTGGCGCCGAAGTTCAGGAACGGGCCGCGATTGACCGTGGATTCGTTCCCGTCAACTTCGAGGTGCATGCCGGCCCCGCGATGAAGGTCGCGCCCCCGCAGGGACACGATCACATCACCCGCATCCTGCAGGGCCGCAACGACCACCAGCACTGGCAGTCGGCGCACCCGAGCTGGTGGGAGTGGTTCGATGGCTGGCGTAAGGGCTCCGACCGCTCCTTCATCGGCGAAGTGACGCCTGAGGAAGGTCGCGAGGCGCTCCTGGCTGCCTCGAACAACATCCTCGAGAACCAGCACGATGCGTGGGTCGACTACAAGAACTGGGCAAGCACCCTCACCAGTTAGGGTCGCGCGCCTACCGCGCATGCGCACCACCCGGCCGACGCCTCCGGGCGTCGGCCGGGTGGCGTTAACGACTACGACGGGCCGCGGCTGCACGAAAGACTGTGAAGCGTCTGCGATACGCTCCTCTCGCCAAAGCCTCCAGGGAGCAGTCCAGCATGAGCTTCACGGTCGGGATCATCGGGCATACCGGTCGAGGCAATTACGGGCACTACCTCGACATGGCCTTCGTCGGCGTGGAGGGCGCGGAGATCGTGGCCCTGGCCGACCCGGACGACGAGGGGCGGGCCGAAGCGGCCGAGAAAACCGGCGCCCGCACGGCCTACGCGGACTACCGCGAGATGCTGGATGTTGAGAAGCCAGACATTGCCGTGGTGGCCTCGCGCGAGGTCGGCGATCACCGCGACCTGGTCGTCGACGCCGCGCGGGCCGGCGCGAACGTCTACCTGGAGAAGCCGGTGGCCACCGCGCCCGAGGACGTCGACGCCATGCAGGCCGCCTGCGATGCATCGTCGGTCATCTGCGTGGTCGCCCATCCCTGGCGCGGACATCCGCCGATTCAGCGCGTGGCCATTCCGCTCATCAAATCGGGGCGGATCGGCGAGCCGCGCCTGGTGCGCGTCTTCGGCAAGGACGGCCAGCACGGCGGTGACGAGATGTTCCTGGACCTGTACCCCCACTTCTTCGATTTCCTCTGGCAGGTGTTCGGCGTCCCCCTGTGGTGCAGCGCCCACCTGACCCAGGACGGACGCACCTGCGAGCAATCCGATCTCAGGCCCGGCTGGGAAGGCATGGGCCTGGTGGCCGGCAACGGACTGAAGGCCTACTACTGCTTTGAGAACGGCGTCGCGGCCGACTTTGAGTCCTACCAGGGCGACGGCGCCTCGGACCCTTACCGCGTCGACATCTACGGCACCGAGGGCACAATCTCATTACCCGGGCCCATGGGCCGCGGACCGGACATCTACTGGCACCCCCGGGCCAATCCAGAGCTGATCGACGACGACGGCTGGGAGGTCATCCCCGCCGAGCCGCCGCCGGACCGCCACAAGTGGCTGCGGGCGCACAAGCGCATGGCCCGCTCGATGATGGACATGCTGGAGGGCAAAGAGCCCGAGTGGGACCTGGTGCAACTGCCGAACGCGAAGCTCTACCTGGAGATGGCCCTGCTGGCCCACGCCTCGCACATGCAGGCCGCGCGGGTCGGCTTGCCGTTGCCCGACGGCAAGAATCCTTTCGACCACTGGTCGGCCTGAGCACCCGCTCGCGGTAGGCGTCGCGCCTCAGTCTGCGATGATGCCGCTCGAACCGGTCGGCGGCCCGCGCGGCAACCGCCTGGCGCGCTGACCTCTTGCAAGGGAGTGGAGAAATGTCAGCCAGCGATCTCCCGGCCTTTCGCATTGGCGTCGTTGGGTGTGGTGGGATTAGTTCCCGCCACGGTCGTGCCGGTCTGGAGTCCGAAAAGCTCCAACTTGTCGCCTGCTGCGACATCCGCGAGTCCGTGGCCCGCGAGTGGGCCGAGACCTACGACTGCGAGGCCTGGTACACCGACTACGAAGAGATGATCCGCGACCAGGATCTCGACGGCGTGGTCCTGGCCACCTGGCCCAACCAGCACCGCGAACAGGTGGAGCGCTGCCTCAACGCCGGCGCCCGCAACATCCTCAGCGAAAAGTCGCTGACAGCCGACGGACAGGAAGCGCTGGAGCTGGCGCAACTGGTTGAGTCGGCCGGCGCCTACCTGATGGAAGGCTTCATGTACCGCCACCACCCGTTTGTGGCCGAACTGGAGCGCCAGGTGGCCGCCGGAACCATCGGCGAGATTGACTCCGTCAGCTCCAAGTTCAGCACCCTCGATTACGAAGAGGAGAGCCCCGACGATCCCAACCGCAACTGGCGGCGCGACCCCGAGCGACTGGGCGGCTCACCCTGGGATATCACCTGCTACGCCATCAACGCCGTCAACCACTTTGCTTCGATGGGGGCGGGTGGACGCGGCACCGGAAAAGGGTCGAACCCCGATGGAACGCTCGGTTCCGACGCGAAGAGCCTCGTCGCCGCCAGGCCGACCCGCGTTTGGTCGGTCGGGAGCATCAGCCAGGTCTACGGCACCCTGAATCGCCAGTTCGGCCTGATCGAATACGACAGCGGCTGCGTCGGCTACGTGGAAGGCAGCCGCCAAGCCCACATCAGCGAGGAGTTGCACATCGCCGGCCGCGAAGGCCGCCTCCTCATCCGCCGCGCCTGGCGCCCGCAGGCCGAGCCGGTGATCGAGCACCAGTACGGCAACGGCCAATGGCGGGACATTCCCGTTTCAGGTGCCGAGATGTACCGGCTGCAGATGGAAAACTTCGCGGACGTGGCCCAGGGCGTCGCCGAACCGGTGATGCCGCTGATCCAGACCGTCGTGAACATGTACACCATCGAGGCCACGGTCACCAGCCAGCTTGAGGACCGCCTCGTGGACCTCGAACTTCCGGCCAGCCTCTTCGAAGAGTCCGCATAGCCTGCGAGCAGGCTTGTGTGTCGAGTCTCGTACCGCGGCGGCCGCTATTGGCCCCTCATCACCCACGGCACGGCTCGCGAGCCTCGATGTTTCGCGTGAAACATCGAGGCGAACATCCGACAGTTCTGACTGCGCAGGAGTACGGAGCCTCTGCGAGCTGACCGAGACTGTTCCGTGCGACGCGTCGCGTTCTGCGATGCTGCCCGTTGAACCGGTCGGCGCCCTGCGCGGGACCCGTCGGGCGCGCTGATCTCTCAGGGGGTGGAGAAATGTCAGCCAGCGATCTCCCGGCATTTCGCATTGGCGTCGTTGGATGCGGCGGAATCAGTAACAGCCACGGTCGCGCGGGCCTGGCGTCTGAGAAGCTCCAGCTCGTCGCCTGCTGTGACATTCGAGAATCCGTGGCCCGCGAATGGGCCGAGACCTACGACTGCGAGGCCTGGTACACCGATTACGAAGAGATGATCCGGGACCAGGATCTGGACGGCGTGGTCCTGGCCACCTGGCCCAACCAGCACCGGGAGCAGGTCGAGCGCTGCCTCAACGCCGGCGCCCGCAACATCCTCTGCGAGAAGTCGCTGACCGGGACCGGGCAGGAAGCGTGGGAGCTTGCACAGCTCGTTGAGTCCGCGGGCGCGTTCCTGATGGAAGGCTTCATGTACCGCCACCACCCGTTCGTGGCCGAACTGGAGCGTCAGGTGGCCGCGGGCACCATTGGCCGGATCGACTCGGTCAGAGCCACCTTCAGCGCCTTCGATCCTGAACCCGAAAGCCCCACCGATCCGAATCGGAACTGGCGGCGCGATCCCGAGCGCCTGGGCGGCTCGCCCTGGGACGTCACCTGCTACGCCATCAACGCGGCCAACCACTTTGCGTCGATGGGCGCGGGCGGACGCGGCACTGGCAAAGGTTCCAACTCCGAAGGCAAGCTCCGTTCCGACGCGAAGAGCCTCGTCGCCGCCCGCCCGACCAGGGTCTGGGGCGTCGGAAGCATCAGCAAGACCTACGGCACTCTGAACCGCCAGTTCGGACTGATCGAATACGACAGCGGCTGCGTGGGCTTCGTGGAAGGCAACCGGCAGGCGCATCTGAGCGAGGAGTTGCACATCGCCGGCAGCGAAGGTCGCCTCTGCATCCGCCGGGCCTGGCGTCCCCACGCCGAGCCGGTGATCGAGCACCAGTACGGCAAGGGCGAATGGCGGGAAGTCCCTATGCCAGGCGCCGAGATGTACCGGCTGCAGCTGGAGAACTTCGCGGACGTGGCGCAGGGCGTGGCCGAGCCGGTCATGCCCCTTATCCAGTCCGTGGTGAACATGCACACCATCGGGGCGCTGGTCACCAGCCAGCGCGAGGACCGGCTCGTGGACCTCGAAATCCCGGCAGGCCTGTTCGAAGAGCCGGCATAGCTGGCGCGCAGGCTCGGCAAGGCGCGGCGATTGGCCGCCGTCCGCCTCGGGGTGCCAATATGGCGCGCCCATGAGCGCCCACATCACAACCGAACGCGAAGCCACCGAGCTGCTGAGCCGGCTGGTCGCCACGCCCAGCGTTACGCCGGAAGTAGAAGGCGGCACTGGCGAAGCCGCCATGGCCAACGTGGTCGAGGACTTTGCTCGATCCATCGGCGCGCAAGTGGTCCGCCAGGAGGTTTTTCCGGATCGCGAAAACGTGATCTGCACCATCGCCCCCGACGCTCCAGGTCCCCACCTGATGCTGGAAGCGCAC
Organism: Chloroflexota bacterium; assembly: GCA_965208215.1. GTDB lineage: Bacteria > Chloroflexota > UBA11872 > UBA11872 > UBA11872 > UBA11872. The sequence continues at coordinate 1,156,661 of CBDBOH010000003.1, forward strand.
ATGGACACCGTCGCGCTCGGGCCCATGACCAACGGCCACCAGCCCTACATGGACGACGACGGCCAGCTGCACGGCCGCGGCTCCTGCGACACCAAGGGCTCGCTGGCGGCCATGCTGCTGGCGCTCCAGTGGGCGGCCGGCGTCTCGGATCCCGCTGGACCGCTGACCGTCGCCGCGGCCGTGGACGAGGAAACCGGCAGCGCCGGGGCCAAGGCCCTGCCGCATTCGGGAGTAAGGGTGGATGGCGCAATCGTCGGTGAGCCGACGAGCTTGGAGGTGGTTCGTTCGCACCGCGGCGGCCGCTACTGGCCACTTATCACCCACGGCACCGCCGTCCACAGTTCCACGCCCGAACTCGGCGACAACGCCATCCTCCGCATGGCCGACGTCCTGCACGTCCTTCGCGAGGAATACGGCCGGCGCCTGGCCGGACGCACGCACCCGCTGGTCGGCAATTCGTCCTTCTCCGTCGGCATCATCAAGGCCGGAACCTCCTTCAACATGGTTCCCGACCGCTGCGAGGCCATCATCGAGCGCCGCCAAATCCCCGGTGAGTCGGTCGACGACGTTGAAGCGGAACTCGAGGAAGTTCTCAACATCGCCCGCAGCCGCCATCCCGACCTGCGCGTCGAGGTTCAGGCGCCGTTTGTGTTCGGGGACGTGCTGGACACGCCGGCCGACGCGCCCATCGTCCAGGTGGTTCGCGACGCCGTCGCCGACGTATGCGGCTCGGCCAACGTCATTGGCGTGTCCTACGGCTCCGACGCCGCCACTTTGGCCGCCGCCGGTATCCCCAGCGTGCTCTGCGGCCCCGGCGACATCGCCTACGCGCACAGCGCCGACGAGTTCGTGCCCATGGCGGAAGTCGTGCAGGCGGCCGAGATCTACGCGCGCGCCTGGAAGCGCTTCGCCGCCGCCTGATGCCGCCCACGGCCGCCACCCGGCGTCCGAACATTGTCCTGGTCATCACCGACCAGCAGCGCTACGACACTATCGCCGCCCTCGGCCATCCCCACGTCGACACGCCGAACCTCGACCGGCTGGTCCGTGAGGGCGTCAGCTTCGACCAGTGCCACGTCACGGCCGCCTCCTGCGTCCCCGCCCGCGCCAGCCTGTTCAATGGCCTCTATCCCCACACCACCGGCATCCTGCGCAACGGCTGCGAGTGGCGCCGCTCCTGGGTCGAGCAACTGGCCGCCTCCGGCTACCACTGCGTCAACGTCGGCAAGATGCACACCATCCCCTTCGAGACGCCGCTGGGCTTCCACGAGCGCTACGTCGTCGAGAACAAGGACCGCTTCCTGGAGGGCCGCTACTACTTCGACGAGTGGGACAAGGCGCTGGCCGCTCGCGGCCTCGTCAAGCAGCAGCGTGAGCTGTACCGCCAGCGCCCCGACTACCGCGAAGCCATGGGCGCCTTCACCTGGGACCTGCCCGCTGACATGCACAGCGACAACTTCGTCGGCGGTCTGGCCGGCTGGTGGCTGGACACCTACCCCACCACCCAGCCGCTGTTTCTTGAAGTCGGCTTCCCCGGCCCGCACCCGCCCTACGACCCCACACCCGAGGCGCTGGCGCCCTACCTGGACCGCGACCTGCCCATCCGACCAGTCTCACAGGCCGATCTGGACGGCCAGCCCGAGGCGCTGCGCGTCATGCGCGAGCACAACACCGAGGTCGACCACGATTCCGTGGTGCACATCGTCGATCCGCCGCTGGAGTCTCGGCACCGCCAACGCGCGCACTACCTGGCCAACGTGACGATGATCGACACGCAGATGGGCGAACTCATGGACGCGCTTGAACGCAACGGCTACGCCGACGACTGCGTGGTCATCTTCACCTCCGACCACGGCGACTGCCTAGGTGACCACGGCCACATCCAGAAGTGGACCATGTACGACACGATCACCCGCGTGCCCTGCATCGTCTGGTCGCCGAACCGCTTCGCGGGCGGCCGTCGAATCGACGACCTGGTCCAGTGGTTCGACCTGGGTCCCACCATCCTGGAACTCGCCGGATGCCAGCCGGATCCGTCCATGGAAGCCCGCTCACTCCTCTCGGCGCTCGAAGGCGGCCAGGCCCCTCACCGCGACTACGTCTTCACCGAACAGGGCCGCGACGACGGCAACGGCCTCCACGTCGACTTGGTCACCGCCGTCCGCAGCCAAGCCTGGAAACTCGTCCACTTCCTCGGCGAAGACGAGGGCCAACTATTCGACCTACAGAACGATCCCCACGAAGAACGCAACCTCTGGAATGACCCGCTGGCCGCACCCGCCCGCGGCGAACTCCTGGACGCCCTGCGCGACTGGCGCCTGTCCAGCGGGGTAACCACCGCCAACTGGGCCTCTGGCGCACGGTAGTCACGACTTGGAGTCGCCGAGCACTAGACTGCGGGCCATGCGCCAGCCCGACCTCCCCATCACCATCCGCGGCTACCAGCCCCGCGACCAGGACCGCATCCGCGAGCTGACCCTGGAGGGCTTCGACGGCGTCAGCATCGACCAGAACGCCGACCGCCTACTGGACTTAGACTCGGAGCCGCTCTGGGAGACGCGCAAGTGGGCCGGCGTGCAGGCGGAACTTGAGGCTTCACCGTCCGACCACTTCGTGGCCGACCTGGACGGCGAGGTCATCGGCTACATCACCACCCACCCGCAGCCGGCCGCCGGCATCGGCCTGATTCCCAACATGGCCGTGGACGCCCGCTATCGGCGGCGCGGCGTGGCCTCGAGCCTCATCGAGCACGCCCTCGAATATCTGCGCGCCTCCGGCATGCGCGTCGCCAAGATCGAAACGCTGGTGCAAAACGCCCAGGGCCAGACCCTCTACCCGAGCTTCGGCTTCCAGGAAGTCGCTCGCCAGATCCACTACGTGCGCCGCCTGGACGACGCCTGAACCAGCCCTGAACCGCTTAGCGCCAGTCGAACAGGCAGCCCACCAGCGACGGCTCGAAGTCGAACAGAAGGTCATAGACCTCCTTGAATTCGCTGCCCTTCACCCGGTGCGTGATCAACGGGTCAAGGGTGATCCTCCCCGCCACGGCCAGCCGCAGAGCGACCGCCACGTCACGGCGCGGCGACCAGAGCACGGGCATCGCGTTTAGCACGGGGTTGTCGCCGGCGTCGGGCTGACGGATCGAATCGTGCGCGCCGATGATGGTCAGCCCCTTCTTGTGTACGTCGCGGTAGAAGTTGACGCTCTCGGTCGATCCACGGGTGCTCCCCAGCAGCACTACCCGTCCGTAGTGGCCGGCCATTATGAACGCGTCATTGATCGGGGCTGGGAAGCCGGTGGACTCGATCACCACCTGCGGCCCGCCCGTGGGACCCTCGACCAGCGCCGCGCGCTCCTCCTCTGACGTCGGATCCATGCTCTCCAGCCACGGCACGGCTTCCGCCATGGCGCGCCGCGATGGATCCAGGTCGGCCACCAGCACGCGACCCGCGCCCGCCACATAGGCGAACTGCGCGGCCAGCTGACCGATCAGGCCGCCGCCGATGACGAGCACGGTCTCGCCCATCTCGACCCGCGCCTTGCGCACGGCCTGCATGCTGATCCGCAGCAGCATGTGGAAGGCGGCTTCCTGATCTGCCACATCGTCGTCAACCAGAAACACGTCGCGCATGGGGGCCAGGCCGGCGGTGGCGTGCCGACCGCGCGTCAGCACGCGCGTGCCCGGTGCCAGGTCCACGCCCTCACCCGCTGCCACAACCTCGCCCACCGCGCTGTATCCAACGTTGCGCGGCCACAGGTTGGCCGGGGTATTTGGCAACGCCAGCAGCGAGGCGCGCTCGGTGCCGGGCGACATGGCCGTGAGGTGGTGGCGCACCAGGACTTCGTCTGGTCCCGGGTCGCCAAGCTCAATCGTCTCCATCTGAATCGTCTCGACCGAGTGACTGACCAGGACTTGCGCTTGCATGCGACCGGCCGCCTTGGGCTGCCATCCGAACACTGGCAGCCTGCCACAGCCGTCCGCGGCGCGTACGATGCAGGCTCCCGGCGCCTACCTGGAGCATTCATGCAGATCACCAAAGTCGAACCGCTGTTCCTGGACCAATACCTGCTGGTGCAGGTGCATACCGACAAAGGGCTAATCGGCCTTGGCGAATCCGGTTCCTGGGGCTTCCTCGAAGCCTCCGCCGCCGCTATCGAGAAGATGGGCCGCTACCTGGTGGGCGAGGACCCGCTGCGGATCGAGCACCACTGGCAATACATGTACCGCTGGAGCCACTTCCGCGGCGCCGCGGTCATGGGCGCGCTCAGCGCCATCGACATCGCGCTCTGGGACATCGCCGGCAAGTACTTTCAGGTCCCCGTCTACCAGCTCCTCGGCGGCCACGTGCGCGACCGCTGCCGCGTCTACTATCACGTTCTCGGCGACACCCGCGCAGCGCTGGTCCAGGGTGTCGCTGACGCGCGCAAGGAAGGCTATACCGCCGTCGGCCACCTCTCACCGTTCCTGGACGAAGAACGTGACGTGGTCTACTTCAAGACGCACGTCGACAAGATCGAGGACGCCACCGAGGCCGTGCGGCTTTACCGCGAAGCCGCCGGCAACGAGGTGGACCTCTGCGTCGAAATCCACCGCCGCATGACCCCTACCGAGGCCGTCCAGCTTGGCCGTGCCATAGAGAAGTACACCCCCTACTTCTTCGAGGACCCCGTCACGCCTGACAATCTGGACGAGATGGCCTACGTGGCCTCCAAGATCAACATCCCCATCGCCACCGGCGAACGTTTCAGCTCCATCTGGGAGTTCGACATGTGCCTGCGCCGCGACGCCGTCCAGTACGTGCGGCCTGACGTGTGCATGGTCGGCGGCATCACGGGCAGCAAGAAGGTCGCCGCGCTGGCCGAAGCGCGCCATGTCGGCGTCGTCCCGCACAACCCGCTCAGCCCCGTCAGCACCGCCGCCTGCCTGCAGGTGGCCGCCGCGGTCCCCAATTTCGCCCTCCAGGAACTGCCGCTCGGCGAGACCGTGCCGCCTAAGAGCGCCATCGTCGACGGCATCCACCCGCACGACGGCGAGGGCTACATCCGCCTCACCGACCGCCCCGGCATCGGCGTCACCCTCAAGCCCGACGCCGCCCAAAACGCCCCCTACAAACCCCGCGAAATCCACACCCGCCTCGGCACCGACGGGGCCGTGGTGGATCAGTAGATCCGCGGCCGACGTCCAACCCGTTGGCTCGTTGATTTGAGTCTGGAGCTACGGGGACTCGGCCCTGCCGCTCCGAGTGCAGGTGGGTTCACCTCGTGGGCCAAAGGCGGAATAGTGCGGAGAAGGACAGCGTTCTTGGAATATTCGAGGATGCTACAGTTCAGCGAAGAGTGAAGGGTGTCCGGGCGGGCCCTGCCGAGGAGCCAGGACCATGTCCGCGACGACTGAAACTCGCCTCACGCGACTTGAGCAGCGCGCTCAGTCGCACGACGACACGATGAACAGCGTTCTGCAAATCCTGGAACGCATGGATCAGCGCCTCGCGATGCTCGAGTCAAGCGTCGCAACGCTCGTGTCAAGCGTTGTATCCCTCGAATCAAGGGTCGCAACCCTCGAGTCAAGCGTTGTAGCCCTTGAATCAAGGGTCGCCTCGCTCGAATCAAACGTCGCCACGCTCATGGCGGACATGGCCTCCGTCAAGGCCACAACCGCCGACACCAACGAGCGTATACGGGTGCGCGGGTTCAACCAGTAGCCGATGTTCCGACTGGCTGCGTTTCAGCGACGCTATCGGGCTACCTAGCCCGCCTGCTCGTCCAGCTCCGCCACCCCCTCCAGCGCCTCGGCCCAGATGTCGGCCGGGATGGCTGAGGTGGCCTCGCGGACGTTGGTCTCCATCTCGTAGGCCGAGGCCGCGCCGGTCAGGACCACGTCGATGTCCTCGTTGGCCAGCACGAACCGCATGTTCAGGTGCCGCAGGTCCACCTGGCGCTCGCGGCACCATGCCCACCACTCGCAGGCGCGTTGGATGTCTTCCGGCGGGTAGAGATCGGTCAGGTTCGGTCTGACCTTCAGCGCGATCATCGGGTCGCCGTGCGCAAGCAGCCCCTGCAGCTGCGGCGAGCCCAGGATCACGCCCACGCCGTTGGCCTTGGCGTGGCGGATCAGCGGCGCGGCTGTCTGGCGGACCAGGCTGTAGTCGGCGTACGTCAGGATCGCGTCCACCCGGCCCGCGTCGATGGCCTGCCGGTGAAAGTCCAGGTCGCGCACGCCCAGCCCGATCGCTTCCAGCCGGCCTTCGTCGCGCAGCGCCTCCAGGGTGTCGAATCCGTCGCCGGCGGCGAACACCGGCTCCATCGTCACCGGGTCGTGGATCAGCACCAGGTCCAGCTTCTTGCGACCCAGCAGGCGCGAACTGTCGTCCAGCGACCAGCGCAGGTCCTCGGCGGTGTAGCTGTGTGGCCGGCTGGCGTGCGTTCCGACCTTGGTGGAGATCAGCAGTTCCGGCAGGTCCATGCCCTCCATGGCCTTCCCCAGGTTCTCCTGGCTGTTGCCGTAGAGCGGCGAGGTGTCCAGGTACCGGACGCCCAGGTCGTACATGCGCTGCAGCGTGGCGCGCACCTTGGGGATAGTGATCGCATGCACCATCCCACCCATGTGCGCCGCGCCCAGGGCCAGGCGGGTTGGACGCAGGTTCGTCTGGCCCAGCCGGCGTCGTTCCAGTGCGCTCATTGGACTACACCCATCCGTGCTGAATCTGCACAGGCTCGCCCGCGGCCTGGTTCGACCACTCCTCGCCCGACTCCAGCACGACTTCGCTGCGGGTGAACTCCGAGGTCTCCGCGGCCAGCAGGATTTCCATGATGTGCCGCCCGTATTCCCCGGGCACCGGGCTCTCGATGTCCTGCTCGATGGCCTCGGCGAACCGCCCCCACTCCAGCCGCATGTTCTGCGGCCAATAGTCGTACTCCACTTCGTCCCAGGTGTTGTTCTTCCCGATCCAGAGACCGCGGCCGGAGGCGCTGTGCGCAAACTTCAGGCTGCCGTTCGCGCAAATCACGTGCGTGTCGTGGATCGGTCCGCCGTCGGCAAAGCCCACCGACACCGCCACCCCGGCCAGCCCGTTCTTGTACCGGATGAAGGCCGTGGCCGAGTCGTCGCCCGCCTGGTAATGCGCCCGCGTACCGATCGAGGCTGACACCGACGCCGCCTGCGACCCCATGAACCAGGTCACCCGGTCCACCACGTGCACCCCGTTGCTCAGCCACATACCCCCGCCGTGATAACGGCTGCGGTACTGCGGCCGACGGCTGGCGTGGTTCCAGTTCTTGGACATGTAGCTCACGATCGTGATCAGCGGCCCCAGTTCGCCTGAGTCCAGGATCTCCTTGGCCTTAATGTTTACCGGCAGGAAGTGGTTGGTCAGTCCCACCATCAGCTTCACGCCGTTCGAGTGCGCGGCCGCGATCATCTCGTCGCACTGCTCCAGCGTCAGCGCCATCGGCTTCTCCACCAACACGTGCTTGCCGGCGTTCAGCGCGTCCACGCTCAACCGGTGGTGCAGGTGGTGACCCAGCACCACGCCCACGGCGTCAATGTCGGGGTCCTCAAGGAGTTCGGTGTGCGACGCGTAACCCTTCGGGACGTCGTAGGCGTCCATGTACTCGGCGCGCGTGGCCTCGATCAGATCGGCGCAGGCCACGATCTCCACGTCGTCCAACTCCGCGATGCCCTGGGCGTGGGAACGGGCAATGCCTCCCAGGCCGATCATTCCAACTCGCAACATCCTGACGGGTCCCCGGGCGAGCAGCCATGCGGACCGTGCCAGCCACGGGCATGGGCGTCAATTCGCGGCGCCGGCAATCTCCTCAGCGTCTGAGCAATCGGCCGTAATCGACGGACCCTCCACGAGCGAAGCTATGATTGGCGTGCGCGTCAAGCGGCCCAGCCGTGCCAAGGGTGGGACGCGCTTGGTACCGCTGCGGCAGCGACCCGGAACCAGGGTCAAGCGGCCGAGATGCCGGGGAATCCTCTGGCATGCGAGGGAGTCAGTCACGTGGCAGTGGACGCGCACCCGATCACGCAGGATGAGTTGCGGTTCGAATTGGGCCGCACACAGGACGATTTCCGTGCTGAAGAGAGCCGGACGCGGGAAGAGTTCCGGGCTGAGCTCGGCCGGACTCGGGAGGACTTTCAGGCCGCGCTGGCGCAAACGCGAGAAGAGTTTCAGGCCGGGCAGGCCCAGACAAGGGAAGAGATTCGAGCTGCCAGGGAAGAACTTCGCGCTGAGTTGAGTCAGTCACGGGAAGAGTTTCGCGCTGAGTTGAACCAGACGCGAGACGAACTCCGAGCTGAGATGAGCCAGACTCGAGACGAACTCCGAGCTGAGATGGGCCAGACGCGGGATGACTTCCGGGTCGAAATGAACCTGCTACGCACCGAGATTGTGACCCACTACGCCACCAAGGCCGACCTGCACTCGCTTGAGTCGCGCCTGGTCAGATGGATGATCGGCTTGATGATCGGCTCGGTGGGCACCGCGGTCGCCATCGCCGTAGCCGCCGATCGGCTTTGGTCCTGAGGCCTGCCTGAGCGCGGCGGCGGAGCGTGTCCGTCTATCCGACCACAAGAGAGGCTCCCTTGTTCAGGTTGACCCACGCCTGCTTCCGCCTCCAGGCGGCGTCCCTTGCGATTCGGGGTACTATTGGCTGCTGGCCGGTGGACTCATTCCGTGATTTCCAGGCGTCACCTCATTCGTCTTGCGCCTACGGTGCTAGTTGCCCTGGGTGCCGGGATGGGTGCTGCGTGCGCCGGCTCGGATGCCGATGCCCCGGGGCAGTTCAGCTTTCCCAGGGTTCGCGACGGGCATCAGTACTACATCTCCGATGAGGAACGCGCGAAGCTGCAAGAGCAGGCCGCCGCTGGGTACACTCCCACCCCCACCTCCGGCAACTGACGAGCGGAACACAGACCAGTGAAGTCGCGTCGGGACATCCTGAGATTTGCGCCAGTTGCCCTGCTCGGCCTATCGGCCCTCGGCGCCTGCGGCAGCGAAGTCGACGCCCCGGGCGGCTACGCCTTCCCCAAGCAGCGCCCCAGCAGCGACGACTACATGAGCCCCGAAGACCGCGAAAAGCTCCGCCAAAAGGTCGCCGCCGAGAAGGCCGAACGCGAGAGCCAGCAGGCAACCCCCGCCAGCGGAGGCAGCTAGGCTCGTAGGCTTGCGCACGCCGCTCTCGATTGCGGTGTCTCTGGTCTGAGGTTGGCAAATGGGTGTCCTGGATCACTTCAGTCTGGCCGGTCGAACTGCCCTGGTTACCGGCGGCGGAACCGGAATTGGCAAGGCGCTGGCGGTTGGGTTTGCCGAGGCTGGCGCCGACGTGGTCGTTTGCGGCCGGACGCAAGCGACACTGGACGACGCGGCCGCCGCCATCGAGAACACGGGCCGGCGCGCCCTGGCGTTGACGGCCGACGTAACGAAGGCGGACGAGGTCAACGGGTTGATCGAGCAGATCGTCGACACCTGGGGCCGGCTGGACATCGCCTGCAACAACGCCGGGGTGAACAACTGGGTGGACGCGGCGGAGATGTCGGAAGAGGACTGGGACTGGATCTACGACACCAACGTCAAGGGTGCGTTTCTCTGCTCGCAGGCCGAAGCCCGGGTGATGATTGCCGCCGGCCGTGGCTCGATCATCAACCTGGCGTCGATCTCCGCCATCATCACCAACCGGCCGCAGCCGCAGTCGCACTACAACTCGTCGAAGGCTGCCCTGGTGCAGTTGAGCAAGTCGTTGGCCGCCGAGTGGGCGCCGCACGGCGTGCGGGTGAACTCGCTGAGTCCCGGCTACACCCTCACCGAGATGGCCGACGCCCCCCGCACCCGCGAGGCCCAGCCGATCTGGAATCGCGACACCCCGCTGGGCCGCATGGCCGAGGTCGAGGAGCTCCAGGGCGCCGCCGTCTTCCTGGCCTCCGACGCCGCCTCCTACGTCACCGGCCACGACCTCATCGTGGATGGCGGCTTCACCGTCTGGTAGATCCGTCTCCTCGGCGTCAGGCCCGACGCAGCGCCTGACCCCGCCGGTACGTCGCAACCCGCCAGAGCCACTCCGCCGGGCCGAAGCGGAACCGCTGCATCCAGGCCTGCGACCACCACAGCTGCAACGTCCACACGGCCAGGACGAACAGCAGAACGCCCGCGCGATTCACGGGCGCGGCGTCCAGGATCACCGTCAGGACCAGCACGCCAAGCACCGTCTGCGTCAGGTAGTTGGTGAGGGCCATCCGGCCGACGGCGCGGAAGCGCTGTTTCAGCGCGCTGTCCGGGCCTCGATTCCAGAGAACGATCAGGCTCAGAAAGCCCAACGCAGCCGGAATCGTGCCGAGCGTATTGGGGACCTGCCCGACGAACGCCACGTCCCTCGAATAGTCGCCCAGCGCCGTGATCAAGACGCCGATCGCGGCGAGCGGCAGGCCAACGCCGATGCCAACACCGGCCACTAACCGGTACGTCCTCGCCGACCAGTCACCCTGCATGAATCCCAGGCGGTACAGCCCGGCGCCCATCAGGATCAGGCTCAGGCCGCGCAGGAAATAGCCCATGAGCGAGAGTCCCAGCACGGCGCCGTTGAGACCGGCGAAGTCGACCTCGTCTCCCCGCGAGGTCGTCCAAACGCCGCTGAGCGCGACGTCGGTTGCGTTGGTGACGGCTTGCAGCACGAGCAGCACGGGAACCGATAGCGCGAAGACACCCGAGCCGACCCCGATCAGCCAGGGACCCGGGAGCTTCCGCAAGGCGATGAGGAACAGGGCCGAGACGGCATAGACGATCAACACATCGCCTTCCCACAGCAGGCTATGCAGGATGCCGATGCCCAGCAGCAATGCATTTCGCCAGAGGTTCAGCAGAACAGGCCGTCCGCCCCTGGCCTCGGCTCGCTCGATGAACAGCAGGATCCCGGCGCCAAAGAGCAGCGAGAAGAGCCCCATGAACTTCTGGTCGACGAAGACTTCGCCGGCGATGCCGACCACCCAGTCCAACCAGGACTCCGAACCGCCCGCGCTCAGGTTGAGGTAGGGCACGCGACCGAACTTGAAGTGCACGACGTTCATCAGCAGGATCCCCAGCACGGCCACGCCGCGCACCAGGTCCAGGCTGGTAATGCGCGCTGATTCGGCGACTGGCTCGGCTCTGGATTGCTGAGGGGTTACCGACATTGGTCACGCATTACTGGTGAGCGTGATGGCCGCAGCGGACCTGGCCGTGCCATCTGTGGTTCGGCGGGTTTCGCGGGTCTCGGCCTGGATGGGGGCTTGAAGGTCGGGGTGCGCGATGGGGGATGAAGGGGGAACTGTCTCTCGCCAGCCCGAACCCCCGAAGGGGGTTCGGGCTGGCGAGAGACAGTTTTGGCGGATTTTTTGGGGCGAATTCGCGAGTGTTCGGGGCAAGTGGCGGGGGGCGGAAGGCTGGCGTGGCGGCGGCGTGGGCGGGGGCCGAGCGGGTTGACGGCAGGATGGGCCGGTGGATGGACGTCCGCGGACGTGGACATGGCCCGGCGAGGCCGCGGCAGGGTGCGGGCGCGTGAAGGATGAGGCGAGACAGCAGGCAGAGAAGGAGGTACGGCAGGTAGGCGAGGGCCATGTGAACGGGAAGCTCCGAGGGACGGGCTATTGGTGACGGCCGATTGTACACCAAGTGATTACGAGCGTCAAGGCCGGGGCGATCGGGCCGCGGGTGGCGGCGTTCAGAATGACGTTTTGAGGCTGCGATGGTTTGCGACGCGGGCATCCCCCGGCCGGGGTATGTGTTCACCGTGTTTTCGGCCAAGTGTTCAGTCTTGGGCCAAATGTGTTCAGTTTTCCGCCCGATGTGTTCACTTTTCGGCTCAATGTGTTCAGTTCTTGGGCTGATGTGTTCAGTCTTCGCCGAAATGTGTCCACCTTTTCCGCCAGTTCGCCCCAGATGTGTCCACTCAGCCGGCAAATGTGTCCACTTTTCCGCCGATTTGCCCGGAATGTGTCCACTCAGCGCGCGCATGTGTCAACCCGGTCCCTTGGTGGGGATGCGAGCCGTTCTGGTGCTCGATGATCGGCACGGCGACGGGCCAGGGCTACTGGCGGCCTCCGAGCGGCACGTCGCGGCCTTCGTCCAGGTCCAGGCGGTCGAACTGGCGGCTGACGTCGGTGCGGTGGGACTGGCCGATGTCGGCCATGAATTGCCAGAAACGCTCGCGGGCCGCGTCGTCGTCCGGCGTCCGCGTCATCATCTCGTGGTTGAACGCCATGATTTCGGTGGCGGACCGGGGCCGCATCCGCGCCTTGACCCAGGCCCAGACCTCCTCGTCGCTGTCGCGCGCGGCCACGGCGTCCACGAAGTCCTGCGGCTCAATGCCCAGGAACTCCAGCAGCATTCCGGAAAAGAAGGTGCGCGAGATGTAGTCCCCAAGCGCACCGGCGATCTCGGCGCGCACCTTGTCGATGGCCCGCGGCAGGAAGACGATCCCGTGCATGGATTCGTATGGACTGCGGGGTACGCCGTTTACCAGATCCATTGTGTAGCTCCGTTCAGAGGCGGTCGTTGATTCGTGCACCCTGAGCATCGCTGAGGGGCGGCCGGCGCTTGCAAGGGTAACGAGGGACGAGGCCGCTGGGGTCAGCGCCGTCGACGCCGTGCTCCGACCCACCCTCTCCGGAGAGAGCGAAACCGTCCTCTTTCCACAGCCACCGACGGCTCACCATCCCCTCCCGTTTCCCGATCCACCCATTGGCTACACTCGCTTGCAGGAAGACAGCCGGCGCCTTTATCTGAGCGCACAACCACGCCATGGACCGCATAACCCTCAAGAATTACCGCTGCTTCCGCGAAGAGCAGTCTGCTCGTCTCGCGCCACTGACCCTTCTCGTCGGTGACAACAGCACTGGTAAAACATCCTTCCTGGCAATGATTCGCGTGCTCTGGGATCTTGCTAACGGATTTGGGATACCAGACTTCAAAGAAGATCCTTACGACTTAGGGAGTTTCGAAGAAATTGTGCATCATCGGGGATCCAGAAGTGGACGTAAGGGTACTTTCGAAGCAGGAGTCCGAAGAAAATGGGGAGCGCGGGGGCTGGGGATCAATATTGGATCCGCAAGATTGCATGAGACTGTTAAGGGGGAGAGAGACGAGGGATCGGAATACCAGCTTGATTTCACCTTCGGAAAGAGTGGCGCTACACCTGTCCCAATAAGAACTCGAATAGATATTGGCGGCATTTGGGTTGAGGGGCAATTCAAATCGGACGACGTGTTCGAGATCAAAGCTAGAACAAATAAGGGAATCTGGGAAATGCAAGTGTCAAATGATGACTCCTATATTTCCTTTGATTCTGGCGTTAATCAGCTGCCTTTTCACACAATGGCACACCGCACATTGGCACACGCATACCGTAGGTCGCCAAGATCAATTTATGGTTCGCCTGAAATCAGCATGGATGACTTTAGGTTAATTGAGAGTGTCCTCGACTCAATAAATTGGGTTTTTGGTTCTGCTCCTTTTGCAAGTGCACCTGTGCGATCAAAACCACGCAGAACTTATGATCCATCCCGTCCCACACGGGATCCAGAAGGCGAGAACACTCCTATGTATCTCGCCAGTGTATTCGTTGAAGATCGGAAAAAGTGGGATTCCCTCAAAAGACGGCTTGAGGAATTCGGTCAGGACGCAGGTCTATTCGATGAAATCTCAATCAAACAGCTCGGCAGGAATAGCGGCGATCCCTTTCAGGTACAAGTCAGGAAGTTCGGTGGCCGGCTCAAGGGTCCATCGCGCAATCTAATCGACGTGGGTTACGGAGTCAGCCAAGTGTTACCAGTCATAACAGAGTTGCTGCGCGCAGACCCTCCTCCAATGTTCTTACTGCAACAGCCCGAAGTACATCTGCACCCTAGGGCTCAGTCCGCTCTCGGCAGCCTGTTCTGCAAAGAGGCGGCGAACGGCAAACAACTGATCGTCGAAACTCACAGCGACCACCTGATGGACCGCATACGCATGGATGTACGCGATGGTGTCTCAGATCTGAAATCCGAGGACGTCTCGATTCTCTTCTTCGAGCGCAACGAACTCGACGTCCGCATTCACTCTCTAGGGATAGACGAGCAGGGAAATATCACAGGTGCTCCGCAGGGCTACCGGAAGTTCTTTATGGAGGAAGTCCGAAGGTCACTCTGGGCCTGAATCATGTGCGCAATCATCGACGCCAACATCGTCTCTGAAGTCTTCGGCGATAGGCGACCAGCGGCAGGTGAAGCGTTTTTTAAGTGGATCGACTCTGGAAAGGGAGTCGTAGTGGTGGGTGGAAGGCTGAACTTGGAACTGCTCAGGGCCTCAGCAAGATTCGGCAAGTGGGCGCAAGTCGCCTCCCTTTCGGGGCGTCTGTTCCGCGAGGACTCGAAACAGGTTGACGCAGTAGAACGGCAGATCACTCAGCGGCGTCAGCACCTGTCGGACGACCCACATGTACTGGCGTTGGCTCAGGTAAGTGGCGCACGGCTTCTGTATACGAATGACCGAGACCTACAGCGGGACTTTAGAGACCCCACACTGATAAGTCAGCCCAGAGGTAATATCTACACGACTCTGGTGAACAAGCATTTCGCTGAAAGCCACAAGAGCCTACTGAACAGACGTGATCTGTGCAGCGCTTAGTTGCGGTTACATAACCAGTTCGACACCCGCTCCAGATTACGTCTCCGTCTCTTACCGACGCGGACACGGAGGATTTGGGGATGAGCTATTTCGAGCTGCCGAAGCCCCGTAGTGAGCGCTGTCCCTTCTGCGACAACGTGGCTGGCCGGGTCTCCGAGCGGGGCACGCGGTGTGCTGTTGTGGCGGAGACCGATCTGACGTTGACGTTTGTTGCTCCGAGGCGCCAACACCATGGCCGGCTGCTGGTGATCACGAAGCGTCATGTTCCAACCCTGCTGGACCTGACGGACGATGAGGCGGCGGCGATCATGCGGGACGCCCGGCGCGCGGCGCTGGCCGTGACCAGGGCCCTTAGACCGGACGGCCTGACGATTTATCAGAACAACGGCGTCGGGGCCGGCCACGAGATTCCGCACGTTCACATGCACGTCGTCCCCCGCTATCACGACGACGCCGGCGCGATTCCCGAGAAGGGACCCGTGATTCCCTACGAGGAGCGCGCCGAACTTGCCGAGCGAATCGCAGGACTCTTCGAGTAGGCGCTCGCTTCGGTCGTTCCGGGTTACCGGCTGGCACCATGAGGTTGGTTGTTCGCTCCCGTGCCAGGCGCTGCCATGAAGATTGCCGATATCCAGTTTTTTTCGTTCAATCCGGGCCGTCGGAACCTGGAGGTGGTGCGGGTCGAGTCGGACAACGGGTACTACGGCTGGGGTGAGATAGGTCTGACCTCGCGGGACCGGGCGGTGGGCGGGGCCGTGTCGCACTTTCGGGACTTCCTGATCGGGCAGGACCCGCGGCGGATCGGGCGGATCTGGCAGGAGACGTACCGCAGCCAGTACTTCGAGGGCGGGCGGGTGCTGACCAGCGCCATGGCGGCTATCGATATCGCGCTGCACGACCTGGTGGCGAAAAGCCTCGGGATTCCCGTCTACCAGCTGCTGGGCGGTAAGCAGCGCGACTTCGTGCCGTGTTTCGTCACCACGAACTCACGGAACCAGGACGACCTGGTCGAGGAGGTGAAGGGCCTGGTGGCGGACGGCTGGGAGTGCATCCGGACGCTGGTCTGGGGCCTCTGGGAGACCGAGGGGCAGGTCTTTGCGCCGCGCGAGTCCGTGGCCATCACCGCCGAGTGGCACACGGCGGTGCGGGAGGCCGTGGGGCCGGGTCCGGTGATCGGGCCCGACTACCACCACCGGCTGAGCGTGGCCGAGGCGGCCTCCTACTGCCAGCGCATGCCGCCGGGGACCATCGATTTCCTGGAAGAGCCGATCCGCGACGAGACGCCGGCGGCCTACGCCACCCTGCGGTCAATGACCGACATCCCGTTCGCCATTGGCGAGGAGTTCTCCAGCAAGTGGCAGTTCGCGCCGTATATTGAGCAGGGGCTGACGAACTTCGCCAGGCTGGACATCTGCAATGTGGGCGGTTTCACCGAGGCGATGAAGGTGGCGGGCTGGTGCGAGACGCACTACATCGACCTGATGCCGCATAACCCGCTGGGGCCGGTCTGCACCGCCGCGAGCGTGCAGCTGGGCGCGGCCGTGCCCAACTGGGCCTGGCTGGAAGACCGGACCATTGACCTGGGCCGGCTGTACTCGGATGAGATCTTTCCCGTCCAACCGAAGCTGGACGGGGTCTGGTATCCGGTGCTCGACACCCCCGGCCTGGGCGTGGAGATCGACCTGGACGTCATCAAGGAGATTCCCTCCCGCCAGACCGAAACCCCGCATACGGTTCGACCGGACGGGTCGGTGACGAACTTTTGAGCGTGGTGGGCACGATGAAGAGGACTTTCCGCGGCCATTTGACTCGCCCGAGAGACCTTTGCGTAACCCGGGGTAGGTGCCCGGAAGACCCTCACCCCAACCCTCTCCCACGGGGAGAGGGAGAAAGAGCGGCCACGCGGACCAGCGGGGAGACGTGTGCGTAACCCGAGGGCGGGTGCCCGGAAGACCCCTCACCGAATTCGGCCGAAGACGGCCGATTCTGCCTCTCCCCTTGGAGAGGGTGAAGAACGGCGTCCCCTGAATTGGATTGAGACCGAACACCGTTGCTATCCCCCGGGGCGGGAGTAGGGGCGGTCGTGCCTTGGAGGACGAGGGGCGTTATGCAAAGGTCTCTCTCTGGAGGGAACGGGCGTGAGAGTGACCTTTGACCCGGAGGCGGACACGGTAGTGATCAGCCTGCGCGAGTCGGCTATTGAGGAGAGCGACGAGGTACGACCCGGTGTGATCGTCGACTTCGACTCGGCGGGCGATATCGTGCGCTTCGAGGTCCTTGACGCATCGCGCGTCGTTCAGAATCCGCGCGAGATGCACTTCGTAATCGCCGACTAGCGATTCACCGCGCCGAGCCGCTCCGTCGGCTGGCACCATGAGGCGTGCCGTTCGCTCTCGAGCCAGGCGCCGTTATGAAAATCGCCGACATCCAGTTTCATGCGTTCAACCCGGGCTTTCGCAACGTGCAGACCGTGCGGATCGAGTCGGACAACGGCTTCTACGGCTGGGGCGAGGCCGGCCTGAGCACGCGCGACCTAGCGGTGGGCGGCGCGGTGTCGCACTTCCGGGACTTCCTGATCGGCCAGGACCCGAGACGGATCGGGCGTATCTGGCAGGAGGTCTATCGCAGCCAGTATTTCGAGGGCGGGCGGGTGCTGACCTCCGCGATGTCGGCCATCGACATCGCCCTGCACGACCTGGTGGCCAAGAGCCTCGGTGTGCCGGTCTACCAACTGCTGGGGGGCAAGCAGCGCGACTTCGTGCCCTGCTTCGTCACCACGCGCTCCAGCGACCTGGACGACCTGATTGCGGAAGTGAAGGGCCTGGTGGCGGACGGCTGGGAGTGCATCCGCACCTCCATGTACGGTCCCGGGATCAGCGACGGCAGCAACCGTTTCGAGCCGCGCGAGTCCGTCGCGGTCACCGCCGAGTGGCACGCGGCCCTGCGCGAGGCCGTGGGGCCAGGGCCGGTGCTGGGACCCGACTACCACCACCGGCTGAGCGTGGCCGAAGCGGCCTCCTACTGCCAGCGCATGCCGCCGGGAACCATCGACTTCCTGGAAGAGCCGATCCGCGACGAGAGCCCCAGCGCCTACGCGACCCTGCGCACCATGACCGATGTGCCTTTCGCGATCGGCGAGGAGTTCTCGAGCAAGTGGCAGTTCGCGCCCTATATCGAGCAGGGGCTGACCAACTTTGCGCGCGTGGACATCTGCAACGTGGGCGGGTTCACGGAAGCCATGAAGGTGGCGGGCTGGTGCGAGGTCCATTACATCGACCTGATGCCGCACAACCCGCTGGGGCCGGTGTGTACGGCGGCCAGCGTGCACATGGGCGCGGCGGTGCCCAACTGGGCCTGGCTGGAGGACCGCGGACCCGACCTGGGACGGCTTTACTCCAATGAACTTTTCCCGGTGCAGCACAAGCTGGACGGCGTCTGGTACCCCGTGCCCGACACGCCGGGCCTGGGCGTGGAGATCGACCTGGACGTGGTCAAGGAACTCCCGGTCAGCCACTGGGAGGCCCCGCACCTGACCCGACCCGACGGGTCGGTTACGAATTGGTAATGGGGGACTGACCATGGAGTCCTGTGCGTTAACGGCGCTTGCGAG
Organism: Chloroflexota bacterium; assembly: GCA_965208215.1. Classification (GTDB taxonomy): domain Bacteria; phylum Chloroflexota; class UBA11872; order UBA11872; family UBA11872; genus UBA11872. The sequence goes on from CBDBOH010000003.1 coordinate 1,174,907, forward strand.
ATGACGCGCAGGATCCCGGCCGGGGCTCGCCTTCTCGCCGGCTACATGATCAAGCGCTGGCGGATGTACGCGCTGCTGTGGGCGATCTCGACGGCCGGCGTGGCCGTGCAGACGGCGGTTCCGTTCCTGGTCCGCGCCCTGCTGGACGACGCGCTGCCGGCGCGGGAAATCGGGCTTGTCGTGGTCCTGGTGCTGGCCATCGGCTGCGCCCACGGTTTCCATCGTTTCACCGTCATCGCGAACCGGATTGGCCGCGAGCGCGGGCTGGTGCGCACGAACCAGGACCTGCGCACCGACATCTTTGCCCGGATGATTCGCCGCGATGGGCGCTTTTTCGACCGGCAGACCAGCGGGGAGCTGACCGACCGGCTCATTCGAGATACGCAGCAGGCGAGTCACTGGGCTCAGCACCTGGTTATGAAGGGGTTCCTTGGAACGATCGAGCTCGCCGGTCCGCTGATTGCGGCCTTCCTGCTGAACTGGCGGATGGCGACGGCGATGCTGGCGCTGGCGCCGGTCCTGCTGGTGATTCGGCGCTTCATCACGCCGCGTGAACAGGCCGCGCTGCAAACGGAGCGACAGCTCTCCGGCGCGGTTCGCTCGTTCGCGCAGGAGGCCATCGCGGGCCGCCGATTCATCCGCGCCTCGCAGACCCAGGAACATGCCCGGGGGCGCCTGCGCGAACTGAACGAACGGCTGCTGACCGAAGGCTCGTACCGGGTGACGACGCTGGCGAGCTACCAGCACAACATGTGGATGACGGCGCGCGGTATCGGCCTGCTGCTGGTGTTTGCCGTGGGTATCGCCGAAACCGCCAGCGGCCGCACCACGCCTGGCACGCTGGCGGCCTTTGTGCTGACGGCCATGCTCTTCTACTCGGCGCTGGGGTTCATGCTGGACTTCTACACGATGTTGCACCGGCTTCTGGCGCCGTGGCGGCGGGTGGCGCCGCTGCTGGATGACCCGCCGGATGCGCCGGCTGGTGGTCAGCCAATCCGGTCAGGCGCTCCGGGTGTGGTCTTCAGCAGCGTGTCTTTTGCCTACACCGACGACCGCGAGGCGCCGCTGCGCGACGTGAGTTTCGACGTGGCGCCCGGTGAGTTCCTGGCCGTGGTCGGACCCACGGGATCCGGCAAGACCACGGTGGCCGATCTGCTGATGCGCTACTACACGCCGCAGTCAGGTGTGGTGGCCGTGAGCGGTACGGACGTGTCGGACTTGCCCGCGCACGAACTCCGACGCGTGGTCGGCATCGTGCCGCAGGACACCGCTCTATTGAATGAGAGCATCCGCGAGAACCTGCAGATTGCCGCGCCGGAGGCGGACGAGCAGACGCTGGTCGAGGCCATGCGCGCCGCCGAGCTTCACGACTTCGCGGCCTCGCTGCCGAACGGCTACGACACCGTGATCGGCGACCGCGGCGTCCGGCTCAGCGGCGGGCAACGTCAGCGCCTGGCGATCGCCCGGGTGCTGCTGCAAGACCCGCCGCTGCTGATCCTGGATGAAGCGACGTCCTCGCTGGACAGCCTGACCGAGCGGCGCATCCAGGCCGCGCTGGACCGGGCCAGCCAAGGTCGCACCGTTATCGCGATCGCCCACCGGCTGGCGACCATCATCAATGCCGATCGGGTGCTGGTGCTGGACGGCGGCCGCATCGTTGACCAGGGAACCGTCGCCGAGCTTCGTCGGCGAGACGGGCTGTTCCGCGCGATGTACGACACGCAGTTTGCGGCGGCGGGGGCCTAGCGTGGCCGGCAAGAACTCGGCCGAAGCTGGCGGATGGCGCGAACTGCGGCGGGCAGTGGGCGCCGCACCGCCCGCGCCCGCGACGATTGTTATCACAGCACTCCTCGCCACGCTGAGCGTCGTGTTCGCGGTCGTCGGCGCGCTGGCCCTGCGCGAGCTGGTGAACGAGGGCGTGTACGCGGGCTTCCCCGACGCGCTCGGGGCGCTCATTCTGACCGCGGCCGGCCCCACGCTGGCCGTAGGTACCGGCTGGGTGCTGGTTGCGCGCGCGGAGCGCCTGGGCTTCCGAGCCAGCGCACGGCTGACGGAGCGGGTCTTCGCGCACGTCCAGCGCGTGCGGATGGATGTGCTGGACGGCATGCGTTCCGGTGAACTAACCGCACGGGTGATCGACGATCCGAGCGAGCTGGCCTGGCAAGCCCGCTGGGGGGCCGGCGCCGGCATGTTTGCCCTGGCCTTTGGGTTGGCCACGGTCATCACCGCCGCGATCATCAACTGGCGCCTGCTGGGGCTCGTCGTCGTGGTCATGCCGCTCTACTTCGTGCTGACCCGGCGGTTCGGCTATGGCCTGCGCCGGCTGGCCGCCTACGACCGGCTGGTCTCGCAGGCCGACCTGGCGGCGTTTGCGCAGGAGCGACTGGGCGCGTCCCGCCTGGTGCAGGCGAGCCGGGCCGAGGACCGCGAGACGGGACGGTTCTCGGACCTGGCGGAGCGGCTGAGCCGCGACCATCTGCGCGAGTTCCTGGCCGGCCGAACCTCGGGCGACGTCGGCATCGCGCTCGCCTGGTTGACGGCGCCGATCCTGGTGTTCGGCCTGGGCAGCATCGAATACCTCAACGGGCGGCTGACGACGGGGGATATCACCGCGCTGATCAGCCTGCTGCTGGCTCTGGTCAAGATCAGCATGGTGGCCAGCGTCCATTGGTTTGAACTGGCGCCGATCTTCGCCGCGTCGCGCCGGCTCAACGAGACGCTGAGCCTGCCGACCGAGGATGAGACCGAGTCGGAACATCGCGACCTGGCGCGTCCGCCCGCGGTGGAGTTTGACGGCGTCGCATTCCGTCACCGCTCGACCGATGTGCAGCCGCTGGCTGACTTCAGTCTCGAAGCGGAGGCTGGACAGGTCACCGCGCTGGTTGGCGAGAGCGGCTCGGGCAAGTCAACCGCGGCGGAGTTGGTCGCCAGGTTCTTCGAAGTTGACGCGGGTCAAATCGAACTTGACGGTAGTCCGATTCAGTCGCTGAGCCGTGAGAGGGTTCGGCGGTCGATGGCGCTGGTGGCGCAGGATCCCTTCTTCTTCAGCGCGAGCATCCGAGAGAACCTGACGTTCGGGCTCGCCGACGTCGACGATCGCGACCTCGAGCGGGTGTGCCGGATCGCGCGGATTCACGACTTCATCCAGTCGCTGCCCGAGGGTTACGACACGGAGATTGGCGAGCGGGCCTCGCACCTCTCCGGCGGCGAGCGCCAGCGCCTGGCGATCGCTCGTGCGCTACTGACCGATCCGGACGTCCTGATCCTGGACGAGGCGACCTCCGCCCTGGATTCCGTGACCGAGCGCGAGGTCTACGACGGCGTGCTGGCCGACTCCGACAGCCGCACGGTGCTGGTCATCGCCCACCGCCTGTCCACCGTGCGCAACGCCGACCGCATCTTCGTGCTGGAAGGCGGCCGGGTCGCCGAGTCCGGAACGCACGACCAACTCATGGCAGCCGCCGGCCCTTACCAACGCCTTTACGCCGCCCAGGCGTCTCCTGGAGGGGCCTAGGGACGGGGCGCTGGCGCCGCCATCAGGTGGGGGCCGTTGGTGGCGGAGGACTGGCGGGCGAGGTCGTAGACGGCGTCCTGGAGTTCGAGGACACGGACGGCCTGGCGCAGGGGGATGGGCGGCGGGTCGCCGTTTTCCAGGGCCTGGATGGAGCGGCCCATGATGCTGGCCATCATGTCGGCCCGCGGCGTTTCAGCGTAGACCTTGACGCCCTGGCTGGTGTGCACCTGGACCTGGCCGACCAAGTCGGCCGAGTACTGACCGAGGATGATGGCGTTGGTGCCCACGGCGCGGATGACGTACTCGCCGGAGTGGACACCCAGGGGGTAGGCATAGCTGCATTCCACCAGGCCGGTGCTGCCGTCGGCGGCGCGAAACAGGCCGGCGGCGTAGTCGTCGAACGGACGCCGGAACATGGCGTTGGAGATCACGCCCGCCACGGCCTGCACCGGCTGTCCACCCATGGCGTCCAGCATGAGGTCAATGCCGTGCTGGCACTCCACCGCCCAGCAGCCGCCGCCCGAGATGGACGGGTCGTTGTGCCAGGCGGAGGGCATGTTGTCGTAGCGCGTAGGCGTTGATGTGCTCAAGCGGCTGTGGAAGTGCGCCAGGTCGCCGAGCGTGCCGTCGGCAATCGACTGGCCGATTACGTCAAACACTTTGAGTTCACGCGTGGGCAGGGTGAGCGCGCCCCACAGGCCGGCGGCCTCGGCGGCGTCGACGGCCGGTCGCAGGCGGTCGGCGCAGTCGGCCCAGGGCTTGTCGAACAGACTGGGCACGCCGGCGTCCACGCAGGCTTGCAGGTAGTCGGGGGCCAGCGTGTGACGGCCGGAAACCAGCGCTACGTCGGGCTTAACGGTCTCCAGGCACTCGGCAGCCGTGTCGAAGACCGGGCAGCCGAAGGTCTCGGCCATGGTCGTGCGTTCGGACTCCAGCGGGTCGAAGGCGCCAACCAGGTCGTGCCCTAGCTGGACGGCCGTGCGGCCCATTCCAAACCCGTGATGACTGTAGGAGAGGACGACGGCGCGCATGTGGCTGGCTCCGGTCTGCCGATCAGGGCGTGAGTTTACGGGGCGGTCACCTAAGAGTCAGACAAGCGGGCGAGGCCCTTCCTGATTCGGGGCTCGTATACTTCGGGTGTTGATCCCCGAGCTGTTTCTGACGGCTGGGATGGGGCCACCTCCGGGTGGCCCCTGAAGTTTTTAACGGCATGGCACTGCGCAGATCGGATGTCCTGCTGATTGGCAGACGGCGGCTTGTCCACTAGAATGAGCCTAATTCCCCCAGCTGTTTCTGACGGCTGGGATGGGGCCACCTCCGGGTGGCCCCTGAAATTTAACGTTCCGATGCTGCGCACCAACGTCTACATTGATGGGTTCAACCTGTATTACGGTGCGCTACGGAAAACGCCCTATCGCTGGCTCGATCTCCGAGAGCTTTGCCGGCGCGTCATTGGACCAGGACACGCCTTGCAGCGCATCCGGTACTTCACAGCCGATGTGAAGCCCACGTCGCGCGACCGCAAGAAAAACGTGCGCCAGCAGTTGTATCAACGTGCGCTGCGCACGCTCCCCGAGACCGAGATTCACAAGGGCCGGTTCGTTCAGCGTCCGCGCTGGATGCCGTTGGCCCACCCGATCACGGGGATTCTCGAGCGCATTCTTGTGGACCGGGTGGAAGAGAAAGGCTCTGACGTCAACCTGGCGAGCTACCTGATGCTCGACGCCGCGCAGCAAGACTTTCAGTCAGCCTATGTGCTATCTAACGACACCGATCTGGTCGAGCCTATCCGGCTTGTACGCCAGACCTTCAGTCTCCCGGTGTACGTCGTGAGCCCGCACCGGACACGCAGCCGACGATTGGAGGCGTCTGCCACTTCCTACTCGTTGCTCGACCACACGCTGATACCGGAGTGCCAGTTCCCGAGAGATCTTTCCGATCGCCGCGGCGCGTTCCACAAGCCGCCGGAGTGGGACTGGACCTAAGGCCCAGCGCCGGTCTCAGGCCGTTTCTTCGGCCTGTTGGGTTTGGGTTTCGGCGAGGCCGGGCTGGGTGACGAGGATGGGGGCGCTGTTGGAGTCGACGGTTTCGCGCGTGACGACCACTTTCTTGACGCCGGTCTTGGACGGCAGCGTGAACATGGTGTCCATTAGCAGGTCTTCGAGGGTGGTGCGCAGGCCGCGGGCGCCGGTGTTCGTCTCCTGGGAGCGGCGGGCAATGGCTTCCAGGCCGTCGTCGGTAATCTCCAGCTCGACGCCGTCCATTTCGAACAGCTTCTGGAACTGGCGCAGCAGCGCGTTCTTGGGTTCGCAGATGATGCGGACGAGGGCCTCGACGTCCAGTTCGTCCAACGCGGCGACCACCGGCAGGCGGCCGACGAACTCGGGGATCAGCCCGTACTTGAGCAGGTCGTCGGAAGCGACTTCGTGCATCACGCTCTCGGCCTTCTCACCGTGGGCGCGCTTGCCGAATCCCACGCCGGCGGCCTGGCCGATACGCCGGGAAATGATCCGGTCGAGCCCTTCGAAGGCGCCGCCGCACACGAACAGGATGTCGCGCGTATCCATCTGGATGAAGTCCTGGTGCGGGTGCTTGCGTCCGCCCTGCGGCGGCACGTTGACCTGCGCACCCTCGATGATCTTCAGCAGCGCCTGCTGCACGCCTTCGCCCGACACATCGCGTGTGATCGAGGGGTTATCAGCCTTGCGGGAAACCTTGTCGATCTCGTCGATGAAGATGATGCCGGTCTGGGCGCGCGGGACGTTGAAGTCGGCGGCCTGCAGCAGGCGCAGCAGGATGTTCTCCACGTCCTCGCCCACGTAGCCGGCTTCGGTGAGGGCCGTGGCGTCGGCAATGCAGAACGGTACGTTGAGAATGCGGGCCAACGTGCGGGCGATCTCGCTCTTGCCCACGCCGGTCGGTCCCAGCAGCAGAATGTTGCTCTTGTGCAGCTCGAAGTCATCGTCGGACGCGCCGGCCGCCACGCGCTTGTAGTGGTTGTAGACGGCGACCGAGACGACCTTCTTGGCGCGGTCCTGCCCGATCACATAGTCGCTGAGAAGCTCAAAGAGGCGCTCCGGCGTGGGGATCTGGCCGGCGAAGGCCTGCGGACTTGGGGTGCGTGTCTGCTCCTCATCGATGATGTCGCGACACAGATTTACGCACTCGTTGCAGATGTAGACGCCGGCGGAGCCGGAGATCAGGCGACGGACCTGTTCCTGCGTCTTGCCGCAGAATGAGCAGCGGTAACTCGCGCGGTTCGAGCGACTACGCGCCATGTTGGCTCCGAGGGCCAAGGGTGCTGGCAGGGTACCGAGGACGGAGCATGTCGCCTAGTCCGAGTCGTGGCCGTCCTGGCCCAAGGTCGCCGAACGCGGCGTCACGATCTGGTCGATCAATCCGTAGTCCTTGGCCTCCTCGGCCGTGAGATAGAAGTCGCGGTCCGAGTCCGCATTGATGCGATCCTTCGGCTGCCCGGTCGCGTCCACGAAGATCTGCTCGATTCGGTCGCGGACCTTACCGATCTCGCGAGCTCGAATCTGCAGGTCGGCCGCCTGCACAAAGCCCTCGAACCCCTGCGAGGGCTGGTGCAGCAGCACCGTACTGTGCGGCAGCGCCGCACGCTTGCCGCGAGCGCCGCCCGCCAGGATCACGCTGCCCATGCTGGCGGCCAGGCCCACGCAGGTGGTGGCCACGTCGTTCGGCACGTATTGCATGGTGTCGAAGATGGCCAGCCCCGCACTCACGCTGCCGCCGGGCGAGTTGATGTACATGTAGATGTCGGCTTCGGCGTCCTCGCTGGTCAGCAGCAACAGTTGGGCGATGACCGTGTTCGCTACCGCGTCGTCGATGGGCGTGCCCAAAAAGATGATCCGGTCGCGCAGCAGGCGCGAGTAGATGTCCATGCCGCGCTCGCCGCGGTCCGTCTGCTCGATTACGTAGGGGACCAGAATGCCCATGCGAAAGTCCTTTCCCGTCCGGCGACGCTAGGCCTGCGCGGACTCGGGGTCATCCTCCGGCTCTGCCGCGGCCGCCAGTTCGGGCGGGGGCTCGGGATGGTGGTGGTCGTGGTCGTGCAGCGGGGCGGCGCCGTCGGTCACTGCATCTACGAGCGCCCGGATAGCCTTCCGTGAACGAACGCTACTGGCAACCCGCTGGCGCGCTTCGTCGCGCATGAGGTTGGTGCGGATGATGTTCCGGCGTTCCTGCGGGTAGAACTCGGCCACGCGGTCGACTTCGGCCTGCATTTCGTCAACCTCCGCCGTGAGTTCGTGCGCGTCCGCGTAGGCATCCAGGGCCAGGGCGCGGTGAATGCGGCTGAGCGCCTCGGTGCGCCCTTCTTCCTCCCACTCGTCGCGCGACTGCTCGCGCATGGCGAGATAGGTGTCGACCGGAACCCCGCGCTGCACCAGGGCGTCGGTACGCTCGCGAAGCACCCCCTCGCTCTCCCGATCGATCAGCACGTCCGCAATCTCGAACGTGGCGCGCTCGACCAGGGCCTGTACCGCCTGCTCTTCCAACTCGCGTTGCGCTTCGTGCGCCTTGCGTTCGCCGAGCGCCCCGGAAATGCGTTCGCGCATGCCTTCGAGGTCTTCGAAGGGTCCCACGCTGCGCGCAAATTCGTCGTCCAGGTCCGGCAACTGCTGCTCGCTGACGCCGTCCACCTGAATCTCGAAGGTGACATCTCGGCCGCGCAGTGCCTCGTTGGGGTCGTTTGGCGGGATCTGGGCGTCGTACGACACCTGGTCCCCGGCCGCCGCGCCGGTGACGGCACCGTCAAAGCCCACGGGAAAACCGTTGTTGCCCACTAAAACGTTGTAGGCCTGGGGGTCTTCAGGCTCGATGCCGTCGCCGACGATCCGGATACGGGTCTGCACCATGTCCTCGGCAACGGCGGGACGCTCCACCGGCTCCCAGGAGGCCTGGGTGGTGCGCAGTTGCTCGATTTCGGCCTCGATCTCGTCCTCGGTGACTTCGTCAACCGATATCTCGATCGACACGTCGTCAATGTCACCCAGCTCGACCGTCGGCGCAACGGCGACCTCGGCCGAGAACAGGAAGGGCGCGTCGAGCGACGGGAGTTCCGGGACATCCAGTTCGGGCTGGTCGATGGGGTTCACGCCCGTCTCGTCCAGGGCTGAGGTGTAGGCCCGGGGCACCACGGCTTCCAGCAGGTCCTGCATCACCGTGCCCACACCGGCGGCGTTCTCCACCAGGCGGCGCGGCGCCTTGCCCGGGCGGAAGCCCGGAATCTTGATCCGGCGTCCGACGCGTTGAATCGCCCGTCCGTATTCCTTCTGCAAGTCCTCGGGCGGCACTTCGACCGCGAGCCGAACGCGGCTGCCTTCAAGCTTCTCAGCGGTCGCGGGCATACCAATCCTCTGGGCGGAATCCACCGGCCGATCGCAAGGCGGGTGGGGAAGGAGAGACTCGAACTCTCACGGAGAAATCTCCACGTGATCCTAAGTCACGCTCGTCTACCAGTTCCGACACTTCCCCCTGGAGTGCTCGAACGAACCGAACAGACAGAACAACCGCCCGCGCGAACGCGGGCGCCACCGATTATATGGCGGGCGGCGACGTTTTCCGTCCCCTATGTTCGGTCGGCCGCTTTAGCCGGGTCCTGCAACGGGCTAGGATTGAGCCAAGCCCTCGACCCGCCGGATCGTCGGCGGCGCCGACGCTAGCAAAGGACCTGCGGCATGGCCTACGAAGTACCCGACCTTCCCTACGCCTTCGACGCGCTGGAACCCACCATCGACGCCCGCACGATGGAGATTCATCACGACCGCCACCACGCGACCTACGTGATGAACCTCAACGCCGCGCTGGAGGGTCACGATGATCTGGCCGCCCAGAGCATCGAAGACCTGATCAGCAACCTGGACGCCGTGCCCGAAGGCATCCGCACGGCCGTGCAGAACAACGGCGGCGGCCACGCCAACCACTCGCTGTTCTGGACCGTGATCGGCGGCGACAGCCATCCGCACCCGCACGGCGCGCTGGCCGAGGCCGTGGATGCCGCCTTCGGCAGCCTGGAGGCTTTCCAGGCCGAATTCGCGGCAGCCGCCACCACCCGCTTCGGTTCCGGCTGGGCCTGGCTGATCAAGCAGGCCGACGGCTCGCTGGCCGTTACCAGCACACCTAACCAGGACAGCCCGCTCATGGACGGCAGCGGCATCCCGATCCTGGGGCTGGACGTGTGGGAACACGCCTACTACCTGAACTACCAGAACCGCCGCCCGGACTACATCGCGGCGTTCTGGAACGTCGTGAACTGGGAAGAGGTCGAGCGCCGCTTCGGCTAAACCGAAGCCACCGTTGCGAAGAGCCGGCGGCCCGGTGATGAGCCGCCGGCTCTTCGCACGAATGGTTTAGGCCAAACGGGCTAGGATTGACGCATGTTTGCTTTGTACCGGCGCGCCCCCTGGCAGGCGCAGCTGCTGACGATCTTTGCGATCGTCGCGGTCCTGATCGTCATTGGCTTCCTGGCCCTGCGCCAGTTCCAGGCCGGCGATCCAAACGTCTCTGTGGAGCCGACATCGGTCGACGTGGGCGGCGCGGCCACGCTGATCCCGCAGGGCGAACGCCCCTTTGGCCTGCACGTCATCGGCGAGGGCGAGGTCGTGGTTCCGCCGGACCGCGCGATCGTCACGCTGGGCGTCGAAGCCTCGGCCGATACCGCCGCCCAGGCGGCCGACGAGGCCAACTCGACGGCCGAGAAGCTGATCGAAGCCATTCGCGGCGTCAGCTCGGACGAGAACGAAGTCCTGATCCAGACGACGGGGCTGAGCCTGTCGCCGGTGTTTCCGCCGGCTGCCCCTGACGCACGCACCGTGTCGGCCGACCCGGTGGGTTACCGCTCAGCGAATACGGTCACCGTCACCATCGACCGAATTGAGTTGACCTCGCAGGTGCTGGACGCGGCCCTAGGCGCTGGCGCCAATACGGTTCGCTCGATCAGCTTCACCCTGCAAGACGACGGCCCGGCCAAGGCCGAGGCGCTGCGCCTGGCCACGCTGGACGCCGCCGCCAAGGCGCGCGCGGTGGCCGACGCCCTGCGCGGCAGCGTGCGCGGCGTGATCTCGCTGCACGAAGACAGCATCTACGTGCCGGTGGCGCGCAGCGAGTTCGCCATGGCGCGCCCGATGGCAGCCGCGCCTGCCGCGGCCGCGGTCCCGGTGGAAGCCGGCGAATTGCGTATCCGGGCCACGGTACGCGCCAACTTCGCCTACGAGTAGGCGACCACCGGAGTAGGTTCGAGCGACGGCGTCCGTTAGCCCAGGTCGGCGGGTCGCACCGGCGCCCCCGTGCGCGCGGACTCCTCGATGGCCAGGGTGACTCGCAGCGACCGCACGGCGTCGGCGTAGGTGGATCGGATGTTCGACGCGTCGCCCGACTGGACCGCCCGCACGAACGCCTGGTCCAACAGGTACTTGCAGTCGGTGCTGTTGGTGAGTTCCCGGACCTCGCCGGGCTGCGCGATGCGTCCCCCTTCGTGCCATACCCACATCGACAGGTCGCGCGCCACGATCGTGACGCCGTGGTCCCAGGACTCACCCGGAACGCCATTGAGGCCGCAGGTGTTGAGCAGCGTCCCGACGGCACCGTTCTCGAACTGAAAGGTAGCCGCGGACACGTCGTTGATATTCAGGCTCGGCGCGTAGGTCATCAGCCGGGTCGCAGCCGCGGCGTGGACGCTCTCGATTTCGCCGACGAGGTAGCGTTGCAAGTCGACAACGTGCGTTGCCTGTTCTACCACCTGGCCGCCGGATTGCTCCTGGATGCGCCACCAGAGTGTGCGGGGCATGCCGCCCAGGTAGGTCCCGATGGCCATGCCCACCGTTCGGTCCGCCAGCAGCTCGCGGGCCGTGTCGGCCGCCTCGCTGTAGCGCGTCTGGTAGCCCACCGCGGTGATCAGGCCGCGCTCGGCGATGGCCCGCTCGATCCCGCGCACGGTCGGCATGTCCAGCCCCACCGGCTTTTGGACGAGCATGGGAACCCCGGCCTCGATGCACTGGTACTCCACCTCGCCATGAGCGAACGGCGGCAGCGTGATGAATACGCAGTCGGGCGAGGCCGCGGCCAGCATGCGGCCGGCGTCGTCAAAGGCCTCGATGACCGGTGGCTCGATCGGCGGGGACATCCTGGCGGTGGCTAGCCGCAGCGTGTCCGGGATACGCGCCAGATCGATGTCCGCCAGGGCCACCACGTCGGCTTCCGGCATACGCAGCAGATTGGCCAGGTGCATGGAGGCGATGCCGCCCACGCCAATGAACGCAACTCGCACGGGAGATTGCTCAGACATTCGTACTCGGGACCGGCAGCCAACCGCCGAAGCCTAGGCGCGGCCCCGCCCGAGCGTCAACGCGGGTCTACACTGCCCGGCTGTGATGCGGTGCAGGTTGACGCAACTGGTGTCCATACCGGCTGGCGCGGCCGGTGAGTGGGCGCGGGCTGGATACGCCTGATGCCCGCAGGACCACGCCGGAACCACGGCGCCCCACGCCCGCTTGGCGCCGGCGACCGCGTGGTGCGGGTGCCGCGGCGAGTATCCGCGAACCTCCAGGTGGACACGACCCTGGCGCGCCGCGGTCCCTTCCGGCCCGGCCTCATCCTCATCACCGCCTTCGCCAGCCTGATATTTCTGGGCACCGTCCTGCTGGCGCTGCCGCTCTCGCTGGCCGATGGCCAGGAGCCGGATCTCCTGGTTGCCCTGTTCACGGCAACCTCGGCCGTCTGCGTCACCGGGCTGACCGTCGTCTCGACCCACGACCACTGGTCCCTGTTCGGCCAGATCGTGATCCTGGCGCTCATCCAGGCCGGAGCTTTGGGCTTCATCGTGGGCGCTATCGTGATCTTCTCGCTGGCCGGCCGGCGCACGTCAACCCGCGAACGCCTGATGTTCGGCCAGCACATCGGGCGTGGGGAGCCCGGCGGCCTGAAGGGGCTGTTCTGGCGCATCGCCATCTTCACGCTGTTCCTGCAAGGCGTGGGCGCGGTGCTGCTGTTTCTGCGGGTCCGCGGCGATTCGGCGGTGGAAAACCCGCACTGGTGGTCGATCTTTCACGCCGTTTCCGCCTTTACCAACGCTGGGTTCGACATCGAGCCGGGTTCCGCCAGCTTCGCGCGGCTGGTCGATGATCCGACGACGTTGGGCATCCTGGCGGCACTGGCGCTCATTGGCGCCATCGGGTTCATGGTGATATTCGACGTGATCCGTCGGCGGCTCTGGCGGCGCCTGGGGCTGGAGTCCCGAATCGTGCTGACGGCTATGCCGGCACTCCTGATTGCGGGGTTTGTGCTGCTAATGGTGCTTTCACCGGACTTTGGCGGCGCGGTGCCGGCGGACGACTTTGGGCTGCGCTCGAACGCCGCGCTCAATCACGCCGTCTGGCGCACCACGGGCTTTTCGACGATCGATATGGGTCGCCTGCATACCGACACGCTGATCGTCCTGATCGTGCTGATGTTCATTGGCGGGGCGTCGGCCGCAGTCACCGGAGGGATCACCGTCAACACCTTCAGCGTGCTCTTCATCGCGATGGTGTCGCACATTCGCGGTCGCCGCTTCCCGGAGGCCTTTGGCCGACGCATCGCCCAGCACTCGGTCATGCGCGCGCTAGCGGTGGTAGGGCTGTCCGGGGTTGCCGTGCTCCTGGCCACGGTGCTCATGTCTATCGCCGAGCGCGGCTCCGAAACAGTGCTGTCGAACCTGCTGTTCGAGGCCGTGAGCGCTTTCGCCGTCGTCGGCTATTCGACGGGCATTACGGCCGATCTGACCGTGGCCTCTAAACTTGTGCTTATTGGAACCATGTTCGTGGGCCGTCTCGGGGCTTTGACCCTTGCCCAGGCGCTCGTCACGCGCGAGCATCAGCCGGCGGTCCGGTACCCGGAGGAGGCCATCAAGGTCGGTTAGCCGCCGACCCCACCCATGCAGATCCTGGTGACCGGTCTCGGCCGGTTCGGAAGCAGCCTGGCCCGCACCCTGGCGGAATCCGGACATGAAGTCATTGTGCTCGACACATCGGAGCAGGCCGTGCAGATGGCCACCGACGTGGTGGATCAGGCGGTGGTGGGCGACGCCACCAACGAGGCCGTGCTGCGCGAGGTTGGGGCAAACGACGTGGACCTGGCCGTGGTGGCCATGGCCGAAGTAGAGGCCAGCGTCCTGATCACGACGCACCTGAAGAACCTGCGGGTGCCGCGCGTGTTTGCCAAGGCTTCCAGCGAGGTGCACCGGTTGATCCTGGAACGCGTGGGCGCGGACCGCGTGGTCTTTCCCGAGCGCGACATGGCGTTGCGCCTGGCCCAGAGCGTGTCCACGCCGGGGATGCTGGACTACCTGGAACTGCTGCCGCATCTCGGCATCACCGAAATCGATGGCACGCCGTTTGCGGGGCAGTCGCTGGCCAATTTGAACCTGGCCGCGCGTTACGGCGTGAACGTGCTGGTAATCAAGCGCGGTAACGAGCTGATCGTCACCCCCGGCCTGTCCGAGCGCGTGATCGCGGGCGACATGCTGATCGTCGTCGGACGCGACAGTCGCATCGCCGAACTGCAGACGGCCGCCGGCTGAGCCGCCGCTCCAGCGGCGCGTGTACGACCTGTGGATGCGCTGTGGACTGCTTGTGTAACCCGCGTTGCCCGGGGGATCGAGTTCTCTTCGGAGACCCTGAAGACCGGCGCGTTACTCGAAGAGCCGCTGCCGATTCCGCAGCGGTCGACGATCCGCGAAGTGACCGAACGACAGACGAACGAGTTGTCCAAATCGTTGAAAACCAGCGATTGACATGCCAGATAGGGGATGTCACCATTCTTCTTCACCTACATGTAGTATGTAGGCCCATCGGTCGTCTTCGCCGCTGATCATCCCGTCTTTGCTCTCGGCGGCGGTAGGGTGGGGCGAACAAGAATGGGGGAGTGGCGGTGATCAGATTGCTCGGCGAGTTGCACCGCACACGCGACGGCCGCCAGTTCGCCATAGATTTCGCCCAGGTCATTCCGTCGACCGGAGCGTATGACCTGGTTCTCTTCGGCCTGCGTCACGCGGAAACGGAGTTTTCGATGGGAGTGGCCTTCCCGCAGGACTCCGCCGGTACCTGGGGCGCGCACGAAGCGCTGGTACGCGAGGGATTGGGGCAGATTCGTACCGAACTCGAACGTGGTAATACTGAGGACGGATCCCTGGTCGAGATCCCGTCCGCCACGTGGGGGGGATGGCGGCCGAGTTATCGCTTCTCGGTGCCGTCCAAGACGCGTTATGCATAGGCACGGCACAACGTATCCGGATCTCTCGGATAACGCGCTGGCCGTGCTACGCAAGCGCTACTTCCTGAAGGATCGCGTCGACCACCCCGTCGAAGACACCGACGAGTTCTTTGACCGCGTCGTGCGCGGCGTCGTGGACGTGGAGCGCGAACGCGGCTGGGTGGACGCCGAAGGCCACGCCGAGATCGTTGACTCGATGTACGACCTGTTGCGCGGGCTGCGCTTCGTGCCCAACAGCCCCTGCCTGATGAACGCGGGCAAGCCGCAGGGCTACGCGCAGATGGCGGCCTGCTTCGTGCTGCCCATCGACGACGACCTGCTCAGCATCAAGACCACCGACATGCACGCGGCCATCATTCACCAGAGCGGCGGCGGCACCGGATTCAACTTCTCGCGCATCCGCCCGCGCGGCGACTTCGTGCGCAGCTCCGGCGGCGTGGCCAGCGGCCCGATCAGCTTCATGTCGATGATCGACTACTCCTGCGGCGAGATTAAGCAGGGCGGCACCCGCCGCGGCGCCAACATGGGCATCCTCAACGTCGATCATCCAGACATCCTCGACTTCATTGAGTGCAAGACCGAGGACGGCCGGATCGCCAACTTCAACATCTCCGTCGGCATTACCGACGCGTTCATGCAGGCGGTGCGCGACGACACCGACTACGACCTGGTCAACCCGCGCACCGAAGAAGTGACGAAGCGGCTGCGCGCCCGCGACGTCTGGGACCGCCTGGTCGACGGCGCCTGGCTCAACGGCGAACCGGGCATGATCTTCCTGGACCGCCTGGAGCGCACCAACCCGACGCCGGACGTGGCGCTGCAGGACACCACGAATCCCTGCGGCGAGCAGCCGCTGCTGCCCTACGAGGCCTGTGTGCTCGGCAGCCTGAATCTCAACTGGCACCTCACCGACGACCGCACGCGGATCGACTGGAAGGCGCTGCGGCGGGACGTGCACCTGTCCGTCCGGTTCCTGGACGACATGGTCGAAGCCTCAAACTTCCCGCTCAAGGAAATTGACGACATCGTCAAGCACGGCAACCGGCGTGTCGGCCTTGGCGTCATGGGTTGGGCCGACGTGCTGTTCCACCTGGGCCTTCCCTATGACAGCCCGGAAGCCGAAGCGCTGGCCAGCGACGTGATGCAGTTCATCAACGACGAAGGCCGGCGCGCCTCCGAGGAATTGGCCGCCGCGCGCGGCGCCTTCCCCAACTTCGCCAACTCGGCCTGGGACCGCAAGGGCCACGGCGAGCGGCGCAACGCCACCGTCACCACCATCGCGCCGACCGGCACGATCAGCATGATTGCCGACGCCTCCAGCGGCATCGAACCGCTCTTTGCGCTGATCTTCTGGAAGAACGTGATGCGCGACAGCGACGACAACGCCGCCACCACGCTGCGCTACGTGAACCCGATCTTCGAGACCTACGCGCGCCGCCGCGGATTCTTCAGCGAAGAACTGGTGGACGCGATCGAGGCCAACCACGGCAGCCTGCGGATCACCGGCGAGACGCCGGCCGAGGCGCTGCAGGTGCTGGAGGGCGTGCCCGAGTCGGCCCGCCGCATCTTCGTGACCGCCCATGACGTGTCGCCCGAATGGCACATCCGCATCCAGAGCGCCTTCCAGGCGCACACCGAGAACGCGGTGTCCAAGACCATCAACTTCCCGCACGAGGCCACCCGCGAAGACGTGGAGCGCGGCTACTGGCGGGCCTACGAACTGGGTTGCAAGGGCGTCACGGTCTACCGCGACGGCAGCCGCGACTTCCAGGTGCTGACCACCAGCGACTCCGGCGACAAGACGCGCCGCGACGAAACCGACGAGCCGCAGGCCGCCGAGGCTCCGGCGCCTGTCGAAGAGGCCCCCGTACCAGTGGCCGCCTCGGTCAACGGTCACGGCAACGGCCATGCGCCCGAGTTGACGCCAACGCCGACAGCCAACGGGGCCTCGGACGACCACGCCGACCGCACGCCGCTGCCGATCGTCGCGGCCGTCGAACGTGAACGGCCCGACCAGATTCACGGCACCACGACCCGTATCCGCACGGGCTGCGGACCGCTATTCGTCACGATCAATGACGACGAACGCGGGCTGCCGTTCGAGACCTTCGCGACGCTGGGCAAGGCCGGCGGCTGCGCTGCGGCGCAAACCGAGGCCATCGGCCGGCTCGCGTCGCTGGCGCTGCGCTCAGGCGTGCCGGTTGACGAGGTGCATAAGACCCTGCGCGGAATCACCTGCCACCGGCCCGCCGGGTTCGGCCCCGAGCGGGTGCTTTCCTGCGGCGATGGGATCGCGCAGGCGATGGCCAAGCGGATCGACGTCGAAAACGGCGACTTTGTCCCCATGGTGGACCTGCAGGGCGAGGGCACCTACACGCCCCCGGCCGAGCAGACCGCGGTCAAGACCGCATCGGCGACCCGTCAGTCCGCGCCGACGTTCGGCAGCGGTTCGGCGCCGGCGGCTGAGACCTATGTGGAGGGCGCGGCGCGCGACCAGGGCTTCGTGGGCGCCTGCCCGTCCTGCGGCGGCAGCCAGCTCCACTACGCCGAGGGCTGCATGAAATGCGTGTCCTGCGGCTACAGCGACTGCGGGTAGCGGCAAGCTAGACGAACCGGCGAAGTTCTTATCGACGCGCTGATGTCGCCGTGCGTCGTGGTGCGACCGCCTAGAGACCCTCGGCCAACCAGGTGACGAAGTCGCGGCGGGGGGCGGGGTGCTTGAGGAGTTGGATGCCGTGGCCCGGGGTGTCGTAGACGGATACCTTGCGCGGCTCGGCGGTGCGGCTGAAGAGGGCCTGCGATTGCAGGGCTTCCTCGCGGTCTGACTGGAAGAGCACGCCGCGGGGCTGGAAGTTGGGGATGTCTTCGCCCATCAGGAGGCGGCCGGGTTCGAAGCGTCCGCTGACGGCCACGGCCCGTCGAACGGCGGGCACCACAAAAGACGCAATCCAGGCCGTGTTGGCGCCCACGCTGGCGCCGCCGACGCCGATGCGGTTCGAATCGATTTCGCCGCGGGCCGTGAGCCAGGCGACGGCGGCGGCCACATCAGTCGGCCAGCCGTCCAGGGTGTTGGCCCGGTCGGTTTCGAAGTCGTATCCGCCGTCGTCTCGCACGCGCCGCAGGCTCTCGCCGTGGGCGCGGGCGTCGGGCGCCAGAACCGCCAGTCCGGCGGTCAGCAGGTCGGGCGTCAGGTCGTCCCACTGGGCGCGCGTGCCCTGGTATTGATGCATCAGCACGACGGCCGGCCAGGGCGGCGCGGTTTCGGGCGGCGTGAAGGTGGCGACGACCTGGATGCCGTCGGCGGTGCGGTAGGTCACGTTGCCGCGATCGGCGTCGGCGAACGGCAGCGGCGGCAAGGCTGGCGGGTCGGCACAGCCGGGCAACGCGGCGGCGCCGAGGGCCAAGCCCGCGACCAGCACAGTTCGGCGTCTCAGATGTCGTCGGTGCACGTTGACTTGCGCGCGTGGATCATCATGGTTCCCAATCGTATGCCCGCTGCGGGTTCGACGACAGCCAACCCGCGATGACGTACGGTGCGAGTGGTTCCTGGATGCCGGGACGGAGAGTGGCTGAATGCAGGTAGCGCTGTCTGGGCTGCTGTTTGACCACGCCTCGGCCGCCGAGTTCGCCGTCGCGGCGCGGGAGATCGGTTTCGCCAGCGTCGAGCTTCGCGGCACGCGCCACCAGCTGCCGCCCGATGCGGATGCCGCGCGCCTCGATCTCCTGAGGGAACTCTTCGAGGGGCTGGAGATCGCCAACATCGCCTCCCACGCCGGCAACTTCGCGCTGCTGGACGAGGGGGAGGCCCTGGAGGCCCGCCAAGCGGCGCATCGGTTTCTGAGGTGGGCCGCCGTGCTGGGGGCTCGCAGCGTGCGGATGTGGCCGGGCTGGGTGGCGGCTCCGGAAGCCGAGCCCGAGCAGTGGGCGCGGGCGGCGCGGCATCTGCGGTGGTGCGCCGAGGCGGCGGCTGATCTGGATGTGATGGTGGCCATCGAGATGCACCACGGTTCGTTGGCCGAATCGGCGGCCGGCGCCAACCGGCTGCTGGACGAGATCGATCACCCGGCCGTTGGCCTGATTCTCGATCCGGCCAACCTGATGCAGACGCCCACGCCGTTCGGGCCTCGCTGCGTCGGTGCGGTGTGGGACCGGCTGCTGCACGTGCACGTCAAGGATCACTCCATCGTCGGCCCAACCGAGGCGGGCGCCTATCCGTTTCGCCTCTATCTCGATCACATCGGCAGCTGGATCGAGCGCATGGAACCGCCGCGACGCCGGCTGGGTCCCGGCTGGTTTGCCAAGCGGGCGCTGGGCGAAGGCCATGTGCCCTGGCCGTCGATCCTGGCCGAACTGAAGCGCCGCGGCTATAGCGGACACCTGATCGTGGAGACGGAAGTCGGACCCGGCGTGCCCGCAGGGCGTACCCTGGCCGAGCGCGAATTCAAGACGATGAGCCGCTGGATGGAGGCGCTGTGACCAACCTGGAGACGCGCCCGCTGGAAGCCCGGCACCTGCCCGCCGCGGCGGCGCTGTGCCGGTGCGAGATTGCGTACCTGCCCTTCTCGGAGGACATCCTCCAGGACCGCATCCTGGACGATCCGGACTTCGATCCCGACCTGAATCCGACGGTCTGGCAGGGCGAGCGCCTGGTGGCCATGGCCTGCGGAGCGCCGCCGAGCGAGGAGTTGCAGACGGCTGGCGGGGTCAAGCTGTTCGCCGTCGCGAGCGAGATGCGTCGCCAGGGCATCGCGACCCGGCTGTTCGACCACATCGAAGACCGGCTGGCCGGTCAGGGCGCCGGCGAGTCCGTGGCGATCATCGCCGGCAACAACCGCTTCATGCAGGGCCTGGACCTGCGCTACACCGAGGCGCTGTGCTTCCTGGAGGCGCGGGGCTACGAACGTGCTGGCGACGGCATGGACATGGACGTGGACCTGCGCAAGACGCCGCTGGACACCGCGGAGAAGGAAGCGGAACTGGCGCGCGACCACGGCCTGCGGGTGCGTCGGCTGACGATGGACGACTACCAGCAAGCCTGGGATTATGTGGCGCGCGAGTTCGAGTACCCCAGCGCCCTGGCCACGGACCCCGTCGGACGGCGCTGGGCCTACCTGGCGACCTCGGGCCTGAAGCTCGACCCGCCGACCTTGTGGATGGCCGAGAAGGACGGTGAGTTCTGCGGCTTTGCGGTGACCGACGTGGCCGCGCCCGAGCGGCTGGGGCCGATGGGGGTGTCGCCGGAGGTCCGGAAGGTGGGCGTGGGGACGGTGCTGCTCAAGCGCGCGCTGGCCGACCTGCGGGCGCGGGGCGTTGATGTCGGCGTGATCTACGGGGCCGGGCCGTACGCCTTTTACGCGCGCACCGTCAACGCAACCGTCAACGCCGTCTTCTGGCGCCTGCGCAAAGCCTTGCCGTAAGCGCGGTTCGCCCAATGTTTCGCGTGAAACATTGGGCCAGATTCAACCGGTGCTAGGCTCCCTCGCGCGAGTCGCCGGTAGGGATTCCTCGATATGAGCGCGAGCACCTGGGCCTATTCGAACGGTGAGATCGTCCCGCTGGAGCAGGCCCGCTACTGGCCGAACGACCTGGCCATCATCTACGGCGAGATCGTCTACGAGGCCACGCGCACGTTCGGCGGGCAGCCTTTCAAGCTGAAGGAGCACATCGACCGGCTCTACCGCTCGCTGCACTACTGCCGCCTGGACCCGGGGCTGACGCCCGAGGAGTTGACCGAGGTCACGCTGGAGGTCGTCGAGCGCAACCGCCCGGACCTGCCGGAGGGCAGCGACACCTGGATCTTCCACAACATCACCCGCGGTACGCACCCGCAGTTCCCCGGTGTCGGCCGCGGCGACGCGGGGCCCTCGGTGCTGGTGTGGACGCACGAGTTGGGCTTCAAGTACTGGTACCGCTACTACCAGGAGGGCGCGCACTGCGTGACGCCCTCGATTCGCCAGGTCAATATCGCCACCCAGGACCCGCGCATGAAGACGCGCAGTCGCATGTTCCTGGCGCTGGCCGAGCAGGAAGTCAACGCTCTGGCGCCCGGCGCCTACACGCTGCTGCTGGACGACGAAGGGCGTATCGCCGAGGGCACCGGCGCGAACTTCATGCTGGTGTCCGACGGCGCCATCCTGACCCCGCGCACCGGCACCGGCCTGGCCGGCGTGAGCCTCGCCACCGTCCGCGAGCTGAGCCTGGACCTGGGCGTGGAGGTCCGCGAGGCCGACCTGACCCTCTACGACGTCTTCAACGCCGAGGAGGCCTTCCTCAGCAGCACCCCCTACTGCCTGCTGCCGGTCACCCGCGTCAACGGCACCGAAGTTGGCGACGGCCACCCCGGTGAACTCTTCGCCCGCCTGATCGACGCCTGGAGCGAAACGGTTGGCGTCAACATCGTTGAGCAGGCGCGGAGGCTCGGCGAAGCGACCTAACCTTCGAGGTCAGCCGCGGCGGCCGCAGCTTGCTATTGGCTGCTGTTCTCCCAGGCTTCGTACACCGCCGTCGTCAGCGCGGACAGATGCTCCTTGTGTTGCTCCCACGCTTCGGCAGTGAGCTTGAAATGGATCTCGGTGGCGGGGTCATCCAATGGCTCTCGATTCTTCGGCCAAGTCGAGTGTCCAATTTCCTCTAGCGGCTGCCTGAACTCGTCTCGGCAGAGTTCTTTGGCGCGTGGGAAGAAGACTATGTACACGTTTCTCTCATTTCTCTCACCTAAGTAGATGCGTGCATATGTCTTTCTCTGGAACGTAATGCTCAGTCCCCAGACTCCCGGATTCGTGCTGAACCGGGGCCAATTCGCCGCGAACATGTCCCCCACGGCACTGAAGGTCTCAGACATGCCGGAGGCCTCGAGATTTCTCTTCAGCAGATCTCTCTTCTCCTCCGTGCTGAGGTATCGCCTCGGACCGCGCTGACCGGAATCTGCAGCTGCTTCTACTTCCACCTGCCTGGCAAGCAGCGTCTTGCCGTCGTAGGCAAAGCCGTGGAATGTCAGCAACGAGATGTCCATGCCGGTGTTCTCGGCGAGAAACCTCACCATCCGCTCCGTTCGTTCGTCGGCCCCCAGGCCGATCAGGAACAGGCGCAGCGGCCTGAGGGAGTCGAGGCTCTGGCCCTCGGTGTTCTCGCCGTACCACTCCTCGAAGTCGTCTATGGGCTCAATGCCGCCCACGCCGGAGTTGGCGGCGATGTGTTCGGCCAAAGCAGCGTCGTTTCTGGCGTCCAAGTCGGAGGCGTAGTCGATGATCTGCGCCACGGCGTCGCGCGACAGCGTCCCGCGCTTCAACTCGAACACGACCAGCCGGCCGTCCTCATCCACCCCGAGCAGATCCAGCGGCCCACCGTCCGTTGGCGTTTGCCGGCCTAAGAGCCTCAATCCCGGAATCAGCAGATCGGGATTCCTGACGAGCGTCTCTTCCAGCAATGACTCGGTATCCGTCTGGTCCTTCGACGCCAGGGGTGTGACGTTCGAGTCACCATCGAGCGCCCAGATCTTCACTTCGTCCATTGGAGACCTTTGTGTGAGTCGTTTCGGATTATCAGGTTTGGCGCCTATCCGGGCGCGTGCAGCGTGTCAGCGGCGCCTGGGTTCTCGCCGTCGAAAGAATGACGGAGGGTATCGCAAAGGCTTCAAAAGATAGAACGGGCCCCGCCGCCCGATCGATTGAGGATGACTTCGGGACGGAACCGCAGCGACCGTCGAGTCGACTCTCGGCACGGAGCCGCGTAAGCATGAGCCGCGCGCCATGAATGAGCGCTACTCACGGCAGGATGGCCGCGCACGCTCTTTCATGACAGACTGACGGCTGGAGGCGGCGCTGGAGCGAGGCCGGCTGCCATGGGAAACGGCTTCATCAGCCGGATGCTGCGGGCCCTGCGGCTGGACGCGAGCCTTTACCGCGAGGTGTCGGCGCCTGACGGCAATACCCGGCAGGCAGCGCTAGTGGTTCTGCTGACGGCTTTAGCCGCCGGCGCCGAGGGCGTTTGGGTGGGGCTCAGTGGCGCCGGGCTTATCGCCATTACGCATATGGCCGCCTGGCCGGTCTGGGCAGCAGGGCTCTGGCTGGTTGGCGCACGACTTCGAGCACCCGATGGCGAGGCATCGGGATTCCGGCAGGTCGCTCGCGCTGTCGCGTTCGCACAGGCGCCGGGCGTCTTCTTCGCGACAAGCCTCGTCCTCTTTTGGATTTCAGCGCCGGTCTGGGGCACGGTTCGGACGCTGATCTCGGTGTGGGTGCTCGTAGGGACCTTTCTCGCCGTTCGGGAGACGTTGGGGCTCAGCAACGGTCGAACTCTCGGGGCGATAATCGGCGTAGGCGCGGCTAGTGCAGTTCTGCTAGGACCGCCAATCGTACTCGTCACCGTATGGGCCCTCTGGCCTGAGCACACGCTTGGCCAAGTCGTCGCGACCTTCGCCTATGGGGTGTTTGACTTCAACCTAGGACTCGGCCTCATCGACAGGGTGATGAGCCTCGTCCTTCGTGCCGTGATCGAGTTCATCACGTAGCAAGGAGCGGCGGCGATGGGCCACGGTCTGATCAGCCGGATGCTCCGCGCCTTGCGGCTGGACGCGACGCTCTGTTGCGAAGTCGCGGCCCCCGGCGCCAGCACTCGTCAGGCCGCGGCTGTGGTGGCGCTCGCGGCGCTGGGAACCGGCGCCGCCCTGGGCGCGGTCTCGACGCTGCCACTGGCCTGGGGGACTGGACGGCACACGACGTTCGAGGGGGACCTGCTGCGGTTCGTGTTCTACGCGGTTTTCGTGGCGATTGTGCATCTGTTGGCCTGGCCGCTCTGGGCGGGTGTGCTCCGGATGGCCGGTAAGCGGCTGGCGACGAGCGACTCCGAGGCGCGGGATCTCGGCCAAACGGCCCGCGCTATCGCGTTCGCGCAGGCGCCGGGAGCGTTGGGCGTCCTGGTCCCGCTGTTGCTCATGCTCCACTGGGTCTTACCGGCGGACCCTGAGCCCCTGAGGATCGGGTCACGGACAGCGAACGTGATGCTGCTGGCGGGCACGGTGCGGACGCTGCTGTCGGGCTGGGTTCTGGTGGGAACCTTTCTGGCGGTGCGCGAGACGCTGCAACTGAGCAGCGGACGAACGCTTGGCACTGTCGCTGCCGCGGCTGCCGCCAGTGCGGGGCTGTTGGGACTGGTCACGGTGGCGATAATCCTAGTGTCCAAGCTGATGGTCATTATCGTTCAGCCCTATCCGTCTGGCTGGGACTACGGCATGGCCGTGGCCGGGCCATGGCTTACCGCGTACGGGTACGGGATTCCGGCCGCGCAGGGGTTCGAGTTCAACCTTGGACTGGGTCTCAGCAGACTGGTGATGGAATTCGTCGCGCCGCTCGCCCCCGCGATCATTCCGTAAGTGGGATGCCGGGTGTGATCCTTGCGCCACCAGATCCGGGACGACATTCGACAGGCTGATGCGTAGCGATGGGTTGGCGCGCCCGCCGTTGGGGGGCGGGTGGGACGAGTACTCAGGTCAGCGGCGGTGCGCCCGACGGCGGCTAGGACGGTATCGGCAGCAGCTTGATGCAGACGGGGTTGGGGATTTGGGTTATGTGGCCGGTGGGGTGGAGGCGGCCGGTTTGCTGATTGATCTGGAAGGTGACGATGGTGCTGGTGTCTTGATTGGCGGCCAGGAGCCAGGTGCCGGAAGGGTCGATGGCGAAGTTGCGCGGGGTCTGACCCTGGGTGGATTCGTTGCCGAGCCTGGTAAGGCGGCCGGTAGCTTCGTCGATGGCGAACATGGCGATGCTGTCGTGGCCGCGGTTGGAGCCGTAGACGAACCGACCTGACGGCGCGACGTGGATGTCGGCGCAGGTGCTTTCGCCGTCGAAGTCGTCCGGCAGGGTGCTGACGGTCTCGACTTCTCCGAAGGCTCCCTGGTCGGCGAAATAGCGAAGGACGGTGATGGACGAGGCCAGCTCGTTGATCAGGTAGGCGAAGTGGCCGTTGGGGTGGAAGTCAAAGTGGCGCGGTCCCGCGCCGACGGGGGTGCGAACCCAGGGGACGTGGTGGGGCGCGAGGGCGCCGTTGTCCAGGTCGAGGTCGTAGACCAGCAGCTTGTCGATGCCCAGATCGGGAGCGAAGGCCAGGCTGTTGGTCGCGTCCAGGATGATCGAGTGGGCGTGCGGTCCCTGCTGCCGCACGGGATGGATGCTGGATCCCTCGTGCTGAACAAAGCCGGTCAGCGGAGCCAGGCTTCCATCCGCCTGGATCGGCAGCATGGCCACGCTGCCGCTGCCGTAGTTGGCCAGCAGCACATAGGTCTCAGTGGCGTCCACGCTGATGTGACAAGGGACCTCGCCGCCGGTGAGCTGCTCGTTCAGGTAGGTCAGGGCGCCGGTGGCGCCGTCGATGGCGTAGGCCTTGATGACACCGTGCGTCTCCTCGCCGACGGCGTAGAGATTGCGTCCTGAGGGCGAGACTTCCACCCACGACGGATTGGAAATCCCGCCCATGACGCTCAGCTGCTCCAGTTCGCCGGTGCCCGCATCGAACCGATACGTGTAAATGCCTTCGCTGGCGCCGGTGGTGTAGGTGCCGATGAAGGCGAAGTACTGGTTGCTCATCGAGCCGTTCTCCGACCTATTCCCCTATCGCGCGGCCAGCGGAGCGGCGTCGCGGACGCCGGGGGAGACGCCGGCGGCGAAGGGTTTGAAGGCGTTGTGCATGAGGGCGGCGAGCTCGGTGGCCTGGGCGTCGTAGCGGGCCGGGTCGGACCACTGGCCGCGGGCGTCCAGTACCTCGGCGGGCACGCCGGGGCAGGCGGTGGGGACCTGGAGGCCGAAGACCTCGTCGGTCACGTAGGGCACGTCGTCCAGCGCGCCTGAGAGGGCGGCGCCGAGGATGGCGCGGGTGTAGGGCAGCGAGATGCGGTCGCTCTCGCCGGCCGGTCCGCCGGTCCAGCCGGTGTTGACCAGCCAGACGGTCGAGCCGTGCTCGTCCAGCTTCTCGCCCAGCATTTCGGCGTAGACGCTGGGCGGACGCGGCAGGAACGGGGCGCCGAAGCAGGCGCTGAAGGTGGCTTCAGGCTCGGTGACGCCGCGCTCGGTGCCGGCCACGCGGGCGGTGTAGCCCAGCAGGAAGTGGTACATGGCCTGGTCGCGCGTAAGGCGCGAGATGGGCGGCAGCACGCCGAAGGCGTCGGCGGCCAGGAACACCACGTTACGCGGGTGGCGGCCCAGGCCGTCGGGCACCACGTTGGTCAACTGCGTCAGCGGGTAGGCGCCGCGGGTGTTCTCGGTGATCTCCTCGGAGTCCAGGTCCACCATCCGGGTGTCCGGGTCCATGGGCACGTTTTCCAGCACCGTGCCGAACTGGCGGGTGGTGGCGTAGATCTCGGGCTCGTTCTCGGCGGAGAGCTTGATGGTCTTGGCGTAGCAGCCGCCCTCGAAGTTGAAGATGCCCACGTCGCTCCAGCCGTGCTCGTCGTCGCCGATCAGCGGCCGGTCGGGGTCCATGGAGAGGGTGGTTTTGCCGGTGCCCGAGAGGCCGAAGAAGAGGGCCGTCTCACCGTCCGATCCCACGTTGGCCGAGCAGTGCATGGGCAGCACGCCCTGCTGGGGCAGCAGGTAGTTCATGACGGTGAAGATGGACTTCTTGTTCTCGCCGGCGTAGCGCGTTCCGCCGATCACGACCAGCTTGCGGGCGAAGTTGACGACGATGAAGGTCTCGGTGCCGGTGCCGTCCACGGCCGGGTCGGCCTGGAACGGCGACAGGTTCACCACCGTGAACTGCGGGTCGTGGTTCTCCAGTTCCTCGGCCGTGGGGTGAATGAACAAGCTGCGGACGAACAAGCTGTGCCAGGCATACGCCGTGACGAAGCGCACAGGCAGCCGGTAGCGAGCGTCGGCGCCGGCGTAGAGGTCCTGCACGTACAGGTCGCGGCCTTGCGCGAAGGCGCAGGCGCGGGCAAACAGCGGCTGGAACTTTGCCTCGTCGAACGGCTGGTTGTTCGGGCCCCACCACACTTCGTCAATGTTTCCGGCGTCCTGCACGACCCACTTGTCCTTGGGCGAGCGGCCGGTGTGGGGGGTGGTCATGGCGATCAGCGGGCCGTAGTTGCTGATTTCGGCCTCGCCGTTTCGCACCGCGTGCTCGTACAGCGCGGCGGTGCTGAGGTTCCAGTGAATGTCACCGGTGTGGGTCAGGCCGAGGTCGTCGAGGTTCTTGTCGCTTGCCATGGCGGTCGTGTGGCTCCCTTGGTCGGTGTCGACAGTGCGGCGCGCGGCTAGAGCGGGCCGGGATGCTTGGGTCGGTGCGGTATTGCCTCTTTTGGGCAGCCCTATCTTATTCGACGAAATCGGCCCGTGGGCGATATCAGACGATGCGCTCGCCGTCGAAGCCAGCGGGGCGGCGGCCGGCGGTGGCCTGGCGGGCGGCTTCGATCGACTTGCTGCCGGCCTGCAGGGCGCGGTCGTAGTCGCCCAGGCGGAAAGCCTCCAGATGCTCGTCCCAGGAAGCATCCGGTGTTTTGCCGGGCGCATCGGCCGAGGCCAGATATGCACGTCCGTAGACGACCATGTCGTCCATGGCGACCTGCTGCGCCACGCACTGGCGATGCTTGCGGCGTTCGATGGGGTCGTCCAGCGCCACGAGGCGACGTGCGGCGGCGGCTACGCGGTCGATCAGGGTCTCGGCGTAGCGCTCGCCTTTTTCGCGGCTGGCGTGGGTACGCGGGTCCTCGCCGCCGACCCCTTCGGGCCACTTGTCGGGTGCGGGGTCCAGGGCGTCCAGGTCAACCGTGTCAGGTTCGAGGTACATCATGATGGAGGTCTCGATGGCGGCGGCGTGGTCCATCGGCTTCTCGAAGTCGCCGAGTAGCTGCGAGTCGACGGCGGCGAGCACCAGGATGTCCGACTGCCGCATGGCGTCCAGCGCGGCGCGGCGGTAGGCCAGGTAGTCCTCGCTGCCTCCGTGTCCGCCCAGCCAGATCACGACCTTGACGCCGTTGCGCGCCAGGTAGTCGAGGACGGTCTGGGTGTTGGACTGGATCAGGTCGGGCGCGGCCGGCATGCCCAGCGGCCACGGCACCTCCCACGCGCCCAGGAAGACGGTGGGATAGACCAGCCCGCCGGTGCGTTCGGAGGCGCGGCGGCAGATGGCGGTGGACTTGACGGCGTCAAGGCCCACGGCGTTCTGGCGGCCGTGCCACTCGAGGGGACCCGAGGGCACGTAGACGCAGGGGAACTCGGCCAGGGCGTCCCAGATCTGCTGGGGACGACAGCGCTCCCAGCGGCGCTCCACCGGTGCGTCCATGCTCATGGTGCCTTGCCGACCCTACCGAGCACGCCCTTCGACGTGAGGTTGTCGTACACCTCCCGGGCCCAGGACACCTCGGAGTCGTCCTCCGGCGCGTAGCCGATGACTCGGCGGGCGTTTTCGAGGCCCCAGAAGGAGCGGGTGTTGTCGGAGATGCCGTAGAAGACCTGCCAGGGGATGCCCCACTCGTTGTCGATGTTGTCGGTCTCGATTGACTTGACGAAGAGCTGGGTCAGGTCGCGGGGGCTGATGTACGCGCCCAGGTTGCGGCGGACGGGATAACCCTCGATGTCGCCCGAGAGCTCGGTGGGATCGAGCTGGCGCGGGGCGCCGATGCGGATGTGCACGTTCTCGAGCCTGCGGCCCAGTGTGCCGGTGGCGAACACGAAGCCCAGGTGCTCGTAGGACTCCTTGGCCCAGCCGTAGTAGTTGTCGGACAGCGGGCGAATGTCGTTGGTGGCTTGCAGCATGTCCATCTCGCGGCTTCGCAGCAGGTGTTCGTAGAAGTCGGCCGCGTGGTTGGAACTGGCCATTACCACGCGGCGCACGTTCTCTTCCAGGGACAGTCGGAAGACGTTGTAGGCCATGCGGATGTTGTCCATCTCGCCATCGAAGTGTTCGCGCACGTCCTCGGTGCGGCGAATAAAGGCCAGGTGGATGACCGCGTCACAGCCGGTGAAGAGCGGGCGCAGCGTCTCGTGGTCGTCCAACAGACTTTGGACCTGGACGCCGGGGACCTCGGAGCCGCCGCGGCCGGTGGTGGTGACGTCGATGAGGGTGCAGTCGTAGCGCTCGCGCAGGGTGGGCAGCATCTGGGCCGCCACGTAGCCGGCGGCGCCGGTGACGAGAACCTTGGGGCGGGCCATGGGGTTGACCTTGAAGCTGGTGCCGCATCGTAGCAACGGCGAGGCCGGGGCGGGTTTTCAGGCTTGACGTTCGCCTTTTGTTCGGTATATTGAACCGACCGTGTGAGGAAGGTTCCGGCGGCGCAGTACCCCCACAAGCCGGCGAGCCGAGCCCTCGCTCTCTGCGGACGGCCAGGAGCCGTCCACAGTCTCACGGCCGCGCGAATCCCCCTGCCGCGGCGGCCGATGAGACCGATGGGCGAGTGGTCGAGCAGCCGGCGGCTGTTCCTCCTTCGCGTCGCCGGTACCTCCTCCGCGCGGTTCACGGGGCGCCGGCGTGGTGAGACTGTCGCCGGACCCGCCGCATGGCTGGTGTCTAGCATTCGGAGTGCTCTGACCGGAGGAAGCGGACCGCAATGTCCAATGCGAGCGTCGGTCGCATCTGGGTCGGCACGGCCAATTGGTCGGACCACACGGGTTTCTATCCACGGGGCACCAAGCCTGGCGAGCGGCTGGCGTACTACGCGTCGCGGGTGCGGGTTGTGGAGGTCAATGCCAGCTTCTATCGGCGCATCGAGCCCAGCGTCTATGCGCAGTGGGCGGAGCAGACACCGGAGGCGTTCACGTTCCTGGTCAAAGCGCACCGGGCGGTGGCGAACCCGCCGCGGGATTCGCGGCTGGCTGCCGAGTACGTCGCTAACCAGTTCAAAGGCGTGCAACCGCTGCGGGAAGCCGGGAAGTTTGGCGGGTTCCTGGTGCAGTTGGGCGCAAATGTGCGACCGAAGCCGGAGACATTTGAGCACCTGGCCTTGCTGCGCGACGGAATGGGTGACGATCCGATTGCCATCGAGCTTCGGCACCCGGCCTGGTTGGGCGAGCGGCGCGGGGAGACGCTGGAACGGCTGCGCGCGCTGGGGCTAGGCGCGGTGATTGCCGACGAGCCGCGGGCGGCGGCTGTCGGCTTGCCGGAGCCCGTGGAAGAGCTGACGGCGCCCGCGCTGGCGTATTACCGCTTCATGGGGCGCGACAACGCGGGCGAGGTCTCGGCTCGCGAGCGCCGGGCGCTGCGCGCGGAGCACGTGTACACGGACGCCGAGATTGCAGATTTGGCCGATCTGGTGACCGCCCGGCACGAGCCCGCCACCGCCAGCTACGTGGTCTTCTACAACAAGAAGGGTCCGAATCGGGTCGAGGCGGCGATGCGGATGGCCGCGGAGCTTGAGCGGCGGGGCTATTCGATCGGTCAGTAGGCGGTCGACGCCGACGCGTCGGCGACCTCTTGCAGGACATTCAGTAGACGTTCGGCGGCGCGGGACCAGGTGAAGTCGCGGGCGCGTTGTCTGCCGCGTGCCACAAGTTCGGCGCGGTGCCGTGGCTGGGTGACGACACGTTCAATGGCTGACGCGATGGCCTGGACATCGGTCGGATCGACAAGCTGTGCCGCGCCGCTGGTGATTTCGGGCAGGGAGGTCGTGTTGGAGGCTATGACGGGGCAGCCGAGAGCCATGGCTTCGAGTGGAGGATGGCCGAAGGTTTCGGCGAGGGAGACGAAGACCAGGGCGTCGGCGTGCTGGTAGTGGGTCGCGATGCGGTCGTGGGGGACGGGGCCGAGCAGCGACACGGCGTCGCTGATTCCGAGTTCTACTGCCATGCGCCGCAGGTCGGCGGCGGTGAGGTAGGCGTCCGCGCCTACGATGCGCAGGTGATGAGGAATCGCATTGCGCCGCCGCAGCGACGCGAAGGCCTGCAGCAGCCGTGGGTAATTCTTGTGGCCGTACAGGGTGGAGACGGCCAGCAGGTAAGGACGCCGGGTTCGACGGGCAGGCGGCGGCTTGTCGAGCGCGCCGGCGATGTGAGGAGCCAGGCCGTGGGGGATGACCCGAAGGCGGGCTGTATCTAGACCCAGCAAGCGCTGCGCGTCGCGGGCGGCCGCCGACGTGCCCGCTATTACGCGGTCGGCGCCGAGCAGCGAGCGACGTAAGGAGAACTGTAGGTACGTGCGTCGTAGCCAGCCGAACTGGCGCGGGTGGGTGAAGCACTGCAAGGAGCGGAGCATGACGACTCGCGGGCGCGGGCCGAACGTCGGTGCGACGTTTACGGTGTGAAGGGTGACGTCCGGGCGAAGGCGTCGAAGAGCGAGCGCGTAGCCGGAGTTCTGGTAGAGGACGCGGACCGGGCGTACACGGGCCGCGCAGCGCATCGAGTGGACCCTGATGTTGGGCCGACTGGAGAGTTCGTGCAGCGGGGCGAACGCGGGGCAGAGAACGTGCCATGAGCAATCCGGCGCCAGGTCGGCCAGCGCGGCGACGAGGTTGGAGGTGGTGTGGCGCAACGGGCCGGCGCCAGGTAGGAGTCCGGCGCCTGCCGCCACGGCGTCCACGGCGACACGCAGGCCTGCCACCACGGCGTCGCCACCGCCCGTGCCAGTCGGCTCGGGGCGCGCCACGGCGGGGGTGCCGCGACGCTACAGGCCCAGCAGTTTGCGGTAGCCCTCGAGCGTGAATTCGGGCGAGGCCGCGAAGTCCTTGCGCCGGGTTTCGTCGGCAATCACTTCGCGGGCGGCATCGGCCACCTCGCCGGCGATTTCGGAGGGGATGACCACCAGTCCGTTCACGTCGCCGTGCAGCAGGTCGCCGGTCTGGATGGGGACGCCGTCAATGACCACCGGCTCGCCGGCGTCGTATATCACGGCTGTCCCATGCGCGACCACGGGGCCGCGGGCGAAGTAATGGAGGCCCAGGTCCTCGACCTCCGGCAGGTCGCGCACGCCGCCGTCCGTCACCAACCCAATCCCGCCCAGTGCGCGGATCAAAGTGCCCATCACGTCGCCGCAATGACAGGACTTCGACGGGTTGTTGCCGGCGTCCTGGACGACGACCACGGAAGGCCGGGGCGACCGGTCCATCGCTTCCCAGAGGCCGAATTGAAGGGCCGGGTCGCGTCGCCGTGCGTAGGTGGTGCTGTCGCCCTTGGCGGTGACGGCGTAGCCGACCATTGGCTCCCGCTTGTTGGGAAACAGGGCACGGACGTTGGAGCCCACGTAGCCGAGGGTCTGGTCGCGGACCTTGAAGGGCTCGATGGCGTTGGCGATGGTGGCAGAGTCGAAAGTCTTGAGTTCCTCGAGTTGGGCGTCGGTCAGCGTGGCGGCCATGGGGCAGGATCTCCGGATGCGTTCGAGCGCACGCTAGCAGAGGCATGCGACGCCGTGCCTAGGCCAGTTCTTTCGCTCTACGGGTTGCGGCGTCGATGGCGGCGCGCATGGCCGCCGGGAAGTCGAAGGCTTCCAGGGCCGCCAGGGCGGCTGCGGTAGTGCCGCCCGGCGACGTGACGGCTTCGCGCAAGGCGGCCGGCGGGCTGCGGGTGGCCTGCCAGAGGGCCGCCGACCCGGCGATCGTCTCGCGAACCAGGTGCGTGGCCATTTCGCGGTCGAGCCCCTGCGCCGCGGCGGCGTCGATCCAGGCTTCGGCCAGCAGGTAGACGTAGGCGGGGCCGCTGCCGTGGACGGCGGTAGCGACGTCGATCAGCGACTCGTCCTCGATTTCGACTTCCATTCCCAGCGCGCCCAGCACCGCGCGGGTGCGGTTGCGGTCGGCCGACGTGACGCCGCTATCGGCGGTCCAGACTGAGGCGCCTCGGCCGACCTGGGCGGCGATGTTGGGCATGACGCGCACGACGCGGTCGGTTCCGAGTCCGGTGCGCAGCGTCTCGAGCGTGACGCCGGCCATGATCGAAATGACGAGCGCCGAAGTGTCCAAAGACGGACGCAGCGTCGGGGCGAGGTCCTGGAAGTTCTGGGGTTTCACGGCCAGGATGATCAGGGAGGCGCCGGACACGGCGGCGTCGGCATCGCCGGTGACGCCGATGCCGTAGTCCTGGGCGAGCGCCGCGCGGCGTTCGGCGACGACTTCCGCCACCATCAGGTCGGAGGGTTCGAGCCCGCCGCGCGCGATCAGGCCGCGAATGATGGCCGCGCCCATGGCCCCGCCGCCGACTACCGCTGTGTGCACTGGTGCGCTCTTTTTCTTGGCTGGACTGGGAAGGATCGTACCCCGTGCGACGTCTCAGCCTGGCTGGCGGACTTCGAGGTCACCGGACTGCGATCGAATCGACACGACTGTGCCCGTCACCACCTCGCGAACGCCCGGTCGTCCGTTTGCGTCAATGGCAACGGCGGCGACTTGGGCGCGGGTTGGGTGGGGGATCAGCAGGAGGCGGATACCGGCCCGGCCAAGGACTTCAAAGTCGGACGGGCCGAGGGTGCTGCGTCGGGTGAGCACCAGCACGTCGGCCGGTGCGTTTTGCGGTGGACGGGCGGCGCCGGGAGGCGCTACCAGGACAGTGAGATCCGCGGTTGAAAGGTGCGTCCACGCGCCATACTCGTCGTCGAGCAGCCGAACGGCAAGACCGCCGTTAGAGGCGACGCCGGTCGCGTCGACCGATGCGCGGCGCGCGCCGTCCTGGGAGACGAGAGTTGGCCCAAGCCCGTGGAGCACTGGAGCCGCGACGAGCGTCACGGGCCGCTCCGACAGCAGGCCCAGGGCCGTTGCCGTTGAGCGGCCGTCACCTCGAGGGACGGTAAGCAGGTCGACCGTTGCGTCCCAGGCCGGCAGGGCGGAATCGAGCACGTACGGTCGCAGGCGGTCGCCCGCGACGACGAGGCTTGCGTCGGCGTGGCGGGCGAAGATCGTGGGTGTGGCGCCGGCGAAGTCAACGGTGAGCCGGGTTGCCGGGTCCTGAAACAGGCGCGGCGCGACGATGAGGGCCAGCACCGGTGGGAGCGCGAATGCGGCGAAGCCGAGCCCGATGGCCAGGGATCTGATGCGGCGGGTGCGGACGTGTGGGATTCGCCAGGACTGGCGGCCTCCGAGTCCGACCAGCAGGGCGATGGCCGCGTAGACAGCGGCGGCGTGGCCGAGGCCGAAGCCGGGGATCGGGACTGAGGCGCCCGGCAGCGTGGCGGCCAGGCGGGCGGCCAGAATCAGGTATTCCAGCGGAACCCAGGCGGCCCAGGCAAGGACCTCGCCGAACGGCCAGCCGGCGGCCGCCCAGACCGCCACTGGCGCGCCCGTGGCCATGATCCAGACCGGCGCGGCCAGGGCGAGCAGGTTGGCCGGGATGGCGGCCAGCTGCAGGCGCTCGAAGGTGTGGGCGATGATCGGGGTGACCATGAGGCTGGCGGTGGCCGTAACGGCCAGCGGCTCGGCGGCGAGACGCGGCAGGCGGGCGCGGGCTGTAAGCCACTCCGAGAGTCCCGGTGCGATAACGACGAGTCCCAGCGTTCCGGCGAAGGAGAGTTGAAACCCGACGTCGACAAGGGCTGACGGATCGAAGAGGACGATGGCCAGCGCCGCCACCGCCAGGGCGGTCAACGCCTCAGCGTCGCGGCCGAGTAGCCAGGCCAGCAGGATCAGTTCGCCCATGAGGGTGGCTCGCACAACGCTGGGCTCGCCACCGGCCAGGGCGGCGTAGAGGGGGAGGGCGAGCATGGCCAGCAGGACGCTGTAGCGGCCGATCAGCCAGCCGGCCAGGCGGCGAACGGCCAGGGCGACGAGGGTGATGTTGAAGCCGGAGATGGCGACGACGTGGATCAGGCCGGAGGCCAGGAAGTCGTTGCGCAGGTCGCCGGGAAGGCTGGAGCGCTTGCCGACGAGGATGGCCGACAGCAGGGCGCCGTGCGGTTCGGGCAGGACGGTGCGCACGCTGCGGTCGATGTGATCGCGGAGGCGGGTGAGCCAGGGCTCGTCGGCGTGGGGTGGAGGCGACAGGATGCGGACGTGTTGGGTGTCGATGCGTCCGGCGAAGGTGTCGTCCGTCCGGCGCAGCCCTGGTGGGCCGCGGGGCTGGGACGGTTCGAACGCGCCGGTTACGGCCACGTGGGCGCCGGGTGGGGCCGCACCGCCGGGGGCGAAGAACTCTACGAGGCCGGCGGCCGCCGCGGGCTCGGTTCCGATTGGGCCGGATCGTTCGACGCGCAAGGATCGGCGGGCGCCGGGGTGTGCGTCGACGACTTCGCCTTCGAGCCGGAGTTCAGCTCCCGGCGGCGTCTGGACCAGGGGCGCCTGGGACTGCTGGTGGTGAGCCGCGCGGGCCAGCCCGAGCGCCAGGGCAGCCGGGATCAGCAGGACGGCCAGCCACTTTGGGCGGGCCACGCCGACCGCAAGCAGCGCCGCTGCCAGAAGGGCGGTGAGCCAGGCAGGAGCCGGACCCCACCAGGCGGTCGCGGCGACGCCGAAGAGCAGCGCGGCGCCCGCGCCGGCGATCAGGGCGCCTGGCCCCAGCCCCGCCCCGTATGATTTGCCGCGCCAGCCTCAATGCCGGACCCCGCTATGGATCGACGCCGACAACGCGCCTTGTTTGCCGCGCTCTTCTCCATCTTCTTCATCACCCTCATCGTCTTTGTGTGGTCGCTGCAGTCGGGACCGGCGCCGATCCTCGTGGAGGGAGGTCTCGTCGGCACGATGGCGCTGCTGGCGCTGCGCGGGCGCCGACTGACGCCGACGCTGCGACGCAACCTGCGCCGGGTCTTCTGGCTCTTCTTCGTTGCCATCACCATCAGCGTTATCGCCTGGGTTCGCGAGGTCGGCCCGCTGTTGCCGATCGTGATCGAGGTGGTGTTGCTGATCGTCGCGCTGCTCGTCATGAGGGGAACGCGATCCCCGGACGATCCGGCGCTCGAAAGCTGATCAGCGGCAGGACGCGTTCGACCGTGTTGTTTGGGATTCCCAGCGCGCGGAGGTCGGCGACGGTACGTAACGGGCCGAAGAACGTGCGGGCGTGGACGATGCGGGCGGCGTAGGTCGGGCCGATTCCCGGCAAGTGTGAGGCAAGGGCGTCCGCGTCTCGTGCATTGACCGCAACGGTTCCAGAGGCCTCGAGGGCGGGCGCGTTGAGGGCAGTTTTCGAAGTCGTCGACAGTGACTGCGGCGCCGACCCGGTGCCCGCGAGCATGATGCTGAAGACCAGGGCACCAACAGCGGCGACGACAGCCAACAGACCTAGCCCGCGACGACTTGCGGCACGCTCAGCCGTGGCCGACGGAAGCTCGGCGGTCTGCGGGACCGGGGGAGCAGGCACGGCCATGGATGGTCAGTCGTTCCCGCCGAGCTCGGCCAAGACTTCGCCCATGCGCGCCGTGTCGTAGCCGCCCATGGCGTGGACGGCTTCGGCGAAGGACGGGTCGCGGAGGATGGCCAGCAGGGCGGCGACGGGTGGGTGGTCCAGGTGCTGGTTGGGGATGACGAGGTCGTAGCGCTCCATGCCGACGGGGATGAAGTCGGTGTCCAGGGCGCGGGCGGCGGCGCGGATGCCCAGGGCGGCGTCGGCCATGCCGCTATCGACATCGGCGGCTACGGCCAGGTGGGTGTACTGCTCGTGGTCGTAGCCTTCGATCGCGGCGGGGTCGATACCTTCTTTAGCCAGCAGGTGGTCCAGCAGCATGCGAGTGCCGGCGCCGCGCTGGCGGTTGACGAAGCGCACGTCGGTGCGGGTGAGGTCTTGCAGCGCGCGCAGGTCCTTGGGGTTGCCGTGCGGGACGATCAGGCCCTGCTCGCGTTGGGCGAAGTGGACGAGGGTGACGGCACGGCCGGGGAGCACCCGGCGAACGTCGGTTTCGTTGTAGACGCCGGTTGTTGGGTCCAGCAGGTGGCAGCCGGCCAGGTGGGCCTCGCCGCGGCGCAGGGCGACCAGCCCGCCGTAGCTGCCGGCGTTGGTGGAGGCCAGGCGCATGGGCGGCGCGCGGCGGGAGAGTTCGCTGGCCAGCAGATCAAGGGCGGGGTCGTGGCTGCCGATAGCAACGGCGGTGTGCTCGACGCCCTCGGCGTCGCCCAGGAGTTCGACCTCGACCTCGGATCCTGCCGCGATGCCTTCGGAAAAGCGCGGGATGGTGACCAGGCCGTCGGCCCGAACGAGCGACATGATGACGCCGGCGGCTCGTTCCAGCGGGGCGGCGACGATGCGGTCGCCGACGCGGCCGACGCGCACGCGGATGAACTCGTCGTCGCCAGCGTGGGAGACGAGTTGGCGTGGGGTGATGGCCCTGACGGTGCGGCGTTGGGGGGCCGGGCGGCCCAGGCACTCCTCGACCAGTGGGCGGACAAAGAGTTCGAACGTGAGGGCGGCGGAAACCGGATAGCCGGGGATGCCGAGGACCGGCTTGCCGCGGGCGACGCCGAGGACCACGGGGTGCCCCGGGCGAACCGCCACGCCATGCACGAAGACGTGGCCGAGATCGGCGATGACGCGGGCGCTGTAGTCCTCGCGGCCGGCGGACGAGCCGGCGTTGATGACGACGATGTCGGCCGATTCAAGCGCGGCTTCGGTGGCGGATCGGATGGCGTGGAAGTCGTCGGCCACGATGTCGCCGCGCAGCGTTTGGGCGCCCCAGGTCTCGGCCAGGGCGCCGAGCATCAGGCCGTTGAACTCGATGAGTTCGCCGGGCTTTGGGGTGTGGCCCACTTGCACTAACTCGCTGCCGGTCGGGATCACCGCCACGCGGGGCGGCGCGACCACGTCCACTTCCGCGTGACCGGCGGCGGCCAGGGCGCCGAGATCGCGGGGTTCGAGGCGACGGCCCTGGGGGAGCACGAGTTCGGAGGCCACGATGTCTTCGCCCATGGGCCGCACGTGCTGCCAGGGCGCGGCGGCGGCGGTGATCTCGATGTTGCCGTCGCCGTGGTCGTGGATGTCCTCGATCATGATCACGGCGTCGGTGTTGGGCGGCATGGCGTCGCCGGTGTCGATCCAGATGGCCTCGGTGTCCAGCTTGAGGTGGCGCGGAGAGGTCTCGGTTGCACCTGCGGTGCCGGCGGCGGCTACGGCCACGCCGTCCATGGCGGCGGCGGGGAAGTGCGGGCTGGAGAGGGCAGCCCAGACGGGTGCGGCGGTGATGTGGCCGAGAGCCTGGTCGAGCGGCAGCCGGAGGGTCCGCTGGGGCGGCCAGCCGGGGAGTTCGGCCAGGGCCGTGGCCAGGCGTTCACGTGCGGTGGCCAGGGGCACGTCGGTCAGGTAGACGGCGCGCTGGTTGGAGCTAGAAGGGTTCGACGTCAACCCAGGCGCCTTCCGGCAGCCCGCCGGCGTCCAGCGGAATGCGAATGAGACCCGAAGCACGAACCAACGTGGCGATCAGGTTGGACGGACCGAGGACCGGGGTGGCCCACCACTCGTCGTCGCGTTGGTCCAGTGCGGCGGGCACGAAGTCGATGCGTCCGGTCTGGGAGGCGAGGCTGCGCGCGAGGCGCGCCCGACGGCGTGGTGGATCGCCGGCCGGGGCCGCGCCTAGGAGTTGTCGAATGGTCGGTGCGACCACCAACCCGAATACGACCATGGCGGATACGGGGTTGCCCGGCAAGCCGAAGACGGGTTTGCCGTCGGCGAGGGCGACGATGGTGGGTTTGCCGGGCTTGACGGCGATGCCGTGGGCCAGCACGCCGGGCTGACCCAGGCCGCTAATCACGTCGGCGGTCATGTCGCGGGTGCTGACGGAGCTGCCGGCTGAGATGACCACGAGGTCGCAGCGGTCCAGGGCCTCACGGGTCCGCCGTTCCAGTTCCGCGCGAATGTCGGGCGCGACGCCGAAGTCGCGCACCTCGGCGCCAGCCTGACGGGCCAGAGCGGCGAGGGTGGTTGCGTTGACGTCGCGGACCTGGCCTGGAGCCGGATGGGCGTCCGCGGGCACGATCTCGTCGCCGGAGGAAAGCACGCCGACCACCGGGCGGACCGCCGCGTCGATTTCTGTGATGCCGAGGGCGGCCAGGACACCGAGATCCTGTGCGCGCAGCTGGTGGCCGGCTGGCAGCAGCACGTCGCCGGCGGCCAGGTCTTCGCCGGCCTGGATGACGTGCTGGCCGGGGGCGGCCGGACGCAGGACTTCGACAGAGGTTGCGTCGACCGGCTGGGTGTACTCGACCATCACGACGGCGTCGGCGTGGGGCGGCAGCATGCCGCCGGTGTGGATGATTTGGGCGGTGCCGGGATGCAGGGGCCGCGTGGCGGCAGCGCCCATCGGGACTTCTCCGTCCACGGTGAGAAAGGAGGGCAGGGCTTCGGAGGCGCCGTAGGTGTCGGCGGCGCGTACCGCGTAGCCGTCCATGGCCGAGCGGGCGAATGCGGGGCTGTTCTCGGGCGAAACGAGCGGCGTGGCGGTGACTCGACCCAGGGCGTCGTCCAGGTTGATGCGCTCGCGGCGGGGACCGGCGGGAAGGTGCTCGAACAGGCGCGCCAGCGCTTCGGCCGGCGTCACGATCTGGAAGAAGATGTCCGTCGTCATGGGGCAGGCGGCGCGGGGTGGTTGGTGCGCATTGTCACGCTCGCCGGTGTGGGCGGTCCACGCCGCAGCGGTGGGAGTGGGCGAGCCGAGGCGGGAATGGGCTGGGGGTGAAGGGGGAGCTGTCTCTGGCCAGCGCCGCCCCCGAAGGGGGCGGCGCTGGCCAGAGACAGCTTGGGCCGGATTTTTTGGGGAGGACGGGGACGAAGCGCGAGGCGAGGTGATAGGAAGATCCGGGGCCATTGCAGCTGGCGCGGCGCGCCGGGGCGGTGGACTGCCGAGGCCCGGGCGGCGCGGCGAGCGCGAACCCAGCCAGGGCATGAGACGAGACGCCAGGCGGACAAGGAAAGCAGGAATGGAAGGCTCCGGGGATGGACGCGCATGAACACCGGCCGAGTGTACACGAATAGATGACACACGGAAAGTCCGGGTGCCAGAAGGCGGAATGGGCAAGGTCTATCGGGGGGGTGGTCGAGGCGGCCGGCTGGATGGGCGGTCAGCAGGACGCCGACGTCGGGGGGGAACGCGGGCGCTTAACAGGCCGGCAGGTGTTCAGCGTGTTCCCGGCAATGTGTTTACTTCGCAACCCAGATGTGTTCACCGCCCGGCCCGAATCGGCCCGAATGTGTTCAGTTTTCCGGCCGATGTGTTCAGTTTTCGGACCGATGTGTTCAGTTTTCGGACCGATGTGTTCAGCGTGAGGCGGCGAGGCGCCGGTCTGGCCGATGTCTCCGGCACGAATCGGGCCGGAGCGACCAGCCGCCCAGGAGCGTCCGTATAATCGCCCGACCAATCCGCCACCCCCCTGGACTGCCGTGTCATCCGAACCGACCACAAGCGACGACCGCGAGGTCACGTATATCGAGTTTGACGACGTCGAGATCGAGGTCAGCGTCTGGAAGGGCCTGGCGGGCTGGAACGCCAATGCCGTGATCGACGGCCGGGACTACCGGGCCATGGGCGGGGCGACGCGGGAGGACGCGTTGACGCGGCTCAAACAGTCGCTTCGCTTCAGCACCGAGGCGACGTTTGCCCTGGGCGTCAAGAACCGGCGCTACTGGTCGCCGAACCCGTACTGGAAAGGGCGCTAGCCGACCTGACCGCGGGCGTCGTCATACGCGACGCCCGCGCCGGCGACCTGCCGGTGGTGGGTCCCGCCAACCGCTGGCTTGTTGACCTGGTTGGCATGGGCCAGGCTCCCGGTTTCCTCAACCCGGCCGGCAGCCTGCTCTTCCGGTTTCCTGTGCGGAAGCTGATTTTCGACGCGTCGCGCTGGGGCGTGGCGTTGGTGTGATACCGCGGGTGCGTGTTCCTTTGACTTAACCGTTCGGGGGCCAAGGAAGGGAGGCGTACAAGAACCCATACGCGATAGAGCGATGATATTCAGCCAGATTATCGTCCAGGACCCGTGTAATAGCGTGCCGCCGTCAACCGTTGCCGGGCTGTGGGTCCGGCGGACCGCCGAGGTTGGATCAGCGCATGAGCCGAGGGACCGGCGGGCGGGTGAAGGGGCGGCTGCGCGGTCGATCCGCGCGGCTGGCCAGCGATGCGCCGGCTGCGTTGTTGGCCGCCGGGCGCGGCTGGCGGGCGCGCGTGCGCGCGTGGCCAGCGGGCCGCGTGGCGATGGGGGCGGTGGCCGGGCTGCTGCTGCTGAGCGCCGCGCTGCTGGGGCATTGGAGGCCGTTGCAGGCGCAGGAAGCCGGCGCATCCGAGAGCGAAGGCTCCGCGGACGGCCCCAGCATCCGCTTCAACGACCTGGTTCCCCGGATCACGCACACGATCGTGCACCTGTTCACGGTGGAGGTGGACGGCCTGAGCGCGTCGGAGCGGTACCAGGTGATCGTGTCCAGCGACCGCGTGGCCAGCCTGGGGATCGGCGGCTGCGGGCAGGCGTCCGAGACGCGCACGGTTGGCGGGGCAAGGTCGCAGGCGGTGGAGGTGATCGTGTATGCCTGCGCGGTGGGGAGCGGCACGGTGACGGCCGAGGTGCGGCGAGCCGGGGCCGAGACGGCGGAGGCGTCGGTGAGCCAGGACGTGACGGTGTTGCCAATCCCCGACTACGTGCCGGCGGACGAGCGACCGGCGCGGGGGGCGTCGGGGGCGGCACGGGAGGGAACTCCGGGCATTGTGCAGAACGTGCGCGTCGCCAACCGCTGGTCGAAGTCCTTCAAGATCACGTGGTCCCCGCCGGCGGGCAACGGCGGGCGGGCGCTGACGGGCTACGGGTTGCTGATCTGGCACAAGGACGTGACGCAGCCGCCGTACAGCGAGGCGACCAGCATTGGCGTGACGGACAACCACACATTTACCGGGCTGCAGCCGAGCACGGGCTATAAGTTCAAGATCCACGCCTGCAACGAGACGGACAGTTGCGGGTGGTGGACGGACATTAAGCTGGTGACGACGGCGGGGCGGGCGGACCCGCCGCATACGATCAGCTTCGACCAGGTGCAGGCGACGTCGGCGCGGGCGCGGTGGAGCATTGCGGCGAACACGGGCGGCGTGCCGCTGGACGGCATCGAGATCCAATACTGGAAGCGGTCATCGTCGTCTGACAAGACGACGGTGACGGCTGGCGGCAACGATCGGAGCAAGACCCTGCGGGGGCTTGCGGCGCGCACGGAATATGTGGTGAAGCTGCGGGCCTGCAACGACAAGACTGACTGCTCGGCCTCCTCGTGGTCTGCCGACCACCGGTTCACAACGGCGGATGTGGAGCGCAAGCCAACGCAGCCAACGACGACGCCGAGCCCGGTTGCGATCGATCCGGAATGCCCAACGATCAGCGGTACGGCGGTGGTTCCCGTTGACGTGCAAGTGGACGTGGTGCCCCAATCCCAACGCCGAGCCAGCCTGTGCTGGTCGCCCAGCCTCTTCGCTGAATCCTACCTCGTCCAGGCCACGGACACCCTGAGCAATCTCCACGATCCCGACAAATCGGACTGGCACCAAATCCAGGGCAAGATGGAGCAAGACCACGAGGCCGACAAGGCTCAGCGCCTCCAACTCAATCTCGACCAAATCATGACGAAGGCGGGCAAGGTCGTCGGCCTTGCCGAGAACGCCGCCTATGGCATCAGAATTGGCATGAGGGACGATCAGCAGAGACTTTCGTACACCACAGCGGTCATCATCATTGATACGCCGATTACCAAGGCCGACGGGTCCGGTGCCAAGGCTGAGGTCACCTGGGACTTGGTGGGCGCGCCGGCGGTGCTGAACAGCAACAACTTCGCGACGGGCTACTACGAAATCCGCTGGCGCCAGTCAACCGTCGACCACGTGTTGGCGAGCTGGAAACCGGACAAGGACGGCTTTTTGCCGCCGCCGTCGGATGTGTCGTTTCGCGTGACCCCCAACACCCACGTGATTGGGGGGCTGACGGCCGGATCGGTCTATGCCCTGCAGCTCATCTAGCGCGATGACCCGGACAAGACCAACGACCGAGACGCCGATGTCTTCGCGGCCCGCAATGCCTTCGTATGGCCATCGACTGCGAAGGCCGATGGCGGGCAACGGGTGGCGGCGTTTCCGCTGCAACAGCGGCTTGGCGCGCGGACAGCGGACGGCTATCCGCTGTACGCCTACCGCATATGTACCGAGACCTTCCGACCATCGAACGACACCCGGATCGCCGCGTGGGTGACGCTGATTAACCATGCCATGCAGCAGTGGCAGACGGCGACGGACGGCCTGATCCGGACGGAGCGCGAAACCGACACGTTGGGCCAGTTCAAGCCCTGCGCCGACTACGCGGGGCTGATCCGGGTGATCGCCGACGACATCGCTATGTTCAAGCCTGCATCGACACCAAGTGAAGACGAGCAACTCAAGCAGCTGATCCAAGACTTCCTACAGCGATTCAAGGACACGGGCATCATATTGGATGACAAGAAAATTGAGGAGAAATATGGCGATGAAGACCATACGCTGCGCGACATTGAAGCCAACGAGATCATCATGTTCAATCAGGGCCACCCAATTGACACGATTACTCGCGTCGTGGCGTTCCCGGAATTTGCCAGGGATGTTCGGCTTGAGGAGTCGTGCTGGTACTTCTCAGGCGGTGTGTTCGATGATGGTGTCAAGATGTGCGTACCCGGCGGTGACACCGGCCCTGATGGAACACGGGACATCTTTATTCGTCGCAGTACTTATGAAGGTGGCGGTGGAAATCCAGTCTATCCGCTGGCCGTCCCGGCTGCGAATGCTCGCTTCAACAAGTGCCTCAACCAGGGTGATGTTGTCAGCCGCAGCGCTTATGGAGATTTCCTGCACGAAGCCGGGCATGTCCTGGGCATCGGAGGGTCTGGT
Organism: Chloroflexota bacterium; assembly: GCA_965208215.1. Taxonomy (GTDB): domain Bacteria; phylum Chloroflexota; class UBA11872; order UBA11872; family UBA11872; genus UBA11872. Next base: position 1,218,384 of record CBDBOH010000003.1, read on the forward strand.
TCAGGTCATCCGGGTGATCCGAGTCCAAAGGAGTATTTTGACTCGGTGATGGATTATAACTCTGAACGTGGGCAACCCAACTGCGCGCCGTACCCGTTGGATATTATGGCGATTTACGCCTTGTACCAGCTCGTGGCGCCATGAGAGATTCGGGATTCGGTGGCATAGGCTCACGCGTCGTGGCCCGGGTCTCCGATCGGCTTCGCAGGCAGCATTCGCCGCAGGCGAAGGTACTGCGCTATTGCATGATTATATTTGGTTTGATTTTTCTCTTGGCAGTTTCCGTAGGCTGCGAATACCCTGAGGCACCAGTTGAGCAACAGTATCCCAAAGAACAAACTGCGACAGCGGAGCCAATTGAGAAACTCGGGCCCCGAACGTATTGTCACGGCGTCGGATGGGAACGTCCGAGAATAATGATACGGGGGACGTCATTGGCGTGGCGGATGAATGGGTCGGAGATCATCTTTAGCTTCGGTCCGGACATCCACGCGATATCGCCAGATGGTCGCCAGTTGCGGACGCTTGCACGCGTGTGGCCGCCAGATGCCGAGGTGGCGCCATGGGACACGACGACGGCCTTTAGCCTGGCGCCGGACGAATCGCGGATGGTCTACGCGACCTGCGAGTTTGCCCGCTCGCAATTTTCGTATGACTTCCATGAGCTGGCGCTTCGTGAGGTGGATACGCTCGACCGGCTCGACGCGGAGGCGCGACGGCTGACGAGCAATGACGCCTTCGACTATTTCCCCGCGTGGTCCCCGGACGGCCAGCGCATCGCCTTTCTGCGGGGGTTGCCGCGTAAGAGATATGTATCAAATCCTGGTCTACACGGGGATATTGATCGCACGTCCGGTTCACTTCACCTGATGCGCGCTGATGGCACGGACGTGCGATCGATTGGCGGCGGCCACGAAGATGCCCTGATCGGGCCGCCACGCTGGTCGCCGGACGGTCGCTGGCTGGCGTTTGTCAACGACGACGGCGAGTCCGGGACCGGCGTCTTCCACGCCTGGCGAGGGTTTCTCATCGACGAAGGGGAAACCAGATTGGGCCTCTATGTCGTGAACGCGGACGGCACCGAGCGACGGCGTCTTGCGGACGCAGCCAGCGAAGTGGCGTGGTCCCCCGACAGCCGGCAGCTGGCCTACATACGGCTCGACGGTGAGCGTCGGGCGCTCTACACCATCACGGTCACGGCGGATGCTGCGGTGGAGCAGCGGGTTGCGGACCTCGACCGCGTGGTCGTTGCCGAATACGCACGGCCGCCGCCGCACGTGCCGCTGGTGGCGTGGTCGCCCAAGGGCGCGTACATCGTGTACGAGTGTGAGGATGACCTGCTCTGCATCGTCACGCCGGAGGGTGCCCGCATCGGCGGGCCCTTCTCCGGGCAAGCGGTGGCCTGGTCGCCGGACGAATCACGGCTGGCGGTGGTCGTCGGTGACCCGGCGATCCGCGTCCGGCAACTCCATGCCTATGAGGCCGTGATTCAGCGGTTGGGCGACGACCGCACCATCAGGGTGTACACGGTGGCGCTGAACGGGGGCGACCTTCGAGTCCTGGTCCGCGAGCAGGAGGACGGCAGCTTGGTCGCGGCGAACGCTTAGTGCACGATCTGCTCCGGCCGCCGCGCCGGTGCTGGCACTGAACTCAGGCGCGGCATGCCCAGCCAGGCGGAAGTCTCGCGGCCGTGTGGGGGGCGGTTGGATCCGTGGGGAGTGAAGACCGGCCCACCTGGGGGCGTTGCTGGGTTACAATCGGGGACCGAATGTCGGTGCGCGGTAGCGTGCCGCTGGACGCCTTGCGTCTATCCCATCTAACCCAACCGCTGGAGTGCGAGACCGCCACGAAGGAGTCGGGCCGGCATGGCTAAAGACCTGATTTTCGATGAAACCGCGCGCAGCGCGCTGCTGAACGGCGTCAACTCCGTCGCCGACGCGGTGCGCGTAACGCTGGGGCCCAAGGGACGCAACGTTGGGCTGGCGCGCAAATTCGGGTCGCCGATCATTACGAACGACGGCGTGACCGTCGCCCGCGACGTCGACCTGCCGGACGCCTTTCAGAACATGGGCGCGCAGCTCATCAAGGAAGCGGCCACGAAGACCAACGACGTGGCCGGCGACGGCACCACCACGGCCACGGTGCTGGCCCAGCGCATGATCCAGGACGGTCTGCGCGCGGTTGCCGCCGAGATGAACCCGATGATCATCAAGCGCGGCATGGAGAAGGCGGTGGCGGCGGCCGAGACGGCGCTGAACGAGCAGGGCCGCGCGATCAGCGAGCCGCAGGAGATGGAGTGGGTGGCCGCGATTTCGTCCGGCGACCCGGCCATCGGCAAGCAAATTGCCACGGCGCTGGACCGCGTGGGCAAGGACGGCGCGGTATCCGTGGAAGAAGGACGCACCAACGCGCTGGAACTGGAGCTGGTGGACGGCGTGCAGCTGGACCGCGGCTACATCTCGCCGTACCTGGTAACCGACGAGACCTCGATGTCGTGCGAGTTGGAGAACGCGTCGGTCTTTGTGACGGACGACAAGCTGAGCAACGCCCAGGACATGCTGCCGTTGCTGGAGAAGATCGTGCAGTCGGGGCGTCGCGACGTGCTGTTTGTGGCGGAGGACGTGGACGGCGACATGCTGGCCACGCTGATCGTCAACAAGGTGCGCGGGGCGATCAACGCCTGCGCGATCAAGGCCCCGGCCTACGGTGACCGCCGCAAGGCGATCCTGGAAGACATCGGCATCCTGACGGGCGCGCAGGTCATCTCCAAGGACCTGGGCCAGGATCTGAAGGAACTTGACCTGGACGTGCTGGGTCAGGCGCGCCGCATCGTGGTCCGCAAGGACGACACCACGATCGTGGAAGGCACGGGCTCGCGTCGCGACATCATGCGGCGCATCGAACAGATCAAGTCGCAGGTCGAGACGACGGACTCCGACTACGACCGCGAAAAGCTGGAAGAGCGGGCGGCGAAGCTGGCCGGCGGCGTTGCCGTGATCCGCGTGGGCGCGCCGACCGAGGTGGAGCTCAAGGAGAAGAAGCACCGCGTGGAAGACGCCCTGTCCGCCACGCAGGCGGCGGTGGCCGACGGCATCGTGCCGGGCGCGGGCACGTCGTACGTGCGCGCGATTCCTGCCATTGACGCGTTGCTGGAAACGCTGGACGGCGAGCAGGCCATGGGCGCACGGATCGTGCGCGACGCCCTGTCAGCCCCGCTGCGGCAGCTTTCCTCTAACGCCGGCGAGATCGGCGACGTGATCGTGGAGCGCGTGAACAGCGCATCGGGGGCGATGGGCTGGAACGGCGACAGCGGCCAGATCGAGGATCTGCGTGAAGCCGGGGTCGTGGACCCGCTCACGGTGGTGCGCGGCGCGCTGCAGAACGCGGCCAGCGTGGCCATGATGCTGCTGTCCACCGAAGTGCTGATCGCCGACGCGCCCGAGACCAAGAGGCCCGCCGCGGCTATGCCCCCCGACCCCGGGATGGGTGGCATGGGCGGCATGGGCGGTATGGGTGGCATGGGCGACATGGGCGGTATGGGAGGCATGGGCGGCTTTTAGCCCTCACGCACCAAGAAACTCGCAAGCCCCGCCGGCTGCTGGCCGGCGGGGCTTGTTGCGTTGGACGGTGATTTCGCCGATGGCTAGGTGAGGAAGTCCTTGAGCTTGCGGGCGAGGCGGGGGTGGCGGAGGCGGCGGAGGGCCTGGGACTCGATCTGGCGAATGCGTTCGCGGGTGAGCCCGAACTCCTGGCCGACCTGGTCGAGGGTGCGGGGCGTGTCGTCGTCGAGGCCGTGCCGCATGCGCAGGATCTTCTGCTCGCGGGGGTCCAGCATTTCGAGGACGCCTTCGAGGTGCTCGGAGAGCATCTGCGAGGTGGCGGCCTCGACGGGTTCCACGGCGTCGTCGTCGGGGATGAGGTGCCCGATCTCGGTGTCGCCGTCCTCGCCGATGGGCGTCTCGAGCGAGATGGGAAGGCGGGCGGCGAGCTTGAGTTCGCCGATTTGCTCCTCGCTCATTTCCATCTCGTGGGCGATCTCGTCGTCGGTCGGCTCGCGTCCCAGGCGCAGTTGGAGGTCGCGCTGGACGCGGTAGGACTTGGTGAGCTTTTCGTGGACGTGGACGGGCAGGCGGATGGTGCGGCTCTGCTCGGCGATGGCGCGGGTAACCGCCTGGCGAATCCACCAGGTGGCGTAGGTGCTGAACTTGTAACCGCGACGCCAGTCGAACTTCTCGGCGGCGCGCATGAGGCCGGCGTTGCCCTCCTGGACCAGGTCGAGCAGCGGAATGCCGTGGCCGGTGTACTTCTTGGCGACGCTGACCACCAGGCGCAGGTTGGCCGTGATGAGGTGCTGGCGGGCTCTCTCCTCGCCGCGCTCGATGCGCTGCGCCAGGTCGACCTCTTCCTTGGCCGTAAGCAGCGAGATGCGGCCGATCTCGTTGAGGTAGCTGCGAACGGTGTCCTGGCTGGCGGACTCGAGCTCCAGGTCGCGCTCGCGGCGGGACTGGATGGTGGTGACCTTGGAGGCGTCGCCGCCTTCCGTGTCTTCCGGTTCCTCATCGCGCAGCTCAATCTCTTCCTCGGCCAGCTGCATGCGGAACCAGGTCTCGACTTCCGGCGTGATCTGCGCCTCGTCGGGCAGGACTTTCTTGAGTTCGGACTTGTTGAGAAAGCCGGGGTCCGAGCCCAGGGCCACGAGCTCGGCCAAGGCGTTCTCGAGCGTTTCCTCGTTCAGATGTAGTGCGACTTCAACCGCCACGGATCATTCACCATCCCCCTGCTGCGGCAATTGCAGACGCGCTCGCGGCGCATCCGTTGCCTGGCGCTCCCCGAATCTAACCCTCGACCTCGCCGGATATCCACCGTGCACGGCACGCGCCGACCCGCCGCGCGGGCATGCGCGTTCCCCGACGGCCTGATGTCGCGCGGCTGCGTCTGCAAAGAGGACAGGGATGGTTCGCCTGTCGAAGCGGTAGGCGCTTGTGCCGAGAACGCCCGCGCGTCGCATCGTCCGACCCAGCGGTGAGCAAGTCACCGCTTGCTTGAGTATACGCCGGTCCGGCGGGCTTGTAGCAGGCAAGTTCATCCGAGCGGCCGGCGATGGTCGGTTTGCATTGCGAGCTGTGACGCTGGCCGCAATAATCAGAGAAATCGGGGCGGTTTCCGGGCGGGAATGGGGATCGAGGCTATGACCGCCGATACCGGGCCGCTGACCCTGGAAGATCTGCGGCGCGAACTGCGCCACGAGCGCCGCGAATTCGATCGGATCTTGCAGCACTACGCGACCAGGGCCGACCTGGCGAATCTCAAAGCCGAGATGGTCAAGTGGTTTGCCGGCGTCCTGGTTCTCATCCTGGTCAATGTGATCGGAACGCTGGTGACCCTCGTCGTGGCGTTGGGGGCGTGATCGCGCGCTTCCCTAAGCTCTGATTTAACCGATTGCGAGTTGCAACACTGGCTGCAACACTCAGTGGAGTTGGGGCGGTTTCTGGGCGGAAATGGGGATTGATGCCATGACCGCGGACACGAAGCCGCTAACTCTGGAAGACCTGCGACGCGAACTGGATCGGACCTTGCAGCACTACGCCACCAAGGCCGATCTACACGCGCTTGAGACGCGCTTAACGATTCGCCTGATCGTGGCCCTTGCCGCGCTGGGCACCGTTCTTGTTGCTGTCGATCGGCTTTGGACCTGAGGAGCGCCTCGGTCGCCACTGGCTTAGCGGCGCCGGCCATGGGTGCGGCCAGCTAAGTTTCGACGCGTACGACCTGGCTGGATTGTGTTGCGGCGAGGTGGCGGGCTTCCATAAGCTTTGGGCTAGCCCCGAGAGCCACGGATTGCCGCTACCGCATGTCCCGAGTCCGCCTGCATGCCGCGCGCCTGGTCGTGCTGGTTGCGGCTGCCGTGATGCTGGCTGCGTGTGAAGTGGGCGTGGTGCAGACGGCTATCGAAAACCCGACGCCGGATCCGGTGACGGCGCTGCAAACCACGTGCAACCCGCCGAGTTGCGAGGAGCTGGCGGTGCAGATTGGCGACTTCGCCATCCTTCCGCCGGTGATTCGAACGAATGCTCCGCGCGTTCGCTTTGCAATTACCAACATTGGCGTGTACACGCACAGCCTGGAGGTTCGACTGCCGGGCGGCGTGGTCAACTCACCGCGGATTGGACCGGGGCAGACCGGGTACCTGGAAGCCGACGTGGAACCGGGCACGTATGAGGCGCTGGATCCGACACCGGGCCACGCGGTGCGCGGCGCGCGGGCCAGCGTGGTGGCGGGGTCCGGAAACTAGCCGCCCCTGGGGGCGCGACCGAGCAGTTCCCGTTCGCCGGGTGTCTGCGACATCCAGCGAAAGAATTTGACGGTTATCACGGTCCAGAGCAGGGCGGTGCCGCCGAGTTTCATGATCAGGCCGCCGATTCGCTGGTCCTCCAAGGCCGATAGTCCGCCCGGATCGGCGGCCAGCAGGTAGGCCGGGTAGAGCGGCTCGCCGGCGAAGACGAACAGGGAACTCAGCAGGCCCGAGGGCAGGGTGAGCAGGAACAGGTAGAACATCTGGATGGGCACGCTGGCCGCGGGCGCGGCCGGGACGCGGCTGACCACGGGCCACCACATCAGCAACGCGGAGCCCACCATGGTCACGTGTGCCGTGTCGTGCATGATCCGGTCATTCAGCGCGCCTTCGTAGAGCGTCGGCAGGTGCCAGCCCCAGAACACGGCCACGCCAACGAGCCCGGCGACCAGCGGCCGGGTGATCCAGCGGAAGGCGACGCGCACCATGGGCCGGCGGAGCAGGGGCGTGACCATCCAGGCCGGGATGCCCAACAACAGCAAGGGTGGCGCCATGAAGGTCACCATGAGGTGCTGGACCATGTGGATGCTGAAGAAGTCGGCGCTGAGGGTGTCGATGGGCGGGTGCAGGGCGGCGAAGAAGATTGCCGCTCCGAGCACGAAGAGGCCGATGCGCCACGGGTCGACGCGACCGGGACGGTCAGGATTCCAGGGGCTGACCGCGTAGGCGTAGGCACCGACCAGCACGACGACGCCGAGCGTGATTTCAGGGATGAGGTAGAAGGTCAACCCAACGCCTCCTCGCCTGGCATGTTCGCTCGTCGCAACGACCGGCAGGTTTCCGAGCCGGTCTCAAGCGGCGCGCCCTAGCTCTCGCCTTCCAGCCTAGCCGCCCGTCAGGGAGAAGAAGAGGAAGAGGATCAGCACGATCATGGAGGCGATGGAGAAGGGGAACATGAACAGGGCGGTGAACAGGCGGTTGTCGTCCCGCAGGTGCATGTAGTAGGCAACCACGCCGGCACCCTTGGCAAACGAGAGGATCAGCAGCGAGGCGACAACCCCGGGCCGGGTGAAGGCGTCGGCGATGGCCGGGATGCTGGGAATCATGATCTCGACGATGGTGATGACGGTGAGGATGACGCCGACGACGACGTACTTGGAGTAGCCGTGGCGATGTTCGGCGTCGTGGGACAAGTCCCCGCCGTGGTCCGCGTGCGCGCTGTGCGAGTCGCTCATCAAATCAGGTAGATGAGGGTAAAGATCGCGACCCAGACGAGGTCCACGAAGTGCCAGTACAGGCCGACCAGCTCGATGCCCCACATGTCCATTCCGGGCTGAAAGCGGCCGCGGAAGGAATAGGCCAGCGCTGTGCCGAGCCAGAGGACGCCGATGCCCACGTGCGCGCCGTGGAACCCGACCAGGGTGTAGAAGGACGCGCCGAAGAGGTTAGTGGAGGGCGTGAGGTCTTTGTGGGTTACGAACTCGGTGAATTCATAGACCTGGCCGCCGAGAAAAATCAGCCCCATCAGCATGACCATGCCGAGCCAGAAGCGGCCCCACAGCATGGACCCGTTTCGGAAGGCGGCCAGCGAGAGCACCATGGCGAGGCTGCTGGTCAGCAGCACGAAGGTGGTAAACGAGGTCAGGACCAGGTCCAGGACTTCCTGGCCGGGTCCGCCCAGCGTGTTGTGCTTGTTGATCAGCATGACCAGGATCAGGCTGCCGAAGAACATGGTCTCGGAGCCCAGGAAGGCCCACATGCCGAGCTTGCGGTTGTCGAGGCCGGTGGAGGAGTGGTGCTCCTCGTGGTGGGCGTGAGCGTCCGCGGTCATCCGGCGGGTTCCTCGATCCAGCCCAGCAGCGATATGCCGAAGAGGACCGCGCCGAGCAGGATGAAGGCCTGGTGGAAGATGAGGCCGCAGGCGGCAAGCACCATGCCGGCGGCCATCACGATCGGCCAGTAGGACGGGTTGGGCATGTGGATGTCCGGTTCGTCTGTGTCGCCTTCCGCTTCAGGGGCCGTGGCCACCGCGCCGGTGTGGCCGCCGCCGCGCTTGATGTCCCAGGCCGGGTAGCGGCTATCGACTATGGGGATGTGGGCGAAGTTGTAGACGGGCGGCGGCGAGGGGATCGTCCACTCCAGCGTGCCGCCATCCCACGGGTCGCCGCCGGACGGCTCACCGTGGCGGATCGAGCGCACGGCGTTGATGATGAAGATCAGGAACGAGACCCCGATCATCAGCGAGCCGACCGTAGACATCATGTTCCAGAGATCAAAGCCCATGTCGGCGGCGTAGGTGTGCACGCGGCGCGGCATGCCGTCGATGCCCAGCATGTGCTGCGGGAGGAAGGTCAGGTTGAAGCCGATCAGCATCAGCAGCCAGTGCACCTTGCCCCAGCCGTCGTGCATGAAGCATCCGGTGAATTTGGGGAACCAGTGGTAGATGCCCCCGAACAAGCCAAACACGGTGCCGCCGAACAGCACGTAGTGCAGGTGGGCGACCACGAAGTAGGTGTCCTGCACCTGGGAGTCGATGGGCGGGGACCCGAGCATGATGCCGCTGAGCCCACCGATGATGAACATGGAGACCATGCCCACGGCGAACAACATGGGCGATTTGAAGCTAATGGAGCCGCCGTACAACGTGGCAATCCAGTTGAAGATCTTGACTCCTGTGGGCACCGCGATGGCCATGGTGGAAATCGCGAAGGCGGTGTCGGCGATGGGTCCGAGTCCCACCGTGAACATGTGGTGCGTCCAGACGCCGAACCCGACCAGCGCGATGGCCGCGCCCGAGTAGGCCACGACCGCGTAGCCAAAGAGGGGCTTGCGCGAGTAGGTGGGCAGGATCTCGGAGACGATGCCCATGGCGGGCAGGATGAGGATGTAGACCTCGGGGTGGCCGAAGACCCAGAACAGGTGCTGCCAGAGCACGGGGTCGCCGCCGCCTTCGGGAATGAAGAAGTTGGTTTCTATGTAGCGGTCAAAGAGCAGCAGCACGAGGCCGATGGTGATGGCCGGGAAGGCGAAGATGATCAGGAAGGCCGTGATCATGCTCATCCACACGAACATGGGCATTCGGTTCAGGGTCATGCCCGGGGCGCGCATGTTGATGATGGTGACGATGAAGTTGATTGAGGCCAGGATCGAAGAGACGCCCAGGATCTGGAGGCCGAAGGCCCAGAAGTCGATGGCATGGGTGGCTTCGAAGGCCGTGTCGGTAAGCGGCGCGTAGCCGAACCAGCCGGCGTTGGGCGCGCCGCCGGCCACAAAGCTGATGTTCATGAAGATGCCGCCGAACAGGTAGATCCAGTAGCTGAGGGCGTTCAGGCGCGGGAAGGCCACGTCGCGCGCACCAATCTGCAGCGGTACGAGCAGGTTGAAGAAGGCCGCGCTCAGCGGCATCAGCGCCAGGAACACCATGGTGGTGCCGTGCATGGTGAAGAGTTCGGTGAACCGTTCGGCCGACACGACGTCGGCCTCGGGCGTGGCCAGTTGCAGGCGCATGAGCAGCGCCTCGAGCCCGCCGAGCATGAAGAAGGCGAGAGAGGTGACCAGGTAGAGCACGGCGATCCGCTTGTGATCGACCGTGGTGATCCAGCTCCAGGCCGTGCCGGCAAACGTGCGGGTGTCAGGGGCGGTCGCCGTTACCGTCGCCATGTGGTCACCCTCCGTCCGGCGCTGCCGCGCCGCATCGCGCACGCATCATTATTTTAGGCCCTGGAGGTAGGCCACCAGCGAATCGAGCTGCTCGGTGGTCAATTCGGGAATCACCATCGTGTTGCCGGGCTTGACGCCCTGCGGATCGCTGAGCCAGCGACGCATGTTCTCGGGCGTGTTTTCCAGGAGTCCGGCGGCGATGTGCTGGCGGCTGCCCATATGGGTCAGGTCCGGACCCAGCATGCCGGCCGAATCGGTACCACGAATAGTGTGACAGGCGACGCAGCCGCCGAGGGTCAGGTTCGCTTCGCCCTCCCGGGCCAGAGCGGTGGCGGGCGGAACGCGGTCGGTACGTTCATTCTGGAGCCAGGCGGTGAATTCGGCCTGCGTCTCGACGACGACGTAGAACTTCATAAGCGCATGTGCCGTGCCGCAGAACTCGGCGCACTGGCCGGGGAAGGTGCCGGTGACCTCGGGCTTAATGGTGAATTTGTTGTCGCGGCCCGGCACCATGTCGAGCTTTCCGCGCAGGCTGGGGACCCAGAAGCTGTGCAGCACGTCGTTGCTCGCAAGCTCGATTTCCACCTCGCGGTTGACCGGCAGGTGCAATTCGTTGGCGGTCACTACCCCCAGGTCGGGGTACTGGAACTCAAACCACCACTGGTGGCCGATCGCCCGAACCTTCAAGGCGTCGGGGCCGGCCGCGCGGGCGTTGGAGAAGATCGCGGGGACCGTGAGCACGACGATTACCACGACCAGAACGGCCGGTGCGATGGTCCAGCCGATCTCGAGCGGGGTGTTGCCATGGGTCTGGGCGGGGATGCCGTCGCCGCTCCGGCGCCGGAATCGGATGAGGCAGTAGACCAGCGCACCTTCGACCAGGACGAAGGTCACCACCATTGCCCAGAAGACGAACAACAGGAGGTCGCGGGCCGTGCGGGCCGCTTCAGTGGTGGGTTCGAGGGTGGTCTGGGGCGTGACGCCGCAGGCGGCGAGCGCCAGGACGGCCACGGCAAGCGCCGGGGCCAGAAGCGCGGCGTAGATACGGCGACGGTAGGTCAAAGGTGTGCTGCGTTGCCCCAGGTTGGGAGAACTCGCGTCCCCGTTTGCGAGTGTCACGCCTGGCCGGGCTTTGTGCACCGTTTCACAATCTCGTGGGCGGCGGCTAGCGTAGCACGAGGGCAAATCGGACCCCACCTCAGGGCTACGGTCAGGCGGGATCAGGATGGCGTGGAGACGTCCAGCACGTGAGCGCGGGCGGCGCTGATTGCCGCCACGGTTTCCCGGGCAGGCACGTCCTCGGTGCTGCCCCAGATGAACGTGAACATGCCGAAGTAATTGCGCTCGTCGAGCATGGCCGTCAGGGCGCGGAAGTCCACGGTGCCATGGCCGGGGGCCTGATCCTCAGCCGGTCCCAGATTGTCCGGGTCGCGCATGGCCGGGCTGACGCTCCACAGGCAGGTGTGCCCGACGCGTCCATCGGCGGCGTCGGCAACCGCCCGGAGGGTGGTGCCGACCAGTCGAGCGTGGGGCGGGGTGAGGCTCAACTGGACGCGCGGATGCCCGACATCGTCGAGAAAGCTGGCAATCTCGGCGGGTTCGTCCAGCCAGGTGCCGATCTGATTGGCCAGCGCCAGCGTGACCCCCAGGTCCTGCGCCGCACGGCCCAAAGCCCGCACGTCGTCAGCGGCTTCGCGCCGTTCGTACTCACGCACCGGAGCGGTTCCAATGACCAGCGGGGCGCCAATGGCGGCCGCGAACTCCAGTCGCGCGACCAAGTCGTTTCCGAAGGTGGCGTAGGCCGAGATCGACGAGGGCCGGAGGTTGCTGTCTTCAACACGAGCCTTCACCTCGGCCGGAGAATCGCTCAGCGGGTCCACGTGCTCCAGCACGCCGGGCGTGGCCCAGAGATCCACGTAGGTCAGATCCGTCTGCGCCAGCGATTTCAGGGCGTCGTCAAGCGACAGCGACCGGAAGAGCAGGGTGGAGCCTGCGAAGCGCGTTGAGATGTCAAAGGCGAACATGAAGGGCTCGTGGTCGCAGGCACACCGGCGCTGAAACTCGCCGCCTATTCTCGCCTATTTGGGGGAGGTTCGGCTATTCGCGGCTCAGGAAGCGAAGAAGGGGTTGTTTGCCAACTCTTGGCCGACCGTGGTGGGCGGGCCGTGACCGGCAAACAGGCGCGTGGCAGCCGGCAACGAGAGGATCTGCGAGCGAACGGCCGCCAGGTGCTCGGCGTAGTAGGCGGGACCGAGCGCGGTCCGGCCCAGCGACCCGGCGAACAAGGCATCGCCCACCAGCACCAGGTCGCGCAGCAGCAGCGAGGAGTGGCCCGGGGCGTGTCCCGGGGTGCGGCGGGCCTGGATCTCGAACGGGCCGGCCTGGAAGCGCTGGCCGTGGCGGTAGTTCCGAATATCCGCGTTTTCAAGCGCGGGCATCCGGGGTTGTTCGTTGGGATGGACCCAGATGGGGACGTTGTGTGCCTGGTGAATCGCCGGTAAGGCGTCGATGTGGTCGGCGTCGGCGTGGGTGACGAGGATGGCGGCGGCGGTCCATTGCTCGTCGGAGAGCGCGCCCAGAATCTGGTCGGGCACGGCGCCGGGGTCGACGACAACGGCCTGGCCAGTTTCGATGTCCCCAATGACGTATTGATAGACGCGCATGGGTGGATAGGGAATGACGCGGATGCGCACGCCACCGTGGTCCAGGGGTACCGGGTCGGGCACGTAGGCATCCTGGGCAACGGCGTGTAGCCGCTGCGGATCGAGGTTCAGCATCGCCGCCAGGGCGTCGCTCTCGGCCCTGGTGGGACTGCGCTCGCAGTCCTCCAGCACTGCCAGCTCGTCGGTGGAGATGCCGACCTGCCCGGCGACGTCCTCCGACGAGAGGTTCAGGCCAAAGCGGGCCTTGCCGATGATGTCGCCGAATTCGTCTTCCAGGAGGTCGGTCATGGGTCGTCAACCGGGGCGGTGGATCGTCTGGGGTGAGCTTCGCACGTTCGGGGCGAAGCGCGCCTCAGGGTGACCGCGATTCGGCACCTTGACCCGAACGTTCGTCCTGCATTCGGCCTTGCTGGTCCAACCAGGCGCGCACGAGCCGCAGTTCCTCGTAGGAGTAGTCGTCGCCGAGGAGGTTCTTCACCGGCGTGAGGGCGGGGGACTGCGTCTGCGCAAATGCCTCGGAGATTCGGCGCGCCCTCTCCGGGGCCGGTAGTTCGCGCTCAAGCGGGAGAGTTTCGCCGGCGGCGATGAGGTGCTCCAAGTGGGACATGATGGTCCCCTGGGTCAGACTGCGTCGCCGGCTGACTTCGGAGATCGACAACCCGTCCCGCAAGAGGTCCCGCGTCTGGCGTTGGGTCGAAGTAGTGCGGGCAGTCGAACGGGTGCGCCTGGTCCGACCCGGCGGCCGCGGTCGCTCCGACAAGCTGCGGGACTCGGCGTGGTCGCGGATGACGCTCAGAAAGTCGTCCGCGAAGTCGTGCAATTTCACGCGGCCGACACCGGAGATGTTGGAAAAGCTTTCCCGGCTCCGCGGCAGGTAGTAGGCCATTTCCTGTAGCGATCGGTCGTCGAAGATCACGTAGGGCGGCACCTTGCGCGCCTGGGCCAGTTGGAATCGCAGGTCGCGCAGGCTGTCGAAGAGGCCGCGGTCGAAGTCGAGTTGATCGACTCCAGGCTGCGGTTGGGGTGAGTCGATTTCCTCTTCCTCCGGCTTGACGCGGGTAAGCGTGAGCGGCCGGCGCTGGCGCAGAAAGTCGCGGCCGTCGCGGGTCACGACGAGGGACCGGTAGCGGTCGCCGCTGTGCCGGACCAGCCCGGCGTCTTCCAGCAGACTCACGATGTCGTAGAGCTCGACCCGCTCGTAGTCGCGGGCGATGCCGTGGACCGACAGGCGGTCATGCCCCGCCGCCCGCAGGCGGCGCGCGCGGCCGCCGCGCAGCACCTGGATCACGTGCTCGGCGCCGAAGCGTTCGCCGGTGCGGATGATGGCCGAGAGGAGTTTCTGGGCGATCACGGTCGCGTCGAACTCTTCGCGCTCGCTCAGGCAAACGTCGCAGCCGCCGCAGGCTGCCTGGTCGTAGTCCTCCCCGAAGTATTGGAGCAGGTAGGCGCGGCGACAGGTTTGTAGCTGGCCGTACTTGACCATCTGCTGCAGCTTTTGTCTGGCGCGTTCGCGCTCAGCCTCGTCTTCCATCCGCTCGATAAAGCCCGCCAGGGCATGCCGGTCGGACGCCCCAAAGAACAGCACGCAGGTGCTGGGCAGACCGTCCCGACCGGCTCGACCGGTCTCCTGGTAATAGCCCTCCAGGGTCTTCGGCAGGCGGTAGTGAACGATGAGTCGAATGTCCGGTTTGTCGATGCCCATGCCAAAGGCGATGGTCGCCGTGACGACCGAAACGTCGTCGCGGATGAACCGGTCCTGGGTCGTCCGGCGCACGGATGGATCGAGGCCGGCGTGGTAGGGCAGTGCCTGGATGTCCTCGGCGGTGAGGTCTGCCGCCAAGTCCTCGGTGTCCTGGCGCGACAGGCAGTAGACGATGGCCGAGCCGTGGGCGTGCTGCCGGAGCAACGCCAGCAGCGCCTCGAAGGCCCCGCGCTTGGGCCGCACGATGTACGTGAGGTTCTGCCGGTCGAAGCTGGCGACGAAGCGCCGCGCGTCCGGAATCGCCAGTTGCTCCACGATGTCGTCCCGAACCTGCGCGGTCGCCGTGGCCGTGAGGGCCATGACCGGTGTGTCGGGAAACCGCTGGCGCAGAACGTGCAAGTTGCGGTAGTCGGGGCGGAAGTCGTGGCCCCATTCGGATATGCAGTGGGCCTCGTCGATGGCGATCTGGCTGACCCTGACCGACGCGAGGAAGTCGTTGAAACTCGGGACGGGCAGGCGCTCCGGTGCGATGTAGAGAATCTTCAGGCGCCCTAGTGTGGCGTCCCTGTATATGGCGCGAGCTTCCCGCGGCGGAACCGAGCTGTTGACGTAGGCCGCCGCCACGCCGTTGGCGCGCAGGGCGTCCACCTGGTCCTTCATCAGGGCGATGAGCGGGGATACGACCAGCGTCAGACCGTCCAGGCACAAGGCGGGTAGCTGGTAGCAGAGGGACTTGCCGCCGCCGGTGGGCATCAGCACCAGGGCGTCGCGGCCGGCCAGCACCGTCTGAATGATGTCGATCTGAAGCGGCCTGAACTCGTCGTAGCCGAAGCGGGTCTTGAGCAGGTTGTGGATGTCGGGCTTTTGCATGGCTGGCCAGCCGCTCGTTCAGGGTCTCCCGCGATGACTCAAGCCCGGGTGCGTTCCGCCAGCCCTGCCGGCCCTGCGTCTCCAACCAACGGTCGGAGACAGAACGGGCACAAGACCGCTACCGTAAGGGCGCTGCGCGGCGGGGCGCGCTACGCGCGCGTATTTTCCCACGGCGGGTCGAGACGCAGCGCTCACGGTGTCTCCAGCGCGCCGGGCCCGGCCTCACGCAGGGACAGCCACCCGGCCGGAGGAAGGGTGACTGGGCGTGCGTGTGCTTGTGGCGGGCCATACCTACCTGCGCCGGTTCAACCAGCGGAAGTGGGAAGCATTTGCGGACCTGTCGCCACGCCACGCCGTGCTCCTGGTGGTTCCCAACACCTGGCGAGACCCACACTTCGGTCGCGTGGAACCGCAGACACCGATGCATCCGCGGGTGGGCTTGCGGATAACGCCCGCGCTCTTTCGAGGTCGCGGGACCCTGACGTTGCACCACGATCCGCGGCTTTTCACGGCGGCCCGGAGGTTTCTGCCCGAGGTGGTGTTGGTCGAACAGGAGCCGCACTCGCTGCTCGCTCTGCAGGTTCGGTGGCTGGCTACGTGGCTGCCAGGCCGACCGCCTTTCGGGTTCTTCACGTGGGGTGGCCGACCGCAGCGCCGACTGCCGATTCCGCTGCGCATCCTGGAACGCGGCGCCTTGCGCGGGGCGAGCTTCGCCCTGGCCGGAAACCAAGCGGCCAGCAGCCGGCTGCGGGGCCTTGAGTTTCAGGGTCCGATTCATCGGATTCCGCAGGTCGGCGTCGATATCACGGAATGCGCAGAGCTAACACGCCAGCGCGTGCGGGCTGAACTCGGGCTGCGCGGCGTGGTGGTTGGATTCGCGGGCCGGCTGATCCCGGAGAAGGGCGTGCTCGACCTGGCGGACTCCCTGACGGGCCTCGATCAATTGGACTGGACGCTCCTCGTTGTCGGGCGCGGACCACTGCGCGGAGCCATTCGCGGTCGTCTGGCGTCGGCAGGCCTGGCGGATCGGCTGATGCAGGTAGACGACGCCGATCACCATCGGGTAGGCGATCTCCTGACCGCGACGGACGTGCTGGTGCTGCCGTCCTACGCCACCGAGCACTGGGTTGAGCAGTTCGGGCACGTGCTAATCGAAGCCATGGCGGCGGGCTGCCCCGTGGTCGGTACGGATTCCGGTGAGATCCCCCACGTCGTTGGCGATGCGGGGATGGTTGTGCCGGAGCGCGATGTCGCGCAGTTGCGAGCCTGCTTGCAATGCCTGATTGAGGATTCTTCCCTGCGCGCACGACTGGCCGCACGGGGTCGGACGCGAGTCGAACGTCACTTCGCCCACGGTCAAGTGGCGGAACGCCTGGCGTTGTGCTTTGAGCAGAGCCTCGCCCGCCCGCCGAAGTCCCGCTTCGCATGAGCGTTCACCATTCACGAGACGATGGGGCCAGCCCGCCGCCGCGCGTAAACCTGTATTTCGTCAATCCCAGCGACTGCCGTCCATCCATGGACCGTTACGGACGGACGCTGGAGCGGGCGCTGCGGTATCTCGATCCGCCGGTGGACGTTCACACGGTCACACCGCCGCAGTGGCCGCAGCGCGACGATGGGCCATTCGGCCGCCTGGCCGAGAACGTGGGCAAGTACCAGGTGCGCTTTGCCGACTACCCGCGCCGCGTATCCGGCGAGTCCGCACCTGTGCATCACGTGGTCGACCATTCCTACGCGCACCTGGTACCCGTGCTTGGTGCGCGTCGGACGGTGGTGACCTGTCACGACCTGATGCTGCTGCGCATGGCCGACGGCCGGATTCCGGGCGCCCGGCCGTCCCGGGTCGCCCTGCTGGCTTTCCGCTATGCCGTTCGCCATCTCTCGCGGGCGGCCAGCGTGGTTTGTGTCAGCCAGGCCACAGCCGATGAGGTCCGACGCTATCTGGACTGTAATCCGGACCGGCTGCACGTCGTGCATAGTGGAGTGGCGGACCACTTTCGGGCGCCGCCGGCCGCGCGGGCCGCCGAACTGCGTGAACGCCTACAGCTGCCGGACATTCCCTTGCTGCTGCACGTCGGAAGCGCCGATGCGTACAAGAACATCGAGGGCGCGCTGCGGGTGGTCCACACGCTGCGCCAGACGCAGGGCATCGATTGCGGGTTCGTCAAGGCGGGCGAACGCCTGACCGCCGAACAGCGGAAGCTGGCGCGAAGCCTGGGTGTGGAACCGTGGATTCTGGAAACCGGCTACGTGGCGGAGCCCGACCTGCCCGCGCTCTACGCCAGCTGCCAGGTCCTGCTGGCGCCGTCGCACTGGGAAGGCTTTGGCTGGCCGGCGCTCGAGGCCATGGCCTGCGGAACGCCCGCCGTTACTTCGGACTGCCCCGCGCTTCGCGAAACCGCCGGTCCGGCTGCCCTGCAAGCACCCGCGGCGGACACACGCGGGCTCGCTGCCGCAACGGCGCGGCTGCTGCAGGACGGGACGGCACGCCGAGCGGCACGGGCTCGCGGGCTGGCCCTGGTTCAACGCTTTCGCTGGGACCGGACCGCGGGCGAGCTGGCGAGCATCTACGCGGCCGTGGCCGCAGCCGGATGAGCGCGGCAGGGCATCGCGCGGTAGGGTTCGAGCGACCAGGTGGAAGGGATGAACACCCCCAATGGCTACCGGAACCATCGTGGTGACCGTGCACCGGCCGCTGCGCGAAATGACCTTGAAGTCCGAGGACGAAGCTCGCCTGGAAACGCTGGCCGCCCACGTGGTCAGTAACGACGGCGACGAACCCTGGACACAAGACGAGCTGATGGAGCACCTGGATCCGGACGTGCGGGCCGTGATTACCGGTTGGGGCAGTCCCAAGCTCGACCTCGAGGCGCTGGCCGCCGCGCCGAACCTGGAGATCGTGGCGCACGCGGCCGGCACCGTGCGGCCGTACGTGGACGTGTCGGCCTGGGACCGCGGGATTCGCGTCACCCACGCGGCGGACGTGATCGCCGAGGCGGTGGCGGAGTACACCATCGGCGCCATTCTGCTGGCGCTGCGCGGCTTCATCGGTCACCAGGAGACCCTTCGGGCCGGTGGCTGGAAGCAATCCAGCGGCGGGTCGAACATCGGCGGCCTGCTGGCCGAGCGGCGGGTTGGCGTGGTGGCCGCCAGCATGGTGGGGCGCCGCGTGATTCCGCTGCTGCGAGCCTTCACGCCTGACGTGGTGCTCTTCGACCCGTTTGTCGACGAGCAGGAAGCCGCCGAACTCGGCGTGCAACTGGCAGACCTGGACACGCTGATGCGCACGAGCGACGTGGTGACCCTGCACGCGCCGATTCTGCCGGCGACCCATCACATGATCGGCCAGCGCGAGTTGGATCTGATGAAGAGGGGCGCGCTGTTCGTCAACTGCGCCCGCGCCTGGCTGGTGGACCAGGACGCCCTGCTCGACGTTCTGGCCGCCGGACGGATCGACGCAGTGCTGGACGTCTTCGACGACGAGCCGTTGCCGGTCGACTCGCCGTTTCGCGATCTGCCCAACGCGATCCTCACGCCGCACATCGCGGGATTCACCCTGGAGACGCGGGCGCGGCAGATGGGCCGGATGGTGGACGAGATTGGCCGTCACTTTGCCGGTGAGCCGCTGCGGCATGAGATCTCGCGCGAGCAGGTGGAGCGAATGGCCTAGCGCGGCGGAAGACAGGCCTGCATGTCTCCTGGCCGAGTGGACGTCGTTGACCTGCGCCGCGCGCTGACCCGAAACCGGGATGTCTCACGTGAGCTGGTCGTTGCCCTCCTGGTCGCGCTGACTGCAGCCGCGGCAGGGGCGGCCGTTGCGCTTGCCGTTGCCGTGGTTCCCGAAGGGCTTGCGATTTCGGTGCTGGCGTTGGCGCTGTCGGTTCTGGCCCTGGCGCCCGCGGTGCATGCGGTGATCAGGCGCGGCGACCTGTTCCAGCCGATCGTGATGATCGGGTTCTTTTTCTTTCTCGACTTCGGCATGCGGACGCTGCTGGTCGAAGCGGGGAGCGGTATCGCGGAACCGTTCATTTTCGTGAACATCGACGGCGCACGCGGGCCGGCGGTCGCGCTGGCCATGCTGGCGCTGGGACTTATCTACCTGGGCTACCACGCGCCCTGGTGGCGGCGCGCGGTGGCGCGGCTTCCGCAGGTCTCGCTGACCGTGCCCACGCACGCGCCATGGATCGTCCTGGGACTGCTCTACGCCGTGGGGGTGATTGCGCGGGCCGTGCTGCTACTGGACCGGGGGGCCACGTTTGCCAGTCTCGATCTCCAGGACCGGCTGACTGACGAGTTCAACCTCCTGCTGCAAGTCGGCAGCTTCAGCCAGTTCGCCACGCTGCTGGCCGGCGTCTATGCGTTTCAGAGGAACGGGGTTCGGCTTGGGGTGCTTGCAGCGGTGCTTGCGGTGATCGCGCCAATCGAGACGGTGTTCACGGTGGCCTTTGGGGCCAAGCACGTGCTCGCGTTTCTGATCGTGGGCCTGGTGGGCCTTTACAACTACCGCGTTCGGCGGTTGGGCGGCTGGCGATTCGTCGTTGCCGTGGCGGCCGCGGTGGTCGTGCTATTCGGCGTGGTGACGGTTTACCGGGACCGGATCCACCAGGGCGTGCTTGAACGACCCACCGATGCCGCGAGCCTGATGACGGCTCCGGCGGCGCTCGTCGGCGAACTGATTGCTGGCGGGCCCGGTGAGTTTGTGCACGCGGCCCTGCGGACGCTGGCCAACCGGCACACTTCGGGCGAGACCGTCGCTTCGATCCTGGCGTACGGCGACACGCTTGATCTGGAGATTACTGGCGTCGACCTTGCGCTGATACCTGCCTATGCGTTCGTGCCGCGTGCGGTCTGGCCGGCCAAACCGGCGCCGTTCTCGCCAAGAGTCAGTAGCGCGTTTCGAGGCGTGGAGGGGAACCGGACGTCGTTCGGCATCACGCATACCGGCGACTTGTACCTGCGCCACGGGCTGCCTGGCGTCGTGATCGGCAGCCTGGCGCTGGGACTGCTCTACCGTCTGCTCTATGGCTGGCTGGTCGACCGACCAGGCGCAACGGCGGTGGGCGCCGTGCTCTACCTGGCGCTGTTCTGGCGGGTCATCTTCGTGAACGCGGAAATCATCCCGGTGTACGTGCAGGCCATCAGGTCCCTGGTCGTCGGCCTGGGATTGCTGGTGCTGGTCACCTACGCGGCGCAGCTCCTGGGCGGCGCTCGCGCTCAGCGGGGACTGTAGGTCCGGGTCAGGACCTCGCGTACGCCCTGCCACACGCCCACGGCGCGCGCCGCGCGAGCGGAGGCGTCCAGCAGCACGAAGCTCGCGAGATCGGCACGCCCGCGCGGCGTACGGGCAGCCAGTCGGCAGGACCTTTGGAGGGGAATCGCCAGGGTGACGATCTCCGCCGCTGACAGGACGGTCCGAGCCAGCGCCGCCGCCAGCAGGTGGAAGACCCCATGTCCGCGCCGGTTACGGCGGCTGTATGCGAAGTTGCGGCCGCGGCGGCGCTGCAGGGCCAGGAAACCGCTCCAGCTCCTGGGGCGGTCGTGCACGACTTCAATGGACAGATCTTCGACCCGCCGGTAACCAGCCGCCATCACGCGTTGACCGAACTCGGAGTCGTCGCCGCGCGGCAGGTCTTCACGAAACGATCCAACCGCTCGAAACGTCTGAGCGCGTATCGAGAACGCCTGCGAACTGCGCTGCAATTCCGGTTCGGCCATGACCAGCTCGTATTCGCTCTGCAGGTAGCGCGAGGGCGCGCCCATCCGGTCGGCCACCCGTGATCCAACCAGTACGTAGTCGGCGCCGGCGGCGTAGTGGGCCAGGATGCGGGCGGCAAACTCAGCGGGAAGCGTCAGGTCGGCGTCCATGAACACCAAGATGTCGCCGGCGGCGATGCGCGCGCCGCTGTTGCGGGCGGCGGCGACACCGCGCGGATCCGGGTGTCGAACGGATGGCAGTCGCCAAGACTCGGCCAGCGCCGTCACACGGTCCAGCGTGCCGTCCGACGAGCCGTCGTCGACGACTATGAGCTCAATTCGAGAGTGCGTCTGCCGGCGGATCGAGTCGAGGATGCCGGCAACACGATGAGCTTCGTTGTAGGCGGGAACGACGAACGAGACCAGTGGTTCGCCGCCCTGGGCAGCGTCAGCCGGCGACACGGGCGTCCCCGACCGGGTCAAGCATCAATCAGGGCCACGAACGCCAAAGTGAACGCGGTGGAACCGCTGCTGCGATAATTCCACAGGAAGACTTGGACGGCTTCAACGTCGGGGGGAAGGCGCAGGATCCGCGCTTCACGGCGCCACCCGTTCGCCAGGCCGCCCTGCAGACCGAAGACTGCATTGTCGGCCCGTCCGGACGCGCGGACGTAGAGCCCAAAGTGCGGTTCGCCGCCGCCTACCCAGACTTCGCTCGCGAGGAGGTAGCAGGCGCCGGGCGCCGCGGGTATCCACGCGCTACGGAGTCGAGTGGTGCGGGCCGGCCCGTCGAGGTTATCCATCACCAGGGCGGAAACCGGCCGACCGTCCAGGTCTGCGAACCCAACGTAGATCGCACCGGGTGGGACCGGTCCGTCCGATGGCGCCGGAGGGTGGGCGGCGAAGCCAAGCGGCACGCCGGCGCTTGTGATGCCCAAGGTGAAGAGGCCGTTGGGCGCCAGATTGCGCAACAGACGCGAATGCTCGCCGGGTCGCCGGCCGTCGCCGGCCTGCCACTCCACCTGCGCGCGCACCGACCCGCCTCGGGCAATGTCGTTGCGCCACAGCTGCACTCGAGTAAGGCGTCGTCCGTCGCCGCACGAGTCGCGCCGTGGATCGACGGGAAGCTCAATCGTCGCCAGCGCGGGACCGTAGGGCGCCTCGGCCACCTCTTGGGAAAGCTCATCCAGGAGCCGAAGCGCAGCGTCCGGCGCGTTAACTCCTGCGCGTACGACCGACTCGCGAACGAGCGACAGCGCGCGCCTGGAGTCGCCCGTCCGCCGGGCCAGGATTGCTTTTAGGTGCAAGAGAACACTTGAGGTGCTGGCAGACCCCCGCGGCGTGCCGCCGAGGGCGAGAAGCGCGGCCAGTTCGTCGGCCGCGACGTCGTAGTCACCCCGAACGAGGGCCTGTGACAGCCGAAAGTTGCTTGCAGCGTCGGTGGCTGGATCGACGACGGCGGCTGTCTCGAACGCGGAGGCGGCCAGCTCATCCGCACCGCGCAGCACAGCCAGGTTCCCCACGTTTACAAACAGCGCGGAAATCCCGGAGCGGGCCGTGAGGCCGAGAAGCGCTCCACTCAGTACCAGGGCGACTGCGAGCGCCATCTGTGGACGCCGCCGCCGTGCCAGGCGCGGACGCACGGCGCGGAGCCACGCCTTGCCCTCAGGCACGCTCCGACGGATCCATGGCCTCGGCGCCGGTCGTTTCGCGCGCGCATTCGCCGTAGGCGTAGTTCCCGTAGTACTCCGTGGTGATCCGTCGCGGCGCGCGGTTGATGACCGCACCCAGGAGTACGACGTTGGCGCTCAGCAACGCGTCCCGTGCCCTGACCAGACGCTGAGGTCGTGTTACACCGGCCTGGGCAACCAGCAACGCGCCCCCGCCGCCGGCCGCCAGGATGACCGGGTCCGCCACGCCCAGGACCGGTGGGCTGTCCACAATGACGATGTCGGCCAGCCCCGCTAGCTTGTTCATGACGTGTTGCATTCGTGCGGTGGCCAGGAGTTCGGCGGCGTTGGACGGCGACGGACCGGCCGGCACGAGCAAGAGATTCTTGAAGCCGGTAGGACGAAGCGCGGCCGACGGATTGGCCTCGCGGTTCACCAGCAGGCTGGTCAGGCCCCGGGTGTTGCGCAGGTCGAACAGCCGATGGAGATGCGGCCGCCGCAGGTCGGCGTCCACAAGAACCACCTGCTGATCTGCCTGGCCGAATGCGATGGCCAGGTTGGCTGCGGTCGTTGATTTGCCTTCAGCCTGGCTGGCGCTGGTGACCAGCAGGCGGGAGGGACGCGGGAGGCCCCACAGGTCAATGCCGGTACGGATCTTGCGGTACGCCTCCGCATCGGGTGGCGCCAACCGGCCTGCAGACGGCTGACTTCTGCGGGCCGTCGTCAGCACCCCGACGACGCCCAGCGATGCCAGCCCCAGGCGCTGCAGGTCGTCCGGTGACTTGATCGTGTCGTCCCGGTACTCGAATAGCGTCGTGATCCCGGCGGCAGCCAGGAGGCCCGCCAACGCGCCGAGCAGCGTGTTGAGGTGTATGCGTGGCGCGATTGGGATCTCCGGCAGCACGGCCGGCTGCGCGATCCGCAGGGCCCGGTCGCCGCGGCCGGTCGGGAGGAAGGGCTGCTGCTGCTCAATGAAGACTCGGGCAACGGCGTTGGCCAGGTCACGCGCGAATGTTGGGTCCGGGGTCTCGGCCCGGATCTCCAGCAGCTGGGTCTGTGCGATGGCTATGCCGGCCAGCAGGTCACCCAGATCGCCGAGGCCCATGGAGAGTTGAAGCTCCTCAGCGACCTCTTCCAGCACGACCCGCTGCGTCGCCATGCGGGCGTAAGTCTTGACCAGTTGCTGACTCAGCAGCGCGTCGCTGTAGGTGACGGTCCCAGGCGCGGCGGACTGGTTGACGACAATCGTGGCCGTGGCGCGATAGGTGGGGTCTACCAGGTTCGAGACGCCCCAGGAGGCGGAGCCGCCGGCGGCCAGGCCAACGAGCAGCACCCACCACCAGCGCACTTCCACGGCCGTCAGCCAGCGGGGCTCCACACCACAACCTTTCGGGAAGAGCTGCGCCCCGCCCATCAGCTGCGGCTCGTGGTGGATCTACGTCGCGTCCGGACGCCGCCTGAGCACGCGTCGGACTGATGGACAGGATACTAGGGCCGCGTACCGAATCGCGTTTCTACGCGAGTTGCGACCGGCCGGAAAAGGGGCCAGCGGCGCCGCCGCTTGACGCGTGGCTTTGGTGCGGACTAAACCGTGCCCGACAGCGCACCCTCACGTGCGAGGAAAGGCAGATCGAGATGACTCTCTGGACCGGCGATCTCAACTACGTGGCCGTGATCGTGGCCGCGCTGATCCCCATGGCGCTCGGCATGTGGTGGTATGCCCCGAAGTACGGACTGGGCGACATCTGGCTCAACCTGATCGGAATGACCCAGGAAGAGATTCAAGAGAGCGGCGGGTCGGGGCCCGCGATGGGCCTCACGCTCATCGGCGCGGTGGTGCAGTCCTACGTGCTGGCGCTGCTGGTCAAGATGACCGGCGCGGCCGGGTTTGGCGAAGGCGTGATCCTGGGCCTCTGGCTCCTGGTCGGAATCATCGCCACCACCAGCCTGGGTGTGTACGTCTTTGCCGGCCGCGGGCTGAAGCTATGGGCCTTCAATAACGCCTATTACCTCGTCGGCATCATTCTCATGACGGGCCTGCTCGCAGCCTGGTCGTAGCCGACGGAAGCCCGTTCGTGCCGGATCGGCTGCGCTCGCTACGCGACACGACGCTCTACGGTCTGGCGCTGCTGGGGACCGGCCTGGTAGCGCTCGTACCCGCGGGTCTGGTCGACGCTCTCGCCGCGTGGGTCGGCCGGCTGGTCTATCGACGCGCGGGCGCCCGCGCCGACCGACTGCGCGCGAACCTGCGGGTGGTGGTGGGAGCCGATGCGCCGGACTCGCAGGTCGAATCGCTGGCCGAGGGCGTCTACGCGGCGTACGGGCAGTACCTGGCGGAGTTCTTCACCATGCACTGGCCCGATCTCTGGGGACGCCGACGCCGGCTGGTCGTTGACGAGACCACGCTTCGGGAGGCCAAGCGCCAGGGAAACGGCGTGGTGCTATTCGGCATTCATGCCGGCAACTGGGACCTGGCCGCCTCGGAGTGCGCCCGCCGTTACGGCGCCTTTCACAGCGCCGGCGAATCGGTGGAGCCGGCCTGGCTGGGTCTCCTGAGCAACCGCGTTCGCCGCGGGGCGGGCACGCGGCTCTACGACCCGATGAACGCGGCGCGACCGTTGCTGCGTGCTCTCCGAAACGGCGACATCATTGGCCTGGTCGCCGACCGGGCGGTGGCGGGTCCGGGCGTGGACGTGGAGCTGTGCGGCCGGTTGGCGCGCCTGCCGGTCGGTCCGGTCTGGCTGGCCCTGCGCAACGGCGCGCCCATGCTCCCAACGGCCATCGAACGGCAGCCCGACGGCACGGTCTTTGTCGAGTTCCTGGATCAAGTCGAACTCTCAGACCTCAAGCCCAACGCCGAGGGCATCGCCATCGGCGTGCAGCGCATGGCCGACGCACTGACAGTCCTGATCCGACGCGCGTACCCGAGTTGGTTTGCGCTCCAAGAAGTCTGGACGGACGAGGGCTAGCGGGCATCAATCCGCCCAGCGCCGATAGAGCCGCTTTACCTGAACCGGCCCAGGCGCGTCGGCTTTAGGGTATGGTTGAAACATAACCAGCCACCGCGCGCAGAAGAAAAACGAGTGCGCGCGATCATTGGAAACTGCGCGCCTATCGCCATGTTGAGCTTGCGTGCCTGATCCAGGGAGCACTCCCCATCGCTAGTTTCATTGACTTCGGAGTTCGCCAAGACCTCGCCGACGATCTCGAATCTCAGTCCATAATCAATCCCACACCAATCCAAGCCGCCTGCATCCCCCTCCTGCTGGACGGACGTGACGTGGTGGGCCAGGCCCGCACCGGCTCCGGCAAGACGCTGGCCTACGTGCTGCCGCTGCTGGCGCGGATCGACGCCGATAGCCCGAAGCAGCAGGCTCTCGTATTGGGACCCACGCGCGAACTGGTGGAGCAGATCGCGTCCGTTACCGAGCCGCTGGCCGCCCGCCTGGGCGCGGGCGTGGTTCGCATCCTGGGCGGCGTGAGCTACGGCCCGCAGCGCAAGGCGCTGGACGCCGGCGCGCAGATCGTGGTGGCCACGCCCGGCCGGGCGCTGGACCTGATCGAGAGCGGAAGCCTTCGCACCCAGTCCATCTCGGTGGTGGTGCTGGACGAAGCCGACCTGATGTTCGATATCGGCATGGCGCCGCAGGTGGAGGCCATCCTGCGCCATACACCGGCGAACCGGCAGACTTCGCTCTTCTCGGCCACGGTGCCCGAATGGGTGCGGCGAATAACCGAGCGGCAGCTCCGCGATCCCAAGTGGATCGAGCTGGACACCGCGCCGGAGGACCGGCCGGACATCGACCACGAGGTGTGGATCGTGCCGGAGGTCGAGCGCCTGGCGGCCGTGCAGCACATCCTGGACGAAACGCGCGGCACACCCACGATCGTTTTTGGACGAACCCGGCACCAGGTGTCGCGGCTGGGCGCGCGGCTCAAGGACCTGGGCCTGCGCGTGGACTCCATCCAGGGCGCCATGGCGCAGCAGGCGCGCAGCCGCGTGATCGAACGCCTGCGCAACGCGCGCATCGAAGTCCTGGTCGCTACTAACGTTGCCGCCCGCGGGCTGGACATTGCCGGCCTGGGGCAGGTGATCAATTACGACGTTCCGGAAGACCCGAACCTGTTCACGCACCGCACCGGACGCACGGGCCGCATGGGTGGCCTGGGACGGTCAATCACGCTGGTGAGCGGCGCGGACCTGGGGGCGCTGAACGCCATCGAACGAATCCTGGGCGGCAAGCTGGTCAGACGCACCTGGCGGGAGATTCAGGAAGAAAACGGCGCAACCAACGGTCAAAGCGCCCGCGAGCTCGCGGCCGCCGCCACGGTTGGGGCAGGCGGACATAAGGTGCTGCCCGGCGAGCGCCTGAGCGCCAATCGACGCGCGAGCCGGCCGCCGGCGGATCGGGAGCGGACCCCGGCGGCCAATGGCGAGTCGGAGAGGCCGCGCCGCCGCAGCCGCCGCCGGCGTCGTGCAAGGGTCGCCGCTTCCAAGTAGACGGGCGCTCGCCTTACCCGGCTACGGCTGCCGACAACCTACAATCCGGCCTCACCGCGATACCTGAGATCCCGCTATGTCCGACACCCTTCGCGTTGGCCTGATCGCCGAGCCGGCCGGCTGGCATCTGGACGGTTTGATCAGTGTTTGCGCCGAGCATCCCGAGGTCGGCGAAGTCGCGGTTGCCGACGCCACCGGCCAGGTCGCCGGCGTGTTTCGACCGATCACTGGATCCTCGCCCGATCCGCATTGGCAGGCCCGCGAACACGAACCGGGATCCGGTCCGCCGCCGGGCTGGACCAAGTACGGACGCGAAGTCAACACCGCGGCCATCCTGGGCGACAAGCTGGTGGCCAGCTTTACCGACCATCGCCGGCTGCTGGACGAATACAAGCCGGACGCCGTGCTGGTGACCATGGAGCCCCGCAAGATGCCGCCGGTGCTGATCGACTGCCTGGAAGCCGGCGTGCACGTGTTCCACGAGAAGCCGGCCTGCGGGCGCATCGAGGACTTCCGCCGTGTGGTCGAAGTGGCGAACCGCTCATCGGCCCACCTCTGCGTGGCCTTCAACATGCGCGGGCTGGCGGCGGTGCGCGAGGCACGGCGGGTTGTGCAGAGCGGGACGCTGGGCCGGCTTTTCGGCATGCAGGTGCACTACGCGGCCGAACACCCGCGCACCTGGCTGTGGGAAGAGCTGGCCGACGGCTGGATGTACGACCGCGACCGCGGCGGTGGGCATCTCATCTTCCTGGGCTGCCACTACCTGGACCTGATGCGCTACATCACCGGCGCCAACGTGCGCCAGGTGGCCGGATTCGCCGATAACGTGGGCGGCGAGCCGATCAACGCCGAGGACGCCTACGCCGTCAGCCTGCGATTCGACAATGGCATGGTTGGCACCTTCAGCGGCGGCTTCATGACCCCGTCGTCGCAGAAGCACGACGGCCTGCAGATCTGGGGCAGCCGGGGCTGGCTGCGCTTCGCGCCCGAGGCCGACGACGGCTTCGAGTGGTTCACCCGCGAAGGCACCGGCGTCACGGCGCCCGAACGGCGGCTCAGCTTCACCGACACCGGCGTCAGCGGCGGCTTCTTCCAGTTCAAGCACGAGTTCTTCCAGGCCTGCCTGGGCAACGGTGAACCGCCCGTGAGCGCCGACGACGCCCTCTGGATGCACGAGACCGCCTGGGCGGCGAGGCGGGCCTCCGATACCGGCCAGACGCAGACGGTGAGCCTGGGAGGCGAGTAGCGCTCTGTCTTGAGCGGTCGATGGTTTGGGCGGCTGGCGTTCGCTACCCCAGGCTCTTTGTGCTTGACGCTAATAGCGCATCGCGCTAACATCCCAAGTGATACAGAGTTTCCGGGACAGGGACTCCGAGGCGGTTGCCGAGCGGCGGCACGTCCGAAAGTTCTCCCGGGACGTTCAACGCAGGGCGCAACGAAAGCTGATGATCTTGAACAACGCTGCGAACCTGAACGATCTGCGCGTACCGCCAGGCAATCGTCTGGAAGCCCTTGCCGGCGACCGGGCCGGGCAATACAGCATCCGCGTCAACGATCAGTGGCGAATCTGCTTTGTCTGGCATGACGGCGACGCCTATGCGGTAGAAATCGTGGACTATCACGGAGGGTGAAATGGGGGACATAGAGAGCCTGCGGCCTTCAAGAGCCGCACGAGATCCGGCCAAGCTTCCCCCTATCCACCCTGGCGAGATTCTGATGGAGGAATTTCTTCGCCCGCTCAACCTGAGCCAGTACCGGCTGGCCAAGGAAATCGGCGTCGATCCCCGCCGGATTCATGCGATCGTGCACGGCCAGCGGGCCATCACGGCCGAGACGGCGTTGCTGCTGGCGCGTTTCTTCGGGAACTCGGCTTCGTTCTGGATGGGCTTGCAGAGTCAGTTCGACCTGGAGACGGCGGAAGACCGGCTGGCCGACCGGTTGGAGGCAGTCACGGCCTACGCGAGCGCATAGGCAGTGTCTGGCAAATGGCTGAAGGCGTGAGCGATCAAGTCTCGGGACGTCCCGCCGAACCGCAGGCTGCCAATCCGAAGCGACCGGAGACCATAGCGCTTCTCAGGATTCTGGCCCTGGGAAATCGTCAGATTGCCGCAGGCCAGGTGGAGTCCGCCGATGAGGTCGTGGCCAGGCTTCGAGAGCGACTATCGAGAAACTGACCAGCTACTTGGCGGCGTCCCCGAGCCGTACCCGTTCGCTATGTCGCTTCGAGGTCGGACTCCTCGCTACTTCCGAGCGTGCCCGATCCGCCTACTCATCGACAGTTGGACTGGCAGGCAGCCTGCGGTCAGGCGGGCTGGTAGCGACGGACGCTGATTTCGCCGGCTCGGGCACGCATCCGCGCGGCGTCGTACCAGGCCTGCATCTGTAGTAGCAGGTCCATGCGCACGTCGAAGGCCTTCTCGATGCGCAGGGCCATCTCCGGCGAGAGTGCCGCACGGCCGTTCAGCAGATCCGATATTGTGGCCCGACGCACTCCCAGAATCTCCGCTGCCTTGGTCACGCTCAGCCCCAGCTCTTCGATGATTTCGGTGCGAACAAAGGCACCGGGCTGCGCGGGGTCATGTTTGCTCCCAGGCGGCTGGCAGCCACTAGCAGAAGTTCCCGAAGCGCGGAGCTCGAGCGCTCAAGAGTTCGGCATGCCGCCGCGGACTGGGCATCAGTTCGTCGCCCGCCGGTACTCGTATGTCGCCGCGCCTATCAGAACCGCCGTCGTGGCCAGCAGGATCCAGATGCCGGGCAGGATGCTGTCCCAGACCCAGCCGTCGATGATCACGGCGCGCACGGCCACCATGATGTATTCGATGGGGTTCAGGCCCACGGCTACCTGGAACCAGCCGGTCAGCAGGTCGCGCGGCATGAAGGCGGAGGTCAGAAAGGCCAGCGGCATGAAGAGCAGCCAGCTGTTTACCGTGACCTGCACGCTGCGGGTGCGCATGGCCACGATCAGGCCCACGCAACCCATCGCCACGCCCAGCAGCGTGGCGCCCACGATGACCGCCAGGATGCCCAGCACGCCGCCCTCGAAGCGCACGCCGATGGCCGTGGCAACCAGGATGATCGCCAGCACCTGCACCATGGCCCGCGTGCCGCCGATCAGCAGCGTGCCCAGCAGGATCGAGAAGCGGTTAACGGGCGACAGCAACAGCTTGTCCACGTAGCCCGACATCATGTCGGTCAGCAGCACCATGGCCATGTCGCTGCCGCTGAAAACCACCGCCATCACGATCACCATGGCGGCCAGGAAGGCCTGGTAGTCATCGGCCGGAAAGCCGGGCAACGCGGTGATGCCGCGCAGCGGCTCGCCGAAGAACAGGAACATGAACGCCGACGACAGCACCGCCGCCACGATCATCCACGGCTGCGCCAGCCAGGTCTTCAGGTTGCGGACGTAGATGAAGTAGCTCTCACGCAGTACGAGCATTGGCATTACCTCCGGTTGACGCCCATCCACTGGCTCCACATGCGGTCTTCGGCGTCGCCGTCGGCGTCCGAGTCGCGAATCTGGCGGCCGGTGTGTTGCAGGAAGACGTCGTCGAGCGAGGGGCGGGTGATGGACAGGTTGGCGATGGACAGGCCGGCGTCCTGGAACGCGGCCATGATGGCGGGGGCGGCGGCGCCGCCGTCGCTGACCGTGGCGGTCAGCCCGGTGGGCGCGATGTCGGCCTGCCGGATTCCCCGCAGATCCCGCACGGCTGCCAGCGCCGCAGACACGCCTTCCTCCGGCGATTCGTCCGCGTCAAAGGCCACGTGCACGATGTCGCCGCCCACGCCGGCCTTCAGTTCGGCCGGCGAGCCTTCGGCCACCAGGCGGCCGTGGTCGATGATGGCCAGCCGGCGGCAGAGCCGGTCGGCTTCGTCCATGTGCTGGGTGGTCAGGAAGATTGTGACGCCCTGCGCGTTGAGCTCCTCCAGGTGCTCCCACACGGCAATCCGGCTCTGCGGGTCCAGCCCGGTGGTCGGCTCGTCCAGGAACAGGACGCCGGGGTTGTGCATCAGGGCGCCGGCCAGGTCGATCCGCCGGCGCATGCCACCCGAGTAGGAGCCGACCTTTCGGTCGGCCACCGAGGAGAGCCCAACCAGTTCCAGCAGCTCCGCGGCTCGCCGGCGGGCGTCGGCGCGTGACAGCCCGTACAGCAACCCTTGCAGTTCCAGGAAGTCGCGACCCTTCGAGAGGTCGTCCAGGCCCACTTCCTGCAGCGCCACGCCGATGGCCTGCCGTACCGCCTTCGGCTCGCGGGTCACGTCCAGGCCGGCCACCTCCACGCGCCCTTCGGACTTGGGCAGCAGGGTGGCCAGGATCTTGATGGTGGTGGTCTTACCGGCGCCGTTCGGTCCCAGGAAGCCGAAGAATTCGCCGCGCTCCACCGCAAAGCTGATCCCGTCCACGGCGCGCACGCCGCCCGGGTAGGTCTTGCCCAGTCCGTCCACCAGGACGGCGGGACCGTTGGTCATCCCCTGCTCCTGTTATGTCTCCGGTCGGCGCCCGCCCTGAGCCGGCCTCCGCATCGCAACCGGCAGATCATGACGCACGCAAGCCGCCGCTGTTGAGACTTCTCTTACAGAACCGCGCCCGGTTGCCCGCCATGCCGCATGCCACGGTCCAACCTGAAGGGTCAATGAACCTCGCTCTGCTACCGTGCCCGGCCAGACAGAACTCGGCGACAGACTCGCAACAGCGCCTACTACCCGGAGAGAGGTTCCCTGTGGCAGATGTGATCCATGAGCCGGCGCGTGAGGTGCCGGTGTTGCATGAGACCGATGTGCTGGTGGCCGGGGCGGGCATTTCAGGGCTATTCGCGGCGCTGGAGTCGGCGGCGGCGGGGGCTCGGACCACGCTGGTGGACGAGTATTCGGCCGTCGGCGGCAACTACGGGCCCGGGCTTGGCTCGCGCCACGACCTGTGGCAGGCGCCGCAGCAGCACGACCGCGGGCTGGGCGGCCAGGTGGGGGACTTCCTGGACCGGTTGGACGCGCGCGGAGGCATCAAGACCTTTGACTTCATCAGCGGCGGCGATAACGTGCCCTGGCGCTGGGACGGCATGGCACACATTCCCGTCATCGACCGGAATGAGTTCCAGCGTCTGGCCCTGCAGCGGCTGCGAGACCTTGAGGTCTCGCTGCTCCTGTCCACCACTGTGGCCGGAGCGATCGTTGAGGACGGCAACGTCGGTGGCGTGATATTCGAGACCGGCGAAGGCCGGCGCGCCATCACGGCCAAAGTCGTCATCGATACCACGGGCGAGGCCGACGTAGCCGCCGCGGCAGGCGCGGCGACCGAGGACGCGTACGCCAGCGCCGAGGCCGGCTTCGGGCTGTTCTTCCGCGTTGAGGACGTGGACTGGGAGACCTACGAGGAGTTCCGAGCGGCCGAGCGCGATAAGCCGCTGAGCGACGAGGAAGAGCGCTGGGTGGACGAGGTGCTGTTCGTCGCCCTGGAGCGCGTCTGGGCCAACTACCCGCGCGAGCTCCTGCCGTTCATGATGGCCGACTGGGAGTCCGGCCAGTACACGTACGTGGCCTCGATTCCGGGCGGCGCCCACGCTTACAAAATCCCGTTCGCCACGCACGACCAGGACGTCACGACCATCGAGACGCGCTGGCCGGACCACACCCTGTCGGCGCTGAACGCCATCCAGCGGTCCACGATCGAGTCCTCGGCGCGTCTGCACGCCTACGACACCATCGAGTTCTACAAGCGCCACGTGCCGGGGTTCGAGAACGCGCGGGTTAGCCAGATTGCGCCCTACATGGGCACGCGCTGGAGCCGCACGATCATTCCCGACTACACCCTCAGCCGCGATGACATCGTCGGCGAGCGGCGGTTCGACGACGTGGTGCACGTGTTGACCACGCTGTACCGCTACGACGACAAGGCGCGCAAGGGCGGGCGTACGCGCCAACTCGTCAACCTGAGGGAGCGCGAAGAGGGCCACCACTTCGACATGCCGTTGGGCCAGTTTCTGCCGCAAGGCGTGGAGGGGATGCTGGCGGCGGGACGCTCGATCGGCCGCGACCGCACGGCCAGCCTGCGTTGGCGCTGGATTGCCAAGGTCACGGGCGGGGTGGCGGGCATGGCGGCCGCCCGGGCCGTCGCCGAAGGCGTGCCGCCGCGTCATGTCGAAATCCGTGCACTTCAGCGCGCGCTGGTCGACGTCGGCTACTACCTCGGCGAGTCGCCGCGACTAGCTGAACTGGGCGCCGCTTAACGCCGGAAGCGCCGGGGATGCCGGCGCTTCCGAGTCAGATGCAGGTCGGGCATTCCGCCCGACGGGGGTAGCCGTCTAGTAGCGGTCGCCGCCGCCGTAGCCGCCGCCACCGCCGCCGTAGCCGCCACCGCCGCCGCCGTAGCCGCCGCGACCGCCGCCGCCGCCGCCGTAACCGCCACCGCCGCCGCCGTAGCCGCCACCGCCGCCGCCGTAGCCGCCGCCGCCGCGAGGCGCCCGCGGGCGAGCCTTGTTCACCGTGAGCATGCGGCCGCCCATATTGCTGCCGTTCAAGCCCTCGATCAGTGCCAGGGCCTCATCCTCGTTGGCCATCTCGATGAAGCCGAAGCCGCGCGAGCGGCCGGTTTCACGGTCGATGATGATCGTGCACGACGTGAGTTCGCCGTACTGTGAGGCCTGCTCGCGCAGTTCTTCCTCGGTGGTCGAGTACGGCAGATTGCCGACATAGATGTTCATTCGAAACCGTTCCTGAACGCCGCCGCCGTGGACGGTCGTCCGTCTACACCCGCCTTCGCGCGGGAGCTCCAGACCATCCGTCAGTCAACACAACGCCGCAGTGAACCAGATGTCGGAAAGGTCGATTCAGGCAGACCGTTCGAGAATCGAAAGGCTTGGTGTGAACGAGAAACCTCGCAGACGGCGGCAGACGGAAGATTCAATTCCAAGGTCACCACGCGCAATCTAGCACGCATTGGCGATGCGGAACGTCCAATATCGAAGCATCTCGAAACCGACCGCACGTGGGTGCCGTCGGGTGCGGTAGGGTTCCCTGCCCGGCGGCCAGATAGACAGGACTCCGATGGCGCACGAGCGGCCCAACATCCTGTGGTACTGCACGGACCAGCAACGCTTCGACACGATCGGCGCGCTGGGCAACCCGCACGTCCGCACGCCGAACCTGGACCGTTTCGTGGCGGAGGGCACGGCCTTCACCCACGCGTATTGTCAGAGTCCCATCTGCACGCCCAGCCGCGCCAGTTTCCTGACGGGCATGTATCCCAGCCGGGTGCACAACCCGCGCAACGGCAATGGGTGGGTCCACCGCGAGGTTGCCGCCAACCTGGTCACCCGCCAACTGGCGGAGGCCGGCTACGACGGCGGCCTCGTCGGCAAGCTGCACCTGGCCGGGGCCTTCAACGGGCGCGAGCCGCGCGTGAACGACGGCTACCGCCACTTCAAGTACAGCCACGCGCCCCGCAACGACTGGCCGCTGGACCAACACGACTACGCCGCCTGGGTGCAGGATCAGGGCGTCGATCCCAATTCCGTGCTGCTTCACAACTTCGACCGTCGTCATCTCACCGGCGCCCTGATGGAGCCCACACCGGAGCAGGACAACACGCCGCCCGAGGTGCACCAGTCGACCTGGGGAACCGACGCGTCGATCGAGTTCATCAACCAGCCGCGTCCGGCCGACCAGCCGTGGTTCCTGAGCGTGAACGTGTACGACCCGCATCCGCCGTTCAACCCGCCCTGGGAGTACTACCGGCGATACGACCCGGCTGCCCTGCCCGGGCCGTACTTTCGCCCCTCCGACCTGGAGCACCAGGGCCGTCTCACGGCCTCGGGCATCGACTTCCAGAGCGAATCCCAACCGCCGGAAGACTTCGAAGGCAAGAAAGTCCAAGCCGCCTACTACGCGATGATCGAGCAGATCGACGAACAGTTCGGCCGCCTGCTGGATGCGCTGGAGGCCTCAGGCCAGGCCGAGCGCACCATCGTCATCTTCACCAGCGACCACGGCGAGTCGGCCGGTGACTACGGGCTGACCCAAAAGGGTTGCCGCTTCTTCGACGGCCTGAGCCGCGTGCCGCTGATCTGGCGCCTGCCGGGCGCGATTCAGGCCGGCCTGCGCAGCGACGCGCTGGTTGAACTGACCGACATCGCGCCCACGCTGCTGGAGTACGCCGGTCTGCCCGTGCCCGAGGCCGTGCAAGGATGCACGTTGCGGCCCATCCTGGACGGCGAGGCGGCGCCGGACTCGCACCGGGAATTCGTCCGCTGCGAGTATCTGGACGCCGTCGATAGGCCCGATCACACCTTCGCCACGATGTATCGCGATCGTCGCTGGAAGCTGAACGTCTACCACGGGCACGGCATCGGCGAGCTTTTCGACATGGATGCCGACCCGCGCGAGCACAACAGCCTGTGGGACAGCCCCGACCACCAGGACATCAAGCTGGACCTCATGCAGCGCAGCTTCGATGCCACCGTCCTGGCCGCCGACCCGGGTCCGCCGCGCGTCTCGTCGTACTAGCGCGCAGATCGATCGCGGCGGCGTCGATCAGCCGCTGGGTAGCTCCGGCCCGGCGGTTACCAGCGTGTAGGCAGGGTCTTCCATCACGGCGGCGGTCACGTCCCGCACGTCGTTCACCGTGATTGCGTCAATGAGGCCGGGGTATGCATCCAGGTGATCCAGGCCCAAGCCATAGCGCTCCATCGTCAGCAGCATGTTGGCGATGCCATCGTTGCGCTCCAGGCGCAGCGGCAGCGAACCGATCAGGGCCTGCTTGCTCAGGCGCAGTTCCTCGGCATCGGGTGCCGTGGCGGCCAACTGCCGAGCTTCGTGCAGGCTGGCGTCGATGGCTCGGTCAACATTGGCCGGGTTGATACCGGCTCGAATCGACCAGGGCTGACGGGTCAGGCCGGGCACCGCGTAGCTGGAGGCGTGATAGGCCAGTCCTTGCGTATCGCGAACGTTGGAGCCGATGCGTCCGCCCAGGCCCAGCTGGCCAAGGATGAAGTTGGCAACGATGGTCGCGTAGTAGGACGGGTCGGTGCGCCGGATCCCCAACCAGCCCAGCAGGAATTCGGTCTGGGTTTTGCCTTCAATGGTCAGGTCCTCGCGTCGCGGCTCGCTCGGCGATGCCGTCGGCGCGTCCGCGGCATTCAGCGCCGTTCGCCAGTCGGCTGCGCTCACCGCGCCTGGCTCCGCCGCCCAGGTGCCGATCGTTCGTTCGGCAAGGTCGCGAACCGCCGGCGGATCAACCGCGCCAACCACGGCCAGCACCAGCGAGGCCGGCGCGTAGGCGCGTGAGTGAAACGCCCGCAGGTCGTCCGCCTCAAACCCACAGACCGTCGCCGCGTAGCCGTCTTCCGGCCACCCGTTCGGGTTGGAATCGCCGTACAGCAGCTCGCGAAACCGCCGAGCCGCCCGCGATCCCGGGCTGTCCTCGGCGTGAGCCAGCACGGTCAGGGTTTGCTCGCGTACGCGCCCGACCTCGTCTTCGGGAAACGTCGGGTTCGCCAGGACGTCGGTAGCCAAGGTCAGAAGCAACGCGAGGTCCGCAGCCAACGCCCGGCCGCCGAGAGCCGCGTATTCAGTGTCGGCGTGAAACGCCAGGGAGGCTCCAACCTGATCGAGGTCTTCACTGAATTCAAGAAACGTGCGGTTCGTCGTCCCGCGGTTCAGCGCGTCGGCCGTCAGGCTGGCCAGGCCGGCCTGCTCGCGCGTCTCCAGCACGGCGCCCGCCGCGTGATATGCGCCAATCGCCACCGACGGCGAGGCCGGATTCGGATAGACCAGCAGCGTTGCCTCGTTCTGCAGCGTATGCCGCACGACGCTGTCCGAGTTGATCGCGTGACGCGAGCCGGCTGTCATGCGGCCGCGCCGTTGGCGGTCGCCGGCAGGAACCAGCCGGTTACCCGCGCCGCCTCCCGCAGATACGTCCGCGCGACACGCTGCACGTCCTCCGGGGTGACCTGCTGCAGGTCGTCCGTCAGGGTCTGTGCCAGCTGCCAGCTGGCGGCCATCTCCAGCATTCCCAGTTGCACGGCCTGCGCCGTCACGCTCTCCAGCGCGATCGCGCGCTTGGCGCGCGTCTGCCGAACCACCCGGTACAGCTCTTCCTGGCTCGGCGCCTCGTCATGCAGCCGCTGTACTTCGTCCAGGACCGCTTCCTCAATCGGCTCGGGCGCGCCGCCCGGGTGCAGGATTACCACCACCCGGTGCAGTGACGGATCGATATTCACGCCAACGTCGGCACCGACCGAGGCGGCGATTCCGGATGCGACAAAGCGCTGATAGAGTCGCGACGTGCGCAGCGTGCCACCGCCGCCGAAGGGACCGCTGGGCGGCCCGGACAGGAGTGCGTTGAGCACCAGTAACGGCGCGCAGTCCGCGTGGGCGCGTTCGGGGGTGTGGTGACAGAGCATAAGCACGGGGAACGGTCCCGGATGATGCACCTCCACGCGCCGCGCCTCGTCCTGGGCGGGCTCCGGCTCGGGCAGCGACGGTGGCGGGCTGCTCGCCGGGAAGCCGCCGAAGTGCTGATCGATTCGGTTCAAGAGGCCGTCCGTGTCAAAGTCCCCCACCGCCACGATCACGGCGTTGCTCGGTCCGTAATGCCGCCGGTAGTGGCTGAACAGGTCGTCGCGCGTCATGGAGCGCAGGTCGGCCTTGCTGCCGATCACGCCGTGTCCGTACGGATGCACCTTGAAGGCCGTAGATTCCACCGCCTCCATGAGCCGGAACATCGGCGAGGCTTCATGCCCTTCGCGTTCTGAAATGATGACGGTGCGCTCCGCCTCCACGTCGTCGGCGTCGAACACGGCGTTCAGCATGCGGTCCGACTCGATGTCGAGCGCCAGGTCCAGGTGCTCGGCGGGCAGCGTCTCGTGGTACGCGGTCGCGTCTTCGTAGGTAAAGGCGTTGAACGTGCCGCCCACGCCCTCCACCATGCGGCCGATGTCGCCGGGCGCCAGCCGCTGGGTACGCTTGAACATCATGTGCTCGACCCAATGCGAAGCGCCGCTCATGCCCCGGGGTTCGTCGCGCGCACCGACGCGGTACCAGACGAAAAAGGTAGCGATGGGGGCGGTGTGTACCTCGCGGGTCAGCACCGCCAGCCCGTTCGCGAGCGCGTGCTCGCGCACGTCATCCATGCTGGCGCGTGGCTCCCGATCCGAGGGCGCGGGATGCTATCACAGGGATCTGCAGAGCCCGACGAGCGTGAGGTGACCGTGGCGAACCTGTCGTCGGCCGCGTTTGAGGACGTTGTGATGGATGCCGTGGCGTCGATTCCAGAGGCCCTGCGCGCGCGGCTGGCCAATGTGGATGTGCTGATTGAGGAGTGGCCGTCGGCTGAGGACCTGGAAGCCGCCGCCGTCCCCGAGGGATACACCCTGTTCGGCCTGTACACCGGCGTGCCGCTCACCGAGCGCACCTCCGGCTACAACATGGTGCTGCCCGACCGCATCACGATCTACCGCGGCCCGCTGCTGGCGGCGTTCAGCGACGTGAATGAACTGAAGGAGGAGATTCGCGCCACCGTCATCCACGAGTTCGCCCACTTCTTCGGCCTGTCCGATGCCGATCTTGAACGCCTGGGAGTTGCCTAGATGAACACGCCGGAGCCGCTACAGCCAACGGGGTTGCCTGACGCCACGGGCGGCTGGACAGCGCTGCGAGATCCGGCCCGCGCCGGCATCTGGCGGCATCGCCCCGCGCTCGGGCTGTCCGAGGACATTCCGGAAATCAGCCTAGGTGAAGGCGACACGCCGATCGTTCCGCTTCAGCGCTGGGGTTCGGCGCATGGCCTGTCGCGCGTGCTGGCAAAGCTCGAGTACGTGTCGCCGACCGGCTCGTTCAAGGACCGCGGCGCCGCAACGGTGGTTTCCGTGCTGGCCGGCGCCGGCGTCACGTCGATTGTCGAGGACTCGTCCGGCAACGCCGGCGCCGCCATGGCCGCCTACGCGGCCCGCGCCGGTCTGCGGGCCCGGATCTTCGTGCCCGAGTCCGCACCCGCCGCCAAGCGCGACCAGATTGCTGGCTACGGGGCCGAGGTGGTGGCCATCGCCGGTACCCGCGAGGATGTGGCCACGGCCGCCGAACACGCAGCCCATGCGCCCAACGTGGCGTATGCCTCCCACGCCCGCCATCCGGCCTTTGTCGAGGGGACCAAGACCTTTGGCCTGGAGATCGCTGCCGCGCTCGCGCACGACCCTCCGTCGCACATCGTTCTGCCTGTTGGCAATGGCGGGCTGTTGCTCGGTGCCTACAAGGCCTACCACGAACTGGCGGCGGCGGGTTTCCCAGTCACGCTGCCCCGACTGCATGCCGCACAGTCGTCGGCCTGCCCACCCCTGGCCGCTGCGTTTGCGGAAGGCGCCAGCAGCCCGTTGCCCGTTCAGGCGCAGCCAACGATCGCCGGCGGCGTGGCCGTGGGTCGCCCGGCGCGCGGCGCCGAAGTCTTGCGGGCCATCCGCGCCTCGGGCGGTACGACCGTGGAGGTGGACGATCTCACCGCCCGCAACACGCGCGCCGAACTGTCGCGACTTGAGGGTCTGGACCTTGAGTACACCTCGGCGGTGGCCTTCGAGGCGGCCACGCGGCTGCGAGCGACCGGAGTGATTGGCCCGGACGACAGCGTGCTGATCGCGGCCACCGGTATCGGACTCAAGGACGCCGGCGTCTAGGTCGCCATTCCGGTCGTGGAGCGCGGGTCCGCGGAGCAAAAGCGAGCGATGGGGATTGCCCCCTACGCCGGACGATTGGGAGTGTCGGAATTGCGCGGCGGCACCCGAATCACGCGCGTCTGCACCGTCAGGTCGTGCAGGCTGCGCCGGTCCGGGCGGTGGATCACCACGTAGACCAGCAATACCTGGACCAGGGCGGGCAGGATGGCCCAGCCGGTAGCTTGCGCGGCCCCAAGCATGAGGCCCAGGGCGATCTCCCGAATCAGGATTCGATGAGCCCCGGCCGGGCCGCCGTCGGCCGCGACCAGCCGCAGGCCGAGCACCATCTTGCCCAGGGTGGCGCCAAACGCCGACTGCACGGACCAGCGATACAGCACCTCAAAGATCAGCATCCACAACGCCAGCGACGGATCTATGGCCGGCGCGTCGAGGTCCATGCTGATGATGCCCGTGGCTACGCCAATGACGGTGGTCGTGAGCGCAACGAGCAATGAGTCGATGACGTACGCGCCGACGCGCCGGTACACGAGTCCCGAATCGGCGGCGAATCCCCCCAGGCCGCCAGTTGCCGGCGGCCGGTCGTCCGAATCCGTCGGTTCGGGCCAGTCGCGGCGTTCCGGTGGGTCGTTCGGCGACCCGGGCGGCGGCTCGCGGTCGCGTTCGGTCGGATCCCTCACGCCGCCTCCCCGCGCCTCGCGCGCAACGCCATCCGGCGGCGCTGGCCGTGATATGCCTCGGGGCAGTATCTCACCGGCACGGACTCGGCGCGTAGCAGCCGCGCCTCGACGCCGCACGTACACTCGACCACGATGCCAATTCGCGGTGTGATCTTCGACGTCGGCGACACGCTCCTCACCCAGGAGGCCCTGGTTGGGTCGCCGAGCAACCGGCGCGGCGCCGCCGCGATTGCGCCGCTGATCCGGCCGTTTCTGACTACGGAACTCACTGACGACCAACTGTCTGAATCCCTGGGCGAGGCTTTACAGGAGGCATTGGTGGAGGCCTATCGGCACCAGTGCGCCCTACCCGACGTCCACCGCGTGTTTGCCGAGGTGTTTGACAGCATGGACTGGGAGCCCTCGTCGGAAGTCATTGACGTGCTCATGCCCGCCTACTTCCAGCCCTGGTTCCAGGCCATGCAGCCGCTGCCGCAGGCCGTCCGCGTGCTGCAACTGCTCCGCGAGGCCGGCTTGCGCACCGCCGCCATCGCCAATCTGCTTTACGGCGAGCATCTGCTCATCGACCGCCTGCGCGCGCTGGGCCTGGTGCCGCACCTGGATGCCCTGGTGTTCAGTACGGAACTCGGATGGTTGAAGCCGCATCCCGCGCCCTACCGGGCGGCGGCCCAGCGCCTGGGCTTGTCGTCGCAGACCCTGGTGATGGTGGGCGATGACTGGGACATTGACGTGCGGGCCGCCCAACGCCTGGGGATACGGGCCATCTGGCTACGCTCGGCCGACGTGCGACCCCGAGACGAATCCGCCACGGCGATCATTGACGATCTGGGCGATCTGATACCGGCAATTGCCGGGCTGGACCGGGACGAGCGGGCGGCATGACGGGACGCACGCGCGCTCGGCTACTGGGCGTGGCGCGGCGCCTCTATCGTGTGCCGAGTCCGACGTACAACCATGCGTCGCGTCGCAACCTGCAACGCTTCGGACGTGCCCTCTCAAAGCCGGCTCGCCGCGACGGCGCGCGGGTGCTCAACGTCGGCGGCGGCGGACGGCAGTTTCCGCCCGGCACGCTGGATGGCTTTGTGCGCCAGGCGATCGTCAACATCGACGTGGAGCGGCACCGGGGCGTACATGTGCTGGCCGACGCCGCGCGCCTGCCGTTCGCCTCCAACGCCTTCGGCGGCGCCCTTTCGACCGCGGTACTCGAGCATGTGCGGCGTCCGGGCGAGGCCATAGCCGAGGTGGCGCGGGTCTGCGCGCCCGGCGCATTGATCTATATAGAGGTGCCATTCCTGCAGGGCTACCACGCCTCGCCCCACGACTACCAGCGTTACACCAGCAGCGGCGTGGCCGAACTGCTGCGCGACTTCGACGACATTGAGGTCGGTGTGTGCGTGGGCCCGAGCTCGGCCCTCAGCTGGGTGCTGCGCGGCTATATCAAGGGTGTGCTCAGCGGCTTCTCCCGCCACCGACTGCGCGAACGCCTGGCCGAGTTTGTCGCCGCCTGGCTAACGACGCCCGTCAAG
Source organism: Chloroflexota bacterium (assembly GCA_965208215.1). GTDB lineage: Bacteria > Chloroflexota > UBA11872 > UBA11872 > UBA11872 > UBA11872. Next base: position 1,260,298 of record CBDBOH010000003.1, read on the forward strand.
TTCCTGGATCGCATCGTGGCCGACCGGCCCGCCGCCGAAGACCTCGCCTCCGGCTTCTACGCCTTCGCCCGCGCGCCAAAGGACTGAGGAATCCTCCGCGCCGACCATCCTCGGCCGGGGTTAGAGCGTTACCACCCGGCTTTCGGCTGCGGAGGTGTAGGCCGCGTCGATGACGCGCTGGACTTCCAGGCCGCCCTCGCCGGTGAGCACGGGCGTGCCGCCGTTGACGCCCTCGACGAAGTCGGCGATTAGCGGCAGGTCGTGCAGTTCGTGCTCGGCCAGCGTGAACGTTTCCGAGCGGTCGGGGCGCTCGATGGTGAATTCCTCGCCGCGCGCGAAAGGCACGTTGATATGGCCGTCGGTGCACCACACCTCGTAGTCGCCCCGCGCCGGGTTGATGGACCAGAGCGCTGAAATGGTGGCCTGGACGCCGGAGTGGTACTGGACGATCACCGAGGTCGTGTCTTCCACGTCTCCGGGGATCACGCGCTGATCGCTGAAGGCGGCTACGCGGGCGGCCTTTCCGGCCAGGCTGTAGAAGATGTCCAGCCGGTGGCTGCCCAGGTCCATCAACGGACCGCCGCCGCTTTGCGCATGGTCCACGCGCCAGTATTTGGGGTCGTCGGGCGTCATGGTGAAGGGCCCTGACGTGTTGGCGTGCAGCGCGATCAGGTCGCCGAGTTCGCCGGACTCCACGATTTCGCGCACGCGCCGGTTGATTGGATAGAACCGGTGGTAGAAGGCAATGCCCAACCTGAGGCCGGTGGAGTCCGCCGTCTCAACCATCCGTTCAGCCTCTGCTGCGTTCATCGCCATGGGTTTCTCGACCAGCACGTGCAGGCCGCGTTCCAGCGCGGCAAGGGTCTGAGGACCGTGCAGGTTCACCGGGGTCGCCACGTACACGGCGTCCAGCCCGCCCGCGTCCAGCATGTCGTCGTAGCTGGTGTATGCGTTCGTGACCTCAAACTGCCGGGCGTATTGGTCCAGCAGTTGCGGATCGCGACGGCAGATTGCGACGAGTTCGCTGCCTGCGTGGGCCTGGATGGCTGGTGCCACGGCCCTGGCCGCAATGTCTCCCAAGCCCACGATTCCCCAGCGCACCATCGGCCAGCCCTCGCGCACGGCTACAGGTGGCACGGTACCCGGCGCGCCGCCCCCAAGCAATAGAGCGAACCCCCGCCTCTACCGGCAACGACCTCGCGCGGTCGGCCTGCCGCTCCGGCCACAAGCCGAAAACCGGGCTTGTGCGTTATCCCCGCCGGCTCGGCTCAGGCCACGCGCCAGCCGGCGGCGCCGGGACTCGGAGTCAGGCCGAGCGGTTCAAGGCCGCCAGGCGGCTCCACATGCGGCAGCCAAGGGAACCGACGACGATGACGAACAGCGGGTTGATGAATCCCCAGAACGTGCCATTGTCCTGGCCGCTGAAGACGCCGAACCAGTTCCAGAAGAACCAGAGCGCCAGCCAGATAGCCCCATAGAACGTGAGGTTCGTTTCCAGGTAGTCGCGCCAGTGGGGATCGTCGTCCAGCGAGCGCTTGCGCCGGAAGCTCAGCCCCAGCGCGATGAGCACGCTGACGGCCATGAACCAGTCCATCACGTGCCAAGCCGTGAACGGCTCATCGCCGCCCGGGTGGTAGAGCGTCGTAATGATGAAGTGGATACCCACCGCCGACGCCATCAGAATCTGGTAGCCCGCCACGACTCGTAAAACCACGTCCGTCACCGCCTTTCGCTCGTGATGGCTCCAGACAAGAGATGCCCTCGTAACGGAAGTATAGAAACGAAACGAGCGCTCGTGGACGAGCGACGGCTACTGCAAGTGCTGGAGAATCAGGGTCAGCTCGTCAGCCGAAATCCGCCCGCCCACGCGCAGCGCCGTGGTGCCGTCGGAATTCACGAAGACCCAGAACGGAAACCCCCCGAGTCCGTAGGCGTTGGCGATCGCGTTCTTGGTGTCCACCACGACGGGCGAACTCCAACCTTCGCGTTCCAGCCATGCCTCCGGCGGGTAGTTCGCCCGCCCTGAGTCAATGGCTGTGGCGATCGCGTATATGTCCACGTGTTCTGGCACGCCCCCGGCGTCCACCAAGGCCTGTACGACAGGTACCTCGGCCTGGCAGTGCGGTCACCAGTGCGCCAGGAAGACGAGGGCCTTGGTGCGTCCGTCGTTGGTAATCGAGACGGCCGTCCCGTCGAAGGACGTGCCGCGCACTTCCGGAACCGGCTGACCCGCGGCGGCGTCCGGCGTGGGCCGAGCAAAGTCGGCCAGCCGGGCCCCGCTGACCTCGGGATCCTCAACACCCGAGCCACCCTGCGCTTCCCCGCAGGCGGCCGCGAGCGGCACGATCCCAACCACCAGGGCAAGCGCCAGGACTCGCAGGACCAGCGTGGCGACGTGGCTCAGACCCATCTCTTGGCACGTCCCCCTGGCCGGCGGCGCGCCGAGCATAGCCGCATGTCTAGCGGGCAGGTCGTCAAGGCCTCGATAGCGAGGATTGGCCATCGGCGCCTACCCGGGTTCCCAGGTCAGGGCACGCGCGCAACCCCACGCAGCGGCATCCATTGCCGCCACTCGGTCGGCATCGGCGTGCTCGGAATTCGCGGTTGCGAGGACACGCCTCGTAGCCGGAAGAACATCGCGGGTCACGATTGCAACCCACTCGTAAGGAACCGGCTCGTTTCTCTCGAACCATCCCGCCAAGGAAATCGCCACTGAATGGATCACAAGGAACGCCGACGGGTGCTTTGCCGTATTGAGAAGTCGAAGACTCTCGTGGGCGGCTTCAACCAACACCCTGTAGCTAGGTTGCTGCGACAACAGGCGCTGCAGCCGCCCTTGGTTCGGCTGACCGTTCACCGAAGTCATCGATGGTAAGGATAGCGCGAGTCGGAACATCAATCTCTCGCATGGTCTGTTCAAACCCGGCGAGACGGTCGATCAGGGCAATCGCAAGAACCACGCTCAGGCCGGATTGACGCAACCTCTCGACGGCCTGCTTTGCCGAGCCGCCCGAGGTCACCACGTCGTCAACGACGACGACTTTGTGAATTCCTGACGTCGGGCCTTCGATCAGGCGCTCGGTTCCGTGGGACTTCTGCTCCTTGCGAACGATCAAGCCCTTCAACGGCTGCGGAGTTTCCCCGCTAAGCAGAACGACGGAAGAAATGATCGGGTCAGCGCCGAGCGTAAGACCGCCAACCGCGTCGGCGTTCGGCGCGTGCCTATTGATCGCATCAATGAATGCCTGGCCAACTAGGCGCGCACCCATTGGACTCAGGGTTACGGGCTTTGAGTCGAAGTAGAAGGAACTCTCCTGCCCGGAGGCGAGTTCAAAACCACCGTGGAGGAGTGCATCTCTTGCGACCAAGGAACGCAACTGTTCCCGATCCTCGTCAGAGAAACCCACGTTGTGGCTTACAGCCCTACACCTTGGCCGACGCTCAGCGCACACATTGCCACATCTTGCTGGCCGATGCACAGGACACGTCGGCCGACTGCAATGTCGAGCAATTCGGCCAATGGCCGCAGGCTGTCATTCCCTTCCTTGCGCAGAGCAGGAACTGTGGTGCTGATGTTCAAACTTGCTCCACGGAGCAATGAACCCCTATGTGCTGGCTCGGATTACTCGGCGTGCCCCGCAAGTCGGTCAATGGCATCGGCAAGGTCGGAATGATCGGCATCGCGTTCAAACGTGGCGTCGACTTCGCGAAACACCTGCGCGGCGCCGGAGTGGAAATCGGGAGTGACGCCCACGTGCGCAAACGTGCTGGCAATCTCTTCCATCTCGCCGATCCAGCGATAGGCCACGTTCGGCAGGCGTCGCATGCCCTGGGCCGCAGCGCCCAGGGCGGCGGCCTGGCTGTGTTCCATCTCGGCGATCAGGTCGTCGTACACGTCCAGCCGCCGCGCGGCGACCAGCAGCGCCGTGCGGAGAGCGGTGGTGCCCTTGGTCATGGCGGCGTAGCACATCTTGACGGCCGAGGCCTTGCCAATCTCCGGGCCGACGTCCATCACGTCAATCCCGCGGCCGTCGAGTTGGCCCAGTACAGCGGCCGCCGCCCCGGAGGCATACACCCGCGGTCCCTGGCCGTTGCGCGGAGGTCCGCCGACGATTCCACCGTCCACCAGGGTCACACCGCTGCCCTCCAGATCGGCTTCCATGGCCTGCACGGTCTGCGGCGCGATCGCGTTGCAGTCGGCGAATACGGTCGAAGTGCCAGTCGCCCGCGCCGCTTCGCCCACGGTGGCAGCCACGCCGCGAGCGCGCGCCGGCACCAGGATCGACAGGATCAGGTCGCAGCGCTCGACCAGCGTGCCCAGGTCCGGGACGTCCTCGATTCCGGCGGCCTGGGCCCGCTCACGTGAGGCGGGACTGCGACCGGCAAGGCAGGTAAGGACCGAGAGGCCGCTGGCTCGCAGGGCCCCGCCAACGCCGGCGCCCATTTCACCCGGACTCAGGATGCCAACGGTCTTCACGGTCATGCTCAGCTCCTCAACCTGGAACGCGTGGTCGCCGTCGCACGCCTGCATGATGCCGGAGATCGACGACGTCGTTCGGCCGCAAGCCGACACCCGCAGCGTCCGGACCAGCGCGGCGTGGTAGCCCCGCCCGGACTCGAACCGGGGCGCATGGTTTAGGAAACCACCGCTCTATCCACTGAGCTACGGGGCCATGGAACGGCGCCGCCCAGATAACGATACCGAGCGCCCCTGCAGCGCGACGGCGTTGCCGCCGCGTCGGGACTACAACTCGATGTCAAACACGATGTTCACCGATACGCGGACCGTAAAGTCGCCGGCGGAAACCGGCACGCTGGCGCCCGCGGATTCGAACGCGACCGCTCGCTCGAGGCGCTCCGGTGAGAAACCTCCCGAGGTCTCGATGACGTGCCTCGGGTTGCCAACCTTGACCCCCAGGCGCTCCGCCAGCTGCTCGGCCTTGGCCACGGCGTTATCCACAGCGGCGTCACGCGCCGCCTCTTCCAGGGCCTGCGTGTCTTCCACGCCGAAGGTGATGCCGTTGACGTTGTTTACGCCGGCCACCAGCGCCGCGCCCAGCACGTCGCCGGTCATGTCCAGGTCCCGGACCCGAACCACAATCTGGTTAAGCACGTGGTATAGGAATTCGCCGGTTGGCCCATCGGGGCCGTAAACCTGCTCCACCCACATGTTGAAGCTCCGCGTCTGGATGTCGTCCTCGTCGATTTCGAGGTCGATGAGCGTCTCAATCACGCTGGCCATCGCGGTCGTGTTTTCGACGATGGCAACGCTCGGGTCTTCGTTGATTGTCTGAACCCCGAGCTCGAGATCCGCGATGTCCGGTACAGCGGACGCCGCGCCGTCGCCGGTGACGGTGAGGGTGCGCAACGTCGCGGCTGTGGCGTCTTCATCCGAGGAGGCGCCAGCGGTGGCGACGACCGACGTCAGCGTCAGAACGGCGATGATCAGTGAAACCCATGCTCGGCGCAGCATCTGTAACTCCCTCAGTGGATTCGGTGGACCACCACCGTCTTGCCGAGCGTACTCCGGCCCTTGCAGGGAGTGCCGCGGCGTCTCACGCGGGCAGATGGTCAGGTAGGCGCGGACAGTCCCGCCGCCCGGTCCTAGTCCAGCGGCGCTCCCAGGCAGAGTCCCGTATCGCGCGCGGCCAGGATCCACGGGTGGTCCAGCGGCACGGTCTTGCGCTGACCGGCGACGTCTGCCACGTCCACCAGCGCCGTGTCCTCGCCGCGCGCCGCCACCATCACGCCCCTGGCTCCGTCGGCCACCGCATCCGCGCCGGCTGTTCCCAGCCGGGTTGCCAGCGTGCGGTCGGTGGCCGTCGGCGTCCCGCCGCGCTGCACGTGGCCCAGGATCGTCAGGCGAGCTTCCAAGCGCGTGAGCGACTCCAGGCGGTGTGTGAGAGCCAGGGTGGGACCGGCAAACTCGAACGCCAGCCCACCGGTTGAGGCCTCATCCGTCAGCCCCAGGTCCGCGGGACTCTGCGGCTTCGCGCGTTCCGCCACGGCGACAATGCTGAACCCGTGGCCCCCCATGCTGCGCTGGCGGATCGATTCGGCCACGTATTCCACGTCGTAGGGAAGTTCCGGGATCAGCACCACGTCGGCGCCGCTGGCCAGCCCCGCGCCCAATGTCAGCCAGCCGGCGTTGTGCCCCATGATCTGCACAACGATGATGCGGTGGTGACTGTGGGCCGTGCTGTGCAGCCGGTCGATAGCCTCGGTCGCGATCGACAGCGCCGTGTCAAAGCCAATGCTGGTATCGGTATGCGCGATGTCATTGTCGATCGTCTTCGGCAGCGTGATGAGGTTGAGACCGGCGTCCAGCAGCCGCTGGGCGCTGGAATGCGTGCCGCCCCCGCCCAGGCACACCAATGCGTCCAGGTGCAGGTTGGCGTAGTTCTCGCAGACGCGGGCGGTCATGTCGATCGTCTGTTCGCCCACGCGCAGTTTGTGCGGCTTGTCGCGGCTGGTGCCCAGGATCGTCCCGCCGCGGGTCAGAATCCCGGCCAGCGCCTCCGAGTCCAGCTCCTCCACCCGGTTCTCCACCAGGCCGCGAAACCCGTCGCGAATCCCCACCACCCGCATGCCATAGCGCCCGATGGCCGACTTACCTACCGCGCGAATCGCAGCGTTCAGCCCAGGACTGTCCCCGCCGGCGGTCAGGATGCCAATGCGGCGGGGAGTCATGGGTTCCTGGCGGCTATCGAATCGCGCGGCGTCGGAGTGCTCCCAGACAGACTGGATTTGGCTGCTCATCACTATGGTAATGCCCAGGGTCTCTCGACCAGGCCGTCTCGCTTCGTGAGAGGCATCGCATGGGGGCGTCGATCTGCGGCACAACGTCGAATTGATATCTACAACATGATCTCCAGCAGTGTCCAATACGCTGCGAAATCATGTTCAACATACAATCACGTTGTATAGAATAGGCCTGTGAGTCGCGGTGATTAGAACATATCGACATGCTGTTCAGCACTCCACCGCTTGATGAGCACGAACAGGCTGTCTGCGCGAGGGTAGACGAGCTACGCCGTGCCCTGCGCGGTCAAGTTTCCGAGAACCGCCGCTGGACTGGTCTGCTGCGACGCGTGTCGTCCGCGAGGGCCATTCAAGGGTCGAACAGCATCGAGGGCCTGGACGTCACGCTCGATGACGCCGTGGCGGCTGTTGGCGGCGGTGACCCGCTGGACACCCCGGAGGACGTCTGGGCGGCAATCAGGGGCTACCGCCGAGCCATGACGTATGTGTTGCAGCTCGCCGACGACCCACACTTCGCGTATGACGCATCGCTGATCAAGGGTCTGCACTACATGGTGATGGATTACGACCTGACCAAAGGCCCGGGACGCTGGCGGCCAGGCGCCATTTACGTGCGCAGCGAGCGAACACGGGAGGTCGTCTACGAAGGGCCCGAGGCCATCGAAGTTCCTGGGCTCATGGAGGAGCTGGTTGACGAACTCCAAGAGCAGGATTCCGTCGTTCCGGCGACTGTCCGTGGGGCTATGGCCCACCTGAATCTCGCCATGATCCATCCGTTCCGTGACGGCAACGGCCGGATGGCGCGCATTCTTCAGGCCGTGGTCCTTGCGCGCGAGGGGGTGCTGGCTCCGGCCTTCGTGAGCATCGAGGAGTACCTGGGCCGCAACACGGATGACTATTACGACGTGCTGTTCGACGTTGGTGGCGGCGTGTGGCAGCCCCAACGCAACGCCCGCCCGTGGATCCGGTTTGTCCTGACCGCGCACTACCGTCAGGCTCAGACCCTGCTGCGACGGGCGAACGAGGCGGAACGACGCTGGGACATGCTCGAACAGGAAGTGTTGCAACGACGCTTGCCCGAACGCTGTGTCGGCGCCCTCTGGGACGCCGCGCTCGGCTTCAGAGTGCGGAACGCGACGTATCGCGATTTCGCTGAGCTGAGCATCGTCGCCGCGGGGCGCGACCTGAAGGCTCTCAGCGACACAGGGTTTCTGGTCGCGCAGGGTCAGGGTCGCGGCCGTTTCTACGTCGCGTCCGATGCGCTGCGATCGCTCGAGGATTCGATTCGACGTGATCGGTCGCCGATACCTGATCCGTTTGAACAGGACCCGCGACAGCCGACGCTGCCGCTCATTTCATGACGCGTTCGGCGGATACTGAAGCCGAAATGCGGCGCTGGGCGCAGGCCAGTTGAGGAGCGCGGACAACATGCCAGGTTCCGACAGGCCTCAGACCCCTACCGTCCTGCAGGGCGCCTACGCCTGCGACCTGGCGCCGGATGGCAGCGGGCGGGCATTTGGCGCATGGGCCGGTACCGACTGGGCCGAGGAGGCGCTGTTCGTGGCGCGCTCCAACACCGCGGGCGGCGGCTGGCAGTTCGGGCTGGGTCGGGACGAGCGCGACTTCATGGCGCGCCTGGGCGCCGCGCGCTATCGCGTATACGCCGGCGAGCTGGGCGAAGAGGACCTCGCACCGATCGAGCTAGCCGAGAGCCACACCGTCGTTCAGGACCCGGCTTTGGCCGTTTTTGACAATCAGCGCCTCGTGGTCTGGGGCGAGCGGTTCGACAACCGCTTTGTGGTGCGGGCTTGGACCGGCGCCGAGGTTGAGACTGTTGCCTCAACCCCAGCCTCGCTGACCCGGCCCGCCGCCGCCATCGACTCGGACGGCCAGCCCTGGGTCGCCTGGCAGGCATTCGATGGCGACGGCTGCGCCGTCGTTGTAAGCCGTCGGTCCGCCAAGGGCTGGACCCCGCCCAGCGTTGCCTCGGTTGCCGGCCAATCGGCGTGGCGGCCGGCTCTCTGCGCGTCGGCCAGCCACGGCGTCTGGCTGGCCTGGGACGCCTGGACCGGACACCACTTTCACGTCTTTGCCCGCCGCATCGCGCCGGATGGCGCGCTTGGCCCGGCGGTGCAGATCAGCGACCTGCCGCTGCTGGCCATGGACGTGGATGTCGCGGTGGACGCGGAAGACACGGCCTGGTTGGCCTGGGAGCAATCGCCGCCCTGGGGCTCGAACCACCGGTTCAACGAGACGCGACAACTGGTGCTGGCCGCGGTTGACGCCAGCGGCAATATCTACCAGCCCCAGATCCCGTGGGGCACCGGGCAGGTCCCCATTCCCATCGAGACTTTCACGCACGTGCAGTCGGCCGAGTTCATCGTGCCGGTATCGCCGCGCCTGCTCGTGGGGCCGCGCGGCATCGAGCTGTTTTTCCAGCGCTTCCGCAGCACCGACTACGTGGACTTCGGCTGGCGGCTGGAGCGCATGATCTACTCCGGCTCGACCTGGTCGGATCCGCAAACCGTAAGCCCCTTCCACGGCACGCCGGATACGCGCTACGGCGTGGCGGCGCTGCCGGACGGACAGCGCGTCGTGGCGCACAACGCCATGGACTTTGGGTCCATGCAGACCCTCGAACGTTGGCGGGCGGGACTGCCATTCCTCCGCGGCGGCGCCTCCCCCGCGACTCGCGAGCGAATCGAAGTCCTGACGCTGGATCCCCCATCGGCCGCCGCAGAGCCCCCGCTACGCGTTGAGTTCCCGCGTTACGAAGGCATCCGCGAAGACACCCCGCGGGTCCGGCGCGCCGGCCGCACCGTCACCGTTGGCGATCAGACCTATCACCTCTACTGGGGCGACATGCACCGGCACTCGCATCTTTCCAAGTGCATCGCCGCCAACGACGGGTCGCCCGTGCACAACTTCCGCTGGGCGGTCGACCACAACCGCATGGACTTCTGGGCGCTTACCGAGCACCTGGAATACATGAGCTACAACGAGTGGCGACGGGTCGAGGAGACGGTGGCGGCCTTCACCAACGACGGCCGCTTCGAGCCCCTCTTCGGCTTCGAGTGGGGCCTCAACCCCGGCCATACCAACATCTTCTACCGCGACCAGCAGCTGGGCGAAGAGTTACGGGCCCTGACCTTGATGTCGCCCAGCCTCGAGCACCTGATGGAGCGCTGGGACACCCGCCTGCCGGCCGGCGCGGTGATGGCGGCCCGTCACTACCACGGCCACCGGCAACCGGACGTATTCGAGGGCTTCCGTCCCACCTGGGAGCCCGCCATGGAGATTATGCAGGCTCGCGGCGACCAGCGGGAGTGGATCGAGACCTTCCTGCGCGAGGGCGCCCGCATCGGCTTCCTTGGCGCCACCGACCACGCCCGTTTCTGGCACTTCGCCTTCTGCATGACCGGCGTCTGGGCCACCGAGCCAACCCGCGAGGCGATTTTCGACGCCATCTGGAACCGCCGCACCATCGCCACGTCCGCAAAGATTCTTGTGCACACCGAGGTATCGGGCATCCCGATGGGCGGCGAAGGCGAAGTCTCCGGCGATCCGCAACTGCGTGTGACTGCGGAGTCCGCCCAGCCGCTACGCGAGATCCAGGTCTTCCGCAACGGCGCGCTGGCGCACCGGGAGTCCATGGACACGTCCAGCCTGGACTGGACCTGGACCGACCGCGGCAATCCGCGCAGCCAGAACTATTACTACGTCCGGCTCTCGGCCGAACCGGCCCTTCCCCAGGGCACCCCGGCCGTCGCCTACGCCTCGCCGGTCTGGGTTACGACCTCGGACTGCTGAGCGGCCGCAGCGTTACGGCAGGCCCAAGTCCTCCACGGTCTGGTGCAGGTCCGGCGGCAGCGGCCCGGCCTGGACGGCCGCCACGCTCTCCTCGATCTCGGAAGGTGTGGCGGCCCCGACAAGGATGGTGGCGATGCTCGGATCGCCCACCAGGAATCGCAGGGTCAGCGCGACCAGCGACAGTTGGCTCTCCTGTTGCAACTCGACGAGACGCGGGACCCGTTCTTGTTCTTCAGGCGTCATCTCGCTCGACCAGATTGGCCGTGTCTGAAGGCTCTCCGGGCGGATCGCCGCGAGGCGGCCGCGACGGAAGACCCCGCCCAGCGCAATTGCCGTACCGCGCTCGTTGGCAACCGGAAGCAGCTGCCGACGGATGCCGCGGTCGATCAGGCCGTAGGCCAGGGCGCTCAGGCAAACATCCACCTGGCCGTCGCCCGCCGCGCGCAATACGTGCGCCAAATGATCCGGGCTGTTGCCGCTGATGCCGACGTAACGGCAGCGGCCCGCAGCCCGGGCCTCTTGTAGCACCTGCATCACCGGCGCGTTGGCGACGTCGGGCTCGGATTCCAGGTCCACGAACAGGTCGTCACTCGGATCGTCGCTCCACCAGAAGTGATGGTCGGCCTCGTGAATAAGCACAATGTCCGCGCAGTCGCGCCGTAGAACCCGCAGGTTTTCTTCAAGCTGCGTGTGCACGGCGTCAGGCGAGCGAAAGCGGCTGCGCTGCGCCAGGTTGCCCACCTTGGTCGAGACCAGGTGCGGCTCCGGCCGCCCCTCCAGGGCGACACCGAGAATCGCCTGCGCCACCCCGCTGCTATACGACGGCGCGGTGTCGAAGCAATTGACCCCGAGCTCCAGCGCCCGCTGTACCGTCGCCACGCCCTCGGCGAACGACACCCGCGGCAGCCCGCAGCCCCCCAGGCTGAGGGTGGTCACCTGATCGCCGGTACGCCCAAGGGGACGCAGTTCCAGCTTGCTCATCGCAGAGCCTAACCCAGGGTCACGCGGGACGAACCCCCGGCGACGTGCGCGGCACGCTCGGGTTCGAGACGGTCGCTGCCAGCGCGCTAGGCTGACGTTGGCAAGCCTCCGATGCCGGTCGGCTGCAAGGAGCGGGCGTGATGGCAACCGAGACTTGGCCTGACACGCCAACGGTGCTGCAAGGCGCCTACGCCTGCGATGTCGCGCCGGACGCTGACGGCGGCGCCTTCGGCGCCTGGGCCGGCAGCGACTGGGCCGAAGAGGCGCTCTTCGGCCTGCGCACGTCCCACCCCGGCGGGCACTGGCAGTTCGCGCCCGGATACGACGAGCGCGACCTCGCGGCGCGTCTCGGCGCGGGCCGCTTTCGCGTCTACGCGGGCACGCTGACCGGCGACGAACTCAACCCGGTCCAGCTGACCGAGAGCCCGACCGCCATCCAAGACCCCGCCGTCGCAACATTCGCCGATCAGCGACTCGTGACCTGGGGTGAGCGTCTAGACCAGCGCTTTGTCGTGCGGGCCTGGACCGGCGCCGAGGCCGAGACTGTGGCGTCCGCCCCTTCCTCCCTGACTCGTCCTGCCGCGGCGATTGACGCCGACGGACAGCCCTGGATCGCCTGGCAGGCCTTCGACGGCGACACCTGCGTCGTGGTGGTCAGCCGGCGTCGTCCCGACGGCTGGACGCCGCCCGTGGTGGCCTCGGTTGCCGGCCAGTCGGCCTGGCGCCCGGCGCTGCGAGCCTCGGTCGGCCAGGGCGTTTGGCTGGCCTGGGACGCCTGGACCGGTCATCACTTTCACGTCTTCGCCCGTCGCATTGCTCCGGACGGCACGCTCGGCTCTGCCACGCAGGTCAGCGACGTGCCCCTTCTGGCCATGGATGCCGACATAGCCGTCGATGCCGACGACACGGCCTGGCTGGCCTGGGAACAATCGCCGCCCTGGGGCGACGATCACCGCTTCAATATGACGCGGCAACTGGTGCTGGCTGCCGTCGATCCAGGTGGCCGGACCTACTGGGCGCAGAGCCCGTGGACCCACGGTCAGGCGCCGATTCCGATCGAGAGCTTCACGTACAGCCTGTCGCCCGAGAACATCGTTCCCGTGTCGCCCCGCCTCGTTGCGGGGCCGGATGGAATCGAGCTGTTCTTCCAGCGCTTCCGCAGCTCGCACCAGAAGGACTTCGGCTGGCGGCTTGAGCGAATCGTCTACGCCGGCTCGTCCTGGTCCGAGCCTGAGACCGTCAGCCCATTTGAAGGTATGCCCGATACCCGCTACGGCGTGGCGCCGCTGCCCGATGACCGGCGACTGCTGGCCCATAACGCCACCGATTACATCCCCATGCACACGCGGGAGCGCATGGACGCCGGTCTGCCCCGGCTGCGCGCCGGCAGCGCGCCGGTGGACCGCGAACGGATCGAGATCCTCACCGTCGCGCCGCCGCCCAGAGCCGCGGAACCGCCGCTCAAGGTGGAGTTCGCGCGCTACGAAGGCGATCGCAGGCTGACCCCGCAGGCCCGCCGCGACGGCCGCACCATCACCGTCGGCGACCAGACCTACCAGCTGCTCTGGGGCGACATGCACCGGCACTCGCATCTCTCCAAGTGCATGTCGCCGAACGACGGGACGCCGCTGCAGCACTTCCGCTGGGCCGTCGACCACAACCGCATGGACTGGTGGGCGCTGACCGAGCACCTGGAGTACCTGAGCTACAACGAGTGGCGCCGGGTTGAAGAGACGGTCGCGGCCTTCACCAGCGACGGTCGCTTCGAGCCGCTCTTCGGCTTCGAGTGGGGCAACAACCCCGGCCACACCAACATCTTCTACCGCGACCAGCAGCTGGGCGAAGAGCTGCGGGCGCTCACGCTGATGGCGCCCAGCCTCGAAGACCTGATGGAGCGCTGGGACGCCCGCATGCCGGCAGGCGAAGTGCTGGCCGCGCGCCACTTCCAGGGCCACCGGCAGCCGGACGTCTTCGAGGGCTACCGCGCCAAGTGGGAGCCGTCCATGGAGATCATCCAGACGCGGGGCGACCAGCGCGAGTGGATCGAGACCTTCCTTCGCGAAGGCGCAAAGATCGGGTTTCTGGGCGCCAGCGACCACGCCCGCCACTGGCATTTCGCCTACTGCATGACCGGCGTCTGGGCCACCGAGCCAACCCGCGAGGCCATATTCGACGCCATCTGGCAGCGCCGAACCGTTGCCGCCTCAGCCAAGATCCTGCTGCACACCGAGGTGTCCGGGATCCCGATGGGCGCCGAAGGCGTGGTCTCGGGCGACCCGCGGCTTCGAGTGGTTGCCGAGTCCGCCCAGCCGCTCCGCGACATCGAGGTCTACCGCAACGGCACCCTGGCCCACCGCGAGTCCCTGGACACCTCCGTTCTGGACTGGACCTGGACCGATCGCGGCAACCCGCGCAGCCGCAACTACTACTACGTCCGCCTGGTCGCCCAACCCGCGCTGCCCCAATCCACCCCCGCCGTGGCCTACGCCTCACCCATCTGGGTGCGCGCCCCAAGACACTAGAGAGTGAGCTCGGAACGATGTCGGCTCAGATTGACGACGAACAGCCTTCACCTCGTCTCCGCGAAGTCTTCAGCTTTCCCAATCCGGTCAACGAAGTAGCTGCTCGAGTCGTCGCCGGAATGGTCGTGGCCCTGTCTCTAGTGATTCTGCTGACCGGTCAGTGGTGGCTGGCATTTCTCCTTGCCTACGGCTTTCTCGCCAGAGTCGCCACTGGTCCTACGCTGAGCCCGATGGGTCAGCTGGCGACCCGACTGATCGCGCCGCGAATAGCCGAACCGAAGCTCGTGCCAGGCCCGCCCAAGCGCTTTGCGCAGACGGTTGGACTTGCCTGTGTAGTGACGGCCCTGGTGCTGCACTTCATCGCGGGACTGTCGGTAGCGGCGGGCGCCGTCCTTGCGATGCTGACCGTTTTCGCCGCCCTCGAGTCAGTCCTGGGCTTCTGCGCCGGCTGCTTCGTCTTCAACTACCTGATCCGCTGGGGCCTGATCCCCCAGTCGGTCTGCGAAGCCTGCGTCAACTTCGACGCCACACAGACGTAGCGCCAGGTTCGAACGAAAAGCTATGCCGGCTTCCGGGCGTGGACGAAGTACATCGGCGTAAAGATGCCCAGCCGGCCCGCCTCCACCATGGCAACCGCGCAGAGATTCAGGGTGTCCGCCACGCGAACCGATCCCTGCGGCACGACGCGCAGCGCTTCGAGCACTCTCAGCGTGCCGTGGGTCACCGAGCGCCCGATCCGCGAACTGCGAAAGCTGGCGAACGAAAGACCCGAGCCGGCAAGCGGCTGATACCAGGGGATTGACGGGCCGGTCTGTAACGTCAGATCGCGCGTCTCCAACACATCGAAGCCCACTGTTCGCAGCGCGTCATCGACGGTCTGGTAGTCGTCGATGATCAGCAGGCCGCCACCCAGCTGAATGTCTGCTTTGATCTTGACGTGGCGGGGATTCGTCGGGTCGAAGCGATCGGTCATGCAGTATTCGTACGCGCCAAAGCAGGCACCAGGTTTAAGCAGCCGGTAAATCTCGCGGTAGATGCTGACTTTGTCCGGTGCGCAGCACGACGCCTCGATGGAGTAGGCCGCGTCGAACGACTCATCCGGAGCCTCGACACTCAGAAAATCACAGTGAATGAAGTCCGCCAGGTCGGTCAGCTTCGCTTCGTCCGTGAGCTTCCGGGCGCGTTCGAGCTGATAGGCATTGCTGTTGACGCCGACGATCTTTGCGCCGGAAAACCGAGCAATTTCCATGAGCGGTCCGCCCACCCCGCACCCGATGTCAGCCACCACCATCCCGGGTCTAAGCCCCAGGGCGTGCGCCATGTAGTGCTCGTGCCGAGCCAGCGAAGCCTTGAAGCTCTCGCCCGGGACACGGGGCGCAAAGTGAAACGACGTGCCCCAGCCGTACTCAAAGAAGTCCGTGACCAGGTCGTAATAGAGATTGTTGATGATCTCGTGCTGGCTCTTCTCGTGGTCCAATTCGCCGCGCTCGGCGCTCGTGAATTGATCTTTGTATTCGCTGACGGCGGAATCGACACGGGAAGACTTATCGGCATCCTTCAGGACATCGGAGAGCTTGACGGACATCGGCGCGTACCCAGGCCGGCTTCTAGCACGTGTGATTCCGTGCAGCGTATCAGGAGGCTGTCGAGCCAAAAGCGTTGGTGTGGCCCGCATGCCGGCGCGCGAGCCCGTCACCCACGCTGCATTCAGGTAGCGGGCGGCGCACGCCCGCTCATGCGCGGCAGCAGGCAGTCGCGCATGCAGTGGGCGAGTCTTCGACCTTCGGCCCCCTGTCTGGTCGCCTGCTCCTTTTCATTGTTCAGCGTGGCGACACCTGTGAGCCAGTTCGCCGATCTGCTGAGGCGACACCCTCGCAGTCGATAACCCTCGTTCCGAGGATCATCGCTGGTTGAGAGCGACAGCGCCGGTGGGTACCATCCGAGGGTCTCAATTTGAGACTGTATCTCAACAAGGTCTGCGAGAGGGTTCTTCATGGACGCGCCGAGCAAAGTACCTGTCACCATCCTCACCGGCTTCCTCGGTTCCGGGAAGACGACCCTGCTCAATCGAATCCTGATAGAGGAGCACGGCAAGCGCATCGCCGTGGTCGAGAACGAATACGGGGAAGTTGGCATCGATCAGGCGCTCGTCATCAACGCTGACGAGGAGATCTTCGAGATGTCGAACGGCTGCATCTGCTGCACGGTGCGCGGGGATCTGATTCGGGTACTCAACAATCTCAACAAGCGCCGCGACAAGTTCGACTATGTGCTGGTGGAGACCACAGGGCTGGCCGATCCTGGTCCAGTCGCCCAGACGTTTTTCATGGACGACGAGATTGGCGCGGCGTATTCGCTTGACGGCATCGTCACGCTCGTCGATGCAGCCCACATCAATCAGCAACTGGGCCGAAGCGACGAGAGCACGGAGCAAATCGCGTTTGCCGACGTTCTCGTGCTCAACAAGACGGACCTCGTCAACGGCGAGGCGCTCGACGGGCTCGAAACTCGGCTCCGAGACATGAACCGAATGGCGCGAGTCGTGCGCAGCGAGCGGGCGAACGTTTCGGTCGATACGGTCCTCAACCTCGGCGCCTTCGACCTGGACCAGGCGCTCGAGCGTCGGCCCACCTTCCTCGAGCCGGAGTATCCGTTCGAATGGACCGGGGTCTATGCGCTCGACGTCGGCCGCTACGAACTCAACCTCGCCGAAGGACCTGATCCGGAAATGTCGCTCGTCGTCGTGTCTGACCAGGACACGGATGACGTTGCGCTCCGTGAGAGCGCGGAGTGGTGTGTTCGGCAATACGCCGAACCTGCGGAGCTCATTCACCCGGGGCAAGAGATTCCTGTCGGAAAACACGTGAATCTCTGGCTCGATTCCCCAGGGTCCAAGTCGTTCTTCCTGGAGGTCGATACGCCGATGCGGGTCGGCCTCTTCGCCCAGCACCTCGCTGAGGAGTTCGATCTCCAGCTGAAAAACGCGGATGGCGCGGTGGTCCCCGCCGAGGCCGAGCGAACCTGGGTCGCCCAGCACGAGCACGACGACGAAGTGGGCTCGATCGCAATCGAGATGGACGGCGACGTCGATCCGGACAGGCTCAACAGGTGGCTTAGCGAGCTGCTCCGCGAGCGCGGCGTCGACATCTTCCGAATGAAGGGCTTTATCAGCCTCGCGGGTCAGTCGCGTCGCTTCGTCTTCCAGGGGGTTCACATGCTCTTTGACGGCCAGCCGGATCGCGAGTGGGGGGAGGCGCCCCGCCGCAATCAGCTCGTCTTCATCGGCCGCAACCTCGATGAGCAGGGCATGCGCCAGGACTTCGAGGCGTGTCTGAATTGAGTGCCGATGGCCCGAGGGGTGTGCTTCGCCCGGGCTGGGCCGCGGAGGTCGGTGACTACGCCATCGCCGGGGGCTGGACCGTACGCGGCGAGGCGCTGGTGGTCGGTGATACCGCCGGCGGCGTCTACGCGTTCGACGGCAAGTCCGGCGCGACCATCTGGGCGCAGCCCGAAGTCCATCAAGGCGGCGTGCTCGCGGTGGCAATGCACCCACGCAGACACGCGTTCGCTACGGCTGGCCAGGACGGCCGCGTCCTGGTCTGGAGCGCCGCTGAAGGTCAGGTCAGCCAGGCGATCGAGGTCGGAAGCGATTGGGTTGAAAACGTGGCGTGGTCGCCGGACGGCCAGTGGTTGGCGGCCTCCTGTTCCCGGCAGGTCTGCACCTACGATGCGGATGGAGCGCAGGTCTGGCGATCTCCTGATCATCCCAGCACCGTCAGCGCGATCGCGTGGTCCGGCGCAGAGGAGCTGGCGACGGCCTGTTACGGACGGGTTGCGTTCTTCGACGCGTCCACCGGGGAGCCCCGCCAGGAGTTTGAGTGGATGGGCTCCCTCGTGTCGATGGCATTGAGCCCGGACGGGGATGTCGTGGCCTGCGGCAGCCAGGACAACACGGTGCACTTCTGGCGTCGCTCCACCGAGGAGGACTCCATGATGTCGGGCTATCCGGCCAAGCCGTCGGCCCTGGCGTTCGATGACACCGGCACCCTGTTGGCCACCGGCGGCGGGCAGGCGGTGACGGTCTGGAGCTTCCGGGGAAAGGGGCCCGAAGGCACGCGGCCCGGCGTACTGGATGTTCATGTAGAACCCGTCACGACGCTTGCCTTTGCTCCCGGCGTGACGCGCCTGGCATCGGGGGCACGCGATGGCGGCGTGGTTGTCTGGTCGCTACGGAAAAATGGACACGGCGGCGCGCAGGGGGCCGCGGTTGTGGAGGGCGCCGTGGCCGAGGTGTACTGGCGGCCGGACGGGCGCGCGCTGGCCGCGCTCGACGCGTGGGGCGGCGTGACGGCCTGGCGGATCGGACGCTAGGCGGGCCGAATTACCCGCGTCCGTACTGGTCGGCGCCGCCGTGCGGGAATCGGCTGCTCACGCCCACAAGCAGTAAAACGGTGTCCCACCAAAGATCACGAACGCGAACTCAAGCAGCGCTGCAAGTCTGAGCCGGCCTGAACAGGCTGGCACGTATGGACTCTCGTCCTCGTCAGTCAGCGCGCCAGACGCCGGATACGGGGGTCCAGCAGGTCCCGCAGGCCGTCACCCAGCAGGTTGAACCCCAACACCGCCACGAAGATGGCCGCTCCCGGCAGCAGGATGAGATGCGGCGCGGTCTGCAGGTGCGGGCGCGCGTCGTTGAGCATGGCGCCCCATTCCGGTGTGGGCGGCTGCGCGCCCAGCCCCAGGAAGCTGAGACCGGCGATGCCCAGGATGATCCAGCCGATATCCAGGGAGGCGAGCACGACGATCGGGCCGAGGATGTTTGGCGCGATGTGCCGGAGGATGATGCGCCGGTCACTGGCGCCAGAGGCCCGCGCCGCCGTCACGTAGGCCATCTCTCGCTCCCCCAGGGTGATTCCGCGAATGATGCGGGCGTGGCCCACCCACCACACGGCGCCAACGGCCAGCAGCACATTCAGCAGACCTGGACCCAGAGCTCCCGCCACGGCCAGCGCCAGGATTAGCGAAGGAAAGGCCAGCAGCAGGTCCACGACCCCCATCAGCGCCGTGTCCGGCCAGCCGCCGTAGTATCCGGACAGCATGCCCACGGTCACGGCGATGGTCATGCTGAGGACCAGGGTGGCCGCGGCGGCCAGCAGCGTCGCGCGCGCTCCGTGGATGAGCCGGCTAAAGGTGTCCCGACCCAGGTGGTCGGTGCCCAAAAGGTGCTCCGGCGACGGAGATCGCAACCGTTCGGGCAGGTTAATCTCGGTGGGATCAGCCAGCGGGCTCCAGGGCGCCAACAATCCCGCCAACAGCAAGGACACCACCAGGATCAGCCCCAGGGCGGTTCCCGGCTCTCGCAGCAGCGCATGCCACCGACCGCGGCGGCGTGGCTCGGCGATGGGCGGCCGCCGAGGAAGCCGTACCCCAACGCGTTCGGCGGTCATCGTCATCGGCTGCTATACCCCGACCCGTTCGTAGCGCAGGCGCGGGTCCGCGACGCGCAGGGCAATGTCAGTCGCAAGGTTGGCGAGCAGAACGATGACCGCAAGGAAGGTGACGAACCCCTGGACCACCGGGTAGTCCCGGGTCAGGGCCGCGCCCACGATCAACTGCCCCAGACCTGGCCAGGTGAATATGGTCTCGATGATGACGGCGCCGCCGAGCAGGTGCGCAAGGATCACGCCCGTGGCCCCAATGGCCGGCAGCAGCGCGTTGCGCAGGGCGTGCTTCATGACGACGATCTGTTCGGACAGCCCCTTGGCCCGCGCCGTGCGGATGTAGTCCTGCCCCAGGACATCCAGAACGCTGGCGCGAATCAGCCGCGTCAGCTGAGCCATCGGCGCGAGCGAAAGCGCGATGGCCGGAAGCACCATCTGAGCAACCGAGCCGTAGCCCACGGCAGGCAACCAGGACAGCTTCACCGCGAACAGAATGATCAGTCCGAAGGCCAGGGCGTAGGACGGAGCCGCCGAACCCACCAGCGCCGCCAGGCGGACGATGGCATCCCCGGCGCCGCCCCGTCGCCGGGCGGACAGGATGCCCATGGGCACGGCGAGTACTAGCGCCAGGCCCAGCGCAGCCACCGTGAGCACGACCGTTGGGACGGTGCGGCGCGCCAACTGGGCGGCCACGGGCTGTTCCGTCACGTACGAGCGGCCCATGTCGCCCGCTAACGCCCGGGACATCCAGCGAACGTATTGCGCCGGAAGGGGAGCGTCCAGGCCCAGCTCGGCGCGCATCGCAGTCACTGCGGCCGGGCTGGGCATCTGACCGGGGTTGCGCTGGTGCAGGACGATCTCGGCGGGATCGCCCGGCGCCACACTCAGCAGCGCGAAGCTCACCGCCGAGATTCCCAGGAGCAGCAACGGCAGCGTGGCCAACCGTCGGACTACGTATGCCCCCATGCCGGAGAGCCGCTCGCCGCCCGCGCTATCCCGTTACCTCTCTCACGATCTCAGACCAATGCGGTGGTCGAAGAAGTAGAGATTGGCCGGGTGCGGATCGAAGTCGGTGACCCGCTCGCTGACGCCGTAAATCAGGTAGGCGTGCGCCACCGGCAGGAGCGCGGTCTCGGATGCCACGACGTCCAGCGCCCGGCAGGCTATTTCCTGGCGTTGCTGGGTGTCGGCAACCTCCGCTGCGCTGCTGATGATGCCCTCCAGCTCGGTGCTGTGGAAGTGGCCGTAATTGTTGGCGCCGCTGCCGGAGGCGTCGGCGCTGACCCCGACAAACTTGCCGATGTTCTGGATGGGGTCTCCGGCCTCAACCACGTTGTTGTACCACCCGAAGAGATCCCAGGCGGGCTCCTTCACCACCGACCATTCGGTGATAAGCACCTTGGCCTTGATGCCCACGTCGGCCAGCATGGCCTGCGCGGCCTCGGCCATGATGGGCAGTTGGAATCGCTCGGGGTACCCGCCGATGACTATCTCCAGCGGTTCGCCGTCTTTGTCCACAAACCCGTCGTCGTCGGAGTCAACGTAGCCGGCCTGCGTCAGTAGGTCGCGGGCCTGCGCGGGGTCGTAGCCCGGAGCGGTGACGCCGGGGCAGGACGCCAGGGCATCGGGCAACAGGAGCTCGGCAAACGATCCGGAGCCGGCAGGCGCAATGAGTCCCGCGATGCTCTCTCGATCAATGGCAAGGCTCACGGCCTGACGCACCAGCGGATCGGACAGCGCGGGCCGCTCGAAATTGACCCACCAGATCACCGCCGCCGTGCCTATGCCGGCAGTGCGACTCGCCAATTCGGGGTGAGCGTCGATGGTCTGGGCCCCTTCCGGGGATATGTTGACGGCAACGTCGATGTCGCCGGCCTGCAGGGCCAGTTCCCTGCTGTTGGTGTCCGGAATGGCGAGGTGTTCGATGCCGGCCAGCGGCGGAGCGCCGCCCCAGTAATCGTCATTGGCGACGCTGCTGAGGCGTTCCTTCTGGATGTACTCGGTGGGAATGTACGGCCCCGTCAGGGCGCCGGCCTTTAGAAAGTTGCCCTCGCCGGCGGCGTCGGCCGCCGCGGCATCGGTGATGGCCACTGCCGGTCCGGCCAACAAGCCAGGCAGCGTGGGTCGAGGTTCCATCGTGGTGATGGTGATGGTCTGTTCGTCATTCACGACGATGTTCTTGAGCCCCAGCGCCTCCGCCGACGCTTCCGACAGTCGGATCGTTCGTTCCAGCGACGCCTTCACCGCTTCCGCGTCCATCACTGCGCCGTTGTGGAAATTCACGCCCGAGCGCAGCTTGATTCGCCAGGTCAGCGGGTCCACGTCGGCGGCTTCCATCGCCAGCCATGGCATCGGGCTGAAATTGGTGGGAGACAGGCGGAAGAGGTTCTCGGACATCCCTGACTGACTGGCAACCCAACCGCCCCGCACCGGGTCCAGCGGGCTGTCGAGCCAGATGACGCCTGCCTTCAGGGTGGGACGTGCCGCCCCGGCGCTGGCGGTCGGAGCTGCTGCCTGTACAGGTGTTCCGGCCGTTGGCGAAGGCTCGGGCGAAACCGTGGCTGCTGCCGGCGAGGTGGCCGTGGCAGTCACGGGCGCAGATGTTGCAGCCGCTGGCGGGGGTGGCGGCGCTGCTGTCGGCAACGCGGCCACGGCAGTCACCGGCGCGGGTGTTGCAGCCGCTGGCGGCCTGTCGTCGCGCTCCCCGCAAGCTACGGCCACTGGCAATGCCAGGGCCGCCACAAGCGTAATGGCCATTCGTCGAAGCATCTCCTGGTCACCCTCCATGTTATTGATACCTTGTATCAATAAGGAGCGTGTCACACGCAGGAAGGTGCGCGCAAGTCTTTGAGGCAAGTGACCAAATGCGGTCACCAGGGCAGGCCCGCCAGGCAGGGAGAGCGCCCCTCACATGTCAGCCGACGTTCGCCGGCGTACGCGGCACGCGGCGTGGCCAGGGAGGTGGCCCTCGGCGGTCCGGTCCGGTCTACGGTGAAGCTTGGTAGGGCATGCGGGATTCGAACCCGCGATCTCCGCCTTGAGAGGGCGGTGTCCTAGGCCGCTAGACGAATGCCCCGCGCGGACCAAAGTCCGACGCCGCCTATGCTACGAAACCCGGCGGCGTCCTGACCCGGGGTCGGCGCTCCGTACAATCGACGTGACCCAGCGCACCGCTCCGAATCCCGATGTTTGAAAGCCTGACCGAGCGCCTCTCCGGCGTCTTCGGCAATCTCGGCCGCCGCGGCCGCTTGTCCGAGAAGGACGTGGACGCCGCCCTCCGCGAAGTCCGCATGGCCCTGCTGGAAGCCGACGTCAACTTCCGGGTCGCGCGCGAGTTCGTCGCCTCCGTGCGTGAACGCGCCGTCGGCCGCGAGGTCACCCAGAGCGTCACGCCCGCGCAGCAGGTCACCAAGATCGTCCACGACAACCTGGTTGAGTTGCTCGGCGGCGAAACCGCCCGCCTGGCCACCGCGCAGCGTCCCCCATCGGTCATTCTCATGGTCGGGCTCCAGGGCTCGGGCAAAACCACTGCCGCGGCCAAGCTGGCGCTCGCCTTCCGCAAAGACGGCGGCCGGCCGATCTTGGTCGCCGCCGATACCTACCGTCCGGCCGCCATCGCCCAGCTACAGACGCTGGGCAAGCAGATCGACGTGCCTGTTCATCAGCAGGGCACCAAGCCCAATCCGGTAGACATTGCCGGGCGCGGCCTCGAACTGGGCATCAGCAACGCCCACTCGCACGTCATCGTCGACACTGCCGGCCGGATCCAGCTGGACGACCGGATGATGGACGAGATCGAACGGATCACCCGCGCCGTCAAGCCGGTCGAAACCCTCTTCGTGGCCGACGCCACCACCGGCCAGGAAGCCGTCAACGTCGCCCAGGCCTTCCACGCCCGCACGTCGCTGACCGGACTGATCCTGACCAAGATGGACGGCGATGCCCGCGGCGGGGCGGCCTTATCGATCCGATCGGTCACCGGAATTCCGGTCAAGTTCGTCGGCACCGGCGAGCAGATCGAGCCGCTCGAGATCTTCCATCCCGACCGCATCGCCTCCCGCATCCTGGGCATGGGCGACGTGGTCACGCTGGTCGAGCGCGCCGAAGAGGTCGTCGATCTCGAACGCGCCGAGGAGCTGCAAACCAAGCTCCGCAAGGCCACCTTCGGGCTGGACGACTTCCTGGAACAGCTGAACCAGGTTCGCCAGATGGGGCCGCTCAGCCAGGTGCTGGGCATGCTGCCCGGCATGGGCGCCATGGCCAACAAGGCCGAGGTTCAGGCCGCGCTGGACGGCAACGTCGTTGGGCGTTTCGAGGCCATCATCCTCTCGATGACCCCGAGTGAACGCGCCAACCCCGACATCCTCAACGGCAGTCGCCGACGCCGCGTCGCGCTGGGCAGCGGCACCTCGGTTCAGGAAGTCAACCAGCTGCTCAGCCAGTTCAAGCAGGCGCGCCAGATGATGCAGATGATGAGTTCCGGTCGCCTGCCCGCCGGCCTGCAAAACCTCACCGGCCTCTAACGCCGGCGACACTATGGCGCTCGATGCCGGGCGACCCACCAACGCCTAAGAGTTCAGGGAGGAATCGGTCGGGACGACGCGTCGCCCACCGGGGCTCCGGAGCAGGCGGTGGTTCGGGTGCTCCGGCGGCGTCCCAGGCTCGGTGTCATCGAGCAGGCTTGGGCTATCTGTGCCCAACACGCAACATTGCGGTGCCTTCGTCGGGGAAGAACCCTGGGCTATCGCTTCCGAAGGCGGGCCGGAATCACGGCCCACATCATGAAGAGACCAGCAAAAGCTACGATTCCCAGCAGCGCTTCAAGCGGCAACGGCAAACCTCCAAGCCCCGCCAGTCGCCTGGCGGAGCGGCTATTGCCGCCGTCTCACCTCCGAACCACCGCCTGTATCCGCGCTCATTTTAGCCGGTCGCCCACGTTTCCGTTACAGGTGGATGATCTCGATTGCGTCGTCGGTCACCTCCAGGTCCAGGTGCACGCGCTCGATGAACTCCAGGATCGCCCGCATCTGCGCGTCCAACCGCCGCGGATCGTTCGACACGCACGAAACCCCGATGCGCGCCCGTCCCGGAACCGGATCCTCGTCTAGGTCGGCCACGGCGGCGTTGAACGTGTTGCGAATCCGCCGCTTCAGCGACTCCACCGACCGGCGCCGGTCCTTCAGCGACTGGGCCGCGTGAACCGCCAGTCCAACCTCCAGCGTCCCTACATGCACGGTTTTCGTCTCAAGAGGGGTTGCCGCCGGGCGGCGGCTGGTCCAGTCTGACAGGCGGGCGCCGCCCGGTCCGCAAACTGAGGAGCCGATTCATGTCAGCCACTCCCCGCACGCTAGCCGACATTGATACGCCGGCGGCCGTGATCGACCTCGACCTGGTGCGGCGCAACATCCAGGTCATGGAGCGCCACCTGGAGGGCACCGGCGTCCACGTGCGGCCCCACGTCAAGCACCACAAGACGCCCGGCATTGCGCTCATGCAGATCGAGGCCGGCGCGCCCGGCGTCACCTGCGCCAAAGTGGGCGAGGCCGAAGCCATGGTCGAAGGCGGCGTCGGCGACGTGCTGATCGCCAACCAGGTCGTCGGCCCACTCAAGATCGCGCGGCTCTGCAACCTCGCCCGAAAGGCCGCCGTCACGGTTGCCGTGGACGACGCGCGCAACGTCCGCGAGCTGTCCGAGGCTGCCGTCGCCAACGGCGTCACGATCGGCATCGTCATCGAGATCGAAGTCGGCATGAACCGCTGCGGCATCCTGCCCGGCGAACCGGCCGTGACCCTCGCGAAAGAGATTGACGCGGCTCCCGGCCTGGACCTCGTTGGCCTGATGGGCTACGAGGGGCACGCCGTCGGCATCGTCGATCGCGATGAGCGCGAAGCCGCGGCCCGAAGCTCCCTGGCCGCCGTCATCGAAACCAAGGCCGCCTGCGAAGCCATTGGCCTGGAAATCCGCGAGGTCACCGGCGGCGGCACCAACACCTTCGACATCACCAGCACAATCGACGGCTGGACCGAGCTGCAGTGCGGCACCTATGTGACGATGGACGTCTGGTTTCGACCGCACGCCGGCCACGCCTTCGAGCAGGCCATGTGGATCCTGTCCAGCGTCGTCAGCACCCCCGCGCCGGGCCGGGCCGTGCTGGACATCGGCCGCAAGTCCATGGCCTTCGAGACCGGCGGCTTGCCGCTGGTAGAAGACCCGCCGGGGATCGAACTCCTCAGCCTTTCCGAGGAACACGGCAGCCTGGCCCTGCACGACCAGGCGCCCGACCTCCAGCCCGGCGACCGCCTCAAGGTCACCCCCTGGCACGGCTGCACCACCTTCAACCTGCACGACACCCTCTACGTCATCGAGGACGACGAAGTGGTAGACATCTGGCCCATCTCAGCCCGCGGCAAATTCACCTGATTCCGAGCGGCGGCCCCTGGAGAGAGGACCCGTGCTGTCGCTGGATAGGGCGGAGACTCGTGGAAAAGCTGACTGGTTAGCTCGCCGTAGGAACCAGCAGCCAGCCATTGACAAACGACTCCCAGCATGGACAATCGTCACGACCACCCCGGTTCGGTTCGCTGGCCGGGCGGGCCGTGCCGAAACCGGTGCGGCCCTTTTTCTTGCCTTCCGTGGGCTCAAGCACAACGCATCAGGTGCCATTCCTTTGATTCCGACCAATGTATACGTCGACGGGTTCAACTTGTACTTCGGCGCTCTCCGTGGACGGGCCTACAAGTGGCTGGACCTGCTGACACTCAGCCGAAGGCTTCTCAAACCGTGGAACACGGTGACCCGAGTTCGATATTTCACGGCCAAAGTCCTTCCGTCGCCCCACAATCCCCGTGCGCCAGAGCGTCAGCGAGCGTATCTGCGTGCGCTCGCGACGATTCCCAATCTCTCGGTCCACTACGGGCGCTTTCAGATGATTCCGGGTCAGCCGCCGAGAGAGAAAGGGTCGGACGTAAACCTCGCGTCCTATCTGCTCCTGGATGCGTTTGACCGCGAGTACCGTGTGGCGCTGGTCATATCCAACGACTCAGATCTTACACACCCCATAGAACTGGTACGCGAGCGCTTTGGGGTTCGGGTAGGGGTAGCGCCGCCCGTGCTTGGGCGTGGTTCGGACTCCGCGCGGCGTCGCCCAAGTCGGGACCTTCACAGGCAGCCGACTTCGTTGTCAAGATCAACGAAAAGAAGCGGCAGGTACTCCGTGACTCACAATTCCCGGACACTATTGTCCACGGTGGACGAGCTATCAGAAAACCATCTGGCTGGTAAGCGCTCCGCACCCTGGCACACCACCAACTCGCCCGGCACCTCACCCGCTTGACACTCAAAATCCCACGGTGCTAGCGTTCTCGGGTAGCCAATTGGCCGCACGGCACCAGCCCAGCGGCCGGTCACTTTCTCGAGCCACCAGGTTGTTTTCTGTTCCTGCGTGGGCTTGCACGCCCCGATGTCAGGGCCTCGAATTCAGTACCACCCCGTGATTTCGCACACCTTGCGGTCCCGGCCGCGACCTCCAGCCGAGCTTGAACGCCCGGCGCGACGCTTAGGAGGATCGAATGTCTGACGCCAGCGGACGCTCCGGCGGCTATCGCCGTCAGCGTCGCTCCGGTCGTGGACGCCGCGGCCCGCGGCGTCCGCGCCAGTTGCAGCCCGATCCCGATCGCGAGTTGGCTGAACTCGAAGCCAAGCCGATGGAAGAGCTGCGCGCCCTGGCGACTGAACTCGAGATTGACGTCAACGGCTCCGCTGATCTGACCAAGGACGCCCTCGTCAACATGGTCCTCCAGGCCCGGTCCGAGATGGACGGGTCCATGTTCCTTGAGGGCAACCTCGAACTCATGGACGAGGGCTACGGCTTCCTGCGGCGTGAACTGGGTTGGATTTCCGGACCCGACGACGTCTACGTGTCCCAGGCCCAGGTGCGCCGCTTCGCGCTGCGCAACGGCGACCACGTCAGCGGCCACGTGCGGCCGGCCCGCGAGCACGACCGCTATCACGGCCTGGTCCGCGTGATGGCCGTCAACGGGCTGGCGCCGGACAAGGCCCGCGCCCGACCGCAGTTCGAGCGCATGATCCCGATCTTCCCCAACGAGCAACTGGTGCTTGAGTACTCGGCCACGGAACTCACCTCACGCATCGTCGACATCATTGCGCCCATCGGACGCGGCCAGCGCGGCCTGGTGTTGTCGCCGCCCAAGGCCGGCAAGACGGAGCTGATGAAGCGCCTGGCGCGCTCGGTGCTGAACAACTACAGCGACGTGCGCGTCATCGTGGCCCTGATCGGCGAGCGGCCCGAGGAAGTCACCGACTGGCAGCGCAGCGTAGAAGGCGCCGAAGTCATCAGCTCCACCTTCGATGAGCAGCCCCGTAGCCACACCCGCGTCGCCGAACTCACCTCCGCCCGCGCCAAGCGCATGGTGGAAAGCGGTGAGGACGTGATGATCCTGTTGGACAGCGTCACCCGCCTGGTTCGTGCCTACAACCTCGTCCAGCCGTCCAGCGGCCGCACCCTCTCCGGCGGTATCGAGCCGCAGGCGCTCTATCCGCCCAAGGGTTTCTTTGGCGCAGCCCGCAATATCGACGGCGGCGGCAGCCTCACCATCATTGCCTCCTGCCTCATCGAAACCGGCAGCCGCATGGACGAGGTGATCTACGAGGAATTCAAGGGCACCGGCAACTGGGAACTGATGCTGGACCGTCGGCTGGCCGAACGCGGCACCTTCCCCGCCGTCAACGTGCTTAGTTCCGGCACCCGGCGCGTGGAACTCATGCTCGATGCCGATGGCCTGAAGTACTTCTGGACATTGCGCCGTATGCTCAACGCCCTCGACCCCCACGACGCCTACGACTCGACCGAACTCATGTTCGACCGCATGAAGCGGACCGCAACCAACAAGGAATTCTTCGCGTCGCTGAGTGAATCGTCCCGGTGACGTCGCTCAGCGACTGCACGGATGGGGAGCACTTGACCGATGGCTGACGTGCAGGTGGTATTGCTCGAATCCGTGCCGGACTTGGGCGACATTGGCGATGTGCGTTCAGTCGCCGCCGGCTATGCGCGTAACTTCCTGCTGCCGCGCCGCCTGGCCGTGCCGGCTACGCGGCAGCGCCTGGACGACGCCCAATTCCAGTCCGAATTACAGGACCGCCGCGAGGAAAACGCGCGCCGGGAGGCCCAGCACCTGGCGGACATGGTGCAGGGGGTCATGCTCACGCTCCACGTGCAGGTTGGTGGGCAGGGGCGCATGCACGGCCAGATCACCAACCGCGACGTGGCAGTTGCCCTGCTCGAGCAGCATGGCGCTGAAATCGACCGGCACCTCATCCAGATCGATAGCCCCATCCGTTCCCTGGGTCGCTACCTCGTCCCCATTCGCCTGGCTGCGGGCCTGGAAGCCTCGGTCATGTTGGATGTCGTGGAACAGGAAGACGAGCCCGAACCGGTCCAGGAAGACGAGGCGGACGAGGCGGACGACGACCTCGGCCTCTCTCACCTCGGGCGGTAGGGACAGCGCCACGCACCGCGCGCGGACCGTCGCGGGAATTGCGGATTCGCCAAGGGTAAAGGTCAGTTTCTGGCAGGTCCTGTGGATAACTGGTCATGGCAGTTGGCTGTGCGCTGTGGGTACCCGTGGCCGGTCCACCGTCATGGCCCGCCGTTTCTTGCGAACGCAACCTGAATCTGCCCACAGTCGCCGTGGAAGCCCGTCACTGTGGAAAGTGTGGACGCTTTCCCGGGTGGTCTCCAACGCGTGAGGCGGCTTGACATAGGGACTCGGCAGTTTGCCAGTCGTCCGTGGCCTGCGCCCGCCTGGCTACGCAACCATTCCATCCCGCCAGTAAGTACTCCCCGAGTTGCAAACCTGAGAAATTCGTCAGGCGGCCTGCGTTGACCCTGGCCACCATGGCGTCGGCCACCGACCGCCTGCCGCCCCAGAACATCGACGCCGAACGCTCCCTGCTCGGCAGCCTGCTCATCGATCCCGAAGCCATCACCCGCATCGCCGGCCAGATTGGGCCGGACGACTTCTACCGCGAGGCTCACCGAGCGATTTTCGACGCCGTGACCACCCTCGCCTCGCGCAACGAGAAGACCGACTACGTCACCCTCTGCGACCAGTTGGCGCGCGACGGCACCCTGGCCGAGGTGGGAGGCGAAGACCGCGTGGTGGAACTGGCGTCCGCCGTTCCTACCCCGTTTCACGTGGAGCACTACGCCGCC
This sequence comes from Chloroflexota bacterium, assembly GCA_965208215.1. Taxonomy (GTDB): domain Bacteria; phylum Chloroflexota; class UBA11872; order UBA11872; family UBA11872; genus UBA11872. Next base: position 1,290,049 of record CBDBOH010000003.1, read on the forward strand.
ATCGTGCGCAGGACCTCGATCCTGCGGCAGATCATTCAGAGCGCCACCCGCATGGTGGCGTCGGCCTATGCCCCTGAGGCTGCGCCCGAGGAGGTCTTGGACGAGGCCGAGAGCCTGATCTTCAGCATCGCCAACGAGGTGCACACCCGCGACATCCTCCCGATTCGCGAAATCCTCCACGAGGTCAGCGATCAATTGATGTTCCGCGTGGAACATCGCGGCGTGCCCACCGGGGTCTCCACCGGATTTCGCAGCTTGGATGCGCTCACCGGCGGCCTGCAGCGCTCCGACCTCATCATCCTGGCCGCTCGCCCGGGGATTGGAAAAACAGCCTTCTCGCTCAACATCGGCCTGCATGCCGCCAAGCAGAACGACGTGCCCGTCGCCTTCTTTGCCCTCGAGATGCCCGCCGAACAGATCGTCCAGCGCCTGATCGGGACCGAGGCGCGCATGGATGCGATGCGGATCCGCGACGGCAATCTGGACGACGACCAGCTCCAGAGCGTCGTGCGCACGATGGGTAACGTGGCCGAATACCCCATATTCATCGACGACTCGCCCTCGCTCAGCGTGCTCGAGTTGCGCGGTAAGGCCCGCCGCATGAAGCTGGAACACAGCATTGGCCTGCTGGTCGTCGACTACCTGCAGCTGATGACGGCCTCGGGCCACCGCGAGAACCGCGTGCAGGAAATCACCGAAATCACGCGCTCGCTCAAGGCCTTGGCCCGCGAACTCAATATCCCAATCATTGCCTGCGCCCAGCTATCCCGCGCCGTGGAGCAGCGGCCAAACCCCAGGCCTCGCCTGTCCGACCTGCGCGAAAGCGGCTCGATCGAGCAAGACGCCGACGTTGTGGCTTTTCTGCACGAACCGGAAAGCGGCGATGACGAGGCGATCGGGCGTCCCGTCGACCTGAAGCTCGACATCGCCAAGCACCGCAACGGCCCGGTCGGTAACGTAGACCTGCGCTTCATCCGCCCGCAGGGGCGTTTTGAGGAGACCGTGCGGCGTGACTACTGAGGCGCTGGCGCCCGTATACCATTCGGCCAGGCTGGCCGACTCGCGGTTGCGGGTCGCGCCTCAAGGGAGTTGGACGTGAGACGCAGACACGTGAACGCTCTGATCGGACTTGTGGCATTTGGGCTCCTGACGCTGGCAGCGTGCGGTGAGAGCCAGCCGGCGGCGCCATCCAACGTGGGCGCTCGGGCCGTTGCAACGATGACGGGGCCTGACGGCGCGTCCATGGGTACGGTCACGCTTACCCAGGTTCCGTCGGGCGTCCTGGTCTCGGCCGACGTGCTTGGGCTGTCCGCCGGCGGCCACGGCTTCCACATCCACAGCGTCGGCGCCTGCGCTCCGGACTTCGCTGCGGCCGGCGGTCACTTCGATCCCGACGAGACTGGCCACGGCCTTATGGTCAACCACACTCCCCACCCCGGCGACTTGCCAAACATTTACGCGGGCGCTGACGGCACGGCCCGCGCCGACGTTCTCACCGACGCCGTCACCCTGGACGCCGGCGCCGATCATTCGCTGTTCGACGCCGATGGATCCGCGATCATCATTCACGCCAAGCCCGATACCTACGGCGAAGAACCCGGCGCCGGCGACCGCGTGGCCTGCGGCGTCATCCAGCGGGCGTAGGGCGCCGGGCTTGACTGGGCCCCAGGGCCGCGACTTCCGCGCACCCCCCGTCATTCACGTCGGGCGCGGCGCGCTCAACCAGCTGCCGGCCGCCCTGCGCGAGCTCGGTGCGGAACGCGCCGCCATCATCACCGACCGCGTTATGGGCAATTCCGAGTGGACGACCCGGCTGGAAGCCCTGGCCGCCGAGGCCGACGTTACCACCACCGTCCTGGCCGAACTTACCGGCGAACCCACCACCCGCGACGTCGACGCCGCCCTGGCCGCCATCCGCTCCGCCGATGCCGACGTGGTCATCGGCTTCGGCGGCGGCAGCCCCCTCGACACCGCCAAACTGGCCGCCGTGCTGCGCACAAACCCGGGCGGCGGGCCCGACTACGAGGGTTACGAGCGCATCCCCGACCCCGGGCTCCCCGTCATTGCCATTCCCACCACCGCCGGCACCGGCAGCGAAGTCACCCGCGGCGTCGCCATCACCGACCCGGACCGCGACGTCAAGATGCTCCTGATGAGTTCCCACCTCGTGCCCGCCGTCGCCATCGTCGACCCAGAGCCCACCTACACCATGCCGGCCGGCGTCACCGCCTCCACCGGCCTGGACGCCCTGACCCACGGCATCGAGGCCTACGTCTCGCGCCGCCGCTTTCCCATCACCGACGCCCTCGCCATCGACGCCATTGACCGCATCGGCCGCTTCATGGCCCGCGCCTACCACCACCCCGACGACGCCGAGGCCCGCGAGGAAATGCTGGTGGGTTCATTGCACGCCGGGCTGGCCTTCAACAACGCCTCCGTTGCCCTCGTGCACGGCATGTCGCGGCCCATCGGCGCCTACTTCCACGTCCCCCACGGCCTCTCCAACGCCATGCTGCTGCCCACCGTCATGGAATTCAGCCTCAGCGGCGATATTCCCCGCTTCGCCCACATCGCCCGCGTCCTCGGCGCAACTGAGACCGACGATCAACAAGCCGCCGAGACTGGCGTCGCCATCGTCCGCGACCTGGCAGCCGACCTCCAGGTCCCCACCCTCCGCGCCTGGGGCGTCGACGAGACCCGCTTCCGCGACGTCACCCCGGCCATGGCCCGCGACGCCCTCGCCAGCGGCAGTCCCGCCAACAACCCCCGCCTCGCCACCCAAGACCAAGTCGTCGAGCTCTACGAGGCCGTCATCAGCCTCTAGTCCACGAACTCCACGACCGCCAGCGGAATAGGGTAGAAGCCGCCCAGCAAGTGCGTTCTTCGCGCTGGCTTAGTCCAGCGAGGCCAGCACCTCGTTCAGTCGGTGCAGAAACGCCGTCCGAAACAGCCGCCGCTCCGGTGCGCCACACACCGCAACGTAAGCCTCCCAAGCCTTCGATCCTTCCTTGAGATGCTCGCGCGGATCAGCCCAGGTGACTTCGCCCTGCTGTTCAATACGAGCGCTGAGGTCTAGTAGCGTTTGATGGACCGAGGGTGGTTCTGGTTCGGCGGCCGGCCTCGGGTTGGTCACGTCAGCGTCTGCACTAGTCCTTGCGGATGGCTGTCTCTCGCCAACTGTCTCGACGGGCGCGCCACGAACAGTTGAGTGCTTGTCGCGAATGACTTCGGCGTGGGTGCCTAGGTTGGGCGACGACTCAACAGTGTCGGCGGCGTGCTCGGAGACTAGGGCGGTCGTGACTGCACGGCGAGCCGACCCGCCGTCCCAACGCTGAAACTCGTCAGGGAGGACTCGAATTAGAGCGTCGGGAGTCATGCCGTACACGTCGTAAGTGCGTTCGAGTTGGTCAAGAACGCGAATCAGATGCCTCAATCCTCCAGGTCTCCGGCCAAACCCACGCTTCTGCTGGCTCCCACGCGTGTAGAGACGCAGAATCAGCTGAATGACGCCAGCCGAGTTAAAGATACGTAAAGAGCCAAATACGCGTTCGGCGAGATCACCGAAGGATGTCAGATCCTGATCGAGTAGAAAGGCGACACTTTCGCCGTGCGATTCATACAGCCGCCAGGCACCCCTGAGATAGTGACGATACGCGTGTCGATCATTGCTGTCTGCGAATACGAATGTCTCATCAACCGGCGAGAGTTTGTGGATGCCATCTTCGACTTGAACTGTGTCCGCAAAGAAGTAGATGCCCAGCCACGACCATAAGCCCGCGTGATCGGCTACAAAAGGCCCAATAGACTTGAATCGAGGTGCGAAGTATTCGCCAACGTCGCGTCGAGTCCTAAACGACCGTCGCTCAACTAGTACGTTCTCTCTGAACGGCCGGCTGAAGCGCTCGCCGAAGAGCAATTCGCGCGGCGGCTCTGGCTTCGCGCGGGGATTCTCGCGCATGTAGGCGAGGAACTCCTTCGCACGCTCTATGCCGGCGGCCGTTAGGCGCCTCACCGGAGTGCTCGAGCCCTCGCGCGGTCGGACACTGACGACCTTGCTCGGTTTCGGCGGCATAGACGGACTAGCTCGATTGCAGTACGCGTCCTCACTCGTAGCCACCACGCGAGGCGTGGAAGCGATTTGTTTCCCTCCCTCGTCGACCTCCGCCTCATCAGTTCGCGTGGAATGCCGCCTATTTGACTGCGCAAGACTCTCAAGCACAGCTCTTTCGACGGTCGGTTCGCGACCCCTGGACACTTCCTCCAGCACACGGCTCGCCGTTGCTATTGTCGAGCGCGCGGAGCGTTTATGAACGTTGGTAGTGCGGTAGCCCAGGGCGTCGTGAAGCAGCTGCAGCGCCAATGAATTACCGGCGGTTAGAACCGTCAGGTCAACGCGCCCGGGCTTGCCCTGTTCAGCCTCCAAGAACTCTCGTGCACCAGCCAACGCTGCGCGAGCTTCGCGAAGCTCGTTGAGCGCAATGGAGTCAGGAGGCCGCCAGCCCACCGTGCCTTAGGCTCCCAACCGGCACGCCTCATCGTAGGCGGCGGCGGCAAACACGCGGTCCTTTGCGAACGCACGCACTACGGCCTCGATCCAGTGTCTGGCATCGGCGAGGTCTGAATCGAGGTCATTGGATTCCACCTGTGGGATGTCAACGTTCGGGTGTAGACCTTTTGCCAGTTGAAACCAGCCGTCCCAGGGACTTTCGTCGTCGTCAGGATCCGCACATTCGTTGATCAGACCGTGAGTGAGGATGCTGCGCAGCACCGCAGGCATTACCAGGGAACGAAACGATTTGTCGCTACGGACTCTTTGGCTGATGCCTCCGACACTGGTGTTAATCAGCAGCTCGGGAAGGTCGTCGTCCCCAAAATCGACTCTCCAGACTTCCTCTCCCAGCTCGTCGTCACCGGCTTCGCGCACCGGCAATAGCGACTTCTGCGGCAGCACAGGGCGGATGCTGGGCAGGTGCCCGAGCAGCCGTCCGGAACCGTCGCCGGCCACCACCATGACACGAAACTGAGATGACTGCGGCACGTCGCGCATTTGCCGCTGGTGGTCGGGTGGCGGCGTCACCGCTCCAACCGTCCCATAGTCCCAGCGTTGGACCGCGTTGCTACGCCAAGCCTCTACTCGGATGCGTGCGTTCGGCGAGAAGCCGTATTCGTCCAAGTGCAGGTCTATGTCAAAGATTGGCGGTTCGTTACCTACCGTTGACCGCAGCCGCACGGTGGCGTCCGCACGCGCGATCTGCTTGCGACCAGTGCTGTTGAGACGTCGGATCACGCGTCTGTCCCGAAATCGGCCGCGTCCGGGTTGTCATCGGTCCGATCTTCGACGGCCTCGACCAGCACGTCGCGCTCATCGAAGCCGGTCACCGTCAGGCGGAAGTCGTCGCGGTCCACGGTCACCTGCAGCGCGTTATCGCCCACGATGTCGTATCCGCACCCAGAGTGTTCGACCGTCAGCCCGTTGTGCACAGAGAAGTCTGGCGCGCCCTGTTTGACGCCCTGCTCGAACTGTCGAAAGGCCCGGCCCTTGCCGCCCCGTACCACGTCGTAGGCAAAGCGCAGATCCCAGATCGAGTCGGCGGCTGCCGCGCCCGAGGCTGCGCGGAAGGAGAACCCGCCGTCGATATCCGCCAGCCTGACCAGTGAGGGCCGCGACGGTCCCGGCGGCGTCGGCCCGGGCGGGCCCGGGGGCTCTGGCCCTGGCCGCGGTCCGGGTCGTCCGTGTCCCGTGTCAAGATTCGACGGGAACAGGTCGGCCAGCGCATCGAACTGCTGTTCCTCTGGCCGCTCAACCAAGCGCTGGAGTACGAGTACGGCGGCGCGCCGCACTTGCTGGACACGGTTGTAGCCGTTGTACCAACGGTCCTTCAGCCTCTGTGCATGCGGGTCCCAGGTTGCGTGGGCGGGTCCTTCCGCGTCACGCAACAAATGCCCAAGCTCGGAATCGCCGTCCACCAACACCAGGGCGCGCGCTTTGTGACTGCCGATGTGGTCCATGCCCGGGATTCGAAGGTGCCCCCTGACGAAGTAGTCGTGGCCTCTCGCCAAGTCATCGTCCCGTTCTAGATAGAGCCGGAAGCTAACTGGGCTAGTCGTATCGGGATCGCGTCTTCTTGCTCTAAGTGTCAGGCGGAAAGCCAGACGCTCACTCTGGTCGTAGCGCTCGCGCAGCGTCGGAAGGTCGAGTTCATCCAAGGCGCCGCCACTTCGTGGCGCCGCTAACTCGATGTGCTCGTTCTCCTCCAGTCCTCCCGCCCAACGCGCTAGTCGTATGGCTCCCCGAAGCGCCGGAAGTGAGTTGTCGTCACGCCGAGGTGGAGCGATATGGCTCAATTCCGCCTCAATAGTCTCCTCGTTGATCTCCCGCCGACGTTCCCCAGGCTTCACGATCTCGACTTCAAGGTCGCCGCGGACAATCGGAATGAAGTACTGAATGACCACGGCGCGGGCAATCGTCGCCGGTGTCAGTGCGGCATCGTCGTCATCCTCGCCCGACTCTCTGGGGTAAGGCACCACAACGGACAGCCCGGATCCTTCCCGGCGACGATCGAGACTAAAGTCCCGAATCGCCTGCGCAACCAGCCCATTTGGACTGCCACCGGAGGCCACCGGCAGCGGCAGCCACTCGTCGTCATCAGCGTCCGAGCCGACGGCAAAGTAGCCGTAGGGCGGGTACTTGTTTCCGTCGCTGAAATGGTGGGTCTTCAGCATCGCCATGCCCATCAGCAGGTCGCGGTCCTCGCCTTGCCGTCTCGTGACGCCCAGGTAAGCGTTGATGCTGGAGGCATCGGGAAAGACCCACTTACCGAGCCCCCAGGAGCCGCCGGAGTCCTCGCCCTTGGGTGAGATGCCGACGCTGCGAAAGAACCCCCAGAAGTCGTTGCTAGGTTCGCGTTCGCGATTGGCGTCCACATCGCCCAGCAGGCCAGTCGTGCCCGAGTCGCCGACGGTTAGATAGGTCATGGGCCGATCAAGGCACTCCAGTGCAGCACGCATGGCGGCCGCTTCCGCGCTGTCCGCAGGACCGTCGGCCACGGCCTGAATGTGCGACCGAAGGCCAATCAGGTATCGCCGCGCCTTCTCTACTGGCAGTGCGCGCTCCGCGCCGCTGAACGCAAAGCGGACTTTGACGGTCTCGCCCTGGCGCCTGGCGTCCAGCGAGTTCTGAATTGTCTCCCGCACCAACCGATCCGGCAGGTCGGCGGCGGCTGTGAAGAACTCCCCCTGGACTGGATCCTGGTTGACCTGCGACGGCGACATGCGCGCAAAGCGCCAGTAGGGTGCCTTCAATGCCATGTGCCGTCCGTCCGCCCGCGAACGTTTTTTGGGCGGCCATACTAATCGCTTACCGAAGATTTGCCACCTCGCGCAGGCTTTGGCATTCGCTGGTCCTCAGATCTGCCTTCGCGGCGCTCAGGCTGAAACGCTCACTCCTCGGAACCGTCGGTAGCGGGTCACATTGAGTGGCGACGATCCTGCCGCCGCGTCGCGACGTCGACTACCGTGATCCTTCCGGGCCCGATCCCAGGCCCGGCCGTCCCGCGGCGGCGCCCCTGAGGCGAGCGGACGCCCTCCGCCGAAAACTGGACACGTCCCTCGCCGAAGTGGACACATTCGGCAAAAAACTGGACACATTGCCCCCGAATCTGGACACATAGCCCCGACCGAGTGGACACATCCCAGGTCCCGCCTCCAGCCTCGTCCAAACCTCTCCCTCCACGCGCTCATTCTTCTCCGGCGCCTTTCGCAGTCCTCTCCCGGTCTTCCCGGTCCCGTCAGCCTTGCCCTTAGTAATCAGTGCGTGTACACTGAGGCATCCTGCCCCACGTCCATGCTCCGGAGCCTTCATGCTCGCCCGCCTCCTCCGTCTGCTCACCCCTTCCGTCACTGATCGTCCCCGCTGGTTACCCACGTTCCGCAGAGGCCGGTCCCGATGCCTCCGTCCCACCCCATCGCCACATCCGCGCACCCAGCGTCCCTGCGGCTCATCGGTCGCCCCCTCGCAGCCTCGACGTTCGTGGCCGGCCCGCCAAAAAAACCGCCCAAGCTATCTCTCGCCAGCCCGAACCCCCAGAGGGGGTTCGGGCTGGCGAGAGATAGCTCCCCCCTGCACCCCCGACCGATTTCCGCCCCCGACCTTCCGTCCTCAGGCCCATCCCATCCCCACCACCGCCCGTTGCGCTGCCGCTGCGCGCCCCTCGACACTCAAAATGACCCACGACCGAACCGTCGCAGGTACTACAGACCCCTCTCGATATACTCAAACAACCCCCGCGCCCGCAGCGGGCGCTACGGCAGTTAAGCGACAGGCATGCCGCTAGGACTCCTGAAGAAAATCGTCGGCGACGACGCCGGCCGCACCGCGCGTCGTTATGCCTCGCTGGTCAAGCGCGTCAACGCACTGGAGCCTGAGCTTCGGGCCTGCTCGGACCAGGAACTGCTGGGCAAGACGCCGGAGTTCCGGCAGCGCCTCGACGCCGGCGAAAAGCTGGACAACCTGCTGCCCGAGGCCTTCGCCACCGTGCGCGAGGCCGTGCGCCGCCACACCGGCGAGCGCCAGTTTGACGTGCAGCTCATGGGCGGCGCCGTGCTGCATGGCGGCGACATTGCCGAAATGCGCACCGGCGAAGGCAAGACCTCGGTCGCTACGCTGGCCGCCTACCTCAACGCCCTGCCCGGCCGGGGCGTGCACATCGTCACCGTCAACGACTACCTGGCCGACCGCGATGCCAACTGGTACGGCCGCGCGTTGGTCGAACGGCTGGGTCTGACAGCTGGCGTCATCCAGCACGGCCTGGCCCCTGACGACCGGCGCGCCGCCTACGCCGCCGACCTGACCTATGGCACCAACAACGAGTTCGGCTTCGACTACCTGCGCGACAACATGGTTCAGGCGCTGGACGAGCGCGTGCAGCGCGGCTTGCACTACGCCATCGTCGACGAGGTCGACAACATCCTCATCGACGAAGCCCGCACGCCGCTCATCATTTCCGGCGCGGCCGAGCAGTCCACCCAGCACTACTACCAGATGGCCCAGGTGGTGCGGGGGCTCAAGGAAGAGACCCACTACACCCTGGACCTCAAGCTGCGCACCGCCAGCCTTACCGAGCCCGGCATCGCCACGCTGGAGCGCATACTCAACGTCGACAACCTCTACGACGAATCGTCCTTCCAGCTCGTCCACTACGTCGAGCAGGCCCTGCGCGCCCACGCCATCTACACCCGCGGACGTGACTACGTGCTCTTCCGCGACGGACGCGTGGTGGACGGGCGCGACCGCCGCGCCGAGGTCGTGATCGTGGACGAGTTCACTGGCCGCCTTATGCATGGCCGCCGCTACAGTGAAGGCCTGCACCAGGCCATTGAGGCCAAGGAAGGCGTCGAGGTCCAGCGCGAGAGCCAGACCCTCGCCACCGTCACCTTCCAGAACTACTTCCGCATGTACGACAAGCTCGCCGGCATGACGGGGACCGCCAAGACCGAGGAGCAGGAGTTTCAGTCGATTTACGACTTGAACGTCAGGGTCGTTCCCACCAACCTGGACATGGTGCGCGACGACCGGCCGGACCTGGTCTATCGCACCGGCAAGGCCAGGGACGAAGCCTTGATCGACGCGTTAGCGGAGATTCACGCCACCGGCCAGCCTGTCCTGGTCGGTACCACGTCGATCGAAAAATCCGAGGCGCTGAGCCAGCGCATCCAGCGCCGTGGCATACCCCACAATGTTCTCAACGCCAAGTACCACGCGCACGAAGCCGTCATCGTGGCCGACGCCGGCCGCGAAGGCGCCGTCACCATTGCCACCAACATGGCCGGCCGAGGAACCGACATCATCCTCGGCGGCAAGCCCGAGGGGCGTGCGGCCGCCGACTGGCAGCAGGGCCACGACCGCGTGGTAAACCTCGGCGGCCTCTACGTGCTCGGTACGGAGCGCCACGAGGCTCGCCGCATCGACAACCAGCTCCGCGGACGTTCGGGTCGCCAGGGCGATCCCGGCTTTTCCCAGTTCTACTTGTCCCTGGAAGACGACCTGATGCGTCGGTTCAGCTCCGACAAGATCAAGGGCGTCATGCAGCATCTGGGCGTCGAGGAGCACGTACCCATCGAGAGCGGCATGGTCTCCCGCGCCCTCGAATCGGCCCAGACCAAGGTCGAGGCTCACAACTACGAGACCCGCAAGTACGTGCTTGAGTTCGACAACGTCATCAACCAGCAGCGCGGCGTCATCTACGACCAGCGCGAGCGGGTACTCAACGCCGACGACCTGGAAGCGCTGTTCCTGGAGATGCTGGGGGAGGAAGTCCAAAGGCTCGTGGAAGCCCACGGCATCGAGCCGCACAGCGACGCGGCCGAACTCGAGCAACTCCTGCAGGCCTACGCCGCGGACATCGCCATTGACGGCCAGCAGCCGACCTCCACCGACGCTCTGGAAGGCCTGAAGGGCGAGGACGTGGCCGAGCTGCTGACCGAGGACGCCGAACAGCGCTACCGGCAGCGCCTGACCGATTTCCCTCCTGATCTGGCCCCGCGGCTCCTGCGCTGGATGATGCTGCAGACCATCGATTACCTCTGGGTCGGCCACCTCACCGCCATCGAAGACGTGCGCCAGGGCATCGGCCTGCGGGCGTACGGGCAGCAGGATCCCCTGGTGGCGTTCAAGCGTGAAGCCTTTGGGATGTTCAGCGAGCTGATCGCCTCAATCCGCGCCGACATCGTGCGGCGCTTCTTCCGGGTACAGATCCAGGATCCCGTGCAGGAAGAGACCGTGCTGACTCGCCACCGCGACAGCCAGGCCGCGCCGCCGGCGGAAACCGCCGACCGTCCGGCGGCTGTCGCGCAACCGGGCAAGGCCACCAATGGCGCCGGTCCGGCGCCGCGCCTGACGCGGCGTCAACGCCGCGCGCAGGAACGCGCCCGCAAAAAGCGCGCCCGGCGCCGCTCGCGCCAGCGCGTCCACTAGCCGGAGATCCCTGCCGGGTGACCGAAGCCATCGACACCGCCGATCTGGACGGCCGCGCTGACCGTGCCCGGCAGCGCGTCACCGAGATTCGGAGGCACCTTTGACCTGGCGGCAAAGCGTCAGGCGCTAGCCGACCTCGACCGCCAGGTCGCTGCACCCTCCCTCTGGAACGACCCCGATCGCGCCCGCGACGTCATGCGTCGCCACCGGCGCGTCAAGGATGAAGTCGACCTCTGGGACGAACTGGACGTGCAGGCCGAGGACGTTGTCGGGCTGGTCGAGCTCGTGGACCCGGACGACCCCGACCTCCAGCAGGAAGTCGCCGGCGAGGTTGCCGCTCTTGAGACCCGCCTGACTTCACTGGAATTCCAACTCTTGCTCGGTGAAGAGTACGACGAGCACGACGCCTTTCTGACCGTCCAATCCGGCGCCGGCGGCACCGAATCGCAGGACTGGGCCGAAATGTTGCTGCGCATGTACTCCCGCTGGGCCGACGCCCACGCCTTTGGCCCCGACGTTGTCGACATCTCGCACGGCGAGGAGGCCGGCATCAAGAGCGCCACGCTGCGCGCCTCCGGCCGCTATGCCTACGGCTACCTGAAGGCCGAGCGCGGCGTGCACCGGCTCGTCCGGCTTTCGCCCTTCGATGCCAGCAACCGCCGTCACACCTCCTTCGCTCGCGTGGATGTCGTGCCCGTGCTGGAGGACGTGGACGAAGTCGCGATTAGCCCGGAGGACCTTCGCGTCGAGACCTTCCGCGCCAGCGGCGCCGGCGGCCAGTACGTCAACAAAACCGACTCGGCCGTACGCATCCGCCACGAACCCACCGGCATCGTCGTCTCCTGCCAGAACCAGCGTTCACAGCACCAGAATCGTGAAGTCGCCATGGAAATGCTTGGGGCGCGCCTGCTCGAGCGGCGAATCGCCGAGCGCGAGGCCGAACAGGCCCGCCTGCGCGGCGACCAGGCCGCCGTCGATTTCGGCAGCCAGATCCGTTCATACGTCCTGCACCCCTACCGCCAGGTCAAGGACTTGCGTACCGGGCTCGAAGTCGGCAACGCCGACGCCGTGCTCGACGGGCAGATCGACCCCTTCATCGAGGCCTGGCTCCGCGCGTCGATTTCCGGCGCGAGCGAGACCCGCGCGTGATTGCCGGGCCGCCACTCCGCCCGCCCGGCCGCTGGATTCCCAGGCGTCTCGCGGCGGCGCTAGTCGCGGTCCTCGTCGCCGGCTTCGCCTGGCATACCGTCGCCGCCGCTCCGGTCGGGGCCGCCCCGTCGATCCAGGCGGATCTCGAGGCCGACGTGGAAATCCGGTCCGCCATCAACTTTCGTCTCAACGCCCCCTGGACCGGCCCGCCGCCGTCCCGGGTCTCCATCCTCTTCGGGCTGCCGCACGGCACGGTGACGCGACGTGGAAAGGCCGGCTTCGAAGTTGCCGACGGCCGCCTGATCGCCTCACACCGCTGGCGTCCCCGCGGAACGCTCCTTCCGGGCGCCGAGATCGAATATCGGTTTGAGGTTCGCGGCTCGGAGGGGACGGCGCGCACGTCAACCAGCTCCGTCACCTACATCGACCGCGAACTCCCCTGGCAGAAGCAGTCCGAGGAGCTAGTGGAGTTCTGGTGGTATGCCGGCGGCGACGGCCTGGCCGTTGACGCCGGCAACGGCATTCGCCGCGGCCTTGCCGCCCTTGAGGAGGATTTCGGACTTGAACTCCAACGTCGCACCCGGCTCGTCTTCTATGCCGACGGCGACCGTATGCGCGCCGACATGGGCCGCGGCACGCGCTCCTGGGTCGGCGGGGTTGCGTCCGCCCGCTTCAACCTGATCGTGCTCTACGCCTCTGAATTCGAGTGGGGGCGTACTACGCTCCCCTCCACCATTGCCCATGAGCTGACGCACATCGCCATCGAACACGCCGTGGGCGAACCGCCGCGTCCGATTCCAACCTGGTTGCATGAAGGCCTCGCCACCGTCGTGGAGAGCGCCGTCGGCGAGCGCTTTTCCTATGACGACATCGTGGACGCGGCGTTCGAGGCCGATCGCCTGATCTCGCTGCGTGGCCTCACCGGGTCGTTTCCGGTACAGAGCCGCGGCGCGCTGCTGGCCTACGCCCAGAGCAACTCCTTCGTGAAGTTCATCATTGACCGCTGGGGCGAGTCCGCGATCATCGGAATCCTGGATGCCTACCGCGAGGGCGCGTCCCAGGACAGTGCCCTGCGGCAGGCTGTTGGTCTCGGGCTCAATGCCCTCGAAGCCAGATGGCTCGCTACGCTTGACCAGTCCGACGCCACACCTGCGGCCAGCGCCTGCGTGCTGACGCCCGCCTCGGCCTTCGCGCTGTCCCTCACGCAACCATGATCGTTCTGCAGAACGTCACCAAGGTCTACCCAAACGGTACGCGGGCGCTCGACGACGTCAGCCTCCAGATCGACGAGCGCGAGTTCGTCTTTCTCGTCGGCCCCAGCGGCGCCGGCAAGACCACGCTGATCCGGCTCATCAACCGGGACACCAGGCCTGATAGCGGCAACGTCTTCGTAGAGAACACGGACGTTACACGGATACCTCGCCGACAGGTACCCAAGCTCCGCCGCCGCGTGGGTGTGATCTACCAGGACTACAAGCTGCTTCCGGGGCTCAGCGTGCGCCAGAACGTCGAGTTCGTCCTCAAGTCCACCGGCGAGTTCAACGGCCGCACCTCCCGCTGGGTGGACGAGGCGCTTGCCCTGGTCCAACTGAGCGACCGCGCTGACCACCATCCCCACGAACTCTCCGGCGGTGAGCAGCAACGCACCGCCATCGCCCGCGCCATTGTTCGCCGCTGCCCCATCCTCGTTGCCGACGAACCTACCGGAAACCTGGATCACGCAACCAGTTGGGACACGATTCAACTATTGGTACGGATTAACGCCCTCGGAGCCACGGTGCTGATGGCGACCCACAATCGCGAGATCGTCAACACCATGCGCCGTCGCGTGATCGAAATCGACAATGGCAAGGTCGTCCGCGACGAACTCGGCGGCGGCTATGACGGCTAGGCTCAACGTCCTGCGCTACATCCTCGGCGCGGCCATGCTCGGCCTCTGGCGCAACCGCACCATGACCCTCGGGGCCGTCGTCACGACCACCGTCATGCTCGTCACCCTGGCCGCCTTCCTGGCCATCAACGACACGCTCAACGTGATGGTTACGGCCCTCGGCCGCAAGAGCAATCTCATCGCCTACGTGCGCGACGACGCCCGCCCTTCGCGGATAACCGAGATTATGCGCGACCTGGAACAGCGCCCGGGCGTGGGCGAGGTCGTCTTTGTCACCAAGGAAGACGCCCTGCGCATCTTCCAGGAACGCTTCTTCGACCAGCGCGACGTTATCGACATCCTGCAGGCCAACCCCCTGCCCGCCAGCGTCGAACTCCGCATGGACGATCCCGCCGTGCTGCCCGGATTGGCTGACGAGCTTCGCGGAATGACCGAAGTCTTCGAGAGCGTGGCCGTCCCCCTTGACGTGGTCGAGCGCTTGATTTCTATCAGCAACGTCTCGCGCGCCGCCGGAACCGCCATGATCCTTTCGCTCACTGCCGTCGCCTTGTTTGTCATCGCCAACACCATCCGCATCGCCGTCTACGCGCGCCGCCAGGAAATCGAAATCATGAAGCTGGTAGGCGCAACCGACTGGTTCGTCCGCGGTCCCTTCATCATTGAAGGGGCCTTCATCGGCCTTGTGGGAGCCGCGCTCGCGGCCGTCGCCGTGGTTTTCCTGTATCTGCAGGCGGCGCCCACCGTCACGCGCATCATCTCGTTCCTGCCCATTGCCACCGACGTCTCCTTCGTCCGCAACCTGGCCATCTTCATCGTCCTGGTCGGTTTCGTGGTCGGCAGCATCGGGAGCTACGTCTCGGTGCGCCGCTACCTAGCCGTATAGGAGGCCGCCGCTGATCGTCGTGCAGGGCGTCACCAAGAGCTACGACGGCGAACCCGCCCTCGCCGACGTCTCCATCGCCATCGCGCGCGGCGAATTTGCCTTCCTGATCGGCACCAATGGCGCCGGGAAGACCACCTTGCTCCGCATCCTGCTGCGGGAAGAACCGTTTGACTCCGGCGTCGTGCTCGTCAACGGCGTCGACGTCTCCAGAATTCGCGGCGCCACGCTCACCAAGTTCCGCCGGCGTATCGGCGTCGTGTTTCAGGACACCCGGTTGCTCCCCAACGCCACGGTCCGCGAGAACGTCGGACTGCCTCTCCAGGTCCGCGGGCGTGCCAATCGCGAGATCGAATTGGAGGTCGACGACGTACTCAATCGAGTGGCCCTGTCCGATAAGGGCGAGCGCTTTCCCCGTCAGCTTTCCGGCGGCGAACAGCGCAAGGTCGCGCTCGCGCGCGCCGTCATTTCCAAGCCGGACATCCTGCTGTGCGATGAACCCACCGACAGCATTAACCCGGCGCACGCGCGTGAAATCATCGGGCTGCTGCTCGATATCAACAGCGAGGGCGTCACCACCCTCGTCGCCACCCACGACAGCGAGATCGTCAACAACCTCCGCCGCCGCGTCATCCGCATGGACGCCGGAATGATCCTCGCCGACGAACCCGTCGGCGTCTTCAGTTCCGGCTAGCGCCCGTCCGTTCGCCCGGCAACCGCGCTTCTCTCATGGTCCACTTACGCCGCTGCGCTACTTTGGAATCAGCCTCCTCCGGTCGTACGTCCCATGCAACGCCCCATCCGCACCGCTCTCCTGCTGGCCGGCTCCGTCATCGCGCTCTGTCTGGTGTTCTCCATTGGGTTCGTCGCCGGTGCCACGGCGCTGGGTCCGGGCGTCCCGCCCCCGCAGGTCGTCGCCGGCGACCCCCCGCCGGAGGTCAAGGACCGGGACGAAGAGGTCGACTTCACCCTGTTCTGGGAAGCCTGGAACGTTATCCAGGACAACTACTACGACGGTCCGTTGGCCGCCGAAACCTTGCGCGAGGGCGCCATCCGGGGTCTCGCTCAGGCCACCGAGGACCCCTACACTCTCTACCAGGATCCGGAGCAGGCCCGGCGGTCCAGCGCGCATCTATCTGGTTCGTACGTCGGCGTCGGCATTCGCATTGAGCTTCGCGACGACTTTCCCTTCGTCATCCAGCCATTGCCCCAATCGCCAGCCGAGGCCGCCGGCATCGGCATCCACGAGTACGTCCTGGCCGTCGATGGCGTCTCGACCGAGGGCATGGCCCTTTCGGATTTCGGACGACTCGTGCGCGGCGAGCGCGGGACGCCGGTAACCCTCACCCTGCGGCGCCAGGGCGAATCTACCCAGCGCGACGTCACTGTCATCCGCGATCGGATCGTCGTCCAATCCGTAACCACCAGGGTGCTTGAAGACGTCGGCTACATGCGCATCGCCAACTTTTCGTCTCGAACGTCCGGCGAGGTTCGCCACGCCCTCAGCGGGTTTCAGACCGCGGGCGTTGAACGGCTGATTGTGGACCTGCGCAACAACCCTGGCGGCCTGCTTGACGCCAGCGTCTCGGTTACCAGCCGCTTCCTGCCGGAAGGTGCGCAGATTCTGCGCCGCGAGAGTCGCCACGATCCGACGCATGTCTACAACGCCGTTCGCGGAGTCCGTGACCTGCGAACTCCGATGGTTGTGCTGGTGAACTCCGGCTCGGCCAGTGGCTCCGAGGTCTTCGCTGGCGCCCTCCAGGCCCATGGCCGCGCCACGCTCGTCGGCGAGCAGACGCACGGCAAGGGCTCGGTGCAGGAACTGCACAAGCTCTCCGACGGCTCCATCATGCGCGTCACCACCGGCATCTGGTTTACCCCGGCCGGCGTCGCACTGGCGGGCGCCGGCAGCGGCCTCACGCCGGACGTCCCCGTCGAAGTGTCGGAAGGCCAGATCGGCGGCGACGACGACTCCGTGCTCGTGGCCGGGCTCGAAGCCGTTCGCGCCCTGCCGCTGGACGTCAGCCGCTAGCCGCCGGCGCCGGCGCGGGGCTCGGGGCAGCGGCCGGTATCGCCACGATCAGTCGCACGCCATAGCCCCGGGCAACCTTGGCGCCTGGTCCCGGTTCCTGGCCCACCACCAGCTCGCTGGCGGCGCCGGGGGTTGGAATCAGCCGCATCGATCCGACTAAGAGCCCGTTGTCGAACAGCGTCCGCTGAGCCCCATCGACCGTCCGTCCGATCAGCGCGGGAACTACCACCTCGCCGATGCGTACCACCGTGAGCTGCACGACAGTCCCGCTGGGTGCGCCCTCCCCGCTGGCCGGATCCTGGGCCACCACCACACCGTTTGGCGCAGAGTCGTTCTCGATATACGTGGTCTCGCCCAGCGCTAACCCCGCCAGTTCGATCGCGCGGCGTGCATCGTCTTCCGCTCGCCCCACCAGCAGCGGCATCGGCACGATCTCCACGCCTCGGCTGATCTGCAACACCACCACCGAGCGCCGGTCCACCACGGCTCCCGGCAGCGGCTCCTGGCCGAGCACCGTTCCGGCCGGCACGTCCTCGTTGAAGGAGGTCACTTCGATCACCTGGAACCCCCGGCTGTCCAGAACGCCGCGCGCCTCCGCTGCGGCTAGCCCCGCCACGTTCGGCAACGGGGCCAGCGACGGGCCTCGGCTGACTGTCACGATCACCGGTTCAAGACGCTGCAGTGACGCTCCGGCCGGGGGATCCTGGCTGATTACCCGCCCCTCCGGCGCCGCGTCGTCAAAGGTCTCCTCCACCTGCGGCCGGAAGCCGGCGGCTTCCAGCAGACGTCGCGCGGCCTCGCGCTCGAGGTTCACGACCGACGGCACCTCGGCAACGTCGGCATCCGGGTCCTCCCGCCGCGGGACCAGGCGCTCGTCGCTCGTCGCCGCCGGTGCGCGCGGCTGGAGCAGCGCGCCGGCGTCCTCCACCAGCGGTCGCAGCCCGGCCAACGGATCCGCCACGCTGGCCAGCACCAGCATGAAGGCAACGGCCGCCGCGCCCAGGGCCAGGGCCAGACCCCACACCGGCACCGACGTCCGGCGAAGGCGCCGCCGGCGGACACGTCCGGTGGTCCGCCGCGGTCGCTGAACCTCAGGGCTCATGTCGAGCGATCACAAGTCTGCTGAACGGGGGCTTCTCGACTCGAGCCTACGGCGCGCTGCTCGGTCAACGGCCTCAGGCGGCGCTGGCGGCACTCCGGCGCCGGGCCGAGCCGGCCGCCGGCGGATGGATCTGGCCGTTGGTCGCTTCGCCATTGGTCGGCACGCCGTCCAGGCGCAGCGACAACAGTTCCGAAACGCCGTGTTCGCGCATCGTCACGCCATAGACCGTGGCGGCGGCCTCAACGGTAAGGGCGTTGTGGGTAATCAGCAGGATCTGCGTGCGCTCGCTCAGGCTGAGCACCTGCCGGCAAAACCGCATCACATTCTGGTCGTCCAGCGCGGCGTCCACCTCGTCCAGGATGCAGAACGGCGGTGGGCGGATCTTCAGCAGCGCCAGGATCAACGCGGCTGCCACCAGCGCCCGCTCGCCGCCGGACAGCGCGGCCAGTTGCTGGGGCCGTTTACCCGGCGTCCGCACCGAGAACTCCACCCCCGTCTGTTCGATGTCGTTGGGCGTCGTCAGCGTCATATGCGCCTCGCCGCCCCCGAACAGGTCCGTAAACGTCTCGCTAAACGCCGCGTTCATCGTCTCGAACGTGGCCATGAACTCGGCGTGCAACTGCTGTTGCAGGTCGCGTGCCAGCGACTGCAGGTTAGTCTCGGCGCCCTCCAGGTCGGCCATCTGCCGCCCCGCGTCCTCAACCCGGCGGCGTTCGCGCTCGTATTCCTCCGGCGCCAGCGGGTTGACCGGACCCAGCCGGTCCAGCGTCCGCCGAAGGTCGGCTGTCCGGCGTTCGAGCTGACCAACCGGCGCCCTGGCCTTTTCCGGCCCAAGCCGTTCGATGCCGAGCTCGTCGCGCGCCTGGGCCCGAATCTCGGCGCGTCGATCCACCAGCCGCTCGGTCTCGCGTTGCGTGGCCGTCACGTCGGCCGTTGCGCGGGCCTGCTCTTGCGCGCGCACGTCGGTCTGCATCTGCAACCGTTGCAGCTCCAGCCGGGCGTCCAGCGCCTCGGATTCCAGGCGACGAACCAGACCATCGTCAGGCGCCTCGTCGCTCGCGACGGCGGCATCCATCTCGGCCAGCCTGGCCGTCACCGCGGCCCGTGATCGCTCGGCATCCAGGCGCTCGCGCTCCAGGGCTTCCGCCTCGACCCTGGCCTGCGCTGCCGCGCTGCTGCGCTGGGCCGCCTGCGTCCGCAGATCGGCGGCGCGCCGTTCGTTCACGCCCAGCGTCGCTTCCAGCGCCGCCAGCTGCGCCTCCGCCTCGGCCGTGCCGGCTGCGGCCTTCCCGGATTGATCGAGCTCCTCGTTCAACTGCGTCACCTCGAGCCCGGACTCCTCTACGCGCGGCGCCAGCTCCGCCAGGCGCTCCTTGATGCCAACCACGCGTTGCAGGACGTCCTGGCGCCTGGCGGCCAGCGCCCGCGCTTCGGCATCGACCCGCTGGTGCCGCCGAACGGCCGCCGTCGTCGCGCTGTGCGCCTGCTGATGGGCGCTGGTTGCGGCGACGCTGTCCGCTTCAGCGCGGCGCAGCGCGGCGTCCGCGTCACGCAGCGCCCGGTCGGCGGCCGTGGCAGCCTGTTCCAGGTCCGGCTGTCGGCGTCGAGCCCGGTCCAGCGTCCGCTCCGCGGCGGCGAGTCGCTTGCCGATGTTTCGTCCCGCGGTGTCCTGCGCGCTCAGCCGCACCGTGCCGTCAACGTCGATGACGTCACCCTCCAGCGTCACGATCTGGTGACCGGCAAGGTCGCGGCGCTCCTGGCGCGCCCGCAGGGCGGCGTCCAGGCTCTCCGCCACCATTACGCGGCTGAGCAATCGCCGAACCAGGTCGGCGTCGGGTCCTATGGCATCCACCATGTCCGCCAGGGAACCGTGCAGGCTTCGTGGCGCCGTTTCCACGGCGTCGCCCTCGTAGGGCCAACCCCGGAACCCCGCGGCCGGCCGCCAGCGCAGGCGGCCCAGCTGCAAGTCCCGTGCGGCCGCTCCAAGCACCCGTCCGTCGGTCGGGCGCGCGACCAGCAACGTATCCAGACCGCCGGCAAACGCCGCCTCCAGCAGCCGTGTAGCGTCGCGGCCTCGGGCGCGCATCTGATCGCGCAGTCGGCCGGTCACCGTACCGGGCGAGGATGCCTGGAGTGACCGTAACGCGTCGTCGCTTCCGCCGCCCTGCGCGTGAGCTTCCTGCAGCGCGTCCAGTTCTCGCTGAAGCGCCGCCATGGCTTCGGCGCCCGCCCGCAGGTCCGCCTGTGCCCGCGCCTGTGCTTGCTCGGCGGCGCGCGCGGCGTTCACGGCGGCCCGCTGCGTTTGACCTGCCCGGTCCACAGCCGCTGCCGCCACTTTGACCTCGCGCTCCGCGGCCTCCGCCTCCGTGCGCGTGGCCTCCGCCAGGTCGCCAGCGGTCGTTGCCCGGTTTTCAAGCTCCGCCAACTCCGCTACCAGTGCCTCGCCCTCGCCCGACAGGTGCCGCTGACGCTCCCGTAACGACGTCCGCCGGTCGCGGGCGCTGACCAGCTGTCCGGCCAGGCTCTGCATGCGCTGTCGCCGCTCACGCTCCGGCGCCAGCGCTTCCAGCAGCCGGCGACGTTCACTTTGAACCTGCAAAACGTGCGCATCGAGTTCCGCCAGCGACTGTTCGGCCACCCGCGCTTCCTCCGCCAGCGCCTCGGCGCGCGCGGCCAGGCTCGCGCATCTTGTTCGCAGGTCGGTCAGCCGGCTTTCAAGGTGCCGCTGGCGTTCCAACAGGCGCGCGCGTAGGGCCGCTCGCTCCGCCGCCGCGCGTCGAGCCTGCTCCACCTGCCGCCGCGCCGTCGCCAGGTCCTGCTCGAGTTCCGAACTTCGCAGCGAGGCCTGGGCGGCCTGACGGCGCAGTTCTTCCACTGGCTCGGTCAGCAGGGCTGCCAGTTTCTCTGCCGCCTGCTGCTCACGCTCTTCCGCAGCCTCGAGTTGTCGGGTCACCATGAAGAGCCGGTGCCGGGCCAGCGTCGTCTGCCCCTCGCGCAACTCCCGCTGCAGGTCCGCCCCGCGTTCGGCCACCTGCGCTTGCTCCCGCAGCGTGTCCAGCCGCGACTCGATCTCGGCCGTCAGGTCGCGCAGGCGTTGAAGATTGCGCCGCGTCTCGGTCAGCCGGCGCCAGGCCTGGTCGCGGCGCGCGTAGTACCGAGCCACACCGGCGGCTTCTTCCAGGAAGGCCCGGCGATCCTCCGGTCGCTGTTGCAGCACCTGCTCCACCTGGCCCTGGTTGATCACCGAGTGCCCGCCATGACTCGCCGCGCCCGCGCTCATCAGGTCCAGCACATCCCGCAGGCGCACGCGCGATCCGTTGATCGTGTACTCCGACGCGCCCGTCCGGAAGAGCCGTCGTCCGATCACCACCTCGTTGAACTCGGTCGGCAGCCAGTCGGCCGCGTTGTCGAACGTCAGCTGCACGTTGGCCAACCCCGTGCGCGACCGCGACTCCGACCCGCCGAAGATCACGTCTTCCGCCCGCCGAATCCGCAGCAGGCTTGGCGCTTGCTCGCCCATGGCCCACCGGATCGCGTCCGAGAGATTGCTCTTGCCCGCGCCGTTGGGCCCCACGATCGCCGTCACGCCCGGCTGGAACTCCAGCGTCGTCCGACGCGGGAACGTCTTGAACCCCTGCAGGTCAATCCGCCGCAGGTACATCCGTGATCCCCTCGGCTTCCAGGATCGCCGTCAGCGCCGCGCGCGCCGCCGCCTGCTCCGCCCGCTGCTTGCTGGATCCTTCGCCCGACGCCAGCACCGCGTTGCCCGATCGGACCGCCATGGTGAACTGGAGGTGGTGGTCCGGCCCCTCCATCGATACGAGCTCGTACTCCGGCGTGCCTCCCGCGTTGGCCTGCATATGCTCCTGCAGCTGCGACTTGAAGTCCTTCGCCGGACCCTCCCAGCCGTAGCGGTCGAGTTCACGAATCAGGATGGGGGTCAGCACTTCGCGCAGCGCCTCCAGTCCCTGGTCCAGGTAGATCGCGCCCAACACTGCCTCAAACGCCCGGCCCAGCACGCTCGCGCGTTCGCGGCCGCCGCTCAACTCTTCGCCGCGCCCCAGTTGAACGAAATCGCCCAGGCCCAGCGCGCCGCCAATCTCGCCCAGCGCCGCCAGGTTCACCAGCGACGCCCGCGCATGCGTCAGCCCGCCTTCGGACCGCTCCGGGTAGCGTCGATACAGCAATTCCGCGGCCACCAGCCCCAGCGCCGCGTCGCCCAGGAACTCCAGCCGCTCGTTGCTGTCCGCGTCCGCCAGGTCCGCCTCGTTCACGAACGAGCGATGCACCATCGCCTTGGCCAGCAGCTCGCGGTTCTGGAACCGCACGCCCAGGTGCGCTTCCAGGCGATCCAGCAACGCGTCGTCCAGTTGCGGGCTACCCATGGCTCAGGCCTGCGGCCGTCCGCTGGCGCGGAAGAGTCGATGAACCAGGGAGTGGAAGTCGGGAGCGCCCACGCGGGTGGGCTGGAGGAGGCGTATCGCGATCAGCGCGTCCGTGCCTCCATTCGCCCCCCGCTCAGGCGCGCTGTGCGGCGCCCTGTTCCTGCACGCTCAGACACCACTCACGATACTTCGCCGAGCGGCCGCGTACGATATCAAAGTACAGATCCTGCAACGCGCCCGTCACCGGACCGATCTCGCCGTCCCCAATAATGCGCCCGTCGATTTCCCGCACCGGCGAAATCTGCGCCCCCGTGCCCACCAGGAACAGCTCGTCCGCGATGTACAGCTCCGTGCGGTCGATCGGGCGCTCGATCGTCTCGATCCCCAGATCGTCCAGCGCAATCTGCATCACCGTGGCGCGCGTCACCCCTTCCAGGATGTCCTCGCTCAGCGACGGCGTCAGCAACTTCCCGTGCCGCACGATGAACAGATTCTCGCCGGAGCCTTCGCTCACATGCCCGTCGTGCGTCAGCATGATCGCCTCGTCGAACCCGGATTCCAGCGCCTCCGTCTTGGCCAGCGACGAGTTCACGTAAATCCCCGTCACCTTCCCGCGTGCCGGGATCATGTTGTCGTTCACCCGCCGCCACGCCGAAATCGTGCAGCGGATCGGCTTCTCGATATCCAGGTAGTTCCCGAACGGCAGCGCGAACAGCGTGAACCCGTTCTCGATCGGCCGCAGACCGTCCGGCCCCATCGCCACCATGTTCAGCCCCACCTGCAACGCACTCTTAAACGCCAGCGGCCGCACGTACACGTCCTCGCGGAAGTTCCCCGCCCGCAGCACGTTCACGCAGATTTCCACCAGCTCGTCCACCGAGTAGTCGATCCCGATTCGCAGGATCCGGGCCGACTGGTGCATCCGCTCAAAGTGCTCGCGCACCCGGAACAGCAGCAACTGCTCCTCTTCGTCGTCCCAGTAGGCGCGAATCCCCTCGAACACCCCGGTTCCGTAATTCAGCGCATGCGTCATCACGTTGACCTTGGCGTCCGCCAGATCCATGTATTCGCCGTTAAGAAACGCTTGCATCAGGACCCCCGCCAACGGGCGCACACCTGCAAAACGCGCGCAACCGCGCGACGCCTATGGCGCCGACGCGGACGCGCCGCATGGTATCACCGGACTTCGGCCGTCAGCGTCGCTTCGGACATCGGAATGACGCCCCACTGAGTCGGCGCACGGACATTGGCGTAAGGCTCATGGGCAGGGAACCGGCTCAAGCAGGACCGTCCACGGCCCGTCCGTATCCACGCTCAAGTTCACCGGTCCTGCGGGAAGACCAAGGTCCGCATCCTCGTGGCCCGGACCCACGTGCACTATGACCACATCGTCCGAGACCCAGCCGATCGCACCTTGTCCCCAGTTCAGACCGAGGCTTGTCTGCCCCGTGTCGTCCGAGGGTTGGATTAATTCGATCGTCCATACGCCTGCGGCTAGGTCAATCCCCACCGGCGTCTGCCCTTCGCCGTTGACGGTCCACAGATCGGTCACCTCTACCTCGGTCTCAATGGCCGTCTCGCCGTCTAGCGGCGCGTAACCCCACCACCCGCCGGGTCCCCACCACGTGAGTTCCTGCCGGATGGTCTGCCAGACCAGGGCAACGGCAATCACGACGAGAGCTGCGGCGATCACTCGCTGGCTGGTCAGCTTCGGGCGTCTCATATTGACCTCCATGGTCCACGGTCGGAACCGTCACCCTCGGCGGCCCCGGACGCCGGTGCGCTGCCTGACGCTATGCCCGGTTATGAGTGGCCGTCAACAGTCCGTCGACGCACGATTGGTAGAGACCGAGCACGAGCCGAAGGATCTGACCGGTCAGTCCTTCGGATTCGTCCAGGGGACGCAACCAATCGAACTGACACCGCGAGGGATGCGGTCACACCCACAAACGCCAATGTCGGTGGCAATGGCTGGTCGCACTACTGCGACTCGGGCAGACGTAACGATTCGCCAATGCGTCAATCTATGGCCCACTTGGCTGACTGTCATTACTGGTCTGTCAACGATGAGTCTTGGAAAAGCCGCTAGCCTGGTGCATTCAGTAGGCCAACAAGCTACGTATGTCCTTCAGTAGTTGTCACCATCCGTGCGTAAGACCTGAAACCGCAGGCCACACGCTTGACATGTGGTGTAGCCAACGGTTCGTCGATCTGTCCAGGTGACGATTTCAGCGCACCTTGGGCAGCGTGCGCTGGCCTCAAGCTCATCATCAAGCATCCATTTAACATATGATTTGACACTGTGCCAGATAGCTCGAACGATTCGCGCTGCGACGTCCACTGACTTGCTATCCTGCAGATGCGCTGAATTAGCTTAGCATCGTCCTGGGTAAGTCACGTAGCCTTAGAGGCTCAAGTGTAAGACGGGAGTTACTGACCGTGTCAGGCTCTACTCCCCGGAGTGATCGGTCGTCTTACTCTCTCGGCCTCTGGAATCTGGTCGGGATGATGATCGTCGCCACTCATCGCCCAATGTGACTCACTGTCAAAGACCTCCCGCCGCATGAAGATCAGATCCCCGCGCAGATCGAAGCTCTCGTAATACCGCTCGAATCCCCACTTCGCATACAGCCGCCGCGCCGCCTCATTCGGACGGTCCACCCCGATCGATACATGCGTGCATCCCCGCTCCACGGCCAGGGCCGAGGCGCTTCGCACCAGCCCCTCCGCCACGCCCAGCCGCCGGAACTCCGGCATCACCACCAGCGTATGCACGTACGCCACCGCCAGCCCGGCCTCGATCGCCGGATCGATATGCCGCAGCCGCACCCACAGCTGCCCGATCGGATTCCCGTTGAAATCCGCCACCAGCCCCCGCTGCACCCCGTCCGCCTGCTCCCGAAAATAGCGCCGCAGCAGCCGCAGCCGCGAGGCCCTGCCCGACACGCCCCACAGCTCGCTCAACCGCCGCATCTCATCCACCCGAGCCGTCCGCACCGTCACAGGCACATCAATCCTGATCACATGCCCACCACCCGTCGCCCGTTCCAAGCCCATCGCCTCACCCGCCCCTGGGAGCCCTGGGAGCGTACTAGGTGGAAGGCATGACCACGGTCGCGCATGCTATTCATGACCCGGCGACCCCTACTGGCTGCCCGAAACCCTGTGACTGAGACTCTGATGCGCATCGGCCTGGTCACCCTCTGCTCCCTGCGGGGCCAGTTGGACGCGAACCTGCAAAAAATCGAGGCCTTCACCCAGCAAGCCGCCGCCGCCGGCTGCCACCTCGTCCTCTTCCCCGAGTTCTCCGTCCACGGCCCCTGGGTCACCTACGACGCCGACGCCGACCCCGCTGAGCTCGAACGCCAGGCCGAGCCCATCCCCGGTCCCTCCACCCAGCGCCTCACCCAAATCGCCGCAAGCCACGGCCTCGCCATCGGCGCCGGTATCGCCGAACGCGGCCTCGCCCCCAAACCCTTCAACGCCTACGTGATCGTCGATGCCGACGGCGTCCAACACGTCCAGCGCAAGCTGCAACCCACCACCAGCGAGATGGACTTCTACCGCGGCGGCGGCGACGACATGGCCCCGTTTCGCCTTGGCCAGACCTCCATCGGCGTCACCATTTGCGCCGACAACGAGTCGCCCGCCATCCACGACACCCTGGTCGGCCTCGGCGCCCGCGTCATCCTTCAGCCCCACTTCGACTGCATCAAGGACTTCCAGGACGCCGGCCAGTCATGGGACCAGATCCTCGACTTCAACCGCCGCGACACCCTCAAGCGCCGCGCCGAAAACCTGGCCGAACGCTTGGGAGTCTTCGCCCTCTACTTCGACGCCAAGGACCCCCGCGCCGCCTTCCACGAACGCCCCCACTGGTCCCACCGCGTCACCGGCCGCTCCGCCGCCTTCGCCCCCGGCGGCCAGCTGCTGGCAGCCAACGCTGGCAACGAGGAATCTCTCGTAGTCGTCGACATCAAGCCGCCGGCCACCAACCGTTCGTGGTGAGCCGACCCGAAGTCTGTCGGAGGGTCGTGACGAACCACACCCCCTGGCAACCAGGCCACCCAGGCGATCCCCCTCCGTCATCCCGGCGTCTTCAGCCGGGACCCAGTCTTCGTTCCTCGCCCGCCCAACGCGTGCGTGATGAGCTGGCCCAGAGTCCCCGGCGAACCGTGTCCAACCACACCCCCTACCAACCAACCCACCCAGGCGATCCCCCTCCGTCATCCCGGCGGCTTCAGCCGGGATCCGGTCTTCCTGCCGCGCCCACCCGACCCGTGCGTGGCGAGCCGGTTCGGAGTCCGCCGGAGAACCGTGTCGAACCACACCCCCAGCTACATCTCCGAAGCTCCCCCGCCTTCCGCATCTTCTTGCACCTGCTGAATAGAAGCCCTTCAGCAAGGGTGCAAATGACACTTGAACGCACGCCACCCCATCCCGCACCGTCTCGATAAGCCCCAGTAACACCAATCCACCATGCCCCGAACCACCCGTACCATCACCTTCACCCTGCCGCCCGAAATGGCCGACCGGGTCGAAGAAGTCACGAGACAGCTAGGACGCTCCAGGAGCGAGTTCCTCCGCGAGGCCGTACTCCGCTACATCCAGGAGTGTGAGTGGCAGCAGCTACTCCAATACGGCGAAGACAGGACCCGAGCCAAAAGCATCGGCCCCGAGGACGTAGCCGGTCTAGTGGATGAGTATCGAGCCGAGGTCGGTTCCTCTCGTACATGAGAGTCGTACTCAATACCAAGCGACTTCAATCAGGCGCTTTCGAGAGGCAATTAGCCTGCTTGTTAATCAGTTACTTTAATAGCATATCAGAGTCTATTTAGATAGGTGTATCAACTTCGTCGACCAAATAGTAAAGACTACCAAGAGCTGTCAGTTAGTGGGTGCTCATCTGGTAAACTTGCTAGGAACGCTTTTCTATGTAGTCGGAGGTCTTGACGGTGACTACCGGATATGTTCGAGGACGGCACTACACAGGATATGTCGAGAAAGTGAAGCAGTTGAAGCGTGATCGGCGACACGAAGAAGCGATTGCGCTCTTGCTCGAGCTAGTAGACGCGACAGAAGCCGAAGCACGAACCGAGGGCTGGGGAGCCGCGCCTTGGTACTACGTACAGCTAGCGATCATTTATCCAAAAGACCGACGATTCGATGACGAGGTGTCAATACTTGAGCGTGCGCTTCGTTCCGTTGGGAGTGATGGCGCGATGAAAGCACGCTTGGAGAAGGCACGGGCACTAACTGCTCGCTGATCTGTGGTTAGTTCCATGAGCGCCGCCAGCGGATGGCGCCTATGCCGTGACGAGAGTCCTTGTACAGCGTCGGACAGGCGACGCGTTCCAGTGCTCGGGTAAGAACCGCCAATGCGAAATCGTAGCCGCCGATGGTAGTGAGCTAATCAACCTGTCGCGGTTGTCAGGCCTGCTGGGGCGCCGAGACTGCTAAGTGGCAGTGTGGGGTGTCTTTGGCTTGACAAACGACCGACGCTTCTCGCCGCCGACCAGCACGAGACTGAGCCAGACGATGAGCCACAGGCCGAGCGTGAAGATGCTCAGAATAAGGTGCAGCACATGGTTGACCCGATGGCTGCGTACGATGACCACCTCGCGGTCGGTTTCGGCCTCGATCCGCCACCCCATGTCCGTCAGTTCGGCGACATTGAACGTCCGTTCGGCCCTTCGCAGCCGCCGGCCTTGGGCAATTCGATGTAAGACGACGATGGCCAGAACCGCCAGCACAACGAGCAGAACTACGACGCCAGTACCATCCATGAGCCGCTCCCGCTGGTGCGCGTCAGCGCGCGCAGTCTAACGATTCCGAGGGGGACCGCAGCCTGGAACCCGCGCCTTGGCGGTCGAAACTCGCACACTTTCGTCGATCAGTAACCGCATAGAGCCCGAATCACCGCGTGGCCATCATGGAAGCTAAGTTGTCAATGCTGCGGCTTCGGCCTCATGCAGACGAATAGCCTCGCGCACGTCTGCCGGTTCTAAGCGCGGATACTCCTCGATGATCTGTTCTGTTCGATATCCGGCCTTAAAAAAGTTCCAAATGGCTGACGTGGGGATGCGTGTTCCAGCAATGACCCGTTGGTTATGCGCAATGTACCGGTGCCGCGAAGTCTGACCAATCTCCTCCGCTTTTCGCTCGCGCATTCGCCGTACTAGGTTCAGCATCTTGTCGCTGACCTCTTGCAGGTCAATGGTGAATGTCGTCTGCGACTTGGTGTTGGCCACCATGAATGACACGTCGTTGACCTCAAAAAATATGGTGCGCTCGCCCTCGCGCTTGTAGAACCGAAGATTGGCCCACGGAAAGTCGCTGTGCTCGTGAAGCATGCCGGCTGCGCCTCGCAGTGCCTGGAGCGACGTGTGCTGGCGTAGCAGGGCCAGCGTTCGCAGTCCAACGACATCGCGGAACGAGTAAACGCGTGAGTACGGGCCCATCCGCAGTGATCCGGCCTCTGGCTTGAAGAACCCCGTCTTGTCCCAGTAGCGCAGCTGGCTGCGTGACAGCTCGGTCAACTCACACACCTGGTTGGCGGTAAACGCACCAGTCGGACCGTCGGACGGAATGTCAGTCGGCATGTTGTTCTACGCCCCTCTCCAGGCCATGACTGGCAGGCCGATCCAGTGAGGGAACGCTATGCGAACTCGTATGGGGAGACGTTGCTACGACCGTATCACGCATGCGAGGCACTTCACACGCGCCAATCACCGCGTCCGGTAGCCACGTGACGCGCTTGCCCCGATGATCCTGGCAAACACACGTTCGGCGACGATTCGGTGTCTTCACCATCGCGCAGCCCCACGACGCGCACTCCTCGACCCTGGGAAACAGGCGCCCCTCTACTCGCTCAGCAGAGGTACCGGGGAGAGCAACGCTCTACTCGGGCTTGGGCGGCAATCGCAGCAAGATTGTCTTGACGTCTTCCCGCAGACGGTCCATTTCGGCATGAAGACGTTCAACCGAGCGCTCGACGCCGGTCAACCGCCCCTCAACCCGCCCCATGCGCCAGGCGACGCCGATAACCACGAGAAGTACCGGAATGTTCAACCCAAGAATCGTGCCCAACTCAGCCGTCATGGCGGTCCCTCGGTATTGAGAGCTCCTGAACCCCACCGTTCATCCGGCGCAGCCCAAGAGTCAACAAACAACCGCCCTTCCGAGATTCTATACGAAGGTAGGCAGCCACCGCGTATGGACTAAGACGTCTGGGGGCGCAGCACTCATCACCCTCTCCGAGGGGAGAGGCAGACTCGGCCGTCTTCGGCCGAATTCGGTGAGGGGTCTTCCGCGCAACCAAACCCGCCCAATCTCGACCGTCCTGCCCCGCTCACCACTTTCCCCGATGCGCGGGATTCTCCGTCCGAAGACCTATTCCCCCCGCCGCAACCGCGCCGTCACCCAGGTCTGCACCCCCAGCATCCGCTGCGCCGAGTACAGCAGGAACACCGCAAACAGCGCCCGCAGCACCACCCGCGGCAGCCACTGCGCCACCTGCGCGCCGCCGAACCCGCCGATCAGGCCTCCGATCCCGATCGTCAGCGCACGACGCACGTCCACGTGACCCAGCCGGTAATGCTGCGTGGCGCCTGACAGCGCCGTCGGAATAATCACCGCCAGGCTGATGCCTTGCGCGATCACCTGGTCGATCCCCATGAAAATCACCATCGCTGGCACCATCACGATCCCGCCACCCACGCCCATTGTTCCGCTCACCAGCCCCGCTACCACGCCCGTGATCACCGCGGCGATGATGCGTTCCGTGCCCTCCAGCTGCATCAGGGCCACGTCCTGCAGCGACACGAACATGCGCAGCGCCGCCGCCAGCAGCACCAGCGCGAACAGCCGCCGCAGCAGCTTCTCGTTGATGTAGGCCGTCAGCCGCGCACCAATCGCCGCGAACACCACCGACGTGGCCGCCAGCGCCAGCGCCACCGACCAGTCGATCGGGTTCGAGGTGGCGTAGCGAACGGTAGCCGCGAACGCCGTCGGTACGATGATGGCCAACGACGTCCCGTGCGCACGGTGCTGTGACATCCCCAGCAGGCCAACCATCAGCGGAATCAGGATGATCCCGCCACCCACCCCGATCAGCCCGCTGACCACGCCCCCGGCCAGCCCGATCCCAATCAACACCAGGACCGGCGCCTGCCGTTCGGTCGTCGTCGACGCAATGCTTGCCATCGGCGGAGTATATGGACCCCACCCCATCCACCGCCGCCACCCTCGCCTCACCCACCGCTCACCCTCACCCTTGCCTTCTGTCTCCCAACAGTGTACACTATCCCCAATGACCTCGCAACCCCACCCTCCAATGCCCCCGCCCCACCCGCCGCTACCCACTGCCACCCTCGCCCCCGTCGACATCACGTTGCGTCCCCCGCTCCGTCACCGCGCCCCCGGAAGCCGCCGCATCTGCGCTCAGGTGATCTCCGGTCGTGCCGACCTCGCCCCTGCACAGGTCACAAGCACCCCGAACTCGCACCCCCGTCCAGGCCGACATTCCCCCCCGGAATGCACCCCGCCGCGCCTCAAGAGTTTTTTGGAAAAAACTCTTACGCGCGCAAAGCCGCCCCATTTCGCACCCCAGAGATCCCCCACATGAGCGACCTGCAACTCCCCGCCGATCTCTTCACCGGCTCTCCCGACCCGCTGCTTGAGCGCGAGTGGCTCGTCACCAACGGCGTCGGCGGCTTCGCCTCCGCCACCCTCGCCGGCGTCGCCACCCGCCGCTACCACGGCCTCCTCGTCGCCGCCAACCCGCCCCCCAACGCCCGCTGGGTCCTGATCTCCGGCGCCGACGAATTCGTCCAGCACGGCGACGCCCCCGAGGTTCCCCTCAGCACCCAGGAGTACGACGGCGGCGTCCTGCACCCCGCCGGCTACGCCGCCATCGCCGCTTTCACCCTCCGCGGCCAGCGCCCCATCTGGCGCTTCGACACCGCCCCCGGCTCGGTGGAGAAGACCATTTGGATGGAACGCGGCCGCAGCCGCACCTTCGTCCGCTACACCAACCTCTCCAGCGACCTCCTGCGCCTCCGCGTTCGCCCATTCGTCACGCTCCGCTGGTTCCACGCCCTGCGTCGCGGCGCCGACCCGTCATTCGAGGCTCTGCAAACCGGTCCCGGCTCGCTCTCTGTGCGCGCCGAGGGCGACGCCCCCTGTGTCCACCTTGGCGGCAGCGGCTGGCGGCTCGAGTTGTGTCTGGACTGGTACTGGAACTTCCATCGCCGCGTCGAACAGGCCCGCGGCTTCGACTACACCGAGGACGCCTTCGCTCCCGCCGACTTCGTTGCCGAGCTGGCCCCGGGACACGGCGCGACCCTGCAACTCGTCGCCGACGAGCTTCAGGCCGCCGCCGACGTCGATGCCTCGCTGGCCAGATCTGACGCGCGTTGCGTCTCCTTGGTCGCGTCCGCGGCGGATCCGCTGGAGCAGCGCCTGCGCCTCGCCGCAGATCAGTCTCTCGTGCATCGCGGGCCGGCTCTTCCAGGCTTCACTCCCGAGCCCAACACCGTGATCGCCGGCTATCCCTGGTTCGGCGACTGGGGCCGCGACACCCTCATTTCGCTGCCCGGCCTCTGCCTGGAAACCGGCCGCGCCTCCACGGCTAAGACGATCCTGCTCAACTACGCTCAGGCCATCGACCAGGGCATGGTCCCCAACCGCTGGCCCGACGCCGGCGACGAGCCCGAGTACCACGCCTTCGACGCCGCCCTCTGGTTCACCCACGCCCTGGCCGCCTACGTCCGCGCCACCGACGACACCGAAATCCTGGACGTGCTCGCCACGGCCCTGCTCGAGATCATCGAATGGCACATCCGCGGCACCCGCCACGGCATCCGCATGGATCAGGACGATGGCCTGCTGACCGGCGGCGAGGACGGCCTCCAGCTGACCTGGATGGACGCCAAATTCGAGGACTGGGTCGTCACCCCGCGTCGCGGCAAACCCGTAGAAATCAACGCCCTCTGGTACGCCGGCCTCAAGTTCGCGGAGGAGGCCTTCGCTCGAATCGGCTGGCGTGACGCCTTCGACACCGGCATCTTGTCCCTTATTGAGGACTCCTTCGCGACCCGCTTCTGGAATCCCGAGACCGGCGGCCTCTTCGATGTCGTCGACGGACCCGACGGCTCCGACCCCGCCATTCGTCCCAACCAGGTCATCGCCCTCGCGGTCGCCGGGGATCTGCTCTCGCCGCAGCAGCGGGCATCGGTCCTGGCGCAGGCGCGTCATTCGTTGCTGACACCGGTCGGGCTCCGCTCGCTGGCGCCCGGCGATCCCGCCTACTGCCCTCACTACGGCGGCGGACCCCGCGAGCGCGACGGCGCCTACCACCAGGGACCCGTCTGGAGCTGGCTGCTGGGCATGTTCATCCAGGCCAGTCTCAAGGTCGGCGCGCCGGCCGACGAGCTCCGCGGCCTGCGGGAAGCCATGCTGGCGCACCTGAGCGACGGCGTGGTGGGCGCCGTGAGCGAGCTCTTCCAGCCCGAACCCCCCTTCGGCCCCGAAGGCGCGCCGGCCCAGGCCTGGGGCGCCGCCGAATGGTTGCGGGGCCTGCGCCTGCTGCGAGCCGCCAATGGCCGCTGACCCCGTCGCCGACTGGGCACCGCCGCCGGGCCGGCACGTCCTGGTTCCGGCCGGTGACTGCTTCGTGCGCGAATCGGGCAAAGGCCAGCCAACCCTCGTCCTGCTGCACGGCCTGCCCGACGACTCCCGCATTTACGGTTGTCTGCAACCCAGGCTGGCTGCCGTCCATCGCACCGTCGCGCCCGACTTTCTCGGCTGGGGCTCCTCCCAGCCGAACGACGGGCTCTCGCTCGGCTTCGACATGTTGGACCGCACCCTCTCGCAGATCCTCGATGCGCTCGAACTGGACCGCGTCGTCCTGGTCGCGCATGACATGTCCGGCCCCGCAGCCATCCGCTGGACCGCCGCCCACCCCGATCGCGCCCGCGCCCTGGTGCTGCTGAACACCTACTACGGCTGGAACTCCGCCCGCATGCCGCTCGCCCTCAAAATGTTCCACCTGCCATACGTTGGGCGACTCGTCCGGCGCTTTCTCGATGTCGGACGTACGGGCCTGTCGTGGCACGTCTACCGCTGGCAGGTTGGCCAGGTCTGGCCCGGCTGGACCGCCGACTTCGATCGCCTGCTACGCATCTTTCACGGTGTCTTCCGCCACTCGCGAACGGCTCGTCGCGCCTTCCATACCATTAACAGCGAGATCGTCCGTCAGATCGACACCAATCAGCGCAGCCTGGAAACCTTGACTGCCCTGGAGACGCCTACCCTCATCCTCTGGGGCGCCCGCGATCCGTACCTCAAGCCGGCCGTCGCCCGCCAGTTCCACCGGTTGCTTCCGAGCTCTGAGCTTCACATGGTGGCCGACGCCGGTCACTTCGTTCAGCTCCAGGCGCCCGACGAGATGGCTGACCGCATCCTGCGTTTCATCCGTGAGGCGGGCCCCGGCTAGCTCTATGGGCGCTGCCTCGGCGGATGCCGGTCGGAGCGCACCGCATTCGTCCCGCCCCGCCGCAACTTCCGTGTCTCCGCCTGCGCATCATCCCGCGGACGCATGCGAATCCCGGTAACCGCCCGCACCCCACCCACAATCGCCGCGCGCTCCTCGTCCGTCAGCGTCTCCCAACGATAGTTGTGATCCGACTTCCGAATAAACTCCAACAACCGGTCCCTAAGCGCCGACCACCCACGCTCCTGCCGCGCCCGCAGTGCCCCAAACCCCGGCCGCCGCCGCAGCGCCTCCCGCGCATGCGCCAAACAAAATGGATCGCCCTCCGCCAGGGCTTCAGCAATCTGATCGCCATGCTGCGTCAGCACATCCAGCGCCCGTCCCGCCGCCGCCCTCTCCGCCTCGCACACCGGACACGTCGCCGGCGTCCGCGGCCTCCGCGAGCCCGTCCTCGCCAGCCCTCGCAGCCGCGCTCGCATTCCGGACGAACCATCCGGACCAGCCGCTGCCGTGCCCTCTAGCTCTCTGACTAACGTATTCAGAATGTCCCGGTACGTAATGGCCACCGCCAGCGCATCCAGCTTCTCCAGGAAGTGCCCGGCATGCACTTCGCAGAACCCCCGCGCCTCCCGAATCGTGGCGCGCAGGTCTACGTCGTTGACGTGCTCATAGATGTACGAACCCAGAAATCGATCAGCCCGCCGCGTGGCAAGGCGGCAGATTGCACACCCCGGACGCCCCAACGCGTCCACCAGGTCCTCGTACGTCGCTTCCGTGCTCACGGGCTCCGGTTGTCCGGTCGCATTTGTATGCAAGGTGCCACAACGCCGCGGCAGGCCGGCGCGCCGTCGTCCGTATACTCTGCCCGCCCGCCCCCGGAACCGTTGCCATGTCCACGCACTCGATTGCTGTCGTTCCCGGCGACGGGATCGGTCTTGAGGTAATTCGTGAAGGCCGCCTCACCCTCGAAACGCTCAGCGAGGTCACCGGCGATCTGATCCTGGAATTCGAGGACTTCCCCTGGGGCTGCCAGTACTACCTCGATCACGGCGAGATGATGCCCG
Source organism: Chloroflexota bacterium (assembly GCA_965208215.1). GTDB lineage: Bacteria > Chloroflexota > UBA11872 > UBA11872 > UBA11872 > UBA11872. The sequence continues at coordinate 1,325,018 of CBDBOH010000003.1, forward strand.
CCGACGCCCTCAAGACGCTGGAGCAGTTCGACGCCATCTATTTCGGCGCCTGCGGCTTCCCCAGCGTGCCGGACCCCATCTCCCAGCGCGAGATGATCCTGCTCATCCGCCAAAGCTTCCAGCAATACGCCAACATCCGCCCGGTCCGCATCTGGCCGGGCGTCCCCAGCCCGCTCGCGGCCGACCGGCTGGAGGGGATCGACTTCATCTGCGTTCGCGAGAACTCCGAGGGGGAGTACGCCGGCGCCGGCGGTCGCGTGCACAAGGACACGCCCTATGAGGTCGCGCTGCAGACAACCGTGTTTACTCGCGTGGGCGTGGAGCGCGTGATCCGGCACGCCTTCGAACTGGCCGACCGCTTGGGCCGCCGCCATGTCACTAACGTCACCAAGTCCAACGCCCTGCAATACGCTCCGGTTTTCTGGGACGAGGTCTTCGACGACGTTGCGCGCGAATACCCCGCAATCACCACCGACCGCAACCTGGTTGACGCCTGCGCCGCTCGGATGGTGGGAAATCCTCAGACCCTGGACGTGTTGGTTGCCTCCAACCTCTTCGGCGACATCCTGTCCGACATCGGCGGCGCGCTGATGGGCAGCCTGGGCGTTCCGCCCAGCGCCAATCTCAGCCCCGGCACCGGCTACCCGCCGATGTTTGAACCGGTCCACGGCTCCGCGCCCGACATCGCCGGCCAGGAGATTGCCAACCCCCTCGCATCCATCTGGTCGGCGGCCATGATGGTGGAAGAGTTCGGACATGTCGAAGCCGCCAACCTGTTGCTGGATGCCCTGGCGGAAGTGACCGGTTCGGGTGTGCTCACCGTCGATCTGGGCGGCACCGCCTCCACCGGGGATTTCGGCAAGGCCGTGCGCATGGCCCTCAGAGCCCGCGCATCCTGATCCAAACCCTTGTCGCCGCGTCCCGGCCTGCCTACGATTGAGCACCTAGGCTTCTGACCGTCGGCCCCGTGGGCCGTCCTGATCCTTCATGTTCGGCATAGGTGTCGCCGAGTTTTTTGCTGTTCTGGTCCTGGCACTCATCGTGCTGGGCCCTGAGCGGCTGCCACTCGCCATGCGCACCCTCGGGCGCTGGGTGCGTCAGTTGCGCCAGATGACGCGCGAGTTCCGCAAGGAATTCGCCGAAGAGTTCTCGATCCTCTACGAGGAAATGGACGTCCTGCGCCAGGAAGCCGAGAACACGCGACAGGAATTGGCCGACATCCGCGCCGAACTCTCGGACACGCTCCAAGGCGCGGCGGACGACGTCAACGTGGCCGGCCAGGGCATTGCGGATGACCTGCGCGGCGCGGTCAGCGCCGGTCAAGCCGGAGCGGAGGCGTCGTCGGGAACCCCCGGGGCGTCGGCTGGGACCACGTCGGCGCCGGCTTTGCCAGCGCCCGAGGCCGATGACTCGGCGGCATCCGCGTCGCGCGCGCTCCCGGCCCCAGCGTCGGCGACCTCAGCAGCGTCCACCGCGCCGCTTCCGGCGGCCGACGCCATGGCTCTGGCCATTCAGGACACGTTTGCAACCTCAGCCAACGGCGAGATCTCCGAGGCGCCGCCGGTGGCGGCCGTCGAAGCCGCGCCCGAACCCGTGCCCGCGTCTGAAACGGCATCACCGCAGCTAGGCGGTCAACGACTATCGGCCTACGCTCCCGACGTCAACGGTCCGACCGAGCCAGAAGTGTCAGATCCTCCGGCCGAACCACCTACGGTGGCCGCGCCCGCGCCTGAGCCGGCGCAGACCGCCGCGACGGCGGCCACCACGCCCGACGAGGCCGCGGCGCCGGCGGCGGCCCTTGGCCCGCCCACCCCCGGCTTGCAGAACCAGATGGGTGGATTCATGCGGCTGATGGTGATGCAGGCCATCGAGGCCGATCCCGACTTCGCTGAGCAGGCTGAAGCCGCCCTGCGTAGCCAGGCCCGGGCCGATGCGGAGAGCCTGGGCGATCTCGAAGACCCTGAGCCGCTAGACATCGCGCAGGCCTGGGCGGCGCGCCGTCGTCATCTGGTTCCGCACGACTCCGTGGACGTGGATCAGCGCGCCGAAGCTTCAGCCGTGGTCGAGTTTGGAATCTGCCCCTATGGCCTGACACCGGGCAAGGACCATCCAGTTTGCAACGTCAGCAACGTTTACGACGACGAGTTTTTCAAGCAGTTCGATATGAAGGCCACGTACACCACGCGCATGAGCGACGGTGCCGATCGCTGCCAGCTCATCATCCTCACCCATGCCCGCATGCGGCAATTCGGACTCAAGATCGAAGACGACAACAGGCGCAAACGGGATGAAGTCGAGGCCGAGCACGAGGCCGTCTTCTAGCGGCCCACCGAAAGCAATGGCAGGTTCTCGGAAGCTGTGCATTCGGCGTCTGGCCCGCAACGACTGGCGGCTAGACCTGGCTCCCAGTCCACGCTTAATTGGGCGCCGTCTCTTCGGAGTCGGGGTGGCGGCCGTCCTCATGGCTGCTTGCGGCGAGGCAGAGCAAGCGCCGAGCAGCGCATCGGCAGATTCGTCGAACGCGGAGCGCGCGCTGTACAAGGAAACCGTCGCGGCCATTTTGTCTGACGAGCGGGCTGCGTTCGACGCATTCTTCGGTCCCGGGGCAGCTGCGTGGGCCACGGTTGGGGGCATTGCCGGCTCCGTGCAGCGCGTGATCGAATTCCACGATGCAATCAGCGACGCCCAGGCGCGCGCAGGGGAACTTGAAGCTCCACCCCTGGCCACGCTTTTCCACGGAACGTTCCTTGAACACTTTGACCGCTTTGTCGGCGATGCCGAGGTCATCCGGGACGCCATTCGCGCCGGGCAAGGGGAGCGTGCGTTCGGCATCTACGAACGCCTGCGCCGGGGCGCGTTCGAGCGCTTGGACTTCCTGGCCGACCGGTTGGCGCTCATCGACGGCTAAGCCGCCGGCCAGTTAAGCGCGAGCGCCCGGCAACAGCCGGGCGCTCGCCTCGTGAGCCTTTGCGCTATGTATCGCGTGCGCCGCGGGTTCCGTATCGGTCGCGGAGCCTTGTTCGTCGACGCGGGCGGCTCGGCGTGTCTTCGGAATGACCGTTACGACCATTCGTGCCGTTACCGCCGTGGACGTACGGCTGCGGTTCGGCGTCGGCACCCACCAGCACTCCGCCTTCGGGCAGCGCCTTGAGCCGGTTGCCCTCGGCGATCTGCTCGTCCCAGCGTTCCACCATGTCCTCCACGTCCTGACCGTCCACCTCGTCGTTTGCTATCAGTTCCTGGGCCAGTTCATGCACTGCACCCGAGTATTCCGAGAGTAGAGCCTTGACCTTGCGGTACTCCTGCTCCAGCACCTGGTCGATCTTGCGCTTCATGCGCGGATCGGTGGCGTCAACGGCCGGACCGAATGGCAAGGACGAATAGAAGCTGCCGTCCATGCCCCAGAAGCTCAGCATCTGAAAGGCGAGATGCGTGGCGCCCGCAAAGTCGGACGTTACACCCAGCGTCTGCGATCCGAGGAATAGCTCTTCGGCCGCGCGGCTGGCCAGGCTCACTTGAATGCTTGCCAGCAATTCCTCACGGATAAGAACGCGCTTCTCCTCCACAGGCTTGAAGGCCGCAAGTCCCAGGGCGTCGCCGTGCCGAATGATGGTGACCTTGGTCAGGCGTTCCCAGGTCTTGATCTTGACCTGGGCGATGGCGTGCCCAGCCTCGTGGTAGGCCAGCCGCCGACGGTCCTCGTCGGTCAGCCCACGAATCGGTTCGCGCAGCCCCCACTCGTGGTTTTCACGTGCCCGGGTGAAGTCGTCGTAGCTGATCGCGTCGCGCCCGTCGAAGTGTGCGTGGATCACGGCCTCGTTGATCACGAACTTGATCGCCACCGGGGTGTACAGGATCGTGTCGTTGGCCATGCGGTCCACCGGCATGTCCTCGTGCCGAACCTTGGCCAGGTAGTACTCGATGATGTCCTTGCGCCCGTCCAGGTCTGGCAGGTCAACGTGAATCTTGCGGTCGAACCGGCCTGGCCGGAGGAGGGCATGGTCAAGCGCCGACGCGAGGTTGGTGGCGCCCATGGTGAGCACGAGCGGCGGTACCGCTTTCGTGCGTCGCAGGCCAATGGTTCGCAGCAGCCGAGCGAACCAGCCGTTGTCGAAGTTTGGCGGGTCCATCTGCAGGAGCAACTCATTGAGCAGCCCGAAGCCAGCCCCACCGCCAAAGAGGCCGCCCATCATCATGCCGCCGCCGGTTTGACCCGCGCGGGCCATACCGATGGCGTCAATTTCGTCGATGAAGATGATGGCCGCGCCGTGCTTGCGCGCAAGCTTGCGTGCCTTGCCGTAAAGCATTCGCACCCGCAGGTTGCCAATACCCATGAACATGTTCTGGAATCCGGGCGCCGAGGCGTATGCGAAGGGAATTCCCGCCTCATTGGCAATTACCTGCGCCAGGTAGCTCTTGCCGGTGCCCGGAGGGCCCTCGAGCAGCACGCCGCGCGTGACTTCGCCGCCCATGCGCTTGAACGACATTGCGCCTTGCAGCAGCCGCACCACCCGCCGGGCAACTTCAAGAACCTGGTCGTTGCCGCGGTAGTCCGTGAAGTACACCCCAGTCTCGCCTGGTTGGATCCAGTAGACGCGACCTCGGCCCAGGATGTAGAAGAGAAAGCCGAACTGCACGACCATGAACATCATGGCGTAGACCAGGGTGAAGGCGAAGCTCAGAATCCCCAGCGTGATTTCTGACGCATTCGTCAGGCCGAAGATCAAGAGTCCTGTGAGGCCGAGGTAGAGAAGAATCGCGCGCCAGTGCTCGCGCACGAAGGTAAGCGGACTGCGGCGCAAATGCGCCTGGCGCCGCAGGTCAGAGTCCATGGAGGCCATCGCCACACCTCGATTCCGGGCCGGTCCGTTCCGGCGGTCACCGATCACCCGGCAGCCGCCCGCGGGGAGTATCGGAGTATAGCCCCGGCGCAGGAGCCGTAAGGTGTCGAACATTACGCCCAGACGAGAGTCGCGACCGTAGTGACGCGGATCGACGCGGTCGTCGCGCGCCTTGATCGGCTGCCGATCCTCACGGTGCTGGGGACGGCCGCTCTGTCCGTTGCGCTCACGCTGCGATCGCTTGAGGGCAAGACGTTTCTGTACGGCGACCTCCAGCACTTCTTCGCCTTCGCGGAAGCCCTTTATACGCCGGACCACTTCAACTATTACGCCGGCGTGTCCGACCAGAATTTCACCTATGCCCATCTGCCGCTGTTTCCCATGCTGCTGGCCCCGTTGCAGCGCATCTTCGACGCGCTGGGCTGGGATCGAATCCTGGCGGTCAAGGTCATCGTCCACATCTTCGAGGTGGCCGCAGCCTGGCTGTTCATCGTCCTGGCCCGCAGGCAAGGACTGTCGCGGCCAATGTCGCTCGGAATTGGGGCGCTCTGGCTGTTCACACCCTGGGTGTTCGAGGCCGGAGCGCTCAACGGCCACGCGTCCGCCGTTGCGGCGTTCTTCCTGGTGGCTGCGGTTCTGCGACTTGGAGTTCCCTGGCAGGCAGGTGCATTGATCGGGCTGAGTGTCGTCACTCGCTCCGAGTTCGTACTACCGGCTCTGGTCCTTGCCGGCTACTACGCACGCCAGGGACTTCGTCCGCTCGCCCCTTATGCGGCGGGCGCGTCGGCGATCGGCGCGCTGATCGTGGGTCCCTTCCTGATTCGGGATGCGGCCGCTGTGCACTGGGCCGTCGTCGGCCACCTGCAGGACCGCGGCGATGGTCTGCCGGTTTTCTGGGGTTTCACACGCGCGTTCGGCATCGATATGCCCGACGGGCTTCGAGGCCCGCACGATTGGCCAATGCTCGTGCTCCTTGCATCGGCCCCCCTGGTCGGCTGGCTCAGCCGCGATCCGCGCTGGGGCATGTTTCGCGTGACATTGGCCTACGCATTCGTTCTGCTGCTCGGCCACGGCCGGTATTACGTTCTGCCCCTGACCGTCGGCCTGATCGTTGCCGCTCGTCCACGTGCTGTCGGTTGGATCATCCCGGTGTATCTCGTGGAGTTCGTGCTGCCTCTCACGCGCCCCGCGTTGTGGGTCATACGCACGCCTGCGGCGCTGGCGCTGGCGTTCTGGCCTCTTGTCCGGCACCGCCTCGTCAAGACGCGCCCACCCACTGACAGCGAATACTTCGAGATTCAGAAGTCGTCCAACTGATCGTTGCACGACGCTGCTGCTCGTGGTCGGACGGCGCGCGGTGTTGACTGCCCGCAGTGCCAAGGTTCTTGAGCCCGGGCATGCCTTGTTCCGTGGCGGGAATGAGCCGGCGGTGCCGTCTAGTGCGGGGGGCCGTCGTGCCAGCGGCGGGCGAACTGGTCCAGTCTGGCTTGCACAGCGCCAAGGACCGTCTCCGAAGGAAACCTGCCTGCGGCGTCCGCGGTGCCTGCGGTTCGCGCCGTCATGACTTCCACCGCCTCCGCAACGTCCGCGGCGGCATGGATGTGGAAGGTGCCGCGGTCCACGGCGCCCGCCACATCCCATCGCAGCGTGAGATTCCTCACGTTGCTGGCTGGAATCAATACGCCCTGGCGACCCGTAAGGCCCTGGCGGACGCACAAGTCAAAGAAGCCTTCGATCTTTTGAGTCACCCCGCCGACCGCCTGCACGCGACCATGCTGGTTGACGGACCCCGTCACAGCCATTCCCTGATCCAGTGGGTATTCAGAGAGCGCCGACAGAAGCGCCAGCAGTTCCGCGAGCGACGCGCTATCGCCTTCCACGCCCCAGTACGACTGCTCGAACGCGATGCTGGCGCTCATGGTCAACGGGCCGCTGAGTGCAAACGTGCCGTTCAGCAACCCGGTCAGAATCATGGCTCCCTTGTCATGGATGGGTCCGGACAGCTTGGCTTCGCGATCGATGCTGATCACCCCATCGCGTCCGGCAAACACGCGAGCCGTAATCCGATTGGGCTGACCGAATTCATGACTGCCAACACCGACGATGGTGAGGCCATTGACCTGGCCGACAGCCGAGCCTTCGGCATCGATCATGACCGTACCGTCGGCCATGCGGTCGCGAATCTGGGTTTCCAGGCGATTCGAACGGCGAATTCGCTCGTCGATGGAGGACCAGACGTCCTCCTCGGTGACAAGGTCAGCACCACGCCGCCGCGCCCAGTACTCGGCTTCGCGCACGATGTCGCTGATGTCCCCAAAGCGAGTGGAAAGCTTGCCCCGGTCGCCCGCCAGCCGCACGCCCTCTTCCACAATCCGCGCCACCGCGGATCGGTCAAAGTGCCGTAGGCCCTCCTCGGCGCAGCGGGCGGCGATGAACTGCGCGTAGCGCGTGGTGTTCTCGGCGTTGAGTTCGATCTCCGTCTCGAACTCGGCCAGAACTTTGAACAGCTGCCCAAAGTCGGAGTCGAGTTCGTAGAGCAGCGCGTAGACGTCGGGCGGACCGACCAGCGCCACCTTGAGATCCAGCGGGATCGGCTGGGGCTCGAGTCGGGCCGCCAACGGCAGGCCATACTCTTCGGCGGCGCCTTCAATGCGAACCCGCTCATTCCGCAGGGCGCGCTTGAGGGCCGCATAGGAAGTGCCGGACTGCAGCAGGTCATTCGCGTCCAGCACCAGGTAACCGCCGTTTGCGCGATGCAGCGCGCCGGGCTGGATCAACGTGAAGTCGGTCGTGCTCACGCCCAATTCGGTCCGCGTCTCCACTCGACCGAACAGGTGCGGGTGGGTGGGGTGGGTATCGCGTACCAGGGGCGCGCCGGTTCCTGGTTGGTGCGTTACCAGCACGTTCACTCGGTACGGCAGGTAAGGGTCGGGCGCCGGGCCTGGTCGCTGAGCGGGCAGCGCGGTCGAGTCGGACTCGAGGAAGTTCTCGTGGTGCCGCGTGATGTGCGACTCGATGGCGTCCAGATGCGCAGTGACGTGCGGCAGCGCCTCGTACTCTTCGCGCACGTCATCCAGCAGGGGGCGCGCCACGCCGCGCGCCACGTCGGCGTTCAGGTCGCTCAACGTGGAACGCGCCGCGCGCTGTCGTCGCCGCAGCCGCCGCATCAGTCGCCCCAGCCGCTCCTCGAGTTCCCGGCCGATCGCCTGCAGCTGTTCGCGCTCGGAATCGGGCAGTGCCCGCACCGCCTCCGGCGCCATGGGCTGGCCGTCGTGGACGGGCGTGACGTTCAGTCCCGCCGGCAGCTGCGTGACGGCAAAACCGCTTGCCGATGCGCGCCGTTCGAACTCACTGAACGCATCGCGCCGCTCGGTCTGTACGGCCTGCGTCACCGCGTCCCGCTGGTTCTGATACTCCTCGGTGTCGAAGGCGCGCTGCAACTCGTGGTGCAGCGTCTCCACAACGTCGCGGAGTCGGGCACGAAAGGTTGGGGCCTGGCCCGCCGGCAGCCGCAACGCGCGCGGTCGATGACTGTCGTCGAAGTTGTGGACGTAACACCAGTCGTCCGGCGTGGGGCGGCGAGCAGCTTCGGCCTGCAGCCGCGTCATGATCATCGACGTTCGGCCGGTGCCCGGGATTCCAGCGGCGTAGATGTTGAACCCGCGGCTGCGAATGTCCACGCCGAACTCAATGGAGCGCTCAGCTCGCTCTTGGCCGATCAGCGCGTCGGGCGGCGTGAGTTCGGCCGTGGACTGAAACGGCAGGTCGGCTGGAGCGCAGGTCCAGCGCACCTCGGCAGCCGTGAGCCGACGCGCGCCGCTGCTGGACTCTTGCGGATCCGCCACGCCCGAACTGGCCACGCTTCAGCCCTCCGGGCGGCAAGCGCGCGAAGTCTAGCAGCGAGCTCCAACCCCACGTTCGCCGAAGTCCCTACACTGCGGGCGTCGGAACCAGGGTCGCATCACATGAAAATCCTGATTTACATGCCCAGCCACTGGGCGGACGAGTGGGCTGAGATGCCGGCGCTGTTCCCGGATCACGACTTCGCCTTCGTTTACGACGCGAGCTCCGCCGTCACCGAGATTCGTAACGCCGAAGTGCTGGTCGTGCTGGGCGCAGCGGTCGAGCCCGAAGTGCTTGACGCCGGCACGTCTCTGAAGTGGCTACAGATAGCCAGTGCTGGCATCGATTCCCTCGCCGCCCGCGGCGCCGACCGCTACGGCCATCTGCTCGTTACGAACGCGCGAGCGCTGCTGGCGTCGCACGTGGCCGAGTCGGCCGTGGCGTTGCTGACGGCCCTGACCCGCGGTATTCATTACTCGGCCCTGAGACAGGCCGAACATCGCTGGGACAACAGCTATGACTACGACGAGGCGGCCGGCAAGCGGGCGCTGATCGTCGGCGTCGGCGGCATCGGCCGCGCCGTCGCCAAGCGGTATCACGCCCTGGAGATGGAAGTGCGAGGAGCCGACGTGGTCGCCGGCGAGCCCGACGACGCCCTGCGATCAGTTCACTCGGTGTCTGACTTGCTCGACTTGCTGCCAGAAACCGACGTGCTGACCTTGTGTTGCCCCTACACGCCCCGGACTCATCACATCGTCAACCAGGCGGTCTTCGACGCGCTGCCCGACGATGCCTACCTCATCAACGTGGCTCGCGGGCCGTGTGTCGACACGGCCGCCTTAATCCGGACTGTGCGTGCGGGCCGGCTGCGTGGCGTAGGCCTGGATGTCGTGGAACAGGAGCCGCATCCACCCGAAAGCGAAGTCTGGGACCTGCCGAACGTTCTAATCACACCCCACATGGCCGGGGCCTCGCCCCGCCGCGGCGAGCGGGTGGTGCCCTTTGTGACCGACAACCTGCGACGCTATATCCGTGGTGAGCCGCTGAAGAACGTGGTGGACTTGGCCCGCGGCTTCTAGCGGCCCGATCGTCGTTCGGGCCGCCAACCCTAGGCTTTGACGGCGGGACTAAATGGCGTTGCTCTGGCCGCCGTCGATTGCGATGGCCGCGCCGGTGATGTACGTCGCTCGCGGCGAAACCAGGAAGGCCACCAGGTCCGCAACCTCGTCGGGGTGGCCGAGGCGGCCCAGCGGAATGCCAACGCCGGCCCTCGTGTAGAAGTCTTCCAGCGTGCCGTGGCGGCCGGTCGCGTCCCAGCGCCGTTCCCACTGAGCGCTGCGGATCGAGCCCAGCATCACAGTGTTCACCCGCACCCCGGCATCCGCATATTCCTTGGACATGGCCTTGGTGAGAGCGATGCCGGCGGACCGGGTCACGGATGTGGGAACCGAAGCCCGCGACGGCTCACGGCCGCCGGTTGAGGTGATGTTGATGATGGACCCACCGGCCCGCCGCAGGTAGGGCAAGGCCGCCCGCGAGCAACGGATCGCGCCAAACAGCTTGACGTCCAGATCGGCCTGCCAGATCTCGTCGCTGGCCCCGTCAAAGCGATGCGCGCCCGGCCCTCCCGCGTTATTTACCAGGATGTCCAGTCGTCCCAGGCTGCGTGCGGCCGTGGCCACGAATACGCGAGCGTCCTCGGCCCGGCTCAGGTCCGCTTGAATTGGGAGAATTCGCCGGCCGCTCTCCTGGGCGATGTCGTGCGCGGCGTCCTCCAGAACGTCGCGGCGGCGGGCGGCAATGGCCACGTCGCAGCCCTCGCGGGCCAGGGCCGCCGCAATGGCGCGCCCAACGCCCTCGCTGCCGCCGGTTACGGCAGCCGCCAGACCTTCAAGCTTGAGATTCACGGCGGATTCGGATCAGGTGGCAGCGCCTCCGGCTGCCGCACGCTCGCGCATCAGAAGCTCGCGCCCCTTCCGGATGATTTCCTCGCGTTGCCGCTGCTGCCAGCTCATTCCGGTCTTGGAGATGAACCAGAGGCGCCGCGGGTAGCCGGGAATGCCGATCCAGACCACTTCCTGCCACGGCGGCATGCGGGTGGGCGGCGCCACGCCGTCCCAGTGCACGGGGGTTTCGTTGATTGTGAAGGCCACGAGCTACTCCCTGGACGTCGGCTATTCGCGAAGCGACCGCCGAACATTATCGATCAGGCTCCGATGCGCGTCTGGCGCCTGCCTCCGCTCAGCCAGTTTCCGCCGTACGGCGCGCTCGCCGTAGTGCCGCATGGCCATGTAGATGGCCGAGGCAATCAACACGATGATGCCGATCGCCCCGATTGTGTTCTGCAACTCTTCGCGAAACCACCAGAACCCGGTGAGTACGCGCAGTCCGATGACGATCAGATAGATCGTGGCGGTGACTGAAATCGCATAAGCCAGCCGGCGCCGCATCCCGCTGTAAATCAGGAACGGGATCGTCGCAACCAGCATCCCCAACAGAAGCACGCGGAACATGACACCAAGTCAGGCGCGCATCGCCTGATCGTAGCACCGGAGTCTTGGCAGGCGGTTCGAAGGGGCGCGCGGCCGCGATCCATGCGCTACCCTATGCCGAACCCGCATGACGCTGGCCTTGGCGGCGCATACCGTTCGCGCGGTGGGCTCCGCCGGGTCGGGTTTCGCCTGAGAGTTGCAACGCCCTCCACGCCGATGAACGAGCATCGACGGATGACCGGTACCGCCGGGATCGGGCGGGCCGCACGTTTGCGCTTCATACACCTGTCGGCGTCGCACTAGCCGTTCAACCAAGCGCCTGATCGAGAGGATTCCTACCTTGGCCGCCATGTACGACCCGCGCTATGAGCACGATTCGTGCGGCGTGGGCTTTGTGGCGGATATTCAGGGGCGTCGCTCGCACCGGATTGTCGAGCGGGCACTCGAGGCGGTGGCCTCACTAACGCATCGCGGCGCAATCGCGGCCGATGCCCGGACAGGCGATGGTGCCGGCGTCCTCACGCAACTGCCCCGTGAACTGCTGGCAAGTGCCTACGCCGAACTTGGGTGGTCAAGTGTCGACCCCGAGCGTATGGCGGTGGGCGTCTTTTTTCTGGATGCGCACGACCCCCGCGGCACGCATCGCGCGCAGGTGCTGGCGGAAGCGATTTGCGCCCGTCGCGGCTTCAGCGTGGTGGGCTGGCGAGACGTGCCGCTGGACCGCGACGTGTTGGGCACGGCCGGTGGCAGCACGATGCCGGACATCAAACATCTGCTGCTCGTCGACAACCAGGACTCAAGCGAACTCCTGCCCGCCGAGCAGCGCCTTTTCCTGGGCCGGAAGGAACTGGAAGGCCGGCTGCGCGCCGAGTCCCTGGATGCCAACTATGTGGTCTCGCTTTCCTCGCGCACCATTGTCTACAAGGGTTTGATCGTCGGAACCGAAGTCGGCCATTTCTTCAAGGACTTGAGCGATCCCCGCTACTGCACGGCCGTGGCGGTTTTCCATCAGCGCTACAGCACCAACACCAGCCCGACCTGGCAGCTGGCACAGCCGTTCCGGATGCTGGCGCACAACGGCGAAATCAATACGCTCGACGGAAATCGCAACTGGATGTTCGCCCGCGAAGGTGGGCTGGAGCACCCCCTCTTCGGGGCCGACACGGCCGTCCTTCGGCCCATGACGGACCGCGTCGGATCTGCCATGTCGGATTCATGCAGCCTCGATCAAGTGCTCGAATTGCTCACCCTGTCCGGACGCAACCTGGTGCACAGCGCCATGATGCTGGTGCCGGAGGCCTGGCGCGATGCGCAGGAGATGCCGGCCGAGCTGCAGGACTTTTACGCCTATCACGCCTGCCTGATGGAGCCGTGGGATGGACCGGCTGCCCTTGCCTTGACCGACGGGCGCTGGGTGTGCGGCGCGCTGGACCGCAATGGCTTGCGACCGGCCCGCTACGTCGTAACTGACGATGACATGGTGCTCATGGCGTCGGAAGTCGGTGTGATCGACATTGACGATGCGCATATCGTGTCCAAGGGCCGGCTGGGACCCGGTCGCATGCTCGCGGTCGATCTCGAAACCGGTCGTCTGCTCACTGACTATGCCGCCAAGCGAGAATTCGTTGAAAAGAAGCCGTACGGCGACTGGTTTCACAGCCAACGCGTCGGGATCGACCGGTCGCTGCCCGTCGATCTCAATGGCAATGAAAAGGTTCTGGCCGGACCCGAGGTGCAGCGCTGGCAGCGCGCGCTGGGCTTCACACGCGAGGACCTGACGCACATCCTCGAACCGATGGCGCTCCAGGCCATGGATCCCGTCTTCTCCATGGGCAACGATGCGCCACTTGCCGTCATGTCACGCTTTCAGCCGTCGGTATTCAGCTACTTGCGGCAGAGGTTCGCGCAAGTCACCAATCCGCCCATCGATCCGCTGCGCGAGAAGCTGGTGATGTCTCTGATGACGCGCCTCGGCGCGCGCGGCACTTTCCTGGTGCCCACGCCCGAGGCCGCGCACCTACTGCACCTGGAGTCACCAGTTCTGAGCGACGAAGACTTGCGGCGTATCGACAAATTGGAGGATCCCGACTTCGCCACGGCCTGGCTTGATGCCCTGTTCCCCGTCGCCGCGGGCCCCGCTGGGCTCGAGCTGGCACTGGACGAACTGGTCAGGCAGGCACTGAGCGCGATCGACGACGGGTCGCGCCTCCTCATCGTCAGCGACCGCGGGATGAATCGGACCAGGGCGGCGATTCCGATGGCGCTGGCGGTGGGCGCACTGCACTTCGCTCTGATTGAGTCCGGGCGTCGCCTGCACGCCGGCATCGTGGTACACACGGCGCAGGCTTGGGACGTGCATCACCTGTGCGCCCTCATCGGCTATGGCGCGGGCGCCGTCAATCCCTACCTCGCGCTGGCCACCGTCAACAGCCTGACGCCGGCCGCGACCAACGGGTCCGAAAACCTGGGCCAGACGTATCTGCGCATTGCCGAGGACGGGGTGCGCAAGGTGCTCTCCAAGATGGGCATCTCAACTCTCAGCAGCTACCAGGGCGCGCAAGTCTTTGAGGCCGTCGGACTGTCCGATCAGGTTATCGACCGCTGTTTCCCTGGAACGCCGTCGCGGGTGGGAGGCATCGGCTTCGAGGAACTGGCGGCCGACGTCCTCGCAAGGCACTCCGAGGCCTTTGAGCCGGAGGCCCCGCCGCAGCCGACCGACATCGGCTGGGCACGCTACCGGCGAAACGGCGAGTTCCACGCCGCCAACCCGGGCTTCGTCAAGGCCATGCACCGTGCGATCCGGACGGGAGACCCCGAAGACTTCGACGCTTACGACAGCGTGGTCAACGATCGCGATCCTTATGCCATCCGGGATCTGCTTCGATTTGTCCAACAGGACGATCCGATCTCGATTGACGAAGTCGAGCCGATCGAGACCATCGTGCGCCGCTTCACCACGACGGCCATGTCCATCGGCGCGCTAAGCCCGGAGGCCCATAGCACCCTGAGCAAGGCGATGAACAGTCTGGGCGCGCGCAGTAATACGGGCGAAGGCGGCGAGGACCGCACTTGGTACGCCCCCGATGAGAACGGCCAAGAACCCGATAGCCGGATCAAGCAGGTGGCCTCGGGCCGGTTCGGCGTCACCCCGCTCTACCTCGCCAAGGCCGATCAACTCGAAATCAAGATTGCGCAGGGCTCCAAGCCGGGCGAGGGCGGGCAGCTTCCGGCGCTCAAGGTCTCGCCCTACATCGCCAGCCTGCGGCACACCATTCCTGGCATTCCCCTCATCTCGCCGCCGCCGCACCACGACATCTATAGCATCGAGGACCTGGCACAGTTGATCTACGACCTCAAGCACGCCAACCCAAACGCAGCGGTGGGCGTGAAGCTGGTTGCGGAATCTGGCGTTGGCACGATTGCCGCAGGTGTCGCCAAGGCCTACGCCGACTACGTGCTCATCAGCGGACACGACGGCGGCACCGGGGCCTCGCCGATCAGTTCAATCAAGAACGCCGGCGTGCCCTGGGAGATTGGCCTGGTCGAGACCCAGCATGTCCTGGTGCGTAACGGCCTGCGCGACCGCATCCTGGTCAAGACCGACGGCGGACTGAAGACCGCCCGCGACGTCGTGATTGCGGGCCTCCTGGGCGCCGAGGAGTTCGGCTTCGGGACGGTGGCCGCCGTGGCCGTCGGCTGCATCATGGCCCGCCAGTGTCACCTCAATACCTGCCCCGTGGGCGTGGCCACGCAGCGCGCCGACCTGCGCGAACGCTTCGCCGGCGAGCCGGAACACGTGGTCCGTTTCTTCACGCATCTGGCTCAGGGCGTCCGCGAGATCATGGCCAGCCTCGGCGTGGCTCGTTTCGACGATCTGGTTGGCCAGGTCCAATACCTTGAACCGGACCCCGATCTCGACGCTGGCCGGGCGGCTGCCCTCGATCTACACGACCTGTTAGTCCCGCCTGACGAAACCCGTGTGTCCCCATTGCGCCGCCATCGCGACCGCAATGACCGGCCGCACGACTTTCATCTCGACACGCAGATCATTGAGCACCTCGATACGTCGGCGCTGCCCAACGTGTCCCTGCAGTTTGAACTGCCGATCTCCAACACCGACCGTGCCGTGGGCGCCCAGCTCAGCGGAACCATCGTTCGCGCGGGCTTCGAGGACGGTCTGCCCGACGAGAGCATTCGTCTTACGTTCCGCGGCACTGCTGGCCAGAGCTTCGGCGCCTTCGTCACCCGCGGCCTGCGCCTGGACCTGATCGGCGAAGCCAACGACTACGTCGGCAAGGGGCTCGGCGGTGGTGTCATCACCGTTCGTCCCCCTGACAGCGCCGCCTTCGCGCCCGAAGACAACGTGATCATGGGCAATACTGTCCTTTACGGCGCAACCTCGGGTCGCCTCTTCGTGGCCGGCCGAGCCGGCGAACGCTTTGGCGTCCGCAACAGCGGGGCGCAAACGGTCGTTGAGGGCGTCGGCGACCACTGCTGCGAATACATGACCGGCGGCACCGTGGTGGTCCTTGGCCCGACCGGCAAGAACTTTGCCGCCGGCATGTCGGCAGGGACGGCCTACATCTACGAGCGCGGCGCGATGTTCCTCAAGCGCTTCAATCCGGAACTGGTCAGCGTCGCGCGCGTCGGCACGCCTGAGGCGGCTGAGGAGCTGCGGAGTCTCATCGCGCAGCACGTGGCGGCTACCGGCAGCGCCATCGGCCGCCGAATCCTCGACGCGTGGGAGACCGAAGTCGCCAACTTCTGGCAGGTCACCCCCAATCCGCCGGTCGTCGACACGGAAGCGCCGCCCAAGGCCGATGCGGCTCGCGCCCGACGCGCCGTGGCGGCCCGCCGCCGGGCGGCCCTGCGGCACGGCGGCCGCCGCCGCACGCCCGCCAGGTCCTGACACCCGTCCAAATGACGGGCAGCCTCAAACTGGCCGCCCTGGGTGGAGCGTTATGTGTCATCGCGCTGGCCGCGATAGCCGGTGGAATAGTCGGCGGACTGATCGGCCTGCAGAGCGGCGATCCGCGCGGTCCGTTTGAACCCACGCTCAACGGCGGCATGCGTGGCGCCTACGCCGGATTGGCCGCTGGCGCGATGGTCGCGGCGCCGATTGCGCTGCTCTTCGCGAGATCCGTTCGCCGCTGGACGCGCGCCCCGGTGGCAAGTCGCCGACGTGGCTGAGCGCCCAATCAACAATCCTGGCCGCGTCCTCATCGCCGGCGAGAACCACGTCCTGCGCCTGCGTTCAGACCCGGAGGGTCCGGACGCCGCCCTCGTCAATCACTTTCGGCTCAGGCTCAGCCCACATGGCCCGGGCCATGCCGTATTCGTGCTCGCCAACCCGAACGCCGCCGACCCCCGCAACGCCTGCTACAGCGACAACCCCGCCCTGGCCAGCTGGCTGCTTGACTGGTACCTGCGCGGCAGCCCGCTGTACCGAGACCTGAAGGGCCTTGTTGGTTTGCCCATCGTCACAGCAGGCGGCTTTACCTGCATCGACGAACTACCTCGCCGTTGGACTGAGACCGTCCGGGCCGGCGACGTGACCGTCCGCGCCGTCTGGAACGATCTGGCGTCGCCCTTTCACGTCGAGCGGTTGGCCCAACCCGGCGAACCAGGCGCCATGGACGTCTTCTCAGTCCTCATGTCGGCGTCAGATGCGGCTCTGTCCGTGGACGGCCAGCAAATTCCCGGCGTCGTGTTTCCTCGACAGGTCGGCTCCCAGCCCATCACCAGCGCCTTCCTCGCCTTCGCCGAGTCCTGGGTCGAGGTAGCGAGCGCCTAGCACGCGGCCCCGCATCCACGCGTCGGCTTAGCCGGCCAGCACCTCCAGCCGCCGCTTTCGTACCACTTCCCGCCCGCCCAGATAAACCGACACGGTGCGCCCGATGTTGCAGATGTTCTCCGCCGCATCGCCGTCTACGACCAGCAGGTCTGCCTGTTGTCCGGGAACGACTTCCCCGGTCAGGCCACCCAGGCCGATGGCTCGAGCGGCCGCGCCAGTGACGAGGTGCACAGCGTCGACCGGCGTGGTGTCCAGCGCAACGACCGCGCTGATGACTGACAGTGGGAATTCGTGGAAGGGCGTATCGATCACGCCCGCATCCGTCGACACCACATGCGGAACGCCGCGCTCGCGCATGTAGCGGAAGTTCGCACCCGCCGCGCGGATGCGCTCTCGTTCACCCGCGGGCAACGCGTCCAGATGCGCCAGGTCGCGGAACGGCGTTCGGTTCATGGCGGCCAGCGTCATGTGGACTGACTGGTGCGAAGCATCGATACGCTCCACGGCTTCTTCGTCAACCGCCGATTGCCCCCGGATCCCATCGGGCGTGAGCCATGAGCAGTGCTCCAACGTGTCAACGCCGGCATCGATCGCGTCCCGGCAGCCGTCCGCTCCCAGCACGTGCGCGGCCACGTGGCGTTGCAATCGGTGGGAGTCCGTCACCAGCGCGCGCAACGTATCCAGGTCGTACTGCGAGTGTCCGGCCTGCGATCCGGGCGTCATCATCCCGCCCGTGGCCATCACCTTGATGAAGTCCGCGCCAGCTTCCACCATCTGGCGCAGGGCCCGAATCACGTCGTCGCGCGAGTCGGCCCGCAGCCCGCACCAGTTCAGGTGCCCGCCCGTCGTGGTGATGGGAGCTCCGCAAACCAGCAGGCGTGGTCCCAAAGCCAACCCTCGGCGAAGCGCGTCACGCACAACCATGTTGAGCGTGAGATACCCGCCTGTGTCCCGCATCGTTGTGACGCCGGTCGCCAGCGCGCGCTGACCGTTGGCGATGGCAGTCATCACGCGTTCTTCGTTGGAGGCCGACTTGTGGACGGCCAGGGTGCGTTCGTGGCTCTCGTAGGCGCCGAACTGCAGGTGACAGTGGCAATCGATCAGGCCCGGCATGATCGTGGCGTCACCGTAATCGACCACATCGGCGTCATCGACGTAGGCGCCCACCGTTCCAACGTGGGCAATTACCCCGTCGCGCACGACGACTTCGGGGTCATGAATCGGATCGGCGCCGGTTCCGTCAATCAGCGTGGCCGCGCGCAGAACCAGGTCCGCCATGAGCTGGTGCCTCTATCGTGGACGGCGCAGTTTATCGGCCCCGCGCCGTCAGGGAGCAAAGCAGCGCGCTCAGCCCCGCCCGATGAAGGGCTGACCCACCGGCAACACGGTGGCTTCCAACATGTTCACGTGGTCGGGCATGGCGGCCATGGTCACGGCGGCGGCGGCCAGTTCGTCCACGGTCATCATTGGTTCCTCATCCTCACGACGCTGCGTGCCGCTGCGGCGCTCCACCCAGGTGTTGCCGGGGTTGAGGCAACTGCACGACACCCCGTGATCGCGGCCTTCCAGGGCAATCACCTGCGTCAGGCCCCACAGGCCGAACTTGGTCGCGCTGTACGAGGCCGATCGCGGTCGCACCCGCTGCGACGAAATGCTGGCCACGTTGATGATCCGCCCGCGGCCCGCCGCGGCCATCACCCGCAAGGCGGCCCTCGAGCATAAGAATGGTCCGGTCAGGTTCACGTCGACCGTGCGCTGCCAGGCTTCCAGCGTCATGTCCACCAGAGGGGCGTGTTCGGCGATGCCGGCGTTGTTGACCAGCACGTCCAGGTGGCCGAACCGCTCCATGGTTCCATCAATCAGGCCGTCCACGGCTGCTTCATCGGTGACGTCCGTCGGGATGGCCGCGACCTCAGCTCCCAACGCGCGAAACTCGTCGGCGGCTTCGTCCAACAGCGCTGCGTCCCGCGCCGCCAGCGCCAGGCTGGCCCCGGCGCGCGCGAATCCACGAGCGATCCCGCGGCCGATGCCGCGATTCGAGCCGGTCACTATCGCGACTTTGCCGTCCAATACCCCCATCGGTCCCTCCACCTCCCCGCCGATCCATGCGCATTATCCGAAGCCGCCGGCAAGTGAGGCTCAGGCCGTTCGCACATCGCTGGGTAAGCTCAGATGGGCTGGTAGCTCAGTTGGCAGAGCAGCGGACTTTTAATCCGAAGGTCGTGGGTTCGAGACCCACCCGGCCCACCAGTCTGGAGGCCCGAAATCGAAGCTCTCAATAGTCGGACAGCGGAGGTCTGGCCCATTCCCGGTGCCCCGGCCGACTGCAGCCCTTAGGCTGGGTCTCAGTTCTGTTTAGGGCGGATGCCCGAGTCGCTATGCCTCCGATTGAGACGGTCCAACTCACCAAGCACTTCGAGCGTCGGCGGCCGCCGCGCAGGCCCTGGGATTTGCTGCGCCGGCGGCCGACGAATGAGACGGATGACTTGATCGTCGCGGTCGACAACGTGTCGCTCTCCGTGGAAGCCGGCGAGGTTTACGGTCTGCTGGGCCCCAACGGCGCCGGCAAGACGACTATGGCTCGCATGCTCTCCACGCTGCTCGAACCAACCTCCGGCAGCGCCCGAATCTGTGGGTACGACACGGTTCGCGACGGCACCGCGGTGCGGACGCGAATTGGCGTGATGTTTGCCGGCGAGCGCGGTGTCTTTTGGAGGCTTACCGGCCGAGAGAACCTGCAGATGTTCGGGCGTCTGGTGTTCATGGACGGTAGCGCGATTCGCCGGCGCACGGATGAACTCATGGAACGGCTGGGGCTCGCCGATCGCACGGATGAGCTGGTCGAGTCCTATAGCACGGGCATGAAGCAACGGCTCAATCTCGCTCGCACCCTGATGCACGACCCGCCAGTGCTGCTTCTGGACGAACCGACGGCCGCCCTCGACCCCGCCGCCGCCCGCGCGACGCGCAGATTCGTCACCGAACTTCGTCAAGAGGGAAAGGCGATCCTCCTGACCACCCACAACATGCACGAAGCCGACGAGGTATGCGACCGGGTCGGGATCATCGATAAAGGCCGCCTCGTTGCGGAAGATCGACCGGCAGACCTCATCAGCCGCGCCGGCGTGGAACCGCGCCTGGAATTGATGCTGCGCGGCAATACGTCCGCGGCGCGCGCCGCTATCGGCGAGGCCGCCCTCTGGTGGGGGGAGATCGAGAGCGATGGAGCCGTTCAGGTCGCGGTACGAGCGCCCGACGGCTGGCGATCGGCGGAAGCCATCACGCAGCGCGTGTCGGCTGCGGGCGCCGAAATCGTCCAGTCGCGCCTGCGCGAAGCCACCCTGGAAGACGCCTACATCGAGCTGACCGGCAGCCGTCTCGAGGGACCGTTTGCCCCGGTTTAGGTTGGGCGTGAGATTCGCTTTGGCGAACGCCGCCGCAACGGTGCAACTGGCCAGTCTGGGATGGCGGATGAAGCAGCGCCAGCCGTTTTTCCTGGTCAGCAGCGCGGGGATCGCAACGTTTGCGGTACTTCCCATGGCGCTGGCGGCGATTGCCCTGGTTGGCCCCGAGGCCAGGCACATTCAAACGTTCGTTGAGCTCGCCGGCACGGACAACTACATGGCCTTCGTGACGATTGGTGCGACGGCCATGATTTGGTCGACGCAGATCGGAGCCAACGTTGGCTTCGTCCTGGAAGACCAGCGATCCGACGGCACGCTGGGCTCGATCTGGTCGACCCCGACGTCGTTGCTGGCGCGCCTGGCCGGTCTGGGCGCATCCGGCATGTCCATTGGAATCGCGCGGACGTTCATTGCCTTCGCCGTTGCCTGGGCCATCCTCAGGTTCCCGGTCAGCCTCGATCCATTGGCGCTACTCGCCGTTCTTGCCGCGTCAACCTTCGCCGTCGGGGCATTCGGTCTCATCTGGGCCGCTTTCGTTCTGCGTGCGCGCGCCGGCATGATCCTGGTGCAGACGCTCTTGATGGGGATGGGAATCCTGGCCGGCCCGGCTTACCCCACAACCGTGCTCCCTGATTGGGCCCAGGCGGTCGGCCACCTGCTTCCCCCGACCTGGATGATCCGCGGACTCCGAGCGACGCTCGTGTTCAACGACGCCGCGGCCGCGTGGGTATCGGTCGCGGCGTTGCTCGGTCTCGGACTAGTCTTCGGTACATGCGGCATGTGGCTATTCGCGCGATTCGATCGCGACGCCCGCCAGCGAGGGCATCTTGAGGCCTTCTAAGGTGCAGCGGGCGAGTCGTGTGAGTGCGGTGGTATTGGCCGCGTTCGCGCAGATGTGGCGCGAACACAACCGCTTTCGGATCGTGTGGGCTGCTCGCGTGGTCACAACGTTCTTGTTCCTTGCGCCCATTCTGCTGATGAGCCGGGCCTACGGTTCCGAGGGTTTTGCGGCCAGCGGCGGTGGCCACGACTTCGTCACCTTCGCCGCCGTTGGTCTCGTAGTCATCAATGCGGCCACCCGGCCCATGGCCGCCACCATCTTCTATCTCTCGAATTCAAATCGCGTCGGCATCCTGCCCGCCCTGTGGACAACGCCCGCCCCGCGCTGGGCCCTCTGCCTCGGTGCGTCCCTTGCGGCGCTGGCGGATGCGGTGGTTGAGGGCGCGGTCATCATCGTCTTGGCATTTCTGTTGTTTGGTCCGTCGACGCAGCCTGTCTCCGCGCTCGCCATCGTTCCTTTGATATTCGGTCTCGCGACGTTCTGGGGCCTCGGCCTCGTGTTTGGCAGCGTGTTTCTGTCCACGCGCTCCTGGGCCGCTAACGCAATCGTGAGCGGCCTCCTTCTGGCGCTGGCCGGCACTGTTTTTCCAATCACGATCCTGCCGTGGTCCGTCCGCTGGCTGAGCTACGCATTTCCGCACACCTACGTGCTCGACGCTCTGCGGCATCTGGTTCTTGGAACCCCAACGATCGCGCCGCTGGCTGTTGACCTTGCCGTCGCTGGGGGCAGCGCGATTCTTGCGGTGCTTGGCGGCATTGTGATGTTCCGGCGCGCCGACCGAGAAGCCGCTCGTCGCGGCGTCATCGGGCTATACACTTGATGTCCGGCGACTGTCCGTGGCCCGAAGAATCCCGGCGAAATCGGTAGCCGCGCTTGCTCGCTGATAACCTCACACGTTGGTCGTTCTGGTCATGTGCTCACAATGCCCGGGGCCCGAGCCCTACCTGTCGTGTCGTGAAATATGATTCTTGGGGCTGTATATTGCCGCCAGTCTCCTCTCCAATCCGGGCGGATGAGGGTCAGCGTGGACACAGCATCGTCCGGTCGTGCCGCTCAAGCGGATTGGCAAGCGTCGCAGTCCATCGCTCGATACCAGAACCCCAACAAGACTGTCGTCACCGGTCGTTGCATGGAGGGAGTTAAGCCTTGACTGGATATCTGGCCCGCATAAGCGCCCGGCGGCCGCTCGTCACGCTGGCAGTCTGGCTTGTCGTCGCCGTTGTTTCGGGCGGTTTGAGTCAGGCGTTGCTTGACAGCGCCACGACCACTGAACTGAAACTTGGCTCGGGTGCACGATCGCAGCAAGCGGCGGAACTGCTGGAAGACAGGCTCCGAGGCCCTGAGCCGATAACGGAAATCGTTATCGTTCAGTCCGAGAATCTGACCGTCGACGATCCCGCGTTCAAGGCCAAAGTCGAGACCGTATTTGGACAGATCATTGCCCTTGGACCTGACGCGGTCACGGCCGGCCTGAACTACTACCTGACCGGTGACGAGCGGCAGGTATCTCCCGATCGCCGGACCACGCTCATGCCGTTCCGGCTGGCCGGCGACCTCAACGAGGCCGAGGGGCACGCCGAGTACATCCTGGACATCGTCGAGGCAGCCGACGGGGTGGACGGCTTTCGCGTTCTGACAAGCGGCAGAGCCAGTATTTCCGTCGAGCAGAACGAGCTTGCGTTGCATGACCTCGAGCAGGGCGAGCGGTTTGGCATTCCCGTGGCCCTGCTCATCCTCGTGGCGCTCTTCGGATCGCTGGTCGCGGCACTTGCGCCGATTGGCCTTGCCATCGTCGCCATCGTCATCGCCCTCGGCCTGGTGGCGGTGATCGGCCAGGCCTTTCAGTTGGTGTTCTTCGTCACGCTGATGGTCACGATGATCGGCCTGGCCGTTGGCATCGACTATTCGCTGCTGATCATCTCCCGCTTCCGCGAGGAAATGGACCGCGGCCTGGACAGGCTCGAGGCGGCGGAGCGCGCCGGCTCCACGGCCGGCCGCACCGTCCTCTTCAGCGGCGTCACCGTCATCATCGCCATTTGCGGAATGCTGATCGTCCCGTTCCTCTTCTTCCAGTCCCTGGCCATCGGCGCCATCCTGGTCGTGGCCGTTGCCCTGGCGGCCACGCTGACGCTGCTTCCGGCTGTGCTGGCGCTGCTTGGACCCAGGGTGAACCTGCTGCCGGTGCCCTTGCTCGGCCGCTTCAAGGTGACCAGCCCCGACCATTCAAAAGCAGGGTTCTGGGAGTTCATCACCGAGAAAGTCATGCGATTTCCGGTCATCAGCATCCTCGCCATCGCCGTGCCCATGATCGTATTGACGGTCTTCTACTTCGACATCAAGACCGGCCTGAGTGGTGTCGACGCCTTCCCTGAGGGTTCGAAAAGTCGGGAAGCCTTCTACGTTCTGGAAGAGAACTTCTCCTTCGGCATCGTCAATCCGGTCGAAGTGGTGGTTGACGGCAACGTCAACAGTCCCGAGGTCCAGGGTGCCGTTCAGCGCCTGCAGGCCACGCTCAGCAATGACCCCAGGTTTCCTATTCCTCCTGTTCCAACCGTCAACGATGCGGGTGACCTGGCGCTGTTGACGCTGATTATCCACGGGGAGTCGAGCAGCCAGGCTGCGGTTGACGCCGTCACGGCCTTGCGTGACGAATACATCCCGGCGGCGTTTGCAGGCGTCTCCGCGAATGTCTTGGTCGGCGGCGTAACTGCCATCACGGCGGACGTATTCGAAATCGTCGAAATCTACACGCCCTTCGTCTTCCTTTTTGTGCTCGGCTTCAGCTTCATCGTGCTGATGCTGGTCTTCCGTTCGATTGTCATTCCAATCAAGGCCGTCATCATGAACCTGCTGTCGGTCGGCGCCTCGTACGGGTTGCTGGTCCTGGTTTTCCAGAAGGGCGTGGGGACGGAACTGCTGGGATTCCGCCACGCGGAAGTCGTGGACGCCTGGATCCCACTGTTCCTCTTCTCGATCCTGTTTGGACTTTCGATGGACTACCACGTATTTCTGCTCAGCCGCATCCGCGAACGCTACGACCACACGGGGGATAACGCCGAGGCCGTGGCGTACGGGCTGCGCTCGACCGCCGGAATCATTACCGGGGCGGCCCTGATCATGGTCGCCGTCTTCGGCGGCTTCGCGCTCGGCGAAACCATCATCAACCAGCAGGTCGGCTTCGGGTTGGCCGTCGCCGTGTTCCTTGACGCGACTCTCGTTCGATCCGTCTTGGTTCCGGCTAGCATGGAGGTACTGGGCAAGCGCAACTGGTACTTGCCCTCATTCCTGCGCTGGCTACCCGACGTGAGGGTTGAACCCGCCGAGGACGAATAAGTCCGCGATATGGATCCTGGGACATCGCGAGCTGCTGGGGGGGATCTACCAACCTGCTATCGCGATGGCTACGACAAGGCCCGCGCGCTTGATCCGGCGGTAGCCGCCAACTACGTCGCTCACACGCGCGTCGGCGATCCGGTCGCCGACGCGATGATGGCGACGCTCGAAGATCTCGGGCCGCGGGAGTCGTGGCGGATCGTTCAGACTGTCATGGACAATCTGGATGACGAGCGCGCGCTGGCTGATGCGCCGCGCGAAGTCCGGGATTTCTTCGAGGAATTGAAGACCCCGCCCGATTGGGTCGACGAAGCGTCGTTCATCCCCGGAATGCGCATGTTTCATCGGAATTCCAGAATCATTCTGGGAGCGTTTGTTGGAGGGACGCTAGTCGAAGGGTTCGCGACCAATATCAGCAAGTCGTTTTTTACGACCGGCCGGCTGCGCGAGCAGGGGGTCAGGCGGCTCAAACAAAACAACCGGCACATGCTGGAGATGTTCGTCCCCGGTGGTATGGATCGAGGCGGCGATGGCTGGAAACTGTCCGTCCGAGTCCGCATGGTTCACGCCCAGGTTCGGCGCCTGCTCGCAAGCTCAGGCGATTGGGACTTTGATGAACTGGGCGAACCCGTGAGCGCCGCGCACCTTGGCTTTGCCATTACGGCCTTTTCCGCGCGACTGCTTAAGCACATGAAGAGCCTGGGCGCCGTCTATGACGACGAAGAACGCGCCAGTTTCATGCAGGTCTGGCGCTATGGCGGCTACCTGATGGGCATTCCCGAGTCGATCTTGTACCGAGATGAAGCCGAAGCGCTGCGAATCTTCGAGATTGGTGGGATCTGCGAGCCCGAGCCGGACTTCGAGTGCATCGCGATGGCGAATTCACTGATCAACTCCGCCCCGTTGCTGATTGGCCTGACTGATCCCGATGAGCGCCGCCACCTTGCCAAGTACGTCTACCGGGTGTCCCGCGCGCTCATCGGCAAAGACCTCGCCAACAAGCTGAAGTATCCGCGCAGCCCAACCGTCGGCGTGCTGCCCTGGTTCCGCATGCAGGGCCGGATCGAACGCACGCTGGGCCGGCTCTTTCACAAGCACCTGCAACAGACCAACTACACCAATCTCACGTCGTTACTTGAAGTGTCCGTATTCGACGAGGCCGGAATCAGCTACAAGATGCCCGACCATGTTTACGCTGAAGAATCCACCAAGTGGTAGCGCGATCCAGAACGCGAGCGACCTGGCGATTACCGGCGAAACTGGTTTTCGCTTCAGTTCCAGACCGGTCAGCGGGCCCTTAGCGAAGGTAACCGGACGACGACACCCTGGCCGGCCGGCGCTGTCGAGTCAGCACCACGTCAGTCAGGAATGAGGGGATTCCGCCACTGTCTTCGAGTTGCCACTTCGCCGTCGGTCCAGGCGCAGTCGACCGCGCGTGCCCGCAAGATCTTTGAGCCGCGAGGACTCCTCCCATGTGCTGTCAATGTAGCCAGCCTGCTTGTAAAACTCACGTGCGGCACGGTTTTCGGCCAGCACGTACAGGCTGCAGGCGGACGATTGGCGATCCGCGTGTTGGTGCACATTGGCCAGCAGTGCCTTGGCCACGCCGTTGCCGCGGTGCTTTGGGAACACCGCCAGGTACGGGATGAACCAATGATCCACGGGTACGGCAGGGCTTGCGCGGATCAGCATTCGCAGCCTTGGCAAGAGCCGGAAGAACCCCCACGGACCGTACACGCGCAGGTAGGCCAACATCGTGGCTCGATACCGCCGGGCCAGTTCCGTCCACGGCGCATGCGACACCATGCCGGCCACCTGACCGTCAACCTCGGCCAGCGTGACCAGGTCGTAGCTCCACAAGGTGCCGGGTCGAGCGAATAGCCGCTCCAGGTAGCTCGTGGCTGCGCCTTCGTCCCCGAGTCCAAACACGGCGTCCGCCAGTTCCGGCGTCAGTGCTTCGCGCAGCAGATGACCCGCCGAACGCTTGTCCTCGAGCCGGGCGCGACGGAGCTTTGGCCCTGCCTCCGTGGGCTGGTGACGCTGAGCGACGTTGAGATCAATATCGGCAACGGCCTCGGCCGTCGCACTCGCCAGCACAGCCCCGCTCATTCTCCGGGCGGCCTCCCAACACGTACCGGATAAAATCTATTTTGCGGAGGCTAGCGGCTGTCTGTCGAGTTGGTGTGAAGCCCGTGTGCACGCCCTATGCACGCGGCCTTCGAGTACAAGGCGAACAGCCGCCAGCGTAAACCTGGCGGTGTATCACCACCCCAGCGCGTGCCCGATTATTCCTTTCGGCGACACTGCTCCCGCGATCACGCCGCCTGGCCCGCCGAACCGTATGCCCATCGGCTTGCCGTTCGCCCAGTCGTCCGTGACTTCGACCTCGTGCCCGCGTCGCTCGAGTTCCGCCAGCACCGCGCCGCTGATGCGTCCCTCGGCCACCAGGCGCACCGGATAGGACTCGCGCGGGTAGAACGACGACGGGAAGTGCACCGAGTGCACGGTCGGCGCGTCCAGCGCTTCCTGCAGGTTCATGCCAAAGTGCACGCAGTTCAGGAAGAACTGCAGCGTCCACTGGTCCTGCCCGTCGCCGCCCGGCGTGCCGAACACCATTTCCGGCGCGCCGTCGCGCGTCACCAGCGATGGCGTCAGCGTGGCCCGCGGCCGCTTGCGCGGCGCCAGCGCGTTAGGCCGCGCCGGGTTCAGATAGAACATCTGGCCGCGCGTGCCCAGCGGAAAGCCCAGGCCTCGAATCACCGGCGACGTCCCCAACCACCCGCCGCTCGGCGTAGCCGCCACCATGTTGCCCTCGTGGTCGACCGCGTCCAGGTGGGTCGTGTCGCCCACGTGCGCGTGTCCCAGCCCCAGGTCCCGCACCTCGCGAGCCTCCACCTGCAGCGCCCGCCGATTGTCTTCGGCCACATCAAGCGTGGCGTATGCCGGGAAGCCGCTCCCCGCGTCCCCCGGCCGCATCTCCAGCGACGCTCGCTCGCCGACAAGGCTCCGCCGCTCGTCCGCATAAGCCTTCGATAGCAGCCGCTCGAACGGCACGTCGTCGAACTTCGGATCGCCGTAGTGCGCCTCGCGGTCGGCGAAGGCCAGCTTGGCGCACTCGATCAGCGTATGCAGGTAGTCCGCCGAGTTGTGCCCCATCGCCGCCAGGTCGAAGCGCTCCAGCAGCGTCAACTGCTGCAGGAACACCGGCCCCTGCGTCCAACTGGAGCACTTATGCACGTCCAGGCCGTGATAGTTCACGCTGACCGGCTCGTTGAACTCCGCTTCCCAGTCCGCAAAGTCCGCAAAGCTCAGCAATCCGGCATGCGCCGAGCCGCTGGCGTCCTCCACCGGAGTGCTGATGAAGTCCAGGATTCGCTCGGCAATCTCGCCCTTGTAGAAGGCGTCACGCGCGGCCTCGATCCCCGCTATACGGCCGCGTCCTGCGGCCGCTTTCTCCGCTCGACACAGGACGCGCAACGTCTCGGCCCACTCGGGATTCCGGTGCAACTCGCCCACCTCGGGCGCCTTGCCTCCCGGCAGGTACACCTCGCCGGTGCTGGGATACATCTCCGTGAACTTGTCCACGTTGCTTGCCAGGCTGTTGTACAGGCTGTCGTAGACCGGATACCCGTTCTCGGCCAGGTCGATCGCCGGCTGCAGCACTTCTCCAAAGGTCAGCGTTCCAAAGCGCGCCAGCGCGGCCGCCCAGGTACCCACCGTCGCGGGCACGCAGGCCGGCAGGTAGCCGTCGCCCGGCACCAGGTCAATCCCATGCTCCCGGCACCAGTCGATGGTGAACGCCTGCGCCGACCAGCCCATGCCGCTCAGCTCGTACGCCTTGCGTTCGCGCGCCGAGTAGATCAGCGTCGGCACCTCGCCCGCCAAACCGTTGCTCTGCGGTTCCAGCAGGTTCAGGCAGAAGCACATCGCCGCCGCCGCGTCGATGGCATTACCGCCCTGCTCCATCATCCGGAACCCGGCCGCTGTCGCCAGGTAGTGGCCGGACGTCACCACCCCGCGCCGCCCCATTACCACCGGCCGCGTCGTAAACCCCGTCCGCATCCCCACGCTGCGATCTCCCAAAAACGTCGTAATCGTCATCGCTAATCGCTCCCGTACCGGCCGGCGAGGTCGGCCCGCAGCTTAGCCCCAAGCGGTATCCCATGCTCTCGGTGCCCGCGGGGTAGGCATGACTCGAGTCGGCGCCACGTTGGCCATCTGCTGACCGGGTCATGGCGTTGTAACGCAAACGGTTACAATAGCTGCATGGTCCATGTACGGGAGTTGGTCTGGGACGCGTGGAACGTAGGCCATATAGCGCGGCACGAAGTCACCCCCGACGAGGTCGAAGAAGTATGTCGGGGATTCACTCACGCAAGCCGCACCTACAAAGGGCGTCTTCGTTTGATTGGTCAGACAACGTCCGGGCGGACGCTCACGGTGATCCTGGCGCCGGTTCAACCTGAGATCTATTACCCGGTGACGGCGCGGCCGGCCAGCCGTCGTGAGCGGGAGATGTACCGGATTTTGGAGAATGGAGTGACCGAATGAGTAAGACGAAGAAGCAGACTCGGATTCCGACGTTCAACAGTCCCGAGGAAGAGGCCGAGTTCTGGGACACGCACGACACGGCTGACTTCGAGGACGAGTTCGAGCGCACCGAGGTGCGCTTCGCCAAGAACCTCTCCCAGGGCATCACGGTGCGCTTTACGGCGGAGACCCTGGCAACCCTGCGGGCGACGGCCCGGAAGAAGGGCATCGGTCCAACCACGTTGGCGCGAATGTGGATCCTGGAACGCCTCGAGGCGATTGACCAGGGGACTGCCGCGCCATAGCTCAAGAGTCCGCCGGCGACCTGTTTGACTCGAAGCGCGCCGCCGATCTCTACGCCCGCGCTCGCCCCTACCACCACGACCTCGTCATTCAGCGAATCGCGGCTCAATTCGACATTGACCGAAATCTCGACCGCGTGCTTGATGTCGCCTGCGGAACCGGGCTGTCCTGCATCGCCTTGAAGCAGATCGCAAAGCGAATCGTCGGTTCCGACATCTCAGCCGCCATCCTCGCCCAGGCCGAGCGCGACGAGCGCATTGACTACCTGCGCTGTCCGGCCGAGGCCCTACCCCTGGCCAGCCGGTCCTTCGACCTCCTAACCGTCTCGTCCGGCTTGCACTGGTTCGAGCGACACGCCTTCCTGGCGGAAGCCCGCCGCGTGCTCAGGCCCCGTGGCTGGCTCGTCATCTACGATAACTTCTTCTCCGCCAATCTTCGCGGCAATCCGGCCTTCAAACCCTGGTTCAATTCGACCTACCTTCAGCGCTTCCCCACGCCCCTTCGCGACAACCAACCTCTTGGCGATCAGTCGGCCAGACACGCCGGCTTTCACTTGCTCGCGCAGGAGAAGTACGCCAACGTCGTTTTCTTCGATCGAGAGCCGTTGGTCGACTACTTGCTCACCCAGACCAACGTCCTCGCGGCCATCCAGGGTGGCGATTGGACCATCAACGACGCCCGGACCTACCTCACGGACGAAGTCAGCCCCTACGTCCCATCATCCGAGCCGCAAGCCTTCGACTTCGGCGGCCCGATCGCCTACCTGCGCAAGATCGGCTAACCCGACACCACGCTCCGCGCCATTTCCTTCAGCGTCGGCCGCTTGCCGTACATCAGCAGGTAGGCCCGGAACAACCGCATCGCCAGCCAGAGCGCGCCCGACGCACTCGCCGCCAGTACCAGCAGCGCCGCCACGGTTTCCAGCGGCCCCATCGCGTCGATAGCAAGGCGAATGAAACCAGTGACGGGCGCCGTGACCGGGATGTACGTCAGCACTCGAGCCACGGTGCCCTCCGGTTCGGTGAACAGGATGAAGTTCAGCCAGACCGGAATGAAGGCCGGAACGATGACGATGGCCGAAATCTGGTTGGCCTCGCGCAGCGAAGTCGTTATCGCTCCCACCGCCGCCATCAGCGATGCGAACAACGCGTAGCCGAACAGGAAGTACCCGGCGGCGATGGCAATGTCGCCAAGCCCCGGCATGGTCAGAAAGTCGGCCGGAATGTCCACGATAAGGCCGACCACCAGCACGCCCACGCCAACCGAGGCCAGCCAGGCCGCCATCTGTAGTAGCCCCGCGGCGCCCAGGCCGAAGAACTTACCCAGCAGCAGTGCGTCCGGCTTGACCGACGACAACAGCACCTCCATCACCCGGTTTTCCTTTTCCTCCACCAGCGCGTTCAGGACGTAGCCAGAGCTGAAGAAGACCGAAAACAAGAGCGAAATGCCGGCAACCGCAAAGAACGCCGCCCGCCCGATGTCGAATCCCGCCGACTCATCCTCCGCTCCGTCGGGCCGGACCTCCTCCGTCACCAGTGTGTAGGGGATCCGGAGCCGCTCGGCCAGTCCAGCCGGGACTTCGTCTGCGAACAGGTTCGAGAGCACGAACCCGCGCAGCGTCCCGCTATACGAGGGACCGTCCGGTCCGAAGACGCCCCCGTCGTCAGCGATCTGAACCCGCACGACCGTTCCTGTTTCGGCAAAGTCCGGCGGAAACACGAAGAGCGCGTCGATCTGCTCGTCCATGAGCGCCGCTATTCCGGCCTCACGATCCGATACCGGTACGAACACCGCGCCCGGCTGTTCCTGGTATGCGCCAAACAGCGCCGGACCGTCCGTAAGGTCTACGTATCCCAGCCTTGGCGTCTGAGCGCTGGACTCGGTGCTGGATGCGGCCTCCGCTTCGGCGTCCTCCCGCGTCACCAGCGTGAAAATTGCAAAGCCCGCCACCGCCAGCGCCACCAGCACCGGCACGGCCGCCGTCAGGATGATGTATGACGGACGGGTAACGGCCGTCCGGAACTCGTGCCGGGTCACAATCCGAACGCTACCCATCGGTGCGCGTCCCTTCATCCGGCGTCCCGTTCCCGTTGGCGCTCCCATCAGCGCCGCCTACGATTTGCAGGAATATCTCCTCCAGCGTCGGCGCCTCGCGTTCGAACCGCTCGATCTGCACGCCTGCGTCCAGCAGCGCTTGCAAGACTTTCTCCGCGGATCCCTCGGCGTCCAGACTGATCCGCCAGCCGTCGCCGTGCGACTCCACCGTCGCAACCCCCGGTAGCTTCAGGGCGTACGGCAGGTCCGCCGCACATTCCACCAGCAGACGGTTGCTCGCGTGCTGTCGCCGAATCTCTCGTACCCCTCCGTTCAGCACGATCTCGCCGTGGTTGATCATCACCACCCGGTCGCAGAGTTCCTCCACGTCCGTCATCTGGTGCGTCGAGAACAGCACGGCCACCCCGTCGTCTCGCAATTCGGCCACCGTGTTCTTCATCAGTCGCACGTTGACCGGATCCAGGCCCGAGAACGGCTCGTCCAGCACCAGGAAGTCCGGCTTGTGCTGAATCGTCGCCGCAAACTGCAGCAACTGCCGCAGCCCGCGGCTCAGCTCCCCCACCTTCTTGGGGCGGTGTTCCGTCAGGCCCAACCGCTCCAGCGCCGCGTCCGCCAGCCTTGGCGCTTCCTGCGTCGGCACCCCCTTCAACTCCGCCATGTACTTCAGAATCGGCGGAATGCGCAGACCCGGATACAGCCCGCGCTCTTCCGGCAGATAGCCGATGCGCTGCCGCGCCGCGTCGTCGATCGGTGCGCCAAACACCTCCACCGTGCCGCGGTCCGGCGCGAAGATGTCCAGCATCATCCGGATCGTGGTGCTCTTGCCCGCGCCGTTGGGCCCCACAAAGCCCACCACCTCGCCCTGCGCGATCTCCAGCGAGACATCCCGCACCACGTCCAACGCCCCAAACCGCTTCCACAGCCCGCTGGCCCGGACCGGAACGCCGCTGGTCGCAAAGGTCGCCATGACGGGAAGTTTAGGCGTTAGACGTCACCATAAACCGTGGTAAACACGCCACAAGCACGCCGCGCCGCCGCCGACTAGGATGGGCGCACAACTGGCTCACGCGGAAGGGCAGGCCGATGCCGGTAGGAAGTGGATCGCATCGATACGAGCGCGTGCAGGGATGGCCGCAGCTGCCGGCGGATATTTTCCTGGGCTGGATTGGCAGCGTGGGCGTGGACAGCCAGGGCCGCGTCTACTGCTTCTGCCGCGGCACGCACCCCATGCTCGTCTTCAATGCCGATGGCCGCGTCGTCGATACCTGGGGCGACGACCTCCTCAACCACGCCCACGGCGTCTACGTGGATGCCGACGAGCACCTATGGCTGACCGACCGCTACGCCCACGTCGTCTGGGTCACCACCACCGAAGGTCGCGTCGTGCGCCGCATCGGCTACCCCAACTTCACCAGCGCCGACGGCGGGCACTTCAACCACCCCACCAACACCCACCTCGGCGCCGACGGCTCCATCTACGTGTCCGACGGATACGGCGACACCCGCTGTCACCGCTTCGCGCCCAGCGGCCAGTTGCTCAACAGCTGGGGCGAACCCGGCACCGGGCCGGGCCAGTTCGACCTGCCCCACGGCATCTGGGCCCTCAGCGACGACCGGATCCTGGTGGCCGACCGCGAAAACCACCGCATCCAGATCTTCGACCCCGACGGCGTCTACATGGACGAGTGGACCGGATTCCGCCAGCCCTCCGACTTCTACGTGGACGAGGACGCCGGCGTTATCTACCTCGCCGAAGTCGGCGGTCGCGTCTCGATCCTCGACCTCGCTGGCCAGACCATCACCTCCTGGGAAGACCCCGGCGACGGTGGCGCTACCTTCAGCGCTCCCCACGGCATTTGGGTCGATGCCGAAGGCGCCATCTATATGGGCGAAGTCCAGCGCGACGACGCTCTTTACAAGTTCCAGCCCATCGGCTGACTGCGATCAGTCGTCGGCCGAGGAATCTGGGGTGATGGCGGCGCTACCTGGCTGACTGTTCGGCCCGTAACTCCGCCAGCACTGCGTCCGTCATCCCCTCCAGGTCGAACCTGGGCGCCCAGCCCCAGTCGGCGCGGGCGCTCGTGTCGTCCATGCTAGAGGCCCAGCTGTCCACCACGCCCGCGGGCACGGGATCGGGGTCGAACGTTAGCTTCACGTCCGGCATTCGCCTCTTCACCGCGTCGGCCATCTCCTGGACCGTGGGGTTGGAGCCCATCACCTGGTAGACGCGGCGACTCAGACTGCTGGCGGGCGCGTCGTGCAGTTGCAGCATCGCCCCCACCACGTCGTCCACCCAGACCAGCGGGATGCGGCTGTGGGGATAGACCTTGAAGGTATAGCCGCCCTCGCGCACGGACCCGATATAGAGCTCGCACACGAACGCGCTGGCCGCGCCGGCCGCCGGCGCCGTGGGCGCCACCATGGCCGAGAGCCGCACACACCGAAAATCCACGCCAAACCGCTGGTAGTAGTACACCCCCAGACGCTCGCCCAGCACCTTCGTCACGCCGTACAGGCCGGCCGGCCATTGCGGGCTGTCGTCGGACACCGTGTCGCCCACGCCCAGGCCAAACGTGGCCACGGAACTGGGAAACAGCACCCGCCCGACGTCATGAATCCGCGCCGCCTCCAGCACGTTGCGGATGCCGTCCAGGTTCACCCGCCAGGCCAGCTCCGAGTCCGTCTCCGAACTTCCCGATAGAAGCGAAGCCAGGTGGTAGATGCTGTCGGGTCGGGTTTCGGCGACGATGCCGTCAATAAACCCCGGCGCCTGGGTCTCTCCCACCCGTACGTCCGCGCGCTCGAACGCCGCCGACGGCGCCACTGGATCGGCCCTTACATCCACCACCGTCACCCGGTCGCCCCGCTTGATCAGCGCCGCAGCCAAGCGTGATCCAATGCTGCCGGCGCCCCCGGTAATCAGCGCGTGCATGCGTCATCCCTCACGGATCAAAGCGGGCCGTTCCAAGACATCGATCATTCTGCCCCGCAAGGGGGCCGCCCGACGAAACGCACGTCCAACCGCCGGGGCTAGGTTTCGTGTGCCTCAGCCCAGACCGAGCCGCGCCGCGCTCAAGCGCTCCAGCGTCGCCGGCGTCGCGTCGTGGGCGGCCAGCCACTCAAGCATCGCGGCATGAATCCTCCGCGCTTCGTCCCGGTCGCTGTCGATCAGGTTCACCGACTCAGTCGGATCGTCGGCAATGCGATAAAGCCCCGGTCCGCCGTCACCGTCGCCTTCATCCACCAGCAGCTTCCACTCGCCGTCGGTCACGGCAGGCGCTCGCGTATGCACCCAGCCGCCGCCTACATCCGTGGTCGTCGCAGTGATTGCCAGCGATCGAGGCCCTTCCGAATCCCCTTCGAGCAGCGAAACCAGGCTGGCGCCCTCCAGGTCCATTTCGCCCGGCACCGGGATGTCGCACAGCTCCAGCACCGTCGGCAGCAAATCCGGCGCCTGCACCAGGCCCGCCAGCCGTGATCCCGGCGCCACCGTCGTCCGCTTCAACGACGGCGGTACGTGCATCGACCAGCAGATCCCGTTGATCTCACTGTGGAACGGGAACACGCTCCGCGCGTCGGCCTGGATGCCCGACTTTCCGGTGCGTCCTCGCTCGCCCAGATACATCCCGTGGTCCGACATGAACACCACGATCGAGTTGTCCAGCAAACCCGCGTCCTCGATCGTGCGCAACATCCGCCCCACCGCCTTGCTCAGCAGCGTGCACATCGCCTTATAGCGCGCCTGCATGTTCCGCAGCTCGGCCGGCGTGTAGACGCTCGCCTCCCGGTAGTTCGGCTGCGCGATCGGCGGACCGTCGTACGTCGGGTCGTATAGGTCGAGCAGATACCGAGGCGGAAACCACGGCTCATGCACGTCAAAGCAGTCCACCCACAGCATGAACGGCTGCGGGCTGGCGTAGCAGTCTTCCAGGAAACGGCACACGTCGTCCGCCATCCGCATCGGCTGCGACTGGTCCTCGTAGCGCCGCCAGTAGTTCGTATGCGCGTGGATGTCGGGCAGCACCGGCGTATACGAATGGTTCCCAAACTCCACCCGCGTCTTGCGCGGATCCTCAACCAGGTGCTCGATCGGATCGTTAAGCCGCAGAAACTTGCCGTCGCCTTCATGCCCCCGGTTGAAGTGATGGCGATCGAATCGATGAAAGAAATGCGAGTTCATCAGGTGCGTGGTGTCCGCGATCAGCTGCGTGCGGTACCCGTTCGCCCCCAGCACCTCCGGCAGCGTCACCGCCTTCGGATCCAGGTTCCGCCAGCCATGGCGCGGGTGCCCGAACCGCCCCGTAAACCAGTCCGTCCGCATCGGAATCGTCGGAAAACTCGACACCGTGGCCTGCTCAAACGTCACACTCCGCCCCAGCCAGTCGTCCAGCTCCGGCGTAACCACGTCTGGATGCCCATTCGCCGCAATATGGTCCGGCCGGTACGTGTCGCTCACGATCACGATGACGTTCGGGCGTACACGGCTGGACATGGGAGAGGCCTTCGGAGTTGTCGCGCCGGCGGCGCATTCTCGCCTACCGCGCGCCGGAACGTCTGATCACAGTTGATTGGCTGTGGCTCGGGGGGAGGGACCGTCGATAGCGAGCGGCCAGCGAGCGGGCGCTGACCTTAGATTGGCTCCGTCCCCTCAGCCAGGTCGGCAAGGTAGCGATCGTGTGCGAAAACCCGGTTGCGACGCCTGCCTGTCAGTTCACGGGTGATCTCCAGCTCGACGAGCAAGTTCATTGCCGACGAGACGGCGGGAAATGAGAGGCCGGTGGCGTCGGCGGCGCTGCTCACAGATAGCACGGGCCGCGCCTTAATTGCCTCGTGGACTCGTAGGGCTGAGCCCGCACGCCTGCCGGCTGCTTCGATCATGGCACGGTCCCTCTGGAACATTGCTTCCAGACGCTCTGCGGCCACGACGGCTTCTGTGGCAACTTGCCGGACGCCTTCAAGGAAGAATCCCAGCCAGGCTTCCCAATCGCCCTCATGTCGAACGCGGTCCAGCAGGTCGTAGTAGGTCGCGCGGTTCTGCTTGAAGTACAGGCTGAGATAGAGCAGCGGTTCGCGCAGGGCGCCGCCGTGGCAGAGCAGAAACGTGATTAAGAGACGTCCAACGCGCCCGTTGCCGTCCAGGAACGGGTGAATGGTCTCGAACTGGACGTGCGCCAGCCCGGCCCGTACCAGCAGCGGCAATCCATCGTCGTCGGCGTGCAGGAAGCGCTCGAGTGCCGCCATGCAATCGGGAACGGCGGGATGCGGCGGCGGCACGAAGCGTGCGTTCCCAGGCCGTGTTCCCCCGATCCAGTTCTGTGAGCGTCGGAACTCGCCCGGGGACTTCTCGCTGCCGCGCCCGCTTGCGAGTAGCACTCCGTGGATTTCGCGGATCAGTCGGTTCGAGAGCGGAAAGTCTCCACGCAGCCGCGCGATACCGTGATCTAGAGCCGCGACGTAGTTGGACACCTCCACCACGTCCAGGTCGTTCCGCGGCACGCCCGGTACCTGCTCCAATTCGTAGAGCAGCAGATCCGAGAGCGAAGACTGTGTGCCCTCAATCTGCGACGAGAGTACGGCCTCCTTGCGGATGTAGCTGTAGATGAAGAGTTCAGGAGCCGGCAGCATCGTCGAAATGCTGTCCAGGCGCCCGAGGGCGAGCAGCGCGCGTTCCAAGGCCTGTTGCAGCGTCCCGTCAAGCGCGAGCGGCGGGTCGGGCGGCAAGGGCACGGGCACGAACGCCTTGAATTGCTCACCGACCCTGGCCATGCTCTGGTATCTGCCAGTGGCGCCGCGTTGCATTTTTGGAAAGCCTGTCCCTTAGTACGCAACACTGAATAACGCGATTCGCTATTCAGACTTCTGCCATGAAGTCTAAATAAGGGAATGTCTGGAAGTCTAGGCTCTCCATTCGGAAAAGGCCTATCGAAAGCTATGCAATGTTGAATAACGGGATCGTCTATTCAGACTTCCCCCGGTAAGTCTGAATAGCGAGGTTTACGGAAGGCGAGTGAGTCCAGGTGAGTGGTGCCAGACCCCGCGACGGATGCGCGCTTCCGCCATTTCCACGTCTACGACGTCACTGGCTCGCGGTCCAGCGCTCCACGAACTCACAATG
Organism: Chloroflexota bacterium; assembly: GCA_965208215.1. Taxonomy (GTDB): domain Bacteria; phylum Chloroflexota; class UBA11872; order UBA11872; family UBA11872; genus UBA11872. The sequence goes on from CBDBOH010000003.1 coordinate 1,362,569, forward strand.
GGCACCGTCGCTCATGCCACCAGGATCCCACCATGCCCGCCTTCAACGGCCTCAACCTCCACCTCGGCAACCTCTCACGCCTGTCCTCGGCCCAATCCCGCTCCATCTCCGCCGAAAACCCGCGCGGCGAACGCGGCGGCGGCGCCAGGGCCGAAGCTGATCCCAACGGCCCCTCCCGCCACCTGGGTCGCGGCTGGAAGTGCCGTCCCGCCGTCGCGATAGACCCTGGCGAGACCCTGGAAATGGCCGACATCCAGGGTCCCGGCGCCATCCAGAGCATCTGGATCACCGGCTCCGTCTCCCGCAACCTCATCCTGCGCATGTACTGGGACAATCAGCAGCAGCCCGCCGTCGAGGTCCCGCTGCCCGATTTCTTTGCCGTGCCTTGGGCGACCAGGGAGGACGACCTGAAAGACCACTTTGCCCAGGTCACCGCCCTGCCCATCGCCGTCAATCCCGGCTGCGGACTGAACTGCTTTTGGCAGATGCCCTTCCGGCGACACTGCCGGATCACGCTTGAGAATCAGCACCCCGCCCATTCCCAGCGCTGCTTCTACCAGGTCAACTACACCCTCACCGACGTGCCGGACGATGCTGCCTACTTCCACGCCCAGTTCCGGCGCGCCAACCCGGTGCCGTACGGCGAGGAATACACCATCGTCGATGGCATCCGCGGCCGAGGCCACTACGTCGGCACCTCCCTCGGTTGGGGCGTGCTGGACGACCGCTGGTGGGGCGAAGGCGAGATCAAGTTCTTCATCGATGGTGACGACGAGTTTCCGACCATCTGCGGAACGGGAACCGAGGACTATGTCGGCGGCTCATACGACTGGAGCGTCGCTGGCGAATACCGCACCTACACCACCCCGTTCCTGGGCATGCACCAGGTCATCAAGCCCGACGGCCACATGCTCAACAAGCACCGACATGCCATGTACCGCTTCCACGTCCTCGACCCGATCCGGTTTCAGCGCGATCTCCGCGTCACCATCCAGGACCTCGGCTTCCATCCCGATCGCGACTTCGACGGTAAGGGCAAGCTCTTCATGGCCCGCCAGGACGACATCTGCTCCGTCGCCTACTGGTACCAGGCCCTGCCCACTGCGCCGTTCCCCGAGTTGCCCGACCGGATGTTCCTGACCCTGCCGTGACGTAGCCGCGTCATGAACCCGACAGAGCGCCGTCCGGAATCCAAGCCGCCAACCTTCTACAGAATATTCGCGCAGGAGCAACAGATTGCCGGTGTCGCGTGGCACACTCAACCAGGATTAACGTGTGCCTGCAGGAGCTCAACCTCTGGCCGCAAGCAAGCGTCCGTCAGCAGTCTCGGCGTGCGATCACGGCCCCGGCTGTCAGTGCGCTGGCCGGTGCGATGCGGTGCTGTTTGATGTGCCGGGTCTGAAACTGGCGTCGCGCCGCGGATTCCTGCGCGCAACCCTGGCTGTCGCCGCCGCTGCGGGTGCAAGCCCGCTCATTGCCCGTGCCGTCACTGAAGGGGAGATTGAGGATGCGGAGCGCGAGCAGGCTGAACTCGAACGCCTCGCTCAGGAGGAACTAACGCTCCTGGCCGCCGCCGAGGCCCGCGAGGGCGCGCTCCAGCAGCAACTCGCCGTTATCGACCGCCAGCGTTTTGCCGCAGTCGAGCGCTTGCGCGATGTCAACCGCCAGCTCGAAACGGTGGAACTCGAAGTCTTCGATATCAACGCGTCCATCGCCAACCTCAATCGAGCTCTGGCCCGCGAAACCGACAACCTGGGCGCCCGCGTTCGTTCCCTCTACAAGGCTGGCCGCACTACCACGCTCGAGACCGTGCTCTCCTCCACTTCATTCTCCGAGGCGCTTGATCGCGCAACCTCGCTTGAGCGAGCCCTGGCCCAGGACCTTGAAGAAATTGAGTCTCTCCGGCGCAGCCGCCAGACCGTGCAACTTCGCACAGCCGACTTGGCCGCCCGTCTCCAGCAGATGGACGAACTCCGTCAGGAAGCGGCCGCCATCGAGGGCGAACTCCAGCGGCGTTCGAGAGAACAACAGGACCTGATCTTCGGTGTCCAGCGCGAACAGGTGACGCTCGACGCGAACAGGCTCGCCTTCGAAGCCGAGGCCGCAGTCGTCAGCAACCGCATTCTCATCCTTCGCGATATTCGCCAGCGCGAACTCGCTCAGCTGGAACGCATCAAGAAGCTCCAGCAAGCTCAGGAGCAGGCCCGCGAGTTGGCACGCCAGGTCGCGCAGACCCAGGGCACGTCGGTCGCCGGTGTCTACACCTGGCCCCTCTGGGGCCTCATTACCACCGAGTTCGGCGGCTGTACCTGGGGCCAGTGCCCCCACATCGGCATCGACGTTGCCGGTGACATGCTGGCGCCCATCGTGGCCGCCAACGACGGCATCGTGCTTGCGGCCGACTACGTCGTGCCCGGCAACCGCCAGGCCTCCTACGGGATGATCGTGGTCATCGCCCACAATCAGAACGAGGAAACCCTCTACGCCCACCTGGACGACTACACGTCCCCGCCGCCCGTCTCGCCTGGACAATTCGTCAGTCGCGGTCAGGTGATCGGCTATGTCGGTCTCACGGGTTGGACCACCGGCCCCCACCTGCACTTCGAATACCGCGTAAACGGCGTCGCGCAGAATCCCCGTAATGTCCTGGTCTGACGTCTCGCGCCGGCACTGAGCCCCCTCCCCCGGTCGGTGACGGACTGGCACAGTCCAGATCGCTCGTATCATGGCCCTTCGCCCCATGCTTGGTTTGACTAGCCGAGCGCCCGCCCCGCCCCGTGCCTCAGGATTCGCTACGGATGGAAACTGCTACCGATACGACGGCCGGCCACGAACTGAAGTACGACGCCGCCGGTCTGGTTCCGGCGATCTGTCAGGACGAGACCAGCGGCGACATCCTCATGCTTGGCTATATGAACCGCGAGGCCTTTGCCCGCACGCTGAACTCCGGCACGGTCTGGTTCTTCAGCCGCAGCCGCCGGGAACTCTGGAACAAGGGTTCCACCTCCGGCAACTACCTTTGCGTGGTCGATCTGGTGGCCGACTGCGACTGCGACGCCCTTCTGGTAAAGGTCAACCCCGCCGGTCCCACCTGTCACACCGGCGTGCGTTCCTGCTTCCACAACCCGGTCAATCTCTGATGCGGTCCTGGAAGCCACGCGCTGCAGCCGCCTGACAAGCATGTCCGACCTCATCGGCGCTCACCTGCGCGCGCTAAGTCGGCGACTCTCCGCACTCCGGCTCGCCGCTATCGAACCCCTGGCTGCGTCCGTGGAGGCTGCGTGGCGCGCCGACCGTACGGTTTTCATCGTCGGCAACGGGGGCAGCGCAGCCACCGCGTCGCACTTCGCCACTGACCTCGCCAAGACCACGGCCGCCAGCGCGCCGGGCGCGCGACGTATCCGCGCGTTGGCGCTCACGGAAAGCGTTGGCCTACTCACCGCCTGGGCCAACGACGCGGCTTACGAGCACGTGTTTGCCGAGCAACTCCGCAACCTCGCCCGCCCGAACGACCTGCTGATTGCCATCAGTACCAGCGGAGAGTCGCCCAACCTCGTCGCCGCCGTCGCGGCCGCCGCGGACTGCGGCGTGCGCACCGTGGCTCTGGCTCCGCCATCGTCCGCCGTGGCGGAGGGCGCCGACCTTGTGGTCCCCGTTGAAAGCGAGTCCGTCCAGATCGCCGAAGACTTGCATCACGCCGTTTGCCACAGCGTCACCGTGCACATGACGTCGGTGCTCACCGCCGCGCAGTCGCGCCGCGCTTGATCGTGCCTCCAGCCGGCTTGCGGATTCCTTCGGATCTCGCGATCTCGGCCCTGGACGCCACGGCCTTCGTTCCCTTTCCATGATCGTCACCCAGACGCCGCTGCGTCTCAGCTTCTTCGGCGGCGGCACTGACTTTCCCGACTACTACAGAATCGACGGCGGTGCGGTACTCACCACCGCCATCGATAAGTGCGTCTACGTCATCGTCAAAGAGCGCTTCGACGACGATATCTACATCAACTACTCCATCAAGGAAATCGTCCAATCGGTCGACGCAATTCGGCACGACCTCGTGCGCGAATCCATGCGAATTACCGGCGTAAGCCGCGGCGTCGAGATCACCACCTTGGCCGATGTTCCCAGCACTGGTACCGGGCTTGGCTCTTCTGCCGCCGTTACCGTAGGTCTGTTGCATGCCCTGCACACCTATTGCGGCCGCCTGGTTGATGCGCGCACGCTCGCGGAGCAGGCCTGCCGGATCGAACTCGAAATCCTCGACCGGCCGATGGGCAAGCAGGATCAGTACATCTCGGCCTTCGGCGGCCTGCGATCAATTGGCTTCCATTCCGATGACCGTGTCGATGTGCGACACATCCGGACCGATCCGGATATCCCGCGCCGGCTCCAGGATCGGCTACTGGTCTTTTTCACCGGACGTACCCGCTCGTCGTCAACAATCCTCGATCGTCAACAGCGGCGAATCGTCCGGTCCCGCGTCGACCTCGACCGGCTCAAGGCCTGTGCGCTTGAGGCCCATGAGCTGCTCTCGGCCGGCCGGCTAGACGAGTTTGGCGCGTTGCTCGACACGGCTTGGCGTCATAAGAAGGCGCTGGCCGAGGGTGTGTCCGACGCCGCTATCGACAGGCTCTATGACCAGGCCCGCAACGCCGGGGCGTTGGGCGGCAAAATCGCCGGCGCTGGCGGCGGCGGTTTTCTGGTCTTTTATGTGACCCCGCGTCGCCAGGACGACGTTCGCCAGGCGCTATTCCCGTTACGCGAACTTCCCGTGGCCTTCGACCCCGCCGGTGCCCGGGTCGTGTTCAATATCCACCGTTAGGCGCCGCGTCGCACCATCGAGTTTCTGAACCCATGCACGTTCTCGTAACCGGCGGAGCTGGTTTCATCGGCTCCCATGTCGTCGACGCACTGCGTCATCGAGGTCACACCGTCGCCGTTCTCGACAACCTCGCGTCGCGCGTGCACCCCAACCGCGCATGGCCGTTCGACTTGCCTGATGTCCGGCGCATTCGAGGCGACGTGACCCAACGCGACGATTGGCTGGTGGCACTGGACGACGTCGACGCCGTGGTGCATCTGGCCGCGTATCAGGACTATCAGGCCGACTTCAGCCGATTCGCCCGCGTCAACGATGCCGGCACCGCGCTCCTGTACGAGTTGCTGGTCGAGCGCCGTCAGCCGGTCAAACGCGTTGTCGTGGCCAGTTCGCAGGCCGTCTATGGCGAGGGTGCCTATTGGTGTCCCGACCACGGACGGCAGTTTCCGCCGCCGCGCGCTCCGCACCAGCTGGCCCGCGGCGTCTGGGATCCGGTCTGCGTCTCGTGCCGCGCGCCGCTTGAGCCAGTGGCGTCACATGAAGAACACCCGGCCCCGACCAACGCCTACGGAATCTCCAAGCTGGCCAGCGAGGCCTACGCGCTAACCATCGGTGCTCGTCACGGCATTCCGACCGCGGCCCTCCGCTTCAGCATCATCCAGGGGCCGCGCCAGAGTCCTGCCAATGCCTATTCGGGAGTGCTCCGCGCCTTCGTCGGGCACCTCCGCCATGGACGTCGTCCGGTGATCTTCGAGGACGGTCGACAGAAGCGCGACTACACACACATTCGCGACGCGGTCGCGGCCGTCGAGCTGACGCTCGAACATCCCGACGCGGTCGGCCAGGCCTTCAACGTCGGCAGCGGCGAGGTCACAACCGTGCTGGAGTACGCCCGGGCGGTCACGGATGCCATGGGCGCCAACCTCCAGCCGGACGTCAGCGGTCGCTATCGCCTGGGAGATACGCGCCACGTCTGGTCCGACACCACGCGCCTCTGGGCGCTCGGCTGGCGACCCTCGCGAACGCTCAGCGAAATCATTCGCGACTATCTGGAGTGGATTGCCAGCGTGACCACGGGCACGGACTGGTCGGCCCGAGCCCTTGCCCGAATGGAATCCGGCGGCGTGGTCCGCCGCGTATCCCGAGCCGAGTGATCGAACGTCCTATGCGGTCTGCGACGACCGACACCTCGCCTGGTTCAGGAATGGCGAGTTGCTGCGCTCAGGAACGCGCGGCTGCCCTCGAGTCCTCAACCGGAACAGGCAAATCCTCCCCGGCTTCCGCTGGATACTGCTGAAACAGCTCGCCCCACGGTCCACCCAGCGCTTTTCGAACTCGCCCCCGTCCAACCACGTTGTACCAGTACACGTCGTGATAGAGGCGCGATGCTGCGTATGACCAGGGCGCGATAACCGTCCGCAGCAGCACCTTCTCAAGCCGCTTGAGCGGCCCCCAGTAGATCAACTTCTGGCCCCGGCTGGCGAATGTGTCCTGCCGGGCCGCCACCTGCCACCGCACCTCGTCGATGTCGGCGCCAACCACCTCGATCTCGCGCGCGTCCGCCGTCCCCAGACCGTCCTCGTGCGCCATGCGCAGAAATGGAATCTCAAAGGGATCCAGGCCCATCAGTCGCGCGCTGGTGGCGTCCAGCGCCACCTGGTCGGCGCCTGCCAGCATCAGATTGCGCTCGTGCACTCGCATGCAGCGCGGCCCCGGCCCTTCGCCCACAAACGTGCCGTCCATCACGGCAAATATGCCCGGGTGGATTTCCTTCTGAATCATCAACAGGTCCACCAGGGTTTCGTGGATCGTCGCGTGGCAGTAGTGCCGCTTCTCGAACAGCAGCCCGCCGAATGCGTTTTTCATTGCCCCGGTAATCGTGGTGAAGACGTGCGTCTTCACCGTCGGCAGGTGAATGATGTTGGTACCGATCAATCGCTTCGGAATCCGTACGCCCTCGGGGTAGACCTCATGCAGCGTGTGCAGGCGGCCTTTGGGCTCATACCGAACCCAGGCGTCGTCCTCGTACAGGTGAATGTTGCGCAGTCCGTGCGCCGTCACCACCGGCAGATGCTTGTTCTGGCGCTCGCCTACGTGAGCGTCCACTACCACCGTTCGGTTGTGGGCGCCAAACAGCGACTCTGGGGCGAAGCCGTCGGCTCGCAGCTTTCGGATCACGCCGTCCAGCTGCCACGGCGCGGTCGAGCAGGCCGGGTACCAGTGGTGCCACGAAATATTGATCTTTAGCGCCGTCTCCGCTCGGCGATCCAGCGCTGCCTGGTAGCCGGCCTCGTCCATGGCCTTGGCCACGTCCTTGAGCACCGTTTCGGGCGATGTCGGAATAAGCGCGACGCGAGCCAAGCGCAACCGTCCTGAGCGGGACAGGGGAATGCCTGATCTTACGTCGCCGCGCGGCCTGGACAGGCGCCACGTCGTGTTTTCCTACGCTCAGGCATCATGCAGGCATCAACCGTGCGTCTCGTCGGAGTCCGCCATGCCTGCTTACCGCGCCGTCGCCATTGCCGATTCCACGCTCGAACGCGCCTACGGCCACGCCATCCACAAGGCGTTCTACGAGATTCCGAATGTCGAACTCACGGCGCTGGCCGATCCCGTTGCCGAACCTCGAGCCGAGCGCGCGGCCGAAATCGGCAACCCCAGGCAATACGACGACTACCGCGACATGCTCGCCGCCGAGACGCCGGATCTGGTAGCGATTTGCCCTCATCACTTCAAACACCACGGACGCTGGCTGCTGGATGTCATTGAGTCGGGCGCCCGGGGCGTCTACATCGAGAAACCCATCACCGCCAGCCTCGACGAAGCCGACGCCGTGGTGGAGGCTGCGGACGCCGCCGGCACCAGGATCGCCGTCGCCCACCAGAACCGCTATCGACCCGGCACCCGCCGCGTAGCCGAACTGGTGCAGTCGGGCGCCATCGGGACCCTCCGCTACATGCACGGCATCGGCAAGTGCGACCAGCGAGGCGGAACCCACGATCTGCGTGTGCTCGGCACCCACGTGCTCGATGCGCTCCGCTATATCGCGGGCGACGACGTGATCTGGGCCACCGGCCACATGCAGGTCAATGGACGTGATGTCACGGTCGACGACATCTATGACGGCCCCGAAGGTCTCGGCCAGATGGCCGGCGACGCGCTCACGGGCTATTTCGCCTTCGAATCCGGAGCCATCGCCCGCTTCGACACGTACACGCGCCCGGCTGGCGGTCCGGCCCCGTGGTTCGGCTACGAGCTATGGGGCGACGACGGCGGCATCTCAGTCCGCGACGGTGGCCGATCAATCTTCCTCTACCCCGCACCGGCGAACCTCCCCGGCGACCCTTCGCGCGCTTGGGAACGTATCGACGCGTCCCCGCTGGCATACCCGGATGGACGACTGGCAACCGAGGCCCAGCTGCTTGATGCGCTCAACCGCCACGCGGCGATCGATGTGATTGACTGCATCGAAAACGGTGGCGAACCGGTCTCCAGCGCCCGCCAGGCCACGGCGGCGCTCGAGATGGTAATGGCGATTCTGGAAGGCCACCGCACCGGAGCCCGGGTACCGTTCCCCATGCAAACCCGCGCAAACCCGCTCGCCGTCTGGCAGGCCGAGATTTAGTCGAACGGGCGGTATGCATACCGCCTTCCAAAACGAAGGCTGCGGCCTGGCGGTCGCCGGCTACAGCGTTACGCGGCTCCCCGATTCCGCCGACGCGTAGGCGGCGTGCACGACCCGCAGCACCTTCAGGCCGTCCTCGGCCGTGATCGGCGGGTCGATCTCGCCCAGGCAGGCTCGCACCGTGCAGTCGACCCACGGGGTGTATCCGCCGCCGCGACCGTCGTACTCGAAGCGCCGGTCATTGGACCCCGCCATGGCCGACGAGATGGAACGCCACTCCAGCGCGTCCGCCTCGCCCTCGTGCGCGCGTACCCAGCCTTCCGAGCCATAGACGGTGAACCCGTTGTGCCCCTTCTGGTCCATCAGGTAGCCGCTGAACAGCACCCCCAGCGCGCCGCCGGCGAACTTGAAGGTGACGATGCCCAGGTCCTCCACGTCGATCGGCGCCCCGCCCGCCACCGCCGTCATGGCGGATACCTCGGCGATGTCCTCGCCCACCAGGTAGCTCAGCATGTCCAGCCGGTGGATACCCAGCCAGCTCAGGTGTCCTCCGCCGGCCAGCTTCTTCTGAAACGTCCAGTCCGGATCGCCAAGCCGCCGCTGAATACGCGTCTGGTCGTCCACTTGCACCGCGCGAACGGCATACAGGTCGCCAATGCCGTCGCTCTGGATGATGCGTCGGGCGTCTGCAACGCTGGGGCTATTGCGATTGGCCAGCGCCAACATCAGGTGCGCGCCGTTCGCGTCCGCCAGCCCCGCCAGTTCCTCGAACTGCCCCACATTTGTACAGGCTGGCTTCTCGGCCATCACGTGCACGCCGGCTTCCAGCAGCGGCCGAATCACGTCGGGGGCGTGCGCCGCGATCATGGTCACGATGGCCATGTCCGGCTTCCCGGCCGCCAGCAGCGAGTCCACCGTCGTGTGCGTGCCGCCCGCCTTGGCGCCAACCGTCGCGACGGAGTCTCCAAACGTCGTCCCGCCGGGATCCATCAGCTCCGCCTGCTCGATAACGTCGAGGTCGCGAATCGCGTCGCGATACGGCTGCTGGTGGGCGGCGCCCTCCTCGGTTATCAGTGCGACCGTGGCCATGTCCAAATCTCCTGCGCGGCTGGCGGTGCGCGTATGGTAGTCGAGCCGGGTTGGCGCGCGTGCTCCGCGGTCAGTCCACGCCCTTGTTTCTAGCCTGCAGTCCCGTCCTTGCGGCTGTGGAGGAGGATCAGGTTGCCGTCGGGGTCGGATATGCCGGCGGCGTGGCACGACGCCTGTTCGCCAGGCTCAAGGGCAATCTCCACACCCTGTTGACGAAGTTCGTCAACGGCTTGTCCGACATCATCGACGGCGATAGCTATCGCCCCGCTCTGGACAGGAGCATCCGCCATCCCGCCTTCCGTATCGAGTCGCAGCGCGATGACCGTTGGCGTGTCGCCAACCGCAAATTCGACCCAGCCGGATCCATCCCGCGATTGGAGTGTGAGTCCCAGAATCTGCTCGTAGAAGTCCACGCTCCTGGCGAGGTCGCGGACGCCGTATACGAAGAAATCGATACCCCGTGGCTTCACCAGTGCCTCCTTCCCCATTGACACCGGACTCGCTGCACTTCGACCTCGCTGGCACCGCTCCCGTCTTCGCTGTGTGTCAGGAGGCCTGCCCAATGGCGAAGCGGTGGTCCTGGTCTGCCCATGAACGCTACCCGAAGTCGGCGCTTACGCGAGCGGGCTTGCACCCCGCACGCGATACCGCAGAAACACTTCGCCGTCCCGCGCAATTGTGCTCATGAGTTCGAGTTCCAGCAGCTGATCGTTCGGCAGGGCGGCTGGACCCTCCACCGCCGTTCTCGGTCTCGGCTCACCGATGACCGAGGGCGTGACCGTAATGAAAAACTCGTCCACCAGCCCAGCCGCCAGCATGTGGAAGTTCAGGATCGCGCCGCCCTCGCAGACGAGCCGCCGAACCCCGCGTTCGGACGCCAAGTGGCGCATGAGGCCGTCGAGATCGACGCGCTCTTTGCCAATCCTTAAGACCTCCGCCACCTCCGGTAGACCGGCCGCGACCTCAGCGACCTCCGGTACGACCATCAGCGGTGCAATCGGGTAGCTGCGGCGCTGAAACACCTGGTCGTTCGGATCAATTTGCCCCGAGTTCGACACCACGATGAACAGCGGCGGATCGTGAAGTCCGCGTTGTTGCCGCTCATGCTGCAGCTCGGCGCTCCACATGTAGCGGTCGATCCGCATCCCCAGCGTGCGCGCTCCATGCAGCACCGCGTCGAAGTGGATGCGAAACCGCCGAAAGGTGTGCTGGTCGGCGTCCAGGCTGATCGGCCAGTACGCGTCCGTTGGTCCCTTGATCGCCCCGTCCACCGTCATCACCATCTGGATCGCCGTGTAAGGACGCCACGTCCCGCTCGGCAGTTCCAGGGCGTCGTAAACGCCGCTGGCCGGTGCTTGCTCGCTCACCTCGGCCGGCGCTGAATCTTCGCTGTCCTACTCCGGCGGCAGCTTCACAATGTTCAGCCAAAAGTCCTGGATAGACGACACCACGTGCATGAACTGCTCCAGGTCCACCGGCTTCGTCACGTAGGCGTTGGCATACAGGTCGTACGTGCGCAGGATGTCCTGCTCGGCCTCCGAGCTGGTCAGCACCACCACCGGAATCCGGTGCAGGTCGGGGTCGCACTTCAGATCCTGCAACACCTCGCGCCCGTCCTTCCGGGGCAGGTTCAGGTCCAGCAGGATCAGGTCGGGTCGCGGCCGGTCGGCGAACTCGCCCTGTCGGCGCACGTAGGCGATCGCCTGCTCTCCGTCATTGACCACGTTGAGCGTGTTGCGGATCTTGGCCTCGCGCACCGCCTCTTGCGTCAGGCGCACGTCGCCGGGGTTGTCCTCCACCAGCAGAATCTCTATCGGGGCGCCGCTGGCCTGGGCCATGGCCGGCCTCCTTTCGCCTGGGACGTCGCCCAGCATCCTGGCGCATGTCCTGCTGCGCGCGCGGGTTCCACGGGCGCGGCTCAGCTCGTGCCGCCCACCGCCTCCACCGCCCTTAGGGTAAACCGAAACGTCGTGCCCTCGCCCTTGGCCGACTCGGGCCAGATCGTGCCGCCGTGTCTCTCCACGATCTTGCGGCAGACCGAGAGCCCGATTCCCGTGCCCTCATAGACGTCCCGTGTGTGCAGTCGCTGGAATACTTGAAAAATCCGGTCGAAGTGCGCGGGATCGATGCCGATGCCGTTGTCGGCAACCGCGAACTCCCACAGCGCACCCGCCCGGTTCGCCGTCACGGCCACCCGAGGCTTGCCGCTTGTATTGAACTTGACCGCGTTGCTGACAAGGTTCTGAAACAGTTGGGTCAGCTGGATCCGGTCACCCAGGACCGACGGCAGGGGCTCGCGCGAAACCTCCGCGCCGGCGTCGGCAATCGCCTGCTCCAGATTGATCAGCGCGTCCCGCAATACAGCTTCGCTCTCGGTGGGCTCAAGCTCGCGCCCGCGGGTGCCGACGCGCGAGAGATCCAGCAGCCCGCTCAGCAGCGCCTGCATGCGGCGCGCCCCGTCCACCGCAAACTCGATGAAGTCGTCCGCGTCCGAATCCAGACGGCCTCGATAGCGCCGCTCCAGCAGCCCCACGTAGCTGGCCACCATGCGCAGCGGCTCCTGCAGGTCGTGCGAGGCCACGTAGGCAAACTGCTCCAGCTCGGCATTCGACCGCGCCAGCTCGGCCTGCGTGGCCAGCAGCGACTCGATCGACTGCGCGTTCGCCACGGCCCCCGCGATCTGCGCGGCAATCAGCACCGCCAGCGCCTCATCGCGCGCGTCGTAGGCGTTCGGCGTGCGCGACATGAATCGCATCACCGCGACCACCATTTGTTCCAGGATCACCGGAACGTCCATCCAGGTCCGAAGGCCGGCCGCGATGCCGTCCTGCAGACGCGGCGACTGCGCCAGGACCACGGCGACATTGCTCTCGTCCACGATCTGTGGCTGCTGGCTCCGCACGACCGTCTCGATCACCTGCCCGTCCAGTGGCCGCCAGGCGTCCAGGGTGGCCAGCGGCACGTCGATCCCGGCGTAGTAGCGGGCCTTGGACTGCCAGGCGTCGCTATCGATGACCACGACCGACAGCCGGTCGGCCGAAATAACCGACGTCACGGCCTCGGTAAAGCGGTCGTAGACCTCGTCGATGTCCTCCGCCGACGTCATGATCCGCCCGATCTGAGCCAGCAGCGGCGCGAATTCGACCTCGATCCGCGTGCGGTCGGTCGTATCGCCGCTCGGATGGCCTACATCAGCCACGGTGCCCGGCCCGGCGGGTTCGGTTTGGCGTCTGCATTTCTGAAGCCCAGTGCCTCCAGTCGCACGGGATCACCGCCGCAATTGTTACAGTTTGGACACACTTCGAATGTGAACGACCGCCGCCGCGACGACGCGGTGCCCGCTGGGAGGGGAAAAATGGCCGCGCAAACGCTCCGCATTCTGGTCATCGAGGACAACCCCGGCGACGTTCGGTTGCTCGAAGAAATGCTCGTCCCAACCGGGGACGTGCAATACGAAGTCCAGAGCTTCGCCAATCTTCCGGACGGACTCGGGGCCATCGGCGACTTCGCTCCATCCGTCATCCTGCTGGACCTCGGCCTCGGCGAAACCCAGGGCCTCGATACATTCACCGCTGCCCAGGAAGGCGCCGGTGGCGTTCCCATCGTCATCCTCTCCGGTCTTGGCGACGAAGCCGTGGCAACCGCCGCCGTCGGCCAGGGCGCCCAGGACTACCTGGTCAAGGGCGAATTCGAGGAGGAACGGCTGCGCCGCACCATCCGCTATTCCATCGAGCGCCAGCGCCGCGCCGCCACCGCCGAGGAACGCATCCGCACCCTCGTCGCCGAAGAGCCCGGCTTCGCTGACATCGTCATGAATCAGCCCGACGGCGTCATCGTGGCCGACTCCACCCGCAAGGTTCTGTTCGCCAACCCCGCTGCCGCTGAGTTGTTCACCGTCCCGGTTGACGACCTGGTCGGCAGTGAGCTCGAGTTCAACGTGCGTCCCGGCGCCTCGCAGATGGTGCAGATTCGCGAGGACCCCCGGAACCCCAAGTACCTGGAAGCACACAGCGCCCAGGCCGTCTGGTCCGGCAGCGACGTCCACGTTCTCACCTTCCGCGAAGGCGAACACATCGGCTTCTTCCGCCGCATCCTCAGAAACATCGGCTTCTAGGCGTCAGCCTGACCTCGGCGATTAGGCCAGGTCGCCGAACAGCCGGTCAATCAGCCGGCAGGCGTCGCCGCGGCTGATCGTCGCCTCCGGCTGCGCGGGCGTCGGCACGTCCGGCAACCCGCCCATCGACATCCGTAGCGGCGACGGATCGGCCATCCAACTGCGCACGATGTCCGTGAACCCCGACCAACTACAAGCCGCCTGATCGTTGAATAACCCCGAGTCCACCTCGACGGGACGCCACGGGTCCACCGCCCGCCGCGCCAGCCATGCCCACCGCTGAGCCTCGCCCTGGGTCAGCGGTTCGTCCGACCGCGCGGCGTAGCGCCTAAAGAACCCCCGTGCTCCCCAGAACTGCGCCGCCTCCGACAGGCCCCGCGCCTGCTGTTCGTATCCCGCAAACCCGGCCGGCACCACATCCTCGAAGTACGTAATCACCTGCCTGCCGTCCAACAGCGCCCGCTGCAACGCCCCGCGCGGCACGTCCCGAACCCGCACACCACGCGCCAGCGCCAGCGCCGCCGCCGTCCCGGCCGCTTCGCCCAGCGCCATCCACACCGGCTCCATGCGGATCGTCCCGTACCCCAGGTGGCTGGCCGACACCGCCACCGGCACCAGCAACCCGTCGATCCCCTCCGGCACCATCACCCGGTACGGAATCTGGTACGGCACGGTCTCCTCGTGCAGCCCGATAAACCCCTCCAGCGCCACCTGCCGCCCATCCGGGGCCTCGCCGTCGGCCGGTTCCCCTAGCCCCAGGTCCTCCCGCTTTCGCGTCGCGTGCGAGTCGATCTGGTAACCGCCCGACGCCACGCTATCCCAGTGCGTGGGCGAGCGACCGCCCGAACTGTCCAGCAGCGCGTCGCTGGCGCTGAACACGTAGCCGCCCAGGATGCGGCAGCCTTCCCGCACGTACATCTGCCGCGGAAACCCGCCGTTGTCCTGGAACTCGTCTGCCGCCAGCCCCCACTCCCGCGCCGCTTTCCGATAGTCCGCCGGCACTTCCTTGTCGTTCTGGCAAAACCACACCAGCCCCTCGGTATATGCCCGATGCGCTGCTGCGATCTCCAGCCGGCGTTTCGGCCCGGCCTCCGGATAGTCGAAGTTCGCCTCGGCCCAGTCACTGGACGTGAAGCAAAAGTGGTGGTTGTTCGCGTCCGACTTCCGGTTCGGCATCGGCACGAAGTTCAGCACCGCCGTCCCGCCCCGCGGACCCCAGAACCCCGGCATCCGCCCGCTCCGAACGTCGTCAACCAGCGGGGCGTACACGCTGCGGTCATAGCTGTCCGGCCGCTCCACGTCGCGCCTGTTCGCCGGATCGTCCGTCAGGCACAGCCGGTAGTTGTACGCCTGGATCCGCCGGTCCGCCGCCCCCGTGGACCCCGGATACGTCCTCCGGTCGTGAAAGTCCTGGTACACCACCCCGGCGTGCGACTCGCCCAGCTCCGCCCGCCCCTCGCGCCCGATCCGGTACGCCGCCCCTGCCCCCAGCGCAACGTCGCCCTCGTAAGTCGCGTCCACGAACACCCGCGCCTCCAGCCGTACCTGCTCGCCCGTCGCCGTTCCCCGCTCGTCCACCGCCGCCAGCCTCACCGCCGTGACACGCCGCTCCGGCGTCTCGTCAATACGCGACACGTCCGCCCCCGGCTCCGTCTCCACCAGCCAGCGCCCGCCCTCCGGCATTGACGCTCCGCCCTCCCAGGCCAGCCGCCATCCCTGCCACACTTCCAGCCGCTCCTGTTCCCCAACCAGCGCCTCCAGCAGCCGCTCCGCAACCGAGGGCTCGAACCGGTAGCCCCCATTGCAGTCGCGAACCTGCTCGGAGTCCTCCCCGTACGTCGACGTGTAGTGCTCCCGCACCATCCCCACGAACCGCCGGAAGATCCCGCCCACCGATTCGTTCGGCCGGATGTCCGTCGCCCCCAGCCCGCTCGTCATCAGCCCGCCCAGGTGCCGCGACGGCTCCACCAGCACCACGTCCAGCCCCGCGCGCGCCGCCGCGATGGCGGCCGCGATCCCGCCGGGCGTCCCCCCGATCACCGCCACGTCGGTCAGCTTGCTTGCCCCTGGTTCAGCCCGCATCGTCCGTGTCCATTCCGGTACGCCCGATCGCGCGCATCGTTTCACATGCCGCCCCTGGGCCATAACTGGCGGAGCCTTACCATGGGCGCATGGACGGCGGCTTCAACGTCGGCGGCCTCGGCCGCCTCCTCATCATCGCGGGCGGCCTGATCCTCGCCGCCGGCGTCCTCCTCGTCCTCCTCGGTCAGATCCCCTTCTTCGGCCGCCTCCCCGGCGACATCGCCGTTGAACGCGAACGCTTCTCCTTCTTCTTCCCCCTCGCCTCCATGCTCATCCTCAGCCTCATCCTCACCATCCTCATCAACATCATCCTCCGCTTCTTCCGCTAGCCAGGATCGGGATCAAGGCGCGACACTGAAGCTAGTCGTTGCTCATGGGGACGATTGGCATTCTCGGGAATCGGCTGTTCTGTAGCGACCGCAGCAGGGCATAGCGTGCACGGCAAGGTTGTGCAGACACCCGCCCACCAACGCACGCTCTTTCCGCCAGTCGCGCGCTCAAGAGCCGAAGTCGGTTCGTGGCAGCCATACCTCCGCGTTGACGATCTGAGCCGCGCGCCCTTTGAAGCCATCAGCCGACCACTATTGTTCTGCGGGGACGCCCACGCAGGGCTGGCCTTACTACCTGATGAGTCGGTGCAGACCGTCTTGACCTCGCCGCCCTACTGGTCACTCAGAGACTACGAGGTCGAGGACCAGATCGGCCGTGACGAAAGCCTCGACGCCTATCTGGACGCCGTTGTGGCTGTCTTTGAGCAGATCCGCCGGGTTCTGCGATCCGACGGGACGGTATGGCTGAATGTCGGCGATTCATACACGTCCGGCAATCGCGGGTACCGCGCTCCCGATCGAAAGAACAGCGCCCGCGCGATGAGCGTGCGTCCGCCCACCCCCGAGGGCTTGAAGCCAAAGGACCTGATCGGCGTTCCTTGGCGTCTGGCCTTCGCGCTTCAGGACGCGGGGTGGTGGCTCCGAAGCGAGGTGATCTGGCACAAGCCGAATGCGCATCCGGAATCGGTGGGCGATCGCCCGACCAAGGCGCACGAAACGCTGTTTCTGCTGTCGAAGCAGCAGGACTACTACTACGACCAGGAAGCCGTCAAAGGCCCGCATGACCGTCGCCTTCGGACAGTCTGGGACATCCCTACGGAGCCGCTTCGGCGAACAAACGGCAGTGCCGACGATCACCCGGCCATGATGCCGATGTCCCTGGCGCGTCGCTGCCTGTCGATCACCAGCAGGCGCAACAGCGTTGTGCTGGATCCGTATGCCGGGTCGGGCACGACGCTCCTTGCCGCCCGCGAGCTCGAATGCGCCTGGGTAGGCATCGAGATCAAGCCGGGTTTCGTGGATCTGATCGAGCGACGGATGCGTGGGTAGTGACCCTCGCAGAACTCAAGGCGAAACTCGACACTTTTTCACCAGTCAAGATCGAGTTCGTTGCCAGGGTCATGGATTCTCTGGCCAATCCGCCCAGCGCCGAGATCAAGCAGCAGGGCACATGGCTTACGGGATCCGAGGAGTGGATCGAGTACTTCGGCCTCGCCCTGTCGGTCCACCACAGCGCCACAACTGAACCTCTGGGTCTGTCCGCGTTCGAAACCGTTTTCAGGAACGCTTGCGACCACCTCGATTGGCTGATCGACCCTCCAGGATCCAAGACTCAGCGGTTCGTTGACTTGACCGTGCAGCCGGGCGCCGAACCCGAACGGCGGCTTTCCCTCAAGTCGACGGCCGCGCGGAATCTCTCGAAGACGTCACTGCACATTTCGAAACTCACCGAAGCTGCCTGGATACAGGACGCGCGTACGGCTCGAGACCGTCGCAACCTCACACAGGAGTTATTTCGGCAATACCAGGCGGCGGTCACGCACATCGTCATGCTGCGAGCGTTCCGAGAGGGGCCTCACGAAGTGCCAAGCCTCTACCAACTCGTCGAAGTCCCGGCCAGCATCTTCGACTCAGTCCAGACCGCACGTTTGGACGTTTTCTCGCGGGACGCACCGCTTATTGAGTGCCAAGCCGAAGGCAATGCGGTGGCGGTTGTTGCCGTCGATAGGTCAGACGCAAAGATCACAGTCAGGCGGGTCCAACTCTCCGCTTGCACCGTCCACGCCGAGTGGAGTCGAGCCTAGGCGAGAGACCGAGTACGACGGTCTGCCCGTCCGAAAGTCGCTAGCTAAACCGCCGCTCCATACACCCCCGCCGCATTCCCCTCCCGCGGCGTCCCCGGCACCATCGGCCCATGCGGCCGCCCCGCAATCAGCCGCGATCCGTCCGTAAATCCCTCCGGGCGGTCCCTCAGCCGCTCGATCAGCCGCTCCCGCCACGGTCTCAGGTCCGCCGTCCCCGCCAGGTCCCGCGTCTCATCCGGATCCTCGGCAATATCAAAAAGCTGCTCCCGACCCGACTGGCTGTACCAGATGTACTTGGTGCGGCCGTCCGTGATGAAGTGCCACGCCGTCTCCGGCCGGTTTTTCCCGCCCGAGTGCTCCCCGTGCAGCGTCTCCCGCCAGCTTGGCGTCTCCCCGCGTACGAACGGCATCAGGCTCCGACCCGTCACCGACTCCGGAACCTCCAGCCCCACCCCGTCCAGGATCGTCGGCATCACGTCCTGCAGGCCCACCGGCTCGTCGCGGACCACGTGCGTCGGATAGTCCCCCGAGGGCGGGCCCAACACCAGCAGCGGCACCCGCGCCGCCGCCTCGTACGGCCACGACTTGTGAAACAGCCGGTGATCCCCAAGCATCTCGCCGTGGTCCGACACGAACACCACCAGCGTGTCGTCCAGCAGTTGCATGTCGTTCATGTACTGCAACAGCCGGCTGATCTGCATGTCCACGTGGTTGATCAGCCCGTAATACCCCGCCCGGCAGGCGTGCATCACCCGTGCGTCCAGCTCCAGCCCCTGCGAGCGCGCCTCCTGCATCTCGATGTCGATCCCCCGCGTCGGCGCCTCCACCGGGTCCGCCCAATCCCCGATCACCGGGTTCGGCAGGTCCCGCCAGTGGTACCGGTCGTAGTAGAACCGCGGCGGCGTAAACGGCGGATGCGGATCAATGAACGACACCTTCAGAAAGAACGGCGCGCTCGCATCCCGCCGCTGCAGGAAGTTGATGGCCTCGGACACGCACCAGAACGCGTGCGTCCGCTCCTCCGGCAGGTAGCTCGGGCGCCCGATCCACCCGTTCGGCGTCGCCCCGTGCGCCATCGCCCAGCGATTGAGCGGGATCTCCCCGTGCAGCCAGTCCAGGTAATCGTTCCCGCCGCCCCGCGTGCTGTCCGCCAGCGACATCCGGTCAAACCCGTAGCGCTTCCGCTTCGGCGCCAGGTGCAGCTTGCCGCTCAGCCACGTCTCGTATCCGGCTGACCGC
This sequence comes from Chloroflexota bacterium, assembly GCA_965208215.1. Classification (GTDB taxonomy): domain Bacteria; phylum Chloroflexota; class UBA11872; order UBA11872; family UBA11872; genus UBA11872. Next base: position 1,381,671 of record CBDBOH010000003.1, read on the forward strand.
AGCTCGCCCGCCAGCGTCGCCGGCGGGTCCCACGCGGTATCCGGGTGGTTTTGCAGCATCCCGTGCGTGGCCGGATCCTGGCCCGACATCAGCGTCCGCCGCGCGGGAATGCACTGCGGACACTCCGCGTAGGCGCGACGGAACCTCGCCCCCGTCGCCCCGATCTCGTCCATTACCGGCGTCTGCAACACCGGATGGTCCTCGATCCCCAGGCAATCGCCGCGCTGCTGGTCCGTCACCAGCAGCAGCACGTGCGGTCGCTGGGCGCTCATGCCTGGCTCAGGTCCAATCGATCATGATCTTGCCGGTCGTCGCCGAGTCCGCCAGCCTGAAGGCCTCTATCGCCTCGCCGATCCGAATCCGCTTCGCGATCACGTCCTTCACCGGCAGCTTGTGACGCCGCAGGAAGTCCAGCAGGTCTTCCCACTCGTACAGCTTGAAGATCCACGAACCCGTCAGCGTGATCTCGCGCGCGTTCAGCGGGGCGCTCAGCTTGTAGACGGTCTCCTCGCCGATCCCCACTTCTACGAAGATGCCGTGTGGCCGCAGCCCTTCCAGCGCCGCCGTGCGCGCCGGCGTAAAGCCTGACGTGTCGATGGCCGCGTGCACGCCATCGCCGCCCCCGAACTCCCGCATGGCCTCCACCGGGTCGGTCTCCGCCGCATTGCACGTCGCGTCGATCCCCAGCTGCTCCGCCATCTCGATCCGGCTCGGCTGTACGTCGATCCCCAGCACCGAGGCCCCCATCGCCCGCGCAAACATCACCGTGTAGAGCCCCACCGGGCCCAACCCACTCACCGCCAGCGTCATGTCGCCCGACGCCTTCGCCTTGCGCACCGCTCCGAACGCCGTGCCCAGGTTGCACGCCAGCAGCGCGCCGTCCTCATAGTCAAAGTCGTCCGGCAGCGGCAGCGTGCTGCGCGCCGGCACCACCACGTAGTCGGCGTTCACCCCGTCGCGCACCCAGTTGAACCCCTGCATGTCGCGACAGAACCCCGGCTCCCCGCGCCGGCAGTGCTCGCAGTGCCCGCAGCCGATCAGGTGATAAATCACCACCCGGTCACCCACCGCCGGATGCGTAACCCCGGGACCCACCGCGTCCACCACCCCGGCCCCTTCGTGCCCCAGCGTCAGCTTGCTGTAACCGTGCTCGTCCCGTTCGGCCTGGGGCTGCCGGTACTTATGCAGGTCGCTCCCGCAAATCGCCGACCCCATGATTCGAATCCGCACGTCGTCCGGCCCCGGCTCCGAAACCGGCTTCGTCGTCAACTCCACCGTCCGATCGCCGGGACAGATAAGGCACTGCATGCGGTCTGAGGTCATCGGGGCGTCACTTCCTGCTCCCTCCAGCCCGTGAACCTAACGCCCCCCACCCCGCCCCGTAAACTCTCAGGCCGCTTCAGACCTGATGCAGGAGGCGCGCCGTGCCCCCCTTCGCTGAACTCAAAGACCGCGTCGCCATCGTCACCGGCGCCGCCCAGGGCATCGGCTGCAGCACCGCCGTTACCCTTGCTAGCCACGGCATGCCCGTCGTCCTCGCCGACCTCAACGACGACCGCGGCCAGCGCGTTGCGTCTGAGATCACAGCCGCCGGCGGCCGCGCCGCCTACGTCCACGCCGACGTCGGCACGATGGCCGGCTGCGAAGAAATGGTCCAAACCGCCCTCCACCGCTTCGGCGGCGTCTACGCCCTCGTCAACAACGCCCGCTGGCACCCCCACGACAAGCTCGTGGACGTCACCGAGGCCGACTGGGACCGCAGCCAGGACGTGCTCATCAAGTCCCACTTCATGGCCTGCAAGCTCGCCATACCCCACATGATCGCCGGCGGCGGCGGCTCCATCGTCGGCATCTCGTCTGCCCACGCCATCCAGGTCAACTCCATTGAGGGCCCCTACGAAGCCGCCAAGGCCGCCATCAACGCCCTCATGCGCAACGTCGCCGTCGCCTATGGCGAACACGGCATCCGCGCCAACAGCATCTTGCCCGGCGGCATCATGACCGACGTCAAATACGAAGCCGCCGCCCTTGATCCCACTCCCGAGCTCGACGCCCGTCAGGCCCTCCAGAACCCCGTCCGCCGCCGCGGCGACGCCCAGGACATCGCCAACGCCGTCCTCTTCCTCGTCTCCGACCTCGCCGGCTTCGTCACCGGCGAATCCCTCGTCGTCGACGGCGGCATGTCCATCGAACTCCCCGGCTCCATCGCCAGCCGCATCACGGGCCTTGACATCTGACGGCGGCCCTTCAGTTTGAGAGTCAGCGCGAGGCCGTAATGGCCGCCGGGCCAGTCGCGGGATGCCCTTGACTTAGTAACGTGCCGCGCAACCTGCGGATCCTGTAGAATTATTTACAGTCGGGTTTGCGAACGGCAATGCCGGACGGGTCGCAAAAGGACCGCCGGCAAATGATGGTCACGGGCCTGGGGTGAGGGTTGCGATGCCCCGGCAGCGCCCCGCGCAGGCGGGCCGCGGCTCCAGCCCGGGCTAGTGGGCGGGCCGCGAATCGCGAGATCTGCATCGTGGCTTGGTCCACCGCTGACGTCGAAATGGAAGCGGCGTCATACAAGCGCGCCCCGCGCGCAAGCCGGAGCGCAGAATCGGAGAGCCCGCTGTGAGATGGATCAGAACAATTGCCGTCGGACTGGCCGTGGCCCTCACGGCCATCGCGCTCAGCGTCGGCCTCGTCACGGCCGATGACTGCAATCAGCCGGCCCCTGATGACTTTCGGTCCGACGTGGCCTGGGATGGAACGGGGCTGCATCATCAACCACAAGACGTGCAGGACCTGTTCAGCAGGGTCTGGGGGACCGACGACGATCTTCATGTCCGCACCTGGGCCTGGCAGCACAACTGCCGAACGCAGCCGCGCGAAGCGGCGGGCGACCCGGCGCACGGGTCCTCGATAAGCGACGATCAGGACGCCGCTGGAGCCTTGGGCAGCCTGGCCGGCCCCCAGCGGCAGTCGCTTTCCGAATCGAGGGTCAACCTTGCGAATGTGACCACGGGCGGCCCCTGCCGCAGTTCATCCTGGCCAAATCCGGATCAGAGGGAGCTCATCGCTGCGGGCGAGTGGTATTTCTGCAATGAGAGCACCGGTGAATGGGTCCTGCGCAAGCGCGCGAGACCGTCGATCGACTACGCCACGGACGATCAGTTGGTGGCGCCCGAGGTTGGCCACTGTACGTCAGGCTTCACGCACTATGACCCAATTGCCCGGACCTGCATCCTGTATCCGGATGGGCCTGACGTGTAAAGCCGAATAAGGGCCGCGTCGCCGACCGCGCAGTGTCCATCGAACTCCCCGGCGCCATCGCCAGCCGCCTGACCGCCTCGACATCTAACGCCGGCCATTTGGTTGGCGAGGCCGTGCGAGTCCGGGGCGGCCACCAGGTCTGGCGCGCGCTGCCGGTGATGCAGGCACGCGCGGCGCAGGCTGCGGAGCGTGTAAAATCATGCACAGTCGGGTTTGCGAACGGCAATGCCGGACGTGTCTCAAAAGGACCGCCGGCGAAACGATGGCACCGGGTCTGGGGTGAGGGTTGCGATGCCCCGGCCGCGCCCCGCGCAGGCGGGCCGCGGCTCCAGCCCGGGCTAGTGGGCGGGCCGCGAATCGCGAGATCTGCATCGTGGCTTGGTCCACCGCTGACGTCGAAATGGAAGCGGCGTCATACAAACGCGCCCCGCCCAGAAGCCGGAGCGCAGATTCGGGGAGCCCGCTGTGAGATGGATCAGGACAATTGCCGTTGGGCTGGCCGCGGCCCTTACGGCCATCGCGCTTAGCGTCGGCCTCGTCACGGCCGATGACTGCAATCAGCCGGCCCCTGATGACTTTCGGTCCGACGTGGCCTGGGATGGCACGGGGCTGCATCATCAACCACAAGACGTGCAGGACCTGTTCAGCAGGGTCTGGGGGACCGACGACGATCTTCATGTCCGCACCTGGGCCTGGCAGCACAACTGCCGAACGCAGCCGCGCGAATCGGCGGGCGACCCGGCGGACGAGTCCACGACAACCGACGATCAGGACGCCGATGACGACTCAAGTGGCCAGTCGGGCGGCGGGCGCGAAAAGCGTCCCGAATCGGGAGTCAACATGGCGCACGTGGCCACTCGAAGTCCCTGCCACGGCCAGACTCGGCCAAACATAACCACGGAGGAGGTCATCCAGGACGGCGCGTGGATTTTCTGCAATGCGGAAACCCGCCAGTGGTTCAAAGCCAGGCGTGTGATCCCGGGAGTCGACTATGCCGCGGACCACCAGCTGGTGGCGCCCGGGGTTGGCAACTGTGCGGACGGCCAAACGCACTACGATCCCATCAGCAAAACCTGCATGTTCTACCCGGATGGGCCCGACGTGTAAGGCTGACCAGGAACCTCGCCGCGTCCATCGCGAGGCACATGCCCGGCCTCGAGGTCTCGAGGTCGGGCCTCTCAGGTCAGACGCTTGAAGGCCGGAGGCGGACGAACGCCCCAAATGCTCGGTTGCGGAAACGCGGTGATATCATTGCTATCACTGTATGACGTTTCTGGCGAAGGCTCTGTCATGGCCAGCATCATCGTGCGCAACCTCGACGAAGGGCTGAAACACCGCTTGCGCATCCGGGCGGCTGAGAACGGGCGGTCCATGGAGGAGGAAGTCCGCGACATCCTTCGAACGGCGCTCAACAACCAGCCCGCGGCGCCGGAGAATCTGGCAAGCGCGATCCGCGCCCGGTTCGCGCCGTTGGGCGGCGTCGAACTGGACCTGCCGCCTCGCTCACCCATGCGCAAGCCGCCTCGATTCGACTGACACGGCCGCGATGATCGTCCTGGACACCAACGTCGTCTCGGAGTTGATGCGTCCCAATCCCAGTTCCCGCGTCATGCATTGGGTTGCCGCACAGTCGGTGCCACGGTTGTACCTCTCCACCGTTAGCGAAGGCGAGTTGCGCTACGGCGTGGAAATCCTCCCATCCGGTAATCGGCGAACCCTATTGCAGGACCAGATTGAAGGAATGCTCTCGGAAGACTTCGCCGGCCGCATCCTGCCCTTTGACCGCGCGGCGGCCCACGCCTACGCCGCGATAGCCGCCGCCCGACGCGCTGCCGGGCGCCCGATCAACCACGCCCACTGCCAGATCGCGGCCATAGCTCGGTGCCGGGGAGCTTCAGTGGCAACCAGGGACGTCGTCGGCTTCGAGGGAAGCGGCATCGACGTGATCGATCCTTGGACGGATCGCTGAATTCGCCTGGGGCGATCACGGGAATCAACGATGGAGACCTTTGACACCGAGTCCCTCACCCGGGAGTTCCGCTCCCGGGTCGACGCCCTGGCGTCACCCAGGGTGCCCCGCGTCCGGCCCATCCGCCGTGAATTCTCAAGAAGAGTCTCTTCCGCCCAACCGGAGCAGGTGCTCGAGCTGGCCGAGCGCCTGATCGACCTCGACCTGCGAATCTGGGCCTACGAAGTCGTCCACTACCACCGCCCCACCCTCAGAACCCTGGACGCCGCCACCATCGAGTGCCTCGGCCAGGGCCTCGCCGACTGGGCCTCCGTCGATGTCTTCGGCGGCTATCTCGCCGGCCCCGCCTGGGTGAACCGGCAGATTACTGATCAGGACGTGCACCGCTGGGCCAGGTCCCCGGATCGCTGGTGGCGCCGCACCGCCCTCGTGGCCACCGTCGGCCTCAACACCAAGACCCGCGGCGGCTACGGCGATGCCCCCCGCACCCTCGTCGTATGCGAAATCCTGGCCGACGACCGCGATGACATGGTCGTCAAAGCCCTCTCCTGGGCCCTCCGCACCCTCGCCAACCACGACCCCACGGCCGTCCAACACTTCCTCACCACCAACCAGCACCGCCTCGCCGCTCGAGTCAAACGCGAAGTCCGCAACAAACTCACCACCGGCATCAAAAACCCACGCAAGACACCCGGCTGATCACTCAGGCAACAGTCGCCCCGGCGCTGTTACAAGGTGCCCCCGAATTGAATCGCCTGTCTCCAGGCCAGCGCCCGCGACCCTTGTGCGAGAGCGCACTCACCCGATAAACGCGGAGGCTGCGACCGCGACCCGATAGGCTGGCCAGGGCAAGGCAACGTCGTCATCGATTGGTGAGACCGTGGAGCGATGCGCGACCCGGCCAATTACGGTCGCGGCATTGGTTGGCGTCGTTGCTTGCGTGGCGGGCCTCGCCTGGCGGCAGGCGCGGCTGGCCGGACTGGACTTGCTCGACAGCCGGGGCTGGTACACACCCGCGGAAGCGGCGGCCCTGTTCGACGCCCTCGACCAACTCGACTCGAGCGCGCGAGTCGTCTATGCAGCCACCGCGCTCACCATCGACATGGTCTTTCCGGCCTGCTACGGCCTGCTCTTGGCCATCCTGCTGTTCCGGCTGTTTCGAGGCGGGCCGCCGCTATATCTGCTGCCCCTGATGGTCGCCGTAACGGATGCGCTGGAGAACATCACCGTCGCGACGCTCGCGCTCACCCACGCCGGTGCGCCGTCTCAGCTGGCCTGGTTGGCTGCCGTCTTCACTGTGGGCAAGACCGGCCTGTTTCTAGCCACCTTGGCTGTAACAGGCGTCGGCGGGGTGCGCTGGCTGTGGCTACGCACACGGCCGCACGCTGACCAGGGAACGGCTTCTTGACCAACGCTGCGTTCGGTTAGCGGGGACCTCTCACTTCGAACACTCGAAGGCCTGACCGGCAACAGCGCCGCCTCCTGGCAAGTAGTTCGAAATTCGGTCCGAATCGCACCGCCTTGCCAAACTTTGCCAAGCCCGCTAGCGTCACTCCATGAGCACCATGAACATCTCCCTCCCCGAGTCCCTCAAGACCTTTGTTGACCAGCAGGTCAGGTCCCGCGGCTACAGTTCCTCGAGCGAGTACGTCCGCGAATTGATCCGCAAGGACCAGGACCGCCAGCGCTTGCGCAGCCTGCTACTGGAAGGCGCGGCATCGCCGTTGTCGGTCACCGCCGACGCGCACTACTTCGGCCAGCTTCGCGATCAAGTCCACCAAGCCGGCAGGCGGTGACCCCAAAACCAGTCGTTCTTCGCGGGCGGGCGCGGCACGACATCGACGAGGCCATCGATCACTATTCGACCGTGGCGACTTCGGCTCTAGCGCTGGCCTTCATCGACGCGTTGGAAGAGACCTTCAGCCACGTGGCCGATCACCCCGCCAGTGGCTCCCCCCGCTACGCGGACGAACTGGCCCTCCCCGGTCTTCGCTCCCTGGTCGTGAAGGGCTCTCCTTATTTGGTCTTTTGCGTCGAACGGGAAGCGGACATCGACGTCTGGAGAGTCCTGCATGCCGCGCGGGACATCCCTACCTGGCTGCAGGAGCCACCCGAAAACTGATCACTCGCACTCCACATGGCACCATCCAACCCCACCCATCCCTCACCGACCCAACCCATGACCCCCGACTACGACTGGCAGTCCCTCCACAGCGACGCCCTCGTCATCGACTCCCACAACGACACCATCGCCGGCCTCATCCGCCCTGATGGCCAGAGCACCGCCGACCTCAGTTCTCGTCCTTAGCTGTATCTGTGCGCCAGCGCGTCCGCCAGGCGCTCAGCCAGCGGCGCCTCGCCAATCTGCCGCAACTGATCGGCCAGTTCCGGGCGCGATCGCGGCAGGACGCCCGCGTCGCTCAAGGTTGCCCGGGCCAGATGGGTCAGCATTGAGACGTAATTCTCCGTAGCGGCGTCGTGATCGCCGAGCAACTGCATTTCTTGGTGGAGCTGCTGCGCACGCTTCGCACGCTTGCGGGCTTCGGCAGCCGACGGCAACGACAGCCGGCCACTCCAGTCGGCCCGCAGGCGCGACCACCACTGTTCGCGCTCGAATAGCGGCTGGCCTAAGCGAACGGCCCACGAGAGGAAGTCGTGTCCCTTCGCCAGTTTCCGTGGCACCTCATCCGCTTCGTGCTGTTGAAGGTCCACACCAATCGGCGGCCGTGAGAGACTCGGCCGACGCGTGCGGTACACCAGCACGAGGTCAAGGTCATCGCTCTGCGAAACGTCGCGAACCGCCGATCCGGAGGCGACGATCGCCAGAATCGCCGCGTCCTGCCCGGCCAGAGCCACGGCATCCATCGTCCAAAGGCGCGCTTTGCTATTCGGCCACGATCGCACGGCCCCGAGCGTTTGGTTCGACTCGTCGAGCTGGTGCGCGGATCGCTCCGTCGAAAGCTGCCGTGTCATCGGGCAAGCAACCCTTGCACGAGGTCGACATACGTCTCAATCGTGCTCGCAGTGTCCTCAGGGTCCATTCCGACTGGGGCAGGTGTGTCTCCATAGGCCTGGTGTTTGCGCATGGTGTTCAGGTCGATGAGCACGTCGCCGATGTCAGGCAGGCCGTGCTCCTGGCTCAAAGACTCGGCAGCCTCCGCCTTCGCGAAGTGACTTCCGGGACGGGGCTGCCCTAGATGTAGAGCCGCGGCAACAATGCAGGCCTCAAGGCAATACAGACCGTATGACGAAAGATCGGCCCAGTCCGGCGGATCCCACGATGCCTTTTGCACCCGTTCAAGGTGCGCCCGAGCGAGTCGGAGCGAATCCTCAGCGGATTGCTGCACCATGCTCACTTGCGTCCAGGTCCCTAGTCTGCTCTGAGTCTAGCGGCAGGCACGCTGCCCGATCGCGCTGCCTGCGCCGTGCTTCATCAGATCCAAATACTCCAAATAAACCGTCTACGACTCGGATTCACCTCGCCTCGCTCGGTGCCCGCCCACCCCGCATGGCACCATCCAACCCCACCCATCCCTCAACCAATCCAACTATGACCCCCGACTACGACTGGCAGTCCCTCCACCGCGACGCCCTCGTCATCGATTCCCACAACGACACCATCGTCGGCCTCATCCGCCGCGACGGCCAGAGCATGGCTGGGCCTGATGCCCCTGCCCGCCCCGAGCCTGAGAGCCTGATCGGCTACCTGCGCGGCCCGGTCGATACCGCCGAAATCCCCATCCAGTCCGACCTCCCCGCCATGCGGGAAGGCGGCATTGACGCCGGCTACTTCGCCATCGACAACACCCGCGCCTGGGGCAACCACCTGGCCTACGTGCTGGATGGCTTTGGCTGGTTCCACGCCGAACTCCAGGCCCATTCCGATCAGCTCGCCCTCGCCCTGACCGCAGACGACATCCTGGCCGCCAAGGCCGCCGGCAGGGTCGCCGCCGTCCTCGCCATCGAGAACTCCGAGGCCCTCGAACGCAGCCTCCACGTCCTGCCCATGCTCTACCGGGTCGGCGTCCGCACCATGACCATCACCCACTCCATCCGCACCTTCGCCGGCGACGGCGAGAGCCACCACCACTCCGGCGGCGGCCTCACCCAATTCGGCCGCGACCTCATCGCCGCCATGAACGACCTCGGGATGCTGGTTGATGTCTCCCACCTCAGCGTCCCCGCCTTCTGGCACGCCATGCAGGCCACTAACGCTCCCGTCATCGCCAGCCACAGCTCCTGCCGCGCCCTCAACGAGCACGGCCGCAACCTCCACGACGACCAGCTCAAGGCCATCGCCGACGGCGGCGGCGTCATCGGCGTCACCTGCGTCCACCACTTCGTCGACACCCACAACCCCACCCTCGAGCGCTACCTCGACCACATCGAACACGCCGTCAACATCGCCGGCATCGACCACGTCGGCTTCGGCTCCGACTTCGACGGCGGCTCCTATCTCCTCGACGACGCCCGCCAGGTCCCCCTCGTCACCCAGGGCCTCGCCGCCCGCGGCTGGTCCGAACCCAACCTCCGCAAATTCCTCGGCCTCAACCACCTCCGCGCCTTCCGCGCCGCCTGCGGCTAACCCTTACTCCGTTCATTCCCGGTCTGCAGAACGCTGTAGGGGTGCCCCTTGTGGGTACCCTTTTCTCCCGGCTGCCTCCGGGCTGCTGTCACCCTCACTCCCGAATCACCCGCACCTCAACCCCAACATCCAACTCCCCCCACGCCCGATCCGCCGTCACCGCCGGCAACCCCCGCAGCGCCGCCAGCTGCAGACACGCCCGATCCCCAAGCGACAGCCCAAGGCAGCGCGTGGACCGTCCAATACTTCCTGAGGCGAGCGCCTGAACGTCGTCGAAGCTGACAACGTCCAGATCCATCAGGGCAAGGACGTAGTGCCTCTGCTCTTGGGGCATCCCTTGCTCGGCAAGCTTGGAGGCAACCTCGGCGATATTGACCGCCGAGACCAGCGCGTCGCCCCGGTAGCCGTCAACGATCTCGGCGCCCGCCTCACTTCGGAGAACGGCCAGAATCGCCGAGGAGTCCAAAACTGCGCGACTCATTTAGACTCCGTTTCCGCAGCCTCAGCTGCTCTAGCCTGCCTCGCCTTGATCTCAGCAACTTCGGCCTCCTCCGCCGCAGCTTCCCGCCGTCGTTCCGCAATCAGCTCGTCCACGACGCTTACGCCTTCGGGAACATAGCGGGAGAGCACCTCTTGCATGCGCTTGAGCTCCTTGGCGTCGTTGGACACTCGCAGATCCTCACCGTCCATCTGCATCACGATGTAATCGCCCTCGTCAACCTCCAACGCCTTCCGATACGCGGCCGGGATCACTACCCGCCCCCCTGGCCCAATCGCCATCCGCACTAGCACTGGCAATGAATCCTCGGACGTAAGAGCATCGGCTGGCATCGGCTGGCTGAGTTGGGTCTCTGTGAATCCGCTTCGTACGAGCACGTTTCGCACGTGCTGGTACCGAATGCCTAGGAATCCCGCGATCTCAGAGCGGCTGTACCCCGCGCGAAAGAGTGCCCGGATTTTGTCGGCCTTTGTCGTTAGGCCGTCCGCCACCTCGTCCATGGGCCGACGCTCGCATACGCAGACACAGGGATCCTGATCGCAGCTGCAGTCACAGCACTCCATTGTTAGTCTCCTTTCAGAGCAGTTTGGGAAGCCGTCCTAGCGGTTCCAGGGCGGCTTGAGGGCGGCGATCAATTCGCTCTCGACTGCCTCGCGAGCGCGCTTGCCTCCGTTTACCGGATAGAACCACAGAACGAAGTTCTCCTCTGTCGTGGTTCCCTGGTGGATCAGGCTGTTGATCCGGCAATTCGTTTCCTGTCCACCCTGGTAGCAGTTCTTCGGCGAGATTCGGCCGAAGCCATCGTTCCAGCGGCTCTGGAGGTTCTGGCACTCACCGACGTAAAGCGCCCGTCCGTCGCCATTCGTGAGAACGTAGACGCCACTCCCCCACCAGCCCTTCGGTATTCGAATGCGACCAAATGGTCCTCGTCCGTACTTGTGCAGCGGCAAATCTCGCTCGTTGCGATACCTGGACTGCGGCATCTCGTCGATGGCCGCACCGCGCCTATCGCGCTCCGGTCGAATCCGCCCGACATGCAAGAACATGTACCCGGCAATGCTGTGTTCATTCATCTCTACGGAGTCCTTTCGTAGGAGCTAGCACAACTAGACGGGCAGTTGCCACTAGATGATCCAGCCCATGACAGGCTGAATATCCAAGGATAGACAGAACTAAGGCTACTTGCCAACAGTATGGGTTATCTGACGCTGGTGGGTACGATTGGCTGCCTGATTCGCGCAACTCCCAACTACACTGCCCTACCACCCCCCCCGCCGAGGCCCTCACCCATGCAACGCCGCAAACTCGGCCGCGTCCACCACCACAGCTCCATCGTCACCCTCGGCGCCGCCGGCCTTGGCCGCGCCGACCTCCCCCAGGCCGTCGTCGACACCGCCGTCGAACAAGCCCTCGCCGCCAGCGTCAACCACCTCGATATCGCCCCCACCTACGGCAACGCCATGGAACACATGGCCCCCTGGATGCCCCGCCTCCGCGACGAAGGCTGGTTCATCGGCGCCAAGACCCGCGGCCGCACCCGCCGGGAAGCCTGGGACAACATCCGCTCCTGCCAGCAACGCCTCGGCGTGGAGACATTCGACCTCTTCCAACTCCACTCCGTCGTCGATTTCGACGACCTCGACCAGGTCACCCAACCCGGCGGCGGCCTCGAAGCCCTCCTCGAGATGCGCGACCAGGGCCTCACCCGCTACATCGGCATCACCGGCCACGGCCCCCTCGCCCCCGCCGTCCAGCTCGAGGCCCTCAACCGCTTCGACTTCGACACCGTCATGTTCCCCCTCGCCGCCGCCATCTACCTCAGCCCCGACTACCGGCGCGATGCCCAGGCCCTGCTGGATGCCTGCCAGCAACGCGACGTCGGCGTCCAGACCATCAAAATGCTCGCCCGCGGCGGCTGGGGCGACGGCCCCCAGGAACTCAGCTGCTGGTACGACCCCCATCGCGACCAGCCCCAGATCGACCAGGCCCTCTGGTGGGTCCTCTCCCAGCCCGTCCACACCGCGCCCTCGACAGGCGAAACCACCCTCCTCCCCCGCATCTTCTCCGCCGCCAAACGCTTCCGCCCCCTCGATGCCGCCCAACAATCCGCCGCCATCGCCGCCCAACACCCCCCACGCCCCGAACCCCGCCTCGCCATCCCCGCCGCGGCAGTCCTCTAGGACGTTCCAGTCCCGTAGGGGTACCCCTTGTGGGTACCCATGGGCTCGATGCAGGGTCGCTTAGGCCACGCCCATCGTCGTACGCCTACGCGTCGGACTTCGACTGGTCTCCCCGCGTAGCGCCACCGTCTACCGGCCGCTGTCGCTTCGTACCTTGATAGAACAACCCGCGCTTGGCGCCCGACCAATCCAGCGTCTCGGGAATGTCCGACGTATCGATCTGGTCATCCGGCAACGCCTCAAGCGCATCAAGTTCGGCCCTCTCATCGTCAGTCAGGCCAGAATCTCTCGTGGTCATAAGCCCTCCTCGCACGCGTCGTTCCTTCCCGTACCCTCATGCCACCGGAGCACAGAGGACTAGCTGTGGGCGATTCTCAAGCAGCAGCCACGAGTGACCGCACGCCACTGCCCGCCTCCCTGTCCCAGCACTACCGCTGGCTCCTCACCCTCCCTACCCCACCGCCCCAGCGCCTCCTCGACGTCGGCGCCGGCGACGGCCGCCTCCTCCAGGTCGCCCGCGACCTCCGCATCCCCCACCTCGTCGGCCTGGAGCGCAAGCGCCGCTGGCGCCCCGCCAGCCCCGACTTCGCCCCCACCATCGGCGACGCCCAGCGCCTCCCCTTCCCCAACGACACCTTCGACTGCGTCGTCGAAAACGAATCCCTCGAGTGGATCACGCAGCCAGTCCACTTCCTCCGCGAAGCCTCCCGCGTCTGCGCCACCCACGGCTGCATCCTCACCGACGACTCCGACTGGGACACCCTCGTCTACGCCGTCCAGGACACCGCCCGCGCCCGCCGCATCCTCCGGACCTTCGGCGACACCGGCCCCAACGGCTGGATCGGGCGCAACGCGCCTTCCCTCATGCGGCAGTCAGGTCTGCGCGACATCCAGGTCCACGTCCGCGTCATCACCGAACGCGAATTCACCCCCCACACCCTCGGCTACCACCAGGCCCAGGTCATCGACGACTGGCTCCGCACCGTCGGCGACATCACCCCCACCCAACTCGACGACTTCCACGCCGACCTCCACCACACCGCCCAGCGCGGCGACTACCTCTTCACCCTCAACCGCTACATCTGCTTCGGTCACCCAGTCCAGCGCTCGTAGCACCGTAGGGGTACCCCTTGTGGGTACCCACCGCCCCTAGCGCCTCGGCCCCTTATCCGCCAGCGACATCGCAATCACCAACCCAATCGGCCCCAGGAAAAACCCCACAAAAAACCAGATTGGAACCCACAAGTTCCCCCACACCTCCGGCTCGTCCTTCTTCGACGCCACCCGCGACGTCGCCCACCCAAACCCAACCGCCACCACAAAAAACACAAAAAACAACGGCTCCGGAACCGACACTGAGCTACCCACGTCTTGTCCTCAACGCCGAAAGTCTACGCACCCCTTCTCCATTGGCCTGCCCATCCCGTAGGGGTACCCCTTGTGGGTACCCATTGCCCCGGCAGCACGCACCCTCCAACCACGTATCCTTCCCCCACCACATCACCGCCAATCCCGAATCCCATCCACTTCCCCTTCGCCCAATTCACCGGCACCCCCTACGACCTCGGCCTCCAACACGGCCAGCGCTTCCGCGACCTCGTCCGCCTCCAGCTCGCGGAAACCATGCAAGGCGCCGCGGACAGCGGCCTCACCGCCGCCGCCGCGCTCCAGTGGACCCGCCAGCAGCAACCTGCGGTCGAGGCCATAGGCCCCCACTGGATCGACGAGCTCCAGGGCCTCGCCCACGGCGCCGGCATCCAATTCGACGAAGCCCTCGCCCTCCAGCTCCGCCCCGGCGCCGGCGGCCTCCCCGAAGGCTGCACCTCATTCGCCGCCGTTGGATCCGCAACCACCGACCGCCAGACCATCTGCGGCCAGAACCGCGACCTTGGCGAGCCCTACCTCCACCGCATGTTCCTCGCCGCGTTCAGGCCCACCCGTGGCCCCCACATCCTCATGCACTGCGTGCCCGGCGAAATCGGCGGCGTCGGCCTCAACAGCCGTGGCGTCTGCGTCTTCGCCAACTCCCTCTGGGGCAAATCCGGTCGAACCTGGATGGCCCCGCCCATCCTCCGCCGCGCCGCCCTCGAAAGCGCCACGGCCGAATCTGCCACCCAGCGAATCCGTGCCATGTCCGGCCCCGCCGTCGGCAACTTTCTGGTCGCCGACACCCGCCACGCCCGCAACCTCGAAATCCTGGCCGAAGGCCTCCACGTCACCGAAGTCGACGACGGCGTCTACGCCCACGCCAACAACTGCACCGCCTCAATCCTCCTCCCCCACCAAGCCACCCGCCGGCCCCTCCCCTACTCCGAAGGCCGACGCGCCTCCCTACAAACCGCCCTTGAGACCCACTCCGGCTCAATCGATACCGATGTTTGCCGCCACCTCCTCAGCGACGAATCAGGCCGCCCCGAACCCGTCTGCCGCCCCTTCCGTTCCGGCGACCCCTTCGCCACCATCGCCGCCCTCATCGCCGTCCCCCACACCCAAACCCTCCACCTCAGCCACGGCCCCCCATCCAACAACCACTTCACCGCCTACCGCCTGTAGGGGCGGGATTCAAACCCGCCCGTCGTCTCCGCCATCCCGGCGTCCCAGGCCGTCTTCTGTAGGGGCGGCGTCTGAGACCCGCCCGTCTTCCGCGCACCCAGCCACCCCGTCAAACTCACAATCCCAGGCGCACCGACCTGCCCTACCCCTCCTGCCCCCTCTCTTTCCCACTCCTGGCCTCGCACCATCCGGTGGTGAGCCGCCCCGGAGTCCTTCGGAGGGGCGTGTCGAACCACACCCCCGTGACATCCCCCCGGTCGTAGGGGCCGGTCCCCGACCGGCCTCTTCCGCCCACCCCGTTCGTGGTGAGCCGGACCGCCGTCCCCGGCGACCCGTCGAACCTGCCCTGAGCTAGTCGAAGAAGGGCCTGCCCTGAGCTTGTCGACGGGAACCACACCCCCCGCCACCCTCACGCCGCCTGCGTCACCGTAATCGTCACCGTCGTCGTCGCCGACGGGCTGTCGCGGCTGGTGCTGGCTTTGATGGTGAGGCTGTAGCTGGACGTGGTGGCGTGGCTCAGTTGGGCGCCCACCGCCAGGGTTCCGGCCAGCGCGTCCACCGCCCAGTGGCCGGCGGCGTTGCCCGCCGTGATGTCGTAGACCACCGTCGCCCCTTCCGGATCCGTGGCCGTCACCGTCCCGATCTTCGTGCCGATCAGCACGTCCTCCGCCACGCTGAAGCTGTACGAGGTCGCCCCGAAGACCGGCGCCTTGTCCGGCTTCGTCACCGTGATCGAGATCGTCGCGGTGGCCGTCCCGCCGGCCGCGTCGCTGACCGTGACCGTCAGGCTATAGCTGCTGGTGGTAGTGCGGTCCAGCGTCCCCGCCACCGTCAGCGCCCCCGTGCTGGAGTTGAGCGCAAAGTCCCCGGCGTCATTGCCCGCCGTCAGCGCATAGGTCAGCGTCCCGCTTTCCGGGTCGGTCGCCGTCACCGTGCCCACGGCCGCCCCCACGGCCGCGTCGTCGTCCACGCGGAAGCTGTAGCTGGTCGCGCCGAACGCCGGCGCCTCGTCCACGTCCGTCACCGTCACGGCTGCCCCCACCGTCGCGCTGGCCGTGGCCGTGCCGCTGTGGCTGGTGGCGCCGACGGTCAGGCTATGGCTGGCGGTCGTCTCGTAGTCCAGCGCCCCCGCCACCGTCAGCGCCCCGGTCGCGGCGTCGATCGCGAACGTCCCGGCGTCATTGCCCGCCGTGATCGTGTACGTCACCGCCTCGCCTTCCGGGTCCGTCGCGCTGACCGTGCCCACGGCCGCCCCTGCCGCCGCGTCCTCCGCCACCGACCATGCGTAGCTCTCCGCCCCGAACACCGGCGGGAAGGCCGCGTTCGTCACCGTGATGGCCACGTCCGCCGTGCCCGTGTGGCCCGCGGCGTCGCTGGCCGTCACCGTCAGGTTGTAGTCGTCCGCCGTCTCGTAATCCAGCGTGCCCGCCACCGTCAGCGCGCCGCTGTCCGCGTCCAGCGCAAAGGCCCCCGCCTCATTGCCCGCCGTGATGGCATAGGTCAGGTCGCCGGCCTCGGGGTCGGTCGCGCTGACCGTGCCCACCGCCGCGTCCGTGGCCGCGTCCTCGGCCACTGAGAACTCGTAGTCCGCGGTCCCGAACGCCGGCGCCTCGTCCACGTCCGTCACCGTCACCGTCGCCGTGACCGTCGCTTGGCTGCCCCCCGCGCGGGCCTCCACGGTCAGCGCGTGACTGGCGCTGGCCTCGTGATCCAGCGTCCCCGCCACCGTCAGCGCCCCGGTCGCGGCGTCGATGGCGAAGCCTCCGGCGTCGTTGCCCGCGGTGATGGCGTACGTCACTGAGTCCGACCCCGTGGTCGTGGCCGCCACCGTCCCCACGGCGGTGGCCGCGGCGCTGTTTTCGGCCACGCTGAACGCATAGGACTCCGCCCCAAACACCGGCGGCGGACACGCCCCGGTGGTCGCCGCCAGGGCCGTCGAGGGGGCGCTCCAGGCGTTGGTGTAGCCCGCCCCGCTGCCAAACGCCCGCACCTGGACCTCGTAGGCCGTCGCGCAGGTCAGGTCGGCCAGCGTGGTGCTGGCGGTGGTCAGGTCATCCGCCGCCGTCGTCCAGGCCTCGGCGCCGCTGGTCCGGGAGTCCACCTGGTACTTCGTGGCCCCGGTCACCGCGTCCCACCTGAGCGCCAGGCTGGTGGCCGCCGGCGTGGCCGCCACGTTGGCCGGCGCCGGCGGCGCGTCCTCCACGTCCGTCACCGTCACGTTCACCGTGGTCGTGGACGTCAGGCGGCTGCCTTCCAGGACGCCGGCCCGCACCGTCAGCGTGTAGGTCGCCGTGGTTTCGTAGTCCAGCCAGTTGGCCACCACCAGCCGCCCGGCCAGCGCATCCACCGCCCACTGGCTGGCCGTATCGCCCGCCGTGATGTCATAGATCACCGTCCCGCCTTCGGGGTCGCTCGCCGCCACCGCGCCGATCGCGGCGCCGATCGGGGCGTCCTCCGCGACGCTGAACGCATAGCTGTCCGCCCCGAAGACCGGCGGCTCGTCCACGTTCGTCACCGTGATCGTCACCGGGACCACGGTGGCGGCCGCCGGGCCGCTGCGGGCTTCGACGGTCAGGTGATAGGTGGGCGCGGTCTCGTAATCCAGGGTCCCCGCCACCTTCAACTCGCCGGTCGTGGCATCGATCGCCCACACGTCGTCCGTGGTGCCCGCCGTCAGCGTGTGCGTGACCGCCGCCCCGCCGGCCACGGTGGCCCGGATCGTTCCGATCTGGATGGCGACGGCCGTGTCCTCGGCCACCGTGAAGGCGTAGCTGGCCGCCCCGAAGACCGGCTGCGGGGGCACGTCGAGTACCGTCACGGTCACCGTGGTCGTGGCCGTGCCGCCGTGGGCGTCGGTGGCCGTCAGGGTCAGCGTGTAGCTGGGCGTCGTCGCGTGGTCCAGCGCCCCCGCCACCGTCAGCTGGCCGGAGGTTGTGTCCAGGGCAAAGGCGCCGCCGGTGGTGCCGGCCGTCAGCGCATAGGTCAGCGGGCCGCCGTCGAGGTCGCGGGCCGCGGCCGTCCCCACCAGCGTGCCCACCGCCGCGTCCTCGGCCACGCGGAAGGTCCAGCCGCCCGCCGGGAACAGCGGCGGCGCGCGCTGCCGGACCGCGTCGGCTACCCCCACCGCCACCGGGACGCGCGAGACGCCGCCCCGCGCGTCCGTGGCCGTGACCGTGAGGCTGGCCCCGCCCGCCGGCAGCGTCCCGGCCACCGAAAGGACGCCGGTGCTCGCGTCCAACTTGAACACCCCGGCGTCGTTGCCCGCCGTGATGGCGTAGGTGACCGTCCCGCCGCCCGGATCGGTGGCCTGTACCTGGCCAATGGCCGCGCCCACCGGCAGCCCGGCCGGCACGATCCACTCGTAGCGCGGCGCCCCGAAGGCCGGGCCCGCCTGGCAGGCGGCCAGGCCCTGCGCCGCCGCGTCCGTGGTCGTCACCGCCGCTAAGGTCCCCGGCAGGCAACCCGTCAGCCGGGTGCCGCCCAGTCGCAGCTCCGTCAGCCGCGTCAGGGTCCCCAGGGCCTCGGGCACGTCGCCGGTCAGCGCGTTGCCGCGCAGGTCCAGCGCGGTCAGCTGGGTCAGGTCGCCCAGCGCCGCCGGCACGGGCCCGGTCAGGCCCTGCGCGCCCAGCCGCAGCCCGGTCACGCGCTGCGGCGTGCCGCCCACGGTCACCCCGGTCCAGGCGCTGAGCGCGCGCGTCCCGTCCCAGTTCAGGCGGCCGGGCCCGGCCAGCGCGTCGCGCGCCGCCAGCAGGGCCGCGCAGTCCTGCACCAGGCCGGTATTGGTGGTGGGATTGGGCACCGTGACCCCGTTGCTGCACGGGGCCGAGGCCGGCGCCGGCCAGCTCAGCGTCACCGGCGCCGAGTGGGCCAGGGCGCCCGAGGCGTAGCGGGCCTGCACCCGCCAGGTGCCGGTGATGGCCGTCAAGGCACGCGCCCCGTAACTGGCGCCCGCGGCGCCCACCGGCGTCCAGACCCCGCCCACGTCGCGCTGCCACTGGTAGGTCGCCGCGCCCGCGTCGGCGGGCACGGCCGCCGTCAGGGTCGCGGTGGCGCCGGCCGCCGGCGAGGCCGCATCGACCGTCACCGTGGGCAGGGCGGGGGCGCCGGGGCAGGCCGGGGCCGCCGGCGGGGCGCCCGCCGGGGCGGCACTGATCCGCAGCATCAGGCGCTCGCCCGGCTGCCAGGGTTGCGTACACACCGGCCAGCGCAGCTCGTGGCCGCCCGCCGTGGCCGTGCGCGCGGCGGCGTCGCCGCGCAGCGTCAGCCCCACCGTGCCGTCCAGCCGGATCAGCTCCAACTGCTGGCCGGCCAGGGTCGTCCCGGCCACGTCCAGCCGCAACTGCCCCGCGTCCCAGGTCAGCCGCCGCAGGGTCGCGGCCGATGTGCTGGCCCCGCTGGCCCCGCGGCTCGCCGCAGCGGCCGCGGCGTCGCCGGCGACGCCGACCGCCGCCGGCGCCAGCACCCCCTGCGCGGCGTCCCGCCCGACCACCCCGCTGCCCAGCGCCGCCGGATCGAAGAACGCCTCGTGCACCGTCCCCGCCGGCGCCGTGACCGTGACGGTGAAATGACCGTAGGCGTCGTCAGGTACGAAATTGCAGACAAAGCGCGTGTACTGCTGGGAATTGTAGAAGACGTCGTACTCGCCGGCCGGCAATGGGCGCGCCGCGACCAGGAGGTGGTCGTAGCCGGTGCTGGCTTGGCCGTCGTCGTCGCTGATTCGCACCTCGAATTGCGCCGCGTTCGGGCCACTGAGCCAGTAACGGCTGTACTCGGGATCGTCATGCGCATTGGTCCCGCGACTCAACTCGGTCGCCGCCGCCGACCCGGAGGGAATCGTCACTGCTTCCTGCAATGGCGTCCACGGGTCGGCACGGTTATATCGTTCACGGAGGACTCTGCCGTAGAGGCAGCCTGCGTACCCATCAATGCCTTCCCCGGCCTTCAGTTCCGCCTCCATCGTCGCGATCCGGGCCCGCAGGTCAACGAGGGTAATGGTGGGCGGCGGTGATTGCGCGCCGTCCGTGATGAAGGACGTTGGTACCTCGCCCTCGGCCGGCGTGTCCTGCGCCGGCAACCAGGCCCGGCTCAGCGTGTCCACGCTGTAGGCCCACGGCGGTTGGTCGTAGTTCGATAACACGAACTGCCAGGCGGACGGGGTGTACGGCCGCGACGGCGTCTCCAGGAAGAGCACCGCCTGCCGCGCGTCCCAGGTCGAGACCCGCGCCTGCACGGTCCAGTCCGCGAAGTCGCGGGCCTCGGCCTCCACCGGGTTCGCGTGCCGACCGCGCACCACCACCAGCAGGTCGGTTGGGCCGCTGCCCTTCAGGTACTCGTGCACCGCGAAGCGCAACTCCTGGACCGACAGGTAGGTGGGCGCGACGCCGGGGTCGCTGGGCAGCGTCTCCGTCGTCGCCGTCGCCGACTGCAGCGTCGCCCGCACGATCACGTCGGCGAGGAAGATCTGCTGCTCGATTGACGGCGCGACCCGCCAGGTGACGTTCGATGATCGATGAATCTGCGGCGTCGGGGTGGGGGCCACCAGGACCGCGGGCTCGCTGGGCGCCCGCTGACCCTGCGGCGGCGGCGTGGACGCTCCCGGGTGCGCTGAATCGCCTGGCCCGCAGGCGGGACTCGCGACCAGCAACAGGCCCAACACCATGCCCAGGATCTGCCAGGTGCGACGCTGGAGTAGGCGGGCCAGGGCTCGCATCGCGGCCGCCCTAGTGATCGTCACGGTGGTGGGCATACGTGGCCTTCAGACCCTTCATGTCCGTGTCGCCGAGGTCAGTCCGCTTGGCGCCGCCCATGATGGCGTCGCCGTCTGTGCTGTGACCCAGGCCCAGCGTGTGCCCGAACTCATGCATCAAGACCCAGGGCAAGTATTCGAATTCGTCTTTGTTCGAATTCCACTCTGAGAAGCTAGTCGTCCAATTCCTTTTCGGTTTTGCATCGTCTCTGGGCCAACGCGGCGGGTCTTCGATGACAAAGACCTGGCCATTGCCGAGGTGCGGGTAGGTGCCGGCCGGGAAGACGCACGCCACGCTCCCTTCGCAATCGTCCTCGTTGTCGAAGCCGGGGTCCCAATAACCCGAGATCACCACGTCCGCGCTGGAGTCGGCGTTAGTCGGGGTTCGCGTAAGCGTCACGCCGCCGTTGCGCACGTTCTGCCAGGCCTCTGCCGCGTTCTGATAGTTGACCGGATTGGTCAATGCCTTGTTCGGCGTCATGCCGGCCTTGGCCGGAAACATCTGGCCGCCGTCGATCGTGCCGTTCGCGCGGGTCCCTTTAATGAAATAGACCACCCGCCGGTCATGTCGGTGCCACGACCGCTCAATTGTCGTAGTTGCGGTGTAGAGCGACTCGGTACTTCCGCCCCGCTGCACCTCAACCTCGAAGCTGACTTCCGCGCCGGCGCCCAGGCCGCAGCGGACCAGGTACAGCCCGCGATTCGAGTCCTCCCACGGCGACTGCACCACCGTCGTATCCGTGGGCGCGGGGTAACTCGGGCACGCCCAGCCAACCTGGAACCCCGTACTCGCGGGCAGCCGCAGCCGGAACTGGTGGCCGTCCTTGCGGGTGAATCCGGCCTCCCGGAACATCACCACGCCATAGTCGAGGACCCCCCATTCTGAGTTCGCCAAGGGCTTGAAGGCGTCGCCCTGTACCGCCCGCACCCTCACGTCGACGACCGTGAGGTGTAGGGGGATCTGGGCCGTCTTCTTGGCCGCGTCGGTCACCGTATACGTGTAGGTGGCGAGATTGGTGGCGGCCTGCGGCGTCCCGGCCAGCGTGCGCGTGGCCGCGTCGAACGTCAGGCCGTTGCCCACCGCCGGCGCGAGCTGGTACGTCAGCGCACCGGTCCCGCCGCTGGCCGCGGGCAGGGTCCCGGACTCCCGCTGCCCCACGAGCATGATGGACGTGAGGGACCCGGTGCTCCCGAAACTGGGCGCCCCGGGGGCCGGGGTGGGCGCTCGGTTCGTCGTAAACCGGTGGTCGGCGGACCAGGCGGAGCAGTTGGTGTTGTTCGGCTGATTGCAGGCGCGCATTTTCAACTCGTACTCGGTGTTGGCCGCCAACCCCCGCAGGGTCTCGCTCCGATCGTTCCCGCCGTCCGCTCGCTGCGTGGTGGCGCCGGATTCCGAGTTGGGATTCTTTGAGTCGTGGGGCCAGTACCGGAGGTCGAAGCCGGTCAGCGGCGCCCCGCCCGTGGTGCCCGGCGCGCTCCACGTCACCCGCACGGAGGTCGACGTCGTGTCGTGAAACTTGATCGTATGCGGGCGATGCGGGACGGCGATGGGGGTGGGCGCCGGCGAGGACGTCGGCGAGGTCCCCGGCGTGGGCGAGGTGCCCGTGGTCGTGACCGACTTGGCCGGGTAGCTCCAATGCCCGCAGGCGGTCGGGTTGCAGGCGTGCATCAGGTAGTGATAGGTCGTGCCGGCCGTCAGCCCGCTCAACGTCTGCGCCTGTTTTTTGATCCCGTTCTCTTCGAAGGTTGGCGGCACGCCGATGGTGGTGGCGTCGCCATAGTCCGGCTTGTCGTTATGCACGTGGCCCGTCCACCACAGGAGGCCGTAGCCGGTTAGCTTCGCCCCGCCGTCGCTGGGCGGGCTCCATTTCGCCCGAAACGACGTGTCCCTGATCGTGTCGAAGTGGATCCCCGACACGATGCCCGGCCGGCCCGCCCGCGCCACCGAGTCTGAGTTTCGGCGCGCTAACCGCTGGTCCGCCGGCACCCAGTCGGGGATGGCCAGCACCGACAGCGCCTGGCTGACCGTGGCCGCGGCGGCGCCGGCCCCAGCCTCCCGCACCTCGGCCCGCACCGTGCCGTCGACCACCAGGCAGGCGTACAGCACGAACGTGACGGTGGGCGCGGCCGCGCCGGTCACCGTCTGCGTCTGCGACGCGCTGCCGCAGGCGCCGAACCCCAGGCTGGTGGGGCGGTCGCTGGAGACGCGGACCTCGTACGTCGCCGCCGCGTTGAGATTGGTCACCTGGACGTGAAAGCGGTCGACGGTGGTGTGGGTGGGGGCGCTGCTCAGGTCGTCAAACGCGATGCCGACGCCGTCCTGCGCCAGCAGGGGCGCGACATGGCCAAGCAGGGCCGCTATAACCAGCAACCCGCCCGCCACGGCCGCCCCCGCCCCCCGCCGCGCCGGCCACGCCCGCACCCATCACGCCAGCCGCCCGGCCATCACGCCTGGCCCGGCCCCGCCGTGGGGACCTCACCCGTGCGTCCCCTCCGGTCCCGAACCACCATGAGCAACCTCCCCGGCCGCCCACCGGTCTATGCATGTCTCGTCACCGAGACGTTCCTAGTATGAACACCGGTGCATGCCCGCGTCCACCCCGCCCCGGCACCCCCTCAGCCCGTGGCGGTCGCCCGCGCGAGCCGGTGCTCGGGTGTCGCGTCGCGCGCCGCGAACTGTGGCCACACTATTGGCGCCCGGAGGCGCTGTGGTGCCGGATGTGATGGGCCAGGCTGCGGTCCGTCACCAGCGTCGGCGTGCCGCTGGTCGTCACCCCGGTCCAGCTGGTCAGCGCGGTGCCCGTGCTCCAGTTCAGCGCGGCCGTGCCCCGCAGCGGGTCCATCGCGGCCAGCAGGGTCTCGCAGTCCTTCACCAGTTCGCGATTGTTCCCCGGGTTGGGGATCACCGTGCCGTTGGTACAGGTCGGCGCCGCCGGCGGTTGGGCCGGGGTGAACGTCGTGGTCTGCCCGTCGCCGGGCGTGATGTCGGCGTAGGCCTTGAGGGTGTCGCGGTAGTACGGCTGCAGGCCGCCCACCGTCGTCACCCGCGTGGTCGCGTGCGCGTCCGTCGTCGCCGCCGCCGTGATCCGGCTGCTCAGGTTCGCCAGCGTCTGCGTGTGCTCCGGGTCGCCCGCCGGCGTGTCGTCCCTGACCGCCTGCGCCACCCCCGCGTCGTCCGTCACCACCGCCCACGACGCCACCGCCTGCCAGGCCTCGAACCCGATCGCGTTGTGCGCCCCCATCGGCGCCAGGAACACCACCGCCTCCCGCCCCCCGATCTCGGCGCTCAGCGCTGCCTCCGCCGCCACCACCTGCGCCTGCAATCCCGCCTCGTACGCGCCGCGCGTCTGCAGCGAGTCTGTCCCGTAGGTCCCCGCCTCGTGCTCCCGCACGTACAGCTCGTAGGAGGCCGCCTCGTCCATCCGGTCGTAGGCCACCGTTACGGTCGTGGGTGTGGTGCCGGTCCCCAGCAGGAAACTGGTCACCGCGTAATCCGCGAAACACGTCAGGAACCGGTAGTCCATCGACTCCCCGCCCCGCGCGATGGCCAGGAAATTGGCCTTGGCGGTTTCGCGTAACCTCGGATCAAAGGTGTCCAGCACCATCATGAACAGGGCCTCCACGTAGGCCGCATCCGGAATCGCAGCGCCCGCGTCCAGCCCCAGCCAGAGCCGGATCGCGTCCGCGCGCTGCTCGGCTGTACGGACGCTCCCGCGCCAGGCGCAACGCACGGCGCCCGCCGCCGGTGTCCCCCGGATCGCCAGGTGCACCGGCGACGCGCCGACCAGGAACAGGCCGTCTTCGAGCAGCGCCTCCACGCTTGGTGCGTCGCTGCTCGTGCTCGTGGCTTCGCCGCTCACGCGATTCCCACCCGGACGCAAAGCCTCAACCTGCCTCGCAGGCCCGCGACCCGCCGGCACCCGGGCGAGTCCGTCTGCGCCCCTCGGATCGCGCATCGCTGGGAGACTGACTTCAGGCGGGGAACTGTTGCCGGGCGGCCCAACCGCGGGCAATGGCGACGGCCGATCGATCGTGACCGCTGGCGAAGCCGCCTCCGCGGCAACTGGCGCAACCGCGGGTACCGGAGCTCGGTCGCTCGCGGCCCGCTCGCTACCCGCGCAGGACACACCCAGGACCATCAGCACCACGACAATCGTCGGCAGCGTCCAGCCGCGCAGATGCCTCACCACGCCAACAACGCGCCGCATCCCTGGCACGCGGAGCCTCACCCGCCCGCCTCACAGTCCGGCAGGCCTAATGCCTTGCGGTCGAGTACCGGCAACGCTGGCGGCACGCATCCAGTAAGTTGATTTCCCCTGAGGTATACGTGCGTCAGACTGGGCAGCTGGCCGAAGCTCGGCGGGATCGGTCCGGTAAGCGCGTTGTCTCTCAATTCCGCCTTCTCCAGCCGGGTCAGCCTGCCAAATTCGGGCGGAATCGGGCCGACCAGTTGCGTACCCCGGATATCCAGGAAGCGCAACTGACGCAGGTTCCCGAGTTCCGGAGGAAGCGGACCGGAAATCTTGCGGCCGGTTAGCCAGAGGGACTCAAGCCGCCCCAGGTTTCCCCAGTGGGCCGGAATCGGGCCGTGGAGTCCGCGTCCGGTCACGCTCAGCTTCTGCAACTCGGTTAAGTCGCCGATCGCGGCCGGCAAAAGACCGCTCACCGTCTGCAGGCGCGGGCCGTCATCGAGCCACAGGCCCGTCACCCGCGGCGGACTTCCGGCCACGTCCACGTTCAACCACTGGTCGATGGGCGTGTCGGCATTCCAGTCGAAGTTAGGCCCTTGAGCAGATATCGTGTGACGCAGCCCCACCAACACCTGGCAGTCGCGAACCAAGCCAGGATTGGCCTCAGGCTGCGGCACGACGATCCCAGCCTCACAATCGGCCCACTTCGCCGTGATGCCAAAGTTCTGGGCGCCCACCGCCACGGGCGGCTTCCCTTCCTCCGTCCAGGCCAGCGCTCGCGGATCGGTCCAGTCGGGCGCCGCATGCTGGAGGATCACCTCGGCGTCAAGCGTCCGGTGAATGACGACCGCGATGCGCGACCCGTCCGGCGACCAGGCCGCCGCGGGATGCAGTCCAAGCGCGTAGCGTCTGATGGCGCTCGCCTGACCCGTCTCGTCCCCATAGCGCGGGGATCTGCCCACCGGCGTTCCGTCGGTCGCAACGACGCAAAACCCCGCGCCGCACGAGTACAGGATCTGGTCACCCGCCGGCGACCACGCCAGCGTCTCGATCCAGGCCTCGGAAGCCCGGAAGACCCGGGACCCCTCCCGCTCGTTACGGCGCATGCGCTGCCGGCCCGTGGTCAATTCCCAATCGTCGATGGCGGTGACCGGCCGCGCGTCCGTCCCATCCGCCCGCATGGTGATCAGCTCCACCGCCTCGGTGCCCACCGGCCGGGCCACGGCCAGGCGCCGGCCATCCGGCGACCACGAGGGGGGACTCACCGCGACCGCCAGCCGCCGCAACTCCGTCCCGTCGCCCGCACGGTGTACAGCGACGGCTCGGCTTCCCGGGCCACGCGCTCCCGCGTGATGGCGACGAAGGCCAGGCGCTGCCCGTCGGGCGACCACTGCGGCGGATGCGGCAGCAACTCCCTGACCTCGGTCCCGTCCGTCAGGTCGCGCACGTCCGAGCCATCGGGCATCACCGAGTGAAGCCGCCACGTTCCGAACAGGTAGGCGATGCGAGTTCCGTCGGGCGACCAAGCTGGAAAGTTGTCGGACGTGTCACGCGTCGTCAGGCGCCGCGACGTCCCATCGGCAACGTCCACCACGGCCAGGTCGTACTGGAAGTCACTCACGTCCAGCAACCGGCCGGCCTTGACGGCGGGCTGCCGCGGAAATGCGCAGGTGGAGTACACGAGCTGCCGGCCGTCCGGGGACACGCTCAGGGCCGCCATGGGACCCAGGTTGTCGCCGGCCCCTTGCTCCACGGGTCGGGTCGGCCACGTATCTTTGATCGTCCGCACCCGCGTGCCGTCCGCAAGCACTCGGACATCCTCCGTGGTTTCCCGGATGTCGGAGCGCGTCGCCCGCGTGGCGACCATCGGCCGAATGCGCGCGCCGTCCGCCGACGCCGCGTAAGCGGCGCCACCCTGCGAAAAGAACACCTCCGATCCATCCGGGCGCCACGCCACGAATTGCTGCCCTTGCCATGCCTCCGCCTCCCCGCCGTGCAAGCAGCCTGACGGGTTGCGAAAGGTGTCCGCGTGCACCCTGACCACAATCTCACGCCCGGGCTGCGACGCCACGGTTGCTGTGCGCGCCGGCTCAACCTCCGGCGTCGACTGCGGCTCCGCGGCGGGCGTAGCCGTTGGCGTTCCCTCTCGCGCCGGCAGCGGAGTTACGTCTGGCGTGACTTCCGCGCGAGCGCCCGGCGTCGGTTCGTGCGCCCCCGCCGGGGTGACCGCCGCCGGCCTCCCCGGCGTGGGTGTCCGTTTGTCGTCACGAGCAGCCGCTGCCATCGTCGGAGTCGGCGTCGGCAGCCCGCCCGGCTCACGTGCTCGCAACTCGACGCTGACGGCTCTCCGCGTATCCGCGGCGGGCGATGGCGGGCCGCTGCGTGGCCCAGCTGCCGCGGTAGTCGCTGTCGGCTGAGGCGCCGGGATTGCCGTCGGCTGATCGGCCGTCGCAATCGTCACCACCGGTCCAGGGCTCGGCACGGAACGCAATCGCCCGGGCTCGTCAGTCGCAACACACCCCGCCAGCCCCACCAGCATGGCGGCGCATCCCCCGGCCACGCGACGCCCCAGGCCCCGCCTTACTCGGAACCCTAATCCATGCGTATCACGGGTCCAGCGCATCAGAATCCCGTCTGGTACAGGGCGTAAACGGCCATAATGTCAATCGGATGCGGCGAACAGTCCGGCTCCTTCTGTCTCCGTTCATCAGGCAAAACGTTGTCGTAGTTCATCACAGTGTCCGCAAACTGCGGATGCTCGGCGATGCCAATCAAATGTCCGACTTCATGCACCATGTCTGTATATGCGCTCTTCCAATCATCCGAGTTGTCATTGAAGCACGTACCAAAGCGCGCGTCGGCCAGCGGTAGCCTCAGATCGTCCGACAGTTCACCTGTCTCCCGACTTGACCAGAGTCCTGCGTCATAAGCGCCCCGACGCACTATGATGTCCGTTGACACGACGCTACCTTCATCGTCTTTTATTGATCCCGTGCACATCCGAGTTTTGGCCCACGCACCCGATGGGTTGAACCAGCAATATATGCCGTAGCCAATGTCCCCAGCGATATCCCTGAAGACGTAGGCGCGAATGAGCGGGCCCAACGCCATATCATCAAACATATACACTTCAGAGTACTTATGACTGTCCTCGATAAGGCGCGAAGTGATCCCATCTCTGCGAAGACCATTGACATAGCTGCGCACCTGGATCTCGATTTGCGGATCCAGAGTCGGGGTGAGGTTGTTACCAAGTATATCCTTGAGGTTTTCCTTGATAGTTACATAGGTGTCTTTCGAGACGTCATCAGTTGCACACCCATCTACCGGCGGAAGAAAACTCACAAGACCGTCCGTCGCCGTTGTCCATTGCCCAAACGCGTTCTCGATCAGCGCTTCCCAGGCCTGCCGACGAGAGTTGCCACTCGGGCCGAATGAATCGCCGCAGATGCGATACGCGACGTCTCTACTTGGCAACCGCTGCTCGAGGCTCAATCCGCCCACATAGCTGTAAGCCGCTGGCTCGCTTGACGACGGCGATACATAGACTTCCCGCGCCGCGAATACGTCGGCGTCCTGGCTGTTGTCTTGGTCGTCCTTGTAGACCAGCTGCACGGCATACAAGGGCCCGGCATTCACCGTCGAGATGGCGTCAATGACGTCGACGCGCAACTCACTGTCCTGCCCGGCATCTAAAATCTGCTCTGTTGTGGAGAGTGTGACCACCGCGTCTTCGAACTGCCCCGGAGTCCAGCCTCGTTTTCTGTGGACGTCGGCATCCGCCTTGCGATACCGCAATTGATAGCTGCCGCCCTTGAAGTTTGCGCCGAGATGCGTGACCGCCTTGTTGACCGGCTGCCAGGTGATCTCGGCCTGGCTATTCGCGCCGTTCGCCTTGGTTATCGGGGTATCGATCAGAATGACTGTTGCACTGAAGTCGCCTTTCTGCGGTTTCAGCACCCGAACCTGCAGGGCATACGCCTCGTGGTTCTGCAGCCCTAGCTTGATGCCGTCTACAGTGGTGATGTGCTCAAGCTCGATTTCGCAACGACGCTGAATCGGGCCGTCCCCGGTCACACCCTGGCACTCGGCGGCGTGCCAGCCGCTCTCCTCGCTCGGCCCCAAGACTCGAGCTTGGACCTCATACCGTGCGGCCCCCGCCACGGCATCCCAGGTCAGCACCACCTTGCGCCCGGCCCTCGGCACGACGTTCAGATTCTGTGGCTTCGGCGCCTCCGGCGTCGGCGTGGGTGTCGGTGTGGCGGTTGGCGTGGGTGGCGGCGTGGTTCCGGCCAGCGTGGTGAACCGGTGGTCGGAGGACCAGCGTGAGCAGTGACTGTCGTTCGTGCCGTTGCAGGCCCGCATCTTCAGTTCGTACTCCGTGCCGGCCGCCAACCCCCGTAGCGTCTCGCCCCGATCGTTCCCGTCGTCGGCCGGGTGCGTCTTGGCGCCGGTCTCGCGGTCGGGGTTCTGGGCATCGTAGGGCCAGTACTTGAGATCGATGCCCGTCAGCGGCACCCCGCCCGTGTTGGCGGCAATGCTCCACGTCACCCGCACCGAACTCGCCGTGCTGCTGGTGAATTTGATCGTGTGCGGCGGGTCGGGCCGTCGCGCCGTGCTGACTTCGACGGGCGGATCCGTCCAGATGCCGCAACTGTCATCGCCGTTGCAGGCGTGGATGCGGAACTTGTACGTCGTGGCGTACTCCAACCCGGTAAACGTGTGGGTGAGCGTGACGCCAATGGTGTCCGCCTGGTCCCACGGCGGCTGGTCCGTGCCCTGCTTCCAGAACAGCACCCCGTACCCCGTCAGCGGCAGATCGCCATCGTTGGGCCTGCGCCAGTTCGCCCGCACGGAATCGATCCTGATGTTGTCAAAGCTGATGCTCGGCACGAGGCCGGGCGCCCCGGCCTGCGTTGCCCCGCGGCTCGTCGTCCGCACCCCCCGCACCCCCGCCGGCGCCCCCACCGGGAAAGCCAGCACCGTCAGCGCCCGGCGCACCGAGGCGGCGGCCGTGGCCGCCCCCGCCGCGCGCACCTCCGCCGTCAGCGTCACCGGCGCCACCGCGCAGGCATAGACCGAGAACTTCAGATCCCGCGCGGTCGCCCCCGTCACGGACCGGGTCTGCGTCGCCGTCCCGCAGGCGCCGACGCCGACGGCGGCGGCGTTGTCGCTGGCCACGACCACCTGGTAGGCCACGTCCGCGTCGAGATTGGTCAGCTGGACGTAGAACCCGTCGACTCCCGTCTCCGTGGGGGAGCTGCTCAGGTCGTCAAACGCGATGCCGACGCCGTCCTGGGCCAGCAGGGGCCCGGCATGGCCAAGGACCGCCGCCAGGACCAGCAGGCCGCCCGCCACGGCCGCCCCCGCCACCCGCCGCGCCGGCCACGCCCGCACCCATCACGCCAGCCGCCCGGCCCCGCCGTGGGGACCTCACCCGTGCGTCCCCTCCGGTCCCGACCCACCATGAGCAACCTCCCCGGCCGCCCACCGGTTCATGTACGCCACGCTATGGAGACATGACTATTGTGAACCTACGCGCACACCCGTGTCCACCCGTCCGCCCCCACGCGAATCGATCGGGCCACCCCCGGGCCACCCACCCCCGGCCCCAGGTCCCCTTGCTCTCTGTACCCATATAGTGTACACTCTCCCCGATGTCTCCGCAACCCACCCGCCCCATGCCCGCCCCCGGCCCCGCTGCTGCCCCGCACGCCGCGTTCCCCCTCGCGCTCCGCGCCCCGCGCCCCGCTGTCCTGCCGCACTTCCGTCCCGTCACCGCCCCGATCAAAAAATCGGCCCAAGCTATTTCTCGCCAGCCCGCCCCCTCTGGGGGCGGGCTGGCGAGAAATAGCTCCCCCTTCACCCCCACTCGAATCCCGCCGCCCGACACCACCCCGGCCCCGCCCCAGCGCCCTGGTCCGATCTCGCCCACCCGCGCCCCGAACCACCCCTCACCAACCGCTCCCCAAACCCACCAAAGAAGCGCCCCGAATCACCTCAAGAGTTTTTTGGAAACGCGATTATCCCCACTTGACAAGGACGGCTGAAGGCGCTACCCTTAAGGCATCAATCGATATGGGATGCCGAACGTGGCCAAGACGTACACCCTCTTCCAGTTTCTCGAAGCCTATCCGAGTGACGACGCGTGCCTTGACCGCTTGCTCCGCATGAAGGTCGGGAATGATCCGGTTTGTGGCAAATGTCAGAAGCCGACGACGTACTACCGGATTCGTAAGCGAAGAGGATACGCCTGTAAGTGGTGTGGAGCACACGTCTTCCCGTGCGTCGGGACTCCCTTCGAGAAGTCGCGCACAAGCCTGCGCAAGTGGTTTTACGCGATCTACCTGTTTACCACGACCAGACACGGCGTCCCAGCCAAAGAACTCGAACGGCAATTGGGCGTCACGTACAAGTGTGCGTGGCGTATGGGGCACGTAATCCGCGAGTTGATGGCGCGCGTCGGAACGCAAATTCTCACCGGCGAAGTTGAAGTGGATGAGTCGTACATCGGCGGGCACCGTCCGAAAGCCTTTGGGCGGAGTCGGAAGAATAAAACCGTCGTCTTGGGTATGAAGCAGCGACAAGGCCCGATGCTCGCCTACGTCGTGCCTGACGCCAAGCGAGACACGATAGAACCGTTGATTCTGAAGCATGTCGCTCGCTCAGCTACCGTGTACACCGACGAATGGTGGGCATATCGCACGCTGAAGTGGCGTGGCTACGAACACTTCATGGTGGCGCACGGACGCGGTGAGTACGTCCATAATGCGGTGCATACCAACAGTATCGAGAATTTCTGGGCACGACTGAAACTCTCAATCCGTGGGACGCACATTCACGTCTCAGCCAAGTACCTGCAACGGTATCTCGCAGAGTTTAGTTTTCGCTACAATTATCGCGATCTTCCCGACCGGATGTTTGCGATGCTGGTTGCCGCGGCTGGACTGCCTGCGTAAGCAAGGCTTCGAATAAGGCGCGGTCGCCCACAGCTTTCGGATCAGGCTTGAACTTGCGTTTAGATTTCTTCTTAGGCTTCTTGGACATAGCCGAGCTTTCTATTCAGGCGGCGTAAGCCTGAAAGCGTGTACTGGTTCGATTTGAGCTTATTGCACGGACCGCAGAGTAGAATCCGATTCGTAATGTGGTTCAGCCCGCCGTCGGAACGCGGCGTATTGTGATCGAGTTCTAAGTATCGGGGATCATCAAAAGCTCGATCACAGCCTTGACAGCGCGAGCTTTGCTGAGCAAGCAAGTAGTCATACATCTCCGCCCGCGTCCACTTCGGACCGTCCGGTTCTTTCACCGACTCTTTGACGCGCAGGAACGGCGCTGACGTGGTTCCGTCGTCTGAACGCTCAGGTAAGTCCTTCGTGTAGTGAACGGTTCCGAACATGCCGACTTCGCGACGCATACGGTCTACCACGACTTCATGCGCGTGTTCCCAAATGTCAATCCCGATCCATTGACGATTATGGCGCTCAGCTACAGACAGTGTAGTTGCACAACCTGCAAACGGGTCAAGTACAATCTGCTTAGCGTCTGAGCTTGTAAGAATTAAACGTTCGTATAAAGCAAGTGGTTTTTGTGTTGGCCAATATACAGGCTCTATAGCTTTTTGAGCTTTGCCTTTTCTACGTATCGGGGGGATATCTATCCACCAATCACTTGCGACAGTCCCTCTATCCATATCTAACCAAATCTCATTTAGATTATCTGGTACTGATTTCAGCGCAGCAAAGACACCCGGATTTGTATCTCGAAGTCTTGCATATGATATTTGACCATGTTTATCAAAGTATGGACTGTAGCGTTTGATCGTCGATGCTGCTAACGGTGCCATATGTAATCTGTATGTCTTACAGCGGTTGTTTTTTTTGCATACCAAAAAATAATGTCATGCGTTTTCTTATAGTAAGGTGCATTACGTCGTCCAGCAGGATCGGTATATGCCCATACAATCTCATTCCTGAAGTTCTTCCATCCAAAGACAGCATCCAGCACAGCTTTCAGATAGTGGCTGGCTGTCGGATCACAATGAAGGTAGAGACTCCCGGTATCCTTCAAAACCCGATGCATTTCCAGTAAGCGCACGGTCATAAAGCATATGTACGCGCCCATTGAATCCGAGTGCGCGTAGCGGGCAGATTCAATCGCTTCCATGAGCTTCGGGTAATCGTCGGTCAACTGGTCCACCCAATCTTGATGAACATCTTTCTCCCATGACCAACGATCCTGAAACTTAGCCCCTGCGGCCAGTGAATCCGGTGTTGCATGAAAGTCTTTGCCTTTATTGAACGGCGGATCAGTGGCAATAAGGTCAATGGAGTTCGAATTGAGATTGCGAAGGACTTCCAGATTATCTCGATGGAATAATGTACGGTTCTGGAATTTTACCATAGGTTCCATTATAACATCGCGTCCGATTTGTCTGCGGAACGTTCCCAGCTTTCCAGTGAGACAACCACGACATGGAGCTTATGTCGAAGCCGGTGCATGATTTGGAAATTGCGGGAATCAGTCTGTGGGATATCGAGCTTCAGCGCCGCGTCTAGGGCATCATGGGCTGTATACAGGATGTTATCGAATTCTGGACGGCGAATAGAAACGGGCGGCGACACAGGCAGCGGAGCTTCGTAGTCGATCAGGCTATGCTAACAGATTTGACCGTCCTTGACGCAAGGGGATAATCGCGTTTGGAAAAAACTCTTACTTGCGCGCGAGGCGCCCCTTTTCCGACCGTTCCCGTTTGACACCCCACCCCACACCGGCACGATTGACCCAATCCGCCTCCCGGAGCACTGCCCGCCCATGCCTTACCGCCTCGCCGCCCTCACCGTCCCCTACGCCCGCGACGGCCTTTCCCGCCGCCGCGCCTACGCCGGCATCCACCGCGCCGGCTTCACCCACGTCGGCCTCTACGACCGCCACGACGAGGGTCCCCTCTGGCCTGTCGGCGCGGATGCCGCCGCGGCCCGAGCCGCCGTCCAGCCGGTCCTCGACGCCGGCCTCCAGGTCGACCACAAGTCCCACGGCGGCGTCACCTCCGACCCCGGCGACCCCGAACGCTTCCTCAAGGCCATCCAGCTCGCCGCCGAATCCGGCGTCCCCGCCCTTGTCTGCTGGGGCCCCTACGAATACCCGGCCGATGGCTTCCCTGACAGCCCCAAGTCCGGCCCCGCCTGGCAGGCCGAAGTGGATGGCTTCTACGCCGCCTTCGAACCCGGCGTCCGCGCCGCCGAGGACGCCGGCGTCCTGCTCCTCCCCAAGCCCCACACAGGCGTCGGCAAGCACGGCGCGGGCCTCCGCGAACTCCACGACCGCTTTGACTCGCCCGCCGTCGGCGTCTGCTACGACACCGGCAACGTCCACTACTACGAAGGCCTGGACCCCGTCGAGGACATCGCCCCCGTCGCCGGCCTTTGCCGCCAGCTCATCATGAAAGACCACGTCGGCCCCCGCGCCGCCCCCGTCTTCCGCACCCCCGGCGACGGCGACATTGACCACCAGGCGGTGTTGAGCAAGCTCGCCGCCGCCGGCTTCAGCGGCTCCCTGGTCAACGAGCGAGTCGATGTTTCCGGCGCCGACGCCATTGATGTCGAACTCGCCCGCGCCCGCCGTCATATGCTGGCGGTGGCCGCTGCCGCCTTTGGGGAGTCCACCGGTGCCTGAAACCGTCGGCGTCGGCATGCTCGGCTACGGCTTCATGGCCGCCGCCCACCTGTCCGGCCTCAGCCAGGTCCCCAGCGCCCGCGTCACCGCCATCGCCGGCCCCAACCAGCAACGCGCCTCCGCCGTCGCCGACGCTCACGGCGTCCCCTCCGTCTACCCCGACGAGCACGCTCTCCTGGCCGACCCGTCCGTCGACGCCGTGGTCATCACCTCGCCCGACGACCAGCACTACGCGCAGGCCATGGCCTGCATCCAGGCCGGCAAGCACGTCTTCGTCGAGAAGCCCATCTCGCTCGACGCCATGCAGGCCCGCGAGATGTACATGGCCGCCATGTCCGCCGGCGTCCGCACCGGCGTCGGCTTCACCCTGCGCTGGAACCCCCTCATCGAGCGCATTTCCGCCATGGTCCAGGCCGGTGAGCTCGGCCAGCTCGTCAGCGTCCACTGCCAGCGCTTCAACCGGCGGCTTCTAGGCGATGTCCCCGTCATGGAGTGGCGATACGACCCAACCCGCGGTCGCAGCGGCGTCCTGGGCGACCTGGGCAGCCACATGATCGACCTGGCGCAATTCCTTGCGGGCCCGATCACCGCCGTAGCCGCCGACCTCAACACTGTCAGGCCGCACGCCCTGGACCCCGAAACCGGCGCCGAGGTTCCGCTCACGCTGGACGACGACGCGGTGCTCGGCGTCCGCTTCGCCAACGGCGCCCACGGCACGATTTCCACCAGCCGCGTCGGCGCCGTCGACTCGCACCTGCCGCTCGGCCGCAGCAGCTTCCTGATCAACGGCACCGAGGGCGGCGTCCTGACCGACTGCGTCCTGCAGGCCACCATCAACCGCGTGGGCCAGGAGCCCGAGCTGGTCGATCCGGGCCTCCCGCTCGACGACGCCGATCACGCCGGCATCCTGGCCTTCTTCGGCGAGCGCATGATGCGCGGCTTCGTGGACTCCATCCGCGAGGACCGCGATGTGCCGCCGACCCTCATGGACGGCCTGCGCACCCAGGAAGTCATCGACTGCGCCCTCGAAGCCGCCCGGACCCGCCGCTGGGTCGATGTACCCCCGACCCATGGCTGACCCCAGCGCGTTCGCCGACCTGCGTGAGGCCATCCCGGCCATCCGCCACTACCACTGCCTCAACTCCGGCGGGGTGGCCCCAACCCCGCAAGCCACGCTTGATCTCCAGCAATCCTGGTACGACCGCGAAGCGGTCATGACCACCACCAACCCCGATCTGCGTGAGATTTACAACGAGGAGATTGCTGCCCTGCGCGGCGAGATCGCCGGGCTGCTCAACGCCGACCGGGACGAGATCGCACTCATCCGCGCCGTCTCCGAGGCCGTCTCCTTCGTCGCCGCCGCCCTTGATTTACAGCGCGGCGACCGCGTCATCCTCACCGCCGCCGAGCACCCCAGCGGCTACCTGGCCTGGCTGACGCTGCGGGATCGGCTTGGCCTGGAAGTCGTCGCCATTGAGGCCGACGGCGACGACGAGGCGTTCCTGCGCGACGTGGAAGCGGCGATGACCCCCAACACTCGCGCGTTCTGCCTGAGCCACGTCACCACGGAACGCGGCATTGTTTTGCCGGTCGACAGGGTTTCGGCACTGGCCCGCGAGCGTGGTGTCGTCACCGTGGTGGACGCCGCCCAGTCCTTCGGCGCACGCCCTACCGACATGCAGCAGCTTGGCTGCGACGTGTACGCCTTCCCCGCCTTCAAGTGGAGCATGGGCCCCTACGGCGTCGGCGCCATGTACGTCCGCCGCGGCGCCCAGGAGCGCCTGCACCCCTGGGGCAGCGGCGCCGGCGCGGTGTCGCAGTCAAGTTTCCCTCCAGGCGAGGCCCATCTGCACGAGAACGCCCAGCGCTACGAATTCGGCGCCCGCCCCTACGCCCTTTTGGCCGCCTGGCGTGCCTCCATCCGGATCTTGAGCGACCTGGGGCTCGAGTCCGTCCAGCAGCGCGGCGCCGAACTGGCGGCCGAAGCCCGCGCCGTCTTCAGCGATCTTCCCGGCGCCAGCATCCGTACGCCCGAGCAAGGCGACGCGCGTTCAGGCATCTTCACGGTTGGCCTGGAAGGCGCCGACGGCATGGCCCTGGCCGACCACTGTCTCCACGCCCACCGCATCCTCTGCCGCGCCGCCGACGGCTACTCCGCCGTCCGCCTCTCCTTCCACGCCTTCAACGACACGTCGGACATCGAAGCCGCCGCCCAGGCCTTTGAGGACTTCCCTACCTAGACCCCTCGAATCTGCTCCAGACTGCGCACCATGGCAATCGCCGCCAGAGCAGCGTCCCCACCGCGGTTGCCGAACTTTCCGCCGCACCGGTTAATCGCCTGCTCCACCGTCTCCGCCGTCACGATCCCGTAGATCACCGGCGTCTTGCCGGTCAGCGCCACCTGCGCAATCCCCCGCGCCGACTCCTGCGCCACGTGGTCGTAGTGGGTGGTCTCCCCCCGGATGATGCAGCCGAGGCAGATCACGACGTCGGGCTTCTCGGCGTCGATTAGTTCGCGCGCCGCCACCGGCAACTCGAATGATCCGGGAACCCAGGCAATCACCTGGTCGCCCTCGTCTACGCCGTGCCGCCGAAGCTCTCGCTGGCAGGCTTCCAGCAAGTGGCCCACGAAGAACTCGTTGAATCGCGCGGCCGCGATGCCGACGCGAAGGCCTGAGCCGTCCAACGGCGGGTCGATGACTCTCGCTCCGTTTGCTCGGTCACTCATATCTCATGCCCCAATCGTTCGCGCTTGGTTTCCAGATAGCGGCGGTTATGCGCGCCCGGTTCAACCGCCAGCGCCAGTTGCTCGACGACTTTCAGTCCGTACGCCTGGAAGCCCGCGGTCTTCTTGGGGTTGTTGGTGAGCAGGCGCAGGTCGGTGATGCCGAGCTCGCGCAGAATCTGCGCGCCGACACCGTAGTCGCGCAGGTCCGCGGCGAACCCCAGGTGCCGGTTGGCATCCACGGTGTCCAAACCCCGATCTTGCAACTCGTAGGTCCGCAGCTTGTTTGCGAGTCCAATCCCGCGGCCTTCCTGTCGCATATACAGCACCACGCCCCGGCCCTCCTCCGTTATCCGCGCCAGGGCCGCGTGCAACTGGTCGCCGCAATCGCAGCGCATCGAGCCAAACACGTCGCCGGTCAGGCACTCCGAGTGCACCCGCACCAGCGGCGGCGAGTCGCCAGCCAATTCGCCCAGCGTCAATGCCACGTGGTCTTCCCCGGTCGTCGTGTCATGAAAGGCCACGGCCTGGTAGGCCCCGTGGGAAGTCGGCAATTCAGCAGCGGCAACCTGATAGACGACGCGCTCGTTGGCCCGCCGGTGGTGAACGATCTGGCTGATGCGCACGACAGGGATGGGCGGCTCATTCGGGCTGGCCGCGAGTTCGGGTTGCGCGAATGCTGACGCGTCCGGCGCGTCAACGTGCGAGAGCACGGCTACGGGCGTGAGCCCGGCCAGCACGGCCAGATCTACGGCAGCCTCGGTATGCCCCAGGCGTCGGAGCACGCCACCCTCGCGAGCCCGGATCGGGGTAACGGGACCGGGTGAAAGGAAATCCGCGCCATTGCGATCTGACGCCAGGGCTCGAACCACCGCGGCCGTTTCCTCATCGCCTGATGCCGTGGAAGCGTCGGCGAGTCCCACGGAAGCGGCCAAAGCCGGTCGCCGCGCCAGCGGGTCTTCTGGACCCGGCGGCTGTTCGGACAGCCCAAGTTCGTCGAGTCGTCGCGTGGCGGCGGGCGCGTAGACTTCGCCGTTTCCCAGGTCTCGAAGCCGTCCCAGCGTCTCGGCTCGAAGGTTCTCGCCTGCCGTCACAAGGTCAAGGTCCGGCTGTGCCAGGCCATCGTCGACCACGGCCACGATGCCGCCGCACTTGATGCGGGCAATTGCTGTTTTCACGGCGTCGTGGGTCATCGTGTCGCGTCCAGCCTAAATCCGGCCGCGCGCAGCTGTGCGATGGAGGGGCTGCTTGCATTCTCGGGCTCCGGCACGCTTCCGTACTTGGCCAGGATGTCGACTTCCAGATTGGCCCGGTAACCGACGGGCGCGGTGCCCAGCGTGACCGAGCGGATGGTGTGCGGAATGAGGGCGACCGCGAACGTCGCGTCGTGCGGGTCGACCACGGTGAGGCTTACGCCATCGAGCGCCACGAAGCCCTTAGAGACGATGTAGCCCATGAGGTGGGACGGGGCGGCAAAGCGCACGACTTCGGAATCGCCGTCGGGTCGGCGTTCAATCAGTTCAGCGGTGGCGTCCACGTGGCCCTGCACGTAGTGCCCTCCCATGCGGTCCCCGTACGCCAGCGGGCGTTCCAGGTTGACGGGGCTGTCGTCGGCGAGCTGGCCGAGGTTGGTTAGTCGCAGGGTCTCGGGGATGGCTTCTACCGATATTTTGTTGGCAGACACGCTGACGGCCGTCAGGCAGGCGCCGTTGACGGCGATGGAGTCACCAACACGCACACCCTCGGCGCAGATGTCCGATCGAAGCGTGAACCGGCGTAATCCCTCGAAGTCCTCTACCCGGACCACGCGTCCGAGGTCCTCCACGATGCCGGTGAACATCTCAGTCCACCGCCGGTCCATAGCGATGCAGGTCGCCCTCGATCAGGGTGTCGTCGCCAACGCTGCAGACGCGCGGACGATCCAGCAGCGTATCGACATCGGCAGGCGCCGAGAGGCCGTCACCAAAGGTCCAGGGTGCGATGAAGACGGCAAGGCTGTCGACGGCGTTTGTGGCCAGGAATGCGCCGGCAAGCGTGGGTCCGGCCTCGAGCAGCGCGGTCGAGAGACGAAGTTCCCCGAGGACGTCCAAGGCCGCCCCGATATCAATGCGTCCGGCGGTGGTGGAAGCGCAGGTGAGCACCTCGGCACCGGCTTCTTTGAGTTGACGAACGTGCATGGGTGGCGCGGCTGCAGTCGTCAGAATCAGTGCTCTCCCATCCTGACCAACGACTCGAGATGACGGTCTGGTGCACGCCCGGGAGTCAAAGACCACCCGGAGGGGCTGCCGTCCGTCGGCTGGGGGCGGGCGTACCGTGAGGCGTGAGTCGTCGATCAGAACGGAATCGACTCCGGTAATGACGGCGTCGGCCGCGTCGCGCATTGCGTGGACGTGCCGCCAGGCGGCAGGGCCAGTGATCCGGCCGCCACCGGACGGCCTTGCGACTATGCCGTCCGACGTTGCGGCCCATTTGGCGGTGATGTACGGACGACCGGATTCAGCGAGCTTGAAGTGCCCCTGGGCCAGCTCGCTCGCCGCGCGTGCGCCGACGCCCGTCACGACCTGTACCCCCTGGCCGCGCAGGTAGTCGAAGCCGCCGCCACGGACTCCAGGATTCGTGTCCGGAATCGCCGCGACGACGCGCTTAATGCCGGCCCGCAAAATGGCCTGTGTGCACGGGGGTGTATGCCCGTAGTGATTGCAGGGTTCCAGCGTGACGGCCAGCGTGGCGCCCCGCGCGTGGGAACCGGCGGCGCGCAGGGCCATGACCTCCGCGTGATCGCCTCCGGCTGGTTGGGTGGCGCCTTCGCCGAGGACGGTCCCATCGTCGCCGACAACCACGGCGCCAACCGGCGGATTGGGATGCGTGCGGCCCCTCGCCCGACGGGCCATTTCCAGGGCACGAGCCATGGCGGACTCGTGTCTCACTGCCGCGTCGGCGCTATGGCGTTCGCTCAGGGCAGTCGTCAGGTCGCGGGCCCCCGACGCGTCAAACCGCCGGGGCGTAGGCGTGCACGCGTCGCACGCCCACGGCGCCTTCTCCCTTCCGGACTGTACCGTCGGCTCCGGACTTGCACCGGATCAGCCGGTGTTGGCCGGCTCGCGGGCTTGGCGCTGGGCCTTACCGCCGGTCGGGAATTGCCCGGCGCTGGCGCCGGGATCACCCTGCCCCGAAGGCACGTGTGTGCGTGGGTCAAGCATACGCCCGTGGGCAGCAGCGTCCAATAGCCGCCGTATGCTCGACATCGGAACTGCTGACCGCGGCCGGAGCGTGGCGTGATGATGCCGGACCATCACATGGTGGTCGGCCTGACCGGCAACCTAGGAGCGGGGAAGTCGACCGTCGGGCGGATTGCAGGTGAGCTGGGCGCGCGTGTGATCGATTCGGATCAGACTGTGCGCGACCTGCTGACGAAGGATTCCGAGCTCGCGTCGAGCATCCAGGGTGCATTTGGCACCGAGGTGATGCTGGACGGTCGACCCGATCGGGCGGCTCTGGCGCGGATCGTATTCGAGGATCCGGGCGAACTCGCTCGCCTGGAGAAAATCCTCTACCCAAGGGTCGGCAAGCGCACGGCCGAAATGCTGGCGGAGACGACCGCGGCGCCCGCGACGGTTATTGAAGCAATCAAGATCGTCGAGGGACCGAATGTCGATCGACTGGACGCGCTATGGCTTGTTGTGACGCCGCCTGAGATTCAGATACAGCGGGCGACGGCTACCGGCCGAATCTCTGCTGCCGAGGCTCGCCGACGCCTGGCTGTGCAGTCCAGCCCCGACGACAAGGAACGTCTTTTTATGGCGCGACGTCCAGAGCATCCGGTGTGGCGTATTGACAACAGCACCGGTCTTCAGGACCTGCAGCAGCGAGTCGCCGCCGTCTGGCGTGAAACGCTGGCCTACGGAGACGGCCCGACGCCTTAGATTCCGCTCGAGCGACCGCGCATGGCGGTCAGGTCGTTCGGCTCAGGCGCAGAGCTCGTGGCTGTTGTCCCAGCGGTGGGCGCGAATTGGCTCCGGGCTGTCCATGAGGCGGTTCATCGTGTCGACCCAGGACTGTTCCCAGGCCGCCGCGTCACGCAATTCCGTCTCGGGGTTCGCGCGGCTGCGCGCCACCCAGCTTGGGAAGTAGGTGCGGCCGGTCGACTGGCCCGTGGGGTTGTACCTGAGGTCAAAGCTCCATCGGACATCGTCGCTGTGATTGGTCAGCGATGCGTGCATGCAGCGCTTGTGCATCAGCAGCACGTCGCCAGGCGACATCGGTAGCGGCGTGGCGCGTTCCTTGGGAATCAACTGGTTCGGAATGGTGGTGGCCCTGAGCCCTCGCTCGTTGGCCATCGTGCAGTGCACTTGCAGGCCGTCCTTGTAGCTTCCGGGCACGACCATCAGGCAGCCGTTGCGCTCGGTGGCTTCGGTTAGCGGTAACCAAACCGTGAGCATTTCGGTGTCGTCGGCCTCCTCGTGGACCACGCCGTTGTCCTGGTGCCAGCCGGTCGTCGTCACCAGGCCGGTTCCCTCGTTCTTCGTGACGAAGCGTTCCGGCGGCTTGATTCGCACGTGTTGGACGGGGTTGGAGGTGATCTCGGGCCCGATAAGGGACTCGACGGCATCCAGCAAGCGCGCGTTGCGCAACAGGGCAAAGACGGCTGGCCCAAAGTGGTACCGGGTGTCCGGATTCAGCGAGGCGGTGTTGATGGGAATCGTGATGTCGAACGGCTGCGGGTCCAGCAGCCCGGCCTCTTGGGTGATGGCGATGGTGCGCCGCTCGAAGGGCAGCTCGGCATAGGTGCTGGAGATCTCGCCATCACGAAACATCCGCTCCGCTTCACGGTCGAGAATCTCGGCGTACTCGTCCATGACCGGCTGCAGGTCTTCTTCGGGGGACAAGATGCCGCGGGCGATGACGTAGCCATCGCGGTCGAAGTCGGCCAGTTGTTGGGCTGTGAGGTGCATAGTGGTATGTCGGAGTCGAAGTTCTTGGAAGTCTAGCCCAAACCGACGCAGCAGTTTCGGCTTTGGCCTGGCTCTTTTCGGTTTTTCTTGACTACGTTCGGCTCAGCGCTACCAGCAGGATGGCTGCGGCGAATCCGCTGATGCCCACGGCAATTGCCAGGGCGCTGCTGGCCACGATCACGCCGGTGGACTGGCCACGCTGTCCGCTCGGATTCGGCGACTTCAGAGCCAGGAAGG
Organism: Chloroflexota bacterium; assembly: GCA_965208215.1. Taxonomy (GTDB): domain Bacteria; phylum Chloroflexota; class UBA11872; order UBA11872; family UBA11872; genus UBA11872. Next base: position 1,424,234 of record CBDBOH010000003.1, read on the forward strand.
CGGCCAGCGCAACAATTGCAGCAATGAGAATGGCGCCGGCGGCTCGTACGTTCTCGATCAGGAAGAACGATCCCGCCAGCACCACTCCGAACGCCAGTGCACTGGCCGCAAGCGTTCGGCGCCAATGGCTTCCCCGGAACATGCGGGCGAGCTTACGCCAGCCCGGTTCGGCTGATGGCTCGTTCCGGTTGCCGTCCGGAGTGCAGCGTGTCACCGTAGGCGCACGACCGCTCGGAATCGCGTGCGCGGAAGGACGAACGACGTGACTGGCGCCGATGCCCTGGTCCAGATTCTCAAAGCCGAAGGCGTGAAGCAGGTGTTCTGCTTTCCCTACACCCCAGTCATGGAAGCCATGGCCCGTGCCGATCTCCGCATCCTGCTGGCCCGGCAGGAACGGGTGGCCGGCAACATGGCCGACGGTGTTTCCCGTTCGACGAACGGACGCGAGATTGGCACCTGGACCGTGCAGCAATCGGCCGGCGTGGAGAACGCCTTTGCCGCAATCGCGCACTCCTACACCGACTCCACGCCGGTGCTGTTTGTGCCCGGACATCCCGGCATGCCGAAGACCAGCGTCCCCCCGGCCTTTGAGGGCGTGCGCAACTACCAGGCCACCATTCGCCACGGGGCCGTCGTTGGCTCGGCGGCCGAGATTCCCCAGCGGGCGCGCATGGCGTTCACTGCTCTGCGATCGGGCCGACCAGGTCCCGTCATGCTGGAAATGCCGGTGGAGGTCTGCGCGGAAGAGTTCGCCGGACCGCTGGATTACACGCCGATCCGACCCGCCCGCTCGGCCGCCGACAGCGGCGCGGTATCGGAAGCCGCGGACCTGCTCCTACGAGCCGGATCCATCCTCATCTGGGCCGGCCAGGGCGTGCTGTACGCGGAGGCTTCGGCTGAATTGCAGGAAGTCGCCGATTTGCTGGGCGCCCCTGTCATGAGCACTCTGCAGGGCAAGAGCGCCATTCCCGAGACGCACGAGCTCTCCGCCGGCGTCGGCGCGTACGTGCGAACGGCGATGGCCGCGCATTACCTGGAGACGGCGGACACGGTGCTGGTGGTCGGCTCTAGTCTCAGCCGCATGTCGTTCACGCCCGATCTGCCCGAGGGCAAGACCATCATTCATGCCACCAACGACTCGGTGGACCTGAACAAGAGCTACGAGACGGCCGTGCCCATCCTGGCCGACGCCAAACTGTTCCTGCGCCAGTTGGCTGATGAGCTTCGCAAGCGCGTTGGCGACAGTCGCGCAGCCCAACGCCAGCAGACGGCGGCGGACATCGCCACCATGAAGCGCAACTGGTTCGCGGACTACGAAGCGCACTTCAACGACGAGTCCGAGCCGATCAACGCCTACCGCATGCTGCGCGAACTCTGGAGCGTGCTGGACCCGGACACGACCATGCTGACGCACGAATCCGGCGCATCGCGCGACATTCAAAGCGTCTTCTACCAGTCCGCGGTTCCCCGCAGCTATCTCGGCTGGGGGCAGTCGTCCCAGCTTGGGTTCTCGATCGGCCTGGCGATGGGCGCGAAGATGGCCAACCCGGACAAGACGGTCGTCAATGTCATGGGCGACGGGGCCGTGGGGATGACCGGCATGGACTGGGAAACGGCGGCGCGCGAAAACCTGCCGATCCTCAGCGTCATCAAGCACGACGCGATCTTCAGCGGATATGACAAGAACATCCCGGAGTCGATCGAGAAGTTCGGCGCGTCCACGCTGCACGGCGACTACGCCGGCGTAGCCGCGGCGCTGGGATGCCACGCGGAGTCGGTGTCCGCCCTCGGCGACCTGCGACCAGCGCTCAAGCGTGCCCTGCGTGCCGTGAACGAGGGACAGCCCGCCGTGGTGGATGTGAGCACCGCCGAGACGCGCGAACTGTCGATGGCGCCGGAGGCACGGCTCTACGACAGGTAGGCCGCGAGCGGGCTAGATCCGAGATTCCCGCGGCCCGGCCGGGCCGCCGGGCTGCGGGTCCATCTTCGGTGCGCCGCGCTCGTCTCGGCCCCCTACACTGCCGACGCCGTGCACGCCTCCGTGCCGCCCTGGAGGGTCGCAATGCCCGAAGTCACCGTAGTCGCCACCATCTACCCGAAGCCGGGCCACACCGACGCGCTGATCCGCAAGATGCAGGACAACGTGCGTAACGTGCACGAGGAGGACGGTTGCCTGCACTACACATACCACCGGGGCATCGACAATCCCGACGCCCTGGTCGTGATCGAGCGCTGGGAGTCGGAGGAACACCTGGCCGCCCACGCGGCCGCGCCGCACATGAAGGCCTTCAGCGAACTAGCCGCCGAACACCGAGCCGGTCCGTCCGACGTCGTGCGCTACCACATGGTTCCGATCGACGGTCACCCGGACAAGTCGCACTTCTAGGCGGTGGCAACGCCTCTACGCTGGTCGCCGCCCGTTCCCATCAAGACGGGACCGTCATCCCGGCCAGCAAGTCGTCGGTGATAAAGCGCCCCAGCCCGAACATCTTGCGATCCGAATACCAGAGGGTCCGCTCGCCGTTGTGCTCGGTCAGGCTGGCATACATGGAGAGCCACGGACGGTAGAACGGCGGCACGCCGACGCCGTCGGTGTCAAAGAGAAACCGTGGCTCGCTGAACCAAATTGGTTGGTGCGCTCCGGGACGGTACTCGCCTACCGAGATGAACTGCGGCCGTCGGGCGTGGGTGTTGTCCGTTGGACCTTGCGCCCCATAGCCCCAGCCATCGTGATTCTGGAGGAATTGCAGGTAGCGCCCGTCCCGCAGGCGATACAGCGGCGTTGGTGACACGGGGTTTTCCATTGGCGTGCCCCCGTCCTTGAAGCGCAGCGTTTCGGCGGGCCGCCACGAGTGGCCGTGGTCCACCGACACCGTGTACCAAATCTGCCCGTTACGTGTGCGCATTACGGTGAAGAGGCGGTCGTCTGGTAGCAGTGCGACCGCCGGTTCCTGGCAAAACGAAAGGTCTGCCGGTGCGTCCGGATCGGTCGTAATGGGTACCGAAATCAGCTCTTCGCTGTCCGGCAGCCAGGTGATCTGCACGTCCCGCGGCTCGGGCCCCTCGTCAATGTTGTCAAAGCGCATGAACCCGCATCGGCACTCGCTGTTGAAGGTCTTCGTCCCCCCATCCCGCTTGCGCACTACCAGCGGCCGTCCGGCCGCCAGCGAGGACCACTCGGTGTATCCCACGAGAAAGCGGTCGTGCGAGACCCGAATCGGCTTCTGCCACACCAGGGCGTTAGTGCCCACGCTCGGGTCGGGATGGCTCAGGATGCTTCGACGGTAGGGGATGTCCACGTTGCCCGGCATCCAGCTGCGCCCGTCGTCGTCGGAGTAGCTGCAGCGCAGGACGCTGGTGGTGTAGTTGCTTCCGACGCCGGCAGCCTTGTTGTAGAAGACGTAGATGCGGCCCGTGCGGCTGATCACCGGAAACCCGAAGCAGGCCACCTGGCCATACTGCGGGCCCGGCGGGTCGAACTCGCCGGGCTTGGACCAGGTACGGCCGCCGTCCTCACTGCGCGCGTAGAGCACGGTCTGGTCCGAGGCGTCGGCCCTCGCGCCGAAGGTCCAGACGGCCAGCAGGTCGCCACCCGGCGTTACGTCCACCAGCACGTGATCCACGGCCTCCACGAACTGCGGCGGCTGACTGGGAAGGAAGAGGACCAGGTCAGGGTCCGTGCGACGCCAGTCGTCGCTGAAGCATTCATAGTCGCCGGTGACCGGCATGTGCGACCCCGGATGCGCTAGGCCTGGACGTGCGTCGTCCAGGCAGCGCTAGCCTAGATCGTCGACGGGCCCGCAGTGAACCGCGCGGACTGAACGCGGCACGCGGACCATATCGGGCTTTGGCATCCAGGGACCCGCCGCGACTCGTGCATGGCCCAGCCGGCGTCGCGCGTTGGTTTGAGTTCGATCGTCAAGCGAGCCTGAACGGCTTCGGCACGCCACAGCCATCGGGACGCGCCGAAACCTGATGAGTAGACAATCGATGCTATTGACAATGAGTGCTAAGACAACTAATGTAATTTTGTAGGGCTGAGAGCGACGGGTGAAGGACGCGGGGGTGCGTTGTGCCGGAAATGCAGAAGGAACCCACCGGACCGTTAGGTCTTATTGCCAGTGCTGTCGTCGTCGCCTACACCAGGCTGGCGGGCGAGGTGCTGGCGCCCTTTGGGATCGGGCTAATCCAGTGGGCCATCCTTGAAAACTGCGCCCGCACTCAGAGCGCCACAGTCACGTCGCTGGCGCAAGTCCTGCCGGTCGACTCCGCCACCATCAGCCGCAATGTCGAACAGCTGGTACAACTCGGCCTCCTGCAGCGTCAGCGGCTCGAGCGCGATCGGCGCATCGTGTCTCTGACTCTTCCGGACCACGGCCGAGTCACATTCCTTGAGATAGCGCAACGGATGCAGGTCGTCGACAACACGCTCTTGGCAGGAGTTACCGAGGAAGAATTCAAGGGTTTTCTTGGGACAGTGCGCAAGGTCACGGCCAGCGCGGCGCGCTACCAGGAGCCAGCTGATCCAGGCGACTCCGGCTAGGTAGAGCCGCGCGTCCAAAGACGCCGTGGCCGATTCCCGCGTTCGGGGCGCGGGTGCCTCGCACGTCGAGGACCAGGCGTGGGAGCGTACGTTTCGACGCGCGACGGCACTTCCTGCTCCACCCGGGCTGAGGGTATTTCCAGGCGGAGGTGCATGGGAGTCGAACCCACCTGGAACGCTCACCAGCGCCCCACAACGGTTTTGAAGACCGCGAGGACCACCCGGCCCCGTCCACCTCCGGGTTCACGCTAGCAGGTTTGGAGGCGTCATTCGGACCACTGGTGATCCAAGCTTGACCGTTCGCGAGAGCGCAGAGCCGGTTGAGTGCCCGGTGCCCTGGCGAGCGCATCAGTGGGTAATGCTCGTGGTCTCGAACGGCTCGTCGGCCGATGGCCCAATACATGTCGCCACAGACGCTGTTCGTCGCCGAAGCGTTTGGCAGCGAGGAGCCGTCACGGTAGGATAATTTGTGGCGAAATAGTCTTAAGTCGAAGGGTAGGGCACGATGCCAAGAACGATGACGCGTCGCCGTCTGCTTGCCGGAGGTGTGGGTGTAGCCGGTGCCGCTGTACTGGCGGCCTGTGGCGAGACCCAGGTGGTCGAGGTGGAGAAGATCGTCACCCAGGAAGTGATCAAGGAAGTCCCGGTCGAGAAGATCGTGACGCAGACGCAAATCAAGGAAGTCGCCGTCGAGAAGATTGTGACGCAGACGCAGATCAAGGAAGTCCAGGTGGACCGGGTCGTAACCCAGGTCGTCGAGAAGATCGTCGAGGCGCCACCAGCGGCCCGCACGGTGAAGTTCAATTTCGAGACGGACCATACGGCCGGTCCTCGAGGCAAGTCGACGCAGTGGGCGATTGAGCGGTACAACCAAATCAAGCCGAACACGATCGTCAAGTTCATTGCACAGCCGGATCAATTCACTGAAAAGATCAATATTCAGGCGGTCGCCGGCACTCTTTCCGAGATCAGTCTGCTCAGCGACAGGGTGTTCCAACAGTGGGTTGACGCCGGAACGTGGCTGCAGATCAACGATCTACTAGCCAAGAACCCTGACTTTACGCCCGCCGAGTACCACTTCTCAGGCGAGGTGTATACGGATAACAAGGAGTTGCCCGGCCCGCTGCCCTACGACGACACGATGCGCGGACCGCAATACGGGATGCCCTATCAGGGCGCGGGAATCGCGGCATTCATCTACAACGTCGATCTCCTGGATGCCGCCGGCATTCCGGAGCCCACGGATGGCTGGTCGTACGACGACATGCTCGAGGGCGCCATGAAGGTCCGTAATCAGGAGACGGGCGTCTGGGGGCTCAATTCAGGCATCCTTGGCATGCAGCACCAGTGTTGGGGCTTTAACGGGCTCCAGAAGTACATCCTGGGTCCGGAGGGGCACCTGATCCTGGGCAACTTCCAGGGCGCCGGGAGAGAGTCGCTCCAGAGGGCCTATGACTACATCCACACCTACGATGTTCAGTTTAGAACGGAGATGCGGAGGGAGCTCGGCGGCGAATACGGCAACCCGTTCAATGCGGGGTTGCAAGGCTTCGACCACGGGCGGGGCCGCAGCACGGGCTTTAACCTGACCCGGATTGGGGATCGGTTCCGCTGGGCGCAGGCCCCGAAACCGCGTGGGCCGCACCCAACGTCAACGGGCGACAACGAGTACGTCGATCAGCCGCATATCGTGGCCTCCACGGCCACGATAACAGGCACCGAAGAGCAGGTGGTCGATTTCGCGGTCTTCATGGCAGGCCCCGAGGTCCAGGCGCGTAACGGCATCGACCGGGGCTTTTATCCCTGCCGGCGCGGCGTCCAGGACAATCCCGAAGCCGTCGCCCCGCCGCCGGAGCGCATGGAAGAAATGTATCTGATTTACGAAAAGTGCCTGATGCGGCCGGGCGGCATCTACGTACCGGGATCGCCCTCAGGGCGCGGCGAAGTCGAGGGCATGTGGGTGCGACCGGTTCAGAAGCTGTTTGCTGGCGACATATCGGTCGACGAGACGGTCGAGATCGCCGAGAAGGACGTCAGCGACCAGATGGCCAAATACAAGGCGGACCTGGATGCGGGTCGCGTGAGTCGCTAGCGAGCAGCACGCCGTCGCTGGCCCCGAGTGATCGTGAGGATGCGCGGGGCCAGCGGCGGCGACACTCCGGTTCGCCGGTGGGCACGGCCGCTCGTGCGCGTCTGCTGAGTAATCCTCGCCGCCAGAAAGTGTGATGCAGGATGACCGCCCCATTCATTGAGAACGTGGATGTGTTTCTTCCCGGCCAGGGCGACACGCTGACCCAAGCGCCGGCGTATCACTGGGAGCGCAAAGCAGCGCCGGCCGAGGTGTCCGCCAAGGAAGGCTTGTCCGAGCAGACCGAACGCCGAACTGACGCTCTGCACACCTTTGGCGTGACGGCCAACTTCTATACCAGCACGCGTGATCCCAATTCGGTGCTCGTGGCGGTCATTGGGACGGACCGCGCCGAACGAAAAAAACTGGCGCGAGCGAAGATCACGATGGACTTCACCAACCTGCAATATCACGACTTCGATGGATTTGGCATCCATCTGCCAGGACTGATCGTCACGGATGCCGGGAGCGTGGTCGCCGTATGCCAACGGCGCCACGGGGGAATGGGTGACGGCGGCCACGAGAACGATGTCCTTGTGTCGCGCAGCGCGGACGCCGGCAAGACGTGGTCTCGGCAGCGGGTGATCTATGCGAAGCCGGGTCAATACACGTTTCTCGGCGCCATCGTCGAGGACCGCATCTCGGGCACGCTCTTCGTCGTCGGTTGGGACATGCCGGCGGGCGTTGTCGATGACCTCGGGTACTTCAGCACGTATGCGGAGAAGGGCGGCGGGTTCTGGATCGTCCAGAGTGACGATGACGGGGTGACATGGTCAGCGGCGCGGCACGTCGACCCGAAGCCCAATCCTGACGGGTGGACCGGCTGGCCCAATAACAGCGTGCACGGGGTTCAGCTAGCGGCCGGGCCGCACCGCGGGCGGCTGGTGGTTCCGGGGTTTCTCTACAAGGAGGGCGAGCCTGGAGAGGTGCCGGGGGTGCGCGGCGGCTTGCTGTACAGCGACGACCACGGCGAGACGTGGACAGTCGGTGCCGTGCTCCCTGAGGGTTCGGACGAAGTGTCGCTGGTGGAGACCGCGGGCGGCGAAATCTACGTCAGCTATCGGAGGAATACCTGCCGACGGGATGGACGTACGTTCGCGCGAAGCCGGGACGGCGGCCAGGGATTCTATGAGCTCGGCGAGCATGAGGATCTGAGCGGACGGCCCGTGCACGTAGGACTGGCCCGGCATGGTTCGGCTGCCAACAACCATCCGGAGATTCTGCTCTTCTCGCACCCCACTGGCGTGAATCACCTGATCCCCGGCGGTGCGGACATGACAATCTACGTGAGCCACGACGGGGGACGTACCTGGCCGGTGTCAAAACTCATTGATGAGAGACCGTGTCGGTACTCCGACCTGGCTGTGACCGAGGACGGGACGGTGCTCTGCATATATACCGTTGGCGAGGTACGTGACAGCGAAAAACTCACGGTCGCTCGCTTTAACCAGGAGTGGTTGTTTGCCTCGGCAGTTTGAGAGGCGCGCCGGCACGTTTGCCGTGAAGCTGGATGCCTCGCGGCATGCGTCGCTTGCAACCTGCACATGCGCTGGAGGGTCGCAGCCGCCGGCGCGAGTCCGAGGCCCCTATTGTCAACCCGCCGGCCGAGGGTGGCGTTCTGGAGGATGACGTTATGCGCTCTTCAAAAAAGCTGACCAGGTACGTTTCGGGCGCCGCACTTGCGTTGTTGATGGCCACGGTGATTGCGGGGTGCGCTGCAAGCGATGAATTCGAGTACATGAAAGACGAGCGGCAGATGATGCGGCACGGTAGGTACGGCCCCGGAATGAGCGATGCGGACCGGCAGAAGCTCCAGGAGAGCTACGCGACCAATCAACTGTCTAAGGTCACGCCGACCAGCGGTGCCGCGGCACCATAGCGTCGGACATGGTGGCGAAGCGCTGTGCAAACACCGGACTACCTGCCCCGGGTGCTGCTCATGCCCCGAACGTATTTGTCGATTGCGTGTCCCTTTACCCGATTCGCCGTGCGCACCAGCAAACGCCAGCCCTGCAGGGCTACGTGCTTCCTGGTCTGATGGAGGAGCCGAACTGTGGCCGCTGAGTTGTATGAGACCGTGGACGTATTCCTGCCGGGGGTTGGCGAGACGCTGAACCAGGACGTGGCCGCCCATTGGCAGGCAAGCGAAACCCTGACAGCGCAGATCTACCTGGGACAGCTCGGACAGGAGGAGGTCATGCTCCACCTGTCGGGCCTGACTGCCGAACAGCGGCGCCTCCTGACCGAACGGCCGGTGATCGTCGATGCCGGCTGGGGCCATCACGTGATTGACGGATACGGGGTCCGCATACCCGGAATCCTCGTCACGCCTCGCGGCACCGTCATTGCGGTGTGCCAACAGCGTATGGGCTCTCTGGCCGATGGCGGCCACGCGACAAATGTCCTGGTGACGCGCAGCGAGGACGGCGGCAGGAACTGGACGCGGCAGGAGGTGCTGTTCGCGGAAGCGGGCATCAATACCTTCCTTGGACCGATCCTGGCCGATCGCTATACGAACGATGTGTTCGTGTCCTTCTGGAAGCTGCCGCAGGCGGAGGGCAATGGGTTGGGCTACTTCGCTCCCTATGCCGAAATGGGCGGCGGGTTCTGGATGGTGCGAAGCTCGGACGAGGGCCACAGCTGGTCCGAGCCGTACTTCGTACGTCCAACGCCCAATGCGGAAGGCTGGGTTGCCTGGGTTAACAACTCGTCGCGCGGCGTGCAGCTGGCGCGGGGACCGCGCGCCGGACGGCACGTGATTGCGGCGTTTCTTTTCAAGGCCGGCGAGGAAGGGCAGGCCCCCGGCGTTCGCGGCGGCCTGGTGTACAGCGACGACCATGGCGAGACCTGGCACGCGGGCGCCGTTCTACCCGCGGGTTCGGACGAACTCATCCTGGAAGAGACGGAAGATGGCGGAATCTACGTGAATTACCGGAAAAACCGGCCCTACTACAACGGACTACGCTGGTTTGCTCGCAGTTCGGACAGCGGGGAGAGCTTTGACGCACACGGGCAGCACGAGGAGCAGATCACGCCGTGCTGCCACTCCGGGCTCGTTCGATACTCGAGCACGGACGACGGCGGCGAGAACGTGCTGCTATTCAGCAATCCCAGGGGACCGGGTCGCCGCAACCTGACCATTCGGGTCAGCCGCGACGACGGCCGGACCTGGCCGGTATCGCGCACCGTGACCAGCGATCTGGCTGGATATTCCGACCTTTCGGTCTTGCCGGACAAGACGATTCTCTGTATCTGGGAAGGCGGCCAGCAGCGCTACCACGAGAAGATCAGCGCGGCGCGCTTCAACCTGGACTGGGTGCTTGCGGGCGACTGAGCGAGCTAGCTGATCGCCCGAGCCAGCGATGTATGGACGCCGCTACTGGCCTGACGCGGAACCCACGTAGGCCGCGTAGATTCTGACGTCCTCGGGCCGCGGACAGTCGCGAGTGACGGGGCCGACGTCCACTGTCAGGCGCAGCGGCGTGTCTATCGCCGGCAGTGAATCGTGGTTCGCCCAACGAACCGGCACGCGAAGTCCTGATTCTCGCAGGGTGGCCGCGTTGTCGCCTGAGTAGCCCGGCAGCGGCCGGAATCGAACGTCCAGCGCTTCAACGCGCGCCGCAGCGAACTCGCCCAGGCCCGACACGTTGAGGTGGACTGGCGCCCCAGCAGCCTGGACGCTAAACGGACACGTAATGAACTGCGCCCGCGTGCCTGCCGCGTAGGGCTGCACGTAGCCCAGGCGGTCGCGCTCCCACTCCGCCAGCCGAACCTGCCCGTCGCCGCGCCAGACCGAGTACCAGTACAGCGTCCTGTCACCCACGTTCTCCATGCCCTGTCCCCGCTGCAGCGCAGGTCCTGCGCCCAGGCGCGTGTCGCGTTCTTCGCGGGCGGGAATGAAGCGAAACCCGGGGATCGGCTCATGGAAGTGCAGCGCGTCGTGGCTGATGGCTAGCCCCAGGTCGATCGTGACGTAGCGCCGGTCGCTGTATGGGTAGCCGTGCCACTGCCCGTAGATGCCGAGGATTACGTTGCCCCAGGAGTGGAGCCCCGCGCCCATGTGGATTTCCTCCCAGATATTCTGCCGGTCTTCCAGGTCCGGTCCTTCCAGCCGCGGACTGCGCGTCATGCTCAGGGCGCTGCCTTCGGTCCAGTGCTCGAAGTCGTAGGAGGCGTAGGTCTCCATCTTGCGGCCGGGTCCCGGATGCCCAACGCTGTGCCCATTCACGTAGTAGCAGCCGTTCCACTTGATCAGGCCCGAGTGTTCAAAGGCGACGCTGCAGAGCGGGTTGTTGGGGCTGGGCGTCCAGTGCAGACCGTCCGGACTGTACGCCACGGATAGGCCGCCGCGGCGGCTGCCAGCGGTGTCTTTGAGAGGACTGAAGGCGATTTTGAACCGTCGCTTGGGATCGGGATCCTCAAGGTCGTGGATGATTGCGGCCAGGGGCAGATCGATGTCCTGGGGAAAGTCCGCCAGGTTGTTGGCCTTGGAGCCCTGGAATTCGACCAGGCCAAGTTCGGGCTTGGTCCAGTGAACGCCGTCGCGGCAGGACGCGTAGCACAATCGCCCGTCGTAGCCCTCGTAGTTGGCCCAGTTCGGATGACGGCCAACGCGTCCGATGTACCACATGTGGAACTGGTCGCCCACACGGATGGTGCTGCCGAAATAGTGGACGCCCTCGTCGTGTGAGCCGGGTGGGCCCCTGGGGACGACCACGGTCGGCCCATCGCGCCAGCCGGGCGTCCGCTTGCCGTGAATGAGGTGCAGCTGAAAGTTGGTCCGGTAGGGGATGCACACATCGTCAAAGGCGAAGAACGTGGCTTCCTTGACTGGCACCTCCGACGATCCGGCGTGAACACGGAGCATGGCTACAACCTTGAGCTCAGCTCAGCGCGGAATCGGTAGCCGGCCGGCCTGGGCGTCTCGGCAACGCCGGCGGGGCAGCGTTTGGTCACGCCAGTCGAGGCGACACGCGCGCTTTGGCTGCAATCATCCTGCGGCGGCACCTACGTACGCCGCGTAGATCTTGACGTCCTCGGGCCGCGGACAGTCGCGACTGACGGGGCCGACGTCCACTTTCAGGCGCAGTGGTATGTCGGTCACCGGAAGTGAATCGTGGTTCGCCCAACGAACCGGCACGCGAAGACCCGACTCTCGCAGGGTGGCCGCGTCGTCCCCGGAGAAGCCCGGCAGGGGGCGGAACTTGAGGTCGACGGCTTCGACCCGCGCCGATGCGAATTCGCCGAGTCCGGAAACGTTCAAGTGGACTGGCGATCCATCCGCCTCGACACTGAACGGACATGTGATGAATTGCGCCCGCGTGCCCGCCGCGTAGGGCTGTACGTAGCCCAGGCGGTCTCGCTCCCACTGCGCTAGCCGGACCTGCCCGTCGCCACGCCAGACGGAATACCAGTAGAGGGTCTTGTCGCCCACGTTTTCCATGCCCTGCCCCTGCTGGAGCGCGGGTGCCGCTCCCAGGCGAGTGTCGCGCTCCTCGAAGGCCGGAACGAAGCGGAATCCGGGGATCGGTTCGTGGAAGTGCAGGGCGTCGTGGCTGATGGCCAGGCCCAAATCGATCGTGACGTAGCGCCGGTCGCTGTAGGGATAGCCGTGCCACTGGCCATAGATGCCCAGGATCACGTTGCCCCAGGAGTGCAGCCCCGCGCCCATGTGGATTTCTTCCCAGATATTCTGACGGTCTTCCAAGTCCGGACCTTCGATCCGCGGACTGCGCGTCAGGCTGAGCGCGCTGCCTTCGGTCCAGTGCTCGAAGTCGTAGGAGGCATAGGTCTCCATCTTGCGGCCGGGTCCCGGGTGGCCAACGCTGTGGCCGTTCACGTAATAGCAGCCGTTCCACTTGATCAGGCCCGAGTGCTCGAAGGCGACGCTGCCGACGGGGTTATTGGGGCTGAGCGTCCAGCGCAGGCCATTGGGGCTGTAGGCCACGCACAGGCCGCCTCGACGGTTTCCTGAGGGGCCAGTCCGGTGGGTGAAGGCGAGCTTGAACCGCCGGTCAGGATCAGGGTCGTCAGCGTCGTGAATGATCGGGGCCCACCCGAGGTCGATGTGCTGAGGGAAGTCCACCAGGTTGTTGGCCGTCGAGCCCCGGTATTCGACCAGTCCGAGTTCCGGCTTGGTCCAGTGGATACCGTCGCGGCTGACCGCGTAGCAGAGACGCCCGTCGTAGCCCTGGTAGCCGCCGACCCAGGTCGGGTTGCAGCCCACGCGGCCGATGTACCACATACGGAACTCGTCACCCACGCGGATGGTGCTTCCGTAGTAGTGGACCTGCTCGTCGTGCGCGCCGGGCTCGCCGCTGGGTACGACGACGGTGGGGCCATCGCGCCAGCCAGGGGTTCGCTTCCCATGAACGAGGTGAAGTTGGAAGTTCGTGCGGAAGGGGATGCAGACGTCGTCGAACGCGAAGAAGGTGGTTTCTCGAACCCGCATCTCCGACGGCCCGCCGTGCACGCGTAGCATGGCTACAACCTTGAGGCCCGCTCAGCGCCGACGTGCGCCCTAGTGGGCCGCGTCACCCAGACCGTGATCCCACATACGCCGCGTAAACCTTGACGTCGTCGGGCCGCGGGCACTCGCGGCTGACCGGTCCAACGTCCACCTTCAGGCGCAGCGGCGATTCGGCCGACGGCAGCGTGTCGTTGTTGGGCCAGCGCACTGGAACCCGCAGTCCGGATTCGCGCAGCGTGGCGGCATCCGTGCCCGAGTAGCCGGGCAGCGGCCGGAAATGATGGTCCACCACTTCGACCCGCGCCGCAGCGAACTCACCCAGGCCCGACACGTTCAGATGGACTGGCGTCTCAGCCGACTGGACGCTAAACGGACACGTGATGAACTGCGCCCGCGTGCCCGCCGCGTAGGGCTGCACGTAGCCCAGTCGGTCGCGTTCCCACTGGGCCAGGCGCACCTGGCCGTCGCCGCGCCAGATGGAGTACCAGTAGAGGGTCTTGTCGCCGATGTTCTCCATGCCCTGTCCCTGCTGCAGCGCGGGTCCGGCTCCCAGCCGCGTGTCGCGCTCCTCCCGCGAGGGAATGAACCGAAAGTCCGGAATTGGCTCATGAAAGTGGATCGCGTCGTGGCTGATTGCCAGGCCCAGATCGATCGTGACGTAGCGCCGGTCGCCGTAGGGATAGCCGTGCCACTGGCCGTAAATGGCCAGGATCACGTTGCCCCAGGAGTGCAGCCCCGCGCCCAGGTGGATCTCCTCCCAGATGTTCTGGCGATCTTCCAGGTCGGGTCCCTCCAGCCGCGGACTGCGCGTCATGCTCAGGGCGCTGCCTTCGGTCCAGTGCTCGAAATCGTAGGAGGCGTAGGTCTCCATCTTGCGACCGGGACCCGGATGGCCAACGCTGTGGCCGTTCGCGAAGTAGCAGCCGTTCCACTTGATCAGGCCCGAGTGCTCGAAGGCGACGCTGCCACGCGGGTTGTCGGGGCTGGGCGTCCAATGCAGCCCGTCCGGGCTGTAGGCCACCGACAAGCCGCCGCGACGGTTGTTAGAGGGCCCGGTTCGGTGGCTAAAGGTGATCTTGAACCGGCGGTTGGGGTCGGGGTCCTCGGGATCGTGAATGATCGGGGCCATGAACATGTCGATGTGACGGGGGAAATCCACAATGTTGTTGGCCTTGGAGCCCTGGTATTCGACCAGTCCGAGTTCCGGCTTGGTCCAGTGGATGCCGTCGCGGCTGTTCGCGTAGCACAAGCGCCCGTCGAAGCCCTCGTAGTTGGCCCAATTCGGATTACGGCCGACGCGACCGATGTACCACATGTGGAACTCGTCGCCCACGCGGATGGTGCTGCCGTAGTAGTGGACGCCCTCGTCATGCGAGCCGGGCGGGCCCCTGGGGACGACCACGGTTGGGCCATCGCGCCAGCCCGGGGTCCGCTTGCCGTGGATGAGGTGCAGCTGGAAGTTGGTACGGAAGGGGATGCTGACATCGTCAAAGGCGAAGAAGGTGGCCTCCTCGACGCGCATCTCCGAAGGTCCGCCGTGCACGCGCAGCATGGCTACATCCTCAAGTGCGGCTCAGCGCCACCGGCCGCCCCCACGGATGGGGGTCGGCCGGTGGCGCCCGACGCTGCTTTTCGGTTCAGCGGTTGCTACGAGCGGACCGGATTCGGCTGGCTCGCCGCCCAGCTCTTGAGCTCCAGGAAGCGGTCGTGGGTCTCTTCCATGTACCGGTCGAGAATCCCCAACATATCCTCGATGCCCTGTTCCACGGACACCTCGCCCAACATGACCTTGCTATTGCTGGCGTACCCGGACTGCTCCACCATTTCCTGCCACGCCGGATGCATGCGCTGCTGGTAGGCGGGGTTGTCGCTTTCCAGGTAGAGCCGTTGCTGCACGTGATTCTCGGGCGGTCCCGCCGCGTATTCGGCTGACGCCACCACATCCTTGCGCCAGACAACAGAGCCTCGGTCAATCGCCACGCGCGATTGGGTCTTCGGTCCCGCCAGGTACAAGAGCCACTCGACCACGGCTTCGGTGTTGCCGCGCAGGCCGGCCATCTGGGTGATCAAGTGCGGCTCGTCGCTGAACTTCTGTGGCTGCGGGCCGCGCGGTCCTTCGGGTAGAGGGATCAAGGCCCACGGGAAGCGATCCTTGATGCGGTTGATGGGTCCGCCCACGCCGCCGCCCCAGTGGAAGAACCCTATCTTCCCGTTCGAGAACGGTTCGCCGGCATCGCCCCTGATCTCCCGGTACCGGGCGCGGGACGGTACCACGCCCTCTTCGAGCACGAAGTCCCGGAGCATCTGCAACCCAACGTGCGCGCCGGAATCAAACACGGTCCAGCGCGTGGCGTCCTTGTTGTAGTACATCAGGTTCTCTTCGTCGGACAGCGCCCAGCCCCACGAGATTGCGTTGCTACTCACAAGCGTCCCGGAGTCCCATAAGCCAAAGGTTTCCGTCTCGGGGTCGGTGATGCGCCGCAAGGCGTCAGGCATCTCGGTCTGGATGCCCCAGTTCCCAGGCGTTGGAAACTCGACGCCCGCGCTCTCCATTAACGCCAGATTGGCCGAGAGGACGTTCAAGTTGCCCTGATAGGGCATGCCGTGGAACGGCCCCTGCAACCCATCACGGTGCGGGAAGGGGCGTTCGTTGACCAGGTTCACGGTGGATTCGTCGGGGCACCAATACCAGTCGGAGGGATCGAAGCCATCGTGCTTTTGCAGCACGTCGTCGATCACCGTGAAGGCGCCCTGCGCCAGAAACTGGGCCGCGAACCAGCCCGGCATCAGCACCGCCTCGGGCTGCGTACCCGCGGCGATCATGATGGCGATCATTTCCTGGTTCGCGTCCGGCGAGAGGACGAACTTCACGTCGATATTGGGGAACTCCTGGGCGAAGTTGTCCAACGCCCAGCCCATGGCGGCACCGCGCGGCCCGGACGTGTGGTCGGAGTGAAAGACGAACCGCACAGGCGGGGCCTGCGGTGCGACCTGGACGACTTTCTCGACGATTTTCTGGACTTCCTTGGTGACGACCTTTTCTACTTCGACCACCTTCTCGACCGGGACTTCGACGACCTGCTTGACCTCAACGACCTTTTCGACCGGCACTTCCTGCCTGACGACTCTTTCGACCTCCTGGGTCACGACCCTTTCGACCTGCTGAGTGACGATCTTCTCGACCTCTACCTCTTTGACCACGACCCTGTCGACCGGGACTTCCTTGGTGACGACCTGCGTCTCGCCGCAGGCAGCCAGCGCGATTGCGCTGATCGCTCCGGTTGCGCCAATGAGGACGCGTCGTCGCGTGATGTTGGCCTTCATATCGCCCCCCGATCAGGCCAGAACCAGAATGGTTCCAACTGGAAATTACAAGTAGCTAAAGATTAGGCCACGAAACTGACTGGGCGTCAAGCGTGAGGCGGGTCGAAGTCGGTGTTTCTCGAAGGAGTCCGGCCTCGGAGGTCTGGACCGTTTGCCGCCCATGGGCCGGGAAGCGTTAGCCCGTTTCAGCTACGGGAATCGAACCCCGATTTTGATTGCACGATCCGGGGCGGCCAGGCTTTCGGTCAGTGCCTGAGCCGCGTCCGTGAAACCGACGATGGGCGTGACAATCCCTTCGGACGTGACCATCCCTCGCCTGAACAAGTCAATGGCCGCTGCGCGAGCGCGCTCTTCATCCCAAAGAGGGTAGGACCGGTCCGGGTTCCGCCACACGGCCTGGCTGCCGATGATGGTCGGCCGGTTGACGTGGAACTCCTCGTCCAGATGCAGCGTCGAGGCGTCCTTTGGGCCGTAGGGCACGTGAACGATAGTTCCGCACTGGCGAATTGAGCGGATGGCTTCATGCAAGGCCGAAGCGCTTCCAGAGGTCTCGATGGCTACGTCTACACCGTGCTTGCCCGTCGCGCGCTTGATCCGCAGCCCCGCGTCCTCGGCGCTTGGATCGACGGCTAGGTCGGCGCCAAGCTTCCGGGCAGTTGCTCGGCGGCTCTCGATCGGGTCGACGGCGATGACCTTCGTGGCACCGCTGCGGGCGGCGATCTGGGCGGTCATCAGGCCGATTGCGCCCATACCGAACACGGCCACCGCGTCGCCGATTCGCACGTTCCCGTCGCGCACGGCCACCAGGGCCACATGGGCGGGATCCGAGCACACGGCGTCGGTTTCGGAGAGGCTGTCCAGCGGGCGCCAGGAGCCTTCAGGTAGCTGATGTTCCTCGCGGATCGGTCCATAGCCGAAGGCGCGGTCGCCCGGTGAGAAGTCGGTTACATCTGATCCGACCTTGCTAACCACGCCGACCACCATGTTTCCCACCGGACGCTCCGTCAGGGGGAGAGGTTCTGGCCGAGGCAGATACATGCGCAGGTTCTCGTCCCAGCGCCTTCGGTGATGCGGATTCCCTGTGAGCGAGTGAAGCTCAGTCCCATGTTTCGGCGCCGCGAACTCCACGCGAACGCGTACCTCGCCTGCACCCAGTTCAGGAAGAACGTAATCCCGAAATCGGAACGACTGGCCGTCCGTGGAAACGATTTCGAGCGGCATGGGGACTCCTCTGGCCTAGCCCGCTGTTGCGCGGCGGTCCGGTTGTTGGTCTCCCTGATCGAACGGATCGACTACCGCCTTGATCGCGCCGTCGCTCGATTGGGCACTGCGGATGAGCCGTAGCGCGTCGCCAGCGGAACCGAGAGGAAACCGATGAGTCACCATACGCTCGAGCGGGTAGCGACCTGAAGTCGCCAGCGCGATAGCGGCGCGGACGGCGGCCTGGTCGTGGCTGTTGACGCCCTGGGCGCGGACCTCCTTGCGAACCAGCTCGTTCCAGGGGAGCTTGACGCTCCCGGCGGCCGTGGAGCCGGCCATGACGAAGGTGCCCAGCGGGCGCACGGTTTCGGCGGCCACTGCGGGCGAATCTGCGCTGCCCGTTACGTCAATAACGACGTCGGCCAGGCGGCCGCCAGTCAGTTCGGTGATGGCCTCAACAGTGTGCTGATCGAAAGTCAGCGTGTCAGTCGCGCCGCAGTCGCGGGCGAAGGCCATTCGGGCATAGTCGCCGGTCAGCCCTACGACGATGATCCGCTCCGCGCCCGCGGCATGAGCGGCAATGGCGGCCGCCAGCCCTTGCGGGCCCGGTCCGAATACGACGACGGTGTCGCCGATTCCGGCGCCCCCGATGGTATGGACCCAGCGCACGCCGTTGGCCAGGACCGCTCCGATGACAACGCCGACTTCGGGTGAGACGGCGTCGCCGATCCGGTGCACGCGGGCTCGCGGCGGCAGGTATAGGTGCTGGCCGTAAGCGCCCCATAGGTGAGGCATGACGCTCGCCGAAATGCGGCCGCCGTAGCCCTGGCCCTGCGCGCACATCTGGTAGCTGCCGCGCAGGCAGAGATCGCACAGGCCGCAGCCGAAGCTGGCTTCCACGATCACGCGGTCGCCGACGGCCACGCCCCAGCGTCGGGCCGCGAGCGGGCCGACCCTCTCGATGCGGCCCACGATTTCATGTCCCAGGATGGCAGGCAGATTGCAGCTCACGGCGGAATGCCCGCCCCAATGCAACACGTCGCTTCCGCAGACCCCGGACAGCTCCATGCGCAATACGCCGTCGTCTTTGCCGATGGAAGGAATCGGAAAGTCGCGTAACTCGAACGTTTCCGGTGCTACCAGCACCGCGCTGGTCGTGATGGTCACGGACGGCTTGCCAGGCAGCCGATGATCGTGTCGACGTGCGCCACGAACTCGGCGGTCAGTTCCAGCGTACGGCCCTCCGTGGGGTCGCTGTCGAAGGACCAGGAGCCGTCGTCGGTCTGGGTGTCGGCGAACCAGTGGGCCAGCTTGACGGCCCAAGTGGCGTATTGCTCCTCGCCGGTGACCTGGTAGAGCAGCGCGGCACCCCATCCGCTCTTGCAGACTTGTGGGAATTCAAACTGTCGCGGGGTGCTCTGGATGGAGAACTGCTGAAAGTCGCGCGCCAGCGCGACGTATTCGGGGTTGGGATCGACCATGTACAGCCGGCAGAGAAAGGCGGCCGACAACCCGCCCACGGTCCAGCGCTGTGGACGTGGTTCCTGTGACTCGACAATGTGCCAAAAGGCGTCTTGCTCGTCGTACTCGGTGATGACGGCCTGCCGCTGGCGCGAGAAGGAGTAGTACAGGCGTTCGGGTACTTCGGTTTGCGCGTTCCAGACCCGATTCAGGAACCGGTAAACCTCTCGGGCTGCGTCCAGCCGGCCGAGAGCGATACACGCCAGACCGCAGCCGCAGGTGTACGGCAGGTCCATGACGTCGCCGAGGGTTCCGTCGGGATCGCGATCGTTGGAAAAGCCGCCGGATCGCCGGTCCTGCATCGTGAGGATGAAGTCCAGGCCGCGTGTGCTGAGGTCGAATTGGCGGGCCATGTGGGCGCCGTAGACCAGGGTGGCATTGCGGTAAGCGTAGGCGTCGTAGAGACGGCGATGGCCGCGGTCGAAGTCACCGTCCGCCGTGAGCATGTACTCGCGAATCCAGCCGCAGACAGCGGTCGCGGCCTGAGTATGGCCGGCTACCGTGAGGGTCCAGGGCAAGCGGTAGTAGCGGAAACCCTCGTTTGAGGGTTGTATCGCACCGTCAGGGCCGACCCGCGCCAGAAGCCATTCCGCGCCGCGGCGCTTGGTCTCGGTTAGCCGCTGAATGGCCGACCGTCGGTGCAACAAATCTCCCGGGTGGACCATATCCAACCTGCTCCTGGCGCTATGGGAACCCGCGGCGCCAGCCTAGCGGCGGCTGGGCGGCGAACTTGCGTTAGGCGCGCACGCCCTCGTAGTACACCCAACGACGCGCGCTAATGAACTGCACGATCGTGAAAAACAAGATGATCAGAAAGAGGACCCAGGCGATTGCCGACGCATATCCCATGTTGAACGCCCGGAATCCCATCTGATACAGGAGTAGCAGGATGAAGAGCGTGGCGTCGGCCGGGCCACCGTCGGTAATGATGAGCGCCGCGGTAAACACCTGGAACGACCCGATAACGCCGATGACCGAGGTCAGGAAAATCTGCGGCGTCATCATCGGGATCGTGACGTTGCGGACCTTGCCCCACCAGCCCGCGCCGTCGATCTCGGCAGCTTCGTAGAGGTGCTGGGGAATGCCCTGGAATCCCGCCAGAAAAATGATCATGGTGGTCCCAACGGTCCAGAAGCTCATGATGATGAGCCCTGGCATTGCCCACGCTGTGGAACCGAGCCAGTTCGGCCCACTCACGCCAAGTGGCTGCAGGAAGATGTCCAGGAAGTTGTTGAGCAGGCCGTTTGGCTGAAGGACCCAGAACCAGAGGACGGCCGTAGCCACGCCGGTGGTAATCGAGGGCAAATAGAAACACGTGCGGTAGATCGCGATGCCGCGAACCTTTTGATTCAGCAGCCCGGCGATTATGAACGAGATGAGCAGCACGCCAGGTACGTGAAACGCCACGTAATAGGTGGTGTTATAGACCGCCTGGACGAATCGTGGGTCATTGGCGGACAGCAGTCGAACGTAGTGATCCAGCCCCAACCACTTGATGTCGCCGATGAAGCTCCACTCAGTCAGACTTACAAAAAACGAAAAGAAGAACGGCCCGGCGATGAAGACGACGAAGCCAACCAGCCAGGGCAAGATGAAGAGAAATCCTTGGGTCTCGCGCCACGTCCAACCAGGGAGCCGCAGGCGGCGCTTGTGCCTTAGGACTTCTGGCTGATCGGCTAACGCCATGACAATCCTTTATCAACCGGCCGCAGCGTGGCATCGGACAATTCGACGCCAAAGTTGGCGCGCGAGTTTACCGCCTGAGCTGGATTCGCGCTGCCTCAAAGAATCTCCGGCGACGGCAAGAGACCTGGCACGCCGTTCAGAGCAAACCCAGTGGCTGCTCGACACGCACGACGCCACACCCAATGGACACGGCCGCTAGGCGGTTAGTAGTCCTCGGCGACGGTGGTGCGGATGTAGCGGACGGAGTAATGGACATCGTCGGGGTAGCCGTCCTCGGACCAGGCCGGGATGGCGCCCATGCCAGCAACGCGAACCCGGTGCGAGGGCGGGACTTCGAACACGGCGCAACTCATGCCGGCGACTGGCAGCGCGTGATAGGACCCGCCCTGTTGCAGCAGGTCGGCGCGCAGGTGCATGCCCCACAGGTTGTCCACGCGGAAGCGCGCGGACACGGCGCGTTCGTTCTCGCCGTCGTGCCTGAAGTTGTCGACCGTGTCGCACTCGACCAGGATGGATCCCGGCGGGGTGCAGGCGCTGCCGATGACGGCGACCTGCACCATCGGGTGGTCTTCCTCAATCACGATCCAGTCGGACGAGGTTTGGGTGGTGGCCGTGGAGCCGTCCGTGGTCTTGATAGGGAACAGCTCGATGCCGTGGCGTTCGCCGCCGACCCAGACGCGGTCGACGATAACGTTGGGGTAGTTGAAGGGGAATTCGTACTCGTAGGTCGTGAGATTGAGCGCCTTGCGCTCGCGCGGCGGATCGTTCGGGTAGCCGGTAATTCGCTTGTCGGCGGCCTCGGTAGCCATCGCTCGCTCCTGTCTTCAGGCAGGCCGGCGTCCACCAACGGACGCTCGATCGGACCTGCCGGCTGCAGCACGGAAGTCCATGAGTCTTATCGCCCGGCGATCCCGGTTAGCGCCACCCCCCGGATGAAGTAGCGCTGGGCCGAGAAGAAGATGACCAGGACCGGAATCAGCATGACGACTGAGGCCGCCATCATGAGATTCCAGCGGGTAAGGCCAGCGCCGCCCCCCACTTCGGTGTAAAGGAAGAAGCGCAGGTACAGGGCAAGCGTGCGCCACTCCTCACTGTTCAGGAAGATCAGGGGGTTGAGAAAGTCGTTCCAGTGATGGATGAAGGAGAAGATGGCGGAGGCGGCCAGGGCGGGCTTGGATAGCGGGAGCATGATCCGCCAGTAAATACGGAAATAGGAGGCCCCATCCACAAGGGCCGCCTCGTCCAGTTCGCGCGGCAACTGGAGCATGAACTGCCGAATCAGAAAGACAAAGAACGCGCCGCCAAATGCACCGCCTCCGAACCACCATGGAACGATCAGCGGCAACGGTGTATCAATCCATCCGAGGGTTCTAAAGAGGACAAATGTGGGGACTAATGTCACAATACCTGGCAGCATCAATGTGGAGAGCAAGATGATGAATAATACGCGCTTACCAAAGAATTCAAGCCGAGCGAATCCAAAGGCTACCAGCGACGAACTCAATACTGTGCCAAGCGTGGCAAGAACTGCAATCATCAACGTGTTTCCAAAATAACGTGCCAGATTCGATGTCTCGAACGCCGTGAGGTAGTTGCCGAAGACGATTGGGTTTGGGAACCACTGGGGCGGGAACAGGAACTCGCGGCCGAACGCTTTCAAGGAGGTCGAGACCATCCAGACGAGCGGAAGCAGCGAGATCACCGCTACGAGTATGAGGGCTGCGTAGCCGACCGTCTGCCCAACCACGATTCGCACGTAGGCAACGAGGGTGCGCTGCCTGGTGGTTCCTTCGCGGGCCTGGATGGAAACCTGGCTAAGCCGCTGCACGGGCCTAGGTCCCTTCGCCTTCGTAGTACACCCAGCGGCGGCTGACGGCGAATTGGATGAGGGTGAAGAGCAGGATCACACCGAGAAGCACCCAGCCGAGGGTGGCGGCGTAGCCCATGCGGAAATTCTCGAATGCGTGGCGGTACATCCAGAGGACGTAGAAGAGGGTGGCGTGCTTGGGACCGCCGTTGGTCGCGATATAGGCGGATGCAAAGACCTGGAACGAGCCGATGATTCCAAGGACGAGGTTGAAGAAGATCACGGGACTGATCATGGGAACCGTGACGTGCCAGAACCGACGGAACTTGCCGGCGCCGTCGATGGAGGCGGCTTCGACCAGCGTCTCCGGTACGGCCTGTAGGCCGGCCAGAAAGATGACCATCTGGCCGCCGACGTGCCACAGGCTCATGATGATGAAGGCCGGCTTGGCGAGGTTGGGATCGGTCAGCCACCCCACTTTGGGGATGCCGAACCAGCCGAGAATGGCGTTAAAGATGCCGAACTCGGGGTTGTACATGTATACGAACAGCACGACGAACGCCACGGTGGGGGTGACCGTGGGTAGGTAGAGGGCGGTCCTGAACACGTTTATTCCGCGCAGCTTCTGGTTGAGAAGCAGCGCCATGACGAGCGCCAGCAGCAGCTGGATAGGTACGGCCAGCAGGGTGTAGAAGGCCGTGTTGCCCAGGGCCGTCAGAAACAGGTGATCCGACACCATGCGTTCGAAATTGCTGAAGCCGACGAACTCGGGTGGTCCTAACAGGTCGTACTTCGTGAAACTCAGGAACAGCGAGTAGATCATCGGGAAGGCTGTAAAGAGGGCGAATCCCGCGATCCAGGGGCTGATGAACAGGTAACCGATCAGGTGGCGGCGCCAGCGGATGGACCGCAAGCCGGTCTTGGCGGGCGCTGCGCGACGAAGCTGAGCCGTGCGGCTAGCCACGCGGCCAGACGCACACGTGAGTGAAACCCCGGCGCCCGCTAGAGCGGGCGCCGGGCTTCACAGCCAGTCTCAGTCCTGCCGGCTGCACAGGCGGCGTTAGATCGGCTCGTTGAGCAGCTCGTCGATTCCGGGCTTGATCCGATCCATGGCTTCCTGGACCGTCTCCTCGCCGAGAATCACGCCGTCCACGGCCGGCAGCACGAAGTCCGCGTTGATCTCGTCATAGCGGACGGGGTGGAAGAACACCCGGTCGTAACGCTCGACGGCGGCGCGGTGCACCGCCGGGTCCTCCCACGGCGCCAGGGAGTCAAGCCAGACGGACAGCGTCTCGTGGGACTTACGCGTGGGGGCCGTGAATCCGACCTTGTACATCTCGACGATGCCTTCGGTCGTCATGTACTTCAGAAGGTCCCAGGCCTCCTCGGGGTTGTTGCTGGCCCCGTGGATGGCGTAGGCGTTCGTTGCGTCGCGGTTGGTGTTGGTGCCGTTGGGCATCTTGTACGGCGGCACGATGCCGGCGTTGATGTCGTCCGGAACCTTGGTGGTGGTCCACTTGGCGCCCCAGTAGGTCCGTAGGTTGCCGCTGAGGAACATGCCCTCGGCGCCGCCCGGGAACGCCCGCGAAAAGTCGCGCGAAGGGACCAGGTCATCCGTGATCAGACGGGTGATGTACTCGAAGGCTTCTACCGAGCCCGCCTCGTTGAGCAGGGTGGCGGTGGCGTCCTCGTTCCAGACGCTGCCATCAAAGCCCCAGACCCAGAGGTAGTAGAGCTTGAGGGCCGCCGGGATTTCACGGCCACCCCAAACCTGGTTTTCGCCTTCACCCGCGACGCCACGCTCCAGGATGTCGGTGTGAACGTCGATCGTCCACTTACCTTCCTTGTCCATCTCCCACAGGTCGCCGATGCCGAGCTCTTCCAGCGAGTCCCGGTTGTAGATCAGCAGAATCGGCGCGTGCTGCATGGGGATGGCGTAGAAGTTGCCGTCCAGGTACTGGTGCTGGAGCAGCAGGCCTTCGTAGAAGTCGCTGAGCGGAAACTCGGCGTCGTTATCCCAGATGGGGTTCAGCGGCTGAACGGCGCCGCGGGCCGCGAGCACCGAGTTGGTCTGCGGGTGGACGTAGACGATGTCCATGCTCTCGCCGCCGGCCAGGGCGGTGAGGTACTTGGTAACGGCGTCAGGGTGCGGCACGCCGTTAGCCTTCAGCGTGACATTGGGGTTCTGGGCCGTGTAGTCAGCGGAAATCTTGTCCCAGGCCGGCTTCGTGTACTCGATCTGGTTGTACCAGGCAACCAGGGTAACCGGCGGCCGCTGCGGCGCGACCTCAACCGTTACAATCTTCTGGCTCTCAACCACTACTTCCTTTTGGACTTCGACCGGAACTTCCCTGGTAACAATCTTTTCGACTACTTTCGTAATCGGGACTTGCTGAGTTACGACTTTCTCGACGATCTGGGTAACGACCCGGTCGACGGGGACCTCGACGATCTGCGTCTCGCCGCAAGCTGCAAGAGCCACGGCGGCCCCCGTGCCGAGCGCGCCGACACCTGCCGCCTTGAGCAACGAGCGCCTACTTACTTGCCTCTTTCGGTCCATTGCTTCCTCCCTGCGCAACCGAGCCGCACCAGACCGATGATTCTGGGACGAGCTATCCCTACACAAAGGCTTCATCGGGGACGTTATCTAGCACCCATCAATACTCGGTGTCAAACGAGGCCGTCGGATTGGATGAATACCTACGGAATCGCGCTGTCGACGCCTCTCACACTAGGATTGGGAGTCGGCGGAGCCGTGGAAAGGCCGGACGATGCTTGTGCGTCTACTGCGCTTTGCCGTGCTGGCGGCGACCGTGGCGTCAGGGCTGGTGCTCCTGGTCAAGCCAGAAAGCGCTAGCGGGTTTACGGGGCTGGCTCCGGAGGCGGCGCGCGGAATCACCGAGATACGCGCGGCGATGGGCGGCGTGTTCATAGCGCTGGGCGTGGCGCCGATGTTCCTGGGAAGGCCAGCCGAACGTGTCCTCGGTTTGGTGTATCTGGCCATCGCCGCAGTGCGCACGCCGTTCATGTTCGCGGATGGGTCCGCAGGCGAGCAGTCCAACTGGATCAGCCTGGCGTTTGAGGTCGCAGCGGCTACGATTTTGCTGGCCCGGCGATCCGGAGAGTCCACCCGCCGGACCTGACGCCATGATTCGCAATGAACAGATTACGATCCGCTGGCCGATGCCAGGCAGCGACTGATGGCGGACTTCTGGCTGCTGGCCGGGGCGGCCGCGGCTATTGCCGCGAGCATGTCGACGGTGTGGCTCTTGAGCCTGGCATTGCGCAACGCCGGGATCGTCGATGTGTTCTGGGGTGTTGGGTTCACCCTGCTGGCCGGGCTTGGGGTGTGGTTGGGTTCGGGAGACCCGGGCCGCGGGGCGCTGACGCTGGGTCTGGTTGCGGTGTGGGGCGTACGCCTGGCGGCGCACATCGGCTGGCGCAGCCGCGGCAAGCCTGAGGACTTTCGCTACCAGGAGTTCCGTCGAAACGCCGGTCGGGCCTTCTGGTGGCGCAGCTACTTCACCGTCTTCCTCTTGCAGGGGGGCGTGATGTGGGTGGTGGCGCTGCCGCTGCTGGCCGCCCTGTCCACGCCGTCGCCCCAGGTATTCGGCGCGTGGGACGTGGTCGCGGTCGTCCTGTGGGTGGTGGGCTTCGCCTTCGAAGCCGGAGGCGATTTGCAATTGGCGCGCTTCAAGGCCAACCCCGCCAATCGTGGACGGGTCCTTACCAGCGGATTCTGGGGCCTGACGCGCCACCCCAACTACTTCGGCGACGCGGTGGTTTGGTGGGGCTTCGGCTGCTTGGGACTGGCTGTGGGGGCCTGGTGGGCGCTGGTCAGTCCGATTCTGATGACGTTTCTGCTCTGGCGCGTCTCGGGGGTGGCAATGCTTGAGCGCAGCATGGTTGACACCAAGCCGGGCTACCGCGAGTACGTGGAGTCGACGCCGGCGTTTGTGCCCCGCATCCCAGGCTTGCGCCGTCGTGCCTGACGAGCAGGCTTGGTTCGAGCGGTTGGCAGTCCACGGATTGGCGCCGGACGGCCTGCTCCGACTGGGCGTGCGGCTTGCGCTGCGACGGCGGCTGCGAATGCTGGAGCGAGGTGTCGCGCAGGAGCGGATGCAGCGAGGTCAACCCGGGCCGGTCGCCGTCAAGACTGAGGCCGCCAACCGCCAGCACTACGAGGTGCCCACGGAGTTCTTTCGCCTTTTCCTCGGCCCGAGGCTGAAATACAGCAGTGCGTTCTGGCCGAGCCGCGACACCACGCTGGCTCAAGCTGAAGACGCCATGCTGGTGCTGACGGCGCGGCGTGCCCAACTGGCGGACGGGCAGCGCGTGCTGGACCTGGGCAGCGGCTGGGGCGCGTTTTCGCTCTGGGCGGCCGAACGATATCCGTCGGCGAGCCTTACGGCGCTCAGCAACTCCCGTACGCAGCGTGACTTCATTGAAGCGAGATCGGCCGAGCTTGGTCTGAAGAACGTGCATGTCGTTGCCGGGAACGCGGCTTCGCTAGAGCTGCCGGGTCGGTTCGACCGCATCGTGAGCGTCGAAATGCTGGAGCATGTGCGCAACCACGGGCCGCTGCTGGCGCAATTGGTTCAGGCGTTGGCGCCAGGCGGACGAATCTTCGTGCACGTGTTTAGCCACCGGCGGCACGCGTACACCTTTGAGCCCGAGGACGGCTGGATGGCGCGCTGGTTCTTCAGCGGCGGCACGATGCCTAACCTGGATCTGTTCGACGATTGTGTGCCGGCGGTGCGGACCGTCGACCGCAAAGTGGTCAACGGCCGCCACTACGCGCGGACGCTTCAGTGTTGGCTGCGCAATCTAGACCGGCGACGCGAGGACGTGCGCGGGATATTCCGAGAGGTCTACGGCGACGGCCGCGCCGACATCTGGATTACGCGCTGGCGGCTGTTCTTTATCGCGTGCGAGCAACTTTTCGCCTATCGCGCGGGTCGCGAGTGGTTGGTCGCCCACCACCTGCTCGAGCCTGCGGAACGGGTCTAAAGGAACCGCCGCCATGCATATCGCCGTCATTGGGGCCGGGGTCTCGGGTTTGGTCGCGGCGCGCGAACTGGCGCCGCGTCATCAGGTCACAATATTCGAGGCCGGCAACACCCCGGGCGGCCACGCGCACACCGTCGACGTTGCCTGCGGTTCGCGCACCTATGCGGTGGATACCGGATTCGTGGTCTTCAATCACCGCACGTATCCAGAGTTGCGGCGCATTTTGGCCGAACTGCGCGTTCCGACGCAGCCCTCGGACATGAGCTTCTCAGTCCGCTGCGACCGGAGCGGAGTGGAGTACAGCGGCGCGTCGCTGAATGCCGTATTTGCGCAGCGTCGAAACCTGGTACGTCCGGCGTTTCTGCGTCTGTTGCTCGATTATCTGCGCTTCAACCGCCTGGCGACCGGGTTGCTCGGGCCAGGCGAGCGACGAACGCTGGGCGAATACCTGAACGACGCCGGCTTCTCGCGCGAGTTCCGGGACCTCTACCTGGTGCCGATGGGCTCGGCGGTCTGGTCGGCCGATCCCTTGAAGTTCAGCGGCATCCCCGTTCGCACGTTCGCGCGCTTCTTCTACAACCACGGGCTGCTGGGAATCTGGGGAAAGCCTCGATGGCTCTCGATCGTCGGGGGCGCGCGACGGTACGTGGAAGCGCTGATTCAGCCATTTCGGGACCGGATTCGGGTTCGAGCGCCTGTGGTGGGGGTGCGGCGGTCAGGCAACCATGTCGCGGTCGCGGTTGCCGGGGCGGGTGAGGCACGGTTCGACCACGTGGTATTTGCGACGCACAGCGACCAGGCGCTGGGCGCGCTGCGGGATCCCAGTCCCCAGGAACGCGACGTGCTGGGCGCTATCGAATATCAGCCGAACGACGTGGCGCTGCACACCGACACCAACGTGCTTCCGCATCAACGTCGGGCCTGGGCTTCGTGGAATTACCGCATTCCGCCAGACCGGGCGGCAGGCGTGCCGACCACCTACATCATGAACCGATTGCAGCGCCTGGACGCGCCGCAGACGTACTGCGTCACGTTGAATCAAACCGACTGCATTGACGGCGCGACCGTGATAAAGCGGCTCACCTATCACCATCCGGTCTTCAACCAGGCCGCTATTGACGCGCAGGACCGATGGGGCGAGATCAACGGCGCGCGCCGCACCTGGTATGCGGGTGCGTACTGGCGCTACGGCTTCCACGAGGACGGGGTGATCAGCGGACTGCGCGCGGCGCGTTCGCTACTCGCCAGCACATGAGCGGCACGAGTGCCCTGTATACAGGATTCGTGACGCACCACCGACGCGAGCCGGCGACCCACGGATTCCGATTTGACCTGTTCATGGTTTATGTGGACCTGGGGGAGTTGCCCGGGTTGTTTGACGGGCGACTGTTCTGGTCGGCGCGGCGTCCGGCGCTGGCTTGGTTTCGGCGCGGGGATCACTTCGGCGATCCGGACATGTCGTTGGACGAGGCGGTGCGTACACGCGTGGCGGAAGTGACGGGCCGTCGGCCCGAAGGACCGATTCGCCTGCTGACACACCTGCGGTATTTCGGCTATGTGATGAACCCCATCAGCGTGCACTACTGCTTCACGCCCGATGAGTCCCGCGTACAGGCGCTGGTGGCCGAGGTGACCAATACCCCCTGGGGCGAGCGGCACGTCTACGTGGTCGAGCCTGAGCCGGACGCCAATGGTGAGCGGCTCAGGGCCGGTTTTGTGAAGGCGCTGCACGTATCGCCGTTCATGCACATGGACCAGAGCTATCAACTGACGGCGACGGTTCCGGGCGAGTGCCTGGACGTGCGAATCGAGGTGGCGCGGGGTGGGACAGCCCTGTTCGACGCCAAACTGGCGTTGCGCCGTCAGGACTTGAGCGCTCGAAGTCTTGGTTTGGCTTTGACTCGCTATCCGTTTCTGACGGCCCGGGTGGCGGCCGGCATCTACTGGCATGCGCTGCGGCTGTGGCTGAAGCGGGTGCCCTTCGTCCCGCATCCGGGGCACTGAGGCGGGCGGAGCCGGGGGTGCGGTTCGTATGCTGGCGCGCCGTGTCGCAGCCGCCCAGGGTGACAACCCCGCCATGACGACCCGCTACGAACCGAACTGGCGCTCCCTGCGTCAGCACCAGACGCCCCGCTGGTTCACCGACGCCAAGTTCGGCATCTACACCCATTGGGGCATCTACAGCGTGCCGGCGTGGGGTCCTAACGCCACGTGGTATCCGTATCGGATGTACCGCGAGGGCGAGCCGCATTATGCCCATCACGTGAAGACCTACGGGCACCCCTCGGAGTTCGGCTACAAAGACTTCATTCCCGACTTCAATGGCGCGAAGTTTGACGGGGACGAATGGGCCGATCTGTTCAAGCGGGCGGGCGCGCAGTTTGCGGGGCCGGTGGCAGAGCATCACGACGGCTTTGCGCTCTGGGACAGTGTGCATACGGAATGGAACGCGGCCCGGATGGGGCCGAAGCGAGACGTGGTAGGGGAGCTGGCGAAGGCCGTTCGGCGACAGGGCATGCGCTACATGGTGGCCATGCACCACGCCGAGAACTGGTGGTTTTTTCCGCACTGGCGGACGGATTTCGATACCTCCGACCCGCGCTACGCCGGCCTCTACGGCGAGCCGCACAACCTGGATTTCCCGGTGCGCGACGTGGAGTGGGACGAGCAGGACAAGCCGAGCAGGGCGTTTCTTGACACCTGGAAAGCCAAGCTGGTTGAGGTGGTGGACAAGTACGAGCCGGACTACATCTGGTTCGACTTCGGCCTGAAGGCCGTCCACGAGCAGTACAAGCAGGACTTCCTGGCCTACTACTACAACAAGGAAGCCCAGTGGGGCCGCGGGGTGGTGGTGACCTACAAGTGGGACAACCTGCCGCCGGGCGTGGGTGTGCTGGACATCGAGCTGGGCAAGATGCCGGATCAGGCCTACCACGAGTGGATCACCGATACGACGGTGGACGACGGCTCGGGCTGGGGCTACCTGCGGGAGACCACCTACAAGTCGGCCACCGAACTGGTGCAATACCTGGTGGACAACGTCAGCAAGAACGGGTTGATGCTGCTGAACGTTGGGCCGAAGCCCGACGGCACGATTCCGGACGAGGCGGTGTGGGCGCTGGAAGGCATTGGCGACTGGTTGCGGGTGAACGGCGAGGCGATCTATGGGACTACGCCCTGGTGGACCTACGGCGAGGGCCCCACCCAGATGAGCGTTTCAGGCGCCTTCAGCGACACGAAGGAAAAGCTGGCGTACCAGGGCAGCGACATCCGGTTCACGGTGAAGGGGAATGTGCTTTATGCGATCTGCCTGGACTGGCCGGAGCCGAACTTCACGATCGAGTCGCTGAAGACGCTGTACCCGGGTGAGATCCGGTCGGTGGAACTCCTGGGTCATGAGGGCGAATTGGCGTGGCGCATGACGGCCGCGGGGCTGGAGGTCGCGAGACCGGAGCGGCGGCCGTGTGACAGCGCGTTCGCGTTCAAGATCACTCGCAATACGAGCATGTAGCCGCCCGCTCTGGGAACCGGCGTCATGCGCGGTCGTGCAGCCAGCGCCAGGCCCAGCGGACTTTGGCGTCGCGGTGGGTGGAGGTGCTGGAGTGGTCCAAGAACGGATAGACATCGATCTCGCGCGGTTCGCAGGTCAGGCGGTTGTAGGCCCCGAACACGGTGGACGGCGGGCAGATGTCGTCCCACAGGCCAACGCTGACCAGGGTGGGGCAGCGAATGCTGGGCGCCAGGTTGACCACGTCGAAGTAGCTGAGGGTGCGGAAGGCTTCGTCGTAGCGGTCGGGATAGGCGCGGCAATAGGCGCCGATTTCGCCGTAGATGGTCTGCACCAGGCCGGCCGGTCCGGCGATCTGGGCGGCGCGCGGGAAGTCGCAGAGGTAGGGGACTTCGGCCATCGCCAGCGCGACGCTGGGCTCAAGCGCCGCCGTGGCCAGGGTGAGGCCGCCGCCCTGGCTGATGCCGGTGCAGCCGATGCGGTCGGCGCGCACGCGGGGATGTGACTGCACGAAGCGAACGGCCCGCACGCAGTCCACGTAGACCCGGCGGTAGTAGTAGGTGTCGGGCGACTGGATGCCCTGGGTCATCCAGCCGAGGGCGTGGCCGCGGGGATCGGCGTCGGGGTCGGTGCTGAAGCCGGTCTGGCCGCGGATGTCGATCGCGAAGACGACGAAGCCCTGGAGAGCCCAGGCGGCGGCATCGAAGATGGCGGCGCGGTTGCCGGTGTAGCCGTGGAAGATCACGATGCCGGGGAGTTCGGCGTCGCCGTCGGGGACCAGCAGCGTGCCGGCCACGCGGCCCTGGCCGTAGCCAGCGATGGTGACGTCCTGGACGGTTAGCTCGTCGACCGGGTAGTCGACCGGCGTGACGTCTTCGTCGTACGGGTGCTGCTGCTCAGCCAGGGTTTGGGCCCAGAAGTCGTCAAGGTCGTCCGGCGCGGTTGCCGGAGGGACGTATGTGCGGAGCTGTTCGATCGGCCAGTCAATGCTTGGCATCAGGCTTCATCCCCTATCCGTGGGCGGCTTCGTGTTGGGCGATCAGTTGCTCGGGGGTGATGCGGGCGACGACCTCGCCGATGAGGTCCAGCGCGGCGGCTTCGGCCCTGGGGAAGCGGACGCAGGACTTGCCCATGTTGAGCCGCTTGCCGGACTGCTTGTAGGCGTTGACGAACCACTCGGTGAGCTCGGGGTCGGCGTAGAGGCCGTGCAGGTAGACGGAGATGTGGCGTTTCTGGGCCGCGAGCGCGGCTACGCCGAGGGCCTGCCCGTTGTAGGTGTCGGGAAACTGCTCGAGCGGGATGGCATAGCCGATCATCCCGTACTGCATGCACTCCTCGAACCCGTCCGGCAGGTTGGCCAGGATGACCTCGCGGACCTGCTGGATGTCGGCGCGGCGATTTTCGGGGAGTTCGGCCAGGTACTCCTCGACCGTGGCTGCTTTGCTGGAAACCATCCGGCATCGTTTTCCGGTTGTGGATCGCTCTAAGTTTCGAGGGGCGAGTCGCGGCAGCGCAACCGGCGGTTGCGGGGATCGGACGAGGCTGGGGGCGGGCGCCCGGCGGCGGGACCTGGGCGGGGGTGAAGGGGGAGCTATCTCTCGCCAGCCCGAATCCCCATAGGGGATTCGGGCTGGCGAGAGATAGCTTGGGCCGGTTTTTTTGGCGGGTCGGCGACGAAAGTCGGGGCTGCGAGGGGGCGGCAGAGGGGCTCCGGGAACGCTGGGTGCGCGGGCGTGGCGAGGGGGTGGGGCGGAGGGGGAGGAGTGCGAGGAGGTGGGCGAGGAGAGACGGGAGGGGACAGGCGAGGGGCATTGGGAGCGGGGACCAGGCTGCGAGACTTACTCAGATAGTGTACATTGTCTGGGGGTAGGTGGCAAGTAGGGGAAGGGGAGAGGTGAGAAGGCAGAGAAGTGAGCGTCGGATGGGGAAGTTGGGAGCCGTCGGTCCGGGTGGGTGGGGCCGTGCGGGGTGAGGTTCGACCGGCTCACCAGAAGCGATTGGATGGGCCGGGGAGGTTGCCCGGAAGAGGCCGGTCAGAGACGCGGCCCCTACAGCAGACGACCGGGGACGCCGGGATGACGAGATGTGTTCAGTCGGTTGGGGCGAGGTGTTCAGTTTTTGGGCGAATGTGTTCAGTTTCGGGCCCGATGTGTTCACTTTTGGGGCGAATGTGTTCAGTTTGGCGGGGGAGGTGTTCAGTGGGGAAGGGGGTGGGATGAGACGTGAGAGTAGGGGGAAGTGCGCTCGGGAGGCGTGCGTGGATGGGGTGGAAGGTTGCGCTGGGAATGATCATGGCGCTGGGTCCCCCTTCGACAGGCTCAGGGCAGGCTCCCTGAAGACGCCGGGATGACGGGGGCCGGGGATGTGTCCACTCTGGAAGGCCAATGTGTCCAGTTCTTGGCCCGATGTGTCAACTTTTCGGCCGAATGTGTCCAGATTCCGGCCGAATGTGTCCACTTTGGCGGGGCAGGTGTCCAGTTGTCGAAGGCGGGCGCTAGTTGGGGATCGGGCGCGGAAGGAAGGCGAGAATCCTCCGTCGGCAAGCTCAGGACAGGCTCAGGGCAGGTCCATTCCGCGGGCTCTGGGCAGGGTCTCAGCGGACTCTGAGAACGGGAGATGGCGGCTAGAATGGGGGCGTATCAAAGGGGCGGCCCCGGTGCGTGCAGCGGGTACGAGTGAGATTCGGCCGGCGAATTCGCCGGCGCACCGAGGGGCGCCCACGTGCGAGAACAGGTCCAGAACCGAACAGGAACCGTCGTTCGGGGTATCCGATGACGGCCGATTTGTCCGCGCTTGACATTGAGCGACGCTTGACGGCGATCGAGGCCGCGCTGCCGACGTTTGCGACGAAAGCGGACGTTCACTCGCTGCGAGCCGAGATGAAGGCTGAGTTTGGCGAGTTGAAGGCCGAACTTCACGCCCGGGAGGCGCGGCTGATCAAGTGGATTGCCGGGCTGGTGGTGGCCGCGGCAGCGGCCGCGGCCGGGGTGGCAATTGCGGTGAACCAGGTTCTTGCGCCTGGCGTGGGGCGCTGATCGAGGCCGACGCAGGACGCGACGTGGCCTGACGAGAGAGGGCCCGGGGCTGGCGGGTGCCGGCAGGGATGGCGGGTCAGCGAGGCACCGACGAGCAGGGTTGGGTCTTGGGCGAATACCGGACGGTGCCCGCGGTTGGGCGGCCTGGTGGCTCTACGGGTCATTGCAGGTCCCCGGCTGAGCGCAGCCGGGGCCACACGGCACCTGGCAAGCAAACATCGGCGGTAGCCGGGCGACCCGCAGGTCTTGATCGTGCCAGGGGGAGTTCCCCAGGGTCGGAGGAGCAAGACGCAAAGCGGAAAGCCAAGTGGCACGGGCAGTCGCCGATACTGTGATGCTGGACCGGTCACGCGTCCAACCGGACCACGGTATTAGACCCGAGCCGTAGATAAGAGCCTGATGACGGCAGTAGTGTCGGAAGTTTCCGGAGAGATCCGCGGCGTGCAGGTGCGCTGGGTGAGTGTGGCGGTAGCCGGGCACACCGTGGAGCAATTGCTGATTTACGACGTTGCCGATGCTGAAAGGGTCTACGGGCGACCTTTCGACGACGAGATGGACCGCCAAATCCAGATGGGCATGTTTGCAGCCGATCGCATCGCCACAGACGGCACCATGCATAAGGTCGCGTCAGCCACGAGCTACGTCCTTGACGGAAAGTGCATCCGCACCGCCAAGATCGAGCACTGCAGCGAGATCGAGCCAAGCAGTGCGAGTTGGACAATAGCCAGGGCCGATGGGACCACCGTCGCGCGTGAACCGTGAAGTTGCGTTGAGGGCACTTCGCCGATCGCGCATGGTGAACTTACTAACCCAAACGTCGTTCGGGAGAATGACCCTGGAACGAATGACGGGGAATCGTGATGAATGACAGCAGCAGGATCGATGATTACGTCAGGCAGGCGTGAGGGTATGGCTCAGCCGGTGCAGAAGATAGATATGCCTGGGTGGAGCGCAAGGCTGAGGTCGGATGGTCGGGAATCGAGGTTGGAGCGATCAATCCAGGGTGCCGTCTGTCGAAGCCGAAGGGTCTGTCAGCGAGGACGCGGGCTGGGGCGGACTGAGGGGACGGCCACAAGGGATCGGGTAGTCGGCCACACTTGCAGCGGGGTCCAACGCACGCTGTAATGCGACGGGCGGAACTGCATGTGAGCGAAAAGGTTCATGTCGCCGGCCAAGCTTGCGTGGCTTGACTATTCGGAGACCGACCAGCGACGGGCGCGGGAGATTGTCGCGATGTTCTCGCAGCGCGAGAGTCGCGACGAACTGGGTCTGGGGCGGATCCGGGACGCGCTGAGCGACACGCTATTTCCCGGAACTTCGTTTCTGCTCACGCGCGCCCGGTACCTGCTGTTCGTGCCGTGGCTGTATCGCAAGGGGGCGAGTAGGGGACACGGCGGCCCGAAGCTTACGCAGTGGGTCGAATGGAACGAACGGCAGCTGATCGGCGCGCTGCATCGCGGCGGAGATCTCGAGGGACTGATCGGCCGGTTCGCGGGGGCCGCAGTTCGGGACCTTCCCTCCAGTCTCTACTGGAATGCCCTGCGACGATTTGGAATCTTGCGGCACGACGGAACGGAGGGCCAGGTCGCGAGCTTGCGCCAGATCTCGCGCCCGCAGGATGAAGCGACCGAGTTCCTCGAACACTCCGACGCGGTGTGGGCGCCCTCGATTCCGCCGGCGCCGGAC
The DNA here is from genome assembly GCA_965208215.1 of Chloroflexota bacterium. Lineage (GTDB taxonomy): Bacteria > Chloroflexota > UBA11872 > UBA11872 > UBA11872 > UBA11872. The sequence continues at coordinate 1,460,151 of CBDBOH010000003.1, forward strand.
GACTTCTTCAGTTACGAGAGCTGCAACTTCGCCCTGACGCACGACGAGGCGACCTGGCTCGCGGAGCGGATCGTCGACGCGGTGCCCGAGAGCCTGCTCCAATTCCTGGTTATGCGGGGGAAGCGCCTCCCGGCCAGCGCGTACGCCTGGGAAGATCCGGAGGCCGACGCGGCGACTGGTGCGGTTCGCGACGCGCTCGACGAGGCTCGCCGGTTTTCCATCGCGATGCACGGGGCCTCGTTGCTCTACAACCTGCTGCTGGCCGAACGGGCCGAGGAACTCGATCTGGTCGGGCACGAGGGGAGGCGCGACCGATACACGACCTGGCTTGACGAGTGGCAGGAGGATTTTCGAGCAATCAACCCTGGGACCTGGAGCCTGAACCGGCTGTGGGCCCTGGTCGCAGTGCAGGGGAGGCCCGCCGCGCTGACGACGCGCTCCTTCGTGTCCGAGTGGGTCGACATAGCGCACGGGAGCACGGGCACGCGGCTGGCGGACGTCGGCAACGCGCGGGAGCTGATTCGGAGACGGGAACGCCAGCAGAAGCGGGGTCAGGCGCGGCTCAGCAACGAGCGCCTGATGCGCCAGTGGGGCGGCGCATCCGGGTCCGCGCGCCTCAACTACCGCTGGCCGGTCGTCAGGCGAATCCTGAATGAGATCGTAGATGGGCGAGAGAACGGTCATGCTGGCACCTGACAGCCGGGCGCTGCTGCTCGACGCGCTGCGACCTCCGCCGGGTTACTCCCTGGACCGCGCGGTCGCGACAACGTTCACGCTCGACCTGGAGACGGCGCTGACGGTCCCGCTGGCGTTCGCCGGTTTTCGATTGGACGAGCAGCCGGATCCCATCGAGGTCATGGAGTCGCTGCGCGGGATGAGCGACCGGATCGACATTTTCTGCCAGGCGGGCGCGATCGGCGCCGGGCGATGGCCTTCCGACTTGCTGGCACTGCTCGAAGACGTCGTCCACCCGGTGCGGCGTCCCAGGCCGGGCCACATTTTCCATCCGAAGACCTGGATACTCCGATTCCGCGACGAAGCCCAGGAGCCCGCATATCGGTTGCTCGTGCTCTCGCGAAACCTCACCGCCGATCGCAGCTGGGACACGATCCTCTGGCTCGATGGCTGGCGGGCGGGACGGATCAACCACCGCAATGCGCCGCTGGTGCGTTTTGTTCGCGCGTTGCGCGCGCTGGCCGTGACACCGCTGTCGCCAGGCCGTCACGCAATCCTGACCGAGCTCGCCGAAGAGCTTCGGCGGGTCGAGTGGGAGTTACCAGACGGCGTGCACGAGGCCCGCTTTCATCCGATCGGACTTCGGTATGCGCGCCGATTTCCCGTCGAGGAGCACTTCAGCGGCTATCGGAAACTTGTGATTTCACCATTTGTCCGCGAAGGCGCGATCCGGCGTATCTTTCGCATGCGGGCCGGCCAGACGGCAGTGCTCATCTCGCGTGGCGGGGAGCTCAACGACCTGCCGGCGGACGCACTCGACCGCGCGGACGTCTATGAACTTGATCCCACGGCGAGCCTCGCGGGCGATGACGCGGACGGAGAGACGAACCAGAGCTTCTTCACACAGCTGCACGCAAAGCTCTTTGTGGTCGAGCGGGCAAAGCGAGCGCATCTCTTCGTTGGCTCGGCCAACGCGACGGATGCGGGACTGAGCCGGAACGTCGAATTCCTCTGTGAGCTCGTCGGCCCGATAAAGACGCTTGGCGTCGATGCGCTGGTGGGCGACGACGCGCCGCTGCGGGCCATGCTGACGCCATTCGATCGCTGTACGGAGCCACCTGTCAACGGCAACGGCGCGGACAGCCGAGCGCTGGACGATCTGCTGCTTGACATTGCGGCCGGAGTCCGCTTCCACACAGCCGTCGCGGAAGGGGCCGAGGGTTGGGTCGCCCGAATCACGTCCGATGCAGCACCGCAACGCATCCCCGATGGGTTCCACGTCACGATCGCGCCGCATAACCGTCCGGACGAGTCTCATTCGCTCAGTCGAATAGATCCCGTTGAGGTCGAGTTGCCGCCCCGTGAACTCGCGGATATCACGGCATTTCTGCGGCTCACGGCGAGCCGGAAGGTCAAGGGGACGTTGCTGGAGCGCTCGACGGTCGTCTGCTCGCGGCTCGAGGGGTCGCCCGACGACCGATTCCGTCAGATCCTGGCGCGGCAGATCGACACGCCGGAGAAGTTCTTGCGGCTGCTGGCGTTGCTTATCGGCTTCGCGTCCGGAATCGGCGCCGATGTCAGCGCGACGGGCAACGGGTCGGCAAGCTGGTCGGGTGGTCCCGGGCAAGGTGTCCTGGAGCTGCTGGCGCGCGCCCTGGCGGAGAGTCCGGAGTCCATCGATCACCTGGACGAGATTGTTGAGCACCTTCGCCAGTCAGCGCATGGACGGGCGGTCCTGCCGCAGGGTTGGGACGACGTGTGGCTGCCGGTGCTGGAGGCGCGACGCGCGATGCGCGGGGACGATTCGTGACCGACACGAACCCTGTGGGCCGGGAACTAGGGCTCAGCGACTTTCAGCGAGCGACCGCGAAGCACGCGTTCCGGCGGCTGTACCGCGATCAGGACTCGTCGCGGCGATTTCTCGTGGCCGACGAAACCGGGCTAGGCAAGACGCACGTGGCGCAGGAAGTCATCGCACAGACCCTGAAGCACCTGGAGCAGGTGGATCACGTGCGCCGGATCGACATCGTCTATGTGTGCTCCAACGCGGACATCGCCGCGCAGAACATTCGCAAGCTCGACGTTACCGACTCAGAGCGCCCGAGCTTTGCGACGCGGCTCAGCCTGCTGATCACACAGCCGGACGTGCTGGAGCCGACGCCAGGCGGAAAGGGCAAGCCGACCACCTTCGTGGCATTTACGCCGGCGACATCCTTCCAGTTCGGATGGCAACTCGGGACGGCGAAGGAGCGTGCCGTGCTCTACGTCCTGCTGAGCGAACACCTGGGACTGGAGGGCGCGCGAGCGACGGCGGCAGAACTGATCTTCCAGGGTTTCGTTTCGAGCCGGCAGAGATTCGTCGACTGGTACGTCGCCCCCGTGCGCGCACGGCCCTTCGAGGCCAGCATCCAGCAGAGATTCCTGGAGACCTTCGACCGGAGCGAAGAACGGGGGTCACTCGACAGCCTGATCAGCGAGGTCGAAGGACGGGAGAGCCTGACCGCGAGCCAGCATGAGTCGGCGCGCCTGATCGTGGGCGGGCTACGCCGGATGCTGGCGCGAGCCGCCGTGGAGGCGCTGGAGCCCGACCTGGTAATCCTGGACGAATTTCAGCGATTTCGGGATCTGCTGGACGTGAAGACCGGTGGCGAAGCCGCGGAACTGGCGCACGAGTTCTTCAACCAGTCCGACGCGCGCGTGCTGTTGCTCTCGGCAACGCCGTACAAGCCGTTCACGTACTCGGAGGAAGCCGAAGAGGGCGCCGGTCATTACGCGGACTTTCTGAAGACGCTGGTGTTCCTGGCGGATTCGGATGAACCAGTGAATTCCCTTCAGGATGATCTGGGCGCCATGCGGCACGCGGCGCTGGCGGGCGAGCCGACGGCGGAAATCCGAGACCGGGTGCAGGCCCAACTGCGCCGGTGGATTGCTCGAACAGAGCGGCCAACCGGCAACAAGCGCGCCACGTCGCTTGATACGGAGAGAAACGCGTTTCGTGTGCAATCGGACGACTTTTCCGGCTTCGTCGCCCTGCGACGTGTCGCGGACGAGGTCAAGGCGCCGCTTGGCGTCGAGTACTGGAAGTCAGCGCCCTACTTCCTCAACTTCCTGAGCGGATACCGCGTCGGGGAGCGTGTGCGTGACTGGATGAAGGATGCGGAGTCTCGGGCTCGGCTGGTCCCGCTGTTTCACGGCGCGCAGCGGATCGACAAGGCCAACGTCGAGCGATTCCAGCCGATTGATTGGGCGAACGCGCGCATGCGGGCGCTCTATGGGGCGACGCTCAAGCAGGGCTGGTGGCGTTTGCTGTGGATGCCGCCGTCGCTTCCGTACCACAGACCCGGCGGCCCGTATGCGTCGGTCGATACGACGGATATGACCAAGCAACTGATTTTCTCCAGCTGGGTGGCGGCTCCCGCGGCTATCGCTTCGCTGCTGAGCTACGAGGTCCAGCGACGGATCTTCACGGGAGCGGGGCACGATTCGAATACGCCCGCGGCCCGAGCGGCTCTCGCGCGGCGCCTCGACTACCGGATGGCCGATGGGCGGCCGGCCGCGATGTCGACGCTCGCGTTGTTCTGGCCGGACCCGAATCTCGCGGATCTCACCGACCCCCTGGACGCTGCCCGCGACCACGCTGAGTCGCCGAGTGTGGAGCGTTTGCTGGCGTGGGCAGGCGACCGCGTCGAACCAGTGGTCGGCGCGAACGGCAGCACGAGCGCAACAGCCAGCGCCGCTTGGCACTGGTTCGCGCCTGTGCAAGCCGAGCGAGGCAGCGCGGTTGCGGCCGCGCTTCTGGGGGAGTGGGCAGGCAGCCTTGCCGACGCGCTGAGGGGAGCTTTTCACAACGACTCGCCCGACGAGGAGCGGAGCGAGGCGCTGATGGCGCATGTCAGGCACATGCAGGAGGCCCTGGGCGATTGGACGCCGGAGTCGGAACGGCCGGCGGACCTGGTAGCGACCAGTGCGCTGCTCGGTCTGGGAGCGCCGGGGAACATCGCGTGGCGAGCACTCAAGCGGCTCAGGCGAGCGGACGACCGCGTGACCGAGCTGGGCCACTGGCGCGCGGCGGCGATCCTGGCGTCCGGCTTGCGGAGTCTCTTCGCGCGGCCCAACTCCATGCTGCTGCTCGACAACCTGTACGGAGGCCCGGGCCGCGGGCGCGCGGACGAGGGCGCGTATTGGCGCCGGGTTGCGCGGTACTGCGTTGACGGGGGGCTGCAGGCGGTTCTGGACGAGTACATGCACCACCTGGCCGGTGAATCAGGGGCGAACACGACGACCGATGAGGGGCTTGTCTCGCTTGCCGCGACGGCGCGACGGGCCATTGCCGTGCGGGAGTCGGTGAACCGGGCAACCGACATCGATCACTTTGACGGCGAGGGCATCGCATTCCCCAGCCGATTCGCAATGCGATTTGGCGGCAACCGCTACAGCCAGGACGAGGCGAGGCTGCCCGAGGTGAGGGCGGCCTTCAACTCGCCGTTCTGGCCGTTCGTGCTTGCAACGACCTCGATAGGCCAAGAGGGCGTCGACTTTCACTGGTGGTGCCATTCGGTGGTCCATTGGGATCTCCCAGGCAATCCGGTCGACTTTGAGCAGCGGGAGGGGCGGGTGGATCGCTACAAGGGGCACGCGATCCGCAAGAACGTGGCGGCCGCGCATCGGTCGGCAGCGCTGGCACCAGGAGTTAACGACCCCTGGACCGCGGCGTTCGGAGCGGCCGCAGCGGAAGAATCCGACGGGCTGGGCGACCTCTCGCCGTACTGGATTTACCCGGGCGATGCCCAACTCCAGCGGCGAATCATGGCTTTTCCGCTGAGTCGCGACGAGGAGCGATGGGCGCGGCTGCAGGAGTCGCTGGCGCTGTATCGGCTGGCGTTCGGTCAGCCGCGGCAGGAGGACATGCTGGCGGTGCTTCAGCGTCGCGGCGTGGCGGGGGATCCGGAACGGATTGCCGAGATGCGGATTGACCTGCGGCCGCCCGCGCCGGACGAAGTCAGGTAGACGCTGTCCGCAGTTTCAGATAGCTCCAGCCGAAAGTTGCCAGGCGAGTCCATGCCGTCAGTCTCGATGGTGGCCGCAGCCGGCTGATCGGGAGGCGGGTTGTCCGATCGGAGGCGCTGCGGGTGGTGCAGGCAAAGGCTCGCGGGGATGGAGTTCGACCCGGGCCCCTTCGATGGACTCCGGGGCGGCTCACCACGAACGACGGTCCTTCGTCAGGCTCACCGCGGTAAGAGTTCGGGGACCTCCTGGGCGCGAGGCTCACGGGAGTGCCAGGTTCCTCCTGCGACCTTGCCCCTGGGTACCCACAAGGGGCACCCCTACAGGATTGAACGCGCCGGCCAATGTCAGGACGGGTTCGCCATTGGTGGAGCGGTGGGCTCTCGGTGGGATTCGACCGGAAGAGGCCGGTCAGAGACGCGGCCCCTACACAAGAGGGGACGCGGGTTGCGCGGAAGACGGGCGGGTCGGGGACCCGCCCCTACGAAAGAATGGGTGGACGATTCGACCGGAAGAGGGCGGTGGGAAACCGTCCCCCATTCGGCAGGTTCGGGGCGGGCTCTACGTGGGAGGGAGAAGAGGGCGGTTCCAGGTTGGTTGCCTGTGAGTGTGGTTCGACACGGTCCGGCGGGTACACCGGCCCGGCTCACCACGAACGGGGGGCGGGTTGCGCGGAAGACGGGCGGGTCGGGGACCCGCCCCTACGAAAGACGGGGGCGCGGACGGCGGGGCTAGATGCCGATGGCCATGGCGGTGGTGAGGGCGCCGTCGACGTAGAGGGTTTCGCCGTTGACGTAGGAGGCGTCGTCTGAGGCGAGGTAGACGACGGCGGCGGCGATTTCGGAGGGCTGGCCGACGCGGCCGGCGGGGATGGTGGTGCCGATGGTGGAGGCGTCAAGGTCCTGGTCGGCGTAGCGGTCGACCTGGATGGCGCCAGGGGCGATGACGTTGCAGGTGACGCCGTGGGGGGCCAGAGCCAGCGCCAGGGCGCGGGTGAAGCCGTTGATGCCGCCCTTGGTCCCGGCGTAGACGACGTTCTGGACGAGATGCACGTAGCCGTGCACGGAGCTGATGTTGATGATGCGGCCGGAGCCGCGCCGGACCATGTGGCGGCCGGCTTCCTGGCTGGCGACGATCATGGCGATGAGGTTGATGTTGAAGATGTCCAACCAGTTCTGGGTGTTGCCCTCGAGGAAGTCTTCGCTAAGGGTCCAGCCGGCGTTGTTGACGAGGATGTCGAGCTGGCCGTAGCGGTCGATGGCACCGGTTACGACGCCGCGGGCGGTGTCGGGGTGGCGGAAGTCGGCTTGCATGATTTCGATTTCGGCGCCGTTGGCCCGCAGCTCGTCGCGTAGCTCCTCGGCCCCGGCGATGTTGGCGGAGGCGGAGACCATGAGGCGGCAGCCTTCCGCCGCCAGCCGCTTGGCAATGCCCTTGCCGATGCCGGTGCCGCCGCCGGTGACGACGGCGACGCGTCCCTGGAGGTCTGCCATGGTTGTGCTCGCTTGGATTGGGGGTGGTGTGTTGGGGGCATTCTGGCATTGAGAGGGAGCGATGCGATTGGTTTGCGGCGTGTGACAAGCTTCGGGTCGTCAGATGGCGACCGAGGCCGATGCCGGCTGACCGGGAGATGGGGTGCCGGATGATTCGAGCGGGGGCTCGGCTTCTGCGGTGCGGGGTCCTGATGGCGGCGTTGTTGGTGGCGGCGTGCGGGGAGCCGGCCAGCAGGACGCCAGCGGCCGATGACCGGGACGACGGTGTGTTTGTCGAGCGGCGGGCGCAGCTGATGGCTGAGATCCGGGCGTCGGATCGCGGGATTTCGGAGCCGGTGCTGGCGGCGGTGGAGCGGGTGGACCGGCACCGGTTTGTGCGGCCGGAGAATGTCAACGAGGCGTACGAGAACCGGCCGCTGCCGATCGGCGAGGGGCAGACGATCTCACAGCCGCTGATCGTGGCGATGATGACGGAGGCTCTGGGGATATCGCCGGGGGACCGGGTGCTGGAGATCGGGACCGGGTCCGGTTACCAGGCGGCGGTGCTGGCGGAGATGGGCGCCAAGGTCTACAGCGTGGAGATTATTCCGGCGCTGGCCGAATGGTCGGAGGAGAACCTGCGGGCCGCGGGTTACGAGGGCATCGAGCAGCGGACGGACGACGGCTATTTCGGGTGGGAGGACGAAGCGCCGTTTGACGGGATTATCGTGACGGCGGCGCCGGACCATGTGCCGCAGCCGCTGATCCGGCAGCTGAAGGTGGGCGGGCGGATGATCGTGCCGGTGGGGCCGCCGGGGTTTTACCAGACGCTGTGGCAGATCGAGCAGACGGCGGATGGGGTGGTGGCGGAGAACCTGGGGCTGGTGCGGTTTGTGCCGCTTACGGGGGAGATGTCGGCGGAGGATGGGTAGTGAGCCAAAGGGGAACGGCCGCGGCGTAGGCGAGGGCGGCGGCGAGGAGGGTCCAGGCGAAGCCGATGGAGACGATGAGGATGGCGGCGACGAAGGCGGCGGCGACGGAGGCGGTGCCGTTGACGGCCCAGGCCCAGGAGATGGCCGAACGGTCGTCCGCTAGCGCGCGGATGGCGGCGGGCATGACGGTTCCGAGGGCCAGGGACGGGGAGGCCGCCAGGACAGCCACGGCCAGGCGAACGGCCAGCGGCGCACCCAGGGCCAACGGGGCAGCCAGGAGCAGCCCGCCCAGGAGAAATACGCTCATTGCGGCCATCAGGGCGGCCGTCCGCGGGTGAGGCCGCCACCAGCGCGAGGTCAGGCTGCCGAGGCCGGCCCAGGCGAGCATGGCGGCGATGCCGGTGGCGAAGGCCACGGTGGGGGCATCGAGCACGAGGATGAGGCGTTGCAGGAGGGCGATCTGGGTGGCGGTGAATGCGGCGCCGGCGGCGGCGACGAAGGCGAGACGGCGGAGGCCTACGCGGGTTGCGCCGCGGCGACGGCGGCCCATGAGCGGCGCGATCATTGTGAGGACGGCCGCGCCGATGGCGGCCGCCGCCAGCGGGACAAGGACCAGGAATCCGGCGCCGCCGAAGGGTTGCCAGGTGCGTCCGGTGGTGGACAGGACCTCGCGCCACTGGGTCCAGTCGAAGTAGTGGAAGAAGTAGGGGCGATCGTCGGTGACGGGCGTCCAGGTGGCCGGGGTCGGTTCGCCGCGGACGACGGCCTGGAAGGCTCGGAAGAGCAGGGTGTCAGGCAGGCGATTGAAGCGGTTGGACGCGGCTTCGTCGAGGTTTGCGTGGAATACCCAGTCGAAGCCGTCGCGCTCGAGGCCATCCGATAGGGCCCGGAGTTCTGTCTCCGTAAAGGGTGTTGGGGAGGCGAGCATGGTGACGACTTCGAGGGAGCGCCAGGCGAGGACGTGGGGGGCGGGGTCGGGAATGCCGGATTGGCGAAGCGCAGCGAGCAGGGATGCCCACATGCGGACGGACTCGGAGGGGGTGGCCTGCAGCCAGCGGGTGACGACCAGACGGCCCGAAGGCGCCAGGGCGCGCCAGCCGTCGGCGAGGGCGTCGCGGGTGAGGGCGTAGGTCTCGCGGAGGCCGAAGGTGCCGGCGGCGACGCCCTGGAAGGACTCGCGGAGAGGCCAGACGATCAGGTCGTAGCGGCTGGCCGATCGAAGGGCTGAGCGGACGCCCTGATCGAGGATGCGCACGCGGTTGTCGTTCAGGACCGTGGCGTCGCCGACAGACTGCCAGGCTTGGCGCAGCGCGGCGTCGGGCTGGACGAGGTCGATTCGGTCGGTGGCGGCTCGGAGGAGGACAGCGGCGTCGAAGGCGCCGATGGGATCGAGGAGGAGGGCCGACGCGGCGGGCCGAAGGGTGATGGCATGGGCGAGAGGGACGTGGTCGAGGGCTTCGGTGAGTGGGACGTCAAGCGCCGCCGCGTTGCCGCCGTCGACGGTTAGGCCGATCTGGGGCCTGGGTACGGAGCCCTGGTAGTTGAGGCTCAGGCCGGTGGCGGTGCGGAAGCCGGCGTTCTGGAGGATGTCGACGCGCGAATTGGATGAGAGTTTCGTGTCGAGGCGGCGGGCGTCCGGACGTTGGAGGGCCTGGGCGAGCTGGGAGTGGACGGAGACGCGCGGTCCTGCCGGAGCGACGGCGATGGCTACGGCGATGAGGCTCAACCCCGATAGGCCAGCGATGGTGGCCGGCAGTCGAGGGGCCAGGAGCAGCGGCGCGGCCATTGCCATGGCGGCGGCCAGCAGGATGGTGGCGGCAGATCCAACGAGGCCAAGGAGCGGTACGGCCAGGGCCGCGCCGGCGGCCGACCCGGCGAGGCTGGCGCCGTAGGTCGTGCCCGCGCCGGACGGGCTGTGGCGCAATGCCGCAACGACGGCCACGCCGGCGCAGGTGAACGGCACGGCAGCCACGATGAAAAAGAGCGCGAGCCATGCGAGCTGGCTGGCGTCGGCGCCTATGCGGTAGGTGTCCAAGGGGATGCGGTCGGCCGTGACGTAGGCGCCGAGGGCGGTGAGGGCGAAGAGTGCGCCGGCCCAACTGATCGCCGCTTGCGGCGTCGCCCGGGCTAGACGCGCTGAAGTTGCGGTGAGGGTTCCGGCCGCGCCGATGCCGAGGAGGGCCATGGCGATGGCGACGAAGGCGAAGTGGTGGCCTTGCGCGATGGCGTAGACGCGGGTGAGGGCGATCTCGAACAGCAGGCTGGCAGCCGAGACCAGGACCAGACCGCTGACGAGTCTGTATCTCACCGAACCTCGACCCTCGCGATGTGCCGCTGGGTAAATCGTCACACGCGAGGTGGCTCTTGCCTGCCGATGGTCAGCCGACTCGAGCCGTGCCTGCCTCACCCTCGTTGGCTGGCGCTAGCCGCCTCAGTCTCCCCACATGAGTTCGATCCGGTGTTCGCCGGGCGATAGCCGGACGCTGACGGTATCGGGGGTTTGCTGCACGCCGGCGTCGAGGTTCTGCAGGTCGTGGGTCCGGTCGTTGACGACGAGCGTTTGCGGCCGTTTCGCGTCCCGATCCAGCGTGACGTCAGCGTGCACGCCGTCGGGGAGGTCGGCGGTGAGGGTGAGGCCGGTGCCGGTGCGTTCCCAGGACGCTCTCAGGTCGCCGTGGGGCGTGGGGACCACGCCGTTGGCCCAGTCCAGCACGCCGGGGTTCGGGTGAATCCGGCAGGTCTGGAAGCCCGGACCGGTTGGGGTCACGCCCAGGAGGTCGGTCGTAAGCGCCACGCCGGCCCCCACCGCGCTCACATGGGTGAGGCTGCGCGGGGCGGCGTGACGCATCTGGTGGCGCGTGGCGACCTGTTCGTCCGAGGTGATGGGGTCGTGATGCGACAGGAAGGGGCCCCACGCTTCCCAGACCGTGGGGTTGTCCATGAGTTCGAGCATGGGGCGGAAGCGCTCGCGGACTCCGTTCAGGGCCGGCGTCGACAGCCCGACTCGGAGTAGCGCGGTGAGCACGTCGCCGAAGTAGGCGGGAGTTGCCGGCGTCAGCGACGGATCCCGGGCGCTCAGTTTGGCAGCGATCCGCTCGGCCTGTTCGGGCGTCGCTACGCCGTGGATCAGGGCCAGCGCGTTGCCGTGTTCGCTGGCGAGTCCGGTGAGCTTCCCGCGGTGGTAGCTGTCTTCGTAGAGGCCGCGCTCGGGGTTCCAAAAGACGCGGCGGATCCGGGCCCGGACCGATTGCGTGATGCCGGTCCAGCGGCGCGCGTCCGCCTTGTGATCCAGCTGCTCGGCCAGCCAGGCGGCAGCCTCCAGGCCGATGGAGTAGAAGATGTTGGTGGCCAGATTGGCGCCTCGCAGGTCCACGGGCGCCCAGTCCAGCCAGTTCCAGCCGGGCAGGTCACGCAGCAGGCCCAGGCTATCCCGGTACGGTTCGAACCAGTCGATCTGCCGCTGCACGCTGGGGTACAGGTCTTCCGCTACGTCGCGTCGCCCGGTAAAGAGGTAGTGCTCACGAACGTTCAGGCTCCAGGCCAGCAGGTGCTGGGGGATGAAGATGCGTGGATCGAGCCGGGCCGGCGGGAAGGTGATCTCCAGCCTGCCGTCACCCCGATCCGTGGCGGGAAAGGATCGCAGCAGCCGGTCGGCCAGCGACAGGTCGCCGTAGGCGAGGTACATACCCGGGATTCCCTGACGCGGGTCGCCGCCGGCCCATTGCGCGCGTTCGCGCCAGGCGTCGCCGGTTAGCGTGTCCTCCATGTTCAGATAGACGGTGTCGGCGCAGGCCGTCCACAGTTTTGTGAGCAGCGGATCGGCGCAGGCGAAGGCGCCGCGCCGCTCGGCCGGGTACTCGTACGAGTTCAGCGAGATGCCGCGGATGCGGACCGGGGTCTCGGGGCTGCGGACAGTGAGATGCAGGTAGCGAAACTGGCGATAGGCCGCCACCTCCCAGACCTGCTCACCGGCGCGGGCCAGGTAGCGGTCCGCAACTGGGAGCCTGGACGGCACGCGGTTGTCGACTAGCAGCTGGTCGTAGGTCAGGTCCATCTTCGCGCCCGGCGGGGCGTCCAGCCGGATGCGTGGAAAGCCAAAGAGCTGGCGACCGAAGTCAAGCACCAGGAAGGGCTGGCGGATGCCGTGCCCGGCGACGAGGGCGCCCTGGAACAGGGCGGCGGTGTCGTCGCCGGTGAGGACCGCTTCCGGCCGCTCGGCACGCGTGTGTTCCAGGGGAAGCCGGAGCTCGGCGGCCAGGAGGCGCGCCACGTCGAGCCTTGACCGGCGCCGGCGTTTCGCGGGCGGGCCGTAGGCGAACGCGGGGGGTTCCTGGTCGATCACCTCGCCGACCGTCACCACCCGGGTTGGTCGAACCTCGCGCTCTCGCAGCAGCGGCGTCGAACGCGGCTCCAGCAGGAACCAGTCCAACTCGCGGGGCGGAATCTCCCAGGCCGGGGACCAGCCCGAGTCGTCGAATTCCAGCCGAATCCAGTCCGGCGGGTCGGCGCTGGCGTCGAAGACCTCAGGGCTGCCGAAGGTTCCCTCGAGCGGCGGCACGTCCCGGCTCCAGGCCGTGGCCGGTCGCAGCTTCCAGCGGGAATCAGTGCCAAACACCTCGGACGTGCCGTCCGGTCGTGAGATCTCCAGTTCCGCCCAGAGGCCGGCGCGTTCGCCCACGGTGTAGGGGTTGCCGCTCTGCGAGTGCCAGCCCTCTCCCTGGCTCGCCGCGCCGTAGTGATAGGCGCGGACCGCGATGACGTTTGCGCCGGAACGGAGCCTGGAGGCCACGTCGTACGTGTCGTAGCTCTTGCGCCTGGGATCGCTGCGCGCCGGGCCGCGGCCCATGAGTGCCCCGTTGACGTACACGACGTAGCGATCCGATGCCGTGATGTGCAGGCGCGCCCGGCCGGGCTGCCGGGCAAGCGCAAATGAGCGGCGGACGTACAGATAGCAGTGGTAGGGCCTGGGCTCGCCCCGGCACCAGATCCAGACGCCGGTCCGTTGACTCGATGGAGACACGCCGGCCGTCATCCGCAAGCCTCCACGCCGCAGCGACGGCGGTCGGCGGCTCTAAACCATAGAGCACGGCGCCGATGTCCGCCCGGAGCGCAGGGTGTGACAAGCTGCGAAATGCAGGTGTCGGACGACGACGGATGGCGCGTGTTCTGGAAGCGGCGGCGTGGGCGCGAGAAGTTGATGGCCGAGATCCGGCGGGCCGGCATCGTGACGTCGGAGCCGGTGCTGGAGGCCATCGAGCGGGTCGAGCGCCGCCACTTTGTCAGGCCCGATGACGAGCGCGAGGCGTATGACAACGCGCCGCTGCCGATCGGGCGGGGGCAGACCATTTCGCAGCCGCTGGTGGTGGCGCTGATGTCCGAGGCCCTGGCCATTGGGTCGTGCGACCGGGTGCTGGAGATCGGGACGGGGTCGGGCTACCAGGCGGCGGTGCTGGCGGAGATGGGCGCGCAGGTTTACAGCGTGGAGATCATCCCCGCACTCTCGGACTGGGCGGCGGCGAACCTGCGAAGCGCCGGGTATGGCGGCGTTGCGCTGCGCACCGACGATGGGTTCTTCGGCTGGGAGGAGCACGCGCCCTACGACGCCATCATCGTCACGGCAGCGGCCAGCAAGATTCCGCGGCCGCTGATCCCCCAGCTGCGGGTCGGTGGCCGGCTGGTCGTTCCGGTGGGTTCGAACGCCTGGGATCAGACGCTGTGGGTGGTGGAGCGGACCGAGGAGGGTGAGACGTCAACCAACCTCGGCCCGGTGCGCTTCGTGCCGCTGACCGGCGACGGGCAAAGCGCCGCCGGCTGAGCGGCCGACCTGGCCCGGCTCAGACTCCCGGCTCGTCGCCGAAGCGATCGTGCTCCTGGGGCGGGCCGTCGAACTCCAGCGCGATGACCGTGTCGATGGGATCGGGGGCGTAGGCGGGCAGGCCGCGCAGCCAGACGCGGTGGCCTTGTTGCTCCACGGCGACCGGCGCATCCGATCCCAGCAGGCGCGCGCTGAGGATGCGTCCGCCCACGCCGCCCACCACGATCTCCTCGCCCGGCCAGCGCCAGCAGTGCAGGTAGAGCGTGTTGCCGATCTTGGTGTGGGTGCGACCCGCGCTGCTGATGCGCAGCCGGTCGGCGGTTGGCTCGCTGCCGTAGATCGACTCGCCGTACACATCCAGCCAGCGGCCCATGGCGCGCAGGCGCTCCACGGACTCGAAGGGAATGCGGCCGTCGGGATCGGGGCCCACGTTCAGCAGGTAGTTCCCGCCGCCGTTGGCCGCGGTGACCAGGTAGTGGATGAGCTGGCGGGGGGACTTCCACTCGCGGTCGATGGTGGAGTAGCCCCAGGTCGTATTCATGGTCATGCAGCTTTCCCAGAGCCGATCCGGGGAGGGCGTGACGTGCTGCTCGGGCGTGTCGAAGTCCTCGGGCTGCATGGAGCGGTTGTTGATGAGGATGTCCGGGTGCAGCCGCCGGACTTCGGCGTTGAGCGGGGTGGAGTTCCAGTCCTCGGGCGTGTAGGGCCAGCCGCCGTCGTACCAGAGCACCGAGAGGTCGCCGTACTCGGTGCATAGCTCCAGGACCTGGGCATGCACGTAATCCAGGAACTCGGCCCAGCCCTCCGGGTCGCGGGCCTTGCCGCGGAAGTAGGCCGGGTAGCGCCAGTCAAGCAGCGAGTAATAGAAGCCGTAGCGCATGCCACGCTTCTCGCAGGCGTTGACGAACTCGGCCAGCAGGTCGCGCTTCGCGGCCGTCCTGGGAGCCGTGAAGTCGGAGACCTGGGAGTCCCAGAGGCTGAAGCCCTCGTGGTGACGCGAGGTCAGGATCATGTAGCGCATGCCGGCGTCCTGGGCCAGCGCCACCCACTCGTCGGGGTTGTAGTGCTGGGGATCGAACCGATCGGCCAGGACCTTGTATTCCTCGGGAGGAATGCTCTCCTGGTACATCGTCCACTCGTGGCGGGCGAGGAGGGAGTACAAGCCCCAGTGGATGAACATGCCGAAGCGGGCGTCGTGCCACCAGGACAGCGCGGCGGGGGTTGGCATTAGAGCTTCCTTCGGATGGGGAGTTGATCAGACGGCAGCATGCGCCCGTGCAGGGTAATCGGGCAATTGCGGGGCCCCGGGATGTGGGTCGTCGTAGCATCGGCGCGCGGTCAGGTCTACGTCAGGTGCGGGCGGACCCATGATCCATCTACCAGTGGGCAGGCGGGAATCCTCGATCCGATCTAAGGGTCAGCAGCAAAGTAATCCCCGCGCGTCACGGGTGGTTATGCATTGATGATATGACGTTATGCTAGTGCATCATGCGAACGACAATCTCGCTCGACGATCAGCTGGCCCGGCAAGTGCGTCGTGCGGCAGCAGCCCGCGACATGAGCGTGAGCGCCTTTATTTCCAAGACGCTGGACGACGCGCTGAAACGCCACGACCCGTCTGAGCCGCCGCCTTTCCGCCTGATAACCGTGCGTGGCGTTCGACCCCGTCCCGGAGTCGATCTGGACCGGCCGAGGGCGCTCGATGCTCGGGAGGACGAGGCCAGGTTCACGCGCGGGCGTGGGTGACGCCAGTTGCTGCTTCCCGACGTCAATGTCCTGATTTACGCGCACATCGAGGACTCGACTCCCGACCACGCTGAGTACGCGAGCTGGATCACCCGTCTGGCGACAGGGCCCGAACCGTTCGCCCTTTCCGTTCTGGTCTTGTCCGGATTCATTCGCGTCGTGACCAATCCCCGAGTCTTCAGCCCGTCGTCGACTCTCGATCAGTCATTCGGGTTCGTCACGGCACTCGTGGAACGCCCAACCGCGCGGATTGTGGGCCCGGGTCCAGATCATCTGGAAATCTTCGAACGACTGTGCCGTGCGTCCGGCGCCACCGGAAAGCTGGTCGCCGACGCTCAGCACGCGGCGGTTGCCGTGGAACATGGGTGCACTATGGTGACGACCGATTCGGATTTCAGCCGATTCCCCGGACTGCGATGGAAGCATCCACTGGGCCCAGACGGGGTCTAGATCCCGTCTGCTCGAACTGTGCCTGACCGTCGATCACGCCTGACGCGCCCGATCAATCCCATGCCGGGTTCGGTCGAGAGCGCTCTCGAGGAGGCTGGCCTGATGGAGGCCTACCAGGCCCGCCCGCCGTACCAGCGGAACGACTACCTGGGCTGGATTGATCGGGCCAAGCGACCCGAGACGAAAGCCCGCCGGCTGCGACAGATGCTTGACGAACTGGAGCAGGGCGACGTGTACATGAAGATGGCGTGGAGCGCAGGGAGGCGGTAGCAGACGCGCCCGCATCGCCTACGATGTATTTGTGGTAATGAAGAATCCTCCGCATCCGGGACGCAGCATCCAGTTGACGTGCCTTGAGCCGTTGGGCCTTAGCGTGACGGATGCTGCTAAGGGCCTGGGGGTGGCGCGGCACACGCTATCGCGCGTGTTAAACGGACACGCGGGGATATCGGCTGAAATGGCGATTCGACTCGAGAAGGCCGGCTGGTCGAATGCCGAGTTCTGGCTGCGTCTCCAGGCCGCCTACGACCTGGCGCAAGCTCGCCGGCGGCAGGACCAGATCAGGGTGGAAGCTTCGTTGCTTGAGGCCCGGCCAGCGGGCTGACCGTCGACGACCGGAGATCGTCTCTAGCGGCTGACCAGCAGTGCCACAGCCAGTCCGGGGCGCGCCGGTGCTGACGGGCAGCCGACTGCGGAGGGCCACCGGACCGCCCGCGGCCGCGCGATCCTTGGAATGAAGGAACGAATGGCGCCGTGCGTGCGTAATCTCTACAGACGGAACACTGCTTCCCAAACCGGATGATGCGCACCCGTCTGCCAGTGCGTGCTCAATGGCGCAGCCTGCCGAGGGCGCTGGGGCCGTTGGTTGGGGCCGTGTGCCTTGGGCTGGTCGCGGTTCTGCAGCCCGTGGCGCAGGCGCAGGGGCCCAGTCCCGGTCCGGCGCTGCTTCCGACGGCGGCGGTCGAGCCTCCGAGGCCGGACCAGCGGTTCGTGACCGTGAGCAGCGGCAATTTCCATACGTGCGCCCTCCAGGCGAATGGCGAAGTCCTGTGTTGGGGGGCCGAGCCGCCTGGTGAGACGGCTGACGTCGGACCAGTTGGCTTCGGCCAGGCGTTGCCGCCAGCCGGCGAACGCTTCGTGGCCATCAGCAGCGGCGGCTTTCACACCTGCGGCCTGCGGGACGACGGAAGCGCGGCGTGCTGGGGCGCCGATCCGGGCGGCCAGTCCGAGGACCTGGGGCAGGTGGGCTTCGGCCAGACCTCGCCGCCGAATGGCGAGGCCTTTACCGCCATTAGCAGTGGCGGTACGCACACGTGCGGGCTGCGTGGGGATGGCTCGGTGGCCTGCTGGGGGAACGACGAGTCCGGCCAGGCCTCGCCGCCCGACGAGGAGCGGTTCACGGTGATCACCAGCGGCGCGAATCACTCCTGTGGCGTTCGCGAGGACGGAACCGTCGTCTGTTGGGGGCCGGAGCCGGGTCCTGGTCCGTTCGGAGGCTGGGAAGCTCCCCCGGAAGCCGCCTTCGGGTCGATCGACGGGGCCCACGGCTATACGTGCGGCGTGCCGCTGGAAGGCCCGCCGTTCTGCTGGGGGAGCTATTCGGAGACTCCCAATCTCGCGAGGTATCCGCCGCCGGATCTTTGGCTCATCGCCGTTAGCGGCGGCGGGGGGCACGCCTGCGGGCTCCGGAAGGACGGAATGCCGGTGTGCTGGGGGGATCTGCCGGACAGCCCGCCGCCGGGGCAGCGCTTCGCGTCGCTCAGCAGCGGGATGGGGCACACCTGCGGGCTACGCGCCGACGACGGCACGGTGGCCTGCTGGGGCGACGATTCGTATGGGCAGGCGTCCCCGCCCGAAGGTGCGCGGTACCTGGGTTCCGAGCCCGTCCCGCCCGATCCCTACGATCCTGGGGCGCCGCTGGTGGCGCTGAGCAGCGGCGGTGGACACGTCTGCGGTATCACCAATGAAGGCTTCGCCTGGTGCGCAGGCAACGACCATTACGGTCAGGCATCGCCGCCGCCCGGTGTGAAGTTCGCCTCCATCAGCAGCGGCTCGTTTCACACCTGCGGCATTCGCCTGGATGGCGTGGCCGTTTGCTGGGGGGATGACGAGGACGGTGAGTCCTCGCCGCCGGCAGGCGAGCGGTTCGTCTCAATCAGCAGCAGCGCCGGCCGTACCTGCGCCCTCCGGGAAGACGGTACGCCTGTCTGCTGGGGCCGCGAGAGCGCCGAAGAAACGGCGGCGGTGGCGGCCGAGCAATTCAGCGCTATCAGTGCCGGCTGGGGCCACGCCTGTGCGTTGCGGGCGGACGGCACGGCCGTCTGCTGGGGGAGTAACTGGGGAGGTCAGGCCACGCCGCCTGAGGATCAGAGGTTCACGGCCATCAGCACTGGCTGGGACCACACCTGCGCCTTGCGCGAGGACGGCGCAGCCGTCTGCTGGGGCCGCGATCAGTACGGCCAGGCGTCCCCGCCGGAGCACGAGCGCTTCGTGGATATCAGCACGAACACTTACCACACCTGCGCGCTGAGAGAAGACGGTACGCCCGTATGTTGGGGCGCAGCCGATCCCTGGGGGGACTACGGCCAGGCGTCCCCCCGTCCAGGGGATCGGTTTGTGTCGGTGAGCAGTGGCGACAACTTCACCTGCGGCCTGCGGGCGGACGGCACCTACGGGTGCTGGCGCTTCGGCCCCGCGAATCTCGGGTTCGACCTCGACACCGTCGGCCGCGAGGGATTCCGGGCGGTGCGCGATCAAGCGCTGACTGCCGTGAGCAGCGGCAACCGGCATACCTGCGCGATTGGTGCGGACGGCACGCTGCGGTGCTGGGGACTGAATGACTACGGTCAGGCCACGCCTCCCGCGGAGGGGACCTTCATCGCGGTCAGCAGCGGAGGGCGACATACGTGCGCCCTGCGCGACAACGGTGAGGCGATCTGCTGGGGCGATGAGGCGGACGGCCGGACCCAGCCGCCGGCCGACGATCGGTTCGTCGCGATCAGCAGTGGATGGGCCCATACCTGTGCGCTGCGTGAGGACGGGTCGGCCGCTTGCTGGGGCAGGGACCATAACGGCCAGGCCGCACCGCCAGCGGACGAACGCTTCAGCGCCGTCAGTAGCGGGCTCACGCACACGTGCGCGCTGCGCCAGGATGGGTCGGCGGTGTGCTGGGGCCAAGACTACGACGGCCAAGCCTCGGCGCCGGAAGGCGCTCGGTTTGCCGCCATCAGCAGTGGCTCGGATTACACCTGCGCCCTGTACGAGGACGGCAGCCCGTTCTGCTGGGGCGATCCGGATGACGAGACGTCGACGCCGCCATATGTCGAGCGCTTCGTCGCGATCAGCACCGGCCCGGATCACGCGTGCGGACTGCGCGCCGACGGCACGCCGGTCTGCTGGGGCGAACGAAACGCGGTTGCTCCGCCCGACGTGCGCTTCGGTGCAATCAGCATCGGCGCGGTGCATACCTGCGCGCTGCGTACGGACGGCCGTCCCATCTGCTGGGGCACTGGCTTCCAGACACCGACCGAGTCGGCCAAGCGCTCGGAATTCGAGACGGTCAGCGTTCAGAGCTTCGTCGCCATCAGCAGTGGCTACGGGCACGTCTGCGCGCTGCGCGAGGACGGGTCGGTTGTCTGCTGGGGCTCGAGCGGAGCAGGGAAGACCGCGGCGCCGCAGGGCGAGACGTTCTCCTCGCTGACCAGCGGCGGCGATCACACGTGCGGGTTGCGTGCGGACGGCGTGGCCGTCTGCTGGGGCTACAACGAGCAGGGCCAGGCGTCGCCGCCGGAGGACGAGCGGTTTACGGCGCTCACCAGCGGCAGCTCTCACACCTGCGGGCTGCGTAGCGACGGCGCCGCGATCTGCTGGGGGAGCGACGACTACGGTCAGGCGTCGCCGCCCGAGGGCGTGCAGTTCACGGGGCTGAGCGCCGGCGAGCGCCACACCTGCGGCGTGCGCACCGATGGCCTGGCGATCTGCTGGGGAGACGACGAGCATGGCAAATCGACGCCATCCCAGGCCGAGAAATTTGTTGCCGTTAGTAGCGGCGAGGAGCACACCTGCGCGCTGCGCGCCGACGGCACCCCGGTCTGCTGGGGGATGGCCGGGAGCGTGACGTCACCGCCGCACGGCGTGGCGTTTACCGCGCTGAGCAGCGGCCACCAGCACACGTGTGGATTGCAGGCGGACGGGACGCCGGTCTGCTGGGGCTCAAACGCCGGCGGTTATGAAACCCCTGGCGGGAGAGCCCTGGCGCCGCACGGCGAGCATCTCAGTGCGGTGAGCGGTGGCGGTGACTTCACGTGCGGCCTTCGCACTGACGGGACGCCGGTCTGCTGGGGCGGACGCTTCGAGTCCGGCGCGCCGCGCTATGCGCCTATCGCCGGCGGCCCGTTCGTTGCGGTCAGTAGCGGGGAGTTGCATACCTGCGCGCTGCGTGACGACGGGACGCCGGTCTGCTGGGGCGACGACACGCACGGTCAGGCGTCGCCCCCGGCGGACGCACGCTTCGTGGCCCTGAGCAGCGGCGAGCAACACACCTGCGGGCTACTCGAGGATGGAGGGGCGGTGTGTTGGGGATCGAATCGAAACGGGCGGTCAACGCCGCCGGTCGATGAGCAGTTCGAGTTCCTTAGTAGCGGCTCAAGCCACAGTTGCGCGTTGAGGGCGGATGGATCCGCGGCGTGCTGGGGGCGCAACGACCAGGGGCAGGCCTCGCCACCAGAGGCCGAATCGTTTGTGGCGATTGGCAGCGGCGGCGAGCATACTTGCGGCTTACGCGATGACGGATCCACCCTCTGCTGGGGCGCGGAAGACCGATCCAGCAGCTGGGGCAAGCTGTGGCCGCCTGAGCACGAGCGCTTTGTCGCCCTCAGTGTCGGGCCGGACCATACCTGTGCGCTGCGGGCGGACGGCACGCTCTGGTGCAGTACCGATTTCGATCAGTGGTCCGGGGTGTTCGAGGGCGAGCGGTTTGTGGCCATTAGCAGCGCCCGCGAGCGTTTGTGCGGCCTTCGGGACGACGGTTCGGTCGCCTGCTATGGCGACTTTCGTATCTACCTTCCGGTCAATCAGCCGTTCGTGTCGCTCAGCAGCGGGGCTCGGCACACCTGTGGGCTGCGCGAGGACGGCGCCATCCTGTGTTGGGGTCAGAACAACCGGGGCCAGGCGTCGCTCGAGAAGCCATACCGAACCGCTCTATCTGGTGAGCGATTCACATCCATCACAAGTGGAGGCCGCTACGCCTGCGCACTTCGCCAGGACGGGTCGCCCGTGTGCTGGGTGGCGCCCGACTCCAGGTGGTCCTCGCCCGACGACATTCCGGTGCCGCCGGATGAGCAGCTGACGTCCATTAGCGGCGGGTCCGGGTACGTCTGTGGCCTCCGCCAGGACGGGTCGCCCGTGTGCTGGGGACGAGACTGGAACGGTCGAGCCGTGCCGCCGGAAGGCGAAGTGTTTGGGGCCACTAGTGCCGGCTCCGGGCATACCTGCGCGCTGCGTCCGGACGGCACGCCTGTGTGCTGGGGGAGAAACGACGACGGTTCCGGTCGGCACGCCGGCGGGGCGTTGCCGCCGGCTGGCGAGCGCTTTACGACCATCAGCGTGGGCGCCTTCCACACCTGCGCCCTGCGCGAGGACGGAACCCCGGTGTGCTGGGGCAGTAACGAGGACGGGCGCGGGAATCCGGTTGGCCAGGCCTCGCCTCCGAGCGGCGAGCGATTTACGACCATCACCAGTGCATCGCTTCACACGTGCGCCTTGCGCGAGGATGGGACGGCCGTCTGCTGGGGTGAGAACCACGACGGCCGGTCATCGCCACCGGACAACGAGTCGTTCATCGCGATCGACAGCGGCGCCGAACACACCTGCGGTATCCGCGCCGACGGTTCGGCCGTCTGCTGGGGGCAGGACTGGAACGGCCAGGCCTCGGCGCCCGCGGGCGAGACCTTTGCAGCCATCGGCAGTGGGCAGGATTTCAGCTGCGCCCTGCGCCAGAACGGAACCGCGACGTGCTGGGGCGAGGGATACCCCCGCCCGCCCGATGTGACACCGCCATACACCCCGCCAGCCCCGCCGCTGCCCAGCCCGCTGCCTGAATTCGTGGCCGTCACTTGCGGCAGCTTCCATACCTGTGCGCTCAGCGTGGACGGTCAGGCGATTTGCTGGGGCGGCTGGTCCGTAAATCGGCCGGTGTGGCCGCCGGAGGGTGAGCGGTTTATCGCGCTCAGTGGCGGGTGGAGTCACACGTGTGGGCTACGCGAGGACGGAACGGCCGTGTGCTGGGGTGTAGGCGTGGCCGTCGCCGAGTCGCCACCCACCGGCGAGAAGTTCACCGCGCTGAGCAGCGGCTCGAGCCACACCTGCGGCTTGCGCGACGACGGGACCGCTGTGTGTTGGGGCTTCGACGACGACGGTCGAGCCGCGCCGCCGGCCGGCGAGCGGTTCACGATGCTCAGCAGTGGCGGCGCTCACACTTGCGGGCTACGCGCCGATGGGACCGCGGTCTGCTGGGGACGCGACGACGAAGGCCAGGCCTCGCCGCCCGCCGACGAGCGCTTTACGGCAATTGCCAGCGGCGGCGACCACACGTGCGGCTTGCGCGACGATGGGACCGTCCGCTGCTGGGGCGACAAGTCGGCCCCTCACGCGACGCCGCCGGTGGGCGAGACCTTTGTGGCCATCAGCAGCGACGACCACCGAACTTGTGGGCTGCGTAGCGACGGAACCGTGCTGTGCTGGGGATCCTTCCGACAGGGCGAAGACACGTCGCCCGACGACGTGCGGGTCACCACCATCAGCCTGGGTCGCGCACACACCTGTGGACTGGGCGCGGACGGAACCGTCGCTTGCTGGGGGTCCGATGAC
This sequence comes from Chloroflexota bacterium, assembly GCA_965208215.1. GTDB lineage: Bacteria > Chloroflexota > UBA11872 > UBA11872 > UBA11872 > UBA11872. Next base: position 1,483,112 of record CBDBOH010000003.1, read on the forward strand.
GAGGGCCAGGTGTGGCCGCCGCGATGAGATTGGAGAACGTACAGATGGTTGGCCGGACAGTCAGCCGCTTTGCCGCTCAGCGGGCGGGCCGGCGACTCTTGTCGTCTTGTTCGGCGCCAGCGACTCGACTGATTTCAGGCCTTCGTCGGTCGCGCGGCAGATCGAGGCCATTGCCCGGACGGCTGCAACCTGTCACCGCAAGACGTAGGTTCCAGGCTGTGGCGGCGCCATGGTTTTTCGTCGCGCTGGCCGCGCTGCTGGTGGCGCTCGGTGTGAGCCTCACGACCCGGCCGGTGCAGGCGCACAGCCGTACTCCGCCGTGCGAGAGTTTCGGTCTCCGCGGCGTTCACGTGATGAATGCCCGGAACTCGGTGCAGTGGACGCCGGGCGGCTCCGAACTGCTTTTCATCCACCACGACCAGCTCTACCAGGCGACCGCAGACGGGACGCGCGTGCAAGGCACGTTTGAGGTTCCATACGAGGCCCACATCGAGTCGCGGTCGTATATCAAGGTCTACCTGTCCCACGCCGACGTCTCCCCTGACGGAAGCCGGGTGGCGTACTCGGTCTGCTGGGACTCCTTTACGTTCTGGGACAGCCCGCCAAGGGAACCGCCGGACGAGGAGTCTCGCGCGGTCGACGTTCCGATCACCACCGTGTTCTTCGAAGTCGCCGTCTGGGATGCGACCACCGACGAGGTGGACTACCTGGCCGTTGGCAGCGTGCCCGTGTGGTCGCCCGACGGCACCCGCATTGCGTTCTTGTCCGACTACAACTACGCCGACCCGCCGGCCGACAGCCGGGCACGCGTCGAGGCCGACCCGGGGCTCTTCAGCATGGCCGCGGACGGCTCCGACATCCAACGCCTGGCGCCGGCGGACCATGGGGACGTCGGCCTTCCGCCCCGCTGGTCGCCGGACGGGCAACTCCTGGCCTTTGTGCGTGGCGTGGGTTCGGCGGAGCAGGCGGTGTACACGGTGGGCGCCGACGGCTCCAATCCCAGGCGGATCTCGGCGGCGGCCAGTCTTCCCTCCTGGTCCCCCGACGGCGAGCGGCTGGCGCTGGCGTTGCCGGACGGCGAAGAGGTGGCGTTGTACACCATCGCGGCGGACGGTTCGGACCCGCGGCGGCTGACGACGATCGATGGCTGGCAGAGCCAGGGGTGGAATGAAGATTGGTACGCGGAAGATCCGTCGGTTGCCTGGATTGAGACGGTGGCCTGGTCGCCGGATGGATCGAAGATTCTTTTTACGTGTGGATGGGCGTCGGTCTGCGTGGTCGACGTGGATGGGAATCCCGTTGGAACATCGCCGGAGAACCTGGGGGAGCTACACGGACCTGTCTGGTCGCCCGACGGAGCGCGAATCGCGATTGGCATTGGCGCTGAAGTCGACCCCTATTCGCGGAGAGTGCCCGAGATTCTCTACACGATGAGGCCCGATGGCTCCGACCTACAGGTCCTTGTGACCCTGGGCGTCGGGCTGGTGGCCGAGAGCGTCAGAGCGGCCGACCTTGCGACGCGGCGTGCGGCCTGCGACGGCGGCTACGTAGTCCCCGAGCCCGGTGCGAATCCCGGCCTGGTGGGCGACTGCCAGACGCTGATGAATCTGCGTGATTGGCTGTTCGGCGGCGTGGCCACGAACTGGAATGCCGGGACGCCGATCGACGAGTGGGTGGGGCTAACCGTCGAGGGCTCGCCGCGGCGGGTGACGGGGCTGAGGGTGGGAAGCGGCAGATACGGCGATGCCGTGACCGCGGGGATCATCCCGCCCGAAGTCGCCGACCTGCCCAAGCTGCGGACGCTCGAGCTTGCCGGCAACCAGATATCGGGGAACATCCCGCCGGAACTCGGTGAACTCGCCGAGTTGGAGACGCTGGATGTCGCCCACAACCAACTCTCGGGGTGGATTCCAGCAGAGCTCGGCGATCTGGGCTCGCTGCGGAGCCTGAACCTGGCCGGCAACCGGCTGTACGGGGAGATCCCACCGGAACTGGGCCAGCTGACGAGCCTTGAACTCCTGGATCTTGCCGGGAACGATCTGAGCGGCGAGATTCCAGCGGAGCTGGGCGACCTTGCCAGCCTGCAGCGGCTTCTCCTGCGGGAAAACGAGTTCGGCGGGAGAATTCCAGGGGCGTTGGGCCAACTTGCCGCCCTGGTGGCGCTGGACCTCGCGGAGAGTGGCGTCACCGGAGGTATTCCCCCCGAGATCGGCGCTCTGGCCGGGCTGGAGACGCTGGATCTCTCCAACAATGAGCTGACGGGCGACATTCCACCCGAACTGGGCGGGCTGCGAAACCTGACGGAGTTGAATCTCGGCCAGAACCACCTGACGGGCCTGATCCCCTGGGAACTGGGCTGGCTGACGAAGCTCACGAACCTGCAGTTCGGGGGCAACCAGCTCACCGGGCGAGTCCCAGTGGCCCTGGGGTCCATGTACGACCTGTGGTCGCTGGGGCTGTGGGGCAATCAACTGGAGGAGTGTCTGCCGTTCCACTTGAACAGACGCGAGCCGCCGTACATCAACCCGCGCGAGTGGGCGACCTGCGAGCTGGGCTCGTACGCCTTCAACATTCGGGACGACGCGTTGCTCGGCGCCAGCGTGGGCAGGGTGTATATCCCCGGCCGGCTGGCGGACACGCTCAGCTATGTGATCGCGGGAGGCAACGAGGGCGGGGCGTTTGCCATCGACGCCAGCAGCGGCCGGATTACCGTTGCCAGCGAACTGGATGCTTCAGCAGTCGATGCCTATGCGCTGACGGTCGCGGCGAGTGATGGAATCGGCGACCTGGTACACGTGGAGATCCGGGTCAATCCAGCGCCGTCGCCGCCGACCTGTGCCAGCGGAATCGCCGTGCCGAATCCGCAGGACAATCCGGGGCTGGTGAACGACTGCCGGATCCTGCTCGAAGCGCGGGAAGTTCTGGTCGGCCGGACCTGGCTGAATTGGAGCGCCGAGGCGCCGATGGAGCAGTGGGAGGCGATCGAACTCGGCGGCACGCCGCGGCGCGTCCTGGCGCTGGAGATTCGAGGGCCCCACGGGGGCAGGCGCATCCCGCCCGAGCTTGGAGGCCTGAGCGCTCTGCAGCGACTGGTGCTCTTTAACAACCGATTGTGGGGCACCATACCGAGCGAGCTTGGCCAACTGAGCGAGTTGCGCGAACTCGATCTGTCGAATAACGCCTTCTCGGAAGCGATACCGCCGGAACTGGGTCAGCTTGCCAACCTGACGCACCTGAACCTCTTCGTCAATCGACTAACCGGGCAGGTTCCAGCGGAACTCGGACAGCTGACGAATCTGCGGGAATTGCACCTCGGCCTGAACCACTACCTGACCCAGTGCCTGCCGGCCGACCTGGCGGCGCGAGCGCGTGAGGGCGTCGTGTTGCCGGACTGGCCGACGTGTGACGAAGGTGGCTAGGCCGTGGACGCGCCGCCAAACTCAACAACGCTAAGCGACCTGCTGAGAGGGTCGGGCCAAGTATTGGTTGGGCATGGCTGCGCTTCGCCCAATGGCTCGCTGGGAGCGTCGTCGCTGGCGGACGGGCCGTGTCCGGCGGTCGCGGAAGGCCTGGCATGGCCAGACTGATTGGGCTGGGCCTCGCGGTCGGACTCCTGGTGGCGGTCACCGTGCTGCCGGTGCGGGCGCTCGAGTGCGGTGCGGAGGTCGGCGTTCCGTTGGACGACGGCTGCGTGTTCACAATCACTGGCAGCGACACCCCGGACCCGGCCGATGGGTTTGCGGTATCCAATGCGGTTGACGTTCCGCTGTGGGATTTCGTTCGGGCGAGGGATCTGCAGGCGATCGGGTATCCCATCAGTCAGCGGTGGATCGAGGGTCCGTTCACGCTGCAGGCGTTCCAAAAGGTCATCCTGCAATGGGACCCGGGTCGCCGGCAGATGAACTACTACAACACGCTGGATGCGCTGGCGAATCGGTATCCGCAGGTGGCGCTGCCGAACGTGCCGATCCACGAGGTGCTGGCGGCGGACTTTGGAGCCGATTTCGCCACGGTCACGCAAAACCACCTGGCGATCCTGGATCGAAACTCGAAGATACGGGCGCGGTTTCTGGCCGAGCCTGACTGGCTGAATCTATACGGGCTCCCGATTCGGTACGAGGCTCGGGAGGTCGACGGGAATCCGGAGGGCCTGCAAATCCTGCGGACGCAACGGGCGGTATTTGTGATTTGGAACGTCCCGGCGCCTGGGACGACGGTCGGGCAGGTGCTGCTGCAGAACGTGCCGGACAAAGTGAAGCAACTGACCAACGTGATCATTCCGGACGCGGCCAAGGCGCCGGTTCGACCCGAAGCCGTCGAAGACCTCCCACGCTTTACATTGACGGTGCAGCCGACGTCGCTGGCTAGCAACGGGCCGACGAATCTAGAGGCTTGTGCCGGCGGCGCCGTGGTCCCAAACCCTGGATTGCAGCCTGAATTGGTACGGGACTGCCTGATTCTCTTGCAGATCCGCGATGCGTTGGTGGCGAGTGGGTCGCTGAACTGGGCTACAGATCGGCCGATCAACGAGTGGCAAGGGATCGTCCTGGGTGGCTCGCCGACTAGGGTCCGGACGTTATCGATAAACGGTGGTGAGCGCGGCGGGACGATCCCGGCCGAGATCGGCGGACTGACCGGGCTGCATACGCTTCAAATTCGAGGCAACGCATCGATTGGGGCGATTCCACCCGAGCTTGGACATCTGTTGAGTCTGGGAGCACTCGATTTCTCGAACAACCAGCTCTCCGGGACGATACCCCCGCTGATCGGACGCCTGGCCAATCTGCAGCACCTCAACCTGGGTCACAACCGACTATCAGGGTCGATCCCGCAGGAGTTGGGACAACTGGGTTCCTTGCAGGTTCTGCACCTTTACAACAACCAGCTTACGGGTGAGATTCCGATACAGCTGGGTCGGCTCGCTGCCCTGACATGGCTTGGGCTCGGCAGGAACGATCTGGCGGGCGGGATTCCGGCGGAGCTTGGGCAACTGAGCCGCCTGCAAACGCTCAAGCTCGATAGCAATCCTCTTGGCGGCACCATCCCGATCGCGCTTACTCGGCTGGCCGACCTGACGGAGCTCGATCTGAGAGGAACCAGGCTGACTGGTGGAATCCCGTCTGAGGTGGGCAAATTGGCAAGTCTTCGTACGCTTGACCTCGGCGAAAATCAGTTGACCGGCCCGATTCCGGCGACCCTCGGCCAGCTGTCAAATCTGCAGATACTGCAACTTCAGTACAACCCACTGAATGCCGAGATTCCACGCGAGCTAGGCCGTCTGCGCAGGTTGGAGAAGCTGGTGTTTACCGGAAGCCAGCTGACCGGGCAGATTCCAGATGAACTGGGACAACTAGAGAATCTGAAAGAGCTCAGTCTCGGGGTCAACAAGCTAACGGGTGCGATTCCGACATCGCTCGGCGGCCTGACAGCGCTCGAGACACTTCGTGCCGGCAACAATCAGTTGTCGGGACCGATTCCTGTCGCGATCGGCGGACTACAGAATCTCAGGGAACTAGCGCTTGGCACCAATCGGCTTAGCGGCCCAATACCTTCTGGACTTGCAGGGCTCTCACAGTTACAGCAACTTGATCTCAGCGGAAACAGCCTCACCGGTTTGATTCCAACGGAGCTCAGCCGCCTGGCGGCGTTGACGGGTATTCACCTTGGCGGCAATGGGCTGACTGGTTCGATTCCGGCGTCGCTTGGCGAGCTGGCAAAGCTGCGAGAGCTGAGCCTGGGTGGTAATCAGCTTACGGGTTCGATTCCGCCAACGCTTGGTTATCTGGCGAGGCTCGAGTCGCTGGGTCTCGGAAGCAATGCACTGTCCGGCGCGATCCCGGGAGATCTAGGGCGACTTGCCAACTTGCGCGAATTAGACCTTACGTTCAACCAGTTGAGTGGCCCAATACCGGCGGCCCTTGGCCAGCTTTCGGGTCTTGAATGGCTAGGGCTCAGAGGCAATCGGTTGTCGGGCTGCCTGCCGGCGGACTTGGCTAGCGTGCGAACGCGAGATATTGGTCCTCCAGAGCATCCCTTCTGCCACGCCCAGGCAACGCCTGATACGGATCTTGGGCAAGGCCCGACGCTTCAACCCAGCGTAGATGCAGCCGACAATGGTGCTTGCACGAACGGTCGGGTCGTGCCGCAGCCGCAGGCGAATCCGGGCCTGGTTCGTGACTGCAAGATCTTGTTCGCGGCTCGCGACACGCTGGCCGGGGGCGCCGATCTGAACTGGGGTGCTGATCGCACCATTGCCAAGTGGGACGGCGTGGTTCTGGGCGGCTCGCCGCCACGGGTTCACGAGCTTGCGCTGTCAACCGTGGGACTTTCAGGCTCGATTCCAGTTGTCATTGGAGAACTCAGGGCATTGACGCGGCTGGATCTGAGCCAGAACCGCATCACGGGTCCGATTCCGGCTCAGCTTGGACAGTTAGTGAGACTTACGGAACTCCACCTCAATTCCAACGAGCTATCCGGCCACATTCCGGTAGAACTGACAGGACTGTCCGAGCTTCAACTTCTGTACCTCTTCGGCAACTCGCTGACCGGTCGGATTCCAACTGAGTTGAGCCAACTGTCAAAATTGAAATTCATGTACTTGGGCTTCAACAGTCTAAGCGGTCCAATCCCCATGGAATTGGGCCATTTATCGAACCTGGTAGAACTCTCCTTGCGAGTCAACCCATTGGAAGGATCGATCCCGGCGTCGCTTGGCAATCTGCACAACCTTGAGGCTCTGCACCTGTCAGAAAGCGGGCTATCAGGTACTATACCTGCCGAACTTGGTCAGCTTCATAAGCTTCGCGAGATGTGGCTAGGAGAAAACCATTTGTCTGGATCAATACCAGCTGAATTAGGACGTCTTGCCAGTCTATATCACCTGTATCTGGATGGGAATCAACTTGAAGGAACGATTCCTATGGAGTTGGGCAATCTCTCCAGCTTACGGGAACTGCATCTGCTCAGTAATCATATCTCAGGCGAGATTCCGGCGGCACTTGGCCAACTCGCTAGCTTGGAGAGTCTCAATCTGGGCTCCAATCAGTTGACGGGATCCATTCCGGTGAGTCTCGGCCAGCTGTCAAACCTAGACAGCCTCCGCCTTCAGTACAACCGGTTGTCCGGGTCCATTCCAGTCTCGCTGGGACAATTGTCCAACCTCACGCTCCTCAACCTTGAGCACAACAACCTGTCGGGGACGATTCCTGGAGAAGTTGGACGCCTGAGTGGCCTGTGGATAGTTCACCTGGGTGGTAACCAGCTGTCCGGGTGCATTCCCGCCCATTGGCGAGACCTCCCGCACAATGATCTGCATACTCTCGGCCTGTCGTATTGCTCGTGACATTATTTGAGGACTTCTTTGCTGCAAACGTCAGGCGAAAGCTCTTCCGAATGCACCGATGGGCGCGCGACACTCGCCCTCACGAAGTGACTGACCACCGCTGTTTCAACCAGACTCGCCAGTCGGCTGGGCCGCTTAGCACGCATGAGGCAGCGGCCGACGCACGACGGCTAAAGCTTGCTAGACCATGAGTTCGCCGCCGGTGATGTCGAGGGCGGCGCCGGTGATGTAGGCGGCGCGGTCGGAGGCGAGGAAGCAGACGAGTTCGGCGACCTCCGAAGGCGCGCCCATGCGGTTGAGGGGGATGGACGGGATGTATTCCTGGATGCGCTCCTCGGACCAGGCGACGCGCAGCATGTCGGTGTCGATCATTCCCGGACAGACGGCGTTGACGGTGATGTCGTAGGCGGCCAGTTCCTTGGCGGCTGCCCGGGTGATGCCAAGCACGGCGGCCTTTGAGGTGGTGTAGGAGGCGCCGCCGACGGTGCTGACGTTCTTGCCGGCGGTGGACGAGAAATTCACGATGCGGCCGTAGCTGTTGGCCCGCATCGCCGGGATGACGGCCTGGGTGCAGAAGAAGACGCCGTTGACGTTGACGTCCAGGACCCGGCGCCACTCGGACTCCTCGATGGCCTCGAAGGCGGTGGGCGAGACGATGCCGGCGTTGTTGATGAGGATGTCCAGGCGGCCAAAATGCTCGGTGACGGCCGCGACCATGGCGTCAACGGCCGACTTGTTGGCCACGTTGGCGGGGAAGGCCGCAGCATCGGCGCCGAGTTCGGACGCGACGGCTTCGATCTGATCGGCATTGACGTCGTTTACGGCAACTTGTGCGCCGCCGGCCAGCAGGCGCTCGGCGGTGGCGCGGCCCATGCCGCGACCGGCTCCGGTTACCAATGCGACGCGACCCTGGAACTCAGCGGTCATCTGGGCAATCTCCTCTGGTGATACGTCGGGGGTTTCTGAAACGTCATCCTGCCAGCAATTCAGTCATGCGGCCGCGACATCGAACCACAGGCCCCAGTGGTCGGAGGCGTACAGCGCGCCATCACGGTGGGTGGTTCCGAAGCGTCCTTCGGCGACAATCTTCAACGGAGAGTGGGCGCCCGCGCGGACCAACAAGTGGTCGATTCGAATTGGGGGCGCCTCAGGGTGCAACAAACCGGAAAGCCCAGCGTCCAGGATCTGGCGGTTATACATCGTGTTGCTGGTGGGCCAGGTCGGCGGCGCGTCCCGCAGCGAAGGCACGGACTTCAAGCCGACGGCTTGCGTGAGCGCGTAGAGCCTCGAGCTGAGAGGGGCGAGATTCAGGTCGCCGATCAGAATCAGAAGGTCTGCGTCGTCGGACAACGCCGGAAGGACCTCAGCCAGTCGATCCACGGAAGCATTCTGCGCGTTCCGCAGACCCTGCATGGGCAGGTGCGTGCTTGCGACAACCAGGCGAGCTCCGTTGAGGTCCCAGCGAGCCGTTAGCAGCCAGGGCTCGTGAAACCCGAGGTTTGCAACCGAGCGTCGGTCGGCTAGCTGGTGTCGCGAGGTTTCAATGTGAGGCTCGCCGGCCAATAGCGCCGGACCCATGCGTGAGCCTGGATGCGTGGTGGGGGCGTCGATCCAGTCCACGACGATCAGGCCCGAATCGGCCGCGACCTGCGCGGGCGTTGACTCGCCGTTTTCCCAGGGGCGACTGGCGGAGCGCGTCTCGTGAAGGAAGACAGCGTCCGGCTTAAGGCCGGCGAGCTCGGCCGCCACCAGCGGACGACGGCGCGGCCACTCCCAGGAGAAGCCCCAGATGTTCCAGCAGGCGATGCGGAGTCTGCCGGAAGCGCCGGGAGCGGAACGGGACGTCACGGCGCGCCGGCGCGAAGCAAGGGCTGAGGTCAGGCCTTAATCGCGGACAGGCGGCCTTCGAACAGAAACCGGTCGAACAGGTCGTCCAGATTCATGCTCGAGACGTCCTGGAGCACGTCGTCGGCCGCGCGCGTACGCAAGCGGCCCTGGGTCAGCGGCAAGGCCTCCGAAATCCCGTCCGCCGCAAGCGTTTGCTGCAAGCCAACGACGGCGGCCAGTTCCAGTGCGCCCAGGGGCAGGAAGGTCAGGCCGGTGTGGTGGTAGCCGCCCTCGCCGTTGACGGCGCGAACCGCGAACTGGGTGACGCGACGCCGTTCCTCGTACTCCAGCTCGATCACGTCCACGACGCGGCCTTCGCCGGCGCCTTCGGCAACCACGAGCACGCAGTTGTTCGAACCCTGGGACGGCTGGAAGTCGGCGGTCGGCTGCAGCGGGTGTTCGGCTACGAGGATTTCGACTTCCTCAGTCCGAGGAATGGCCTGTAGCAGACCATGCACCTCACCGTGACCGGCGTTCCGGTCCTGGGTCTGCACGTCCGCCGCCTGGGGTACGGCGCCGGGGTCGGAGGTAATGACCGTGATGGCGTCCGCACCGATTTCGCGCAGTTGCTCGATGGTGGCGTCCAGCGGCGCGTTGCCGCCGTCCGGGGCGGCCGCCCCGTCCGCCGTGTGTCCGTTGTCGACAAAGATCACGCCCCGCAAGTCAGCCATAGCACCGCCGAGAATTGCCGCTCAACCGGCATACAGTACGGCATATCGGCGGCAGCGCCAGAGAAAAGGCGCGCGTAGTCTTCATTCGGGCGGCTCGCCGACGGCTAGCCGATTGTCGATCCGGCTGGAAGCAGGTGAGCGAGCCGCGGCCTCAGGTTGTCCGGCGCCTCGTCGTAAACCTCGCGCGGCAGGTCCTCGACGAACGAGTCGATCCCGTCGCCGACGATCACCTGGCGTTCCACGTGGCCGCGGCGGGTCGGGTTGAGGTTCAGCCACCAGGGGGCGAAGCGGACCACCACGGTGACGCGATCCTGATCGGTCGTGTTGGGCGAGACCGCATGCCAGAGGCGGCTGTCCACGATGGCCACCGAGCCGGCCGTGCCCAGGAGGCGGGCTTCGTCGTCGCGCGGGGCCATCCAGTCGCCGAGCGGGCTGCCGGGACGCGGGTGGTCCTGCTGGCGGTGGCTGCCGGGCACCACGTACGTCGCGCCGTTCTCGGGCGTGAAATCGGTCAACATCCAGAACGTGGTGAGGTGCATGGGCACGTCCGGATAGGGCGCGGGGATATGGGCCAGGTTGCGCTGGTTGTAGGGAAAGTCGGCGTGCCAGATGTCGCGGTCGGTTCCGGGGCCCGTGACGTAGCCGGTCACGTACGAGATGCGCCAGTGGGGTCCGAGGACGCCCTGGGTGACGGTGTCGACTTGCTCGTCGCCCAGGTGGGGCAGCAGGGCCTGATCGAAGCGCAGCAGGTTAGAGACCCCGTAGCGGGGGGCGGGGGAACGCGAGTTTTGGATGATGGACGTCGACACCTTCTCGCGAACGTCGCTGAGGGCCGGTTCCGAGATGATGTCCGGGATTACGCACCAGCCGCGTGTCCGCAGGTCGTCCACATGTGATTCAAGCCCGTTCGATGCGCTCATCGGCGTCTCCGCCGGCGGACCTGTCGGCCCGGCCGTTCGTGCGTTCGCCTGCTCCGGGCAGGCAACGACTGCAACTTACGGAATGCTAGCAACGCTGGCGGGTAGTGGTCTCCAGCGAATCGACGGACCGCGACCAAGCAGCGATGGGCGCCGCAGCCCTGACCTCGTCGGTGTCAACAGCCGTCGTTGCCGCAGTGGGCCTTGGGATCCTTGTAGGGGAAGGGGTCGTCGCGAGTTCCCGCGGTCGAACCGTCGTCCCCGCAGGCCGCGCCAAGACCGACGGCCATGACCGCGAACGCGCCGAGCAGGGCTCCGCTAAACCGTCGGCGGCTAAGCGTCCGCCGGAATCTCCTGTCCACTGCGCCGTCTCCTGGTGCTTCGGCCGTAGCCATTACAACTAGAGCGGACGGTCCTGGCAAACGGGGCGCCGCGAGGCCGCCAATGCAGAGTGATTCGTCCGCGCCCGAATCGGCAGCAGACGTTCCGGCCCCAGGCCTCGAGGTCTTTCCAGCGACGGGAGTCGCGTCAGCAGCTAGTTCCCAGGTTGCCGCAGCGGGATCTTGGGTCCTTGACGGGGAAGGGATCGTCGCGGGTACCCGCGGTCGAACCGTCGTCCCCGCAGGCCGCGCCAAGGCCGACGGCCGTGAGCGTCAGCGCGCCGAACAGTACTCCAGCAAAGCGTCGACGGGTGAGCGGTCGTCGGGACCGATAGTCCATTGCGCCGACTCCTGACTCTTCGGGCCGTAACCATTACAACGCGTGCGGATGGCTGTGGCAAACAGGGCGGCGCCACACGCTCGACTTTCAGGAGCCCGTTGGGCTCGGAATTAGCAGCGCACGTTGCCGCAGCGGGCCTTGGGGTCCTTGTAGGGGAACGGGTCGTCGCGGGTGCCGGCGGGCCGACCGGAGTCATCGCCGCAAGCCGGGCCAAGTCCCACGGCCACAACTGTGAGCGCGCCGAGCAACGCGCTGCCAAATCGTCGCCTGGTGAAAGGCCGCCGGGGCTTTCCGTCCATCGTGCCGTCTCCCGATATTTCGGGCAGCGATCATTAGAACGACTGTTCCGGAATTAGGCAAGCACGCGGGCCTCACGGGATCGCGGCCAAACGGTTTGCAGGGACTCTCAGCTGGCGCTCAGTCGCGGCTCACCACTGGAACACCGTGCCCATGAGCTGCGACGAGTCATCCCGCAACGTGGCGTAGATGCGGGGCGCGTCGTTCGCCGGGACGACGTCCTGGATCAGCGGCGCGATCTGGACCAAGCCCCGGCCCACGAGACGGCACAGGTTCCGCAGGTCATCCCGGTCGAAGTGGCTGTTCTGCTTGATGGTGATCTCCTGGGCCTGGCCGGTCCTGAAGGTGTAGTTCACTTCCCAGCGACCCGCGACCAGGATCACGCGGCCCTGCAGGCGGACGCACGTGATCAGCTTGTCCTCCGTGCCCGGGACGCCCGCAAAGTCGATCACGGCGTCAAAGGCGCCCTCGCCGATATGCCGATCCCAGCCATCGCCGGAGACGTCCACCACCGACTCGGCGGCGCCGATCGAGCGGGCTAGCTCCAGCCGACGTCCGGCGACGTCGCCGATGGTGACGCGCGCGCCCATGACCGTGGCGATCTGCGCCGCCATCTGCCCGATGCAGCCGGCCCCGCCGACGATCAGCACTCGCTCGCCCATCCTCAACTCGGCATTGCGGCAACTGCGCATCGCCACCCCGCCCATGCCGAACAAGGCGGCGTGCAGAGGATCGATCTCCGAGGGCAGCTTGAGGACCAGGTCGTCCTCCGCGATGGTGACGAACTCCACGTGACCGGCCGGGCTCCGCCGCGTTCCACTGTGGGCGCCGATGAACACCAGGTCGCCAAGGCTCAGGTCCTCGACCTCGGGTCCGACGGCGACTACCTCGCCGACGCTCTGGTAGCCCTCGTTCGAGGGCAGCTCGTGGTCCGGGCGCGAGTAGTTGCCGCCCAGCATGTTGTTGCGCTCGGTGCCGTTGGTGATTCCGCTGTAGATGTTCCGGGCCTTGATCTCGTTGGCCCGTGGCTCGTCCGTGTACTCGGGCCAGTCATGCACCAGCCGCTTGCCCCGGCGTCCGTCGGCTTCGAGCACGGTTACCAGCGCACGCATGACAGTCCCTCCTCGGCCTCGGCTAGAGCTTTCCGGCAGCCCAGCGGATGCCGCGATGCAGCACCGTGCGGAAGCCGGGGTTGGCGTAGGCGGCGTTGTCGTGGCCGGACTGAAAGCAGAACACGCGAGACTTCCCAAACTGCCGCGTCCAGGCCAGGGTTCGCATGCTCAGCTCGTGGTCGGTGGTCAGCAGGACGCGGCTGCCTTCATCGGCGCTGCCCATCGTGTAGGTCTCGTCGGGCAATTCCCAGTCGGCCAGTCCGGTGGTGATGGGATGGTCCGGATCGGACACGTGCACCGGCACCCGCTGGTTCATGTGGTAGCCGAAGGTCCGCTCGTCGATGCCGCAAATTTGCGACCAGCGCGGCCATTCGGGGAAGGCCAGGATGGCGTGATGCAGGACCACAATGCCCTGCGAGGTCTCGCCCAGCGACTCCAGCGCCGCCGCCGTCCGCTCGTCCGGCGCCGGCCGGTGAAAGTTGTAAAAGACCAGCACGTCGTACGCGTCGCGCACGCCGCCGCGATCGGCCACGAAGTTCTCCAGCGACTGCGGGTAGGCGTCGACGTCCGCCATGCTGCGGAACGCCGCCTGGAACCCGGGCACGTCAAACAGGTGCTCGCCGGTGATGACCGCAGCCGTGATCGTGTCGACGTTATTTGCAAGGCGTCCCACGCGAGACCTCTCAGACAGTTCCAGCACGGCCGGCTGCCGCCGGCAGCTAACCCTTCGCCGCCTTCAGCGCCTCGACCTGCTCGCGGATGCCGACTTCGGTGGGCAGGCGTTCGATGCTCGAGGCGCCAAAGAACCCGGCCACGCCTTCGGTGTTCGCCAGGACATGGCGCACGTCGCCGGGATCCGCGATCGGCCCGCCATGGCACAGCACTACCGAGTCCGGTTTCTCGGCCACGGCGGCGTCGTGAATCGCCTGCACGCTCGCCACCGCGTCGTCCAGCGTCAGCGCCGTCGTGGCCCCGATCGACCCCTTGGTCGTCAGCCCCATGTGCGGCACCAACACGTCCGCGCCCGCCCGGCTCATCGCCACCGCCTGGTCGGGATCGAACACGTAGGGACAGGTCAGCATGTCCAGCTCATTGGCCTGGCGGATCAGGTCCACCTCCAGGCCGAAGCCCATGTTGGTCTCTTCCAGGCCCTGGCGAAAGATGCCGTCGATCAGGCCCACCGTCGGGAAATTCTGCACGCCGTCGAAGCCCATGGCCTTCAGCTGCTTCAGAAACGTGGGCATCAGCCGGAACGGGTCGGTCCCGCACACTCCCGCCAGCACCGGCGTGTCCTGCACCACCGGCAGCACCTCGGATGCCATGTCCACCACGATGGCGTTGGCGTCGCCGAAGGGCATCATCCCCGAAAGCGACCCGCGGCCCGCCATCCGGAAGCGGCCCGAGTTGTAAATGATGATCAGGTCCGCACCGCCCTGTTCGGCGAACTTGGCCGTGATGCCGGTGCCGGCGCCGCAGCCGATGATCGGCTCACCGGCGTCCAGCGTGGCCCGCAAGCGCCGCAGCGCCTCAGCGCGTGGGATGTACGGCATGCGCGTGGTCCTTTCGTTCGGTTGAGGAGTCGCTCAGCAGCACGGCGTGTCGCCGCATCGTCAGCCCAGATACTCCAGCAGCTTGTCCGTCACGGCGTCGGCAAAGGCCTCGTCGTTGACGGCGTGGTCCAGCTCATACACGGGAATGTCGTCGCGCACGTGTTGCTTGATGGCGTCGAACAACGCCTGGTCGGCCTCCGGCCAGTGGAACTCTTCGCCCGGCGCGCCCAGCAGCGACAGGCCCTGCAACGGCAGGAAGATCGCCGTTGGCGCCGACGACCCATTGGCCTTCTCGGCCAGGATGCGTCCCAACTCGGCGTTTTCCTCGGGGTTCGTGCGCATCAGGCTCACGTTGGGATTCCAGTAGTGGAAGCGGCGGCCCTCGAACTTGTCCGGAATCGTCTCCGGCCCCCAGAAATTCACCATGTCCAGGCAGCCCGGCGCGATCACCTGTGGGACTCCCTGCGCCGCCGCGGCCTCCAGCCGGTTGGGACCGGCCCCCATCACGCCGCCCACCAGTTCGTCGGCCCACTCGGTGGTCGTCACGTCCAGCACGCCGCTCGCGAACCCGCCGGCCACCACGTCTTCCATCGTTCGACCGCCCGTGCCGGTGGCGTGAAACACCAGCACCTCGTACCCCAGCGCGTCCAGCCGCTCGCGGCAGCGCTCCACCGCCGGCGTCGTGTTGCCGAACATCGAGGCCGCGATCAGCGGCTTGTCCTCGATCTCGGGCGCGGCCGTCTCCGCCATCCCCACCACCGCGCCCACCGCGTTGGCGTAGATTCGCGCGCTGATCCGGTTCACCCCCGCCACGTCCACGATCGAGGGCACCATCACCACGTCCTTGGTGTCCACGTAGCCGCTGGTGTCGCCGGAGGCCACCGTGCTCACCATCACCTTGGGCACCCCGACGGGCAGGGCGCGCATGGCCGCGGTGCCCACCGCCGTTCCGGCGCTGCCGCCCATGCCCAGCACGCCGTCGATCCGGCCTTCGGCATGCAGCCGGCCCACGATCTCGGCCCCGCCCGTGGCCATGACGCCGATGGCCGTCCCGCGGTCGCCCTGCGCCCGCAGCTCGTCCAGGCCGGTTCCACCGGCTTCTGCGACCTGCGACGCCGGGATATCGGGTTCGAAGCCCGGCTCGCTGATCACGCCGCTATCGATCACCAGCGCCCGGTGACCCCGCCGCTCGATTTCGCGGCGCACGAAGGCGAACTCGCCGCCCTTCGTATCCAGCGCGCCGATCACGGCAATCGTTTTCGCCATCCCGCCACTCCTCCGCGCCCTGCCGACGCGCCCCCGCCAGATACGCCGCTACTTTAGCCGGCCGAGGATTCTCCGGCCCGGCATCTCACGGATTGGGCGCCAGGTCGTCCACCACCAGCCGCGCCGCATTGAGTGCCACGGCGGTCAGCATGTCGTTGCGCAGGGGCCAGTCGGGAGGCAGCTCGGCGAACACGGCGTATGTTCCCGGCCTGGCCGGCTGCACGATCAACGCGTGGCCAAGCCAGACTGCTGGGACTGGATGCCACGCATTCCGTTCAAGCCGAAAGACGCTGGCACCCCCGGCGTCCGGCTGGACAAACGTCAGTCGAGCGGCGGGCGAGAGCTCAATGTCGCGACCGCCGCCGTCGCGTGCCGTGACGGTGAACGCTGGCGAGATACGCAGCAGGTTCGGTCCAGCGCCCGGCAGCGCCACATAGGTGGGTTGAGCCAGCAGCGTGACGTCGGCGCCCTCCGCCAGCACACGGGAATCTTCTTCAAGCGTTGCGTTCGAGAGTCGCAGCGCCAGCGGCGCCGGAGCCTCGCTGGACTTGGCGGCTGAGTCTGCACGGGGTGACTTCGACTCCGCTTCACGCAGCCGAACGTCCGGGGCCGTTTGAGCCCTCGCGGGCGCGGGGCGCGAGGACCAGGTGGCCGCAGCCGCCAGCAACACGATCAGTGCTGCCGCCATGCCTGCGATCAGCCAGCGGCTCATGGCGGACTAAGTGTCCGAACGGTTGCCAGCACGTCGGCCGACCCGTCGCCCGTCACGTCGATGTCCACGGCCCACAGCGGCCGATCCGGCGGCCAAAACCCGGTGGCCAGCAAGGTGCTGGGCGACGCCTCCGTCGGAATCCCGGCCTGCCGACGCAGCGTCTCTCGGTACCAGGCGAACTGCCAGAGCCGGCGGTCGACAATCGTTACGTCGGTCCGTCCGCCCGGTGCATAGCGCGCATGCCAGAGGGGGAACGTCGCCCGGTCGTCCTCGGTCAGGAGCACGCTGTTGGGGTCGGCCTGGGCCAGCAGCGCGTGCGCGAACGCCCCGGCGTGGGTGGCGTCGCGCATGGAGACTGCGGGGGCCAGGTCGATTCCGCGGATCAGGGCCGTGGTCACCAGGACTGCCGCGAGCGTCCCGGCGACGAGGCGTCGAGCGCCGCCTCCTGCCAGCGATGCCAGTCGTCCGATCTCGCTGACGCTGAGCGCGGACCAGAGTGCCACCACGGCGAGGGCCGGCAGGATAAGAACCTCGTCGTCCCGCGAGGTATATAGGACGCCGACGATTAGGGCGCTAATCGCGATCCATCCCGTCGCCAGCGCGGCACACCCGTGCCGCCGGGTCAGGGACTCGCCGCCAAGCGCCAGCAGCGGCAGGAGCACCCACGTCAGCTGGCGCACGGGCTCGCCCAGCAGCCAGGCCGCCTTGGATGCCGCTGCGCCTATGTGTCCCGCTCCCAGGCGGGACTGGTAGATCTCGCCGCTCACGACCGACCAGAACCGCTCGGGTGTCGACGGCGCGCCCCAATTGATCGGCGGATCCAGCGCCGCCGCGATGGGCAGATACGTGTAAACCATGCAGCCCACCGCGAAGCTTCCGGCGACCAGGCCGCCCCGGCGGACTGCCGCACGCCTCGTGCCGCCCTCGGACAGGAGAATCGCTGCCAGTGCCGGCAGGGCCAGCGCCACCGTCAGGTGGGCGCCCACCCCGATCCCCAGCAACATTCCCGACGCGGACGCCCAACGCCATCCGTCGCGACCTGCGTCCAGGCAGCCCCGCGCGCGAACCCCCGCGTACAGCGCGCTCCACAGGAACAGGCTGGCCAGCGCGTAAACCTCCGTCACGATCGCGTTCGACCAGACCAGCGGCGCCAGCCCATACAGAGCCAGCACGGCCGATCCGCCAGCCGCCTCCGGCAGCGGCATCGCCGCGCCCGCGCTCGGACGTAATCGGGCGGCCAGCAGGCCCAGAGGTATCAGCGACCCGGCCGCCGCCAGCGCGGTCAGGACATTCAGCCGCAGCGCCAGGTCGCCCAGCGGGATTGCCCGCACCGCCAATCCCAGCAGCATCAGCGTCGGGTAGCCGGTGGGGTGCGGCACGCCGCCCACCGCCACGGCGGCGGCCAGGTCGCCGCTGTCGATGCCCGTGCCCGACCACACGACCCCCGGCGCCAGCGTCAGCAGATAGGCAACCAGCACGCCCCCGGCCGCGCTCAGGCCAACCACGGCGCCTGCGAACCGATCGGCGATACCCGGCATCCGGCGACTACGTCAGCGCCCGCCGGCGCAAGATCCGGCCCAGGCGGGTCAGGTCCGAACGGGCGTCCGGCGCCTCAAGCAACGAAATCCCGGCAAACGCGGTGAAGATCGGGTCGGGGATTCCGTGGTCGGCGAAGACGAACCAGCGCTCGACGCCCAGTTGTCGGCCGCGCGTCTCCAGCCAGTCCAGCGCCTCGCCCAGAAAGGCCTCGATGAGATCGGTTCGAAATCGCCCCGCGGGCGCGACCAGCAGCTCGCCGTCCGGTCCCGCCTCCACCCGCCAGTCGTCGTAACCCCAGATGATCGCGAACTCGGTCAGCCAGATGGGACGCCCCCGGTGCGCGGGGATTGCGTCCAGGTAGCCCCGCAGGCCCTCCAGCTGCGCCTGCAACACCGATACGTCCGTCATCGGCGGATCAATCCAGTCAATCTCGTAGGCGTGGATGCCCCAGATGTCGATCGGCGGCTCCGTGCCGCGCAGCTCGCGGTAGGCCGCGCGAAACCCGTCGATCCACGCGCGACCCGTCGGGTCGTCGCCCGCGCAGCCCCGGCAGCGGAAGTCGAAGTTCAGCGTGTTCGGCGCCACGATGCGGGCCGACGGATCGCCGGCCCGGATGGCCGTCACCACCCGGTCGAAGAACGCCGCGTAGGCACCGGGGCTTAAGTTGTCCTGGAGTCCCGTATTGGGCTCGTTGCCAATAGCCCAGGCTGCCCCGGGATGCCGCGCCGCCTGCGCCCGCAGTTCGGCGGCCGACGGTTCGTTGCTCGGCCGAACGACGGCTAGCTTCTCTGTCCCCGGCGGCGCGTCGTCCAGCCTGGCGGTGTAGTCCAGGTAGCTGCGCACGCCGGTCCGCGCCAGCGCGTTGCGCACGCCGCCGGGTACGTGCCCATGCAGGGCAATCACGCCGTAGCGCGGGTCGCCCGCGGGCGGCCAGGGTGTTGACTCGGTCCAGGGTCGGAACGCGTGCGTCAGGTCGGTGCCGGGGATCGATCCGGGATCGCGCGTGTCCAGCGGCAGGCCGGGCGCGTACTGTCGGTGCAGTGGGTTCGCGGCCGCGGCCAGGCTGGCGCTTAGCCGATCGCCGGTAATCAGCGACTTGAGGTGGTCACCCAACAACAGCCCGCCGGTGGCGCCGGTGGAAGCGTCGAAATGCATGACCCCCCGCTGAAATCGCTGATAGATGAAGCTGGCATTGGCCGGATCGGGTTGCGGCCGGCTGAGCGGGAGGCCCCAGATTTCAAGCGCCGCCAGTTCCCGCAGGTGCTCGGGAGTCGCATCTGGCGCCGCCGCCAGAAACTCGCGCAGAAAGCCGACGTCCCGGGCCTGCCAGTGATCGCGGACGTACGCCCGAATGAACGCACGGACAGCGTCCGCATATCCCGCTGCCCCAACCTGCGGGGCCGACGAGGCCAGACCATGGTCGATTGCCGGGATCGTGAGCCCGCCGAAGCGCCGATAGTCCAGGTACGGCGCCTGCAGGATGTTCAGCCCGCGCGGCGAGCCGTTGGATCCGATCTGAACGACTTGCCGCTGAAAGAACTGAACGTCGAACCCGTAGAGCGAGAAGACGTTGCTGATCGGGAACCCGAACGTGTCCACGCCGCCGCGAGACTCGAAATAGGCGCGGATCTCGGGATTCCAGACGCCGAAGCCGGTTTCCGGAAAAAACGAGCCGTCGTGCTCGTCAGCGTGCGCCGAGCCCCCCGTTGCGGCCGTCAGCAGGGCAGCAAAGGCGGCGAGTATTGCCCACGTGCGCAGACTCCGCCCCATAATTCGGCGCCCCCGCGTCGGGGCAGGACAACTGCTATTTACGGCGATTCCGCAGTTTCGCGGCGGTTGGCCGCCAGCATGGCCATGAACTCACGTCCGATCGGGCGGATGGTCACTTCGCCGGTGGCGTCGTTCAGCCGGAGTTTCAGGTGCTGGAAGTACTGATCGGTGAAGCCGGGCGCCGCCGGTTGGGCTTCGGTGATCGGATACCCCAGCACGTCGGCCCCGCCCAGGGCCAGGAATCTGGTAAGCAACGGGCCGTCCACGTTGTGCCCCGTCTGCGGGAAATAGCGTCCCTCGCCGGTGTTCGTGACTGGCGGATCGGGACCGACGAAGGTCCCGCTCTCACCGCGAACCCAGTGCGAAACGAGCACCGGCTGAATCTCGTATCCGGTGCCAAGCAGTTCGGGGTGGTATCCCAACACGCCGTTGGCACAGATCTGTAGGTACACGCCGGACCCGGTTGAAGCCTCGACAATCCTTCCGGCCGGTCCCACGGCGGCGAAGAATCCGTGGGTGAGGCACGGCCCCCAGGTGAGCGCGCCCCCGGTCGATGCGTAGAACGCGCCAAACTCCGGAAGAACCGGCTTCGTTACGGTCCCCACCACGAATGTGCCCGGCTCCGAGAACACGAACTCCACGCAAACCGCCCCACGGTCCAGCTGTGCACCCACAAGACGACCGGGACTGACGACCAGCGACTCGAGGTCCACTCCGGGCGGCTTCGCGGATTCCGGGAAGCAGATCCTGGCCAGCTGCGCGCGCGTCAGCGACTCCGGCAGCGTGCCCCGTCCGGTGGCGCCGATGCTGATTTGGACACCGATCAGGGGCTGCCCACCGCGTGTCGCGTCGATGAACCGATCGGCAGCCGAGGGGGTGGCCACTGGCATTCGCCGGTGGCCGGGGATGGACTCCCGCGCGAGTACATCAAGAAGCCGTACGTCCGATCGCGACTGATCGTACGTCTGCGCGCCGCGCGTAAACGGGCCTACAAAGACCTTGAGCTTCTCCGGGGGTGGCTCTGGGGTTGGCACGTGTGGCGTGAGCGCAGGACCCGTTTGGCCAATCGCTGGTTCGGGGCGGGAGGTAATGGCGATCGCGGCGATGCCCAGCGACACGGCGACGATGATCCATCCGGCAAGCGCGCGGCTGGCTCTAGCAGGAGGCGTGGCCCGCGGTGAAACACCGTCCGTCGACCTATGGCCCATGCGTCGCTGCCTGTGCGCCTGCGGTCCGCGACAGCCGCTGGATCAGGGATCGGCCCCAGCCATCCGTGACCTGGCTGCCCCAGACCAGGACGACGGTAAGCACGGTCCGCGCACGCACGGCAGTCCATTGCTCTATTTCGGTCGGCACGCGACTTCCATCCAAGGCTGCGAACCATCCGGCTTGCAGCGTGCGGGTTGCCGTGAAGTCCGGAGCGATTTCGTGGGTGGACAGGTGGGATTGCCTCAATTCAGCGGCAAGACCAAGCCACTTCGCCGATCCATCGGTCGCCGCGACGTCAGGTCCATTGGCCGTACCGCTGGCTGCCGCGAATCGAAACGCGGACGCGCTGCTGGAGTGCCGGGAAACTCGGATAACAGCCGCCAATGGACCATCCCGCTCGACCCGTTCGTCGGGCAGCTTGGCGCGCTCGCTGTATCCGAAGGCGACCAGGGCAACGTTGCTCTGGCCCAGTCCGCCAGCGCTGGTCGTCGAGTCAAATCTTTCGGCGAAGAGTTCGAAATAATTCAGACCCAGATCTTCGGCGGTCGGCAAACGCAGCGGCGCTGGGATCAGAGGGTCCGACTCGGACTTGGGCGAGGCATCGCGCGACACATCCACGCTGGGCTGAGATTGCGCCGGCGGACTGGATTCGACTGGCGCCAACGCGCGCGATTCGTCGACACGACGCCATGTGGCCACGGACGTCCCCGGAGCCGACGGTCCTCGGGTCGGCTTGGCGGGCAACTGGACTACGGATGTCGGCGTGACATGCGGCCCGGCCTCAGCCAAAGCACAGGCCGCTAGCACTGTAGCTGCGCCCAGAGTCACCAGGCACCGCACCCCCAGCCTCGGCAGGGTCAAGTTCTCGGACTCCGAAGCGACAGATCGGTCGACAGCCGCCCTTCAAATAGTCGTTGCTGCGGCGTCTCAACTACTAGCCGATGGCCGTCAGTTCCGGGCTGTTTGGGGATGTGAATGGCGTAGCCGCTGGCGCTCCAACGGGTCGGCAAATGAGGGGGCAACCAGTAGCGAAACTGCACCCTTTGACGTGTGCCGGCGGCCAGGTCCAGAAAGCCGGCGAACTCAGTGAGCCCATCCACCAGGCGGGCTGACTGAGGGTCGGTCAGCCCCGAGACTGAAGTGAGCCGTGTCCCGGCCGGGACGTAGACCCGCAGATAATTCGCCAGCTGGCCGTTGGGGTCCGCCGGCGGGTTTCCGTTGACGTACTCGAGCGTCAGCGTTGCGCGTCCGGTCCTGGGATTCGCGTGGTAGTGCACGGCCTGTTCGATCGATCGGAATGGCGCGCCGTGATCGATCTGTGCGTCGACTACGTACACCAGGTCGTCACGTACAGCGGGCAGACGTCCACCCGCACCGACGCTATCCACCAGGTGCTGTGCAGCGATGTCCTCAAACGCGGCCATGAGGTGCTTTTCGGCCACCATCGCCTGGACGGCACCAATGACCGCCTGCGGATTGGTTCGAAGGCGGTCGGTGGTCGCCTCTGTCAGGGCGGCGGTCAGCGCGGCATAGAACGGTCGCGAACTGAACCAGGCACGCCGTTCGCCGGTTGAGTGGGCAAAGTGTTCCAGCACCGTGTAGGCGTTGTCGGTGGTCACGTGCACGTTGTGGCCCGGCACTTCCACCGGACCAATGGCGGCCAGCAGGATGCCCAGCGCCTGCTGGTCGAAGGCGAGCACGCCGTCCACCGGTTCAACGCCGTTAAGCGCCAGAAATCGCTGGATCTCGTCGGCCGACACTCGAAAGTCGGGATGCCAGTTGGCATCGCGCAGGTTCCAGTCGCGCATGCCCTGGTAGCGGCGGAAGGGTGGCGGCGGAGGAACGCGCGGTCGGGTCGGGTCCTCGATCAGGTAGCTGCGCAGGTAGGTGAGGTCGCGCAGTTCGCCTTCCTCGAACGTTACGAACGCGACATTTCCAATGAAGCCACCAGTCGGCCGCAGTTCGTCACTCTTCTGCGCCAACAGCAGGTAGCGACGTGGCGTCGGAGAGCCCAACGCCTGGGGTGCCAGCAAGGCGGCCTGGAGCGCGGCGCGCAAGTTCTCGATCGTGTGCCGTAGCGCGGCCGTGCGCCGCTCGTCGATGACGCTTCGCGTCGACTTGGGCATGGCGTCCAGCTGTTGGCTGGCTCGTTCGACGCCGGCGAGCTGCGCGCGAATTGTGTCGCGCTCGTCGTTCAGAGCGGTAATGAGCGCCGGCAGCGGCTCGACTGGCGAGTCATCGCTCGTCAGGCGATCAGTCAGCTTTGCCGCGAGGTCCAACGACGAGGCGCCTGCCGAACTGAGGTCCATGTGAACAGCCAGCAACGTCTGGGCTGCCTCGACTCGGCTCCCAAGCAGCGGGATAGCGGAGGCGGCGGTCAGGACTGGTCGATAGCGCTCCGCTTGGCGGTCGATGGCGACCAGTCGCGCCGTCGCGGACTTGAGCGCGTCGCTGCTGGCTCGCAGGTCGGCAGCGCCGGCAATGCCGCCGTCGACTTGCCAGCGGACATTGCTGATCGAATCAACAGCGGCCCCGGCGTCCGCGGCGAGGCGGGTGAGGTCAAACGCAGCCAGCGCGAGAAGCACCAGCACCGCGGCAACTGCCAGTAGCGTCGGTCGCCGCCGTGGCCGCGAAGGCGTGGCGACTGCGTCGTGTTCGAGCACGTTTCTAGGCAGCGCCACGGCGAGAGAGGACGGCCGGGACGGTGCGTAGCAGGATCGTCAGGTCGAGCGTGAGCGATCGACGCCGGATGTAAAGCAGATCGGTCGCGACCAGCCGGCAAAACGGCGCTTGTCCACGAGAGGTGACCTGCTGCAGGCCGGTGAGACCGGGCCGTACGGTCAGGCGACGCCTGGCTCGGGCGTTGTAGTGCCTGAATTCGTACGTCAGGGGCGGACGTGGTCCCACAAGGCTCATTTCGCCCCGCAGCACGTTCAGCAGCTGCGGAGTTTCGTCGAGACTCCAGATTCGCAGCAGACGTCCCACGCGAGTTAGTCGCGGATCATCCGTCAGCTTTCCCGAGTTGTGCGTCCCCCGGATGTACTGGAAGGCGAAGGATTCATGCGGCGCGGTCGGCGCTCCGGCCCGCATACTTCGGAACTTGTAGTAGCGGAATGGCCGGCAGCCACGCCCAAGGACAGTCGCGCTGTAGAGCACTGGGCCCGGCGAGTCGAGCTTGATTAGGCCCGCGATCAGCAGCCACACCGGCAGGCCGACAACGAGCAGGAACAGGGCAAAAGCGACATCGAGAGCGCGTTTGACGAATTCGTACAGCACGTTCGGGCGGCCTGCGGCGACGGTGACTGTCCACCTCGCGCCGCGCGGGGTGCGGGTTCGGCCGCCCGAACATCCGGGGTCGGATGTTGCCCTGAACCGGTCGGGTTCGCCGCTAGTCTGTCACATTCCGCGGCAGCGAGTGGCAGCGGTCTGGCCGAGGGGTTCCAGTGATACCTGCCAGCGGGCCGGCGACCACGCATCAACTGGTCGACGCGCGATGAATCGAACGAGACCCGCCAGTGCCCCAAGGTTGGCCAGCAGGGCGTAACGGGCCAGCAGCCATACATGCCTGAGTTGGCCAGTCGTCTGGAGGCTCAGGAGCGTTGATCCGATGATGAGACTTACCACTGTGGCCCAGATCGGCGGTCGCGCAAGCCGTACTGGGCTAACCAACGCGACAGTTCCCGCCAGTATCGCCGGCGGCGTTGCAATGCGAAGCAGCTTGTGACCCGCTAGCTTCCACCACAGGTCGCCTCGCCTGGGGTGGAGAAGTTCGGGCAAACCTTGAAGCGCGAACAGTGCCCCTGAGATCGTCCGAGCCCGTGTCGTTAGGGTCAGCACGGCCGCCGGGGCGCTGGCTTCCACCGTTCGGGCAGCTGGCGCCAAGACAATGCGCCTCGCCATCCTGGCGGCGCGAAGAGAGATCAGCAGATCGTCCGCCGCGCCCGCGCAGGGCGACGCGTCTATGGCCGTAGCACGTACGGCGTAGAGCGCGCCGTCCGCACCGGCGATCGATCCGCTGGCGGACTCCAGGGCGCGAATCCAGCGCTCGTATCGCCAATAGAGCGATTCAGGCCCGTCGAAGACGTGCTTGGCGCCGGAGACGACGGCTACGGCGGGATCGGCGAACGGAGCTACCAGGTGACGCAAGGCGGCTCGATCAAGCTTCGCGTTGGCGTCCGAGAGAGCGACTATCTCGCCGCGAGCGTGCGGGAGTGCGGCGCGAATGGCCGCCAGCTTGCCCCGCTGGCACGGCAACTCGATGACTTGCAGTCGGGAATCGATGGCCGCGCGTGCGGCGTTGGCCGTGTCGTCGGTGCAGCCGTCGCAGACCACAATGCAGGTGACTCGATCATGGGGGTAGTCCAATTCGAAGACGTTGCGAATTTTCGCGCCGATCAGCGCGCCCTCGTTGAACGCGGCAATCACGAAGGTGACCGGAGGTCGAATCGTTGGGTCAGCTACAACACGCCGTGGCCGCAGGATCGACGCGGCCCAAACGAGGGCCGGGTAGCCCGCATAGGCGGCCAGGGGAACGCCAGTCAGCGTTGCCAGACCAAGCCGGCGTCTGGCCTTCACGCTCGGTTAGGGCGCCGGGACCTGTGCCTGCCGCAGGAAAGAGACAGGCCAAGGACCAACCAGAACGGCAGGTTTCCGCGCGCGCCGGGCGCGATCGTGTCGGTCAGGCCGTACACGAAATAGGCCAGCAAGGAGCCCAGCAGGCCGACCGCAAGTAGCTGGAACCAGTGGTGGCTGGCCTGTCGCGCCGTTGAAACTATTCCGTGCACGGCGATCCCCACCACTGCGCTGAGCAGGGCGAATCCAGGGAGGCCGAGGTCAAGCAGCGCCTGCAGGGTGAAGTTGTGGGCGTGTGGGACGTGCGGCGCGACTGAGGCGCCAAGTTCAGGGAAGATGGCCTTGAGGGCCAGCGGAAAATGACCGGGACCGATGCCTGTATAGAGGTGGCCCCCGATCAACACAAGGCCGGCCGACCAAATGTGGAGTCTTCCCGCGAGGGTGTCAGTCGTGGAGTCGATCGGCGCCAGCCAGGTCAACACCGCGGCAGCCGGTACGAGCACGATTACGAGCGCAGCCGATGCGTTGAGCGCGACGCGCCGCGCACGTGTGCTTCTGATCCACGCGCACTTTCGCAGCCACCACCAGCCAACCAAGGTCAGACCAGCTAGCGCCCCAACCATGGCGCTGCGCGACTGCACAAGCAGGAGCACCAGCAGCGTGAAAATCAGCAGGAGGGCCGCGACCGATCGGACGATTAGTCTGGACTTGGCGCGGTCCAGCGACAGCGCCAGGCTGAGCGGGGCCAGTAGGGCAAGCAGGCCGCCGATCTGGTTGGGACCGATCCCGCCTGTTCGGCCGCCGTGGTCGACGATTCGCGGCCCGGCCGGCAGCGCGGTGTATAGGCCATCGAGCGGTAGCAACTTTCCCTTCGGCCACTCAGTGAGGAATAGCGCCGCGACGGCGATCAGGCATGGCAGTCCAATGGCCAGTCCTAACCAGAGGACGCGGAGCCGCGCTACTAATGGCGGGTCGGCGCTGAGAAGATAGACCAGGGACAGGCCCAGCAGGACGCCGAAGAGCTTTGGCGCCGCGGCCTGCCAGCTGCTGATGGCCAGGGCGGTTACGCAGGCCCATGAGGCGCAGGCGGCCAGCAGCTTGTCGGTGGTTCGGATCACCAGGGGAAGTCCGGCGACGCGTCGGGCCAGCAGAATCAGCGGAAACGGCGCGAGGGCGAAGCCGCCGAGGGGTCCGCCGAACCAGATCGCGGGCGCGGCGGCGAGGAGGACGAGCGGTCCGGCGATCGGAATCAACAGCGAGGACCGCGCTCCGGATGCACCGTCGGCGGCCTCGCGGGCTTCGTTGTCCTGCGTGGCTAACGATCCGTGAGGACGCGCGGGAGCCGAGCCGCAACCTCGACTCGTTGATGATTGCGGGAATACCAGTCAGTCGTGGTGCGTAGACCGTCGGCAAAACGGATGCCCGGCGTCCAGGCCAGGAGGCTCTCGGCCAGGGAGGGATCGGCTACCCGGTTCATGGGACCGGTGGGCATGTCCTGGCGAAGTCGAATCTTGGGATCGTGACCTGTGAGGAGTAGTACCTGTTGCACAGCGTCGCTGACGTGGATGCGTTCGCGTGTCCCGAGGTTGACGGCGCGGGCGTCGTCGATGCGGGTGGCGGCCAGGAGCGTGCCGTCCACGATGTCGCTCACGTAGGTCCAGTTGCGCACCTGGCGGCCGGAGCCCCAGACCTCGAACGGGTCTTGTCGGATGAAGGCTCGCGCGATCATGGCCATGACCGCGTGGTTCTCGTGGCCGCGGGGTCCGTAGACGGTGAAGTAGCGGCAGCTCACGGACTTCAGGCCGTGCTCCCGGTACAGGGCGCGGAGACTCAGCTCGCCCATCAGCTTGGCCCAGCCGTACATGTTGTCGGCGTCGTAGGGCGGGCCGACCTGGTCTTCGGTGAGAAACAGCCGTTCTGTTGGGTCGGTCTGCAGATGGTTCGGGTAGACGCAGCCGGACGAGGCGTAAACGACCCTTTGGACGCCGGCCAGGTGGCATGCCCGGAAGACGGTGCCATCGAGGAGGAGATTCGTTGCGCAGTCGCTCTGGTGGAGATCGACGTAGCCGCGTCCGCCGTGATTGGCGGCGAGGTGAATGACGGTGTGTATGCCGGCGACGGCTGCCGCTGCGACACGAGGGTCCAGGAGATCGGCCTGTTCGAACTCGATGGCGCCGGAGTCGACGTGGCGGCTGATGTTGGCGAGCTTGCCGCTGCTGAGATCGTCAACGACACGGACCCGGGCGTTCATGGCCACCAACGCGTCGACCAGGTGGGAGCCGATGAACGAGGCGCCGCCGGTAATCAGGACGGGGCGGCCGACAAATGCCTGAGCTACCTCAGCGGAACGGTCGTCTTGATCGTTCACGGACTGCCCTTCATCGCCCGGGCACTCCGGGGAGCGACTCGAGAATTGCCGCTTGCCTGGCAACGACTCTGGAACGGTCGAATTCGTTTTCGGCGAACGCGCGTCCCGCGGCGCCAAGCTGGCGGCGGCGATCCGGGTCGGCCAGCAATTCGGCTATCGCATCGCGAAGCAAGCCGGGTGTTTCCGGTTCGACGACGAGACCGCACTTGGCTCTTCGAATCAGCCGCGCCGCCTCGCTGTCGGCGTGCACGGAGGCGACGACGGGAAGGCCTGCGGCCATGTAGGTGACGAGCTTTGAAGGGACGACCGCATCGATTACGTGGCGGCGCTGGGTCAGAAGCGCTACGTCCGACGCGGCCAGAATGTCAGCCAGGTCCGGCCGTGAGAGGAACGGTAGTACGCGCATGCGACCGGCGGGCGCCGAGCGCTCGATAGCGAGCCGCTCGGGTCCATCGCCCACGAGGACCCAGCAGGCCTCCGTCTGATCTTCGCCGGCCGCTTGAACAGCGACCTGCAAACCCTGCTTACGGCCGATGCCGCCGATGTGCGTGACGAGCGGTTGACCCGGGTCCAGACCGTGACGCCGGCGGATTTCGGCGCGCGTTCTAGTGGGCCGGAAGCTGTCCAGATCCTCGGAATCGGGCACGACATGAAGTTTTCGACCGCGCATGCCATGCCGGGTCAGTTCCTCGGCGAAACCCTCACTGAGGACGACAACGGCGTCAGCGTGCCTATAGGCCGCGTACTCCACGGCTCGCAGGAGGCGGACCAGGACGGGGTGCCGGATGATTCCTACGGAAGCTCCGGCGTTCACGGCAAGGTCGGCAACTTTGGCGACCCAGGGGCGACGCCGAATCCAAGCAACGAGTGCCGTGGCCGCCGCGACGGCGGGCTGGGCGCCGACGTAGAGATTGACGTCCGCGCGCGGAAGCAGCAGGGCCGTAAGGCCAGCGATCAGGGCAAACGACCCGTCGTAGAGCAGGCGAGGGATGAGCGCTCCGGGATGCGCCGGGATGTAGGACGGCACACGGATGACTCGCACTCCGTCGAGCGTTTGGCACAAGAAACCGGACTGCCGGTACTCGGGATAGACGCGCCAAGCCGGGTAATGGGGCTTGGCGGTGACCACACACACGTCGTCGCCGCCGGCGGCCAAATGGCGACAGAGGGCGGCGGTGTGGGGCGCAATGCCAGCCACCTCGGGCGGGTAGTTGATGCCGATGACGACCACGCGCATGGTTGGAGCGGCTAGCGCCGGGCCACGACTTTCAACGAATTGCCCCAGCGGCCAAATGCGAGGTTCAGCAGGCGGTACGCCTGGACAGAGACCGCGAACAACGGAAAACCGTCGGCCATTCGGTAGATCGCGAAGGTCCATGGCTGGTAGTAGACGAAGTCACGGGCTGCGCGGACGTGCCGCCAGCCGCAAGCCGCGATTCGCGCCCGTACTCTGGCGGCGTTGAGTCGCCGCACCGCGTTTCCGGCAGGTTCTACGTCGGCAGCCAGGCCCACCGCCACAGCAAGCCGGGTGAGGGCCGCGCAGGCTGGTTCCATGACAACCAGCTCGTGCCTTGCCACGCGTGCCATCTCGTCCACGGCGCAATAGGGATCGTCCAGGTGGTGTAGCCCGTCGTGGACGAGTGCCATGCCGAAACACCGGTTGCGGAACGGAAGCCGGGTGGCGTCTCCGCGCACGAGCGAGATCTTGAACCCATGCCGCTGTGCGCGGATGCGGGCTCGCGCCAGCGCTTCAGGCGAAATATCGAGGATCGTTGGCCGGATATCCAGGCGTGCGAGCCACTCGGCGTCCATGCCCGATCCGCCGCAGACGCAGAGGACGCTGGTCGACGTTATGTGCCCGAGTAGCCGGAGCGCACGATGAAACTTGCTCTCGATGAGCAAGCGGACCGGCCGCGGATAGTGGTGGGGCCGTTCGATCTCGCTCTCGGCGTCCTGCGACGCATAGAACTTGATTTGGCGGGCGCGCGATTGCAATGCGGTCTCCAGGGCGTCCAATTGGCCGCTGCGTTTGCGCCCCGCCCTGGCAGCCGCGCACGGCTGG
Organism: Chloroflexota bacterium; assembly: GCA_965208215.1. Lineage (GTDB taxonomy): Bacteria > Chloroflexota > UBA11872 > UBA11872 > UBA11872 > UBA11872. The sequence continues at coordinate 1,513,106 of CBDBOH010000003.1, forward strand.
CAGGCGTACATCCTACGAGGCTGGGGGACCTTGCGGAAACACCCAGGCAATCGGGCGCGCTACTCCAGATCTATGCGTGAAGTCCGACCAGGCCGCGCTGAACGGCAATGCGCTCGCAGAGGGCGTAGGCCCAGGCTCCGGCTGCCACGCTTGCGAGGGCTATGGCGGCGACGAGCAGGAATTCAATCTCGATCGGAAAGATCGAGGGCGTTCCGATGGTCGTTGCGCGGAGAAGGTCGACGATGTAGGTGTAGGGGTTGACGTAGGTGATCCAGCGGAGGCTCCAGGGCAGGATGGCGATTGGGTAGGTGGCGCCGGCCATGACCATGGCGAGCCCGCTGAGGAGTTCGGGCAAGCGAGCGCGGCGGGCCACCAGGCCGACGCCGGCGAGCGCGAGGCCGATCCCCCAGAATGCGACCAGGGCAAGAAGGAGCGCCACGATCGCAGCCAGCGTGACGGCGAACGTCTCGCCGCCAAACAGCATGCTGGCAATCAGCAGGATGAGGAGGCCGCGGAGAGCCGAGAAGCTGACATTGACCATCGTGGCGCCAGCCAGCGCCGTCCAGCGCGGCGCCTCGGTAGCCCAGAGGTGCGCGAGCGTCCCAAGCCGGTTGGATTTCTCCAGGAACTGGAAACCGCCCCACAGTGCGTCAGCGGCGACATTGAGAGCGACGAAACCAGCAGCGGCAAAGGCCAGGAAACTGCGGCCACCCCCACTGGCCTCGAAGCCAGCATCGCCAAAGGCCATGCCGCTCAGGGCGAGTGGAACGAAGAAGAGAAACGCCCAGCCAGCCTGGTAAACCCATAGAGACTTGAAACGCGCGGTCTCCAGCCACTGCACACGCGCATTGGCGAGGATTGCCCGCGCTGACCACGCCAACTCAGAACCTAGAGAAACCACTTACATCCACTCCAGCTCGCCCTTGGATCGGGCCGCGGCATCCATCACCCTCAGCAGGACGAGTCCGGCCGCCCCGTAGACCAGGGCCATTACGACCAGCACGCCGCACGAACGCATGGCGTCTGTCACGTCACCAAAGACGAGAGCCTCACGCAAACCATGGAGCAGCCAGGTGGGCGGGAGGAGCCTGGAAGCCCACTGGGCCCAGTCCGGAAGCACGGCTATGGGGTAGGCGATTCCGGCAAGAATTCCTGTTGTCATCAGGAACAAGGACACGAGGTAGTGAGCCTCGCGGTAGCGAACGGTGAATGCGGCCAGTGGGAGGGCGAGCCCGACCATCGCCAGCGCGCCGCACACCAGAACAGCCAGGGCAGGTCCGACGTTGGCCTCCAGTGGAAACCTAAAGAGCGCCCAGGCACCACCGAATGCCGCTACCGCCATAACCGCCGGCGCCAGCGCGTGCCCCAGTGCGCCGCCACAGGTCAAAACCACACGCGATACGGCCGAAGTCCAAAGGGTCGGCAGTGTGCCGAGGTTCCGGTTGAGACGCAGATCGAAGGAAAGCGCCGAGAGCATCCAGCCCGCATAGAGAAACGCGATGGCACCTATCACCGAGTAGGCGATGTACGCGTCTGTTCCGGCGAGGTCCGCAAAGCGCCGAAGGCCCTCTTCATTTGGGCCCGCCAAGGCGATCGTGGCCAGCACGATGGGCAGCACCCACTGCATCGTTCCGAGCAGGCCCGACGTCAGAAAGTACGGCTGCCGGCGATCGATCCTCCAGCCCTTGCGAGCAAGCGCGAGCAAGGCGCGAAGCTCTCCGTGAACCTGCGACGCGCTAGCGTTCAATGAAGGGCCGCTCGATGCGTGAGCCGGTGATGGCGATGTAGGCGTCTTCCAGGTCGGGTTCGCGGAGGCGGGCTTGTTCGACCGCAATGCCGCGCGCGACGAGTTCGGTGGTGAGAGCATCGCTGCTGCGCCAGCCCTCCTGAGCGCGAACGGCTACCGCAAACTCGCGGTCCCGGTTGACGTCGCCCCACCACAGGCCGTCCGCTCCGATAACCGCTTTGGCGACAGCCAGGTCGCCGCGCAGGAGCAGGTCGAGGCGGGGCATTTCGCCGGCCTGGCGGATGAGATCGGCCGGGCGGCCGTGGGCGACCAGCGAGCCGCTCTGGATGATTCCGACGCGATCGCAGATCTGTTCGGCCTCGTAGAGGTTGTGGGTGGTGAGCAGGATGGCCGTGCCCGACTCGGCGATCTGGCGGATGAGGTGGCGGGCCTCGCGGGCAGCGACGGGGTCCAGAGCGGCGGTGGGTTCGTCGAGCAGCAGCACCGGCGGGTCGTGAAGCGTGGCGCGTGCGAGGTTGAGGCGTTGTTTCATGCCGGTGCTGTAGGTCTCGACGAGGTCATCCATTCGATCTTCAAGGCCGAAGCGGAGGGCGGCTGCCTCGATGCTTTCGCGGAGGCGCTCGCCGGGCATGAAGGACAGGGTGCCGAAGAGTTCGAGGTTTTCGCGGCCGGACAGCCGCCAGTACATGCCGCGCTCGCCGGCGAAGAGGACGCCGATGTTGCGGCGGACCTGGCGCGGCGAGCGGGTTACGTCGAAACCAGCCACAGAGGCGCTGCCGGAGGTGGGTTCCAGCAGGGTGGCGAGCATCTTGACGGTGGTGGTTTTGCCCGCGCCGTTGGGACCCAGGAGGCCGAAGCAGTGGCCTGGGGAAATCTCCAAGTCCAAGTCGTTGACGGCGACGATGCGCTTGGGTTCGGCGGGTTCGGCCCGGAATCGCGGAAGGAGACCGCGCAGGCCGCGGCGTACCCGTGGCTCGAAGACACGGGTCAGCGACCGTACCGACACGGCGGGCGGCTGCGAGCTCATGTGCGGTAAATCGCTTCTCGCCCGCGATTCGTTGCGCGGCCGGTCAGCCGCCTCCGCCGCCGCCGGCGCGCACGCCGGGCTCGGTCATGGGCGCGGGGTCCAGGGCCTCGGCCAATTCCGTTGCGGGCAGATCGGTCATGCGAGCAGCCACGACGGGGATAGTCTCGCCGGTGGCGACCGCCTGCTTGGCGATCTCGGCGGCGGCAGCGTAGCCGATCTTGGGGGCCAGGGCGGTGGCGAGCATGGTGTTGCGCTCCAGCCAGTAGCGCAGCATCTCGTCGTCGGTCTCCAGGCCGTCGACGCCCTTGCGCGCAAATGCCAACGCGCCCGTGCCGAGGATTTCGATGGACTGGCAGAGGTTGTGCGCGATCAGGGGCATCATCACGTTCAGTTCCAGTTGGCCGGCGGTGACCGCCGAGGCGATGGCGAGGTCGTTGCCCTGGACCTGGAAGCAGATCATGTTGAGGCACTCGGCCATGACGGGGTTGATCTTGCCGGGCATGATCGAGGAGCCGGGCTGCACCGGCGGCATGCGCAGTTCGGAGATACCGGTGCGCGGTCCCGATCCCAGCAGCCGAAAGTCGTTGGCGATCCGGTTCAGGTCCAGCGCCAGGGTGCGAAGGGCGCCGGAGAGCTGGGCGAAGCGGGCCATGCTCTGCATGGCGTAGAAATAGTCGGTTGACTGCCGAACCTCGAAGCCGGTCAGGTCGGCGATGACTTCGACTACCCGGGACTGATAGGCCGGTTCGGCGTTGAGGCCGCTGCCGACGGCGGTGCCGCCCAGGCTCAGTTCGAGGCTGGCGTCAGCGGCTTCACGGATGGCGTCAGCGTTGCGCCTAATGGCTTCGGCGTAGGCGCCGAACTCCTGGCCGAGACGCACCGGCGTGGCGTCTTGCAGGTGGGTGCGGCCCGACTTGACGATGCCGTCCCAGGCGACCGCCTTGGCTTGCAGGCTCTCGGCCAGGATGTCGAGCGAGTCGTGAAGGTCCGGCAGCAGCTTCAGCGCGGCCAGGGCGATGGCGGTGGGGATCAGGTCGTTGGTGGACTGCGCCATGTTGACGTGGTCGTTGGGGTGGATGGGGTCGTAGCTGCCGCGCGGCCGGCCCAGGAGTTCATTGGCGCGATTGGCCAGCAGCTCGTTGGCGTTCATGTTGTGTGACGTGCCGGCGCCGGCCTGGAAGACGTCGACCACGAACTGGTCGGCATGCCGGCCGTCCAGCACCTCGTCCGCGGCGCGGACGATGACGTCGGCCAGGTCGCCGTCCAGGCGGCCGGTCTGCTTATGCGCGACGGCGGCGGCTTTCTTGATCAGGACGGTGGCCCAGACGAACGCGTGGTGCGGTGCCAGTCCGCTGATTGGGAAGTTCTCGACGGCTCGTTGGGTCTGCACGCCGTAAAGCGCGGATTCCGGGACTTCCAGTGCGCCTAGTGGATCGCTTTCGGTTCGTGTCTGCATCGAGTCCTGCTCCTTCGTAGCTGCGTGTGGCGGTTAGGCGGTGTGGGCGTCCAGGCCGCGAATCAGGTCCAGATCAACGCCCTTGCCCTGCGTCAAAACCTGGAAGCGTCCGAGGTCGGTGGGTGAGACCAACTGGAATACAGCTTCGCGCTCCGCCCGGTAGGTTTCCAGCGTGGCGTCCGGTCGCTCCTGGAAGCGCACGAGGTGATCGCCGACACCCAGGGCCGCCAGGAAGTCCGCTTGCTGGCCCATTCGGGCGCTCTCGAATCCCTGGGACCGGCCTTCGTCAATCAATTGCGTGAAGTTTACGTGGGCGGTCAGATCGGCCTGGCCAGGGTTGGCGAGGACGTCGTCGGATGCCCGATGGCGTCGATACGCGAGCAACGTTCCCGCGGCCAGCCGTTGGGAGTGAACCGTCGCGCTGCCGCCTCCGTAGTCGATGCTCGTCATCACGATCTTCGAACCAAGCCTGGCGGCGTGACGATAGATCGTTTCGACACCCTGGCGGACTTCGATGCGGCCGCCCTCAGGCGTGGCGCCCGCGTAGCGATCCGTGTAGGTGCGTAGCTCGGCAGCTGCGGGCCGGTCTGTGAAGAAGGCCTTGCCTCTTTGGAAAGCCACACATTCCTCGACCCAGCCGGTGGGTGTGCGACGGGCCAGGCGCACGGGGAGGGCGTCGAAGAACTCGTTCGACAGAATTGCCGTGGCGTCGGATGCGGGAATCTCTTCGATCGAACGGTAGAGAACGTCGAGCGAGTCAGCGGCGTGGGACGCCGGCGCGCGCTCGACTCCCGCGTACGTGAGCGAACCGCCCCAAGGGAATCGGCCGGCCGCGTGGCGTATCTGGCGTGCGAGGCGGCCGTCGGCCGCGCCAAGCTCGACGATGCGGAACGGATCGGGCTGTCCGAGCGTTCGCCAGACGTCTTGCAGGTGATCCGCCAGTATCCGGCCGAACAGCGTCGGATGCACGCTGACGCTGGTGAAGTAGTCCGCATAGGGCGCATCGTCCCGGCTATAGAAGCCGTCGGATGGATCGTAGAGGGCCTGTTCCATGTACAGGCTGAACGGCAAGGGGCCGCGGGCGTCGGCCTGGTCATGGAGGCGCTGGGCTAGAGCGTTGGCGGCCGTCATAAGGCGTCGATCGGCAGCCGTGAACGTCGAGGTTTCGGCTTGCCTGGGCGGGCGCGCCCGGCGGGCCTGGCGCTATTGCAGCGCGGACATCGCGTAGACGAACGCCACGAAAAGGAAGATGACCAGACCCCAAACAATGACCGGGATACCGAGGAAGCTCCCGCTGGAACCGGGCGAGGCCTGGGTCGGCCGCTGCTGCGCGCGTTCCCGCTCGGTTCGGTCACGCAGCCGGCGCAGGTTTTCGCTGATCTGGGGTGCGAAGCGACTGGGCTCGTCGCTTTCGGCCGCCGATCCGGCTTGTTGCCCCGACGTCTCCGCAGCCTGTTCCTGATCCTCCGGCCTCGGCAACTTCGCCCCGCAGTTGATGCAGAGCCAGGCACCCTCGGTGTTCTGGTGGTCGCACTCTTGACAGCGCATGGCGCTCCGGTTCGGCCCGTGAGTTGCTGGTGGTGATTCATGCTAGCACCAGGCCGGGCGGGTGGCCGGAGGCGGAAATTGGCGGGGGGGGTGAAGGGGGGAACTGTCTCTCGCCAGCCCGCCCCCAGAGGGGGCGGGCTGGCGAGAGACAGTTTGGGCGGATCTCTTGGGGGGTCGGCGACGAAAGTCGGGGCTGAGAGGGGGCGGCAGAACGGTTCCGGGGACGCCGGGTGCGCGGGCGCGCCGAGGGGGTGGGGCGGAAGCGTCTCAACCGGAAGTAGCCGGCATGAAACCGGCTCTTACGCAAGGTCAGGAACGAGCGGCGACGCTCGGTGACGGAAGGAGCGAGCAGGCGGAGGAGGCGGGCGAGCACGATGGTTCCGGGGGATGGACTGGGATAGGATGCCTCTAGTGTACACGATATGGTTACGAAGAGCAAGGGTGATGGGAGGAGGCGTGCGAGGAGCCGGGGAGGAGAGGACGCGAGGATGGCGAGGCCAGGAAGAAGCGGGGTGAGCGCGGCCTGGGATGTGTTCAGTCGATTGGGGCGATGTGTTCAGTTTTTGGCCGAATGTGTTCAGTTTCCGGCCCGATGTGTTCACATTTCGGCCGGATGTGTTCACTTCTGAGGGTCAGGTGTTCAGTTTCGGGCGAGGCGCGTCCCCCCTCACGGCCCCTTCGACAAGCTCAGGGCAGGCTCTTCGGCACGCTCAGGACAGGTCTCCGGGGACGCCGGGATGTGTCCACTCTGTCGGGCCGATGTGTCCAGTTTTTGGCCGGATGTGTCCACTTTTCGGCCGAATGTGTCCAGTTTCGGGGGCAATGTGTCCACTTTGGCGGGGGAGGTGTCCAGTTCTCGGCGGCGGGCGTGCCCTCGGTTCAGGGGCGACGGGATGGGACGGCCGCGGCCGGGGATCGGGCGCGGAAGGAAGTCGAGCCCCCCATTCGACAGACTCAGGGCTGGCTCTCGGCGGCCCCCGGGATGACAGAGAGGGCGGTTGCGGGGTTGAACAAGGATGGGCGGTGGTACTTGCCAAGGAGATTACGGTGGATTTGGCCCAATAAGGGCTATATTGGGCTGGATGAGTTCGAAAGGACTTCGTATGCGTGGGCGTGAGGCGGTGACGGAGCGGGTGGCGGCGTCGCAGGCGAAGCGGGATTGGAGCAAGGTGATTAACCGCGCCTTCAGCGGCGAGGTCCGGTTTGTGGTGGAGAAGCATGGGACGCCGGTGGCGGGGATCGTTTCGGCCGACGACATTGAACGGCTGGCCGCGCTGGATGCGCGATGGGCCGAGGGACACGAAATCCTGAAGCGGTTCGGTCGGGCGTTTCGTGACCAGACAGCGGAAGAGATCGAGGAAGCCGTAGCTCAAGCGGTCGCCGAAGTGCGAGCCGAGAATCGAAGCGGGGCGGAGCTTCAACCTGTGCCTGAGTGATTCGCGTCGTCGCGGACACAAATGTCCTGGCGTCGGGGCTGGCCGGATATGACGCTTTGGATGGTCCGGCTGCGTATCTCCTGCGGGCGTGGCAGCAACGGCGCTTTGATCTCGTAGCGTCCGGCCCAATCTTCGAAGAACTCGAACGGACGCTTGCGAAGCCGTACTTCACGCAGCGCCTCGGGCCAACGGGCGCTTGGCGAGCGTTGGATTTTGTTCGCGAGGGCGCCCTATTGGTGATCGAGTTGGCCGACGTCCGGGGCGTGGCCACGACGCCGGCTGACGACTTGATCCTGGCTACCGCAGTCGCGGGAAGGGCGAGTCATCTCGTCACGGGCGATCGTCAGCTTCGCAACCTGGGCGAGTACCAGGGCGTGAGGGTTGTTGGACCGCGTGCGTTTGTGGACTGGCTGGATGCGGGGATGCCTGGGGATGTGGGGTGAACTGGCGGCGGGGATAGGGGCGGTGGCAGTGACCGCAGTGCAAGCAATTCGATCAGTGCCTGCGTTGATGGCAGTGCGGGCAAAGCTGGAAGCGACGACGCTGGTAGCGAGGCACCGGCGGATAAGGACAAGTCATGGGCATAGGCCCGAAGGCGGAGATGGATCGACGGCTGGGACGCATTACCGCTGCTGCCAAGGCCCAGGCTGCGCGCAGCCTGGGCCACCGGGCGGGCGTTATGTGGGCGGGTATGTCGGGGTATCGTCAGACACGACCACGGAGCCGGTCCGTCCGTCATAGACCATCTGGGCGCTCAGGAGAAAGTCGCGCCCGAGCAAGACGCCAAAGTCGTAGCCCAACTCGGCTAGCCGCGTGCCTCCAAACCGACCATGCTTGCCGAGATTCAAGGCGGGCACCGTCAAGTTCGCCAAGTACTCCGGCGTCTCGTACGCGCCGGCTGCCGATCCGTAGGAACGTATATCCACGATTTGAAGTCTCGCGTCGAACGCGAGCTTGACGTCGATCGCGCTTTCGCGAGCGCCGGTGTCAATCAGGGCCAGCGAGGAATGGGAGCGCTCCGTGTCCGCGGGACGTCCGATCGCGACCCGAATGATCGGACCTTACGCCCACAGACCCGACGGGGACCCGGAGATACCACACTCGACGGACGGCACTAGAGCAACCCGAACGCCAGCGCTGGCGGCAGCTGGCGAACGCGCTCATCTCCCACCTCTCGAATGTGGTACGGCCCGCCGCCAAACCTGTCAATTGCGGCCTCCGCTGCGTCTTCGAAGGTTTCGTAGATGTCCACCAGCTCCCGGTTGCGCACGATCACCCACTTGCCCAGATGTTCCGCCTCGAGTTCGGCCCGCATTTCGTCATACGCCGCAATCTCGCGCCGAATGGCGTCCATTGCCGCCTGGTCAACGTACTTCTCGTGTTCCACCGGGCTGCCGGGATCCATGGCCACCCTTTCAGCGCGCTCGTGTCCCAGGTACACAAGAACCTACGGTGCCAAGAGCGTCCTGACAAAGTTGGGCATCACGACCGATTCACTGAACGCCGGAGGGCCATGGATGTCATCGGACGCGTGGTCGAGGCAGGTGAGGAGCACGGTGATCGACGCGGCGACACGGCGGAAGGATCGGCGCAACTCGGAGTGGGGCACTACCGCGGCGTAGGTCTCCGTATACTCGAGTCCGGCGCCCATCGATTCAGTTGGCGCCGATCCCTTATCGCCGGGAGAAGTGGACTCTTGCCGACCTACGAATACGAGTGTTCGGACTGTGGCAATCGGGTTGAGGTTTTTCAGAGCTTCAGCGACGCGCCGCTGACGAGTTGCGAGGCATGCGGGGGCAAGCTGAAGAAGGTATTTCACCCGGCCGGGATCATCTTCAAGGGCAGCGGCTGGTACGCGACCGACAGCCGATCCGCGTCGGAACGGAAGAAGTTCAAGGACGACGGCAAGCCGCCGGAGAAGTCCGACGCCAAGCCGGTCAAGTCCGACGGGGCCAAGAGCAACGGGAGCGCGACCGACGGCGGGGCCAAGGCCGGGGCGTCGGCGGGCGGGTCCGACAAGGCCTCAGGCTCCGGCGGCAGTTCCAACTAGCCGGTCCTCCGGTCGCATTCTGGAGCTTCGGTAATGCGAGCGGTCGTCCAGCGCGTCACGAAGGCCTCGGTTCAGATCGACGGTTGCGAGCACGCCTCGATCGGTCCCGGACTCGTGGTGCTGGCCGGGGTGGCTCGCGGCGACGAGGATGCGGACGTGACCTACCTGGCCGACAAAGTCGCGAACCTGCGCGTGCTGGCCGACGATGCGGGGCGGATGAACCTGTCGGTTCTGGACACCGGCGGCGAGGTATTGCTGGTGTCGCAGTTCACATTGATCGCCGACACACGGAAGGGGCGGCGTCCGAGCTTTATTGGCGCGGAGGCGCCCGATCGGGCCGCCAAGCTTATCGACGACCTGGGAGAGGCACTGACGGCTCGCGGCGTACCGGTTCGGAGCGGCGTATTCCAGGCCGAGATGGAGGTGGCGCTGGTGAACGCCGGACCGGTGACGATCATCGTCGACAGCCACGACCGACGCACGCCGCGCCGGCAGGCGTAGACCTTGTCGATGTCCGGCTCAGCGGTTCAGTCGAGCGAGCGCGGCGTGCGGATCGTGCGCGGGGCCGAGCAGGTGCGGCGGACGCTGCTGGCGCGGTCGCCCGAACTGGTGACGATCGACGAGTCCGCGGTTGCGGCGGCATCGAGCGTGTTCGGCGAGACGCTCACGCCTCAGGCGTTCGTGGAGCGCGTCATTCGCGAGGTTCGGGACGAGGGCGATGACGCCGTGCGGCGGATTGCCGCGGCGCTGGGCGACCACGTCGGGACGACCTTCGAGATCGGGCCAGCGGAGCTTGCCGACGCGAGCCGCCGGATCGATCCGGAGCTGCGAGGGGACATCGAGCTGGCGGCGGAGCGGATTCGCGACTACCACGAGCGCGAGATGCCAGCCGGGTTCGACCTTCCAGCGTTGGGCGCCGGCCAGCAGTGGATCCCGGTGGACCGCGCGGGTCTGCACGTGCCAGGACAGGCGGCGCCGCTGGTTTCGAGCCTGCTGATGGCCGCCGTGCCGGCCCGCGTGGCGGGCGTGGGCGAGACCGTGGTCACGACGCCGGTGCGGGCGGAGGGCATTGCCCCGGCACTTGCGGCGGCGGCCGAAGTGGCGGGGGTGGACCGGGTGTTTGGTCTGGGCGGCGCCCAGGCAATCGCGGCGCTGGCGCTGGGTACGGCGAGCGTGCCGCGTTGCGATGTGATCGTGGCTCCAGGCAACGCGTGGGTGATGCTGGCGACGCGGGCGCTCTACGGGGTGGTGGGCGTGGACCTGTTGCCCGGCCCGACCGAGACGCTGGTCATTGCCGATGCCGCGGCCGACGCCGCGGAAGTGGCCGCCGACCTGATTGCGCAGGCGGAGCACGGAGGGCCGGCCAGTCCAATTGCCCTGACATCCGACCCAGGCATCGCAGCCGAGGTGGCGCGCGAGGTCGAGATACAGCTCGCCACGCTCCCGCGTGCGGACGTGGCCTGGGACAGTTTCGAGCAGCGCGGCGGCGTTGGTGTCGTGGAGGACCTGGCCCAGGCGGTCGAACTATCCAATGAGTACGGGCCGGAGCACCTGTGCCTGCTGGTGGAGGATCCGGAGGCGCTGCTGCCGCTGGTGCGGCATGCCGGCGGGGTGTTCCTGGGCAGCGCCTCGCCCGAGGTGCTGGGCGATTACGTGGCGGGGCCAAGCCACATCATGCCGACCGGCGGTACGGCCCGTTTCGCCTCGCCGGTTGGCGTGCGGTCGTTCCTGAAGACGGTGTCGGTCGTGCGCCTTTCGGCGGACCGAGCGGCGGCATTGGCCCCGGCGGCGGCGCGCCTGGCGCGGGCCGAGGGTCTGGAGGGCCACGCCAGGGCCGCCGAACGCCGGGCTTAGACGTGACTACAATGCCGCGATCCCTAGCGAGGCGAGATTTGCATGGCTGAACGCCGCGCCAGCGTTGCGCGCGCCACGTCCGAGACCAAGGTTGAGGCGACCGTCGCCATTGACGGCGCCGGCGACTTCGGCGGCGGCACCGGCGTTGGATTCCTGGATCACATGCTGGCGCAGCTGGCTCGCCACGGCCTGTTCGACATCGAGGTGAACGCGGTGGGCGACCTTCACATCGACGCACACCACACCGCCGAAGACGTTGCGATCGTGCTTGGCCGGGCGTTCAGCGACGCACTGGGCGACCGTCAGGGCATCCAGCGCATGGGAGATGCCACGGTGCCGATGGACGAGGCGCTGGCGCAGGTGGCGGTCGACTTGGCCGGACGCGATTACGCCGCCTTCGACGGCGAGTTCAAGCAGGATCGCATCGGGGACCTGGAAACCAGCCTGCTGCCGCACATCGTCGGGTCCCTGGCGCGGCACATGGGCGCGGCGATTCACGTGCGCGTGCTGGCCGGCGACGACGATCACCACAAGGCCGAAGCCGTGTTCAAGGCGCTTGCGAGGGCCCTGGACCAAGCCACGGCGCTCGATCCGCGCCGGGCCGGCGCGGTGCCCAGCACCAAGGGCACGCTTACCGACTGACGTGGGCGATCAGGCCGCTGGTCGCCGCCTGCGTCTCGACCACCTGCTGGTGCGCCGCGGCCTGGCGCGGAGCCGTAGCTCAGCCCGGCAACTGGTCAGGGATGGCGAGGTGCTCCTGGCCGGCCACGTTGAGGAGCGGCCGGGGCGGCGCGTCAGCGTCGACGCGCAGGTCGTGCTGAGGGGGCAAGCACCTGAGTACGTGAGCCGGGGCGGACGAAAGCTGGCCGCGGCCCTCGCGCACTTCGGGCTTGGAGTGGACGGGAGCATCGCCCTGGACGTGGGGGCATCGACCGGAGGGTTTACGGACTGCCTTCTGCAAGCGGGCGCGCGGCGTGTCACGGCGGTGGACGTGGGTCGTGATCAACTCGCGCCGAGTTTGCGGGGCGACGCCAGGGTCCGGGTGCTGGAGTCCACCGACGCGCGTGACCTTCCGCCGCTCGATCCGTCGCCCGACGTCGTGGTGGTCGACGTTTCCTTTGTTCGACTCCGCGATGTCTTGCCGGCGGTGCTGGCCGCGACGCCGGACGCTCGCTGGGCCCTGGTTCTGCTCAAGCCGCAGTTCGAGCTGCCGGGACGCCGCGTGCCGCGGGACGGAGTCATCAAGGAGCCGAGCGATCGGAATGCGGTGCTGCTCGACTTCATTGCCTGGGCGGCGCGACGGGGAATATGCGTGGCCGCTTCCGAGGCCAGCGCGCTTTCCGGGGGCGAGGGCAACCAGGAGACCTTCGTGCTGCTGCGGGGACCGGTGGTGGGTCACTTTGAGCTTTGAGTGCCCGGAAGACCCCTCACCCCAACCCTCTCCCCCAGGAGAGGGAGAAAGACGGCGGCCCGCTCCAGAGTGAAGGGAACGTCCAAAGTGTCCCGCTACCCGGGGGCCGTGGCCGAATCAGCGGGGCAGAGGCAGCGACTATGATGGATGCGACGGCGATGACGTGAGTGGCTGATGCGGGTTGCCCTGCTGTTTCAGCCGCGCATTGCCGCATCCGTCGCCCACGCGCAACGCACCCAGCACCGGCTCCAATGTCTAGGCCTGGACGCGTGGTGCGTATCGTCGTGGGAGATCACCGAGCGGCCCGGCGATCTGGCGGGCGCCCAATTGGTCGTCACATTTGGGGGCGACGGCACGCTGCTGCGGGCGGCGCGCGCCGCGGCTCCACATCGAGCTATCTGCCTGGGCGTCAACTACGGACGACTGGGATTCCTGACCGAGTTCTCACCGGACGAATTCGATGAACGTCTCGACGACGTGCTCGACGGCGGCTACTGGATCGAAGAACGCGTCCTGATCGACTGGACGCACCACGATGTCAACGGCGTGGTTGCCTCGGGTCTTGCCGCGGGCGACGTGGTGGTCGGTCGAGGGCGGATGGCGCGCGTCGTCGAGATCGAGGTGCGTATCAACGGCGTCGTGCTGACGACGTACACCTCGGACGGCGTGATCGTGGCTACCCCGACGGGTACGACGGGGTATGTGCAGGCGGCCGGCGGACCGGTGTTGCATCCGAAAGTGCGGGACCTGGTGATGACGCCGCTGGTTCCGTTCCTGACGCCCGCGAACTCGATCGTGGTGGGCCACGACGAGCGCGTGGAACTGACGACCTTCACCACGCACGAGGCGACACTCTCGATTGACGGTCAGACCGATCAATTGCTGGCCTCCGGCGATCGGGTGGTGTGCGAGGCGTCCGAGCACCTGGCGCGCTTCGCGCGGTTGCGCGAGAGCGACTACTTCTACGCCACGCTGGCCGAAAAGATGCGCTGGCGCGTTCCGCGGGAGATGCCGCGACCTGTTCACGGATCCGGCTAAACGCGCGTGCTGAGGCACGTCAGCGTTCGCGACTTTGCGCTGATCGATGCCGTTGATCTTGAACTGGAACCCGGGCTGAACGTTCTTACCGGGGAGACGGGCGCGGGAAAGTCGATCCTGATCGACGCCATGGCGCTGGTGCTGGGGCGCCGGGCGCATCCCGCGGATATTCGCCCGGGAGCGCGGCATGCCTATGTCGAGGCCGTGTTTGACGCCACGCCGGGTCAGGCCGTGGCCGTCCTGGATTCATACGGCGCGGAGGTCGACGAGTCGCTGACCCTGTCGCGCGAAGTCCGCGCGGCCGGACGTTCGACCGCGCGCATCAACGGGCGCGCCGTCCCGGTCCGCGCGCTGGCGGAGGTGGGACGAACGCTGGTTGACATGCACGGGCCGAGCGAGCACCAGTCGCTCTTTCGCCGCTCACAGCAGCTCGAATACCTGGACCGTTTCGCCGGATTGATTCCGGAGCGCGAAGCGGCGGCCGACCTGGTACGCGAACTACGGGCGACGTGTCGCGAAGCGGACGAGCTTCAGCGCAATGCAAGGGAAACCGCGCGCGAGATCGATCTGCTGACGTTCCAGGTCGAGGAAATTGCAGCGGCAGGCCTCACGGCGGGTGAGGATGAGCGGCTGCGGGCGGATCGGCTGGTGCTGGCCAATGCGGAGCGGTTGCGAGGCCTGGCCAGCCAAGCCGCGGCTCAGCTGCAGGGCGAGACGCTGGATCCGGCGCCCGACATATTCGGATCGACCCGTGCAGCGGCCGAGGAAATGGCGGCGCTGGATCCGGGCGTGCGATCAGTGGCCGAGCAGGCCGCGCAACTACAGGAGCTGGCGACCGACCTGGCTCTGACGTTTCAGTCGTATGCGGAGAACGTGGTGGCCGATCCGGCGCGTCTGGGACAGATCGACGAGCGACTGAACCAGATCGAATCGCTTATTCGCAAGTACGGGGACACGGCGGCTGACGTCATTGCCTACGGCGCGTCGGCGCGCGAGCGGCTGGATGAGCTGGATCGCGGGGACGCCCGGGTCGAAGCTCTGCGCGAGCAGGCCGCCGGGCTTAGGGCCCGCCTGATTCCGGCCGTCGCGGCACTTTCGGCGGAGCGCGTGCGGGCGGCCGGGGAACTGGCGGGCGCGATCGCCGTCCAGCTGGCCGACCTGAACATGGCGTCCGCCGAGTTCGAGGTCAGGTTGCGGCGGCAGGCCGACGCGGACGGCCTGCCGGTGGAGGGTGAGCCGGGACCAGTTGCGTTTGATGAGTCCGGCATCGATCACGTGGACTTTCTCCTGAGCGTGAACAGCGGCCAGCCGCGACGGCCACTGGCCGACGTGGCGTCGGAAGGCGAACGGTCCCGAATCCTGCTGGGACTCAAGGTCGTGCTGGCGCGGGTTGATGAGACGCCTACGCTGGTCTTTGACGAGATCGACGTCGGCGTTGGCCCGAGGGCCGGTGACATTGTTGGACAGAAGCTGGCGGCGCTGGCCGAGTGGCGCCAAGTGCTCTGCATCACGCACCTGGCGCCGGTGGCAGCGTTCGGCGATGCGCATTTCGTTGTGGCGAAATCGGACGCCGATGGCCACACGAGGACCGATGTCTCGCGGGTTGACGGCCAGCGGGTCGTCGAGGAGATCGCGGCCATGAGCGGAGCAACCACAACGGCGGGTCGGCGGGTGGCGCGAGACTTGATGGCGGCGGCCCGATCATGGAAAGACGACGCGTGATGAGCCGAATGAACCACGGGGAGTCCCGACTCTCGTTGCTCATTGCGACCCCTCAGCGGTCCGGCGACGGGACTCCGGGGCTTTGGAACCGGCGAACTGCGTCCGGCATGCGTATTGCCAGGAAGCTCAGCGGGGCCGCGTAGGCCCGCCGTGCGGTCTGATGCGACTTGAGCTTGCGCCCCTGAATCCCCGCGGCGGATCGTGGCCGGCCTTTCGGGCGACGGCGTACGGTCCCGACGCGTTCGGGCAGCGCCTGATTCCCCTGGCCCGGCGCTGGCAGCGCTACCGAACGCTGAAATCGGCGCCGCGCGTCCTGACGATCAGCTTTGGCCTCGCGCTGCTCCTGGTTCTGGGCGCCGCCGCATTGGGACTGCCTCGCTTCGTCATCATCTTGGTCCTGGGCGTGGCCATGATTCCGGTGGTTGCGTTGGTGGCGCGGGCCCTGGTGGCGCCGCCGCCGCTGGCCGCGGCGCTGGCCTACGACCGACGATTGGCCATGTTCGAGCGCCTTTCCACGGTAGTAGCGGGCTCGCGAGCCGACGAGCGCATGCGTGAATTGCAGCGCCGTGATGCGATTCAAGCCCTGGAAGCCGTCAATCCTTCACTTGCGTTTCCATATCGAGTGCCCCGCGCCGACCTGGGAGTCGTGGCCGTCGCCGCCGCGGCTCTGGCTCTTGGCATGCTGGCCGCGACCACAGACGTACTGCCTCGCCTGGGTGAACCAGCGCCGCATTCGGCGCTGGCGGAGAGCCTGGGTACGGCGGGCGACGGCGCGGCGCCCGCGCTCGCGGATCCGGCCGTGCTGGCACAGATCGACCAGATTCGAGCGGCGATGGCCGAACTGGAACGCCAGCGGGATCCCGAGGCCGCGCCCGCGGCGCTGGCCGCCGAGGCGGCCGGTGAGGCGATGCGACGGACAGCCGAGGGGCGGCGTCTCGGCCGAGCTCTGGACAGCGGCGATTTCCAGGCCGCCGCGGGCGAAGCGCGCGAACTGGGCGAGCAAATCTCCGGCATGAACAGCACGCGCATGGATGAGCTGGCGGACGGATTGAGGGAAGCGTCGGAACGCGCCGAGGGCCTGGACGAGGGACTGGCGAACCAGTTGCGGGCGGCGGCCGACGCGCTGGAAGCCGGGCAACTGGCCGACGCCCGCAGCGCACTCTCGCAACTGGCCCAGGAGATCGAAACCGTTGGGGCCACGGTCCAGGCCGACAGAGGACTCGAAGCGCAACTCGATCAGTTGGCGCGACAACTCGCCGAGGCCGAGGCGTTGGGCGGGGACGGCCTACCTGGAGCCGAGGGGGATTCGCTCGGGGACGCGGCGGCCGCCGCGGCAGCGGCGGCGGCGGATGCGAGTGCGGATGCGAGTGCGGATGCGAGTGCGGAGGGCAACGCCGGATCGCTGGGCGGCGGAGACTCCGTAGCGAGCGGACAGGCGCTGGAGGGCACGCTGGAAACCCTGGCACCGGAACAGCGGCTCAATGTGGACGGCAAACTCGAGGTCGTTGAAATCAAGCCGACCGAGGAGGGCGCTGAGGTGGTCGAGCGTCCGGTTCTGGAACTTGGACCCGGCGGATCGTCAGGATTCGAGGCCTCGGCCGGCGACCGCGGATTCGCGGTTGGGCGGCCGGACGTGGCCCGGAATGTTCCACTCGATATGCTGCCAATGCTGGATCGTTACTTCAGCGAGCCATGACCACCGCCGTGAACGGGTCCGAGGCGACCGAGCAACTCGCGCGCACATACCGCGACCAGGCCGCCGCGATCGTCGACGAGGTTGGAAAACTGATCGTCGGCCAGCGCGAGATTGTGCGGGATACGGTGGTCTGTCTGATCGCCGGCGGCAACGTGCTGATCGAGGGCGTGCCGGGGCTGGGCAAGACCGAATTGGTGCGCGCGCTCGGCCGGGCCATTGACCTGCGCTTCAGTCGAATTCAGTTCACGCCCGACCTGATGCCGGCCGACATCACCGGCACGAACGTGGTGATGGACGGGACGGACGGGCAGCGGACGTTTCGATTCGAGCCGGGGCCGGTGTTCGCGAACCTGGTGCTGGCCGACGAAATCAACCGGGCCACGCCAAAGACCCAGGCGGCGCTACTGGAAGCCATGCAGGAGCGCCAGGTCAGCGTGGCGCGAGAGGTTTACGTCCTGGACCCGCCCTTCTTCGTGATGGCGACGCAGAACCCCATCGAGATGGAAGGCACCTATCCGCTGCCCGAAGCCCAGGTGGACAGGTTCATGTTCAAGCTGGTCGTGGACTACCCCACGGCAGAGGACTTGAGCGAGATCCTGGCTCGGACCACCGGGGCGGCCCAGCCCGAGGTGACTCGAGTGGCGACCGGCGACGACCTGCTGGCGATGGGAGCGTTTGCGCGGCGCGTGGCGATTGCCCCGCACGTGGGGAGCTATGTGGTGGACCTGGTCAAGTCCACCCATCCGGAGGATCCGACCGCCCACGAGCTGACCCGCCAATACGTGCGCTACGGCTGCTCGCCACGGGCGGCCCAGGCCATGGTGCTGGCGGCCAAGGTCTACGCGATGCTGGATGGGCGGTACAACGTGGGATTCGACGATATTCGGGCCGCGGCCCGCCCGGCGATGCGTCACCGGCTGCTGCTGAATTTCGAGGCCGAGGCCGACGCCGTCCAGGCCGAGCAGATCCTGGACGCCATCCTGATGTCAACCCGCCGAGCAGGTGACTGAGCGCAGCGCCGGCGCCGCGCTGCCGGCGTTTGCGCCCGACGCGGCGCTGCGGGCCAAGCTGGCCAACCTCTCGCTGGTTTCCCAGCGTCCGCACGGGCACCTGCACACGGGAGGGCGGCGCAGCCGGGCGACCGGCTCATCACTGGAATTCGCCGATCACCGGTCCTACAGCCCGGGCGACGACTACCGCCAGATCGACTGGAACATCTACGCCCGTACCGACGAGTTGTTCGTCAAGGTCCGGGAGTCGGAAGAGACGCTGGTGGTGCACCTGCTGCTGGACGTCAGCGGATCGATGGCGTCCGGCGCGCCGGCGAAACTGGAAGCCGCGCAGGCCGTGCTGGCCGCGCTGGGGTGGACGGCCCTGGCCAGCCTCGACGTCGTTGCGGGGGCGGCGCTGGGGAACGACCTGGGCGAGACGTTCGCTCCGCGGCAAGGAGAGGCCTACGTCGCCCGCTTGTTCGAGTTCCTGGATCGACAGCGACCGTCAGGTGAGACGGGGCTTTCGCGTGCGGTTACCGCGTATAACGCCCGGGCTCTCCCGCACGGAGTTGCGGTGCTGGCTTCCGATCTCCTGGCTCCCGACGCTCCGCGGGCAATAGGGTCGCTTGCCCAGCGGGGTCACGAGGTGACGGTGATCCACGTGCTTGACGACGAATTCGTCAATCCGGTTTTTGACGATGAGGTGGAACTCGTCGACGCCGAGCGCGGCGACGCGCTGGAAGTGCTTGGCGACGGGGATCTGCTGCGCGCGTACCGCCAGGCGATCGGCGACTGGACCAGCGACTTGCAGCGCTTCTGTCATCGCCGGCACGTGCGCTATGTGCCGATCCGGTCGAACTGGCCGGTGGAGGACATCGTGCTGCGGCGGCTGCGCGAGCACGGAACGCTGGCGTGACCTGGGCGGCGCCGCTGGCCTTCGCCTGGGCGGGGCTGACCCTGGCGGTGCTGGCGTTTTTCCTGCTGCGTCCGCGCCGTGAGCGCATCGTGGTGGCCTCGCTGTTCGTCTGGCGGCGAACGATTCGCGCTCGGGCCGACGACACCTGGCTGGCCTGGCTGCGCCGGCACTCCGTGCTTCTGCTCCAGTTGCTGGCTGTGGTGGTGTTTGCGCTGGCGCTGGCGCGGCCCGAGCGCCTGGCAACGGTCGAACTGGGTCCTCCGGTCGCGATCGTTATGGACGTTTCGGCGTCGATGGCCATGGCCGACGGAGCCGGGACACCGCGAATCGAGCAGGCCCGCGACGAGGCCACCGCGTTTGTGAATTCGCTCGACGACGACCGGCGCCTGTCGCTGATAACGGCCGGCGCTGTTCCGCGAACGCTTGCGGCGCAGACCAGCGATCGCGCCGAAGTGACCCGATTGCTCAGTGGGATACAAGCCGAAGCTTCGCACGGACGGCTGGACGCGGCGCTGGACATGGCGCGCTCGCTGGCGAGTCCGGCGGCGGGGGGCATCGTGGCGCTCTTTACGGATCGGGCGCCGGCCGAGGCCTCGAATCCCGTGTATGCCGGGGTCCGGACGGTCGTGGTGGGTGAGCCCGCGCCGAACGTCGCGCTGGCGTCATTCCAGGTTAGGCGACGCCTCGATACGCCAGATGCCGTGCAGGGCGTGGTCGCGGTCCGAAACGACGGAATCACAGACGCCGTGGCCGAGGTGCTGGTAGCGGCGGGTCGCGGCTCACCGACGAGCAGGGCGATCGACTTGGCCGCCGGGGCGCGCGAGATCCTGGTGTTCGACAACCTGCCGGCGGCGCCGGGCTACCAGGCCGAAGTTCGCGCGCCCGATGACGGTCTGCCGGCCGACGACCTGGCGTTTGCCTCGCTGGCCGAGCCGTCAGAGCTGTCGGTTGTGGTGGTCGGCAACGAACCCTGGCCAATCGTCCGGGCGCTGCAAGCCGTGCCCGCGGTGACGGCGCAGGCCATTGCCGTGGATTCGTTCGACCAGGCGAACTCGTCCGCGGACTTCTACGTGTTCCAGGGGTTCACGCCCGAGTTTCTGCCGTCCGCCTCCGCCGTTTTCGTCCAGCCTCGGGCCATGCCGGCCCTTGGCCTGGATTCGCCGATCAATGCCGACACGCGTCCATTGGCGGTAGCAGACAGCCCGCTCCTGAAATCGATCGACGTTGGCGACCTGGTGTCCGACTCGGACGTGACATATTCGGTGCCTCCGTGGGCGCAGGTGGACCTGAGCGTGGGCGACCGCGCTTTGCTCGCGCACGGGGTTGCTTATGGTCGCCGCACCGCCGTGGTCGGATTCGACGTGGCCGGCCCCGGGGTAACGCAAGCGCCCTGGTTTCCGGTGTTCTGGTCCAATGTGGTGCGTTGGGCCGATCCATTTGCGCCATTGCCGGACGGGGCGGACCTGGAACCGGGGCGACCGGCCCGGCTCGTCCCGCATCCAAGGGCCGATCGAGTCGCCGTGACGAATCCGGGCGGGGACTCGACTGAGTTTATGGTGCCGGAGCCTGCGGTCCTTGAAGTGACGGTTCCTGGGGTCTATACGGTTCGCCAGTTCGTGGGTCAGGAACTGATGGCCCAGACCTCGGTCGAGTTTGCCCCCGGGCTAGCGACTCGTACGGTGCGAGGCGGGGCTTCGGCGGGGCCGAGCGCAACAGTCGACTCGGCCCAGCGGATCCAGGACCAGCTTGAACTGTGGCCGTGGGTGGCCGTTCTGGCGCTGATGCTGGTGTTGGTCGAGTGGTGGATTTTCCATCGCGTCCGGGGAGTTCGCTGACCCGTGGTCCTGGAACGTCCATGGTTGCTCATTCTGCTGGCGGCGCTGCCCGTCGCCATCTGGGTGACGTCGCGCAGCGTCACGCGTCTCTCCCGGATCCGGCTGGGACTGGCGACCTTGCTGAGGCTGATTGGCCTGACCGCAATGGTTCTGGCCCTGGCCGGTTTTGCTATCGGACGCGATACCCGCCCTGCCACGGTCTTTGTGGTGGATACGTCCGATAGCATGCTCCTGGCCGAGCGCGCGAATGCCCACGGAGTCATTGACGCCTTCGTTCATGCGTTTGGGGCGGACGCGCCGGTGGGGGCCGTGCAGTTTGGCGCCAGCACCGCGGTGCTGGCCGCGCCGCAGCGCCTGGAGGAGGCCCCGCCCTTGCGCTCCGACCTGCCGGGACGCGACAGCAACTACGAGGCGGGGATTCTGACCGCGCTGGGCCTGCTCGACCCCGTCGCGGGCGGCCAACTGGTGCTGATTTCCGACGGTGCGGGCGCCGGACCGGGATTCGAGTCGGCTGTTCAGACGGCCGCCGCGCGGGGCGTGCCGATGTCGGTCATCCCGGCCGCGGCCACTCGCGGCGCCGATCTCGTGGTTCAGGCGGTTGAAGTCCCGGACATCGTCCACAGCGGCACGGCCCTCCAGGCGCGCGTACGCATTGCCTCGCAGCGGCGTACCACGGCGCGCCTGCGCCTCTGGGACAGTGAACGCCTGATCAGCGACGGTCCCATCGTCGTCGCCACAGGGACGCGCACCTACGGGGTGGAGTTGGGAGGACTTGCTCCCGGGTTTCACCGACTGCGGGCCGAGCTTCTTGAGGACGCTGACCCGAGGCTGGCCAATAACGTGGCCGAGGCGTTCATACGCGTGGCCGAGCCCGGTCGAGTGCTGACGATTGGCGAGACGTCCCAGGTCCGGGCGGCGCTACGGGCCGCAGACTTTGAGGTGCGGGATGTCGCCCCCAGTGCGCTTGGCAGTGTCGATCTCACGCAGTTCGAGGCTGTTGTGGTGTCCAATGTGCCGGCCGAAGCGTTCGAGCCCGACGCGCTTGAAGCGTTGCGCGCGCATGTGGCGGGCGGTCGCGGACTAGTGGTCCTGGGGGGACCCGACAGCTTTGCCGCCGGCGACTACGAGGGCACGGCCCTGGATGAGGCATTACCCGTGTGGTCGGACCCGACGGAGGAGACGCCGGAGCCGCGCCTGGCTTTGGTGCTGGTCATCGACCGATCGTCAAGCATGGCCGAGGGCGCGAGCGAAGGGGCCGCCAAGATCGACATGGCCATCGAGGCGGCCGTGGACGCGGTGGACCTGCTGGAAGAGGGCGACATCCTGGGCGTGATGACGTTCGACATCGACTCGCAGTGGGTGGTGCCGCCCCGCGAATTGACCTCGGCGGCGGACGTGGGGACGGCAATCAACCGCATTCGCGGGATTCAGATGGGGACATCCACCGATCTGGCACGGGCGATGTTCTTCGCGAGGTCTCGCCTGGACCAAGTCAGCGCGTCGGTCAAGCACGTGGTGCTGCTGACCGACGGCCGCGCCCACTACGGCGACTTTGACGGCCTGACGCGCTCGCTGCGTCGCCGAGACATTACGGTGTCGGCGATCGCGGTCGGTCAGCAATCCGACCAGGAATTGCTAGAGCGCATCGCGCAAATCGGAAACGGCCGCTATTACTACGTCCCGGACCCGCGCTCGATACCGCGTGTCCTGACCCAGGAAACGCTGACGGCGGGCGAGTTTGCGGTGGTGGAACGCGAATTCCAGCCGCGGATGGATGCGCCAAGCCCGGTATTCAGCGGGAGCCTGGCCGGGCAAGAGCTCCCGGACCTGCGTGGCTACGTTCGGACCCGAGCCAAGCCCACGGCCGAAATCGTGCTGAGTTCCGACAACAACGATCCGATCCTGGCGCAGTGGCAATACGGTCGGGGTCGCGCCATTGCCTGGACGTCCGACGCGGGATCGGACTGGGCGGAAGTGTGGCTTGGCTGGGACGGCTTTGCCCCGTTCCTGCGCCAGGCGGTTCAGTGGGTCAGCCCGTTGACGGGCGGTGTCGGCGATAGTCCTCGGGTCCAGGCGACCCACGCGGACGGCGTTGCGGTGATTGAGGTCGACGCGGTGGACGCGTCCGGGCGGTTTCTGAACCAACTCAAGACAAGTGTGACCCTGGTTGGCCCGCAGGGCACCCGCCAGGCCCTGACCGCCGTGCAGGTAGGACCCGGCCGTTACCAGGGCAGCGTGGACAGATTGGCCCCCGGGGTGTACGAGGTCCTGGTCACCCAGCGTGACGATGGTGGCACGGAGCGGGCGGCCAGCTCCGGCCTCGTAATTCCGGTCGGGGCGGAAGTTGGCCACATCGCGCCGGACCACCGCGTGCTGCGGCGGGCAGCCGAGTTGACGGGCGGGGTGACCGTTGAGTCCAGCGGGGATCTGGCCGCGCTGGCACTGCGCGGCGACGGCGGTACCCGGCTTGACTGGGCGCAGTGGCTGACTATCGCCCTGCTGGCCTTTGTAGCCGATATCGGGGTGCGGCGCCTGGTTGGAGGTCGGCGGGAGATTCGGGATCGGCTGGGCGAGCGTGTAACATCGCTACGTGCGGCGCCTGGCGCGCTGCGGCGCCTGCACTGGCCAATCTCGCGCACCGCCTAAACCGGGCGACGTCTCAATCTCATGAATCCCACCGGGCGCCTCGCGCGCATTTTTCGACAGGCTGGCTTCGATCTCTACCTCGTTGGTGGGCCAGTCCGCGATCGCATCATCGGGCGAACCTCAAACGACCTGGACTTCACGACCGGCGCGCGTCCCGATCGGGTCAAAGTGCTGGCGCGTCGAGCAGGCGCCTCGAGCATCTACACGGTCGGCGAGCGATTCGGGACTATCGGGGCCGTCTTTGAAACCGGCCCCGTCGAAATCACGACATTTCGCGCGGAGTCCTACCGTCCCGGATCGCGCAAGCCTGACGTCGAGTTCGGCGATTCCCTGGAGGCCGATCTCAGCAGGCGCGACTTCACGATAAACGCCATGGCGCAGGATGTGCTGAGCGGGCGCATCATGGATCCGCATGGCGGATTGGCCGACCTGGTTGCCAGGCGGATTCGCGCCGTCGGCACCGCGGACGACCGCTTCCGGGAGGATCCACTGCGGGTCTTGCGCTGCGTGCGCTTTGCGTCACAACTGGAATTCGACATCGAACCGGGCACGCTGGCGGCGGCACGGCGCACGGCGGGCGAGCTCCGCCACGTCAGCGCCGAGCGCATCGGGGCTGAACTCAACCTGACGCTACTGGCACGGGAGCCAGGCCGCGCACTGGTCACGCTCCTGGAAATCGGGGTGCTTGGCCTGGTGATGCCGGAGCTGATTCCCCTGCAGCAGACCGAACAGGAAGAGCGGCGGCAACACAAGGACGTGTTTGCCCACACGATGCGTGTCCTGTCGACGACGCGGGCCGAACCTGAGATCCGCTGGGCCGCGCTGCTGCACGACGTCGGCAAGCCGCAGACCAAGTCCATCCGCAACCGGCGCATCCGCTTCTTCGGGCACGAGGAAGTGGGTGCGCGCATGGCGCGGCGAATCCTGCGCCGGCTCAAGTTCGACGGACTGTTGACGGATCGAGTGACGCACATCGTCAGGCTCCACATGCGCGCCAATGCCTACGAGCCTGGATGGACGGATGGCGCCGTTCGGCGGTTCATCCTCGAAGCCGGCGAGGATCTCGACGCGTTGATCGCCTTGTCCCGCGCCGACATCACCAGCTATCGGCCGCGGCGGATCGAGGCTGGGCTGGCGCGGGTGGCCGAGTTGGAAGCCCGTTGCGAGCACTTGCAGGCCGAGCGCGACGTGGCTGCGCTGGACTCGCCCCTGGACGGTCATGCGCTCATGGAGCTGTTCGACCGCCCGCCGGGCGTGTGGATCAAGCCGATCAAGCAGTACCTATTGGACCTGGTGCTGGACGGGGAACTGGAGCCGGACGATGTGGAAGGCGCCACGGTCCTGGCCAAAGCGTTCGTTCGGCGGCACACGGAGGCGGCCGACGCCATCGAGTCGGAGGCGCATCATGCCCAGCGATAGTGCTGGCGAGTCCTGGGAACGTCTGCGAAGCTGGCTGCGGCGGCGTATCGATCAGATGGCCGCCGGCGACTACTCGCGATTGCCGTCGTCGTTCGCCAGCGATGACGGTCACGTGGCCAGCGAGGCGTACACAACTGTGTTGATTGCGATGGAAGTTATCGAGGGTCGCCGAACGACTCCCGGGCGCGAGCGCCGTCAAGCCGACCGCGATTCGCGATCGCCTCTTCCGGGTCCGCCGTAATGGCGGAGCCCGGCGACTATTTCTCGTTGCGCACGCTGGGCACGACCGGGCTGCGGGTTACGCCGTTGTGCATCGGCACCGCGGCGCTTGGGGACATGCCGGAGACCTTTGCCTACTCGGTGGCGGAGGAGGACGCGCTGGCGGCCGTGCGAGAGACGCTGGCCAGTTCGATCAACTTTATCGATACCGCGGCGTCGTACGGAGACGGCGAAAGCGAGCGGCGGATCGGCATCGTCCTACGCGAGCACGGCGGGATTCCCGATGGCTACGTTGTAGGAACCAAGGCCGACCGCGACCTGACGACCGGCGACTTCAGCGGGGCGCAGATGCGCCGTTCGGTTGAGCGGAGCCTGGACCTGCTGGGACTGGACCGTCTGCAACTCCTGCACCTGCACGATCCGGAGCATTCGACCTTTGACGCCATCACCGCGCCCGGCGGCCCGCTGGAGGTGCTGCTTGACTTGAAGGCGGAGGGGCTGATCGAGCACCTGGGCGTTGCCGGCGGCCCGATCGACCAGGAAATCCGCTACGTCGAGACCGGCTGCTTCGAAGTGGTCGTCACGCACAACCGTTACACGCTGTTGAACCGCTCGGCCGAACCGCTGTTGGAGATTGCGGCCATGCGCAACGTGGCCGTGCTGAACGCGGCGCCCTACGGGAGCGGCATCCTGTCGCGCGGCCCCGAGTCGTATCCGCGGTACGCCTACCAGGCCGCGTCGTCCGAGATGGTGGCGCGGGCGCGGCGACTGCAAGCAATCTGTGATCGCTACGGGATTCCGCTGGCCGCGGCCGCGCTGCAGTTTTCGCTGAAGGATCCGCGCATCGTCTCGACGATCGTGGGCGCCAGCCGGCCCGACCGCATTGAAAAGACGCTGGTCCTGGCCGCGTTCGAGATTCCCGACGAACTCTGGGAAGAACTGGAGTCGGTCCCGTCGTCGTCCATCGATCCGGAAACGCACCGATGGAATTGAATCCGAACCCATCCTTGACTTCATCCGGATGGCGGGCACGGCGGCCTAGCGGAATCGTGCGCTGGCGGAGGGGCCAATGAGCATCGGCGGTTCGAGTCGGGTTCTCGTGGGCTTGATTGTGGTGGCGGTCGGAGTGCTGCTGCTCCTGGCCAACCTGGGGCTCGGCGACTTCAGCCCCTGGGAATACGCGCCATCGCTCCTTATCGTCCTGGGCCTTTGGGCTTTGGTTCGTAGTGGGTTTCGCGGCTCAATAGGTCCCTGGATTCTGATTGCCCTGGGGATCGCCGTTCAACTCTCGGTTCTCGACGGGGTTCCGGACGTCGTTCGCGGGGCCGTATGGCCGGTGCTCATCATCGTCGCGGGCGTTCTGCTTATCGCCACGCGGGCGTCGTTCGCTGGCGGTGGGGCAGCCCGCAGGTCCGGCAGCGGATTGAATCACGTGGCTGTGTTCAACAGCGTGAATGACCAAGTGGATGGACCGTTCGCCGGCTTGCAGACGACGACGCTGTTTGGCGGGGCTGAATACGACCTGCGTAGGGCCCGCGTCGAGCGGCCGCCGGCGGTCATTGACGTGACGTGCATGTTCGGCGGCGTGGAACTGCGGGTACCGGAGGACTGGACCGTCCACAACGACGTTGTGGCCTTGTTTGGGGGCGTTGACGACAAACGCGACGACTCAGGCGCCGAGGACGAGGCGACGGTCAGCATCCGAGGCACCGTGCTGTTTGGCGGGCTGACGATCAAGGACTGACGCGCGGGCGCGCGGCTCGTATGCTTCACGCGATCGAGCCTGGATGACGATGCGATGGCTGCGCCGGAATTTGATTCCGATGTCCTGATCGTTGGCGCCGGCGCCTCTGGCGCCGCGGCGGCCTGGTCGCTTTCGCGCCGGGGACTGCGCGTCACGTGCCTGGAACAAGGCCGCTGGGTCGAGCCCTCGGACTACGCGCACAGCCGACCCGACTACGAACTCGCCCGGCAGACATCGTTCGCCAAGGATCCGAATGTGCGCGGCTGGGCCGAGGACTACCCCATCAACAACAGCGGGACGCCGATTTATCCGCTGATGGTCAACGCGGTGGGTGGCAGTACGGTGCACTGGAGCGGGCACTTTCCGCGAATGCGGCCATCCGACTTTCGCGTGCGCACGCTGGACGGCGTGGCCGACGACTGGCCGTTTACGTACTGGGACCTGGAACCCTATTACGATCTCAACGATTCGATGGTGGGCGTATCGGGTTTGGCGGGCGATCCCGGCAATCCGTCGCGCAGTCCGCGGCAGACGCCGCCGCTGGCATTTGATGCCGGATGTGAGGCGTATCTCCGCGGCCTGGAGAAGCTGGGCTGGCACTGGTGGCCGTGCGACAACGCGCTGATTTCCGAGCCGTTCGGCGAGAACCGGTCGCCCTGTAACTGCTGCGGGCCGTGTGACATTGGGTGCCCCATTGGGGCCATGTCCAGCGCGCACGTGACGTACTGGCCGAAGGCCCTGGCCCAGGGGGTGCAACTGATCACGCACGCCCGCGTTGAACAGATTACGGTGGACCGCGCCGGGCGAGCTACGGGCGCCCTCTACTACGACGACCAGGGCGTGCGCCGTAGCCATACGGCCGGCGTCGTTGTCATGGCCGCGAACGGAGTGGGAACGCCACGTCTTCTGCTCAACTCAACCTCGGCGCGCTTCCCAAACGGCCTGGCGAACGATTCCGGCATCGTCGGCGCTTATTTGATGTTTCATCCCGTTGCACTTGTGAGTGGTGTGTTCCAGGAAGTCGTCAACGGACAGCGTGGTCCGATTGGTGGCCTGATGAACTGCCAGGAGTTTTACGAAACCGACCTGGCGCGAGGCTTTGTGCGAGGTTTTGAACTCCAGCTCAGTCGAAACGTCGGGCCGCTCTCGGTTGCCAATGGGGGCATCCTTGGGCATCCCGTCCCGTGGGGCAGCGAGCACCACGAGGCATTACGATCGCGCTACGCACACACGATGACGACTTCCGTCATGCTGGAAGACCTCCCGGAACCGGAGAATCGGGTCACGCTGGATCCTGGGTTGACCGACGCGCACGGTATTCCGGCCCCGCGGGTCGAGTATCGCGTTGGCGAGAACACACAACGCATGCTTGAATTCAGCATCGCGCGTGCCCGCGAACTCTTCGAAGCCGCGGGCGCCGTGGAGATCCTGGTTGACCCGCTGGTGCAGGAGTCCGGCTGGCACCTGATGGGAACGTGCCGGATGGGCGACGATCCCGAGCGTTCGGTGATCAATGGCTGGGGCCAAGCGCACGAGTGCCCGAACCTATTCGTTATCGACGGCAGTACCTTTACAACGTCCGCCGCCGTAAATCCAACGAGCACCATTCAAGCTGTCGCACTGCGATGCGCCGACTGGCTGGGCCGAAATTATCGAGAGGTAGCGGCATGACGGCGCGCATCCTTACGCCAGAGGAACTTGCGCTGCTGACGCTGGTTCAGGACGAACTGGTGCCGGCACACGGCGACTTGGCGGCGGCCGGGGCGCTAGGCGCGGCGTTGACGGTTGACGCCTACCTTGCCGAGCGACCACTGTTGCGGCGTCCCGTGCTTACCGCGCTGCGTGCAGTCGAAGCCGCGGCCGAGGAGACACCGTTCGCGGAACTCGACTCCGAGGGGCGGGTGGGCATACTACGACAGGTAGAGAACGACGATCCCGAGGCGTTTTCCGAGCTTGTGAAGCAGACTTACAACGCGTACTACACGAGGCCTGACGTGCAGGCGTCACTCGGCATTGACGGACCGCCGCAGCCTCTCGGTTTTGAACTGCCGGCGTTCGACGAGTCGCGGCTTGTGCGTGTGCGGGCGATGGGCAAACTCTGGCGGAATGCCTGACGTGTGTCTTCAGTAACTCGCGCCTAAAACGAAAGGCCGCGCCCGAGGCGCGGCCTTTCGTTTAGCGCAGGCGACTAGCCTTCCTTCTGAACTCCCAGATCGCCGTTGCGCATTTCAAACTTCACCTTGAAGCCTGCCTGGACGGCGGCCGCCTGGATCCGGCCGCGTAGCGTGGGCTGCCGCTTCTTTTCGTCATCGGTCAGGGTGACGACCGTCCACTCGCCGGCCTTGCTGCGTCCGGCCGCGCGAACGATTTCCCTGATTTCCGGGCTCACGCGCCGCATGCGCTGCGGGCGGCTTGCCCATTCGCTACCCGACACGACTTCCTTAAGCTTCATCAATCGTCCTCCTAATGACGATGCGAAGGCTCGAGCACGGTGCAAGTCTGCTACATCACTATGTAAAGTGCAACTGAGTCTTGGCGCTTCTTTAACGTGACTCAGGGCGTCGCTTTTTGTGGCCAAAGGCACTACTTCACCAGGCGAGCCTTGTAAGGCCAGCACGCTGACGCTGGTCCAGCCAAGCTCGATTCTCAAATCTTGAGGAAGGAGTATGGGGAATCAGGACGCGGTGTCGACACTGGCGACAATCCCGGCGCAATGGACGCGTTTCCGGTGCGATGTCCGGCTAATCCTCGGGGCTACGACGCGTGCAAAGGGCTCCAGGCAGAGCGACGGTTCCATACTCGATCTGCGAATTAGGCGACGGGCAAGGATTCGTGGAACGGGAGTTAGCCCACGGCTGCATTGCACGATTGGTGAGTCGATTGCAGCGGCGTGAGTGTTGGCTCGAAGCCGAACAAGGCCGCGCGTAAGAATCGAATCGTGCCGAGTGAGGCCAGCGGCAAGACGCCATCGGAAAGCCAGCAAGAGCCAATGTGGAGGCGACAGGTCGTTCGCAGCTAGCCAGGAACGTGGAAATGCCCCGTGGGGGCGTGGTCCCAAATCCAGGTGAGGGTTGCCTGGGGAAAGACAGGGCCGTCGTGGCAGACGCGTTGGGGACCGGTGGTGGTTTGGACAACGCAGGAATAGCAGACGCCCATGGCGCAGCCCATGCGGGCCTCAAGCGAGGTGAAAGCGGGGCGTGGGCCGTGGGTAGCCGTTAAGTCGTCGGTGAGATCGGCCATGGCGCGCATCATGGGCGTGGGGCCGCAGACGAAGATCTGGTCGCACCAGGCGAAGTGGTCCGGGACCAAGTCGGTGACGAAGCCATGATGGCCGAGGGCGCCGTCATCGGTGGCGACGTGGTACTCGACGTTGGAGTGGAGCCACTCTCGCGGCGTGACTTGATGGGCATCGCGTCCGCCGGCGAGCAGGCGCACTTGCACGCCCTGGGCCGGCGCAAGGTCGGCCAGCGCAATGAGGGGAGCCAGGCCGATGCCTCCGCCAACCATGAGCGCCCGTGCGCGGTCTGGTTGAAAGGCGAAGCTCCCGCCCAGGGGGCCCAGCATGTCGATCTCGGTCCCGACCGGCTGATCCACCAGCCAGGCCGTGCCGCGGCCGACGGTGTCGATGAGGAAGGCGACCCGTCCGGAGTCGCGATCGATGCGGCTGAAGCTGAGCGGTCGGCGAAGCAACGGATCGAACTGATCCGGCGCGCTACAAACGACGTGCGCGAACTGGCCGGGGCGGGCGCTGGCGGCGATGAGGGGCGCTTCGTATTCGCACCACCAGAGTCGGTCGGTGATTCGCGTGTTGCGCAGGACGCGGGCGGATTCGATCCGTCGCGTCATGCGGGGGACATGCGGTATTCGTCGATCGTCCGCACGTCGAACTCGCCGCGGGCCCGGCGCAAGGCGTCGGCGAGCGCGCGCGCCGTGTCCAGGGAGGTCAGGCAAGGGGTGCGAGTCTCGGCGGCGGCGCGTCGCATGTAGTGGCCGTCCTGGATGGCCTCGCGGCGTCCGGTGAGCGTGTTGATCACCAGCGCCGCACGGCCTTCACGGATGAAATCCTCCACATTCGGACTGCCGCCGCGCATCTTGCCCACGCGGCGCACCGATAGCTGCAGGCGGGACTCGATAAAGGTGGCGGTTCCGTCAGTGGCTAACAGGCCGAATCCCAGGTCGGCGAAGTCGGCGATGATGGGTGCGGCCTCAGCCTTGTCGCGGTCCGCGATAGACACGAGCAGATCGCCGCTGGCCGGCACGTCGATGCCGGAGGCGATCATGGCCTTGTGGAGTGCGGAGGGAAACGTCGCGTCCACGCCCATGACTTCGCCGGTGGACTTCATTTCCGGGCCGAGGTACGTGTCGACGCCGGAGAGCTTGCCAGTGGAGAAGACGGGGGCCTTGACCGCGTACAGCGGGCGCGACGGCACAAGGCCAGGCTCGTAGCCCAGATCGGCCAGGGTTGCGTTAAACATCATGCGAGTAGCCAGCTTGACCATCGGAACGCCGGTGGCCTTGCTGAGGAAGGGGACGGTGCGGCTGGCGCGCGGGTTCACCTCAAGCACGTAGACCTGACCGCCGAAGAGCACGTACTGGATGTTGACGAGTCCACGGACGCGCAGGCCGGCGCAGATGCGCTGGGTGTAGTCGAGAAGTACGGCCTCTTCATCGGGACTGACGCTGACGGGCGGGTACACGGCGAAACTGTCGCCGGAATGCACGCCGGCGCGTTCGATGTGCTCCATGATTCCCGGGATCAAGGAGTCCTGGCCGTCGCAGATCGCGTCCACCTCGACCTCGCGGCCCTGCAAGTACTTGTCGATGAGGACGGGGTGTTCGGGTGACGGCTGGGTGACTTTCTCGATATAGCGTTCGAGTTCGGCGCGATCATCGACGACCTGCATGGCGCGGCCGCCGAGCACATAGGAGGGTCGCGCGACGACCGGGTAGCCGAGGCCATCGGCCACGTCTAGCGCGTCGCGAATGCGAGTGACGGCCGCGCCTGGGGGACGCAGTATGCCGAGACGCTCAAGGAAGCGGTCGAACTTGTCGCGGTTCTCGGCCTCATCGATGGCGGCGACCCCGCTCCCTGCAATCTGGAAACCGGCGTTGTACAAGGGTCCGGCCAGGTTGATCGCCGTCTGTCCGCCAAATTGCGTCACGATCGGCGGGGCGCTGCCATTGGCGGCCTCATTGCGTAGCACCTCGGCCACACTCTCCTCGTCCAGCGCTTCAAAGTAGAGGCGGGTCGAGGTGTCGAAGTCGGTGCTCACCGTTTCCGGGTTGGAGTTGATGAGCACGCTTTCACGTCCGGCGTCCTCAAGGGCCCAGGCCGAGTGCACGGAACAGTAGTCGAACTCAATGCCCTGTCCGATGCGGATTGGACCGCTGCCAAGTACCACGGCCGCCGCCTGGCCGCTGGTCGACGCCTCGTTTTCGGCCTCGTACGTGCTCCAGAAGTAGGGCGTTGCGGCATCGAACTCGGCCGCGCAGGTGTCCACCATCTTGAAGGTTGGCCGCATGCCGGCGGCTTCGCGCAGCTCGAGGACACGCTCGGGCAGCGTATCGCCGAGCGAGGCAATCATGGCGTCTGAGAAGCCCTGGCGCTTGGCGTGCCAGACCAAGTCGGCTGTCAGTGGCTCGGCCAGCAATCGACGTTCGGTGGACAGGATGTTGGCGAGCTTGTCGACGAAGAAACGATCGATTCCGGAGCGTCGGTTGATCTCATCCGGCGTTGCGCCACGTCGCAAGGCGGCCATGACCGCCCAGAGCCGTTCGTCGTGGGCGTGCTCAATGCGCCACCAGATGGCGGCATCGTTGGAGGCCCACTCGGGGTCTTCCCATAGCAGCGTGCGGCCACCGTTTTCCATGCCGCGCACGGCCTTGTTCAGGGAGGCCTCGAGCGTGCGTTCGATGGCCATGACCTCGCCGGTGGCTTTCATCTGCGTGCCAAGGCGCCGGTCGGCTCGAGCAAATTTGTCGAACGGCCAGCGAGGGATCTTGGTCACGACGTAGTCCAGAGCCGGCTCGAACGCCGCGGACGTGGTCTGGGTGATGGGATTGCGCAGGTCGTCCAGTCGGCGGCCCAGCGCGATCTTGGCCGCGATGCGGGCGATGGGGTAGCCCGTGGCCTTGGAAGCAAGCGCGGATGAACGGCTGACCCGCGGATTGACCTCGATCACGAAGTAGTCGAATGAGTCCGGGTCCAGGCCGAATTGGATGTTGCAGCCACCCTCGACGCCCAGGGCGCGGATGATCTTGAGCGACGCGCTGCGGAGCATCTGGTACTCCTTGTCGCTCAGTGTCTGTGACGGCGCGAAGACGATGGAGTCGCCGGTGTGGACGCCCATCGGGTCAAAGTTCTCCATGTTGCAGACGGTGATGCAGTTGTCGGCGCTGTCGCGCATCACCTCGTACTCGACTTCCTTCCAGCCGATCAGCGAGCGCTCGATGAGCACCTGGCGAATGGGACTGGTTTGTAGTCCGAGCGAGACGACGGCTTCGAACTCGTCCTCGTGATAGGCGACACCGCCGCCGCTGCCGCCGAGGGTGTAGGCGGGGCGGATGATGAGCGGGAATCCGCAGGTTTGGGCGAATTCCCAGGCCTCGGGCAGCGAAGTGACCGTGCGACTCTGGGGTACGGGTTCGCCGATGCGCTGCATCAGGGCGCGGAAGCGTTCGCGGTCCTCGCCGTCGCGGACGGCCTCGATCGGCGTGCCCAAGACACGCACGCCGTACTTTTCGAGGATTCCGGCGTCAGCCAGATCTACCGCCAGGTTGAGTCCCGTCTGGCCGCCCATCGAGGCCAGCAGGCCATCAGGACGTTCGCGAGCGATCACACGCTCGATGAGAGGAACGGTCAGCGGCTCGATGTAGACGCGGTCGGCGATGTCCTCGTCGGTCATGATCGTGGCCGGGTTTGAGTTGATCAGGATCGAGCGGACGCCTTCCTCCCGCATGGCCTTGCAGGCCTGCGTACCGGCGTAGTCAAACTCAGCGGCCTGACCAATGACGATGGGGCCGGAGCCGACGATGAGAACCGACGAGAGGTCAGACATGGGGCAAAGCAGACAGGTTGGATCGCGTCATCAACGGCGGTTGTCGTCGACGAGGTCGAGGAAGCGATCGAAGAGGTACTGGTTGTCCTGAGGGCCGGGGCTGGCTTCCGGGTGGTATTGGACCGAGAAGACTGGCAGCGAGTCGTGCGCCAGGCCTTCGACCGAACCGTCGTTCAGGTTGACGTGGCTGACCCGAAATCCGCTGTCCTGCGGAATAGACGCCGCATCAACCTGGAACCCGTGATTCTGTGAGGTGATGTGGGCTCGGCCCGTGTCCAGGTCCTTGATGGGCTGGTTGGCGCCGCGGTGACCGTAGGGGAGACGGCTGGTAGTGGCGCCGATCGCCAGGCCGAGAATCTGGTGCCCCAGGCAGACACCCAATAGAGGCCGGCGGCCGATCAGGTCGCGAACCGTATCTATGGCCCGCTCGGCCTGCTCAGGGTCGCCGGGGCCGTTGCAGACGACAACGCCGTCGGGTTCGGTGGCCTCCACTTCGTGCGCGCTGGCCCCGTAGGGCAGCACATCCACATGGCAGCCGCGGCTGACGAGCGAGCGCACGATGTTGGTCTTGACGCCGACGTCCAGCAGCGCGATGCGCGGCGAGCCGGCGCGTTGCGGCGGCGTGGGCCAGGGGGCCCAGCGCACAGGGCCAGCCACCTGGCGGTCAGGGGTGGTGACCTCGGCCACGTAGCGCTGCTCGCTGTAGGGGAGCACACGTTTCGCGGCCCGCACTTGCTGGTCGGCCCAGGCCGAGGCGGCGGGTGCCTGGCCGCGAATCCATGTGAAGCGGTCTATTCCCCTGGCAACGCTGGCCGGGGCGCGGCGAAGAACGCCGCGCTTATGGCCCTTGATGCGGAGGGTGCGCGTGAGGGCGCGCGTGTCAATGCCCTGGATGCCGGGGATTCCATGCTGAGCCAGGAACGAGTGCATGTCGCTCTGCTGGCGCCAGTTGCTGTGGGTGGGGGCGAGTTCGCGGACGGCCAGCGCAGAAATCCAGGGCCGGCGTGACTCCACGTCGTCCGGGTTGACGCCGTAGTTGTCTATGAGCGGATAGGTCATCACGACGATTTGCCCGCGATAGGAAGCGTCGGTCGAAATCTCCTGATAGCCCGTCATGCTTGTGTTGAAGACGACTTCGCCAGCGCCGGGCGCCTCCGCGCCGAAGGCGAAGCCGAAGAACGTGTCGCCGGTCTCCAGAGCGAGAACGGCGTAGTCGCTAACCGGCACGCGCGCCTACCGACTCCAGCGAAGCGCGGTTGAATACTTCAAGGCCGTCTACGAACGTCCGATGCACCACGCCGTGCATTGGTAAGCCGGCCAGCGGCGTGTTCTTGCCCTTGGACAGCAGCAGCGACGGTTCGACCACAAATTCCTCATCGGGATCGAAAATGGTGATGTCGGCTGGCTGGCCAGGCTGGAGAGTTCCGCCGGGCAGTTCGTAGCAACGCGCGGGTTGGACGGTGAGGTAGCGCACAGCTTCGCCCAGATCCAGGCGGCCGTCGTGAACCAAGGTCAGCACGAGAGGTAGGGCGGTCTCAAGACCGGTAAAGCCCACAGCAGCGTTGGCGAATTCAAGGTCCTTGTCGTGCAGGGCGTGTGGGGCGTGGTCGGTAGCGATGCAGTCGATCGTTCCGTCGCGCAGCGCCGCGAGCAGGGCATCGCAGTCACGCTGCTCGCGAAGCGGCGGCGCGACCTTGGTGTTGGCGTCGTAGGGGGCCAGCGCGGCGCTGACGGGCTCGGTGCGACCAGCCACCAGGTCGTCAGTGAGCGTCAGGTGGTGTGGCGATACTTCGGCAGTGACGTTGGCGCCCCGGTCCTTGGCGCGCCGGATGAAGTCGACCGAGCCGCCCGAGGTAACGTGGATGCAGTGGTAGCGCCCGCCGGTCAGTTCAGCCAGCAACAGATCGCGGGCCAGCATGATTTCCTCGGCCTGGCGAGGGGTGCCGGGAAGACCCAGCCGCATGGACGTTCGGCCTTCGTGCATGGCGGTGCCGGCGGTGAGCGCCTGGTCCTCGGCATGGTTGCTGATGGGTCGACCGAGCTGCGCGGCGTATTCCAGCGCGTGCCGCATGAGCTTAGCGCTTGATACGGGAATGCCGTCGTCGGTGAACCCGATGGCACCCGCATCGCTGAGGTCGCCCATTTCCACCAGTTGCCCGCCGGCCTGTCCCAAGCTGATGGCGGCCAGGACGTGGACGTGCACGACCGCGTCGGCAGCCGCCTGCTCCAGGACGTATTCCACCACGCTGCGCGAGTCGATGACCGGACTGGTGTTAGGCATGGCACAGACGGTGGTGAAGCCGCCGGCCGCCGCCGCGCGCGTGCCGCTGGCCAGATCCTCCTTGTACTCGAACCCGGGCACACGGAGATGGGTGTGGATGTCGACGAATCCGGGTGCGACAACCAAGCCGCGGGCATCGACCACGGTCGGATCGCCCAGGGGAAGCTGGCCGTCGGGTGGATCGATGGCGGCCACACGGCCGTTTTCGATCACGACATCGGCCACTCGGTCGAGGCGCTGCGACGGGTCGATCACGCGCCCACCGCGAATGACCAGAGGCCCGTCAGCGGCCACCGGCGGACTCCAGGTAGGCGGCCAGGGCGACCTTGGCCTGGTCCAGGATTGGCTCGCCGTGGCCGACGGCGATGCTGGTGAAGTCAAGGTCGAGAAGCATCTGTAACGGCGCCGGCGGGCGCATGCGCGGATGGGCGCCGAGTTCGCCCTCGCCGTGGGTCCAATAGCTGGTGGTGCCGAGCGCGTCTCCGACAAAGAGGACACCGCGGTTCTCGGGGGTGAACAGCGCATGTTCACCGGCACTGATGCCGCCCAACCCGATGGCTTGCAAGCCACCAGGCAGCTCGGTGTCGGCCGAGTAGACGTGGTCAGGGGTCAGTGTCTCCAGGTCGCCGACGTCGCCGCTGGGCGCCCAGACCGGGGCGTCGAACCGATGCCGCCAGATCGCTGCGGCCCGCTCGTGGAAGTGGTTGGTAAGGATGACGTGACGTACGCGGGACAGGACGCCCTGAAGGGCGGTGGGTGACAGGTCCTGCGGATCGATGGCGATTACGCCGTCGTCCGTTTCAACGAGGTAGGACTCCAGCGTGTAGCGGTGCCAGGCCACGGTCCACTGGTAGACGCCGGCCAGGATCTCGCGCGGCGGCGCGGCGGAATAGGGGCTCATCAGTGCGCTCCCGTCAGCAAGAGGTAGAGGATGGCCATGCGGACCGCCACTCCGTTGGCGACCTGTTCGGTAATCACCGACTGCTCGCCGTAAGCGACGTCGGACGAGATTTCAATGCCCTGGTTCATGGGTCCGGGATGCATGAGCAGGACCTGGCGGTCGGCGCGGCTCAGGCGGGCGGGGGTGATGCCCCAGCGGCGCGCGTATTCGCGGAGGTCGGGCAGCAAGCCGCCGGCCATGCGCTCCTTCTGGATGCGCAGGGCCATGACCACGTCGGCACCCTCGATGGCGCGATCCAAGTCGTATTCCACGCGCACCATGCCGTCGCCGTTGAGCAGGTTGCCAAAGTCCGGCGGCAGCACGGTGGGTGGACCGCTGAGATAGACGTGCGCGCCCATGCGCGCGAAGGCCCAGATGTCGGAGCGGGCGACCCGACTGTGAAGCATGTCGCCCACGATGACCATCTTCAGCCCTTCCAGATCGCCGGCGTGCTCGCGGACGGTAAAGAGGTCCAGCAGGGCCTGGCTGGGGTGGCCGCGCAGGCCGTCGCCGGCGTTTACCACGCCGCAGGCCAGGTGACGGGCGGCCAGGTCGGGCACGCCCGCGCAGGCATGGCGAATGATGACCATGTCGGCGCCGAGCGCCTGGATGGTGTGGAAGGTGTCGACCAGCGACTCGCCCTTTTCAACGCTGCTGCCGGAAGCAGCGACGTTGACGACATCCGCGCTCAATGACTTGCCGGCCAGCTCGAACGACACCCGGGTGCGCGTGCTGGGCTCGAAAAACATGTTGACGATCGACTTGCCGCGCAGGGTTGGCACGCGCCGAATTGGCCGATCCAATACCTGCCGCATGGACACGGCGGTGTCGAGGACCGTGTCGAACTCGTCGCGCGAAAAGTCGGCAACGTCAATCAAGTGCCTACGATGCAGCGGCATTGGCAACCTCCGGCCTGGCGACGACGCGAACCGCGTCTTCGCCGTCCAACTCCTCCAACCGGACTTCCACGTTCTCGTAGAGCGCGGTGGGGATGTTCTTGCCCGCGTAGTCGGCGCGAATGGGAAGTTCGCGATGTCCGCGATCCACGACAACGGCCAGTTGAATGCTGCGCGGCCGCCCGAAGTCGGTGAGGGCGTCCAGCGCGGCGCGGGCGGAGCGACCGGTATGGAGCACGTCGTCTATGAGGACGACGTCGCGATCGGTGACGTCCACCGGGATGTCGGTTGGGTGCATGGCCGGCGTGGCCGCCCGGCTGACGAGGTCGTCGCGGTATAGCGAGATATCGACGGCGCCGGTGGGCACGTTCACTGCTTCGAACGATGCCACGGCTTCAGCCAGGCGCCGGGCCAGGATGGGTCCAGGGCGGGGGACGCCCACGAAGACGAGGTTGGTGGCGCCGCGGTTGCGCTCGACGATTTCGTGCGCGATACGGGTCAGCGTCCGACGCAAGTCGTCCGCCGACATGACCAAGCGGCCGGCACCGCCGTTGACCGCCACGTTGCCTCCCATGGCGACCCGGGCAAAAAGAAAGGGCCCGGAAGGCCCTTAGTCCGCCAGCCGCGGCACGCCGCAGGATGCAGCCTTTCCGCCTCGCTGGACTGGATTAAAGGCTGGGAGGATTATAGCCGGTGTTCGAGACTGATAAAGCGGTGGGGTCAGGACTCGGTCGTACGGCGAAGACCTAGACCTGAAAGCCGAGTTCCGCAGCAACGGACCGTTGACGCTCGTCAAGCGTGACGAATGCCACTTGGCTTGGAGCCTCGGCGGCATACAGAGCCGTGGCGATGTGCCAAAGACCAGCCCCGCGTAGGTAGCCGAGTTCAAGGACGGTCCCAATCTCGGCCGTCAGCGGTCGGCTCGGCAGCACCCAAGCGATGTCAGCAAGGAGGCTCGCATCAAAGTCAAGCTGCTCTCGGGCGAACGCCGCGCGCACCTCGGCTTCAAGCAGATTCGAGGCGAGGTGAGTCGAGAACCCTTCTAGTCGACTTGCAACAGCCGCCCACTTGGCTCCTCTAGGGCGATGGCGACCAGCGCGGATGCGTCGACGTAGGCAATGCTCACCCGTGACGCTCGGACAGAAAGCGCCGCAGGGCCCCCGGCCGGTGAGCTACCGGTTTGAGCTTTGCGGGCGGATTCTTGGGCCGAATAAGCACGCCGCGCCGCTCCAGATCCGCCAGACGCGCTTCAGTGGACGGGGGTTCCTCCTGGATCGGTCGGATTTCGGCCACAGGCTCTCCGCGGTACGAAACCGTGACCGTCTCCCCCTCGCGAACCTGGCGGAGGACTTCGGCGAACTGGATCCTAGCTTCTGATGCCGAGTAGGTAGTACCCATATAGGGAAGTGTAGCCAGTCTGGCTGGCGCGGAGCGCGTGAGCCTGGCTCAGACCGTCAGAGGCCCTCGTCGAGTGCGGCGAGGACTTCGTTGACGTGTTCCCTGGCATCCACGTCGCGGAAGATGCGGCGAACGACGCCTGTGCGATCCACCAGGAAGGTGCTGCGGCGAAAGCGCTCACGCGAGAACGGGCCGAAGCCTTGCCGCACACGAACGCCATAATCCGCGGCCACGGATCCGTCGTCGCTGAGGAGTTCAAAGGCCAGGGAATTCGCCGCCTGAAATGCCTTGAGTTCGTCAAGTTCGGCCTTGGCGATCCCGACGACTGTGCCCCGTACCGACCGAAAGATGTCACTGGCATCGCGAAACGAGGTTGCGATCTCGGTGTCAGTGCCACCGGATGCGTTTTCGAGGAACAGGAGCACTAGGTTGCTGCGACCTCGCCGAGCAAGTAGCGAGAAGGGCTCGGCTTCCGTGGACGAGAGTTGAAAGTCAGGCGCTTGCACGCCCTCGGATACCGCGGCCATAGGTTCGTCTCCGCCGGCGCGAGTTGGTGGCTGCCAGCGTACCGAACGTCGGCGGCAGGCCTAGGCCGACGCGAACGGGTCCTTGAGGATGATCGCGGCGTCGCGGTGGCGGCCGGTGCCGATGAGGCCGAGGGGGATACCGGTGATCTGGCTGATGGCTTCGATGTAGCTGCGGGCGTTGGGCGGAAGGTCGCCGAGATCGCTGGTGCCTTCGGTGGAGGTCATCCAGCCTGGGAACTCCTCGTAGATCGGGCGGGCGCGGTCGAACTTACGAGTGTCGGGCGCCAGTTCAGTACGTTTACCGTCCAGTTCATAGGCCACAGCCACCCTGATGCGCTCCAGGCCATCGAGGGCGTCGATCTTGGTCAGCGCCAGGCAGTCGATACCGCTGAGCGCGGCCGCGGTGCGGACGGCGACGGCGTCGAACCAGCCGCAACGTCGGGGGCGCCCGGTGGAGGCGCCGTACTCCCCGCCGGCGACTTCCCGCAGGTGGTCCCCCGTCTCATCCAGAAGCTCGGTAGGGAATGGTCCTTCGCCCACCGACGAGCTAAACGCTTTGGCGACGCCCCATACCTGGTCGAGTTCACGCGGCGGTATCCCGGCGCCGACACAGGCGCCACCGGCTGACGGACTCGACGAGGTGACGTAGGGATAGTGGCCCCAGTCCAGATCGCGCATGACGCCGAGCTGGCCTTCCAGCAGGATGCGACGGTCCTCGGCCAGCGCCTCGCTGACGATCGGCAGGGTGTCCACGATGTGCGGGGCGAGCGCGTCACCCCACTCCAGGGCCTGATCGATCAACGCCTGCGGGTCCTGCGGCGCCACGCCGTAACCGTTCTCCAGGAGCCTGTTCTTGGGTTCCAGGATTGCCGGCAGCCACTCCTGCAGGTAGTCGGCATCCAGCAGGTCTCCCATGCGCACACCGGAGCGGGCGGCCTTGTCGGCATAGGTCGGGCCGATGCCGCGGAGGGTGGTGCCCTGGGCCAGATCGCCGCGCTGAGCTTCTTCGGCGGCATCGAGGGCCACGTGGTAGGGCATCACGGCGTGGGCGCGCTCAGCGATCCAGAATCTCTCGAAGGAGAGATTGGCTCGGGTTTGGAGTTCTTCGAGCTCATCCAACAAGGCCGCGGGATTGATGACGGTGCCGGGTCCAAGGATGTTCGTGACATCGGGGTTGAATATCCCGGACGGCGCCAGGTGCAGGGCAAAGGCGCCCTGATCGTTGATGACCGTGTGGCCGGCGTTGTTGCCCCCCTGGAAGCGGATGACCATTTCGGCGTGCTGGGCAAAGCGGTCGACGACCTTGCCCTTACCTTCGTCGCCCCACTGGGCGCCGAGGACGGCGACGGTGCTCATGACAGCCACCTGTTGGGCGGCGCGACAGCGTGGGATCGCATGGGTCTCTGCGTTTCTGGGTTTGGGGCCGTCAGGTAACGGCTTCGGGTCTGAAGTCCAGCAGAGGAACTGTGTGGCGGCCTTCGGCGTGACGGATGGCGGCGCGAAGCAAGCCGGTAAAGAGCGGGTGTGGGCGGTTCGGTCGCGAGGCGAACTCGGGATGGAACTGGGAGCCGACGAACCAGGGATGATTCTCGAACTCGATGATTTCGACCAGTTTGCTGTCCGGGGAGAGTCCGCTGAAGGCCATGCCTTCGGCACGGAGCAGCCGCCGGTATTTGTTATTGAACTCCATGCGGTGACGGTGACGCTCCTGCACCGAGGCTTCGCCGTACGCCGCACGCACTTGTGTTCCCTCCACGAGTTCGCATGGCCAGAGGCCCAGTCGCATTGATCCGCCCATTTCGGACACATCGTAGTACTCGGGCATCGGGTGGATCACCGGATGTCGCGTGTCGGGGTTGAACTCGATACTGTCGCAGTCGTCG
Source organism: Chloroflexota bacterium (assembly GCA_965208215.1). GTDB lineage: Bacteria > Chloroflexota > UBA11872 > UBA11872 > UBA11872 > UBA11872. The sequence continues at coordinate 1,554,845 of CBDBOH010000003.1, forward strand.
GTGCCAAGGACCTTGCGCGCGAACTCAATAACAGCGATCTGCATGCCCAGACAGAGGCCGAGATAGGGAACCTTGTTCACCCGCGCGTAGTGCGCGGCCTGGATTTTGCCCTCGATGCCGCGGGGCCCGAATCCACCTGGGACGATGACAGCCGCCGTCCCGTCCAGCAGGTCGGCCGGGTCGCGGTCTTCGAGGTCCTCTGAATCGACCCAGCGAATCACCGGATCAATGCCAAGCGCGATCCCGGAATGCCGAACGGCCTCGATCACGCTGAGGTAAGAGTCGGTTAGCGAAACGTATTTGCCGACAATCGCGACCTCGAGCTGCGGTCGAGGTTCCCGCAGCGCGGCGACGATGCTTCGCCACTCATCGAGGTCCGGCCGAACGTCGGGTAGCTGGAGGCGTTCGGCAATGAAGACGCCGAGGCCGGCCGCCTCGAGGGCCAGGGGCACTTCATAAATGGTGTCCACGTCAATATTCGAGATCACCGCGCGTGCGTCAATGTCCGCGAACAAGGCGATCTTTTCGCGTAACTCGAGCGGCAAGGGTGCGTCGGACCGGCAGATGACCACGTCTGGATGGATGCCGAGTCCACGTAGCTGCGTGACGCTGTGCTGGGTTGGTTTGGTCTTCAGTTCGCCGGTGGCCCCAATCCGGGGAACCAGCGTCACGTGTACGTAGAGCACGTTCTCGCTGCCGACCTCGCGGCGCATCTGCCGGAGCGCTTCCACGAACGGGATGTTCTCGATGTCGCCGACCGTTCCGCCGACTTCCACGATCACGACGTCAGCGTCGTGGGTCTTACCAACGTCGTGAATGCGCGCCTTAATCTCGTCGGTGATGTGGGGGATGACCTGGATAGTTCCGCCCAGGAAGTCGCCGCGGCGTTCGCGACTGATGACGCGGTCGTAAACGCCGCCGGTGGTGAGGTTGCTGACCGCGCGGAGGTTCTCGTCGATGAAGCGTTCGTAATGCCCAAGGTCGAGGTCGGTTTCGGCACCGTCCACCGTTACGAAGACTTCACCGTGCTGAAGAGGGCTCATGGTGCCGGGGTCCACGTTGATGTAGGGATCCAGCTTCATCACGGAGACCTTGAGCGAGCGACTCTTGAGCAGGCGACCGATGCTGGCGACGCTAACGCCCTTGCCGACGCCGCTGAGAACGCCGCCCGTAACGAAAATGAACTTTCGCGCCATGCCGCTACTCATGTGGTTCGGTTACGCGCGGACCCGCGGCGAGGGCCGCGATTGGTGGCAGCGGACATTAGGCGGCGCGCGGCGCCAGCACGCGCGTTGCTACCGGCTCAGGAAGGTTGGATACCGAGACGCTGACGGAAGACTCGGGGTTGGGCTCTGATTCGCTCAGGGCTTTGGCCGCGTCTATCCAGGTCACCCTGCCGCCGGCGGGCTGGCCATACGGAACGACGATGTTGGGTTCAATGCGGCTGACGACGTTTACGACGCGTTCGATGCCGTCATCGGCATTGATCACCAAGACCTGTGCCGTGCCAAGCTGCTCGAGCATCTCGTTGGTCATTTCGGCGGCTAGGCTGGGAATCAGAGCCACAGTGACCCTGTCGATGTCCATGGCATAGAGGGTGGGGCGTGGATGGCCGGAGCGCGACGGCGGACCCGCGATCCCGTGCAGATACACGCCGGAAACGTCGTATTCGCCTGGGCCGGCGGCCACATAAGGAGCATGGCCTGCGTGACTGGGAAGGACGAGGCGCTCAGTACCCGGCGGGACTTGAGGATTCGTGACGGCAATCAAGTCACCCTTGGGGAATGTGGATCGACGTCTTCGCCCAGAGGTCTGCGGGTCGGTGACGAGCGCGCCGTCGCGTCCGCGGAATCGAAAGCAACTGCCCCCGATCCACGTGATTTCCATGCGCTGCGCAGGCTCCAACGCCTGTCGGACTCCGTAGCGTAGCACGGTGCGTATCTGGCGGCCGTCGCGCGCCGGCCCGCGCTAGAATGATTGGCCCCTGCGTCAAGGGGGCTTTTTCATGGCCACCGTTGCTGCAAAGGGGCGACTTGCCCCGGCCCGACACGTCGTAGACGCCGCGCGCGAACTGCTGGCGCACGCAGACTTGCTGCGCAACCTGGTTGCGCGCGACCTGAAGGTTCGGTACCGCGGCTCAGTGCTTGGGTTTGCCTGGGCCCTGCTCAACCCCCTGCTGATGATGGGGGTCTTCACCCTGGTGTTTCAGGTCCTGGCCAAGTCTGATCCGATCGAGCGCTATCCATTCTTCCTCCTGAGCGCGCTCGTTCCCTGGTTGTTCACGCAGCATGCGCTCACCACGGCCATGCGCAGCGTGACCTCGAACGCGCTTCTCATAAAGAAGGTCTACTTCCCGCGCGAGCTTTTGCCGCTGAGTGCCGTCCTGGCCAGCTTCATCAACTTTGTGCTGGCGTATGTCGTGTTCTGGCTGGTGGCATTGCCGTTCGGCGTCGGGGTATCGCGAACCATGCTGGCGGTGCCGCTGGTGATGTTGCTGCACCTGGTGTTTGTGTTGGGGCTGGGACTGTTGCTGGCGACGGTAAACGTTTTCTTCCGGGACACCGAGCATATTGTGGAAGTGGGGCTGCTGGCCTGGTTTTTTCTGACGCCCATCTTCTACGCCATGTCCATTGTGCCGAACAACACCGTGTTCGGTCTGGACATTCACCGCTGGGTATTCATGCTCAATCCGATGGCGACACTCGTGACGGACTACCGCTATGCCTTCATGTGGGGATTCCCGCCGATTCGGCACACGTTGGTGACAATCGTGACCGCACTCATGCTGCTTGGCGTGGGGTGGTGGATGTTCCGACGGCTGGCGAGCCGCTTCGCCGAGGAACTCTAGCGCGCATGCGGGCTCCCGGATGAGAGTAGTTCAGGCTCGTTCGAGACCTACCGCGGCAACGCTGCCTTCATCGCGTTCCCCTAACCGTGCACCACGGGGCCGGGTTGTACGTTCGCGCCTTCACTCAGCTCAGCGGAAAGAAAATGTCAGTACGCCATTTCGACTGGTCCGGCTCGGCGCCAGGATCCGTGACGTAGACCTCCCAGGGCGAGCCCGTGGGCCGGAGTCCCTGCGATCCCATCCACTCCGTCAGCGCAGACCAAGTCTGCGGAAGATTCTCGTACGGGATTATAACGCCCGCTTGACAAGCCGCCGGAAACCCTGTAGACTTATCTATCAATCGAATGCGGGAGTCCATTGATGGGAAGTCCGGGACGCGGGCATCGGGAGACGATCAGTTTGTTTGAGCTTCACGAACGGTTTCCAGATGAAAAGTCTGCCGAAGCTTGGTTTATCAAGCAGCGCTGGCCGAACGGCGTCCGGTGTGCGCATTGCGACGGCTGCGAGATCAAAGAAGTTCCGAATGCTAAGCCGATGCCTTGGTGGTGCAAGCCCTGCCGGAAATACTTCAGTATTCAGACGGGAACGGTGATGTATCGCTCGCAGCTTCCGCTGCGAATTTGGCTCTTTGCGATGTACCTGAATGCAACAAGCCTGAAGGGCGTTTCAAGTCTCAAACTTCACCGTGATCTTGGGATTTCCCAGAAGTCCGCATGGTTCTTGAATCACCGTATCCGGCAAGCGTTCGAAGCTGGTGATGCGCTTCTCAGTGGACCGATTGAGATTGACGAAGCCTATCTGGGAGGAACGGCGCGTAACCGCCCAAAGCACCGAAGGCTGACGGCGATAGTCGGCATTCGTGACCGAAGCACCCGCGAGATTCGAGCCACGGTCATAGCTCGCCCGAATCAAGCCAATCTGCTACAGGCGTTAGCCGCAAACGTCGCTAGTGACGCGCTTGTTTACTCAGACGGCAACCGCGCCTACAGGATTCTTCCGAAGCATGTGGCTGTACGCCACTCGGTTTCGGAATACGTCGCCGGCGAAGCCCATACGAACGGTATAGAGTCATTCTGGGCCATGCTCAAGCGCGCGTTTCATGGAACCTTCCACCATTTCAGTCCGAAGCATGTGCACCGCTATATCAACGAAATGGCAACGCGGCAGAGTTGGCGGGAACTGGATACGGTTGCCCTGCTTGAGCGCATAGCTCAAAGGCTTGTCGGTAAATCACTTACATACGGCGCACTCACCGCTGGTGGACCAGCCTATGCCTAAACCGAATTGGGCAAATCGAACGTTGTTTCGCGGGGATAATCTGGAGGTCCTCCGGGGCATGGATTCTGAGACGGTGGACTTGATTGCGACTGATCCGCCGTTCAAGCGTGGGCGGGACTTTCATGCGACGCCGGACTCGCTGGCGGCTGGTGCACGCTTTCAGGATCGATGGTCGTGGGAACGAGATGTCCATCAGGACTGGATTGATGAGCTTACCGATGATTATCCGCGATTGATCGAAGCGATTGAAAGCGCACGATATGCCCATAGCGATGCAATGGGTGCGTATATGTGTTTTATGGCGGTTCGGCTTTTAGCAATGCATCGAGTATTGAAGGAAACTGGGAGTATTTACCTTCACTGCGACCCTACAGCGAGTCATTATCTAAAAGCTGTAATGGACGCGGTTTTCTTACATAGAAGCTTCATCAACGAAATTATCTGGTGCTATTCTCATGGAGGGAAGAGTAAGCGTTATTTCGGAAGAAAGAATGATCGTATATTGGTTTATGGTAAAGGTCGTGAGTACACCTTTAATAGCGATGCAGTACGTATACCGATGAAATCAGGTAAAGAAAGTTTTGGAGGAAGGCTGCTAACAGACGATGATGGTAGGTCGTACCGATTGGTTTACGGAACAAAGAATGCGAAAGGAGAAACACGCTATTATAAGTATTATTTAGATCAAGGCAAACTACCGGAAGATTACTGGACTGATATCAATAGCTTGCAAGCAAGCTCTGCCGAACGTATCGGCTACCCTACCCAGAAGCCGTTAGCTCTCTATAAGCGCATCATCGAAGCCAGTTCTAATAAAAACGATATCGTCCTCGATCCCTTCGCTGGCGGGTGTACGACCTGTAGCGCCGCCGAGCACCTTGGCCGTCAATGGGCCGGGATTGATATTTGGGAAGATACGCCGAAGATCGGGATTGAACGCATGGAGCGGGAAGTCGGACTCTTCGGCAACGTCACGCTCACCAATCAGCCGCCGGAACGCACGGACGACGGCTTAGTCGCCGCGCCATTTCTTCGTGTCAAAGAACGGATCAAAGAACCAAACGGGCAACGCTGGACACGGGCGGAGATGTACGACTTTCTTCTCAAGCAACAAGGCTCACGCTGTCAGGGCTGTGACCGAGCCTTTGACGATCCCCGCTACTTGGAGCTTGACCACAACACGCCGCGCTCAGACGGCGGACTCAACCACATTACGAACCGGATTCTGTTATGCGGGCCGTGTAACAAGCTCAAATCAAACCAGTACACGCTCAGTGGATTGCGACGGCAGAACAAGAAGCTCGGGTATCTCGTCAGCTAAGCCTTTTAGACAAGGTAGGAAGTGTGCGTGTGCACATGATCCCGCTTTTGCGGTACTTGATACCGAGCGCCCGTCGCCATGAATAGCCTGCCAAAGCCCTTTTCGCCAAAGGTAGGTGCGACGGGCGCTCAGTTTGAGTTGTCAAGCAGGCGTTATAATCCCGTTCTCGTAGGGTCCCATGTGCGTGACCGTGGCCACGGTTCCGGCCGGCAACTCACCGGCGTGAACACGGCCCCTGCCCTCCAATGCCGGCACCACCGGCATGCCGCACTCAAGGTCGACAGTGTTCCCGTCCATCGAGTGGTAGCGGGAAAAGGGCATCCCGGCCGGCTGCCGACCGCTCTCGTGGATGTACTCGTAGACCTCCCCAAAGAGCGACCCTATGACCTCCGTGAGCTGGTCCATCGTACTCGTCGTGCGGATTCCCAGCATGGGCTGGGCTTCGACATGCTTCGTCTCGAACGTCAGTTTCATGGCGCGTTCCTCTGGTTCGATTGCCGGCCGCACGGGAGCGAATCAAGGCTCTTGAGACGGCTGTGCACGCGTGGTGCCACAGGAGTCTAAATGCCCACGGCTATTGAGCTTCGCGGAGTCCGCAAGCGCTTTCGAATTCGCCACGAGGCCGCACGCACGTGGCAGGGCGCGGCGCTGGCGTTGCTCGGTCGTCGGCGGATTGAGCATGAGGAGTTTTGGGCCCTCGACGGAGTCGACCTGGACGTAGCTGCCGGTGAGACCCTGGGAATCATCGGTCCTAACGGATCGGGCAAGACCACCATTCTCAAGCTGCTGGCCCGCACGATCGAACCGACGGCTGGCGTCGTGGTAACGCGCGGAAAGGTCTTTGGCCTGCTCGAACTGGGCGCGGGAATGCACCCGGACCTGACGGGCCGCGAGAATATCTTTCTGAATGGATCGTTCCTGGGTATCGAGCGCAATGAAATGCGGCAACTCTATGACCGCATCGTGGCGTTTGCCGAACTTCACCGATTCATTGATACGCCGGTTCGCCACTACTCGTCCGGCATGTTCATGCGGCTTGGATTCTCTATTGCGATCAATGTGGACCCGGACATCCTGCTAATCGACGAGGTCTTGGCCGTTGGGGACGCGCGCTTCACGGCCAAGTGCTATGAAGCTCTGGCGGAGATCAAGGCCCGTGGCCGGACGCTGATCTTCGTGTCGCACGATCCGATCCAGGTGCGCCGGTTCTGCGACCGCGTGCTGTGGATTGACCGAGGCGAGATACAGGCGCTGGGGGATCCGCGGGATGTCATCCAGCAATATCTTCAGCACATGCGGGGCGCCGCGACCATGACGGCGGCCGAGCGCGACGAGCCGGCGTCCAATCTGGGGGGCGACACGCTGCGAATCGTCGCGGCGACCGCCGCCGATGGCGCCACCGGCACGGAGAGCTACGCCTTCTTGCCGGGTGGGGTCATTCGATTGCAATTGGATTTGGAGGCTGACGCCTACCTAGACGATGTTGTGGTCGGCTGCGCCGTTCGGCGTAGCGACGGATTGCTCATGCACGAGACATCGACGGCGGCCACGCTCGGGCCAGCCGCGGTGCAGCCGGGCCGTACGCGCGTGGAGTGCTCGCTGGGCCCCTTGCCGCTTGGACCCGGGAGCTATCAATTGTCGCTGGGCGCCTGGCCGTCCAGCGATCGACTGCATCCCTACCACTTGTGGCCGGATGCCATGACCATTTTCGTTGGCAAGGCCACGTCCTCGCAGCGCGGCGTGGCGGTGGTGCCGTCGCAGTGGCGGATTGCCGTTGCTCCCCCTGACGGCGAATTGCGGCCTGGGGCCTCCCCGATCGAGCAGCCGGACATGCTTACCGAGGCCGCCGGTCCGTTCTGGGCGCCACCCCCCGAGGAGTTGGCCATGGGCGCGCGCGACGCCGAGTGGCTGGGCGAGGGCTGGTTCCCGGCCGAAGACTGGCCGCCGCGCGTGCGGTGGACCAGCCAGCGCGCCGTGGCGTACCTGCGCCAGGACGTGGGTCAGGGAGCCTTAGTCTTGTCTGCCTGTCGTCCGCTGCATGGACGCGCCCAGGCGCAGGGCCGCGTGCACGTCGGGGGGCGACACATTGCGACCTTCCAGCTTCACGGCATGGACTTCGAGGATCTGGTGATTCCACTTGATCCCGTCACCGCGCCGACAACCCACGAGCTCGTGATCGAGGTCGACGACGCACTGATCCCCGCAGACGTCGGCCTGGATTCGGATACTCGGCCTCTGGGCATTGCCGTGCGCTCCATCCGGGTGGAATGACGAGGGACCAGCCACCGGTCCGGATCGTCGTCCTCAACTTCAATGGGGCCGGTCGCATCGAGCACTGCCTTGAGCGGTTGCTGGCCACTCGCTATCGCCATCTGCAGGTCACGGTGGTTGACAACGCATCCACCGACGGCTCTCCGGCGAGTGTTGAGCGAATGTTCCCCCAGGTCGAGTTGATCGAAAATGGAGCGAATCTCGGGTTCTCCCGGGGAAACAACCGTGCGCTGCGCAGTGCGGCCGAGCCCTATCTGGGGCTGCTGAATCCGGACACCGAGGTTGAGCCGGACTGGCTGGAGCCGTTGGTGGAGCGCCTTAACTGCGATCCGCTGACGGGCGGCGTTGGAGCCAAGCTCCTGCATCTGCACGACCGTCTGCCGGTGACACTACGCGTCCCGACTTTTGCAGCGCCGGCACCGGATACGCGCAGGCTGGGCGTGAGGCTGTATGGGGCTGAGGCGGGCGCCGGTCAGGCTGACGTGACCGACGGGGCCTATGGCGTCGAAGTCAACGAGGACGGTCACCCGTTTCGCTGGACCGAGGCGTGCGCCAAGCTCGCCTTGCCGGTGGCCGCGGGCTCGACTGTGCTTCGCCTGGATCTGGCGGCGGGTAATGGTCGAGGGGTCGTGCCGATCCGCGTTCATACCGGCGACAACCTGCTTGGCGAGGCCCAGGTGACGAGCGCCCGCTCGACCGTGCATTTCGAGTTGGGCGCCGATCTGCAACATCGCCTCGTACGGCCGGCGATCGAATGCGCCGGCATCGCGCCGCTCGGCGACGGCTCGATGCGTGATCGCGGTACGCATCTGCTGGCTGGCGTGCCGTGGTCGGCGTGGGACGATTCGACCTACAGCACGCCGTCGGAAGTATTCGCGATCAAGGGTGCGGCGGTGCTCTACCGGCGAACCATGCTCGAGGCCTTGGGCTTTCTGGATGCTGGCATCTTTATGTACTACGAGGATGCCGACCTCGCCTGGCGCGCGCGGCGTCGAGGCTGGCGATTCTGGTACGAGCCTGACTCGGTCGTGCGCCACGAGCACGCCGCGCTGAGCCGGGAGTGGTCGCCTGATTTTGTGCGAAACGTGGAGTTCGGAAAGCTGCGGATGCTAGGCAAGAATGCTCCGCCATCGTGGATTGCAAGGCACGCTGCCGCCGCATTGAAATTCGCGTCAGGCGACGCGCGACATGCGTTCACCACGCGTAACGCGGATTCCGCGCTTCTTGCGGTAGCGCGACTGCGCGCGCTGAGCCACGCCTCGACCGCAGGGCCGCGGACCTGGCAGCTACGCGGTATCGAAGCCCGCCTGGCCCCGCTGGACGGTCGCGAGTTGCGCCCATTCATCGAGATGTCATGAAGGCGGCGGTCTACAACCGCTGGCTGCATCAGAAGGGCGGCGGTGAACGGCACGCCGTGATGGCGGCTCGGGTTCTGGCCGAACGGTTCGAAACCGAACTCATCACCCACCGCCCGATCGGGCGGGACGAACTAGCCAACGCGCTCCACTTGGATCTGGACCAGATTGGAATCCGTGTGATTCCGGCGCTGCCCCCCAATCGTTTCGCCGAGGTTACGCGTGAGTACGACCTGTTCGTGAATGCGTCGTTTATGACCAACCAGCCGTCGGCGGCGCCGCACAGCCTCATGCTGGTGCTCTTTCCGTCGCCCATTGATCGCAGTTGGTCGGCGCGGTTGCGCCAGGCCATTGGTCGCTTCCTGACACGTGAACTGCTGCTGCCTGAATGGAGTGACGGGTTCTATGACGTGCAGGAACTTGGACGCGGCTGGTTTCGCTACGCGACTGACCGCGCGTGCATCACCATGCGCGTGCCCGGTGGTCGTCGGCCCGTCCCAATCGAAATCGTGGCCGGCAACTTTCGGCCTGATGTCGACCTGCCGGTGCGCTGTCTTGCGGACGGAACGACTATTGCGGAGCGCTCGTTCGCGCCGCGCCCCGGGGCTTTTGAGGCGTGGAGGATCGAGGTCGACCGCCAGCTTGTACGCGACGGCCGTGTTGAATTGACACTGGAGTCGCCAACCTTCAACCCCACCGATCGAATTGCCGGGGCCGATAACCGCGAAGTAGGGCTGGCCGTCACGGACGTGCGCGTTCGTCATCCGCGACACTTCCTCTACGAATTGCTGTTTCGCCGGATGTTTCGCGAACTCGGCCTGCGGTTGGAAGGGCTGCCGGCGTTCTACTCACTGGCGCACCTCGACACGTATGACCTGATCTGTCCAATCTCGGAGTACAGCCGCTCGTGGATGGAGGTCTACTGGGGGCGCAGCGGACCCCTGCTTTATCCACCGGTCGACACAAGCTGGGCAAGTCCGAGGGCCAAAACTCGAACGATCCTCAGCGTTGGACGCTTCTTTCGCGGCACGCACGAAAAGAAGCACGGAGTGATGATCGACCAGTTCATACGGATGTGCCGTGACGGTCTCGAGGGATGGACGCTTCGGCTGGCCGGCCACCAAAGTCAGCGTGACATCGACCTGGCTTATACGGACGATCTGCGTAGGCGTGCCGAGGGGTTTCCGATCCAGTTCGCGATTGACGCGCCGTTCGCCGACTTGCAGCGCTTCTATGGTGAAGCGCAAATCTACTGGCACGCCGCCGGATATGGTGAGCGGGTGGAACGTAACCCGGTCAAGTTTGAGCACTTCGGCATTTCCGTGGTTGAGGCCATGGCCAATGAGGCCGTGCCGGTGGTGCTCAATCAGGGCGGTCCCCCGGAATTGGTTTGCGACGGGCAGGACGGGTATCTCTGGTCCTCAACCGCCGAACTCCGCGAGAGGAGTTGGGACCTGGTACGCGACTTCGACTTGCGGACGGGCATGGCGCGCCGAGCCCGGAAATCGAGCGAGCGGTTCAGCGTATCGGCGTTCCGAACGCGGCTAAGTGATCTCGTAGCCGAGCTCATTGGTGACTAGCAACATCCCCGGACGGCCATCGCCTTGACGGGCGCGGCGCGTTTCATGCGTTGGGGGCAGGCACGTCCAGCACTCCTGCTCTTTCTCTTCACATTCACGTTGTATGCGTTGAGCATGGGGGCTGCCCGAAACGGCAGCGGTTACAGCGCCGACGGCACGTTTGCCTTCGAAATGGCCAAGAGCGTCATGGTCGATCCCGGTCACGCTTATCTGCGTGATCAAAACAGAAACTTCTCACGCTGGGGCGTAGGACTGCCAACGGCATTCCTTCCGCTCGTTGCCCTGGCCGAGCCACTCGCCAGGGCGGCTCCGCAACGAGACCGAATCCCGCTGGGCGAGCACGACGTGCTGCTCGTGAACTTTCCGCCGCTCGGCGGCATGCCGGTGCCCGACGTCCAGGGCGAGATCGAACTGGGGATTGAGACCGGCGTCTACACCGCACTGGCGCTGCTATCCCACAGCGGACTCAGTGCCCAGTTCGCCCAGGGCACGGAGATCGCGCGGCTCCACCTGACCGACGCCGCCGGCGGCACAAGCGAGCACCCGATTCGCGTTGGCATCGAAACGGCCGAGTGGGCGTATGACCGCGGCGACGTGCGCGCCATGATTCAGCATGAGCAGCCGCCGCCCGTCGCTCGCCAGATCGGCAACGCTCGTGCCTACTACTACGGAGCGACATGGCGCTTCGATCCGCCGCGCGAGCTCGCGTCGGCGCGAATCACCTACCTGCAGCCGGACGGCAACTTCTACGTGGACGGTCTGGCTCTGCGCACGCGCGACGGAGCGTGGATTGACGGACCGGGAGTGGGGCGAGTTTGGTCCGAGCGCCAGAATCGCGAGTTCTTTCGCCGCATCTGGGTGGCTGCCGCCAACGCGTTTATCACTGCCGTCGGTGTCGTGCTTGTGTTTCGGATTCTGCGGAGGCTGCGGTATGGCGAGCGCGTGGCCGTCGTCGGTGCGCTTGCCTACGCGGTCGGCACGATGGCGTGGCCGTACGCGAAGTTCGACTTCTCCGAACCGCTGGTCACGACGTTTCTGCTGACGTCCGTCTGGCTCTCGCTTGTCTACGGCTCAACTGAACGTCTGCGATACGCGGCGCTGGCCGGGCTGGCGGTGTTTGCGGCGGTGCTCACCAAGTACGTCAGCGTCATCGCCGTGCCAATCCTGCTGGTTGGCTTGGTGGTGGGCGCGCGGTCGGGCTGGACTTGGGGCGAGACCTTGCGAAAGTCCGTGCGGCCGGCCCTCTTGTTTCTGTCCCCGTTTCTGGTCGTGCTGGTGCCGGCACTGGTCGCCGCTGCCACGCTGTTTGATTTCCGCCTCTTGTATGTGCACGAACTGATCGGCGGGCTACAGCGCGGCTGGTTGGAACTTCCGTTTGGACTGGGGCTCGGCGGGCTGATAACGAGCTGGGGCAAGGGTGTGCTCTGGTACAACCCACTATTGCTCGTGACGCTGCCCGCGATCCCCTGGTTTGTCCGGCGGCATGGCTGGCGTTCGCTCGTTTTTCTGGCCATTCCCGTAGCGTATGCGTTGCTCTATAGCCGAAAACAGGTCTGGTACGGCGGCAACGCCTGGGGCCCGCGCTACCTGGTGCCCGCGCTGCCATTGCTCGTGATCGTTGGCGCTCCTCTGTTCGAGAGGGTCACGGAGCGGGCGCGCCACTGGTTACCGGGCGTGGCACTAGCCGGGGTCGTGCTGGTGAGCGCCGGCGTGCAATTCATGGGGGTGTCCAAGGACTTCGCCGGCTACCTCGACCTTTTTCAACAGCAGGTCGCGGGTGCGGTCCCGCTGAAGGGGGCGATCTACGGAGGCGCCGACTACCAGCCATGGTCGTCAATTCAGCCGGAGGGCGATTTTGCGGCCGTTTTCTATGCGTACCAGTTCTCGCCGTTGCTGGCGCACGCGTGGCTCCTGCGGGCGGACGCGGTGAATCTGTTGGCACCCGACCGTACGGACTGGTTGGCCGACGCCCTGAGCCGCACGCCATGGTCCAGATTTGGGATCGATGCGATCCCGCCGCGTCCCGAAAACGGCCTCGGACTGGATTTCTGGTCGTTCAGCCTTGTCGAAAGCTTTCTTGCCTATCCCGGCATGCTCGTTTGGGTCGTCGTTCTGCTGTTAGTCCTGCAATTCGCCGCGCTGGGGTCCTGGGTTGGGCTGAGCGGCCATGTCTGGCCGACCAGTCGCGGACTCCGGTCTGTGCGATTCCTCGCGATTGGCGCGTTCGCCGCGCTGTTCATTAGCTTTGACACGCTACATTTCATGCTCTAGCTTCCAAGAGAAGGGAGCAGGCGACACTAATGGCTGATTCGGACGCGACGTCCGCGCCGCCGCTCATTCCAGACGACTTTCTGTCGATCCTGCGCTGCGTGAACGACGATCATCCGCGTGATGACGGCGTGCTGTGCATCAAGGGCGACTTCCTCGTCTGCACGGTCTGCGGCTATCGATACAGAGTCGAGGACGGGATTCCCAACATGCTGTGGGAAGACGCGATCCCACCGAGACGCGAGGAGGCCGCCAGCTCGTGAATTCGATCAGCCAGGCGAAAGACCTGCTGGTCAAATACCGGCGGCACCGCGCGATCCTCAGGCCGTCACTGGGCCGGTTTGCGTACCACTGGATGCGCGGATCGACAGAGTTGCCGTACGGACCGATCAAGCTGCACATCGAGCCGACCAGCTTCTGCAATCTCCGCTGCCCAATGTGTCCACAGAGCGTGGGCGCCAATGAGTTCAATGGCTTCATGGAGATGGACCTGTTTCGCAAGATCATCGACGAGGCGCGACCGTCAGTGAAGGAAGCCAATCTGTTCTTCCGCGGCGAGTCGCTAATGCATAAAGACATCTACGAGATGATCGAAGTCTGCGAGCGCGCCGGGATCGCTGCCCACATCAACACGAACGCGACCCTGCTGCGCGACGAAAAGATCGAGCAGTTGCTGGACGCCGCGCCGAGCAAGCTGACAATCAGCTTTGACTCCGGCGAACCTGAGCAATACGAGGTCATGCGCAAGGGTGCGCAATTCGACCGCACCCTGGAGCGAGTCCTGCGCCTCCTCGAGTCCAGAAAGCGACGCTCCGGTCCGAAGCCGTACTTTGTTATGCAGGTGATTCAGCTTTGGGATTCGAGCTTTCCGAAAGGCGCCGCGCCCGTCATTCCGGATCACTTCCGCCGGCGCTTTGACGGACTGCCGGTGGACGAGTGGGACACGTTTTGGGCGCACGGCTGGGCAGGGCAGATGGATTCGTCCGACTTCTACACCGCCCGACCGCACGGTCCCAATTACTACCCCTGCAACTGGCTCTGGAAGTCGATGGCGATCTACTGGGACGGAAAGGTCCCATCCTGCTGCGCTGACTTCGGCGAGGATCAGATCATGGGGAATCTGGCCGACGAATCGCTGCTGGACATCTGGAACAATCCGGCCTATCGCGCAATTCGCGAGGCCCATGTCAGCGGCAAGCTGGACGAGTACAAACTGTGCCGCGGGTGTGATGCCATCTGGCAAGAGGGCGGTTCGTCGTGGAACCTCTTCACCGGCGCCCGCGGTGTGGTGACGGGGGATCCACTTCCCGTGATTCAGCCGGGAACCAACGGAACGCATACAGCTAACGGGGCCACGTCACAGGGAAGCTAATTCTCAGCCGCAGGACAGGTGGTTTCTGACCTGCTTCGACAGTGCCGTTGTCCGCCGCTGCGGCCGGTGCTAGCGTCCGAGCGATGCGCATCACCTTTGTGTCGAACATCTTCCCGCCGACGGTCGGCGGACCCGCGACGCACATCTACAACCTGGCGTTGACGCTGCATGACCGCGGCCACGCGGTGCGCGCGGTGGTCTGCCCCGACGATCCCGAAGGTCAGGTGCGTCCACCGTTCCCACTTGTGCGTGTCTCCTGGAACACACCGGTTCCTCTGCGCTATGCCCTCGTCTGGTGGCATACGTGGAGAGCCGCGCTTCAGTCGGACGTGGTGTACATCAACGGGATTGAGGCGCCATCGACCCTGGCTGCCCTACTCGCCGGTCGGCCTCGCGTGCTCAAAATCGTGGGCGACTGGGCCTGGGAGTCCGCTCACCGGCGCGGCATGACCTCCCTCGGGATCGAGGAGTTTCAGCGGTCGCGTCACCGGCCGCTGATTCGGGCGTTCCAACTCATCCAGCGGCTGTACACGGCGCTGGCGACGGTGGTCGTGGTCCCCAGCGGGTACGTGGGGGCTTTCGTGCGCGGCTGGGGCGCTGGAGAGGAAAAGATTCGCGTGGTGCACAACGCGCTGACCGAGATTCCCGAGATCGAGATCCCGCGCGAGGAGGCCAAACGGCAGCTTGGTTTTGAGGGGCCGCTGGTCTGCACCGTGTCGAGGCTGTACGGCTGGAAACGAGTTGACGACTTGCTGCGGATGGTTCCGAAGTTTGCCAACAATGCCGTCCTCGCCATCGTTGGTGACGGGCCTGAGCAGACGGCGCTCGAACGCTGTGCCTCAGAATTGGGTCTCGGCGACCGCGTAAGGTTTATAGGACGCGTGCCGCACCGTGATGTGGGTCTCTACCTGCGCGCCGCCGATGTATTTGTCCTCAACACGGCGTACGAAGGCCTCTCGCACACGCTGGTGGAGGCACGCGTCGTTGGAACGCCGATTGTGACCACCGACATTGGCGGGAACCGCGAAATCCTCAGGCACGAGCACAACGCGCTGCTTACACCGCTCGGCGACCAGGAGGGATTCGTGGAAGCTGTGAACCGCCTGCTCACCGACCGCCAGCTGGCCGAGCGCCTGGTTCGCGCAGGGTCGGAAGGTTTGGATCACTTTTCCTGGGATCGGCTGGTGGACGAGACGATGGGGATTCTGTCGGAGGTCACGAATTCGCCGGCGCACGGGCGACCGTGAGCGGCAGTCTGTTGATGCTGAGCGGTGACCGGGATGTCACCACTGGTCGACATGGGCCGTTTCGCACAACGCTGCACGGGCTGGCCGAAGAGTTCGAGAGAATCGACGTGCTGGCACCGCGAGCGGAAGGAGCCAGGACTGCCCGACCGTTTCCCGGCGTACGGGTCGAGCCAGCGCCAGTCTCGCGGCTGCGGCAGTCGGTGTGGATGCGAAGCCGTGGCGCCGCCCTGCTGCGACGTCACGGCCATGGGCTGATCGTCAGCCACGACTATGGAATCTTCGCTAACGGTCGGGCCGCCGCGTGGCTGTCTCGCCGCCTGGGTGTGCGATATGTCAGCGAAATCCACCACGTGCCTGGCCACCCCAAGCGCGCCCAGTGGTGGGAGCCACTGGAGAGGCTGGTGTACCGCGTCTACGTGACCCGAGTAGCACGCAAGGCTGCTGGAATCCGTGTGGTTAATCGGCGTGAAGTGCCGGACCTGCTGGCGAGATGGGGCGTGCCTCGCGAGCGGATTCTGGTGCTGCCTTCGGCCTATATTGATCGGGAGGTCTTTGCGCCGGGCGAGGTCGAGCGGGATTTCACCCTGGGATTCGTCGGGCGACTGGTAGCGAATAAGAATCTAGGCTATGTAGCCAAGGTGTTTGCGGCCGCTTCGGCCTGCATCCCCGGTGCTCGCTTCGTTATCGCTGGCCGCGGTCCCGCGCGCGACTCGCTGCGCGGGGCTCTGGCACGCGCCAGCGTCCTGGACCGTGTCACGTTCATTCACTGGCTTGACCGTCCGTACGAACTTGCCGATCTCTACCGACGAATGCGTGCGCTAATTGCTCCCTCGTTCAGCGAAGGCGGCCCGCGCGTGTGCCTGGAAGCCATGGCTTGTGAAACGCCGGTTTTTGCCACTCCGGTCGGCGTGATGCCGGAAACGATTCAACACGGCGCGAACGGCTGGCTGCTGCCCTGGCGCGCCGAGGCGGGCGCAGCGATGGTGGGCGCTGCCCTGGGTGATTCCGCAAGGCTGCGCGCAGCAGGCCGGGCCGCTCGGGCGGCTACGAAGCAGTTCGAGAAGACGGCGGTGTTAGGCGCCTATGCCACCGCGTATCGGCGGCTAGCCGAGGGTGAGGCGGTTTGAGCCGGCCGATCGGCAGCAACTTGCGTTTGCTGTTTGTGACTCAAGAGCTCGACCGAGCGAGCACGAACCTGGCAGTTGCCCACACCTGGGCGTCGGAATTGGCACGACATGCGGAGGCCGTGCATGTGCTTGCTGCGCGGGTCGGCGAGGTCGATCTACCTTCCAACGTGTATGTGCACGGCCTGGGCCGCGAAGGTGGACGGTCGCGATGGTCGGCGGCAATGGCGTTTGGCGTGCAGAGTGCAAGGCTCATTCTGGGCCATCGTGTCAACGTCATCTTGGCCCATATGGTGCCGGCTTACGCCGTCGTGCTGTGGCCACTAGCCCGACTGAAGGGACGGCCGCTGGCGCTCTGGTATGCGAGTCACGGGTTGACGCCGATGCTCAGGCGTGCGGACCGGCTGATCGACGTCGCGCTCACGGCCTCGCCCGACAGCTACCCGATCTCCAGCGAACGAGCGTTTGTGCTCGGCCACGGGATCGATACGGATAGGTTTCAACCACCGGCGGAGCGCAAGACCGGAACCGGGCCGGTGATCGGCATGGCTGGGCGCCTGACGCCGCTCAAGGGGTTTGAGCCCGGCATACAGGCGCTGGCGGAGCTGCGCCAGGGGTCGTATCCGCGCGCCAGGCTGCGCATTGCCGGCGAACCCTTCTACCAGTCGGACCGGGCCTACGTGGACGAACTGGTGCGCCTCGCCGATACCCTGAGCGTGCGTAACGCCGTGGAGTTCGTGGGCGCTGTACGCGGTGATGGCATGGCAGGGTTCTACGGATCGCTGGATGTCTTTGTGAACTGGCGTGCGCAGCCGGCACTCGATAAGACTGGCCTGGAGTCGCTGGCCTGTGCGACGCCGCTGGTCACCAACAACGGCGCTTACCGTGGCCTGCTGTGCGAGTTGGCATGCGACTATCTGGTTGGTCATTCAAATGTGGCGCTGGCTGCCGGACTGGACCGGGTGCTGAGCTCGCCCGCGCACTCGCGGCAGGCCGCGGTTGCACGACTGCGGGCCAGAGTATTGCGGGAGCACGGCGCTCCGGGACTGGCGGAACGATTCGCGACCGTGTTCCACGCACTGCGGGAGGGCACGCGGCCGGAGTTCCCTTCGGTGGCCGAGGCGGAGACGTCATCGTGAACCTGGATCCGTCGCGCCAACTTGCACGACTCGTCGGCCAGCTTCCGGACCTACCTGCGCTACCGCCGTACCAGCGCCTGGTTTGGCGCATTCGCACTGCGTTTCTGCACCGAGCGACTGACGTGACTTGCGGCAGCGGGGTTCGGGTGGACAGTCGCTTCTACTATCCCGCGGGGCTGAAGCTGAACGTTGGCGACGGCGTGCGCATCAAGCGCGACGTACGGGCGGGCTGGGAGCCAGCGCACGCGCCCGATGCTGAATTGACCATCGGCGTGGGGACGGAGGTTCTCGCCGAGACGCGCCTTGACTGCACCGGTGGAATCCACATAGGCGCACGCTCACATATCGGTCGACGCGCAACCATCTACACGCATCGGCATCAGCTAGATCGACGCAATGTTTCGGCCCTGGACGCACCGATCGAAACCGCGCCGGTGACGATCGGCGACGGAGTGATGCTCTACAGCGAGGTGGTGGTGCTGCCTGGCGTGACCATTGGTGACGGGGCCGTAGTGGCGGTTCGTGCGGTCGTCGCAGACGACGTGCCACCCTTTGCCATTGTGGGCGGGATGCCCGCGCGCGTTATCCGAGAGCGAACCTAGGTTTATGGCGATGGCAGCCCTTCGGCGCCCCCTATTGACACCCCGCGCCGCCTGGGTGCTAGCGACGGCCTCGGACACGTTTGAGCGGCTTCGCGACGATCATGGCTATACCCGGTGTCCCGAGCACGGGGTCGATCACACTGGTAAGACCGCGCGCACTATCGTGATCAACTGTGCGCTGCACGGGCACACAAATCAGGAGCGCTATCTATCCAGGGCCGTGGCAACGGCCCTGCGCGTGGTGGCGCGTCTTGCGCCCGACCCGGGCGCCGGCGGGGCCTGGGTCTTTTTTCCCGGCCTTCACGATCCTCGCAACAACTCAACCAACATCATCGATGCGGGCGAATGCGTAGATGCGTTGGCGTCGTTATTGCTGCACGCCGGTGAGGATCTGGCGCCGCATGATCGTCAATCAATCGAGCACGCGATCCGCCTCTGCTGCGACACGTACCTTCTGACCAACGTCATCGACAAACCTGTGGTCAATCAACGGCTCTGGGGCGCCATGGGTTTGGCGGCTGCGTCGGCTGCATTGGACGAGCCCGGGTGGGTTCGGGCGGTACAGGACTCGGTTGCGGGATCGCTGGCCGAGATGAGGATCGACGGTTCGTTTGCCTACGTGCGCGACGCGACGCTGCTTGGCGAGGGCGTGGGCATTTCCGATCTCACCGTCTACTACCACAGCCGCTGCGTGGCATTCGCGCGGTACGCCCTGCGGCATCTCGGGATGGAAGCGCCGTTCGAGGAACGCTTGCGAGCCGGGGCCGACTTTCTGACCTTCGTGCTGCGACCGGACGGTGCCATGCCACTGGGACTTGAAGGCAAGCGGTGGTTCTGGGACGCGGAGGCGGAGGTCGGTTCGGCGCCCTATGGCGCCTACGTGCTGGCTGCCGACGGGCGCGAAGCGCTGTTGCCGCTAGCTGGGCGAGTCGCGGCTCAGAGCGCGGCTGCGCTCGGCGAAGGTGGGCTGATCGATGCCACGAAGGGTGAACCGGCTTTCGTTTGCCGGTTGATGCACACGGCTGATCTGGCCTGGTTGGCGCGTGCACACGGCGCGGCTGATCTGGATGATCTCCCGAGCAACCCGCCGACGGCCGGTCGTGGGCCGCCGGCAATAGCGTCCGATGCCGGTGTGGCACGACTGGAGAGCCCCCGTGCGCTCGCGCTGATTCGAACACACAAGCGCCCGTCCGACCGGCTGGTCGGTGGTCGCATTGGCGGTGGAGGGCTCGTCTACGTCGGAAATGCAAGGAACAACTGGCACAACCAGCTGGGTTTCCGGTCGGAGCCAGACGTTCCCGAAGGAACCTGGGAAATATCGCCTCAGTCCCACCGGCCGTTTTCGTCCCTGTTGAGACACGCTTTTGCTCGACGCGAGTCCCGATTCCTCCTGCATATCGCGCGCTCGCATCTGCGTGCCGGTCGCGGGCGCTACGCGCTCGTGCTGCTCTGGCGGCGTTTCGGTCCGCCTGCCTGGCTGGCGAGCCGCCGGTGGTTATCAAGCCACGCAGTCGCAGGTCATGCCGAGATTCATGCCGACAGGATTTCGGTCGAGTCGGGTGTGGCGCGCCTGGACGGTCATGGTCTGGCCGGTGTGCGAACTCGACGAGAATATCGAGTTGGGGCATCAGAAGTATTCGTCCGTGATCAGATAAAAGCCTCGAAGCCAGTGTCAGCGGCTCGATACTGGCTGCCGGTCGCCGCCCGCAGTCTCGACGTCCATTTCGATAGACCATGGCGGCGGCGGCGCGGTGTCATTGAGTTTGGCGCGCTGGCGGCCGGAATGACGGTGCGCGTCGAATACCGGATCTAGGCGTGAATGCGTCCACGCGCATCGTGATGGTTGCGAATGCGCGGATACCTAGCGAACGTGCCCATCCGCTGCAAATCATGCACATGGCCGCGGGCTTCGCCGCCGGCGACGCCACCGTCATGCTCGCCTACGCGCGCCGTGCGAACACGGACGCCATGCGCACGGTGCGCGACCCGTTCAGGTATGCCGGAGTCCCGAAGTCATTTGCGCTCGTTGGCCTGCCGACCATCGACGCGATCAAACGCGTCACCATCGACTGGCCGGCGCTGAACTTCGGCCCCATCAGACTTGGTGCGCACTTGTTGCAACTCTGGTCATTCACCGTCGCGGCGTTAACCCTTGTGCGCCGTTGGCGCCCCAGCGTGATTTACAGTCGCGACCTGCTGCCCTTGGCGGTGTTGCGGATATTGCTTGGTCAACCCGCCCGCTTTTGCTTTGAGGTGCACACCGTTCCACGTTCGCGGCTGTCCGTGGCGCTGCACCTCTGGGCGGCGCGACGCATGGATGCGGTGATCGCCATTACCGAGGGCCTGCGGCGCTGGTATGTCAATGCGGGGTTCGATCCTCAGCGACTATTCGTGGCGCCCGACGCGGTTGATATTCAGGCGTTCGCGAATCGTGACCGTGTCGCAGCCAGAACGGAGGCGGGCCTACCGCCTGATGCTTCGGTGGTCTGCTACCTGGGCCACCTGTATCACTGGAAAGGCGTTGACACCATGGTGGAGGCGGCGCGGCGTGCCGATCGGGACGTGCAGTGGCTCGTTGTGGGCGGCGTGCCCCCCGATCTTGATCGAATCCGATCAGCGTCTGCGGATCTGTCGAACGTGCATGTCCTGGGGCACATGCCGCCGGACGATGCCCGCAGATTCCTTGTGGCTGCCGATATCGCCGTGATTCCCTTTAGCGCACGGCAGGCCATTGCGCGCGAGCATACGTCGCCGTTGAAACTCTTCGAATACATGGCCGCGGAGCGTCCAATCGTGGCCAGTGACCTACCCTCAATGCGCGAGATCTTGCACGATGAACGCAACGCCCTGCTGGTGGCGCCAGACGATCCGAGCGCGCTGGCAGCGGCGGTGGCGCGGTTGCTGGCCGACAAGCCGCTGGCCGCCCGCCTGGCCGCGGCCGCGCGTCGGGAGGTGGAGAGCCGCACGTGGACGAAGCGAGCCGGGGCGATCCGCGAGTTTCTGGAATCGACTCCGTCATCCTGACGAGGCTCGGTGGCGCCTGGGGACGCGTGCCGGGTGCGCTTGAGCGAACCTCGGTCGGCCAGCGCCGTGTGCTGGTCGCCGTCGGGCTCCTCGCGCCGCTCCTCGCGCTCTATCGCGATCTGCTCTTTGCCGGCTCGGCCTGGCTGGACCTCGACCTCTTACTCAGCTACCAGCCGCGTTACGCGCTGTTAGCGGAAGGAGTGCGCGAAGGTCGCATTCCGCTATGGGCCGACGGCATGCTGGCGGGATTCCCGGTGGCGTTTTCCGAATTCGGCTGGTTCTACCCGGTTACGTGGGCGCTATTGCGGGTTTTCGAACCACTGCGTGCCTATTTCATTGAGCTGGCGCTCGGTCTTGCACTGGCGGCCGGCGCGGCGTACTGGCTGGGGCGCGTGTGGGGGCTGACGCGTCTTGGAGCTTACGTTGCCGCATTCCTCTTTACCTACGGGGCGTTCATCTTTGCGACGTCGCGATTCCTGAACTACGCGGACATCTTTTTTGCACTGCCCGCCGGGATCGGGGCGATCGAACTGATCGCCCGCGGGCAGCGTCGCTACGGTGGGTTGCTGGCGGTCTGCGCTGCCGTTGTGGCATTGGCCGGCCATCCGCAGATTGCTTTGCTCTGGGGGTTTGTCTGGCTGCTCTATGCCAGCACTCGGCTCTGGTGGGTCTGGAGCGACCTGGACCTTGGACACGCGGCCCGAGGACTGGCCTGGATTGTCGCCGCCGGCGTCACTGGTCTGTCTGTCGGCGCAGTCCGCCTGCTCCCCACCATCACGACCACCAGTCTCTCCAGTCGTGCCGGTGGCCTTGAATTTGCCACCGCGGCCCAGGGCTCGATTCCGCCGTGGAGTCTCGTCCTTGGCTATCTCTATCCGCCGTTCGAGATTCCACGCGTCCTCGACGACAGTCTCCGGGCGGAGGCGTTGCTATATCTCGGATTGGCCACGCCGGCGCTGGTGCTGGTTACTGCTGTCGTCGGCTGGCGTCAGCGGATGGTTCAGTTTTTGGTGGGCTTGGTGGTCCTTACCTGGATTCTGTCCATGGGGTCGTTCAGCCTTGGGTTTCCGCTCATTCACAAGCTACCGCTGTTCGAGTTCTTTAGACAGCCGGCACGATTTGGAATCGCCGCGTCATTCGGTCTGGCATTCCTGGCCGCGATGGGGATTGAGCGGATTCGTTCGGGCGAACTGCAATCTAGCCTGCTGATACGTTGGATCGGGCGTGCGTGGATCTGGCTGGCAGGACTCATCGGCGCCGGCACGGCAGCCGCCACCATTGTGTTGACAGGCTTTGCTTTCCTGATAGTCCCCTACGCATACGACTACATCGATCGAGTCATCGTCGGCTCGGAAGGCCGCTTCTTGACCGCCGAACGCTATTACCGCACATTCGATCAGCTCTACGAACGGATGACGGCCGCGTTCAGCCTTGAGTATTGGGCGCCGCGCTGGACGCTTCTGGCAGCGCTGTTAACGGCTCTGGTCTTGTGGCGATACCTCCGCGGACGCTTGGCGCCTGCCAGCGCGCAGGCGGCGCTTGTGGGCGTCCTGGTGTTCGATGTCCTCGTGGCTCCAGGTCATGCCATTCCCACAGTTCCGCAAGACTGGTATGCGCGCGAGCCCCAGGTCGACACTGTGATCTCGCCGGATTCAACCGGCGAATGGCGCGTGTTTTCCTATCGCGGCCTCGCCCAGAAGTTCGAGCTTTCTACCGCTGCCGGCACGCAGTTAGACCGCACACGCCGCGATCTGCTGGAGTACCTCTTTCTGAACGAGATGCTAACGCCCAACCTCGCCATGACGGGGGGGCGCGCGTCCTTCGACGGCTATGAAAACCTGATGCCTCGTGCTACTGCCGAGTACCTGGCATATGTCGGCAGCGAGCGCACCACGGTCCCAGGCTTCGCATCCGACGCGGCTTTGAACGCTGGAGCGCGCGCCGAGTTGTTACGGCATCGCGCCCCGGCTCTCGCAGTCGCGAATGTGCGTTTTGTGACGTCAGGCGTTCCAATCGACGCCCCCGCCGTCCGCCAGGTTCGGGCCGAGCAGATTGAGCTTCCGACATGGGCGTCCGTGGAGCAGCCGCTATTCGTGTATGAACTCCAAGACTGGGCGCCTCGGGCCTGGGTTGCCCACAATTGGCGGGTAGTCGAGGCGGAAGACGAATCGAAAAATATGCTCGACGCCATCGCCAGCCGCCCCGACGTGCCGCTGGTCGATCGCGATCCGGGCATCCGTGCATCGACTTCCGCGGGGGCTGGTGCCGCGATTTCGCAGGAACGCGGGCCGGAACAAATCACTTTGCGCGTTGAACTGGGAGAACCGGGCCTGCTGGTGCTCAACGAGACCATGTTTCCGGGCTGGGAGGCTACGGTCGACGGGCGCCCCACCGAGATTGTCACGGTCAACACGCTCATGCGCGGTGTGCCAATTGACAGCGCCGGTGCCCACACTGTCGAAATGACCTATACGCCACCAGGTTTCGCCGCTGGTCTGGTCGTGTCGATGGTGGCACTGGGCGCACTCCTTGCATTGACGGCCGCCGGATTCTGGATTGACCGCCGGTGAAGCTAGCGCTGGTAAGCGATGCGCTTGATTCGACAAACGGATGGGGACGCTATGCCGGCGAACTGGCGCGAGAGTTGATCGCCGCGGGCGTCGACATTCGTCTGGTGAGCCCTCGACGTTTGGCGACGATGTCGGATCTACGTAACTACCCGGACCATCGCGAGATACCCTCATTTCAGCACGGCCGCCGCCACCCATTGCGCGTCTTTCAGCGCACGTTTCCTCCGCTGCGACGCGCCCTCCAGGGAATCGACGCCGTTCACTGCATGATCGAGCCTTACGCACCAACGGTGGCGGCGGCGGCGGGTCGGCGTCCGTATTTCATATCACTACACGGCACGTATGCGATCACCGCCGGCCGGTCCGGATTGGAGCGCTGGCCGCTGCGATGGGCGCTCCGTAGAGCTCGTGGGCTGCCGGCCAACAGCACATATACACGCCGAAGGGTCGAGCGCGACTCCGGCGCGCGACGCGCCAGCGTCGTTCCCCTGGCCGTAAGGACGGAGGACTTTCGACACGACCATCCGCCACGGCGCGAAGCCGGGCTCATCGTCTCCGTGGGAGAGTGCAAGCCGCGAAAGGGCTATGACCTGGCGCTGGAGGCGTTTGCCCGCCTCCGGGCCGATGGTTACGCCGACGGCTATGTGATGGTTGGCATCTGCGATGAGTCGTCACCCTACGTCGTGCGTCTCCGCGCCCGGATACACGAACTTGGGCTGGGCTCATGCGTGACATTGACCGGTGCGGTGAGCCACGAGGAACTCGTCGACTGGTATCACCGCGCCCGGGTCGTGACCATGCCGTACCGCCTGTGGGGAAGAGACTTTGATGGGTTCGGCCTGGTGCTGCTGGAGGCTAATGCGTGCGGGACGCCAGTGGTTAGCGCTCGGGACTCGGGTGCCGAAGAGCCTGTAATCCACGGCGAAAACGGTCTGCTGACTCCGCCAAATGACGTGTCGGCCCTGACCGAGGCCCTTCGCTCCGTCCTGTCCGACGCGAATCGTTGGCGGCATCTGGCGATGGGCGCGCGCCGTCGTGCGGCCGCGATGACCTGGCGCCAGTCAACCCAGCGAATGCTGGATGTCTATGCGGACGCGCTCGGCACGCGCCTGGAACGACGGGCGTGACGGACCGCCGGGCCCCAATAGCGGACGACAGCAGCCTGAGCCGGCGTGCCGTGCGCGGCATCGTGTCGCTGGGAATCCGCGAGGGCGGTATGAAGGTCGTGGCGCTGGCTGGGACCATTGCGCTCTATCGGCTGCTGACGCCGGCGGACTTCGGCGTCATCGTGCCAATTGCCTTTCTCGCAGGCCTTGTCAAACAGTTTGCCGATCTCGGACTGCAACCGAGTCTGATCCAGCGCGGTCCGGAACCAGACACGCGTGACCTGCGAGCCGTGTTTTCAGGTCAGCTTCTGCTGGTTTCCGCCGGGGCGGTCGTGGTATTTGTGGCCGGGCCGTACATCGTCAATGCACTGCTCAACGACAACATCGACCCGTGGATGACTCGGATCTTTAGTCTTCCAATCTTTTTTTCGGCGTTCCGGATCGTGCCCGCCGCCCTGCTTGAACGCCATCTGCGATTCGGCCGGCTGGCCGCGGCGGACATTGCCGGCACCCTGGTGTATTACAGCGTCGGTATTGGATTCGCAATTGGCGCCGCGGGCGTGTGGAGCCTCATCATCGCCCACGTGACGGCGAGTATCGCGTCCACGCTGGCGGTTGTTGTCGCGCGACCCTGGTGGCCGGCACCCACGCATCGAATGGGAGTGCTACGCCCGCACGTGAACTTTGGCGCTCGATTTCAAGGGGCGCGTCTTGCCTTGACGCTTAAGGACTCGCTTATCCCTCTGTTCGCCCCTCGGGCATTCGGGGCAACCTCGACTGGGCTACTGAGTTGGGCTAATCGAGTCTCGTCCCAGCCCCTTGTGATGACACAGTTGGTGGCGCGGGTCAGCCTCCCCACCTTCGCCCGCATTCAGGACGCTCCGGATCAGGTCCGGCGCGGCGCAGAACTCGCGCTCAAGTGGAATGCCATCGTCACGCTGCCGGTGTTTGCCGCGGTCTTGGCATTCGGGCCCGAGATCGCCAGCCTGATATATGGCCCGCAGTGGATTCCAGCGCTTCCCGCCCTCTATGTCCTGTGCATCAACGCGGCTCTGGTACCCATCAACGGGTTGATTACGCCGATTCTGAATGCCACTGGAAAGACGAAGATCGTGCTCGTAGTTGCCGCTGTGTGGGCTGTTGTGGCGTGGACACTTGCCGCTGTTCTGATGGCCGCGGGTGTTGGCTTCATGTCAGTGCCAATCGCACTGACCGTATCGCAGGGACTAGCGGCGGTGGTGCTGCTGGCAATTGCACGCCGTGAGTTCGAATTGCGGCTTGTCCATCAGCTCGTTCGGCCGCTGGCCGCTGCGGCCGGTGCTGGCGCCTTTGGACGCCTGATCCTGCTGCCGCTGCTCACCGACGCGGTCCTGTTGATTCAAGGCGGCATCGTGGTTGTGCTGGTATATGTTGGCCTGCTCTACGCCATTGATCGTCGTGCATTGCGTTCGGAACTCGGCACTCTTCGACAACATCGGGCGACGTTCGGGTAGCTGAGTCGTGAGAGTTGCCGTAAACATCCGCAACGCCAATCTCGGCATTCCGGATGGCTCGGGCGAGAGCATGCGCGGGCTTCTTGGTGGACTGGCTCGCACGAATCCTGGGCATGCGCTTGAATTGCTGGCGGATGCAGCGCCCCGCTTCGACCCCCCTCGGGATCCGAGAGCCCGGTTTCGAGTGGTGCGACCCTTTGTCTGGGGTAACCGTGCGTTGCACGCCGCATTTGGCGGCGATCCCTGGTATCGCGCTCGCGTTCCCATCGAGGGATGCTGGCGCCGCTGGGACGCCTACGTGCAGAGTGCGCACGAGCCGCCGCCGGCTTTTGGCACACCGGCGAGGGTCGTCATCGTGCACGACATTGCATTTACACATCGACACGCCCAGTCCAACTTCGGCGAGCCAGCGCGGTTGCAACTGGACCGATGGACCGCGCTCAACGTCCACACGGCTCGGGCCATCGTCAGTGTCTCCGAGACCGTTGCACGTGACGTGATCCAGACTTACGGCATTTCACATGGCCGCATTGCCGTCGCCCACCATGGCCTTGATCGGACGCGCTTTCGCGACGACCACGCCGAGCAGCACGTGAAAGCGTGCCGCCACCGCTACGGCCTTGACTCTGCGTACCTTCTTTTCGTTGGGACAGTTCAACCGCGAAAGAACATTCCCGCGCTTGTCCGGGCCATTGTCCAGGCGCGGACCGCCGGCTTACCAGCCATGCTCGTGGTCGCAGGGGCTCCAGGTTGGCAGTCGACGGAATCGCTGGACGCCATGGCACGTGCCGGACCGGAGGCTGTGCGGTTTCTCGGGCGAGTTCCCGCGGACGATCTCCCACTGCTAATGGCAGGCGCCCATGCCTTCGTAAGCGTGGCGCGAGCCGAGGGATTCGGGATGCCGGCGCTGGAGGCCATGGCCTCGGGGGTTCCGGTCGTCGTTGCGAACGATGGCGGGCTGGCCGAGGTCGTGGGCAATGGCGGTATTCGCGTGGATCCTGGCAGTCCCCAGGAGATTGCCAAGGCACTGCGCCGGATCACCGATGACTCGACGCTTCGCAACACTCTCGTCATGCGCGGATTGGCGCGGGCCGCTGGCTTTACCTGGGACGCTGCCGGTCGCAGCGTATGGCGCGCAATTGAGCAGGCATGCGAGTCCTGCTAGTCGGACCGTATTGGGATACCGGACAGTGGACCGAGTATTGCGCCCAGGGACTTCGGGACGCGGGCCATGACGTCCGAATGTACCGATATAGCGAGCGGCTTGAGAGGCCGGTCGGGTTGTGGGGCCGGGTACGGCGGCGCCTGAGCGGTCCCGATCGGTTTCACATCGCCCGTGTGTTTGAGGCTGCGCGGGCAGACAATCTGGACATTTTGCGGATCGCCGCGGAACAGCGGCCGGAATTCTTGCTAGTGCTCAAGGGCGAAATACTGCTGCCCGAAACCGTTGGGCGCCTGCGGAATCTGACCGCCGGGCCCGTCGTGCAGTGGTGCGGCGACGATCCGAGCTGGTTTCCGAACATTATCGGGGCGGCGCATCTGTACGACCGGTTCTATCTGGCAGATCCGACGTACGCGTCGGACCTTGTGCCCCGCGACGTCCAGGCCAGGTTCATGCCGCATGCCGTACAAATGGCCGCCTGGGCCGGGAGCGACATGACAGCAGATTCGACTGACGTGGTCTTTGTTGGCGACGCGCGGCACAACATGGGTCATCTGCCGGCAAACCGGTCCAGGGTTGACATCCTGGAGGCCGTTGCTCGCTCCGGAGTTCAGCTGGCCGTGTGGGGCCGCGGGTGGGAGAAGCTGGAACCTGACCATCACGTGCGCAACGCGCATCGCGGCCTCACCTTGCTGCCAGCGGCCGCCGTTGCGCGGGCATACCGAAGCGCCAAGGTCGTGCTCAATGTTCACCATGCCCAGATGCGCGAAGGGCCCAACATGCGGACGTTCGAGATCCCTGCGGCCAGCGCGTTTCAGCTCACGGATTACAAGATTCGAATGGACGAGTTGTTTGACGTTGGCGCTGAACTGGCGGTCTACCGGGACGCCGACGACGTGGTGGCGACGATTGAGCGCTATCTCCACGACGAGCCGAAACGGCGCTCAATCATCGAAGCGGGAAGACGCCGGGTCGAACAGGACCACACCTATGAGGTTCGTATGCGGCAGCTCATTGACGACACGCTAAATGCGTGACGGCAGATTCCCCACAGCTCTCGTGGCTCGGAGCGACGCCGAAGTCCTCCGACTGGCGCTGCACGCGCATCCCCATCAGCCCGCCATCGCGCTCTGGCGCGCCACTGAATTCGCCATGCTTCGCGACGTTACGTTTGCGGCACCGGTGCTTGACCTGGGGTGCGGCACCGGCGAAGTCGCGCGCTGCGTGCTTCGATCGCACTGGCCGCTCGACGGGCTCGAGCTCGTAGCCAACGAGGCGAGGGTCGCGCGTATGTCCGGCGTATATCGGGCCGTGATGCGAGCGGACGGCACCGCACTGCCCGTGGCATCGGCCGCCTACGGGGCCGTATATAGCCACAGTGTGTTAGAGCACATTCCGGACGACCTTGGCGTGGTCAGCGAAGGCGCGCGCGCGCTACGTCCTGGCGGGCGCCTGGTATTTACGGTTCCGGCGCCGGCGTTTGCGGAGCGAATCGACCGCGAGTCGGGTTCCGCCGCCCTGGCGATCACAAATGATCGGCTGGGCCACTTCCACTATCGGTCGCTGGAGGAATGGACGGACCGTCTGGACGAGCACGGTCTCGCGGTCGTGGCAAGCCGTGGGCATCTGCCGGCGGCGACGCAGAGGACGTGGCGGCGACTGGATGAACTCATGACTCGTCGTATTGGCGGTCGCCGCGTGCTTGACTGGTTCCGCGGACTTCAGCGACGTCGGCTGGTGCCCCTTGTGCCTTGGGTGGCCTTGTGGTCGGGGCTGCTATGGCGGCCATTTCGACGGCCGGTGCAGGAACCCGGCGGTTTCCTCATCGTGGCCGAGCGGCTCTCGTGAGTGAGCTACGCGTCCTGCACCTGTCACCGACTTGGTTCGGCGATGAGTCGGTACGCGGCGGCGGCGAGCGCTTTCCCCTGGAACTGGCCAAAGCGATGCGGCGGCGCACGCCAACGCGCCTGGTTGCGTTCGGCGGCCGTCCGGGAACGCGTCGTGTGGAGGGGTTCAACATTGAGGTCCATCGAACCTGGCGGCACCTGCGCGGACGTCCGTACGACGCAATTGGCCCAGGATTCCTTCGTGCGATCGGCTGGGCACACATCGTCCACTGCCATCAGGCCAGGTCCGGTCTGGCAGCGCTGGCAGCACTCATTGGCCGGCCGTTCGGCAAGCGAGTCTTCGTGACGGATCATGGCGGCGGCGGAGTGAATTGGGTTCGGCGATTGCGGATCGGCCGCTGGATTGACGCGCAGCTCGCACAGAGCAGATTCGCGGCTGCAACTCTGCCCTACGTCGGTCGTCGTACCGAAGTCATTTACGCCGGTGTTGATACCTCGAAGTACAGTCCAGGTTCCAGTAAGACGCTGGGCCGCGTTGTGTACGTCGGTCGCTTGCTGCCGCACAAGGGAATCGAGACGGCGATTCGAGGCTTGCCCGCCGGAGCGTCGCTTGAGATCTACGGACGGCCTTATGACACGGGCTATCTGGACTTCATTCGCTCCGAGGGAGCGTCCCGACCAGTGCGAATCCACACCTCGGCGTCGGATGACGAGGTGATCGCTGCCCTAAGGTCGGCCTGTGCCTTCGTCATGCCATCCGTCTACGAGGACTACCGCGGGCACCGGCAGGCGCTACCCGAACTGGTGGGGCTTGCTCCACTGGAAGCCATGGCGTGCGGAACGGTGGCAATTGTCTCGGACGTGGCTGGGATGCCAGAGATCATTCCGCACGTCGGCGGTGCGACTGTGCCGCCGGGCGATCCAGATTCGCTGCGTCGGGTTCTCGCGCCGCTCACATCGTCGGTTGAACAGGCCAGCGCACAGGGTCAGGCCGCACGCGCGCACGTGGAGCGTCGCTTTACGTGGACCGCCGTCGCCGATCGCTGCCTGTCGGCCTACAGTGCCTAGAATCGAGCCTCCCCTTACCGGGTCGTACCAGATGCGCATTGCCCTGCTTGCGGATACATATCCCCCAGAAAACCGCGGCGGGGCCGGGATCGTGGTTGAGCGTTTGGCGAATGCCTTTGTTCAGGCCGGGCACGACGTGTGCGTCGTGGCCACGACATCCGGGGCCGGGTCACTACGCGAGCAGAACGGCGTGCGCGTACGGCGACTCCGATCGCGCTACCCGGAGCGGTTTCGAAACACGGTGGCCATGGCCAATCCACTCGTCGTTCCCGGCGTGCGTCGCGCGCTGGCTGAATTCAGGCCGGATCTGGTGCACGCACACAACGTGCATCAACATCTGTCCTTCGCTTCCTTGGCGGCGGCCGCGCGCACAGGCGCTCCGGTCTTCTACACCGCTCACGATTACCTGCTCTTCTGCTGCATCAAATTCATCTGTACCGGCGGACCGGTCGACTTTCGCCAGCGCTGGTTCAACTGTGCCAAGTGCCAGCGGTTTCGTTGGAACCCGGCCCGCAACGCTGTCGTCAGCCACCACATGTCAAACCACGTGGACCACTTGTTTGCGATAAGCAGGACGCTCAAGACTGCGCTTCGCGCCAACGGCTACGGTGGCGCCGAAGTTGTCTATAACGGCGTTGACCTGGACTGGTGGGGCGGAGGTGACGGGGCAGCGTTTCGATCGACACATGGGCTTGACAACGTCCCCCTGGCACTCTTGGCGGCTCGGATTTCACGGGAGAAAGGCGCCGAGGCGGCACTGCACGGGCTGGCGCGATCACGACATCGCGACCTGCATCTGCTGATTGCTGGCGAGAATCCGCGCTACGCACCCAAGTTGCGTCGGCTGGCTGACGAACTGGGTGTAGGCGAACGGCTGCTGCTGCCGGGCTGGGTTTCGCCCGAAGCCTTGCGCGATGCCTACGCCGCCGCGACTGTGACCCTGGCTCCGTCGACCTACCCGGATCCATTTAACCTGACACTGATCGAGTCCATGGCGGCCGCGTGCCCGACCATAGCTTCCACGCTTGGCGCCGGACCGGAAATCGTGGAGGACGGTGCCTGGGGATACACCGTGGATCCCAACGATTCGTTGGCGCTGGCTGACCGAATGGACCTGATCGTGGATGATTCCGAGCACGCCCGGCGACTGGGCAGCGCTGGGCGCCAACGCGCCTCACACGCGTTTTCGATTCAGCGCCAGGTCGACCAGACGCTGGCGCGCTACACGGCTGTGCTGTCCGGTCGCGCGTGAGGAGCGAGCGGCCGCGAGTCCTCCAGATCGTCACGTCGCTCGCGGTCGGCGGGGCACAGCGGCACTTGTTGCAACTGCTGCCGGGCTTGCGGGAGTTCGCCGAGTGCGACCTCGTCTACTTTCGCGATCACGACCTGCGCGCGGAATTTCAGAGTGCGGTAGGTCGGCTGACCCACCTGCCGATGGCAGGACCGTTTGGCGCGGTGCGACTGCCGCGGTTGGCGGCCCTTATCCGGCGCGGACGCTACGCGCTCGTGCATACGCACCTGCTGCGGGCCGACATGTACGGAGCCCTGGCAGCGCGCGGGGTCGGCGTTCGCGCCATTGTGGCCACCAAGCACAACGTCGAAGCGCGACTCGAATCGGCGACGGCGCGCGCGCTGCACGGGCTGGCTACGCGTCCGACGCAGAGGACGATTGCCATTTCCGATGCGGTTGCCGGTTGGGCGCATACGGAGCTCGGGGTTCCGAGGAGCCGGATTGAGGTGATTCGATATGGCCTCGATCCCGCGCCGTTTCGTCGTATGGACAAGGCCGCCGCACGGCGCGAACTGAGGATCGATGCGCATGCGTCAATCGTGCTTTGCCCGGCCCGTCTCGACCCGCAGAAGCGGCACGACGTGCTGCTACGCGCCTTTGCGCGCGTGCACGGCAAGTTAGCCAACGCCCAACTGCTCTGCGCGGGCGAGACGCAACTGGGGGGACCCGCATATCGCGCCGGTCTGCTAGAGCTGGCCGGCGACCTGGGCCTCCACCAGGCTGTGCGCTGGCTGGGTGTCCGAGCTGATATGTCGAGGCTCATGGCCGCCGCCGACGTCGTTGTACTGACATCGGACTGGGAGGGGCTGGGTCTGGTGCTCATGGAAGCCGCGATGGCTGGTCGGCCCGTGGTTGCGACGGCCGTCGGAGGCGTTCCGGAAGTCGTGAAGCACGACGAGACCGGTTTGCTGATTCCGCAGGGTGATGAGCATGCCCTCGCGTCGCAACTACGGGCACTGCTGCGACATCCCAAGCTCCGGGCGGAGATGGGTCTGGCGGCGCGACAGCATGCTGAGCAGGCCTTCGACTTGAATCGCATGCGCGAGAATACGCGCGCGCTCTACGGCAGGCTCATCCGGAACGCCACGGCGTAACGCCGCGGCAGCCCCGCCGATATACTCTCGCAGCGCGCGGCGGGCGCGCTTTCTTCACGCGGGGCACGGATGCCAGAGGCCAGCGGCCGCCCTACTACGCTTGTCACCGGAGCGACGGGGTTTATTGCATCCCATCTTTGCGAGTCCCTGCTCGCGCGTGGCCATCGGGTTATCGGTCTCGATGGAATGACCGATAGCTACGACCTCAACCAGAAGCGCGCGAACCTCGAGACTCTTCGCGGGAACGCCGGATTCGAGTTTGTCCAGGCCCACCTCATGGACGCCGACTTGGATTTGGATCCCGTGTTCGAGGATGTGAAGTACGTATTCCATCTCGCCGCGCGGGCGGGCGTCCGCGAGGGATGGACGCCCACGAACTTCCAACGCTATATGTACGACAACAGCCGCTCAACGCAGCGACTGGCCGACGCAGCGCTGCGCGCCGGAGTCAAGCTCTTTAGCTTTGCTTCAACCTCGTCAATCTACGGCTTCAACCCCAAGATGCCGACGCCGGAGGACCATCCCCTGGAGCCAAGATCTTTCTACGCGATGACCAAGCTGCTCGACGAGCACCTCCTGAATTCCTATTACCGGCTTTTTGGTCTACCTGTGGTGGTGCTGCGGTACTACACGTTATTCGGACCGCGCCAGCGCCCCGACATGCTGGTTCATATCGGTCTCAAGGCGATCGCCACTGACCAGCCCATCACGATCTACGGTGACGGCGAGCAGACGAGGGAATTGACATACGTGGCCGACGCCGTCGACGCGCAGGTGCGTGTGCTGGACGCGCTACCGATTGGCGACACGTTCAACATCGGCAGCGGACCAACCGCCTCGGTCAACGAGCTGATTGACACGATGGAACGCGTCGTCGGTCGGCCTGTGCAGCGAATCTATGGCGAGGCTCACCCTGCCGACCAGCTTCACAGTCAGGCCGACACTTCCAGGGCGCGCCGCGTACTTGGATTCGATCCATCCACGACCATCCATGAAGGAATCGCGGCGGAGTATGCATGGATGCAACAGGCGGTGTTGCGCTAGCGCAGCCGATGGCCGGCTGCCCCATCCGAGTCCTCCAGGTCATGGAGGCCACGATAGGCGGCACCAAGCGCCACCTGTTGGACCTGACGGCCGCGGCTGACCGCCGGTCGTTCCAGTTTGAGGTGGCCTGTCCTCGCGTCCGCTCCGAGCCGCGCGGGGACACATCGTTCTTTGATGACATGTCTTTGCTCGACGTCGAGTTGAATGTCGTGCCGATGGTGCGTGCCATCCGGCCGCTCAAGGATCTACTCGCGATGTGGGCACTCCTGCGGCTGATCCATCGCGAGGGCTACCACATCGTGCATACACACAGCACCAAGGCCGGCGTTGTTGGTCGCGTGGCCGCCATGCTTGTTCCCGGTGTGCGGACGGTTCACACGCCCCACGGGTTCTACTTTCTCAACTTCACCTCACCAATCGCACGCGTGCCGCTTCGTTGGATGGAGTGGGTGCTCGGGCGTGCAACGTCAGCCCTCATCGCACTCTCGGCGGGCGAGCGCCACGTCGCGACCGGAGTGGTGCCGAAACGAAAAGTGCACACTGTCCCACTGACGTTCGCGCCTTTTCAGCCTGTGCCTGGCGACGAGGCTCGCCGCCGTCTTGGTTTGCCGGCCGACGCTCCGATTGTTGGCACAACCGCCCGATTCACGGAGCAAAAGGCGCCCTTTGATATTGCGGAGACGTTTGCGGCGATCTACCAACGGCGCCCGGATGCTCGATTCCTTTGGACCAACGACGGCGAACTACGGACGCACGTGGAAGATCGCCTGCGTGCCCTGGGCGTGCACGAAGCGACGTCACTCCCGGGATTCGTTACCGACGCACGGACCCTACTGACGGCAATGGACGTCTACCTTCACATGGCTCGCTGGGAGGGCGTGCCCTACTCGATCATGGAGGTTATGACGGCGGGCGTGCCGATTGTTGCCGCTCGTGCCGTCGGAACGACCGACCTTGTTCAGCACGAGCGCACTGGACTCCTGGTCGAACCGGGCGATGTTTCCGCCGCTGCCACAGCCACCCTTCGCTTGTTGACACACCCGCACGAGGCTCGCACGCTTGCAGCGCAGGCGCGTGCTGCCGTGGCCGTATATCACGACGCCGAGGCCATGGCCCGCGCGACCGAAGAGGTATACCGCGAAGTGCTGAGGGGGCGCTGAGGTGAGGGAGCGCGCACGTCTCTTTGGCGGCACGCTGGCCGTCGTCGACATTGCGCTCACACTACTGGCGCTCTACCTGGCGGATGTCTTGCGTCACACCCTCCCAATTGGCGCGGGCGACGCTAGCCTGCTCTCCTGGCTTTCGGTCCGCGAGTATGTGGTAGTTGGGATCGTTTGGACGTTCTTCTTCCGCATGTTTCACCTATACGACCACCGGCGATTACTGCGGGTCGTGGACGAAATCCGCGCACTTATCCCGGCCATCATCTTCGCCACCATCGTGTTGTTCGCGGCCTTCTTTGTTCTGAAGGTCGAGTTCCTTTCGCGTCTGCTCTTTCTGTACTTCATCGCACTCAATGCACTGCTGCTCATTAATCTCCGCTGGTTGCTCAATCTGGTTGTGCGGAATCGCCGGATTTCTGGACGTGGGGCCACTCGAGTGCTGGTGGTCGGAGCGGGCCCGGTTGGCGAGCGCGTGGCTGCCATGATTCGAGAACGACCGTGGTCGGGGTTTCAGGTCGTGGGGTTTGTCGACGACGACCCGCGCAAGCTCGGCGAGCGTGTCCA
Organism: Chloroflexota bacterium; assembly: GCA_965208215.1. GTDB lineage: Bacteria > Chloroflexota > UBA11872 > UBA11872 > UBA11872 > UBA11872. Next base: position 1,590,676 of record CBDBOH010000003.1, read on the forward strand.
TAACGCGCAGGTGCTCGGTGGATGCGACGAGCTAGCTGACCTGATCGAACGAAACGAGGTGGATGACGTGCTGATCGCGCTTCCCATGCACGCCCACGAGCGGATGCGGGAGATCGTGGTCGCGCTGGATGCTGCGCCAGTTCGGGTCAGGCTGGTCCCTGATGTATTCCATCTCATGGCCGGCCGGGCCATGGCGGAAGATGTGTGGGGACTACCGCTAATCAGCGTCCGTGCACCGGTGATCACCGGCTTTGACCGCTTTGTGAAAAGGGTCTTCGACCTCGTACTGGCCGGTGTGTCGCTCGTGCTCATGGCGCCCGTGCTGGTCGTCCTGGCGGTGGCCGTGTACTTCGATGGTGGTCGGCCCGTGGTGTTCGCCCAGCGGCGCGTAGGTGAAACCGGCCGAATGTTCACCATGTTCAAGCTACGCACGATGGTTCCCGACGCCGAGAGCCGTCAGGAAGCGGCGCTCCAGGGCGGAGCGGCTGTAAATGCCGTGTACAAGCCGCTCAATGACCCGCGCGTAACGCGTGTCGGCCGTTTCCTGCGCAGGACCAGCCTGGACGAGCTACCGCAGCTCTGGAATGTTCTGCGCGGGGAGATGAGCCTGGTAGGCCCGAGGCCTGAGCTTCCTTGGGTTGTGGAACGTTACGAGTCGTGGCAGCGACAGCGACTGGCTGTGCTTCCGGGCATCACCGGCTGGTGGCAGGTGAGCGGACGCGGCGAACTCCCGCTGCATGAAAATGTCGAATATGATCTCTACTACATCCAAAACTACTCGCCGCTGCTCGATCTGACGATTCTGCTGCGAACTCTCTGGGTCGTTGCGCGTGGTCGGGGGGCGTACTAGCAGGCGACGCGTGCACCAAAGCGCGCGATTGTTGGGTAAGCCCGAGAATTGGTACGCGATGCGTGCAAGCGAGTCAGTCGTGAGTGGTCAACTGCCTCTCATGCGACGCGGTAGCTCGCCCGTTGGCGGTGGGTCGTCTTCAGGAAGCTTCCGCCCGTGCGTCAGACGCCCTTCAAAGGTATAGAAGGGATCGTCCTTGGCCAGCGGCAGCGTGACGGTTGCGCCGGTTTCGTGCGACTTGTAGACGGCACGCGTGAACTCGGCGTGGTGATGCGGCACTCGCAATGGCGCGGGGGTGGACGAATCCTCCACGATCGACTCCAACCAGATCTGGCTCTGGTACATCTCGGTGGCGCGCACGGGTGCGTCGGACACGTCCGCTTCCAGTGCCTCCAGCCGCTGAACCAGAGACGGATCGTGGTTTGACCCAAACTTCACGTTGGCTTCCCAGCCGTTCTCGCGGTTTCCGAGCATCACGGTTGGTATATCCGGATGTGTGTATTCCTGCTGTAGAACCATCGAAGCTTCGCTGCCGATGACCTCGATCCGAAACGTCGGGGTCAGCGGATTCGTGTGATACAGCAGCGTGGACTGCACCACGCCACGAGCTCCGTTTGCGAATTTCACCAGAGAGAGTGTCGTGTCATCAGTCTCGATGTGCCGCAACATGGCGCCCGCGTAGGACGTGACTTCCACAATCGGCGAGCCAACCACGAAGAGAAACGGATCGATAACGTAGCGCCCGTGGTGAAAGACCGACGTGCCGCCTTCGCCGTCCCAGGTTCCATGCCAGTGGGTGGATCGGAAGTAGGGGGACTGCGGCCGGAAGTTGTTGAGCGCCACGTTCGCCATGGCCATCTGGCCCATCAGTCCGCTGGCGACCGCGCGCTGCGCATGCCGCATACCGCGGCTGTAGCGCGAGCCGACTTGGACGTGCAGCTTGATGCCCGAGGCCTCGGCTGCCTCAAGCATCGCGTCGGCTTCCTCCACGCTGCGAGCCATAGGACCCTGAGTGAACACATGAACGCCCTGCGCGGCGGCTTCAACCGTCGGACCACCGCGAACCGGAGGCGCCGTGAGCAGCACGATGGCGTCCACATCCGCCCCAGCCAGCAGTTCGGTATGACTCGAAAACTGCTGGATCGAGTTCGAGGCGGCGTCTTCGGCCGACTCGGCCCGTGCCAGGGCCTCGTCACGCTCGGCATCGCTACGGGCACCTGTGGCGATTGCATGCTCCCGCGCGGCCTCGGCCCGATAGCCGTGCGTCAGGCCTTCGGCCCGATCGCGTGCCAGCTCAGGGACCAGATCGGCAACGGCGACCACGTGCGCCAGCTCGTGTAGTCCCAGGTAGATGTCCGTGTATAAGCGGGAGATCCCGCCACAGCCCACAAATCCGACTCTCAGCGGCGCCGTTGCCATATCGTTATCCCCCGGAGCCCGACTCCGCCTGTATCGTATCGGAGCCTAGGCGGATCGCACGCCGGCCGCGACCAGAACCGGCCAGTGGAACCATCGGCCGTTATCGGTTTCGCGCGCATCAAACGCCGCGCGGACCTTTGCGTCGACAGTAAAGGCCTGCCAGAGATTCCGCCGAAGGACATCGGATACGCCCGTTCGACTGCACCAGCCATCAAAGTCTTGCTCGGTTCGCGTGCGCGTGCTGCGCGCAATGTCCAGGCCTGCTTCCGTCATCAGTTTCAGAATCTGGCCCGCGTATCGGTTGCAGACATGTGACGGGTCGCGGAGCGACTCGATTTCGTGCATAGCTGCGGCCACGTCTGGGTCGTCGGGCGAAATCGTGTCGGTAATCACCACCCGGCCACCCGGCCGAACGACACGCGCCATTTCGCCCAGGGCGGTGCGCCCGTTCTGGTAGTGATGGAACGCATGGCGGCACGTCACGACGTCAAATGTTCGGTTGGCGAACGCCAGGGTGTGAGTATCCGACTGAACCACCCGCAGCTCATTCGGCGCCGTCGCGCGCGTGTGCCGCAGCATGTTGGGGGCGATATCCGCCGCCACGACGCGAGTGGGGATATTGGCCAGGGCATGGGCGGTAAAACCGGTGCCCGTGCTCACGTCCAGTACCAGGTCGCCCGGACGCGCCTGGGCAAACTCACGCGTGAGGTCCAGGGTCGGGCCTTCGCGATGAGTCGGCGACTGCGCGTAGGCGGCCACGCGGTCGTCGAACGCCGCCTGGCTCACTCCTCGAAGGTTTCCAGGGTCTCCGCGATCGACGCATCCAGGATGTCCAGCATCTCGTCGATCTCTTCCTCCGTTGAAGTAAGCGGAGGTGCCAGGACGTAGGTGTGGTCGCCCATCCGACCGATGAGCCCGTTGCGCCTGGCGGTGCGGCCCACCGCGCGGCAGAGCAAGTTGTCGTCGGGATAAGGCGACCGCGTGGTCCGATCGCTTACGAACTCCACGCCCTGCAACATGCCGACCCCGTCCACGCGTCCGATCTGCATGTACCTCGACAGCAACTCATCCATGCCGGCCCGGAGCTGCCGGCCGCGTTCGCGGCCGTTGTCCAGCGCACCGCCCTCCACGATCTGCCGCACGGCTTCCAGACCCGCCGCGCAGGCCACCGGGTTGCCCGAGTACGTGTGCCCGGCGTTGAAGTGCACCCCGTCGCCAAGGTCACCCCAGAAAGCGCTGGCAACGCGCTCCGTCATCATCACGGCGGCCAGCGCCGCATATCCGCCGCTGATGCCCTTGCCGACCGACATGATGTCGGGGCATGTCTCGTAGACGTCCGCCGCGAACATCTCGCCAAGGCGACCGAAGCCCGTGATGATTTCGTCGAAAATCAGCAGCACGTTGTGCCGGTCGCAGACCTCGCGCAGGATTTTGAAGTACTCGATGGGCGGTGCGATCAGGCCTTCGGCTGACATCACCACGGGATCCGCGATGAGCGCGGCAACCGTCTCTGGTCCTTCGCCAACGATCACATGGTCGACGAGTTCGGCAGATTGGATTGCGCACTCCACGCCTTCCAGCCCGAACGGGCTTCGATAGCAGTCTGGCGGCAGCACGTGCACGAAGCCCGTGGGAAACGGCTCGTACGGCAACTTGCGTGACGCGCCACCGCTGGCCGCCAGCGCGCCCATCGTGGCGCCGTGGTAGCTCTTGTAGCGCGAGATCACCTTGTACTTGCCCGGGTTGCCGGTCTGTGCGTGGAACTGGCGCGCAAGTTTGAAGGCGGTCTCATTGGCTTCCGAGCCGCCGCTGGTGAACTTCACGTGGGTCAGCGGCTCGGGCGTGACTTCGGCCAGCCGCTCGGCCAGCGCGATTGCTGGCTCCGACGCCGCATAGAGGGGCAGGGTCAGCGCAATACGATTGAGTTGCGCGTGCATCGCGTCGATGATCCCCTGGTTGCGATGTCCAACCTGAACCGCCGCGACGCCGGCCAGACCGTCGATATACCACTGCCCAGTGTGGTCGCGAACCCGAACGCCGTCGCCCTCAACCAGCACCAAGGGATCGTCCAGGAAGGCCTTCATCTGGTTGAAATCGACAACCAGGTTGTTCAGGCCCGGGTAGGCCTCCGTGATTGGTGTGTCGGGCAGCTTCACGTCTTGCATTGGTGTCTCGGGTCTCTCGTGTCGTCCGGTGAGACTACGCGCCCAGCGGCGGCTTGTCGCGTGTTCGTTGCAATTGATCAGCTACCGTGAGGGCGCGTGCAACCTGCAGGATGGCCATGCCTGTCGACGACCGATTCCTTGTGGCCGCCCAGAGCGTGGCCGACAGCATCGCGGCGCTGGCGCGCCCGGCCGTCGGCGGCGCCCGCTGGGAGACGCGCAGCTATACCGGCAAGCCGCAGTACTCCACCGCCGTCTTTGGCGGCACGGCCGGGGTCGTGTTTCTGTTCGCCGACCTTTTCCGGATCACCGGCGAACCCAAGTCCCGCGAAGTGGCCGAAGCGGCGGCAATGTGGGTGGAGGGCCAGTCCAAGCCTGACCTTCGGGATCCAAACGCCGACGCGGGCCTGTATTTCGGCCTGTCGGGCCACGGCCAGATGTGCCTCCACCTGTATGAAGCAACGGGACGCGAACGCTGGCTGCGGGACGCCCAGGCACGCGCCCGCGCAGTAGCTCGCGCGTCCTGGCCGGACGCTCATGTGCTGAGTGGATCGGCCGGTAGTGTGATCTTTCTCCTGCGCCTGTATCAGGCTACAGCCGATCAGCGCGTGCTGGATGCCGCAGTGAGGGCCGGCGACCACATAGCCCGGACGGTCGAATGCGACGACGAGGGGGCGCGCTGGGACTGGCACCGCGAAGGGCAGGTTCGGTTCAGCGCGGGGTTCGTGCACGGGGCCAGCGGCATCGCCTATGCGCTGGCAGAGCTTTGGCGGTTTACGGGCGACGACGCGATCAGGAATCTCGTGTACGACGCCTGGAATTGGATCGAGGCGGTCGCGCTGGAAGACGATCGCGGTATCTGTTGGAATCGCTGGCCGGGCGATCCGCACCGTCCGCGCGTGCAGTGGTGCCATGGGGCGCCGGGCATCGGGCTGTTCGCGGCACGCGCGGCGGGGATCTTTGACGACGACGACCTGCGCCGCTTTGCCGAGCGCTGCGCCCAGGCGACCCTGGCCGCCGGCGATGTCCGCAACAACCCCAGCCAATGCCACGGCATGGCCGGGAACGCGGAACTCTTTATCGAACTCGCGCGGGCGGGTGGCGACGAGTCGTGGATGGCGTGCGCCCGCGACTTCGGCGACGACGCCACGGCCTATCGCGAGGAGCGTGACGGCGAGGTGCGCTGGCCAGGGGACGAGCCGGGCAACTACAGCCCGGACTTCATGCTGGGATCATCCGGGCTGGGCCACTTTTTTCTGCGCCTCGCCCGTCCCGAGGAGGTTCAGATGCCACTTATGGTTCAACCGCTTGCCGTCGCGGAGCGTTCGGCATGACCAAGCAACCCGTGCGTTTGGGAATGCTGGGCGCGCAACACGGACATGCGGCTGGAAAGCTGCGCTGGCTGCGCGACCTGGAGGAAATCGACCTTGCCGGCGTCTATGAACCCTGCGCAGATGCTCGCGCGGCCAAAGAGTCCGAGCCGAATTCGGCGGGCTTGCCGTACGTCGATGACACCGACCGGCTGCTCGAGGACCCATCCGTGCTCGGCATTCTGATCGGCGGGGCCGAGCGCCAGAACCCTGCATACGCACGCCGCGCGTTGCGGGCCGGCAAACACCTGCTCATGGAAAAGGCCTGCGGTTGGACGCACGCCCACGTGGACGAACTGACGGGCCTGGCGGAATCGTCGGGCCTGCTTTTCCAGATGGGCTACAACAACCGCCTGACGCCCCACTTCCGGCGCGTGCTGGACATGGTGGATCGCGGCGAATTCGGCGACATCTACCGGGTGCGCTCGCACATGTGCAGCTTCTACCACCCGTCGGCCGACACCTACCTGGGCCGCGACCGGTACTTCAACGGCGGCATCTTCTACAACCTCGGTTCGCACGCGTTGGACATGGCGATGGCCGTGCTGGGGACGCCCGACAAGGTCCACTCGTTTCTGCGCTGCGACCGCTTCGTCGAGTCCGGCTATATCGACAACGCCACGGTGGTGCTGGAGTACCCGAACGCCATCGCCACCTTGGAGGCCAGCCACCTGGAGACCGAGCAGGTTCGTCCGCGCAGCTTCGAGGTCTACGGTTCGGAGGCCCAGGCCATCGTCTCTCCGTGGGCGTCCATCGGCGACCGCGCGCCGGCCGTGGCCATTCACCGCGGCGGACCCGGTGCCGGGGCGGACGGCTGGAAGGTCTACGGCAGCGGCCGCGAGGCGCCGTTTCGAGACGATGTCGAGCACTTCGTGGCCTGCATCCGAGGCGAGTGCGATCCCCGCTTCAGCTACGCCCACGACCGCGCCGTCCATCACACCCTGATGGACATCTGCGGCGAGACCGACGTCGCGGAGGAAGTCGCCTAGCCGACCTGGTCCTTGGCGTAGACGTAGGGGCGGCGAATGTCGTAGGCGCCGGGGTAGCGGACCTTGAGCGAGCCTTCGTTGATGGCGGCTTCCAGCGGCGCCAGCTTGGTTTGAATGGGCACCTGCACCAGCGTGTGGGTACGTGCGCTTTCGTAGAGTCCCATCAAGATCGACTGCGACTTGATGGCGTGGTGGGCGTTCTGCCGGTGGTCGTCGATGTCGCCGTTGAGCCAGGCCACGAGTTCGTTGGCCTGCGCCAGCATGAAATTCGTTTCCACGCCGTCCCACGGCTCGTCGAGGTCCTCGCGGTTGCCCGAGATGAGCTGGACGCCATAGGACATGGAAATCGCGGGAATGCTTGGCTGCACGATCAACATTCCATCGTCGCCGGTGACCACGAAGGCGCGGTTGCCCACATCGCCGCCGGGGCCGATGTCGTTGTCGTAGACGATCCGTGCGCCGCCTTCGACCGCGGCGATGCAGAAGCAGAGGTCCTCGCAGTAGTAGCCGCGCTCGTAGCGATCGGTCTCCCGCTGCACCTGGCCCAGCACCCAGAGCGGTTCGGGATCCCCTAGCAGATACAGCGAGCGGTCGATGAGGTGCGACCCCTGGTTGAGCAGGCCGCCTTCTTCCACGGTGACCTTTACGACCAGCGGCTTCCCGATGGCGCCGTCGGCGATCAGCCCGCGGGCGCGTTCGAAGGCACGCATGTGGCGGCCCTGGTAGCCGCAGAGCAGCTTGATGCCGGCGGCGTTGCAGGTGGCCAGCATGGCGTCGGCTTCGCCCATCGAGTTGGCCAGCGGCTTCTCCGAAATGATCGCCTGCACCGGATAGCGTGCGGCCAGCAGGGTCATCATGGGATGCAACGCGGCAGGCGTGGTGACGCTCACGATGTCCAGCGACTCGGTCTCGAGCATGGCCGTAGCGTCCGTATAGCGGCCCGGCACGTCGTACTGGTCGGCAACTTCCTCAAGCCGTGATTCGTCGATGTCGCAGACCGCCGCGACCTCGACCCCGTCGGCCTCGTCGAACCCGCGAACGTGCGACTGACCGAGATTCAGTCCGATGACTCCAGCGCGGTATGTCGTCATGTCAGCGACCCCTAATCTGGCGTGGCGGACTTGTGGCGGATGTCGTAGTGCCCCGGATAGCGGACCGGCAGGTCGCCGGCGTCGATCATGGCGGTCAGCGGGGACCCCTTGGTTTGCAGCGGCAGCCGAACCAGGCTGTGCGTCCGGGCCGACTCGTAGATGCCCATCAGGATTTCGAGCGTGTGGATGGCCAGGTTGGCATCGCCGCGATGCTCGTCGATCTCGCCGGTTGCCCAGGCGGCCAGTGCGTCGAGTTCGAGTGTGCGGGCGTCGCTGAACTCGGCCTCGCTGGCCTCGATGGTTTCCCAGCCCGAGGCGCCGTGGCGCAGGAGCCGGATGACGTTGCCGGCGGTGCCGCCGGCCAGCCAGATCACGCCTTCCGTCCCGGTAATGACGCGCAGGTCCCGCTCCAGGCCTTCGGGCGACGTGTCGCTTTCCATTGAGAGGCGGATGCCGCCCTCGAACTCCACCAGTAGCCCGGCCAGGTCCTCGGCCGGCCAGCCGCGCTCGTAGCGGTCAGTCTGGCGCTGCACGTTGGCCAGCACCCAGAGCGGCGTGGGGTCGCCCAGCATGTACTGCCAGTAGTTCAACTGGTGGGTGGCGATGTTCATGAGGCCGGCGTCCGGCTTGGGCGGCCCGGCGAATCCGGTAATCACCTGGCCGATCGCGCCGTCGGCGATCAGTTGCCGGACAGTCTCGTGCCGCGGCATCCAGCGGCCCTGGTGCCCGATAGCCAGCTTCACGCCGTTCCGCTGACAGGCCGCCAGCATGGCGTAACCCTCGCCGGTGTTGCTGGCCATGGGTTTCTCGGAGACGATCGCCAGCGGCGAATAGCGGGTGGCCGCCAGGATGGTCATCCAGGCGTGGAGTTGCTGTGGCGTGCCGATGCTGACGAGGTCCGGCTGTTCCTCCCGCAGCATGGTTTCGTAGTCGGTGTAGCGGTTCTCGACGTCGAACTCGTCGGCGAACTCTGCCAGCGTGTTCGGATCGATGTCGCAGACGGCGGCGAGTTCGATGCGGTCGCTCGCCAGGTAGCCCATGGCGTGGCTGCGGCCGATGTGGCCGCCGACGATGACGGCGCGGAGAGGTTGGGCGCTCACGAGTTGCCTCCGCCGTAATCGAACGGCGCGATCCTGGTGCCGTGCCGGATGTCGTGCCAGCCGGGGTTGCTCACCGGCAGCGCGCCGCTGTTGATCATTTCGACCAGCGGCGAGGCCTGGGTTTTCATGGGCAGCTGCACCAGGCCGTGGGTCCGCGCCGACTCATAGATGGCCATCAGGATCTCCTGCGTCTGCACGCAGAAGTGCGCGTCCTGGTAGTGCCCGTCCAGTTCGCCGCCGGCCCAGCGGGCGAAGGCGTCGATTTCGCGGTGGCGGGCGGCGAGGTAGGTGTCGTTGTGGAACTCGATCTCCTCGACGCTGCCGTCGCCGCGCTGGATCCGGATGCCGATCGGATCCTCGGGTACCGTGCCCGGCGGAGCGATTTCGCCTTCGGTGCGGACGTAGAGCGTGCCTTCGTCGCCCACGAAGGTCAGCCGGTGATTTTCGGCTTGCGCGCCGCCGGGGGTTTCGCCTTCGAGGATGAGCCGCGAGCCGTCGGCGAACCCGACGACGCCGACCGCCATTTCCTCGCAGGGCCAGCTGCGTTCCCAGACGTCGGAATTGCGCTGGATGTTGCCTATCACCCATTGCGGCTCGGGGTCGCCCAGGATGAAGAGGGCCCGGTCGCAGCCGTGGCACATCTGGTTCAGCATGCCGCCCTGGTCGTACCAGCCGTGGACCAGGCGCACTGTGCCGATGGCGCCGTCGGTGATCAGGTCGCGGGCTTCCTGAATCTGGGTCAGGTAGCGCGACTCGTGGCCGATGGCCAGCTTCACGCCGTTGCGGTCGCAGGCCGCGATCATTGATCGCGCCTCGCCCATGTTGTTGGCCATGCCCTTCTCGCAAAGGATGCCCTTGGGCGTGTACTGGGTGGCCGCCAGGACCGTCATTTCGGCGTGCAGCGGCTGGGCGGTGGCGATGTTGATGAGGTCGGGCTGCTCCTCACGCAGCATCGTCTCGAAGTCGGTGTAGCGGGCCTCGACGTCGTTCGCGTCGGCCACCCGGTTGAGCGCGACTTCGTCGATATCGCAGAGCGCCACCAGTTCGGCGGCGTCGGAATGCACGTAGGCGTCGGCGTGGTTGCGCCCGACACCGCAACCCACTACCACTGCCCGCAGCGTCTCAGCGGTCATGCGCACGGCCTTTCGCACCTCTGGCGCTCGCCATATTGGTCAGGTCGTGGCCCCGCGGTCAACCGGCCGGGGCCGCGGGACGCGGTCCGTGAGCGAATTGGCGCGTGGGGGATGAAGGGGGAACCCTCTCTCGCCAGCCCGACCCCGAAGGGGTCGGGCTGGCGAGAGAGGGTTTTGGCGGATTTTTTGGTGGTTTGGCGAGAAGTTGAGCGCAGGCCGCAGCAGGCGGGGCGGGGTGGGGGAGCGGGGGACTGGGGCGCAACACGAAGGGTGGGGGGCGTGCCTGGGAGGACACGGGAGGAGGAGGGCAGATGGCGGGATGAGGGGGGCGGGGACATGGGGATTCCAGGGAGGGGAGAGTGGGTACACGACGAGTGTACCTTGAGTGAGTACGGATTGGCAAGGGCGCGTGGTGGACCTCGGTTGGAAGATCGCTCACTCGAAGGAAGACGGGGAGAGAGAAGAGGGCAGAGGGGTGTGAGAAGACGGGGAGCGGATGAGGCGGCGTGCGGTCGGCGCGGTTTGGGATGTGTTCAGTGGGTTGGGGCGATGTGTTCAGTTTTTGCGGGAATGTGTTCAGTTTTCGGGGTCAATGTGTTCACTTTTCGGCCGGATGTGTTCAGTTTTTGGGGGAATGTGTTCAGTGAGGAAGGGGAGAGTGGAGAGGGCAGAGGAGTGAGACCGGAGAGGATGGGGATGTGTCCACCCTGGCAGGTCGATGTGTCCACTTTTGAGCCGAATGTGTCCAGTTTTGGGGGCAATGTGTCCAGTTTTGGGCCTGATGTGTCCACTCTTCGGCCGAATGTGTCCACTTTGGTGGGGGAGGTGTCCAGTGAGAAGGGGGTGAGAGGAGAGCGGCAGGTGCGCTTGGGGTGCGTGCATGGACGGGGTGGCAGGTTGCGCTGGGATTGATTATGGCGCTGGGTCCCCCATTCGACAGGCTCAGGGCAGGCTCCCTGAGGACGCCGGGATGACGAGGGCTGGAACCGGGGTGGGGCGGGTAGGATGGGGGCAGTATCAACGGGGCGGCCCCGGTGCGTGCAGCGGGGACGGTTGAGAGCCGGTCGGCGAGTTCGCCGTCACAACGAAGGGGCGCCCAGGTGCGAGAAGAGATCCAGAGCCGAACAGGAACCGTTGTTCGGGGTATCCGATGACGGCCGATCTGTCCGCGCTCGACATTGAGCGACGATTGACGGCGATCGAAGCCGCGCTGCCGACGTTTGCGACGAAAGCGGACATTCAGGCGCTGCGAGTTGAGATGCAGGCGATGCGGACTGAGTGGAAGTCTGACCTTGGTGAGCTGCGGTCGGAGTGGAGGGCTGAGTTCGGCGAGTTGAAGGCGGAACTGCACGCTCGGGAGGCGCGGCTGATCAAGTGGATTGCCGGGCTGATGCTGGCCGGGGTGGCGGCCGCGGCCGGGCTGGCGATTGCGGTGAACCAGGTTCTTGCGGCCGGCGTCGGGGGCTGATCGGGGCCCGCACAGGACGCGACATGGTCGCACGGGCGACAGTACGGGGCGGGGGATGGCGGGTGCTGGCCGTTGACTTGGGATGCCTTCGCGTCGATACTCGTGGCAATACTCCCCGCCGTCCATCGCCGTCAGGCGGTGAACTGGCGGGGTTTTGTTGAGCTTGCGCCATGCCCGACCGAGTGACGGTATTCATCGACGGGCAGAATGCGTACAACTGTGCGAGGGCGGCGTTCTTTCCGTTGGTTCGCGCTCGCCATTTCACCGACGGTCAATTCGACCCAATGGCGCTGGGTGCGTTGCTGGCAGCTCGCGACAGGCGCGGCTTCGAACGTGAACTGCACGAAGTTCGCGTGTACACCGGCCGTCCCGACTCGGCGAAAGACCCCAAGTCCTACGGCGCTCACATGACGCAGTGCGCACGCTGGACCGCCGATGGTTGCCGAGTCATTCACCGGCCGCTGCGGTACCCACCCGCCTATCCGCGCATCCCGGCTCAAGAGAAGGGCATTGATGTCCAGCTGAGTATTGACGTGGTGGCCGGCGCCATTGACCACGCGTACGACATTGGCATCGTGTTCTCGACCGATACGGATCTCCGGCCGGCGATCGAGCTTGTGGCCAACCGCTTCGTGGGGATTCCACGAATCGAACTGGCGGCATGGATCAGCGCAACGAGCGCTCGACGTATTCCGGTTTCGGCAAAGCGCGCGGTGTGGTGCCACTTTCTGGATCACCTGGACTACGAGGCCGTTGCCGATGCGACGGACTACACCAGATAGACGACATCCAGGTGATGCGGTCGGAGTGGAAGGTTGAGTTTGGCGATTTGAAGGCGGAACTTCACGCGCGGGAGGCGCGGCTGATCAAGTGGGTTGCCGGGCTGGCTGTGGCCGGGGCGGCGGCCGCGGCTGGGGTGGCGATTGCGGTGAACCAGGTTCTTGCGGCCGGCGTGGGGGGCTGATCGGGGCCCGTAGAGGAGGCGACGAGGGCTGACGGTTGAGATTTGGTCGGCGAGTTTGCCGTCACTACGAAGGGGCGCCCACGTGAAACTCCCAGTCCACAATGGAAAGACAGCCGCATTCGGGGTAACCGATGATGTCCGACTCTGAGCGGTTGGCGCGGTTGGAAGGGGCTTACGAGCACCTGGCGACGAAGGCGGACCTGAAGGACCTGGAGTTGCGGCTGACGAGCGATCTGCGAAGCCTGGAAACCCGGTTGACGGTACGGCTGATGCTGGTGGTGAGCCTGGCCACGGGTGTCGTCGTGGCGGTCGATCGGCTGTGGAGCTGAGGCGGCGGCGGCTGGGGTGGCGATTGCGGTGAACAAGGTTCTTGCGGCTGGCGTGGGGGGCTGATCGGGGCTCAGGCAGGACGCGACGGGGGCTGACAAGCGCGGCGCGGGGCCGGGGATGGCGGGGGCTGGGAATGGTGGCAGTGCCGGTAATGCAATCAGTGCATGCGTTGATGGCAGTGCGGGCAAGGGTGGAAGGGATGGCGGTGGCGGCGACCCAGTGGTGGACAGGTACCAGTGGTGGATCGACAGGCTTGACACAGGTTCGGCAGAAATGAGAGAGGGCCGGTTGAGCGAGCGTGGGGTGAACGGGGCGACTTGGTGCGCCCGAAACGTTGGGCCTCGCCGCTTCCGGGCCGTGGACACCCGCTTGGCAGGGAATGGAGCGGGTGTTTCGATGACTCGAACGTAACGGCCACAATTGCAAATCTCGGGCTACGCCCAGCTTGGGCCACCAGGCCCGTGGCCCGTTACCAGCATAGGTAAGGCTTGCTCCCGGCAACAGATCCGACCAAGCAGCCCCACGACTTCTCAGGGATACCCCTTGACAGACAGTGGTCTAGCAAGCAACATTATGGTGCTTCTTCAATCCGGCAGAGATGCAGACGATGGTGGACCGAAGCTATATCTACTCCAAAATCACTCGTGCAAAAAAGTACCACAGGGTCGGCATGTGCAATAAACAGAAAGAGATCAGAAGTCATAATCTGATGTATGGAAAGGGCCCGCCCAACGGGTCTGGCTGGTCTCTCTGCTTCCTCTGCCCCAACGATAACTTGGCACAATAATGTTGATATTTTCTAGGCCCCTTTAGGCATCATCCATTCAAAGGAAAAACTCATTTCCAGTATCGTCTATCGTCAGCGTGCGAGTATAGGAAATGCGTAGAGTTTTCACAATTGGTCACTCCAATCGACCAGAAGACGAGTTTCTCGCGCAACTGGCGAAGCACAATGTCGACATGGTCGTGGATGTTCGATCAAAGCCACGATCCCGGTTTTTTCCGCATTTCAATCGCAAGTCGCTCGAAGAAAGACTCCCTACGGTGGACATTGCCTACCTATACTTGGGCGATCACCTTGGGGGTCATCCCGATGACGATTCGTTCTATGAGAACGATAGAGTCATTTATGAGCGACTCGTGGAGCCGCCAGAATTTGGCCGCGACTTGACACGAGTTGTGGAATTGAGCGAACAACACGACTTGGTTCTTCTGTGTGCTGAAGAAGACCCGGCGACATGCCACCGCCATCCGCTCTTGGCTTTGGAGTTGAGTGAACGCGGCGTGCAGGTGCTTCATCTGAGACGCAACGGGGCAGTTCAGGATGCAGAGGTAATGTTTGAAGACGCTGTCCACCAGATGCCTTTCGTGGAGCCCCCTGGCGAAGATCATTCCTGGAGTTCACCAAAGAAGATCCGCCGACGAGGTCGGTCTTGAAATCAGAGATTCGTATCCCTCGATCAGTCGAATCAGCAGTTGTATTTGGACACTCCGACGGCGACGGTCACTTGGCTGCAGTGCAAACTACTGAGTGGCTTAAGCGAAGGGATGTGAGGGTAAGAACGATCGTTTCCGCTGCGACAAGAAACTATCTATTTTGGACGAGATTGGCAAAGTTTGACCTCACTGCATATAGTCTCGTTGTATTTGTTGATATCGCGTTTCGTTTCAGTAACCCATATGACTCGCTTGCTCGGTTATTGGAAGTTTCGGATCGAGAACCCGAAAAGCAATTCATTGCAATTGATCACCACTCTTTCGTCCGCCCTGAAAGTTCTCGAAAGAATGTCCGCTTCGTCGAGGTTGACGATCCGTATGATTGCTGCCTAGGTGACCCTGATCCCGAACTTATGCAGGTTGCTGCCTTATGCGACGGTTCACCGACAGCAGTCAAGTCAACACCTCAACTGCTCAAGCGCGCAATGGGTGTCAAACGTGCCGCAGCCGATATACACGGCGTCGCGGGTGAACCTTTGCTTCAGTTGATAATGGAACGAGACTGGTATTTCTTTGAATCACTCGCAGATGAAGATCGAGACATGCATCTTTCGGCTCGTGGTATACGTCGCCGATTGAGTGAGCCTAGTCCATTGCTCGAAACTGCTAGGAAGCGTTGGCCTTTAGATCGGACCAAATAGCAGCGGGGATTGAGTAAGTCACGCGAGCCTTTGCACGCTTGTCATTCTCACCTCCAAGAGCTCGTCTTCTCAGCCGTGGCGTAAGCCTCTTAAACCTGTATTTGAAACCGTCTGTGGTGAGCATACCATCCACGGATATGGCCGCAAGATGAGCGGCACGTCGATTCCTAAACAGCCGGCTTCTCTTTGCTCGCTTAGTCTTAGTCCTGATCTCAAGCGTGGTAACGGGACATTGACGCGTAGACGGAAAGATGGCGAACGGTCCCATACCAAGCGTCTCGGCGTATACGTTCTTCGCAATCTTGACTCTCAGACCAATTAGAAAAACAGTACGGCGCCATCGACGCTCAATTTCAATATGCCAACTGGGAAGCTCGCTTAGTTCCCATATGAGACGTGCTAGTACCTCGAAAGTTAAGATGTGGGGCAACAAGACCGTGATAGCCTCATCAGAGGCATCTCTTATGGATTCTTCTACCAGATTGTCGATTTGAGCCGCTAGTTCCTTAGGTTTGCCATTGCCGGAGGATCCTCGTGCCACAACGGTCCGCATTCCAAATCGGTTGGCAGGCCGAGCTAGTAACTGCGCAAATATACACCCCACCTGCGGACGGCGAAGCCAATCAAGATACACTGCTTTAGTTAGGCAATCATCATTGATAAAAGCGCTCTCATCTGCTATTAGTTGATGCTTCTCAAGCTGCTGGATGTAGTCAGGTCGGCTTGGGAATCTCATCGTACGCTTACGATCGTCAGCCAAATGAACGCTCTTGTTAGTGGAATCTAGTATTCTCTTAAGATTATCGTAGGTCACTGACATCACTCTGACTTTCTAGGCCTATACGCTGTGCAAGGAGAGGTGAGTGTGACTCACAAGTTTCTATGGTACCACAGGTCGGCGAACGAATTTCATTGAGTCCTCCAATTATCGTGGTTCGTCAGTGATTGCAGGCGAGATCTTATGTGTAGCATCGAGCAAGCAGGCCAGCGAAAGGTCCTAAGTCCGGGCTGATGACGCCGAGCTGGCAATGTCTGCTTTGACGATCGAGATTCCCTAGTTCGATGAATCAGGATCGGTTCCGATGAGATCGTCGACGAGCTCGTCAATCTCCGTGGCGATGCCATCTTCGGCGAGGGCGGTTCGGATTTGGCGGCGGGCGGTGGTGAAGTAGACGCCTTCTTTGAGGGGGACTTGGGCGGCGATGGTTTCGGCGTGGTGGCCGGCGGCGGCGAGGTCGGTGTGGAAGGGATTAGCCGGGTCAAACTCGGCGATTGGGAGTGTCCACATTAGCGAGGAAAAATCTCTGGCGCCCCACTGGCCGCGCGACTGGAGCGGGGCAATCCGTCTTCGCAAAGTTTCACTCGTGAGCACTGCAACCAAGTAACGGCCCTCCGCGAGGTCCCGCACAGGAGCCCCATACAGCGTCTCATCGAGCACCGCCGTTGCGTCGGTCACTATCGCGGCAGCCATGAGAGATCCAGACTTGCTGTGCACCACGCGAAGCGGTTGGGGCGGAAGCTGAGACGACAACTCCCTGTGAGAGTCGATTCGCTCGCCAAAGCTTAGTCGTTCGTTGCGCCGATGCGTATTCCAAAGCCGTTCGGCGTTGGCCATCCATGATGCTAGTTGGGGATTGCCCGATCGGCTGGCAGTGGCCGAATCCAACAATCCCAAGTGTGGATCCCAGGGGATCACCCCAAGCACCGGTCTGAGCAGGCGGAACGGCGCGACAGATGCACCAAGGTAGACGGGTCGCAGGAAGCGATGCTCCACATTGCCCGTCAAGGAGTCCAAATCCTTCCAGGGTGCCTTTTCCTGGCGGCTGCGGTGACTGACCACCAGCGGCGCCTGCGGATGCACTCCAAGGGGGCCGACAGGTGCCGACTCCACAAGGCAGAGGAGGCGAGGCACCAGCGTGGCGCCCTGCCGGAACCTCCCCTGGTAGGGCGATGCCGGGTCATCGCCCGGTGAGGGCCAGGGCGCGACTCGCCAGGCCAGCCAACGCTCGGCTTCCGCCGGCGTGGCGTCGCGACGCGGTAGTTGTCCCGCGGCCCGATGCACGTTGGGCGGCAAGTCGCCGCTGATGCCTACGCGGGCGAACAGTACGCAGGCAGGTACCGGGAATAGCGGCTGCACGTCGTCGCTGAACTCCCAAGCCGCCGTAAAGCGTGCTAGCACCGGATTCTGGGACAGATTGCGGCCGCCTCGTTCAGCAAAGACACCGGACCGGAAGCCGTCGAACTGCTGACGGCTGAGGGCAGCCCATGGCATCACAAATGCGATGCCGGCACCCGGTTTCAGGTACAGCTCGCAGCAGCGAGCGAAGAAATAGGAGGAGAGATCTTGGTGAGAGGCAAACCTGCCGCCCTGCCAGACCCCCAATTGCAGGGACTCCATGCGGAATCGACGCTGTGTTCCACGCGACATGAAGCGATAGGCCAGCCACGGCGGATTGCCGATCACTAGATCGGCACGCTGCTCTTCCGACGAGAGCCAGACCGGTCGCACCAGATTCCGAGCCACGAAGCCCCAGATGTGGTCACGGTCTTGTGCCCGTAGGTCGCGAAGATCGACGTAGGTCTGGCTGAGGATGTCCAGCGACTGGCCGTCGAGAGACGGCAACTGACCGCGCAGCGCGGCGCGGAAGTCGGATGGTTCCGCGCCCATCTCTCCCTGTTGCAGCATCAGGCTTATGGCAGCGTCGAAGTCGGCCGGCGAGCGGGTGACGGCAAAGGGGAAAGTGGAGCACCGGGCCGTCAGGCACTTCAATGAGAACTTCGCGGTCGGCGAGGAATCCCTGCACGTTCCATTGCAGGGCGTCGCCCAGGTATACGGGGATTGCCAGCTCGGGGCGGTTTGGGTCGCGCAACCGCTCACCCAGGGCCAACAGATAGGTGACGCGGGCGATCTGGACGGCGACGGGGTGTACGTCGATGCCGATGACCTTGTCCAGGCAGCGTCGCAGGACGGCGCGGGTGTCCAGCCCTTCTGACTCGGCCGCGTCGAGCAGCCGCCGCAGGGCGTGGAACAGGAACGCGCCCGAACCACAGGATGGGTCAAGCACGCGCTGTTCCAGCGGCCGCTCGATGGCCTCCGCGCACATGCGGGCGGCCAGCCAGTCGGGGGTGTAGTACTCGCCGAGGTCGTGCCGGTCCTCGGGATCGATCAGAGATTCGTAAAGGCCCTTGAGCACGTCGGCCTGGACTTCGCCGAGCCGGAAGCGGCCGACGTGGCGGGCGATGCGGTGGACCAGATCGGCGCCCGTTGACGCGGCGAGAATCCAGTCGAAGAAGTCGGACTCCACAACGCCGGTGACGCCGGCCTGCTCGAACGGGCGACCCGAGAGCAGGTCGGCTGGTTGGGGCGTCCGGAGCCCCAGCACGTGCATGGCGATGGTCTTGGCGACGACCGAGAGGTAGGTGTGCTGGAAGAAGATGTCGTCACGGTCCACGGGCGCGCCGTAGACCAGTTCCAGCCGCTGGGCCCAGAGCTGGCGCTTGAGGAGCGGTTCAGGCTGAGCGCCGACTTCCTTCCAAGCGTCGCGCAGGTCGCCCAGCGCGCGGTTCCAGGCGGGGCTTTGGCGGCCGAGTTCGCGGACGACGTCTTCAGGCTCAGGGTCCAGGTCATGGCCGGCGGCGACGGTGGGGCGCAGCCAGGACAGAAGGCCGTCCGGATTGGCGGTATCGGTCTTATACGTGCCGAGTTCGCGCAGGCCCTCGTCGCGTAGCTCGTAGGAGACGAAGTCGGCACCGTCGGTGGCGATGCCGACGTAGCGTTCGCCGCTGTCTTTCTGACGCTGCCTGATGTAGCGGGTGAGTTGATCCTCGGCATCGCTCGCCTCGCGCCGGAGGTCGCTCTTGATCTCCATGACCGTGCGGCCAAGGAGGGCGTCGATGCGTCCTCTGACTTCGGGGATGTGCTTTTCCAGTTGCACGTCGTCGCGCGGGACGAGGAGGCCGTCAATGAGAAGCCGCCACACGTCGGCCGGCACGGTTTCATGCCCCGGACGCCGGGACAGTCCGTGCACGATTTCTTGGAGTTGCTCGTCGCTCAGTCTGCGCACCCGCCAAAGGCCCCGCCCGGAAAACCCGCGTAACGATACCTGTAGGGGAAAGGGGGGAGGGAAGAGAAGTGAGGGGTGAGACAGGAGGAAGATAGGGAGGGCCTGGGTGGGTTTAGTGCTGTTGGCTGTGTGGTTGGACACGGGCCGGTGGGTAGAGCGGCCCGGTTGGCCACGAACGGGTGGGGCAGGCGAGGAGTGTGTGCCCGCAAGGGACGCCCCTACGGGAAGAAGTGGCGGGTGGGGCAGGCGAGGAGTGGGTACCCACAAGGGGCACCCCTACGGGAGCACGGGCGGTGGCCGGGGCGGATGGGGCATGGGTAGCCACAAGGGGTGGCGCGACAGGAGAACGGGCGGGGCCGCCATTGAAGGTTGCGCGGACGACGGGCGGGTCTGAGACGCCGCCCCTACGACAGACGGGGACGCGCGGTTTGCGGGGGACGGGCGGTCGGGGGGCCGGCCCCTGCGAGAGAGCGAGGGGCGCACGAACGGAGGACGGGGGCGGGGTATCGTGGACGGCCACGGACGAGGAACGGGACGTGGGTGTGAGCAGCGGGATGGGGCCGGTGAATCCAGGCGAAGTGTTGGGGGAGGGGCTTGCGGCGTTGGGCTTTTCCGCCAGCGGGCTGGCCCGCGCCTAGTCGGTGGAGGTGATGGAGCGGCCTCGGGTCGCGGTGGTGACGGGCGGGGCGAATGGGTTGGGGCGGGCTTCGGCGTTGCGGTTGGCGGAGGACGGCCGGGCGATTGCGATCTGGGACTCGGACGAGGACGCCGCCGGACAGACGGTCGCGGAGCTGAACAGGCGGGACCAGAAGGCGCTGGCGGTGCATGTTGACGTGGCCTCGCGGGAGTCGCTGGAGCGGGCGCGCACCACGACCCGCGACGTTCTTGGCCCGGTGGACATCCTGGTCAACGCCGCGGCGATCATCGGCGTGGACGCCAGCGTGCTGGAGACGCCGCTGGCCGAGTGGGAGCGGGTGCTGGCGGTGAATCTGACGGGGACCTACCTGGCCTCCCGGATGGTGGTTGGCGGCATGGCCGAGCGGGGGTGGGGACGCATCGTGAACTTCACTTCAGGCGCCCGGCACGGGACGCCGGCCCTGATTCCGTATGCGGTGAGCAAAGCGGGCGTGGTGCCGATTACCCGCGCGTTCGCGCGGGAGTTCACCTCGCGCGGGGTGCTGGTGAATGCCGTCCTGCCCGGCCGGGCGCTGACCAACATGGTGGTCTCGCGCGTCCCCGAGGAGATCGTGCGCAACCCGCCGGTGGCGATCGGCCGCTATGCGGATCCCGAGGAGGTGGCGGAAGTGGTGGCCTTTCTGACCAGCGAGCGCAACACCTACATGTCCGGCGGCATAGTTCCCGTGGACGGCGGAGGCTGACGATGCGACTGGGAATCTCCGGCACGTTGCTGCCGGACGACATACGCGACCTGACGCCCGAGACGTCGCGGACGCTGCGCTCGTGGGGGTATAGCGGCGTGTTTACGCGGTTGGGCGGGAACGATCCGCTGGATCCGCCCTCCGACGCCGACTGCCGGCGCTTCCGCGACATCCTGGCCGATGCCGGCCTGGAGCACTACATGGCCACCGGCTACTGGCAGAACCTGGTGCATCCGGATGCCGGAACCCGGCGGCGCAACGTGGAGGTGCTGTGCGCCGGTTTGCGGCTGGCCGGGCGGCTGGGGGCGACCTGTATCGACACCGGACCGGGGAGCATGAGCGAGACCGGTCCCTGGTCGCCGCATCCCGAGAACTGGGCGCCCTGGGCCGAGACGAACCTGGTGGACTCGCTGGGCCGGGCGGCCGAGGTGGCGGCGGAGGTGGGGGTGCGGATTCACCTGGAGGGGCACCAGTACGTCACCCTCCGGGACGCTGCAATTACCCGCAGGGTCGTGGATGCGGTCGGTTCGCCGTGGGTGCGCGTTGACATGGATCCGGTGAACTGGATCACGCTGGATACCTACTACGACACGGGCGCGGCGATCGACGAGATGTTCGACACGCTGGGCGAGCGTATCGGCAGCGGGCATAGCAAGGACATTTCCATTTGGGACCGGCATACGGTGCACCTGGACACGGTGACGACGGGGCGGGGGGCGATCGACCACCAGCGCTATATGCAGCGGCTGGAGGCGCTGGATCCGGATATTTACCTGATCGTGGAGGGTTGTTCGACGGAGGATGCGGCGGGAGTTTATGCCTTTTTGGTGGAGCAGGCGGCGGGGGCGGGGGTGACGATCAGGTAGCGGCTGGCTTATCTCTTTGGAGAGGGATTAAGACAGCGACTTTTTGGTTGGGAGGTGGGCACGGCTGAGTTGGTGGGGTCGGGAGGGTGCGCGGAAGACCCCTCACCCTGGCCCTCTCCCCCAGGAGAGGGATTAAGGCGGGGGTGTCCCTGATGGGTGAGTCCGACACCGCTGACTTGCCGTGCCGGGAGGTTTCGACCGGAAGAGCCCTTGTGTGGTCCCGGGTCCTTGGAGTCGCCAGGGTCGCCGCGGGCGGGCCGGGAGCGGCGGCGGGTTAGGGGGCGAAGATGTCGCGGAGGGGGCAGGTGAAGCCAGGGAGGATGTCCGGGCCGTCCAAGGCCTGGTTGCCGCGCAGGGTTACGACCGGATGGTTGGTGCGATGGGCGTCTACGGTGCGTGTGTCGGGGTGGACGACCCAGACCAGCCGCGTGCCGAAGCTGAGCCACATCAGCGCCTTGTCGTTGAGCTCCCGGTGGCTGTCGCGGGGCGAGCCAACTTCCACCACCAGGTCGGGCGCGACCTCCGCGTAGCCGGTCACCTGCTGGTCCAGCGGAATCCTTTCGGCAGAGAAGTACGCGATGTCCGGTTCCCGCACGGTGTCGGGATCGCGTTCCAGCCAGACCCCGGAGTCCGAGGCCGTCAGAGTCCCCAATCGCCGGGGCTTCGCGAACATCCGCAGTTCCATTACCAGGTTCACGACGATCACGCCGTGTTCCGTTCCGGCAGGCTCGGTTTCGCTGAGCACGCCACGGATCAATTCGCCGCGAACGCCCTTGCTATATAGCTGAAGTAGCTCGTCGGCGGTCAATAGGCGCGGCGCGTCGTTTACGGCCGTCATCCCGCCAGGCGGTCGACGGCGATCACCACGCCAGCCGCGGCTGCGGCCGCGGCCAGGACGAGGCCGGCCAGCCAGCGGGTTTGGGCTGCCATGGCCCTGGTCTGTCCGGCGATCTCGGCCGTAAGCCGGAGTTCCAGGTCCTTGAGGTCGGCCTTGGTTGCCAAGTGCTCGTACGCACCCTCAAGGCGGGCCAGTCGTTGCGTGTCGGTCGTCATCGGCTCCTCCGTGCGAGGTCGGTCCCTGTTTCCCACGATGCAGGCGACAACGGGACCGTCCGCCAGCGACCAGCCGTGCCTGAGAGATTCTACGCGTCGAGACGTTGGCGAAGGTCGCGAATGTTGGAGCGGAGCCAGGCTTACGGCGCAAGAATTGGCCCGCCCGATGCCGCCTCCTTGTCGCCGCAACGGTCAATGCCATTGCACGACCCTGCGAGGCGGTTGTGTCCATCGGTTCTTCACGCTAGTCCTTGGCCGCTGAGCGGTCACGTTCGAGCCAGCCCTCTAGGCGGGCAACGCGCTCACCGAGGCTCCGGACATCACGCCAGAGGGCAAGCACAAGCGCGGCCAGGACGCCCCCAACTATCACGTCGCTAATGATGCTGGGGTCCATGGGCGGGTCCTCCGTGGCAGGGATTCCTGCTCCCCGCTGGTCCGGTGACATCAAGTGAAGTGGTCAGGGACCACCCGCCCTGTCGGATTGTAGCCGGGGATGTGCCGGCGGGGCTGGATGTTGGTGTCGACCAGGCGTCAGTCCTACGAAGAGGTGCGGCTGGAAAGGACGCCTTCGATCATGCCCTCAATGCGGGAAACCCGCTCGGTCAATACGTCCACGCGACCGGCCAGCGCATGCACGTCCTGGCGAAGTTGCGGGATGGCCTCGACTTGCTCCTGAATCTTGCCGAGCATCGCGCCCAGCCTGAACGCTGCCCCAATGAATGCGACGAGCATGGCTGCGCCAACGCTGACAATCGTCACAACAATCGGGGTGGGGTCCATGGGCGGTGCCTCCGTGACAGGGATTGCTGGTCCCCGCCGATCAGGTGAGATCAAGTGAAGTGGTCAGCGACCACCCGCCCTGTTGGATTGTAGCCCGGGGAGTTTCGGTGGGCTCGGACCGTTAGGCTGGGCTGTCTGGTCGTAGGCGGAAGGTCCGGGAGATGGCTCGGGAATCGCGGAAGGGGATGATTGTTCCGAGCTTGCGGTACCGGGACGCGCCGGCGGCTATCGAGTTTCTGTGCGAGGCGTTCGGGTTTGCCAGGCACCTGGTGGTGCCCGGCTATGACGGGACGATCAGGCACGCGCAGCTGACGCTTGGCGACGCCATGATCATGCTGGGGTCGGCGCAGAACCGCGACTTCGGTCCGCACGTCAGGACGCCCGAGGAATTGGGCGGCAACACGCAGAGCGCGTACGTAATCGTGGCGGAAATCGACGCTCACTACGAGCACGCCAAGGCCGCCGGCGCCGAGATCGTGATGGACATCGAGGATATGGACTACGGCGGTCGGCTGTACTCCGCGCTGGATCCCGAGGGGAATCTGTGGCACTTCGGGTCGTACGACCCGTGGGCGGAGTCGGGTTAGCCCGAGATCTCGGTCATCGTGTCGCGGTAGAACGGTGACTCCACAGGCCCGTCCAGTAGCGGGTCGCCGGTTGCGCGCATCCAGTTGATGACGCGGGCGCCGAGGTCGGCCTGGTTGGCGGCGGTTTCGGGGCGGCCGGCGAGGTTGGTTTGTTCGTTGGGGTCGGCGTGGAGGTCGTAGAGCTCGACTTCGACGTGGTGGGAGGGTTGAAGGCGGCCGGCCACGTCGCGGTAGGCGCCGCTGCCGGCGATGTCGCTGGGGATTTCGACGCCCAGTCCGGTCTCGAAGTTGCGGATGTACTTCCAGCGATCGGTGCGGATGCCGCGCATGGGGTCGTAGTAGCTGTGGTAGGTCTTTTCGACGAAGAGTTGGGCATGGCCGGATGACGCGCCGGCGGCCAGGGGCAGCAGCGAGGTTCCGTGCAGGTCGGGCGGGGACTGGGCGCCGGTGAGCTCGATGAGGGTGGGGACGACGTCCAGGGTGCTGGCCATGCCGGCGGGGGCCACGCCGCCGCTGAAGGGGCTGCCGGGCAGGCGGGCGATGAGGGAGATCTCGATGCCGGGGTCGTACAAGGTGCACTTGGCGCGCGGGAAGGCGATGCCGTGGTCGCCGACGTAGAGCATCAGGGTCTGGTCGAGCAGGCTGCGCTCTTCCAGGACTCCAAGCAGGCGTCCGATGTAGTCGTCGGCCCGGTTGACGCAGCCCTGGAAGTCGGCCAGGTCGGCGCGGGTGTCCGGGGCGTCGACAAGGTAGGGCGGTACGGTGATGCCCTTCGCGTCGTAGGGCTGGCCGCCGAAGCCGTGGCCGCCGACGCGGTGGGTTTCGCCGAAGCCAACCTGGACAACGAACGGGCGGGTGCGGTCGGCGTCGATGAATTGGGAAACGCCGGCGACGATGGCGTCGACGTCGCGGGTCTCGTCGGTGACGTCGTTGCCGATGCGCCGCGGGTCGCGGGCGGCGTGTTCGACGCCCCAGTGGCCGCTGCGGTAGCCGGCCGTGCGCAGGATTTGCGGGATGGTGCGCTCGCCGGGGTGCAGGTTCCAGCGGAAGTCGCGGTGCGTGAGGCCCATGGTGCCGTTGGCGTGGGGATAGCGGCCGGTGGTGAGGCTGGCGCGGCTGGGCGAGCACTGCGGAGCGGTGGTGTAGGCGTTGAAGCGGGCGCCTTCGACCGCCAAGCGGTTCAAATTCGGCGTTTCCACCGTCGTCACCCCGTACGGCTCGATGAAGCGGCCGGTGTCGTGGGTGGTGACGATGAGGACGTTGGGTGGCATGGGGTCGTGCTTGCGGGCAGTGGGCTGGGGAGTCTAGCCAGCGGTGGTGCGGGCCGGTGCCATAATCGCGGCACTAACAGATAGCCCCCGAGGGAATCCGATGCCTCACTACATCAGCATGGTCAGCATGTCGGGCAACGAGCCGGCGGAGCCTGGATCCGTGGCGGATGCCATTGGCGAAGGCGCGCCGGTGACGCGCCAGCTGGTCGAGGATCACGGCGGGACCCTGCACGAGATTTACCTGACCATGGGCGCCTTTGACGTGCTGATGGTCATGGAGTTCGACAGCACGCAGGCCTGCGCGCAGGCCATGCTGGCCATGCGCGAACGCCTGGGCGGCGTCACCCAGACCATCGAAGTCTTCCCCGAGAGCCAGTGGGCGGACGTTGCGAAGGGCGTCTGAGTCGCAACCCCGGGGCCTGACCTGAGGGTGGCCGACGCGCTGCCGGACACGATTCCGGACGAGGCGACGCTGGACGAGGTGATGTCGCGTCCCAGCGCCGGGTTGATCGAGTCCATTGCCCGTGGATCCGGCGACCTGCTGGTGCTGGGGGCCGGGGGCAAGATGGGTCCCACGACGGCCCGGATGGCCCGGCGGGCCTTCGAGACCGCGGGTCGAGATGGCGAGGTGATCGCCGTTTCGCGTTTCAGCGATCCGCAGGCACGCGCCGGGCTGGAGGCCGCGGGCGTGCAAACGCTGAGCGGAGATCTGCTGGAACCCGGGTTCCTGCGCGAGCTGCCGGATGCGCCGGAGGTGGTGTTCATGGCCGGGCGTAAATTCGGGTCCACCGGGGCGGAGCACTTGACCTGGGCCATGAACGCGCACCTGCCGGGGCTGGTGGCGCGGCGGTTCCGGGAGGCGCGCTGCGTGGTGTTCTCGACGGCGGCCGTGTACCCGTTCGTGCCGACCGACAGCGCGGGGGCGGACGAGGACCTGGAGCCGGAACCCATAGGCGAGTACGCGCAGTCGTGCCTGGCGCGGGAGCGGATGTTCGAGTACGCGGCGCACAGCTGGGGGACGCGCTCGGCGCTGATCCGGCTGTCGTATGCGCTGGACCTGCGGTACGGCGTGCTGCACGACGTTGGGGCGAGCGTGCGCGACGGAGTGCCGGTGAATGTGGGGATGGGCTCGGCCAGCGTGATCTGGCAGGGCGATGCCTGCGACCTGATCCTGCGAACGCTGGAGCACACCGCGGCGCCGCCGCTGATGCTGAATGTGTCGGGGCTGGAACCGATTCGGATTCGCGACGCGGCTGTTGCCTTGGGAGAGCTGCTGGGGGTGGAGCCGGATTTCGAGGGCGTGGAATCGGAGAGCGCGCTGTTTGTGGACTGCCGGCGGATGGCCGGGCTGGTGGGCGAGCCGATGACGCCGCCGGCTGCGGTGCTGGGGTGGACGGCGGACTGGCTGCGAAGCGGTGGGCGCACGCTGGACAAACCGACGCACTTCGAGGTGCGGGACGGGAAGTTCTAGGCGTCGCGAAACTGGCCGGGAGCGGGAGTGCCGCCGGCGATCGGGCCGCGACGGGTAATGACGTCGAGGCCGCCGGCGGCCTGGATGCGTCGCGCCTGGTCGGCCTTGGCGGCTTGATCCACGGCTTCGGGGTCGACGATGGCGCGCAGGTTTCGCTCGAATCGAGCTAGCAGCGGGGCTGACGTTGGATTGGCGGCCAGGTCGCGGGTTTCGTTGGGGTCAGTGGCCAGGTCGAAGAGCTGGGTGGGGTCGCCGACGTGGTGGATGTACTTGTGGGTGGAGTCGCGCAGCATGTACATGGCCTCGCGGCAACCCGAGGCGTGGTACTCGCTGAAGATCGTGCGCTCGGGCAGCGGGTCGCCGTGGGCGGCGGGCCACAGGGACATGCCCGGAAGGTCGGCGTCCTCACCGGCCAGCGGCGCGCCCACGCTCTCGACGATCGTCGGAAAGAGATCGACCAGCGAGACGGGCTGCGGAACGACCCGGCCCCGGGCCATGCCGGGTCCGGCCATCAGAAACGGCACGGCCGAGGCGCCCTCGTACATGAGGTTCTTGCCCCACATGCCGTGGTCGCCAAGCATTTCGCCGTGGTCGCTGGTGTAGATGACGCGAGTCGAAGATTCCAGCCCCTGCTCGGTCAGCGCCGCGAGCACCGCGCCGATCTGGCGATCCAGGTAGGTGCACATGGCCAGGTAGGTGGCGATGGTGCGGCGGACCAGCGTCTCGTCGAGCTCCTCCTCCGGTGACTGGATGCGCTGTTCGCGGATGTAGTCGATGTGCGGGTGACGAGGCCAGTCGGCGGAGCGGAAGTTGACTGGTAGCTCAATGTCCTGGAGCGGGTACCTGGCGATGTCTTCCGCCGAGGCCACGAAGGGTGAGTGGGGCAGGGTGTAGGAGACCCAGAGGCACCAGGGCGAGGTGTGCCGTTGGGCATCGGTAGCCAGCCAATCGATGGCCTGGCGGGTGGTGGCGGCGTCGTAGCGCATGTATTCGGATTCACCCTCGCGAGGGTTGGCGGCGGTGTTCAGGTAGTTGCGCTGGCGCGGGACGTCCGGCCGCAGCGAGCCGTAGAGGTCGCCCACGCCCTGCTTGACGTGCATGGGAATGCGCTGGTCGGGGAACCCGGTGTCGTCGGCGGGCCGGCGGAAGTGCAGCTTGCCGATGGTGGTGACCGCGCGGCCGTGCTCGGTCAGGCGGTGGCCCCAGCTGGGACGCTGGCCGGTGTAGGGCGCGGCGTTGTCCCAGGCGCCGAGCTCGTGGGCGTAACGGCCGGTGACCAGGCTGGCGCGCGACGGCACGCAGATGGGGAAGTTGCAGTAGGCGGAGTCGAAGCGGACGCCGCGCGCGGCCAGCGCGTCGAGGCTAGGCGTGTGCGCCAGGGGGTGGCCGTAACAGCCGGCTGCGGTGCGCCGATGTTGGTCGGACGTGATGAACAGGAGGTTTGAGTGATCGGCGGTCATGGGGAGTCCGGCGTGGGCCGGTCAGCGACGGGGTCAAGTCCCGGCGCATGATAGTGGGCGCCGTTTGCGGGTTCACCGGTCGACGGGGAATGGGGCGCTCTCGTGCGCGTAAGAGTTTTTCTAAGAAACTCTCGAGCTGCGGCAGGGCGCTATTCTGCCCGTAAATCGCACCGCCAGGGCGCGAGAGAAGCTGGGTTCCAAGCGTCAAGTTTGCGCGATTTTCGAGGGCGACAGGCGGGGCCGGAGCGCGGTGGCACCGGGCGAGGGGCGGCAGCCGACCAACCGTGGTTTGCCGCGTTGATTGGGAGATGGACTGGCAGTCTCGGAGTGGGTCAGCGTG
This sequence comes from Chloroflexota bacterium, assembly GCA_965208215.1. Taxonomy (GTDB): domain Bacteria; phylum Chloroflexota; class UBA11872; order UBA11872; family UBA11872; genus UBA11872. Next base: position 1,618,961 of record CBDBOH010000003.1, read on the forward strand.
GAGATGACCGAACGTCACGAGTCGCAGAATGGCAAGCGAAGCTCCTGAAAATCGTTCCACTCCACGTCTTGCAGACCCAGGGGAATGCAGCCTTCGAGCCGATTTCCCAGGAAGTACACGTCTGTCAGATCTTCGAGGTCCGCCAGTTCGTTCGGGATTTCTCCCTCCAGCCAGTTCCAGCTAAGGTCCAGCCACTCGAGGTTGGAAAGACGGCCCAGAGTCGGCGGGATTGTGCCTTCGAGCTTATTCCCTTCAAGATCCAACCATTCCAAGTCCGTGAGTTGGCCCAGCTCGGGCGGGATTTCCCCGCCTAAATCGTTGATCGAAAGGTCCAAGGTTTCCAATTGGACGAGATTTCCGAACGCAGACGGGATAGTCCCTTCCAGGAGATTTCCCCCGAGATCCAGGTACTCCAGGTCGGTTAGCCGAGCCAGTTCGGGAGGGATCGGCCCGGTCAGGCGATTGTTAAAGAGAGACAGCCATTCGAGCTTGGTGAGGCGGGCAAGGTCCACCGGGATCTCTCCGGTCAATTGGTTTTCAGCCAAAGTCAAAGTCTCCAACCTGGCGAGATCGCCTAGCGCGGGTGGGATTTCGCCAGTCAGCCGGTTCCGACTCAGGTACAGCGAATCCAGTTGGCCGAGGCGGGAGAGTTCAGCGGGAATCGCTCCCTCAAGCTGGTTGTCGCTGAGACTGAGCCACTCCAGGTTCGCCAGGCCTGCCAGGTCGGCGGGGATTGTTCCCTGGAGCCAATTGTCCCCGAGCTCTAACCACTCCAACTTGGTGAGGGTGCCTAGCTTGGCGGGAATCGCACCGTTCAGTCCATTCTCTTCCAGGTCGAGTTCGATCACGCGGCCGCGGTCGTCCACGACTACGCCGTGCCAGGTCCCAATCGATGCGTCGCTGAGCCAGCCTGTGCTGTCGATCCACTGGGGGCCGCCAGTGGCGTGATAAAGCGCAACCAGAGCTTGCCGGTCTGTCTTCGCCGTTTTGGTCGTTTCCGAAGACGCAATTGTTGCGGTAGCAGTGGGTGTCGGGGAGGCGAGAGCGGTGGGTGTAGGGGTTGGGGTGGGAGTGGCGGTGGCGGCGGGAGTGGCAGTAGCGGTGGGGATGGCGGTAGCTGTCGGCGTGGGAGTGGCAGTAGCGGTGGGGGTTGGGATCGCGGCAGCCACGGGCACAACAGTCGGAGCGGTGGTACGCGTGGTCGCTGCGGCAGCCTCAGGCGTGGACGCCGGAGTCACCGCTGGCGTGCGAGCTTCGGTCCTAGCTGCCGGCGGTGTTGAAGTAGCCGGGGCAGGCCCCTGAGCGTCGCAAGCGGCGACCAAGACGGCAACCGTCGCACACATCGCCAGCAAACGGGCCGCGCGGCGACGGTTGCTGCCGGTGGCGGATAGCGGCGATTTCGACACAGGGAAGAGCCAGACCGATGGAAGGTTCCGGCACGCGCCAGATTACCCATGCCGGGATGTTCCAGGTAGCCGCTTGGAGCAGTTGAGAGCTCTTGAGCGACTGAGGCGCGCACAGGTTCGATCTGCCGCAATCCCCACTGGTCGGATAGCCGTCAGACGTGGGTATGAGGACTAATGCCGAGGCGTGCCCTTGCGTGGTGAGCCGAAGCGGCGGGCGGCGAGGAGAAGGAGTGTGCGCCAGGCGAGGAGCATGGCGGCGACGAGGGTGATGGAGGCGATGGTGAAGGCCCAGGAGAAGGTGCGGTCGGTGAGCCAGACACGCAGCATGACGGCCACGATGCCGCAGCCGATCCAGACGAAGGGTATGCGCCAAACGGCCAGGCGCCAGCGGGTGAGGGTGGAGATGCGAAGTGCGCCAAGCCAGGGCGATGCGATGAGCCAGACGCCCGCGAACGGCAGGCCGGTACGCCAGAACGCCGCGAGCTCGACACTGCCGTGCTCGATGGGGGTGAGAGCAATGAACAGCACAAAGACCAGGGCGTCGCCGAGGACGGCGATCGCGATGAGAACGCGGTCGCGATTAGTCAAGAGGTGCATATGCAAGGACCCAGCCTGAACTCAGCGTGACATCCGGGTTGTTTCTCGCGGCGCGCCCTCTTCAAGCCGGTGCGAGGGCGCGACGCGCAGGACGGTCCGGCGGCCGGTTCCTGGTACCGGGGATGGGATTCGAACCCATACGACCGAAGTCCCGGGATTTTAAGTCCCGTGCGTCTACCGTTCCGCCACCCCGGCGGTTGTCGCGCGGCGCTTGACGCGTCCGCCTCACATGCTAGCCAGCGAATCGTCGGCCGATTACGTGACTACCAGGCAGCCGGCCTGGTGATGGTGCCGTGGGCGTCGGGGATGGTTGGGGGGAGCTGACTGTTGCGCAGATGGCCTTTCCAAATCCGCTTCACGTAGGTTGCGGACTCGACCAGATCGTTGTGGGTGCTGGTTCGGGCGTCCGGGTTGACCACGACGACGCGCAGTCCCAGGTCGTGATTCACGTAGCGGATTGGGGCGGCCAGGTCGGAATCGTTGGATACGACCACGGCCTGTTCGTAGTCACCGCTGAATGCGCCGACCAGCAAGCGAGTGGCCAGGTTGACGTCGGAGCCCTTTTCCTCGGTGTCGCGGATGCGGACGTACCTGGGGAGGTCGTGTCGCGGACTGGCGAGTGGGCGTTGCTTGATGCGCTCGCGGAACTCGCCGTAGTGGATTTCCAGGCCCGGCAGGGTGGCCAGTGCGCGCAGATAGGCGTCCTGCCGCTCGACCTGATGGGGGTCGTTCGGGCGCGGCCGCACGAGGGCGGTGAAGTAGTAGATGCGCTGGATGTCGTCGTTGGGAAAGAGCGTCTCGGCCAGGGTTCGCAGGTCCAGCCACTTGAAGGGGGGTGTGCTTGACGGCGCGGTTGTAGAGGTTAAATCCGTCGACGTAGAAGTTGGTGATCACGCGGGCGCCTCCTCAATAAACCGGAGACCGCCCGAAATAGACAGAGACCGCCCCGTGGGGCGGCCTCGACCCTGCCACCTAAACGACAGGGGGAGTATGCAGTATTTGTAGCCGATCGTTAGCGGCTTGTCAAGATTCCGTATGAGTCTGAGTTGAGCTGGACGGCCGCGAGATCGGGACTTGTGTCCGGGAAGTGGCCGCCTCGCGGAAACGGTTCAGTGCGTGAGCGCATCGATCAGATGCAGTAACTGGTGATGGCGGCGCGGGTCAGCACACCAATCACCATCGCCAGCAATCCACCGAGCGGAATCAGCAAGCAGCCGCGGGTGTAGAGGACTGAGCGCTTCTCCCCGGGCCCGGGTGGCGGTCCCTTGATCCGAACGATCATGAAGCCGTTCGGCGACGGACTACGTCGACGGATCAACCGGCAGGTCAGTCGTGGCTCAGGCGACGATGCGCAACGCGTCACGGACTGGCATTGCCGACTTCACCATCGAGCTGTGGCCACCGCCAGCGTCGACGTATCTGGCCAAGCCGTTCACCAGGGGCTTGCCGGCTCAGCCCTCCTCGGCGAGGCCAGGCTGGCCCTTGTACATGCCGATGCCCAGGGTCAGGAGGCAGATGGAACCGAGGAACAGGAAGATGTTGTTGACCAGGAGGAGGCCAACCGGATCCTCGACGCCCGCAAACATGATTATCATGAAAATGCCTAGCCCACCAAGTCCAAACAGGGCGAGTCCGTAGGATGCGATCTTATTTGCATTGAGGTCCTGAAATCGGCTTATCAGACCGGCGCCGAGGAAGAACGAGGCAAACGGGAAGAGCGTAACGAATACCACGAGAACCGCGGACATACTTGTATGTACCAGAAGGGCGGATTGCTGCAAGGACGCCTGGAGTTCCGACCCGGCCGGCGCATCGGCGGCGCGCTGCGCGAGGTGGGCGACGTAGTGGCGCATACCCAAGCCGACGACAATGCTGCACCATTCGACGATGGAGACAAAGATGCCGAACCTGAGAAAGGTACCGCCAAGACCTCCTTGCCTGGTGGCAAGCGGGAAGAGCGCCAGGACGCCGAAGCACATGAGCAACATCCCGAGCACATTCAGGAGGGTCATCAAATGCGCGAGGACTGGCGCATCGCCCATTGCGCCAACGGCGGCCGGAAAGTCGGTTTGTTCCACGGGATTAATGAGGGCAATTCCCGGGTGAAACAATGAGGAGACAACCGTAAGAAGCACACCGACGATCAAGAACATTCCCGAGTACCTGGTTACCACTGTTTCCCCGCCCTTCGGTAGCAGCCCAGCGTCTCTACGGCCGCCTGACGCCTGTGGGCGAGCGTAGCACCAGCGGCAGATCGGAGCAACCGGCAGAATCGAACCTAAGTTTCATTCGGATTCGATAGATAGTTTAGATAGAGGGTGTGGATATAAAGACCTAAAAACTCCGACGGTTCAAACTTTGTCGTATAGCGGGCGCCAACAGGCGTAGAATTCCGATGAGGCTCGTTAGCGCGGGGGTGGCGGCAACGATGGCTGAGCCAAGAATCGCAGTGGTTGGGTGCGGCGGCATGGGGCACAACCACACGCGGGCGGCGGTGCAGGAGCTGGATGCGCGGGTGGTGGGCGGGTGCGATATCAGTGCGGAGGCCCGTGAGCGATACCGTAAGGCCTGGGGGACGGACGCCGTCTACGAGTCCTGGGACGAGTTGTACGACAGGACGAGTCCGGACGTGGTGTTCGTGACGACGCATGGGTCGTTTCATGCGCCGGCCACGATCGCGGCGGCGGAGGCCGGCTGCCATGTGTTCTGCGAGAAGCCGATGGCGCTGTCGCTGGCCGAGTGCGACGCGATGATCGAGGCGTGCGACCGCAACGGGGTGAAGCTGGCGATCAATCACATCAAGCGGGCCAGCGGCTACAACGGGCTGGTGCGGCACCTGATCGCGTCGGGGGATATTGGTGAGGTGTTCGCGATCCAGGCCTACAACAAGGGGGCGCGTCCGTCGGCCACCGAGATGACGGAGATGGGCACGCATATCGCCGACTGGGCCCGGGTGTTCGCGCCGGACGTGCAGTGGGCGCACGGGCACGTGACGGTGGACGGTCGCGAGGGCACGGCGGCGGACATCAGGCCCAGTACGGAGATTCACGGCCGGCACGTCGACAGCGGCACGGTGATGGGCGAGCGGATGTTCGCCACGTACGGGGCGGCGGGCGGCATCAACATCAGCATCAATTTCTGGATGGAGGCGGACAACGACGACCGCTCGTACGGGCTGGACATCTTCGGCACGCGGGGACGTTATGCGCTGCGGCAGAGCGTGGATACGAACCTGTACCGGCACTACGGCTCGCACATGTCGCCGGTGTACAACCACCAGTGGGAACACGTGACGATGCCCTCGGAAGACGCGCCGCACGGCGTGCCGCTGACGAAGGCGGAGTCGCGGGACCGGTTGCAAGGGATCATGTTCCGGGAGCTGTGGGAGGCGATCCAAGAGGACCGCGATCCCGAGTCGAGCGGCCGTGAAGGCCGGACGGCGATCGAGATGATGCACGCGGCCTGGGAGTCGCACCGGCGGCGGGCGCGGGTGGACCTACCGATGACGGTGCGGGAGAACCCGCTGGACGTGTGGGCGGCGGATGCGGCGCGGGGCGAAGAGTAGGGGCGTGGATTTGCTGGCAAGGAACGCGGGTTTGCTGCCCAAAGCGCAGGGGCAGTGGTGCGCGGCGTTTCGAGCGGAAGACCCTCACCCCAACCCTCTCCCACGGGGAGAGGGAGAAAGAGCGGCTCGTTCGCGCCTGTCGCGACGACAGAATGGACGCATTGCTAGAGGCGTCCAGAACCAGAACCAGGCTTGGGCGTGATGGCGCCGGGGGTTGACCTGGATTTTCGGCCGGAGGTGCCGGCGTTTGACGCGAATGCGGCGCTGGGGCGACGGCATGACCGTCGGGTGGCGGTGGACGACGCGGCCGGGCTGCTGGCGGAGATGGATCGGGCCGGAGTGGAGCGGGCGCTGGTGTACGCGCCGCACGCGGCGGCCTTCGACTCGGCGGAGGGCAACGCGGGGCTGCTGGAGGCGATTGGCAATGAGTCGCGGCTGGCGCCGCAGTTCGTCTGCAATCCAACTTTCGACGATCTGGACGAGACCGCGGCGCAGATCGAGGCGGCCGACGTGCGGGCGGTGCGGATGGTGCCGACGTTGCACCACTATCCGTTCAGGTCGTGGGTGGTGGGCGAGTGGCTTGAGTGGCTGTCGGCGCGGGGCATCCCGCTCTGGCTGCCGGCCGCCTATGAGGCGAACTGGCACGACGGCGCCGACCTGGACCCGCACGCGGTTCACGAGACGGTGCGCCAGTTCCCCGACCTGACCGTGGTGCTGTGCGAGGTGCACTATGTGCAGGCCTCGTGGGCGCCGCCGCTCTTGCGGAGCCTGCCGAACCTGTCGATCGAGGTTTCGCGGTACGTGATCGTGGATGGGATCGCGCGTCTGATCGAGGACGTGGGTCCGGGGCGAGTGATGTTTGGCTCGCGGTTCCCGGAGCAGGCCATCGCGCCGCAGCTGTATCACCTGCACCGGCTGGGGCTTGACGAGACCGACCTGCGGGCCGTGTGCGGGGGAAACCTGGCGCGGCTGTTGAGGATGTAGGGCAATGGATACACCGGTCATCGACTTTCACAGCCATGCGGGTAGCTGGGGCCGCTATGGGGTGGACGCCGACTGCGATCTGTACCTGAAGGTGATGGACGCGGCGGGGGTGGACCGGACCTGTATCAACTGCATCTGGTTCGGGGACGCCCGGCGCGGCAACGACCTGGTGATGGAGTACGTGAATCGGGCGCCCGACAGGTTTATCGGGGTGGCATTCGCGACGCCGCACTATCCCGAGGAGGCGGTGAAGGAGCTGGAGCGGGCGGTGCACGGGTTGGGGATGGCGTACGTGAAGATCTATCCCGACTACTTTGGGCGCCCGAACGACGATCCGGCCTACTTCCCGATCTACGAGTGGGTGGACGAGCAGGAGATGGCGGTGATGTGTCATGCGACCTATCCGTTCGATCCGCCGGGGACGACCATCCAGGGGCGGTTTACGGCGCTGAGCGATCGCTTTCCCAACATGCGCTGGGTGATGGCGCATACGGCGGGGGCGCTGGACGCGGACGCCGCGGAGACGGCGCGGGTACTGCCAAACGTCTACATGGAGACCTGCAGTTCGCGCACGGCGCTTGGCGCCACCGAGTTCAACGTGGAGCGGGCGGGCGAGGACAAGGTGCTGTACGGCTCCGACATGGCGCTGATGGATGCGCGGCAGCAGATTGCGAAGGTCGTGACGGCCGACATTCCGCGACGGGCCAAGGAGAAGATCCTGGGGCTGAACGCCATGCGTCTGCTGCGGCTGGACGGTTGACCAGGCACTTGCCGAAGGAGACCGTTGCCTAACCCGAGGGGCGGGTGCCCGGAAGACCCTCACCCCAACCCTCTCCCACAGGGAGAGGGAGAAAGAGGCGCCGCGCTTTCAGGAATGAGAGACGTTGTCGAGAGGATCTATAAGGGGGGAACGGCATGAACGAGCGACTGGCGGCGCAGACGGGCGAGGCGGCGGCGATGCTGGACCTGGGGGCGACCCACGACTTCGGCGACGACGATATTGCGGCGGTGGCCGAGGTGTTGCGGTCGGGCCATGTGGGGCTGGGGCCGAAGGTGGTGGAGTTCGAAGAGGCGTTTGCCGCGAAGCATGGGGCGAAGCACGCGGTGACGGCCAGCTCGGGCACGGCGGCCATGCACGTGTGCATCGGGGCGCTGAACCCGGAGCCGGGCAGCGAGATCATCGTGTCGCCGTGGACGGCGGGCGGGTCGATCATCGGCGCGATCCTGCACAACTGCGTGCCGGTGTTCGCGGACGTGGACGACACCTACACGCTGGATCCAGCGGACGTGGAGGCCAAGATCACGCCGCGCACCCGGGCCATCATGGCCGTGCACCTGTTCGGCAACCCGTGCGACATGAACGCGCTGCAGGCGATTGCCGACCGGCATGGCCTGGCGTTGATCGAGGACTGCTGCCAGGCGCATTTCGCCGAGTCGCAGGGGCGGACCGTGGGGACGGTGGGCGACATCGGCGGGTTCAGCTTTGGCGGCAAGCACCTGTCGGCGGGCACGGGCGGGGCGGTGGTGACGAATGACGACGCCCTGTGGGATCGCGCCATCCTGTTCCGCGACGCGGCGCTGCCGCGCGACAACGGGCCGCTGCACGGGCAGCCGTACGCCAACTACTTCCTGGCGCCCAACTACAAGATGGGCGACCTGATGGCGGCGGTGCTGCGCTCGCAGCTGGAGAAGGTGGACGGGTATATCGAGCGGAAGATCGCGACGGCCGAGGCGATCATCGACGGGCTGTCGGACATGGACGAGATCACGCCGCAGCGGGTACGGCCCGGCGATCGTCACACGTACTGGGTGCTGGGCTTCACGCTGGACACGGACACGCTGGGGTGCTCGGCCTGGGAGTTCGCGGAGGAGGTCAGCCGGGCGGGGGTGCCGCTGGGCGGGCCGTACGTCGGATCGGGTCGCCACGGGCCGCTGTACCGCAACCCGTTCCTGGCGGGGCCGCACGGCTACGGCCAGAGCCGGTTTCCGTTCGACTTCGAGCGCGAGACGCCGATGGACTACACACAGGTGGAGTGCGCGCGCGGCGAGGACATCATGGGGCGCGGAGTGTCGCTGCAGATGACGCCGAATATCAGCGCGGACGCGGTGGAGACCATCGTTTCGACGATTCGCGAGACGGCGGCGGGGTACCTGGCGCGTCGCTAAGTTGGGTGTTTGGGTCGGTGCGGCCCGCGCGGGTGGCCTGGGGAGAGCGGCGTGAAGACGTTTGTGTATGAGTCGAGCCTGTGGCTGCCGCGGCCGCTGGATGAGGTGTTTGCTTTCTTTTCGGATGCCTCGAATCTTGAGGTGATCACGCCGCCGTGGTTGAAGTTCAGCGTGGTGACGCCGGCGCCGATCGAGATGCGGTCGGGGACGTTGATCGACTACCGGTTGCGGTTTCGCGGGTTTCCGTTGCGTTGGCGGAGCGAGATCACGGTTTGGGATCCGCCGTACCGATTCGCGGACGCGCAGGTGAAGGGGCCGTACCGGCAGTGGATCCACGAGCACACGTTCGTCGAAAAGGACGGCGGGACGCTGGCGGGCGACCGGGTGGAATACGCTGTGTGGGGCGGCGCGCTGGCGAACGCGCTGGTGGTCCGCCGGGACGTGGAACGGATTTTCGACTACCGCAGGCAGACGCTGACGGCGATGTTCGGCAGCGGTGACGGTTTATGAGCCTTCAGATGCAAAGGAGCCGCTGAGCGGTGCGACTGGCAATCATCGGGGCGCAGCACGGGCACGTGCTGGGGATCACGCGGCAGCTTGTTGCCGAGGACGGCGTGGAGCTGGTGGCGGTGGCGGAGGCGGAAGCAGCGGTGCGGGAGGAGACGGCAGCGGCCTTTGGGGTGCCGGGAATCGCGGACTACCGCGAGTTGCTGGACGGTTCCATAGACGCGGCGGCGCTGGCGCCGATCAACAACGAGAAGGGCGACGTGGCGGTGGCTTGCCTGGAGGCAGGGGTGAGCGTGCTGCTGGACAAGCCGGCGGTGACCACGCTGGACGACCTGGACCGGCTGGAGGCCGCGGCGGGTGGCTCGGCGGCGTTGAGCTGCGCGCTGACGCTGCGGTTCAACGGACCCTATCTGGCGGCCAAGCGGGCGATCGAGGCGGGCGAGATCGGACAGGTGGTGTCGTCGATGGCGCAGCGGCCGCACAAGTGCGGGCCGGCGCGGCGGCCGGCCTGGTTTTTCGACCGCGAGCTGAACGGCGGGGCGCTGCTGGACCTGTGCATCCACGACGTGGACGCGGTGCGCTGGCTGCACGGCTGCGAGCCGACGGGCGTGGCGGCGCAACACGGGGCGACGCGATTTGCGGAATACCCGACGTTTGCGGATCACGCGGAGGTGTGGCTGCGGCTGGCAGACGGCGGATCGGCGTTCCTGCGGGCCTCGTGGCTGACGCCGGACAGCGCGCCGTATCACGGGGACTGCCGGATGTTGATCAAGGGGACGGACGGGTCGATCGAGATCCGGACGACGGCCGAGGACTCCTGCACGATCGACAAGGGCGGGAAGCAGCGGACGCTGACGGAATTCGAGGGGCCTTCGCTGGACACGCCCACGGCGGATGCCCCGAACGCGCTGGCGCGGGATTTCATCGCGGCTGCTCGGGGCGAGACTGACCTGGCGATTACGGCTGACGACGTGATTGCGTCGCACCGCTGGACGTTGCGGGCGCGGGACGCGGCGGACGATGGGACGCTGGTTACCGGTTCGTAGGGTTCGGCGGCTAAGGTTCAGCCAATCAGATCTGGCTGGTAGATCACAGGGGAGCGCGTGATGGCCTGGAGTTTTGAGCAGATCGACGGTCCGTACGGCAACGTCACCGAGGGTCCGGCCTGGGACGGGGAGGCGCTGTTGTTCACGAGCATCCAGCAGAGCCGGATCATGCGCTACGACCCGACGACGGGTGAGTCGACGGTCTACCGCGAGGGCACCAACTACTGCAACGGGCTGATGTTCGACCCGAACGGCGTGCTGTACGGCTGCGAGGGCGGCGCGCGGCGGGTGGTGCGGTACAACGACGACGGGACGACGACCGCGCTGGCGGACGGGTTCGAGGGGCAGCGGCTGAACATTCCGAATGACCTGGCGATCGACACCGTGGGGCGCATATGGTTCACGGACCCGTATTACGAAGGGGCGGCGGGTCCCTGGACGGAGGACCGGGGGAACAAGGACCTGGACCACGATTCGGTGTACCGGTTGGATCCGGAGGACGACGGGTCGTGGGCGATCAGCCGGGTCACGTTCGACACGACGCGTCCCAACGGACTGCTGTTTTCGCTGGACCACTCGGTGCTGTTCGTGGCGCAGAGCGGGCGGCGTGAGGACGAGCACCGGCAGCTGCGCTCGTACCCGGTCAATGCCGACGGCTCGCTGGGTGAGATGACGGTGCTGCATGACTTTGGCGCGCACCGCGGGATCGACGGGATGGTGCTGGACACGGAGGGATACATCATCGCGACGGCGGGCTGGGACCAGGGTGGACCGGGTTCGTCGGTGTACGTGTTTGCCCCGGATGGCGAGGTGATCGAGCGGCACCCGGTGCCGGTGGCCAATCCCACGAACTGCACGTTTGGCGGGGATGATTTGTCGACGCTGTACGTGACCAGCATCGGCGGGTACCTGCTGCGGGTGGAGACGGAGCGGCAGGGGCGGTTGCATTACCCGCCGGTGGGGTAGCGGGCGATTCGCGCCGAGGGCCGCGACGCAGGGATGCTCGGCGGCGTGTTGACTCCGGGATAGGGCCGCGACGGTGAGTGTCGGGGTCATGCGGCGGGTCGTGCTGGTGGTCGCCGTTGGCGTGGTGGCGCTGGCTGCCTGCGGGGAGGGGAGCGGGCCGACGACCGCGACGCCTACGCCGGCGGTCGCCGTCGAGTCGACGCCAACATCCGAGCCGACGCCTGTCGAGACTCCGCCAGGTACCCCGGACGCCACGCCCGGTCCGGCGCTGCCGCCGCTGCCCGGCGCCGGGGCCGATGGGCAGCCGGTGAAGACAGAGGCGTTCGCGCTCGAGGACTACGCGACGGACGTGGGCAAGGACGGGAGCCGTTCGCGGCGCGGCCGGGGCTCGGAGAGTTCGATCGTTTCGTTGCCGGCGGGCGAGAGCTTCTTTGTGACGTTCAGCGTGACGCTCAACTTTGGGATTGTGCAGATTGCCTGGAGCTCGGTTGGCGGCGATTCGAGGGACGCGAGGCCTGAAGCCGGCCGGACGCCGTCCGGTGAGCAGGCGTCGGTCGCAAGCGGAACCGCGCAGTTCGCTTTGGACGATGGGATCGCCTTGATTGGTCCGGTCAGGACGGCCATTGCGCTGCAGATTCAGTCGAGTGACACCGGGTCGCGGTGGACGCTGCGTTTTGCTCTGGCCGAAGGGCAGTAGAGCGGCATAGCTGGTGGGGATCCCCCGGTCGGCGGTGATTCGAGGAGGATTTGGGCTTGTCATGGCGCGGCGGATCCGCGGGTCAGGCCTCGCCGTCGGGACGACGGCTGCTACGGGGATGGACGCTTTGATGCGACGTGCGGCGACGTGGCCGAAGTCGCCCCAATACGGCTCCCGCCAGCTTGAGAGGCGCCGGATCATATCTGGGCACCGGGGGCCGTCGGATTGGCCGTGCGCTCGGCAGATCGGTCATCCGCCTGAGGTTGCGTGTTGCCGCGCGACCGACGTAGCCGGTGAGACGAACGGGATCAACGGCCGTTGGGACGAAGCGGCCGAGTCGCTGTCTTCGTAGGAAGGTCTGGCCTCCGACCAGCCAGCGCTTGAGCCACAGCATCCAGAGCGTAATGACAAAGCCAACCAGCGCGAGCACCCAGACAATGTGATACCCCCACTGAAACTCAGTGCCGGGCATGTTCTGGAAGTTCATTCCGAAGATGCCAGCGATCAGGCCCAGGGGCATAAAAATCGTGGCGACTATCGAGAGGACTTTCATGATTTCGTTCTGGCGGTTGGAGACGGCCGAGAGATAGGTAGCTAACGCCGTGTCCGCGCGTTCCCTGATTGCGTCATTGGCGGCCTGAACGCGCAAGAGGTCGTCAAAGAGATCGCGGAAGTAGAGATCGACGCCGCTGCCGATCAGCTCAAACTCTCGCCGACCCAATCGATTCAGCACGTCCCGCTGCGGCAGCAACGCGCGGTTCAAGCCGAGACTCGACCGCTTGAGCGCCATGAGGGTGGCGAGTGCCGAGTCGTCGGGGCTGGTGAGGATCTGCTCTTCGATGGCATCCGCGCGATCGCTCATGCGCTCCAGGGTCGGCAGAATTGCCTGGATCAGGGCGTCGAAATGGGCATGCGCGAGAAACGCCGGTCCTTTGGCAAGGGGTCGTCCGTCAACTTCCACGAGTCCGCGAATGGCTTCGACGCTGGGCATCGCGACGTTGTGAATGGTGACAACATAATTGGATCCAATAAACATGCTGAGGTTCGCTGTCTGAAGCACGTCAGAGTCAAGCGTATAGTCGATGCTGCGAGCGTTGACGAAGACATAGCGTCCGAAGTCTTCCACACGAGCTGCGCTCGGTTCGACGTCCAGGCTGGTGTCGACGAGCAGGGGATGAAAGTCAAACTCGTCGAGCAAGAGCGATTGGTCGCCTTGCTCCGGACTGTCGATGTCAAGCCAGAGCACGCCGGTGCTTGTTTTGAGAGTCGACTTTATCTGATCATGATCGAGGGCGCGATGTAGTTGGTTGTTGGAGTCCAGGTAATAGGAAGTGTAAGGCATGATCTACTCTAAGGTTATCCGGCAACAAGAGATGCACGTAAGTTGACACTGTTTGCTGCTCAAGATTGTGCCAGCCAATCTGTCAAACCAGGACGAACTTGACGTATGACTTTATCATTTTCACGACGATTCGTCGCTCGCGTGGGTCGTTGGGTCACTTTAAGTTTCGAGGGGCGCGCAGCGGCAGCGCAACCGGCGGCCGCAGGGGTCGGATGGGGCTGAGGACGAGTGGTCGGGGGCGGAAATCGGTGGGGGGCCGGCGACGAATGTTGGGGCTGGGAGGGGGCGCCAGAAGGGCTCCGAGGAGGCTGGGTGTGCGGAGGTGGCGTGGGGTTGGGGGCGGAAGGGAAGAGGGGCAGATGCGCCCGGGAGGCGTGCGGGGACGGGGTGGCAGGTTGCGCTGGGATTGATTATGGCGCTGGGTCCCGGCTGAGGACGCCGGGATGACGGGGGCCGGGGGCTGGGGATGTGTCCACTCGGTCGGGCCGATGTGTCCAGTTTTCAGGGGCGGGCGTTGGTTGGGGATAGGGCACGGGAGGAAGGCGAGATTCCCCGTTCGACAAGCTCAGGGCAGGCTCTACAGAAGACGGCCGGGGATGCGGCGGGAGTGAGGGCCGGGGTGCAGGGAGGTCGGGGTGGCAAGGTGCGCCGGAGGGGGTGGGTTGCTGCTGGGTCCCGGCCGCGGACGCCAGGATGGGGGAGGGGGTGCGGGGACGGTGGGTTACCGGGGCGAGCAGCGAGGCCCTAAGGAGGTGGGTGCTACTGGGTCCTCCTTCGGTAGGCTCAAGACAGGGTTCAGGGGCCTCTGCCGGGGCGAGGCTGGGGGCTGGGGTGACGGCCTTTGGAGACCGTGCGCTGGGTACCCACAAGGGGCACCCCTACGGGGGCGGACGCGCCTGGGAACGACGGGGCGGGCTGGCCATGCATGGGGTGGTGGGATGCGAGGGGTGCGCGGAAGACGGGCGGGTCTGAGACGCCGCCCCTGCGCAAGCCGAGGGTGCGGCTTGGGCCGCGCGGGCGGGTGTGAGGCCCGTTGGCACTTTAGTACGGCGCCTGGAGACCGGGAAACATGGGGAAGTGCCGGACGTTGGTGGTGAGAATCTCAGCCCCAAGAGCCAGGGCCGTGCCTGCGATCAGGTAGTCGACGTCATCAATGCCCTGGTAGGCACGACGGTACCGGAGCGCCAGAGTCCCCGCAGCTCGCGCGACTTCCTCGTCGACCGGTATCCACTCGACGGTGGCGCAGAACTGTTCAAGTTGCTCCATTTCGTCGCTGTGCACGCCTGCAAGCAGTTCAAAGCGAACGACCTCGCTGGCGGTGATCGATTCGTCCGAATCGACGAGTTGCTGCAATAACTGGTTGGCCGCCCGAACCCCGCGCAGGTGGTCGATGGCCACGGAGGTGTCGAGCAGCTTCACTCCATACCGAGGGCGCGTAGCCGCTGATTGAGGTCGCCGCGGATGGCGTCCACGTATTCCGCGCCGGTGAAGTTGCGGCCCGACCAACTGCCGGCGCTGGCTTCCAGCGCTCGCAGCTTCTCAGCCTTTGACAGGGAACCGAACGTGCGTCGCACGGCTTGCCGGATCAGGGCCGAGCGCGAGGCGCCCGTGGCCCGTGCCGCCTCATCCAGCAGCGCGAGTTCTTTGTCGCCGAGGTAGACCTGCGTTCTTCCCATGGGGCAATCCTACACCTTGGCTGGCGCGCCTCTGAGGGGTGTTCCGGCTGGGGTGTGGTTCGCACGGCTCGCTCGGCAGGCTCACCATGAACGAGGGCGCCTCGACCGGAAGAGCCCGGTTAGAAACCGGCCCCTACGTCCGGAAGGGATGCGGCCGGCGGGGGGACGGGCTCGGGGGCTTGAGTGCTGGGGCTGTGTGGTTCGACACGCCCCGCCGAAAGACTCTGGGGCGGCTCACCACGAACGGGTGGGCGCCTCGACCGGAAGACGGGCGGGTCAGAGACCGGTCCCCATTCGGCAGGCTCAGGACAGGGTCCGGGAGCCTCTACGGGCACGAGGTTCGAGGATGGGGTGGCTGCCTTTGGAGACCGTGCCCTGGGTACCCACAAGGGGCACCCCTACGGGATTGGACGCGCCTGGGAAAGACGGGGCGGGCTGGCCGTGCATGGGGTGGTGGGATGCGAGCGGTGCGCGGAAGACGGGCGGGTCGGGGACGCCGCCCCTACGCAGGCCGAGGACGCAGCTTGTGCCGCGCGGGTGAGTCAGAGTCGCCGCCTCGATTTGGCAGGTTCAGGGCTTGCGGGTTACGTGTACCTGGTTGTGGGGGGGGCCGTTCCAGCGGGGGGAGTGGCGGAGGTGGTTGAGGATTTCGGCGAGTTCGTCGATGGAGGATTCGATGAGGCGTTCGCCGGCTTCGCGGGTGCCCTTGCGGGCGTCGCCCTTGGCGCCCGAGGGGGCGTGGGCGTTGAAGGCGTTGGGCCAGACGAGTTCCAGCTCCTGCAGCGGCTCGAGCATGGCCTTGAAGGCTTCGTCGAAGGTGCCGGGGGCCAGGGCGTCCTGGCGGATGAGGTCGGGGGCCAGGTAGTAGGCGTGGGAGCTTTCCATCTCGCAGGCGTGGCCGCCGGGGATTTCGCCGGCGATGTCCTTTAGGACCGAATCGTCGCCCAGGGTGTAGTGGCCGACGCAGCCCAGGAAGTCGATGTCCAGCCGGAAGCCGATGTCCTGCACGGCGACCGACATCAGCCACTGGTTCCCGCCGTGGCCGTTGACGATTAGGAAGCGGCGGAAGCCGTGGTGGCGCATGGAGACGATGATGTCCTCGAGCAGGTCGAGGAACGTCTCGGGGCGCAGGGTCATGGTGCCGGGGAAGTTCATGTGGTGGTCGGAGATGCCCCAGGGAATGGCGGGCAGGGTTAGCAGGCGGGGGGCCAGGCGTTCGGCGGCGCGCTCGCAGTAGGCGTGGGCGATCAGGTGGTCCTGGCCCAGACCCAGGTGCGGGCCGTGCTGCTCGGTGGAGCCGATGGGGATGAGGACCAGGTCCACGGTTTCGGCGGCCTCGGCCACTTCCGGCCAGGACATCTTGTGGAGGGCGTAGGTGGGCAGACTGCTCATCGGGTGGTCCTCACTTGGGGGAAGGAGTGAGGGAAGAGGAGTCAGGAGTGAGAGAAGAGGGGGAGCGGGAGGCGACGTGTGCGTAACCCGAGGGTGGTTGCGCGGAAGACCCCTCACCGGTTTCGGCCGAAGACGCCCGAACCTGCCTCTCCCCTTGGAGAGGGTGAAGAGCAGCCACGCCTTCGAGGTTGCGCACGTTATGCAAAGGTCTCCCAGGAGAGGGATTAAGAAGCGGCTGCACATTCGAGGGGCTGGGGGAGTTTCGCAAAGGTCTCCGCCGGGGGGCGAGATGCCTTGTTGCGCTGGGAATGACAGGAATGGGGATGCTCATCGGGTGTGCAGCGCGTGGCGCCAGCCGGGCATGCGGCCGCGGGCCAGGAGGTCGTCGGGCGAATCGAGGAGGGTGGTGATGAGCTGGTCGGCGCGTTCCTCGATGACGTGGATCATGCGCCAGCCGTCCTCGGCGGTGGCCAGGGTGGCGTCGCCGACGGCGCCGTTGGCGGAGAAGTCGGAGAAGTCGTGGTTGCGGCGGATGGAACGTCGCCAGAAGCGCTGGCGCAGACGGCTGCCGCGCGGGCTGAGGTCGCCGGGGGCCAGGCTGTCGGTCTTGACGCGGTCCGGGCGCAGGGCCATGAGCTCGGCGGTTTCCAGCTCGCAGGCGTGGCCGGAGGTGGGGGACTTGACGATTTCGTCTTCCAGGTCGTCGTCCTCCAGGTCGTAGAGCGAGATGGATGCCAGGAAGTCCAGGGGCAGGCGGGTGGGAAGGGATTGCAGGGCGACGGTCATGACGGAGGTGTTGCCGCTGTGCCAGTTGGTCAGCAGGAAGCGCTTGAAGCCGTGGTGCAGCAGCGAGGCCAGGCAGTCTTCCAGCACGTGCAGGAAGGTCTGGGGGCGCAGGGTGATCGAGCCGGGGAAGCCCATGTGATAGGTGGACATGCCGTAGGGCATGGTGGGAGCCACCAGCAGACGGGGGTGGAAGCGCTCGGCCAGGCGTAGGGTGAGGTCCTCGCAGATGACCAGGTCGGTGTCGAGCGAGGTGTTGGGGCCGTGCTGCTCGATAGACCCGATGGGGATCATGACCAGCTCCACGCCGTCGCGTGCGCGGGCGACCTCGGGCGAGGTCATGTGGGTGAGGCGGAGCGGCGACGGCAGGTCGGCCAAGGGGTGCGTGTCCGGGGCGGGTTCGGCGATATGATAAGCGGCGACGGCTGGGCGAGCAGTATCCATGGTTCTGGTCGTCGATGTCGGGAATACCGACACGAAGTTCGGCGTCTTTGACGGCGAGGAGTTGGGCGCCCGTTGGGCGGTTCACAGCGACCTGAACCGCAGCGCGGCTGAACACGAGGCGCTGTTGCGCGCCATGCTGGCGCATCAAGAAGTCACGGGGATTGAGGCGGCCGTCATTGGCTCGGTGGTGCCGGCTCTGACCGAGCGCATGGCCGCGGCGGTGCGGGCCGCGGCGGGCTGCGAGCCGCTGATCGCCCGCTCGCAGGACGTGCGGGTGATCGACCTGGCGGTGGATCGGCCCGCGCAGGTGGGGATCGACCGGGTGGCCAACGCGCTGGCGGCCCGCGAGTTCTACCAGGCGCCGGCCATCGTGGTGGACCTGGGCAGCGTGACCACCTTCGACATCGTCAACGGCGCGGGCAGCCTGGCGGGGGTGATCATTACGCTTGGCATGCAGAACACGGCGAAGGCGCTGACGGCGGCGGGCGCACAGTTGCCGTCCATCGACCTGGCGCGTCCGGCGCGGCTGGTGGGTACGGAGACCACAGGGTCCATGCAATCCGGGGTTTACTGGGGATATGTGCAGATGGTGCGCGGGTTGCTCAAGCAGTTGCAGTCCGAACTGGGCGGCGACTACCGGGCCATCGCTACGGGCGGGCAAGCGCCGGTGGTGGTGGAGGACGTGGGGCTGTTTGAGATCGTAGACCTGGATTTGACGCTGCGCGGGCTGTGGCTGATCCAGCAGGCGGAGGCGGCAGCGTGAGCGTGCTGCAGGGCGCGCGCGTGGTGCTGTACGTCACCGGCGGCATCGCGGCGTACAAGGTCTCGGACCTGGCAAGCAAGCTGACGCAGGCGGGCACGGAAGTGGATGTGGTGCTGTCGCGGGCGGCCGAGGACTTCGTGGGTCCGCTGACGTTCCAGGCGTTGACGCAGCGCACCGTGTATCGCGCCGCCGACGCCATGACGGCCGACAACGAGATTGCGCACGTGCGGCTGGCGGCGGACGCTGACGTGCTGCTGGTTGCGCCGGCGACGGCCAACGCGATTGCCCGCCTGGCGCAAGGGCAGGCGGATGATTTGGGCTCGGCCGTCGCGCTGTCCACCCGGGCACCCATCGTGGTCGCGCCGGCGATGGAGCCCGGGATGTACGCCAACCCGGCCACGCAAGACAACCTGGACACGCTGCGACGGCGCGGCGTGCGAGTGATCGAGCCGGAGAGCGGCCGAATGGCCTCGGGCGCGGAGGGCCAGGGGCGGTTGCCAGAGACTCCGGTGCTGCTGGACGTGATCCGCGTGACGCTGGGGCGTGACGGACCATTGAAGGACCGGGTGCTGGTGGTTTCGGCCGGCGGCACGCGGGAGTACATGGACCCGGTGCGGTTTATCGGGAACCCGGCCAGTGGGCGACAGGGGGTGGAGCTGGCGCGGGCGGCCATCGAGCGCGGGGCTACGACGCGGCTGGTGTTGGGATCCGGGACGGTGGAGCCGCCGGCGGGCGCCGAGACGACGCGTGTGGAATCAGCCGAGGAGATGCTGGGCGCGCTGCGGACGGCCGTGGATGGTTGCGACGCGCTGATCATGAATGCGGCTGTGGGGGACTACCGGCCTGCCAGTACTTCCGACGTGAAGCTGAAGCGCGGTGGGGAGGCGACGGGTATCGACCTGATCGAGAACCCGGACCTGCTGCAGTCCCTGCAGGGCGATTTCCTCCGAGTCGGGTTCGCGGCGGAGACCAACGACCACCTTGAAAACGCCCGGAGCAAGCTGCTGGGCAAGGAGCTGGATGCCCTGGTCGTCAACGACGTGGCCGGGTCGGACACGGGCTTCGCCGCGGAGACGAACGCCGTCACGATCCTGCGGCCGGAGCATCCGGACCTGGAGATCCCGCTGACCAGCAAGTCCGGCGTGGCGTCAGCCGTGCTGGACGTGGTGGTTGCAATGATCGGCGGGCGCTGACGACTTCGGCGGAGCCGCGGCTGAGAGGCTGGCCGGCGGACCGGACGGCAGGGTCAATGGCCTTTCACGCGCTGCAGGCGGCGCTGGCGGCGATGGGGATCGAGCGGTCGCTCGACTCGCTGGTCACACGCTCGGGGGAGGCGTTTTGGGTGCCGTGGAGCGAGACGGCGGATGTGGAGACGATGCGGTACACGCGAATGATGTCCACGCTGTTTCGAGCCACAGACCTGGCGAAGGTCAGGCTGGAGACTGGGGCCGCGGACGAAGCTGGCGGCGCTATTGCCGCGCTGCGGGAGCACACGGCCGCCGGCCGGCTGGTCATCGCGCCTGTCTTCAGCGAATCGCGTTTTGGTGTCATCCAGTCCGTCGATGCCAACGGCGTGGCCCGCGCCGTCGGTCCGGGCCATTTGGAGCCCGGCTCAATCGACCTGACTGGCGGCTGGAGCGGGTCGTTTCCCGCTTATCCGCCGGTGAAGTGCATCTATGGCGCGATACGGCGGGACCGGCCGATGAAGCCGGTTGGGATTCCGGTGTCCGACCTCGCTGGAATCTTGTTCGTGCCCCTCGGAAGTGACATCGAAATCCGCGGCGTTCGGTTTGGGATCGAGGCCGTGCGCGGGGCGACCGAGGCTGTCCGCGCCGGGGCGCCGTTGCGCGACACGGCGGCGCTGGAGCGGCTGTTGGTGACCTTCGAGCAGGCGGAGTTCGGGTTCGGATGCGCCGAGCGCTGGCTGGGGTCGAAGGAGGCTGACCACCTGTGGGATGCGCCCGACCTGGCGCGACTGGCGCGGAGCATGCGGGCGGCGTCGGGCGAATTGGCCGAGCGGTTGTGGGACTCCAGCGGGACGGCTTCGGCGCTCGCGCTGGGCCAAGCCGTGAAGGGGAGAAAGTCGGCGGTGTTCGAACTCCCGGCTGGTCTGGACCGCGAGCCGCCCGGACTCGTGGTGGAGCTGTCGCGGGGCCGGGCCGTGATCGTGGACACGCGCAGCCGCCGCGCGGCGCTGGCGCGCCTGGCCGACGTGGTGGAGCGGGCGGCCATGGCGTTTGCGAGAGCGGTGGACAGCGTGGGGGCGCTCTCCAAGTAAGGCGTCGGCAGGCGGAGCGAATGGAGGCCGGTGGTGGCCTCGGCCATGCCTGATCAGGGCCGTTGGGCGTGGAAACGCACGGACGTCGCGCGGCTTTGGCGCGGCTGACGCAGGGCGTCGAGAACGCCGTGGCCGCGTTTGGGGCGATTGTTGGCGCGGACGACTCGAAGGCCTGACCTAGGGGCCGGGTGTGCCGACGGGCGGCGACAGCGGCTCGGGCTCTGGCTGTTCGGGCCGAGAGCGCACGAGCGGCAGCCCAATCAGGGTGGAGACGACGAACGAAGCGGCCACAGCGATGCCCACGACGCCGAAGCCCTGGACGTCCAAGAGCAGCGTGATCAGCGGGGCCACCGCCAGAGCGGCCAAGTCAACACTGAGGTGCATTGTTCCGATGCTGCGGCCAACGGTGGCACGCGGCATGCGTTCGGCGATCAGCACGGCCGGCAGGGGCGTTACCAGTCCGCTGGGTGCGAAGAGCACCGCCACCAGGATGTACCAGGCCAGTCCGGCGGGGAACACCAGCAGCAGGGCCGCCGCCACACTGAGACCGCCCGTCGCAATCAGGGCGCGCCGATGGCCAAGGCGATCCATCACCGGTCCGGTCTTGTAGGTAACGAGTGTGCGCAACGCGTTGGCCAAGGTGAGCACAAGGCCGACGCGGGCCGGGTCGAAGTCGAGACCCACGCTGCCATAGAGGGGCAACAAGATCTGCTTAAGGGCGAACGTACCGGCCCCAAGCATGAGAACGGAGAAGCCAACCACGGGTAGCAGGGAGGGGCTGAGCCCGAGCCGAGCGAGCCTGGGAATCGGCGCAGCTCCTGACTCCGGCGCTGGCTGGGGCGCTCGCACGAAGAGCAACGGCAGAAGCGCGGCGATGCTGCCAACCAGAGCGCCCAGGGCAAAGGCGGCCCGCCAGCCAAACATGCTGGCAGCCACGCCGGAGAGCATGGGCGCGAGGAGGGCACCCATCTGAACAGCGGCCAAGATCCGTCCGGCGGTGTGGCTACGGTCGCTCCCCTCACTTGAACGCACGGTATGGGCGAGTCCGGTGGTGTAGACGAGGGCCGTGCCCAGCCCGGTTACCAGCACACCCGCCAGCAGCACGCGGTAGTCCGGAGCGAGCGCGCTGATCGCGCAGCCGACGGCGGTGCAGAGCGTGCCGGCGGCCAGTGGCGTGCGCGGCGGCAGCCGGTCGGCCAGGAAGCCGGCGGGCACGATGGCCACGGCGCGAGCCACGGCTTGCATGGACAGCAGCAAGCCCAGCACCGGCAGTGATACGTCGAACTCAGCTTGCAGTTCGCCCAGGATCGGTCCAATCAAGTTGACGTTGAACGCCATGACGGTGAGAAGGACAAAAATTGAGCCAAGGCTGGACGATGCAGGCTGGCGAATCATGGAGCCAGTTGGGAAAGCTAGCCGTCTATGTAGTTGGGGCGGATGGTAGCCTCGCTCATGCCTGTCGCGGGCCGCTGGCTGAACGCCCGACACATTGGGGCAGACCTTGGCCGCGGGTCATTTGCGCCCGCGCGTCGCGACGACCCGGCCGGAGTCCGCCGGCCGTGAGTAGCCGGAAGCCGGTGATCGAGCAGATCTCGCCGGATCCGGAGTCGCTGCGACGGCAGGAGGCGCCGCGCGCGCCCCAGTCGAACGCCCCGGGCGGCAGCGGCATGTGGCTGCTGGTGGCCATCGTTATCGGGCTTGCCGTTGGGGCGGCCGTCGGCGCGGGCGCGGGGCTCTACGTGTTCGGCTGGGTGGGCTAGAGCGCGGGCATCTCGCTCAGCGGCACGCGGCGGGAGTCTGAGGCTGCCGAGCGCTCCGCCGCCGCCACCACGCGGATGACGTCCACCATTTCCTCGTTGCTGATTGGCGGCTCGCCGCTCTCCAGCATCGCCAGGAACTGCTTGATGCTCTCCAGGTACATGCGCGGGAAGCCGTCGATCGTGTCATCTCCGGGCATGTCGGCGTGGGTCCAGCCCTTCTCGCCGAGGGCGACGCAGAGCATGCCCATCCAGGCTTCGCGCGCCTGGTTGGCGATGCCGACCTGGCCGTTGGGCCAGCGGATGGTCACCACGTCGCCCAACTCGCCGCGGATGGACGTGACGTCCAGCGCACCGACGCCGAACACGGCGTGCATCACGTCCACGGCGTGGACGCCGTAGAGCTGCCAGTTCTGGGGCAGGGTGAACATGATCGAGCGCGTGCGGCCCAGGTCTGGCAGGCGCTCCAGCAGCCGGCGGATGGCGCGGTCGTAGCGCACGGCGGACGCGGACGTCAGCGGCACGCCGGCGGCGGCGGCCGCGCGGATCAGCGTGACGGCCTCCCGCGGGTCGTCGCACAGCGGCTTATCGACAAACAGGGGCAGGCCACGGTCCACCGCCTGCATGGCGGGCGCAAAGTGGTCGGGGCCCCAGCGGTTGAGCACCAGCACGGCGTCCACGTCCCGCATGGCCTGCTCGGGTGCGTCGACGACCTCGTCGATGCCGGTTTCCAGGGCCTTGGCGCGGGCCTGCTCGGGGTTGGCGCCCCAGAGGCGGGTGACGCGCAGGCCGGGGCCGGCCAGCCCACGGTTGATGATGCCGGCGAAATTCTCGGTATGCGTGCTATCGGCGCCGATAATCGCGAGGTTCATGCTGCGGCTCCCAGCGCGGGCCAGTCCGCAGCAGGGTATCGCGCCGGACGCGGGCGACTGGTTAGGCTGGCGGCGTGGTTGACACGCGCGACGATCCCAGGCGCAGTCTCACGGGGGCGGTGTGGGACATCGCGCCGCGCGCACCCGCCGCGCTGTTTGCCGCGGTGGACGAGCTTCCGCCGCTGGCGGTCCAGGTGCTGCATAACCGAGGACACGATACGGCCGAGAAGCAGCACGAGTTCCTGCTGGGCCCGCTGCCGCCGCACGACCCGTACCTGCTGGACGAGATGCACCTGGCGGTGGCGCGCATCGGGCAGGCGATGCAGAAACGCGAGCGCGTGTGCATTTATGGCGACTACGACGTGGACGGCGTCAGCGCCACCGCGATGCTGCTGGAGACCGTCGAGGCGCTGGGGCTGGACGCCTTTCCGTACATTCCGGAACGGCGGAGCGAGGGCTACGGGCTCAACGCCGGCGCGATCGACGCCGTGGCGAAGGAACGCGCGACGCTGATCATCACGGCCGACTGCGGGGCCACGGCGCACGAGGACATCGACCGAGCGGCCGCGGCCGGCCTGGACGTGATCGTGACCGACCACCATCCGACGGACGCGCGCCCCGCAAAGGCCGAGGCGCTGCTCAACCCCAATGCGCCGGGATCCGGATACCCATTTGGCGGTCTGTCCGGAGTAGGCGTGGCCTACAAGCTGGTGCAGGCGCTGGCCGACGAATTCCCGGAGCAACTCCCGGATCCGGAGCGCTTCCTGGACCTGGTGGCGCTGGGCACGGTGGCCGACGTTGCGCCGCTGACGGACGAGAACCGGGCGTACGTGATGGAAGGGCTGGAGTGGATGCGGGCGTCGCCGCGACCGGGGTTGCGGGCGCTGGCCGAGGCGGCGCGGCGTACCCCTGAGGCGATCAGGTCGGACGACATCGCCTTCGCGCTGGCGCCGCGGCTCAACGCCGCCGGACGGCTGGCAAGCCCGCAGCTGGCGCTGGAATTGCTGCAGGCTCGGCACCCGGTGCGGGCCGCGGAGCTCGCGGATGAACTGAACGAACTCAACGCCGAGCGGCGCCGGTTGACCCAGGACGTGGTGGACGCTGCCCGGACGATGGTGAACGGCAGCCCGGTGGTCCTGGCCGCCGATCCGGGATTCGCGCCAGGCGTGGTTGGGCTGGCCGCCTCGCGCCTGAGCGAGGAGTTTGGCGCGCCCGCCTTTATTGGCGCCGAGATCGATGGGCTGGTGCATGGCTCGGCGCGCGCGCCCGACGGATTCAACCTCCGCGAGCTCCTGCGGCGTCAGGATGACTGGCTGGAGAATTGGGGCGGTCACGCCGGGGCAGCCGGCTTTTCCGTGCTGCCGCACAACGTCGACGCGCTGCGGCGCGGCCTGGCGCAGACCCTGGCAAGCCTGGATCTACCTGAATTCACGGGGCCGCGCCTGCGCGCGGACGGCCGTGTGTACCCGCGCACGATCTCGTGGGAGACCTACCAGGCGCTGGACTCGCTGGGGCCCTGGGGACAGGAACATGAAGAGCCGCGCCTGGTCGTAGAGAATGTACGTATCCAAGACACCCGGCTGGTGGGTGAGGATCACGTGGTACTGCAATTCGAGGAACTGGCGCGCAATGTCGAGGCCATCTGGTTCCGCCATGGTGACCAGCAGCCCGTGCTTGGACGCGGACGGTGCGTGGACGTGGCGTTCAGGTTGAGCCTGCGCAGCTTCCGCGGCGAGACTCGGTTGCAAATGCTGGTGGACGACATCCGGCTGCGGCCGGTGTAGCCGCGGATAAAGGAGTCATCGTGCCCTCATCGGTCACGGCCACGCTGGCGCCCATGGTTGGCGCGGGCCGGACGGAGACTTCGCTCGACGACTTGCTCGACGAGGTGCGCACCTACACGCCAGCCGACGACGTCCGGGCTGCCGAGCGCCTGATCCGCAGAGCGGCCGAATTGGCCGAGCGGGCCCATGAAGGCCAGCGGCGCCTCACCGGCGAACCCTTTGTCCAGCACCCCATCAGCGTGGCCCTGATGCTGGCCAACCTGCACCTGGATGCAGACACCGTGGCCGCCGCCCTGCTGCACGACTGCGTGGAAGACACCAACGTGGATATCGGGACGATACGGTCCAGGTTCGGCTCCGGCGTAGCCGAGCTGGTGGACGGCGTGACCAAGTTGGACGACATCACCGTCGTAAGCCTGGACGATCGCCAGGCCCAAAATCTGCGCAAGGTCTTCCTGGCGATGGCGCGCGACATTCGGGTCGTACTTATCAAGCTGGCCGACCGGCTGCACAACCTGCAGACCGCGCACGTCTATCGACTGGAAAAGCGCAAACGCTATGCCAGCGACACGCTGGAGATCTTCGCGCCGCTGGCGGGACGTCTGGGCATCGAGGAATGGCGCTGGCAGCTCGAGGATCATGCGTTCAAGCTGCTGCAGCCGGAGCGGTACCAGGAAATCGCGAGCTGGTTGCTGGCCGAGCGAGCCGCACGACGGGAGGTCGTGCAGGCGGTCACCGGGGGGCTGCGGGAGGCACTGGACGCCGCGGGCACGGACGCACTGATCCAGAGCCGAATCAAACACGTCTACAGCATCGAGCAAAAGACGCAGCGAAAGAACGTTCCGCTGGACGAGGTCTACGACATCCTGGCGGTGCGGGTGATCGTGGACGACGTGCACGACTGCTATACGGCGCTGGGCGTGGTGCATGGCGCCTGGCGGCACATCCCGGCAGAGTTCGACGACTACATCTCAGCGCCAAAGGAAAACGGCTACCGCTCGCTGCACACGGCGGTGCTGGGGCCGGACGCGAGGCCGATCGAGATCCAGATCCGGACCCACGAGATGCACGCGGCCTCGGAATACGGCGTCGCGGCGCACTGGCGGTACAAGACCGGCGATCACGACGGCGAAGGGGACTTCTCCGAAAAGCTGGCCTGGGTGCGGCAGATCCTGACCTGGCAGGCCGACGAGGAGACCGCCGGCTCGTTTGTGGACGCGGTAAAGACCGACTTCTTCAGCGACACGGTCTTCGTGTTCACGCCGCGCGGCGAGATCAAGGACTTCCCGGCCGGCAGCACGCCGCTGGACTTCGCATACCGCATCCACACGGATATCGGCCACACCTGCATTGGCGCCAAGGTCAACGGCCGCCTGGTGCCCCTGGAATACCAATTGCAGAACGGCGACGTGGTGGAAATCCTGACCAGCAGCAACAGCCAGGGCCCTAGCCGTAACTGGGTGTCGCTGGTGCATACGGCGCATGCGCGGGACAAGATTCGGCAGTGGTTCAAGCGTCGTCAGCGCGCCGAGAACATTGAGTCCGGCAAAGAGCTGTTGGAGCGCGAACTGCGACGGCTTGGGCAGGGCCGCATCTCGCAACTGCCGGGTGAGGGGCTGCAGCCCGTGGCCGCGGACCTGGGATATCGCGACGTGGACAGCCTGCTGGCGGGCGTGGGCTACGGCGCCACGACGGTCCCGCAGGTCATCAACCGGCTGAAGCTGACCGAAGAGGTGGAAGAGGCGGACGTCGAGCCGCTACCGGCGGACGAAGCGGCGGTGCGCGACGTGCAGCCCCTGGTTCGTGTTCTGGGGGTCGGCAATCTGCTGACGCGTGTGGCCTCGTGCTGCAATCCGCTGCCGGGCGACGAGATCGTTGGCTTCATTACGCGTGGGCACGGGATCAGTGTCCACCGCATGAATTGCGCCAACGTCCAGAACGTCCGCGAGCCCGAGCGCCTGGTGGAGGTGGAGTGGGGCGGCCAGCTGGTTGGCGCGGACCTTGACCTGCCGATCCGGCTGGGCGCCTGCTGCAAGCCGAGGCCGGGGATGAAGATCAACGGCATCGCCGCCGACCAGAGCATTGAAGTGCATCGATCTCGCTGCCGAGCGGGCAGCCGGCTGCCGGGCGCGCGCGTACGCGTCTGGTGGATCGACGAGACGAGCCAACTGCTGCCCGTGCAGATCCTCATTCAGGCCGACGACCGCGAAGGCCTGACCCACGACGTGACCGGCGTGATTCGCGACGAGGGCTTGAATATCACCTCCGCGAACGTGCACACCAACCGGCAGCGCCAGGCCACCATGCGTATCACGGTGGGCATGGGCAGCGTGGGCCAGATGGCGCGGCTGATGCGGCGCCTCGAGACAATTCCCAGCGTGTATTCAGTTGCCCGCGATACGGTCGGTGTTCGACGCAATCGATCGCGGGAGACGGCGGCGCGCCGGAACGGCCAATGACGACCCTGCTCGTCTTGCTGCTTGCCTACTCCATCGGGTCCGTGCCGTTCGCGTACCTGGCCGGCCGGCTGGCCGGTCGCGACTTGCTGGCGGAGGGGTCGGGGGGCGTCAGCGGGACCGCGGCCATCGAGCGGCTCGGCAAGGTGCCCGGCGCGATCGCCGGGCTGGCCGATGCGCTGAAGCCAGCGCTGGCCATCTTCATCGCGCAACGCCTGGCTACCTACGAGGTCTCGGCGGTGGCGGGCGTGGTGGCGGTGGCGGGGCACGTGTGGCCGTTCACGCTGCGATTTCGCGGTGGGCGGGGCATCGGACCGGCCGGCGGCGCGCTGGCCGCGCTGGGATCGTGGCACATGGCGCTGGCGTTCGCCGGCATGGTGCTGGGCAAGGCGATCATCAAGGACTCGGCGCCGGGCGCGCTGATTGGCTTTTTCGCCACAGCCATCGTCCTGAGCCTGACGGGCGCGGCCCTTACGCTGAGCCTGGCGGGCTGGACGCTGCTTGGTCTCCTTATAACCGCCCGACTGGTCGGTTACCGCAAGGCGGACTCGCCGGACGACGTGTCCACGGCCACGCTGCTCTGGCGGAGGTTCCTGCTTGACCGCGACCGGCCGTGACCAGGCCCGGCGCGTCCGGCTGATAACGGACTCCAGCGCCTGCCTTCCACCGCACGAAATTGAAGCGCACGGCATTGCCATCGTGCCCGCAGTGCTGGTCTGGAACGGCGAGGAGCTTCGGGACGGGGTTGACATAACGAATGAGGCGTTCTGGAAGCGCCTGGCCACGGACCCCAACCTGCCAACGACAAGCGCGACCTCGCCATCGGCCTATGCCGCCGAGTTCGCGAAGGCGCGCGAGGCCGGGCAGGACGTGTTGTGCGCCACGATCCCCCGTCGAATCTCGGCCATGACCGAGGTGGCGGAGATGGCGGCGCGTGACTTTCCTGGCCCGCCGGACGTGCGGGTAATGCAGACCGGCGCGGCGACCATGGCGCACGGGTTTCCGGTGTTGCTGGGCGCGCGCGCGGCCAGCGCCGGGGCCGACCTGGACACCGTGGAGCGGACGGTGCGCGAGGCTGCGGACGAAAGCGGGGTGGTGGCCTTGCTGGGTTCGCTGGAATACCTGGCGCGTGGGGGGCGGGTGCCGTGGGTCGTCGCACGAGTGGCCGATGTGTTGCCCTCGACCCCCCTATTCGGCATGCGGCATGGGCGAATCCGCTTTCGTGCCGCATTCGGTTCGCGGAAGCGGGCGCTGCGCGCGTTGGTACGGCACGTCCAGCGCGCGGGCAAGGGTGCGAGCTACCTGGGTGTTGCCGTCCACCACGCGGCGGCGGTGGACGAGGCGCACCAGCTGGCTGAGCAAGTTCGACGGGAGATGACGCCGGACGATCTGTATGTGACCGGCTTCACACCGGTCATGGGCGCCCACGTCGGTCCCGATCTCGTTGGTCTGGCCTATTGCGCACGATCGAACTGACGCGCTGCCTACACTGGATGCAACATTGACCGGGACGGAGCCGTCGCTCGTGCGGGATGACGCGATGCGCGCCACGATCATGGCGATCGGGCGGGCGGCCATAGCCGCGGTGGATCCCGCGACGGCCGTACGAGAGACCGTTGCGCTCGTCGACGACGGCATCCGGATCGGGCGCCTGCACGTTCCTGACATCGAGGCCAGGCGGGTGGTGGTGCTTGGCGCCGGCAAGGCCAGCCCGCGCATGGCGGCGGCGCTGGTGGAGATCCTGGGCGATCGCGTGGACGGCGGGCTGGTCATCACCAAGGACGGCTACGCCTCGCCGGCCGGGCAGGTGGAGATTGTTGAAGCTGGTCATCCCGTACCCGACGCGCGTGGGCAGGCGGCGACCCGGCGGCTGCTGGAGATGGCGGGCGACGCCGGCGAAGGCGACCTGGTGCTGTGCGTGATCTCCGGGGGCGGATCGGCGCTGACGCCGTGCCCGCCGGACGACGTTCCAATGTCCGAGCTTCAGGACGTGACCGACCAGTTGCTGCGCTCGGGCGCCACGATCAACCAGATGAATGCCATTCGGAAGCACCTGTCTGAGTTTCACGGCGGCCTGCTGGCGGCGGCCGCGGCGCCGGCGCGCGTCGTTGGGCTGCTGGTGAGCGATGTTGTCGGCAATCCGATCGACGTGATTGCGTCCGGTCCCACGTCGCCTGACCCGACGACCTATGCCGATGCGCTGGCGGCGCTGGACGCGTTTGATCTGCGTGCCACAGCACCCGCTTCAATCCGCGAGCGACTTGAAATGGGCGCCCGCGTCAGGCTGCCCGAGACACCGAAGCCTGACGATCCGCTGTTCGACCGGGTCTCCAATCTTGTGATTGCCGATAACGCCCGTGCGGGGCTGGCGGCCGAGGCCGCGGCCAGGGAGGCCGGATGGCACGCCCAGTTTCTGACCTCGCGCGTGCAGGGTGAGGCGCGCGAAATCGCCAAGCTGGTGGCCGGCGCAGCGATTGACATTGCTCGCAGCGGCCGGCCGGTCGGTCGGCCGGGGTGCGCGATATTCGGTGGGGAGACGACCGTGACCGTGCGCGGCCAGGGGCGCGGAGGCCGGAGCCAGGAGCTTGCCGTCGCGGCCGCCGAGGCGCTGGCGGGCGAACGGAATACGGCGGTCCTGGCGTTGGCCACGGATGGAACCGACGGGCCCACCGACGCCTGCGGCGGCCTGATTGACTGGACGACGATCGAGCGGGCGCGCGCCGCCGGCCGGGACTGTGCCAGCGCGCTGGACGACAACGATTCGTACAGCTATCTCCAATGCTGCGGCGACCTGGTGCGCCTGGGACCGACCGGCACCAACGTGAACGATCTGTATATGGCGTTCGGATGGTGATCGACACCGAGTCCGGCCCGCCCGTTCAGCCCGAACTGCGCTGGGTCAAGGTCACGGGCCCGGACGCGCTGCGACCGTTGGATCGGCATTGGGTCCGATACGTGCGCCTGGCCCTGCTGCTGGCCGCGGTGCTGATCGCCTGGCGGATCCTGGCCTGGCAGGAAGACGGGTACCGCGCCGCGGCGTCCGAAGCGGGGAGCGGGCGATTCCCGACGCAGATCGCGCATGGGGACTTCCCGCCAACGGCTACCCCGGAGGCCGCGCACAGCGGGGTTGAGATCGTGAAGCTGTCGCCCACGCCCACCGCGACTCCGACACCGATTCCCACGCCAACCCCCACGCCGGTTCCGACGCCGGCGACGCATACGGTGCGGCCCGGTGAAACGCTGACCAGGATTTCCCAGCTCTATGACGTGCCCGTCGGCGTGATAGTGGACCTCAACGACATCCCGGATCCCGACAACCTGGTGGTGGGCCAGCGCCTGCGACTACCCGAGGGGACGGAGGTGCCCGAGCGGGAAGACGAACCTGGTCCTTATACGGTTCAGCAGGGCGACACGCTCAGCAATATTGCCGTCACTTATGGCGTGAGCATCAACGATCTGATGGCGGCCAACGGCATCAGTGACCCGAACAGGATATTCCCCGGTCAGGAACTGCGGATTCCGGGCAGCCCCGGTTAGCCGGCGAATGTTTGTTGCAGGCCGTCGCCACTGCGTACACTGCGGATAGCCCCGATGGCCGCACAACGCCCCATCGCGGGCCTTATGCTGTGGGCATTCTTTCGAGAAGGCGTTGAAACGCCGGGGCGCCGGCGGCGCCTTCCATTTCGTCGAACCGTGAGTCCGGAGGCTCTAACGCATGGTTGAAGTCGAAACCATCGACCCGGCCGTCAATCGCTGGCAGCGCGTCGGCGGCCAAGAGGGCGGCACGGTGACATCAATCGCGATGGCCTCTCATTCCGAAGGCCGTCGCATATTCATTGGCACCATGTCCGGTGTCTTCCTGTCCGATGACGACGGCGAGACCTGGCGAATTTCCAACGCCCAGCTCACCAGTCCGTACATTCAAGCCGTTGCGGTTTCGCCCGATTACAACCGCGACAGCAACGCCTTCGCCGGCGCGGTGCAGGGTGGCGTGTTCAAGTCGTTCGATGGCGGCGAGACCTGGAACCGCCTGTCGTTCTGGGGTGCCGTTCCCAACGTGGTGGCCCTGGCGCTTTCGCCGTCGTACGCGACGGATCGCATTGCTCTGCTCGGAACGGACGGCGACGGCGTTTACCGCACGACCAACGGCGGGCGCAGTTGGAACCCCTCAAACGTGGGTCTATCCGGGCTCGGGGTTCAGACGTTGGCCATTTCGTCCGACTTCCGCACCGACCAGATGGTCTTTGCCGGCCTCGTTAATGGCGGGGTGTGTCGCTCCAGCGACGGCGGACGCACCTGGGAACAGTTGGGTGGCGACGACTTTGGCACGGCGACGGTTCAGACGCTGGCGCTGGCACCGGACTTCGCGGCCGACCGCACCATCGTCGCGGGCACGGAGGAGCGCGGCCTGTGGGTTTCCAAGGACGGCGGCAGAACCTGGGCGCAGGTAACCGAGGTGGGCGACGACGCGGTCAACGCGGTCTGCATCTCCCCGGCTTTCGGCGACGACCAGACGATCATCGCCGGTACCGGCAGCCAGGGCTTGGCGGTCAGCACCGACGGCGGGGAGACCTGGGAGACTCGCGCGCTGGATGAGATCTACGGGTCGATCCTGACGCTGGCGCTTCTGCCCACGGACGACGCGACGATCCTGTGGGCCGGCACCTTCCACACCGGGCTGCTGTGTTCCAGCGACCTGGGAGTGACCTGGGAGCCCCGCAATGCCGGGATTACCAGCCAAAACTGGGTCACGCTGGCCATTTCCCCAGACTTTGGCGCGGACCGCACGATGTTCGCCGGCGGTTCAGGCAGCGGCATCCACGTATCAAGCGATGGTGGCGAAACCTGGGAAGCGCGCGGCGAGGAAATGCACGACCTGGATATCGCCGACATTGGCGCATCGCCAGATTTCGCGGCGGACGGCCTCGTGTTGGTTGCCACGCAGGCGGGACTCTTCCGCAGCGACGACCGCGGTCAAAGCTGGGACGAGGCAGTTGAGGGTTTCGATCTGGATGACGTGCGCGCGGTGGCGTTCTCGTCGACATTTGCGAGCGACCGGACCGCGTTTGCCGGCGGGGCGCTGGGCTTGACGTATCGAACCGCGGACGGCGGGGAAACCTGGGAACGGCTGCCCCACGACTTCGATGGCGAAACGGTTGTTGCGCTGGCTACCGGCCCCAATTTCGCGGTGGACCGCGCTGTGTTTGCCGGAACCGTTGGCCAGGGCGCCGCGGCCGTGCACATCAGCTACGACGGTGGTGAATCGTTTGAGCGGTTCGTCGAACACGAAACCAACACGCCCTGGGTATCGCTGGCCGTCCCGGCCACGTACTCCGACAATGATCGCTCCTGGCTGTTTGCGACAGCCAGCCAGGTCTTCCGACCGACGACCCGGTTCGAGGACGTGTGGTCCGGCACCTACCCCGGCGACGCCGACACGGCTTTGCTCTGGATCGATCCCACCCCCACATTCGCCGACGACACGACGTTGTATGCGGCAACCAGCCGCGGCGTCTTCAAGTCGTCCAACGGCGGCGCCGGCTGGTCGGAATTCAACCCGAATCTGCGCAACCGGGCCGTCCTGCGCGTGGCGGCCTCACCCGACTACGGGAACGACCAGACGGTCTTCGCGATGGCGCTGGGCGGCGAGATCTGGCGGCTGGTTGACGATCCGGCGACTATTCGCGGCGAGGCAATCCGGCCGACCGACATCATCTAGCGCGTTCGTCCGCACGCTGCCGACAGGCCGCGCTAATGTCGGGGCGTGGCCCGGGCTAGGGGACCACCGAGTAAAGCCACGTCCCCAGCACGAGCGAGGCCGAGGCCAGGGTCAAGACAACGATGAGAGTGCGGACCGTGACGCGCGATCGGCTT
The DNA here is from genome assembly GCA_965208215.1 of Chloroflexota bacterium. GTDB lineage: Bacteria > Chloroflexota > UBA11872 > UBA11872 > UBA11872 > UBA11872. Next base: position 1,652,316 of record CBDBOH010000003.1, read on the forward strand.
GGGCGTCGCAGCATGGGGTGAAGTCGTGACCAGGCGCGGGCCCGGCGGCCCGTCGCGCCGTAAGCGTAGAGCCGCCCGCCGCCCCTTCGCAACCGCGTCGACGTGGTTGGGGCTTGTCGGGCTGGACTGGCGGGGGCCCTCTGCTAGACTTCCAACGGCGAGAACGTGAACGTTTTCACAAAGTCGTGAGGGCTGCGTGGCCCGGTGGGAGCGCTACGGTCTGCGGCGCTTGCGCTTGAGTTCGGATTCGTCGTTGGTGCGTTCATGGTCGCCGGCATCCTGGGAGGACGCTGGATCGATGACCGGTTGGGCACCGCGCCATTCTTGTTGCTCGGAGGGATTCTTCTTGGCCTGGCCTCCAGCGTCTACGTGATGTACTTGATTTACAGCTGGCAGCGCGGGGGGGATCGCTAGACGTGGCTGCGGCGCCGGGCCAGGACCTCGCCCCTCACGTCAGCGCGGCCGCGGAGCCGCTGGCCGGCCCATGGGAGACGCCGCTCGGCCCATTTACCGTAACCAACTCCATGTTCACGATGTGGCTCACGATGGGCGGCATCCTGGCGCTGGCCTGGTTCGCCACCCGACACATCCGCCGCGACCCCGATGCCGCCCTGGTGCCCCGAGGTCTCCAGAACGTCGCAGAAACGGTTACCGAGTTCCTGATGGAACTGGTGGAGTCCACTGTCGGCAAGCGCTATGCGGGCCGGGTCTTTGCCTTCGGCGCCACGTTCTTCGTATTCATCACGATTTCAAACTGGAGCAGCTTGCTGCCGGGCATCGGCACGATCTGGACGCCGTCGGAGATCTATCACGACGGTCACCTGGAAACCATCGCCGCGCCGCTATTCCGACCGGCCACCGCGGACATCAACATGACGATCGCGCTGGCGTTGACCGCCTTCGTGGTCATTCACGCGTCCGGGATCTCGTCGCACGGCCCGCTGGGTCACTTGAAGGAAATGACGCAGGTCGCCTTCCTGGCGCCGGTCTTCATCATCATCGAACTCTTCGTGATCATTTCGCTGTCCTTCCGACTCTTTGGCAACCTGTTCGCGGGCGAGGTTTTGCTCAACGGACCCATCCTGGGCGCCTTCGCTCTGGGGCATCTGCCGTTGATCGGGGCGGTATTCCTGGTGTTGGAGATTCTCTTCGGTCTCGTTCAAGCCGTGATCTTCTTCATGCTCAGCATGGTGTTCACGGGCCAGTCGGTTGGGCCGGATACGGCCGAAGCGCACTAGTGCGCGCAGGAGGAGTGTGACCTCGTGGAACAAGCAATGGACCTCACGCCGCTAGGCGCGGGCCTGGCTATCGGACTCGGCGCCATTGGGCCGGGCCTCGGAATCGGCTTCGGTGTTCAGGCCGCCATGAATGCCATCGGGCGCAACCCCGAAGCCTCCGGCGACATCCGCAACACGATGATCGTCGGCTTGGGCCTCGCTGAGGCCATCGGCATTTACGCGTTCATCATCGGGATCCTGCTGGCATTCGGATAACCCCGACGCGTCGGACGGCTACGGAGATCTGGGTATGAGTGAGCCTGCGCCGCTGGGCATCAGCTTCCCGAACATCCTGTTTCAGGTTGCCAACTTCCTGATCTTCCTGTGGGTGCTGCACCGTCTGCTCTTCAAGCCGCTCGTCGCCATGCTGGAACGCCGGCGGCAGCGGATTGCCGAGAGCCTGGACGAGGCGGAGAACCTGCGGAAGCAGGTGGAGACGGAACGCGCGGAGTTTCAGGCGGAGCTGTCCAGCGCGCGGGCTGAGGCGCAGCGCATCCGAGAGGAGGCCAGCCGCGCCGCGGAAACGCTGCGGGCGCGCGAGCTTGAGCAAGCCCGCGCAGAAGCAGAACGCATGCGCAACGAAGCTGCCGCCGAGGTGGACCGCAATCGCGCCCGCGTCGCCGCCGAGCTTCGTTCGCAGACGGCCGACCTCGTGGTTGGGGCCACCGCACGTGTTCTGGGCCGGTCGATCGACGACCCTGAACACCGTCGGCTGGTCCAGGAGGCGATTACGGAAGTCTCCGGAGGCTCAAGCCAGTAATGCGCGGCAGCCGGCGCCGCCGCGCCGCGCGCTACGTGGAGGCCGTGGTTGCCAACGCCCGGTCCGGGCAGGCCTGGGACGCGTGGGAGGCGGATCTGGACGTGCTGAGCGCGATCGCGGACGACGATCAGGCGCGCCGGTTCCTCCAGAGCACGTCAATCCCGCTCGAGGAGCGGCTCCAGGCCGTGCAGCAGGCCGCCGCCGGGGCAATCTCGGCCCGCGGTCTTGGCCTGTTGCGGCTGCTCGCCGAGCAGCGCGAGGTTGACCTTGCGCAGGAGATCGCGCGCCGTTTCCGCGAGGCCGCCGACGAGGCGCAACGCGTGGATCGCGTGCATGTCACCACCGCCTCTGCCCTGGGGGAGGATGAGCTGCGCGCCTTGCGCGACAGCCTGACGGCCCCGGGGCGAACGCTTCGCCTCACCACCGATATCGATCCCGCCCTGCTGGGCGGATTTGTCGTCCGACGCGGCGACGACGTACTTGACCTGAGCGTCCACGCCAGGCTGCAGGCCCTGGCGTCCACCTTGCGCTAGCGGGAGCCCCGAATGGCTATCAGCCCACAAGAGATCGCAGACGCGCTTCGACAGCAGATCGAAGGCTTTCAGGCCCAGGCTGAGCAGGCCAACGTTGGTCACGTCCTCGAAGTCAGCGACGGCGTTGCCCGCCTGTCCGGCCTGTCGCAGGCCATGGCCGGCGAACTGCTCGCCTTTCCGCACGACGTCACCGGCATGGCCCTGAACCTTGAAGAAGACACGATCGGCGCGGTGATCCTGGGTGACTACCTGCGGATCGAGGAAGGCGACGAAGCCCGAACCACCGGCCGTGTGGCCGAGGTTCCGGTCGGTCCAGAACTGCTCGGACGCGTCGTCAACGCCATCGGCGAACCGGTCGACGGCAAGGGGCCGATCAACGCGTCGCGCTCGGATGTCATCGAAAAGGTGGCGCCGGGGGTTGCACAACGCCAGAACGTGGACACGCCCGTCCAGACCGGACTCAAAGCCATCGACTCCATGACACCCATCGGCCGCGGTCAGCGTGAACTCATCATCGGCGACCGCCAGATCGGCAAGACCGCCATCGCCCTGGACACAATCATCAACCAGCGCGGCGGCGACCTGATCTGCATTTATTGCGCCATCGGCCAGAAGGAAAGCGCGGTGGCGCAAGTGGTGGCCACCCTGCAGGAAGCCGGCGCGATGGAGCACACCATCGTGGTCCTGGCTTCGGCCAGCGAGCCCGCCGCCTTGCAGTACATGGCGCCCTTTGCCGCCTGCACCATCGGCGAGTACTTCCGTGACAACGGTCAGGACGCCGTGGTCATCTACGACGACCTGACCAAGCACGCCTGGGCCTACCGCCAGGTATCGCTGGTGTTGCGGCGCCCGCCCGGCCGCGAGGCATACCCCGGCGATGTGTTCTACCTGCACTCCCGCCTGCTCGAGCGTGCGGCCCGCCTGTCGGACGACCACGGTGGCGGCAGCCTGACCGCGCTTCCGATCATCGAGACGCAGGAAGGCGACGTCACCACCTACATCCCGACCAACGTCATCTCGATCACGGATGGCCAGATCTACCTTGAAGCCGACCTCTTCAATGCCGGCATCCGTCCGGCCATCAACCCGGGGATCTCAGTCTCGCGGGTCGGCGGCGACGCGCAGATTCGCGCCATGAAATCCGTCTCGGGCGGCCTGCGGCTGGACCTGTCGCAGTACCGCGACGTGGCGGCCTTCGCGCAATTCGCCTCCGACCTTGACCAGGCGACACGCAACCAGTTGGAACGCGGACAGCGGGTGACCGAGCTGCTCAAACAGGGCCAGTACGTCCCGATGGAAGTCATCGAGCAGGTGTGCGTGATCTTTGCCGGAACGCAGGGTCTGCTGGACAACGTTCCGATGCCGGACGTCCCCCGATTCGAGCAGGAGATGCTGGACTTCCTGCGCGACAGCCACCCAGACCTGGTGAGCGGCATTCGCTCCAGCTCCGATCTGGACGACGATGCCGAAGCGGCGCTGCGCGCGGCCATTGAAGACTTCAAGACCAACGTGTTCGCCGCCAGCGCGGCCGCGGCCGGCTGACGTATGGCCAGCCCGCTCGAGCTGCGGCGCCGCATCCGCAGCGTCGACAATACCCGGCAGATCACCCGGGCGATGCAGCTGGTGGCGGCGTCGCGCATGCGGCGCGCCCAGGAAGCCGTGCAGGCGGCACGGCCGTATGCCACGCACATCGCGGGGATGATCGAGCGGTTGGTGCTGGCCACCGGAAACGATCGGCTGCCGCCGATCCTTCAGCCGCGTCCCATCGAGCGCACCGCGTTCCTGGTGCTCACGACCAATCGTGGGCTGGCCGGACCCCTCAATACCAACATCGTGCGGGCCGCGGTCAACGAGATTGAGGCCGCCAGCGACGCCATCGAAATCAGCGTCGTGGTCGTTGGTAAGAAGGGGCAAGTGGCCCTGCGCGGGCTATACACGCTGTCGGCAGTCTTTACGGAGATCAGCGATCAGCCGGGCATCAACGACATCCTGCCCCTGACTCAACTGCTCATCGACGGCTACGAGAGTGGCGAGTTCGACGAAGTCCGCATGGTGTACCCCGAATTCGTCAACATCCTCACGCAGCAACCGCGTGTCGTCCGCCTGTTCCCTGTCGTGCTTCCGGAGGTGCAACAGGAATCACATGAAGCGGACATTATTTTCGAGCCGGATCCGGCGTCGGTTTTGCAAGCGCTCATCCCGCGCTTCGTCGAGATGACGGTGTATCGCGCCATGCTGGAGCTGGCCGCCAGCGAACAGAGCGCGCGCATGGTGGCCATGCGCGCGGCCACCGACAACGCGACCGAACTGATCGAGGGACTGCGCCTGGCCTACAACAAGCTGCGGCAGTCCCGAATCACCAGCGAGATCATCGATATTGCCTCCGGCGCCAATGCGCTGGCGGACGCCTAGGGCGTAGGGGAGTTATCAGATGGCTGAAGGCCGAATCGTCCAGATCGTAGGCGCCGTCGTGGACGTGGAGTTTCCACCGGACAACCTGCCTCCCCTGTATAGCGCGCTGGAACTGGATACCGACGACGGCGACAACGTTGTGCTGGAAGTCGAACAGCACATTGGCGACAGCACCGTTCGCTGTGTGTCCATGCGTCCCACCGAGGGCCTGCGCCGCGGAACCGAAGTCCGTGACACCGGGGGCCCGATCCGCGTGCCCGTTGGTCCGGAAACTCTTGGCCGCGTCTTCGACGTCACCGGCGAGCCGGTGGACGGCGGGGGTGAGGTGGAGGTCAACAACACCTATCCGATCCACCGTCGCCCGCCCGCCTTCACCGACCAGAGCACCTCGGCCGAGGTGTTTGCCACCGGGCTGAAGGTGATCGACCTGATCGCGCCTTTCACACGCGGCGGCAAGACCGGCGTGTTCGGCGGCGCCGGCGTGGGCAAGACCGTAATCATCATGGAGATGATCAACAACATCGCCGTCCAGTACGGCGGCTACTCGATCTTCTGCGGCGTCGGCGAGCGCACCCGCGAGGGTACCCAGCTCATCGGCGAGATGACCGAGGCCGGCGTACTGGGCAACACCACCATGGTGTTCGGCCAGATGAATGAATCCCCCGGCGCCCGGCTGCGCGTGGCCCTGGCCGGGATGGCGATGGCCGAGTACTTCCGCGACGAGGAAGAGCGCGACCTGCTGCTCTTCATCGACAACATCTTCCGCTTCACCCAGGCGGGGTCCGAGGTCTCCGCGCTGCTGGGCCGCATGCCGTCGGCCGTCGGCTACCAGCCGTCGCTGGGCACCGAAATGGGCGAGCTGCAGGAGCGCATCACCTCAACGACCCGCGGATCCATCACCTCGCTGGAGGCGATTTACGTTCCCGCGGACGACTACACCGATCCGGCGCCAGTGACAACCTTCGCGCACCTGGATGCGACCGTGCGGCTGGAGCGCTCCGTCGCCGACCGTGGCATCTACCCGGCCGTGGATCCGCTCACCAGCACCTCCAAGATTCTCGATCCGCGCGTCGTCGGCGAGCGGCATTACAACGTGGCCCGCGGCGTGCAGCAGGTGCTGCAGCGCTACAAGGATCTGCAGGACATCATTGCGATCCTGGGCATCGAAGAGTTGTCGGAGGAAGACCGGCTCACGGTGTCGAGGGCACGCAAGATCGAGCGGTTCCTTTCGCAGCCCATGAACGTGGCCGAGGTCTTCACCGGCACGCCCGGCGAAATCGTGCCGCTGGAAGAGACGGTGGCTGGATTCGAGTCAATCCTGAATGGCGACCAGGATGAGCTGCCGGAGCAAGCATTCTTGATGGTCGGCAATATCGAGCAGGCGGCCGCCAAGGCTAAAGCTCTTGACGTGGCCGCATAAGCTGTCCGGCAAGGTTTCCAGGCATCCTCTGATAGACTCGAACCGGAGGTCGTGATGGCTGGTTTGACCCTCACGGTCGTATCCCCCGAGCGGGAAGTGCTGCGCGAAGAGGGCGTGACACTGGTATTGGCGCCGTCGGTCGACGGTCAACTTGGCATCCTGCCGCGTCACGCGCCGCTCATCACCCAACTGGCCCCCGGCACGCTTGAACTTCGTCGCGGCGCCGACAGCCAGCACTTTTCGATCACCGGCGGTTTTCTTGAAGTGATGAACGACACGGTGACGGTGCTGGCCGACGCTTCGGAGAGCGCCTCGGAGATCAGCCGGGAGCGGGCCGAGGCCGCGCGCGAAGCCGCCCTTCGCGACCTGGATGCGGCTCGGCGGACGCACGACGACGTGATGACCACCCAGGCCCGGCTGGCGCTGCTGCGCGCCCTGGCGCGGCTCCGAACCGTCGAGCGGGCCCAGCGAGGCTAGAGACCGCCGTGGATCCCGAAGCCGGACGGGGCGCCCACGACGAGCAGCGAATACGCGCGACCATCGTCGGCGGTCATCCGCTTCGCGGCAGCTATCGGACGCCCGGCGCCAAGAACGTCGTACTGCCGATGATGGCGGCGTGCCTGCTGACGGATGAAACCTGCCTGATTCAGAACGTACCGATCATTTCAGACGTACTGGTGATGGCGGATCTGTTGCGCCAACTCGGCGCCGAGGTTGAGGTGGACGCGGATGCCCGCACGGTGACCGTGACTGCCGCCGCCGTGCGGTCCAGTGAGCCGAATCCGGACCTGGTGCGGCGCATGCGAGCCTCCTTTCAAGTGGTTGGCCCGCTCCTCGCACGTTTTGGCCACTTCCACTGTGCGGCACCCGGCGGCTGCGAGTTGGGCGCCCGTCCGGTGAGCGTGGACATCACCGGCTTTCAGCGAATGGGCGCGACGGTGGCGCTGGCCGCGGGCGTGTTTCACGCCGAGGCCGATGCGCTGTACGGCGAGCGCATTTACCTGGACTACCCCAGCCACACGGGCACGCAAAACCTGCTGATGGCGGCCACGCTGGCGAATGGCTACACGACGATCGTGCATGCCTCGCGCGAACCGGAGGTGGTGGCGCTGGTGCAATTCCTGCGCAGCATGGGCGCCGAAATCCACGGCGAGGGCACGAGCCTGATCGGCGTCCAGGGGCGCAGCCACCTGTTCGGCACGGTGGCGAGGGCCATTCCCGACCGGATGGTCGGCGGGACCATGGCTGTCGCCGCCGCCCTTACCGGCGGTGACGTCGAGCTTCTCAACGTTCGTCCCGACCATCTCGAACCTGTGATGGTGCAACTCAGGGAGATGGGCGTAGATATCGTCGAGACCAACCGTTCCGTCCGTGTCACCGCGCCGGAGACACTGGGCGCCACCGATGTCCAGGTGATGCCGTTTCCGGGCTTTCCCACGGACGTGCAGGCGCCCATGGGTGTCCTGATGACCCAAGCCTACGGCGTAAGCACGATCGTCGAACGAGTCTTTGACGGCAGCATGGGCTATATGGACAGCCTGGCGGCCATGGGGGCGGACGTCGCGGTCGAGGGCACACGCGCGGTCGTACGCGGACCACGCCCGCTGCGCGGTCGCCACATCGATCTGGAACACAGTATTCGCGGGATGACGGCCCTTGCCCTGGCTGGCCTGGTGGCTGACGGCGAGACCGTGCTCGATGGGTTCGAGTTTGTACGGCGGGGGTACGAAGACTTCGCAGGCGATTTGCGGGGCCTTGGCGCGTCCATCACTACCGACCCCCACGGCGCGTCCCTGACTCGCGCGACCGCGGCGGTCTAAGTGCCCTTCGGCTTTAGCGCGCCGCGGCTGGGAATCGACCTCGGAACCGTCAACGTCGTTGTGAACCGGGTCGGCCAGGGCATCACCATCAGCGAGCCGTCCGTGGTTGCCGTCAGCATGGACCGGCGGATCCAGGCTATTGGTCACGCGGCGCACGCCATGGTCGGCCGCACACCCGGCAGCCTGCGAATCATTCGCCCGATGCAGGACGGTGTGATTGCCGACTATCTGGTGACCGAGGCGATGCTGCGCTACTTCATCGACCGGTCATGCGGCCGATTCCGGGTGGTCCGTCCCGAAGTCATGGTTGCCGTGCCGTCGGGCGTCACAACAGTCGAGCGCCGGGCGGTTCTGGACGCCGGGCTGGCGGCGGGTGCGCGCCGTGTTCATCTGATTCCAGAGTCCCTGGCGGCGGCCATCGGGGCTCAGGTGCCCGTCTCCGAGCCCTCTGGCAGCATGATTGTCAACGTTGGCGGTGGGACCACGGAGATTTCCGTGATTTCGCTCAACGACGTGGTCGCCGATTGCTCAACGTCCTCGCGCGTGGGCGGTAACCGCATCGACGACGCGATCGCCTCGTACATCAGGCGCAAGTACAACCTGATGGTTGGCGACCACACGGCCGAACAGATCAAGATCAACATCGGCAGCGCCATTGTGCTCGATCCCGCGGAGACGCTGGAGGTTCGTGGGCGCGACCAGGTGCAAGGGCTGCCCCGCACGGTGACGGTGACGTCGGACGAAGTGACTGAGGCCATCACCGAACCGCTCAGCCAAATCGTGCGCGGCGTTCGCATGGTGCTGGAGAGCACGCCACCCGAACTATCGGCGGATATCATCGACAAGGGCATTGTCATGAGCGGCGGCACCTCGCTGCTGCGCAACCTCGATCAATTGCTCGCGCAGGAGATTGGCATCGCCGTGCACGTGGCCGACCAGCCGCTTATGTGCGTGGCCCTGGGTTGCGGAATAGCCATCGAACACACCGAGGTCCTGCAGAAGGCCCTGACATCGAGTCCGTAACTGGAAACCGACTGGTGGTACCCATGGACAGCGTGTTGCAAACCTTTCCAATTCCTGAAGCCGTGGAGCAGAAGCTCCGCGACCACTGCGATGTTCGACAGGCGTTCTTCGTTGAGGGCGACGAGCTTGTCGAGGCGGCGCGCGGCTGCCGGGGCGTGGTCGCGGGAACCGAGTTGTGGCCGCGCGAGGCCCTGGCGGCGGTGCGCGACGACCTGCAGGCAATCTCTCGCGTCGGTACCGGCGTTGACAGCGTGGACGTGGCGGCGGCTACCGAGTTCGGCATTGCGGTCTTGAACGCGCCCGGAGAAAACGCGCAAACCATCGCCGAACTGAGCGTGGGGCTGATGTGGTCCCTGGCGCGACGGATGGTCCTTGCCGATCAGGCAGTCCGAACGACCGGGTTCACGATGCGTACCGAACTGGATGGCATCGAACTGACGGGCAAGACCGTTGGGATCATCGGATTCGGCGAGATCGGAAGCCGCGTGGCCGCGATCTGCCGGCATGGCTTTCGCATGCGCGTGCTCATCACCACGGCGCATCCCGATCCCGCCCGGCTGACGGCTGCGGGAATCGAGGGACAGTTCGTCGGATTGGACGCGCTGCTGGCCGAGTCGGACTTCGTAGCCCTGCATGCGGCGGTGACGCCCGAGACCGAGCGCATGATCGGGGCCGCGCAACTCCGGGCCATGAAGCCCGACGCCTACCTGGTCAACACGGCCCGGGGGCAGCTGGTGGACGAGGAAGATTTGGTGGCTGCGCTGACGTCAGGAGAAATCGCCGGCTATGGCGCGGACGTCTACGAGGTTGAACCCCCGCCGCCCGATCATCCCCTGTTTGCTCTGCCCAACACGGTGCTTGGCCCCCACTTCGGTAGTGGGACCTTTGAGGCGATGACCCGAATGGGCGGACGGGCCGTCGACAATCTCATCGAGTTTCTGGCGGGCGGCCAACCGGTGCGGACCGTAAACCCCGAGGTCTACTCCAGCGAGTGAACGAGCAAGACCCGCGCCGAACCCGGCGCGGGTCTTGCAGCGATTCGATGGAGAGATCGCTCGGCCGTCGCGATTCGGTTACCCAAAGCCCCGCCGGCTGACGCCTGGCATTCGTCAAGCCGGCACGCAGGCCAGTCCGGGTGTCACAAATCCGCGCGGCCTGATGCCCCGTCGGCCGCTCAGGCCGCGGGGCGCAACCTGTCGACTTGCCAGCGCCCTATGAGCACGCGAATGTTCCTTCGGCGCGCCCCATTCTGTCGGCGCCGACGGTAAGCAAGCGCAACGTCGCGCATGGAAATACCTCCAGCCGCCGAGACTCCAAGCAACCCTGCTTGAAGGTGATAGATCCTATATTATTCTGCGGGTTTCGTCAATCTGCGGGCGACTCGAGGGCTGCGCTCCTGGCCGTGCCGGCACGTCGCAGGTGATCGCGAATCAGCGTTTCCACTCCGGGTGCGTCGCCTCGCTGCACGGCGGCCACGATCGCACGGTGTTCGATTTGCGACGCCTTGCCCCGAGACCGCGCCGGATAGGCCGTGCGAACCCGCTCCTTCGTGCCCCAGAGCTGTTCGACCAGCTCAAGCATCTGAGTCGACGGGCACTTCGCGTATAGCGTGCGGTGGAAGTCCTGGTCCAGACGCGCCAGGGCCTCCACGTCGTTCGCTTCAATCGCGGCGTCCATATGTTCCAGCGTCGCCTGCAAGTGCCGGTGGTCGCTGGCGGTCATGTGAGGCGCGGCGAGCGCCGCCGTCGCGCCCTCGATGATCGAACTGGCCAGGTACGCATCGCGGACTTCGGCCGGGTCCAGGCTGGCCACCGTGGCGCCGACGTGGGGTTCGTTGTCGATCAGACCCTCGGCCTCGAGTTGGAATAGCGCCTCGCGCACCGGTACGTCGCTCACACCAAGCTCCGAAGCCATGGTGTGAATAACCAGCCGGTCCCCGGCGCGCAGTCGGCCGGCCTGGATGGCATCGCGCAGGGCGCCGTAGACCAATTCGCGCTTGGTTCGGTAGGCCCCGACGGGCCGCAGGCTTCCGGGGGCCGGCCGCCCCCGCCGGGAGGACCGTGCGGTGTCCGGCTCCGGCGTCACGGCCAGCGACTTACTTGCGCTGAACGGCGTCGAAGAACTCGGCGCGAGTGGCGGGATTGTCGCGGAACGCGCCTCGCGTGATCGAGGTGACCATTTGGCTGCCCGGTTTCTTGACGCCGCGCATGGTCATGCAGGTGTGTTCGGCTTCGATCGTCACCGCCACGCCTACCGGTTCCAGCACCTGCTCGATGTGGTCGGCAACCTGGCAGGTCAGGCGTTCCTGCACCTGCGGGCGCCGGGCCAAGTGCTCCACCACGCGCGCCAGCTTGCTCAGCCCCACGATCCGCTCGTTCGGGATGTACCCCACGGCCGCGCGTCCAAAGAATGGCAGCAGGTGGTGTTCGCAGATCGAATAGAACGGGATGTCCCGCACGACAATCATCTCGTCGTGCGCGTGCTCGAAGGTCGTTGCCAGGTAGTCGTCGGGCTCGCCGACGAGCCCGGCAAAGAGTTCTTCGTACATGCGGGCCACGCGCGCCGGCGTTTTGACCAGCCCGTCGCGATCCGGATCTTCGCCGATGGCAATCAGGATTTCCCGAATCGCCGCCGCGATTCGCTCACGGTCAAGGCGCAGCGCGCCGTTGGGTGAGACGTTTGACGCGTCGGCCGTGTGCGGGACGGACGCCATTGACGTTCCGTCGTGACGGGGCGTTGAACTCATGCGTGATGCTCGTTTTCTGGGGGAGTGGCGGCGTCAGGCCGGCGAGGACGCCGGTTCCACCCGGTCGACACAGGCCTTGTCGTCGGGATCTTCGCCCAGCGGCGTTTCAAACCAAGCCGTCAGAATCTCGTCGGCCAGCGCGGGCGTCGTGAGGCGAAGACTGAGAGCCAGCACGTTCGCCCGATTCCAGAGCCGCGCGCCGCGCGCGGTTTCCGCATCCGTGCAAAGGGCTGCCCGGATGCCGGCGACCTTGTTCGCGGCGATGCTGACGCCGGTGCCCGTCCAACACAACACAATGCCCTCGTCGACCGAGCCGTTCGCGACGGCATCACCCACGTTGCGTCCGGCTTCGGGCCACTGCTGATCCAGGCCAGCCAGCGGTCCGAAGGGCGACGTCGCGTGACCGCGCTCCTCGAGGTTCGCGATGATGTGATCGGTCAGGTCGGTGCGTTCGTCGCTTGCGATGGCAATACGCATGACTGGCATGGCGGACGGCGTTCCAGCCGAGTATACGAACGGTTTCCCACGCAGTCGTAGGCCCGCCTGCACGAGCCGGAGCCTCACCGATGACCTGGACCTCCGCGCTGGCCGGCACGTCGGCGTTGACGCAGGACTTGCGAAGTATGGTCATCTGGTCGGGTACGCTATAGACCATTGCCAACGGATTCGGGCGACAGCTTGTCCTGGGATATGGCCAATCCCGAGCGTATTGATGCGCGGATCAGTGAGTTACGCGGCCGCTCTGTCGGGATGGTCGAGTCTCGAACGGTGATTGGTGACAGGGCGTAGGCATGGCCAGGGCCAACGGTTCAACCGCTCCGCAAGATCTGCCCGGCCGCCTCTTTATCGTTGAGGGCATTGACGGGTCGGGGAAGAGCACGCAACTCAATCTGCTTCACAAGTGGCTCGTCAGCCAAGGCTATCTGGTCATCTTCACTGAGTGGAATTCGTCGAGGATTGTTCGTCGCACCACCCGTCGCGGGAAGCGCCGCCGCATTCTTACTCCGCTCACATTCAGCCTCATCCATGCGGCCGACTTCTCCAGTCGAGTTCACGAGCAGATCATTCCGGCACTGCAGGCGGGCGCCATCGTGCTTGCCGATCGCTATGTCTACACCGCGTACGCCCGCGATGCGGCACGTGGCGTGAGCCCGGGCTGGCTGCGACGTCTCTATTCGTTTGCACCGGATCCGACACTGGCCTTCTACTTTGATGTTCCGCTCGATGAGGCGATTCGCAGGATTGAACTCGGACGGGACGAGCTCAACTTCTACGAAGCCGGCATGGATCTGGGCCTGAGCCAGAACCCCGCGAAGTCGTTTCGGCTCTTCCAGGGCATCATTCGGAAAGAGTATGGTCGGCTGGTCGACGAGTTCAGCCTTTCGCGAATCAACGCCACCGACACCCTGGTGAATCAGCAGGAGCAGATGCGGGCGCTTGTGCACCCCCACCTGGATGGCGCGATGCGCGCCGAGGATTCCGGACTGCAGGAAGCCCTGGCGGCGACCGGCCTGAGCGGGCGCTACCTGGCTGATATGTGGCGCGCGCTATGAGTCAGCCGGCCAACCGGCCCCTGCGGTTCTACGGCGATCCGCCGCCGGGTATTGACCTGAGCCCGCTGCCCGGGCGCCTGATCGTGGTCGAGGGACAGGACGGCTCGGGACGATCGACTCAGATCCGCCTGATGAAGGAGTGGCTCGAAGACCACGGCTTCGGTGTGGTGGACACCGGCCTGACGCGGTCCGAGCTTGCCGGCCCGGGGATCCGGCGTGCCAAATCCGGCCACGACCTGGACCCGATCACGCTCAATCTGTTCTACGCCACCGACTTCTTCGACCGTGTCGAGCGGCTGATCATCCCGTCGCTTCGGGCCGGAATGGTGGTGCTGGCCGACCGATACACTTTCTCAATGGTCGCCCGTGCGGCGACTCGCGGCATCGATCCGGCCTGGACCGCCGATGTGTATGGCTTCGCACCGGTTCCGGACGCCGTGGTGTATCTCGACGTCGACATCGACCACCTGCTTCCGCGAATCCTGATCAATGGCGGCTTCGATTTCTGGGAATCGGGACTCGACGTCATGCGCGGCCAGGATGTATTTGATAGTTTCCTGCGCTATCAAGCACAGATCAGCTCACACTTTCGTGAACTTGCAAAGCAGCATGACTTCACGGTGATCGATGCACGCGGTCCGATCAAGCAGACGTTCAGCGCCATCCTCGTGGAGGTCAAGCGGGTGATGGAAGACATGCGCGCAACGTCATAGCCGTCGTAGAATTAGTCGTCGTCTTAACTTGTGTGAAAATGGCAACTTCGCGTGGCAAGGTTGCCACGCCCAGTGTGACCTGAAGATCTCCTGCTGAAGTGAGCGCGGGGTCGCGGGTTACCTCAGCAGCCGGTCAATAAGTTCTTCGTCGAGTTCCATGCGCTCGTCAGCGGTCTTGAACAATTCAAATGAGTATGTCGGATACCCATGGTTGCCTTGTGGCGGCCCGTGAATTAACCAGACGATAATTCCCTCGTTTTTCAGCACACGGACGGCTGGGACGAAGTCGCCGTCCCCGGCCACCAGGGCGATATGCTGCACTTGGCCTTTGCCGGCCAACAGCGCCATGTCCAGGCCCAGCAGGAGATCGACCTGCTTCTGCTCGAAGATTGGCACGCCGGACTCATCCATACCCGACATACGCAGGTGCCCAAGCCGCACTTCAAATCGCGGCAAGTAGCGAAGCGCGTCCTCGAATCGACGTGAGTTTGAGTAGCGATCCATTTCATCTTGCGTTGGCGGATCGCTGCGATACGGCCGGCAGTGGTAGTAATACGCGCGCATCAGTTCAACTGGGTCCGCACTCTCGCTCTCAATGTGACGCAGGACTTCGTCCACGAGCTTCTTTACGTCGAGCCGAACGTCGAACTCATGCTTCTGCAGAGCTTCGAGATAGCCACCGTCGATAAAGACTGCCAGATTCCCCATATCACAACCTTTCGAGCAGTAACCAACGTTGGCGCGACCTTGCCGGTTTTCTAACAGAGACTGTGCTGTGCGCCGCCGGCGCGGACGCGCTGTCCATGATGCGCTAAGCCGCCCGCCCACTTTATATTGAAACCATTCCTAGTTATCGTCAAGTACGAAACGTAAGAAATCTCACACAACCGCCGTTGGCCGGTAGTCGCCCGCTGCTAGCGGTGGATTTCGCCCCGCGTGCGGTTGATGGTGACCGACGCTTCACGCAATACGGACCCCGCAATCGCCGCGCCGGGTTTCGCGATGCGGATTCGTGCGCTCGCAACCGGGGGAAAGCGATCGAAAATGGCTTGCGAGATCCGTTGTCCCAGCGTCTCCAGCAGATTGACCGCTTCGCCTTCCACAAGCTCGGCCACCACGGCATACACCTCGCTGTAGTTCACGGTGGCGTCGAGTGCGTCCGTCTCGGCGGCGGGGCGGAGATCGGCTCCAAGCTCCACGTCGACGATGAATCGCTGTCCGAGCGTGCGTTCTTCAGGCCGCACGCCGTGGTAGCCATAGAGGGTGATTCCAACCAGGCTAATGGTGTCAGGTTCCACCCGGATCCGCCTCTCCCCGGGAGCGCACCGCGTGGTACATGACGATTGCGCCGGAAACCGACACATTCAGCGAGCCGACGCCACCGTACATCGGAATCCGCAGCGCGGCGTCGCAGGCCTTGCGGACGCCTGGACGGACTCCGCGAGCTTCGCTGCCGACGACCAGGCAGGTCGGGCCGCTGTAATCCGCTTCGGTAAAGTCCAGGTCCCCATCCTGATCCAGCGCGTACACCCAGGCGCCTGTCTCGCGTAGCTGGTCCAGCGCCCGTGCAATGTTGGCAACCTGCACCAGCGGCGTGCGCAGGCTGGCCCCGGCGGAGGCCCGAGCCAGGCCCCCGGTCAAAGCGGCCGAGCGCCGGGCCGGCACGATGGCGCCTGCGCCATCCACGGCCTCCAGCGTCCGCAAGAGCGCGCCCAGATTCCCCACGTCCTGAACCTGGTCCGCGGCCAGGATCAACGGTGGCCCGCCGGCACTGCCGCCTTCAAGCAAGTCCTCGATCGACGCATCCGGCGGAGAACGCACGGCCGCAACGATGCTCTGATGCTGCCCGCCGAAACTGAGCTGGTCGAGTTCCGACACGTCGGTAAACGTGACCGGGACGGCCGCCGTCGCGGCCAGCGCACGAATGTCCGCCATGGCTTCGGCCTGTGCGCGGGCAATGAACACGCGTTCGACGCTTGTGCCACGGCGCAAAGCCTCGGCTACGGGGTGCCGCCCCCAGACGCTGGCCTCGGCGGGTAGTTGCGGTCGGCCTACCCGCGACGCCAGTCCGTGCCGTCGGGCGTGTCCTCGAGTACCACGTCGAGGGCGCCCAGATCGTCGCGGATGCTGTCGGCGAGCTCCCATTGCCTGGCCTCTCGCAGTTGCTGGCGCAAGCGCACCAGCAGGTCGATGAACGGCGTCGCATCGTCGGACGCCGAGTCGGGTTCTTTAAGTTCAATGCCCAACACGCCCAACAGACTGGCCACAACGGCTTGCGCGTTCGAAACGTCCGCCGGTGCGCACGTCGGTGCCAGACGGTTGATGGCGCGCCCGAAGTCGAATAGCGCGCCAATGGCCCGCGGTGCGTTGAAGTCGTCGTCCATGGCGGCGTCAAACGCCTGCCGCGCTGCCGACAGTTCGACATCCAGCTCGTTACTGTCGCCGTCGACGCTTCCGCCCTTGGCGCGCATGACCGCCAGCAGCCGCTCGTATCCCGACCGCGTCTGCTCGATCGCAGCCGGCGAGAATTGCAATGTCGAGCGGTAGTGCACGCTCAGCAGGTAGAGCCGCAGCACGTCCGGCGGCACGTCGGTCAGCACGTCCGCCGTGGTGGTGAAGTTCCCCAGTGAGTGGGCCATCTTCTCGCCGTCGGTCAGCACCAGGCCCGTATGCGTCCAGTACGACACGAACGGGTGACACTCCGTGGCCGCTTCGGCCTGGGCAAGCTCGTTTTCGTGGTGTGGAAACAAGAGGTCTGCGCCGCCGCCGTGAATGTCAATCTGTTCGCCCAGCGTGCGCCGGATCATCGTCGAGCACTCGATGTGCCAGCCTGGTCGCCCGCGTCCCCAGGGGCTTTCCCAGGCCACCGAACTCTCGTCGTCCAGCTTCCAAAGCGCCCAGTCGCGCGGATCGCGCTTCTCTTCGTCAACCGCAATTCGGGCGCCAGCAGCGCCGTCTTCCTCGGTTCGGCCGCTGAGCGCGCCGTAGTCCTCGAATGTCGCGGCGTCGAAGTACACCCCGGTGGACGTTGGATAGGCGTGGCCTCTGTCAATCAGTTCCTGCACGTCCTGAATGATTCCCTGAATGTTGCCGGTTACCAGCGGATACTCGTGCGCGCGCTGTACGTGCAGCCGATCCATGACCTCGAAGTAGGCCTCGGTGTATTCGCGCGCCCAATCCAGCGGTTCGCGACCGGCCGCACGCGCCCGGTCGATGATCTTGTCGTCGATATCGGTGAAGTTCTGGATGTGCCGCACGGCGTAGCCGCGATATTCCAGGTAGCGCCGGATCACGTCCATGTGCACGAACATGAACGCGTGACCCAGGTGCGGCCGGTCCTTGGGCGTCATGCCGCAGACGTACATCGTGACGGGATCGCCCAGCGGCTTGAAGGGCTCTTTTTTCCCTGTGAGGGAGTTGGTAATCGCGAGCGTCAAACGACGAAACCCAGGCTGGCGTGCGATGAGGGCATTCTACGCAGGGGCCTAAGCGACGCCGCGCGCCACCAGCACGACCGCGTGACAAGCCACCGCCTCGCCGGCGCCTACCGCGTCGACGCCCTCGTTGGTCTTGGCTTTCAGGCTGATGCGCTCGGAATCAGAGCCCAGAGCCGCCGCCAGGCGCTCGCGCATCGTCTCGGCAAAGGGCGAGACCTTCGGCCGTTCCAGCACGATGGTGAGGTCGGCATTCACCAGTTCCCACCCGTCGTCGCGAAGGTCCGAGATAGTCTCGGTCACGAATCTCGCACTGTCGGCGTCGCGGTTGGCCGGATCGGTGTCGGGGTAGCGGCGACCAATGTCCCCGCCGCCCGTGGCTCCCAGCAGGGCGTCCACCAACGCGTGCATCGCCACGTCTGCGTCCGAGTGACCGAACGCGCCACCGTCCGGCGCAATGTCCACGCCGGCTACGCGCAGCGGCCGGTCCGCCCCCAACCGGTGCAGGTCATATCCGGTACCGACCCGGTAGTCCCGGAACGTCGGCTCGGCCGGGCCGGGCCCCGGCGCGTTCTGGCTGGCTACCAGTAGTCCTCGGTAATGACCTGGGACTCGCGGCCTTCAGTCTCGAATCCCTGTTCGGCCAGCACGGGCTTGGCGTCCGCGATCATCTCCGGGTTGCCGCACAGGTAGAGCGCCGCGCCCTCCGGCGTCAGGCGCTCCTGCAGAGCGGCCAGCGGCTCGTCGGGCAACCAGGGTTCCACTCGACCGCTCATTTCCTTGCCGCAGATCAGGCGCACCGTGTCGTTGGCGCGTCCGCGGCCCATGCCCTCCGCGAAGTTGGGGTCGCTGTCCGGCCGGCTGATCGTCGGGATATAGACCAGCCCGAATCCCGGATCGGCCGCCATCCGCTCCAACTCGTCTTTGTATCCCAGCTGATCGGCGTACGAAACGCCGTGCACGATGGTCAGCCGCCGCTCCACCTGGCCGGTTTCCTGGTACTCGTGCCAGGCCGTGCGCGCCATGGAAACGAACGGCGCCAGGCCCGTGCCGGTGGCCACGCAGACCGCGTCGGGCTGGCTGGTGCGGGAGAGCGTGAACCGCCCGGCCGGCCGCGGCATGTAGAGAATCTCGTCGCCCGGCTTGTGGCGCCAGAGCGTGCCCGTGAACACCCCTGGAATGTTGGAGCCGTCTTCCCGCGCGTCCCGTACCAGGATCACGTAGAACTCCAGGTGGTCCAGGTCCAGCGGAGCCGAGCCGATCGAAAGCTGTCGCGGCCGCGGGTCGTCGGCGGGCTGGTCCCAGAACGCCAGCATCGTGTACTGGCCCGCCTCGAACGTCGCGAAGTCGCTGCCGTCCGGCCGCCGGATCGTGAAGATCGCGATGTCCTCGTCGTCCAGCAACTCCCAATGGTCCAGCACGGCCCGCTCCATCCGTTCGCGGATGTCGCGGCGCTTACGCGTGGTGCGGCGTAGCTTGGTCGGTGCGGATCGGGCGTCGGACACGCGGAAACTCCAGTGCGGGGAGATTGAGGAAGGCGTCGCGCCAGCTAGCAGCGAGCGGGCGTCTGGTCAGCTAATGATACGCGCCGTAGTTCGGCGCCACGGACGATTTGGAGCGATCGCTGGAGCCTTGGCTACACCCCGCCGTTGGCCAGAGCCAGGGCCGTTAGCGTCCAGTCGCAAAGATTCCCCAGACGCAGCGGCAGCGGCGCTCCGCCCTCCATGCCCGGCCAGACGGTCAGGTCCACGCTGCCGTCTTGCTGCTGGAGTTGAAGGAAACGTTGGCCCACGGATTCAGCGTAGGCGGAGAGGGCGGGTTCGGGCCGGTTGACGTTGAGTTGCAGGGCCGCCCAGCCGGTCTTGGAGGCGAACGGGGACGTCCACGGCTCGCCCCTGTGCGACAGGATCACGTCGGTATAGGCGCGGGCCAGGTCGAAGTGCCGGTCGTCGTTCGTCTGGCGCCCCAGCCAGGTCAGGCCCGCGATGGCCGTGGCGAACATGGCTGGCCGGCACGGACCGTCGAGATCGAAGTAGTTCCGGCCGGTTTCCGCGTCCGAGTCCGTGATGACCTGGCCGTCAGCATAAAAGCCAAAGTGAAACCGCTGGTCCGGCTCCGGCTGAAGCTCGATCAGGCGGTCCATGAACCCCGCCGCCATTGCAGCGGACTCCAGTTCACCGGCGGCGGCGCATCCGGCGGCGGCCGACGAGCTGTTCAACACACCCTGCTCGCGGCCCTGGTGGGTCTCGTTCCAGAATCCGCCGAGGTTCGGGTCTTGCTCCTGGATGGCTCGACGGGCGATTCGACGAGCCAGGTCGAAGCGTCCCAGCGCCGCGCTACTCCAGGCCAGCCACCCGGCCTGGTACAGAAAGGCGCTGGCGGGGCCGTTGAACTGGTCGTCCTTGAACGACCCGTCGTCCGCCAGCAGGTTGCGCTCGATGTGGTCCAGCGCGCGCAGCGCCAACTGGCGGCGGTCGCCGTAGGCGAATACGTACGGCAGCTTGAAGTGCAACCCGGGGTCGTTGGGATCGATGCGACTGCGGCCTTCGCCATCAGTATGGGCGGCCAGGAAATCCAGCGCGCGGTCGGCGGCCTGTCGATACTCGTTTGCATTGTCAATCGTCATCGCTCGCATCCCCGCCGGTCTGTCGTCTCAGCCTACGTCCAAATCCACAATCCGACCTACCTTGCGGCGCCCGCCCGTCGCTGGCGCAAGATGCGAGCTGCTGTTTCCAGATCGTCCGGCGTCGTGATCTTCAGGTTCTCGCGGCTGCCTTCGAACACTCGGACCGGCAGCCCCTCGGCTTCGAGAACCGAGACGTCGTCCGTGTAGAGGTCGAGCATGGCGGTCTGCCGTTCGTGCGCGCCCAGCAGGTCCGCAAAGCGGGCGAACTGCGGCGTCTGGGCATGCCAGACGGTCGAACGCAATGGCGTGCGGATAACCAGGCGGTCGCGATCGACGATCTTCAGCGTGTCCGTTGCCGGAACTGCCGCCACCGCTGCGCCGTAGACCCGAGCCATCCGCAGGCCGTCCTCGATCAGCGCGGGCGACACCAGCGGTCGTGCGCCGTCGTGCACGGCCACGTAGTCCGGCGGCTCGCTATCAAGAGACCGTTGCTTATCCCGGGAATCTAGCGCGGAAGACCCCTCACCCCCGGATCGCGTCCGGGGCAGGCTCCAACCCTCTCCCCGAGGAGAGGGAGCAAGAGCATCCGGAGCTTCAACGACGACGGGCGTCTTGCAAGGGTCTCTATCGAGGGCGCGAAGACCGTGTAGCACGGATTCGGCTCGCGATGAGCCGCCGCGCACCAACGCCCGTACTTTGGTCAACCCTGCCTTTGCCACGGCTTCGCGAATGTTCGGCTCGTTGCCTTCGGAGGTCGTAACCACCACGGCACGGATGCCCTGGCAAGCTTCGAAGGCCCGCAGGCTCCAGACGATGACCAGCTCGCCGTCCAGGTCGGCCAGCAGTTTGTCCGCGCCGCCCATGCGGGCGCTGGAACCCGCGCCCAGCACCACCGCGTCGGCGCTCACGCCAGCGCCGCGTCCAGGGCCTGGCGCAGGTTGGCCACGGGTACGGCCGTGGACTGGCTGCCGTTGGTCGAAGCGCCGGTTGGGATCACGCAGTGGGTGAAGCCAAGTCGCGCGGCTTCGTCGACGCGCTGTGCGGCGGATGGCACGGCGCGCAGTTCGCCGGCCAGGCCGACCTCGCCCACCGCCGCCCCCCCGAGACGCAGCGGCTGGCCGCTATGGCTGGAGGCCACCGCCAGGGCGACGGCCAGGTCCGTCGCCGGCTCGCGTAGCCGCAGCCCGCCCACCACGTTCACGTAGACGTCGTGCGCGGCCAGCCCGACATCGGCCCTACGCGAGAGCACGGCCAGCAACATGTTCAGCCGGTTCAGGTCCAGCCCATTCGCCAGCCGCCGCGGCAGGCTGTAGGTGGTTGGCGCGACCAGCGCCTGGATCTCGACCAGCAGGGGACGCGTGCCCTCCATCGCCACGGCCACGGCGGATCCGGGCGCGGTCGCATCCCGCCCCGCCAGCAGCATGGCCGAGGGGTTCGTCACTTCACGCAGGCCGGCCCCATCCATCTCGAAGACGGCTACCTCGAAGGTTGGCCCAAAGCGGTTCTTCACCGAGCGCAGCAGCCGGTGGGCGTGGTGATCGTCGCCCTCCAGGTAGAGCACCGCGTCCACGATGTGTTCCAGCAGCCGAGGGCCGGCCACCATGCCTTCCTTGGTCACGTGGCCGACGATCAGCACCGGCGTGTGGGTGGCCTTGGCGTATTGCAGCAGCCGCAACGTCGACTCGCGAACCTGGGTCACGCTGCCGGGCGCCGAGGCCAGCCCGTCCGCGCGGACCGTTTGGATTGAGTCAACCACCAGCATCCCGGCCCGCAAGCGTTCGGCCTCCGCCAGCGCGCCGTCCATGGCCGTTTCGGCGTAGACGAACAGCCCGTCGCCGCCGATTCCCATGCGCTCCGCGCGCATCCGGATCTGCGCGGCCGACTCCTCGGCGGCCACGTAGAGGCAGGGTCGCCTGGGCGATGCCAGTTCGGCCGCCAACCGCAGCACCAGCGTGGACTTGCCCACGCCGGGATCCCCGGCCAGCAGCACCAGCGATCCCCGGACCAGCCCGCCGCCCAGCACACGGTCCATCTCGCCCATGCCCGAGGGCAACCGGTCGTCGGCCGACGTGTTGATCTGATCCAGGGCCACGGCCTGCGGCGTGGAGCGCGAACCGGCGGGCCCGTCCGTCACCCGGCGCTCGGCCAGCGAGTTCCAGGCCCCGCAGACGCTGCATTGCCCCATCCACTGCCGATGCTCCGCCCCGCACTCGGCACAGGCGAAGAGACGGCGAGGTTTGGCCAAGGGATTTCAGCTTGGAGTCAGGTGGTTCGAATGGTAGCGCCGGGCAGGTCTACTGCGAGAGCGTCCTGTTTCCGCTAGGCCCGAGATCGGCTGTTCCGTAAACTGTGGCGCCCAAGTGAATCACACGATCATTGCGTGAGCGCGAGTTCACAAAGAGGAATCTCATGGGTTCATTCAAGACCAATCCGTGGAGCTTAGAAGAGCTGTTGAAGGACAGCGAGCGGGGCGTCATGAAGCTGCCCGACTTTCAGCGTGGTTGGGTATGGGACGAGGACCGAATCAAGAGCTTGATCGCATCGGTTTCGTTGGCGTTTCCGATTGGAGCACTAATGAGACTGGAGACCGGGGGAGAAGTACAGTTCAAGGAGCGGCCAGTGGAAGGAGCGCCGAAGGAGGCTGAGGGCACGAGAGCCCAATACCTGTTGCTCGACGGCCAGCAGCGCATAACTTCGCTCTATCAATCCTGTTTGCGCAGAGACGTAGTCAATACGGTATTGACGTCACGTAGCAAGAGAGTTGGAAGGTACTTTTATATTAACATTAACAAGTCACTGGATGCATACTTCACTCGAGAGGACGCCATCATTGGAGTCCCCGAAGACCGCATAATCAGAACGAATTTCGGTAGGGATATATTTCTTGATCTTTCAAGCAGCGAAAGAGAGTATGAAGAACAGATGTTCCCATTAAACTATATCTTGGATGGCGACTCTTGCGATGATTGGCGATATGAATTTGAGAGCTACTGGCATGATCGGGAGAATGGAGGCAGCAAGCGACAGCTGTTTCGCAAGTTCACTCAGCAAGTCCTCAGAAACTTCACCAACTACGACATACCTGTCATTACTCTTGATCGGGACACCACAAAGGAAGCAGTGTGTTTAGTGTTTGAAAAGGTGAACACCGGTGGCAAGCCACTGGACACCTTCGAACTGATTACCGCGACTTACGCTGCACAGAACTACAACCTACGAGAAGACTGGCTTGGAGTCGATTCTGACATTGGACGTCGCGACCGACTGGCCCGGTTTGGGCACTCAGCTGATCAGCAACATGGAACGCTTGCAAAGGTGGGTAGCACCGACTTTCTGCAGGGCAACTCCCTGATCCACACCAAAGCTCGCCGGAAGGATGCTGAATCGGAAGGGAAGAGCGGGCGCGAACTACCTCCGATCAGCGCCACCAGGCAGGCGCTCCTTGCGCTGCCTCTGTCGGCCTATGTGAAGCATGCAGATCATGTCGAGCAAGGTTTCAAGGATGCCGCCAAGTTTCTGAGGAGGCTGAGCATTTTCAGAGTTTTTGACCTGCCGTACCAGTCGCAGCTTGTTCCGCTCGCTGCGATTCTCGCTGAGCTTGGACCCCGATCAGAACACGCCACAATTCACGACAAACTGGCTGAGTGGTACTGGAATGGCGTTTTCGGTGAGCTCTATGGATCTGCGACGGAATCTCGATTTGCTCGCGACGTTGCGGAAGTTCCCAACTGGGTCATTGGAGGACCGCAGCCTGCCACTATTGCAGATTCCGTTTTTCGAGTGGATCGCCTTGAGGCGCTAAAGTCAAGAGTATCGGCTGCTTACAAGGGTGTAAATGCACTTCTTATGAGTTACGGTGCTCGCGACTTCAGGTCCAGTCAGACTTACAATGACACCGTTTTCTTCAATGAAGGAGTTGATATCCATCATATCTTTCCACGGGCTTGGTGCAGAGCGAATAGCATAGAGTCTTCTAAGTACGAGTCGATTATCAACAAAACGCCTCTTTCGTGGCGGACCAACCGAATTCTCGGGGGAGATGCACCATCGCGCTATCTCGGCAGGCTTGAGGACGGAGTAGGCGATTCGCCCCCCATTGCGGCCTCGACCATCAATTCTAATCTCAAGACGCACTTGATTGATCCGAGTCTGCTCAGGGCAGATGACTTTTACGGATTCTTTGAGCAGCGAAAGGCTGCGCTTGTCACGTTGATCGAAGGCGTTACCAAGAAAACTGCATTTGGCGGTCACGAGACAAACGAACCCGAGCAAGAAGTGTCAGATCTCGATCTGGAAGAAGCGATCTCCTGAGACCGGGGTTCTGCACTTCCACCGGCTAGGGCGGCGTCTTGGCGATCGCGTCGCCAACTCGGTCCATCATCGCCTGCGCGCCCGACGCGAAGGCGTCGCCGGCAGACTGCTCGGTCCTTTTGTCACCCGGCGCTCGGCCAGCGAGTTCCAGGCCCCGCAGACGCTGCATTGCCCCATCCACTGCCGATGCTCCGCCCCGCACTCGGCACAGGCGAACAGACGACGAGGTTTGGCCACGGGCGGACAGTCCGGGATCAGGCGTCCCGAATGGTAGCGCCGGGCGAAGCGTGGCCCGGAATCGACAACCCTTGCCGCAGCTGCTTCTCCGGCCTTTCGGCTAGCTGCGCGCGTCGTTGGCCTGTCGTGGGCGGTGCGATGAGAGTAATCTGGCCGGACGAGACGGGAATGGCTTGGCGGTCGGGCGGGCCGCGGGCGTCTACGAGTCTCGGAGGTCGATAAATGCGAAGTCCCAGGGTCGTCTCACTGCTGCTTGCACTCGCCCTTGCTCTCGTGATCGCAGGTTGCGGCGAGGACTCCGGCGACTCCGCGACCGGTGCGACGTCCCCGGCAACGCCAGCCGCGGGCGATGCCGCCACCGCCAGTAAGATTTCCGCCAACAACGCAACCGTGGAGGAGTTGGAAGCGGCGTTTGCGGCGGCCGGGATCAGCAATCCAGGGGCGTGGGCCCACGACGTGGAACACCATCGCCCGTTCCCGGCGGACGACACGGACTTCGCGAAGCTTCGACGCGGGCTCGCGGAGCACAACGCCGCGCCCGATGTCGTGGAAACGATCGTCGGGCTACTCAAGCTGCCGTGATTCGATCATTCGCCGGTGAGGGAGTAGCCGGGACGCTACGAGGCGCCATGGCGTTGCTGGTGGTTATCAGCATCCTGAGCGTCGCCGTTGCGCTTGCCTATGAACGCCACTGGGAAGAGTTCTGGCAATTGGTGCCGTGGCCTTCCCTGGTTTTGAGCGGTCTGGCCCTGGTCGCGCTCGTGCTTCGCACGTCGCGGGCGACGATCCGGATCGCCCGGATTGTCGCGGTGCTGGTTCTGGTCACTGCTTTGCTCGGCATTTGGCGGCACTTTGACCATAACTACGGTACGGCCGTCATGGATCAGGATTACGCAGATCGCTGGGGAGAAATGCCGGTCGTGGAGCGCGTGTGGACGGTGGCCAACGGTTCCGTCGGCCATGTGCCGGTTCCGGCCGCCGGGGCCATGGTTCCCGTAGGCGTGACACTCTGGATGACCACGCTGGGCCTCAAGGACAACTCCCGGCGCGAGGCCGAGGAGTCCGGCCGCGCGAAATAGAGGCTTCGAAAACCTCAGAGGCCAGGTCAACTGCTACGCGGTGGGCTATGACCGCGTAGCGACGGCCTCCTCGTACGCCTCCGTCAGCGCGGCGAGAAGCTCGGGGGTGAATTCAGTCACCTCGTTGCCATGCCCAATCTGTTTCGGAGCTATGAGACGTTCAACTCTCTCAATCGAATCTGGGGCAAGTGACTCGAACTTCCGGCGCTCCAATCGAAAATAGAGTTTCCCGTCATTGTTTGCGATCGAAACCAGTCCCGCGTTGTCCGTCGTTAACCTCGGGTTCAAATTGAACACATTCCCCGTGGGGCTGATTGAACTGAACAGCACCACACCCGGCAGTTCAGCAACATCCTTTGCCCATTCGATGAGATCCTGAAACAACTGGCGGTCCTCTACCTTCACGCGTTGGACGGATTCAGCAAAAGCGTCTGGGCCGTCATAGGTACGAGTCTTTGACTTCACCGGGGCGGCCTGATGGGCAGTTGATGCAGTTCTGCTGCTGTCGGGCGAAATGCGCTGCGGCAGAGCGACCTGGACGCCGCCAACCTCGTACACCCTGACCGTTACGAGATCGATGGTCAGCCTGGGCATGGTGACAGTTTCGAGATACCCGATGATGCTCTCAAGTTCGGACGACACGTCGTCAAGAACCAGAACCAATCTGAATTGACCGTTGTCCAGATGTTCCTGGAAGGACGCTACGAAGTCGTCGAGGTCAACCGCGCTTTCCTGATCTTGAACGGCCTCCGCAAGAGATGCGTAGCCAATCTTCTGTAACGGTCCCTGAAAAGGGCCTCGTTCGAGACTCTCAAGATCGAATCCGTGCAGCGACGCAGCGTAGGTCAGAACCTGCGCGACGACCGCCCGTCGAGCTTCAGGGTTTCGGGCCAGCTTGACTTCGATGACGGTCGGACGGCCCGACGTCTCGACTGCCAGAACGTCGACCTTTCCACTGCCGAGCCGTACTTCACGACCAAGAACGATGAGTTGTGGCGAACCTGCTAGCGGCAGGAGGTTTGGATTCTCGGCGACCATCTCCTGCAGCGCTGCCTCGTCGGGAAAGGGCTGCGGCGCCGCCGGCTTCCAGTCAGTGCCGGCTTTCGTCCAGATTCCAGCCATGCCCCGCTCTGAAGGCTAATTACGCGTCCGGCGTCCATGCCGGATGCTGGTGATGATCGTTAGGCTTCGACCGGCGACCGTGAGGTGATGGCCACGTCGTCGCCATCACGGTCCACGATCACCTGCGCGCCCGGCTCGAAGGCGCCGCGCAGCAGTTCTTCCGCCAGCGGGTCCTCGATCAGGTTCTGGATCACCCGGCGCAGCGGGCGGGCGCCGAAATCGGGGTCGTAGCCCTGTTCGGCCAGCAAGCCCTTAGCGTCGGCGGTGACTTCCAGCTCCAGCTCGTGCTCGCTCAGTTGGAGCCGCACGCGGGCCAGTTCCAGATCCACGATGTCGGCCACGTCCGCCCGCGTCAGCGCGTGGAAGACGACGCTGGCGTCCACCCGGTTGAGGAATTCGGGCCGGAACACCTTCTTCAACTCGTTGAGCACCTTGGAGCGCATGTTGCGGTAATAGGTGTCCTCGGTCGACGATTCGTCGCTGTGGAAGCCCAGCGTGGCGTTGCGCTTGATGTGCTGCGCGCCCACGTTGGAGGTCATGATCACAATGGTGTTACGGAAGTCCACCGCGCGGCCCTTGGCGTCGGTCAGGCGGCCGTCGTCCATCAGCTGCAGCAGGATGTTGAAGACCTCGGGATGGGCCTTCTCGATTTCGTCGAGCAGGATCACGGCGTAGGAGCGGCGGCGGACGGCCTCGGTCAGCTGGCCGCCTTCCTCGTAGCCCACGTAGCCCGGCGGCGCGCCGACCAGCCGCGATACGGCGTGGCGTTCCATGTACTCCGACATATCGATGCGGATCAGCGAGTCCTCGCTGCCGAACATGAAGTCGGCCAGCGCCCGCGCCAGCAGCGTCTTGCCCACGCCGGTGGGCCCCAGGAACATGAACGCGCCGATCGGCCGCTGGGGGTCCTTCAACCCGGCCCGCGCGCGGCGGACGGCTCGTGAGATGGACTCGA
The DNA here is from genome assembly GCA_965208215.1 of Chloroflexota bacterium. GTDB lineage: Bacteria > Chloroflexota > UBA11872 > UBA11872 > UBA11872 > UBA11872. Next base: position 1,680,337 of record CBDBOH010000003.1, read on the forward strand.
TGGCTTCCTTCTGACTGACCACGCGGCGCGCCAGCTCGTCTTCCATGTGCAGCAGCCGCTCCGACTCCTCTTCGCGGATGCGCGTAACCGGAATTCCGGTCCACATGGAAACCACCTGCCCGACCTCTTCCTCGGTCACGCGCGGCGACTGGCCCTCGTTGGACTTCGTCCATTCCTCGCGCAGGGCATTGGCCTTGCCGCGCAGCTGTTCTTCTTCCTGCCGCAACTGGTTGGCGGCCTCAAAGTCCTCGGCGTCGATGGCCTTGGACTTCTCTCCCGCTACCTGGTCCGCGCGGGTTTCGAGTTCGCGCAGCCCCTTGGGCGGCATGCCGTAGCGGATCTTCACGCGGGCTGCCGCTTCGTCCATCACGTCGATCGCCTTGTCCGGCAGAAACCGGTCGGTAACGTAGCGTCCGGCCAATTCAGCGGCGGCCGTCAGGGCGTCGTCCGTGATCTCGACGTTGTGGTGGTCGGCGTAGCGGCTGCGCACACCGCGCAGGATGTCCACGGTTTCCTCGATGGACGGCTCCTGCACCATCACCGGCTGGAAGCGGCGTTCCAGGGCGGCGTCGCGCTCGATGTACTTGCGGTACTCGTCCAGCGTCGTCGCGCCGATGACCTGCAACTCGCCGCGGGCCAGCGAAGGCTTGAGGATGTTGGCGGCGTCTACCGCGCCTTCGGCTGCGCCGGCCCCCACCACGGTGTGCAACTCGTCGATGAAGAGCACCGAGTCGGTGGAGCCCTTGATTTCGTCGATCACCTTCTTCAGGCGTTCCTCAAACTCCCCGCGGTACTTGGTGCCGGCCACCAGCGTGCCCATGTCCAACGTCAACACGCGCCGGTCGCGCAACGAGTCGGGCACCTCGCCCTCGATAATGCGCTGGGCCAGGCCCTCCACGATGGCCGTCTTGCCAACGCCAGGTTCGCCGATCAGCGCCGGATTGTTCTTGGTGCGGCGGCTCAGGATCTGGATCACACGCTCGACTTCGTCGTGCCGTCCGATCACCGGATCCAGCTTGTCGGCGCGGGCGGCGGCCGTGAGGTCGATGCCCATCTGGTCCACGACCGGCGTCTTGGACGACCGCTTGGATGGGGCGGTGGTGGCCGCCTCACGCGGGCGCTCGCTCTGGCTCTGGCTGACGACCTGCACGACCTGGGATCGGACCTTCTCCAGGTTCACGCCCAGGCTCTCAAGCACGCCGGCGGCAATGCCTTCGCCCTCGCGGACCAGGCCCAGCAGCAGGTGTTCGGTGCCGATGTAGTTGTGCCCCAGCCGTCGGGCCTCTTCAATCGACAGCTCGATGACGCGCTTGGCGCGCGGCGTCAGCGTGATATCGCCGACGACCATTCGCTCGCCGCGGCCGATGATGAACTCGACCGCGCTGCGAACCTTGTTCAGCTCCACACCCAGGTTCTTGAGGACCTGGGCCGCAATGCCTTCGCCTTCGCGCACCAGCCCCAGCAGCAAGTGCTCGGTGCCGATGTAGTTGTGGTTAAAGCGTGTCGCCTCGTCCTGCGCGTAGACCAGGACCTTCTTGGCGCGCTCCGTGAACTTATCGAGCCTGTCGTTCACGGCAACCTCCGGTAGCGGCGACCCAGAGCCTACGAACCGCTCGTGGTCTCGTCGCTCGCCTCTATTGTGGCATCCACGCCGTCTGATTCTGTAGCGATTGCTGCTTCCGCGTCGTCGGAATCCTCAGCGACAACGGCGTCCGGGCTCTCCGCCACCGCGGCCAGCTCGCCTTCGACCTCCGGCTCACCGTAGTCCTCTTCGGGCGGTGGGTAAATCTCAACCGGTGTCAAGCGGATTCGGCGCCGCTGTGCGTCGATGCTCAGGATGCGGAACTGCCCGATATCGCCTTCGTTCACCATGTGCAGCGCGGCGTTGCCCAGGTCCGACGAGTGCGCCAGACCTTCCACTCCGTCCGCCAGCCGCACAAACGCTCCAAACGGCGCGAGTTTCGTGACCGTGCCCGGTACCACCTCGTGCTCCTGGAAGCGCGAGGTCAGGTCGGCCCACGGGTCGGTGGTGGCGCGTCGCATGCTCAGCGCAATCTTCTTATCCACGCGGTCCAGCGCCAGCACGTAGACGTCTACTTCCTCGCCCGGCCGCAGGATTTCTTCGGGACTCTCCACGCGGCTCCAGGACAGTTCGGAAATGTGCGCCAGCCCGTCCGCGCCGCCCAGGTCGATGAACGCCCCGAAGCTGCAGATGTTGCTGACGATGCCCTTGCGCACCTGCCCGACCTGCAACTCGTCCAACAGCACCTCGCGGCGCTGCGCGCGCATCTCGCGCTCCGCCACGCGCTCCGAGAGGATCAGGCGATTGCGTCGTCGGTCGAGCTCAATGATCTTGACGTAGATCATCTTGCCCACAAGCTCCGACAGCTTGGCGTTCAGCTCTTCTTCGGTCTCGTCGGCCGGCCCGCGACGCAGACTGGTCAGCTGCGAAAGCGGAACGAAGCCGCGCGGCCCCACGTCCACCAATACCCCGCCCTTGTTGTACTCCTGGACGGTGGACTCGATGATCGTGCCGTTCTCGAAGAGTTCCTCGGTGGCCCGCCAGACCTTCTCCTGCGCCGCCCGGCGAACCGAGAGCACTGCCGGCCCGTCGCCTTCCGGCCGAACCACGTACACGAAGGCCACGTCGCCCACGCTGAACTCGGGCTTCGGCTCCTCGGACCGCGAGTCCCACAACTCCCGCTGCGGAACCACGCCCTCGGACTTCAGTCCGATGTCCACCAGCAGTTCATCGGGGTCAACCCCAACCACCAGGCCTTCGATCACGTCACCCCGAGAGATCCCCTGCATTGCCCCGCCGGGCTCGTTGAGCAGGTCTTCCATCGACTCCAGTTCTACGATTGGCTCGGGTTCGGCAACCGAGACATCGGCTGGTGCCGCAGCGTCGTGCGTCGCGCTCAAGCGGAGGGGCCTTTCAGAATCTGGGGGACGGCGCCGCCTACAGGTGGCGGCGGCCTCGTCGAGTATATCAACGGCACAGGAAACACCGGCACCTTCGTCGAGACGCCTAGGGCATCACAAAGCCGCCGTCGTAGCTGATGTTCTGGCCGGTCATGTAGTCGGAGTCGTCCGACAGCAGATAGGCCACGAATCCGGCCACGTCCTCCGGCGTCTCCACACGGCCCAGTGGAATCCGTGAGATCGCCTCGGCTATCACTTCCCCCGGCTGCTTGCCCAGCAGCCTGGCGCGTTCGCGGTCGATCAGTTCCCACATCGGCGTGTCCACGACGCCCGGGCTCACGGCATTTACCCGCACGTTGAGCGGACCAAGTTCCATGGCCATTGCCCGCGTCAACCCGTGCAGGGCCGTCTTGCTGGTGTTGTAGACGTTGGTGGCGAACGAGGGCAGTCGTGACGACGCGGACGCGATGATCACGATGCTGCCCTGCTCGCGTTCGGCCATCCGCTCCGCTACGGGATGTACGAAATGAAACGTCCCGTCCAGGTTGACCGACATCACCTGGCGCCAGATCTCCGGCGTCAGGTCCAGAAAGTTCTGCACACGCATGATCCCGGCATTGGCCACGGCTCCCGTCAGCCCGCCAAGTTCGTCGTCGACCTCGTAGACCCACGCACGCACGGCCGCGTGGTCCGTCACATCCAGCCGGGCTGACAAAGCCGTGCCGCCGCCGCTTCGAATCTCCTCAGCCACGGCGGCTGCCGAGCCGCCGTCCACGTCGGAAATCGCCACGGCCCAGCCGTCGGCCGCCATCCGCAGCGCTGTGGCCCGGCCGATTCCTCGGCCCGCGCCGGTAATCGCGACGGCTCCGGCCATTGGCTTGCCCGCTACCCGTCCAGCGCCGGCGGCACGCCCACCGAGGCGCCGGTGGTCAGGGCACGCACGCCGGCGTCGATGATCGCCACCACCTCACGGTTGAACCGGAAGCTGCCGCGCCCCTCGATCGGCAGCCCCTCCCGCACGCAGTGCGCGAAGTAGGCCACCCCGCTGCGCCGCTCGGGCGCGGGTGGTGGCGTCTCGATCACCTCGCCCTCCCGCCGCTTGTCCCCATCGAAAATGCGCAGCTCTACGCCGTCTGCCGCCGGCGTCAGCACCAGCGCGCCCGTCTCGCCGCTCACCTCGACGTGCAACATCGTCCCCTGCGGGCCCGGATACCCAACCTGCACGTGCGAGGTCTGGATGATTCCCAGGCCGCGTGGGAACTCCAGAACCGCGGCCGCGCTCTCGTCCGCTCGCGCGTTGCGCTCGGTCACCGAGGCGCCCCGCGCCGCCAGCCGGCGCGGTCGGCCCATCCACAGCAGGCACGGCGCGGCACCGTAGCCCGCATAGTCGATCCACGACCCGCCGCCCTGCGCCGCGTCGAACAGCCACTGGAACCAGTCGGGCTGCTCGGCCTTCCGGGTGGCGATGGGGTTTCCCCCGCGAAACACGTACTGCCGCGGCGTGCCAATCGCGCCGTCCGCAACCAGCTGTGCGCCGGTCTCGAACGCCGTCTGCCCCAGCGTCGGCCAGTTGATCAGCGCCGGAATCCCGGCGGATTCGGCCGCCTGCACCATGCGGTCGGCGTCAGCCAATGCGCTCGCCATCGGCTTCTCGATCAGCACCGGCAATCCGCGCGCCGCGCAGGCATCCACGATGTCCGCGTGCTGGGTGTTGGGCAGGGTGGACGTCACCACGTCCAGGTCCTCCGCGTCGAACATCGCGTCCCAGGTCTCGTAGATTGCCGGGATATCCCACTCGTCGCTCGCCAGCGCCCGCGCACTCGGGAAGCTGTCCGCCGCCGCCACCACTTCGGCGTCCTCGATCTCACCCCACTGGCGGACCAGCGTGGGCGTATGGCTGTGACGGATACCGGCGATTCCGACGCGCAACGGTTTCGGCATGGGCGGTTAGGCCTCTGGATCGGCTGACGCAGCCGAAGTCTGCGACCCGCCCTGCCCGGACGCAACCTTGGTGGACTTATCCACATGCACCTTTGGAATCAGGCTCCGGTTGAACTCGGCAATGCGCTCCCGCCCCAGCCGATCCAGTTCGTCGCGACAGCGCAGTGCTGCCGCCCGCAAATCCCGCACGTCCACACCCCGACAGGCCGGCTCGAAGGGCGCCAGCCGGTCCATCCCGTAGGTCAGCAGGTTGCGCGCCCCGCGGAAGTTCTGCCGCTCCAGGTGGTAGAAGCCCACGCCGATCTGCAGGATGCCCCGGTACAGGTCTCGCACCGGACCCGGCTCCGCCAGCCAGGCCTCCTCCAAGGCCTCGTGCTGCTCAAAAAACTCTCGCGCGTTGAACAGCTGGATGCCTTCCAGCACCTTGTCCGGCAGCGGCCCCACACAGGCCGAGGTGCCGCTGAGCGAACCTTCGCCAACCGCGCCGCCGTTCGCCACGCTTGCCCTCCTGGCCTGCCAGTCGAGTGGTCGCCCGAGCCTATATCGGGGACCCGCCCTCCGCGGGGCTATAATTCGGTGGTGAATCGGAGGGGTGTCCGAGTGGCTTAAGGAGGTGGTCTTGAAAACCACTAGGCGGGCAACCGCCTCGTGGGTTCGAATCCCACCCCCTCCGCCAGGTCTCTTCTCTGCGTCACCAACGCCTGGAGGAGTCGCATAGTTGGTCTAGTGCGGCCGCCTGCTAAGCGGTTACCGGGGGTGCTCCCCTCGGTCGTGGGTTCGAATCCCACCTCCTCCGCCACTGCCGGCGGATGAATCTGGTTCCTGGCTCGAAATGCCAGCCAAACTGTAGGGCGAGCTTCCGGCGATACCGCTACGCCTTGTAACAAGCCACCCGCTGTCCCGCCCCCTTCTCCTCCAGCGGGGGATGGGGGTTGTCGCGGCAGTGGTTGTCTGCGATTGGGCAGCGGGGGTAGAAGCGGCAGCGGGGTGGGGGGTCGAGGGGGCGGGCGACGCCGCCGGTGATTTGGACGGGGGCGCGGGTGGCGGTGGGGTCGGGGATTGGGACGGCTGAGAGGAGGGCCTGGGTGTAGGGGTGCTTGGGGTTTTGCAGCACGGCTTCGGTGTCGCCCATTTCGACGATCTTGCCCAGGTACATCACCGCGATCCGCGAGCACATGTAGCGCGCCACGGCCAGGTCGTGGGTGATGTACAGGTAGCTGATCCCCAGCCGCTCCGCCAGGCTCTCCATCAGGTTCATCACGCCGGTACGGATCGAGACGTCCAGCATCGAGGTCGGCTCGTCGGCCACCACGAAGATCGGCTCGATCACCAGCGCCCGCGCGATCGCCACCCGCTGCCGCTGCCCGCCCGACAGTTCGTGCGGGTACCGGAACAGGTAGGTGGCGGGCGGGGTCAGCCCCACCATCTCCAGCATCCGCGCCACCCGCTCCATCCGTTCCAGCGGCGGGCACGCGTTTTGCACCTTCAGCGGCTCGGCCACCGTGTCGAAGATCGTGCGCCGCGGGTTCAGCGACTCGTACGGGTCCTGGAAGATCATCTGCGCCTTGCGCCGGAAGGCCTTCAGCTCCTCGCCGCGCAGCGTCGTGATGTCGGTTGAGGCCCCCTCGCCGTCGTCGAACAGCACATGCCCGCCCGTCGGCTCCGCCAGGCGCACCAGCAGCCGCCCCGTCGTCGTTTTTCCGCAGCCTGACTCGCCCACCAGCCCGAAGCTCTCGCCGCGCGCCAGCTCGAACGAGATCCCGTCCACCGCGTGCACAAAGCTGTCGCTGCGCCGGAACCAGTGCGAGCCCGCCGGGAAGTACTTCTCCAACCCTTCCACCCTGATCAGCGGCTTCGTCCCCACGGCGGTCGCGCTAGCCATCTCGCCTACGCCTCCAGCGGGTGCCAGCACGCGGCCCAGTGCGTGCCCGAGCCCTCGACCCTGGGCGGCTCGTCCGTCCGGCAGACGTCGGTCGCGTACGGACAGCGTGGGTGGAAGCGGCAGCCGGACGGCGGGTTCTGCAGGTTTGGCGGTTCGCCGCCCAGCATCGCCAGCTCATGCTTGGGGCCGGTCACGCTTGGAAACGCCGACATCAGCGTCTGTGTGTATGGGTGCATGGGGTTCCGGAAGATGTCCACCGTCTCGCCCCACTCCACGATCCGCCCCGCGTACATCACGCCCACCGTGTGGCTGACCTCCGCGATCACCGCCATGTCGTGCGAGATGTAGATCAGGCTCATGTTCAGCTTCTGCTGCACGTCCCGCAGTTCTTTCAGGATGCGGTCCTGCACGATCACGTCCAGCGCCGTCGTCGGCTCGTCCGCGATCAGCAGGTCCGGCTCGCAGGCCAGCGCCATGGCAATCCCGGCCCGCTGCTTCATGCCACCGCTGTACTCGTGCGGGTAGCGGCCGATGAAGCTCGGGTCCAGGCTCACCAGGTCGTAAAGCTCCCGCACCCGCGCCATCGAGACGTCCGGATCGGTCTCGATGTGCGTCTCCAGCGCCTCGATGATCTGGTCGCCGACCGTATAGACGGGATTGAACGAGTTCATCGCCGCCTGGAACACCATCGCAATCCGGTTCCAGCGATGCGTCCGCATCTGGTCTTCCGAGAGCGGCGCCAGGTCTGTCCCGTCCAGCAGGATGCGGCCCCCGACGATCCGCCCGTTCTCCGGCAGCAGCTTCAGCAGCGTCATTGCAATCGACGACTTTCCGCAGCCCGACTCCCCAACCAGCCCCACCGACTCGCCCCGCCCCACCGCAAACGAAACCCCGTCAACCGCCTGCACGTCGCCCGAGCGCGTCCCGTAGTACATCGTCAGGTCTTCGACGCTGAGGACTGGCGCTGCAGAAGATCGGTTTTGCATAGGAATTAGAGTGCCGGCCAGGTCGCCGTCACGTCACTCGGACCGGGTGCGGCAGCGGCTGGTTGAACAAGTAGCCCTTCTCGTTGAAGGGAATCTCGTCCGGCTGCGTAGTGCCCGCCCAGTCCGTGGCCCGCGTCATGATCGTGTACTCGCCCGGATCTGGGTCCCAATCAAACTCGAACCGCACCCAGGAGTACTGCACTTGTGGTCCCGAACCCTCTGCTTCGTTCCACGTATTGCCCGAGTCTTGGCTCCACTCCACCGTAGTGATGGGTCCGTCCGGCGAGTGGGCAAAGCCGTGGATCCGCTGCGACTCGGCTTTCAGTTTGGCCGGCCACGGCAGCGCCAACGCGCTTTTGATCACCTGCGTGGTCGCAACCTTCCCCGCTGCCTCGCTCTCCGGCGGATACGCGTCGCCGATCAGCACATACGAGGTCGTGTTGTTACGCGTCCAAATCGGTTGCTTCGAGACGACAATTCGACCCAGCCACTTCACATTCGTGCTGCCTACCCAGCCGGGAATCAGCGCCCGCAGAGGAAACCCGTGGTCTCGCGGCAGCATCTCCCCGTTCATCCCGTAGGCCAGCAGCGTATCGGGGTGCCGGGCCTTCTCCGCCGATAGCACCCGACGAAATCCCTCCTCCGGCGACTCCGTATCCAACCCGATCAGCAGCACGCTCGCCGCGTCATCGGAAACCCCGGCCAGTTGCAGCACGTCGCGCATCGACACGCCGGTCCACTCCCCGTTACCAACGCCGCCCGTCCTCCACTGCGTGCCCTTGGCCTTCTGCCCCTTCACCAGGTCGAACATCGCCCGGTGATTGCCGGCACACTCCAGGTACGAGACGAACGTTCGGCTCGGCATCTTGCGAATGTCGTCAAAGGACAGTTGAATCGGATTCGTCACGGCATCACCCTCGATCGAAAGCCGCCAACTTTCCACGTTCACGTCCAGGCTCACAGAGTTGTTGCGCACGAAGAATTGACGAACCGGGGTGATCAACCCCTGCATGTTCTCCAGCCGCGCTTCCAGGCTCTTGCCGTCGTCGTGCACGATGAACGGCGATGTGTCTTTGAACCATGCCGGCGCGGGCGCAGGCGTCGCGGCACTTCCCGCGTCCACCGCTGCCGCGGCCGAATCCGCCGCACCCCGCTCCCCGCACGCGGCCAGCACCGCCGCCGCCCCGCCGGCCGTCAGCGCCTGCAGGAAGCGCCGCCGGTCCATCCCGTGCTGACGAGCAACTCGCCACAGCCGCGCGACTCCGACCGCGGGAATCGGCATCTGCCCTTTCCCTACTTCACCCGAACCGGATGCGGAATCGGCTGATTGAACAGGTAGCCCTTTGCATTGAATGGAATCGTGTCCGGCTGCCTGTTCCCCGCGTCATCGCTGGCGCGCGTCATGATCGTGTACGACCCCGGCGCCGGATCCCACGCAAACTCAAACCGTGCCCACGAGTACTGCACCTGCGGCGTATGCAACGTCGCCTTCTGCCAGGTCGCTCCGGAGTCCAGGCTCCACTCGACCCTCGAAATCGGACCGTCAGGCGAGTGCGCATACCCATGGATACGGTGCGGCTCCGCCCGCAGATCGGCCGGCCACGGCAGCGCCAGCGCGCTCTTGATCACTTGGCAGTGCGTGACTTGACCTTGAGCCTCGCCTTCCGCCGGGTACTCATCGCCGATCAGGACGTAGGAGGTCGTGTTGTTGCGCGTCCAGATCGGCTTCGACGACACCACGATCTGTCCCAGCCACTTCACGTTGGTGCTTCCAACCCAGCCGGGCACCAGCGCGCGCAGCGGATACCCGTGATCCCTGGGCAGCGTCTCCCCGTTCAGGGCGTAGGCCAGCAGCGTGTCCGGGTGCATGGCCTTCTCCACCGGGATCACGCTGCGGAAGCCCTCTTCGGGCGACTCGGTGTCCAGCCCGACGAGCATCACGCACACCGCGTCGTCGCTGATTCCCGCCATCGTCAGCACGTCGCGCAGCGGCGTCCCGACCCATTCGCCGTTGCTCACGCCGCCCGTTCGCCACTGGGTGCCTTCGGTGGATTCCCCGTTTACCAGGTCGAACATGGCCCGCTGGTTGCCGGCGCAGTCCAGGTAGGCGACCACAGTGCGGCTCGGCAGGGCCAGGATGTCGGCGTACGACAGCGTCAGCGGCTCGCGGACCGCGTCGCCCTCGATTGAAAGCTGCCAGGTGTCCGGTTGGACATCCAGGCTTACGGAATTGTTGCGAACAAAGAACAGGTTGGTGGGCGTAATCACGCCCTGCATGTGCTCAAGTCGTGCTTCTAAACACCGTCCGTTGTCGTGCGCCACAAATGGGCTTGTGTCCTTGAAACAGTTCTCGGCCGTCGACTTCGTCTCGTCTGAAACTTCTTGGTCTTCGCGCTGGTCCGCCGGACCTGCCAGGTCCATGCACGCCGCCAGCGCCGCGGATAATCCCCCGTCAGAGAGCGCCGCCTCGAATCGTTCCCGATCCATTCCTCGTTGCCTGGCGAATCGCCAGAGTTGCGCAACGTCGTCGGCGTCCCTTTCGGGACCGGTACACTCGCGCAAAACGGTCATGCTCCCCTCCTTGGGATGGCTGCTCAGATACGCCGCAGCCTTGGGTTGACGACTTCGTCCAACGAACGCCCTAGCAGGTAAAACGACGAGCACAGCAGTGTGATCGACAGGCTGGCCGGGAAGATCAGCCACCAATACTCGCCCACTTGCAGCAGGTAGCCGGCCGACTCCGTGGTGTGGATCATCAGCCCCCAGCTCATCCGCACGTCCAGCAATCCGAGGAAGCTCAAGACGGCCTCCGAGAAGATTGCGCTGGTTACGGTAAACATCATGTAGAGAAACGAAAGCGGCAGCAAGTTCGGGACCACATGAACCAGGATGATGTGCAGCGTGCCGCCCCCCGAGGTCCGGGCCGCCTCGATGTACGGCTTGACCACAACCGATAACGCCTGCGACTTCAGCACCACGCCGGTCCCGCCAAAGCCGGACAGGATCCCGATCAGCAGCGCCAGTTCCAGGTGCCCCACCTCGATCAGCGCGCTCAGCACGATCAGGATGCTGATCCCCGGCATCATGATCATGATGTCGGCCAGCCGCATCAGCAGCATGTCGATCAGCCCGCCAAAGTAGGCGGCCGTGGCCCCGACCATCGTGCCGATGCACACCGTCACCACCGCCGCCAGCAGCCCCAGCAGGAACTCCGAGCGTGCGCTGAACATCAGCTGGCTCAGGATGTCCCGCCCCAGCGGGTCGGTGCCCAGCGGATGACTCAGGCTCGGCGGCGCCGGCTGCTGCGTCTCGTCAAACGCAAAGCCGATCACCGGGTCGTAGATCCGCTCGTCCCAGATGGTGTTCATCAGGATCGGGTGCGCCAGCGCCAGCAGCATGTAGAACACGATGATCACCAGCCCAAGGATCCCGATCCGCGTCCTCAGAAACAGCGACCAGTTCTGCTTCAGGCTGCGGCCCGCCAGCCCCAGGCGCACCCGCCAGAGCGACGGCGCGTTCGGAACGGGTCCGGTGTCGACAATCATCAGTACCGGACCCGCGGATCCAGGTAGGCGTACAGGATGTCGGCCGCCAGGTGGGCCAGCAGCACGAACAGTCCCACGAATACGAAGGTGCCCACCGCCAGCGGCAGGTCCTCGCTCACCGTGGCCGCCACGAGCGTGTGCCCCATGCCAGGCCAGGAGAAGATCGATTCGATGATCACGCCGCCGTCAATGGCGAACGCCAGGCTGAACACGAAGCTGGTCACCACCGGCAGCAGCGCGTTCCGCGCCACGTGCCGGTCGCGCACGGCCTTCTCGGGCAAACCCTTGGCGCGCGCCGCCAGCACGTAGTCCTCGCGAATCACCTCCAGCATGCTGTTGCGCGTCAGCAGCATCGTCCCGGCAAAGCTGATCAGCGTCAGCGTGGCGATCGGAAGCACCATGTGTTTCACGATGTCCCAGGCCAGGTAGCCCACGTCCGACGAGAGCCACACGCCCAGCACAATCAGCACGGATACGGCAATGATTCCGGCCTGCAGGACCCGCGCCATGCCCAGCCGCTTCTTGCTGGTCACCAGGAAGACGCTAAACGTGATCACCGACAGGACCACCGCCGTCGCCAGCATCAGGTTGAAGACGGTATTCGCGTCGGACGGCGCGTCCTGCCATACCACCGGGTCCAGGAATTTCCCGATCGGAAACCAGCCGGCCTTGAAGGCGAACAGCCAGATCATCATCAGCCCGAACCAGGGCGTGAACACCGTGTACAGCGTCACCCCGCCCAGCGTGGACGTGTACTCCACCCATCCGCCCCGCCGCCACGCGATGATCTTGCCCAGCCCGAAGCCGAGATAGAACGACACCACGGTCGCCGTCAGGAACAGCACCAGCGTCCGCGGCAGCCGCTCCTTGATGACGTCAGCCACCGTCCTCGGATAGAGGCTGAAGGACACGCCCAGGTCTCCCGTCAGCGTGTTCTTCAGATGCACCAGGTACTGCTTCCATAGCGGCTCGTTGACCCCGAACAGCTCCTGCATCTGCGCCCGCGTCTCCGGCGGCAGGTTCGGGTCCAGCGAATACAGGCGGCTGATATCGCCGGGTTGCGCGTTCACCAGGAAGAACACGATCGTCAGGAACACGAACAGGGTCAGCACGATCTGCAGAACCCGCTTGACGATGTACGCAGCCATGCCTCTTACCGGCAAACTCCTATGGCGTCCTCATCGCCGGGCCGTCGCGGGCGCGAACCCGGCGATGAAGACGGCTTGGTCTTACTTGATCAGCACCACGTGTTGAAGTCCATTCGCCTGCGCCATCCCTCCAAGCACCGAGGTGTACGGGAATTCGACCTTGACAGGCCGGAACACGTCGATCTTCGGCGTTGTGAACAGGGTCACGTAGGGCAGATCGTCCGCCAACAGCGCCTGCATCTGGTAAGCCTTCTCACGTGCGCCCTCGATGGTGGTCTCGGACAGCAATCCAGCGGCCAGTTCGTCGAACTCGGGGTTGGCATAGCCACCCCAGTTCACGCCGCCGTCCTCCAGTTCCGGCGAGTGGCGGCTGTGGAAGATGTTCTCCAGGTAGTTGGGGAAGATCGTGAAACCCCAGCCCAGGATCCACATGTCCAGGTCCTTGTCCACCGTCTCGCTGAACAGCTTCTCGACGATCAGGTTGAACCCGAGCAGCCGCGCTTTGGTGGGGATTCCGAGGTCGTTCAGCCAGCGTTCGATCCAGATGGCGAAGGTCGAGCGCAGCGGGTCGTAGCCGGCGCTGGGCGCGATCAATTCGAGCTCGGGCACTTCGGTGCCGTCCGGCATCCGCAGGCCCTCGCCGCCGTTGACCACGAACGCGCCGTCTTCGCTGACTTCCGGTTCCTTCTCGTAGGTGAAGCCCGCGCCCTTCAGGAGCTCAACGGCCGCGGCAATCCGTTCGCCCCGTCCCAGGCCCTGTCCGATCTTGACGGTCGCGTCGTTGTACCAGAACGCGTTCCCCTCCGGAACCATGGCGTACATGGGAATCGCCGTGTCCTGCAGGATGGTCCGGGTCACGAACTCCTTGTCGATCACCGTCGCCACCGCCTGCCGGAACGCCTTGTTGTTCATCGGCGGCTTCCGGGTGTTGAAGCCCAGGTAGAACACCCCGTTGTCCAGGTTCTCGACCACCTGTAGATCCGCGGTCTGCCGCACCCGGTCCAGGAAGCCTTTCTCAAGCCCGAGCGGGTTGAACAGGAAGTCGATGTCTCCCTTGGTCAGGGCCAGGATTGCGGAGTCCTGGTTGCCGTAGATGCTGAAGATCTCCGACTCGAAGTGGGGCCCGATCTCGAGCTCCAGCACCTTGTCGCCGGTCGGGTCCCCGTAGTACGACTCGGTATAGCCCAGCCGCTCGTTGGTCGCCACGTAGGCGCCGTTGGCGTACTCGGTGACCTGCGTGCCCTTGCTGAAGTAGCCCGGCACTGTGGAGTTCTCGAAGAATGCCCCCGGCTCCCACTGTCCGTACTCCAGCCCGTTGGCCGTCGGCTCGCCGTCCGGCACGTGCGCGAACAGCGCCTCGATCTGCTGCGGCACCTCGCCGGCGGTCCTGGCCTCCTCGACCACCGGCGCCCAGTAGTGCTCCGGCAGGATCGGCATGAAGGCCAGCCCGAACTGCCACACGCTCAGTCCCGGCGTCTGCGCATTCCCGTCGGCGTCGGTCGACTTGAAGTAGATCTTCAGCCGGTGGTCGTCCAGCGCTTCCGCTCGGTCCACAAACGCCGGATGCACCAGCGACGCCCAGTTGGAACCAAGGTTTAGTTCCCGGACGGTGCTCAGCGTAAACACGAAGTCGTCGGCCGTCAGCGGCTCGCCGTCGCTCCACTCCACGCCCTGTTTGATCGAGACCTCGGTCGTCCAGAACTCGGTTCCGTCAACCGTCTCCTTGGCCAGGGCCGTCGGCAGCCCGTCGGCCACCGCCGGCACCCAGTCGAACCGCTGCGGGGAGTAGCCGTACAGCGACGTGTGATAACCGCCGATCACGTACCCGGTCCACACCGACCCGGCCGGCCCGCCCAGGTAGTTCCAGGTATTCCGCGAAATGGGATCCTCGAACAGCCCCATCTTGTAAATCGCCGGTCCGGCGGGGGCTGCGGCAGCGGCGGGTGCTGCGGCGGGCGCCGCCGTCGTCTCCGGCGTCACTTCCACCACGCGCTCGACTTCGACGATCTTCTCTCGCTCGACCGGGACCTCGACCGGCACCGTCACCACTCGCTCGACTTCGACGATCTTCTCGACTTCCACTGGCACGGTGACGATCCGCTCGGTCGGTGCCGGCGCCTCGACCCCGCAGTCCATCGCCGCCATCGCCAGCGCAAAGCCGGCAACCAGGAGAACAGCACGCTTACTTAGGGATCTGACCACGATCACAGCTCCGCCCGCGGACTCGCAATCACCCTTCAATCTACACGCTACCTGCGCTCGCCTGAGGTGAGTTCGGTTACTGGGCTGGCGCGCTCGACCTTGAGGTCGGCGCGGGCGGCTGCTCTCTACAACGAACTCAACGCCTTCGACCTGCTCAGGTAGCGCGTGATCGCTATCGACACCCGCACCCCTGGCTCCGTGGTCTCCACTTGGGCGCTCCTCAGGTAGTGGAGGATCGTTGCAGAACGCCAGAATCAGAAGTCAGACTCGCGCTTGAAGGCGCACGACCATCCCGCGGGGAGGTTGCTCGGCGTGGAGTTTCTACCGGTCCCAGGCACGACCGTGCTGCTTGGCGTCTGGCCGGTGCGGATTAGAGATTGGCTCGCCACCGGCCGCCACTACGACGGGCCGCGATCCTTCCGGCATGAGAGCCCGGACCACCCGGTGGGCAACATCAGCTGGTACGACGCGCAGGCGTTTTGCGCCTGGCTCAGCGAACGCGAGGGCCGAACCCACCGCCTGCCGACCGACCACGAGTGGAGCTGCGCGGTCGGAATCGGACACCTGGAGAATCCAGCGGCCGAACCCGCGCGCAAGGACTGCCGGCTAACCGGCGTCTACCCGTGGGGCCAGTCGTGGCCGCCACCATGCGGCGCGGGCAACTATCAGGGTGAGGAGTGGCACGATAACGCGGCCGCGCTGCGTGCGCTTCGACATGAGTACCTGCACTACTATCCCGACCGCACGGCGGCCGAGATCGAGCAGATCGACGACCCAGTGCCGTGCATCGCGGGCTTCAACGACGGCCATCTGTTCACCTCGCCGGTTGGGTCATTCACGCCGAACGCGCATGGGTTCTACGACCTGGGCGGCAACGTCAACGAGTGGTGCCAGGATCGGTTCTCGACGTCCGACCGACGCATCCTGCGCGGCGGATCGTTTGGCAAGCTGCGCCCCGATCAGCTGCTGTCGTCGCGTCGCTACCACGGCGACCCATCCCGCCGCCTGGCCAGCCACGGCTTCCGCATCGCGGTCGAGATGTAGCCAACCCGCTGCTCGCGGGGTGGGGTTGCCTGCCGGTCAGCCGCACCGCAGCGCGTCGGCGCCGGTCAGGCCGTGCCTTCGGCCCAGGCCCGGATCAGGTGATGCGCAATCGCAAACGAAGCCGGCACCCGCAGCTCAGCATCCTCGCCGGCCAGCGCTCGTAGCACCATCTCACGCTCGAACCATTGCACGGACAGCATCTCCACGTCGTCCGGCCGCAGGTCCGTCGTCAGCGCGTCGGCGTGACACCCGATCATCAGCGACGACGGAAACGGCCACGGCTGCGACGAGTGGTACCGCACCGCGCCCACTTGAATCCCAGCTTCCTCCAGCACCTCACGCCGCACGGCCTCCTCGATGGTCTCGCCCTGGTCCATGAACCCCGCCAGAGCCGAAAACATCCGCATCTGCGATAGCCGCCCGTGCGACTGCCCCAGCAGGCACCGATCACCGTCCGTCACCACCACGATGATGACCGGATCCGTGCGCGGAAAGTGATCCGCCCCGCAACTCCCGCAGGTCCGCTGCTGACCGCCCCGCAGGGCCTCCGTCGGCTGTCCGCACACGCTGCAGAAGCCGTGTCGCGCGTGCCAGTCCACCTGCGCCCGCGCCTGCGCCGCAATCCCGGCGTCCCCCGCCGCGAGCAGCATTCCCGCCGTCCGCACGTCCACATATCGCCGTTCGCTGCTCTCGATCAGATCTTGGTTGTCCTCCGAAACGTCCACCGCAAAGTGCGCCACGCCGTCCCGCAACCCCAGCAGAAATCGCGGGCCGTTCAGTCCAGCAGCCGCATCACCGCTAACCCACGCCAGCCGCGCCGGATCCTCGCCCTCCAGCAGCACGTCCAGTGCGCGCAGGGGCAGGAACCGGCTGCCCGGATCCCGCTCCCGCGCCGCCAGCCAGTCAGCGTCGCGCCGCTCGTATTCGGCCCGGTCCAGCGGGTTTCCTGCAAACGTGTGTGGACGATTCACGGCAATCCGCGCATGCTCCCAGTCGTCATACGTGTTTCCCGGAGCGCATCATGCAACGTATCGCCTTCGCTCTGCCCATCAAGCCCGACCGGGTCGACGACTACCGCCGCACCCATGCCGCCGTCTGGCCGGAATTGCTGGAAGAAAACGTCAAAGCCGGCATCCGCAACTTCACCATCGTCCTCTTCATGAACCACGCCATCGGCCTTCTGGAGTGCGACGACTGGGAGGCCGCCTCCGCCTACCTCGACAAGTCCGATGTCCAGGCCCGCTGGCAGGCCGAGCACGCCGACATCCTGGATGTCGACACCGCATCCGGCCTCGTCCCGCTCCAAATGCTGGAGGAACTCTTCCACCAGGACTAAACGCCTGCAGCGGCGTGTGCCGACGCATCCGCACTCCCGGTTGGAATCAACAGATCGGGTGTCCTCACCCTTGAATCCCCACGCCTCCGCCCCCACCATGTAGCGCGACCCCACGCTCGTATACACAACGTCAGGAATCTCCATGTCCGATCCACGCAAGCGCAACAGCGCCGCCATGACCGACGGCCCGGCCCGCGCGCCGGCTCGCTCCCAGCTCAAGTCCATCGGCTTTTCCGATGAAGACCTGGCCCGGCCCATCGTCGGCGTGGCGCACCAGTGGATCGAAACCATGCCCTGCAACTTCAACCACCGGCGCATGGCCCAGCGCGTCAAGGAGGGCATCCGCGCCGCCGGCGGGACCCCGATGGAGGTCAACACCATCTCCGTCAGCGACGGCGTTTCCATGGGCACCGAGGGCATGCGCGCCTCGCTCATCAGCCGCGAGGTCATCACCGACTCCATCGAAGTCGCCGCCATCGGCCACTCCTTCGACGCCCTCGTCGTCATCGTCGGCTGCGACAAGACCATCCCCGCCGGCGCCATGGCCCTGGCTCGCCTCAACATCCCCGGCCTGGCTCTCTACAGCGGCAGCATCGCCCCCGGCAAGTTCCGCGGCCAGGACATCACCATCCAGGAAGTCTTTGAAGGCGTCGGCGCCCACGCCGCCGGCAAGCTCACCGCTGACGAATTGATGGAAATCGAAAACGCCGCCTGCCCCGGCGCCGGCGCCTGCGGCGGCCAGTTCACCGCCAACACCATGGCCACGGCCCTCGACTTCCTGGGCATCAGCCCACCCGGCGCCAACGTCGTGCCCGCCATGGACGGCGGCAAGGCCGACACCGCCTTCGAGGCCGGCCGCCTGGTCATGGACCTGCTCGACCGCGACGTCCGTCCGCGCGACATCATCACCCGCGAATCCGTGGAGAACGCCATCTCAGCCGTGGCCGCCACCGGCGGCTCCACCAACGCCGTCCTCCACATCATGGCCATCGCTCACGAGGCCCGCGTGGACCTGGAACTCGAGGACTTCGACCGCATCGCCTCCCGCGTTCCCATCCTGGCCGACCTCAAGCCCTGGGGGAACTACGTCGCCACCGACGTCTTCCAGGCCGGCGGCCTCTCCCTCGTCGCCCGCGAGCTCCACAAGCTCGGACTCCTCCACGGCGACGAGCGCTACGTCGACGGCCGCACCATCGCCGAGGTCGCCCAGGCCGCCCGGGAGACCCCCGGCCAGCAGGTCATCTACCCCGCCGACAACCCCCTCAAGCCCACCGGCGGCATCCTCATCCTGCGCGGCAACCTGGCCCCCGACGGCTGCGTCATCAAGGTCTCGGGCCAGGAACGCGACACCTTCACCGGCCCCGCCCGCGTCTTCGACGGCGAAGAAGCCTGCTTCCAGGCCGTCATCGACCAGGACATCGAGCCCGGCTCCTTCATCG
Organism: Chloroflexota bacterium; assembly: GCA_965208215.1. Classification (GTDB taxonomy): domain Bacteria; phylum Chloroflexota; class UBA11872; order UBA11872; family UBA11872; genus UBA11872. The sequence continues at coordinate 1,698,782 of CBDBOH010000003.1, forward strand.
TCATCCGCAACGAAGGCCCCGCCGGCGGCCCCGGCATGCGCGAAATGCTGGCCGTCACCGGCGCCATCCAGGGCGCCGGCCTGGGCGACTCGGTCGCCCTCATGACCGACGGCCGCTTCTCCGGCGCCTCCCACGGCTTCATGATCGGCCACGTCGCCCCCGAAGCCTTCCGCCGCGGCCCCATCGCCGCCGTGCAGGACGGCGACCCCATCACCTTCAACGTCGCCAAGCGCACCCTGGACGTACACCTCACCGACGAGCAAATCGAGGGACGCCTCGCCGGCTGGCACCCCCCGCCTCCGCGCTACCCCACCGGCGCCATGGCCAAATACGCCGCCCTCGTCTCCTCCGCCAGCCAGGGAGCCGTCACCACCAACTAACCCGGCCTCTTCCGCCCTTTCGCGTAGGGGCAACCCTTGTGGTTGCCCTCTTCGCTTTGAGCCCCGAGCAATACACCACCCGCTAGGCTCAAAACTGACGCTCTGTCACGCGGGGACTGCTGCGCAGCATGGCTAGGCCTGTATTGATTCTCATTTCCGGGGCGCCGGCTACCGGAAAGACCGTGCTGGCGCGCCGTCTGGCCGAAGCCCTGCCGGCCCCCGTCATCCAACGGGATACCATCAAGGAAACCCTCTTCGACACCCTGGGCGTTGGCGACCGCGAGTGGTCCAAGAAGCTCGGCGCGGCTTCCTTCGCGCTGTTCTACCTCACCGTGGAGACAATTCTCACGGCCGGCCGGTCGGTCATCGCCGAGGCCGCGTTTCATCGTCACTACTCCGTCCGCTGGCTCTCCCGCGTGCGGGAACGGTTCGACGTTGAGATCCTCGAACTCCACTGTCACGCCGACTCCGCAACGGCGTTGCACAGGTATCTAAATCGAACAGGCACAGCCGGCAGGCACGCGGGCCACGACGCCGGGATGAGCACCGAGGCCCAGGCCCGCGAATGGCGCAACCAGTACCCTGCCTACGGTCCGCTGACCGAAGGCACCGAGCTGGTTCGGATCGACACGACCGACTTCGACAAGGTGGACAACGAAGCGGTCGTCACTCGCGTTCGCTCCGCCCTACACCTGAGCGCCAAGTGCTGAGCGGCTCTAGGCCGACGTAGGTTGGCGGCCACCATGACTGACTTAACGATCCAGCGCTGCCGGCCGGGCGATTCCCGCTATCAGGCGACCCACGACTTGGCTGCAGCGTTGCGTCAGACTTCGTGGCTCACGGCGGACCATGCCTGGCATCTGGAGTCGCATCTTCTGATTGCGGTCGTATCTAACCGTCCGGTGGGGTTTCTGCGCTTCGTTGTTCAGCAGATCGGGCCCGAATGCGACCGTCCCAGCATTGCCAAATATGGCGAGCCTCTGCGCGAGGCCAAGGTGCTGGCCTTTGGTGTCGCCGAAGATCAACGACGCCGAGGTGTTGGAACCGCGCTGCAGAAGGAAATGATTCGGCTAGCCACGACCCTCGGCTGCTATCAGGTACGGTCGCGGAGCGGCGGTAAAAATGTGGCCAACCACGCGCTCAAGCTCTCGCTCGGCTTTGGGGTACATCCCACAACAGCAGAGGATGCTGGGGTCTTCTTCGTACTGCCCCTGGCGAAAGATCCCGACGCAAACGCCAGCAGCTAGCTATACCCGCGTGTCTCAGATGCTGCGAGGATCCAAACTCTCGCCGGATCCAAAGCACTCTTGCCGCGGCTGAAACTCGATCCCCAGCAATAGTCGCTTGCGACCTACATCAGGGGGTGCATCGTTAGGGCCAGGGACGTTTCGATGTCCCAGACCGCCTGCGAAACCTCCCGGCCGATCAGGTCGAGCTTGCGCACCTGCTCGATCCGGCCGGTGACGTGCTCCAGTTCCCGCCGCGACAACAGTTCGCGGAAGATGCCGCACGCCTCCGCCAGGCACACGATCACGATGTCCCGCGGGTCCGGGATCTCATCGCTGAACAGCACTTCCATGATCCGCAGCTTCACTTCCCGGTCGGCCTTGCCGTCCACCGCCGGGTAGCGCCGCGACTGGAACACCCACAGGAGCTTCTCGTCGCGTACGTGCAGGATCCCGTGCTCCACCAGCCGCTCCAGCACCCGCTCGCGGATCGGGCCCGCGCGTTGGGCGATGTCTTGAATCCAGAATCGCGTGTCCCGCTCCCCGTCCGCCTGCGAAATCCGTTCCAGCGTCGGGTCCAGCAGGTCGTCGCCCACCGGCGTCGGGTCGATCACCGTCAGCCAGTTCGGGTCCGTGTCGATCCGGTTCTCCAGCGCCAGGTCCATCAGCACCGCGCCCGCCAGCGCGCACTGCACCGACCACTCCGGCACCCGGACGAAATCGCCACCCTCGTCGTCCAGCAACAGAAGCATGATCTCTTCAGGAAATCTCAGCACCGCCCGTGCCTCCTATTCGTTCCCCATCTGATCTACCGTCAGGATACCCGCGCCCGACTGCGACCGTATTCGATTGCTTCGAGAACTCTGCGCGCTGGGCAGCCGAACCAGCCACGTACAATCGGATACGCGGCAATTGGGCCGTTCTCCTGGGCGTGGAATCGGGCTGCCATGACGGCTGACGACGCTGACCGCTCGCTGGTTGTAACCCTCCGGTACTGGCGAGAAGACGACTTCTGGGTCGGCAAATGCGACGAACTTGGCGTGTCGACGTTCGACCCGTCGCTGGACACGCTGGTTTCCGAACTGCAGGAGATGGCCGAAGACCATCTCGACCTGCTCCAGGAGACGGGAAGCCTGGATGATTTCCTGGAGCGGTTCGGGATCAATCCAGAGCCTGATAGCACTGCGTCCCGAACGTGCGAACTGTCAGTTAATTCAACATCAGACCTTGTTCAGCTTCACAAGCTTCGGATTGGCCAGCTAACGCCCAGCGCCTAGGCCATCGCGTTGAAGATCACTGCCGGGGAGCTAGTGCGTCTCTTGCTGCGCGACGGGTGGACCGACGAAGGACCATCCCGCCACGGAGTGAAGCTCTCTAAGCTGGATGGAGACCGACGGCGCGTAACCCAGATCCCGACCAAGAAGTTCCGCTCGAGATCGGCCATCCTCCCTCAAGGCACGCTCAGAGCAATCCTTAGCGATCGGCAAACGGGGCTGGGCAGGCAGGGCCTGCAGCGACTGATCGATCGGTTCGGCTGAGCGGACTGATCCTCGCCCTCCAGTAACCGTCCAAACCACCTCTCACCCTCACGCCCGCTCGTAAACCGACACGTGCCCCTCGCTCTTCGATGTAAACGGCGAACGGTCCCAATCCCCCCACCGCTCACGCAGCCGCAACCCCGCCAGCCGCGCCATCAAATCGAGCTCCGCAGGCCACGCATACCGCAGACGTGCGGGGAACACGCGGATGCCCTCTTCACTGAGAAGGACATGCCGAAAGTCCACCAACTGCTTCATCCGATGATGCGTCGACACGTCCAGCCGCACCGTCTCCAGGTCCGGCAACCGCGCCCGCACCTCCTGCCCCCGGTCGAACCTGGTGACATCCGGAACAAACGCATCCACCAGAAGGACCCCCGACTCGTCCAGGTGCGCCGCCACGTTCTCGAAACACCTGACCTGCTCCTCCTGCTCCGTCAGCATGAAGAGCGTGTTGTGGAGCACGTAGATCAGCGAGAAAGTCCCGTCCACCTCCACGTCCGCAAAGTCCCCGACGGTGACCGGCACCGACGCACCGCCCTCCTTGGCCCGCAGCTGTTCCACCATCGCCTCCGAAATCTCTATCCCATGCACCTCCACCCCGCGCGCCGCCAGCGGCAGCGCAAAGCTCCCCGTCCCAATCCCCAACTCCAGCGCCTGACCGCCCGCGGCCAGCTCTTCCAGCACGTCCATCCGCAGCTCGACATCCACCGATCCGTAGAAGCTGTCGTACACGCCAGCCATCCGGTCCCCATACGTCGCAGCCGTGTATCCGTCCATGATTCACCTCGTTTCCAGGCAGCCCGCGACAACCAAAAAGGCCTCCCGCTCCGGGGAGGCCTCGATTGACTCTGACTGTTCGTGCTAGGTCGCTAGCTTCTCCCCTCCGCGCCACGCCACGGCGCGCCCGCCGGCGCCGGGCCATTGGTCGTGGTCGGGAAAAAACACGCCACCGCTATCGCCGCCAATTTGCTCGCGAACGCGGCCATCCTACCGCCCCGGACATCCGCTCAGCCCTTCGCTTCGTCCCAAGTCGCCGGCGGCCCACCGTCCAGATAGGTCGTGTGCTCCGCCGTAATCGCCGCCGGAATCGGAAACACCACCATGATCTCCGAGATCCCATCCCCGGACCCCACAAACCCGTGCGGCGTGTCCGCCGGAAACACGCACACGTCCCCCGCCTCCGCGGCAGACCACTCGCCCTCGATCCGCACGCGCAACGCCCCGCTCAACACCAGGATCGCTTCGTCCACGTCATGCCGGTGCAACGGCGTCACCGCCCCCGGCTCCACCGCAAAGTGCTGCATCGACACCGACCGCGACCCCTGCGCCTCCCCAACCACCTCCCGCACCACCTGCCCCGGCCGCCACGGCCCCGCCGCCTGCTCCGCTATCCGCACTATCGGCACGTTGCGCTCCTCTCGTCAGCCGCAAACCTGGTCGCGCCTGCCCCCTCACACCAGCAAGACTCTAAGCACCCGATCCCGCACGTCGCAGATCACCCGACACCCGCCCACCCGATATCGCCACAAGTCGCCCAGCGGCTCGGTTAGAACCACGCCTCGACACCGCGGATCATCCAGCAGCGCCGCCTGCTGTTCCATGAAGTCCAGAATCCCCCGCGCGGCCGGCCGGTCGAGACTTTGCAACTTACGTCGCGCCGTCTCGGTGTACTCAATCGTCCAGGCCAAGCTCGGCCCTCACGTCGGCGGCGGAGTGCACCTGTTCCTGGCCCCTGCGAACCCGCTCCAGCACGTCCGCCGCCAGGTAGTAATCCTCCAGGTCGGCCAACCCGTTCTCGATCAGCTCCCGCAGGTAAAACGCCTTTGACCGCCCCGTCTGCGCCGCCAGAAAACTCAGCCGCGCCTCCGTCTCAGCCCCCAACCGAATCGAAGTTGCCACCGGCGCCCACCTCCGTGCGAATGCTTGTATTCAAAGTATCGCACCCAATCACTCCACCGTTCGCTCCACATCCCGCTTCGTACCCCCAATCTCTCGACTCCCTTCCCATCCCCCTCTCACTCCCCTTCCCTCTCCACTCTCCCCTTCCCTTATCATTCCGCCCAACCCAATTCAGCCCAGATCCAGCCAGAGGAGCCCCGGATGCCACTGCCCCCACGCATGAAGTTCGGAATCTTCCTGGCCCCCTTCCACTGGCTGGGCGAAAACCCCACCCTCGGCCTCGAGCGCGACCTCGAAACCGTCCAGTGGCTCGACCACCTCGGCTACGACGAAGCCTGGATCGGCGAGCACCACAGCGCCGGCTGGGAAACCATCTCGTCACCCGAACTCTTTATCGCCACGGCCGCCGAACGCACCCGCCACATCAAGCTCGGCACCGGCGTCATCAGCCTCCCGTACCACCACCCCCTCATGGTCGCCAACCGCATGATCCAGCTCGACCACATCACCCGCGGCCGCGTCATGCTGGGCGTCGGCCCCGGCGCCCTCGTGTCGGATGCCTACATGCTCGGCATCGAGCCCCTAACCCAGCGCCCCCGTATGGACGAATCCCTCGGCATCATCATGCGGCTGCTCACCGAAACCGAGCCCATCACCTATCAGGCCGAGTGGTTCACCCTCCAGCGCGCCACCACCCACCTGCGCCCCTACACCCACCCCCACTTCCCTATTGCCGTCGCCGCCGCCCAGTCCCCCTCCGGCATGCAACTCGCCGGCAAGCACGGCGCCGCCGTCCTATCCCTCGGCATCCGCCCCGGCAGTTCCGAGACCGTCAAGCTCGACTCCTTCTGGCAGATCGCCCTGGACGTCGCCGCCGAGCACGGCAAGACCATGAACCGCCACGACTGGCGCCTCGTCATGCCCGTCCACATCGCCGAGTCCCGCCAGGAAGCCATCGAACAGGCACGCCTCGGCGCCGCCCGCTTCCAGCGCGACTACTTCGAAGACACCATGGGCTTCGAAAAGACCTTCGATGGCCCCGCCGAGCAGCTAATCGACTACATGGTCGACAGCGGCGCCTGGTGCGTCGGCACGCCCGACGACCTGGTTGCCGCCATCCATCGGCTGGACGAATCAAGCGGCGGCTTCGGCGGCCTTCTGATCATGGCCACCGAGTGGGGCACCCGCGAGCAAGTCCGCCACAGCTACGAGCTCATCGCCCGCTACGTCATGCCCCAATTCCAGAACTCCCTCACCAGCCTCACCGCCTCCCAGCAATGGGCCGCCCGCGAACGCCACAACCTCATGGCCCTCCGCACCAAATCCCTCGACAAAGCCACCAAGGACTACCAAAAAAAATCCTCGTAGGGACTCTTTCGTTGGGGCCGGTTTCAAACCGGCCTCTTCCGGGCAACCACCCCCAGTGCGTTCGTGCCGAGCCTCATCGCCCCCGCCGCCATCCCGGCGTCCGCGGCCGGGACCCAGTAGCAACCAGCGACCAGACCGCACCCAAGCCATCCCTGGCGCCCGGCTCAGTTGCCCTCGGCTCTTCCACCTCGGGCCAGCCCTCTAGGCTTGGGGTGGCCGGCACGCTGCAGCATGATTCACCGCGTCGCATTGGGCACGGAGGTGTGAGGTGGCTGTCACAGACCTACAAGCAGGACTGATGACCGCTGACGACCTGCTCCGACTCTATCGCGAGGGCGTTCGAGGCGAACTAATCCGGGAAGTTCTCTGCCGAACCATGCCAACTGGCAACGAACACGGCGTGGTCGTCGTCAACGTAGCCTCGGAGCTCAGGAGCTTCATCAAGCCTAGAAGGCTCGGCAGGGTTGCTGCCTCCGACTCAGGTGTGTGGCTGAAACACGACCCCGACACGGTCCGCGAGCCGGACGTTGCCTACTTCTCGGCTCAAAAGATCCCGCTGGACGAAAGAGTCACCGGATACCCGGATGTCGTCCCCGACCTGGTCGTGGAAGTTGCATGCCCCGGCGACACCGGCCGCGAAGTGAACGACAAGGCCCTGATGTGGCTCAGCTACGGCGTACGCCTCGTATGGGTTGTGCACCCCGACTCACAAACCGTCGATGCCCACCGTCCCCACGCCGGCGTATCAACGCTCACTCGCACCGACACGCTCCACGGCTACGATGTCCTCCCCGGTTTCACCTGCAACATCAGCGACATCTTCACCACCTAGCGCTCCGTAACCACACCCCCGGATACCCCGCCTCTTCTCGAAGAGCCTGCCGAATGGGGCCGGCATCTCTGACCCACCCGTCTTCCGCGCAACCACCCGTGGTCCCCGCCGAGCCCACGGCCGCCCGAAAAAGCCCCCGCCACCCCCGTCCCCATCGCAATCTCTCGTATGCGCGGTGTCAAGGGCCCGCCCGTCCACTCGATCTGCCCGCAAGCTCACCGGCGCGGACCACATGGACGCCGGCCGCAGTGACCTCAATCAGCGTCTACTCGCCCTCGGCATCGAGTGAAGTTGCTCTATATCTCCGCCGCCTTCAACCACGTGCGCGGAGTTCGGCGGGCCAACGCCTCGTTGTAGCAACTAACTCGTCAACTCTGACGAATCGACCGCCGCCAGCGACGTCACTCGACTTGAAAGGATTTGTTAATGGGAGTTGGAATCATAAGCTGGATCCTTAATGATTAGACTACATTGCCGAAGTGGTTTGGCGTCCCAGCCGCTCACGCCAATCCTCAGTACTAAGGCCCTGGGCTTGGAGTCCCACCTGGAGGAAGGCTAGACACACCACTAGCAACAGTCTCTGTGATCTTTGACGTGAGATCCTTTACAAGAGTGACAAGGACGTTCGTCATTGTCGTGATAACTGTGATTGCCGGTGCCACAACAAGTGCTATGAGGCCGAGTGCACTTTGTCCGCTATTGGCAGCAAGTCGCAAACCAACGAGTAGCGCTGCTATTCCAACGGAGACAATTGCGGCTATGAGTATAAGTGCTAGCAGGAACGCTTGGGTGCTGTCGCTCTTGGTGGAATTGACAATAGAAGCCACTATAACTAGAACAATCGTGATTACGACTACTGCCCCCAAAGATAAGACCTGCCAGTTGAAGCCGCTAAGTCCAGCTAGTCGTGATTCCGTGGCCGAGTCATCGTGATTCTGTTCGCTCGTTGTGTTCGACACTCTTGTGACCTTTGCGCGCGACGATACATTAATAATACAGAAATTATGTCATCGGGACGCTGGAATGTCAAGTCGTCAACCAGAAGCAGATCGGTGTTACCTCGGTCACGTGTGAAGCGAGCTGTCTGGGAGGGATAGTGTGGCTTGCAGGAGCGCGCTCATTCAGTGGTGCGTGTTCCCGGAGAATGACCGGCTCAAGCTCGTTTGGGCATGAACGGCAGGCTGTTCTTCGTGGTGACAGAAGATTTCGGTGGAGATTGACCGCTCGCACTCCGGTCAGAGTCTTGGGCTTGAAGCTGTGGTCGGAGATTGAGGGAGTGGATGCATTCTGGAATCCGTCACGTTGCCGATAGAGCACAGCATCGGCTTGACAGTTTGATTCAGGTGTCTCACTGAGTGGTGTCGTGAGTGATCGCCGTTTGCTGGCACAGATTTGTCGCCCGCCGCGCATCCTTGTGTTTGGGAATCGTAGAATAGTCTTCTATTGATTTCCTCTGCTTGGTCCGATTAGGCGAGTTCAGCCTGCTTTCCGCCGCGAACAGACGGGTCAGTCGCCAGCAGTTCACGCAATCGTGTGACGGTGTTTTGCGCTTCGTTAGGCAGTCCCAGCAGGTCCGTGACAACGCGTTGGTCAAGGTCAATTCGCGCCGGATCAACGGCGCAGCGGTGGAAGGACATAAAGGTCCGGTCCTCGAAGTCGCGGTAGATGGCTTGCGCTTCATCGAGCTGCCAGTGTTCGAGTCGACCAACGTCGAGCGTCGGAAGCGACTGGAGCATGCTCCGATTGCCCGTTCCCCTGCCCTGCTGAGATCTATTCGCGTGACTGGCGTGAAGGACCAAGCCAAGCGTGGAGTTCTGCCACAGGCATAAAGCGATTTGGCGATTGTGGTCTATTAGCGATGCCTCACCTGGAGTTGTAAGGGTGAACCAAGCCCGTATGCCAATTGAACGCGTACTTGTCATCGTGGCAATGACTCGCTGCGAATCGTATTGCACATCACGGGTTATATGTAGGTGCCCGGACTGAGACCAGATGTTGCTATGTTTGCGATTTGGCTTGGGAGACAGCCGGGCATTTGGCTCGGCGGCCATACCTCGGTGAACCCCCTCCCTGTGGGCCCAGAGTGCCGGGAATCGAGCTTTCTCGTCCCAGCCGTGGTAAGAGTCAAAAACACCGATTGAGCCGCGAATCTGTCGGTCTTGTGGTCCGACGTGAAAGACATCCCCCATCGCCGCAATCGGAATCTGCGTTAGGACGCGCGTCCCGTTCTCCGCCCACAACTCGCCCCGTTCCAGCGCCGCCGCAAACTGCCCGGTTTGCCCCTGTTTCCACCGCGAAGCGGTCCACGGACCGCCGTCCACCGGCCCGTCCAGCACTTCGCCCCACTGATCCTCGGGCTCCTTGCCACCCACTAACAGTGGACTTCCTCCGATCGGCGGACCGTCGGACCGGTGCAGCGCGCCCGAGGCGGTCGCATTGATGGCGTTCGCCAGCGCTAGCGCGTCGGTCTCGCGCCGCGGCGCCTGCCACAGGTTGACGAAAACACCGCGCCGCGTTGGTCGCTCGCTGGGCCGCAATCGCCGGGCCAGCAACAGGACCTCCGCGATGTGAGTGTCGAACGACATGGACCGCAGGTCCGGGTCGTGGGAGGAAATCACCAGTTCGATCGCGTAGCGGTTCGCCAGCATTGCCCGCACTCGCCGCCAGGACTCGCCGGCCAGCGCGGTCACCGGCAGAACCAGTGCAACGCGTCCGCCCGGCTTGACCAACCGGTCGGCCAGCACCGTGAACGAGGCCGCGTGGCCGGCAGTCTGAGTGGCCGGGGTGCCCTTCAGGAGTTGAGACGTACGCCGCGTGATGGCCTTGCGCGTTTCGGCATCGCTCTCCGGCACATCCAGCACCCGCGCCAGCGCTTCGCCCTTGCCGCCGTCGCTGCCGCGACGCGTATACGGCGGGTTGCTGATCACCAGGTCGGCGCGCGGCCGATCGACCAGCTTGCCGGCGCTGCCGACTGCCCCAATCTGCTCCAGCGTCGCGGAAAACGACGACTGGGCTTCGTCGTCTTGCAGCCAGTCCAGCGACCCCAGCTTGATGTCGCGCGGCCTACGCCCGAATGGCCCGCGCTTGGCGACGCTTTCCTTGTCCACCCCCATGATCAGGCTGTGCAACTGCATTTCCTGGAAGCTCACGGAGGGCGACATGGCGGCCAGCGTGGCCGCCGTGATGTGGATGGCGGACGGCACCACGTCGGCTCCGAACAGCGTGTGCTCCACCAGCGCCCGATGCAGCGCCGCGTCGTCGGGCGCCGGTCCCCCGGAGCCGGAACGGTTCTGCATGATCTGCTGGTAGGCCGCCATCAGCAGCGTCCCCGTCCCGCACGCCGGATCTACCACCTGCAACTCTCGGAGCCGCGCCGGGTCGCTCCAGTCCATCCCCGGCCACCGCTCCGGCGTCAGCGCCAGTCCCGACAGCAGCGTCGCCGCCGGAATGCTCGTGTAAAAGGCGGCCAGCAGTTTTCGTTCCGCGATGAGCTGATTGAAGATGCGACCGGCCAGATCGTGCCGACCGACCGTGCCCATCTCCAGCAGCCGGTCGGCAGTGCGGTCGCACTCGTCCAGCACGTCGGCGGCCGTCACGCCCGACAGCTCGCTGACGACGGAGCGGGCCATGTTGAAGATGGGGTAGTAGTCGATATTCAGGATCGCGTCCCACTGATCCAGCAGCCGCCGACGGGCGAAGCGACCAGCAACCCGTGCTTGGCTTACCGGCTGAATCCGTAAGTCGTCGTCGGCCAGCCGATACTGAAAGATCATGGCGTTGGTGATGACTAGCGCCGCCATGTGCGCCGTCTCGTCGCCCGGCTGCGTGCCGAAGGTCTTGGCGACGCGTGCCAGCGCGCCCTGTGAGCGGAAGAGCCGCGCCCCGGCCCGGCGCACGCCCTCGGCCAGTTCCTGCACGCCTTCTTGCAGGTTTCCGGACGGCGGAACGGCCCGGTCCGCGGCGCGGCCTAGCTGCGCAACGTCGCCGCTGAGCCGTGGCCCCGACGTTCCGTCAATCCGCCACTCGCGCCACCTGAGGTCGCGGGCGGCGGCCAACCGTCCTTCAAGGTGGCGCTGATCCGTCTGGCGAAACTTTCCGGGGACGGTGACGGCAAAGGTGTTCTGAACCGGCTGTCCATCGATCTCCAGACCCAGCCGCGCCAGCGCGTCGGCGTCCACCGTGGGCGCCGGCTCGATTTCCACCTCCAGCACCACCGGCGCGCCGTCCCGTCGCAGCACAATGTCCAGCCTGGACCGCCCCAACATCTCTTCTGCCGCCGTCGTCAGCCCCATCCGCTCCCGCAGCACCCGCGCCAGCGCAACGTTGATGACGATCTCGTGCGTCCGGCTGACGGTACTGGGCGTTGGGGCCACGGCGATCTGCCGTCAGTCGGCTGTGGCCGGCGTCGAGTACCAGGGAGTGCTTGCTGCGGGAGCTTCCCGCGAACCGCCGGTCACGGGCTGCCAGGCGCTGCGCGAGTAGCGGCTAGCGATCAACGTCCGCGCACGTCGGCGAGAACTGCATGATCGCGGGTTGGGCGATCGCCTGACGGCTAACGCCCCGAACTTGGGCCGCATTGATGACAGGCAGCCCGCCGGGCTTGACGCGCTGAAGCTCGACAGATCCGCCCGTATTCGGCGGAGCGACCATCGCCACTGGTCAACTCCTTCCAGTGGAAATGATCGTACAACTCTCTTGCATCGTCCGTACAACCGTCATGGATTCGTTGAACGACGCGACTTCCCACCATCCATATGTTCACTTTCCGACAATATGGCCGCCCCAGGCCGCCCTAGGTACTGCAGGTGAACCTACGGGTCCCGCATCTACGCCCGGCGACGCCAGCACCGGCCCGGTTCCCCACGAACGCACCAACCGCCGAGCCTCCCTTCACCCTGCCTGGGAGTGAGTCCGGACCTACCCCGGACTCAGTCCCGGATTCGGGCTTCCCCACCCAAAAGCCAGCGCGAGATCCTCCAGCCCACAGTCAACCCACCCCGCCAATCTCGACCCTCCGGACCCACCACAGTCCTCGCATGCTCTCCATCCACTCTCACCGCTCACTCCTCTCAGCTCTCTCCTTCCCCGCTTCCCCACACCCTCCCCGGTTCCCTTGCCATCGGTACTCAGATAGTGTGCCATAGACCTCATGAACACACAACCCCAGTTCCCCAACCCCGTCACCCGGCCGCCGGCCAGGTCGCCACGCCGGCTGCCCGACCGCCCCACCGCCGGCCGCCCGGCATTCCGGCCTCTTCGGCGGGGACCCAGCGGCAACCAACACCCCGGGCCCTCCGCCGCACCCCGTGCGCCCATGTCCCCCAGCCCACCGTCCCCTCGCCTCCCAGCCTGCCGTTTTCGCCCCGTTCAAGCCGACTCCTCAGTCGTCCCGTTTCAGCCCAAATCCGACGCCCCCCGCCCTCAAGAGTTTTTTAGAAAAAACTCTTTCGCGCGCAGAACACCCCCGGCTCACCGACCCCGCCCAACGCCTCCGCCCAACACCGAAGACTCGCCAATTCGCCCAAAAAAATCGCCTCAAGCTATCTCTGGCCAGCCGGCCCCCAGAGGGGGCCGGCTGGCCAGAGATAGCTCCCCCCTTCTCCCCCAAGCTCGCCAGCCTCGTCCCGCCCGACCGTTACACTCGCACCTTGAAGTCCGCAGGCTCGCGAAGGATGTGCTGATGGCCGTTGCAACCACCGCTCCACCGGCTGAGCGCGCGCTGATCCTGGGCGGCCGGCCCGTCCAAACCGGCGACCTCCTGGAAGTCCGCCGCCCCTACGACGACACCGTCGCCGCCGTCGTCCACCGGGCCACCTCCGAGATCGCCGAGCAGGCCGTCCAGCTGGCCGTCGACACCTTCCACAACGTCACCCGCGCCATCCCCGCCCACCGCCGTGCCGAGCTATTGCACCGCCTGGCCGACCTGGTGGAAGCCAATCGCGAACGTCTGATCGCCGAGGACATCGACGAAACCGGCAAGCTCCGCAGCGAGGCCCACGGCGAAATCGACCGCACCGTCGCCACCCTCCACTGCGCCGCCGAGGAAGCCCTGCGCATCCCCGGCGAAATCCTGACCCTCGACGCCGTCCCGACCGGCGTCGACCGCACCGGCCGCGTCCAGCGCTTCCCCATCGGGCCCATCCTGGGCATCACCCCGTTTAACTTCCCGCTGCTGCTGGCCGCCCACAAGCTCGGCCCTGCTTTCGCCGCCGGCAACAGCATCGTCATCAAGCCCGCCAGCAAGACTCCGCTCACCACCCTCAGCCTGGCCGAACTCGCCAGCGAGGCCGGCTTCCCCGACGGCTCCGTGTCCGTCCTGCCCATGGCCGGCGCGCAGGCCGAGACGCTGGTGCGCGACGACCGCTTCAAGGTCGTCACCTTCACCGGCAGCGCCGAGGTTGGCTGGGGCATCAAGGCCAACGCCGGCCTCAAGCGCGTCACCCTCGAACTCGGCGGCAACGGCGCCCTCATCGTCCACAACGACGCCGACATCAACGCCGTCGCCGCCCGCATCCCCTTCGGTGGCTTCCTCTACAGCGGCCAGAACTGCATCTCCGTCCAGCGCGTCTACGTCCACCGCGACGTGCACGACGACTTCGTCAACGCCGTCCTGCCCCTGCTCGACGACCTCAAGCCCGGCGACCCCAACGACCTTGAGACCACCCTCTGCCCCATGATCGACGCCGACGCCGTCACCCGCATCATGTCCTGGCTCGACGAGGCCCAGGCCACCGGCGCCACCATCGTTACCGGCGGCAGCGCCGACGGTCCTTTCATCGAGCCCACCATCGTCGCCAACGCCGACAACGGCATGAAGATCGTGCGCGATGAGGTCTTTGGCCCCGTCGTGGCCGTTATCGCCTACGACTCGATTGACGAGGCCATCGAGCTCGTCAACGACTCCGACTACGGCCTGCAGGCCGGTATCTTCACCAACGACATCCGCATCATCGAACGCGCCTACCGCGACATCGAGGTCGGCGGTCTGATCGTCAACGACACCAACCGCTGGCGGGTGGACCACATGCCTTACGGCGGCGTCAAGCGATCCGGCTTCGGGCGCGAGGGCCTCAAATACGCGATCGAGGAAATGACCGAGCCCAAGCTGCTGGTCGTGAACCTGGAGGACAACTAAGCCCGGCCCGACGCCGGGACCTTGCCGCAATCCCTGAGGAGGGAAACCTGATGGAACTTCGCCGCGTTCAGCTCGCCAGTCCCGGATCCAATCTGCGCATGCTCGAGCGCGGCAGCCAGAGCAACGCCGACCACGTCTTCCTCGACCTCGAGGACAGCGTCGCGCCGAACCAGAAGGTCGAAGCGCGGCAGGTCGTGGTCCAGGCCCTCAAGGACTTCGACTGGTCCGGCAAGATCGCCTGCGTCCGCGTCAACGGCATCGACACCGAGTGGTTCTACGGCGATGTGATCGAAGTCGTCGAGGGCGCCGGCCAGCACCTCGACACCATCATGCTCCCCAAGGCCAACCGGCCCGACGACGTCTACATGCTCGACATGCTCCTGACCCAGATCGAGATGCACCGCGGTCTGGAGGTCGGCCGCATCGGCATCGAGGCCCAGATCGAGATGGCCGAAGGCATGATGAACGTCAACCAGGTCGCCTTCGCCAGCCCCCGCCTCAAGTCCCTCATCTTCGGCCCCGGCGACTACTCCGCCAGCGTCCAGGCCCGCGGCCTCTCCATCGGCGCCAGCGAGCGCTACCCCGGCCACGTCTGGCACTACGCCATCCACCGGATTGTCGTCGCCGCCCGCGCCGCCGGCCTCCAGGTCACCGACGGCCCCTTCGCCGACTACCGCAACCTGGAGGGCTACCGCCAGTCCTGCGAAATGGCCCTGGCCCTCGGCTGCGACGGCAAGTGGGCCGTCCACCCCGGCCAGATCGACGTGGCCATCGACGTCTTCTCGCCCTCGAGTGCCGACGTCGACAAGGCTCGCCGCATTATGGTCGAGTACAAGCAGGCCCTGGCCGACGGCCTCGGCGCCATCGCCATCGACGGCGACATGGTCGACGCCGCCACCTTGAAAATGGCCGAAATCGTCTCCGCAAAGGCGGACGCGGCGGGCCTTTAGTCGATCGCCCGACCCTAGAGCCACTTGCGTGCGTGGCCTACGGCGATCACTCGCGAGCTGCCGAGATTGCCGCCCAGAGTTCACGCGTTTCGTCGACCCGGGATTGGCGTTCGGCTGCGTGAAGTGCCTCGTGTGCGACTCGGTCTGCGTCGATTGACGCGCGCAACTCGCGAATGCCCGCGCGAACATCACGCCACAGCGCCACATTAGGGCCAGCCAGTCCGATCCCTACCGTTGCGACGGCCGCGAGGATCGCGGCGAGATCAGCGCTCAGGCCGCGCCTTTCCCGATCGCGGCAATAGCCGCCAGCAGTTCGCGCCGTTCCTCCGTCCGGGCCTCTCGCTCCGCCGCATGCAACGCTTCATGCGCCGCCCGGTCCGCGTCGATGGCTGCCAGCAGTTCACGCCGTTCCTCGGCCCGGGCCTGGCGCTCCGCTGCATGAAACGCCTCGTGCGCCGCACGATCAGCGGCAATGGCCGCCAGCAATTCGCGTTTTTCCTCGGCCCTGGCCTGCCGATCTGCTGCGTGCAGTTCCTCGTGTGCCACACGTTCAGAGTCGACAGCCGCACGGACGGCACGGATGTCCGCGCGCAGTTCGGCGTCTTCAGCGCGAAGGCTGGCCTCAACGGCGCGGATGTCGGCTCGTAGACCGGCCTCCATGGCTCGAATGTCGGTGCGTACGCCCCGCCATAGAGCCAGGGTCAGTCCGGCCAGACTCACGCCAACCGTCACAGTCGCCACAAGCATCGTGGCTACATCTGCGCTCATGGCGCGCCGGCGGATGCGGAGTCGGCGATGCGAGAGTGGGTCTTGGGCATGGGCAAGCAAATCCTTGCGAAGTGCCGCCCGATCACTTCCGAAAGCGTAACTCACCCCGGCGCAAACGGGTCCTGATCAGCGCCGCGGCCTCACCGGCATTGGCGGCCGCTCGTCGGCCTGCCGAATCTCCTCCAGCGACCGCACACGCCTTCGCGCGGCCCCCTGCCAGTCCCGCGTCTTCACGTCCGACGGCCCACGTAGCCGCTCGGTCGCCGCTGGAATCGCATCCGCGTATTGCGGCAGCCACTCGGCCTGCGCCACCAGCATCTCGTCGGTCATGCGCCAGACCTCCGGCGGGTTACAGACGGCGCCAACCAGCGGATCGTGCAGCATCGCCTGCTTCAACAGCGTCACGTCGCCCGTAGCGGCCGCGCGAGCGCCCATTCGCTGGACGTCGATCGAGGCGGTACACGTGGCCGCGCAAGCCAGCGGCAGGTCGCCAACGCGCGGGATGTGGATGCCCAGCGCGTCCACGTACCCCGGCACTTCCACGATCGCGTCGTCGGCCAGGTTGCTGATCGCGCCTTCGTTGCGGACGTTGAAGAAGCCGCGATAGGGGCGGCCGGTTTCGAGGGCTTCGATAATGCGGCTCCCGCGCTCGTCGGACCGGTCCTCGGAACTGATCGGCGGGTCGTCGGCCGCCATCCACTCGGGAAAGTCCGTCTCGAACCAGTTGCGCTTCTCGGTGCTCACCCGCAGATACCCGCCCGTCTCGCCGTTGCCCCAGCTGGCCATATCAATCCAGCGCTCAATCTCTTCCGGCCGTTTCCGATACCAGGGCAGATACTCCGAAAGGTGTCCGTTGGATTCGGTGGAGTAGAAGCCAAAGCGCCGCAGCACGTCGATGCGCACCTTCTCTGTCTTCGCGAAGGTCGGATGCGCTTCAAAGGCCGCCAGCAACTCCTCGCTCCCAATCTCACGTCCCTGGTGCTCAATTCGCGTGTACCAGGTCTGGTGGTTGATGCCGGCGCAGACGACGTCTACGTCCTCGCGACACTCCGCGCCCAGCACCTCGACAATCTGGTTCCAGCCGTGCTCGATCCCGTGGCACAGCCCCACCACGTTCACGCCGTGGTCCAGCAACGCCCAGCAGTTCATGGCCATCGGGTTGGCGTAGTTCAGCAGCAGCGCGCCCGGCTTGGCCACGTCCAGGATGTCGTCACCAAAGGCCAGCAGCTGCGGGATCGTGCGCTGGGCGTACATGATCCCGCCCGCGCAGATCGTGTCGCCCACGCACTGGTCCACGCCGTATTTCAGCGGGATTTCCACGTCCAGCTTGAACCCGTCCAGCCCGCCCACGCGCACACAGCAGATCACGTAGTCGGCATCCCGAAAGGCGCGCCGTCGATCGGTGGTGGCCGAAACCTGGGCCGGCAGCTTGTTGGTGCGGATGTCCTTCTGACAGAGCTGCGTCACCAGCTCCAGGTTGGGTCGCGAGATGTCGGTTAGCGCAAAGTGCGTGTCCTGCAACTCCGGCACCGACAGGATGTCGCGCATCAGCCGGCGCGTGAACCCCACGCTCCCGGCGCCGATTACCGCGATCTTCAGGGCCACGCCGTGGACCTACGACTTCAGCGGCTGGCCGGTCGGATCGAGCTGCCCAATCTCCTCCAGCAGCCGCACGGAGTGAATCACGTCGTGGATGTTGGTCAGCGGCTGCCGGCCTTCCGCAACGGCGTTCAGGAAGTCCGCGTGCAACGCATCGACCCCATCATCCAGCGCCCCGCCGGGATGGCCCGGAATCGGCTGGCCCTCGATGATCTCCGGCTCCGGCCGGTTGTCGGCGTAGATCTGCCCATGGATCGGCGGCAGCAGATATGCGCTGACCCCGTTACCGTGCATCTCGATCCGGTAATGCCGAGCTCCGGCGTGACCGGTCACTGAATGCACCGCGACCGCCCCGCTGGTGAAGTGGATGATGGAGTTGTAGGTGTTCATCCAGCCCGTGTAGGTGTCGTCGCCACGGGTCAGCACCTGGTCCCAGGTCCCCCCGCAGAGCCACCGTAGCCAGTCCACCATGTGAATGTCTTGCTCGTAGAGACGGTTGAACTCGCGGCCGCCCTGGTCGTTTTCTATCAGGTTCTTGCTCATGCCGGCGCTGGCCAGCATCACCGGGCCGTTTGCCTCGACGCGCGCCCGTGCCGCCCGGATCATCGGCGTCCAGCGGCGCTGCAGGCCCACGCAGACGATGCGGTGGTTGGCCTCCGCTGCCGCGGCAATCTTCTCGGCGTCCGCCGAACCCACACCAGGCGGCTTTTCGACGAAGAGGTGCGCGCCGGACGCCAGGACTTCGACCGCGATGTCCGCGATGTCGGGCGGTCGCGTGACCGCGTAGACGACCTCGGGGGTCTCTTGCTCCAGCATCTCCCGGAAGTCGCTATAGCGGCCCTCAATGTCGTACTGGTCGGCGGTCGTCGCGAGCCGGTCCTCGTCCAGCTCGCACATCGCCGTCAGTTCGACTCGTCGATGGGCTCGATCGATCGCCGGATAGTGCGCGCTGGTGGCCCTGCCGCCGGCGCCAATAAACGCTGCGCGAACCATGGTCCCCTCCAGACGTTACCGCCGTAGACCCAGTCTAGCCGTCAGCGGACCAGCTACCGGTGCGTCTCGAGGTCGGCGCTCCGGGCGCTGGCGTAACGAGCTACATCGGCTCTTTCTTCAACAGGCCGATAATGTGACCTTCCGGGTCGGCCAAGTGGCCGATGGTCACGCCTTCCATGACGTTGGTTTCGGGCATCAGGATGCTGCCGCCCAGGCCGGCCGCCCTCTCCAGGGTTGCCGTGACATCCTCGACCTCCACGTAGAACGTGACGAACCCGGCCGAGCCATCAAAAGTCTGGCCGATGCCGCCGCCAATGCTGTTAGGGCACTCGGGATCCTGATTCACCAGTCCGTAACCCATCGGGTTGTCGGCCAGGACCTCCCAGTCAAAGAGGTCGCCGAAGAACTTGTGCAGCGCCGGGCCGTCTTTACCGTTGACTTCCCAGTGCACCACGGGGTTCGCCATCTGCCTGTTCCTTAGTCTTGTCCGCGACGCGCAATGATGCCCGCCGCGTATTGGTCGCACCGTCGCAAACCTTCCTGAACCCGCTCCTTGTCCGTGGCATAAGCTGCGCGTCTGATATCCCAAGTTCCAGCGAACCCCGGGGGACTGTAATGAGAGTTCTTGGTGTTGATTACGTCTATTTCCCCGTTTCCGACCTCGAAAAGGCCACCGCCTTCTACCGCGACGTACTGGGCCTAACGCCTCTCTTCAGCGTGGGCGGCATGTGGGGTGAACTGCAGGCCGGCAATACGACCGTTGCGCTGCATATGGAGGACAACGCCGAAATCGCGGCGCCCGACGCCGGTATGCGCCCGTCCACGGCATTTGCCTGTGAGGACGTCGCCGCCATGGCCGAGCGAGTTCAGGAAGCGGGCGGCAGCGTCGCCATGGAGCCCTTCGAAAGCGGCACCTGCACGATTGCAATCGTCACCGATCTGGACGGTAACCCCGTCATGCTGCACCGGCGCGACGACGGCACCGTCGGGTAGCCAGGCGCCCCGGCGGCATTGAGCGTCTTACGCCAGCGCCGCCGCCCCCGGCGGCAGCAAGTGCCGAACCTGCGGCTGCACCTCGGCCGGCAGGTCCAGGTATACGTCCTCGGGAAGGTCGTCGATCCGCGACTTGTGGTACGCCGGGTCGTATTCCTGTGAGCTCGTGCGTGTCGGATTCAAGTTGAGCCACCACGTGGCATAGCGGATCACCACGGCCACCCGGTCCTCATCCGTCAGGTTCGGCGACACGGCGTGCCAGACGCGGCTGTCCACGATGCCCACCGACCCGGCTGAACCGAGCAACCGCTCCTCGTCGCCGCGCGGTGTCATCGCGTCGCCGTAAGGACCGCCATCGCGCGGATGATCGTGCAGCTTGTGGCTGCCCGGCACGATGATCGTGGCCCCGTTTTCAACCTTGAAGTCCGTCAACATCCAGAACGTGGTGAAGTGCAGCGGAATGTCCGGATACGGCGCCGGAATCCGCGTGTTGTGCTCCTGGTTATACGGCCAGTCGGCATGCCACACGTCGCGCGTTCGTCCCGGTCCGGTCACGAAGCCCGTGAAGAACGACAGGCGAAAGCCCGGGCCCAGGGTGGCGTCCAGCACCGCCGTCAGCCGCGGCTCAGCCAGGTACGGCGCCAGGTCTTGGTTGATCCGCAAGAGATTGGAGGTCTTGCCCAGCGCCGGGATGTCGATGTCGCTGTTGGCCATGATGTCGTCGCGAACCCGGTCACGGATTTCAGGCACATCGCCCGCCGGGATCACGCCTTCAATCAGCGTGACGCCGCGCTCAAGCAGTTCGTCGGCATGGGGATTAGACATGGGGCTTCGAATCCGCAGGCGTCGGCCGGCCGATTCTGACACTCGCAGGCCGGATGGAACAGCGGCCGTCGCCGGCTGATACCGTAGTTCGCGGTTATCCGGACTCGTAGAGCACGACGCCAATGGCCGACGGAACGCACGTGGGCAATCTCGGAATCGGCGAGGTCGCGGCGGCGCTTGCCGGTGGCGAGTTGTCATCGCTGGCCCTGACCGAGGCCCTCCTGGACCGCATCGAGCGGCTCAATCCAACACTCAACGCCTACACCTGCGTTATGGCGGACTCCGCTCGGACGGACGCACGGGCGTCCGACGCCCGATCCAAAGCGGGTGAACGTCGTGGCCCACTGGACGGAATCCCCGTCGCAATCAAGGACGTTATCGACACCGCTGGCGTGGTGACGACGTATGGATCCATCAAGTACCGCGACCATCGCCCAGACGCTGATGCGCACGTCGTCCAGCAGTTACGGCAAGCCGGCGCCGTCATCCTGGGAAAGACCAACACCCACGAACTGGCTCGCGGCATTACCACCGACAACCCACACTTCGGACCCACCCGCAACCCCTGGGACCTTGGCCGGCATCCTGGCGGATCGTCCGGCGGCTCGGCTGCCGCCGTCGCCACTGGAATGGCGCTTGGTGCGCTCGGTACCGACACCGGCGGCTCGGTGCGCATCCCCTCGCACATGACCGGCATCACCGGACTCAAGCCCACCCATGGCCTGGTCGGCCGCACCGGAGTCCGCCCGCTGGTCCGCAATTTCGATCACATCGGACCCATGACCCGGTCCGCCGCCGACTGCGCCCTCATGTTGGAAGCAATGGCCGGACCGGACCCGAACGACCCGGATTCGATCACGCAACCCGCCGGAGAATTCACGACCGCCCTCGACGACCCGGTCGGCGGCTATCGCGCCGGAATCATCCAGGACCTGGCAGAAGACGCACTGCCGCGAATCCGCGAGCTGTTTTCCGATGCCGTCCAGGCAATTCGGAGTCTTGACGTCCGGACCGACTCCTGGTCGTTGCCCACAGCCCTTGATCCGAGAGCCGCCCAGGTCGTCTCCCGCTCCGAGGGTTACGTCAGCATTCACGAGATGTTCGACGGCGACTTCAGCTCGATAGACCCGTCCATCCATCAACGCCTCAACGTCGGTGCCGACGCCACGGCCTTCGACTACCTGCGGGGACTCGAGGCACGGGCGGCCATCGAGGCCGCGGTATCAGACGCCCTGGAGTCCCGCGACTTCCTGCTCAGTCCCGCCTATCCGTACCCGGCCGAACCCATCAAGCGCTTCGACGCCCGCGCCAACGATACGTACCACGCCTCGCTGTTCAACGCGTCCCACCATCCGGCGCTCGTCGTCCCCATGGGCTTCGCCGACGGCCTACCCGTCGGCCTCCAAATCGTCGGCCGCCTGCACGACGACGCCACCGTCCTCCAAATCGGCCGCGCCTTCCAACAAGCCACCGCACACCACACGCATCGGCCGGACTTCACGGTCTAGTCGTTTCGGCCCGAGCACCGATCGGCCCGGGTCCGAATGGGCTTGGTTAGGCGCTTGCCGCCGGCCTCGTGTTCGTCCGCCCTCGCTGAATCAGCGTCGTGATGCCAAGGGCGATCCAAGCCGGCGCGGAGAACACCAGCGCGTAGGCCACGATGCCAATGGGTCCGAACAGGCCGCCGATTATCGCCCCGAATACCGTAATCGGCGCAAGCACCGCTCCGCACACGTAGGCCACGAAGCGCGCACGACGATATAGAAGCGCCAACGCCACGGTCAGCGGCATCGCCGCGATCCAGGTAAAGAGGACCATGGACCCAACCATGGCGCCGACGGCCAATGGTCCGCCGAGGCCGGAGTCGGTTGGCAAACCGCCGAAGCGAATCACTGAGAGCACCAGGATTGCCAGCGGCAGCCAGAGACAGACAGCTAGTAGTCGGATGAGCCGTCGAACCTTTGACGATGGCATGTGCCCACCTTTGCGCAACGCAGTCCCTGCAGTCTATGCAGCACCGGGCGGATGTTCTCGGTAAGGCCTCTTACACAGTCACCGAGCCCGCATGAGCGGCACGTTGCGTGTGGTCGCCCGTTCGACGGCTACACGCCGTAGATGCGCGCCGTATTTCCACCCATGATCCAGGCCCGGTCCTCCGGCGGGATGTACGGGCAGTGATCCCGCAGGTAGTTGACCTGGTTGGCGTAATACTCCGGTGAGCGCGCCTGCTCCTGCGTCAGGGCATTGGCCTTCGTGAACTCGGACCCCCAGATCAGCTTGCGCGGCCCAAACGTGTCGTAGAGCGCCCGCAGCACTACGTCGTCCGGACCCCACCAGGCGCCCGGGTAGCCCGCCAGAATCTCCAGGTTGACGTCATAGTTCCTCGCCAGGTCGATGATGCCCTGATCGAACGTCACCCGGCCGTCCGCGTCGATCAATCCTTCCGGCGCTTTCATTCCCACATACAGACCATGCACGACCGTGATCGTCAAGTCCGGCCACGCATCCATCAGCTTGATCAGGGCCTGAAAGTGGTCCGGCGAATCGGTGCCATACGAAACAGTGCAAACCGGCAGCTTCATCTGATCGACGAGTTCCCACACGGGCCAGAACCTCGGCGCATGAAAGTTGGCAAACGCGTCATCCGACGGCGGCCAGGGATCGTAATACAGCCCCTTGAATCCTTCGTCCTCCACGTGCCGCTGGATCGTCGCCAACTGCGGCGGAAGGTGCGCCTGCCCGCCTTCGACCTTTATGACCGCAATGAAGCGGTCCCCGTACTCCCGCACCATCCGTGCCGCGTACTTCATGCCCCAGATGTTGCAGGTGTGCAGCACGGCGTAGTCGACCCCTGCGGCGTCCATGCAGGCCAGCATGTCGCCTTCCGATTGGCCGTTCCTGCCCTCCGGCCAGTAGCCCGGCATGTGGTCCTGCGGCTGCTGCGCGCCAACGTGGGCATGGGCGTCGATTACCGGGAGGCTGCCATCGGTCATGTGTCGGCGCTCCTTGAGTCTGTCAGCAAGTCAACCAGGCGGTCGCGCGCCGCGTGCTGCATGGCAACTCGGGTCGCGAGATCAATCATCCCGGGCGTCTCGGTGGTCATGAAGTCGCGGATCCCGAGATCGTAGAGAAAGAACGGCAGCGGCCACTCGCCGTCCGCCATGTATTCGCGAAAGCGTTCGTCCCGGGTCTCTTCATCGCCCTGCCCAACCACGCCGCCCTCAACGGGATGCTCGTCCGCCTCGGGCGTGGAAATGATAGGCCCCTGCTCCGCCACGGCCTCAACGATCAGGCGCGGCCAGGAGCTGTCGCTGAAGAACGCGTAGGTGTAAAACCCGACTTCCTCCGGATCCTCGTGCGCGTCAACGAAGGTGTCGAAGCTGTCATCCGCCACAGCGGCGCGCAGCGTGCGGACCTCGGGCACCTCGTCCCGCGCGAACTGCCGGTTCAGGTCAATCCCGTCCTTGTTCTCCCGTGTCCCCAGGTCATAGCCCGTCGGGTTCAGGCACGGGAAGATGCTGAAGGCAACCGACGGACTCCGCGTCCATAGCCGCTGCTCCAGGAACTCCAGGACTGTGACAACCGGCGCCGGTTCATCACCGTGAGTCCCGGCAAACACCGCCAGTCGCGCTGCCACGGGTGCCGCTGCGGCAATGTCAACCCGGAGCAAGTCCAGCCCCAGGCCGTCAATCGGGTAGCGCCTGAGCCTGAGGCCCGATGCGGCCGCTGCGGCTTCGACGCGCGCCGTGATCTCGGCGTAGTTGGCTGGCTTCCGCACGGTGATCTCGCCTTCCACGGGGCGGCTCAGCGTAGCGCGATCCTCACTCGCGTTCGGTGAGACGGCGTACAGTTGCCGGGCCCCCGTGTGACACCATGCCGCCACGCGCACCCATCAGGACAACGCCATGCTGAAAGGAATCGATCCGCTGCTCGGCCCGGATTTGCTGCGGATTCTTGCGGCGATGGGCCACGGGGACGAACTGGTCATCGTGGATGCCAACTTCCCGGCGGAAGCTAACGCCCGGCGTCTGGTCCGGCTGGACGACGTGCGCGCGACCCGCGCCGCCGAGGCCATCCTGTCACTACTGCCGCTCGACGAGTACGTGGATGAGCCGGCGGCCGTAATGGCCGTGGTCGGCGACCCCGACGCCGAGCCCGAGATCTGGGCCGAGTTTCGGCGTACTGCCGAAGCGGCGCACGGCGGACCGGTTGGATTCGAGCGCGTGGAGCGTTTTGCCTTCTACGAGCGGGCCCGTCACGCGTTTGCCATCGTGGCCACCGGCGAACGGCGCCTGTACGGCAACCTGATCCTGACCAAGGGCGTGCTCTAGACGGCGGTTACCAGTCCTGGCGGTCCTGGTCGCGCGCCTGACGGCTGGCGCTGAACAAGAGGTACCCCACCAGCGCCAGGATCAGCACCACGCCCACCGTCATGATCGGGTGCCGCAGGCTAAACGGGATAAGCACGGCCGAGATGAACAGGAAAACGTAGCGGGTAATAACGCTGGTCAGCAGGCGACGCGCCAGTTCGCCCAGCAGCACCATCACGCGACCTGATCTCTGAAGCAGCTAGTCCAGTCTACGGGCCGCCGGAGTCGCAACCGCCAACGCCTGGGGCTCGCCGCACGCTCTGCCACGTGTCGTCAGCCGCCTGCCGCAAACGTTTGCGCTCCTGCAACGGCAAATCCGTCCATGGCACGTCCAGCCACGAAGCTTCCAACGCATAGAGCGCAACGACCGTCACCTCGGCGGGCCGTGACGCCTTCAACCTCCGATACGCTTCAACCGCCCCGAGCGAGTCGAGATCCTCAGCGGTCACAACCCCGATCTCGGCCAGCCAATGGGCTGTCGTCGGCCCAAAGTTTCGTAGCCGCGCCAGGTCGCTCAATTCAGCCTGCAACCCAACGCTAGACGCTCGAAACTACGTCTTGAACTCCAGATACTGACCCTGGACCCAGTTGCCGTCCTCGAGCTCGTACCAGAGCGCACCCTCGGCCTCGACGGATTGTCCGCTGAGGACCAACTCCTCGCCCTGCAGAGCGACGTATTGGACCACGCCACTAGCGACGCTCGGCGCGTCGCGCACGTTGAGACCGATCTCAGGCAGCACAACGCCGATTGCTTGGGCGGCCGTCTCTGCCGTGGTCTCCGGCGTGACCGCTGGCGTGGCTTCCGTCATGGCCTCCGGAGTTGCCTCACTGATCTCCAGGTATTGGACTTGTACCCAATTGCCGTCGGCCAACTGGCGCCAGACGATGCCGTCGATCTCGTTGATCTCGTCCGTCAACTCCAGTTCCTCGCCTTGCAGGGCTACGTACTGCACGGTGCCGTCGTCGACGCTCGGCGCGTCGCGCACGTTCAGGCCAACGTCTGGGAGAACGGTCCCCACCGTCACCGTGGGTGCCGCTTCAGTCTCTGTCACGGCCTCGGGCGTCGCCGTTGCAGCGGGCGTGGATTGAGGCTCGGTCGACGCCGGCGTTGGGCGCGGCGTTACAGGTCTCGGCGCGGGCTGCGCCGTCGGCGTCGGCCGTGGGGTAGGAGCCGCAGTGGGCGTAGGCTCGGGCGCGGCTGTCGGAATCGGTGCGGGACTCGGCGACATGGCGGGCGCCGTGACGATGGGCGGGGGCGTGGCCGCGGGCGTTGGTGTGGCCTCGGTCTCAGCCTCGCCGCACCCCGCCACCGAGGCGAGCGCTGCGCTTCCAATCAGTACAGCGGCAGCCAGCCTCCGCCGGCCGGTTCCCGTCCAAGCGCCGAATGCGTGGCTCACGTAATCTTTCACCCCCGGCTTGTTCGCTAGCACCGTACCGAGCCAAGGCAGTTGCGTCCAGTGAATCTCGGTTTACAAGAGGTCAAGCATTTCCGTTCCCGGGCGGTCCTGGAGACTACGCCATGACGCAGCCGGCCATTAGCGATGCCGCCGTCCAGGCCAAGACCGGTCGCCTTTGGGCCGAGTGGTTCGCGCTGCTGGACAAGGAAGGCGCAGCCAGGCTCGCGCACCGCGAGATTGCCGCCGCCCTTCGCGATCGGCACGGCCTGTCCGGCTGGTGGAGCCAGATGGTCACGGTGGCCTACGAGCAGGCCCGCGGCCTTCGCGAACCCCACCAGACGGCCCGCGGCTACCAGGTCGGCGTCAGCAAGACTTTGCCGGTGAACGTGGACACGCTGTTTACGGCCTGGGAGGACGACGAGTCACGCCAGGCTTGGCTGGGCGACGAACCCATCACCATCCGCCGCGCCACCCGCCCCAGATCCATGCGCATCACCTGGATCAACGACCAGACCAACGTCGATGTCAGCTTCTGGGACAAGGGCCCCGCCAAGAGCACCGTCCAGGTCCAGCACTCCAAGCTGGCGGACCGCGACGACGTCGAGACCAAACGCGCGTTCTGGCGCGGCACCTTGACTCGACTGGCAGACCAGGTCGCCAAATAGGGTATGAGTAAGGCTTACCAGCGGGACTCCAGGCTAGTGGTCGCCTGAGGGCTTCGCTCAGTTCACGTTGACACGAACCTGTCCGGCGGGCTGTACTGCGTAGAAGCTCGTCCTTTGAGGCCACCCATGCCCATCGAACTCGGCGGCCACATCTTCTCCACCCCGCATCTGAGTCTGGAAGAGGCCGTCCGCGTCTGGCCGGCGCTGGGCATTTCCGTCATGGATCTGGGTAACGGCGCCGATCTTGATCCCGATGTTGTCGGTGCGAATCCCGAACGCGAAGCCGAGCGCGTCCGCGCCATTGGCGAGCGCCACGGCATGCGTTTCTACGACGCTTTCCCGCAGGCCACGGACAAGCACATCACCAACACGCCCGACGCGGAGGAGTACATCCACCAACGCGAGGTCTACGCCGGCTGGATCGACTTTGCCGCTGAGATCGGTCTTGACGGTATATCGCTCAGCCCGGGCAAATACTGGCCGGGCATGGAGGTCGAAACCGCCTTCATCCGCGGCCGCGATCAATTGATTCCGCTGGCCGAACACGCCGCCGCCCGCGGGGTCCGGCTTCGCATCGAGCCGCACGTCGAGAGTGTCACCTGGAGCCCCGAACTCTCGCTTCGCATGTTGGACGAAGTCCCGGGGCTATCGCTCACCGTCGACCACTCCCACTTCGTCTTCCACGGCATGACTTACGAGCAGATCGCCGTCATGCACCCCCACGGCACCCACTGGCACGCCCGCCAGGCGGCCCTGGGGAAGTTGCAGACCGGGTTCGACGACGGCGAGATCGACTTCGCACGCATCGTGAGCGACCTCAAGGCCGCGGACTACAACGGAATCATTGCCCTTGAGGTCGTGCACGTCGGCTGGTTGTCGTTGGACGGCCAGGACGTGCTGAGCGAGACGGTTCGGCTGCGCGATCAGCTGCTTGATTTGCTCTAGCCGTCCATGCCTGGGCAGTCCGGCCGTGCGCAAACGTTGGCGACAGCCTGTCCGGCCCTCACAATTGAGGACCTGACGCCCTTCACGGTCGTGACCTGATGCCCAACCGCCTCGCCGCCGAGTCCAGCCCCTACCTCCTCCAGCACCAGCACAATCCCGTGGACTGGTACCCGTGGGGCGACGAGGCCTTCGCCCAGGCCCGTGCAACCGGCAAGCCCGTCTTCCTTAGCGTGGGCTACGCCGCCTGTCACTGGTGTCACGTTATGGAGCGCGAGTCATTCGAGGACCAGGCAACCGCCGACGTCCTCAACCAGCACTTCATCTCCGTCAAGGTTGACCGCGAAGAGCGCCCCGACGTGGACCAGATTTACATGTCGGCGGTCCAATTGCTCACCCGCCACGGTGGCTGGCCCATGTCGGTGTTCATGACTCCCGAGGGCAAGCCGTTCCACGGGGGCACCTATTTCCCGCCGGAGGCCCGCCAGGGTATGCCCTCGTTCCGCCAGGTACTCACCGCCGTCCACGACGCCTGGATGAACCGCCGCGACGAGCTGGAGTCGGGCGCCGGCCGCCTAACTGAAGCGATTCAGGCGGCCGACAGTCTCGACTTGCCGGCGGCTCCCGTTACCGACGACGATCTGCGCCGCGCCTCGCAAGCCCTGGCCGGCAGCGAGGACCGCACCCACGGCGGTTGGGGCCAGGCGCCCAAGTTTCCGCAGGCCATGGCCATTGAGTTCCTGCTGCGCCGCCACCTGGCCACCGGCGAAGGGCTGCTGCTCGACATCGCCGACCGTGCCCTCCACCGCATGGCCCGCGGTGGCATCTACGACCACGTCGGCGGCGGCTTCCACCGTTACAGCGTAGACGCGGCCTGGCATGTGCCCCACTTCGAGAAAATGCTCTACGACAACAGCCAGCTCGCCCGCGTGTACCTGCACGCCTGGCAGATCGCCGGCGATCCTGCCCATCGCCGCGTCGTCGAAGAGACACTCGACTGGGTGCAACGCGAAATGACGCACCCCGCCGGCGGTTTCTTCAGCACGCTGGACGCCGACTCCGAAGGCGAAGAGGGCAAGTTCTACGTCTGGTCGCTGGACGAGCTCCGCGAAGTACTCGGCCCCGACGCCGATCTGGTGGCCGACACCTACGACGTATCCGACCGCGGCAACTGGGAAGGCGTTAATATCCCACGCCGGCTCAAGGATCTGGACGTGCTGGCCTATCAGCACGACGTGCGCCCTTCGGAAATCCAGGCTGCCGCGGACCGCGCGCTGCCGCGCTTGTTCGAACGCCGCGCGGGTCGGATTCGGCCCGGGCTCGACGACAAGATCATCACCGCCTGGAATGGCCTCATGATCGCCGCCTTCGCCGAAGCTGCACGGGCGCTCGACCGCGACGACTATCTCGCAACCGCCACGGCCGCCGCCGAGTTCTGCACTACCGATCTCTGGCGCCACGGCAACCGGCTCTGGCGCACCTGGAAAGACGGCCGCGCCCGCTTTAACGCGTACCTCGAGGACTACGCGTGCCTCGCCGAGGGCCTACTGGAGCTCTACCAGACCACCTTCGACGACCGCTGGTTCCAGGCGGCCCAGGTGCTCGCTGACGCGACGCTGGAGCATTTCCAGGATCCCGACGGCGGTTTCTTCGACACCAGCAACGACCACGAGCAACTGGTAACCCGACCCAAGAATGTCCAGGACAACGCCACGCCGTCCGGTGGTTCAATGGCGATCACCGTCCTGGGTCGCGTGCACGCGCTGACGGGCGAGGCTCGCTATCTGGATGCCGCCGAGCGAGCGCTGACCGCGGTTGGCCCGGGAGCAACCAGCTATCCCACGGCCTTCGCGCAGTGGTTCGGCGCCGCTGACTTCCTGGTTGGCCAGCCCGTTGGCATCGCCTTGGTTGGCGATCAAGCTGACCGGCAGGGCCTGCTCGCCGTCGTTCGCGAAACCTATCGACCCCGCGCTGTTGTGGCCGCGGCGGACGACGCGTCCACAACAGGGATTCCCCTGCTCCAGGACCGGCAGGCGCTCGATGGCCAGGCCGCTGCGTATGTGTGTCACGGATTCGTCTGCAAGCTGCCGACCGCCGATCCCGACACGATCCGCGAGTTGCTGGCCGAGGCTTAACGCCCCACGTGCCGTTGTGCAATTCTTGTATAGGCCGCCTGGACCGCTGACTGACTGATTGATGAATGTTCTACGCATAACGCCCCGCGGCTTCTGCCACGGCGTGGTCGATGCGATTCGCCTCGCCAACGAGGCCGGCGCGCAGCACCAGGGCCCCGTCTACATGCTGGGCTACCTCGTGCATAACGCCCATGTGGTCAACGAACTGGCGGAAAACGGGGTGCAGCTGGTCGACTTTGACGACCGCATGGCCGGATTGGAAGAAATCGAACACGGCACCGTGATCCTCACCGCGCACGGTGTCTCGCCCGCCGTCAAGCAGCGCGCCATTGACAAGGGCCTGACGGTTATTGACGCCACCTGCTCCGACGTCTACATCACCCACGACCTCATCATCGACCTGGTGTCTCGCGGCTACGAAATCATCTACGTGGGCAAGCAGGGACACCCCGAACCTGACGGCGCCATCGGCGAGGCCCCCGGCCACGTGCACCTGGTCAGCACCGTGGAAGATGTCGCCCGGCTGGATCTTCAGAACGACCGCCTCGCTGTCACCACCCAGACCACCCTCAGCATCTGGGACACGCAGGACGTCATTGACGCAGTCGTTGCCAGGTACCCACACGTCGAAGTTCACAACGACATCTGCCTCGCGACCCAGGACCGGCAGGAAGCCGCCGTCCAGGCTGCCGATGTCTGCGATCTGGTGGTGGTGGTCGGCAGCGATCGCAGTTCCAACTCTCACCGGCTCGTCGAGGTCGTGCGCAACGTCAAGCAGACTCCCGCTCATCTGGTCGATTGCGCCGACGAAGTCGACCTTTCCTGGTTCAAGCCCGGCATGTGTGTGGGTGTCACCGCCGGCGCGTCCACCCCGGCGCGCGTTACCCGCCAGGTCATTGAGCTTATCGAGGCTTACGAGCCTGAACCCGTCGCCGTAGCATGATTCCCTGCTCGGCTAGAGCCGGGTCGGAGCCCCCTTGCTCGCCGCGACGGCGTTCAGATCGGCGATGATCGGCTCCAGCAGGGCCACGCCCTCCGCCTTCGCCTCGTCGTAGGTCCGCCACTCAAGCTCGCCCGCCACCACCAGCTCCTCAACGCCGTCGGCCCGTGCCGAACCCTTGAACTGCTCGATTTGAGCGTCCATCCGCGCCTTGAACGTCTCCACCGGCATGAACGCCCCGATGTCCGTGGCCTGGAACAGGTGCGAGATGGCCCCCTCGTCGCCGTCCACCCGTCCCACCGAGCGACTGAAGCCGGAGCCCGACAGCACACCCGTCATCGCGTCCACGACTTGGGCCAGCCCTATGCCCTTGGGTCCGCCGATCGGCGCGCCGGCCCCGTCATCGGCAAACGCTTTGGGATCGGTCGTCGGCAATCCCCGATTGTCCAGCGCCCACCCTTCGGGAATCTGCTGGCCCAGTCGCTCGAAGATGGCGATGCGGCTGTTCGCCGACATCGACATCGCCATGTCCAGCACCAGCGGCCGCTGGCGACCGGCCGGGATGGCATAGGCAATCGGGTTGTTCCCCACCACCCGCTCGCGGCCACCAAACGCGAACATCGTCGGCCCGGCGTTGGTCGTGGCGTATCCCGCCATGTCGTGCGGAACGGCCATCAGCGCAAAGTGCGCCGCCGCCCCGAAATGCCGGCTGCGTCGCGTGATTCCGGTCGCCGAGCCCGCCTCGCGCGCCTTCTCGATCACCGCTCGCATCGTCAACGCGCCTGCCACGTGGCCTGGCGCGAAGTCTCCGTCCACCAGCACCGTCGCGGCAGTCTCGCGGACCACGCGAACATTGGGCTGCGGATTCATCTCGCCCGTGTCCAGCTGGCCTGAGTAGCGCTGCAGCAGCCAGTGTCCGTGCGAGGTCACGCCCCGCATGTCCGCCTCCACCAGGTTGGCGGTCATGATCTCCGCGTGCTCCGGCGACATCCCGTGCCGCTCCAGTAGATCGCGCGTGAACGCCGTCAGCACGTCCACCGGCACGCGGCGCTTGTTGGCGTCGTACATGCGACTCGTCCTTTCGCCCTCATCGCCGACCATGTCTGGAGTCAGCCATGCTAAGCGACCGTGCGCACGGCGTCCTTGCTACCATCCCTCCCGGCACAATCCTGGCTGAGACCCTGACTGCCCATGACCGCCGAACGCGACCTCGAGCCTATCGTCCGCGGCCTCTACGACCACCCCGAACACCGCCACGCCGTGGATGTAACCTCCGAGGACGACGTTGGCGCGTTGCGGGCTGACCTGGAAGCCACGCTCGCCCGCCTCTACGGCGATGACGCCATGTGGGCCCGCGGCGTACGCGTGCGTGTTGAGCGCGACGACGCCGGTACCCCCCGCCGCGTCTGGCTCTGGCGCAGCCTCGTCGGCGGTCAGCGCACCCACCGCGATGGCTTTAGCGGCCCCCAACGTACCTTTCGCTCCTGATTCCACCTGACTAACGCCGGTCGGCCAGCTCGTAGGTCACTACGCAAATCGCGTCCATGTGGTCGGCCGGCGCCGAATGCACGGCAGTGGCCTGCGTGGCTCTGGCCTGCTCGGGAGTCGCTCAGTAGTCCGTAGTTTCCGGAATCGCCGGGTCGGTCGAAAGGCTCACCGTGTCCGAGTAGCGGAGCACGTGCGTGCCGCCGCCCACCCAGGCCCAGTTCTTGCCATAGGCGTTAAAGGTGCTGCGGGGCGGCTGCAGGGACAACCGGTAGGTCCCTGGTTCCAGCTTACGCTCGCGGCCGGCGTGGTCGGCCAGGTGGACAGCCGGGTCGGTCGCGGGGTCGGCTGAAGTCAGCGTGAGCGTCATGTCGATCGGCTGGCGCTTGCGGTTGTAGATCACACTCGTCACGAATCCCGGGCCTGGAAGGTCGATGCGTACCGGCCCGAAGTACGCGTTGGCCGCCCGCTCCCCACTGATGTTCGGCCACTTGCGCCGGTCGGGATGCTGCCGTGTCACGTGCGACATGTACCGCACCGCCGTTTGCGCCCCCTTGCCGGCCAGGCTGGACAGCGGGTAGTCCACCAGCTTGTGGAACGCAACCTCGTCGGCGCCGGCGAAAAACGCGTTGGCCACCGCCTGGATGGTGAAGTGCGCCACATCCTCGTCATCAAAGTACGCCCCAAGACCGGGGTCGTCCTGCAGTCCCAGTTCCATCAGGATGATCTTGCGCTGCCCGGCCAGGGGGTCCTGTGCGCCCACCGTTGCCGACAGGCTGTCCAGCGCGGTGCGGTACCTGCCCACGATCTCGGCAACCCGTTCGGGTTCCTTGTGCAGCGTCAATGAGACGTCGTGAAAGAAGAAGTTGTTGCGCACGAGGGCCTGGCGGTTGCGCTGCCCGGCCAGGAAGCCGGTCCATCCGTCCCAGAACGCCATGCGCCGGTCGGAGTTATCGCAACTGGTGTCCACGAGGCTCAGCGAGGGGAAGATCACACGCGCGTTCGGGTCGACGGCGGATATGGCGTCAAAGGCCACCTGCACCAGCCGATAGAGCCGCTGCCGCCGCCCCGCCTCGTCAAGCTCGCCGTCGGCGGCCGGGCCGGACCCTCCGGTGCGATTGATCCAGCGCGCGTGTGGCTCTCCACCCCAGGCATATCCCGGCATTCCCGGATGACAGATGTCCGGCTCATTCCACGGAATCCAGCGGCTGATTGGGTTCAGTCGTGAAGCTGTGGAGCCCCCGGGCAGAGGCTTTCGGCTCTCCACAAGGCCGCGCACGAACTGGCCAAAACGATTCTGGGGATGGCTGGCCGGCAGGTGCAGCCCCTCTGGCGGGTTGTATTTGGCCGGCGCGCTGAGACCCCCGCCCGCGTAGGACGGGGTGAACTGGAGCAGCCCCACAATCTCCTTGGTTACGCGAAAGTTGCGGTCGGTGGCAATGGTCGGCAGTGCCGGCGGGCTGTAGCCCCGCAGCGTGTTCCATAGAAACTGCTCGCGGCTCCACGACAGGCCCAGCCCGATCATGTGCGCGACGCCCCCGGCCCGTCCGGGCTCGCTTCCCAGCGTGCACCCAAACCCCCGGTCAAGCCCTTGCGTCAGGCCCGCAAGGTCGCCCGACGCGCTGCCCGGGGCGCCAGCCGGCGTGCCCGCCACTGTGCGCTCGAGCTGGGTGCCCTCCCCGAATCGCTCCGGCACCGTGGCTGCCGCCGGCAGGCGGCTGGGCTTGCCTGCAAAGTACGCCCGGTACCGCTGGCCCAATACGCCAAGTCGGACGTTTCCCCCAGCCTGCTCCAGCCCGACATTCGCGAACAGATTGCGGACATGGCCAAAGGCGCTGCGTGGCTCGGAGCGAGCCGCGCCCGTCTGCAGCGCGGGTCGGCTGGAAATGAACGTTTGGATGGGTCCATATACGCGCGGGCCGCTGCCGTACTTGGGCCAGCCGTCGAACTCCAGCTTGGTCACATTCGAAAAGCTGCTGGACACTGGCGGCCCGCTGACGATCGAGTCAACAATCGGCGCCAGCCCCGGTCCGCCGCCGCGCTTCGACTGGATAAACAGCGCGCAGGCAAAAAGCTGATACCAGTGGCCCCCGTACTCCCACACCCGGCTGATCGGCGGGCCGTACCACGAGTGACCGCCGGCGGCGTCATAGAACGACCAGAAACTCGGTCCACCCGGAAGATCCCGGACATGGAATCCCGTCGTCCCGCTGCTGCTCGGAAAAAATGCCCCGTCGTCCGTCTCGATCGCGTTCGGTGGCAGCGTCTGCTGCGCACCCAGCACTGTTCGCCCGTCCACGGCGAGCGCCAGCCCACCCGCGGCCAAACCACTGGCCCAAAGAAAGCGACGACGGTCGACTAGGGAAACGGCCCTGGACACCCGCATCCGTCAATGCCACGAAATCGTTGTTCCAAGCAGCATAGGCGGGCGAAGCCGGCGTCGGACGGCAAGGATGCAGCGGACGCCGGTGCCCCTTCCGCGTCCGAACCAGTCGACCGCTACATTGACTCCATCAGATACAGCCGACGCTTCGAGTCGGCAATGCGATCCGAACGCTCAATCCGGAAGCGCCGACCAAATGCAGCTTCGAATTCCCCCTGCGTGTACCACGGAAACGTGTGATTCCGCATCGCCAGCAGGCGCAGCACCATCGGGTCGTCCGGCGGCACGAATTCGATCAGCAGCCGGCGCCCCAGCCCGCCGAAGAACTGGGCCAGCCGCTCGAACTGCGTGTTGTTGCTGATGGCCAGGTGGTGAACCAGCGCCAGCGCCATTACCAGGCCTGCCGGTCCCCGCTCGGTCAGCGACTTGACCTCACGATTGGCCCAACCCAGCGCCGGGCTCGGGCTCGTCAGATCGGCCACGATCGGATAGAGATTCCGCTCACCGTTCTCAGCCATCCGACGGTAGTTGAGATCTATTGCGCCCGAGTCGCTGTCGATCGACACCACCGGATTGTCTTTGGCCGCCGCGATCCGGCTGAAGATCCCAACATTGCCGCCCAAGTCCCATACCGGCTCGGCATCCGCCCGCGCCAGGTAGTCGGCTATCAGCCGTTCCTTGTCCGCTTGCCCGGCGTCGCTGTAGCTCGACTGGTCCCCATAGCTGGCCCAGGGCGTCTTGTCCGGGTTCCAGGACAGTCGACGCACCGTTGACTCCAGGCTCTCCAGCAGCGCCTCAAGCCGGCGCTGGCTCATCCGTCCCTTCAGGCTGTCCCGGTTCCGGGTAGAGTCCGCGTGCCGCGCCTGGGCCCGGCTGTGCAGGTGCAGGTGCATTAGCAGGCCGGGCCGTAGCCGGGTCCGCCAGGGCAGCAACCTGGCGGCCAGATCCATCGACAGCCCGTCCAGGTGGCTTTGCAGCAACGTTCCCAGCCGAACGTCCCGGTACGCCATCAGGGCCAGCGGCGCCAGGAAGTGCTGGCAAAACTGCCGATACCCCACCCACGGTAACCCCGCCTCGTACGGCTCGAACGACAACGTGTCGATCAAGGTGGGCCGGCCGTTGTGCAACTGCATGTTGTAGGCGCTCGCGTCCTTGAGCGACAGGCCGTGCCCCAGCGCCACCCGCTGAATCCGCAGTGTCGCCAGTGCTGAAGCCTTCAACTGCGAGAACGACCACTCGAAGGGATACGAAACAAAGCCCAACTGTTCCGGCTTGATAACGGCCAGCGCGTCCGGCTCCGGCGCCAGCCCGAGATCTGCGGTCTCGTGGGGAACCAGCAGACCCTGCTCGACCAGCGACGCGTAGAGCCCCGAGTCCCTCAGCGTCGCGAACGTCGGCCCATAGGAACGGTTCACCTGCCGATAAAACGTGCCGTCCCTCTGAAACACGAAACCTGCCGGATCCCGAAACGAACCCGGCAGGCGCCCCTCAGCCCCGCTGCTCATCCAACCCTACCGGTCGGCCTCCTCGCCCGCGGGCTGCCCGTCGGTCTTCTTCCGCCGTACGAGCCCGAGGACTCGCCAGAACATATGCCGCAGCCACAACCGCGCCGTCAGCAGCCCACCCAGCACCGCCGCAATAATGATCTGAATCGCAAAACTCCCACTCCCCGGATCGATATACCGCCGCCGTGCCAGCACGCCAGTCGCAAGCACCGCCAAATAGACAGGCAGCGCGAGAGCGGCGCGGCGTCCCAAGGACCCCGGCGGCTCCTCAAAGTCTGACGCCTGAGCCTCCCGAACGCGCGAGAGTGACGTGGACGAGTTGGATTCCATGGCCATCGGCGTACTATAAGCTCTGCCACCCGGTGATGCACGGACGTGCCTTCACGCTGCACGCCCAATTGCCCGGTGAGCAGCGACCCACGAAGCGGAAAAACCACGGGCTTGCCTGCAGAACGTGACGTTGGAGGTATTTCTGGTCTGCGTGGCGTGCGCATCGCAGAGATCGCTCCTAGCCGCCGTCTACCCGTTGGTGAGCGGTCCGCGGGATGACTGTGTAACCGCACTGAGGGAGCGGCTGCCCATGCCCCCGCAGGGGTTCCGAACCTTTGTCTAGGGTGCTCTGGCTCGCTCCGCTGCTCGTTGCGTCAGGCCTGCTGGCCAGTCTCGTCCCACAGGTCACCTATGCCACAGCATCGAGCGGCGAGCCTGCGGGGGAAGTCCTATTCGCTTGGCCTGGATGGGGCGTGCAGCAGGACCTGGGACCTCTGAGCGGGACTGTGGGGACCTTTCAGATCTCCCTCTCAGCCGAGCCCGGCGGCGATGACCTTACCGTGCGGGCCACCCTGATTGACGCGACCACCCGCGAGGTGGTGCGCGCGTGGATCATAGAGGCCACGCCAAGCTATACCCCCGTAGTCCGCACCTTGGCATTCCCCGGATACGTCGTGCCCCAGGATCAGCGATTGCTGCTTCAACTTAGGGTTGCGGACTTCGAGCACAACTATGCCATCTTTGGTTTGGCGTCCCCGCACCCGCAATTCGCGAACCTGATGCTCAACGGCGTCGCCGACGCTGGCAGTGGGCCGTTGGCTTTTGCCCGGATGGAGACCGGAACTGGCCTGCGTGCCGCGATTGCCGGTTCGCCCGCCGAGCGCATCAGGCTCGTGCTGGCCCTTGGTCTTGGCGTGCTCGCAATCCTGACGTATCCACGAGCCGCCAGTGCGCTTATGGGAACTGGACTCGTCGCTTGGCGCCTGGCCAGTCAGCCCGTGCTCTGGGCGCGACGCGTCGGCGGCTCACGTGCTGTGCCCAACGCAGGCTCTGGGGCGACAACGTCCGGGGGCTTTCTTTCGGTGCCCTGGTATCCCTGGCCGATCGCCGCGGCGCCCATCCTGCACTTTCTGACAGCAAATCGTTTGCTGTTTGCTGTCGGCGAGGTGGTATTTCCGCTCGCGGTCGCGCTCGTCGTCGTGACCGGCAGCGTCGTCAGCCTGCGGCTGATCCTCAAGGACTGGCATCGCGCAGCCGCTGTCGCGACGGCCGTCACCGTGGTCGTCTTTGCCTATGGCCACGTTGAGAACGCCCTCGGCCGGCGGATCGACGACCGTGTGATGTTCTCTGCGGCGACCGTTCTCCTGGCGATTACCGTCGTCGCAGCCCTGCGCGCGAACATCGCGCTTGCCCGAGGAGCGCCGTTCTTCAACCTCGTCGCTTTCGTACTCCTAGCCTTTCCAGTAACTAGCTTGGCGAACGCCGCGATGCACGACCTACGCCGAACGTCGTCAGCCGCGACCACAGCGATGGGCGATCTCACGGCCCACCTGTTTCCGGCAATGCCGCTACCAGCAAACGACAAACGCCCCGATATCTACTACATCATATTCGACGAGTATGCACGACACGATATGCTAGTCGACTATGACAACACGGACTTTCTGCGTGAACTCCAACGTCGCGGCTTTTACGTTGCAACGGAGGCCACCAGCAACTATATGTTTTCGCAGCATTCAATCGCTTCTCTTCTCAACATGTCATATCTCGATAGCGTGGCTTCCAGAACTCCAAATGACATCTTAGATGTGACGCGGCTCGGCCGGCATCATGCTGCAGGAGCGATCCTTCAGGAACTAGGGTACACCTACATCCATTTGTCGTCTGGGCACACAGTCACCGACCATTCCCCCCTTGCGGATGTTAACGTCAATTTTGCCCCCTTGGGAGTCCTGATCGGTGATGAGGAGGATGGATTCAGATCCGTCATTACTACGGAGTATATACTAGTTGGAAGATTCGTTCGGGAGCTGATCCAAACAACGGCCTTGCGGCCCCTTCTCGGTCACCACTTCGCACCCGGAAGCTACGCTCTGTATCCGTGGTGGCATCCAAATCGCACTCTCCAGATGTTTGACTATTTGACCAAGCCCATCGACGTAGACGGCCCAAAATTCGTACTTGCGCACTTCGTCAAGCCACATCCACCGGCCACGTTCGATCGCCATGGGAACGCAGTGCCCGGCAGGAGCAGTGACGAAGCGTTCAGAGACGATCACGATCCGAGCGTGCCTAGTGCCTATATTGGGCAGATCATTTATCTCAATTCTCGAATTCTGGAAATGATTGATGGAATTCAGCAGAACCATGGTGAGGACCCTATCATTGTGATTTCCGGCGATCATGGACGCAATCTTTGGGGCTGGGGGTCGCCACATGCGATCTTAGCCGCATTCCACTTGCCGCATGAGGGAAGTAGCGTCCTCTATCCGTCTATCAGTTCCGTCAATCACTTTCGATCCATCTTTAACTTCTACTTCGGTTTTGGCCTGGATATGCTCGAGAATAGGTGGTTCCAGCATGATTCGAGCGGTGTCGAGTTTCGAGAGATTCGCGCTGAGAACGCTACGTAAGCTTGGACAGACGGTGGATCCCCCGAAGATTCGCGCTGCGTACACAGCCTGTGATCCAAGGCGGTAGCCGGTACGCTCGGGTTCCTGCAGATAGTCGGACGCTCGGTAGGTATGCGTTCAAGATTTAGCTTTGGCTCGGCCGCCATCGCAATTGTCGCGCTGGGGCTCTGGGCAAGTCTGCTCCCTCAGGTCACCTATGCATCGGCATCAAGCGGCCAGCCCCAAGGCGATGTCTTGATCGCCTGGCCGGACTGGAGTGTTCAGCAAGATCTCGGGTCGCTCGGCGGAAGCGTGGGCACCTTTCGAATCTGGGTGTCCGCGGATCCGGATGCCACGCGCGACGCAACGGTCCGGGCTGCACTGCTGGACGCGTCCACGCGCGAGGCGGTGCGGCGATCGTTGCTTCGCGTTTCTCGTGGCTATATCCCGACCCAGCACACCCTTACGTTTCCCAGGTATCGCGTGCCAGGCGGCCAGCGCCTCGTGCTCCAGCTCAGCGTCGGTGAGTGCGAGAAGTGTCATGTGGTCTTTCGCCTTGCCAATCCCGACGTCGAGCGTTCAGGCGTGTGGCTCAACGGCGAGCCAATCGCTGGCAGCGGACCACTCGCCTTTGAGCACGTCAACACCGGCAGCGGGTTCCGCGCCGCGATCGCTGGTGAGCCGGGCAGCCGCCTCCGGCTGGGGCTGGCTGTTGCGTCAGCGGTAGTCGCGCTTCTCGTATATCCCCGCGTCCTGCTGCGTCTTCGACGGATCGGGATCAACGCCTGGCGCGCGCTTCAACGGCCGCTGATGTACGCGCAGCGATTCGGCGTGCCTGGCGCCAAAGGGTCGGATCCAGCCACGCCCTCTGGAGTCGGACGTCTCGTTGCAAAGCCGTTCTATCCCTGGCTCGCCGGAGCTGCCCCGATCCTGCACTTTCTGGCCAGCAACCCTTTGCACTTCAAAGCTGCCGACGCCGTTGTTCCGCTGGTCGCAACGCTCGCAGCCGTGACCCTTGGAGTTCTCGGTGCCTGGCTTCTGCTCAAGCACTGGCATCGTTCCGCAGCCGCTGTCACGGTTGCGATCGCATTCGTCTTCGGGTACGGCCACGTTGAGAGTCTCATCCGCGCCACGCTTGACGATCGACTGTTCTTCGGAGTTGCCGTAGCCCTCGCCGCAGCCGCCGGCCTCTTGGTGATCCGATCCGGACCTGTGGCCGTCCGATGGACGCCGTTTCTCAATGTTCTGACCACCGTGCTTGTGGTGTTTCCGGCGGTTTCGCTGGTAGCCGCCGCTGTGACCTCACAGGAATCACCGACAGCCAGAGCCGGGGTGGAGGATCTGGCGGCCCACCTCCTCCCGCCCGTATTGCCCGAAGTAGCCGGTGAGCGCCCCAACATCTACTACATAATCCTCGACTCGTACGCCCGCGGCGACGCGCTGGCAGAGAATTTTGGCTTTGACAACTCGGAGTTCCTTCGCGCGCTCGAAGATCGCGGGTTTTACGTGGCCTCGGAGGCAACCAGTAACTACACCTATACAATCCAGTCAACGCCGTCGCTCCTCAATCTGCACTATCTCGAAAGCCTTGGTCGCCGGGTGCCGGGCACGCACCATGACCTTCTGGAAATCGCTCGGTTCCATGCAATTGGTGCAATTCTCAAGAGCCTTGGATATACGTATGTCCATCTCGATTCAGGCGTCTTGTCCACGGAGCTTGCTCCCCAGGCAGACCGGGTCGTCTCATTCACGCCCTCCGGACCGCTGGTGCGTGCGACCACGGGTTCTATCTCGTCTCCCGATGCCGCTGCGGCCCACCCGCTCTTGTCGTCGCGATTCATCCGCAGGCTGGTACAGACCACCGCTTTGCGTCCGGTGCTCGGGCAACAGTTCCTGCTTGGCGATACCGAACCGTATCCTTGGTGGTCGCCTCACCGGGCGCTTCAGATGTTTGACTATCTAGCGAGTCCAATAGAGACAGACGGCCCCAAATTCGTACTTGCGCATATCGTGAAGCCACACGATCCCTCCACATTTGATAAAGAGGGAAACTTCATTGATGATGCTCAAGGATTTGACAATTATCATGACCCCAGTGTTCCGAGTGCCTATGTTGGCCAGCTGATCTATATCAACAAGCTGGTCTTGGATATGATCGATAGTGTTCTGCGCGGACATGCCAGGCCGCCCATCATCGTTATATCCGGCGACCATGGTCACAGTACGAGCCGTGAACATCGTCATTCAATTCTTAGCGCATTTCACTTTCCCGGCGGCGGTACTGAGAATCTGTATCCAACGATTAGCTCAGTAAATCACTTTCGATTTATGCTCGATTATTACTTCAATTTCGATTTCGGTCTACTCGACGATCGAAAGCTCTGGTATTCAAGCGATCACTTTGACTTTCGAGAGTAGATAATAGTTGTAATATAGGCCTGGGCTTGAAGCTATGCCGAAGACAAAGTGGAATACGGCCAGGCGACAGACTCTTGTCGTCAGACGGATTGCCGGTGTACTGTTCGGCGAGTTCCTGGGGTTCCGTTTCCGGGCTACATGTTGCGAATGATTGGCAGTCGAAGTAAGCCGTTGGTAGGTGGCGGTCAATGGGCGCACGATGACTGCTTGTATCCGCCCTGCTTAGACAGAGTCTTGATCAACCGGTAAGGCTGTGGGTTTGTGAGATCGATATCAATGCCCTGCGTACGCCGACATTCCGGCGCACGTGTCACCAGTGAGGCGGCTAGGACGGCTGCAGACATCTATGGAATTAGGGACAGCCAGCAAGACTCTTCAATCATTGTTATTGCAAGTGACCATGGTAGGCTCGAGGACTGTGCGTATCCACACTTGATGTGGACTACATGTCAAAGTCTAGATGGTAGGAATGACAGTCTTTATCATTCTATCAGTTCGGTCAATCACTTTCGATATATCTTGGACTACTACTTCGCCTTCAATCTCGGTCTGCTTGCTGATGTCGAGGTTTCACGAGAGTAGTTTAGGTTTCGCAAATGCCGCCGCGGACGTAGCGGCTGACATGCGAGAGCTTGCGGCGTCGCTGAAAGATCCGGGTGTTCTGATCATGTGCGACGCTGATTAGTGAGAATGAATGCGCGAGGACACCCTGTTAGGGCTAGGGAGTCGGTCGCTGTTCGGAAACGCCGGGTCGCTGTCGGGTGGAATACATCCGATCTAGGCGGATGTCCTCAGAGGCGATGGCGCGTGGAGTCTGCAACGATTCGCCACAGCGCTCAGTCGCACCCTGCGCCTGTCAGTGTGGGCGCCGCACGCGCACCTGTTCTCGTTGACGTTCCGTGGCCTCGGACAGGTTGTTGCCGTGCGGACCGGTAGAACGCGGTGCGTGGTCGATCGCAGGATCACGTGGAGGTCGCCGGTGATGGCGAGTTCTGGCCACCCACATCCATCGTTAGCTCAGGGACCGCAGCGCTTCGGCGGACAGAACGATCAGCATCACGGTCATCGCGACCAGGACGGCAACCAGCATCAACGACCCGACGTATCTAGGCCAGGAATGTCTGTGTGGACCTGTGATCCCGAACCACACCGCCACGACGGGAATCGTCCAGAGATAGATATAGAACAGCACTTCGCTAATCAGAAACCAGTACCGCGGGTCGCGCGGAAAGTGACCGTCGATATAGCGCCCCACCCACTGAGTGCGCATCGCCAAGTCGTCTTCGAAACGTGTTGGTGATCCGTTCAGGATGGCAGGCGACTCAGGATACGTGGCACCGTCCGTTAGTCCGACGTGGACCGTTGGTGCTGGACCGCTGAGCACGCCCACCGAGAGAACGTAGTGCTTGCCGCCGCTGTTGGGGATCGGCTCGAATTCAAACACGGTGGTTGCGTTACTGAAACGCTGACCTTGGACTGCGCCGCGGCTCTCTCGGATGGGGTGGTGCGGGTCATTGACACGCGCGATACGGGCGAATACCTGGGCTGAGCTGCCGTGCGGTGGCCCCTGCACATAGGCCCAAATCTCGACACGCGCGAGGTAATCCGAGGTTGCGCGAAACTCCTGTGTGACCGTAGCGAGCGGTCCGCCATACGACCACGGGGCGACCACACCCCAGCCGTCGCCCTTCAGGAGCTGATGGCGTGACAGCGGAATCGCCGCGGCTGCGAGCACGGCGGTGAACACCACACACAGAACCGTCACCTGTCGCCGGCTAGGTTGGAAAGACAAGCGCGGGCGTGCTGCCCGCATGTCAATGAGCACAACGACGAGAGTTGCTGCGGCCATCTGCTCGAAGCCTTCCTCTAATGCCCCATAGAGGCCGGGCGTTCCCGCTGGAAACCCGAATCGTTCAACGAGCTCGCGATACAGCAGCAGGT
This sequence comes from Chloroflexota bacterium, assembly GCA_965208215.1. GTDB lineage: Bacteria > Chloroflexota > UBA11872 > UBA11872 > UBA11872 > UBA11872. Next base: position 1,742,354 of record CBDBOH010000003.1, read on the forward strand.
CACCGCTCGTGGCGTCCAATGCGAGACCGATGCCGGCCAACATCACCGCGACCAACGTCAGGAACGCACGGGCTGGATGCAGGTGATGGGCCGATAGGAGGACCCAGAGCGCAGCCAGCGCGAACGGCATAGCAAGCGGGGCCGCAATCAGAATCCAGCGGAACCGGAACTCGAGGTCTTTCAGCCCGAGAAGGGGGGCAACGAACGATCCGGCGTCAACCTGCGGGTGCAGTTCCTCAAACGCGGTGAGCGCCGAGAACCCGGCCGCGCTCACCCAGCCGATGATCCAGAGCCACCGCGGACCGCTGCGTGGAGTCGGAACGCGCCACGCGTGCGTTGCGGCCAGTACGGCGACCGTTCCGAACAGCACCCCGGCGTAGCGATCCGCAGTGCTGCCTTCGCGTGCGAAGTTCAGATGCCATCGCAGGTCGGGTGGAAGCAGGTGGCCCCAGCCAACTGCCGTGACAACCGGCACGAGCACCACCAGCGCGTTGATCGCGAGAAACATGGCAAGTAATCGCCGTGCGTCGCAGCACGCCGCGACGGCGCGGAAACCCTGGCGGTAAGCGGCTGTCATCGGTTCAAGCGAACAGATGTACCGCTGTACGCGAACTGCCTATGGCCGAAGGTCAATCCCGCCTTCGTTACTGGGTCTGATCCTTGGTCCCCGGCAGACGGGGTAGAGACGTGAAGGGTTAGCGAAGAGGTTGGTGATTCAATCGTGCAGACACGTACGCCGATAGACCCAGCCCCCGCCGGTCCGGCCGTCGCGAAGAACGGCCAATGAAGTCACAGGGCTAATTCTATCGTTTCCCCGACGAAGGCACACCTCTTCCCCCAATCACGTGATTGGGTCTCGCGGCGTGAGATCACAGGTTCAACGAGGACGCGACGGTGAAGTATCCGGTCGCGATAACTGGGTTATGGTCGGGATCCGGAAGACGCCGCCGAGGCGGAAGTCGGCAGGTTGTAAAGACGGACTTGCTGACGATGTTGTGGGTTTGCCGGGTTTGGGGCGTCGGGCCTTCGACCCTTGACCCCTGCGCCGTGGATTCGAATCCCACCATAGACTATTAGTGAGACTCTAGAGTATGGTAAAGGGAAATCCACTATTATAATGATGCCGAATAATATTTGGAACAAATAGGTCTGGGTTAGCCCTAATAAATGTCTTACTGCATTCCATTTGCCAAACAGCGGGGATCGACTACGACACCTGTTGTTAATCTCAGCCAATATCTTTTGGTGCATAGTTAGACTTAGTCTTGGCATTAGTCCTGGATCACCAAATCGAACATGTAAGGTCAACATTCGACCGTCGTCAGCATCGGAGCGCAACTGCTCGAAACGCGCACTAAGTCGCGTGGTGCCGGAGGCTGAATTCGAACTTGCGTCCCGTCTAGTGCCTGGGGGTATGGTGGGCGCCTGAAACTCCGAGTGAAGTCAAATCGCACGCGCCGCGGGTGCTAGTAGGGCTTGTCGATGAACAGCTTGACCCGATGAATCGATAGGCCTGTGCGTAGCGCTGCGTATGTAGTGCCTGCGCTTGTGGCGCTTGGGCTTTGGGCAAGCTTGCTCCCGCAGGTCACCTACGCTTCCGCGACCAGCGGCGCGCCGTCGGGCAATGTCCTTGTCGCCTGGCCCGGATGGGGCGTGCAGCAGGATCTGGGTTCTATTGGGGGAGCTGTAGAGCGACTTCAGATCTGGACGTCCGCCGAACCAGAGCGAGGCGTGGCTACAGTCTGGGCGTCGCTGGTAGATACCTCAACCAGCGAAGTACTGCGGCAGACGACTATTGATGTATCACCGGCATATACCCCCGTCGCGCGTACTCTCAATTTTCCGGGCTATCGCGTGCCCGACGGACAGCAAGTCTCGCTATTGCTGCAAGTTGCAACGTTTGAGACTCGTTATGTCGTAGTCGGGCTTGCTCGCCCAAGTGCCAACTTTGCAAATGTCGCGCTAAACGGCGCAGCAGACGCAGGCATCGGTCCGCTAGCCTTCGCGCATGTGCAGACTGGGAACGGGCTGCGTGCAGCGATTCTCGGCGAGCAGTCTGGACGAATTCGCCTATTACTTGCGGGCATCATTGGCTTACTGGCGGTACTTGCCCATCCTCGAATCACCGGCCAGGTTGGCAGGGTTACTCACGCTCTTCAGACTCGCGGCGGCGCACTGGTCAAGCGGGCGCAAGCGAAGGCCAAAACAGGTGCTCGAACGGGCTCAGCCGAAGGGACCGGGACTGCGATTCGATTGCTCGCCATACCGTGGTTCCCGTGGCTAACAGTTGCAGTGCCAATCCTGCACTTCGCAGCGACGAATGATGTCCACTTCGATGCTCGCGAGACGGCTATCCCACTTGTTGCTGCTCTGACGCTTGTTTCAGTATCTGTGACTCTTCTTCGAGCACTCGGTGCGAGATGGAACGTGTCAGCGGCGGCCATAGCGATAGTAATCGTGGTCTTTTTCTCCTACGGCCACATTGATCACGCGTTCGATGGTCGGGTCGACGAGCGCGCGCTAGTCGCGGTTGTCATTGTGGTTGGCGTCGCCGCCGTCGCACTTGTCCTCCGATCCGCGAAATTGATCGGCTCATGGGTGCCATTTCTCAATATGACGGCCGCAATCGTGCTCCTATTCCCTATCGCAAGTCTTCTGAGCAGTGCGGGCACGTTGCTGTCTCAAACGTCGGACTCGAATTCTGAATCAGTGGACAATCTCATACACCACCTTCTCCCGGATGGTGTTTCGAGTGTTAGTCGAACACGGCCGGACATCTACTACATCATTCTCGACTCATACGGGCGTAGCGACGCTCTCGGAGGTTTTGATAATTCAGAGTTCATCGGCGAGCTGGAAGATCGCGGGTTCTACGTGGCTTCGGAGGCCACGAGCAACTATTTGTACTCTCTACAGTCCTTAGCCTCGAGCCTCAACATGGCCTATCTTGACGATCTTGGTCAGAGAACTCCGGGATCAAGGTCGGATCTGCTACGCGTCGGGCGAGAAAACGCGCTTGTGGCGATTCTGAAGAATCTCGGCTATTTCTACGTCCACCTCGAGTCCGGTTTCGTATTGGGCGACGAGGCACCCTCCGCTGACTTAGAGCTCAAATTCACGCCTGCGGGTGTGCTGAGGAATAGCAACGGAGGTCTGGACGATGAGTCACCAATTGATCGAAAATTCGCTCGTTCGCTAATTGCGACGACGGTGTTGGGAGCAATTGCCGGAGAGACGTTTCTGCGAGATGATCACAGCGCCCTACCGTGGTATGCACCGCAGCGAACGCTACAGATGTTTGACGTGCTTTCACATGAAATTGAAGGCAGCAGCCCCAAGTTTGTGTTTGCGCATATAGTCAAACCGCATCGTCCAGCCACATTCGATCAGCACGGCAACTTTGTTTCGGGAGCCACGATGGAAGTATTGGGAGTAAAGGCTCACGATGAGTTTGGGCCGGCACATGACCCGAGTGTACCGGATGCATATATCGGTCAGCTAATATATATTAATTCGTTGGTGCTTGACACGGTCGATAATATCTTAAGCCATAGCGACAATGATCCCATTATCGTAATAGCAGCTGACCATGGACGTGCTGACGATAGTCCTGGTCATGCAATTCTGGCGGCATTTCACTTGCCGCGCAGTGGCACGGGGAATCTCTATCCTTCAATTAGCTCGGTCAACCATTTCAGATATATCCTCGACTACTACTTTGATCTCGATATTGGCCTGGTTGAAGATGTGCAGTTTCATCATGAGTTCGAACAGTACGACTTCAGGGACGCTTCGCCGGAACCTCGTGGATAGGGTTGCTGCCTGGGATCAGGCAGCCGTGCCGAACTGACAGGCGTCTGGTGGTAGGAGTTCTGATGTCCTGGCGACTCCATCGATCGGGAGGCGCGCGATTGATGGTGCCGAGGGCGGGATTCGAACCCGCACGAGCAGAAGCTCACAGCCTCCTGAGGACTGCGTGTCTACCAATTTCACCACCTCGGCCCGGCCGGTAGCGGAGGCAGGATTCGAACCTGCGGCCAAGGGCTTATGAGTCCCCTGCTCTACCTCTGAGCTACTCCGCCATTCCCGCCGTCCGTCCGGTGGGCCCACCTGGATTCGAACCAGGGACCTACCGGTTATGAGCCGGCTGCTCTGACCGCTGAGCTATGGGCCCACGGCGCTGCGCGGCGAGTGCGCCGGGCGGTCCCGACCGGATTCGAACCGGCGATCTCCTCCTTGACAGGGAGGTATGCTAGGCCGCTGCACCACGGGACCGCGTTGCGTCGGGCGCGCCGGACGCCTGATGGTAGCGTACGCCCCTTCGCGCGGCGTCCGGTGGGCCGGGTAGGATTCGAACCTACGTAGCCTTGAAGGCGCCAGATTTACAGTCTGGTGGTATTAGCCACTCACCCACCGACCCGCATGATGGCGCGCCCCGACTCTGCACTTGTAAACGATCAGGCGGACCCTGGACGCTCCGCGCCAGAGCCCGCAGCCTGCCCCAATCCTACCAGTCACACCCGTGTGCTGAGCGCTGCCCGGCCTTCGCGCCTCCTGGCTCTGCCGGCCATCCGTCGTCCGACCGATTGACGCGCTAGTCGACCTTCCGGCTGTCCTCCGGCAGTTTCTGGTCGCTCCCCATCCCGTGGCGGTAGCCGCCGCGCTGGGCTTCGGGCTCTTCTGGGGCCGCGCGGGCGCCCCGCTGCTGCTCGGCCGTCCCGGCGTATGGTTCGGTCTGCTGCTCGGCGTCGTCGTCTATCCATTCGCCCAGGTCTGGCTGCGCGACGAACTCACCGTCGCCGTGCTCGACATCGTCTCAGAAAACGTCGGCGTGTCCGCCATGCGCGATCAGGTCGCGCTGGTCGGCCTCATCTCGGCCATTGTCGCCGCCTACGCCGACGAGTTCGCCAAGCTGATCATGCTGCTGGTCGTGGGCTTCGTCATGGCGCGACCGCCCAACCCGCGCGCGGTCACCGCCGCCGCAATCGCGCCAACCGCCGGCTACGCCCTGTTCGCCGCGCAACTCACGCTCTCCAAGTCGCTGGCGACCGATCTGGCTGCGGCGGATCTGGCATTCGTGTTCGTTCGTGAGTGGGCCTGGGTCGCCCTGCAATTCGGCACGGCCTACATGCTGGCCCGCGGCTGGCTGGCCGGCCGGCTGGCCGCCTACGTCCTGCTGGCCGGCGTCCTGCATACCGCCGCTGCCTATACCGCAACCCTGGATGAATTGGGCTGGCACACGGCTGTCGTCACCCTGGCGCTCGCCGTCGTCGGTCTGCTCGCCTTCAGCTGGGGCGCGTCCCTGATTCCCGCCGGTCGGCGCTGAGCCGGCGGGCCCGCACGCCCAGGGTCGCGCCCCCAGCCAGCATCGCCCCCAGCGTCCCCAGCGACATCACGCCCAACCAGTCGCCGGTCTCGGTGTAGAGCGCTCCCGGCGTACTCAGCGGCACATCGGCCACCACCAACTCTTCCCGCGGCTGGTCGAGCGAGCTGCCCGCCACAACCTCGCCGCCCGGCGCGATCACCACCGACCCATACCGCCAGTCCGCCTTGGCGATCGCCAGCCGATGTTCTGCGGCCCGCAGCCGCAAGTGCCGGATGTGCGGCGCCGTATACGCCGCCCAGTCGTGCGTCGGAATCGCCACCAGCGACGCTCCCATGTGTGCCAGCCGAGCCAGCGTGTCCGTGTACGTCCCGTCCGGCCCCGCCGCCAGCCCCAGCCGGGTCCGGGCCACTTCGTAAACCTCATACAGTCCGGCCGTCACGCTGCGCTCCCCGATCGCATAGACGGGGTGATCCTTCGTCGTCGGGCGTGACATCCGGCCGTCCGGCGTCACCAGCACCAGCTCGTTCCGCGTTTGGTTCGGATTGATCCGGATGAAGTACGACCACACGATCGGCACTCCCGCCCGCCGGGCCACGTTGCGTACCTCGTCCAGCTGCGCCGTTGCCTTGGGATCGTCCGGCGCGACCCAGCCCGAGGCCTCCGGCCACACCACCAGCTCGGCGCCCTGCACAACCGCCTTCATCGTCGCCGGCGCGTGCATATCCGTAATCGTATCCGTCAGCTCCCGATATCGCACCGTCGTGATCAGCGGCCGCGTCCGCGGATGCGACGGCACGTGGTCCCCGGTCTGGACGATGCCAACGCGTATCGACCGGTCTACCGGCGCGTCGCTGCTGGCAGCCAGCCCCAGCCCCACCAGCCAGCCCAGCGCCGCCACACCAATTCCAGCGGCCAGGCTCCGCGTTACCGGCAGGCGCCCGAGACCCACCAGCGCCATTGCCCCAATCGCCTGACCAGTCGCCACCGTCAGCAGCGCCACCGGCCACATCCCGGCCACCGGCAACCAGGCGCTCAGCGGCGCCACGTCCACCTGCGTGGTCGCCAGCATTCCCCATTGGTGTCCGGCCGTCGTCACCAGCCGCAGATACTCGATCCCGGTCCAGGCCACCGCCGGAACCCAGATCCGTGCCCACGGCCCCAGCGCCTTGATCACACGATCCGGACCGGCCGGCACATCCAGCAGCGCCGCCGCCAGTCCTGAAAGCACGCCTGCGCCTGCGGAGATCCCCAGCCAGGCCGCCCCCGTCACCACCTCGGGAGGATTGACGGTCGTGGCAATCAACCCAAACAGGACACCCAGCATCAAGCCGTTCAAACCTCGACGAGCCCGCCCTGTCGCCCCGGACCGTGCAAGGGCCAGCGGCACCCAGGCAAAAAAGGCCAGCGCCGTCCACTCCAGCGGCGGAAACGCCGCAAACAACATCGCCGCCGTCGCCAGCGCCGCCAGCGACCGGGTGCTCAGCGTCGTCCGTCGCGCGCTGGCTACCATGTGTCCTGCAGTCTCCCCATCTCCCGGTCTGTCTCGGCAATGCTGAGAGTTTGGCAACCTGGCCGCAGCACCCTCAACGCTTGGCGAGCCCTCGCTACGCGTTCCACGCCGGTTCCTGGGCTACCCTCCAGGCAACGGTCGCTGGCAAGCCGCCGAAGGTAGCCGAAGCTGAGGTCTATCCATGACTGATCGCGGCGAGCGCCGCTTCCACCAGTTGGTCATGGCCGGAGCCTTTGGGCTCGCGCTCATCATCGCCTGGGCACTGATCGCCCCATGGCTGGTCACGCTCATCGTGCTGGTGCTCGCGGCCGGCTCCGTAACCCCCGCCTGGAGTCTCACCCGCAGATTTCATCGCTACTTCGTCGCGCCGCTTTACCCCGATGGACCGTCCGAAAACTCAGCCTCGTTCCTGCGTGCCGACGCCCTTGTCGGCGTTATCGCCTTCGCCGGTGCGGTCTTCGTAGTTGCAGGCGTACCGCCCTTGGGCTGGTCCCTCGTCGGCCTCGCCACCCTCAACCTCCTCATGGACGGCCTGGCCGACGTTGCCCCCCTCCGCCGCCTGCTGGATCGGGCCTTTCACTCGACGCCGCCCGAGTGAATGTGCTGCCCTCCGGCATGCCACAGGTCAGGGAGTTTGCGTCGCCTTCTCGAATGCGTGGTCGAAGATTCTCTTTGCCACTGGCGGCGTTGCTCTTGCTTGGCGCCGCGTCATCCGCCCAGGCCCTCAGCCCGCCCGCAACTCCAGCCGCCACGCCCCCGGTGGGCAACTCACCCGCAACCGATCCTGGCCTCATCCTGGTCGTTGTCGTCATCCCGGTCGTGCTAGTCGCGCTCATCTGGCTCGCCTACATCTTCTGGCTCATCTTTCACAAGGGTGAGAACATCGGCTCGGGCGCTCCCCCGCCGCCTGCCAACCGCCGTCAGCCTCCGCCCAACTCAAACACAGAGCCCCCGGATCAGCCCGGTAGCGTAGGCTAGTCGGCTCCACTTCAGCAGCGGGCGGTTCTGCATGGCGACGGCGGGCGACGCTGTGACGCTCACCATCGACGGCCGCGCAATCACCGTGCCCCCCGGCACCGCGATCCTTCACGCCGCCGCCGAGCTCGGGATCGACATCCCCACCCTCTGCTACCACCCCAACATCGCCGCCTCCGCCAACTGCCGCCTCTGCCTCGTCGAACAGGCCGCCGAGAACGCCACCGACGCGCCGCCCGCCGAAGCCTCCCTCAACGGCGAAACCAGGCTCCTCTCCGCCTGCCGCGCTCTGGTCGAACCGGGCCAGACCCTCTTCACCGACAGCGACGGCGTCCGCCGCTCCCGCAAGGGCTCCCTCAAGGCCCTCCTCTCCGGCGTCGACCTCAGCGAAGCCCCCGACCTCGCCTCCCTCCTCACCGAATACGACATCCAGCCCAACGGCCAGGCCTCCCGCGCCAACCTGCCCGTCATCGACGACAACCCCTACTACATCCGCGACTACGCCAAGTGCGTCATGTGCTGGCGCTGTGTCGACGTCTGCGGCGACGAGGTCCAGCTCACCTACGCCATCGAGCCCGGCGAGCGCGGCTTCCACGTCCGGATCTCCACCCGCGAGTACGACGGGATCATGGACACCACCTGCGTCTACTGCGGCAACTGCGTCCAGGTCTGCCCCTCCGGCGCCCTCAAGAGCCGCACCCAGTGGGAACTCGAAAAGCAGGGCATCGTCCAGGATGACCGCGTCGTTGAAACCACCTGCTCCTTCTGCGGCGTCGGCTGCGGGCTCGAAGTCCACGTGCGCGGCGGCCAGATCACCCATGCCATGTCGCCCGAAGATCACCCCGTCAACCAGGGCTGGCTCTGCGTCAAGGGCCGCTTCGGTTGGGACTACGCCCAGAGCGACGACCGTCTCACCCATCCCCTCATCCGCACCGGCGAACGCGGTGCGGGCCGCTGGCGACGCGCCACCTGGGACGAAGCCCTCAACCACGTCGCCCGCCGCCTGACCGAGATCCGCGACACCCACGGCTCCGACGCTCTCGCCGTCTACGGCTCCTCCAAGTGCCTCAACGAGGACAACTACCTCCTCCAGAAATTCACCCGCGTCGTCCTCGGCACCAACAACATCGACAACTGCACCCGCCTTTGCCACGCCTCATCCGTCGCCGCCCTCGGCCTCAGCATCGGCACCGGCGCCTTCACCAACTCGTTGGACGAGATCGCCGAAAACGACGTCATCTACGTCACCGGCTCCAACACCACCGAAACCCACCCCATCACCGCCCTCAAGATGAAGGCTGCCATCCGCAACGGCGCCAAACTCATCGTCGCCGACCCCCGCGCCATCGAACTCACCCGCTGGGCCGACGTCCACCTGCAATGCCGCACCGGCGCCGACGTCCCCATGTACAACGCCCTCCTCCACGTCATCATCCGCGACGGCTTGGTCAGCGAAGACTTCGTCGCCGACCGCGTCAAGAACTTCCAGGCCGTCGCCGCCGCCGTCCGCGACTGGACCCCCGAACGCCAGGAAGCCCTCACCGGTATCCCGCCCGCAACCCTCGAACGCGCCGCCCACATCATCGGCAAGGCCGACAAGACCGCCTTCTACTGGGGCCTCGGCATCTCCGAGCACACCCACGGCACCGAGGCCTGCCTCACCCTCATCAACCTCGCCCTCGCCACCGGCAACGTCGGCCGCCGCGGCACCGGCCTCAACCCCCTGCGCGGCCAGAACAACGTGCAGGGCACCAGCGACGTCGGCGCCATCCCCATGTACTACACCGACTACCGCTCCGTCGAAGACGAGACCTTCCGCGGCTATTTCGAAGAGCAATGGGGGACGAAACTCCCCGCCCGCCAGGGCCTCACCACCATCGAAATCGGCCAGGCCGCCGGCGCCGGCGACGTCCGCGGCATGTTCATCATGGGCGAAAACCCCCTCATGGCCGACCCCGACCTTCACGCTTCCCGCCGCCACTTCCGCCATCTCGACTTCCTGGTCGTCCAGGACATCTTCATGACCGAGACCGCCGAAATCGCCGACGTCGTCCTCCCCGCATCCAGTTGGGCCGAAAAAGACGGCACCTACACCAACACAGATCGCCGCGTCCAGCGCGTCCGGCCGGTCCTGCCCCCGCCTGGTGAGGCCCGCCAGGACTGGATCATCATCGCCGACATTGCCCGCCGCATGGGTCGCGACCTCGGCCTCAACAGTCCATCCGAGATCTTCGACGAAATCGCCCGCGTCACCCCCAGCCACGCCGGCCTCAGTCACGAGCGACTCGATCGCGAAGGCGGCATCCGCTGGCCTTGCCTCACCCCCGACGACCCCGGCGCCCTATGGCTCTTCGGCGACAGTTTCCCCACCGCCGACGGCAAGGCCAGCATGCACGCCGTTCACTGGCGCGAGAACGTCGAAGTCCCCGACCGAAACTACCCCTTCATTTTCAACACCGGCCGTGTCCTCTACCACTGGCACACCGGCGCCATGACCCGCCGCTCACGCCTGGATGAGGCCTACCCGGAAGCGCTGGTCGAGGTTTCCCCCGAAGATGCCGATCGCCTGGATATCCCCAAGAGCGGCCTCGTGCGCATCAGCACCCGTCGCGGCGCCGTCGAAGCCCGCGCCTGGATCACCCGTCGCGTCGCCCCCGGCACCGTCTACATGAGCTGGCACTTCGCCGAAGCCGCTGCCAACCTCCTCACCATCAACGTCCTCGACCCCATCTCCAAGATCCCCGAATACAAGATCTGCGCCTGCCGCATCGACCCCCTCGAAACCCGCGCCAGCCGCCAATCCCCCTCCCTCACCAGCGCCAACGCTTAGCTGGCCGGACCCTGCGAGAGGCTGTCGCGTGACAGCGGTCGCAAATCCGGGAAGCGCCAGAGTGTCCATATGGTCGTGACCTTCGACACCCTCAAGGCGGCCCGACGCCTCCAAGACGAAGCCGGCTTCGACGAGAAGCAGGCCTCCGTTCTGGTTTCCACGTTTGCCGAGGGCGTAACCGAAAACCTGGCCACGAAGTCCAACCTCAAAAACACGGAGGCGAGGCTGCGCGCCGAGATGCGGGAATTGGAGCAGCGCGTCTACGTGCGCGTCGGCGCAATGGTCACTGGTGCCTCGATTTTCCTCACGGCCGTCATCGGCATCGCCACCGCAATCATCTTGGTAAACCTCTAACCCACCCACAGAGCATCAAACTACGGGCCCACCTCGCAACTCCGAATCCCCCGCCCATCAAACGGATTCGCCGGATACAGCTCCTCCAGCGTCGGCAGCTCGTCCCAGCGCTCCAGCCGCCGCCCGTCAAAGCTCAGATAGCCCTCGATCCCCGCGGACGAGTCGGTAATCACCAACACCCCCCGCCCCTGGCTAATCGAACGCGTGCCATTCGGATACGCGTTGTCGCTCACCGGCCCAACCGGCTGCGCCACCCAGCGCGTGCCGTGCCGAAACACGAACCAGAACTCGTTCACCGGCGGGCCAACCACCCGTGTGCTATGCCGCACCAGCGACACCACCGCCTCCAGCGCGCCATCGCTGTTGAGGTCCCCCACCGTCGCCCGTCGCACCTCCACGCCGCGGGATTCCAGGCGGCTCTCGATCGCGGCCTCTGACAGATCCCCGCCCCCCACGCCGCGCAGCCCGATCTCCAGCGCCTTCCCCAGCGCCAGCACCAGTCCGGCGTCCAACGGATAGTCGATCGACCCGTGGACGCCCGGCGGCGGCTCGCTCGTAAGGTCCATCTGCTGCAACGCGGCAAACGTCCGCATCGGATCCGGCGTCGCCACCGCCTCTCGCATGGTCCGCGCGATCAGGCCAATGACGCCCCCGCGATCGACCGCCGAGTCAAGCCGCGCCGGATTGAAGGCTTCGCCCCCAAGGATCCCAATCTGCGCCAGCCGCAAGTTGGCCAGTCCCGCCCAGTCCGGCTGAGGACCGGTCGCGTCTCCACCAGCAACGGGACCCTCAATAGCCGCCCGATATCCGGCGGCTGCGTCCTCGTATCGACCCGCCCAGAACGCCGCCTCCGCGCGATTGATCTGGTCGTGCGGCGACACTGGCGCATCCAGTCGCCGCCCCACCTCCTCGAAATACTGCCCGCCCCAGGCAAACGTCCGGCGCAGCGCGGGATGCGGCAGCAGCGGCGCGTCAAAGTGCCCCAGCGCCGGGCACACCGTCTCGACTTCGGCAGGTGACGCGCCATCTCGCAGCTGCCAGGCTGCCGGTCCGGCGCCCAGCACCACCGGGACGTCAAACACCCGCCGCGGCGTCCCGTCCTTCCACGCGTACACCCGCACCGCCTCGGTCTGCGTACTGGCGCCCCTTGTCGTCGAGACAAGCAATACGTCGGCAACGCCGTCGCTGGTTAGATCGGCCGTCGAGTGCACCTGCGAAACGCTGGACGCCGGTCCGGCCTGCGCACCCACTGGCAGCGCCTTGGCTACGAATCTGCCCTCCACTTGGTCGAACCAGGCAGGCGGCACCCCGATGATGTGCCACGCCGCGATCAACTCATTCGTCCCGTCGCCGTCCACATCCGCCGCGGTTACGCGGGCGCCGTCGGGTTCCAGGTCATATACCAGCGGCGGAAGCTGCCCAATCGTGGAGTCCAATCGCGCTGCCGCGCTTGGATCGGCGCCGTAGCGCTCCAGGAACGCAATCACCGCCGCTTCCAGGAACACGCGCAGATCCGCGCCGGCCTGCAGCGCCGCCGGCGACCCCGTCACGCTCTCAATCAGGTCGGCGGCCTCCTGCAGCCGGGAGGCAATCGCCTCGTCGTCTAGTGGTTCGGGCGCCGGCGTGGGCTCTGGACTGGGAGTCGCCGTGGCTGTCGCAACCGGTGCCGCATCGGGCGGGCGACGCGCCGGCTGGACCGGCGCGCGTCTCGATGGCACGGCGGTGTCGACTCTGACCGACCGCGGCGCTTCCGTCACGATCGCCGTCGGACTCGGCGCCGCCTGCATCACCTCAACCTCAATTGGCGAGGTCGTCGGCACGCGCGCGGTCGGTTCCGGATCACACCCGGCCAGCGCCAGCCCCACCAGTGCCGCAAGAACGCACAACCGCACACCGCACGCCAACCGGCGCACGGCACGCGTCGTCAGCCAGCAACGCAAGGGCATACCGTTCATCGTACGTGCAGCATCTCGTATCACGTAGCCCAGGTTTCGCGTACCTCGTAACCTGCGCTGGCTCGCGGGCCACACCGGCGCCCCCTCCGGCCCCCACTACCCGCGATCGCTACTTCCCCTCCCTTCCCCCTCCGCTTCGACTCCTGTTCCCTCTCTCCGCGCCCCTTCCCTCTTGCATCCACCCCTTCCGCCCGCCACCATGCCCCCAAACCCGTCAGCGCGCCCTCAGCCCTCAGGGAGACCCCAATGCGAATCGACCGCCTCGACATCTACTACGTCAGCATGCCCCTCATCTACCCCTGGCGAACCGCCTACGGCGAAGACCACGCCATCGACTCCGTCCTCGTCAAGGCCACTTCTGGAGACGTCACCGCCTGGTCCGAAGCCACTCCCTTCCGCGCCCCTCATTACGTCCCCGAATCCGCCGGCACCGTCTACCACCTCGTCAGCGAAATCTTCGGCCCCCTCGTCGTCGGCCGCGAGTTCGACACCGCCGCCGACCTCGACGCCCGCCTCGCCCCCTTCAAAGGCAACGGCTTCGCCAAGGCCGCCGTCGAGCTCTTGTGGTGGACCCTCGAAACCAAGCGCACCGGCACTCCGTTGCACACCCTCGTCGGCGGTTCCGATGCCGACGTCATCGCCGGCGCCGACTTCGGCATCCTCGACTCCTTCGACGACCTCCTCGCCGACATTCAGAAAGCCGTCGACGCCGGTTTTCCTCGCATCAAGCTCAAGGCCCGCCCCGGCTGGGACGTCGAGATGCTCCACGCCGTCCGCGGATCGTTCCCCGACGCCATCTTTCACATCGACTGCAACGCCGGCTACACCCTCGACGACCTCGACACCTTCAAAACCATCGACCAGTTCCGCCTGGCATTTATTGAACAGCCCCTCCAGTGGGACGACGTCATGGACCACGCCGAACTCTCCCGCCAGATCGAAACCCCCGTCTGTCTTGACGAATCCGCCCGCGAGCTCCGCATGATCCAGCAGGCCCTTGAAATCAACGCCTGCCAGTACGTCAACATCAAGCCCGGCCGTTCCGGCGGCTTTACTCGCTCCATCAAGATCCACGACATGTGCCGTGACGCCGGCGTCCCCGTCTGGATCGGCGGCATGCTTGAAAGCTCCGTCGGCGCCGCCCTCGCCATTGAGCTCGCCACCCTCCCCAACTTCACCTACCCCGGCGACCTGTTCCCCTCATCCAAGTTCTACGTCCAGGACCTCGCCGAACCCGCCCTCGAACTCACCGACAACCTCACCTTCACCCCCCTCACCACCCTCCCCGAACCCGTCCCGGAGCGGCTGGAGGCCATGACCGTCAAATCCACCACCCTCACCCACGCCGACGCCCTACCTGACCACAAATGATTGGCTGACACCTAGCCGGGCTCGATACCGTTCGTGGTGAGCCGGCCCGCCGTCTTCGGCGGGCCGTGTCGAATCACAGCCCCACCGCTCAACCCGCGAACCGATCCCCCGCAGCTGCCCGGACGACTAATCAGCGCGCCGCGCCGCGGCCCGTCCCCCGGCAAACCCCAGCAACGCGCCAACCGACGCCTTTACCATCCAGTCGGCAATGGCGAGAAGGCTCTCCTGTGCGGGCGTATAGGCGTCGGCGGGCACTGGCGCAAGCCACACCAGGATGCTGACGCCCAAACCCGTAACGCCAAGCAGGATGACCGGCGCCCACGGCCAAACGCTGCCTGAAACCCGCATCAAGTGCTCTCGGGCGCTACCTGCGGTCGCCGGGGCTGCGCTCGGCGTCCTTCCACCACGGAGGCGGGGGCACAAAACCCAGCATGCCGCCAACCGACACCGCGATGACCAGCAACGAAACCACCATCAGCGTCAGCCCGATGACTTGAACGACCGTGTCCATCCCTAGGACGTCCGTAACCTCCGCAGGTCATTTAGTCTAGACCACGCGGCTCCAGCGTGGCCCCACGTCCAAAACGTCGCCGCCCCCACCGCCATCCCGGCGTGTTCAGCCGGGACCCAGCACCCCGGTCAAGCCTGGCGCACCCTGCCAACCCGTCCACCGCGTCATCGTGAGCCCTCCTCACGTAGGGGCCGGTTTCCAACCGGCCTCTTCCGGGCAACCCACACTCCAAGACCCTCACCACTCGTGGCGAGCCGGTCAGAAGTCCCCGGAAAGCCTGTCCTGAGCCAGTCGAACGAGCCTGCCCTGAGCCTGTCGAATGGGCACCGAGTCGAACCACACCCCCAGGCACCCAACCCCATCCGCACCCGCGCTATCCTGACCCCAGGCGAACCGAGGCACCACCAATGGCAACAACCGTCGACGCACGGCCCGAGAGGCTGTCGGACGAGTATCAGCACGTTGTGGTGTCCCGCGAAGAGGTCTGGGTGGAACTTGACCGAGAGGCGCGGCGGCTCTTCGACCTGACGGCCGACGAGTTTCTACGCATCCACCAGGACCCGTCCGAGCGATACCACGGCGACCCCGTGTTCAACTCGCTCTGCTTCCTCGCCGACCTCGTTGCCGAATCCACCGAGACCTAGCAACCGGCGAGCTGCCAGGGACTTCCTTCGGCGAATTCGCGAGGTCTACAAGCTCATCGCGGATGCCGAGCTAAGCGAAGCCTGGCTTGGTGCGCACATGCGCACGCTGATTGTTGGCCACGGGGTCTCCAAATCTTCCCGTCGCGGCCGGCCGGCTCGGCTCAGCAATGGGATGTACCTGAACGTCCAAATGACCTTGCGCGTGAATCGCAGTCCCGATGCCGGCCCGCCACGCCTCCAAACCCTGCTATCGGCCTATCGGTACCAGGCTGGCCATGATCTCGACGACCCGAAGCCGCTCTTTGTCTACGAGTACAACCGTGGAGCACCGCCGTCATATCCGCGCTGTCACCTCCACGTCTACGCAGCGCCGGACCACTACGCGCTTAAACGACCCTTCCACCGCCTCCACCTCCCAACCCGCCGCATCACCCTCGAACAAATCCCCCGAGCCCCTCATCCACAACCACAAAGTCCAACCCCGCCGCCCCGACTGGCACTAGGTCCTCTGGCGCCACGAAACCCACCTCCGCGACACCCAGCACATCAAGGACTGGCCCTACGACCCACCCTTCCACCCACCTGCAACCAACTGACAGCCCGCCGCCATTCGCGCGTTACGCTGGTGACGAGACTTCGACTCCTCAGCCAGATGGAGACGCTCCCGTCGCTCAGGCAATAGGCGTGTACGAAGGCATCTACGCTTCGCCCACCGCGGCCCGCTACCTGTTGGCCGCGCGTGCGGCCGACCGGGCCTACCCGGTGACCTCGCGGCACCTGATCCGTTGGATCCGCAAGGGCTTGGCGCATCCGGACCTGTCTGACGTGCCCGGCCGGGATCTGACCATCGCCTTTCAAGACCTGGTGTCCATGCGTGTCATCGCGGCGCTCCGTGCCGCCGGCGTCTCCTGGCCGCGCATCCACACCGCCGAGACGTGGTTGCGCCGGCACACCGGCTGCCAGCGCCCGTTCGCCACCGAACAGCTATGGACCGACCAGTCCGATGTGCTGGCGGGCTTCGGCGAACGGCTCATCGCGGCCAGCCAGCATGGTCAGCTCGCCATGTCCATCCTCAAGGCCTACCTCATTCCCGTCAGCGGACTGCAGTTCCAGGACCAGGTCGCCAGCAAATGGTCGCCCCAGCCCGGCGTCATGCTCGACCCCTCCGTGCAATTCGGCGAACCCTGCATCCAGGACACCCGCATCCCCACCCGCGCCGTCTGGAGCCTGATCCGCGGCGGCGATCCGCCAGGCCTCGTAGCCCGTTCCTACGACATAACCACCCAAGACCTCACAGCGGCCCTCCGCTGGGAAAACACAATCGCCGCCTGACAATCCGCTGAGACATGCCGACGGCACCTATCCGTTCATGTTGAGCCCGACACGGCTCTCCGCCTGGCCGCGCCGAACCACTTCCCACCGGCAGGCAACCATCCCAGGCCGCCTCATCTGAACAGCGAAGTCCTTGCCCTGAGCACACCGAGGAACACGCAGCGGCAAGCACTATTGAGTGCCGACCAAACTGGCTGCTGGACGACTCTCAACACGAGCAGGTATCAAGTTACGAGGGCTGGGCCGAACTGGATCGAGACGACTAGCGACTATGGCGTGATGGCTGACGAGTCTCTGTGATTCAAAGTGAACCTGCCTGGGCTGTCCTACGGCAAAGAAATATCTCGATCACCAATCAATCTCGCCAAGCTCCGGGACAAACAGACCAAGACTCAGCTGCCAACCCCACGGGAGGCGACTCACACTATTGCTCGACGTTAATTCAGCCAATTGGAAACTGACTGAGACTGCCGAAAATACCTCTAGCTAATTCGGTATTGATCCATGGTCTGGCCTGACTTGCCGATGGTCAAACTACAACGATCTGATGCTCAAGAATCGCCAACGTAAAGACTATTCAAATCTGGCGACTGAGAGGCGATACGCTAGACACTCAGACTTACACTCTCAGTCAATGAGTTTATGTTGATATGCTGTAAGCTGGCCCGCAGACTGACCTTCAATATCGCCGCTTTCCTCCGCATCCTCGAGCTCAATTATATCGGTAGCGTGAAAGTTTCCAGATCTCCAAATCCCGGGAGCTCGTACGCGCTTATTTACAAGGGGGCCAACGACATCGTCAAGAACCTTATCTCTTTCAATACGGCACCTCTGTTCCTTGCCTTGATTAACCAATACAATCCAGCCATCATCGAGATGTAGCGCTCGGAGAACACCGATTCGCTCAAGTCTTCTGTCCTTAGCCGTCTGTTGATAAGTCGACCTCAACACGGAATCTATCGGCGAACGCACTGACCGTCGTAGCAACACCGGTTCGTAGTCATATCCATGCAGGACTTCAATCTCCGATATATCCTTTCCGGTCGGTGCAATGTTTCGGACCATCCTCAAGAATAGGTTTTGATAGTCAGTATCCCGAACATCGTAGCGGAATCGATCAATGTCTCCTGATCCAAGCGTTCGGAGTATATCGAAAGAACTGGTAATGACAGCATTTGGATCAATGGTAGCTGCGAATCCAGGGAGACTCGTCTGCAATGCAGATTCGATGTACACGTCAAAGCTGTAGCTACCTGGTACAGCCGGTGCGATGAGTGTAGAAACTGACGATTGAAGCTCGGGACCGGGGCCACCTCTCTTGCGAAAGGAGATTCCGGACACCATTTCAGCTACGCGAATTGAATAATTCTTGATTTGTTGGAGTTTTGGTAATACAAGATCCATAGGTACAAGACCGCCCGCTCTAACCTCCATACCCTTGAGGGACACGGTTAGGGAGTCGGTGCTTATTTCACGGTTGGCCAATTGGCTCTGCTGCGCACGGCGAGATCTGAGTGCTGCGTCCAGTAGTGCTGACATCGCAAAGTCAGGTAGTCCCGCGGATGCAAGAAGCTGATAGGCACGCTTCTCGCAGGTTAGCCACTCCCTTCCAGCTTCCCACAAAGAGATTTCGCTCACGGCCAATATCCCTCTGGTTCGTGGACGGGAGGACGGGACATGCATTAGCGCTACAGACTCGGCGTGTGCCGCTGCCCTATACAGTTGTTCGGCTTCGTCGAATCTGCCTAGTCTCTTTGCTATATCGGCATCAGACATGAGGCGTTCGGCTTCTCGGTGAGCGTCTATTGACATCTCAGATCGACTGAAACTTGACCTGCGCCAAGCTAAAGGCTACAACGCCGGCAATTGCAGGAAGATCAGAATCTCCTCTACGAGCTTGGTCAACTTTCTGGCGTAGGCGATATGCCAAGCTGGCGCTGGATTGGCACCTATTGATGCCTGAGACTTCGAGGCGGTACGAATTCTCCCAGTCAAGCTCTTCTGAGATTGCACTTGACTGGTCAGGTGACTCTACGATGTAATCTGCGCCGCTTCTGCTCTTGGCACGCGACACTGCTACGAGTCCGAGGTGGACTTCCGCCGAAGCTATTGCCAGCGAATATGCTCCGTCACGGGTCGCATCCTCGTGATTGGCATGAACGTCACGGTCCCTAGCTGTTGATGGAGACCAATCTAATGCATATGGATAATCAGGGCTGCCGTGATTCCCTACCTTCGCAGCAATGGGTGGAAGGTGATGCTGGTCGAGGATCACACTTGCGGCTTGGGCAAAAAACTCGGCTGCTTGCTGGTTTAGCCCTCTATGGCGTTCGTGAAGTAGGTCTAGATTGGGAATTCTGCCTTGCACCGTAAGGTCCTTCGAGTACGCCCGACGTCGCTTAGTCCGTGGGGCATTTGTCGGCCGCTCGTGCGCTAGCTGGTTTTGTCGTCATCAAGCGGCAGCGAACTTCGAATCGCTTCGCGTGACTCCCTTGGAACTGGGTAGTTCGACGATCATCGAGTCCGTTACTGATGCCTTTGAAGGCTGCCCTAAGCGCGGACGCAGCCAGGGACCACTGCGATGTTAATTCGCCTACGGACTGCTCTTGCATGAGGCTAGTGACCCGAGACACTTCTCGCCATGTCCTGTCGCCGTCCGGTGGGGGCTGGGCAGCGCCTAGTGAAACATAGTAGTTCACGATGTCAAGCGCGAAATCGTTAGTCGCATCTACTGAAGTGTTGCCGCTGGGACGGCAGCTGGAAAGTCTTCGAGTCATTGACTGGCTGGCCGGCCCTGACGGATCGCGTTTCGACAGTTCGCCTTCAGCAAGAATCCATCGGGGCGACTCGGTCTGTGATCCGACAGCCCGCCTGAACGATTGCATCCCGGCCTGCGCGACACATCCAGGCCCTGACCGTCCGCATGGCCCGCATTGAGGAGTTCTTCGCGAGCTACTTCGCCGCCGGCGGCCGCCTCGACAGCTGCGACGCCTGCTGACCGACCCAATTCGATCTGCTAGCGCCGTCTCGAGACCAGCTTGGGCTATCCGTGCGATCGACTGGTCAAGCCCGCTGCCCTGCTTCCGTTTCGCTCACACAGGCGGTCCACTTCACAGCCCAACTCCAAAGAGCCGCCCGCGATCCCCGAACTCACAGCAGTCCCCTGCTGCCCGCGATCCCTCGCCTCCACTAACCGACGACCGCAAACGCCGACCGCCTAGAACGAGCCGTCGCCACCCGATCACAGCACCCTGATTCCGTCGTCAGGAAACCACTCATCCAACAAGCAGACAGTCGCGTCCGCCTGTGACCGTGCAGCCGCCCACACCAGCGCGTCGGCAGACGAGACGCGGCCCGCTGGCCGGCAGAGCAGCAGCGCCTCCAGCACCAGGTCCTTGTCCAGCCGGAAGGTGTCGATGTGGGCCTTCCCCAGCAGGGCAATCAGACCGTCAACAACAGCCGCCCTCGGTACCTCGTATACAGAGATCAGGACCTAAGCCGTCTCGACGATCACCACATCGGAACCAAGGGCGGAGCGACGCCGTCCTTCACCTCCGCGCTCACGACAGCCAGTTCGGGCGGATCCCCGGTGAGGCACCACACGAGCATTGAGGTGTCGAGCCTATTGCTCACCCGGCGCTAGGCGCTTAGCGCTCCCCGGCTTGCGGCCTCATGCCAGCCGCGCTCCCGCACCCGCTGCCACTCGTCGGGCGGCACGCTTGCCTTGATGTGCGGAGCCAGGCTCCCCTTCAGCGACTCGCGGTGCTCGGGGGGCAGGAAGACCATCTCGACACGGTCGTCCACCGTCCGCTGGATCGCGACCCACCCCGGGCCAATGCCGAGTTGGTCACGAACATGCTTCCCAATCACGACTTGGCCCCTTGTTCCCACCCCGTTGGCCAACGCCATACCTCCTGTCGCCCGTTCAGCAATGCCAGTCTCCGTGTAGGCATCGCTGTGCCCAAAAAGGCGGCGCCACGAAACCCGCCGCCGCCACGCGCCAATGCTCCCCGCCTCGTGACGGAGTCCTGCATTCCGCGGCAGATGTCGAGTTGTAACCCTCGGGCTACGCCGGGGGTCCACTGCGAGGTTCCTCGCGCGCCACGCCGCCGCAGTGCCTTCCCTTCGTACGAACGGTGTGTCAACCACGCCCGGCGCCACTGCTTGGACGGCTCTCGCCTGCCGAACGCGCGCCTCGGCTTGCTGGGCGCCCAGCGCCTGGCGCGCACCCGGGGATTCCTCGTGCGCTACGTCGCCGCCCGCGGCGCCCTCCGCCGCCACGACGACAGCGCCTGAACCGGTTCGCCGCGAGCCACACACCACCGTTCCACCTCTCGGTCGCAGGCCGGCTCAGCCCGGCCATCCGTTGCCGCGACCGCTCTCACCCAGCCTGCTCCCTACGGAGCACACCCCAGCGGCCACCGGCCGCTCCCCGACTTGCCCCGCGACCTGATCCAATGTACACTATCTGAGTAAGACTCGCAACTTCCCCCCAATGCCCGCAGCCCTTCTGCTCCTTCGTCTCCTTTTCGCTCCCCTTCGGCGCCTCCTCCATACCTGCCGTCCGCACCCAGTCCCCAGCGCCGCATCGTCATGCCTGCGGAGAGCCTGTCCTGAGCTGGCCGAGGGAGAGAGCCGGCAGCACCCAACAATCCCGGCTCTACTGGCCACCCCGACCTCCCCGGCATCCCGAGCGTGCGCCTTTCGTACCCCTCCCTGCACAGCCCCGATCTTCGTCGCCAACCCGCCCCAAAATCCGCCAAAGCTGTCTCTCGGCAGCCCGAACCCCAGAGGGGTTCGGGCTGCCGAGAGACAGCTCCCCACATCGCCCCCGCCAATTTCCGCCTCTGGCCCAGCCGCACCGCCCTGGCAACACCTCGACCACTCGTCCCCTGCCCCAACCCCGCCACACACCTTCACCCGCCCACCAACCACCCACCCCCGGACCGCCGCTCTTTCACCTCTCCAGGGGGAAAGGCAGAACCTGTGCACAGCTCGTCCAGTGGATCCGGCGTCCCCGCCGCAATGCGGCAAGGGCTTCTCCACCCTCATCTGTGCCCTGAACCACCCCTCTCCAGCCGCCCGTCAGACCCACCAAAAAACCACCCCGCGCCGCCTCAAGAGTTTTTTAGAAAAGACTCTTATTGCGCGCGAGGACGCCCATCTCGCACCCATTCCCGCCCCCGCCAATCGTTCGTCTCTTGTTCGGTTACAATGCCCGCCCATGACCCAGCCTGACCTCGACCTCGCCACCCCCAACGCCCCCACCCCGGCGTTCCACCCCCTCGTGGCCGGCTGGTTCGCCGCCACCTTCCAGCAACCCACCGATGCCCAGTCCGCCGCCTGGCCCGCCATCCGCTCCGGCCGCGACACCCTCGTCGCCGCCCCCACCGGCTCCGGCAAAACCCTCGCCGCCTTCCTCACCGGCATCGACCAGCTCATCCGCCGCGGTGAACAACAGGGCCTCGACCCCGTCACCCGCATCGTCTACATCTCGCCCCTCAAGGCCCTCGGCCACGACATCGAGCGCAACCTTCAGGCCCCTCTCGCCGCTATCCGCGAGCTTGCCGAGGAGCGCGGTGTTGAACTCCCCGACATCCGCGTCGGCCTCCGCACCGGCGACACCAAGCCCTCCCGCCGCCGCACCCTCGTCACCCGCCCGCCCCACATCCTCATCACCACCCCCGAATCCTTCTACCTGATGCTCACCTCCCAGCGGGCCCGCGAGACCCTGCGCCAGGTCGACACCGTCATCGTCGACGAAATCCACGCCCTCGCCCGCGACCGCCGCGGCAGCCACCTGTCGCTGTCGCTCGAGCGCCTCAACCACATTTCCAGCCGCCGCCCCCAGCGCGTCGGCCTCTCCGCCACCCAGCGCCCCATCCACGAACTCGCCGCCTTCCTCACCGGCGCTGATGACCAGGGCGACGCCCGCTCCTGCGTCACCGTCGACCTCGGCCACCAGCGTGACCTGGACCTCGGCGTCGAGACGCCGCCCTCCGATCTCGAAGCCGTCGCCCCCCGCGAGCAGTGGGACGACATCTACAACCGCCTCGCCGACCTCATCGTCCAGCACCACACCACCCTGGTCTTCGTCAACACCCGCGCCCTGGCCGAGCGCGTCTCCCACAACCTGCGCGACCGCCTCGGTGAGGAAGGCGTCGCCAGCCACCACGGCAGCCTCTCCCGCGAACGCCGCCTGCACGTCGAACAGCAGCTCAAGGACGGCCGGCTCAAGGCCCTCGTGGCCACCGCCTCCCTTGAGCTCGGCATCGACATCGGCAGCATCGATCTCGTCTGCCAGATCGGCTCGCCCCGCAGCATCGCCGTCTTCCTGCAACGCATCGGCCGCTCCGGCCACGCCCTCGGCCTCCGCCCCAAGGGCCGGCTCTTCCCCACCACCCGCGACGAACTGGTCGAAAGCGCCGCCCTCATGCGCGCCGTCCGCGCCGGCGAACTCGACCGCATCGTGCAATTGGTCGCCCCCCTTGACGTCCTCGCCCAGCAGGTCGTCGCCGAGGCCGCCTGCGAGGACTGGCAACTCGACGACCTCTTCAACCTCTTCTGCGGGGCCACTCCCTTCCGGTCCCTGACCCGCGAGGCCTACCTCGAAATCGTCGACATGCTCGCCACCGGCATCGGCGACGGCGGCGGCCGCGCCGCACCCCTCATCCATTTCGACCGCATCAACAACGTCATCCGCGGGCGCCGCGCCGCCCGCCTCACCGCCCTGCAAAACGGCGGCACCATCCCCGAACTCGGCGACTTCCGCGTCGTCGCCGAACCAGACGAGACCTACGTCGGCTCCGTCAACGAAGACTTCGCCATCGAGAGCATCGCTGGCGACATCTTCCTGCTCGGCAACACCTCCTGGCAGATCCGCCGCGTTGCCCAGGACACCGTCCGTGTCATCGACGCCCAGGGCGCCCCGCCCACCATCCCCTTCTGGCTCGGCGAAGCCCCCGGCCGCACCATCGAACTCTCCCAGGCCGTCGGCCGCCTCCGCCGCGATGTGGCCGGCCGCCTGACCGACTCATCGTTGGTCGACTGGCTCCAGGCCGAGTGCAACGTCTCCGAGCTCGGCGCCCACCAGGTCGCCGACTACCTGCGCGCCTCCCACGACGGCCTGCGCGTCATGCCCTCCGACCACGACGTCGTTTTCGAACGCTTCTTCGACGACTCCGGCGGCATGCAACTGGTCGTCCACGCCCCCTTCGGCCAGCGCATCAACCGCGCCTGGGGCCTGGCCCTGCGCAAGCGCTTCTGCGTGCGCTTCGACTTCGAACTCCAGGCCGCCGCCAACGACGACGCCATCCTCCTCTCCCTCGGCCCGCAGCACGCCTTCCCGCTCGAAGAGACCTTCCGCTACGTCACCCCCGCCAACGCGCTCAAATCCGTCGAGCAGTCCATCCTCTACACCCCCATGTTCCCCACCCGCTGGCGCTGGAACCTCACTCGCGCCCTGGCCGTCCCCCGCCTGCGCGGCGGCAAGAAAGTCCCGCCGAATATCCAGCGCATGCGATCAGACGACCTCATGGCGGCCGTCTTCCCCGAGCAGATCGGCTGCCAGGAAAACGTCCACGGTCCTCTCGTCCCGCCCGACCACCCACTCATTCGCCAGACTCTCGATGACTGTCTCTACGAGGCCATGGACGTCCGCGGGCTGAAGAAGGTGCTGCAGCGCATCGACGACGGCCAGATCACTCTCCACGCCCGCGACACCACCGAGCCGTCGCCCCTCGCCCACGAAATCCTCAACGGCCGCCCCTACACCTTCCTCGACGACGCCCCGCTCGAAGAGCGCCGCTCACGCGCCGTCGCCACCCGCCGCGCCCTCCCCGAAAGCGCCCGCGACCTCGGCCGCCTTGACCCGGCCGCCATCGAGCGCGTGGTCGAAGAAGCCTGGCCCCAGCCCCGCGACGCCGAGGAAGTCCACGACGCCCTCCTCGGCCTCGTCGCCGTCGACAGCACGGCCGTCGCCAACTGGAAGCGCTGGCTCGATGAACTGAAAGACCACGGTCGCACCGCCAGCTGCGAAGTCGACGGACGCACCCTCTGGTTCGCCGCCGAAAACCTGGATGTCATGCGCGCCCTCTTCGGTACCGACGCCGTGCCCAACTTGGCGCTTCCCTCCGGCGTGGCTATCCAGGTGGCCGATCGCGAAGAAGCCCGCCGCCTGCTGCTTCGGGGTCACACCGAAGTCTGCGGACCAACCACCCCCAAGGAACTGGCAAACCGCTGCGGCCTGACTCCCAAAGACGTCGCCCGCGGCCTCATGCAGCTTCAAGTCAGCGGCTTCATCCTCCCGGGACACTTCCGCGATCCCACCATCGAGGACATCTGCGACCGCCGCCTCCTCGCCCGCATTCACCGCCTCACGCTCGACCGCTTGAGACGCGAAATCGAGCCGGTAGCCGTCCGCGACTTCATGCGATTCCTTATCCGTTGGCAACACGCGGAGCCCGGTCACACCCTCTATGGCAAGACCGGCCTGCGGCGGGCCATTCAGCGACTGCAGGGATTCGAAATGCCAGCCGCTGCTTGGGAGGGCGCGGTCCTCCCTGCCCGCGTTCGCGGCTTCCGGACCCAATGGCTGGACGAACTCTGCCTCGCCGGCGACGTCGTCTGGGGACGTCTCAGCGAACGCAACTCCGACCCCGACCGCCGCAGTGCCCCGGCAACCCGCGCCACCCCCGTCACCCTCGGCCTCCGCGGCGACTTCGACCTGCTCCTCCAGGCCGCGCGCTGGCGCAACGGCGGCGTGGAGGCGGAAGCCGAGCCACCCGAACTCGCCGGCGCGGCCCGCTCCATAGACGCCCTCCTGCAGGAGAGCGGCGCCCTATTCTTCGAGCAAATCGTCATGCGTACCCGGCGCCTGGCCGCCGACGTCGAGGACGGCCTACGCGACCTGATCGCCGCCGGCCGCGTGACCTCCGACGGCTATGAGGGCCTGCGCGCCATCGCGTCGGGCTGGTCCAGCACCGGCCGCCGCCGCTGGCGCCACACCCGCCGTGCCGGCCGCTTCGCCGTCGGCGGACCCCCGGGCCGCTGGTCGATACTCCAGCCGCCCGCCGCCGGCATCGACGCCGACGAGGTTGCCGAAGCCGTCGCCGCCACCCTTCTCGACCGTTACGGCATCGTCTTCCGCGACGCCGTCCGCCGCGAAAGCTTCCGCCTCCCCTGGCGCGACGTCCTCCGAGCGCTGCGACGCCTCGAAGCCCGCGGCGAAGTCCGTGGCGGTCGCTTCGTCGCCGGTTTCGCCGGCGAGCAGTTCGCCCTTCCCGACGCCGTCAACGCTCTCCGCCGCGCGCGCCGCGAACCTGATTCCGGCGAAACCCTCCGCTTCGCCGCCGTCGACCCCCTCAACCTCACCGGCGTTATCACTCCCGACGCCCGCGTCCCGGCCCAACCCGGCCGCCAGCTCACCCTCATCGACGGCTGGCCCCCACCCCCCGACCCCGGCGCCGCCGAAGTCGCCGCCAGCTAGCTGCTAGTGGTGGTGCCCATTCGCGTAATGCGCCGCCAGCAGATCCTCGCCCCAATCGCCCGCGTAGCTCCGCATCACCGAGTGAATGTGGTTCGCCTCGTTCTGCGTGTTGTCATACTCGATCACGAAGGAGGGTCCGGCTAGCGCGTAGTAGTGCCCCGCGCCACGGGCTTCCGGACCAGCCCACAGGAACCGGACCCCATCCAGCCCGTCCTGCTCGATCTTGCGCCACTCGTTGGTCGCCAGGTCCGCAGTCTTCCGCTCGACATAGTGTCGAAGCAGCCCAATCAATCCGTCCCGCTGCCCGTCCCGCAACTCCGCCAGCGTGATTCCCCCAACGGGAATCTCGTCAGGATCGGCAACCCGATAGTTCTTCGTCAGGATGTCATCCGGCGCCACCGGATCCACCATCGCCAGCGCCTTCTGCTCGGCATCCAGCCGACCCAGCAGCTCGCGCGCCAGGTCCTCTTCCTCGGCTAGCGTTCGCACACCCTTGTGCTCGCCGTGCCGAACCTCCGCCGGATTGGCGCCCAGGAACAGTGGCAGCACCGACACATAGGTATTTGCAATCACCGTGGCATGAATCCCGATGTGATGTCCGCCGGCCCGCCACCCCCAGGGCTCCTCGCCGCCGGGCTTCCCGAAGACACTGAAGTAGTAGATCTCCGGGTCGCGTAGCCAGTGCATCCGCGAGTTCTGAATGCCCTCCCACTCGTCCAGGACGGCCTCCAATTCAATGATCTCCCTGGCCTTCTCTGCTCCGTGCGAACTCAGCGCCGTGTTCATCATTCGGAACGCCGCCGCGCGCTGCGCCCCCGTCATCTCCTTCAGCCGCAGCCCATTGCGCTCCACGGGCGTGTAGTGCCAGAAATACCGCTCATCGCCAGCAAACGGAAACGTCGCCACCGCCCGTTGACCGGCATCGAGTGAATCCACAAAGCTGCTGGCCGCCTCGGCCATTTCGGCGGCAACAGCGACGGCGCGCGAGGCCGTGCTGATGTCCGTAGTCGTCATCGAGTCACGCTCCCTCTCGCCGCCGCCGGCTCGCTACCAGTCATACAGGTCAAGTATCCAACGCTGCACCGGCGAAAGCATGCGACAGCGCTCGGCGCAGTACTCAATCAAATCGGCCGTATGCGCCTGCGGCGGCAGCGGTCCATCGATCCACGCGTGCAGCGCCTTGTACCGCAGCAACTCGCCCCGCGGATGATCGGGATCGAAACCCCGCGGAACCCGCTTGTAGTGCTCCCCGCCCACCTCGCCACCGGCTGCTCGTACCTGCTCAACCGCGCGTTCCAGGGCCGCCCCGCGACGATCATCGGCGACTGCTGCTCGGAAGGACTGCAACGGACCCTTGTCAAACCGATACCGTCCGGCCCCAACCTTCAGGCGATCCGGCTCGAACCGCAAAAAGTAGCCCGGGCAGTCCCGGCTGTGCCGGTTCCCCTGCCAGAACCACATATCGAAGTGGTTCTTGTACGGCCGCTTGTCCCGGCTGAACCGGGTGTCGCGATGGATGCGAAATATCGAGCCGCTCACCCGCGGCTCGGCGTGAATCCCCGGCGCAAACTCCGCGAGCGCCATGCCCATCGCCACGACGAACAAGCGCCCGGGCGCCAGCAGCCCCTCGTCGTAGCCGCGCCGGTTGGCCTCGAACCACGGCTTGTTGTTGTTCGCGGCCAGATCCCGCAGAAAGTCAAAGCCGCTGGGTGGAAACCCCGCAAACGCGTCCGACATCCAGGGACTCCGGGCGCCTCGTGCCCGTCACGGTAGCAGTCCTGCTTACGGCTCAGCGGCTGCTGGCGAAGATCGCTTCTCCAACGTTTCCGGGACGAACAGGCCGAACGTCAGCGCGCCGCACAGTCCCAGTGCGGCTACGAAGAACGGGGCGAGCATCAGGCCGAAGACGTCGGCCACACCGCCCACCACCACCGGCCCGCCCATGTCGCCGATCCCACCCACCAGGCGCCACACGGCCAGGAACTCGCCCGGCCGTTCCGACGGCGTCAGGTCGGACCCCAGCGTCAGCATCGAGCCGGACCCGATCCCATTCGAGAAACCGATCAGCAGCCCGATCAGGATCAGCCCCGTGAAGTCCCTGGCCTGGCTCAACAACGCCATTGAGGCGCTGAACAGAGCGAACGACGGCACGATGGCGAACTTCCGGCCAAAGTGATCCATCAGGTAGCCGGCCAGCGGAAACAGTGTCATGTCAACGGCGGCCGAGGCGCTGACGGCCAGCCCGATCTCCTGCTCGCTTAGGCCCAGTGCAAAGGCGCCATAGAGCGGCAGCACGACCGGCCGTCCGGAGCGGATGGCCTGGGCGAAGATGTGACCGGTTCCGGCCGTGAGCAGGACGCGGCGGCGTGTCATCAGCGTCTCGCCCAGCCCCCGCAGCAGGCTGATCGCCGACTGCGTACTTGCCTTTTCGTTGTCAGGAGCATCCCGATAGGCGAGCCCGGGGATAAGCCCCACAGCCATACACGCGCCGGCAATGAGAAACATGGCCTCGTAGCCCAGCGTGCCCGCCACGGTGCCACCGACGCCGGGACCGACGAACATGCCAATCCGGTTGGTGCCGCCGAAGAGCGACATGATCCGCCCGCGCTGGTGCCGCGGCGTCACGCGCCGCATGTATTGCATGCGCGACAGTGCCCACAGGCCCATCCCCGCGCCCATCAGCAGTCGGGCGACGATCAGCACCGAGTACGGCGGCGAGAGGGCCAGCACCATCACGGCGGTGGCCATCACCACCAGGCCGGCAATCTGACCTACCCACTCGGAGATCCGGTTGAGCAGGAGACCCGACGGCAGCGTCCAGAGCAGCGTGCCCAGCGCCGCCATTCCCACCGCCAGGCCGACCAGCGTGATGTTCTCCTGGCCGGTTCGCGGATCGCGAACCAGGTCGGCCACGAACAGCGGCAGCGTGGGCACCAGCATGCCCATGCCGACGGAGGCGGTGAAAATCTGAATGTAGACGCGCGGAACTAGCGCAGTGACGGTGTTTAGCGCGCGCCCGGAGTGCACGGGCGCGCATGGTATGACACAACGCCACGCTCGAACGTGGACAATGGTGCAAGCAGTCGCGCCTTAGGGGAATCCAATGCAGGCCATTCGCGTCAATCAGCCGGGCGGACCCGAAGCCCTTTCCTACGAGTCCATCGCCGACCCCAGTGCGGCCGCCGACGAGGCGGTCATCCGCGTTGAGGCCATAGGCGTCAACTACATCGACACCTATCAGCGCAGCGGCCTGTATCCGCTCAATCCGCCGTTCACTCTAGGTATGGAAGGTGCCGGCGTGGTCGAGGCTGTCGGATCCGATGTCAGCGGTCTTACGGTTGGCGACCGCGTCGCCCACGCCATGCACCTGGGCTCCTACGCCGAGCTACAGGCTGTCCCGGCCGCCCAGCTCATCAAGCTGCCCGACGCCATCGACACCCGCCAGGCTGCGGCCGCCATGCTCCAGGGCATGACCGCCCACTACCTGGCTCACAGCACCTATCCGCTGGCTGCCGGGCACACGGCCGTCGTGCACGCTGGCGCCGGCGGCGTGGGACGCCTGCTGAGCCAGATGGCCAAGCGCGCCGGGGCACGCGTCATTGCCACCGCCGGAACCCCCGCCAAGGCCGAAATCGCTGCCGCGGCCGGTGCCGACGACGTCATCATCTACACGGAATCCGACTTCCTTGCGGAAGTCCGACGTCTGACCGACGGCGCCGGTGTCGAAGTCGTCTACGACGGCGTGGGCGCCGCCACTTACGAGCGCAGCTTCGACTGCCTGAAGCCGCGCGGTCTCCTTGCGCTCTACGGCGCGTCCAGCGGCCCGGTGCCGGAACTGAACCCACAGATCCTTAATGCCAAGGGCTCACTCTTCCTCACGCGTCCCAGCCTGGGCCACTACACGCTCACGCGCGACGAACTGGAGTGGCGCGCGGGCGATGTCTTGTCCTGGGTCGCGGCCGGCGACTTGACCCTCATGATCGACCGCGAAGTCTCACTGGCAAACGCCGCCGATGCTCACATCGCCCTCCAGGGCCGTGAAACCAGCGGCAAGGTGCTCCTGATTCCCTGAGCGCCGAGTCGCCGGACATCGACGCCGACCTGCAACGCCGGGTCGAGTTCCTGCTGGAGCTCGACAAAGCCAAGGGCGTCCTCCGGCGCAACCTCATCACAGCTGAGGAGCGTCGCGAGAACGACGCCGAGCACGGCTGGCACGTCACCATGTTCGCCTTGGTTCTGGCCGACTACGCCCCGCCAGACGTCGACATTGCGCGCGTCATCGCCATGCTGCTGGTGCATGACATCGTGGAGATCGACGCTGGCGATGCCTTCGTCTACGACGAGGAAGCCAAGGCCCAGCAGCCCGCACGCGAGCGTGCCGCTGCGGACCGCCTTTACGGACTCCTCCCGCCTGGCCAGGGACGCAACCTCCGAAGTCTCTGGGAGGAATTCGAAGCCCGCCAGACGCCCGAAGCCCGCTTCGCCGCCGCCCTCGACCGTCTTCAACCCCTGCTCCTCAACTTTCACACCAGGGGCCGGGCCTGGCGCCAACACGGCGTCACCCGCGACCAGGTCGTCACCGTCAACGCCCACATCGCCCACGGCTCCGAGGCTCTGTGGGCCTTTGCTCGCAATCTGATCAACGAAGCCGTGCGGCTGGGCTACCTGCACCCCTAGGTTCCAAGAATCCAATCGTGCTCTTGGGCCGAACGCCTGGTGAAATGACCGCCAGTTGGTGGCTCGGCACGAGTTCAAGGTCGACGAGCGTGAGGAGTTCGTCGCTCTACGTGTCAAACCCAAACAGGCGCGCTGCGTTCCCCGCATAAACCTTCGCCCGCGCCTCGTCGCTAACCGGTAGGTCGTCCACGATGGAACTGATCACGTCCGGCTCAACCCAGGGGTGGTCGCTGGCGAACATCAGCTGGTCCGGCCCCACCATCTCAAGGCCGTAGCGCACCGCCTCCGGCCAAGGCGAGACGGTGTCGAACCAGATCTGCCGCAGGTATTCGCTGGGCGGCTTCGTCAAGTTCTCTGCCCCACGCTTCAGCACCATCGTCTGGTGGTCCAACCGACCGATCAGGTACGGCAGCGCGCCACCCACGTGCGGGCACACGATCGTGAGGTCCGGATAGCGGTCCATCAGCCCACTCACGATGATGCGCGCCAGCGCGATCGTCGTATCGAACATCAGGCCCAGCGCGCCGGTCAGGTTCCGGCCTTCCACCTGGTCGATGGTCACCGGACAGGCCGGGTGCAGGTACAGCGGGATGCCCAGTTCCTCGGCCCGCTCGAACAACCATTCGAACTCCGGCTCGTCCGGGTGCCGCCCGTCCAAATTGGCGTAGAGCAGCACGCCGCGCATGTCCAGGTCATGTACGGCTCGGTCCAGCTCCTTGCGTGCAGCCGCCTCCTGATAGAGCGGAAGTACGCACAGTCCGGCAAAGCGTCCGGGATACGCCCGCGTCTGCTCCGCGATGTAGTCGTTGAACAGCCGCGCCACCATCGGTCCGTCATCCCCAAAACGCTCGGGTCCCGGATCGTTTGGCGAAAGCACGGTCAGGTCGATTCCCGCCGCATCCATCGTCCTCACCTTGGCGTCCATGTCCGAGTGCCCAGGCATGGCCGTCCGCCGCCACTTGCCGGTATCGATGAAGAGCGTGTCGCCTTCCCGGAATGCCAGCGGCTCCTCGTCGCGGGTTAGCAAGTAGTCCAGGAACGGTTCCGGCCAGATGTGACTTTGGGTGTCGATTCGCATTCGGATCCGTGTGTCTGTCCGCGGTCGTCGCGCAACCGCAGGAGGCGCTTACCGGAGCGCCGACTCCGGCGAGCTGATCGAGCGTCGCTGATTATGCGCGTTTGCCTGCCTCGACACGGACCGGCAGGATTCGGAAACCGCCTGCGCCCGAGACTGAACCATGGATCCGAGCGTGCTCGAATCGGTCGTGAATCGACCCGTGTTTGACCTCGGCACGCCGTACAACATGGGCATGCCGGTGCACCCGTCGCATCCCCCCTATGTGTTCACCCTGCAGCGGCGCCACGGCGACACCATGCGCCCGGGTGGACTCGGCTCGGCCAACGAGCTGATCGTCATGTGCGGCCACACCGGCACGCACCTCGACGCGCTTGCCCACTTCGCGCGCGACGGAATCATGTGCGGCGGCCTCGAAGCGGCCAAGGTCCAAAGCGGTGGCCGCGGCATGACCGAGCACGGCATTGAGCGGGTGCCCCCCATCGTGCGCCGCGGCGTTTTGCTCGACGTCGCCGGCGCCGAGGGCGTGGAAATCCTGCCCAACGACTTCGCCATCACCGCCGACGTAGCCCAGGCGGTCGCCCGTGCGCACGGCGTCGACGTCCGCAAGGACGACGCCATTCTCGTCCGTACGGGTCTCATGCAACGCTGGAATGACCCGGCCTTCCTGGACCTCGAAAACGGTCAGCCCGGCATCACCGCCGACTGCGCCGAATGGTTGGCCGAGACAGGCGTCTACCTTGGCGGCGCTGACACCATGACCTTCGAGTTCATCCCTGCCGGCGACGACCGCCTTCCGGTCCACGGGATTTTTCTCGTTGACCACGGCATCCACATCCTCGAGAACGCCGATCTCGAATCCCTGGCCGCCGCCGGCGTCCATGAATTCCTCTTTGTCATGTCCCCGCTCAAGATCGTCGGTGCTACTGCCTCGCCGGTCCGCCCCATCGCCATCGCCTAGATCAGGCAACAGACCTACCAACCTCGGAGCCGCCGATGAAAGCCGCCTACCTCGAATCAGCCCTCCAGGTCCACACCCGTGACGTGCCGCTGCCCGATCCCGGTCCCGGCGAGGTGCTCATCCGTATCCGCTCGGTCGGCGTCTGCGCCTCGGATGTCCACTACTACGAACATGGCCGCATCGGCCGCTATGTCGTCCGTGAGCCGCTCATCCTCGGTCACGAGCCCGCGGGCGAAGTCGTCGCGCTCGGATCCGGCGTCAATTCCCTCACCGAAGGTGACCGCGTCTCCATCGAACCCGGCGTTCCCTGCCGCGCCTGTATGCACTGCCGCACCGGCCACTACAACCTCTGCGACGACGTCGTTTTCATGGCTACCCCGCCAGTCCATGGCGCCTTTGTCGAATACGTTGCCCATCCCGCCGACTTCGCGTACCGCATTCCCGATCACGTCTCGTATGACGAGGCTGCCCTCATCGAGCCGCTCTCGGTTGGCCTGTTTGCCGCCCGTCGCGGACAGGCCCGCCTGGGCGACCGCGCAGCCATCCTGGGCGCAGGCCCGATTGGCCTCATGACCCTCCTGGCCCTCCAAAGTCAGGGCATTTGCGACGTCACACTGGTCGACGTTGAACCCTTCCGCCTCCAGAAAGCTCTCGATCTCCACGCCGCCGACGCCATCGACGCCAGTGCCGAAGACGTCGGCCAGACCCGCGCCAGGCAGTTCGACCTCGTCTTCGAAACCGCCGGCAACTCCACCACCCTCACCCAGACCACCCGCATCGCCCGCCGTGGTGGCCGTGTCGTGCTGGTTGGTATGACGGACGCCGACTTGACTCCCGTCGACACCAACGAACTGGTCGACAAGGCCCTCGACGTTGCCGGCGTCTTCCGCTACGCGAACACCTGGCCGCGCGCAGTCGACTTGCTGTCCCGCGGCGCGGTCGACCTCAAGCCCCTCATCACCGCGCACTACCCGCTCGAAGCCGCCGGCCAGGCCCTTGAAGACGCTCGCACCCGCAAGGATGCCAACATCAAGGTCATGGTCACGCCCTAGCGCTCTTGCCCGCCCCGTCGATTCGGTACTACCGTGACCCCGCCGCCGAGTAGTGACGCAGAATCTCGACCATGCCCCGCGCCGAAGGCTCAACCACATTCGCAACCGGCGATCGCGCACCGGACTTCCACGTGCCCGTGGCGGGAACCGACGAACACGTCACGTTGCAGGACTTTGCCGGTCGGTGGCTTTGCCTGGTCTTCCTCAGACATACCTGGTGACTGAGCTGCCAGGGCTACCTGGCGCGGCTCGAGGTCGAGCTGGACGAGTGGACGCGAAGGGGTGCCGCCGTCGCCGGCGTATTCCCACAGGGCCTTGACGCCGTTTCGGGATTCGCCACGCGCGAAGAGATTCCGTTTCCGATTTTGGCCGATCCCGACCGCCAGATGACTCGCGACTACGGCGTGTACGTCCGGTTCCGCTACGACTCCTGGAACACCGCGCGGCCGTCTGTGTTCCTTATCGATCCCGCCGGGATGGTGCGCAAGCTGTGGGTCGGTAGTCACCAACTCGACTGGCCCGTGACCGCGGACTTCTGGCAGGTGATCGACGGCCATGAAGCGAACGGTGAGCAATGACCGCAACGGAAAGTTCAAGCCTTCTATACTCGGAGCGTGGCGCCCGGAAGTACTGAGCACCACATGCAGCGGAAGGGTGGACCGCTGGCACCGGAGGACCACCATGACCGCAGGCGAGACCAGCGCCGACCCTGGACTTGAAGTTTCACGACTCGGCCACCGCATGAGCCGGCTCGAAGGCGCCTGCGAACACCTCGCAACCAAGGCTGACCTCAAGGACCTTGAACTGCGTCTTACGCTGCGCGTGCTCAGCATCGTCGGAGCCGCCACCGGCCTCATCATCGCCGTCGATCGGCTGTGGTCGTAAGCAGTCCGCGCCTTAGTCGACGGCTGCCCTGAGCAAGTCGGCCAGATGCACGGGCCGACCCGCACCTGCGACTGTCGGCCCCTCCTTCAAGTGCATCAGGCACCCGGGGTTGTCCGCACACACCACCTCCGCGCCCGTGGCGGCGAACGCCTCCAGCTTGCGGGCGCGCATCCGTTTCGCCACCTCCGGGTGATCGAAGGAGAAGGAGCCGCCGAAGCCGCAGCATTCGCCTGAAGGGGCGGCTTCGACGACCGTATAGCCGGCGTCGGTGAGCAGCTCGCGCGTCTCCGGTCCCAGCCCCAGGCCGTGCTTGGACTGGCAGGCGTCATGGATCGTCACCACGCCGCTTGCGCGACCCAGCATCTCGTCGGGGATTCCCCGCTCCGCTACATAGCTTGTGAAGTCGCGCACCTTGGCGGCCGCCGCCCGGGCACGCTCGGTCCACGCCGGATCGTCCTCTGACAGCCGCGCGTAGTCATGCAGCATCGCCCCGGCGCAGCTGGTAGACGTGCTCACGACCGCGTCTACCTCTAGGCATTCAATGGCTTCGACCGTCTGACGCATCATCCGCGTGGCCTCATCCTTGTACCCCGCGTTGATCGCCGGTAGCCCGCAGCACGAGGAGAACTGCACCGGCTCCACGGCGACCCCCAACGCCTCCAAGACCGCCACCGCCGCCTCGCCGGTCTCCGGCGACAGCCAGTCCGTCAGGCAACCGGGGAAGTAAGCCACCTTGGTGGTCGTCTCGGGACTAGTAGTCGCGGCGTCGCCAATTCGGTCACGGAATGGGCGCCGCTGCACCTTCGGCAGCGGCCGTCGTTTCAGCGGCGACCCCGGCAGCCGGCGGCCCAGCGCCTGCAGCCACGGAGCCTTCGAAGCCAGCCGCGCTCCGCGCTCCAGCAACCGTTCGTCCGCAAGCGCACCCAGCGCACGTTTCTTGATCGTGTTGCTGGAATGCCCCTCGGCCACTGCCCGCTCGCGCACGTCAAGGATCAGGTCTGGAATCGATATCCCTGCCGGACAAACGCTCGCGCATGCCCCGCAGCCGGCACAGAGCGATTGTGGCCCGGCAATGTGTTCCAGGCCGTGGTGATAGGGCGTCACCAGCAGTCCGATGGGCCCTGTGTAGATGTGCCCCATCGCGTGCCCGCCTACCTGCTGGTAGACCGGGCAGACGTTCGAGCAGGCTCCGCAGCGCACGCACTGCAGGGCCGATCGCATGCGCGGGTTGCTGCGAATGGCCTCGCGCCCGTTGTCCAGCAGCACGATGTGGACGTGCCGCGGCCCGTGCACGCCCATCGACAGCGAAAGCTCGATGTCCGCGCTGCGGCTCGGCCCTGAGATGAACGAGACGTACGTCGAGATCGGCTGACCGGTGGCGCTGCGCGGCAGACTCTCCAGCATCGTCGTGGCGTCGGCCAGGGTGGGCACCAGCTTGTCGATGCCGGCGATCACGATGTGCACCGGCGGCAGCGCGCTGGCCAGCCGCGTGTTGCCCTCGTTGCATACCAGCATCACGGTCCCTGTTGCGGCCACGAGTGCGTTCGCACCCGTGATGCCCGCGCCGGCCTCAATGAAGCGGCTGCGCAGGTGGCGCGCCGCCGCGCCCACCAGCACGTCGGGATCCGGCGGCAGGTCTTCGCCGGTGGCCCGGCTGATCAGTTCGGCCGCGCGCTCGCGGACGATGTGAAGGGCGGGCGCGACGATGTGGGACGGGCGCTCCCCGGCCACCTGGACCAGGAACTCGCCGAGGTCGGTCTCGACGACCTCGATGCCGTCGTCCTCGAGGGCGGCGTTGAGCTGAATTTCCTCGGTGGCCATTGACTTGCTCTTGACCACCATCTGGACCTCGTGGTCGTGCAACACCTGCAGCGCCGTCGCCACGGCACCCGCGGCATCGGTGGGCCCGTGCACGACGGTGCCCACGGCCTCGGCCGCGGCTGTGAACTCCTCGATCAGCTCCGGCATCCGGTCCAGCGCCGCCTGTCGGCGGCCGCCCAGGTCGGCCTGGCTGCTCGGGAAGTCGCGAGCGCTGAAAGCCGCGTCGCGACGCTCGCTCAGCTGCGGGAGCGAGCGTCCCAGGGCCACCGGCAGCGACTCCGATTCGAGCGCCTCCCGCAGCCGGTCCTTGAACGGCGGAATTGCGTGCGCTGCGCTACCGGCCGACATCAGTGCCTCGTCGCTTGCGGTACAGCGCGCACACGGGCGGGCCTACCAGGGCATGCGGTGGTAGTCGGTCAGGTGCACCTCGCGGCCGGTGATGCTGGACGTCTCGGCAGCCTGCAGAACTTCGATGACGTGGCGGCCGTACTCGCTGCTGGTCTGCGGCCGCATGCCCATCTCGATCGATTGGGCGAAGTGGCGGTACTGCTCGCAGAATCCGTGCCTGCCGTCGTGCTCCACCTCCCGCCACTCGTTCTTCTGGCCGACCCGCACCGATCCGCGGATGGTGTACTGGATTTCGCCCAGCGCGCAATGCGCCTCGATTCCGTCGGTCGCGCAGCCGTTGACGCTGCCCACCACCACCAGGAGGCCGGGAACCCCGTTGGCGTACTGCACGAACGCCGTGGTCACATCGTCGGCGCCCTGATAGTGCATGGAGGTGCTCTGCTTGGCCTTCACGGCCACGGCCCTCGACCCAACGCAGTGGGTCAGCCAGTCCACGGCGTGGACGCCGTTGCCCATCCACATGCCGCCGCCCATCCAGCGCGTGCGGTACTGGTAGCGGCGTCCGCCGAAGCCCCAGTTCTTGTTGAAGCGCGACAGCGCCGTGACCACCGGGCCGAGCTCGTTGGAGTCCAGGATCTCGCGCGCCTTGCGCGGCGCCGGGTGGAAGCGGCCGGTCAGCCCGACTTGCAGGATCTTGCCGGAGGCCTGCTCGGCCTCGATCATGCGGTCGCATTCCTCCAGCGTGTTGGCCATCGGCTTCTCGACCAGCACGTGACGTCCGGCGTTCAGCGCGTCGACGGTCAGGTCGGCGTGCAGGTGGTGGCCCAGGATGATGGCCACGGCGTCGACATTGGGGTCTTCCAGCAGCTTGTGGTGGTTGGGGTAGACCGCCGGGATTTCCCACTCCTTGCGATGGGACTCCCGCAGTTCCTCCACCAGGTCGGCCGCGGCCACGCAGCGCGCGAACCCCTCGTCCTCGGCGATCTTCAGCGCGGTGAGGTGCGCATTCGCGATTCCGCCCAGTCCGACTACTCCGATACCAAGCATCGAGCCCTCCGAAATCCGGAACCACTGCCGTGGGCAACCATGGTGCCAGCGCCCCGCGCAGTCGGCATCCCGGGCCGGCGAGTGCGACTGCGAAGTGGGCGCCTTCGCGCACGTAAGAGTTTTTTCCAAAAAACTCTTGAGCTGCGGCGGGGCGCTCTTGGGCGGCGTTTGGGGTGCGTCGGGCGCCGCGGACAGGAGGCTGATTAGCGCCGGCCTGGAGCGATGCGAGCGGCAGGCCGCGGGGTGAGGTAACGGCGGCGCGTTGCTCGACAGGCTCAGGTCGCACGGTGGGGTCAGCAGGCATCCGGAAATGGGGTTGCGGAGACATCGGGACTAGTGTACTCTGAAGGAGAACGAAAGACAAGTGCACTCCCTTGTAGCAGCCGGCGAGGTCTGCGGACGAGGGTGGCGGTCAGTGACTCGGAAGGTGGCACGCACTATCGACGACGCGGACACGGCTCCAACGAGAGCCAAACAAATCAGCCTCGAGACGGCGTACGGCTCCGTGAAGCCGTCGACCAAGTTCGAGGACTTCCAGGAACCAGCTCGGATCGCCAAAGACGAGAAGGCCGCGGAGCACTTCGCGCGCTTCGACCGGTCCCACGGTCGGCGTTCGCGAAAGCTCGGTCATGCGCATGGACGACGGCTACCGCGCCTACCGCAACCGATGTCCTCTCCTGCAGGGTCCCGTGTGCACGGGTCCCGTCAGCGGCACCCGGGTCGCCAACGCCAATGCCGACAGGCTTCCAGTCTGGGACCTGAAAGGCCGCATGCTCATCTGCGCCTGGCACAGCATGAAGTTCGAGCTCGACACCGGACGCTGCCTCCGTGCCCGCGCCGAGCGCCTGCGCGCATATCCCGTCGAGTTGAGCGAGGATCAGGTGTTTGTGCTGATTGGCCGACGGCCATGTGCCGGACCTGGCGGACAACGCTCTCGGTCTACAAAAGAACCGCATCAGGGGCTACGATTGGCACCCTGTCCGTGCCAAGCCACGACTAGCAAGGGTCGCCCGGTGGTTGAAGTGCCAGTCAGCTCCGCAGACGCAGCAAACCCTGCCGTTGACGAAGTCGACGATGAGCAGGACCTTGGTGTCGAACCTGAACGAGATGCGTCGCAGATTACGCATCCGTTCAAGCCAGAGCAGATTAAGATCAGCACCGACCAGACAATTGTCGATCTTATGGTCTCGCGCATTGACCATAAGGCAATTGACTTGTCACCTGACTTTCAGCGACACCGGGGCATCTGGAGCTATGAGCGACGGAGTCGGCTAATTGAATCGCTGCTGCTGCGAATCCCAATTCCGGTGTTCTATGTGGCTGCCGATGAATCTGATAACTGGTCAGTTGTCGATGGTGTGCAACGCATGTCCACAATCTACGACTATGTGACTGGTTCATTTGCACTCAATCGTCTACAGTATTTGACGGACTTGGAGGGGCTAGTATTTGAAGATCTGCCATGGTCGATGCAGCGAAGAATCAGGGAAACTACATTGATTGTCAATGTGATTCAGCCAGGCACTCCTCCTGAGGTGATGTTTAATATCTTCCTCCGTATCAATACTGGAGGAATGGTCTTGAATGCCCAAGAGATTCGTCACGCACTCCATCCGGGACCAGTTCGCGAGTATCTGAGCAGACTTGTAGAGTCGGAGGAATTCAAGCGTGCGACTGATGGATCAATTAATCCAAAGCGAATGTCGGACCGCGAGTGTGTACTTCGCTTTTTGGCATTTTATATCGACGGATGGGAGTCTTATTCGGAGAACAACTTAGATGGTTATCTGGGTTCCGTAATGGAAAAGCTAAATAGGATGTCCATGATAGAACGTGAGAATATCTTTGTGGAGTTTAAGAAGGCGATGCGGGCGGGATTTGAGATCTTCGGCTTGAATGCGTTCCGCAAGCCGCCCCAAGATGGTAGGTTTCCGATCAATAGATCGTTGTTCGAAGCGTGGGCTGTGCAATTCGCGCGGTGCCCAGATTCTCAATTGAGGATCCTTGTCGAACGAAGGGATGCTGTGCAGGCTAGCTTTCGCGAATTGATGACTGAAGATGAGGACTTCAATCGGTCGGTTTCGCTCTCAACTGGTGCGCCAGCTCGGGTGAGGAAGAGGTTTGCGGAGATAGAATATCTAGTTCAGGAGATTGTAGAGTGCTAGACAGAATCAAACTCTCGAATTTCAAGTGCTTTGAGCAGTTGGACTT
Organism: Chloroflexota bacterium; assembly: GCA_965208215.1. Classification (GTDB taxonomy): domain Bacteria; phylum Chloroflexota; class UBA11872; order UBA11872; family UBA11872; genus UBA11872. The sequence continues at coordinate 1,782,726 of CBDBOH010000003.1, forward strand.
GTCATGTGGTCCACTTAATCTTCTTTGCGGATTAAACGGTATGGGTAAGAGCAGTGTAGTGCAGGCTTTACTCGTACTTCGCCAGTCCTTTGAGACCCGTGAATTGCTTGAAGGTCGTCTAGTTCTTGGGGGAGAGCGCGTTGATCTTGGAGCGGGTGCTGACGTTTTATATGAAGATGCCAGACTGGCGTCGATTGGATTTGAAATACGGAGTACCGAGGTCGAAGATCCTCTGGAGTTGGACTTCAGATACTCAAGGACTTCTGATCAGCTGACAGCGCTCGTCTTTAAGGCCCGGGACTATTTGCCGATCGCGTGGCGTGGTGTTCCGCCGTTCGGTGGCAATCTCGTGTATGTGAATGCAGAGCGCGTGGGCCCGAGGAAATTGTTCCCACAGTCGGAGGTAATGGCTAACCAAGCAGACTTTGGCACGAGCGGTGAATTCGCGTGGAATTATTTGAGCAGCCGACAGAACGATGTGCTAGATGTGGATGATCCCCGATGTATGGTCGGAAATGAGCGCAGGCTGCGAGATGTCGTTGACCAGTGGATGCAAGACGTGAGTCCCGGGGTGCATTTGCATCTGCAAGAGATTCCAGCTGCTGATGCCATAATTCCTAGTTTCTCATTTGACCGTCCTGGTGATGTCCCGACGCGTCCCTTTCGCGCAACGAATGTCGGATTCGGACTGTCATACGTATTGTCGGTGATCCTTGCACTCCTCTCACCGGCAGGCACACTATGCCTAATTGAGAACCCAGAATCGCACCTACATCCACGTGGACAGACGAAGCTTGCTGAACTAGCGGCTCGGGCAGCGCTTGCCGGAGTTCAGGTATTTGCGGAGACCCACAGCGACCACTTCATGGACGGCATCCGCATCGCTGTGCGTGATGGACTGATCGCGCCAACGGACGCATATTTTAATTACTTTGAGCGAGACGGGGGCAAGGCACTTGTGTCGTCCCCCGACATAGACTCGGACGGTCGCTTGTCTCACTGGCCGATCGGCTTCTTCGATCAGCACGAGGAGAATCTAGCAAGGCTACTCGCGCCGAGATCCTGAAATGCGCGAGATGATATTAAATCACGCAAGTCTTGATGCGCCAAATAAGAGAGCTGCACTTGGTTGGTTGAAAGGCATGGCTGCTGGCATGTCCGCACTTTTGTGTGAGAAAGTAGTCTCAAGCCACCTTCGAATGCAAGAGTCTCAAGACGAGATACACTGCCTACCTAACTGGACGCTGGCGGAAGCTTATCGAGAACTTCGGCACGAAGGGGCAAGGGACGAGTATCTGTTTCTGGTGAGACTGAGCTCCAAAGTCCCACTCTTGAGCGATGTTAGTGAGAAGGTTATTAGCCGTTTTCGTGGTTGTGAGGACAGAACTCTACCCGCAGGGACAGGAGATCCACTTGTCTTGTGCGCCATAACTGATGGAGTGGCGGTAGGGTTTCCGTCAGATTCGACATGGGTTCGCGATGAATTGACTGTCACATTTGATGAGCTGCTCTACGATGGTGAGATTGAGACGGCAGTAGAGTCCATTGATAATCTGACTAGAGAGTGTCATGCTTGCTCAATCTGCGCAAGACACCGTCAGAATGTACGGCACAAAATAGGCAGTCCAACAGATTTGTGGCAGAGCAGGGAGTCTGCCTTTCCCAACCTGCTATTCTCGTCCGACGTGGAGACTCAATTGAATAGTTTGCAGCTGTCGCTACTACAGATTGTTGTTAAGAGACTGATTGGTTTGGACGAGTCTGTCGGTGAATGGCGGAGGCAGCGGACTGCTATGCCGCGGTGGCGTTCAAAGATAACGTCTGAGAGCAGGTCGGTGGTGGTAGATAATTCGCTTCGTTCAGCTCGTCGATTTCGGTCAATTGGAGGTAACTTTGAGCTTTTTATGTGGCACGCAAGATATGGAAGCGCAGGCAGAATTCACTTTCGTGTGGATGGAAGTAGATTTGAGATAGAGATCGGCTATATTGGCAACAAGCTACCGACGGCCAAGTTTCGAACCTGACTAGAGCATATTGGTTGCAAGAGTCTTTCGTATCGGCGGCTTGTGGCGTTGAGTTAGTCAGTTGGTTATCTTGCCGACAACCTGACGATTACGTCAATCGCAACGGGTATATTCTTGAAGCATTCCGCCAACTCGACCAGTATCGACGCCGGCACGATTCAGCGATCCGGCTCATTCTGTGCTCGCAACTGTCCGGCCAGCACATACCCGCGTCTTTGCGAGATGTTGGCGAGCAGAGATTCCAGCAAGGTAATAGGACGTTCGTGACAGACGGCGAGATCGATATGGCGCTGGCTATGGTCGCGGGTCGGCCGCTTCGATCCACTCGTCCGCGGCGCCGGTCAGTCCGGCGGATTCGGAGGCGGCCAGGGCGCGTCCGATCTCGGTGCGGATGGCCGGCGCGTCGAGGCCGAGCGACCTGAGCACGCGGGCCGACATCTCGGTGCCGCCCTCAAGCTCTTCGCAGACGACGTGGCTGGCGCCGAGCGCGAGAAGACCTTCCCGCTCCGCGACGTGTCGCGTTCGGGTGAGGATCGGAACGTCCGGCGATTCCGCTCGCGCCGCGGCTATCGCTCGGCGCACCGCGGGCGGGTCGTTGATAAGCACGGCCAGCACCCGGGCCTGACCGAGGTGTGCGTGGGCTAGCGCCTCCGGGCTGGTGACGTCGCCGTAATAGACGTGCGCCCGCTCTTCCCGCGCGGCCCGCACGGTCTCGGTGTTGAGCTCCAGCACCAGGTAGGGAATCCCGGCCTGCTCCAGTGTGCGCGCCAGCAGCCGCCCGGCTACCCCGTAGCCGGCGATGACGACGTGGTCGCTGAGGTTGGCGTCCTGCGCCGTCGGCTCGTCGATGCCGCGGGCGCGCAGCAGGCGTTCCAGCGGTCGCAGCAGCGCCTCGCCGGCGCGCAGCCCGCCGGTCCAGTGCATCAGCAGCCGCGAGATGAGGATGCTCACGACCCCGGTGGTGACGACGAGGCTCAACTCGGACGACGTGATGAGGCCTTCGCTGACGCCGAGCAGCAGCACGACGTAGCCAAACTCGCCGAACTGGGCCAGGTACAGCCCGGACCGCCAGGCCACGCTGGCCGGATTGCGCATCGCCAGGGCGGCCAGCGAGGCCACCAGGGCCTTGCCGAAGACCAGGCCCAGGACGATCAGCACGGCCAGGAGCGGCGTGTCCACGAAGACCCGCCAGTCGAAGATCATCCCCAGCGAGATGAAGAAGAAGCTGGTAAAGGCGTCGCGCAGCGGGATGATGTCGCTGGTGGCGCGGTGGCTGTAGTCGGTGTCGGCGAGCAGCATGCCCGCCAGGAACGCGCCCAGCGCCACCGAGAGCCCCAGCTGGCTCATCAGCCAGGCCGAGCCGAGCGCGATGGAGATCACCGTCAGCAGAAACACCTCGCGCGTGCGGGTGGCGTCCACCAACCGAAAGATGCGCGGGATGACGAAACGCGCGACCAGCAGCAGGGCGCCCACGGCCAGGGTGGCGCGCAGCAGCGCCCAGCCGGCCTCCAGGACCACGCCGCCGCCGCCACTGCCGCTGGCCAGTACCGGCACCAGCAGCGTCAACGGGATCACCAGCAGGTCCTGGAAGATCAGCGCGCCCACGATGAAGCGTCCGTGCGGGGCGTCCAGTTCCGCCCGGACCGTCAGCACGCGCAGGACCACCACGGTGCTGGACAGCGCCACGGCCAGTCCAAAGACGACGCCGCGCTCCAGCGACTGGCCCGCGATCAGCAGGATCGCCAGGGTGACGGCGGTGGTGATGCCGACCTGCAGCGAGCCGCCAAACGCCACGGCTTTCCAGATGTAGCGCAGGCGCGAGGTCGAGAACTCCAGGCCGATCGCGAAGAGCAGCAGGATCACGCCGATCTCGGCGATCTGCTCGATCCGGTGCGCGTCGCTTACCAGCCCCAAGCCGTAGGGTCCGGCGATCGCGCCGGTGATCAGAAATCCGGCCGTCGCGGGAAGTCCCAGGCGGTGCAGGCCCAGCGTTGTCGCAACGGCCAGCCCGCCGATCACCGCGAGTTCGCCGAACAGATCTTGTTCCAGGACGCTCGCTCCCAGCCGACGCCGTGCCAGATCCCAATCCTCGGTGCGAGTCTATGGCGGCCCGCGCCAAACGCCATGTGCCGCCTGACTCGATGGAGAGGCACGCTCGCTTTGCTCGCCAGGCGCTATCCGATGGGACGCCGAGGCGACCGGCGGCGCTCGTTGCAGGTGCGCCCGAAGCCGCGCAGCCCATTCGGAACAGCTCCGCCGATGCGTCCGGTCAGCGAGCGGTGGCGCCCGCTTTTTTTGGCACTCGCCGGCAACTCAACCGGAGCACCACGTAGGCGGCCGCCGCGGATGCCAGCGAGCCGGCAAGGATGCCCAGCCGGTCGCCGGCAAAGTAGTCGCCGCTGCCGTGCTCGAACGCGAGTCCCGCAATGAACAGGCTCATGGTGAAGCCGATTCCGCAGGCAAAGGCCACGCCGGCAATCTGCGTCCAGGTGACGCCGCGCGGCAGGGTTGCCAGGCCAAGGACGGCGGCAATGGCCACAAAGCCAAGAATGCCGATCGGCTTGCCCAGGAAGAGGCCCGCGGCTACGCCCACCGTTACGGGATGCAGGAGCTCGTCCGGGCCAATGCCGGATAGCGCGAGCCCGGCGTTCACAAAGGCGAAGACAGGCAGGATCACGAACGCCACGGGCGTGTGCAGATCGTGCTCCAGCTTTCGCAACGGCGATTCGCCTTGCGGGTCACGCATGGGAATGCAAAAGGCGATCAAGACGCCGGCCAACGTGGCGTGCACCCCCGACTTCAACACGGCGACCCACAGGACAATCCCGACGAGAAGGTAGGTCGACACCCGAGTCACGCCCAGCCTGTTGAACACGACCCCGGCCGCCAGCGCGGCCGCGCCGATCAGGAGCGCCGGAACAGCCAGGTCACCCGAGTAGAACATGGCGATGATCACGATTGCCGCCAGGTCGTCGAAGATGGCTAGGGTGAGCAGAAAGGTCTTGAGCGGCGTCGGGATCCGGCGGCCGAAGACGCTCAACAGCCCCAAGGCGAAGGCGATGTCGGTGGCGACCGGGATTCCCCAGCCGTCCAGCGCGATGGGGTCCTGCCAGTTCAGGGCAAGGTAGATCGCCGCCGGCACCAGCATGCCGCCCAGCGCGCCGAATCCGGGTAGGGCAATGGCCCGCACAGACGAGAGCTCGCCTTCGAGGATCTCGCGCTTGACCTCCAGGCCGATGACGAAGAAGAAGAGGGCCATCAGGCCGTCGTTGACCCACAGCAGCAGCGGCTTGTTGATGACCAGGTCCGCGACTTGCACCGCCACGACGGTGTCCAGCAACGAGGCATAGACGCCTGATAGCGGTGAATTGGCCGCGATCATGGCCGCCACCGCAGCCCCGAACAGCAGGATCCCGCCGGCCGACTCCAGCTTGATGAAATCGCGGATCGTGAAGGCCGGCCCGCCCGGCGTGGCGTTCGATTCCGCGGATGCGTGGACTGTCAAGAAGTGACCCTGCGCTACTCCCGTCCCAAGCGAGCTTAGCCTCCGGCGATTCGCGCGGCCCGGCCCGACTTCCGGGCGCTTGACCATGGCGACTGATCAGCACCCGGCGTGCGGGGCCGCTCCGCCCGCTGTGCTGGGACGCCACATCGCTGCATTTGGACGGTTATCGTCGCTTGTGCGTGAACCCGCGCCGGCCATACGAGACCCTTGCGTAACCCGAGTCTTGTGTGGCCTGCGGAGAGACTTGCGCGGCGCCCGCTTGTCACAATTGGCCTGCCTTTCGGCGTGCGAGTGGCGTGAGACAGAGAGCGCAAAAAAGCGATGGCTGGTTGGTATGGGTTTGCGAGATCCCAGAACGCGGAGCCGCCTGAGGACCCGGCGTACAGCCGCGTAACCAACCCCGAGCGCTTTCGACCGTTGCATGCGGCCATGCTGGAGATTGTCGAGCGGCTGGAGACCGACTTCGATGTCGAGCGCACCGAGGGGTACGGTCTGGAATCGGAACTGGAGCGCGGACTCGAGCCTGCACGTCCGCATGTGCGGCTCATGCCCAGGGATCCCGAGGCCGCCCCAATTGCCGTGGTGTTCTCCACGTTTCCGGGACTCAACGTGCGGTTTGGGCGTTGGTTCAGCGAACCGTTTCCGAGCTGTGGCTGCGACGCGTGCGATGAGTCAGCAGAAAGCGAGATCGAACGACTCAACGAGGTGGTCGACGACGTCGTCGCCGGGAGGTTCCGCGAGGCGATCCGACGTCCCCTGATTTCCTTCCGGGGGACTGGCTGGAGGGAAACGAGGTTCTGGTCGTCTGACGGGAGACGCACAAACAGATCCCGCGTTGACGGATTGCGCGCGCGTGAGATGACCGGTGGTCGTCGTCGACTGGACCTGAACTGGAAGCCGTGGCGCCGGAGACGGACCATCAGCTAGCGTTTCGCCTGCGGCCACGCGCCACGCGAGCCTTCGAGTCTCACGAGGCCCGGCGAAATGGAGAGCTTCAGCGTGGACTCTCCCGACCGAAAGTTTGCAGCACAGTCCGTCGTGAGTACGCCTGAGCTTCAGTTGCGGACGTTGTTTGTGTTGGATGGGGCGAGGCGGATTGTCGGGACGCGGGAGGCAGTGCCTGGGTTAGGGCCGTTGTTCTCGCTGATTCGGGATTGGGAAAGTTGCGCGTGGGCGGTGCGGGCGGATGTGGCTCGGGATGTAGCGGATGAACTGGATGGGCTGGCCGGGAAGGAGCCGCCGGTGGCGGATTTGCGGCAGGTGCCGGTGTATGCGGAGCGGTACAAGTCCCTGCTGGAAGGTCGAGTGGATTCAGGGCCTTCGTTCGCGTTCCCAGAGACGATCACCCGGCCTGCTGGCGTTGTTGTGATTGAGGACATTGACGTTCTTTCCCGATATTTTTCGGGGTGGGCGGCGAGTGAGATTCCGGGGTGCGCGCCGATTGTCGGGGTGCTTGAGGGCGGATATGCGGTGAGTGTCTGTTTTAGCGCGCGGCGCTCCGATGAAGCGGCAGAAGCGGGGGTTGAGACGGCGGTGGATTGGCGGGGGCGTGGGCTGGCGCCGCGGGTTACGGCTGCATGGGCATCGGCGGTTCGAGGGTCGGGGCGGATACCGCTGTACAGCACGTCGTGGTCGAACGGGGCGTCGTTGGCGGTGGCGCGGAAGTTGGGGTTGGTGGGGTTTGGGTGTGTGTGGAGTGCTTGGGCGCCGTAATGGTCGATCGTCTGTTTGCGGAGCCCAGTCTGGCGGAGTTGTATGACGCGTTTTGCGTGGGGAGGCGGGACTTTGGGTTTTACCTTCCGTTGGTGATGTCAGCGAGAAGCGTGCTGGATGTGGGATGCGGTACGGGTGCGCTGCTGCACCTAGCGCGTGAAGCGGGACACACCGGACGGCTGTGCGGGCTCGATCCCGCCGCGGCGATGCTTGGGCAGGCGCGGAAGCGTCCGGATATCGAGTGGGTGCTGGGCGACCTGGCCTCGGTCGAGTGGTGTCGCGAGTTTCACCTCGTCGTGATGACTGGTCATGCATTTCAAGTGTTGCTCGACGACGACGAACTGCGAGCGTCGCTGGCTGCAATACGGTCGTCTCTTAGCGACGATGGGCTCTTCGCGTTCGAGACTCGCAATCCGCTGGCTCGGGCGTGGGAGACCTGGACTCCCGACCATGCGGTGGAGGTTGTGCACGAAGGCCGCGTCGTCCGAATGGCGCATCAAGTGGAGACGCCGATTCGCGGCGACCGTGTCTCGTTCACCATTACGTTCACAAGCCCAGCCTGGGACCAGCCGCAGGTCAGTCGAAGTACGCTGAGATTCACTAGTGCTGACTCGCTATCCTCATTTCTTTCGGGTGCGGGCCTGGCAATCCACGAGCAGTTTGGGGACTGGGACCAGAGCGTACTGCGAGATTCGAGTCCTGAGATCATCACAGTGGCAGGTCGGGCCTGACCGGGGATTCGATGCACTGGAAGCCAGGCGATCAGATCGTTCTCTATGAGATGTGGGGGCGCGGCATCGGAGGCGTCCGGCCCGTGACTGTGGTTGAGGACGTGCCGGCTCACCTGGCGCTGTACTCGCACCCGGGCGTGACGATTGCCACGCGAGGCAACGCGCATTTCAGGTCTCTGAGCTTCTCGGACCGGATTGACCTGATGATCCGGGGGGTTGACCCGAACCTGGGAGAGTTCAGAGACGTCGTCACGCCGTTGCATAGCCATGTGCTGACGCTCACTCCTCCTGAGTCCGGGCATGCGGTGTGGCTGTTCTGGTCTTCGGATTGGGAGTTCAAGCGCTGGTACGTGAATCTGCAGTCGCCGCTGCGTCGAGTGCGTCACGGTGTTCAGCTTCACGACTATGTGCTGGACATTGTCGTGAGCCCGGATATGTCGTGGGCCTGGAAGGACACGGACGAGTTTGAGGCGTTGATCGCCCACGGGTTCTTCAGTGCAGAGCAGGCAGCGTCGATACGAGACGAGGCGGCGCGGGTGGTGCGCACCATCGAGAGCGGTGGCCGACCGTTTTGCGACGGCTGGCCGGACTGGCGGCCGGATGCGAGTTGGGCTGTCCCGCGGCTACCGGACGACTGGTTTGATGTGGATGGCGGAGAGGCGGCACGAGGGACTAACACTGGGAAGCCATAGGGTGGCTCGTCCTGTGAGCGAAGGGCTGGGCCAGGACCTGTTCGGTGTAGGCAGTGGAATGAGGCGCCAGCTAATTTCGCCTGGGGAGCTTCTGGGTGTTGGTGCAGGGTTGGTCGGAGGCGAATTGGGAGCAGCCGAGGAACCAGCCGGGGCGGCCCTGGCGGATGACCATGACGCCGGCGCGGCAGGACTCGCAGACGGGCGGGCTGGCGTTGCAGGAGGGGTTGGTGCAGCGGGACGAGCGGCCGGAGATGACCGAGAAGCCGCGTCGACAGGTCTGGCAGCGGGGGGCGCGGTAGCGGCAGAAGGGAGCGTTGAGGCAGCTCATGCTCTGGCCCGTACTGGACACGTCGAGCCTCCCGGTGCGGCAGCGGGGGCAGGTGGGCGTGCGATCCCGTTTGAACTCGCCGAGGCGGCGCAGGCCGGGGGATTCCCGGAGCAGTTCGTTTATGAACGTGGAGGGTCGCTGGGCGTCGGCCACCAGGTAGGTCCCTCGACGCGCGCGCGTCATGGCGACGTAGAAGAGGCGCCGCTCCTCGGCGTGCCGAAACGAGCCACCGGGCGGAGGCGGCAGCACAAGGTCGAGCAGCGGATCTTCCTCGTGCTGGGCCGGAAAGCCGAGGCGGGCGTCCCTGAGGTCGAGCACGACCACGTAGTCGGCCTCGCGGCCCTTGGCGGCGTGCACCGTGCTGAACTCGAGGCGCAGCCGCCCGCGACGTGACGCGGGGAGCGCGCCCTTGCTGCTGCGGTAGCGGCCGAGGACGAGTACGGAGACCGGCGGGCCGCCGGCGTCCTCGCACGTCTCGATGTCGCTCAGGGCGTCCCGCAGTCCGCGGGCGGGCGCATCGCTGGCGATGACGGTGACACCGCCGTCGCGCACGCCCTGGGCCGGGCGCAGCGTGCGCTGCGTCTGGGCGGGGTTGCGCACCACGAAGGCTGTGGAGGGTTCCATGATTCCGCCGGCGAAGCGAAAGGTGCGGCTGAGCGCCCGCTCGCGAACGTGCCCGAGGTACTGCCCGCACTCGCGCACGAGGGCGACATCGCTTCCGGCGAAGCGGTAGATCGACTGCCAGTCGTCGCCGACGAGGAAGTAGGCGACGCCGGGGCGCTTGAGCGCCTGGAGCAACGCCATTCGGCCCGCCGAGATGTCCTGGAACTCGTCGACCATCACGTAGCGGTAGGGCGACTGCCAGCGGCTGTTGCGGATGTGAGCGGCGGCGTGGTTGCTCAGGTCGTGGAAGTCCTTGTCCTCTCCCAGCAGGCGGTCGTAGCGCGCGCTGACCTGCTCGAAGAGGTCGACGAACGCCTCGCCGCGGGTGGGATCACGCGACTCACGCGCACGTTTGCGGAGCGTCTCGGCGGCGACGCCGCTGGTCTTGACGTGGTTCAGGAACGCGGCCATCAGCTGCGCCAGCCATGAAATCAGCCAGCGTCCCAGCTCCAGGAGGAGCGTGCGGATTGGGACGCGCTGGAACGTGACGCCCGCCTCCTCGAGTTGCTGGCGCAGGCTCAGGCGAAGCACGCCCTCGCGCTGCTGCCAGCTGTAGGTCTCGATCAGCTTCGTGCCGTACTGCTGGTGGATGTCGCGCTTCCAGCCGACGCCCTCGGCGTACCCGGTCCATCCCTCCGGCGCGCGGCCCTGCCGGTCCAGGGCCAGGTGTTCGATGTAGATGTCGTGGTCGGGGAGGTAGAAGTCGGGCCGGTACTGGCGATGCCACGGGGTGACGGTCTTAACCGGATAGGGCCGCTCGTAGTTGAAGCTGACGCCGTTCTGGGTCAGGAAGTTCGCGATCTCCAGTTCTTCGAAGCTCTTCACCAGGTCGCCGCTGAGCGTGCGCAACTCGGAGCGCCGAACGTGGTCGTAGTACTCGCCGGGGGTCTTGAAATCGAAGTGCGAGCGGTAACCCGAGCGATGGCGCGTGATGAAGTCCGCGATCGCCCGGCTTTGCCGCGGATCGTCGAGCAGGTCGACGAGGATGCGATCGATGGCCACGGGGAGCATCGCCTCGTCTTCCGCAAGCCTTGCGATCGTCGGCGCGGCTTCGACGTCGGCGATGACGCGGCGCCCGAAGGCGTGGAAGGTGGAGACGTGGGCGCCGGCGAGGTCGTCCGGCAGGCGCTGGCGGATCTCCCGAGCGGCCTTGCGGTTGAAGGCGAGCACGAGGATCTGACGCGGCGGGACGCCCCGGTTGCGGACGAGGTGGGCGATCTTGCCGGTGATGACGGCGGTCTTGCCCGTGCCCGCGCCGGCGAGCACCAGGGTGGTGTCCTCGTCGGTGGCGATCGCCTCCGCCTGCTCGGCCGTGGGCGGCGAGGCAAGCACGTCCTGGGCGGCTCGAGCCACGGCGGGAGCGGCGGCGGCGACGAAGCGAGTGTTGGCCGCTTCCCTGGCCGCCTCATACGTCTCAAGGCGCGCGACCGGCTGGATGCGTGCGAGCGCCTCGGCCACCTGTGCGGGCAGGAAGCCTCGTGTCAGGGCGCCACCTCCGCGCTCCACGGTGCTCGCAATGTCCGCCTGGAGCCCGCTGGCCTGAGATTTCCGGGCATAGCGGCGACTGGCGTGGAGACGGTCCAGGCGGTCGTCAAGTTGCGTGAGTTGCGACGCCAGCGCCCGGGCTATATGGGCGACCTCCGCAAGTACCGCCGCCTGGAGCCGCTCGGCTTCCTTGCGGGCGAGCCCGCCGATGGCGCGCTCGGCGCCGCCGGCCTCGCGCACGGTGAGTTGCGTCCAGAACCACGAGCGACGCGTCCGGATGCTGTCGATTGCGCCAACCGGCGTGCCCTGAGAGTCCCCGAAGCGCAGCACGCCGTCGTCGAGCGCGACATGTGCCGGGCCGGAGCCAAGCAGCCGAACGAGAGGTGCGCTGGTGGCTTCTACCCGGGTGGTCCTTGGGGGCATAACAGGGCGGGATGCGGGGACAGTTGGAGTAACCGCAACAGCATAGTGAGGTTCGGGCGGGAAAAGCCCCAACGTGCTGTGCAGGGTCGGGTCGACCGTGATCGCCTCGATCGCGGCTAGCGAGTCTCCCACCAGCGGCTCATGTCTGACGGCAGGTCGTCCAAGCCGAACTGCGTCGCCCGCATGCGCTAGCTGCCGGCTGCCCGAGGCAGACCGCGTGACAGCCGCGCATGGCCAGGCGCGTGGCGTTAAAACTTCCGTCGGCGGCGACATATTTGCGCCACATTTCGTCCCTACCGTCATTCGTGTGAGAGGCACAGCACGAAGGCGGAGAACGATGACTGGGATGAAGCTGACGACGAGGACGACGCAGGTGTTGGCGGGGACAGTCCTGGGGGCCGTCCTCGGGGCGGGCGTCCTGGTGGGCTGCGGCCAGGCAGGCCCCGGTACGGGCGCGGAGATCCGCGGCGGCGAGGTCGCCGGGGAGCACGGCGCGGGCGGCGAAGGGGCCGGCGGCGAGGGTGGAGCCCCCGCCGCGGGCAGCGAGGAAGCCAGCGGCGCCACGCTGGCGCCGAACGCGACGTTCGACGCGGTGCGCAGCGGCGCACGGCTGGTCCTGAACTACAACGCGGCGCAGCAGGCGTTCACGGGTACGGTCGAGAACACGACCAGCAACGTCCTGGGGCAGGTGCGGATCGAGGTGCACCTGTCGAACGGGGTGGAGCTGGGGCCGACGACGCCGATGGACCTGCAGCCGGGCCAGGTGCTGCCGATCGAGTTGCCGTCGACGACGGGGTCGTTCACGGGCTGGATTGCCCACGCGGAAGTGGGCAGCGGCGGCGAGGGCGGCCAGGCCGTCGGCGAAGGTGGGGGCGAAGGCGGAGCGGCCGGCGCGGAAGCCGCGCGGGAAGCCGCGATGTCGAGCCCGATCACGCCGCTGGACCAGCCCTGGAGCGGGGTGCTGGGCGGGATCGCGGTGGACGCGCGCTACGACGCGGCGACGCAGACGATCCACACCACGGTGCGCAACACGCTGGGCCAGACGCAGTGCTACGTGCAGGTGGAACCTCACCTGAAGGCGGGCACGCAGACGGTCGGCGAGTTGGGGCCGGGCCAGGTGGGCGACCTGCAGCCGGGCCAGCAGGCCACGTCGAGCCTGGGGCTGGCGAGTGAGCCGAGCCTGGCCGGGGTGGCGTTCGACGGCTACGTGATCCACGTGGAGGTGTTCGACTGCGGCGGGCCGGGGCCGGTGCCGCACAGCGGCGGGGAAGGCGGCCAAGGCTCCGGCGAGGGCGCCGGGGGCGAGGGCCACGGTCCCGGCGGCGAAGGCGGGAACGAAGGCTCCGGTGGTGAAGGTGCGGGCGCCGGCGGCGCGGCAGGCAGCGAAGAAGGCAGCGGCGCGAACCTGGCGCTGGACGAGACCTTCGACGCGGTGCGCGGCGGGGCGCGCCTGATCATGAGCTACGACGCGGCGAGCAACGCGTTCACGGGGACGGTGGCGAACACGACCGACGCCATCCTGCGGCAGGTGCGGATCGAGGTGCACCTGTCGAACGGAGTGGAGTTGGGTCCGACGACGCCGGTGGACCTGCAGCCGGGCCAGGTGCTCGCGGTGGAGCTGCCGGCGACGGCGGCGCCGTTCAGTGGCTGGATCGCTCATGCCGAAGTGGGCAGTGGCGGCGAGGCCGGCGGCGAGCATGGCAGCGGCAGCCAGAGCGGTGACGGCCGCGGCGAACACGGCAGCGGCCGCGAAGGCAGCGGCGGCGAGCACGGTGATCGCGGCGAGGGCGGCAGTGGCGGCTAGGGTTAGCCTAGACGGCCCAACCGTGGGGAGCCGCGGTACCTCATCGAGGTCCCGCGGCTCCGTCGGTCGCGCGGAGGATCCGACGTGAGCCAGACCGTCTTGATCGTGGAAGACGATCCACGCATCGCGCGGTGGGTGCAGGTGTATTTCGAGCGAGCGGGGTATGCAGCCGAGATCGCGCACGATGGGGCTGCGGGGCTGGCGCGAGCCCGCGAGCTAACGCCGGACCTGATCATCCTGGATCTGATGCTGCCCCGCCTGGACGGGGTGGAGGTGTGTCGAACGCTGCGGCGCGAGTCCGACGTTCCGATCATCATGTTGACGGCCAGGGAAGCGCACACGGAGCGAGTGATCGGGCTGGAGAGCGGCGCGGACGACTACATCGTCAAGCCGTTCGATCCGGGCGAGTTGATTGCGCGGGCCGAGGCGGTGCTGCGCCGGGTCAGGGGCCGGGTTCAGCAGGTGCTGAGCGGCGGCCATATCAGCCTCAATGAGACCACCGGCAGCGTGACCATCGATGGAGAACCCGTCTCGCTGAGCCAGCGGCAGGTTTCGCTGCTGGCCACCTTCATGCGCCATCCCAACCAGGTGCTCACCCGCGATCAGATCATTGCGTTGACGTTTGATCACGAGTTCCAGGGGTTCGACCGGGCCATCGACAGCCAGATCACGCGCTTGCGAAAGCAGATCGGTCGAGACGGGCGCCAACCCATTCAGACGGTTTACGGCGCCGGCTACAAGTTCGTTGTCGAGGACGCGTGATGTCGCTGCGCTGGCGAATCATGGCCTCCATCGTCGCGGTCATCCTGCTTACGGTGGTCGTCAGCGTGGTGGTGGGCTATGTCACGACGCAGGCGCGGCTGGGCGCGTTTGTGGAGGAGCTTGGCGATTCCCAGGCGAGCCGGCTGGCGCTGAATCTGAGCCGGGAGTACACGACGTCCGGCGGCTGGCAGACGGTGGATCGCCCGCTGGCGGAGGCCGGCTATTTCGTGGAGCCCGGCTCCCGGAGGGAACGATCCGGCGAGCATGGGGCTGAACGGGCCGAGTCCGGCGATGACGATTCGCTCCGAGTGGTCGTGGTGGGCATCGATGGACGCGTCGTGACGGACAACGCCGGCGAACTGTCAGCGGGCGCCACGGCGCCGGAGCTCGCCGGGCGCCGCGAGACGCTGTTCGATCTGACAACGAATCAGCCGGTCGGCCACGTCTATGTGGACGTCAATCATGAGTTTCTGTCGACGGAGTCGCACGGGTTTCTCAGCACGCTGTTGTTGATTACCGGGATTGGCGGCCTGGTGACGGTTGGCGTGGGCGCTGGGCTGGCCGCCTGGCTGTCGAGGCGGATCACCGGACCCGTGGCGGCCCTGACGAAGGCGACCCAGGCGATTGCTCGAGGCGATACGACCAACCTGCCGGTCACGTCGGGCGACGAGTTGGGGCGGATGAGCGCGGCCTTCAACCGCATGGCGTCCAGCCTGGCGACGCAGCGCGAACTCCGCCGGCGGCTGGTCAACGACGTGTCGCACGAGCTGAATACGCCGCTGAGCGTGATCCAGCTTGAAGCGCGAGGGCTGCGGGACGGGCTGCAGACGCCGGAAGAGTCGTCGGACCACATCATCCAGGAAGTCGACCGGCTGCGCGGCCTGGTAACCGACCTGAACTCGCTGGCGGAAACCGAGCACGGGGAGCTAGGTCTCTCGCGCGAACAGATTTCGATTCGCGAGCTGCTCGCCGCCGAGATGGAGCGCTGGCGGCCGCAGGCCCAGGCGAAGGCGATTGAATTGCGGCTTGACGCAAGCGCACATCTCCCGGAACTGCGCCTCGACCGGATGCGGATGAGCCAAGCCATGGGCAATGTTCTGGGCAACGCCATCGAGAGCGCGCGGGACGGGGGGAATGTCGTGCTGAGAGTGGAACTGGAGGACGACGCGGTAGTGGCGATCTCCGTGACTGACGACGGAGTCGGCATTGACGAGGCCGATCTGCCCCACGTCTTTGACCGCTTTTACCGGACCGAGGACTCGCGCCTGCGCCGCAGGGAAGGTCGGGGGTTGGGGTTGTCAATTGCTCGATCGATCGTCGAAGCGCACGGCGGAATGGTTGACATAACTAGTGAGGGGCTTGGGCAAGGAGTCACGGTGACGATTTGTTTTCCCATTGACAGTTGAGTGCCGGCGTGTCCAGCCCGTCGTGTCTACTGAGTGACTTTTTCCAATGATAAACTTAGGAAGCATTGATTCTCTCTTGAGGCATTGCTTGACACATGAAGGAATACACTGCGACCACCACCCAGCGCAACCAGGTCACCATCCCGGCCGCGGTTCGACGACTGCTGGGCATCAAACCCAGGGACAAGGTGGCCTTCACCATCGACGACACGGGCACGGTTCGGCTGGCCGCCGCTCAATTCACCCTGGAGTCCGCCTACGGCTCCGTCCGGCCAACCGCGCAGCCAGAGGACTTTGAGCAGTTGTCCCGAGACGCCAAGGACGAAAAGGCCATGGCCACGGCACGCGAATTGCATGGGGAATGAAGTTCCTGGACACCAATGTCATCCTGAGATTCCTCACCCGCGACGACGAGGAGAAGGCCGCGGCATGCTTCCGGCTCTTTCAGCGGGCGCAGCGCGGCGAAGAGGAGATCCTGACCTGCGAAGCGGTCGTCTGCGAAGTCGTGTATGTCTTGTCGTCGCGGCGTGCGGGCTATGGCCTCAGCCGCGAGGCCATCCGCGGTCGCCTGGCGCCGATCCTCACGCTTCGAGGACTCCGGCTTGCCCAGAAGCGTGTCTACCTGCGGGCGCTGGACATCTATGCGGCGTCGCCGTTCCTTGACTTCGAGGACGCCCTGGCGGCGGCTCACATGGAACGGCACGGTATTTCGGAGATTGTGAGCTACGACTGTTGCTTTGACCGGGTGCCTGGCCTGCAGCGGGTCGAGCCGTGAGGGAGCACCGAATCTGGCCGTCGCAGGCGTCTTGACTTAGCGACCCGGTAGAGCCTGCAGGCGCGGTTGTGAACCATGGCTTGCAGTCTCCCAACTGCGGGCCAAGCAAAGGTAGGAGGGCCACATGATCGGCGCGATCATTGGCGACATCGTGGGGTCGGTGTACGAGTGGCGGCGGATCAAGACCAAGTCGTTCGAGTTTTTCGTCGACCAGTGCGAGTGCACGGACGATTCGATCTGCACGGCCGCCGTGGCCGACATCCTGATGCACGACCGTCCGCCCGCCCAGACGCTTCAGCGGTGGTGCCGGGAGCACCCGCGCGGCGACTACGGGGGCAGGTTTGCCGAGTGGATCTGGATGGATCCGCCGCGTCCGTACGACAGTTTTGGCAATGGCGCGGCCATGCGGGTTTCGCCGGCGGCTTACCTGAACCGCGACGGCGACTTGTCGATTGCGCTGGAGGCGTCAGACCTGGTGACCGCCGTCACCCACAACCACCTGGAGGGAATCAAGGGCGCCCGCGCCACCGTGCACGCGATCTGGCTGGCCTTCCAGGGCGAGCCGGCCGCTGCCATTCGCTCGGCAATCACCGATACCTACGACTACGACCTGTCCCGCAGCGTCGACGACATCCGCCCCGGCTATCGCTTCAACGAGATCTGCCAGACGACAGTGCCGGAAGCCATTACCTGCGCCCTGGAGTCCGAGAGCTTCGAGGACGCCATTCGCAATGCCGTCTCGCTGGGCGGCGATTCCGACACCCTGGCGGCCATCGCGGGTCCGATTGCCGAGGCGTTGCACGGAATTCCCGCCGACATCCAGACCGAGGCCGAATGCCGGTACATCCCAGAGGACATCCTGACCATAGTCCGTGAGCTGTACGGCATAGCCAAACGCCATTCCTAACGTCACTGTTAAGACTCTAAGGTCTCTTATCTATTCAAACTTACTTGCCACATTGGTAATACGTGTATTAGGTATCTAGATTCGACAGATCCAAACTGACTACGGATGACGTCCAACCCAACCGACAATAGTTTTATTCAAATTTCTGTCTAGGCAGAAGTATATGCGAACCAGACGATTGGGTGACGTACTGTCATTCGGTTTTAGATGATCTTCAAACTGGCGCTTCATTGCTGAGCCGTCATCCCACGTTCTCTTCCTCATCTCCGCTGGCGAGTTTCGAATTGTATCACTCTCCGGTGAATAAGTGACATTTCGCTCTTGGAGCCACTGTCGCATTGACATCCCGAGCGAGCCATTTCCTCGAAGAAGTGCGGTCAATGTGTCAAGTTCGTCAAGATAACGCGCAATTTTCTTCGGCGGCCCAGCGTCCGAGTCCAAATCTTCGATGCCTCTTAGTACGTCGTCTCCAAAGGTCAAGTGCTTACAAGTGTCCATTGCACCATAAACAACCTCCTCAACGGTTAGATCATCTTCGTCAACTTCCTCCACTAAGTCAGGAGTGCTTGACTCGCTTCCCTCTTGCTGTTGCCACCTGATCGTGATCAGCAGTTGGCGATTCTGGTCTTTAAGTCTATCTATTTCATCGTTCAATTCCTTACTTTGATCTTGGATGTGATCATGTAACTTCTCGATCATTTCTTCGCGTTCCTCCAATTCTGTCCGGAGGGAATCATTTTGTCGTTCATAGTCTTGAGCCAACTTCATAAAGCCATCAGCGTCTCTGGCTTGCCTGCGCTGATCAACAAAATACTGTTCTCTAATTCCGGCGATAAGTTTATGCGATGTTTGGAATGCCGATTGCTCGAAAACTATGCGGCGAATCTCATTCCGTATGCGAGTGGCTGCTTCGGCTGAGCTAACGCCGCCGCGATGTAGGCCATAGTAGGTCCAGAAGCGGTGAGTAAAGGGATGATTAATGGTGTCGCGGAAAGGCCAATAGAGTCGAATAGCACCCGCGTAGCAAGACCAGACGCTTCCTTTTGATTGCGAGAGCACCCAGGAAGCATCGCGGTCGATCTCGACCACGTTTGCGAGACCTTCTAGATCATAGGCCAAGTCTCTTGAAAGAGTAGGGTGTAGAGCAGAACCATAACGGTGGGAGATCACGACTATCGGCAATCCTCGGCTGACACTCCAGATTGCGTCGATAAGATCGCGACCATCGTCGCGCCCGGCACAAAGGACGTGCTTCGATAATGCGTGGCTTGCACCTGATTGCCAGGTTCTTGATTGAACGATGTTCCGGACAGCTCGAGGGCATCTCACCTCGAAAGAGACTGGCGCAAGTGCGGAGGCTGACGTCACCGTGCCAAGTCGACAAGAAAGGACGAGTTGGCTAGAGCTGCAGGCTAAGTCTATATGCGTCTCAAATGCGCCGTCTTTGATAGGTTCAGTTAGCACAAATGATTCTAGAGTTCCGTCCGCAGTCTGGAGTTGCTCTCTAGTTAAGTGTGCGACTCGGCCATCTGGAAAGGCTACGTCTCGACGTCCGAGGCTCGTGTCCTGTGCGCCTTTCCAGTTAAGCCAATCTTCCACCATTCTGACACTGGCGGCCAATTCCGTTGAAGCTGTTCCATCGTCCTGAACAGAGCTACCAAGCGAGTATGAACCGACGATCCGCATTTAGGCTCCTCTTTTCGCAGGCGTTACCGTTGCTTATTGGCGTCCGATTGCCCTACGGCTGGCCAAGTGTGACCGTAAACTTTGATCTCTTCGAGCAGGCATCCAAGCAGGTCGGCATCCTGCTGGGCGTAAGGGACGAGGCGCGCGATTGGTTCGCCTTGAATGGTGGTAGTCAGACCATTGGTCTCAAGTTGGGTCCGACAGTGTCATCCACTGGGACTTGAGCCGCGCAGCCGCAATCGTGCGCATGCAGCTCCTGCCTCGAGGGAAACGTGTCAATTCACACTATATGACTCGTGGAAAAAGCTGTCCATGTAGCATGTGCTAATGGCCCTCACTGCATTGTTTCGCCTGCCGGAGCGTGTAGCCGTTGTACTTGCGTCGTGTGTCCCTGGAGGCGGTGGTGTTGACCGCTTCAGCGCGTCAAGCACCTCATGCGCAGCGTTGTGCCCCTGCGCGCCCGTGACCTCGCCGCCGGGGTGGGTGCCGTCGCCGCAGAGGTAGAGGTTCTTGATCGGCGTCCGGTAGTCCGACCACCCGGGCAGTGGCCGGCGCGACATGATCTGCTGCGGCACCACTTCGCCGAAGCCCTCCACGGTATCCTGACGGACATTGGAGCCCAAGCCGAAAACCGCTACGTGCCGAACGACATCCTCGAAGCGGTCCGGAAGATGTATTGCGAGGCGAGCGGCTAACGCCGAGGATAAGCGCGTGGGATATCAAGACTCGGCGTCGGCGTTCCACCGGACTCCGGTTGTCAAGATGTCACCCGTAATCCTGATCTTGTCCCGCAGGCTCCCGATTAGTTCTGCATCCCCCTCGGCATAGGGCACGACCCGCGCGACGGGCTTGCCGCCCTTGGTAATGATCAGGCCATCGGAGTCGAGCTCGTCCAGCAACACGAGGCAATGAGCCTTGAACCACGCGGCCTCAATCGTCCTCATGCCGTTCCTCAGTCAACCGGAATTCAGCCGGATCGCACATTGTGTCCGGCGACAAGACCAGCGATCGACGCCGCTCCAATGCCCGGCCTCGCAGACCTTCGCAGCTTCCGCGCCGCTCGAATCCCGCGCTGGGCAGAGGACGGCAACTGGCCGACTCGCGCCTACCGCCCCAGCTCATCCAGCACCACATGCGCCGCGTTGTGGCCTGGGGCGCCGGTTACCTCGCCGCCGGGGTGGGTGCCGGCGCCGCAGAGGTAGAGGTTCTTGATGGGGGTGCGGTAGTCGGACCAGCCGGGGAGGGGGCGGCGGGACATCATTTGTTGGGGAATCATGTCCACGTGGCGGATGTTGCCGTCGGTCAAGCCGATGCGGTCCTCGATGTCCTCGGGCGTGAGCATGGTCCAGTCGATGATGGCGTCCCTGAAGTTGGGGGCGTAGCGGCAGAACTCGTCGATCAGCTTTTCCCCGAACTCCTGCCGCTTCTCCGACCACGTGCCTTCCTTGAGGTGCGCCGGCACGAAGAATACCCACATGGACAGCACGTGCTGTCCGTCGGGCGCCACGGATGGGTCGTAGACGGTCGGAATCTGCACCTGGATGACCGGTGTTTCGGGAAGCCGGCCGTTCGTGGCGTCGAACCAGCTCGACTCGCAGTAGTCCGTTGAGGGGGCGAGATTGATCATGGACAGGTGTTTGGGGTCGTAGTCGTCGCCCAGGTGGCGCGAGAAGTCGGGCAACTCGCGCAGCGAGCAGAGGAACTTGACCGAGGCGGACTGCGTCTTCAGCGCTTCGACTTCGTCCACGACGTCCTGGTCCACGTCGTCCCCGTCCAGCAGCTTGGTGAAGGTGCGCTTGGGGTCGGCGTTCGAGAGGACCAGGTCGGCCTCGATTACCTCGCCGTTCGCCAGCTCCACGCCGGTGGCCTGGCCGTACTCGGTCAGGATGCGGGACACCTCCGCACCCGTGCGGATCGACACCCCCACCGACTCGGCGGAGCGGGCCATGGACTGGGTGATGGACCCCATTCCGCCGCGCACGATGCCGTAGTTCTCCGTGTCCTCGCGGTAGGCGCTGAAGCGGTAGAGCGCCATGATGTAGGCGCTGCCGGGCGCGCTGAGGTTGCCCATGTCGATCGCGCCGATGCTGGCCATCGCCCGCATCTCGTCGGAGACGAATGTGCGGTCGATCAGGTCACGAACCGGAACCGTGAGAAGCGTTTCCAGCAGCTCTTCTTCCTCCTCGTCCCTGAATCGCTCGGTGAGCTCGGCCAGGGAAGGCGGCGGCTGCAGGTAGTAGTCGCTCAGAATCCGCACAGCGCGGTGCCAGAAGTTGGCCCAGTCCAGCCAGGCCTCGGCGTCCTCGGGCGAGAACTGGCGAATCTCTTCCGCCGTCTTCTCGTCGTCGTGCCACAGCCTGACGGCGCGCCCGTCGGGAAACGGGTGCAGGCGGCCCGGGTCCAGGGGGTAGACGTGGAACCCGTGGTTCCGCAGCTCCAGCTCGTCGATCACCTTCTGCTGCAGGATGTGGCACACGTAGGAGCAGGTGGAGATGTGAAAGCCGGGAAACCACTCCTCGGTCACGGCCGCGCCGCCCACCACGTCGCGGCGCTCCAGCACCTGCACGTCCAGCCCGGCCCGGCCGAGATACCCGGCAGCCACCAGCCCGTTGTGCCCGCCGCCGACGATTACGACTTTCTTGTTCCCGGCCATGGCTTGCTCCTTCTCCCGCTGCCGCAAAAGCTCGCCGTCGTACGCTCTAAGTTCCATCCCGAACGGCCGCTGCATGCCTGCGCCCCTCCTACGTGACGCAGCGCGCGGTTACGCGCCACCTCACCGGGGTCACCGGGCTAGAATCTCAGGCCGTTCGGAGGACGGGTCTGAGCTTATGACACGGGACTCCAGGAAGCCGCTCGGTCTGGACGATGTGTTCATCGTCGACTGCGATGTGCATGCCAACGAACCGCCCGAGGCGCTGGCGCCGTACATCGACATGCCCTGGCGCCGCTCGCTGGAGCTGCTGGGCCGCGGCCCGCAGCGCTACCTGGACATTCCCGGCTACGCGCCGATTCTCAACCTCGATCCCCCGTTTCCCGACCGTGGGTTGGGCAACCGCACCGTCACCACGGCCCGGCAGATGCGTGACGACCTGGACGAGCTATCCATCGACGTCGGCATCCTCTTCCCCGACAACCTGCTCAAGATCGCCGTATTCCCGCACGTCGACTACGCGGCGGCGCTTGGGCGTGCCTATAACGCCTGGCTGGCCGACGCGTGGGTGAGCCGCGAATCCGGCCTGTACGGCGCCGTGCTTGCCGTTCCCCAGGACCCGAAGGACGCCGCGGAGCAGATCCGCACCTACGGCGCCGACGACCGGTTCGTGGCCGTCTACCTGCCGGTGGCCGGCCTGCGTCCGCTCTGGGGCGACCGCATGTACGACCCCATCTACGAAGCGGCCGAGGAGATGGGCCTGCCGGTCATGCTCCACAGCGTCGGCATCATCCACCCGCACTTCCCGTTCAACCTGGAGCACGTGGAATCGCGCATCGTGCGTCACCCCATCAACCACGAGTTCGCGCTGATGGCCAACCTGTTCACCATGCTCACGTCCGGCGTGCCGGTCAGGTACCCGGACCTGGAGATCGTCTTCACCGAGGGCGGCGTGTCCTGGGTGCCCTTCTGCATGTGGCGCATGGACAAGGAATACGCCGAGATTCCCACCGGCGCCCCCTTCCTGGAGCGCCCGCCGAGCGAATACATCAAGGAGATGTACTTCTGCACCCAGCCGATCGAGGAGCCGGAACGCTCCCGCGATCTGCTGACCATGATCGACCTGTTCGATGGGCGCGATAAGGTCATATTTGCTTCCGACTGGCCGCACCACGACTTCGACCATCCGCGCACGGTGCTGAACATGCCGTTCGACGCCGAGCTCAAGCGCAACGTCATGGGCGAGACCGCCCGCCGCCTCTTCAAGCTGCCGGTCCCAGTTCCCGTCGCCTGATGTCCCGCATCCGGGTGGGGCCGGCGGACGAGATCCAGCCCGGCCAGCCGGCCTTCGTGAAGCACGGCGACATCGAGATCGCGGTGTTTCGCGTGGACGACGGCTTTCGCGCTTACCGCAACCGCTGCCCCCACCAGCAGGGACCGGTCTGCACGGGTCCCGTCAGCGGCACCCTGGTCGCCACCGCCGATACCGACTGGCGCCTGGCCTGGGTGCTCGAAGGCCGGGTGCTGATCTGCCCCTGGCACAGCATGGAGTTCGACCTCGACACCGGCCGGCGCATCCGCGCCCGCGCGGAACGGTTGCGCGCGTTTCCCGTCGACGTCGATAACGGCGACGTCTTCATCCAGGTCGGCCCGCGTTCGGTCCCAGCGGCTACTGGTCCGTCCGCCTGACGACGACCTCAATCTCCACCGGCTCGTTTTCGAACCAGGCCACCAACTCGACAAGCACCGACGCCCGCACGACATAGCGCCCCGGCTCATCGGGCGCCCGCAGCTGCCCGGTAAACGCATAGCCGCGTCCCGGCGGGATGTCGTTGTACAGGTGTCCCAGCAGGGGAACGCGGCCTTCATACGTCGGTTGCTCGGTTTCGCTCCCGTCCTCGTTGAACTTCCACCAGCGCCAGCCCAGGCGGATGTTGGCTTCGTCGGTCCAGCTCTTGCGTCCGGTATTCGTCGCGTCCACGTGCAGCGGGAGCAACTCGCCGGGCGCCGCCGCGAAGCTGGCCGGGGTTCGCAAGCGAAGGCTGGCCAGCATCCCCTCGGCGCTGCCTTCGAACGCCGCCGGCTCTACCTGGGCCACGAGGACCGCGCGTTCGAACAGCAACTCGCCGTCCGCTGTCGCGCGCACCACGTAGTTCCCGAGCGCTACCGGTGTGAACCCGTGCATCGTTGTCGCGTACACCTGGCCCGGTCTCAGAAACGGCGGTGGCAGCACGTCGGTCGCGTACTCGAGCTCCACCGATCCGTCATCTCGAATCCACTGGACGTTCACGCGGCGAACCCTGGAGTCCCCGGGCGGAACCCACGCTGTCGCGGCCGGATTGCCCGTCACCAGGGTGCCGACGAACCCGACCTCCGGCTCGGCCACGTCCACCAGAAACGTGATGTCCGGATCGGCCCAGCGATTGGCGGTTGGCTCGGTGGGATCAGCCAGGGTGATGAGCAGGTGCCGGTCGGCACGGTTGACTTCGGCGACCCACGGGCCGTTGGCGAAGACCTCCCACGCCGCGCGGTCCCGGTCGCTGAGATGGCGCAGGTCCACCGCTACGGTTCGGATTCCGAAGGCCTGCAAGCCTTTCGCCAGGCCGCCAAGTTCGCCAGACATCAGCTTGCGTGTCGAGTCGTGAAAAAACCAGTACTGCTGCCAGATGTGTCCCGAGTACCCATTGACGAGGGGGCCCACGCCGCTGTCAGTCGCCATCCACATCCGCCAGATCTCGTCGGCCTGTGAGACGGGAACCAGCAGCACGGGGCCGTCCGGCGTTTCCCTCAGGGCGGCTTTGAGCGTGGCATCGGTTGGAATCGGATAGGTCACAAGCGGCCGCGGCAGCGCTTCCAGCAGGACAAGCCCCGTCGCCAGCAGTCCGATAAGCGGCGCGGCCAGCCAGCGCTGCGTCAATCGGCGCGTGATCGCGTATACGCCGAGGCCCGCCAAAACGGCGAGCGCAAAGTGCGCCATTAGCGAGAACCGCGCCACGACGCGGATCGCGCGGAATACCGGAACGTGCTCGAACAGCAGCAGATAGGGCAGCTGGTGCTCGCTTACGACCTCATGACGTTTCCAGTGGGTGCCCAACGAGAACAACACCGCCAGCGCGGCAAGCGCCAGCAGCAGGACGCTCACCGCTCGCAGCTCCCGGCGCCTGCCCGTCCAGCCCAGCAACCCGGCCCCCGCGCCCAGGGCCGCGAGAGCGGGCGGCACGAAGCCGGGAAAAATCCGCCGCTCGCCACTTGGGACCGGGAATCGATCCATCAGCGCGTCGTACCACTGCAGCCGTCCGTTCGGCGACAGGTAATCGCGAAGCTGCGGCGCAAAGTTCTGAACTTCGGTGATGTCGCGGTTCGCGCGCCAGGCGTCGGCAAAGCTCAGATACCCATACACGATCGGCACGAACGGCAGGCTGGCCACGATACCCGCGCCAACCATCGCGACCCCCAGCTTCACGTCGCGGCGGACCGCCACCCGGTACACGGCCGGGGGGATGACGAATGCCGCGTACACCATCGCGGCGATCACCCCCAGGTGTACCGCCGTGGCGAACTGGGTCCAGACCATCAGCGTCGCCAGCCCGAAGTCCAGCCAGCCGCCGCCTCGCCAAAGGCGGATCCCGAACAGGAGCACCAGCGGCAGGTACCACGCGCCCAGGAACTGGAAGTGATTGGCATACGCCAGCTGCAACGGTCCAAAGGCATACACCGCCCCGGCCAGCAGCGCCCCGGGACGTGAGCCCGTCAGAACCAGCACCATCGCGTACATCGCGCCTGCGTTCAGGGCGAAGGCCGCGATGTGCGTGATGCTGTAGGCCAGCACCGGGTTCTGAACTACCCAGGCAATCGGACCGTAGATGGGCAGGAACCCAAGCAACAGATCCGACCCGAACAGCGCCCCGCCGGACCCGTAGTAGAAGTTGCCTACGAAAAAGTCGCCGGGTCTGGCAAACAGCGCCGTCCGGGTCCACTCCAGAATGCTGAGGATGAACAACTGATCGCCGCTGGGCTTGTAGGCGATGTGCGTGCCGGCGACCAGCAACAGCGGGTGTGTGAATACCAGCGCGGCGGCCACATACAGCAGCGCAGCCGCCGCGTGCCACCAACGCCGATCCGCGGCCAGCCACGTGGCGAGCGTGCTCAAGCGGCCGTTCGCATGGCTGGCCAAGTGAACCTGTGACGTTGTTGCCGCGGCCCTCGTCACGCGCCGTCAAACCTTTCGGAACTCAGGTCGTCATCCATCGCCATCAAACGCGAGCGGCCACCATAGTGGCAGACACCGCGATCGACGCTGCTGCAGCCACGCAGCACCGGGGGCCCACTCGCACCTCGGCGCCCCGGCGCGCCGCTTCCGCCGCCGTGTACGCTGGAAGTGTGAGGGCCGCCCGGAGATGCGCCGTATGAAGTTCGTCTCCGCCATCTCGCTCGAGACCGACCCCGGTCGCATCGCCCAGGACATCCACGACCAGCTGGCCGCTGACAGTCCATTCGACCTGGCGATTGCTTTTGTGCGCCCGCAGACCGATCCCGCCGGCGCCGACATCCTGGCCGGCCTGCACGCCCAGCTTGCTCCAGAGCGATTCATTGGCTGCACCGCCGGCGGCGTCGTCGGAGCCAGTCGTGAAATCGAGGATGATGCGGCCACCGCCGTCCTGGCTGCTCGCCTTCCCGGCGTTCGAGTCGATCCCCTCCCGGATCTGGACGACGCCGAGATCAGTCTTGAAACGCAGGACCTGCAGGCCTGCGTCGTCTTGGTCGATCCCTTTTCGACCGCGACCGAAGCCTTGCTGCGCCGGCTCGAACAGCTGGCCCCGGGGATTCCCGTGATCGGCGGCGTGGCTAGCTGGGCGTCGGCGCCGGGACGCAATCGGCTGGCGCAGGATGGTGAGATCGCGAATTCCGGCCTCGTCGGCGTGACGCTCCGCGGCAACGTTCAGGTCAGCACCATCGTGTCCCAGGGTTGCCGTCCGGTGGGCGACTGGTTCACCGTTACCGGCAGCCGCAGCAACCTGATCCAGGAGCTTGACGGCAAGCCGCCGCTCGAGGTCCTTCAGGAGGTCTTCGCCGAAGCCAGTCCCGCCGACCAGAAGCTCATGCGCTCCGGGATTCTCATCGGGCGCGGCGTCGCCAAGCAGCCCGACAATCTCGGCCACGGCTCATTCCTCATCCGCGTGGTTCTGGGCGCCGACCGTGAGTCCGGCGCCATTAGCGTGGCCGACCGCGTGCGCGAGGGAGAGTACGTGCAGTTCCATGTGCGCGACGCCCAGAGCGCCCGCGACGATCTTGAGATGCTGCTGACCCCGCAGGTCTTCGAGGAAACCGCTGCCGGCGCCTTGCTATTCACTTGCAACGGCCGCGGTGAACGCTTCTTCGGTGAGCGCGATGCCGACATCGCGATCATCGGCAACGCCCTGGGTGAGCA
The DNA here is from genome assembly GCA_965208215.1 of Chloroflexota bacterium. Lineage (GTDB taxonomy): Bacteria > Chloroflexota > UBA11872 > UBA11872 > UBA11872 > UBA11872. The sequence continues at coordinate 1,809,708 of CBDBOH010000003.1, forward strand.
GGTGCCGGTGGCCGGCTTCTTCTGCGGCGGCGAAATCGGCCCCATCGGCTCAGCCAACTTCGTCCACGGCTACACCGCCAGCCTGGCTGTATTCCGCCCGGGTTCCGGCCTGGCATAGACCGCACACCGAAGGGAACTCGATCGAGTTCCCGTGCGAGTATTCCCCTGGCGAATGTCGCGTCTCCACGGCAAGTAGGGGGTGGGAATACAATCGCCTGGATGAAAGCCATGGTTGTGGAGTTCGTCAACTGACACAGGCGCCGCCTGAAACTCCGGATACCGGTGCACGCTCCCAGGTCACTGCCGGGCGCCGCGCCTGGGAAGCGCTTCTCGCCGCCACCGGCTCGGTACTTCGCCCCCTGGTCATTCACTCGCTGCTGGCCTGGGAGCGTCTTGAGTCGGGCGTCAGCTACAACCCCACGTCCAGGGAAGTCCAGCGTGATCCCTACCCGACCTACGAACGGCTGCGGCGCACGGACCCGGTACACCGGATGCGGCTGGTCGACGCGTGGGCGATCACCCAGCACCAGGACATTGACGCGATGCTCCGCGACAGCCGGCGGTTTTCGAACGGCGGGCGGGAATACGGATACGTCGACTACGTATCGATGCTCGACATGGACCCGCCGGACCACACGCGCTTGCGGTCGCTGGTGGTCAAGGCGTTTACGCCGCGGGCCGTTGCCGAGCTTGCGCCCAGGATCCGGCAGACCTGCGACGAACTCCTCGATGACGTCGAGGGAACGACCCGATTCGACCTGATCGGAGCCCTGGCGTTTCCGTTGCCGGTGATTGTCATTGCCGAAATGCTGGGGGTTCCGCCCACGGACCGGGATCGGTTCAAGGACTGGTCGCAGGACGCAGCGCTCTCGGTCGAGCCGGCGCTCGATCACGGACAGGTGCGGCGAGTCCAGCGCGCCTTCGGGAGTCTGCGCGAGTACCTCGGTGCGCTGATCGAGCGCTATCAGCGGGATCCGCAGGACAACATGATTAGCGCGCTGGTGGCCGTCGAGGAGGCCGGCGACCGGCTGACGCGTGAAGAACTGCTGATGACCTTGATGTTGCTGCTGGTGGCAGGACACGAGACCACGCGCAACCTGATTGGCAACGGCATGCTGGCGCTGCTCAGGAATCCCGACCAGTTGCAGCGGCTGCGCGACCATCCCGAGCTGATGGAGCCCGCCATTCACGAGTTGCTGCGCTACGACGCACCCGTGCAACTCGACAGCCGAGTCGTGCAAGAAGACCTCGAGATCGGCGGCAAGCGGATTCGCAAGGGCCAGCGAGTCATTGGCCTGATCGGCGGTGCCAATCGAGATCCGGAGGCGTTTGCCAGGCCGAATACGCTGGACATTGGCCGTGATGACCGCAGTCATCTGTCGTTCGGCCGGGGCATTCACTATTGCCTGGGATCATCGCTGGCGGTGTTGGAGGGGCGAATCGCCCTGGCCGCGCTCTTGCGGCGATTCTCCTCCATTCAGCTGGCGGCGGAGCCCGAACACATCGATGTTGTCGTCCTGCGCGGCGTCCGCGAACTGTGGATTGACGTCGAGCGTGCGACCGGCGCATAGCCCCGGCACGCTTTACCTGCCCCGAATCCCTCGATAGATAAAGCCGGTTTCCGCCAGGCGACCGGTCTGGAGGCCAGTGCGTCAGACGTGCGCGGGCTGTCCTTGCACCACGCGGTCAAACTCCCGCGTGCTTTCGTCGGCCGGCGGCGAGGTCACCACCGTGCCGAGCACGGCCGCCGCGGTTCCGGCAACGAATCCCGGTAGCGCCGGCATGATGTCGAACATTCCCTGGGGACCGCCCGCCAGCACGAACTGCCAGAGCGAGGCGACCACAAATCCGACCACGACCCCTGCCAGCGCGCCGCCGACGTTGAATCGCCGCCAGTACAGCGCCAGGATCACCGCGGGACCAAAGGTCGCACCCATTCCGCCCCACGCGTAGGCCACGAGGTTCAGCACCGTGTCCGGGAAAGCGATCGCCAGGTACGCCGCCAGCGCCCCGATCACCACGAGCAGTCCCCGCCCCAGACACACTCGTCGCGAGGCGTCTAGGGAGCCGGCGAACCTGCGTAGGAGCGGCAGATCACCGGCCGCGATGGCCGACGACAGCAGCAATTGCGAGTCCGCCGTGCTCATCACCGCCGCGATCACCGCCGTCAGGAGCAGGCCCCCGATGACCACGGGAAAGAAGTACTCCGCGACCAGGAAATACACGCGCTCCGCATCCAGGATGGTGATCCCGGCTTCGTCAAGCGCGGGCCGCGCGAACAGCCCCAGCAGGAAGCTCAGCGAGTAGACCAGGCACAACCACAGCGTCGAGAGATTGCGGCTCTGCTTGATCATGTCTTCCCGCTCCACGGCCATGAAGCGCTGCAACACGTGCTGCGCGCCAAAGAATCCAAGCCCCCAACCCATCATTCCGATTACGAACACCGGCGTGACCACCTGGCCCTGCGTGTCGGTAAACGGGTTCATGAAGCCCTCCACGCCGCCGCCCACACCACCGAGGGGATCCTCGGCCGCAATGATTACGGTCGCCAGCATGATCACGAAGCCAACCAGGATCAGCAGCGCCTGGAAGACGTCCGTCCGCGAGACGGCCAGGAAACCGCCGATGAAGGTGTACGACGAGACGGCGATCAGCGTGAGGATCAGTCCCAGGGTTGAGTCCAGTCCGAATTGCGTATTGAGCAGCTTGGACCCGGCGACCAGGCCTGACGTGATGTAGAAGACGACGAAGAAAATGGTGAACGCCGCGCTGATTGCCCGTAGAACCTTCGTTTCGTCCCGCAGCCGGCGTTCGAGGAATTCAGGCAGCGTCAGCGAGTCGTCCGTCGAAATGGTGTAGCGACGCAGCCGCTTCGCCACGATCGTCCAGTTGATCCAGGCGCCGATCACCAGGAAGACGACAAGCCACAGCTGATTCGCGCCGCTGGTGAACGCCAGCGCCGGAAACACCAGCATGGTCCAGCCGCTGGTGGTCGACGATCCGGCGCTTAGCGCGGTCGTGAAGCTGCTCAGCCGCCTCCGCCCCAGGACATAGTCGGACATGGCCGACATGCTTCGAACGCGGACGATGGCGATGCCAATCAGGATCGCGAAATACGCGATGAACACTGCGATGGTCCACGCGGTGCTCAACGCGTCCTGCGTCATGCCCGGGCTTTCAGGTAGCCGCGATGTTCAGGTTTACGGCGACGGCGCTGGTCCGAGGACGACGTACTTTCGATCCTCCGTTCGCTCAGCCGTCGGCAGGACCTCAACGACCACCCGCGACAGCCCCACGACCTCGCCCTGCTCGTCAAAGCTGTACTTGTCGCCGATCGCGCCGCTCCAGGTGATCTCATACATGCAGTCGCGGAATCCGTCCGCGTCCTGATCGTCGCCAGTCTGCTTCAGGCACTCGGCCGCAATGTAGACATCGTCGTACGCCGACCCCAGGTGCCACGGCAGCGTGACGTAGTCGTAGCGCTTCCTGAAGTTGGCCAGCACTTCCTGGCCCTTGGCGTTGTCGAGATCCAGGTCGGCCGTGATTGCTTTCATGCCCGTCGCCGCGTCGCCCGCGATTTCCAGCGCCGTCGCGCCCACGGACACGGTTTCGGCATAGATGGGACCCTCGTAGCCAAGCTCGCGAGCCTGTTTAATGATGGTCCCGGCCGCGAATTCCGATTGCGGCGCCAGGTGCAGCGCGTCCGGATTCGCCGCCAGCAGCTTCTCCAGCTGCGACCGGAAGTCCGTCACGTCCGTGGCGTAATGCTCTTCGGCCACGATCCGCCCGCCGCGCTTTTCGAATTGGGCCGCCGTCGTTCGCCGCACGCCCTCGGCGTAGTCGGTCGTTTCGGTGATGGTGGCCAGCGCGCGAATCCCGTCGGCCCACAGCACGTTGCCCGTGCCGATGCCGACCTGGATGTCGCTGATCTGCGTGCGGAAGATGTAGTCGCCGGCGTTGGCAATGTCGGGGTTGCTGGCCAGGCCGGAGAACAGGATGACCCCGTCCGCCTCGGCCAGCGGCGCGACGCCCAGCATCGCGCCGCTGCACGAGGTGCCCAGGATGATTTTCACGCCGTCCACCTCGGTGAGCTTTCGGTAGGCCGTGATGGCGTCCTGCGCGTTGCACTTGGAGTCCTCGACGATGAACTCCAGGGGGCGTCCGTTGACCCCACCTGCCGCGTTGATCTCGTCCAGCGCCATTTGCTTCGCCTGGCTGGCCACCGTGCCGTAGGTCTCGCCGGCGCCCGTCAGCGACTCCATGACGCCGATGCGGAAGGGCTCCGACGATTCGCTGGCATCCTCGCCGCAGCCCTGGAGCGTCAGCGCCAGGACCGTCAGTAGCCCAAGGACAAGAAGCCGTCGCCTAAACGGTCGGCGCATGGTGCGCTCCAGTGGGCCACGTGCAGTTGGCCTGCGAACCTCTGCGGCCCCGCCCTTGGTGAATCCCATTTCAGAAACGCCGGGGCGCTGCCGTCAGCCCTGCTGATCCACGGTTACCGTGACGATATCCACGCCGTGATATTTCTGGTGCTGGACCGAGGCCGCGTAGTGCCACAACAGCCTGAACGACACCTCGCGCTCGTCGGGAGCAGGCGGCAATTGGTTCAGGTAGGCGAGCTGGTCTTCCATGTTTGCGCCTTCGAGCGCCGTCACGAATTCCATCTCGGCCGTGCGGTCGTTCATCTGCGTGGAAATGGACAACTGCCGCCCTTGCTCGGCCGCATCACCGCTCTCCTGCAGCAGGATGGACAGCGTCTCCTCGCCGGCCGACGCCAGTCGATCCGTTGAAGCGGTGTTCCATCCATGCTTCGCCGCGAAGCCGCGCAGGAACTCGTCGATTTGCGGCAGCGCGTCCATTCCCAACGCCACCTGCAGCCGCCGGCGCCGCGGGCTGGTCAGCTCCATGAAGACCATCATGATGATGGCCACCAGCGCGCCGGAGGTCATCCCGTTGCCGAGCAGGACGCCAATGAACCCGTCGCCCAGCAAGTCGGGGAATATCAGCTGACTTTGAAACCCCGCACCGATCCAGAACGAGAGGCCGACGATTGCCGCCGTCCGGTGATTAACCCCGCCCTGCACGACGATTCGCATGCCCTGGACGAAGAGGATCCCGATCAGGAACGCGATGTACGCGGCCGCAACCGGGGCGGGAATCGCGATCAGGAGGGCTGCCACCTTGGGCAAGAACGCCAGCGCGACGAATATGGCGCCAATCACGACTCCCACACGTCGCGCCGCGATGCCGGTGACCTCGGTGAGCGGAATGCTGCTGGAATAGGTGGTGTTGGGCAGCGTTCCCAGCAGGCCGGAGAGCAGGTTTCCAACCCCGTCCGAGTTCAGGGCGCCCTGCACCACCCGGAAGTCCGTCGCGCGGGGCCGTCGACGCGAAACGCGCTGAATGGCCACGCTGTCGCCAATCGTCTCAATGGCGCCCACGATCGTCACCATCACGAAGGCTGGCAGCAGGGCCCAGAACTTCACGTCCGGGGTCACGTCGAATCCCGGCCAGGCGCCCCACGGAATGCCGATCCAGTCGGCGTCCAGCACGCCGCTCAGGTCGTAGATGCCAAAGAGCGCCGACACCACGCATCCCACCACCAGGGCGATCAACGGGGACCACAGGCGCCAGGCCGGAGGCGCGCGTAGTACCAGCGCGACCACCGTGGTCAGCGTCAGCAGGGCCGCCACCGGCGCGGCTGCGTCGGGTGAACCCTCGGGCACGTCGGCCAGGGCATCGAAGAGCAGCGGCACGATCGTTACGGCAATCAACATGATGACCGTGCCGGTCACCGCGGGCGTGAAGATGCGTCGCAGCAGAGCCAGGCGCGAGGCCAGCAGGAATTGGATGAGTGACGAGATGACGACCAGGCTTGCCATCGTGGCCGGGCCGCCAACCGACAGCGCGCCGATGCAGACCGCGATGAATGCGCCGGACGTTCCCATGAATAGGATGTGCCCGGACCCGATCCGTCCCACCCGAACGGCCTGCAGAATTGTCGAAACCCCGCTCACCAGCAGCGCCCCAAACACGGCCCACGCCGTGTATTCCGCGGGCTGTCCGGCGATCTGGAGCACGATGACCACGCCCAGCACCACCGGGGCCAGCATGATCAGGGCGGCCTGAAACCCGGCGCCAATGGCCAGCGGTGCGGGCGGCTGCTCGTCCGGCTCGTAGCGGATGTTCTCGTTCACATGCTCTGTCGCCATTGACACCACCTGAGCATTCTTCCGTCCCGGTAATGCTGCCACACACGCGCTGGCATTCCACTCACGGCGTTCGGTCTCAGGCGTCGCGCCTCAGACCGTCGTCCTATCGTTTAACTCAAGTCGGTGGTAGGGTGAGCGCCTTTTTCCTCGGTCTTCGCGCCAACGCCGAGCCACGCGGTGCGAGCACAAGTGCGTGTATGAATGAAGAACTCCGCGAGCGGGCCACCTGTGTCCTGATCCGGGACCGAAAACTCCTGCTCGTCGCGGACCACTCGATGAGGTACTTGCTCCCCGGCGGCGGCGTAGATCCCGGCGAAACGATTGAAGCCGCCGCCGTGCGCGAACTGCTCGAAGAGACAGGCCTGGCCGCAACCCGCACTGAGTACCTGTACGCGTTCGAGACGGCAAGCAACCGGCATCACGTCTTCGCGGTCGAGGCCGATGGCCCGCTGGACGAAGACAAGGTCAGGTCCGCCGGTGAAATCCATGGATTCCTGTGGTGGGACATGGAATCCGACGTGCCCGTCTATCCAAGCGTCACGTCGGTACGAGCCTGGCTGCGCGCCTCAGGTTGGGAGTAACTCCAACGCGAGAGGTGGATCTGGCAGCCTGACCGGCTCGCGGCCGCCCTCGACACGAGCCAGTGGCCGGCTCTAGCGTGAACCCTTGACCTGCACGGTCACGATGTCGATGCCGTGGTACTTCCGATGGCGCACCGCCGCCGCGTAATGCCGCAGCAGGCGCAGCGAAATCACCTCTTCGTTCAGCGTTTCGGCCTGATCGCCCAGGTGCGCCATCCAATCCTCGATGTTCTGCTCTTCCAAGACCGCCAGGAACTCCATCTCCACCGCGCCGTCGCCGGGACGCGCCAGCACGATCAGGCGCGGGGCGCTTTGCGTCTCGTCGGGAGCGTGAAGCTGCGTAAGGCTCGCAAGGGTTTCTTCTCCGGCGGCGCGCAGGCGATCCCGCGACGCGTCATTCCAGCCAATTCGTGCGGCGAGTTTGCTCAGAAAGGTATCGATTTCCGGCAGCGCCGCGGTCGACACCTCGGCGTCCAGCCGTCGGACTCGCGGGCTGGTCAGTTCGATAAACGCGGTCAGCAGAATGGCTGCCACGATTCCGACCGTCATGCTGTTGCCGAGCGACGCGCCCAGCGTTTCGCCCAGCAGTTCCGCGGCCACATTCCGATGCTGGAGTCCCACGCCCAGCCCCAGCGCGACACCCGCGACCAGCGCCTTGCGGTGATCCAGCCCGTCCTGCACGACCATCCGCATACCTTCCACGAAGAGCAGCCCCATGATGGTCAGTAGAAAGACCCCCATGACCGCGCTGGGAACGGCCAGCAGGATCGCCGCGATCTTGGGCAGGAACGCCAGCCCGACCAGCATGATCCCGATCGCATAGCCAACGCTCCGCGCCGCCACTCCGGTGAAATTGATCAGCGAGATGCTCGACGGCGAATAGGCCACCGTCGGCGGCGTCCCCGCCAGGCCGGCGAGCAGGCTGCCGACCCCGTTGGCGTTGAGCGTGCCCTGAACCAGGCGAAAGTCGATCGCGCGCGGCCGGCGCCGTGAGACGTTCTGGATCACCACGCCGTCCCCGCTCGTCTTGATCGCCACCACCAGGGTCACTGCCACGAACACCGGCAACAACGCCCAGAACTGCTCGGTCGGCCGCAGGTCCAGCCCCGGCCACGCGCTGACGTCCGGCAGGGCCATCCACGGGGCGTCGAGCACACGTTGGGCGTCATACAGGCCGGCCAGCGCGGCGGCCGCGCTCCCAACCGTGATGCCGATCAGCGGCGCCCACAAGCGCCAGACGCCGGACGCGCGCATCGCCAGGGCCGCGCTGGTCGCCAGCGTCACGCCGGCCACGGCCAGGCTCGCGCCCAGCGACTCGCCTTCGTTGACCTCGGTCAGCCGGTTAAACGCCACAGGCATGACCGTGAGCGCGATCAGCATCAGCGAGGTCCCCGCCACCACCGGCGTGATGATTCGGCGCAGCCGCGGCAGCCAGGCCGCCAGGGCGAACTGAAACAGCGACGAGACCACGATCAGCAGCACCAGCAGGGATTGCCCGCCATTCGTCAGCGCCAGGACGGAGATGGCGACAAAGTGCGGGCTGGCGCCCGACATCAGGATGTGTCCGGCGCCCAGCCGCCCGACCCGAGCCGCCTGCAGCGCCGTCACGATGCCGCCAATGATCATCGCTGCAAAGACCGCCCACGCCAGGTAGCGCTCGCTCTGGTCGGCCGCCCGGGCCGTGATGGTGACCATCAGCACCGTGTTGGCCAGGACCAGCATGATCCCCTGCAGCGCCACGCCGATCGTTACGACCGGCGGACACCGCTCGTCCGGCTCGTAGCGGATGTGCTCGTTCATGAACGCTGCGTCCGCTGCGCTTCAGGCAACGGTTCGGCTACGAGGTCCGAATTGGGGCGCGCCGGCCAACGGCAGCCTCCGATCGCCTGGAGTCGGTGGCATGTCGCAGCGCATCCGTCGGCATCGGCGAGGCTGCCGGCGGCGCCGAACGGGTCGTCCCGCGGCCCGGGGCTATACGCCCTCCACGACGATCACGTTGGCCGTTGCCGACCTGTGCCGAATCTCTCTGAGGTCGGTGAATTCGGGCGAGGCCAGCCACGTCTTGACCTGCGCCACGCTGTCGAATTCCATCACGATGAGCCGATTCGGCACCCAGTCGCCCTCGATGGCCTCGGCGGACCCACCGCGCACCAGGTACTTGCCGCCGTGGGCCTCAACGGTCCCCGCCACCTTTTCGCGAAATTCGGCGTAGACCTCGGCGTCCGTCACCTGAAGATCCACAATCACATAGCCAGCCATTTGGCCCTCCGCTTGCGTCTTTTGCTTGGACTTAAGCCTCCCGATCTTCCCAGAGGTGAAAGTACGGCCGCAACCGGCGTATCGCCGACACCTGGGTTCCCGGTTCAGTTCCGTCTTGGCTGCTGAACGCTATGCAAAAGGCGGGGACATCGTGGTAGTCAACGTTGCTGCGTCCCGGCTCAGCCCTGAGCAAGCGAAAGCTCCAGAACACGCGGCGGTAGGCTGACCGGACCATGGCCGAGAGCGTCAGCCTTGCCTCGCTCCGCTACGCCTCCGTCGCCGTCAACGACCGCATCTGCTGGAACTTCGCGGAGATTGGCGACGATCAGGGCCTGACGGCCGTCGTCGAGACCACCTCCGGCGGAGACGTCGTCAGCTACCTCACGCCTCTCATGCAGGCTGTCGCGGGCCGCCCTATCCAGGGCGAGGCCGATGCTGTGGGCATCGCCGGACTCACGCCGCGCCAACTCACGAGGGACTTCGCCCTCGCCACCGCCGTCAGCGCCGTGCGCACCGCCGTTGTCGACATCCAGGCCAAGCGCGACGGCCTCTCGCTCACCCAGGCCCTGGGCGGTCAGCCTGTCGAAAGCGTTGAGCTCTACGCCAACACCAATCGCCACCTGCTGACCACCGACCGCCGCCCCCGCGACTTCGCCGCCGTCGCCGAACGCGCCGCTCGCGACGGTTTTCGCACCATCAAGTGCACCCCGTTTGACGAAGTCGATCCCAAGGATCCCGGTGCCGACTTTGTCGAGGCGGCCCGCCCCGGACTCGACCGGCTGGCCGCCGCCCGCAGCGCTATCGGCCCTGGCGTCACCCTCCTGGTCGACTGCCACAGCCGCTTCGACCTCTGCTCTGCGCTGGACGTGGCCGATGAACTGGCCAAGCTCGACGTCGGCTGGTTCGAGGAGCCCGTCAATCCGGAGCGAGACCCGGAAGCCCTTGCCGAGATTGCGTCCCGTGTCTCCATGCCCGTCGCAGGGGGCGAACACGCATACGGCGCCAAGTTCTTTCAGCGTCTGGTCGCCTTACGCGCCGTCGACGTTGCCATGCCCGACATCAAGCACTGCGGCGGTGTCCGCGAGGCCGTCCGGGCCGCCAAGTTGGTGGCGGATCAGGGCGGCCGGACCTCCCTCCACGGCCCCAGCGGTCCCGTCTCCATTCTCGCCGGCGCGCACGTCACCGCCGCCATGCCGGCCGCCCTCCCGCTCGAATTCGGTGCCTACGAATGTCCCTGGCGAGCCGATCTCATCGACCCGCCTGAACGCGTTCACAACGGCCGCCTGCACCTCCCTACCACCCCCGGCCTCGGCGCCCGCCTCAACCCATCGCTCCTTCGAACCCACGGCCATGGTTGGAGCCCCGTGTCACTCTGAGTCTCGGTCGCTCCCTCCACCCGGAGCCCGTCAAGCGATATTCATCCAAGCGCGACGTTGCTTCACGGAGGTGTGAGGCATCGCATGAGTCATAATGACTCATACCGTGACTCACCGGGAGGGTATTCGTGCGCCAGTTGACCGTCCGCGGCTTCGACGACGAACTCAGCTCGGCAATCCAGGGGCTCGCCCAGCGCGAGGGCATCTCCCTCAACAAGGCCGCGCTCCGGCTCCTTCGCAAAGGCGCCGGGCTGGCCGACGGCACCGAGGGGCGCCAAAAGATTGGATCTTCTTTGGACCATCTGATCGGAACCTGGACCCAGGAGCAAGCCGACGAGTTCGACGCCGCACTTCAGGAGTTCGAGAAGATTGACGAGGAAATGTGGAAGTGAGGCTCCTGCTTGACGCGAACGCTTACTCCCTGCTTCTTCGTGAACAAAGGCAAGTTGCGCGGCTTGTGCGGGGCGCCGAGGAGATTCTCCTCTCGGCAATCGTCGTCGGTGAGTTGCTCGCCGGGTTTCGGCGCGGCTCGCGCTTTGAGCAGAACCTTGCCGATCTGCAAAACACGCTGGACAACCCGCGCGTGACATTCGTTCCCGTTGGGTTGGTCACGGCTGATCGCTACGCCCGGATCGTGGCTTCCTTGCGAGACAAGGGCCGTCCCATCCCAGCAAGCGACGCGTGGATCGCCGCGCATGCCATGGAAACCGGCGCCGACCTCGTCTCCGCCGACCGCCACTTCGAACACGTCGATGGCATCGCCTGGGTACGCCTGGCGGCGACCTGACTAGGCGGCGCCCGGCGTTCTCCAAGCCAATCGCGCAGAGCCTTCCGATCGCCGGCGACGCCAGGCTTTGTTCGCTCCACGACGGTCTGATAGCGGCCATCCAGGACCCGCGCGTTGTCGCGAACGCCGGTCAGCGCTAATCGGCTTCCGAGAACTCCGTACGGTCCTTCGGTTCAGGCCGCTGGCGGAGCCAGGCGCTCGAGTATGCGCTGCACGTCCCGACGGACCTCACGCACATCCTGCCGAACGTCGCTGACTTCCTGCCGCACGTCACTGACTTCCTGCCGCACGTCCCGAACGTCCTTGCGAACCTCGCGAATGTCGGCGCTCAGCCGCTGATCGAGAGCCCGGATATCGGCTCTAATCTGCTCGTCCGCCTCCTCCAGGTTCGCGATGCCCTTCTCGACCTTCCCGAACCGCCAGGCTGCCCCAGCAACGATTCCAATAAACCCGAGCATCAGGCCAAGCATTGCCCAATCCATAGCGTACCCTCAGATCGCTCGTGCTCGGCAGCCGCCCTCCAACCGATGGAAATACCCTGTAGACACTCTAGTCTGCACGCGCGGGGGCATCAAGAGCCTGTGGGCCGGCCGACGACCCTTACCGACGACGGCACAGGCGGCGTCACGCTCCCCGGCCGGATGTTCTAGCCAATCCGTAACGCGACAGCGGCCACAACAAGGGGATCGCTCAATGGAAGGCGAGCCGGAAGTTGTCTAGCCCCCGACTGTGGCAAGTGTTCAAGGGAGTTGACCTGCACATCGAGGACGTCTACCTGCTCGAACCGTTTCAGATCGAGTACTTCCCGGGTTGGGTCCCGGAGCGCGAGCTTGCCACGGTGCTCCGGGCCCATCCCGCAATCGACCGCTTCCTCAGAACCAGGGCGCCGGCAATCGCACCATTCCTGGACGCAACAAAGGCTCGGCATCGGTTGTCGGCCGGCCGGAGTGATCTTGCTCAATCCGAGGAAACGCTGATCTGGACGATTGCCGACCTGGTCGTCTACAACAAGTGCCCCGAGGTTTATGACGGTCTGGACTTCCATGACTGGGACTTCGCCGCGGTCACCAGCATCACGCCCCTGGAGGGCCGGGTGGTCCTCGACGTCGGTTCCGGAACCGGTCGTGTTGCCTTGGAAGCCGCCACCATCGCTTCAGCCGTCGTTGCCGTGGAACCGGTCCCGCGGCTGCGCCACTTCATCAGGGACAAGGCGGCGAAGTCGGGCCGGCGCAACATCCGCGTCGTAGCTGGCTTTGGCCACCACATACCGCTGCCCGATGATTCCGCCGACGTGGTCATAACGTCGCACGCCCTCGGCTGGCGCCTTGAAGACGAACTGGCTGAGTTCGAGCGCGTCGTAGCCCCCGCCGGCTACATCATTCACTGCCCGGGCACGGCCGAAATCGCCGCCGAGGAGCAACAGCACAGGCGCCTGATCGAGCCGGCGTGGAACTATCGGTTCGCCAGGTTCCGCGAAGCCGACGGCTGGAAGCGAAAGTACTGGAAGCAGCTTCCGGCGACCGGTTCAATGGGGCGACCGGCTCCTTAGGGTGGGTTGCCGCTCCGCCTTCAGGCTCGCCGCATTCGATAATCCGTCAGGCAGCGCAGGGAGAAACCCATGAACGTCAACGTCGAGGAGAACCTGGGCGCCGTCGATCGCTCCGTCTGCGCACTCCAGCGCGATGGGCAGCCTGCCCACGCGGTCATCCTGGCCCGCACCTACACCACCACGCATGAGGACCTGTGGGACGCCGTGACCAGTGACCAGCGCATCCCAAGATGGTTCCTGCCCATTAGCGGGAGCCTCGAACTCGGCGGCAGCTACCAGTTGGAAGGCAACGCCGGCGGCCGTATCACCGCCTGCCAGCCGCCGTGGAGTTACGCCATCACCTGGGAGTTCGGGGGTTTCGTGACGTGGGTGGACGTCCGGGTATCGGCCGAAGGCCCCCACAACGCCCGATTTTCGATCACGCACACCGCCCACCACTCCGAGCACTGGGACACCTTCGGTCCCGGAGCAACCGGCGTCGGATTCGAGATGGGGCTACTGGGGCTGCACCTGCATCTCACGGACCCGGACCAGCCCAGGCCCGATCCGCTCGAATTCGCTATGTCGCCCGACGGCAAGGCCCTCCTCATCGGCAGTGGGCGGGCCTGGGGCGAAGCCGCCATCGCCGCCGGAGCCGACCCGGAACTCGCCCGAGCTTCCGCCGCGCGCACGATCGCTTTCTACACCGGCGAAGAAGCCGATGCCGGCTGACCCGGGACTGCTACCCGGAACGCAACCGGCGAGGACCTAGCCGATGCGAATCGTCATGCTCGTGCTGGCCTTCATCTACGCAGCCCTGGCCATGTTCACCGCGGCCGTGGGTTCCCTTGCCGACGGCGGCGACGTCTGGTCGCGGCTCGTGCTGGTGCTGCTCCACCCCCTGGCCGCCGGTGCGCTCCTGCTGCTGGTCTTCCGGCCCACAGCTTCGCGCAAGCTCGTGGCGGGCATCGCGATCGTGCTGCTGGCCACCGTGGCCGCGGACCTGTCGCTCGCCGCCGCCATCGCCGGTGGCGCCATGAAGGGCGACTGGGAACTCCCCGTCATCTTCGCCGTCATCCCCGCCCTTGGCGTGCTCTATGCCCTGGGACGAGCCTTGAAGTCGACCCGCTCAAGTCCGCGCTAGCGCCGCCGTCGAGTCGCGTAGGCCAGGATCCCGCCCAGCAGGCCTACCGTAACGGCCGTCACCAGCAACGCAACCCAAACGCCCGCGGCAAACGAGTCCGGAGTCGGCCCCGGCGGAACTCCCGCCGTCCCGGCCCGCGGCGCCCGCCCTGCGCCCAGCGCCTCCAGGTCGGCTTGCGCGTCCCGTAGAAGAGCTGTCCGACTGCAGATGCTCACCTGGTAGCCACTGTCGGTTGAAGCGCTTACGAAGGCGTACACGATGTACTGCCCACCCTCGCTGAAGGCAAACCCGCAACTCCCGCCCGTCGGCGGCGTGGTGATGTACATGCGCTCGTGCACCACGCCCTTCCAGACGGTGCTGACGTCAATGCCAACGGTCGTGTGATCGCCAGGCTTGTATGGCGTGACGTTCGAGTCAAAGGAATGGCTGACTGATACCACTTTGCCCGCGAATACCGCGTCAAACTTCTCAAGCTCTTCGGTCGGCGAGCCGGGTACCACGCACTTGCACGCGTGGACTGCGGCCAGGCTCCCGAGGAACCACAGGGCGGCAAGCACGAGCGCGACACCCACGACGCGCGTCATCGAACTCGTCACGTGCGCGATTCCCCTCTGGTCGCCGGAGGGATCAGTCAATTATCGGCCAGTCCCCGGTCAGGTCGACGCCGAGCCGCTTCGCTCGCTCGGCCACCGATGTCGACACGGCCTGGCAGACCGTGTGTTCGTCAACGCGGGTCGAGCGCCCGCCGCTGAACACGACTTGGCCGTTAACCAGCACCGTCTCCACGCTGCCGCTCCCCATCGTCAGCGCCAGCTGATGCACCGGATGGTTGTCGGGATACGCCTCGACCGCGGCGGGGGATCTCACCACAACATCGGCGCGTCTCCCCGCCTCCAGGCTCCCCAGTTCCGCCTCCTGGCCGGCCGCCGCCGCCGCATTGACGGTCTGCATTTCCAGCAACGCCTCGGCCGAAATGGGATCCGCATACGTCTGCGCCGCGAAATGCGCGGCCTGCATCGTGTCCCCCGGCGTGCCGTCGAAGGACCCGTCCGTGCCCAGCGATACGCGCACTCCCCGCCGGAGGCGCTCCGCCATCTTGAAATGGGTACGCCCGCCGATCCCCAGCGAGAAGAATGCCGTCGGGCACCACACGATCTGGCAGCCCGACTCGCGAACCGCCGCTTCCTCGGCGTCATCCAGCGCGTTCGCGTGCACCACCACCGTCTGCTCGTCCAGCACCCTCAGCTCGTGCAGGTGCACCAGCTGGCTGGTGCCGTTCAAGGCCCGATAGATCTCGGCTTCCTCGGGAACGTATCCGGCGTGCAGGTGCAGCGGCACGTCATTCGCGCGAGCGCACGCGTGGGCCGCCTGCACGAGCTCCGGCGAGCCGGTTCCAACCCCGTACACAAAGACGTACCCGCGAACCGGCGCGTCAGGGTCCGCATTGCGGTGAAGCTCCTGGTCCAGTTGAGCCAACGAACGGTCGAGGTCGATGGGCGCCCGAGCCATCAGGCATTGGCTCTCCAGGGCCGGCATCGCCTCAAAGGCCTCCCGCCGATCCCAGAGATACGTCGGCGCCACCAGCGCCCGCAGCCCCACGCGCTCGATCGCCGCCGCTGCCGCCGCCGTCGCAAACAGCGACCCCGGCTCAATGAACATCGTGAATCCGCACCGCAGCATTTCCACGCAAGCCAGCGCCGTGGCCGCCGCTTCGTCGGCCTCGGTTACCCCCGCCTTCCAGTCCGCGAAGTTGACGGGCGACGAGCCGGTGTCGTGAATGTTCCCGAACACGCCCCGGCACGACGTATGCACGATGTGGTTGTGCGCATCGATGAAACCCGGATGCACGATCCCCCCGCCCGCATCCACCGTCTGCTTCGCGTCAAAACGCTCTGCCAGATCCGTGTCGCGGCCAACCTCCGCGATGTGGGATCCGACAATCGCAACCGCCCCTGACCGATAGATCTGGCGCTCGGCATCCATCGTGACGACCTGCCCACGACGAATCAGCAGATCGCAGGATTGCCGTTCCGCGGGGCTCGGATCAGGCATCGGCGCGTTCACTCATGGGCACGGGCTAGGTCCGGCTCATTCGTCGCCCATGGCCGCGATCCGACGCATCAGCTCGTCCATTTCCACGTCCTCGATGTGGCTCGCGACGAACCACCGGTTCCCCGACGGATCGACGACACGGGCGACCCGGTCGCCATAAAACTGATCCTCCGGCTCGGCCGCGGCAGCCGCTCCCGCGTTTACCGCCTGCGCGTAGACCGCGTCGACATCCTCCACGTACAGGTGAATCTGCGAGCTCGTGGCCGGAAAGTCGGGCGGCAACGCGTCCGACAGCATTACCGCCGCGCCCCCGATCTCCACCTCGGCGTGGCCAATCAGGCCCTCGCCCATCGGAATCCGTGTCCGCTCCACGGCCCCAAACGCATTCGCCAGGAACTCCAGGAACCCGGCCGCGTCCTCAACGATCAGGTACGGCGTAACGGCTGTATACCCGTCCGGAATCGGCTTGATCTTCGACATAGGCCTCCCCAATGCGTGGTGGACTGAAGGCAATTCGAGCCAGAGCGTTGTGCATTGTCAGTCCGCCTTCCAGCTTCGTAGCGGCCGGCTCCAGCCTCACCTTGTTGGCCCTCGGTTCCGCGGACTCGCTTGCAAAGCCGTGGTGGTGAACACGTATGATGCCGGCTGGTATATCGCCGGGCGGAGCTGTGAGGTGGTTGCGCTGCCGCCACCGCCGTCTCGGCTGAGATGAAAGACAGAGTTATGGCACGTAGCTCTGCATCAACTTTAGTTGCGCTGCCGACTGCGCCAAGGGAATCCCGCGCCAATCGCGGTCCCGCTGGCATCCACCCGGCATGAACCAGGTCCTCACCAGATTCAGCTCGCTGGTCACGGCCCGACCCTGGATCACCCTCCTCGTCGTCTTCATCGTCACCATTGCCCTCGGCGCCGGCGGCGCGGTTCGCGCCCCGCTCCCGTCAACGGCGGAGACGCTGCCCGATGACAGCCCGGTTGCCGACGCAATCGACGAAATCAATCAGCTCTTCGGCGACCACGGTGAAATCAGCGCCGTCACCCTCCTGTTCCGCGGCGACGCGCTCACCCCCGCCGGGCTGGCCCAGATGGACGCCCTGCTCAACGACATCGTCAGCGACCAGGGCGCGCAACAGCTCTTGGCGCCCGAAAACCCGGTCTTTGCGCCCTCCTCCCTGATCAAGTTCGCGCTTCAGGTCGAGAGCCTGGATGCGGTTACGCAGGCCCAGATCGACGCGGTACGCGTACTTCCGGAGGTCCAACCGCTGCTCGCCCTCATGACCGGATCCGATACCGACGGCACCAAGATTGCGATTGGCAACATTCGCCTCCTTGACACCGGCGACGAGAACCTGGCGGCGGTTGAACGGAAGATCAACGAACTGGCCGCCGCGTCCGAAGGCCCGCTGCGCGCCAGCAGCATCTCCTTCATCGTGATCGAGGACGGATACAAGGCCGGCATCGAGGAGGGGATGGCGCCGCTGATCGGCGTGGCCTTCCTGCTGATCGCGTTGCTGCTGCTGCTCTTTACGCGCGCGCTGTCGGATATGTGGCTGACGCTGGCCGGACTTCTCACCTCCATCATCTGGATCATCGGCGCCGAAGGCTGGCTCGGGCCTAACGCGCTGGGTCTGATCGGCCCACCAAACTCGCTGACCTCGCTGGTGCCGATCATCGTGATCGGGCTGACGGTGGACTATGCGATCCAGACCATCTCGCACTACCGCGAGCAGCGGGTTGAAGGTCAGGACGTGCTTACGGCCATTCGCGCGGGTCTCAGCCACGTCACGGTTCCGCTGCTGCTGGCCGCCGTCACCACCATCGTGGGCATGCTGGCCAGCCTGTTTTCCCCAATCGGCATCGTTCGCGACTTCGGCGTCGTCGCCGGCATGGGGGTCGGCATGAGCCTGATCGTCATGCTGACGCTGGTCCCGGCCAGTCGGACGATCATCGACCGGCGGCGCGAGGCCCGCGGCAAGCTGAAGCCCGCCCGCCCGATCGTCAACGCCCTGCCCGGTATTCAGGGATTGGCCGGGCTGATTGGTCGCAGCGTGACCCGCTGGCCCCTGCCCTACATCCTCGTCGTGCTCGCCGTCACCGTCGGGCTCGGGATTGCGGCCACCGGGCTCAAGTCGGAATTCAGCATCAAGGACATCCTGCCAAGGGGCGGAGACATACACGCGGACATGGACACCCTCGAGGCGGCCGTCGGTGGCTCGGCCGAGGTGACGAGTGTGCTCATTAAGGCCGAGGCGACGCAGACCCGCACACTCCTCAATGTGCAGGACCTCACAGACGCGTTTGCGGACGAGACCCGCCGTCCGCCCACGGCGGCAGGTCCCATCCAGGCCTCGTACGAATTGCTGGTGCGTGACTGGACCACCCAGAGCGGTCAGCCCGGCGACAAGTACGATCCTGAGATCGCGGCGCTGTTCCGCGAAGCCTCGGCGGGAGTGCGGCTCGATCCGCACCTGATGCAGGAAGTCCTTGACCGGATCGAGGCCAAGGATCCGGCCCTCTCACGCCTCCTGGTCAACAACCCGCAGGGCATCGACGCCATATTGCTTCAGTTCCAGAGTTACGGCGGCGATACGCAGGCAACCAAGGTGCTCCAGGGCGAAATCGAGGCTCTCTGGGCCGGCGACGACGACGCAATCACGGCGACGTCCGAGAGCATCATCTCGATCACCGTCACCGATTCGGTAACCGCGCGCCAGACCGAGGCCATCGCCACCACGGTCGCGGCGGCCTTGTCCGTCCTGGCCCTCTTCTTCTGGGTGACGCTGCGCCAGCCGGCGTTGGCGATCGTCGCGGTCGGTCCGATCGTGCTCGTGCTGATCTGTGTGCTCGGGACCATGGCGCTCCTGGGCATCCCCTACACGATCATCACGTCGATCATCACCGCCCTCTCGATCGGCATCGGCGTGGACTACACCATCCACGTGATCCACAGATACCGGGAGGAGTTCGCCCGCCTGCGCAACCCGGAGGAGGCCGCCGTGCGGACCTTGGCGACTACCGGGTCGGCCCTCTTGGGCTCGGCGATGACCACCGCGCTCGGCCTGGGCGTCCTGGCGGCCTCGCCGCTGGCCGGATCGCAGCAGTTCGGGATCACCGCGGCGATCACGATTGCATATTCGCTGATCGTGGCCATCGTGCTGGTGCCGCCCGCAATGACAATCTGGGGCGCCTACCAGAACATGCGGCTGCGCTCGATGGTCGAGCGCGAGTGGTCCGACCTGGACGTCGCGATCGAAGACGTGTATCGGCGGCACGAAGAGGAACAAGGCACGGTCTGACCGGCGCCGGAGAGCGGCTCAACTCGCGGTCGTTCGCTTTCGGAAACCGCTCTCTCGAGGGGTTATGGCCGGCGGTCTCCTGAGCGCCGGGTGCGCGTTGCTGGCGCAGTTTTGCTCGGTTACGGTTGAGCAATGCCAAACGGGTCGCGCGTTCGCACCCGGTCCGTGAACTGCTTCCATAACTAGACGTGCAACTCCCGTTTTCCGATGAGTTCTCGCAACTCCGAAGTCTGTCCAGCGGCCTGAAGGCTGCGTATCGCGGGTCAGACCCCCGGCGTCGCGTGTCCCACTTCGATGGATGGACGCGCCGAGCGTCTGGTAAGGACACCGGCGCGGCGGATTATGACCACGCCCAAACCGTCCGGGAGTACTACGACCTTTGCAGTGAGTTCATGGTGTTCGGTTGGGGCGCATCGCTCCACTTCGCGCCGCTGTCGCCCACGGAAAGCCTCGAGGAATCCAAGATCCGACACCAGCGGCTGATGATCGACAAGCTGGAACTGCGCAAGGGCATGGCGGTGATCGATGTCGGGTGCGGGATCGGCGGCCCCATGCGCCGGGTTATTCGGGAGGCTGATGTCAGGGTCATCGGGGTCAATAGCAGTGAAGTCCAGTTGGACAAAGCGAAAGCGCTAAACGCCGAGGCGGGGCTCGATCACATGGTCGAATACCTCGCCTGCAGCTTCATGAACATGGACGCCATCGCGGACGAGACCTGCGACCGGGCCTACGCGATCGAATCGACCTGCCACGCGCCGGACAAGGTGGGCGCCTTCACCGAGATTTACCGCGTGCTAAAGCCCGGAGCCCTCTTTTGGGGTCAGGAAATGTGCCTGACGGATCGCTTCGATCCCGACGACGACCGGCACCGGGCCATCAAGCAGGAACTCATGCACGGCATCGCGCTCAAGGACATCGCGACGATGGACGAGGTGAACCGAGACCTCGAAGCGGCGGGCTTTCAGGTCATCGAGGGCAGCGACCGGGCCGTTGCGGCGAACCGTGCGACCACTCCCTGGTATCAGCCGATGCTGACCCAGCGGAGCACGTTGGGTAACGCCCTGCGCAGGACGCCGTTTGGCCGCAAGGCGTTCATCGGGGCATCCCGGCTGGCCGAGGTGCTTGGGGTGTTTCCGAAGGGCGCCGCCGACGTCGTCGGGCTGATGGATCGTACCGCCAACGCCTATGTCGACGGCGGCAGGACCGGAATCTTCACGCCCCTGTACTGTTTCCTGGCTCGCAAGCCCCGCTAGGCTCGATCTGGCCCGGGCGCCCGGACGCTTCTGGGCGCCTCAGACGTTGACTTGGTGCCGCTGTTCGGCAATGAGGAACTTCAGCTTCTTGCTGGGCTTCATCGACGGCAACGGGTTGAAGCCGAGCTTGAAGTTCGGCGGGGACACCTCGAGCGTGAAATGGTGTGCGACCAAGAGCACATTGACGGCCAGCTGCAGTTCCATCCACCCCACGCCAAGGCACCGGTGCGTGCCCAGCCCGTACGGGGCATACCCGGAACTGCGATGCTCGTTGCGCGGAGGCAGATAGCGGTCGATATTGAATTTCAAGGGGTCGGGGAATACGTTGCTCATGTAATGCGCCGCCGTCTGCGCAATGTAGACCTGTGACCCGATGGGTATCCGGTAGCCCTCGACCACGCACGTATTCATCACGGTTCGCAGAGACACCGGGACGATCGGATACACCCGCAGGCATTCCATCAGGAATCGGTGCGTGACGTCGATTGCTTGCGGTCGGAAGGCCCCCGCATCCGGATCGCCGTCGGCGAACAAGGCGTCGGCCTCGACGCGGATTCTCTTATAGAGATCCGGCTGTGACGCCATGGCGTACAGCACGAAGCTGAACGCATCGCCAAGGTAGACGCTGGCAATCAGCGCGGCTGAGAGGACGAAGCGCAGATTTGTCTCCGGGACGAACTGCGGATCGCTGGCGTGCAGGCTCAGAAGGTCATCCGCCAGGTCCCGCGGACTTCCAGCCCGCTGGGCGGGCGTATGCCCGCTTTGGACCTCTTCCACGAGTTGGTCCAGGATCTTCATCCGGCGTTTCATGCTCGGGGTCTTTAACATGAACTTTGGCAGGACTTTTAGTATGTGAACGTTGAGCGCCCGTTCCTTGAACACAGTCAAGTCGTCAAAAATATCCTGAGAATCAATACTGATCATGAGCGGCGAGAGTTGCGCGTTTATCATTCGCCGGCACATGCTCGTGGCAGGGTAGGAATCTCCCACCGTCCAGTCCGCCATATAGGTCCGCGCACCCTCGTAGACCTGGTCCAGTTGCCCCATCAATCGTCCGCGGGAATACGCTGGACCCAACGACTTGCGAAGCCGGAAGTGATCCGCGCCGTCCAGGGATGGCAATACGCCCGACGCGCCGTACACCTTCTCGAAGTCCGAGAAATAGTCCTTGGTTCTGAGGTACATTCGCCCGCTTCGATGCACCCAGCGATTCGTCTCGGGACCGGCCAGAAAAATCATCGGACTTTGGAAGGGAGGGCGGAGCTCAAACACCGGGCCGTATTCTTCGGCCAGATCCGCGAAAAGCGCCGGAAAATTGCCGCTGCGAAGATTGCGATTGAACAGCAGCCGGCGCAGCGGGACAACCGGGATCTTCTTGGTCAAGGCTGAGCGCTGAAGCAACGGTCCGGCGAGACTCTCGGATACCGCGGCGGCAATGGACCGGCCGATCAGGTCCATGTTGCAGATGAGATCAATGCGTTCCTCGTCCTGGTCCTCGAGTTGGAACATGAAGCGAAATACATCGCAGGTGTTGACAAGGCAGATGATGATCACATCGCGCGGATCAGGAATCTCGTTATTGAAGATGACTTTACCGATGCGCGTCCTGACGAATTGAGCCGCCGTGCCTTCGGCCGGACCGCCGGCAAGTTCCGACTGCCAGGCAGTCCGTGACAGCGTCCAGAACTCTCCCTCGTGGTATTCCAGGATCTTCAGGTCGACGAGTCGCTCCAGCGTCGAATCGACTATTGACTCCGCGCGCGGCGCCAGCCGTTCAATCCAGTATTGGGCGTTTCGCTGGTCGGATTCCTCAGCAATCTCCTTGAGTATTGAGTCGAGAGTGGGGTTTCCTGTTTCTGTAGAGTCCACGAGAAACAAGGAGTCCATATCCGTGTCGATGCGAGATAGGAGTGAGAGTTCGGCAAGCACGGCGCCCACGACCGCGCAGTTCAAGTGCCAACCGGGTACCTGGTAAAAGTAGCCGGACTCCTCGTTGAGGAGCATCAGCACGAGTTCGTCCGGCAAGCTTAGTTGGTTGGTTGCAACTGGATCAGAAGTGAGAGACATCGCTTTTGCTCCCCGCGCCTAACCCTGATAAGCCTGTAAACTGACCCTATATCGGGCGAGCCGCGACTCATTTGACTCTATCATACGAGGTGAGGGATAGGGACGCTGCCCGAGTCCGAGGAGACGCCGCGTGCCCACGGAGGTCCAACCGGAAACCGGCCTTGCCGGGTCGGACAATCGCGAGCGCAGGACTGCGGCGGCCCAGCGCCGCCAGGCCGTTCTTGCTTCCAAGCTGTCTCCGTTCCCCGAAGGCTGGTACTTCGTCGCGTCGCGCCAGGCCATCCAAAAGGCCGGTCTTATCCAGAAAACCTGGATGGGCGAGAACATCGTTGTCTGGTCCGACGTTGACGGCCGCATCTGCGTCGCCGAAGCCATCTGCCCGCACCTGGGCGCCGATCTGGGTCCGGACGCCGGCGGTCGCGTCTGCAACGATCGGCTCGTCTGCCCCTTCCACGGCTACGAGTTTGACGCCACCGGCCAGTGCGTGGCCACCCCCTTTGCGCCGGCGCCGAGGACCGCCAAATTGCGAGTCTTCGAAACTCACGACATCCATGGCCTGATTTTCGCCTGGTGGGGCGTCGACGGGCGCCCGCCGCAATGGACGCTGCCCACCGAACCGTTGGAGCAGGACGGCTGGTGCGACTACGAGATCGATACGCTTCGCTTTCCCGGCCATCCCCAGGAGACGACCGAGAACTCGGTCGACCTGGCCCACCTGCGCTATGTCCACGGCTACGACAACGTCGACCGCCCTGAGCGAATGTCGGTGGATGGCCACCGCCTGCTTAGCAACTTCAACTTCAGGCGCGTCCGCACGATCGCCAGATTCGCCAAACTGACCTTCAGCGTCTCGGCCAAAACTCACATCTACGGACTCGGCTATTCGTTCGTCGACATCCGCGAGCACTCCATCGGCATGAACATGCGCTTGTGGGTCCTCGCCACGCCCGTCGACGGCACCCTCATCGACATGACGTTGGTCTCCCAGGTGCGCGAGATCCGCAAACCCAGGCGCCTGTTTGTCGGCCTGGGATTCCTCCCGCCAAGGCTTCGCGCCCCCCTCATCAATAAGTTCATGGCGCTTCAGCAGAAAGAGGATGTCCTGCAGGACGTGGTCATCTGGGGACGCAAGCAATACACCAGCCGTCCCCGACTCTGCCGCTCGGACGGCGAGATCATGCCCTTCCGCTACTACTGCGCCCAGTTCTATCCCGAGCCCGGCGACAGCAACGGCGCCTCAACCTGAGGCGCGGCGCTACGCCTTTCTGAACCCCGGTCCGTACATGATGCTCCCGTAATAGTTGAAGGACCGCCGCGCCGCGGCGTCGTCGAACGGATAGTCGGCCCCCAACTGCCGCGCTGTGGCCAGCCCGGTGACGAAACACGTTTCCTGGCTGTTGATAAGCGTGTGCGCCCCGCAGTGCCACGTTCGCCGCCTGCCCTGGATGAACTGGAACAGGTTGATCAGCAACGCCACGTGCCGCACGTCATGCACGATGTGCTGAAACAACCACCGCTTGACGACCTTGTCGTCATCGATGGGACTGATCGCGTTATAAGTCACCAGGCAAGGCTTGTCGGATTGATTCGCCCACGGCTGCTGGTTGTGCATGATGTACGTAATCTCATAGTTGTCCGGCCTGGCCCCGTACTGCTCAATGTGATTGCTCCGCGTCTCCAGCGGCCTTGTCTCGTTGTCAGGAAGCACCGAGGCGTCTGAGTGCACCACCGCATGATTATGCAACTCGCTCTCGTAACGAATCGACGAGAGAAGATAACGCTCAAGCAACGTCGGCTTGTCCAGGATCATCAGCGTCTGATTCGCGTTGCACGCAAATATCACGTCGTCAAACGTCTCCCGTTCGCCGTTTTCGTCCTCGACTTCAACGCCGGATGCCCGCCGATACACCTTGCGAACGGGCCGGTTCAGGTAGATCTTGTCCCGAAAACCAGACGTCAGGTGCTCGTAGATCCGACGCGTGCCCTGGTCCCACGTCTGCATCGGCGTTGAGTGTTCGATATCGAAGAACTCCAGGTACCGACTGAAGAGCGCCGCCGGCATGTCGAAGACGTTCGTCGCCATCAGGAAATTGACAAACATGGGTTTCAGAATCTTGTACCTGAAGTCGCCTGAAAACCCGCCCAGGTTCAGCACCGTCCCCATGCTGATGTAGTTGAACGGGTTCAATGCGTTCAGCAGCTTTGACTGCGAACGCGTCAGCCAGCCAATCCAATGCAGGCGCCGCAAGAGTCGTTGGAACTTCCTGATCTCGGGTTGCAATTGCTCTCGTATGTCGGAATCAAAATCGTGGGCGTACACGCGGCCCTGGTACTTCACGCTGTAGCTGAACCGGGTGTCGATCAGCTCAATGCCAAATATCTCCATCAGCAGCAGGATGTGGTGATAGACGGACGGGATGCACGCGGTTACCGAGATGTCAAAGGGAATCGAGCGTCCGTCGTCCTGCCGCATCTCGGCGGTGATCGCATTGCCGCCAACCTGTGCGTTGGCCTCGAACAGCCGGAAATCAAAGCGGTCCGGGTGCTGATGCAGCGCCCACGCGGCGCCTAACCCGGAGACACCGCCACCGACAACGGCAATCCGTCGCAGCGTTGTGCTCCGCTTCGCTACCTGCAGCCCCGTCGAACCGTACCACCGCGCCTCGAACCCCCTCGGGTGTCATCCGGCGCGGCGGCCCGCCCTCGGCGAATGACGCGGCCGAGCCTCCCTCGTACGGTAATTCCGTGGCGGAAGCAACTGCGGTTCAAGCGAGTTCCGGGATTCTGATTCCAACGGACGGAATCCCTCGGAAAGTCCTGCGAAAAGTCGGAAGGGCCGGCCGCAGGCAGATCATCAGCGACTCCTATCCCTGCCCCACCAAGATGGGGCGGCGAACCTACGAGGCCCGCAAGGCCGAGCTTCAGGTCGAGTTGCTGAAGCTCCAGAATTGAGTCCAGGAATCCGGACAGCGCATCGTCTTGCTGTTCGAGGGGCGGGACGCCGCCGGCAAGGGCGGAACCATCAAGCGCTTTATGGAACACCTCAATCCTCGCGGCGCCACCGTCGTCGCGCTGCCGGCCCCCACCGAGCGCGAACGCGGCCAGTGGTACTTCCAGCGCTACGTCCAGCACCTGCCCACGAAGGGCGAAATCGTGTTCTTCGACCGCTCCTGGTACAACCGAGCGGTCGTTGAGCCCGTCATGGGCTTCTGCACGCCGGCCGAGACCGTTCGCTTCCTTCGCGACACCGTCCTATTCGAGGAAATGCTGATCAACGAAGGCCTGCGGCTCTTTAAGTTCTGGTTTCCCGTCATCCAGGAGGAGCAGCTCGGGCGCGTCATGTCGCGCGCCCAGGACAGCCTCAAGCAGTGGAAGCTCAGCGACGTCGACCGCCGGGCGCTACCCCTCTAGGACGAATTCACCGAGGCAAAAAAGCTCATGTTTGCCGCCACCGACACCAAGGCCTCGCCCTGGGTGGTCGTCAAGGCGGACGACAAGAAACGTGCCCGCCTCAAGTGCATGGGCTACGTGCTGCGCAGCTTCGAATACGATGCCTGGGTTCGTCAGCGCGTGCCCAAACCGGATCCCAAGCTGATTGGACCCGCAAAGTCTCTCTACGCCAAGGACGAAGTCTGGTAGCGCGCACCGGGATTGGCCGCAGCAATCGCCGGATTCTCGAGAATCAGAGCCTGCAGGCCACCAAATGAGCGTGGGTGTGGGGATGGCCTAATGGCACCCACACGCTGACTCGTTTCCGCTTCCTGATTGTGATCGGTGCGTCGCATAGCCGTCCCGCTTCCACCAGTCCAGCCCACCGATCAACTCACGCACCTCAAAGCCAAGCGTCAGCAGCTTCAGCGCTGTCTTTGTCGACGCATTGCACCCGATGCCGTCGCAGTAGCAGACGTACAGCTTGGACGCGTCCAACGACGCAGTGGCATTGGCGCTGATTCCCCGGTGCGGAAGGTTTATCGCGTCCGGGATGTGCTCGCCTTCATAGGCGCTCGCTGAGCGTCCGTCAACCACCACGATCGGCGCGCCACTCTCCAGCGCCTCGTACAGATCGGCCGAGTCCATCTCGTAGGCGAGCTTGCTCTGGTAGTGACGAATCTGGTCGAGGCTCACGCTGCCGTCTCCTGCGGTCGTGCGGCGGTGCAACGAGCGTTCCACCGCCGTCCAGCCTATGGCAGGTGGCCTGGTCGGGCCATGCGTTGGCGCAATGCGCGCCGGCGCCGACGGGCTCCAACGCTGATCCAGTCTGCCGCCGAATGGCCTGGCGAGGACCTCACTGCCGTCGCGTCTGATTGACCGTCTCCCGCCCCATGTCCATACTTACTGCATCGCTGGAGGGCGGGACTTTCAGTCATGATTGAATGGCTCGGAATCGAACACCTCTTCGAGCTTTCCCCAACCGAAGCGGTTCTCGGCTTCTTCACCCCGCTGATTATCTTTGCCGTATTCTTCGTCATACAGCTCATCCTGCCAGGACGTCGCGTCCCCGGATACGTCACCAATCCGGAGACCGGGAAACCCCGCCGCTACAGGCTCAACGGTCTCCTGGTGTATGCAATCGCAGTCATCGTGTGGGCGTTCGAGCTCACCGGATTGCCGCGTGAGTGGTTCTACCAGTCCTCCGTCTACGCCGTAGCCGGCGGCACGGTGGTCGTAGCCATAGCTACGGCCATTGCCGTCTTCAGCCAGCCGAAGGATGAGACCAGTAACCCAATAGCGGCCTTCTGGCTCGGGCGCGTCCAGGAGCTGTCGTTCTTGAAGGAACGCATCGACCTCAAAATGTACTTCTACGTCGTCGGCGGATCCATGTTTTCGCTCAACGCTCTGTCCGCGGCCGCCTGGCACCTGCAGCGCTTTGGCGAAAACGCCAATCCTGGGGTTTTCCTGGTCGCCGCGTTCTATACGTATTACGTAACGGACTACTTTGTCTTCGAACGCGTCCAACTCTATACCTTCGATGTGATCTACGAGAAGCTCGGCTTCAAGATGTTCTGGGGCGGCCTGATGGTCTACG
Source organism: Chloroflexota bacterium (assembly GCA_965208215.1). GTDB lineage: Bacteria > Chloroflexota > UBA11872 > UBA11872 > UBA11872 > UBA11872. The sequence goes on from CBDBOH010000003.1 coordinate 1,837,286, forward strand.
GCTGGATTTACATCCTCCCCCTCTGGGGCATGGCCGCGCATCCCAGCCCCGGATTCTCCATGGTCTGGACGTATGTCTGGCTCATCGCGGTGGCGGCCCTCTTCGTCACCGGCTGGGTGATTTCACGCGGCGCCAACATGCAGAAATACACCTTCAAGCGCTGGCCTGACCGCAAGTTCCTCGGACTCATCCAACCCGTGTACATCCAGGCCGGCGACCGCAAGATCCTGGTCAGTGGATTCTGGGGCGCGTCTCGCCACATGAATTACCTCGGCGAGTGGTTCGTTTCGTCCGCCATCGCCCTGGCCTTCGGCCACTTCACCAACCTCTGGGCTTGGACCTACTTCATCTGGATCGTCACCCTCTTCGTCATCCGCCAGCGCGAGGACGACCACTACTGCGCCCAGAAGTACGGCCCCGAGAAGTGGGCCGAATACCAGGCCCGCGTCAAATACCGCATCTGCCCCTGGGTCTACTGAGCTACGTCCCAGTGAGCACCAAGACGTGTGCCGCCGACCCTGCGATGAGAGGTTGGGCGCTCATTGACCGTTTCCTTGCCCGTCTCCATAATCGCCGTGGCACTGGAAGTTGGGGAAATCGATCATGATTGAATGGCTGGGTATCGAGCACCTTTTCGAGCTTTCCCCGACCGAAGCAGTCCTTGGCTTCTTCACGCCTCTTATCATCTTTGCCGTTTTCTTCGTTGCCCAGGTCGTCCTGCCGGCTCGCCGCGTTCCGGGCTACGTCATCAACCCGGAGACCGGGCAACCCCGCAACTATCGGCTTAACGGTCTCCTCGTCTTCATCATCGCCATCGTCGTATGGGCGACCGAAATCACGGGCATGCCGCGCGACTGGTTCTACCGCTCCGCGGTCTACGCCGTGGCAGGCGGCACCGTATTCGCCGCGCTCATTGCACTCGTTGCCATGCTCAGCCAGCCGCAAGGCGAGATCAAGAATCCATTCCACGCCTTCTGGACCGGCCGTTCCCTTGAGCACTCGCTATTCAATGAGCGATTCGATCTCAAGATGTACCTGTACGTCGTCGGCGGGACCATGCTGGTGCTCAACGCATTGTCCGGAGCCTCATGGCACTACGACCGCTTCGGCGACAACTTCAATCCCGGCGTCTTTCTGTACACCGCGTTCTTCACGCTCTACATCTTCGACTACTTCATCTTCGAACGCGTCCAGCTTTACACCTACGACCTGATTCACGAAAAGCTCGGCTTCAAGTTGATCTGGGGCGGACTCATCATCTACGGCTGGCTCTACATCCTCCCGCTCTGGGGAATGGCCGTCTATCCGAAACCCGACTTCTCGACGGCCTGGACCTACGTGTGGCTCATCGGAACGGGCCTACTCCTGGTCTTCGGCTGGTCCATCTCGCGCGGCGGCAACCTGCAGAAGTACTGGTTCAAGCGCTGGCCCGAGCGCAAGTTTCTCGGGATCATCGAGCCGGAGTACATCCAGGCCGGTGACCGCAAGATTCTCTGCAGCGGATTCTGGGGCGCGGCCCGCCATTTCAACTACATGGGCGAAGGATTCGCCTGCTTTGCCATTGGCCTGTCGTTCGGTCACTTCACCAATCTCTGGGCCTGGACCTACTTCATCTTCATTGTCTCGCTGTTTACCTGGCGGCAATGGGACGACGAGGCACATTGCGCCGAGAAGTACGGGGCCGAGAAATGGGCCGAATACAAGGCCCGCGTCAAGTACCGCATCTGCCCCTGGGTCTACTGACCGGACGTTGCACCCGCACCTCGGAGGACGCCTGATCCTTCGGGCAGGCCGAGCGTGGTCGGATTCTTGGTCGGGAAGGTAGAGAGAGTTAGGCCGAGTCGCCTGTGGACCGCGAGGCGGTCACGCCTTCCTCTTGCAGCACCTCACGGATTAGCACCCGCAGGGCCGCGCGATCAAGGCTGACGGTTTCAGGATCCGCGCGGCGATAAATGATTCGATCGACGCGCTTACGGAGGTCCCGGATGTCCGTGAGTACCCAACCGAAGAGCAGCACAATCCCTGTGAACATTACGCCGAGCGCGGCAAAGAACGTCCCGACATCGAGCGTCGCGCCTGAATCCATCGGTCCCTCCGCAGCAAGGGTTCGTGGACCCCGCCGATCAGGTGACATCAAGCCAATGGTCAGAAACAGCCGCCCTGTCGAATTGTAGCCGACGATGGAAGTGCGTCGGGTGAAGTTGGAGGAGGCTTCGTGGCTAACCCACCCGTTTTCGTAAATCTCCCTCAGATCCGGTAAATCTCCTCCGCCGTCCCCGAAAACAGTCTGACTTGCTCGTCCCGGCTAAAGTCGGCAACGATCTCCGTGTAGGCGTCAATCACTGCGTCGTACGTGCTCCACAGCCAGTCCACCGGCCAGTTGGTGCCGAAGAAACAGCGCTCCACGCCCACCGTCTCGATCGACGTCAGCACGTACGGCCGGATGCTGTCGACCGTCCAGTCGTGGTCGCCCATCCCCAGGCCCGAAATCTTCCAGCGGACGTTGTCGCAACTGGCCGCGATGGCCACGCCGCGCTTCCAGTTCTCGAAATACTCCGCCGTGCGCTCGTCCGGCATCCCGGTGTGATCCACCACGATCGTGATGTTCGGAAACTTGTGGGCCAGGTCCCGTACCTTTTCCATGTCTTGCCACTGGGCCGGCATGCTCGACACCAGGTTGAACGTTTCCAGTAGCGCGAAGCCCCGGTGATAGTCAGGCTCCACCAGGTAGTCGCCATACGAGAAGTCCCGGATCCCTCGCATGTTTGGCGACTCGCAATGGCGCGCCAGTACCTCTTCTATCCCCGGATCCCGCAAGTCCGCGTGCGCCACGATCCCGTGCGGAATCCCGGTCCGCTCCGCCGCCTCCTGCAGCCACTCGGTCTCCGTCACCGGGTCCGGGCTTCCAATCGCCGCCTGCACGTGCACCGCCTTGGTAACGTTCGCCTTGCGGGTCTCGGCGATGTAGTCCTCGGCGACGTAGTTCCGCTCGGCCAGCTTCTGGATCTGCCACCCCAGCGTGTGATGCGGAACCCCCGGCTGCCAGTGGCCGTACACCAGTTCCGGGTGCTGCATGTCGTACAAGTGAATGTGCGTATCGACGAATGCCAGCTTGTCCATCAGCGTGTCTCCTGCCTCAGGTGGCACCTCGGCACCGCTTCTGCATTGACACCGGTGGCATTGAGGGACATGGTGCCGTGATCCCGGCGACGAATCCAGAGGCCGACTACCGAGCGTTGGTGAGACGAGGATATGACGCCTGCGCCCGGGCGTACCACGAGGCTCGCAAGACGCAGGCTCCGACCGAGTTGCGGGGACTATTGGATCGGCTGGACCACGCTGCCGAAGTGCTGGATCTGGGCTGCGGTGCAGGCGTACCAATCGCTCGGACGCTGGCCAAACGCCACCGCATCACCGGCGTGGATGTCTCGCGCGAAATGGTACGACTGGCACGCCGAAACGTCCCGGCCGGCCACTTCGTATGTGCCGACGTCACGTCGATCGACTTCGACCCGGCCAGCTTCGATGCCGTCGTAGCCGTCTGCTCCATCTTCCACCTGCCCCGCGCGGAGCAACCGGCGCTGTTTCGCAAGGTGCACCGTTGGCTAAGGCCCGGCGGCTATCTCCTCAGCACCCTGAGTCACCAGAACGAAGCGGGCTACACCGAGGATGACTTCTTCGGAGAGACCATGTATTGGAGCAACTACAGCCTCGAGGAATACTTGGAATCGCTGGCCGACGTTGGATTCAAGGTGCTTGAGACATCGTCAACGGCCCGCGGCTATGACGACACCACTCTGGGAGACACCGAGGACCATCCGTTAGTCCTTGCCCGAAAGCGCTGACGCTTCCCGCTCAGCCCTGCTCCGCCGCCGCTCCCCTGCGATTCGCCATCGACCTCGGGGTCAACTCATACAGCGGCTCCTCGCCGCCGAAGAACCGCTCCAGCTCATCCACCATCAGGCTGAAAAAGCGATGCCGGCTGGCCAGCGTCACCCCCGCGATGTGCGGGCTCAGGAAGACGTTCGTCAGCCCGATGATCTCGCTGTCCGGCGGAATCGGTTCCGGATCGAACACGTCCAGTCCCGCCACGATGTCCCCGCGCTTGAGCCGCTCGATCAACGCGTCGCTGTCCACCACGACTCCCCTCGACACGTTCACGAACACTGCGTTGGATGGAATCAGGTCCAGCTCCCGCCGCCCGATCATTCCCTCCGTCGCCGGCGTATGCGGCGCCAGGCAGACGATCGCGTCGGACTTCGAGAGCACCTGCTCCAGCGACGTCTTAACTACCCCGATCGCATCCGGCATCTCGCTCGCCAGGTACGGGTCGTATACCCGGACTTGCACGTCGAACGGCTCCAGCAATTTCACCAGGCGCCGCCCGATGTGCCCGCACCCAATCAGCCCCACCCGCCTGCCGGTCAGCTCGCCGTGCACGAACCCAAAATCGTCCCGAGCGGGCTTTGCCGTGTCCCCTGCCAGGATATTCCTGAAGCTCTCCCCCGCGTTCCGCAGCGATATCAGGATCAGCCCAAGCGCCCACTCGGCCACCGGGTACGACGACCCGTGCGTTGTATCCACCGTCCGGATCCCGCGCGCCCAGGCCGCCTCCACGTCAATCCTGTACGCAAACCGGTCCCCCTCCAACTCCCCGATGATCTGCAGCTTCGGTGCCGCGTCAATAATCTCCGCGCTAACCCTCGGCGACCCATGCGACACCACTACCCCGTCAACGTCGCCGACCCTCGCCATCAACTGCCCAATCGCTCCCGCATCCTCATTCGCCCCAAACGCCTCCCCGCCCTCCAGCTCCAGCCACTCCCACTCCGCCACCGCCGACAGCCGCTCCAGGTCCTCCGCCAGAAAACTCAGGTCGCGCACCTCTCGGCTGCACACAATCAGAACCCTTGGTTGGGAACTCCTCATTGCATCCCCCTAACGGCGTCGGATTCGGTCGGACCACGCTCCGAACTCGCAACCCTGCCCCATCCGCTCTCAACGCACCACGCCCACCGTGAGCGACACGACGTACCCTTCGCCGTTCTCCGTCAATTGCCCCATCAGCGCTTGCTGATCGGCGTCGTCCCTCCCGACCGAATCGTTCGTATTCCTCGTTCCGCGAGGCCCGCGCGCGGAATAGGGCTCGGACTCGAACACGGCGTCGGAAACCTCGTCCGGAAAGTACAGCTGCGACGCAATCAGCCGCCCTTCGCTCGTGAAGGCCCTGAAGTGAATGTGAACCGTCCGACCCGGATACCAGCCCGGATAAATCGTCTCGAACTCCACCCGCCCCTCGGCGTCTGTCACCTGCCGCCCGCGCAGAAACGTCTCGCCCGAGGTATCCGCGCGATCGTCGCCCTGTCCCGGATACCCCGAGTACTGCCCGGCCGCGTCGGTATGCCAGATGTCCACGAACACATCACGAATCGGCTCACACGACCCCGCTTCTACCGCCTTGAGCATCACAAGCAGTGGCGTCCCCGGCTTCCCCTCCGTGATCTCCCGTCGAATCTCCCCGATATCGAAATAGAAGGGCCCTTCGGTCTGCCGCGGCGTCGCCTCGCAGACCGCGTCCGCAGCGGCCGCCGTCTCAACCGCGGCCGCTCCTCCACCTGTGGATGTGTTCTCCGGTCCGGGACCGCAGCCAACGACCGCCATGGCAAACAGCACGGCAAGGGCCGGCAACGTCACTCCCCGCATGGACGCTCCCAGCTCTTCATTGACCGCAAATCCCTGCTGCGCCGTACGTAGCGAACTTAGGCACACGGAGCCGTGTGTCGTCTCCCCGCGCCTCTACATCGTGTCAAACCCAAACCACCCCGGCACCGCCGCCGCCTGCCGCACCCACGTCTCCATCTGCGCTTCGTCCAGTTCGCCCTCGTGGATGTTGATCCAGCGCGAATCCGGGTCCTTGGCCTCGCCCGGTGGCAGCGGGTCCAGCCGCATGCCGTTGGTAAACGTCACCTTCACGTACCGCGTAAACACGTGGTACGTCACAAACCACCCCATCCCCTCAATCCCGTACCACGGCGAGTTCCACCGCACCGCCTTCCGCACGTCGGGCACCGTCCGCTCGATCAGCGCGTCCAGCCGCCGCCCGATGTCGTGCTTCCACTCCGGCATCGCCGCGATATACGCCTGCACCGGCGCATCCCCATCCGCCTTCGCAATCTGTGGATTGCCGCCCGACAGCAGCATCGGCTTGCCGCCCGAGCGCGACCTGCGCCGTTCGTACGAGTTCTCGATGTTGTATTGCACCGCCTCGCGCAGCAGCGTCTTCAGCGCCGCCCGGTCGATCTCGTCGCCCTCGGAAATGTCGATCGACCGCCACTGCTTCCCGCCCAGCCCCGCGTTGAACACCTTGCCGGGGTCCTTCAGCTGCGCGCCGTTGATGAACCTGATCGTCACCTTGTACTTCGGCGCGTTGACCACGGCCAGCGTCCCGTCCCGCGACCACACCGGGCTCCCCCGGTACTTCCACTCCTCCACCACCTCGGGATCGACCTCGTGAATCAGCGCCCGAACCTCCGCCAACCGCTCGCCGCGCCAGTCCCCCAAATCCGCGATCGCCTTATCGATCAGTTCCGAAGCGCTCAACTCGCCTTCTGACATCTCCCCCGCCTTCCCCGCTCTCCGCAATCCCCCGTTCGCACTACATTAAGCCACCGGCGGCAATCGGAGCGACGCCAATGCAGGACTTCGACGACTACCTCATGCAGTCCTACGAGCTCCGCGAAAAGCTCGTCGCCGACAAATACCGCCCCCGCTACCACTTCGTCCCGCCCGAAGGCCGCTGGAACGACATTAACGGCGCCATCTTCTGGAACGGCCGCTACCACCTCGGCTACCTCCAGAAGATCCCCAACGCCGGCAGCCGGGTCGACTTCTCCAGCTGGCAGCACATCAGCAGCCGCGACCTTCTCCACTGGCGCTATCACCAGGCCTCCCTGCGCGAGCCGTTCGAGGGCGCCAGGGGCGACTACTTCAACAGCGGCGACGTCATGGAAGGCATGCCCGTCCCCACCATCATCACCAACATGCCCCGCCACGGCATCTGCATCTACCAGTCGCACGACCCCGACCTCGACCGCTGGGTCCCCCTGCCCCAGAACCCCGTTATCCCGCTCGACCCGGCCCCCGAAGGCTGGCCAACCAGGTCCAACAGCAGCCTTCCCGAATGCGTCATCTTCGACCCCAGCGGCTGGAAGGAAGGCGATACCTACTACGCCCTCATCGGCAACAAGAACCACCGACCCGGCTACCAGGGCGACTCAACCAGCCTCTTCAAGTCCACCAACCTGGTCGACTGGCACTACCTCGGCCCCTTCTACAAGTCAGACCGCCAGTGGACCGACGAAATCGAGGACTGCGCCTGCTCCAACTTCTTCCCCTTCGGCGACAAACACATGCTTCTCATGCACACCCACCAGCCCTACGGCCGCGCCCAGTACTACATCGGCCGCTACGAAAACGAGCAGTTTCACCCCGAGGTCTTCGGCCAACTTAGCCAGCTCGGCAGCCTGCTCGCCGGCCCCGAAACCCTCATCGACGACAAGGGCCGCCGCCTCTTCTGGGGCTGGATCCGCGAAGCCCGCCGCGACTGGGTCGCCACCGGCTGGAGCGGCGTCATGTCCCTCCCCTGGCACCTCACCCCCGCTCCCGACAACACCCTCCGCATCGATCCCGTCGCCGAACTCCGCAACCTCCGCTACGACGAACGCCGCCATCCCAAACTCACCCTTGCACCGGGCGAGGAGCGCACCCTCCACGGTTTCGAATCCGACTGCATGGAGTTCCAACTCACCATTCACCCCAACCAGGCCACCCGCTTCGGCCTCAAGCTCCTCTGCTCACCCGACGGCCAGGAAGAAACCGTCGTCACCTGCGACACCCGCCGCCAGCACGTCATCGTCGACTTCGACCGCGCCAGCCTCGACCCAAACCTTATCTACGGCGGCAACCCCCGCGACACCACCAGCGCCACCCGCCGGCAAGTCGTCCCCTTCGCCCTCCAACCCAACGAACCCCTCCACATCAACTGCTTCGTCGACCGCTCTGTCATCGAACTCTTCATCAACTCCCGCATCTGCATCACCCAACGCGTCTACCCCACCCGCCCCGACAGCCTGCAATCCAGGCTCTTCACCCAGGACCACCCCATCACTGTCCAGGACCTCGTGAATTGGGAGATGGACGCCACCAACCCCTGGTGACACCGTGCGAGCCAACGCGCGTGGGACCGACCAAGCCCCTCCGCCCTCCGGCTCTCCCTGCGGTCCCAACGCCCGTCCCGCTGCTTGAGAAGCAGCCGCATTAGTCATATTCTTAGTCAACTACACGGCTGGAGGTGCCCGGAGAGTCGAACATGCCAACGGTCAACGTGCACGAAGCCAAGACCCACCTGTCTCGGCTGCTGACGCAGGTCGAGGCGGGTGAAGAAGTCACCATTGCCCGCAACGGCAAGCCCGTGGCCCGGCTGGTGGCCTGCAAGCCGCGGGGCAAGCGGCAATTCGGGTCCATGAAGGGGAAAATCACGATCGACGACAGCTTCTTCGACCCGCTTCCCGAGGAGGAATTGCGCCTGTGGGAAGGTGGCTGACCCGTGCGGTTGCTGCTCGACACCCACGCGTTTCTTTGGTGGTACGACGGGAACCGACGGATGTCGATGCCCGCGAGACGGGCGGTTTACGATGAGAGTAACGAGGTGCTTGTCAGCGCCGCCACGGCCTGGGAAATCACCACCAAGCACCGGCTGGGCAAACTGCCGGGCGCCGACCCGATCGCTTCCGACATCCCCGGAGCCATTGCCGCCCAGGGCTTCCAAGAACTGCCAATTACCGTCCAGGAAGCCGCCCGCGCCGGCGCGCTCCCAGGTCCCCACCGCGACCCCTTTGACCGCATGCTCATCGCCCAGGCGCTCTCGCGCGACCTCGTGCTCATATCCAACGACGCCGCCTTCGATCGCTACCCGGTCCGCCGGCTCTGGTAACGCCCAAGTTCCGCCCGCCCTCGGCGCGTGCCTAAAGGCAAGGCTGTATGGCCTCACGAGTCAGGGCAAGCACGCTTACTTTGTCTCGGCAGCGGCCGAATGAAGCAGCAGATCGTGCGCGTTCGCTTCAGTTTTCGCCGCGTACATTTGAGAGCAGCTCGCCAAATGTCGTCAGGGTCACCAACGGCAAACGAACAACCGGGCAATACCATTGGCTAGCTGGTACTAAGCGCCTTCGACAATGACCATGTTAATGTTGGCGGACCTTGAACGAATGTCGTCGAGCGCGGTGTACTCAGGCGACTCCAGCCAGGCGTGAACCTGCTGAAGACTATCGAACTCTAGAATCGCCAGACGCTTAGGCATCCAGTCGCCCAGCCTCACCTCAATCTCACCACCCCGCACCACGAACTTGCCCCCGTGAGCCTCCACTGTGCCTGTCACGTCAGCAATAAACTGCCCGTAGAGACTCGCATCCGTTATCTCAACATCCGTGATTACATATGCCGGCATACGTACGTCTCCTTTGGAGTGGAATGCCCCTCTTGAGCTCGTGACTCCGAAGTCGCAGCTAGCAGCCTGCCAAGCCTCTAGCTCCCTCTCCCCAGTCCGGCCTCAGTGTGGCGGAATCCTATCACCAGTCAATTGTCAATATCGGGATAGTTTTTACCCGGCAGCGTTTCGCTGTTCAGGGGGCCAGGCGTTGCGAAAACGTCGCAATGTTCCTGGCATGACCACGGAGGTCCCCGAGCGACTCCCAGCGTTGCTCGCGGGTTGTGCCTGGAGGTTGTCCGCTCCAGCCGCCCGGCTTCAGGTCCAGCGCGAACCGCAACACCAGGACTTTCGGCGCCCTCCGGTGGAGCGGGCCGCACGGCCTTCAAACCCACGCCTCCAACAATGAGAGTGCGCCGCCTACCCTTGCTCTACCCCCGCCAAGTCCGCCAGTTCGCCAAGGTCGCAAACAACCAGGTCGGGTACCGCATCCGTTCGCCGTGTTCCCCCTCCGCGACCTGCACGATTCACCCACACACTCGTGATTCCCATCCTGTTCGCCGGCCCGATGTCATGAAACAGGCTTTCGGCCACGTGCAGCCACGCGTCGGTCTCCACCCCCATCCGCGCCGCGGCCAGCTCGAAGTTGTGCCGGCTGGGCTTATAGCTTCGCGCCTGCTCGGCGGTAACCACCGCATCAAAGTCAACGCCCAACGCCTCGGCCGTCCCCGCAAACAGCTCGTCGTCCACGTTTGATATCACCGCCAGCCTGTAGCGCGTCTGCAACGCTGTCAGGGCCTCCCTGACCTCAGGGAAGACCGGCCAATCAGCCAGGCTCTCCGCCAGGCCGTCCAACTCCGTCGCGCTGCACCGGATCCCCAGCGCATCCCCCATCTCGGCCATCACCCGCCGCAGCACGCAACGGTACGTCAGATACGTCTCCGACGTCTGCACCCTCGGCTCGATGTCCGCAAACAAAGCAAGGATCTCGCCCCTCGACCTGCGCACCCCATGAGACCTGAGCACCTCGTCCACCGCCCCGCAAATCCCTGATTCCCAATCCACCAGCGTCCCATAGCAATCAAAACTGACCCACTCGAAGCGCCCAAGATCGAGCATCATATTCCCGTACGAAGCCTTGCCGAATCGAAGTGTGAGATCAGAATCGATCGGCGACAATGTTCAGTTCCACACCATGCTCAAGGTACGCCTTGGCTGCCGCGAGAACGAGAGCGAATCCACCCGTCGAATCCACAACTCGTTCGATTACGTCGCCGGCCTCGCTATCGAAGCCGCTATTGACAACACTCACATACGTCCCGTCGCCGCCACGATCTTCGAACGTCCACTCGACACGCGATGGGTTTTCCGTATCAGCATCCCATTCAATATAGATCCGGCGATTTTGCTCCAATGACAACACGCGAACCTCCGTCGAAGCCTCGTACAGGTCCCAATACCAGGTAACCGACGCGTCCGCTTCCAGCGGTCCGGAGGTTCGGTTGAACCAGAATTTCGCAATCACATCCGGATTCACGAACGCGTCAAACACCTGCGCCACGGGTCGGCGAATCAGCAGCTCTATTTTCGCAACAATTCCGTCGTTCACGGACATTCCCTCGTAAAGCCTCAGCCTCGCAACCGGCCACCTGCCAGATGCTCATACTAGAGTACCCGAATCACCTTCGAGTTACTGTCTACCACACACATTGATGAACCAAGAATTACTCGAACCCGCTACTTCCCCGGCCCAAATCCAGCCCACGTCCATCCGATCCATCGGCCCATGTCCCCGGCCAAGTCTGGTCTATTGGAAAGTCCTATTGCCTCTCCCTGGAGGAGAGGATCTGGGTCAGGGTCTTCCGGTTGAGGCGCTCCCGGCGTCGCCACTGCAGAGACAGCCTGAGCGGACCATGCCAACGATCCTGGTTTAGCCTGGACGACTCGATGGATTTGGGCCGAATCCTGCTCCCGGAGCCGCGAATCGCAACACAAGGGTTTTGGATTCAGTCCAATTCAGGAGGCTCGCCTATTGCTCTTGAGCTTCACCTGTCTTGGCGGCGAGCAAGCCATACCAGCCATTTTATTAGGCCGATCACGGCGGTAGCTAAGCTTGCAAACATTAGGAACAATCCAAGACCACCAATCGTACGCAGAATCTCTGCCCATAAAGGATAGCTACATGACCGAACGATAAAATCTGTGCAAGCATAGGCTTGGCTTTCGGCAATCATAAGGCTGATTACCGCTACCGCCGAGGCGCTGAGGAATCCGACTACCCCGATAAGGAACAGCCTGAGCGGTCTGATTCTCTCTGCCATCGTAGCCCCTATGTCAGTAATCCTCGTCGGATCAAATAAGGTGACAGTTCACTCACGCAACCGTGCACGAGGTCCACACAAGTCAAAAAGTGTTGGTATTGCAAGTTCTGGTCCCCAATCTTGGAGCGGCAATTGGCCGCTGGAGCAATCAGTGTTAAGCAAGCTGTCGTACCGGCCGTCACGTCTGACACCGCACCATCTGACACACTTCACGTACGGCATGCTATTCGGTCAGTCGTGACGACCGTCTATCCAACATCATCACGAACCCAGCCAAGACCATCAAGGCGGTAATTGCCAACGCCGAGTATAGATAGCGGAACTTCATCAGCCAGAAGTTGTCAATACAGAGGAAGTACAACTCCGTACTACAGTGAGAAAAGTGTTGCGGTTGAATCGCGAAGGCAAGCCAGGCCAGGGCAGCCGTCGCAATGATTGAGATAGTACAAGCCCTACGGAATCTCGGGAGCCAGATGGCAATTCCAACCATTACGCCGCAAATAGCGCATACCGCTGCCGCCAATGCCGCCAGGTACGTGCCAGTAGCATTATAGATCTCCATTAGAACTGCTTCGGACGAATACTTGCTCAGGCCGGTGACGACGACGAGCAAGAGGTATACGGCGACGACCGTCGTCGATGAACTACAAACAACCTTGAGGGCAACGTGCGCAGTTCTCATCGCAGATTCTCAAGCGGCGGGACGGTTTTAGTCAAGTTCACTCAATTGGTACAATTGGCCCGCTCAGTCAGTGTACGGCTAGTTGTTTGACGCCGTCAATTTAGTGCCCTCGTTCAGTACATATGCGACGGCGGGTTCGCTTTTGATGCCGGGTGGCAGGTCACTCGAGTGGCGCCACTCCACGTCGAGCCGCACGACCGAATGGAACGCAGTCCGCAAACTCCGCAGCCCGAGTGCGGCGCTGTTCAGACTGGACCATCGGCCTATCGAAGTCGCCGGCCGCTACGGCCGCTGGCTTCCCACCGCCTCCACATACAACGAATACAGCGACTGGCTACTCGTCATGAACAGCCGATTCCGTTTGGCCCCGCCAAAACACAGGTTCGCGCAGGGCTCCGGCAGCACAATCCGGCCGATCAGGTCACCCTCCGGCGTCAGGCACTGCACCCCGTCCGTTCCCGCTCCCGCCCAACCCACGCTCGACCACACGTTCCCGTCGCGATCCGTCCGTATCCCATCCGCAAACCCCGGCGACATATCCGCAAACACCTCGCCGCCCCGCAGCGTTCGCCCCTCTACCACCTCAAAGACCCGGATATGCCCCGGCCCGTCGGGATCGTGCGAGTTCCCCGTATCGGTGACATACAGCCGCGACTCGTCCGGCGAAAAGCACAGTCCGTTCGGCTTCAGCAGGTCCTCGGCCACCACCGTCGCGCTGCCGGTCTCGGGGTCCAGCCGGTACACCCGCGTCGGCAGCTCCGCCTCGGCCTTCTCCCCCTCGTACGCCATTACGATTCCGTAGCCCGGGTCCGTAAACCAGGCGGCCCCGCCCGAATCGACCACCACGTCGTTCGGCCCGTTCAGTCGCTTGCCCCCGAACCGGTCCAGCAAGACCGTCAGGCGCCCGTCGTGCTCCGTGCGCGTGACCCGGCGGGTCAGGTGCTCGCAGGTAATCAGCCGTCCCTGCAGGTCCCGCGTATTCCCGTTGCTGTAATTCGAGGGCTGACGGAACAGCGTCACCTCGTCCGTCAGCTCGCAGTACCGCAGCATCCGGTTGTTCGGGATATCGCTGAACACCAGCGACCTGGAGTCGCCAAACCACACCGGCCCTTCCGCCCAGCGAGCCCCCGTATACAGCCGCTCCACCGCCGCATTCCCCAGCCGGTACGCCCCGAACCGTGGGTCCAGCACCTCCACCGCCGGGTCCGGATACCGCACGATCCCCTCGTCCCACCGCCGCCGCAACTCCGCGGTCCACGAACCGTCAACCATGCGTTCCCGTCCTTCACCGGCCGCCGCCATCGTGCTGCGCAGCCGCCTCGGACCCCGAGTATCTCCTACGCCCCCCGTCATCCAAGGTCGGCCCCGCGAACGCGCCCGTGCGGTCGCGCGTAAATTGCGCGGGGCCGCTGCGCCGGCCCGGCCGCGCGTCGCCCGCGTTCCGCCTACGCGACCGGACCATGGCGGCGTCGAGGGTTAGGCGATGACGTCGCTCGCGACCGTCAGCCACTCGCCCGGACCATTCGCATTGATAGCCCGGATCTCGACCGTGTATCTGGCGCCCGCGGTCAACCCGGTCAGCTTCAGAGTCCTGGGATTCGTACAGCCGCTAGACGTGCATTTCCGCAAGGTGTCCCTGCTGTAGTGCTCCGTCTCTACCCAGCCATTCGTGCTTAAGGGCTTGTAGCGCACGGTGTAGCCATGCACCAGGGAGACCCCGGGGTCGTATACCGCATCGTCCGAGTCTTTGCGGTCGGACCTGAGCGAGGTCGCGGTCTCGGTCGGGGGATCCCATGAGACTGTAATGGCGCCGCCGCCGCCGCTAACAGTCGCTCCCACCACCGGGCCGGGCGTATCCGTGTAGGACTCGTCCGTCCACACCGTCACAGGCTCGGTACTAATACCCGAGAATCTCTTGGCATCGGTTCCGCTATTGGTGTCGTGGTCGCCGAACACGACACCCACAACCCGCACCTGGTGCCGGCCGTCCTCGACTCCGGTGATCGTGTAGCTCAAGTCGTCGGCGCCAACCTCCGCCACGTCCGCCCAGGCCGTCCATCCTTTGATCGACTGCTTGGTGCCGGTCTCGGTATACAGCGTCACGTCTTTCCACGTGCGGTGCTGCACGATGTGCCCGCCGACCGCGGGGTGCCCCGTCGCGACGAAAGTGGATGGCCCGGGCTCGGCCTTCAGCCACCGCACCACGATATTGCCGTTACCGCCCGAAGCCCAGATCCCCTTCGGATACTGCGGACCGCGAGGATTCCCAACGTGGGACCCGTGGTTCCTCGCGGTTTCGGTCGCTAGGGTTGCACTCTCCTCGATAGTGATGACTCCCCACGTGGAATAGTAATTGAGGTTCACGAGCGTTCGAGGCGGGCAATTGATGACTCCGGAGTTTATGTAACAGTTGCCGGACGCCTCGCGCTTGTTCGAATCGATCATCATGAATATCCGGGCAAGAGCCGAATTGTAATTCGGCGTGTCGTCGATGAACCAGGCCTTCAGTGGCTCCGTCCAGGTCGTGACCGTTTGTTCCTCGGACGCCTCCTCGCTGGTGTTCGTACCGTCCGAGAGCTTCGCCACCACGCGCACCACGTAGGTCGTGTCGACGGTGAGGGCTTTTCCGGACGGAACGGGCGTTCCGTTGCTTTTGTAAGCCCCACGGACAAGGAGATACCGCGCCGTGTTGTCCACGTCGTACGAAGCGGTCGAAGAGTACGAGCCGCCGGGCGTCTTCCACTCCACTCGATAGCCCGTGATGCTCTTGCCCGCCGGCGCCGGCGAGGCGACCCACCACACCATGATGTCGTTGCTGTTGTTGCCCCGGGCCTGCACGCTTACCGGTCGGCCCAAAACGTCCGTTGCCGGGTTCTCTAGCACGATCACGGCGGCGGTGTTGCTCGCGCGAGTCGTGCCCTGCGCGTCGGTCGCGACGATGCGGAAGTCGTATTGCGCCCAGGCGTCCAGCTGCCCGAACTTGACCCCCTTTAGCCCCTCGTCCCGGTTCGAAACCGTCGGGGTCGACAGCCATGCCGTGGAAGTTGTCTTTTTCCACTGGGCCTGTATCCCGCCGCTCTCGCAGCCCTTCTGCCCCCCGCCCGCATTCGTCCAGGAGACGCTGACGCCCCTGGGCTCGTCCGCCACGGCCGTGACCGTGATGGTGCAGTCCGCCGGAACCGTCGCGGCGCTTCCGCCGTCGCTTCCGTGGCTGTCCCGACGCTCCCACTCGATCGTCGGCCCCGACCCGGGCGTCGGCGCCGCCGGCGCCAACTGCCAATCGACCTTGTGGCTGGCGTCGTGGCCCAGCCCGTCGTGCGATAGGTCCGCGGCCCCGGCGGCGCTCGCAATCGTTCCGCCGTTCAACTCCAGCGTGTTCGCCAGCACGGCGATGCCCTGGGTGGAGAAGTTTGGTTCCACGACCGTGTGGGCGAAGGTCAGCGCCGTGGCGCCGCTCCCGCCCTCGTAGTCCGCCCAGAACTCCCCGTAGCTCGGGTCCATCTTGATCTTGAGGCGCGGCGTGCCGCTCACGTCCACCGCCGCGCTGAAGGTCACCCGGATGCGGATCACGTCGCCCCGCGCATACGTGGCGTCATCCCCCGCGTCCGAGACCACCGTCACGCCGGTCACCGCCGCGGGAACCGCCTGCGGCGCCGGCGCCATCTGCCAATCGACCTTGTGGCTCGCGTCGTGGGCCAGCCCGTCGTGCGACAGGTCCGCGGCCCCGGCGGCGCTCGCAATGGTCCCACCGTTCAACTCCAGCGTGTTCGCCAGCACCGCGATGCCCTGGGTCGACAGGTTCGGTTCCACCACCATGTGCGCGAAGGTCAGGCTGGTCGTGCCGCTGCCGCTCTCGTAGTTCGCCCACTTCTGGCCCCAGTCCGCCGGGTCCATGTCAATCGCCAGCCGCGGCGTGTCCGTAACCGTCACCGCCTCGCTAAATGTCACCTGGATACGAATCACGTCCTCCCGAACGTACGTGTGGTCGTCCCCGGCGTCCGAAACCACGGCCACGCCGGTCACCGCCGCCGCCGCCCCCGCCAGCTGCCAGTCCACCTTGTGATTGGCATCGTGACCCAGTCCCCCATGCGACAGGTCTGCGGCCCCGGTGGCGCTTGCAATGGTCCCGCCGTTCAGCTCCAGCGTGTTCGCCAGCACCGCGATGCCATGGGTCGACAAGTTCGGTTCCACCACCGTGTGCGTAAAGGTCAGGTTGGTCGTGCCGCTGCCGCTCTCGAAGTTCGCCCACTTCTGGCCCCAGTCCGCCGGATCCATGTCGATCGCCAGCCGGGGCGTCCCCGTCACCTCCACCGCCGCGCTGAATGTCACCTGGATGCGAATCACGTCTCCCAGCATGTACGCGTCGTCGTCCCCGGCGTCCGAAACTACCGCCACGCCAGATACCCCCGGTGCCGCCGTCTGCGCCTCCGCCGTCACCGCGGCCAGCGTCAGGAAGAGCACGGCGGCCGCCATGGCCAGGAGACTGATTGGCGACCGCCGGCTCGGGAACAGTGCAAGAGCGGGAGCCATCGTGCGGTCACCTTTCCTACGATGCCGGCTTGGCGGAAGGGAGCCCGTCGGGGAGGGCAGGTGTTTCCGGCATGTGACGCCCCGCGAAACGCAACGCCGGCTGCCTCCGGCAACGTCCGCCCTGCCGCGGGTCAGGGCCCGACCACAGGTTTATCCACGACCGCCCGGCCAAGAGTACGGTCGTCAATATTTCGTCATATTACCACCATGAATATATCGGACTACCTACTATTTCGGACTCTGAACGCCAAGTGAACAGGCCGATGCTCATTCACAGCATCATGGCCCCCTCCCATCCATCGCGCCGGACCATGCAAGGCGGCCTGGCGGCCCTCGCCCTGCGTCGGTCCGGGCCAACCGCCCCCACTGCGCTCGGCCGCGACACGGCCTCGGCCCGGGCGTCTCTCGCGGCTGAGCCCGGTCCGCCAGACCCGGGCTCAGCCGCCGCCCCGCCGCCCTAGTCGTTGGGGATGTTCTGCGTCAGCGTGAACAGCCATTCGCCGGCCCCGTTCGCGTTGAACGCGCGGATGGCCACGTCGTATTCCTGGCCGCCGGTCAGGCCCGTGATCTCGTACCGCCTGGGGTTCGTGCACTCGCCGTGGAGCGGACACCGGCGTCGCGTCTGCGACGGATAGATCCTCTCGCTGTTGGTGTATGTCTCCGTGCCTCGCAGCCGGTGCCGCACCTGGTACGCGTGGGCCAGCGGCCCCGCGTCCAACGGCGCTTCCCACTCCACCACCAGCGACCGGCTGTCGCCCGGCGTGATCCGCACCACGCCCGGCACGCCCGGCGCCTCGTCGTAGTCCGAGGACAGCGGCACGGTCAGCACCCGCGTCGTAAAGCCCAGGCGGGGCGTGTCGGTCGTCTCGGGGTCCCCGTCGTCGCCGTCGCTGCGAGCCCGCACCCGCACCTGGTAGGTCCCGTCTGTCAGCCCCGTGAACGTGTGCGTGCGGTCGGTCGCCGCTTTCACGGTGCCGCTGGACCAGGCGGGCCACGTCGCGTCCGCATTCTGCAGACGGTGCTGAACGATGTACGCGTCCAGGGTCCCGACGGCGTATGTGACTGCGGCGGTCCCCCACTCGACCAGCAGCGTGCCGTCGCCGCCGGACGCGAACACGCCAAATCCGCCGGACGGACTACCCTCCTCTCCGATAGACGTCGCTGAGGCCGTCGTTACGCCGTCCAGCGTTGCTTCGGCGTAGGCCCTCATGGTTCCTCCCTCGATCAGCAGGCTTACGGTGGTCAGGGTCGGGCAGTTGATGGCCTCGAATTCCCCGCCATCGCTGTTCGCATGGCAGACAGTGCTCGTGCCAAACACCTTGTTGGTGTCGGTTGCCATGAAGATGCGCCCGACCGCGAAAACGGGGGTGGTGTCGACAAACCAGACCTTCCTCGGCTCGGACCACGCGGTCACGCGCGGCGTGGGGGCCGACCAGGCGTCGCTGGTGGTCTTATTCGGGTCAGCGGTCAGGTAGCTGCGGGCGGCCACCCGCACCGTGTACGGCCTGCCCTTCGTCAGCCCGCGGATGCGGTAGCGACGATTAAGGAAGCCGGAGCTCCCTTCACCGGTACTGCCCAACACCACGGTTGTCGGGGTGTCGCTACCCGATTTCCACTCCACCACGTACGCGCTCAGCGTCCGCCCCGATACCTCCGGGGGCAGATCCCATAGGACGGACACTCCGTTGCCGTTGTTCGCATAGGCGCGCACGCCTCCGGGGCTGTTCGCGTCCGCCCTCGCCGAGGGGTCGTCGGACACAATGGTGGTACTGGCCACGTTGCTCGCGTGTTTCTGCCCGGCGGCATCCACCGCGACGATCCTGAAGTCATAGCCCACATACGGCCGCAGGCCATAGCCGATGAAGCTCGGCAGGTCCGGATTCAGCTGCTCCAGGTTCGGGTACAGGCCGTACTCCAGGAAGTAGTCGTCAACCGACCGCTTGAACTGGTACTCGATGGTCGGCCCGACCACGCAGCCCGTGGGCGAGCCCGCCACGTTGGTCCAGCGTCCGCTGATCGCGTTGTGGGCGTGGGGCTGGACGGTCAGGGTCACGTTGCAGGTCGCGGGCACCGTGTTCTGCCGGGCGGTGATCAGCCGTTCCGACGGTCCCTCGGCGTAGTCGATGCGCACGTGGAACCGGTACTGCCCCGGGAGCAGGCCGCGCAGCACGTGTCGCCGCACCTGCGGGTCGCTCAGCGCCTCCTCCAGGCCCTGGCCGTCCGCGTCCGTGGCCCCCACCGTAAAGCCCGTGACCTCGCACGCCCCGGCCTGGCCCGCGGGCGCCGTCCACTTGATCACGGCCCCCCTGGCGATGCCCAGTCCCGACACCGCCGCCGGCGCCGTCAGCTCGCAGGCCGATTCCGTCTGCGCCGCCTGCTGCCAGTCCACCCTGTGGTTGGAGTCGTGGTTCAGCCGGCCGTGCGCCAGGCTGGCGTTGGTCTGTGAGGCCGCCGAGCGGATCGCCCCGCCGTTCAGCGCCAGCGTGTTCGCCAGCACCGCGATGCCTCGCGTCGAGAGATTCGGTTCCGCCACCGTGTGCGCAAATATCAGGCTGGCCGTGCCGCCGCCGCTCTCGTAATTCACTTGCTTCCGGCCCCAGGCCGCCGGGTCCATGTCGATCGCCACCTGCGGCGTGCCCGTCACCTCCACCGCCTCGCTGAAGCTCAGCGTTATGCGGATCACGTCATCCAGCCCGTACGTGCCGTCGTCGCCCGCATCCGACGAGACCGCCACCCCGGTCACCGTTGGCGCCCCCGACGACGACGTCCAGTCCACCTTGTGCTTGCCGTCGTGCGCCAGCCCCACGTGCGCCAGATCCGCCGCCACCGATGCGGACGCAATGCTCCCGCCGTTCAACTCCAGCGAGTCCGCCACCACCGCGATGCCCTGCGTGGAAAGGTTCGGCTGCACCACCCTGTGCGCAAACGCCAGGCTGGCCGTGCCGCTGCCGCCCTCGTAGGTCGCCCACTTCTGGCCCCAGGCCGCCGGGTCCATGTCGATCTTCAGCCGCGGCCTACCCGTCACCTCCACCGCCTGGCTGAACGTCACGCGGACGCGGATCACGTCATCCAGCCCGTACGTGTCGTCGTCGCCCGCGTCCGAAACCACCGCCACGCCGGTCACCGTCGGCGCCTCGGTCTGCGCCGCGGCCGTCACGGCCGCCAGCGTCAGGAAGAGGACCGCGGCAAGCAGGCCGAGCAGTCCGAACAGTGACCGCCGGCTCGGAAATAGCGCGAATGCAGGGGACCTCATCCCGTCACCTCCCGTGTAATGTCGGGTTTACCGAGGGGTGAGTCGGCGCGCTGCGTGCGCAAGCGCCGCGGGCTGCCTCAAGGGAGGCGTTGGTGGATGCCTTCGGCGGCGACCTCGAAGCCGCCCGACTAGGTTGCGTCCGCTCGAAAGACACCCACATCGACCCGCAATTGGGCCGACTCCCTACCTACCGTACGACCAAATGGCTTGCCGGAGAGTAACTTTCGCTACGGTTTCCCGTGACTTTCCTTGAATGACCGTCAACGTCCGGGGAGTTCTCTCCATCCCTGCCCCGGCCGTTGGCCACCCGCCGTGGCGACATGAACCGGCGGCTCCAGCTAGTCCCTCGATCCCTCGGCGTCCCCGGCAAGCCGCCGCAACGCATCCCCAACCACCCGAAACGTCCGCCACTCCGGCAACATCTCCGCCCCCAGGTCCTCGTAGAAGCGGTGCGCGTCCGTATTCCAATCCAGCGCCACCCATTCAAAGCGACCGCACCCCCGTTCCACCGCGATCGCCGCCACCCGCCGCAGCAGCTGCGTTCCCAGCCCCCGCCGCCGATACGCCGGCGACACATACAGGTCGTGCAAGTACATCCCCCGCCGCCCCAGGAACGTCGAATACGTGTGGAAGTACACGGCAAATCCCGCCGGCTCGTCCCCCGCAAACGCCAGCAAAGCCTCCGCCGCCGGCGCCTCCCCAAACAACGACTCCCGCAACGACGCCTCCGTCGCCACCACTTCATGCGTCAGCTTCTCGTACACCGCCAGGTCCCAGATCAGGCCCAGCAGCCGGTGAACGTCGTCCTCGGTGGCAGCGCGAATCGTGAACCCGGGAGATTGAGCCACGCTTGTCACCTTGATTGCGGGTCGTCGGAGCTCGCCGGCTCAGTTACGCCACGTTTGGCGCACCTTAAGCCGGACCTCACGACACAGAATCCACCAGGAAGTCTCGCAGAACGCGCGCCGTTGCTTCCGGCTGCTCGATCCACGGCTCATGCCCCGCCCCCGCGATGGTCGCGTGGCGACTGGTCGGAATCAGCCGAGCGAGTTGCGCTCGTGCCCATCGCGGCCGCGGGTCCCCCTCCCCGTCCAAGACCAGCGTGGGCGCCCTGATCTGGGAAACCCTGGAGCCTAAACCGCCCGCGCCCTCAATCCGTTTCATCTCAGCGCATAGCGCCTCGTTCAGCGGATAGTTGACCGGATAGCGGTCATATCGAGGGACAACGCGGATCCGCCTCACGTCATAAAGCTCCGTCCTTCCGAGCAACGAAGACTTCTCTTCCTGTATCCGCTCAAGCTCCTCGCCCGTCGCCGTCAACAGTTCCTCATTGAGCAGCCGCAAGCGCTCGCGATCGGCGGGAAGCAGCTTCGCCTCGCGGTTCCGGCGATACGCCTGGTGCCAGGCCGGGTCGATGCCCGTACCCGACATATACACCAGCCGCGCGGTGTGTTCGGGGTATTGCATGGCATACAAGAGAGCCAGCGTCGCCCCCCACGAGTGACCGACAATCGTCCAGGCCTCGTAGCCCCAATAGGCTCGAAGCGCATCCAGATCATCGACAAACGTGGTGACGTCGTAGGGCCCAAGGTCTTCCGACCGCCCACACCCCCGCTGGTCATACCGGTGCACCGTCGCGACATCGTCAATCATCGCCGCCACGGGCCCCAGGTAGTCGTAGATCCCCGGGCCACCATGACAGAGGACAACCGGCGGACCACTGCCCTGAGTCGCTGTCCAAATGGAGGCCCCATTCGCAGATACGTGCCGTTCAGAAATGGACATGCGCCTCCCTGAAGACTCGCCAGTACCCTGAAGCTGACAAGTACCTGTCCGCCCCAAGTCCGTCTGGTATTGAACAGGAAGTGAATCGAGAAGCACCGAATGTAACCATCACCTGGTGGTTCTCCAGGCTGCTCAGGTGGGAGGTGGTATGTCGCCGTCGTTCTTCGGGAATACCGGGCGCTATTCTCCCAGCGTCAGGTCGCGCAGCGTGACCATTCCGATGGGGTTGCGGTCGGGGTCCACGACGACCGCCCTGGACACTTCAAACCGCGCCAGCAGGCGCACGGCGTATCGCGCCAGCATATCTGGCGGAACCGTCAAGACAGGCTTGGACATGATTTCGTAGACATTGACCCGGTCCGGCGACCGATTGGGGGCGATCACCAGGCGGGCTATGTCGGAAACCAGGACCAATCCGATCTCGTCATTCTCGTCCCGCCTGTTAACGACCAGCGATTTGACGTTGTGCCGGCGCATTAGAGACATGGCGTCGGACACAACGGCAAGTCCGTTAATACTGACAATTTTGGTGACCATTATATCGCCAACCCGGAGCTCTGGTTTCGTACTCATATTTCTGGGGTCAATTCCTCGTAAATAGTGGGTAACTGCGTGATCATGCCAACCGCGTCTTCTACGTCAATCTGGAATGCGATGCCTGTCCCGTGCTCGGAGTCGAAGTGCGCCGCGTCCCTGATGCGCTCCAATATTTCCCGCGCGCGGGGCTCGACGACCAGGAACATGACGATATCTCGGATGGTTTCCAGCTCCAG
Organism: Chloroflexota bacterium; assembly: GCA_965208215.1. Lineage (GTDB taxonomy): Bacteria > Chloroflexota > UBA11872 > UBA11872 > UBA11872 > UBA11872. The sequence goes on from CBDBOH010000003.1 coordinate 1,860,114, forward strand.
TCCTAGGAAGGTCTTTTCCGGTATCAGGCCTTCGCCTCTTGCGCTGGTTACGATGGTTGCTCCGGTAGCGCCCGCGTCCCGCGCCGCGTTTACCACAATATCGGTTTTATCGTCGCTCACAAGTGCAACTATCAGCTTGAGTCTCACGCTTTGAATCTACCTCCGCCTTGACGCTGACGCGTAACGCGCCAGCGCTTCCACCAGGACGCGACAATTGCATATCCCAGCACTGTCATTATAGGAAATACGCTGGCAAAGGCAATGAGTCCGAACCCGTCAACCAGTGGACTCCGCCCCGGTATGCCGGCCGCCAGTCCAAGTCCGAGGGCCGCGACGACCGGGACGGTAACCGTCGAGGTGGTAACCCCGCCTGAGTCATAGGCCAGCGGCACGATAGTCCGAACTGAGCGGAAGGTGAGCGCGATCACTATGATGTAGGCAGCCATGATGTACCAGGGCAACGGCGTTCCGGTGACGATGCGGAAGCATCCCAGGGCCACACCGACCGCCACGCCGACGGCCACAGCGATTCTCAACCCCCACGCGCGAACGGCTCCTCCAGAGACTGCTTCGGCTTTGAGCGCCACGGCTATCAGTGAGGGTTCGGCCACGGTGGTGGCGAAGCCGATGGCCGCGGCGAACGCATACACCAGCCGGTAGTCTCGCCAGTCCGGCGTGCCGTCGGTCGCGGCATTTCCCACGGTATCGGGCGAGGTCAACTGGCTGGCCATGGTCTCTCCAATGGGAAACAGCGCTTGTTCCAGGCCGACCAGGAATAGCGCCAGGCCGGCCAGGACGTAGATAAACCCGACGATCAGCTTTCGCAGATTGGGAGGGCGGCGGCGCAGGACGGCGAACTGGAAGAGCACCAGAATCCCGGCGATAGGCGCCACGTCCAACACGGTTGAACTCAGGGAAGTTAGGAAGGCGTGGAGCAGCAACTCCACAGTTAGACCACCATCCCGTAGCCCATCACGCAGATCATGGGTGTCAGGCTGGCGAAGGCGATAAGTCCAAAGCCGTCAACCATTGGGCTGCGTCCGCGGATAGACGATGCCAGGCCGACGCCCAGCGCCGTAACCAGCGGCACGGTGATGGTGCTGGTGGTCACCCCTCCCGAATCGTAGGCGATGCCCACGATTTCAGGGGGCGCAAAGACGGTCATCACCGTCACCATCACGTAGCCTCCTATGATGAGGTAATGGATGGGCCATCCCTTCAGAATGCGGAACACGCCCAACGCTATGGCGGCCCCAACGGAGAAGGCCACGACCATGCGCAAGCTCAGGGCATAGGAGTCCCGTGCGGTGTCGTTGTCCTGAATTTCGCCGGCTTCGGAGGCGACTGCTGCGGCCTCGCCCGCCACGGCGATGAGCGCCGGTTCGGCGATGGTGGTGCCGAACCCCAGGCAAAAGGCGAAAGCCAGCAGGGCGCTGACGCTTCCCTTGCGGGCAAATCCCTGGGCCAACCCCTCGCCAATGGGAAAGAGGCCGCTCTCGAGTCCCTGAATGAAGAGAGCCAACCCGACAACCACACAGGCCAGCCCCGTGATCACGTTCCAGAGGTTCGGAAACGGCTGCTGGATCACCACTATCTGGAAGAAGGCGATGACCAGTACGATGGGAGCGAGGTCCCGCACCGAGCCGGCAAGGCGACGGAATATCGCAGTTAACAGGTAGGCGAACTCCTGCATTCTGTTCCCGTGGATCAGCGGGATTATACCAAGACCAAGTAGGCTGAAACGCGTCACCAATGCACCTCAAAAGCTGCCGACCGAAACCGCGGATACTCTGGCGTTGGGCCAGGATCGTTCCGGTGTGCCACGCATTGATATTAGCGACCCACGCGCATGGCAACCGGGCACTCAATCTTAAGGACAGTAATTCATTCCTGAGCTGATATGAGCCCGCTGCCTGCGGCAGCTGCGGAAGCGTAAGAACTTCCTGCACGGCCATGGTGGTCCCAACCGAGATTCACTTAAACTGTCCTGTTAGAATGAGTCCACACGAGGTTCTATCGTCTTACCTGAGCCAGCTGTTCTCCACGGCGGAAGAGTTCAAGTCCCCTCTGGTCGCAGGTATAAGCAGGTGAACCGAATGAGACTCCAACCCATAACCGCCGCAATCCAAGCCCGGCGCTCGCCCGCCCGATCCATCGTCCCGCCACTAGTCCCAAAGCACTCGTCAGTTCCCGCAAGCCTCAGGGGACGTGTGCAAGTCACTTCTCAGGCGGAACTCAATTCGACCAGTTTGCTCATAGTATTGAAGTTTCTTGTAGTAGACGTTACTTTGAGCTTCCTCTCAAAGAAGTTGTTGTTAAACTTAGAGTCACTGTGCTTAGTATTGTAGCGAGTGTACAGGGTGGCATCAATAATCCGTACTGTATCAGGCGAGACATCAGTAAGCAGGAACTTCTCTAGATTCGCTTTGCTTGGGCACTCTTGAAGAAGCGAGAAATAAACTCTTGCGCTGTCGGCACTGGCAAAGGGATTTTGCTCAAGAATCACCCTGAATTGCTCGGCAGTCCTGGCAATGGCAGGAATCTGAGCTCCTATGTTCTCTTTGATTGCCTCGTGTACGAGCGTCTGGACGTCTGTGCGACTCAGTTCTGACTTGGCAACGACATTTCCTGTTTGAATATAAGTTTGTACGTCTCCCAACCCGGCCTCGGATAGTACGGTTCGAAGGTCGGCCATCGGGACTTTGTTTCTCCCATAAGGCATGACCCCGCGCAATAAAACAACGAAAGTGTTCATAGGCTTTGCGGAAAACAATCCAGCCGACGACTCCATGCGCGCCGAGGTTGATGGGCCGAATGACCGGCCCGTGTCGGTTCCGGGGCGAAGAAATCTCTGCCCTGCATTACGACATGGCGCAGCGCCGCGTGGCTGCGACCGGCCAGGCTCCTTCGCATCCCCAAAGCAGTTTGGAATGCGGTCGTGCCATAATCCAGCGGTGGCCTGGGAATCGTCGGCTCAACCCACCGAGGCGGTGCCGGCTTCCCTTGATTGACGACGAACCCTCGATGGTCTCCTGGGTGACCGCCGGTCATCCGGTGTGGGCGGAATGCTCGCACGTCCTGATTGTGGATCCATGTTAGCGACAGGAAGCGCGGCGCCAGACTTCACGATCCCCCTGCTCACCGGCGGGGAGTTCACGCTTTCCGACCTCCGCGGAACCAGGGTTGTCCTCTTCTTCTTCCCGGGAGCCCTAACCCCCGGCTGAATGGCCGAGAACGTGGGATTTGGAAAATCCCAGCGGCGGATGGCGGACCATAACGCCGTGGTGGTCGGCATCAGCTCGGCCGAGGAGCGGAAGCTACGACGCCTTGCCACCTACTTCAGGTTCTTGAGGATTGACCTGCCCCTGGCCTGTGATGCTGAGGGCCATGTGGGTGGCCTATACGACCTCAGGCCTGATAACGGAGAGCAAAACCTGCGGGTCACCTACGTCATTGACGAAGGCGGGTTGGTCACGGATTTCCACCACAACGAACTATCCGTTTCCAGCCACTGGCGCTGGGCGTTGCGGACGGTGCGCGCCGCCGGTTAGACAACGGGCGCCTGCGCCGGCGGGTAGTCACAGTGCCTGCCCAACGCCACCGCCGTCGGCATGATGGAGATGAACCGGCCCACCAGCAGGCAGGCCGTGGCCGCCGATATCACCAGGATCACCCCCGCCGCCTGGATCCCGATCACGATGACCAGGCCGGTGATGGCCAGGGATCCGTAGATGCCGGTGGGCCGGACTGGACGAAATCGAGAACCGCGGCCGATTCCTGGGTCACCCTGTCGTTGGGCATGGGGATGGTGTACGTCAAGGTGGCCTCGTCGCCCGCCACCTCGATACTCTCCACGAAGTTGCGAATCAGGGCCTTGCGCTCCGGGATCGTCCCCTCCTGCAAGAACACCCGGAAGTCCGCCACATACCCCTTGATCTCCTCGGTGGTGGGCAGTTCGACTCGGCGCTGTTCCAACTGACGGGCGGCCTCCTCCCGCGCCGCTCCCAGGTGCTCCTCCCGGTGCCGCAGCGAGAGGATGCGGGGCGATAGGGCCTCCAGGGTGAGCGCGCTGGTCTCAAGGGCCTCGTAGAGCCGATCCAGCCGCTGCCGTACATCCGCGAGTTCCGCGTCGACGGCTGCCAGCCGGCCGGCCAACTCCCCGGCCAGGGCGTCGATCTCCTCGGCCACCAGCGTCACCAGTTCGATGATGGTCGCCTCGGTCAGAATCCGTTCCCTGATCTTCTCGACCACGAACGCCTCCACTCTGGGAGCGCTCAGGTAGCGTGCCTCGCAGGTGCCGGCGCCCTCGCGGTGCAGGGTGCCGCAGACGTAGTAGGCGAACCGCCCGCTCTTGGCCCCCTGGCCGGTGTAGGGCCGGCCACACACGCCGCACCGCAGCAGCCCGCTCAACAGGAACTTGCTGCCCACGCTCGCCGGCCTGCGAACTTTCGGCGCGCGGTCCCGCATGGCCTGCTGCACGGCGTCGAACAACTCCCGGGACACCAAGGCGGGCCAGGCGCCTTCAACACGCACGGGATCGGGGTTTTTCGCTCCCTTCACCGTCCGTCCCCACACGGCGGTGCCGGTGTAGGCCTCGTTGGTCAGCAGGTAGTGGAGACCACCCTTGTACCAGCGCGCGCCCCGGTTGGTGAGACCCCGGTCGTTCAGCTCCCGGCAGATCTCCTTGAGGCCGTTGCCTCGAAGCGAGCTCTCGAAGATCTCCTTCACCGCCGGAGCCGTGGCCGGGTCAACCTCCAAGGTGGGGCGTTCCTTCATCCCATCGTGGACCTTGACTCGCCGGTAGCCGAAGGGCGCTCGGGACCCCAGGAAGTAGCCCCGGGATGCGGCCTCGCGCATTCCCCGCACGACCTCTTGCGCCAAGTTCTCGCTATAAAACTCGTCCACGCTCTCGATGATGGCCTCCATCAGCTTGCCGGTCGGCGAGTCGTCGGCGGGCTCGGTGATGGAGACCACCCGGATGCCCTTGCGCCGGAGCATGGACTTGAAGGCCACGGCGTGCTCGCGCTTGCGGGTGAAGCGGGAGAACTTCCAGACGAGGATGACCTCGAAGGGGGCCTTGGGTTGGCTGCCCTCGTCGATCATCTCCCTGAACTGGGGACGGTCGGCCACGCGGCCGCTCTCGGCCTCGTCCACGTACTCGCGGGCGACGACGTAGCCGTGAGTCGCGGCGTAGTCGCGGAGCGCCCGCAGTTGGGCGGCCACGGACAGGTCCACGTCCTGCCGGTCGCTGGAGACCCGGGCGTACAGGGCCACCGGTCGGTCGTCTGGTTGTTGCGTCATGGGCATGTCTCCCTCATCTCCCCGGTCTCTCCCATCTCGCCCGCCAGCCGTCCGCCGGCGGCTGCTCACCCGGCGTCCACGCCTCGTCCAGCTCGCCCGTAGCTGCCGCTCTCGGACCTCCCGCCTATTGTGCGCCATGGGGTGGCCGACATGGCCAGGTCCCGCTGGATCCGAGCGGCGCCGCCCGTGAGTCTGACGATCCGGCTGCCGCTCAGCTATGGCGTGTGCGGGGGGCCTGCGCACAGGCTCCCCCCACAAGGTCTCCACGTTGGCAGGCGCCGCGTGATGTCATGGGGGCGTACAGATAATTGAGGTTAGTTGCACAAGTGCACGTGCGTCGTGGATCAGGTTCAGGCGGGGGCCAGGCGAGCGGCGGGCTCCACGCCAGCAAGTACCGGGGCATAAGGCTCGGTTGCACCGAGAATTGCAGAAATGCAGGGGGTGTTTCGAGGCGGATGTGGCGCTGGCCAGCGGCGAACGGGAGCCAACGCGGCGGACGATGGACGACGCGATGACGGGCCAGCTCCCGCCCGAGGCGCGCGGCCGCCGCGAGGCGGACGCGCAGCTCCTGGCCCTATTGGACGACCTGGTGCTCGCCGAGGGTCGGCTCAAGGCGGCGCAGGCGCTGGGGGTCAACTACCGCACGTTGGTCAACGTCGTCGAGTCGGGCCGGCTGTCGCGGCGCATGCGCGACGCCCTCGAGCGTCGGTGGCTGGCCGACCGCGAGGCGACAACGACCCAGCAGTGGGACGAGCTGCGGGCCTTGGCGCAGCGGATCGAGCGTGCGGAACAACGGCAGACCGCACTGGAGCAGGCGCGGCGCGGTGACGACGCGGCGGAGGGTGAATTGCGCGCGATGGCCCGCCACCTGGATGTCATCGAGCAAGCGCTGCCGACGCTGACCCGACGCGTGGCGCGGCTGGAGCGGGGCCAGGGCCCGCGGACAGTCGCCGGTTCCGAGGTCACGGCGCCTGAGCAGTCATGGGCGGTCGACGATCCGAGCCGTGCCGGCGTGGTGACCGACGACCCGCACCCGGGCGAGGAAGCCTCCTACGGTCCGGGCATGCCGGCGGTGGTGGAATGGCGGCGGCTGAACCAGCAGCGCGAGAAGGGCACGAAGCTCGACCAGGTGAAGACCCGCGAGCGGATCATGGCGTTGGAGATCGCCATGATCGGGGAGTACGAGCTGACCCTGCCGCCGGACACCGATCGACTGCATCCGTCCCAGCGCGAGGGCTACCTGCGCTGGCGGCGGCGAGCGCTGGCGGACCTGCAGACGGAGCGGGCCCGGCGCGAGCTGCGGCGCTGGGTCCGCCGGGTCCTCACGTTCGGCCTGTGGTGGCGGTAGATCGACGAGGCGTGCGCCAGCGGGCGTCCACGGGGGTTGCGCCAGTGGTGCTGCACTGGCGCAAGTACCTGGGGCTGGAGGGCGCCGAACCCCTTCCATCCGCCCAGGCGGTCGGCCATACTCAAGGCGTTGTCAGGCTTTGGCCAGTGTTTCCTGCCCGAGAAACCTGGCGGGTCCCGTCCCTGACCCGGGCACGATCGTCGCGGATCGAGCCTCGCTCTCCGCCCGGTCGCCCACGAGGGACACACGCTGCCCGCAGCGAGCCGCGGTCGCGGGGTTGAGCCGAGCTGCCCTGGCGTCCGCCGCGAACGTCGGGATGCCTTGGGCGAGGTGCGCCGTGCGTCGGTCGACGAACGACGCCCTGGCCCCCGCCCAGCCGCACGCGTGACTGACGAATCGCGGCTCGCCAGCGGCGTCTGAGGACAGGCCCAGCGCCGCGTTTCTCGGCTCACGCCCTGGGCGGCGAGCACGTCACCGTCTCGGACGGTTCGCGTCCTCGCAGCGTCCCCACCCGACCCTCGGGCGAACTGCGTCGTCCTCGAACCACGCCGTCCTCCGCGTCCGGCATCCGACCGGAGGCGGCGTGCGTCCAGCGTCAACCCATCCATACCCACATCCCGCGTCCGGATGCCGACGTGGGACCGCACCCCAGGAGGTGCCCATGCAGGACCGAGGGCAGACAGGAACCGGGCGACACGCGCCCAACGACAAGGAGGACACGATGACAGCGGCAATGCCAAGCAATCGTCCACCGGTGGCCGACCCTCAGCCCAGCGTGGACGAACGGGCGGGCCGGGCGATGACGACCCTGAGCCCGGCTGCGACGCTCCCGCCGTCGCAACCCGTGGCGCGCAGCATCCATGACGCCCGCCGCCGCCGGCAGGCGGGCGACCTCGACGGAGCCTTGTTCGCCCTCGCCGGTGCGGACACCGCGAGGGCGGCGACGCCGGACGCCCGTTGGGCCTTCGCCGAGTGGCTGGGCCTGGCGCGGCGGCGCTTTGGCGAGCCGCAGACCCTGGTCTACAGCCCCGGCACCGGCCGGGCCGCGGCGCTCGCGCCCCGGCCGGACGGCGCCCTGCAGGTGATCGCCGTGCTGGGGATGCGCTGGCAGACCGGCGCGGTCGTCTCGCGGCGCAGCCTGCGGGGGCTGAAGCCGCTGCGGGGCGGGACGGCATGAGCGGAACCCACACGCTGGTCGACATTCCGGCCCTCAAGCGCCGCCACCCGCTGGGCCACGTCGTGGAGGCGGCGGGCGTGCGACTTCGCGGCCGGGGCCGCGTCCGCCAGGGCGTCTGTCCCTTCCACGCCGAGGCCACGGGCAGTTTCACGGTGTACGCCGACTCGGACCGCTGGTACTGCTTCGGCTGTGGGGCCGGCGGTGACGTGCTGGACTTCATCCAGCGGACCGAAGACCTGACCCTGCCCGAGGCCATGCGATGGCTGGACGGGGGGCACGGGCCGGCGTCGGCCGCCGCCCCGCGTCCGGCTCCGGCGCCGCCCGCCACGCCCATCGTGGGACCTCCCCGCGACGTGGCCCTGCTGACGGCGGCGGCGCGGTTCTACGCCGGGCACCTGGGCCGCAGTCGCCCGGCCCAGGACTACCTGATCGCCCGCGGCATCGGTCGTGACGCCGCTGCCCGCCTGGGTCTCGGCTACGCGCCGGGACACGGGCTGCGGCGGGGGCTCGTGGCGGCGGGATTCTCGCAGCGGCGACTCACGACGTCCGGGCTCTTCACCGCGCAGGGCGCGGAGCGGTTCGCCGGAATGGTGGTCGTGCCCGAGCTCGTCGGCCGACGCGTCCGCTGGCTCGTGGGGCGCGCCATCGTTTCCGACCGGTCGCCCCGCTTCCAGGCGCTGCCCGGCCCCAAGCCGGTGTTGGGGCGCGCGCGGCTGGGTCCCGCCCCACCGTGGACGGTGCTCACGGAGGGCCTCGTCGACTGGCTGGTGCTGGCGCAGTGGGGCCTGCCGGCCGGCGCCGCGCTGGGCACGCAGGGCATGGCCCGGGTGGCCGCTTCCCTGCGGGGCTGCCCCAGGGTCTTCCTCGCCTTCGACGCGGACGCCGCGGGCCGGGCGGCGGCCGCGCAGCTGGGGGACCTGCTGGGGCGCCGCGCGGCCGTCGTGACCCTGCCCGCAGGCGTCGGCGACGTGGCCGACCTCGCGACGCGCCCCGACGGACGGACCGTCTTCCTGCGCCGCCTGGCGCAGGCGGCGCGCATCGCCGGATAGCAGGCCACACCCGCACGCGCCCGGCCTCCAGCACGCCTCCCCGATCACCAGCGCCCGCGGGCGCGTGATCCGGCGCCACCGGCGCCGCCCCCGAGACATCCACCCGGAACGCCATCCCGCCCGACGTGGCCGTTCCACCCATCACCTCAGGAGGGCCTATGCCCAACACCCGACGGCGCACTCCCGTCCTTGAGACGGCGCGTGCCCCGCCCACGGGCGTCCCAGCGGGCCGCCCGCCCCGATCACGCCGCCACATCCTGTGGCACCCCACACCAAGGAGACCTGCCATGACCCATGGCATCCACGCGAACGGAACCACCACGAGCGTCCCCACGGACGCCGCGATCGCCACCGACCGTGGCCCCGCGTCCGACGCGGACCACGAGCTGTTCTGGGACAGCCTGCCCCCGGCCGTCGTCACGGCGCTGGAGCAGCCGCTGGATCCCGGCCTGGTCGCGCAGCGCAAGGGTCGCGCCGGCAAGACCTACGACTACCTCGAGGGCCATGTGGTCATCGACCAGGCCAATCACGTCTTCGGCTTCGGCGGCTGGGGCTACGAGCTGGCGGGCGACGTGACCCTGCGGCAAATCGAGATCGTCGATCCCGCGACCGGCGAGGTGACGCGCAGCCAGGCGTACAGCGCCCCGGTGCGCGTCACCGTCCCCGGCGCCCCGCCGCGCGCCGACGTCGGCTTCCACGCGGTGGCCGAGGCGACCGTCGACGGGCATGAGACCGCCTGCAAGGGCGCCGTCACCGACGGCCTCAAGCGCGCCCTGCGGAGTTTCGGCGACCGCTTCGGCAACGGCCTCTACGGCACCCCGGCGACCGCCGCGGGGCGATCCACGCCGTCGGCGACCGGCGCGCCGCGCCCGGCGGCGGTCCGCGCGCCGGACGGAGGGCCGGCGAGCCCAGTCCCGGTCGACCAGCGCGACGAAGCCTCAGCTCGGACGCTGCGCACGCGGTTGGTGGAGCTCGGGGCCGCGCAGGGCTTCGACGAGGCGCAGGTGCGCGCCGCCGTGCAGCGCCGGACGGGCCGGGCCCTCGACGCCCTGCCGGCGGCCGAGCTGACGACGCTCGTCGACGCCGCGGACCGGAAGCTCCGGGACACGCGACTCGCGCCGGCGGCCTGAGCCCAGGCCGCCGGACGCCCCCGAAACCAGCGCGGGGCCGACTCGTCGGAGTCGGCCCCGCTTCTCATATAGAGGAGGACACGACATGGCGACGATCACGTCCCCCGTGTCACACCCGACGTCGGCTCCCCGCGCCGAGGCGCGAGCCGACGTCTACGCCCGACCGTCGGCTCGCGTGGACGCGGACGGGACGCTCGACGTGCGCGCGTCGGCGGTCGGCACCTGCCGTCGCGCGCTCTGGTATGCCGCGACCGGCCATCGGCCGACGAACCCGCCAACGGACGCCGCGCTGACGGTCATGGAGGCCGGGAATGCGCTCGAACCGGTGGTGCTGCGCGCGATGGCGCGGGCCGGCTGGACGGTCACGCCCGCCGACTCGTCCGCGCCCCAGCCGGCATCGATCCGGATCGACCCGCACGTCGTGGTGACCGGGTACCCCGACGCCACGGGACGGCGGCCGCTGACCCAGGACGCCGCGCGTCCCGTGACCGGGCCCCCGGCGTCGATGTTCCTGTTCGACGACGAGCCGCCGCCGACCGACGACGAGATGATCGTCGAGGTCAAGACCCGGGGACCGAGCGCCTTCAAGCGCTGGCGCACCCTGGGCGCCGAACGCAGCCATCCGACCGCGGTCGCCCAGGTGGCCGTCTACACCCTGGGGACCTTCGGCGCCGTGCGCGACGCGGCGATCGCCGTGCTGGACACGGCCAGCCGCGCCTGGGACGTCGAGATCATCCCGGCGCCCCGGGTGGCGCAGGCCCTGGACCGCGTCGGCGCCTGGCTGGGCCAGTTGGGCGCCCACTACGACCGCCATGGCGCGGACCCGCAGGCGCTCCCGGCGCGAGACTTCGCCGCCGGGAGTTGGCAGTGCCGGAGTTGCCCCTTCCTGGCGACGTGTCAGCCGGGCGCGGCGACCGCGGCCACGGCGGAGGCCGTGCCTGAGGTCGACGACGCGCCGGTGAGCGCCGCCGAGGCCCAGGCGGCGGTGGCGGCGTACGCGGAAGCCCGAGACGCCCTGAAGGTCCCTGAGCGTGACAAGCGCGCGGCGCTGGCCACCCTCAAGGCCTGGATGCGGCGGCAGGGGGCCGCCAAGACGACCATCGCCGGCCACACGGTCAGCCTGGTGCAGTCGAAACGCTACGCCGTGGACTACCGCAAGCTCAACGCGATCCTCGACCCGGCCATCCGAGCCGAGATCGTCAGCGAGCGCGCGTCGGAGTTCGTGCGGGTCAGCTAGCCGCTCCCCCCGCGGAGCGCCCCGCCGATTCACGATCGAGCGCGGCAGGGCCGCGCTCCAGCACTCCCCAAGGAGGAGCGCAATGTCGAAGACGATCAACCGCGTGGAGCTGCTCGGCCGGCTCGGGACCGACCCCGAGCTGCGGCACACCCAGGGCGGAACCGCCATCGTCCAGCTGCGGCTGGCCACCGACCGCCGCCGCCAGAGCGGTGAAACGACGACCGACTGGCACCGGATCGTCGTCTGGGGCCCGCAAGCCGAAGCCGTCCACCGGTACCTCGGGAAAGGGTCCCGCATCTACGTGGCGGGGCGCCTGGTCCAGAACGCCTGGGAGGGCGACGACGGCCAGCGCCGCCAGCGCACCGAGGTCCACGCCCAGGAGGTCATCTTCCTGGACGGCCGCGCCAACGGCGCGCCGGCGTCGACCGACGGTGAGGACCTGCCTTTCTAAGCGGGCGATACGAGCCCGCGTCCTCGTCGCCCGTCCGCCGGGCGCACCACGGGGCCGCTCCCTGAGATGGGAGCGGCCCCGTGTTTGTTTCCACCCCACAGCGTAAGGAGATCGACGTGACCCAGACGAAGCGATCCACGCCGGACACGGCGTTGCTGCACGCGCTACGCAGCAACCTGTCCCTGCTGGGCGAACTGGCCGTGCGCTACGAGATCGAGACGCAGCCGGAGCGGCCCGGCGATGACCATCCCGTCATCACCTGTCCCGAGGACGTGGGGCGGCTGCTGGCGCCGGAGATGGCGCCCCTGGCCCAAGAGCAGCTGCGCGTCCTGCTGCTGAGCACCAAGCACCACGTGGTCGGCCAACGGGTGATCTACCAGGGCACCATCGCGTCCTGCCAGGTCCGCGCGGCGGAGGTCCTGCGACCGGCCGTGGTGGAGGCGGTGCCGAAGATCATCATCTGCCACAACCATCCCAGCACCGATCCGACGCCCAGTCCGGAGGACATCGCGCTCACCAGGAAACTGGCGGAGGCGGCCCAGCTGCTGGACGTCGAACTGCTCGATCACGTGGTCATCGGCGGCGCCCAGACGGTCAGCCTCAAGGACCGCGGCCTGATGGCCGCCTGACCCCGGCCCGAGTCCCACGCCGCGCCCCACCGCGCGCTCGCCCACCCACCGACCCCACCCCCAGAGGCCGCACGCGGCGGAATCGATTCGCCGCGCCTCATCCGCACCACCCATGAAGGAGGCATTCCATGCCAGCGACGCATCCCCTGCCCCGGGACGAGGATGTCCTCGGACCCCAGGACCTCTACACCATCAACGCGGCGGGCTTCTCGGCCACGGCCGACGCCTTCGCCCGCGACCCCGACGCCGAGAGCCTCTGGTTCCTCTCGATGGTCGGATCCCAGACGGCCCTCAAGGCCATCTGGGCCTCCCTGCTCAAGCAACCGCCCGACGTCGCCCATCTCATCCACGGCGCAGACGGGATGGCGCTGGCGGGCCGCTACCAGCGCTGTGCGATCCCGCACGAGACCATTGGCACCTGGACCACCAGGATCGCCCGCCTCCCGGCCGCCGGCGGGTGGCACGCCCTCGTCTACACCAAATTGGCGGAGTACGGCTTCGAGCGCGAGGCGTTCCTGCTCTTGGCCCCCACGGAGGATGCCGCCCCGGCGCTCCACCAGCGCTTCCTCGACAAGCGGAGCCCGCTGCCCCTGCATCACTCCTGGGCCGACTGGCTCTGGCGACGGGGCCTGGACACGGGCGAGGTCGTCCCGCTCCAGTCGGCGGGCGTCGTCGCCTACCGCTGTCACCCCGACGGCGAGCGGCTGCGAGACGACCTCGCCACGGCGGTCGCGGCCGGGCGACTGACCCTCGCACCGGACGACGGGATGGACCGGCACGCAACGGATCGGACACCGACGCACCTGAAAGGAGACCTGTGATGCGATTGGCCGCCCAGGCGAAAGGGGGCTTCTACCCCACGCCGCCCCGAGTCGTGGACTTCCTCGCCGACCTGATGGTCGCGCCGGCCGGCGCTTACGCCCGGCGCCAGGAGACGCTGCGCATCCTCGACCCCTGCTGCGGGGCCGGGGAGGCCGTGGCGCAGCTGGCGGCGAACCTGCGCTGCCGGGGAACGCTCCCCGTCGAGACCTACGGCGTGGAATTGCACCGGGATCGGGCCGACGACGCGGCGCATCACCTCGACCGCGCCCTCGCCGCCGACCTGTTCCAGACCTCCATCGCCAACCGGGCCTTCGGGCTGCTGCTCCTCAATCCGCCCTACGACTACGATGCCGAACAGCGGCGGACGGAGCACAGCTTCCTGGTGCACGCGACCCGCTACCTGGCGGACCAGGGCGTGCTGGTCTTCATCGTCCCCCGCCAGCGGCTGACCGTCTCGGCCCGCTACCTGGCCTCCCACTATGGGCGGGTGCGGTGCTGGGCCTTCCCGGACCCGGAGCGCGCGGTCTTCGACCAGGTGGTGCTGATGGGCACCCGCAAGGCGGAGCCGACCGCCGACCCCCGCGCGGCGGAGCAAATCCGCGCGTGGGCCGAGGGCGCGCCGGAACCGCTGCGGCCATCGCGCTATCCGGCCTTCAGCCCGCCGACCACGCCCGCCGGCGACATTCTCTTCACCACGCGCCACGTCGATCCGCTGGCCGCGGCGGCCGAGGCCCGCCGATCGGGGCTCTGGACCAGCCCGCAGATCACGGACGCGCTCTGGCCGACCGGGGACCACCGGACGCGCCCGCTGATGCCGCTGCGCCGGGGCCACATGGCCATGTTGGTCGCGGCGGGCTTCCTGGACAACCTCTGTCTGGAGGCCGACGGCCGGCGCATCCTGGTCAAGGGCCGGACCTCCAAGGCGATGGTGCTGGTGGAGACCACGCCGGAGAAGGAGATCTACCGCGAGCGGCTGACGACCACCGTCGTCGCCCTCGACTTGGACGACGGCCGGATCACGGACATCAGCGCCTAGCCGACGCCCCCCAGCGTCGCACCACGAGGCCCCGTCGGCCCGCACGGGACCCGACGGGGCCTCGCGTTGTGTGGACGAAACCGCACATCCCCTTAAGACAGGAAGGTCGACCGATGCAGATGCCCATGACCCTGGGCGCCTGCGACCGGTGCGGGCAGCCCATCCGCCCCGGCGAACCCGTCAGGCAAACCGCCGCGGTGGACATCATCGGGGGACGGGCCGTCGCCTCCCCGGTGACCACCACCCACCTCGCAGGCCGCTGTGCCGACGACGCCGGCGCGGTCCGCCAACAGGTCCCGAACGCCGCGTAGACGGCGGCACCGCACCGCCGCCTTCACCATTCACAAGGCCCCGCCATCGGCGGGCCTCACACATGCAACACCCGCCTGGGGACGTGGCCAGGGAATCCGCCGCGCTGACACGTCCCTACCGGGGGCGTGGGCGCGTCCCGGGTCCCGGCGTCGTCCTCCGGCCCCATCGCACGGAAGGAGACCCGACATGAACCTCGGAGAATTCATCGACACTTACAAGGACGCCATCGCCCAGCGGGTGGTGGAGTCCTACCCGCCCCTGTATCGGCCGTCCGAGACTGGCCACCAGCTCCCTCACCTGCTTCGCTCGCCGCTCGGGGCGCAGGCGGACGCCATCCGCGGCGCGGCCCTCTCGCTGCGGGCGCACCGCGGCACCACCATCGTCGGCGAGATGGGCACCGGCAAGTCCTTCATCGCCGCGGCGGCCGCCCACGCGGCGGGCTTCCACCGGGTGCTGGTCTTGTGCCCGCCCCATCTGACCCGCAAGTGGAAGCGCGAGGTGGAAGCGACGGTGCCCGGCGCCCACGCCGCCATCGTCGCCTCCATCACCGACCTGGAAGGCCTCCGCCGCTGGAGCGGCGCCGAGCCTCGCTTCGCCGTGATGTCCCGCGAGCGCGCCAAGCTCTCCTACCGCTGGCAGCCCGCCGTCGTCGAGCGCTGGGCCGCCGCCAACGGCCGGCTGGTGCGGGACGAAACGACGGGGGAACCGTTCCGCGTCCCCTGCTGCCCGGCCTGTGCGGGCCAGATCGTGGACACGGACGGCGTGCCGCTGACGGCCCGGGCGCTGGCCCGCCGCAAGCACCGCTGCCGGCACTGCGACGCGCCCCTCTGGCAGGCCGACGCGTCCGGCCCCCGGCGCTACCCGCTCGCCGACTATGTGAAGCACCGGATGAGGGGCTGCTTCGACCTGCTGATCGGCGACGAGGTGCACGAGTACAAGGGCCGCGGCTCCGCGCAGGGCATCGCCGCCGGCATCCTCGCCGACGCCTGCGGCACGTCCCTCAGCCTCTCGGGCACCCTGATGGGCGGCTACGCCTCCACGCTCTTCCACCTGCTCTACCGGTTCAGCCCGGAGATCCGGACGGCGTTTGGGCGCTCGGAGGAGTCGCGCTGGATCGAGCGCTACGGCTTCGTCGAGCGCACCGTCGGCCGACCCGACGACGCCGCGCTGGAGGACGGGCGCGCAAGCCGCCGCCGTCACTACCGCACGGTGGTCCGCGAGCGACCCGGCCTGGCGCCAGCCGCGCTCTTCCACCTCATCGGCCATAGCGTATTCCTCCGGCTCGCGGACGTGGCCTCCGGGCTGCCGCCGTACGACGAGCAGGTGCAGGTGTCCGCGCTGGGCTCGGACGAGGACGCGACGGGGTTTTCCCAGCGCAGCGCCTACACGCATGTGTTCGAGACGCTCAGGGACGCCCTCGCCCAAGCGCTGAAGGACGGCTCCAAGCGCCTGCTGGCCACCTACCTGCAGACGCTGCTGGCCTACCCCGACGGCTGTACCCGAGGCGAGACGGTGTTCGATCCCGGCACCGGCGACATCCTCGTGCAGGTCCCGCCCCTGGCGGAGGCCCGGATCTACCCCAAGGAGCAGGCTCTGCTGGACCTGGTGGCCGCCGAGCGTATGGCGGGTCGCCGGGTGCTGGTCTACGCCACGCACACGGGGACCCGGGACATCACCGAACGGATGGACGACATCCTCACCCGGCACGGGTTCCGAGTCGCGGTGATGAAGGCCGCCGCCGTGCCCCCCGACCGCCGGGAGGCGTGGGTGGCGCGGAAGGTCACGGCGGGCATCGACGTGCTGATCTGCCATCCCCGACTGGTGCAGACCGGCCTCGATCTGGTGGACTTCCCCACCATCTGCTGGTACGAGACCGACTATTCGGTCTACACCATGCGGCAAGCCTCGCGCCGCTCCTGGCGCATCGGCCAGACCCGCCCGGTCAAGGTGGTGTTCTTCGCCTACCGGAACACGCTCCAGGCCGACGCGCTGACGCTGGTGGCCAAGAAGCTGCAAAGCTCCCTCGCCGTCGAGGGCGAACTGCCCGAGGACGGCCTGGCCGCCTACGGCGACGACGGCGACGACCTGCTGCTGGCGCTGGCCCGCCAGGTCGTCAACGGCGCTACGGACGGCGAGCCCGTGGAGGATGTCTTCGCGCAAGCCGCGACCGCCGCGGCCGCCGCCGAGGAGCTGCTGGTGGACGACGACTGGCGGACGGTCGAGGTCGAGCCGGACGCCGTCGCTGTCAATGGCAACGGGGCGACCGGCAACGGCCATCCCGAAGCCATCGACCTCGGGCCGAGCGTCGAGCCGGTCTTGGGCAACGGCCACCACGACGAGGCGCCGGCGCCGCAGTTGTCGCTGTTCTCGTGGGCCGAGTTCGTGGCCGCGCAACCAGCCGAGCCGAAGGGCCGGAAGCGGAAGCCACAGCCCGCAATAGCGTCGCTCTTCGAGTGGGCGTTGGAACAGGAACGGCCGCCGGTCGGCGCGGGACGCTAGCTCGCAAACTGGGGGAGGACACCTAAATGCAGGTGTCCTCCCCCAAACGTCATATATGTGGCCTTTTTTGCGTTTCAGGCAAAACGGCTCCGGTGCGGCCATGCGTGGGCCGTGTGTGCGGGGGTTTTGTTGCCGCAAGACTCCGCGAAAGGGTAAAACGATAGGTGGAGGAGAACGCCCTGAAAGGGAGCCGCGATGACGACCGCAGATACCCCGGCGCGACAGCGAAGGCCCCGCGAAGAAGCGGCCCGCCTCGGCAGAGAGATCTATGAGCGAGACATCTTGCCGCGGGTCGAAGCCGGCCATCACGGTGCGTACGTCGCCATCGATGTTGCGACCGGGGATTGGGTAATCGCCGACACTGAGAGCGGCGTGGTGGATCGTCTGCGAGCGCAGCGCCCCGGCGCCGTCGATGTCTTGGTCGAGCGAGTCGGGTACCGGACGCTTCGCAGCTTCGGGGCCGAGTCTCTGCGGAGAAGGGAATGATCGAAGGGACCGTGAATGCTGCCTATGAAGCGGTCGTGACCCTTCCCTTACAGGGCCAGGACGGGCGGACGCGCGACATCCAGGCCGTTATCGACACCGGCTACACCGGCACCTTGACGTTGCCGACGGCCGTGGTTGCCGTATTGGGGTTGTCGTTTTCACACGGAGCGGCGCGATGACTAGATGAGTACGGCGAGTCCTGGCTAGGTTGCTTCCGGTTTGCACGCGCAGCAAAGGCGGTCTTCCAGCAGGAAAAGAATCTTCTTCTCCTGATCATCTATCGAATCCAGATGACCACGGCTTGCCTTCACACGTTCTAGAGCGATTAATCGAGACTTCATGCCCCGACCCAACGTTCGAAGACATTTGGCCGGGATTCTACGATTGCCTTGCCAAACCCGCTGAAGTAGGGGCTACTGCCTCTATCAGTTCCATTCAGGCACATCCCGATGGCCCGGGGAGGCAGAGTGATCGCCCACCACCACCGGCTTCAAATTGCGGCCAACGTGCCTACACCTTGCCAGCAACGAGGCTTCCATAAAGGTTCTGGGTCCTATCGAATCACCCAACCTTGATATCGTTGAGATCTCCCAAAGCAAGGGGGGCGGGTGGACTCAACGACCCCACCCGCCCGGAGGGTTCAAAGAGTTCCGGCCACTGAAGAGGTCCTGAGCACGAGCTTGTCCGATGCCGTACCCTCGCCCCACAAGTTTTCGTAGTCGGGCGGCCGTCGGCATGCAGTGCAAGCTTGCCATTCGTCTGATTTGCCTCCCGGCGCTCCTGGCGCTGCTGGTGACCGTGAGTCCCGTGTCCACCGCCGCCCAAAGCCCATCGTCTTGCCCCAAGCGCTCCACCACGCCAGCCCAGGATTCGCATCTGATCCAGGACTGCAACACGCTGCTGGAGCTGAGTGCAGTGCTCGGCGGCACGATTACGCTGAACTGGGCACGGGATAGGGCCCTGAGTTCGTGGGAGGGCGTCACCATCACCCCGACGGCGGGCGTCACGAATCTTCAGCTCGCGAATCGGGGCTTCACCGGGACCATCCCCGCTGCGCTGGGAAGCATTCCGAACTTGGATTTTTTGGACCTCGGCCAGAACCGGTTGACCGGCTCGATCCCGCCCGAGATGGGCGACCTCACCAACGTGACGATCCTGAACCTTTCCAACAACCAGTTGACCGGCGTCATCCCGTCCACGCTCGGCAACCTCACCAACGTGACGCAATTGGCCTTTTCCAACAACCAGCTGACGGGCCCAATCCCGTCCACGCTCGGCAACCTCACCCGCCTGGAACGGCTGCTCCTGGACCTCAACCGGTTGCGCGGCCCCATTCCGTCCACGCTCGGCAACCTCACCAGCCTGGTCGAACTCAATCTGAACGAGAACTTCCGGACCGACGACCCGTCGAGCGGCCTGACCGGCCCGATCCCGCCCGAGCTCGGCAACCTCGCTAACCTGGTTGAATTGCGCCTGTACGAGAACAAGCTGACGGGCAGTATCCCGGCTGCGTTCGGCAACCTCGCAAGCGTTCAGCGCTTGTCCCTGTTCGACAACCGGTTGACCGGCCCGATCCCGCCCGAGCTGGGCAACCTCACCAATCTGCGCCGGCTATTCCTGCAACGAAACCGGTTGACTGGCCCAATCCCGCGCGCGCTCGGCGACCTCACGAACCTTCGGTACCTGTTCCTGCACGAGAACCGGTTGACCGGCCCGATCCCGCCCGAGCTGGACCGCCTCGCCAGCCTGTTGGATCTTTCGGTGTCGGATAACCGGTTGACTGGCCCGATCCCGCCCGAGCTGGGCAACCTCACCAACCTGCGCTGGCTGTGGCTGCACAAAAACCGGCTGACCGGAGACATCCCGCCCGAGTTGGGCAGCCTCGCCAAACTTGAGGAGCTGTTCCTGCACCAGAATCGGCTTACCGGCTCCATATCCCGGGGTCTCGTCGATCCAGGCGACCTCGCGAGCCTGGGGGATCTGAATGTCTCGTGCAACCCCAAGCTCGCTGGCCCTGTACCCGGCAGTCTCTTCGACATCGCCGCTCTGACGCAGGTGACCATCTACGGCACCGATCTTGCCCTGCCCGCCGGCCTGTCTGAAGCCGACCGGCAGAAGGTCGTCTCGGAGGGGGAGTGTCCTGTTACTGCTCAAGACACAAATCGCCGCCCCGACGACAAAGACGACAAAGACGACAAAGACGACAAACGTGATACCGGCGACGCCAGCGAGCACCGCGTCTGTCCGCCCGTCGTCCCGGCGCTCCTCCCCACTCTCGGCCAAACCGCCGCCGCCACCGCGTACGCGCTACCCGGCGACCGCGTCCTGCTCCACTTGCACGACTTCGCCTCGGCCTCCGTCGTGCTCGCGGTTGGCCGCATCTCCGCCGACGCCGCCACCCTCGACCCCGGCGACTTCATTCGCGAGGCCGAACGCTTCCACACCTACACCCTCCTCCGCCGCGAAGCCGACGGCCTGATCGTCCGCCACTGGATCGCCCCGGAGGACCCGCTCATAAATGCCGTCCCCTGGAACCGCGTGAACGCGCAGTTCACGTTTCCCGCCGCCGTGCTGGCCGCCATCCCGCTCGACGACCGCCATGCCGCACCCAATCAACTCGCCCGCCAACTCACGCCCGCGGACGACAGAATTCTGGCCTTCGACGCCGCCCGCGGCCAGTGGTGGCACGTCTCGGACCTGGTTATCTTTCAGGCCCTAGGCTTTGCTTGGGACGATGTGACCGTGGCCGACGCCGACTTCATCGCGCGCCTGGGCCCGGAGCGCGCCGCCCCGTTCCCGCGGATCATCGGGCAGACCGCGATCGCCACCGCCTATTTGGTTCCCGGCGATCGTCTCGTGCTCCACCGTCACGACGCCCTCACGTCCCCGGTCGTCATCAACATTGGCTGGATCTCCGCGGATGGCGCAACCGTAATCCCGAACGGCTATGTCCGCGACGTCGACAGCGGGCACACCTATGCCGTCCTCCGCCGCGAATCCGACGGCCTGGTCGTGCGCCGCTGGATCGCCCCCACCGACCCGCTCATCTACGCCATCCCCTGGGACCGCGTGACCACGCGGTACACCTTTCCCGCCGCCGTGCTCGCCACGATCCCCCTCGACGAGCTGGACGCCCCGCCATCTCGCCCGCCCCCGCCACTCGCCACCGCCCCCGTCGCGGACGCGGGCTGCGCGCCACCCACGCCCCCGCTGCCACGGTTGATCGGCCAGACGGCCACCGCCACCGCCTATGAGCTCCCCAGCGACCACGCCCTGCTCTACCTCCACGACGCCCCGGCCGACTCGGTCGTGCTCTCCATCGGGTGGATCTGCGCCTCCGGCGCCTCACGGCTCTTGGTGGACGTTGTGCGGGACAACGCCGTGGGACACACCTATGGCGTCGTCCGCCGCGAAGCCGACGGCCTAGTCGTCCGCCACTGGATCGCCCCCACCGACCCGCTCATCTACGCCATCCCCTGGGACCGCGTGACCACGCGATATACCTTCCTCGTCGCGGCGCTGACGGCATTCCCGCTGGATGAGCGGCATCCGCAACCCGACCAATGGGCCCGGCGCTTCGATGGCGCTGACGACCGGGTCTTCGCCTACACCGCCGGCCAGTGGTGGCACGTGCCGCACCCGGCCTTTCTCCACGCGTTGGGATCGTCCTGGGACGATGTGACGGCGGCTGATGTCGGTTTCACCACGCGGATTGCGCCGGACCTGACCCGTCCGCTCCCGCGGATCATTGGGCAGAATGCGGTCGCCGCCGCCTACGAGGTGCCGGGTGATCGTGTCGTGCTCTACGTCCCGCAGGGACAGCCGACGGCCGCTGTTGCCATCGACGTCGGTCGCTTGGCCGCGGACGGCACCGTGCTCCGCGCGGGTGGCTACATACGCGCTGCCGACTCGGGGCGGACGTACACCTTGGTCCGGCGCGCGGCCGACGAACGAATCGTGCGCTTCTGGATAGATCCCGCCGACCCGCTGATCTATGCCATTTCCTGGGACCGCGTGACCACGCGGTACACCTTTCCCGCCGCCGTGCTCGATATCCTTCCCTTGGCGGCACCTTGACCCAGGGGTGCGCTGGGGCGGATGTGCTTGGCAGGTTCAGCCCCGTACCCGGGCCCCGCGCGATCCCGAGCACACGGGCCTTCAACGTCTCCCGGTACTTGAGATTTCAGGTGCGGAGCGCGACGGCAACGAACGTCGCCAGGTACGTCACGCTCGGACCCGGATCGCCGCTGCGCGGTCCGCGCCACCCCGCGCCACGCGCAGCGCACCGAGTCCGTCGGCGGCCTGACCCGGATCGCTAGGTGCACCAGCGACGCGCCGTCTCGACCCAACCCCAGCGCCAACAGCTCATCCACCGGCAGTTGGCGGCGCGTCGATGCGGCCGCCGCGCTGGCTCGGCCAGCGATCGCCTCGGCCGCGCCCACGCCCTGCGCTTTGGAACTGGCGGTGCTGACGACCTCGCGGGCGGGCGACGAGCTGGGCACAAAAGTTCCCGGTGGCGTGAAGCTCGACCAAGCTGCAAGCTGTCCTTAACCTCCATACAGTGCGGTGCAACACCTCGCGAAGGCGCTGCTAGGGGACGGTCGCCGTCCGGGTCGTGGGTCGCTTTGACATGCGGCGGTCTTTGCGCCCCTTGGCCATGTCGGCGGCGGTGTTTTCGCGGTCCTCGATCAGCTTCACCACGCGCGCCAGCGTCCACGGCTTGTCCGCCAAGCCCTGCGGCCATCGTTGGCGTGGGCAGCTTGCCATGCACACGCTTCGTCAGCGTCGTGTGGGGCCGGACAGAGTTGTAGTGGAACATGAACTGCTCCGCCGCGCATGCGCGGTGGTCGACCTTCTTTGGGATCGCGTTTGTGAGGCGCGCCTAACGTCGAAGCCCCATGCGCACGGTGAGCTTGTGGCGCTCCAGGTGCGACGTGCTCACGTGGGATTCGTCCCGGTCGCCAATGATCCGCGTCGGAGTCGCCGCCACGTATTCCGGCGGACCGTTACATGCGCTCGGCGCTTGGTGCCGTCGCGAAGAGCTTGACGAGCTACTCGTAGTCGATCCGACCGCCGTACGCTTCCTCAGCGGCCTCACGATAGAAGCTGGCACTGTCGCTGATGAGGTGGACTCGTCCACGAATCCGCCGCCCCAGGTCAATCGGAAACCGCCGTGCGCCGCCAGCGTCGCGTCGACCAATCCGCCTTGCGGCGTAGGTGCCCAACGCCACCACTGTGACGCTATCGTAGCGATTGCGACAAAATACTTGTGGACAGACGCCTAAGCTTATGGTTAGATCACCCGGTGGATTGGACCCCGGCAACGAAGGTTTTCGCCTCGCTTATGCGATATCCCGATTGGTCGGCTCTAGCGCTAGCGTTTCGCGGGCCTCGCACGGCGCTCCTCGCCCTCGCGCTGCTGGCGCTGTTCGCGCTGACGCCGGCGCAGCCGGCCGGCGCGCAGCAGGCGACGCAGACCTTCGTCGCCAACACCGGCCAGGCAGACGGCACGGATGCGTTTTTGGGCAACGACTACGCTCAGGCGTTCACCACCGGCAGCAACGCCGCGGGCTACAGCCTGCGCAGCGTCGACGTGGAATTCGCCGTCATCGACAGCACCTTCAGCTCTTCATCCCTCACCGCCAGCATCCACGCCGACTCCGGCGGGTCTCCGGGCAACTCGCTGGGGACGCTGACCAACCCCGCTAGCTTTCCCGTCTCCAGCTCGGACCAGACGCTGACCTTCACCAGCAGCGCGGGCATCGACCTTGCGGCGAACACCACGTACTTCGTGATGTTCGACATGGGCAGCAATCAGGCTCAAGCGAGTATAAGGGCGACGGCTTCGGACAGCGAGGACAGCGGAGCCCTGGCCGGCTGGAGCATCGGCGACAGCACTTTGAGAAGAGGATTTGCCTCGACAGGCACATGGACCACCGAAGGGGCATCACTGAAACTCAGCCTCGGCGGCGTCAGCAAGCCTTCCCTGGTGAGCAACTTCGGGCAGGCGAACGGCGGCACCGGCAATTTCGTCCAGCACGACCACGCGCAGGCGTTCACGACGGGCGCCAACGCCGGCGGGTACACCCTGACGGGCGTCGACTTCTCGTTTCCGCAAATCAACGACGGCGCGCTGGCGGGGAAGCTGACTGCCGAGATCAGAAGCGACAGCAGCGGAGCGCCGGGCGCGGTGGTCGCCACCCTGACCAAGCCCGGCACGATCGCCGCCGGCACGAACAGCTTCACGCACTCGGGCGTGGCGCTCGCGGCGAACACCACGTACTGGGCGGTGCTGGACGTCACCCTGGTCCTGTTGCCCGGCGCCAACACCATCCGGAACACCGCGTCGGACGCCGAGGACGCCGGCGGCGCGGACGGCTGGACCATCGCCGACGATGGCCACTACCGGACCTGGAACACCTCGGGCGCCTGGACCTCATTCAGCCAGTCCCGCAAGATGACCATCCACGGCACGGCCGTCGAGACGGTCGCGACGGAGACCTTCGTCGCCAACACCGGCCAGGCGGACGGAGGCACCTCATTTCTGGGCAATGACTTCCACCAGGCGTTCACCACCGGCGGCAGCAGCTTCGGCTACACCCTGCACAGCGTTGACGTGGAGTTCTCCACCATCGACAGCGCCTTCAGTTCCTCGGCGCTGACCGCCAGCATCCACACCGCCTCCGGCGGGTCTCCGGGCAGCTCGCTGGGGACCCTGACCAACCCCGCCAGCTTTCCCGCCTCCACCTCGGACCAGACGCTGACCTTCACCAGCAGCGCGGGCATCGACCTTGAGGGGAGCGCCACCTACTTCCTCGTGATCGACATGGACGCCGGCCAGAGTTCTTCGAAGGTACGCCTGACGGGTTCGGACGCCGAGGACAGCGGGGGCCTGGCCGGCTGGAGCATCGCCGACGGCGCCGGGACGAGAACGGCTTCCTCGACGGGCGCGTGGACCCCCAACGTATCGTCACTGAAGATCAGCCTGGACGGCGTCAGCAAGCCGCGGCCGTCGCGGGTGAGCATCCTTGGCGGCGGCGCCGTCACCGAGGGCGCCAGCGCCAGCTTCACGCTGAGGGCGGTCCCGGCGCCCACGGCAGACCTGCCGGTGAGCGTGACGGTGACCACGACCGGGGACTTCGGGTACGGCGCGCTGCCCACCAGCGTCACCATCCCGGACTCGGGCACCGCGACGCTGGAGATCCCCACCACCAACGACGACGTGGACGAAGCCCACGGCTCGGTCACGGTGACCCTGGTGGACGGGTCGGACTACGACCTGGCCACGTCGCTGGGGACGGCGACGGTCCGGGTGCGGGACGACGACCCGCCGCTGGTGAAGAACACCGGTCAGTCGAGCGGCCTGGTGCAGGGCCTGCACGTGGACCTGGCGCAGGGTTTCGACACCGGCGGCAACCCCTCGGGGTACACCCTGACCAGCGTGGACGTGGCCTTCAACCGGTCCACCGAGGACTTCGGCTCCAAGCTGACGGTCACCGTCCACAAAGGCGCCAACGGGGCTCCCGGCACGGTCGTGGGGACCCTGGCCAATCCCGCCTTCGTGAACCGGCAGGCCGGCACGTACCGCTTCACGCACCCGGGCGTCGCGCTCGAGGCGGACACCCGCTACTGGGTCGTGCTGGACGCAGCCGGACTCACGGAAGGCAACAGCCAGGTGAAGTTCACGCAGAGCAACTCCGAGGACGCGGGCGAGGCGCCCGGCTGGAGCATCAACAACGACGCTCGCATCCGCGCGCAGGGGGGCGGCAACTGGATCACCCTGGTCGGCGGCTCCACTCTGTCGATGGGAGTCAACGGTCGGCTGCTGCCCCACGCGGACGGTTCCTACACCGTGCCCCTGGACTGGCCGCTGACGCCGCTCGGTCTGGGCGCAGGCGAGACGTTCCGGCTGCTGTTCATGACCGAAGACCACCGCGACGCCACCGCCGCCGACATCGGCATCTACGACGCCCATGTGCGGGAGGCGGCCCGCGACGGGCACGCCGCCATCCGGCGCTACGCCGATCACTTCCGGGTGGTGGGCTCCACCGCCGCGGTGGACGCCCGCGACCACACCCGGACCAACCCCAACGACGCCGGGCACACGGACGCGCCCATCTACTGGCTGAACGGCGAGCGCGTCGCGGCGAACAACGCCGGCTTCTGGTCCGACACCTGGGAGAACTGGGCGATGGCGGACCGGCGCTTCGAGAGCGGCGAGAGGAGCACCTCGAACGACTGGCCGTGGACCGGCACCCGCACCGACGGTGCGAAGGAGGCGAACCCTCTGGGCGCCAGCAACGCCCGTCGCGGACGGTTCTCGACCACCGACGCGGACACCGGCCCCATCAGCTACAACACCGTCGCGAGCACCCAGGACCACGCCTTCTACGGCATCTCGCCCCTGTTCCGGGTGGAGCCCACGCCGGTGAACGCGCCGCCCGGTGAGCCGGCGGTGATGTCCAACCTGGGCCAGGCGGACGGCGCGGCGTTGACCGTGACGACTGCCGGTACCGTACGTGACCGCGCGCAGTCGTTCACGACGGGCAGGAACGGCGGCCACTACCGCCTCAACAGCGTCGACGTCGAGTTTGCCGAGATCGGCGACTCCGACGCCGCCCGTGATCTGAGGGTACAGATCTGGGCCGGCTCCGGCGGCTCGCCGGGCAGTACCGCCGCCGACGTCCTGGCCGATCTGGCGCGCCCCTCCATGCCGGTGGGCAGCGCCGACCGGACCTTCACCTTCACCTACCAGGGCGACGACGGTTCGGGGCTGCGGCTGGAGCCGAACACCACCTACTGGGTGTATGTATACGACGCGTCCGTGCAGCCCAACAGCACGTACACCCTTCGCGCCACCGCGTCGAACTCCGAGCGCCTGCAGGGCCTGCGCCTGCCCGAGGGCTGGAGCATCGGCGACGGCCACAGTTCCTGGTCGCTCTACCCCAACCCCGCCGTCTCCTGGAGCACCCACTCCGAGGCGCTCAAGATCGGCCTGAACCTGGGGGCCGCCGACGCCTTCGTGCAGTTCCGCACCTGCGCGGGCACGATCTCGGGCAACGACTGCGACACGGGCTGGATGATCGCCAACTACACCAGGCACGACCCGCCGCCCACCATCACGCTGACCGAGGGCGGCCCGGCGGTGACCTACCAGTGGCAGGCGGTGGACCCCCACGAGCGCCGGCACTTCTACGTCGCCAGCCAGGTGGGTGAGCCGCTCAGCCACTTCGGGGGCTACATCGGGCCGGGCAAACCGGACCGGGACCGGCTGATGTGCCACACCGGGAGCCGCAGCCCCTACAACCTGGGCGACCCCATCGTCGAAGGGCTTGGCCGGGATGGGATCAACTTCGGCTACGGGAGCACCGCCGGCCCGCTGCTGGACCGGCACGACGGCTGCCCCTTCTCGTCGCAGTCCGTCTACGAGAGCGACGCCAACAAGTGGCGTCCGGTGAGCCTCGCCGCGGGCCAGGACAGCGACGCCTTCGACCACGGGACGTTCCTGATCCACCGGCCCCACGCCGTCGGCCACAACTTCTATGAAAATGGCGTGCTGTACCAGGTGGAAGGCTTCGACTACCCCGAGGTGCGGGTGCCGCTCATCATCAGGGACGACGACGAGTGGGAGCAGACCCTGGAGTTCTCCATCGACGACGGGACCACCTGGACGTCCATCGAGGACGGCGGGCTCAATCTGGCCTTCCCGGCCTCGCTGAACACGGGGCGCAAGGCGCACTACTTCTGGGTGCGGACGAAGAACGACCCGCCGGCGGACCAGGACAAGCGCTTCTCCATCAACGCCGACTTCGCCAGGCCGCTGTTGCGGAGCGGCACGTCGGAGTACTTCCGGTCCCACCGGGTCTGGTTCACCAGCCCCGCCGCCTCGCACCTGCACACCTTCAGAACTGACTCTGCCGTCAGCGCCGGCTCGGTCACGGTCAGCCGCACGCCGGTCCAGGTCGACATCCACGTCGGCGCCAACGTGGTCGGCAACGTGACCTTCCAGGTCGAGGGCTACAAGCTGTACGAGCGCAGCGACAACCAGATCTCGACGGAGACGCCGCCGAAGACGGTGCGCACCGACAGCTTCAGCTTCCACCGCACGCTGGGCTCCTGCGTGGGCTGCCAGCGGCTGCTGGGCGACCTGCCCGACCCGGTGGTGGAGCGCGTGGGCGATTTGACCTACGCCAACCTGTCCGACACGGGCATCGACCTCAGCTGGCCGCAGGTGGTCGGGGCCGAGGGCTACGAGGTGCGCTACTGGTCCACCACGTCGCCCTTCCCCGGCGTCCCGGCCGACGAGGCCTGGTTCGGGGCCGAGCCCAACGACCCGGCCTGGAACATCCGCCACCTGGAGCCGGACACCGAGTACCGGGCGGTGGTCTACTACGCCGACCACGGCGCGACGCAGCTGAGCACCGCCAGCCCGGTGATTCGCTTCACCACGCTTGCGGCGGGCTCGCCGGTGGAGGCGGAGCCCACGTCGGTGATCGTGGAGCGGGTGCCCGAGGTGTCGATCAGCGCCGCCGGCGGCACCATCACCGAGGGCGAGGACGCGGTCTACACGGTCACCGTGAACCCCGCGCCCGACGCGCCGCTGGACGTCAGGGTGGGCGTGGCCGGCCCCGGCTCCGTGGTCGCCGCCCAGCACCTGGGCGAGCGCACGGTCAACGTGCCCACCGGCGGCAGCGTCTCGTTCACCATCCCCACCGTCGACGACACCGGTTGGGGCTCCAACGGGATGCTCGGCGCGACGGTGCAGTTCGGCGAGGGCTACCGGCTGAACAGGTTCAGGAGCTACGCCTCGGTCTATATCGCCAACAACGACCTGCCGCCGCCGCCGCCGGTCCAGCTCAAGCGCGTCTCCGACACCACGGCGACCGTCGCCTGGAAGCCGCAGGGGGACGGCGCGTCCTACCTGGTCGTCTGGCACGAGAGCTTCACGGGCGTCCCGGTCCTGACGGAAGTCACGACCACCGCCACCGAGCACCAGCTCACCGGCCTTAATCCGCAGTCGCATTACGTGGTCTCCGTCCTTCACGGGACGACCCAGCTGGACAAGATCACCGTGCGGACCCTGGCCGCCGGCGCGACGCCGAAGACCTTCACGGTGGACTTCGAGACGCCCGCGCCCAACACGTCCGTGCCGCTGATCAGCGTGACCGCCGACGGCAACGTGACCGAGGGCGGGGACGCGACCTTCACGGTCAGCGCCAACCCGGCGCCGGCTGCGGACCTGGACGTGAGCGTCACGGTGTCGCAGAGCGACGACTCCGGGATATCCATGGAACATCAGACGGTGACCATCCCGTCGGCGGGCTACGCCACGCTGACGGTGGCCACCACCAACGACGAGGTGGACGAGCCCGACGGATCGGTCACGGTCACCGTCGACGCCAGCGCCAACCTCGACTACCGGGTGTCCTCGTCCCAGGGGACGGCCATCGTGGTCGTGTCCGACGACGACGGCGGCTACACGGTCAACCAGGGGACGATCGCCAGGGTCAAGGAGCTGGCGTCGCAGACCCAGCACGGGACGGCCCACGTGAACCGCTGGAACCGGGTGCTGCTGGCCTTCGGCGAGCACGACGGGGCCGGCGTCACCGGCGGCCCGATGACGGCGGCCGAGGCCCAGGACATGGCGGACAATCACAGCAGCCCGGTGTGGGACCTGGTGGTCGTCGAGCTGACCGCCCTGGAAGCGGCCGCGGCGCAGACGCCGCCGCCCACGCCGGTGGTGAGCGTCACCGCGGGCAGCGGGGTGACCGAGGGCGGGGACGCCGTCTTCACGGTGACGGCCAGCCCGGCCCCGACCGCGAATCTCGACGTGAGCGTGACGGTGTCGCAGAGCGGCGACTACGGCGCGGCCACGGGCCAGCGCACGGTGACCATCCCGACTTCGGGCAGCGCCACGGTGACCATAACCACCACGGACGACAGTGCTGACGAGACCGACGGCTCGGTCACCGCAACGGTGAACGCCGGCAGCGGCTACACGGTGTCCTCGTCCCAGGGCGCGGCCACGGTCGGCGTGTCCGACAACGACGACGCCCCCACGCCGGTGGTGAGCGTCACCGCGGGCAGCGGGGTGACCGAGGGCGGGGACGCCACCTTCACGGTGACGGCCAACCCGGCCCCGGCGGCGGACCTGGCGGTGAGCGTGACGGTCGCCACGACCGGGGACTTCGGGTACGGGACGCTGCCCACCAGCGTCACCATCCCAACGTCGGGCAGCGCCACGGTGACCATCGCCACCACGGACGACGAGGTGGACGAGCCGGACGGCTCGGTCACGCTGACGCTGAACGCGGGCAGCGACTACACGGTGGGCGCGCCGTCGTCGGAGACGGCCGACGTCGCCGACGACGACGAACCGGTTGTCGAGGAGCAGACGGGCTACACGGTGGACCCGGACGTGATCGCGAAGGTCAGGGAACTGGCGTCGCAGACCCAGCACGGGACGGCCCACGTGAATCGCTGGAACCGGGTGCTGCTGGCCTTCGGCGAGCACGACGGCACCGGCGTCACGGGCGGCCCGATGACGGCGTCCGAGGCGCAGGACATGGCGGACAAACACAGCAGCCCCGTGTGGGACGAGGTGGTGACCGAGTTGACGGCGCTTGAGGCGGCGTCAGCGCAGACGCCACCGCCGCCCACGCCGGAGGTGAGCGTCACCGCGGGCAGCGGGGTGACCGAGGGCGGGGACGCCGTCTTCACGGTGACGGCCAGCCCGGCGCCGGCGGCGGACCTGGCGGTGAGCGTGACGGTGTCGCAGAGCGGCGACTACGGCGCGACCACGGGCCAGCGGACGGTGACCGTCCCGACTTCGGGCAGCGTCACCCTCACCGTGGGCACCACGGACGATACTACTGACGAGACCGACGGGTCGGTGACGGCGACGGTGGACGCGGGCAGCGGCTACACGGTGTCCTCGACCCAGGGCGCGGCCACGGTGGCGGTATCGGACAACGACGACGCCCCCACGCCGGAGGTGAGCGTCACCGCGGGCAGCGGGGTGACCGAGGGCGGGGACGCCGTCTTCACGGTGACGGCCAGCCCGGCGCCGGCGGCGGACCTGGCGGTGAGCGTGACGGTGTCGCAGAGCGGCGACTACGGCGCGACCACGGGCCAGCGGACGGTGACCGTCCCGACTTCGGGCAGCGTCACCCTCACCGTGGGCACCACCGACGACAGCGCCGACGAGACCGACGGGTCGGTGACGGCGACGGTGGACGCGGGCAGCGGCTACACGGTGTCCTCGACCCAGGGCGCGGCCACGGTGGCGGTATCGGACAACGACGACGCCCCCACGCCGGAGGTGAGCGTCACCGCGGGCAGCGGGGTGACCGAGGGCGGGGACGCCGTCTTCACGGTGACGGCCAGCCCGGCGCCGGCGGCGGACCTGGCGGTGAGCGTGACGGTGTCGCAGAGCGGCGACTACGGCGCGGCCACGGGCCAGCGCACGGTGACCGTTCCCACCACGGGCAGCGTCACCCTCACCGTGGGCACCACCGACGACAGCGCCGACGAGACCGACGGGTCGGTGACGGCGACGGTGGACGCGGGCAGCGGCTACACGGTGTCCTCGACCCAGGGCGCGGCCACGGTCGGCGTCTCGGATAACGACGATACTGCGCCGGAGGTGGAGATAACCGTCACCGTCGAGGCCGCGTCGGCGGTGGAGGGCGACGTGCTGGAGTTCCGGGTGCGGCTGTCCGAGGCGTCCACCGAGGAGATCAGGATCAGATGGAACACCGCGCCTGCGTACCACCTGCTGGACGACCGGGCGCACATGACCGACTATCAGTACACGGAGGGTGAGCTGGTGTTCGCGCCGGGGGTGACGGAGCTGACGGCGGAGGTGTGGCTGGAGCAGGACGACGGTGAGGAGCCGGACGAGTACTTCGCGGTGGAGGCGTACCTGCCCGGGACCCTCTACCCGCCCGACGCCGTGGGAACCATGACGATCATAGACGACGACTAGTCCGGCCCAGCCGGACCGGCAAGAGGATGCAAGGGGGCCTGCGGCAATGATGCAGGCCCCCTTGCACCACGGGGCGGGTGATGGGCAGGTCCTGAGGAGGCACCCGGTTTAGCGGAGGTGAAGGCATTGCAGATGGGCCGGATGGTGGAGCGATTCGCAACTTGGCGAATGACGGTCGCAGCCTTGATTGGCGTGGTCGGTTGTGTGGCGGGACTCGCTTGGCGGCAGACGCGGCTGGGAGGGTTGGACTTGCTCGACGGTCGGGGCTGGTACACACCCGCAGAGGCGGCGGCCCTGTTCGACGCCCTGGACTGGCTCGACGCCGACGCACGGGTTGTCTATGCGACCACTGCGCTCACCGTCGACATGGTTTTTCCGGCCTCGTACGGCCTGCTATTCGCCGCTCTGCTGTTCCGGCTCTTTCGAGGCGGGGCGCCGCTGTATCTGCTGCCGCTGGCCCTCGCCCTTGCGGATGTGCTGGAGAATACAACCGTCGCTGTGCTGGCCCTGAGCTATGGCGGCGAGCCTTCTCCGCTGGCCTGGCTGGCCGCCGGGTTCACCCTGGTAAAGACGGGCCTGATCGTGGCCACGCTGGCGGCGGTATGCGCCGGCGGGGCGCTCCGGCTGTGGGCAAGAATCCGCCGCTCAGCCTGACCGGGGAACCTCACTTTCGCCCAGGCCGCCTATGGTAGAGGGAAGCAGTTGCCCGACGCCGTGGGAACCATGACCATAGTGGAGGACCAGCTTGGGGCTGCGCCGGGGCAGCAGTCCGGCGGAGGGGGCCGCCCCGGCCCCTTGCTCTGCACCATGACACCGACGCCGCTTAGAGATGCGGTGATCCAGCGCCCCCTATACGGCTGCCGAGGGAACGGCAATGTCCTTCCTTGACGGCGTGACCGGCAAAAGGCCGCCCCGACGGATTGCCGGAGCGGCCTCGCCCGGTTGTGATGCCCTGATTGGAGCTACGGACCCTTTGCGACTGCCACGACGACCTTTCCATCGTCAAGCCAATCGCGGCCTCACTATGGATACTGCCAAGGGCGCCTATAAGCCCAGGGTGAACCTGATGTGAAAGGTTCTTGATTTTGTCCAGCTTGGTGGTCCGAATGGGACTCGAACCCACGACCTCCGCAATGCGATTGCGGCGCTCTTCCGACTGACCTATCGGCCGTTGGCAAACTGCGGCGAGAGAACAAACGGGCTCCACGGCCTCACTGGTGAAATCACCTATGAGCTACTGCGAAGCGCCCGGAAAACATGGCCGCGTATCGAATTCTCCTTATGGTAAACGCGGGATTATAACGCCTGCTTGACAACTCAAACTGAGCGCCCGTCGCACCTACCTTTGGCGAAAAGGGCTTTGGCAGGCTATTCATGGCGACGGGCGCTCGGTATCAAGTACCGCAAAAGCGGGATCATGTGCACACGCACACTTCCTACCTTGTCTAAAAGGCTTAGCTGACGAGATACCCGAGCTTCTTGTTCTGCCGTCGCAATCCACTGAGCGTGTACTGGTTTGATTTGAGCTTGTTACACGGCCCGCATAACAGAATCCGGTTCGTAATGTGGTTGAGTCCGCCGTCTGAGCGCGGCGTGTTGTGGTCAAGCTCCAAGTAGCGGGGATCGTCAAAGGCTCGGTCACAGCCCTGACAGCGTGAGCCTTGTTGCTTGAGAAGAAAGTCGTACATCTCCGCCCGTGTCCAGCGTTGCCCGTTTGGTTCTTTGATCCGTTCTTTGACACGAAGAAATGGCGCGGCGACTAAGCCGTCGTCCGTGCGTTCCGGCGGCTGATTGGTGAGCGTGACGTTGCCAAAGAGTCCGACTTCCCGCTCCATGCGTTCAATCCCGATCTTCGGCGTATCTTCCCAAATATCAATCCCGGCCCATTGACGGCCAAGGTGCTCGGCGGCGCTACAGGTCGTACACCCGCCAGCGAAGGGATCGAGGACGATATCGTTTTTATTAGAACTGGCTTCGATGATGCGCTTATAGAGAGCTAACGGCTTCTGGGTAGGGTAGCCGATACGTTCGGCAGAGCTTGCTTGCAAGCTATTGATATCAGTCCAGTAATCTTCCGGTAGTTTGCCTTGATCTAAATAATACTTATAATAGCGTGTTTCTCCTTTCGCATTCTTTGTTCCGTAAACCAATCGGTACGACCTACCATCATCGTCTGTTAGCAGCCTTCCTCCAAAACTTTCTTTACCTGATTTCATCGGTATACGTACTGCATCGCTATTAAAGGTGTACTCACGACCTTTACCATAAACCAATATACGATCATTCTTTCTTCCGAAATAACGCTTACTCTTCCCTCCATGAGAATAGCACCAGATAATTTCGTTGATGAAGCTTCTATGTAAGAAAACCGCGTCCATTACAGCTTTTAGATAATGACTCGCTGTAGGGTCGCAGTGAAGGTAAATACTCCCAGTTTCCTTCAATACTCGATGCATTGCTAAAAGCCGAACCGCCATAAAACACATATACGCACCCATTGCATCGCTATGGGCATATCGTGCGCTTTCAATCGCTTCGATCAATCGCGGATAATCATCGGTAAGCTCATCAATCCAGTCCTGATGGACATCTCGTTCCCACGACCATCGATCCTGAAAGCGTGCACCAGCCGCCAGCGAGTCCGGCGTCGCATGAAAGTCCCGCCCACGCTTGAACGGCGGATCAGTCGCAATCAAGTCCACCGTCTCAGAATCCATGCCCCGGAGGACCTCCAGATTATCCCCGCGAAACAACGTTCGATTTGCCCAATTCGGTTTAGGCATAGGCTGGTCCACCAGCGGTGAGTGCGCCGTATGTAAGTGATTTACCGACAAGCCTTTGAGCTATGCGCTCAAGCAGGGCAACCGTATCCAGTTCCCGCCAACTCTGCCGCGTTGCCATTTCGTTGATATAGCGGTGCACATGCTTCGGACTGAAATGGTGGAAGGTTCCATGAAACGCGCGCTTGAGCATGGCCCAGAATGACTCTATACCGTTCGTATGGGCTTCGCCGGCGACGTATTCCGAAACCGAGTGGCGTACAGCCACATGCTTCGGAAGAATCCTGTAGGCGCGGTTGCCGTCTGAGTAAACAAGCGCGTCACTAGCGACGTTTGCGGCTAACGCCTGTAGCAGATTGGCTTGATTCGGGCGAGCTATGACCGTGGCTCGAATCTCGCGGGTGCTTCGGTCACGAATGCCGACTATCGCCGTCAGCCTTCGGTGCTTTGGGCGGTTACGCGCCGTTCCTCCCAGATAGGCTTCGTCAATCTCAATCGGTCCACTGAGAAGCGCATCACCAGCTTCGAACGCTTGCCGGATACGGTGATTCAAGAACCATGCGGACTTCTGGGAAATCCCAAGATCACGGTGAAGTTTGAGACTTGAAACGCCCTTCAGGCTTGTTGCATTCAGGTACATCGCAAAGAGCCAAATTCGCAGCGGAAGCTGCGAGCGATACATCACCGTTCCCGTCTGAATACTGAAGTATTTCCGGCAGGGCTTGCACCACCAAGGCATCGGCTTAGCATTCGGAACTTCTTTGATCTCGCAGCCGTCGCAATGCGCACACCGGACGCCGTTCGGCCAGCGCTGCTTGATAAACCAAGCTTCGGCAGACTTTTCATCTGGAAACCGTTCGTGAAGCTCAAACAAACTGATCGTCTCCCGATGCCCGCGTCCCGGACTTCCCATCAATGGACTCCCGCATTCGATTGATAGATAAGTCTACAGGGTTTCCGGCGGCTTGTCAAGCGGGCGTTATAATCCCGGGTAAACGAGCTCCAATCATGAAAACTCGCGAGCTATCAATTCAGGCAATTCCTTGACACTGGGTATGACGTGCGTGTGTCGATACTTGCCCCAGGCATCGACCGGTCTGGGCCCGCTCAATACGCCAACAACACCGCGACATCCCGCATTGCAGCCTTCCAGCATATCGGCGGGCGTGTCGCCGATTTTGACAACCTCGTGCACGCTCTGAATATTCAACTGTGTCATAGCGTGGAAAATCATGAATGGCGCCGGGCGTCCAATCTGTCCGGGGATATGCTCCACGTCCACGGCGATGTCCACCAGCCCGTTCCTCACCCAGCCGAGGCTGTCCATGATTGCCTCGGTTATGGCGCGATGAAAGCCGGTATTAGTGGCGACCTTGATGTCATGTTCGTGGCACCAGCGAAATGTGTCGGTGGCGCCAGGCACTTCGCTGACCTCCCTGCGATAGTGCTCGATCATGAGCTCCTCGTAACGGTCAAAGACCGTCTTCGCCTCTTCGTACGTATCAAGAGTTCTTGTTTTCTCAAAATCTTCAATGTCGATTCTGTCTCCTCTCGACCGCGCAATCAGAAACTGGTAAAGATGAATCTTGTTCGTGCCCATGTGCAACAGGATCTCGTCTGGTGTCGTGTCGAGATTATGTTCCTGCGCAGCCTCGTACAGGCAGTCTCTCACACCAGTGTCATCATGCACCGTCGTCCCGGAAAGGTCGAACATGACCATGCTGATCTTGCTCATTGGCTCACACCTTTCGACATGTATGAGTTGCTCACGCTTTCACTATCGGTCGCATACCCTCGTGCGTCTCCAGCGATTCGAGCGCGGCGGTCACGCCTGCTGCGGTGAGTGGGAATGCTGGGCCGGCAAGTTTCTTGTACGGATATCGGTGGCGGCTCCGGTAGACGAGGTCCAGGGCTCGGCCCAGATACCGGGAGTCGTAGTTGTGGAGGCCCGCGATTGTGAGGCATTTGGTAATCACATCGTGTGAGGCAAGCATGAAGTTGTCGTCGGGGTACAAGGCTCCCTGCATGAGATAGCGCCCGCCAATGCGCAGCATCTTGACTCCCAACGGTATAACGCTGGCGAAACCAGTCACTTCAACGACCACGTCCGCGCCGCGCCCGCCGGTCAGGTCATTCACCTTGAGGACAAGCTCGTCATCGTCGTACTGGCCGGCGTTAATGACGTGGTCGGCACCGAAATCCGTGGCTATCTCTAATCGCTTGTCAAGTACGTCGACCGTGATAACTTGCCCGGCGCCTTGCTCCTTGGCGATGGCCGAGGCGTAGATCCCCAACATACCCGCACCCTGGATCACGACGTTTTCGCCCGGCTGCAAACCGATACCGGCAAGACCCGCGGTCACGGTGGCCGCGGCGCACATCAACGGAGACGCCTCCTCGTCGCACATATCATCTGGAATTCTGAACACGCTTGTGCCGGGTCTAACGTAGACATATTCGCCGAACGTGCCCG